>CAVQCF010000001.1:0-10768 GCA_963710885.1 uncultured Acidobacteriaceae bacterium
CTTCATCCGATTCTCTTCCGCTTGGAGTCAGGTGTATGCTACAAAGCCATCCGGCTAGTTATTGGAGGCGGAAATGACAACAACCGTCGATGTCGAGCAAAGACTCGAGCGACGTTTCCTTCTTTACTGTTCGTGTGGCAACGTCCTCATGAGTACCGAGAAGATTCAATTGCGGGCTGTTGCGCATGCTGTTTTCGCTTCGCGATCGAAGCCTGCAGTCGTCTGTACCGCTTGCGGAAAAACTCTCAACATTGAGCGAATCAGAAAACGCCGAGAATGGCGACAAGTTCTCCCGATTCTACCGTGTTGTCTTGGTGGAGGCGGAAATAACGTCGGCCCTGTGTCGAGCACTTTGTCAGGCGAAGAAGATTTCATCTTCACTGCGCCCGCGCGGTGCCGCCGTCGTACAGGGGCGTTTCGTAAGCAGGTCTCCACGATTATGCAACGTGACATTTGAGCACTAATCAACAGTTTATGTAGTGCAAAACAGTACGGACAGTCTTAGATGTCAGCGTTAGGTCAAGAGGGCGCTGCATGCTGCCGTCGGGTTCACATCGCGCGCACCGTTTCATCGCTTCCGACGTGACGCCGGAAACAGCGTCACGGACACGGCGACGAGACCCTGTTTTGCCGAAGACCGCAGCAGATGCGCTGCCTGAGCTTTCAGTCGTTATCATCGCCACCGACAACGAGCAGCGCGCAGTGCTGCCGGTGCTCGTCGACAGCACCAGAGTGGCGCGCACGGTCCATACCTGTGCAAGTTTTCCCGTAGCTGCTTCTGATCCGATCACACGTCGCGTCCGCACCGCCGATCCTGAT
Organism: uncultured Acidobacteriaceae bacterium; assembly: GCA_963710885.1. Classification (GTDB taxonomy): domain Bacteria; phylum Acidobacteriota; class Terriglobia; order Terriglobales; family Acidobacteriaceae; genus Sulfotelmatobacter. The sequence goes on from CAVQCF010000001.1 coordinate 820, forward strand.
GTGACCCTGGTCGACATTCCTGCCGACAATCCGCAACTGGCACTGCTAGCCATTGAACTCCTGCACCGGGAGATACCCGAGAGTGCAATTTTCGCCATCGGCAATCTGACTCAGCCCCAGATCATCGTGAATGCAATGCGGGCCGGGGCCCGCGAATTCATTGAGAGCCCCACCAGCACTACTGACCTACTGGGAGCCTTTGTGCGTCTCACCACGGCACAGCGCCGAGCACCGCAGGAAGGAATTCGAGGCAGGGATTGCGAGCGGCCGTCCGAAGCGACGGATAGAAAGGGAAGGCGCGTCAATGAACCGGTCACCGCGAGCCAGATGATCGCGAATCTGACCCTCACGGAGTCGATGCTCGAACTGCTCTCGGCCATGGTGAAAGGGCGCCTCAACATCCTGATCTCGGGCGGTACCGGCGCCGGTAAAACGACGCTGCTGAACATGCTGTCGCGGTACATTCCGCAGTCGGAGCGGATGGTAACGATCGAAGATGCCGCCGAATTGCAGCTGGCGCAGGAGAACGTGGTGCGGCTTGAGACGCGTCCGCCAAACATCGAAGGCCAGGGCGCGGTGCGGCAGCGGCAACTGCTGATCAACAGCCTGCGTATGCGTCCCGACCGCATCATCATCGGCGAGGTCCGCGGCGAAGAAGCGTTCGACATGTTGCAGGCCATGAACACGGGCCACGAAGGTTCGATGACGACCATTCACGCCAATACTCCGCGCGATGCCATGGCACGCGTCGGAATCATGGTGGCGATGGCGAACCTGAACATTCCGGAGCGAGCAGTGCGCCAGCAGATCGCTTCTGCCAATCAGCTCGTCGTCCAGTGTTCGCGCCTGAGCGATGGCAGCAGAAAGGTCACCAGGTGTCTGAGATTACCGGCATGGACGAGAACATTATTAGCATGCAGGACATATTCAGCTTCGACCGCACCGGCATCGATGAGAACGGCAAGGTTCGTGGCGTATTCCGGGCAACCGGCCTGCACCCGCAATTTGCCGACCGCCTAGCAACCTCCGGAGCACGGCTGCGGCCGGCGCTGTTCGAGTCGAGAACGGAGGTCTAGGGACGAATATGCCCGCAGGTCTGATTGCTCTTCTCGTGTTCGTCGTGGTCGCGCTTCTGGCGTTCGGCATGGGCTCGATTCTCGACCAGCGCAACGCGCGCGCCCGGCTGATCAAGGAACACCTGTCCAACGAGCGCAAGGCGCCTGAACTCGCTCCTGACGAAGAACTCGCCCTCCTGCGAGATGAACAACTCAGCCAGATTCCTGCTTTGGATGAACTGCTGCGGCGGTCCGAGCGCGTCAACGACATCCAAAGGATGCTGGCACAGGCGGGAATGGCCACGCGCGCCGGAAATTTTCTCGGAATTTCGATTTTGGCCGGTGTGGTTGCCGCATTCCTGGCTTATGCCCTGAGTAAGCGGGTGGAAGTCGCATGGGTGGCGATGCTGGTTGGTTTCGTGCTGCCATATTCCTATGCTTCGTATCGACGCAACAAGCGCTTCGAGAAGTTCGAGGAACTTTTCCCGGAAGCGATCGACACCCTGGCGCGCGCCGTCCGGGCCGGACACGCGTTCGCGACCGCGCTCGAGATGATCACCGACGAAGTCGCCGAACCTGTCTCCGGCGAGTTCCGCCAGCTCAATGAAGAACAGAAATTCGGCATGCCGGTCCGTGATGCTCTTCTCAATCTGACCGAACGCATGCCGCTGGTTGACGTGAAATTTTTCGTGACCGCGGTGATGCTGCAGCGCGAAACCGGCGGCAACCTGGCCGAGATCCTGGACAACCTTTCTTACGTCATTCGCGAACGGTTTAAGATTCAGCGCTAGGCGCTCTTCTCGCCTTAGTGGTGGGCATTCTGGCATTGATTTTGGGAGCGCGATAGTCGTACCTGTGTTGACTCTGCTCAGTCATCGGGTTCGGTATCGGGCCCGTAAGGGGTCACAGGAACTTGGAATTCCGGACGCTTTTACGGCACGCAATTGGTTGTGAGACGAATGTCTAAAGGCCATTCCAGCACGGATCAGTTTCGTCTTAATTGGGGAGGGTAGCGACGCTTGCTAGACGACTCTTGCCTTTGCAGAGCGTATGCTATGAAGTCGTTAGTACACGGGGTTGAGGAAAATGCTATCCGTCGTTATCGCGTCCACTGACAACGAGCAACGCGCAGTGCTGCAGGTACTCGTCGACGGCACCGGTGTGGCGCTCACGGTTCACACGTGCGCAAGCTTTCCGGTGGCTGCCTCCGATCCGGTCACGGGGCGAGTGCGCACAGCTAATCCTGATGTGACTCTGGTTGACATCCCCGCCGACAATCCGCAAGTGGCGCTGCGGGCCATTGAACTCCTGCACCGGGAGATCCCGAGGCTGCTATTTCGCCACCGGCAACTTGAATAAACCACAAATCATCGTCAATGCCATGCGCGCTGGGGCCCGCGAATTCATCGAACGCCCCACCAACACTACTGACCTACTGGAAGCCTTCGTGCGCCTCATAACAGCGCAGCGTGGGGGACGGCAGGAGATTCGCGGCAAAGTCTTCTCGGTCATCAACGCAAAGGGAGGCAACGGCGCCACGACAGTGGCGGTTAATCTGGCGCTGGCTCTCCAATCTGCCTACGGAAAAACTGCGCTGGTCGATCTGGCGCGTCTTGGACACGCCGCGCTGCACATGAATCTCAAGCCGGTGTACAGCGTTTTGGACGCCATCCGCAATCTTCACCGCATGGACAGTTCGCTACTGGAAAGTTTCATGACCCGGCACAACAGCGGACTGCAGCTGCTGGCCGGGGCAACCGCTCCCGCAGCTGTGGAACCCTCGACCGGGGAGTTTCCCCGGTTGTTCGACATGTTGGTCAGGCACTACAAGTACGTCGTTGTGGACTATTCCTCACGCCTCGATGCCGCCAGTCGCCTCGTCGCCGATCTCTCGGAATATGTACTGCTGGTTGCCTGCGTCGATGTAGTCTCCCTGTGGAGTGCCGCTCGCGTGGCACAATACTTGGGAGAAACCGGCAACCGCGAACGCTTGCGCCTCATCCTCAACCGTTTCCGAAAAGTTCCTGGTTTCAGCGAGTCTGATGCGGAAAACGTCACCGGAGTCAAAGTTTTGTGGCGCGTCCCCAACCAATACTTCGCCATCTCTTCGGCCATTGATCGGGGTTCGCCCGTCATGGAACAAAGTCGCACCGAAATTGCTCGTTGTTTCTACGGGCTGGCGCAGGAACTGACCCGCAACGACGACGCCGCCGCCGACAACGCCGACAATGCGCCTGTCTACAGTCCGCTGAAGCCTAAACCGCATCTGCGCTCAGGTGGCGCAATGGCTATTCCTGAGCCCGACGACGCATAACAGAGTGAAAAAACCGGTCCATATAGGCCCCAATTGGAGGTGAGCAAGTGGGAGCGCAAACGTGAACAGCAGGGAGAGCTTGGAGTGTGATCCCCTTCTAGGAGCCGTTCGCCTGGTTCTTCCGCCTTGCTTGTGCAGTGAACGGCTTGGAGATGAACCCTAATTCCCCAGTTTGGCCCGAGGCATCGCCACGACGGAAAAACTAGTTGACTGAGGCGGGTGCCCTATGTAGAGTGCCTACGATGACAAGCGGGCCACGAATAACGACTCAAACGCTGAAGGTCCTCGGAACGTTGATGACGGATAACGCCGACGGCTTGTCCGGCGCTGAGATTGGACGTGCCGCGAAACTTCAGTCCGGAACTCTTTATCCGATTCTCCTCCGCTTGGAGCAAGCTGGCTGGCTGAAAAGTCATTGGGAAGCTGAAACTCCACAAGAACTTGGAAGACCAAGGCGGAGGTTTTACGAACTCACGGGAATGGGTGCCAGAAAAGCGAAATTAGCCTTCCGTGACGTGACGTCAACGATTGGAGGGCTGGCATGGGAAAAGCGCTAGTCCTTGCATTCGGGGCCATAATTGCGGCTACGCTGCTCCTCGGTGCCAAATTGAATGTGTGGATACGTTGGCTGACGAAGCGCCTCCTTCGTATCGCAATTGAGCGCTTACCCGAAGCCCAACGAGAACGTTTTTCAGAAGAGTGGGCGAGTCACATCAACGAAGTGTCGGGAGAAATCAGCAAGTTTGCAGTCGCTCTCGGCTACATCTTCGCTGCTCCAGAGATGGCTTCGTTGTTGAAATCTCGTGAACCGAGTCGATTTTACCGCCTGAGTAGGAGGTTTCTCGATAGTAAGTTATCCGGCATTCTGAAACGAACGCTCGATATGGTAGCGAGTTCCCTGGTGCTCGCCTTCTTCTCGCCCGTCTTCCTGATCATCGCCATTGCCGTCAAAGTAACGTCGGACGGGCCGATATTCTTCCGGCAACGCCGGGTCGGCCAGTATGGTAATCCCTTTGTGTTTCTGAAATTCCGTTCGATGTATACGAATAATGATGCCGAGGTCCACAAACAGCACGCCAAGAGACTCATCGCGGGGAAAACCGATAGGCATCCATCGAACGGGAACCCGGAAGGCGTCTACAAGCTGACGAAGGATTCCCGGATCACTCGCGTCGGCGCTTTCTTGCGAAGGACCAGTCTCGATGAACTTCCCCAGTTCCTCAACGTTATTAGGGGAGAGATGAGTCTTGTCGGGCCCCGGCCTCCAAAGCCTTATGAATTGGAAGCCAATGAAGATGGGCACAAACTGCGCTTGTCATGTAAGCCCGGGATCACCGGACTCTGGCAGGTCAGCGGGCGTAGCCGGGTGAAGTTCGATGACATGGTTCGTCTTGATCGGGAATATATCATCCTGCTGCGCACCCTCGGTGCGGTCTTAATACCTCTCCTCTTGGGGGCGGCGGTCGTGCTTATTCTTCTCTTCAGCAGGAATAGTCGATAAAGATTCGGTTATCTGATTGGCTTTTGGAGGGCCGGCATGGCGCTAGTACTGGCATTCGGGGCCGTGATTGTGGCAGTACTGACCCCCCTCATGCCTCGGTTTACGCAACGCCTTCTTCGTATCGCAATTAGGCGCTTACCGAAAGCCCAACGAGAACGTTTCTCAGAAGAGTGGGCCACTCACATCGACGAAGTGACTGCGGAAATCAGCAAGTTTGCGGTCGCTCTGGGCTGCATCTCCGCTGCCGGACAGATGGCTTCGTCGTTGGAAAGCGGTTTACTTCGAAGCCAAATGAAACCGGCAATAGCATCGGAAATCACTGTCGAATACCGTTTTCTGTGTTTCTGTGGTGACCCCATCACAGCGACCGAAAAAACAGTGACCTGTGCCAATTGTGCCAAAGAACTCGGTATTCGCCGGTTTAAGAGACAACACTGGAAAATAGCTCCGCCGCGAAGACCTCACCGTAATCTGCAGGTTGAAGACCTCGGAGCTCTCGTGAATCGGATTATCGCTACCTTATTGTTGGGCTTCTACTTGCTCTGCGGCTGCTACTTGTTAGAGCAGTACCTGTTAGGACTCGGTGAATAGTTAACGGGCAGTCGGAGGTGTGACATGGCATCGGAAATCTCAGTTGAGCGACAATTCCGTTTTCACTGCTCGTGTGGCGCAACGATAGAAACTGGCGAAAGAACGGTAAGGTGTCCCGCCTGTGGGATCACTCTCGGGGTCCGGAGGGTTAGGCGCCACCGACAACACCGGCGGGACTCAGTTGCGTACTACGGCAGTTCCTCTCGCCGAGTAGAGAGCCAGAGACAACAACCGAACTCAGCAGGCGCCACGCCGATCAGTCCAAGCTGGACGATCCCGGTTCGCCGAGTTGAGAAGCGCAGACGAAGCCGGAATTCAGAGGGCATAGGCCCACGCCCTTGGATCACGTCAAGACTCCGCGTGTGGTTGAGGAGCGCACTAGCCTACTGCGGATGGAGGAAGATCGACTAGTGGGACGCAACTGGCCGATGAGCGCAGCCGGGTTCTTCATTGAATTTCAGGACGGTCAGCGGCCACAACGCAACACACCAGTCACTGTGTTTGGCTTTCTAGTCGCAGTGTTCTCGCTGCTCGTCGCGCTTCCAGTAATCGTAATCGCGCAAGCTTTTGCCGCTTGCGGTAGCTGCGACAACCCAGCGCCAAGAGGGCTGACAATTGAAACACCTGCTGCAACGGAACAAGGAGAACGAACATCCACATTGCCGTCAAATGGCATCGCGTGAACGATTAGGAAATCGTTAGTTGGATGTGACCATGCCATCGGAAGTCGCTGTCGAGCTAAGCATGACGAGGAGTTACTAATGAATCGCAGACGACTATTGTTTATTGGAATTGCGGCTCTGGCCGTTGGCAGTCTTGTCAGCATGAAGGTCTATCGCTTACTGCGAGCGAAAATTGGTTCGCCGAACGATCTTGTAGATTTTCTGGTAGCTGCCAACGACATCCCTGTCGGCGCGAAGATCGAGGATGGTGATCTGAAGGTTGTGAAGCTTCCGCCAGAGGATCTGGCGGAAGACGCTTTCCACTCCAAGGATCGTGCAGTTGGTCGCGCGGTCATCCTGCCCATCGCGAAGGGGGATTTTGTTCTGGCCTATAAAGTAACGGCAGAAGGCAGCGGATCAGACCCGTCATCCCTAATTCCGAAGGGTATGCGTGCCGTTGCCGTCAACGTGAATGAGGTCACGGGTGTGGCAGGCTTTGTAGCGCCGGACACACGAGTCGACGTGTTGGCCACGGTCAATTCCAGCGGCTCAAACGGACCGCGCAACGTGACGATTCTGCAAAATGTGAGGGTACTAGCAGCTGACCAGCATCTCGACCACGGAACGGGGGCCCCGGCGCACGTGGTGACGCTGCTTGCTTCGCCGGAAGACGCAGAAAAGCTAGCGCTGGCTACACAGGAGGGCCACATCCAGCTAATTCTGCGTAACAAGGCCGACGTGACAAAAGAAACGCCTTCGCCTGTCGGGAATGAAAGCCTGTACGGAGGTACGGCAGCAACCTCAACCCGAGGTCGAGTAAAACGCATTCCGCAACCAGTGCTAGCGATCCCCAAGTTTGATGAGATAGAAATGATCAACGGATCGCAAAGAGAGACTGTAAAGATCAAACCGTGACCCGATAGAAGAAAGATTGACTAATGGCACGCAACTGGTTGTTGAGAGCAGCCGGGTATTTCATCGAGTATCAGGATGGTCAGCGTACACAATCCAACTCGCGGCGGGCGCTATCGGAACTTATTGGTGCTCTGCTCCTGATCGGTTGGCTTTACGGCTCGATTCTCGCCCATCTTCTCCTGCAGTGGATTAACGATAAGGACTTTTCCCACGGTATCTTCGTCCCCATTTTTGCTCTTTATGTTATCTGGCAAGACCGCAAGGAGCTGACGGCAATTGCGCCAGCCCCATCATGGGCCGGTCTTCCGCTGGTCGTCCTGAGTATGGTTGTGCTGGTTCTGGGAGTCTTAGGGGCCGACATTTTCTTACCGCGAGTGTCGCTGCTGATCCTACTGGCCGGCCTAATCATTCTGTTTCGGGGATGGAAGTTCTTTCATGCTGTCCTCTTTCCGTGGGCGTTTCTGATCCTGATGATTCCGATCCCGGCCCTGATCATGAACCGGGTCACTTTTCCGCTTCAGTTGCTCGCCTCAAAGCTGTCAGCTGCGCTGCTGGAACTGGTTGGGGTCGTCGTGCTCGTGGGAGGCAATATCCTCACGCTTGCTTCTGGGCGGCAGCTGGACGTCGCGGAAGCATGCAGCGGAATCCGCTCTCTTCTGACGCTGGTCACGCTGGCCATCATCTACGGGTATCTCATGGAAACTCGGACGTGGGTGCGGGTCGTGCTGGTATGCCTGACGGTGCCAATCGTAGTGGTGGCTAACAGCTTTCGAGTTTTCGCCACAGGGCTGCTCTTGCAGTTCGGGTATATAGATGAAGCGGAGGGGGTTCCCCATGCCGTCGCGGGAGTGCTGATCTTCGCGGTGGCATTGATGATGTTATTCGCTTTGAACCGCGTGATCTCTCTCATCTGGAAAAGCGGTCCGGCCGCAACGCGTAACGTTGCATATCTGAAAGAACAGCCCACTCGTGAAATGCGGGGCAAGGTCGGGCCTTTTCGCTCTTGGGTTGTGACTGCGCTTATGTTGGCTACAGCGATCGGCCTGCAGGCCCATTCGAGCGAGGATGTTAAACATGTGGGCTCCCTGCCATCGCAGATTGGTGGTTGGACGGGAAGGGACATCCCTATCAGCCAAGAGGACCTTGACATTCTCGGACCGGGCGAGTATCTCCGGCGCGATTACGAAAACGAGAGCCAGCCGCAACCGATCACACTCTACGTCCCGTTTCTTCCATCGCAAAAGGCAGGCGATACCATCCATTCGCCGGACCACTGCTTGTTGGGTGAGGGGTGGTTTCCGATTTCGCGGGAGGAGATTCAGCTTACGCGTCCGGATGGATCTCCAATGCCCGTCGATCGCTACGTGGTTTCAAAATCGGGACAGCGTTGGCTGGTGCTTTACTGGTTTCAGGCGAATGGCCGCGTGGTAGCCAGCGAGTGGCGGGCAAAGTACTATCTGATCTTCGATTCGATTCGCATGAACCGCAGCGACGGCGGGATGGTGCGGCTAATGACCCCAATGCTTGACGGCGAGTCTCCTGACTCCGCACAGATGCGCATGATGAAGCTTGTGTGGCAGCTCTTGCCCTTGCTTGACAGATATATGCCGCGGTGATCTTGGCAGCCTTTGTGTCGAATCGCCGGGCGGCCCTTTTTTAAAAGAGAAAGGCGCTAAGGCAATCGTTCCGTAGCCACATCGTCGTCACATGGAAGGAAATCGTTGATTGGCTGTGAACATGACATCGGAACCGGACTGCGAGGACAACAATGAGAACGTTTGCAGTGTTGCTCACACTCCCAACTGTGAAGGACATGAAACGAGGATTGATCTTCCTGGCAACCTACGTCCTAGAGTATCAGGACGGAGAACTCACCATGGCAGGATTTCTTGTGACCTTCTCCTCGTTCGTAATCGCGAGTAACAAACCTTGAGTGCTTCCAAGGACGGCGAGTACGACTTAATGTGGCGGGGGATTCTTAATCACCGTATTCTCGTTTCTCGTCGCGCTTCCGGTAGTCGTTATCGCGCAAGCTTTTGCCGCTTGCGGTAGCTGCGACGCCCAAGCGCCAAAAGGGGCTGACAATTGAACCGACTGCTGCATTCCCTGTTCCGAGCGGCTGCGAGAGAAGAATCGTGGCTGCACGACATTCAGATTGAGCTGCATAGCTAAGACTCAAGCGGAGGAACCGTGGCTTTTCACGTAGTGAACTTGCGCGTCACTGCTGGCACTCCCATTGACTGCGATTTCTGGTCTGAAGATGATGGCTGGAAGGGGGTCTGCAAAACCTTATCGATTAAGGTTAATGGCAATAGCTTCGAAGATGCCAAGAAGAACATGGCAACCGAACTACAAGGACGTATCGAAAGAATCTTGCAGTGTGCGGTGACTTGCCTCGATTCGAGACTCGCTTCGGGAGCCATTATTGAAAAACGTTTAGAGTGCATTAATCGCGACATCCTGTCGCGCCGATGGAGCGCGTTTCGTCGGTATCGTAGTCGTCCTTGGTCTCCCTCCCAAAGCCCTCGCTCAAAACCCGAGTGAGGCCAAGCGGGGCCATCTGGGAAGGCGAGGGCGGCGAGCCTCCGGCATGGGGGTCAATTTCAGAAAAGAGGACCCATTTCGGGTTCCGTACTCTTTACGTTTTTCCGGCAACAGGCATGGATACAGAGTGGCATGTGAGCAATATACAAACGGCCTTGAAATCATGTAACATATTGATTATACTACAGTTACTAAGTTCTTACCGTATATGTGAAGTGACTTTTTAGCTATTTCTGCGGTTTCCAGTGAAATGAGGCTCCCCGGCGTCCCCGGAACGCTGTGGTTGGACTCGATTGCCCTCTCTAGCATCTCAGAACCGGTTCTCGTGGAAACTACGGACCCCAACGGGACCGGGCGAAGTGCATCA
>CAVQCF010000002.1:0-32530 GCA_963710885.1 uncultured Acidobacteriaceae bacterium
CCGAGGAAGTCGCGGATCATGTCAAGCGAGATTCCGCTCTGCAACAGGTGCATTCCCTTTGTGTGTCGGAGCGTGTGCGGACTCACTATCCGGTTCAGGCTGGGGCGCTTGTTTCGTGCTTTGACGAGATACTTTTGAAGGATGTAACGGATTCCCGAGCGCGACAATCGTTGATTGTGCGCATTCTGGAAAAGAGGTTTATCGAACTGTTCGGGGCGATCGAGTTGATGTTCCCGTATGTGATCGCGTAGAAGCTGGGTCGTCTTTCCCATCAAAGGCACCGCTCGCATTTTTCGACCTTTCCCCAATAGGCGGAGCTGCGCGGGTGTATCCAAACGCACGTCGCCAACTGAAAGATCGATCAGCTCTTGAACGCGCGCCCCGGTGTCGTAGAGGACGCTTAACAAAACTGCATCCCTTCGACCATCCGGGGTTCGGAGGTCTGGCTGCGCCAGGATGTCAGCCAGCTCCTCTTTCGAAAGGTATGCGACGGTGGAGCGAGCGTGTCGTCGGAGGGGAATGGCAAGGAGTTTTTGACATTGAAGCATATGGGCCGGTTCTTCGGCCTGAACGTACCTGAAGAAAGCATGCAAAGCAGCAAGCCGATGATTTCGTGTACGAGGAGAAGACTTTCTCTCCCTCTCCAAGTAGTCCAGGAATGTTTCTACCAGCGAAACATCGATTTGTTCGAGACATAGTCTTTCAAGAGCGACTCCCTTTACATCACGGCAGAAGCGCAGGAGAAGAGTGAATACGTCCCGGTATGCCTTGATGGTGTTCGGACTGAGATTTCGCTGCGCGGCCAGATAGTGAGTCAAAAAGTTTGTCAGGTGAACCGAGAAGTCGGTGGGCTTCATGACTCAATCCTCCGCGGAATGACATCACCAAAGGCCGCGTCGGCTCGCGCCGTAATCTCTGGGAAGAGTTCGGCCGTTAAATGCAGGTAACGCTGTGTTCCGGAAAGATTCTGATGCCCGAGGTAGGTAGCAAGAAGAGGGAGTTTGGCATCCAGATCCTCACCGTCTTGATACCAGCGTCGTAAGGTATGGATGGCAAATAGGTGACGATAGTCGTGAATCCGTGGTCCCTTGCCTCGACCGGCGTGAGGGATTCCACACTGTAGCAGCAGTTTACGAAAAAGTGTGTAAACCGTGCGTAAGCTGAATGGGCCTCCACTGGGTCCCGGGAAGAAGATGGCATTGGGCGGGCGATTGTGAAACTGGGCAGCATACTTTCGCAAGCGGCTCACGAGAGGCAAGACGGGTGGAACCAAGCGATCTTTGCGGAACTTTCCCTGGTGGACAGTGATAATGCCTTGGTCTAGATCGACGTCTCGAACGCGCAGTTTCAGGACTTCTCTGACACGAAATCCGCATCCATACAGAAGCCGGAAAACCTCCGGCATAATGAGATGTCGTAAAGGCGAACGTGCCGTGGGCTGGAGCGTGTCCACTGCCTGGAAAAACTTTTGAAGCTCTTCGTCGCTTAGCATTTTGGGCACGAAAGTCGATGCATTTCGAGCAACTAATGTGCAATCGGGTACATATGCGGAATAGCCAAGCCGTAACAAGAACCTGGAGAACTGCCGAGTAACCGTAATGCGTTGCGCTTGGGTTCGTGCTCCTTCATGCGCTTTCTTGGCCAGCCATTTCCGGGCGATGGAGGCAGGTAGCTCACAGGTCGTCAATCCTTCCTGTACCAAAAAGCTGTCGAGGTGCCGCAAGAGTCGAATCGACTCACCATACGCGTACCCACAGGCGTGCTTTTCCTGAAGAAATTTTTCAATGAGAGCAGATAGAACGCTTTGGAACGGGGCGGATGCATCAGTTGCCATGATTCACCGCCGTAGGATCCAACGCCACGCTGCGCAAGGCTTCTACATCCGCTTTTGCGTAGATACGTGTTGATTCCAAACTGGTATGCCCCAGGATCTCCGCAATCGTTGTAAACGGCGTGCCTTTCTCCAGGAGCCGAGTCGCTAGAGTATGGCGAAGAGAATGGATACCCCGTTTTTGTGAACTCCGAAAGATGATCCCCGACAGGAGGCGCCAATACGTGACGATGTGGTACAGATTGTTTTCTGTAAAAGGGAAAATGGCGGGCGCACTTTGAGGAATACCTCTCGGTGCGTGGTTTGAGGCCGACCCGACTTCAAGTAATCGATCAGGGCTTCCCCGACCTCATTCGTCAGAGGCAGACTCAGTGGCTCGTCCGTCTTCGCTTGCGTGATTTTTATCATTGACTCATCCCAATGAAGGTCCTCCAGTTTCAGCGTGCGAATATCCCCGGCACGCAATCCCAACCGGCAGGCCAGTAAGAGAATGGCGTAATCTCGTTTGCCTTTCGCAGAACTACGATCGACCGCCCCAAGAAGTCCGGCTACGAGTTCGGGATGCCAAACTGACGGGATAGTGGCGTCCTTGCGTACGCGGATTTTCGGCAGCTGGGCACTGAGGTCTTGCTGCAGAATTCCCCGCATGGTTAGAAACCGGAGAAAACAACGCAGATCGGATACTAGTCGCGCAACGCTTTTTGGCTGCAAGTGATCCCGAGTCGAGATGAACTCGGATAAATCCACCGTCTGCATTTCCGCCAGTTTCCGCGCTTTCGTTGAATGGAGAAAATGCAGAAAAAGCGTAAGGTCTGCAGTACGTAGCCGAAGACTCGTCCCTCGAAGGTGTAGTCGATCCGTGCAGTACTGTTCATAATCTCGAAGTGCGTTCTGCATAGCGGGGTGAAGGTGAATGGCCTGTATATCCGCGAACGCTCGTTCAATACGCCCGTTTTTCGCAAAATCGGCAAGCACTTTTAGGCCGAACAACAGATGCCGACGCCAGCCGTTGCCCGGCGCATCCACCGCCCGCCCCTGACGCCATACTCATCTAGAAAGCGCGCCGCCAAATCCGCAGAAAATTTGTCTTCTAGTTCGTTACGGCGGGAAAATTCGATGAGATGTTCCCAGATTGCGCGATACCGATTTCGCGATCTCCTGCTGTAGCCCAGCCGCTCGATCTCGCTCAAGGCGTTAGCGACAAGTTGACCCAGTTGCAAGTTTTCCGAAAGGGTTTGTTCCATGACGAACCTCCTTTGAATGTGGCAGCTCGATGGCCGCCGAGGAGTGCATCATGAAAGCTTATGTGCTGTGATTCCAACAGGAATCTGCTGACCGGCAAGGACTTACTGCAGCGACTCTACATAACGCCCCGGTGCACACAATAGCGTTCCGTGGTCTGCACGGAGGCATGCCCCAGCAAGAACTGAATTTGCTCTAGCTCACCGCCGCGGTCGTGGCACAGCTTCGCGCAGGTCCGCCGCAGGTCGTGCGGTGCAATGTGCTCCAAGCCTGCTCTCTCACAGCAGCTTCTGACCACGTACCAGACAACGTTCTGCGAGAGGCCGCTGCCCCACACCTTTCCCCGTCTGGCGACCGCTCGAAAAATCTTCCTCACAAACCCCGGCGGCTCCAGTCCATTGATCGAGAGCGGCTTTGACCCAGTCCGGAAATGGCACCGAACGAATGTGGCCACCTTTGCCAATCAGATCCACAACCGCCCAGTGTCCTTGGCGCATCTGGATGTCGTCCCACTCCAAACCGACCAGTTCCGATCTGCGAAAGCCACAACCGAACAGCATGGCCAGCATCGCATAGTCTCGCTTGGCGCGCATGCTATCGCCACAAGCGTGTTGGAGCACTTCTGAACTCTGTTTGTACTCAACCAGTTGCCGGAGCGAAACCCGAGTTGTTTCACTCCTTTCACTCGGCTGATGCCTGCAGCCAACTCGGGACTCAGCAAGCCCGAGTCGGCGGCCTCGTGAGCCAGGCGGCGCACGGCTGCAAGCTGCTGGTTGATGGCGTTAGCGGCCAGATGCCGCGATTCCAGATACAAGCGATAACGCACGACCACGATGCGGTTGAAAGCCAGCCGAGGCTCGGAGCAGTACCAGGCGATGAACTGGTCGATGGCGTACTCGTAGACGCGGCGCGAAGCTGGCGAACCGAGGCTATTGAGAACTGCCGTTTTACAATGATCCAGATCCGGCAGCCGCAGCACTCGGCGACGGTAATTCGGCTTGATTCTCTGTTTGCCCATAGCGACGGCCTCCCATGCCGCAGCATTTGGGACGACGGAGGACGGCTGGACGGTGCAACTTGGTGGAGCTTCGTTCTGGGCTGAGGGGTTTTGAGCGCAATGGCCTGTTTTCGTCAGTTGAGAATTTCTGCGTCGTTGGCGAGTCGGGCGAGGGCCACCTGGGAATGGGCTATTACAGCTTCGTGTATTCCGCCTTGGCTTCTTTCAGGATGGGAACGCCGTGGCGGCGGCTTTCCAGAGGGTGAGGAAGTCCTGATACGCCGCCTTGGCTTTGGCTGTATCGCCCTGCATGGTGTAGGCCCGGCCTAGTTGCAGACGGGCGAGCGCACCTATGGGATCACTGAACACGATTCCGCGGTGATCGAGAATTTTCTGAAATTCCCCCGCGGCTTCGACGCTCTGGTGCGCGGCCAGATAGGCGAGGCCACGCACATACACCGGATATAGGCCACCGAAAAACGCATTGAAGTCGACTGCCGGTACTGCCAACTCATAAGGAACGGCGACTTGCAGCAGTTTGATCGCCTTGGCAGGCTCGCTATGGTTTAGGGCGAAGACTGCGCGAAGCGCTGGCAGGTAATTGAACTGGACTGAAGTATCTTCCGGGAAGCGCCTCTCCAAATCGTCTGCGAGCGACTGCGCACGAGGCAAATCGCCTGCGAGGACCAGTGCAAAAGCAGCGGCGTACTCGACATCCCGGCCATTGGAAAGCTGGAGTGCCGCCCTCGCGCTAGCTCTTGCCGCAGGCGCGTCCCGAAAAATGCTTGCCACACTGCTTCTGCGGCTTGATATGTAACCGCTCTTTCCCTCTGGCCCGTTTGTTGAGCCACGTCCCGAGCGCGGCGCGACATCGTGCCGGCCGCTTGCGGCCGACCGGAACGAGCCTCGACTAGAGCCTCCGCATGCAAAATCCAGTCTTCCACTCCCGGCTTGCCTCTAGCCAGAGCCGCCACGCGATCCATCCCCGCCCGGTCGCCGTTGACGAACGCGAGATAGTACTGAAGGATCAAAAGCTCAGGTGATTCGTCTTTGTACGCGGAGGCTTTTTGGATGGCTTCCTCAGTTTCCGCCCAACGGCCGAGGAAAAAATGACCGTAGGCAACATTGACATAGCCGAAAACAAAATCCCGATCAATCCCGAGCGCGATATTGCCTTCTTCAATCGATTTTTCATACTGGCCGGAGCCTTGCGAAACAAATCCCGACAGCAATCCGTGGGCGTCCCGATCACGTGGATAGGTTTGCTCCCACAAGCGCAGGGTCTGTTGCGCCTTTTCCAGGTTTCCCGTCACCTGTCGATAGTAGACGGTCGTAATGAAAAACCTCTCCCGGTCACTGGCGCGGTCTCGCAACTGATAGGCCTTGCTCGTGTTCTCCATGGACAGGACAGACTCTCCAAGCCCGCTGTAATTCAGCCCCATGGACGCATAGGCTATCGCAAATTGGGGATCGATTTCGACCGCGCGCTTGAAATGGGGCAAAGCATCGATAAATCCTTTCGAGAGGGAAACCCGTATCCCCGTACTGTAGGCTTTCAGCGCATCGAGTGATGAGGTGGTCGCCACCTCCAGCGGAGTATTGTGCTTTTCAACGGTGGTAAGGGATTCACCGAGACGGGCCCTGAATTTGGTTGCCAGTTGGCTGAACACATTCAGCACATCTTCTTTTCGTGCCGCTTCCGCCTGCTCTTCAGCGAGGACCTCTCCGGTGCGGCAGTCCTTGGCACGTAACCCCAACACGTATTGGCTCCCGAGGCTTGCAATCGAGCCATCCAGGACCGCCGCGCTAGTAGTTCTCTCACAGATTTCCCGGGCCAACTCCGCGGTGAGTCGCGCATCCGGTGGTCGGCTCATGAGACCTAGTGTCCGCTGGATGCGCTCGTCAGAAACGAGGCTGAGGAAGGGCGACTGTTCAAGTTGCACCGCTAAACCCCGACGAAGCGTTCCCTCAAACACAGGATCGCCGGTGGTGTTGGTGAAGTCGGCGAGAACAATCGTGTCCTTGTCGGTGAGCTTTGGTGCGCGGTGAAAATAAAAGTAACTACCGACTGACAAAGCCAGCACGGCCACGCCGGCAGCAAGAATCAGCTCCCTACGTAACCCTGAAGAAGTGGCGGCTCCGGTCTTTGCACTTATTGTCACTCGCGCCGAATCCGTATCCCGCTTCAGGCGCAGCACGTCGGTTCGAATTTCCGAAGCGTGCTGATAACGCAGGGTGCGATCCTTCTCCAGGCACTTGTTGATGATGCTTTCAAATTCGGCTGGAAAATCGGGATTGAGCCTCGACGGCGGAATAGGTGCCCGGTTCAGGATGGATTCGAAAATCACTCCTGTGCTTTCGCCACGGAACGCCAACGTCCCGGTTGCCATCTCGTACAAGACCGTGCCGAACGAGAACAGATCAGTACGGGCATCCAACTCCTTGGCCCGAACTTGCTCTGGCGACATGTAGGCGATCGTGCCCACCGCTGCACCGGGGCTGGTCAGCCGTGTTTCGATAGCCATGGTTGATTGTGCCGCAGGATCCTCTCGCTCCGCGTTGCTCAAGCTGGGTGTTACCTGCGCAAGTCCGAAATCGAGGATCTTGGCGTGGCCGCGCTGGGTGACAAAGATGTTCGCTGGCTTGATGTCGCGGTGGACGATACCTTTCGCATGCGCGGCATCCAGTGCGTCGGCAATCTCAATCGCTAGCCCGAGCAGCACATCGGTCTCCACGGGCTTTCCAGCGATCTTGTGTTTCAGCGTCAGCCCATCCAGAAACTCCATAGCGATGAACGGCTGGCCGTCGTGCTCACCGATTTCGTAGATCGTGCAGATGTTGGGGTGGTTCAAGGCCGACGCGGACCGGGCTTCGCGTTCGAAACGGCCGAGGGCCTGAGCATCCTTAGCAACATCATCCGGCAGGAACTTCAGGGCTACGAAGCGATGCAGCTTCACGTCCTCGGCTTTGTAGACCACACCCATCCCGCCGCCGCCGATCTTCTCGACGATGCGATAGTGCGAGATAGTCTGGCCGACCACTGGCGCGAATCTTACGACTGCGGTACAGGCAAGTCAATGAAGGCCCTGGAGTTGGCGGTCGCTTGGAAGAATAGCTGTCGTAACATCGCGATTTCACTCATTGTGGCCAATGAGCGCAGCTCTTCCCTCCACTACTGCCCAGAAACTTTCAGCGGCGACCCCTCCGCGCGATACACCACTTCGCCATCGAACAACGTCATCAGGCACTTCATATTCTTGACCTGATCGGTGGATACGGAATAAAGATCCCGGTCCCACACAGCGATGTCGGCTCGCTTCCCCACTTCGAGCGAGCCAATTTTGTTCTCGAGAAACATCTGCCGCGAACCCCAGGCAGTGTAGCTGCGTAGCGCGATGTGAATGTCGACCGCTTCTGCTATTCCAAAGGGAGTCGCTCCGTAAGTCCCTTCGGCAGTCTGCCGGGCCACCGAAGCCCAGATCCCGTACCGCGCCGGAACCGGCGTCACGAAGTAGTCCGAGCCGCCCGACCAGAGAATCCCTCGCCGAAGCATGGTCTTAAGCGGGATCAGATTCTGGTTGCGTTTCGGACCATAATTGCCTGCGTAATTATCCCCAATCCACCACAGGAACTCAGCCTGCATTTCCGGGTATCCCGCGTCATATTTCTTCTGCAGTTCTGCAATCACATCGAGGGCATGGGTGGTTGGCAGGTTGGCGTGGATAATGCTGTGTCGCAATCCCGGCAGCGGGTGCTCCTTCTCGACCAGCGCGTACGTATCCACCACCCAATCCATCGCGCGATCCCCCACTGCGTGCGTGCCCACAGGCACTTTGTTCTCGTGGAAGAGGTGGACCATCTTCCGATAAATCTCGGGATCCGTTTGCGGATACCCGCGATTGGCCGTACCTGCGCTCGTCACGTCGGGAGTCGTCCCGTTGCGCAGCCAGTCGTCATAAACCCAGCCGGTACGCGCGCCGCCAGATCCATCCATGAACATCTTCACGCCGCACGACAGCAGTCGGTCCTGGTAGGTCTCGGGAATCCGGCGAACGGAATTGATTTCGTTCAGCGCCTTTTTGGCCGACTCGATGCTCGATCCGGCAGACCAGAGCACACAGATGCGCTCTTTCAGTTTCCCTTCGTCGAGCAGAGACTTGTACGCGTCCCATTCAATCTGCTCGATCAGCGGGTCCTTGACCGCAGTCATGCCTTCACTGTGCAGCACCTCCTCACTATGCAAAATGCCATTGCGGACCTGCTCCCGCGTGATCGGCGGGACCAGTCGCGTCACCAACCGCATCGCCGATTCCTTCAGCACGCCTGTAGCATTACCTTGCGGATCCCGGTCAATAGTTCCCGCCTCTGGATCAGCCGTTGCAGCCGTGATTTGCGCCATTTTGAGCGCCATCGAATTTGCCGCTCCGTAATGACCGGTGGTATGCACCAGAAACACCGGGTTATTCGGAGAAACGGCATCGAGATCCGCGGTGGTGACATAGCGATGTTCAGCGAGTTTACCCTCGTCCCAGCCGGCTCCGGTAACCCATTCGCCAGGCTTGGCCTGCGCGATTTTGGCCTTCACCCGATCAACAATGACCTCGATCGAGGCCGCGTCCGAAAGTTGCACCCTGTACAGGTCGTTTACTCCGCCTTGAGCGATGTGCGCGTGTGTGTCGATAAGTCCCGGAGTGGCTGTATGTCCCAGAAGATCTATGACCCGAAGGCCCGGACCTTTGCCCGCAAACTCTAGAACTTCTGCATCACTGCCGACCTTCGCGATCACTCCGTGCTGGATCGCGAGAGCCTGTGCTACCGAGTCGTTCGCATCGACGGTGAGAATGTGCCCATGAATGAGAACGAGGTCCGCCTGTGAATTTTGTGGAAACAGGCGCTGAGATCCTGCGAGACTCAGCAGCAAGAAAGTCCAAGATCGCAACCTGATCTTCCGTATCAATTCTTGTGTCATTTTCCCTTCCGACGGTTCGTTTACAAAATCGAAGGCAGCCAAAACCCCCATCCGAAGCACCCGGCATCATGTCACGCGAGCTGCGGATTCGCAACCACTCCGTTGCACAAATCCTGACGACTCGAGACCCAACTGGCGAAAAATCTCTATTTCACTCACTGACCTTCCGGGCGACCACGGTGGATAACCGGAACCAATCTAAGGCTCCTTGTAAATCACAGCATGTGAGTGTTTCTTCTCGGCTGCGTCATTTTCGGCCTTTGTCAACGGGACGTTTTTCTCTCCCTCCAGAACGGACGTCTCGCGCATGAACTCCTCAAAGCCCGGTTCGGAAAAGACTGCTACCGCTCGGATGGCCTCGTTTCCAATGTTGTCGACAGCAATCCACGTATTGGCGGGGATGAACACGGTCGAGCCGCCGTGGACCACTCTCGCCGTGTCTCCCAGACGCACTCGGGCCGTTCCGCTCTCTAAAAATAAGATCTCGTCTGCTCCGGGATGCCTGTGGGTATCGATGGCTCCTCCCCATCGGATGTCTGCCGTCATGAAGACCAAGTGTGACGAGCCACCGTTCTTGGGGTCAACCTTCAGAATGAAGGTTTCTCCGGGATCTGGGTGTCCCGACCAACCTCTAACAACTCGCCGCTCGCCCTCGTTCTTTTCGAGGATGAGCGGAGTTGTCTGGGGGACAAGGGCCGCCTGCGGCGATGAAGCCAGTGGCACCGAGGTGTTTACACATACCAAGATTGCGCAAACTGCAATACTCGGACGGACAATTCGCATAGATTCCTCCCACAATTGGTGCGAGGAAAAGCTTAGTGCGCGTCAGGTTCCAGTTCAAGTTGGCGAAACATCGCCATTTTACTCATTGACCTGCGGCGGGGTTCTGAGTGTAAACGCCTCCAGCATGATCGCTGCATC
This sequence comes from uncultured Acidobacteriaceae bacterium, assembly GCA_963710885.1. Classification (GTDB taxonomy): domain Bacteria; phylum Acidobacteriota; class Terriglobia; order Terriglobales; family Acidobacteriaceae; genus Sulfotelmatobacter. Next base: position 9,961 of record CAVQCF010000002.1, read on the forward strand.
AGGGGCAATTTGAATCGACCGTAAACTGAGAGTCCTCATGATTCTGCAAGTATTTTTTTAGGCCGTGCAGAATCCACTCGTCTTCAAAGCCCAAACGTTTCATTTCCTGTAAGCCATCTTTGGGCGCCAGACCTCGAAAATAAATCTCATACAGGGTTGCGATCAGGCTGGTTCGGTCTCGGCCGAGATTACAGTGAAAATAAACTGGCCGAAGGCTTTTGTCGGTCAGCAAACACAGAGCGCGGCGCACATGGCGTTCTGAAGGGGCAACCGGCGACGCATTCATCGTCACGGGAATCACCCTCATCTCATACTTCTTCGCTTTTGCCTTCTCACCCCGGTACAGCACCGGAACGAATTGCAAGTCAAGAATCGTTTTTATGTTCTTGGAGCGCAGAAAGCGAAAGTCGGCGTCGCTTTTCGGCTTTGATCCCTTATAAACACCCTCGTCGATCTCACTGAATCGAACCAGCGATGTACCCGGCGCAGGATGGGTATGGTTTGGATCGTTCGCAGGAACATTTTGGGCAATGGCATAGCTCATCATCAAGCACAAGCAAAACAGTTTGGCAAACCAAGACCTCATCTGGCTCCGGCGGCCGGTCGACGACCTGAGTATGTTTGAATCCGAGAACTGGAAACGCGATGGTCAATGCGGCCACCGCTGCTCTCATAGACTCTACGCACAGAACCCTCAAGGAGTAAACACAATGTCAGCTGCCGCCAGGACCGAACCGGATTTCAGCTCGTGAGGAAGATCAACTGGCGTAACATCTCCATTTCACTCATCATCCCGCAAAAGGCGAAGGAAAAGCGCATGCTTGTGTAAAGATGCGAATCGCTGTTCACGTTGGCGTTTTGAGGTCAGTAGGCTCCTCAATGCGCGGCAAGAAGAGCATTGATTTCAGCTCCTATTTCGAACCTCATCTTGTCGGCGCTCTCAAAACCGTATTCGCAGAAACGAATATGCCCACGTTGGTCAACAACAATCAGCAGAGGAAGTCCGTTGTTGTGCAGCTGGTTGCTTAGATCGAAGTAGGATGGCCCCGGATCGAGCACAACTGGGATTGGAACTGCTCTGCGCTGTAAGAAGCGATCGATCTTCTCCGGTGTGTCGCCCTCGATCTCCGGATTGACCAACAGAAACTGAACTAGCGGGTTCCCAGAATATTCCTTGTGCGCCGCTTCGAGCGATGGAAATTCGGCTATACATTCGGCACACCATGTTCCCCAGAAATGCATGACCGTGATATGCCCCTGAAGCGCCGATGCGGAGATCGGTGTGCCGTCCAGGGTCGTTAGCGCAAGGCGGGGCAAGGGCATATCGACTGGGTGTTGCGCAGTGAAGTGGCGGACTGCCTGAGCACGGGCATCGTAATACCGCATGAAGCCGAACCCTGCCGCAAAGATTGCGACCGCAAGGCCGACGCTGCCAGCTGCGACCAGAGCGGCGATTAGCCTGCGATGTCCAAACCAGAGAGCAGCACTCCCAGACCACAGAGATGTAGTGGCAAGGCTTAATGCGAGAAACACGTAGAGCCACATCATCGGACGACCGAGCAACCATATCCACGTTCTCGGGTCCGGAGAGAGGCTGTGAAGCGCAACGAGGAAGGGAGGAACGCCCAGGCCAAGACCCGCCAGCGATCCATGCGCCCAGGCCCGGCGGCCCGAACTCCTGCCAAACCAGATCGACAAAGTAAGAACAGCGGCCAGAAGAACAAAAGGACTCAAATTGGCTCGGGGGAAGCGGCGATACAAATGCTGGAGGGCATCGCTGAAGCGTGCAATGGCAAAGAAGAAGAGGAATGCGGCAAAGCCGAGGAGCACGGCGCGAAGCGAAGCTTTGGAGCCTTCGGTCATTGGCAAACCTCGTGACGGAATTATTGTTCTATGAGAGGGGATGTCAAGGAAAACAATCCATCGGCAGCACTTTCGCGAAACACAGATCCCTGCTGAATGTTGAATCGAACACAAGAGAAGCAACGATGGATTGCTGAAGATTAGGGCGACGAGCACAACAATGAAACGCAGTCTGCATGGTGACCAATAGTCTTGGGTACGATGACAGGAAAGCCGACTGTTGCTTTCGCCCGGACCTCATGACTCCTCGCCATGCCTGATACCGCATGGTTGACTCAAGGTTCTTATACTTCAGAAGACACACTACACGTAGTTCCCACCGGCTCTGGGGGGAGAGCAAAGAACGCGGTCTGGAGGAATTGCGGGTTGCTTTTTAAGGGCAGGTGGTCGAGATATGTTTCATCGCGGTCACCTTCATGTAGTGAGGGGCTTTCGGCACGTCCTTGTTTTCCTTCATCGCGTCTTCCTCGGGAACTGCCGTGCCGGTGATTTCCACCTTATGGCCGACGTGTGGGGCTAGATTCGTAGTCGACGACACAATTCCCACCGTCTTCGGTCCCTTTGCCAGATCGGTGAGCATGTAAGAACCGGGTGTGGGTCCCGCCTTCAAACAGCCGGTCATGCTGTGAACTTTGGAAGCTTCTTGGGACTTAACGCCCTGAGCAAACAAAAGCACGCTACAGAGCATCAAACCTGCTGCGACTGAACGTTTCATAACCACCTCCTGAGCCGGAATTTCCCATTTAGACCTTTGTCCTGGATCGTACGCTTCTCCCGCCCTCGAAACAACGAATGTGCCACCAGAGCAGGTCTCTAAGAAACGATAAACGGCGCTCTCAAAGCCGTACCACTCGTGAGATGATGTTGAGCCTTTTCGTCTAAGCCGTAGGCACTCAGGAATCGGAGCACGAATTCGAGCAACGGTTCTCCTTCGCCTCGCGGAGGTACGCTATCTCGCGGCGCGTTTATAACGAGTGGAGAAGCACCTTCGGTTTGCTGCCGTAATGCCAACGATTCGGTGATCGAAAACGCACAACCTTGTTGCTTTCTCGTGCGTTTGCCTCAGCCTCCGCATACGTCTCAAAACGCATCCATGTTGTCCAAGTCCAACGATCGCCAACCCTAATTCTTGTCATTACGGCGTAGCCGGAATCGCTTGCCGCTTCTGCTGGAGCTGGTGGTGTGGTTTCTACTGCGGGGTTGTCAGCGGAATGGCTCGGAACAGCGCATCGAAACTCTGACTCCTCCTCTGCCGTCAAAGAGCGCATGGCACCATTCTCGACGGCGACAACATAGCCGCCAGCGCATGGAATACAGGATGCCGCTTCCACAATCGTTTCGTGTTCGTGCGAGCAACCGAGGAGAAATCCAGAATCGGTCCAAGCTGCGGAATAGAACACTGAATTCCTCGCTTCCCGGCTACTTGAGTCCCGGCTGGAATTTCTTTCCCGTGCACTTATCTAATGCACTGTTTTGAGCAGATTCGGACAAATGGAAAACAATCTCTGGATGGTGAACTTTTGCGCATCACCAGCAACACACCTGCCATCTGGGGAATGCCGCCATTCTCCGCAATGACCATCCGCAACAGCGGTGCGGGAACTGGGCACTGGTCCTGTGTTCCTCGCCATGCATCTAGCTCGGTTTCGTGGGAACGGATGGGCCGGTGGTAGACTGCCCGTATGGCCAAGAACAAAACTAATAAGAAGCGCACGAAGCCGAAGGGATCTGCCGGGAAGAAAAGGAAGCCGATGAACAAGACGGTCAAAAAGAATCTGGCTAAAAAGAGGGGAACTCCGAAGAAGAAATTGGCGAAGAAGAAGCCCGCTTTGAAAAAGGCGGCGGTGAAAACGACGAAGGCCCTCGGCAAGAAGACAACCAGTGCGAAGGCGCCGGCCGGACGCAGGACACAGGCTCGGGAGAAAAGCCAGAGCGTGGATACGGAGGCATTTGCACTCGAAGGACAGAGAGCGAGGGGCGGGCAATCGGGAGATTTACAGGGATTGTCCAACATCGAAGGTGCGGATTCGGAGAGTGTGACCGAGTTGATCGAGGAAGGAAACGCGTTCGAAGCCGACGCAGTGACGGGTGTAGAACACGCTGGTGACACTGACGAGAAGGAGGTTCGCACGCATGAGGTACCGCAGGATGATGTTCCCGAGGAATATCTGGATAAAAAATAGAGGGTGAGAGGCTCTCTCCGCGCCGGTAAGATTCGTATCCTTCCATAATCCTGACCAGCGAGGCCGCGGCCCCGTTCATGTGTTTCCCCGTTTGGCTCCCTGCCAGCTGGCAAAGGAATCCAGCAGGTGGTATCGAGGGTAAGAACGAAAACTCCGAGACCGGGGAGTATCCAGTGAGGGCACTCGTTGTCCCCTTGCTGAGCACACCCTGGAAGGTCGCTTGGAGGATGCTTCTCAGCGGCTACGAGGTCAGGGCGGTAACCGACGACAAACAATTCGCGGTGCTCTCCAGTTCTAGACCTTTCGGCAGCGGCTCACCGAAAGTGCGCACAACATCGGCACGGACCGGCGCAATGTATTCGTGCAGTGGCCGCAAGAAAATATCGTCTGCAACTCCGGCTGACTTCAGTCCTGCAATAGCGGATCGCACGACGTCCTGGCTGATGTCGCGGGTGCGATGATCGACCCGTCTGCCCATCTGAACGACCACAGACGCCGTCTCATGCGTTAGCTCATGCAAGTCCAGAAGTGCAGTGATCCAGTCAGCTGCAGTCTCCGCAGGAATCAGGCAGCTGAGCGACCCGTAGAGTGGGATGCGCACCCCGAATCTGCCCAGCGACCACAACCAGCCGCTGTCAGAGGGTTCTCTTCTGAGCTTGCGAAGTAGCTCACTTCCCAGCGCCGCGCGTGTCGCGCCTGACAGATGCTCAAGGCTGGCCAGCAAACGCCAACCATCATGCTCCAGCTGGGAGTTCAGACGCGTGCCAGGCTTCTTACGGCCAATACCGAGATCTCCGAGGTAGTGCCGAAGCTCCTGTTGATGGGCAGAACTGAGGCCGCCGCCGATCCTTCGCCACAGCACCAGCCAATCGACCTGGGACTGAAGCTCTCGCGGGAACACCAATCCCACCTGATAAATCCTGCGCGCCTGGATAATTCGAAAGCTGTCCTGCGGATCTCCAAACCCTGGCCGCAGGCAATAGCCAAACAGGTTTAGCCAACGAACCTCGTGTCGCGGACTCAGCTTTCGCCCGTCTGCCATCTCCAGAAGCACATCGCAGAAGACCCGCACCGTCGCGATGGGCCATGATTCTCTTTTCAGGCCCGTGACTGACTCCAATTCGCCCACCAGTGACGCAGGATCCACTGGAACGCTCCTCGCCCCCTCCGGATCCGGTGAACGCACGCTGAATCAGCCGTACGGCAGATTCCTGCGCCTGCTCCGAAATACTCGAGGAGTCATGTCGATTCGCAGTTGACGTTGGCTGCGATGTGTACCCACTCTGATCCGTGGCACTTGCTTCGCGTCTCAATTCGAACTGAAGCCGCCATCGGTGCGGTGAGCTCACGGACTCGCACCAAAGTTCGAGCGTTCCGACCTCGGTAAAGCTCACGGACAACCGCACTGCCAGTTCCATCTGCTGGAGCTTCTTTCCATAGCGCAGCAACGTCACCAAGGGCGCGTGACGATGGACCTCCTCGGGGTCCAAGTCTGCGATTCCGCCGTGCGCGTCATGACGAATCGTCGAGCTGTACAGATGGAACGATACCGGGCGGTTTGTCAGCACGGAGAATTCACGATCCAGCAACGGCAATGTCGTGCCCTCGTTCGTACCGGAAGGCAGTACGCAAACCGCCTTGATGCCATGTTCCGAACGCATTCCGATGTAGTAGGTCCAGGCGCTGCCGGCTTTGACGCGCAATCCGGCTCCCCGCCTCACGCGGCCGTAGTAGGCAGCGCCAATTGCGACGGCGCTGCTCTTGACTTCGTTGCTGAGAATCTTCGGGCGCCACCCGCCGCCGGGGCCAAACCAATTGGCAATGGCCTCGGTGATCCGCTCGCGAGCGATTGCGGGAATGCAAAAGCCTCCGTTGAAGAGAACAGCGTCCGGCCTTGCCATGTGCAGGCGATCATCGATGTGTGACCGAGAATTTTCTCCGGCGCCCATCGCCATTGCGGCCTGCTTGAGGAACGCCGCAAGATGTTTCGTGATGGCGGGGTCCGTAGCGTACGGTAGTCCGATTTCGCGAAGACCAGCGGCGCGGGTGCGCAGAGGCATCTCGTCAGGGGTGGTCAGCGGCAGGAAGCCGCTGGTGATCATCTCGGCCACTTCGTCACGGCACAACTCGCTGCTTAACATTTGGCCTACGACCGATCGTCCACCACCCAGAATGTGGATTGGAAGACGATCGGTGTTTTCCTCGCTCAGCAAGTGCTCTTTGGCCGCTGAACACATGATTCGCAATGCATGACGCTGACGCAGACTGAGTCCCTTGGTGAGCTTCTGTTCGACGCGGCGCGCCAGCGCGAGGTCGAGATTCTCGCCTCCGAGCAGGAGGTGCTCGCCGATGGCGGTGCGTTCAAATTCGACGTTTCGGCCTTGCACGTGGGCCTGTACGAGGCTGAAGTCCGATGTGCCGCCTCCGATGTCGCAAATCAGCACGAACTCGCCGTCTCGCAGGTGCTCTCCGAGAACGTTCTGATGCTTCGCCACCCACGCGTAAAAGGCAGCCAACGGCTCTTCCAGCAGAGTCAGGTTTTGCAGTCCTGCCTCTCGCGCCGCTTCCACCGTCAGCTCTCGAGCTTCCTCGTCGAAAGAAGCCGGCACGGTTAGTACGATTTCCTGGTTCTCGAAGAGCTGTTGCGGATTGGTGGCTACCTCGGACGTCATCGCGTGGTTCCAAGCGTTCCGCAGATGCATGAGGTAACGGGCAGACGCTTCGACGGGAGACACCATCGGCTCAGGCGGCTCCGCCTCGCGCGGCAGAATGTTGGCCGTTCGATCGATGGCACTCTGGCACAGCCATGACTTCGCCGAAGATACCTGCCGCCCAGGCACGAGGGCGCCTTGGTCGCGGGCCATCATGCCGACGATTGAGGACGGATGTTCTTCCCACGGCAGGCTCACTGTACCCGATGAGACTTCATCATCGGTTGGGAAATAGAGAAAGGAGGGCAAGAGTGGCACCGCGCGCACTTCACCCGGGCTGGTGAGCTGCGCAACCTCAAAGACCCTTATTCCTGACGAATCGGCCTCGTTCGCGCTTCCGCGGGTGTCGACAAAGGCCACAGCGGAATTCGTCGTGCCCAGGTCGATGCCAATCAGGTAGCGGGAAGGGCCTTCCATCACGGTCTCAAAACAGACTGCTGCCAATTCGTCATTAGGCGCTCTTCTCGCGGATGTTCAGCTCGAGCTTCCAGCGGTTGGCACCGTCACGCGAGGCACACCACAGTTCTAACGTACCGATTTCTGTAACGCGTGACTCCAAGCGCACAGGTAACACAGTTCCTTGCTGGCCGTCGAGCGTGAGCGTCACTTCAAGCGGGTTGAGTTCCTCGATGTCGCTGCCCCAGTTCTCCAGAAGATCGCCGACACGGTCCTGCTTTCGAATCGTGGAACTCAGGAAGCGGAACTCTGCGGGCTCCCCAACCACCAACCCGAACTCCCGGTCGGGCACCACCGCCTCGGTGCCTTCCTCCATCCCAAAGGGCACCACGCAGAGCGCCTTCAGCGGGGCTTCCATTCCTGGGACGGCTGGCATCGCGCTTTCGATTCCGACGTAGTAAGTGCGCGAGGCGCCACTCCGGATGCGTACTCCCTGTCCGCGCCGGGCCCTTCCGTAATAGGCCGCCCCTCGCGCCACTGCGTGCTCGAGGTCAGGCGCTTCCAGAACATTGGCTGGACCAAGCCCTTCAAATCCTGCTTCGGTCAGCCAGCTATTGAGCACCTCTACCAGTCGCCTCCGCAGAACTTCCGCCTTCATGACGCCGCCATTGAACAGAACATGCGTCGGGCATGCCAAACCGTTTCGTCCACGCCGAATGTCGCCAGCTTCCGGACTGTTCTGTACTTGATGGGACAGAAAGCGCGCCAGGTGCCTCGTGACTGCCGCATCGGCGGCATACGGCAGGCCCAATTCCTGAAATCCGATCCGGCGCTGCCTGGCCGGCATTTCATCACTTCCTACCTTCGGGAAGAATCCTTCGACGAGGACGCGGTTCAGATCTTCGCGCAACAGCTCCGTCTTGATAGTGCCCCCAACCAACTTGCGTCCTTTGCCCAACAAGGTGACATCTTGCTTTTGGCTCTTGGGATGTTCGAACAACTGCTCTTTCGCAGAGCGACACTGGTACCACAGAGCCTGCAACTGATAGGTGTCGATGCGATGGCCTTCGGCTTCCAGCTTCTGCTGCAGTAATCGGGCGAGGGCGAGGTCCATGTTGTCGCCGCCCAGCAGGATGTGGTCGCCGACTGCGACACGCTTCAGCGCCAAGTCTCCATTTTCTTCCGAAACCGCGATCAAGCTGAAGTCGGTGGTTCCGCCCCCGACGTCGCAAACCAGAACCAAGTCCCCAATCTTGATGCGCTTGCGCCACCCATCCCCCTGGCTCTCGAGCCATGCGTAGAATGCGGCCTGCGGTTCTTCGAGGAGCGTCACGCGCTGCAACCCAGCCTGCTCAGCCGCCCGTCGGGTTAGTTCTCGCGCTTCCTCGTCAAACGAAGCGGGCACGGTGAGCAGAACGTCCTGTTCGGCCAAGGCGAGGCCTTTCCCGTCGGCCGCATGATGCACGTCCCATACTGTTCGGAGGTACTGCAGATAATGCGAAGAAACTTCCAGTGGAGAGAGTTTGCTGACCTCTTCCGGAGCCTGCCACGGCAGAATCGGCGCCGCGCGGTTTGCGGCAGCATAGGAAAGCCATGACTTGGCTGATGCGACCAGCCTTCCCGGACTTTCCGCCCCGCGCTTGCGCGCCAACTCTCCAATCACGAACTTCGGTTCCGCGTCCCAAGGCAAGCGGAGGCTGCCCTTGGGAAAATCTAAGTCACCCGGAATGTAGAGAAAGGATGGGAGCAATGTCCGGTCGGCTATTTCATTCGGATGGACGATCTGAGGAATGGTGCCGACTTCGATGCGCGCTGCTTCCGAGGCGGCGGCGCTTTCACAGTATGCCAACGCGCAATTGGTAGTGCCTAAGTCGATGCCAACGATGAATTGTGAGTCCAACTAAGTCTCCTGTAGCCAGCATTGCGCCACGTGAAAATTGCTTTGGTCTGCGCAGAGGCGCAGGTTTGCTAGGGGACCTCAACCTCTGCCGGGGCCACAATCGCTCTGCCGGAACCCTGCGGCAGTGACGGCAGGGTCACTTCGGTGACGCGCCAGCCGCGATGGCGCAACAAACCGCGAATTGGTGGTTCGCCGGTTACATTGCCGACCAGTTTGATAGCTGCCGGATCGAAACCCACCGGTACAGTGACGGGCTGGTCTTCCTCGGAAGAGAGGATCGGCTCAAGTTTGATATAGCGCTTCAGGACCTGGCGGCAGGAAGTGTGGATGCTGCGTACGGCAGCCCCGAGTTGCCCGTCAGGGTAGGAAGAAACGTCCTCCTCCAGGAAGTCGACAAGGCGGCCATCGCGCTGCAACAAAGCCAGCATCTGCACCGCCCGGTCGAGCGATTCAGGGCTCGGCTTGTCGCCTATGACCTTTGGTGCGGCGGGAGTCGCCTTTGCTGCGGTGGCAAGGGGTGCGACCTCTACCTTATCCCCCCCCAGCGCCTGCAGTACGTCCTGCGGGATCTTTCCCTGAAACAGCAGCGAGAAAAAACAGCGAACCGCAAAAGATAGCCGTTTTGAAAATCCAATCATAGTTATATTTGCTCCGAAGCCGAGCTGGCATCCGGAAAAACACTCTTTAATATTCTAAATGCAGTTGCCCTGCAAAACGCCGTCTCGTGGTCTGAATGCGATGTTGTCAGCGATAGTCCACGTGAGAGGGTGTAGTTTGCGGACAATCCGGAGACCCTTAAGGGGCACGAAGGCCACTACGTGCCCGCGGAAACTTACGTTTACCCGGACAAGAATCTAATTCGCATCACAGAAGTGAAGATACCGACTGCACGTGAGAGCAGGGCATCTGACATCAAGTAAGCGCGATGACTTGACAGCAGGCAGGCCCACCCCGCGCCCCTCCCGCTCCGCCCGTGTTTACTGGGTTTTCACTATGAACGACGGACTTCAAGCCTCCTACCTCCCATCCCCCCAACCGTTTGTCCCTCCTCAGAGGAGTCCTTACGCTTGCGCCCCATTTTCGTTGGCCGCTCATGGAACAGAGCGTCAATTACAATCTCTTGCCGAGGGGGAATTGATGGCAAATCTCAAAGGACTGGCGTCCATAGTGTTGGAGTTGAGGGTGGAGAGAACGAATCTGGTAAATCAGCTTCGACATGTTGATGCGGCTCTTTTAGTGCTGGGCAAGCTGAACGGCGGAAGGTCGTACACGAAACCCAGGCGGACTCTGTCACCCTCGGCTCGGAAGCGAATCAGCCTCGCGCAGAAAGCGCGATGGACAAAACAGAAGCGCAAGTCCTAGCTGAATGCTGCGTTGAGTTCTGCCCCAGTGAGCTTGGCACCCATGAGGCGGCTGACCTTCCCAGATCAACAGCAAAACTCCGGAACGCAGCGGATCACAGAATAGCAAGCGAATGTGACAGGGCGATTAAAACATGGGACGAGGTGAGAAGTGGATGCGCAACGGGTGTTGGAGCTGAGACAGGAGATCGCATCGCTTCAGCGCGATTCGATTTGAGAGAAGAATTCAATTGCACCGGCAGAATTATGCCGGCAAGCATCGCATCTTGCGCCGACAAGGCCGAGGACAGTATTAGGAAACCCACGACAGCGAGACTCTTCATGACTCCATCTCCGAACCAACCCGCGTGGTCACTGCTCCCTACATTCTAAGATTTTGTCACGGCCTCGTAAATGCTCTGATGCATGGCTCTCGATGTGTGCGGGGGTACAATTGCGTGGTGTAGATCCCTGCTCTCTTGCGACCTGCCCCATCGATTGAATTCGGCGACTTACGCCACTTCCCCACTATGCGCTCAAAGAAAAACCTTTACGGCAGTCTCAATGTTTCCTTCTGCTGCGCGTGCGCAGGGCTCTTGTGGTGCAGTCTGGCGTCATCGCAAGCGGTCGAAAAGAGTGTTCCCGAGGCTCCGAAACCGACTACTGTCGAGAAGAAGATCTTCTTTGCACGTTGGGCGGAGTTTTACCGGCAGGATTGGTCGGGAACGATGCCTTCCTCACCGGTTCCGACGCGGCGTGGTGCTCCATCGCCGCTCGATTCGCCGCCGTTTCCAAATGCGGACTGGTCGTATGGTGGCTCGCCGGTCATTGGGGAGCCGGATACCAACAGCTATCCCCTGATGACGGCGATCAATGGAGCGACGAGCCGGACGAAAGTGTATGGCTGGGTCGCTCCGTCGCTGAACTTCAGCACGTCCACGAATCGGAACGAGCCCGAGGCCAACGATGTCTACTCGAACCGCTTTGAGCTGAACCAGCTTGTTCTCTACGCTGAGCGGTTGCCGGACTCGGTGCAGCAAGATCACGTCGACTGGGGCTACCACCTGACGGCTTTGTTTGGCACCGACTATCGCTTTACGACGGCGAAGGGATACGGGAGCGGACAGTGGGTCTACGATCATCATCAGTACGGGGTTGATCCGACGCTGGAGTACGTCGATATTTACTTTCCCCATGTCGGGCAGGGGATGAATCTGCGGGTCGGCCGTTTTATCTCCGTGCCGGGGATCGAAGCGCAGCTGGCGCCGAACAACTACATCTTCAGCCATTCGCTGTTGTATGCCATCGATCCGTTTACCGATACGGGCCTGATGGCGACGGTAAAGCTGAACGATCACTGGCTGGTGCAGTTGGGAATTACTGACGGCCACGATGTTGCGCTGTGGACGCCGGATGCGAAGCCTTCGGGCACGGCCTGCTTCAGTTACACCACGGCGTCGGTAAACGACAATCTTTACGTCTGCGCCAACGGGATCAACGACGGCAAGTACGCGTATAACAATCTGCAGCAGTATGACGCGACCTGGTATCACAAGTTCTCGAAGACTTGGCACATGGCGAGCGAGACCTGGTACATGTACGAGCGCGACGTGCCGGCGCTGGGCGGCCCGATTCAGCCGGAAGCCGGAGCCAATCCGGCATACTGCCTGCCCGGAGAGGTGCGATGCACCGCTCCGGAGTATGCTGCGGTTAATTTCTTGCAGAAGGAGCTTGGCACGCACGACTTTCTGTCGTTTCGCAGCGATTATCTCGACGACAAGAAAGGGCAGCGGACAGGCTACGCGACGCGATACACCGAAAACGCCATTACGTGGTGTCACTGGATCGGCACGACGATCCAGATCCGTCCGGAGTTGCGGTTCGAACGCGCCTGGGACATGAAGGCTTACGACTACGGACGGCGGCAAAATCAGCTGACGGTGGCGAGCGATCTGATTTTTCATTTCTGAATTGCGGGTTTTTGGGTGGCCTTGTAGGAAAATAGATTCATGACCGGCGTGCGAATGGACATATGGCTCTGGGCCGCACGATTTTTCAAGACGCGGCCGTTGGCGAAACGGGCTTGCGAACTGGGCAGAATCTTGTCCAATGGGCAGATTGCCAAAGCGGCACGCGAGGTTAGGGTTGGAGATCGCCTGCGCATCACCAATGAGGGTGGCGATTTTCAAGTAGAAGTGTTGCTACTGAGTGAGGTTCGCGGCCCGGGCTCGGTGGCGCAGACGCTCTACCGGGAATCCGAAGAGAGCCGGGAGTTGCGCCAGAAGGTCGCAGCCGAACGGAAGGCGATGCGGGAATTCGAGCTGCTGCCGGAAGGGCGGCCGTCGAAACGTGACCGGCGGCACATCATCCAGTTCCGGGGTAGAGGGTAGGCTGATTCTCATTTCCGGGCTTGACAGCGGATTGATTTTGTCGCAATATGGCGCTGTACGACATGTCGCCACAAGCCACAATGGAGCCGTTGCCACTCACCGAGCCTGTGTTGCTCATCCTTCTTAGCCTGGCGGGGCAGCCGCGGCATGGCTATTCCATTCTGAAGGATGTCGAGCAGATGAGTGATGGGCGCGTCGTGTTGAGCACGGGCACGCTGTACGGGGCCCTGCGGCGTCTGCTCGAAGATGAATGGATTGAGCGGATCGAAGAAGAGGACACTTCGCGAGGGCGCCAGGCTTATCGACTGACCGCGCGGGGCCGCAAGAACCTGCAACTCGAAGTCGGCCGGATGAAACATCTCACGCGCTTGGCAAATCTTCGGATCGTGGTGAAGGAGGCCTGACCGAATGCGCAGCGTTAGCATCTATCGGAGCCTGCTGCGTCTGTATCCGGCGTTGCACCGCGAGCAGTTTGGCGAGGAGATGATTGCGGTGTTCGGCGAGATGCAGGCCGAGATGGCCTCGAAGAGCAAGCTGGACAGGGGAATGTTTTTTGTCCGTGAGATTGCTGGAGTTCTGGGCGGGGCGCTGCAGGAACATTGGCAAGCGCTGGGTGACGCTTCGATCGGGCTGTGGTTTCCACCAAGGAGGTTTACGATGCGTACCGAATTCCGTTTCCCGAAGACAACGGCCGTGCTGATGACGATCATTCTGGCGGGGGTTGTGGTGGCCATCAAGAAGGGGGAAACGATTTCGTCCTCCCATGTAAATCCTCCGATTGGACCGCTCCCACCGACACACTCCGTATTGTTGGGGGGCATTTTTCTAACCCTCGCATTCTTCTATGCCGCGGGAATGATCGGGTGGGTGATCCTGTTCGCCCTGCGACGGTCGGGAGTGCACCGGCTGGCCGAGACTTCGGGCTGCGCGAAGTAGTTTGCGCTGACGTCGGGTTATGGGCACTACGTTCATCTTGCGGGCGAAGGACTCTTGCCGATAGACTCAGGGGCGCAAATCAGCGCCCCTTTTCACTTCCATGAGCCTTCGCCAATTTCCTGCTTACGCCCTTTGTCTGACATTCTTCCTCACAATCTCTTTCGCGGCTGCGCAGACTCCTGCGGCTAATGCTGCTGTCACCGATTACGTCAAAGCCGAGATCCACCGGCAGCACATCCCCGGGCTAGCCCTGCTTGTTGTAAAGAGCGGCAAGATCGTGCGCGCCGAAGGCTTCGGGCTGGCCAATGTTGAACTGCAAGTGCCCGTCAAGCCGGAGACGATCTTCCAGTCGGGATCCGTAGGGAAGCAATTCACGGCGACCGCAGTCATGATGCTGGTGGAAGAAGGAAAGATCGGTCTCGATGATTCGCTCACAAAATATTTCGCAGACGCCCCGGCCAGTTGGAAAGAAGTGACCGTGCGGGATTTGCTCAGTCATAGTGCGGGGTTTGGCGACTATCCAAAGGACTTCAACTTCCGCAAGGATTGGACCGAAGACGAGGAACTAAACCTGATCGAGAGCGTTCCTCTGGCGTATCCTCCGGGGACGAGCTGGGCGTACAGCAACTTCGGGTATGTGACTCTCGGGATCCTGATTCATCGAGTAACCGGGGAGTTTTATGGCGACTTTCTGCAGCAGCGAATCTTTCAGCCGGTGGGGATGACTTCTACGAGGATTATTAGTGAAGCCGACATTGTCCCAAATCGTGCGGCGGGCTACCGCCTGGTCAAAGGCGAATTGAAAAATCAGGAGTGGGTGGCGCCCGTGGTGAATACCACGGCTGACGGCAGCCTGTACTTCTCGATTCTCGATCTGGCGAAGTGGAACGACGTTTTGTACACCGATAAATTGTTGAAACGCTCCAGCCTCGACCTGATGTGGACTCCGGTCAAACTGAAGAATGGGCAGCCGAACAAGGGCAACTATGGCTTTGGGTGGTTCATTGACGAGAGGGCGGGACACCGCTGCATTCATCATGATGGCTCCTGGCAGGGATTCGAGACGGCCATCGACCGGTATGTGGATGATCAAGTGACGGTGGTCGCGCTCGCGAATCTGGCGGACTCGAACCCGGGGAAGATCACACAACACGTGGCTGAGATGTATCTAGCGGATAAGTAGCGATATTCACCACAGAGGACAACTGAGGACACAGAAGCTTACTGGGAACATTCTCTAAGAAGTGGGCCTTATTTAAGAAGTTGGTATGGGGTCGCGCGACTCGACCCGCATGCGCATGCCATACTTTGGGCGCAGAGTAATCAGCGGCTCGGGCTCGACGCGATGTCCGGGAACGAGACTCAACTTCCATTTCTGCGCGATCGTCGCCAGCAGCAACACACCTTCCATGCAGGCGAACGATTCACCGATGCACTGTCGGACTCCGGCCCCGAAAGGAAAATAAGTCAGCTTCGTGCGCCTTGCCTTGGCTTCGGACGTGAAGCGTTCGGGATCGAAGCGCAGAGGATCGGGGAAAAAACGCGGATCGCGATGAGTGATGTACTGGCTCATCAGGACGGTCGTCTTTGCGGGCAGAAAAAACTCTCCGAGTTGAAAGTCGGCGCGGGCGTAGCGGCCCATTGCCCATGCCGGCGGGTAGAGCCGCATGGACTCGGCGAGCACTGTTTCCACATAACGGAGGCGGGGAACATCGTCGAACGTGGGCAAGCGGCCCTGCAACTCACGGTCGATTTCATCGTGAAAGCGGCGTTGGCACTCGGGATTTTGCGAAAGCAGATACCACGTCCAGGAAAGTGCGTTGGCGACGGTCTCATAGCCGGCGAGGAAAATTGTGATGACCTGATCGCGCAGGGACTGCTCGGAGGCGGATGATTGATCGGGCGAGGCGGCGAGCATCATATCGAGCAGGCTGCCGCCGTGCGGACCACGCTGCCGGTGTGCGGCGATCATGCGGTGAACGACTGCATCGATTCGCTTGCGCGCGCGCACGAACGCGGCCAGGCCGGGAGGCCGCACATGAACTAGCCACTCCGCGGCCGGCAGCATCACCAGAAAATTGTAGAGGCCCATGATGCGGTTGATGGCGCTGGCCAGCTCGTTCACTTCGTCAGCGAGATCGGTGGCAAACAGGGTTTGCGCGACGACGTTGAGCGTGAGGTGCATCATGTCGATCGCAATGTCGCGCCGCTCACCGGAGCGCCACCGGTCGCGCACGCGGACCGCTTCCTCAACCATCGTGCTGGCGTATTCCGCAAGGCGCTGGCGGTGGAAGGCGGGCTGAGCCACTTGCCTCTGCGTGCGATGCTGGGCGCCTTCGGCGGTGATCATGCCTTCGCCCAGCAGCATCTTCGTACGCTGCACCGTGCGTTCTTTGATGAAATTGTCGTTCTGGACGACCAGGATTTCCCGGATATAGTCGGGATGATTCAGAAAGACGATGTGGTGCCATCCGATTTTGTAGTGAGCGATGTCGCCGTATTTCTCGGCGAGCTGCTGAAAAAGCAAGATTGGATTCGCCGGACGCAACTTGCGAAGGGCGAACCATAGGAGATTCCTCTCGAGGCCAGGCGGGTAGCGGTATGCCGCGGCGCTGGAGACGTTGCTCTTGGGTACGCTGTGCCGGGCTGCGGTTGCCATCTTCTTAGTTTACTTGGTGGACTCGATTTGTCGGAGGAAGAGACGCGAATTCAGGATGGAATTTTCCTGGGAATACCGAATCCGTTGGGTTCTTTGACACCGAGGGGGCTCCGAGGGGGCCAATACTCGCTGAGCTTCGCTCAGCGCACCGCCGGGGGCGGCTGTCCCCACATATTCGCTCTTTCGTTCTAGCGCGTTGCCGCTTCCGCTTTCTGGAGTACGTCCAGTTCGGCTAAAACTTCGGCGCTATGCTTTAGGGGATCGACGCTGGTGTAGGCTTTCGCGATCTTGCCGGTGGGAGCGATGAGAAATGTATGCCGCGCGGCAAACTTCACCACGCCGAGATTCGTGAGCGATCCGTAGGAGTCGGTGACTTTGTGATCCGTATCGGCCAGCAGCTTGAAGTTCAGTCCTTCCTTGGCGCAGAACTTTTTGTGCGAGTCGACGCTATCGAGACTCACACCCAGCACGACCGCGTTCCGCTCGGCGTACTTCGGCTGATCGACTTGAAAGTTGTGGGCTTCGCGGGAGCATCCCGGCGTCTGATCCTTAGGATAGAAATAAAGGACGACCCATTTTCCGCGGTAGTCCTTGAGGCTGACGGGGGAGCCTTCTTGCGAGGGCAGAGAGAAGTCGGGAGCGCTGCTGCCTTCGGAGGGCCCGGCTGAATGGGACAGAAGCCGTGGGACTAACACGATCAGTACCACCACAACGGCCAACAGCAGCACCATGCGCAACATGGAATCCTCCGCGGTGACTTCGAGGTACCGGGGCTAAGCGAACTCCAATTCGATTCTTTTCGCGGCCCGATCCAGATTCACGATGCGAAAACTGCGAACTTGTCCGGCGCGCGCGGGCTCTGCCTTCGGCGGGCCGCCGGAGCCGCTTTTCCAGCGCGCCTGCAGCATGGAACTCAGCGACGACAGATCTGCCTTCGCTTCTTTCGGCGCCTCCGTCTTCGCCGGCGCTGCCGCGGTGACTTTGCAGGTGGCATGAATGCCTTCGCCGAGTTCCACGCGCTTGGCTGCCGGAGTCGTCCATCAGCCGGCCGGTGACCACGTCGCCTTCGTTGTGCTCGGCGATGTATTCGTCGAGGCCGGTCGGCACCAGTTGCTTCATGCCCAGCCGCATCTGGCGCTTCTCGAGATCGATGGCGAGCACCTGCGCCTTGACCACCTGCCCGACGCGCAGCATGTCTGCGGCTGGTTGATTCGCTTTTCGGCGCTGATGTCGCTGACGTGAACCATGCCTTCGATTCCTTCCGAAAGCTGCACGAACGCGCCGAACTTGGTCAGGTTGGTGACCGGTCCTTCGACTGCCGAACCAACCTGAAAGCGCTGCGCGACGTCGGCCCAGGGATCGCCCAGCGCCTGCTTGAGTCCCAGCGAGATGCGGCGCTCGGCGGCGTTGACTTGCAGGATCACAACTTCGACCGTCTCGCCCTGCTTCACCACGTCGCTGGCTTTTCGGATTTTGCCCTTCGACCACGACATCTCGGAAATATGAATCAGGCCCTCGATGCCGGGCTCGAGTTCGACGAACGCTCCAAAATCCATCAGCCGCGTGACGGTGCCGCGCACGCGGTCGCCAGCTTTGAATTTTTCGGCGACCGCGTCCCAGGGATGCGGTTGCAGTTGCTTCAGCCCGACGGAAATGCGCTTCTTGTCGCCTTCGGTCCAACCTTGAGCACTTTCACTTCGATCGCTTGGCCGACCGAGAGCACGTCCGCCGGCTTGTTGACGCGGCCCCAGGCGATGTCGCTCACATGCAGCAACGCATCCACTCCGCCGAGATCGACGAACGCGCCGTAATCGGTCAGGCTGCGCACAGTTCCGCTCACGGTGTCGCCTTCTTTGATCTGCGAATAGAGCTGGTCTTTGGCGGAGCGCTCTTCTTCTTCCGCGACCGCGCGGCGATCGACCACAACATCTTCATCGGTCACATCGAGCTTGATGATGCGGCA
This sequence comes from uncultured Acidobacteriaceae bacterium, assembly GCA_963710885.1. GTDB lineage: Bacteria > Acidobacteriota > Terriglobia > Terriglobales > Acidobacteriaceae > Sulfotelmatobacter. The sequence goes on from CAVQCF010000002.1 coordinate 28,302, forward strand.
GCGAATTTCCTGCCCGACCAGCTTCTCCATGTCGGCGGCGTCGCGCACTCCGCTGCGCGAGGCTGGCATGAACGCGCGCACGCCCACGTCGACGCTGAAGCCGCCTTTGACCACGCCCGTGACCGTGCCCAGCACGGACGTCTTGTCGGCAAAAGCTTTTTCGAGCGCCGTCCAATCCATGGGCCGCTCGACTTTGAAGCGCGAGAGTTCGTAGTAGCCATCGAGGTCGCGGCCTTTCACCGTGACCAGGCCTTGTCGCCCGGCTTCAGAGTCTCGCCTTGCAGCGCGGCCAGCGGCAGGATGCCTTCCGACTTGTATCCAATGTCGAAGAACACCGACTCGGCGTTCACGGCAATCACGGTGGCCTGCAGTTGCCGGCTGCCTTCGGTCTTGCGGGAATGGCTCTTCTGATATTGCGAGAGAATGTCGCCGAAGGATTCGGTGGTCTCGGCGGCAGGCTGGGTTTCTGGAGTCTCTGGGTCGGCCATGAAAGGTTACAGCCCTCGTCGCGGGATACGATTTCTAGGATACCATCGGCGTTGAGAGTGCGGGCTGCGGCGGGCTATGGCGTTGCGCCGAATACTCCTGCGCTCCCGCGAGACGCCAGCGCTACTTGGAATGCAGCGCCCACTGCGGATCATCTTCCGGCCTCACGATCTCGCCGTCGCGCATATGAATGATGCGGTCGCCGTACTTCGCCGCCTCCGGATTATGCGTGATCATCAGCACGGTCTGGCCCAGTTCCTGATTCGACTTCCGCAGCATGCCGAGCACGATGTCGGAGTTCTTGGAATCCAGATTGCCCGTAGGTTCGTCGGCCAGCACAACCGCAGGCTTATTGATGAGCGCCCGCGCCAGAGCCACGCGCTGCTGCTCGCCTCCGGAAAGCTCCGACGGGCGATGCCCCAGGCGCTTGGTCAGTCCCAGCAGGTCGGTGATGCGGTTGAAGTGCGCCGGATCGCGATCGCCGTTGCCGGAAATTTCCTGCGCCATCATAATGTTCGACCGGGCGTCGAGCGTGGGCAGCAGGTTGAATTTCTGGAATACGAATCCGATCTTGCGCTTGCGCATGCGGGTGCGTTCGCGCATCGGAGAGCGTGGCCAGGTCGTCGCCGTCGAGCACCACGCTGCCGCCGTCGGCCCGCGTCAGCCCGCCCAGAAGATAGAAGAGAGTCGACTTCCCGCTGCCCGACGGGCCCACCACGCTGACGAACTCGCCCTTCTGCACGCTGAAGGAAATCCCGCGCAGCGCCTCGACCTCAATTTTGCCCACGTGATACGTCTTGCGCAGGTTCTTTGCTTCGATGAATGCGTCCGGCCATGCCTGACAAGAATCTTACACGAAGGCTTGCGCCGAATGCGGGCGGGCGGTGTGTCACTTCTCAAACTGTACGGAAGGACTGACTCAGGCTGCGCCGATTTGGCGCGCAACTTGCGGAGCCGGCTGCTGCTGCATGCGCTTGGGCCCGCGCTTGCGCACCAGCAGAGCCGGACGCGCTCCAGCAGATCGACCGGCGCATACATCCCCTTGGTGAGGAAAACATCCGCCTGCGAATCGTGATCGTAGATGCGGACCTTGCTCGAAATGAGAATGGCGGGCGTGTGCGGCGACATATCTTTGATCTTGGCGATCAACTGCGGTCCATCGAGGCCGGGCATCGCCATGTCGGCGATCACCAGGTCGACTCCGCCTTCCACGAAGCGCGCCAGCGCTTCTTCTCCGCGGGAAAAACTGGCCACGCGGTAGCCGCGCGTTTCCAGCATGATTTTTCGGTGGGAAAGAGACTGCTCGTTGTCGTCGACACACAGGATCGTGCGCTTCGGTTTCATCAGCCTTCCGCAATCTGTCGGCGCGACGCGCATCGCGGTCGCGAAACCAACAGAAGCTTTTCTCAATATGAAGAATGTCAGAGCGAAATGAATGCTAACGGGAAGAACGCTCACTGTAAAGTAGCGTCGATGCTAATGGGACTTTCTGGCCATTGATTTTTTTTCGCGCGAGTGTGCCTCTGTGTTTTCCGCAGCTTGCGCCACGTGCAGCTAGAGAAAAACTTCGCCGCGCATCACTTCAATTGCGTTGCCGCCAACGCGCACGTTAACTACCCGGTTATCGCCGTTCTGCGATTTCGTTGCGCCGCGCGCACAAAAATCCGGCTCGGCCGCCGCATCTCAATGCCTTGTTCGATCAGCACGCGCTCGTCGGGTTCCGCCACGCCGTGCGCCACCATCCACGCCGCCGTGCAGCCCGCGGCCGAGCCCGTGGCCGGATCTTCGCCGTTATAGAACAGCATGCGCGCGTGCAAACGGGCCGCCGGATCGACTGTTTCGCGCGCCACGAAGTAAAAAAACTTCCCGCCCGTCTTCTCCAGATATTCGCTCGGCGCGGTTCAGGTCGACCCGCAATTTCTGGATCACCGGCCAGCGATTTCAGCGGCGTAACCGTGTAGGCCAGTCCCGTCGACACCGTCTCGATCGGCAGCGACGCATCGAAATCCTCCACGCTCAATCCGGTAGCCCGCGCCACCGCTTCGCGGTCGTGCTGCATCCCAAACACCGGATCGACCTGCGTCATCTCTCCAAACGCCGGCTGGCCAGCACGTCTCTTCGAATCGCACCGGAACCTTTCCCACATTCAGCTCGAGCACGATCTCCTTCGCGCCCGAGTCTCCGCGCAACGCAAAAGCCGTCCCCAGCGTGGGATGCCCCGCAAACGGCAATTCTTCCTGCACCGTGAAAATTCGCACCCGCACGCCGCGCTCGCGCTCCGTCTCCGCATCCCGCGGAAGAATGAACGTCGTCTCCGACAGATTCATCTCCTTCGCGATCGACTGCATCTCCGCGTCGCTCAGTCCGCGCCCGTCAAAAAACACGGCCAGCGAATTTCCCTCCAGCGCCTTCGAAGAAAACACATCCCACTGCGCCATGGTGCCAGCCGCCGCGTTGCTCATGAACATCCCCGCAATCTGCGAAATGCCGTGCCAGAGAAAGGATGCGTGCCGATTGCGGCGATGCAGAAAAGATTGCGGCGAAGCCGGAGGGCTGGAGGCGGCTCAGCGTTTGACACCGTTCCCTCGGCGCTTCTATCCTAACGATATGTTTTCTCCATCCACCGCCTGTGCCATGTGTTGTTGTTGCCCGGCGCCGGCGTGTGGGTAGGGAATCAGCGAGATTCTTCCCAGCCCACCCGGTGAAGCGGGTGGGTTTTGTTTTCATCCGCTTTTACCAAGCCTGCGCAGCAGCGAGATCGGGCGCGAGCTTTCCGAATCTTGCACAAATCGAATCATTCATCAAGGAGATAACCATGACGACCGCGACCGAAACCTACAGCGTTCCCCGCATCAACGATACGGCCCCCGATTTCACCGCCGAGACCACGCAAGGCACGATTCACTTCCACGACTGGATCGGCGACGGCTGGGCCATCTTGTTCTCGCATCCCAAGGACTTCACGCCCGTCTGCACCACCGAACTCGGCTACATGGCGAAGCTGCAACCGGAATTCGCCAAGCGCAACATGAAGATCATCGGCCTGAGCGTCGATCCCGTCACCAACCACAGCAAGTGGGCGGCCGACATCGAAGAGACCCAGGGCGCGAAAGTGAACTATCCCATGATCGGCGACCCGCAACTCAAGATCGCCAAGCTCTACGGCATGCTGCCCGCCAGCGCCGGAGAAACCAGCGAAGGCCGCACTGCCGCCGACAACGCCACCGTGCGCACCGTCTTCGTCGTCGGTCCCGACAAGAAGATCAAGCTGCAGCTCAGCTATCCCATGACCACCGGCCGCAACTTCGACGAAATCCTGCGCGTCATCGATTCCATGCAGCTCACCGCCAAACACAAAGTCGCGACCCCGGTGAACTGGAAGCCCGGCGACGACGTGATCATCACCGGCGCAGTTTCGAACGAAGAAGCGCAGCAGAAGTTCCCCGGCTTCAAGACCATCAAGCCGTACCTGCGAGTCACCGCGCAGCCGAAGTAGTCCGAATCGGCGTAGAAGCGACTAGGAGGGAAGAGTTGGCCACGGATCAAAACGGATCACAGCGGACCGCTGTCAGCCCAAGCGCTGCGATGATGCGCAGTTCTGATCCGCTGGAAATCCGTGCGCTATCCGTGGCAATCGCGGGTCAGGAAGCGCATGCGGTCCGGTGATCGTCCCGGTCTTCAAAACCGGCGGGCGGCAGGCAATCCTGTCACCGGTGGGTTCGACCCCCACTCGCTTCCGCCAT
>CAVQCF010000003.1:0-957466 GCA_963710885.1 uncultured Acidobacteriaceae bacterium
AAAGTGGAAGCAGACCTCAAATTGAACCGGCGTGCCTTTCTGCAGGCGGCCGTTGTCGCCGCAGCAGGAGCGGGTATAGGGTGCAGCGCGAATGGAACTCCGTGGGATTTCTGACTGTCGATGAGGCCCGCACTCTCGCCGCAATTTGCGACCACATCCTTCCACCCGATCAGGACCCAGGTGCCGCGTGGGCTGGAGTTGTGAACTACATCGACCGCCCGCTCTGCGGCCGCTGAAAACCTCCAGCAAACCTACCGTCGCGGAATTGTCGGCATCAACGAAAGCAGCCGCTTGCTCTATGGCAACACATTCGCCGATGTCGCGGCCCGGCAACAAATCGAGGTACTGCATCGACCCGAGAGCGGCCAAGCTTCCGGTGCAATTTGGAAGCAGACCTCGCCCCCTGAGGTTTTTGGACTCGTAATCGACCACACCATGCAGGGTTACTACGGCGATCCCCGGCACGGAGGCAATCACGACGGCGTGAGTTGGAAGATGCTGGGCCTTCCAAATCCGCCGATTCGAGGACGTCTGCGCTATGACCTCACCAAGCCGTAGTGCACTGGACTCAACCGAATGTCTCTCAAGCACGTAAACGCGGTTGTGATCGGGGGCGGAGCCGGAGGCGGCATTGTCGCCAAAGAACTTGCCGAAGCCGGCCTTAGCGTCGTCCTACTCGAACGAGGCAAATGGTGCACCTCCCACGAAGATCGTAAAGACGACCTGCGCAACCAGCGCACCTGTGTCCTGGGAAATTCCTTTGGCACGACAACGATCTTCTCGGAACCAAGTTCCTCTCTGCGAAGGCCGAGGCGTTACTGAAGGAAGCGGGCGCCACGACGACCATCTCCTTCAACTGGATTTCTCGCGACGGCCCCCAGCGGAGGCCAGCACCAGGCGCACATGCCGCATGGGCAACGATCCGCAGACCTCAGTCGTCGACAAATACTGCCGCATCCATGGCGTCGACAACCTGGACGTCATCGACGGCAGCGTCCATGTCACTAACGGCGGATTTAACCCCGTCCTCACGATCATGGCGATCGCTTACTACGCGTCGGAGATCCTGGTGAAGGCGTGGAAGGGAACTCATGGCCGGTCTTAACGATTGTCGCGAGGGACGCGCCCTATGACGGCTCGCAGATTCTTTCGCCCTCGCGTCGTTGCACCCTTGGCGATCGGACTATTCGCGATCGTGTTCCTGCCCAGCGCTAGCTTTTACTACAGTTACTCCGGCGGACGATCCTGTGCGCGCTGCCACGAAATTTGGCAACCTTACCGCGACTGGCACGAATCGGCTCATCGTAACGTGCCGTGTTCCGAGTGTCACAGCGATGTCCTCACCCTCGACGCTGGTTTTCACTTGAAAAACATCCGGCAACTGGCCGCGCATCTGCCGGGCCAAATCCCCGAACAAGTGCGTCTGAAGACCGAGGACGTTCTCAAGGTCGGGGCCCGCTGTGCCAAGTGTCACCGCCAGGAATTCGCCGACTGGTCAGCAGGTCCACACGGCGCAGCCTAGTCACGCATCTTTCTCGACAAAGATCACAACCAGCGCCGCCGCTTGATGGACGACTGGCTTCGTTGTCACGCCATGCACTTCGAAGGCAGCATTCGCGATCTCGTCACACCTGTGGACACACATGGTCCCTGGCGACTCCTCGATTCGAAACTAACCGACCAACCCGCGATCCCGTGTCTGGCTTGCCATCAGATGCACCGATACGGCGCACCCCTCGCGCGTCCCGCGGTCAAAGCGGATGACGCGGGACCCCGCGAGGAAATATCGAGGACGTCGTTGGCATTCTTTGATGGTCGCGAACAAGACTACGTTTCGCTTGCGAGTCTGCCCCTCCGCGGATGCGCGATGGCGCCCGCACTATCAGGATCAGCCCCGACCAGCGCCAGGCTCTGTGCTATCAGTGCCACGCCCCAGAGGCCAGCAGTCAGGTCGGCTCCGGCCACGACCGCACGCCGATCGGAGTCCACAAAGGCCTCAGTTGCTTCGCGTGTCACGAAAAGCACGGCCAGAAAACACGCGCATCCTGCTCAACGTGCCACCCCCAGCTTTCGAACTGCGGACTCAACGTCGAAATCATGGATACGACTTTCAAATCGGCGAAGAGTTCCCACGACGTCCACACCGTGAAGTGCGCAGACTGCCACACGAAGGGAGTACCCAAGGAAAAGCCTCGAACCTAGCTGCTGCATTCGCGAGCGGGCACGGCGAAAAATAGAACAGCCCGCAAGCACTTGTCTATTCAAACAAGGCTTGCGGGCTGCCCGGTGGACTGTTTGGGATTGACCAAGAGGTGGTCACTCTAACGTGGCCTCTACGGCAACTCCGGGTTCGTCGAATCGACGATTCCTGACCGACCTGCGCCAGGCGGAATTGAATCCTTGCTTCACCGGTAGTGTGCGGGCTGTAGCTTCCGGCGCGCGTTTCTTGTCTGCGCCAGAAGCCCCGCTTAGAGCAACCGCTCTAAGTCTCAGCCACCTCACCTGGTCTTTGATAACCCCAACTACTGCCTTCAGAACTTGTCATCCGACCACCTCCTTTCCGGTGTAATTTGCACATTAGTACGAAAACAGCCTGTGCGTCAACCGGCACGAAAGTGGGTATCGGAGGAGGCAATAGACGATTAGAGTCGCGTTAGCGATTGGCAAGAGTGGCAATCTCGCCCAGTCCCAACAAGTTGGCATCTGCCGTGACTAGCGTAAGGTCGAGTACCTTGGCGGTTGCAGCCAGAAATCGGTCGGCGGGATCGCGCTGCGGCAATGCAAGCATGCGCGAGATCCTGACGATTTCGTGCGTCAACGGAGCTTCGAGGAAGGGTGCGGTAGAATCGGCCACCCAGTCATCCAAGTCTCCGATCAGGTGGATGCGTCCTTTTTCATGCAGGATTAGCGCCTCCCAAGTGCTGATCGGCGAGAGCCACAGCTCATTTTCCGGGTTGAGCATCGCGTGGCGCACGCCCGCACCGAGGCGTGTGGCCTCTCGCAAACTCCAGAGCCAAATGTGAGTGTCAAGCAGGAGCCTCAATCGCGGAGTACCTCCCAGTCGTCCTCATCACTGGCGGGGGAAACAATATCCCCCAGGATCTGCATGCGGTCCTTCATCGAACCCATCCAGTCGGCCGAGCGAACTGAAGTCGCTGGTACAACTTCAGCCACGGGGCGGCCGCGCCGCGTTACCCGGATCGGCTTCTTCGTTTTTTCTACCTGTGCGAGCAACGCCAGGCACTTCGCTTTGAACTCGGAGATAGCTACTTCTCTCATAGACATTCTATTAGATCATAGTCAAATAAAATGGTCAATTAGGGGCCGCGCTACGGCAGCCCGAACACGTACACCGCGCTGCCCGCCGCGATCGCAACATATTCCTTCCCGTCCACAGCAAACCCCATCGGCGCCGCGTAGACCGCGCCACCCATCTGGAAATGCCACAGCGGCTGGCCCGACGCCGCGTCGAACGCGATGAAATTTCCTTCCGCGTCGCCCGAGAACACGAGACCGCCCGCGGTCGAGAGCACTCCCGACCACGTGGGCGACGTGTGCTCGAACTTCCACTTGATTTCCCCGGTCGCAGGATCGATAGCTTTCAGAAATCCCAGATAAGGCCGGGCCTCCTCTGAGGGAAAATACGCGCTCCCGTAGTACGCGTGGCCCGCTTCATAAGGTTGCGGAGCCGTGCTGAAAATGTCGCACTGATCGCGTGCCGTCACGTAGAACAACCCGGTCAGCGGACTGTAGGTTGGAGCCATGAAGTTCGTCGTCCCCAGCGCGCCAGGACACACCGTGTGCCCCTCAAGCGTCGGCGATGCTTGTTTATTTGCTATTGGCCGCCCCTCGGCATCCTTCGTATCGCTCCAAGTCGTCCTTCCATAGGCACTTGCCGAAACGAGCTTGCCATTCGTGCGATCGAGCACGTAGAAGAATCCGTTGCGGTTGGCCTGCGCGATCAGGCGCTTGCTACCCGCGTCAATCATTACCGGAACCTGCGTCGCATCCCAGTCGTGTTCGTCGTGCTTGGTGAACTGGAAATACCAGTTCATCTTGCCGGTGTCGGCATTCAGGGCCAGGAGGGAATTGCTGTAGAGGTTGTCGCCCGCACGCCCCTCGCCGCGATTCGACGGCGCAGGATTCCCCGTCGGCCAGAAAATCTGATTCGTGACCGGGTCATAGGTGCCCGTGTTCCACGCCGGGGCGCCGCCCACTTTCCACGAATCGCCTTCCCAGCTGTCGTGTCCAGGCTCACCCGGCCCCGGCACCGTGTAAACGCGCCACTTGCGCGCGCCGGTGTCGGCGTCGTAAGCATCAATGAATCCGCGCACTCCGTACTCGCCACCGGAGATCCCAACGACGATCAGCCCCTTCACCGCCAGCGGCGCCACCGTGAAGCTGTGTCCGGTCCGATAATCTGCCGAGACCACGTCCCAGATCACCGCCCCGGTCTTCGCGTCGAGCGCGATCACGTGGGCGTCGAGCGTGCCCATGAAAACCTTGTCTCCCAGAATCGCCAACCCGCGATTCACGTGCCCGCAGCACGGGCGAATATCTCCCGGAACTTGCCTCTGATACATCCAAATCGGCCGCCCGGTGTGGGCATCGAGAGCAAACGCGCGGTCATCCTGCCCAGTCGCATACATAATTCCGTCGATGACCAGCGGCGTGGTTTCAAGCTTTCCCGTCGCTCCGGTCTGATAAACCCATTTTGCGACCAAGGTCCGGGCATTCGTAATGTTGATCTGGTCGAGTGCGCTAAAGCGCTTTCCGGTGTAGTCGCCGGAGTAGGTCATCCAATTCTGCGATTCTTTCGCGGAGTTCGCCAATCGCTCGAACGTCACCTGAGCGACAGCGGGACTCGCGAAAAGACCGACCATCGACCAAATCGCCAGAATCCTTCCCGCACAGGTGAGACGACCGTGGCAGAGAGGCCCTTTGAGGGCCGCGTTGCAAATCCGTGAGAAAGAAGCCTTTAGGCCCTGCAGTCCACGGGGGCTGAAGCCCGCCCGAGCAGGGGCATCTCGACGCGGCGCTGAAGCGCCGCTCTTCCACGGTTGCGCGGATTCCACAGAACCGCGGCGATCTCGCGTCCCGCCCTTTTGCGAACCCTGCCCACTCATTGCGCCCCCACGCTGACCAGGTAGGCCACGATGTCGGCCAGATCCTTGTCGCTCAAAACGTCGGAATCGTACTTCGGCATCGCTGACTGCCGGCTTTTCTGAAACGATCGCACTTGATCTTTTTCCAGCAGATGAATTTGCTCGCCCATGTCCATGATCTGCACGCTGAAGCTGTCTTCATTCAAGGTCACGCCCTTGATTGTTTTCCCGTCGGCGGTGACCACGGTGACGCTCTCATATTCCTGCGGAAATTCTTTCGTTGACTCCGTCAATCCCCAAGCCAGCCTCCGGCTCGGATCGCGCACCGACTCAATGATCGCCTCTCGCGTCCGCGATCCCCCCACCGCCGTCAACTCGGGTCCCAACCTTCCACCCTTGCCCTTGACCATATGGCACAGCGAGCAGTTCGCATCGCCGTAAAACAGATCCTTGCCATGCGCGGCGCTGCCCACTGCAGTAGCCGGAGCCTTCACTTCCTGATTGCGAATGTAGGTGATGATCTGCCAGATCTCTTCATCGGTCATGCCGACGCCTTGGCCGTTGGTCCCATTGGCCGGCATCGCGGTTCCGGGAATGCCGTTGCTGATGACCTGAAACATGTCCGCGTCGGAATGCGTGTGCTTCTTCACCGCCCGCGTCAGATCGGGCCCGCGTCCTCCGCCACGTGCTCCCAGTCCATGACACAGCGCGCAGTTGATGCGGAACTCATACTCGCCAGCCTTGGCTGCCTTGGCATCACCCGCAAAAGGATTGTGGTCGTCGCCCGCGAAACCGAGGTTGACGCCAAGCACCAGTATGACCAATGTGGACAAGCGCAAAAGTGAAAAGAATGCGCGACCTGAACCTTGGGGGAGAAAACACCGCATGGCCTGATTCCGAAACATGATGTCTATCCCACTCTGCAATGGAGAGTTTTCCAAGCGAGTTACCTCGGGCAGAGATAGTAGCATCGTCCCGCTCGCGTGACGGATAAATAGTCAGTGAAGACTGCGGGAATCCTCGGACGTTCGCACATGCTCCGGACGGAAGCCCAATCCAACGATGCGGGCTGGCAGGCGCCGCAGCACCGGCCACCTCTGCAATAGTCGAAGGAGCAGTGGCGCCGTGAGTGGCTCGGAACTGGATAGAACCTGCCGGATCACTCTTTTCTGCACCATGACCTGCAGCCACTGCGTCGCCCGAGTCGGAAATTCTCGGCGCCGCTGCACCGCGTGAACGTCATCGTCGCTGAGATTGCCAGCAACCAGCTTTCCTGCCAGAGCATTCGCGGTAGCCACCGCATCCTGAATCGCCAAATTGATTCCAACCCCGCCGACTGGGGACATTGCGTGCGCCGCATCGCCAATACACAGAAGCCCGGGCCGAGACCACTGCCGCAAGCGATCCACCTTCACGGTCAGCAAACTTACGTCACCCCAATTGCGCAGTTCGCCGACTCGGTCCCGCAAGAAGGGCTGGATATTCCCAATTTCCTCACGGAAAGGCTCTATTCCGCGCTGGCGGATCTCATCCGCTGCGCCCTTTGGAATCACAAGGCCGCATTGCCAATACTCCTCGCGGTCGACCATGACAAACACTTTGCCAGCCTCTGCGCGACCGAAAGTCTGGCCCGGATCGTTGCGGCGCCGGCTGAATCTCATCCACAAGACGTCCATGGGCGCGCCTATATCCATCACTTGTAGTCCGGCACGTTCGCGGACGATTGAATTCCTGCCGTCAGCGCCGACGGTAAACGCCGCACGAGTTTCCGTCACGCCATTGGGAGTCTTTGCTTTGACACCCACAATCCGCCCGCGCTCCTCGATAAGATCGGTAACCTCAGTTTGCATCCCGACGTGGAATGGGGCGTAGCGTTTGCCCTGATCGGTAATGAAGTTCAGAAACTCCCACTGCGGCATGAATGCGAGAAACTTGCACTGCGTTGGCAGGTGAGTGAAGTCGCCGATCGTTATCGTCTTGTTCCCGACCTGCGCGGCAAGTTCCCGCACTTCCTGATGCGGTCGCTTCAGGAACTGCTCCAGAACGCCCAGTTCAAACATCAGTTCCAGGGTAGAGGGGTGAATCGTGTCGCCACGAAAATCGCGCAGGAAATCCCCATGCTTCTCGAGCACGATGACTTCGACGCCGGAACGAGCCAGGAGAAAGCCGAGCATCATCCCGGCTGGCCCTCCGCCAACGATGCAGCAATCGGTTTGGTGAGTCGCTGTCATAACTGGCTTCCTAATCCTTAGTAGATGACAGCCGGCCGATTGCGATGGTCAGGTTTTCGAACGATCCCGCTGGCCCCGACTGGACATGTCCGGCGGGCATCTTGGGACCGGCACCTTTGGCTCTCTACACTGAAATCCTACCCTCCGGCTGCCGATATTCCTGAGGGAAGAGGGTCTTTTCCCTAGAAGTCCAAGTCACTGATTCGTCAGCCTTTCCAGCGAAAGGCATCAGGTTGGGGAAGGCCCAGATGAGCGAGCACGCGATATGCGAATTCACGCGCCATCTCATCTAATGAAGCAGGACGGTAATAGAACGCCGGAATGAGTGGGAAGACGGTGGCTCCGGCGTCGGCGGCCCGGTACATGTTGCGGATGTGGATTTTATTGAGTGGCGTTTCGCGCACGCACAACACGAGCGGACGCTTCTCTTTGAGCGAAACGTCAGCCGCGCGCTCGATCAGTTGCGAAGCGACGCCGTTGGCGATACGGGCCAAGGTGCCCACGCTGCAAGGCATGACGATCATGGCGTCCGCGGGATAAGAACCGCTGGCCACGTTCGCCCCGATATCAGCGTTCGATTGCTCTTTAATTTTCTGCGTCGCAATTTTGCGCGACGCGCGGCTGCCGGAACTTTGGCTGGGTCTTCCGACAAACTCTCCAAGAATCTGGGCGAGCACGTTGGACCGGCCCTTCAGGCCCAGTTCTTCGGCCATCACGCGCAACGCACTGTCCGAGGCAATGAAGTTGACCGTGTCGACACGCTCGTCGCGTTCGACGGCCAGAAGAAGATGCCGCAAGAAAATGGCCCCGCTGGCCCCGGTGGTGGCTACGGTCAGACTTCGCGGTGGATGGTTGGGCACAGCAGTCCTTTGGATGAAGAAACTCCTTGCGGTATCGAGGAGCGAGTGTGAAGCACCAATCGCCTCACTCCAGCCCCGCAGGGCAGAATGTGATCGCCCGGCACGGAAGTGCCGGGGGGAATACCGAGAACCAGCGAGTCCCGTAGGGACGGCGCCGTTTCTCAACCGAACTTCGGAGCATAGGAGTCAGTGCACTAGAAGTCAAGAGAAGCGCAAGCAAACAATGGCTAGCCCCGCCCATCTTCGATCCCGTCGCAGCGCCGCGCAACTGCACGCGCTGGCGGGAGTGGAGCGCGAAATCCGCGCCCAGGATTCGCACAACCGCCGCAAATACCTTCGTGAGTTCAACGAGGCTTATCCCAGCTACGAATCCGTTCTCGATTCGCAACAGGTTCAGACTGCTTTGTATTCCGCCGATGTCATCCTGATCGGCGACTACCACGCTCTGCCGGCTGCACAACGCTACGCCGCATCGCTGATCGAACGGCGCGCACTGGCCGGGGATCGCCCGGTGGTGCTCGGAGTCGAAACCATCTTTGCCCGTGACCAGCATATTCTCGACGAATGGTGGCGCCGCGAAATCGACGAGAGCGAGCTCCGCCAGCGCATCCGCTTCGACCTCGATTGGGGATACGACTGGACCCCATTTCACGAATTGCTGGTCACCGCGCGCGATCACGCAGAAGCCGTCTACGGACTCGACTGCATGCCGCGTGAAGATCTGCGCAAGATCGGTGCCCGCGATCGTCACGCCGCCGCCAAGATCGCCGAGATCCGCCAATGCCATCCCAACGCCGTCATCTTCGTGTTGTTCGGCGAGTCGCATCTCGCTCCCGGACATTTGCCTGGCGCATTGCGTGAGCAAATACCCGGCGCAAAAGTACGTACCGTCTTGCAGAATATCGACGCGCTGTACTGGCGCGCCGCCGGAGAGCGCGCCGACAAGGTGGAAGCCGTCCGCGTCAACGATGACGTTCTCTGCGTGTTCAACTCCACGCCACTGGAGAAATACGAGAGCTACCGCCTGTTCCTCGACCAGTGGAGCCGCTGCGACGATGGTCCCGATTTCGCGCCAACGATCTACAACCTGATCGACAGCCTGGCCCGCTTCCTCGAAATTAACCGCTACTCGCCGCACAACGGCACGCAGCCAAAGTTTCTGGTCGACATGCTGCCGGAGGTTTACGGCGGACCCTCCGACGCCATGATGCGCCGCTTACTGTCCCGCAAGGGCATCGCCGGGCAGGAACGCGAGACCATGTTGAGCAGCGTTGAGCAGAACGGCAGCGCGTATCTGCCGCCGGTGAATGCCTTTTACGTGCGCGAATTCCAAATGATTCACGCCGCCGAAGATGCCACGCGCTTCCTGCACCAGGCCTGTCAAGGCCTGCCGCAGCGTCTCAACGGGCAAACGGAAGAGGGAATTGCCGCAAATGGAAGCCGCAACCGTGAGCGAAGCCCGATCGACAAGTTCTACACCCGCGTAATTGAACACGCGGTCGCCTATTTCGGCTCGCGCGTACTCGATCCCTCGCGACCCGCGCCTGAGGATTCGTCGCCGCTATCGCGGGCCGCGTGTGAAAAAGCTGCCCAGGCGTCCGTTCGCGCCGACATCAGCAAGGTCGAATCCACCGCGAAAGACCTCGGCTACCGCATCGGCAGCCAGATCTACGACGCCTATCTGGCCGGCAGAGTCACGCCCAGTGGTCTGCGCCGTCTTTTCCTGGCGCACCTGAACGAGCCCGGACTCGCCCGCAAAGTCTGCGCGACGGTCATTGCCAAGCTCCGCACGTTCTCCAACTCGAAAGCGCGCACCGCCCACGCCTGAATTCTTCGGCCCCAAAGTGCTAATCTAACTTCGCCCGGCGGAATGCCGCGTGCTGAATGCTGAGTGCCGCTTGAACGCCGAATCCATCCGCCAACTATTCGAGCAAGTACGCAAGGGCAAGCTTACGCCCGACGATGCCGTTTCTCGCCTCCGTCACCTGCCCTTTGAAGATCTCGGATTCGCCAAAGTCGATCATCACCGCGCCCTGCGCAATGGGATGCCCGAGATCATTCTCGGCGAAGGCAAGACTCCCGCGCAGGTCGCCGGAATCTTCGCCCGCCTCGCCAAACACGGTGGCAACATCCTCGCCACTCGCGCCAGCGAAGAACAGTTTGCCGCCGTGAAAAAGAGAGTTCGCGCCGTCGAATATCGTGACCCGGCTCGCGCCATTGTCTTACAGCGCGATCCCACGAAATACGGCAAGGGCATCATCGCCGTGGTCTCCGCCGGAACCAGCGACATGCCCGTCGCCGAAGAAGCTGTTGTCACTGCCGAACTCATGGGCAACGAGGTCCAGTATTTTTATGATGTCGGCGTCGCCGGTATTCACCGCCTGCTGGCGAATCGCGAAGCGCTAACCAAAGCACGCGTGGTAATCGTCTGCGCCGGCATGGAAGGCGCACTGCCCAGCGTCGTTGGAGGCCTCGTCGGCGTTCCCGTGATTGCCGTCCCTACGAGCATCGGCTACGGCGCATCGTTCAAGGGAATGGCCGCGCTTCTCGGAATGTTGAATTCGTGCGCCTCGAACGTCAGCGTGGTCAACATCGACAACGGATTCGGCGCAGGCTACGTTGCCTCGCTCATCAACCGCTTACCGTGAGCGCAAAGGAGGGAATCGTGCCCACCGCTCTTTCACAGGAAGTAAAACAACTCATCGATGGCGCGAACTTCGCTGACCTCGCCACGCTCATGCCCGCACGGCTCTCCGTGATCGGTTCCGGTCGGGATTGGCCGGGAAGGCGAGAACCTCGTCATTTATACCGGAGAGAACTCGCTCAAGGGTAAGAACACGCGCCGCGATCCGCGAGTCGCATTGTCGATTGTCGACTTCACAAATCCTTACGAAGAAGTGCAGATCCGCGGCCGCGTTGTCGAGCGCCGTCCCGACCCCGACCTGAAGACCATGGACCCCATCTCGCATAAATACACTGGCCCGCCCTTTCCGATGCGCAATCCAGACGGGCGAGTCGCTCTGATCATGGAAGTGGAGAAGGGTGCGCTACACCAAGCTCCCCTTCGAGCACACGCCGAAATAAGAAAGGGCGCGGCTCTCGCCGCACCCTCTCCGTCACCGCTACATCAGCCTTTATGAGCCCTGCTGGCCCGCCTTCTTTTCAACCTGCAGCTTGTTGTCCACGCTGAAAGCGCCGAAGAGCTGGTTGGCTTTGAGTCCAGCGATCGTCTTGTCCATCGAGCTGTCGACCGAGCCGTAGAGCGTCACGTGACCGTTCGTCACGATGATGCGAATCGGCCGCGCCGGATCCATCGCATACTTGCTCAACACGTTGTCACCATAGATCGCGCGCATCGCCCGCAAGCGCAGCCCGTCATCGAACCGCGAAATCGGCTCGACCGAAACGTTATCGATCACGTCCTTCACCCCGGGCATGTTCGCGATGTCAAAGAGTGCTTCATCACGGCCAATGCCCGTTCGATCCTGCCCCTCGACCGTGACCACTCCATCCTTCACTCCCAGTGCGAAGTAATCAAATGTGTTGTCATAGCCCACCCGCACATACCGCAGCTTCTTGGCCAGTTTCTGCTCAAGTTGCGCGTCCGGCACATTCGGTCCTGCTACGGTCAGCAAGTCGCGCACGCCCTGCGCCTTCGCAGTCTTGCGCGCCAGTTTCGCCGCATCCAGCTTGCTCTGGTAAAAATCGACCGTGCCCGTCAGGGTTACGATCCCTTCTTCCACGCTCGCTCTCACATTGCTGAACTGCGTTTTGGACGTCAGTTTCTGCGTCACCGTTGTCTGAATTCGATTGTCGTAGCGGGACGCAGCCGGCGTCTGAGCCACGAGCATTGCGCCCATCAGCCCTATCGCCAGACCTGTACCCGCCAGCCTTCCGATTGCATTTTTCCTCGCTGCAGTCATAAAGGTCACCTCCGACCCATTGACGAATCTTTACGAATTAACTGCCTGGTTAATTGATTCGATGCCAAGGGGTCGGCGTGAGATGCACTGGCAGTATCGGAAACGCCGCTGCACAGCGATAAGCAGACCGCTCGCGAAACTTTTTGCGACGCGGCGGGTTTGTAAAACTAGCTGGCAGATGTGTGTCTGCCGGCGCATGTGGGGCCGAATTCAAGAAAGGTGCATTCGGATCTGTTTGCCTACTTGCCCACCGACGACCAGTCCGTCAGCAGTACCGGTTGCCCGCCCTTCACGATTGTCAGATAGACGTTATCGAATCCCTTGTGGTCGCTCGCGCTGTAGTTGAGAACGAGTCGCGGACCCAAGCCAAAATTCATTTCATGAATGGACTCGATGGCGCTGATGAACTTTTCTCGCGTAACATCCCTACCCGCCCGCTTCAGTCCTTCAATCACCACCATCGCGTCTACAAACCCTTCAAAGCTCACAAAAGTCGGCGCTTCGCCGGGAGAATATTTCGACAAACATTTGCGGTAAAGTGCGACGGTCGGGTAATCCATGCGGTCGTAAGGCGGCATGACCTGAGTGATGATCGTGCCCTCGGCATCCGCTCCCGCTTCCTTGATGAACTCCTCGGTGCCCACGAAAGACACGGTGAGGAACTGTGGTCTCCAACCGCTCGCGTGCGCCTGCTTCACAATCGCCGCTGCCGACGCGTAGGGTCCGACCATAACGATTGCCTGGGGATGGGCCGCCATCACTTCTCTCAGGCCCGCCTCGACGTCCAGGCTCGCGTGCGCGAAGGTACCCACGGCCGCCGGAACTGCATTGTGCTTCTGCAGCGCCAGTTTCACGCCGTCGAGCACCGCCTTGCCAAAAGGATCGTCCTGGTAAACCACCCCAATCTTTCGGATGTTCTGTTCCCAGAGTTTATCAATCTGCTCGCGAGTCTCATCGTAATAGGAGGCCCTGACGTTGATGATTTCGCGCTTTAGCGGTTCGTAGAGCATCTGCGCGCCGGTGAACAGTCCCACCACTGGAATCTTTTCTTCCTGCGCCATGGGTACATAGACCTTGGCTGTCGGCGTTCCTACAAAAAAACCCAAGGCGAAGACTCCCTCCTTCGTCATGCGCTTGAAGCAGGCCGGAGCCCTCTCCGGATCGTAGCTGTCATCAAATGCTTGTAGTTGGATCTTGCGGCCGAACACTCCACCCTCATCGTTGATCATGTGAAGGTATGCGGAGGCGCCCAGCACGGTCTGTCGGCCCAGTACGTGCGCCGGTCCATCCAGCGCAGAGCAAGACCCGATCAGAATGCTGTTTTCGGTGACGCCGGGCGTCTCCGCCGCAGCAGCATAGATCGCGATTACAAAGCTGAACAGCAGAAGTGGCGCAACGCGCGCTGGCAAACAGACACACCCCGCCCTAAAACGGTTCATCCGCAAACTCCTCTTGCTAAGTATCTTCCCCGCACCGGGCTACACTTGCCGAGGTTCCAGATTGTACGGGCGTGAGATGAGTGAGGCCATTGTGGCATGCCGGCTGGGGCCGTGATACACCGGTGACTCACTAAAGTAACTGACTCTTCTCAGGAAATAGCCACTCGACCTCCCAATTTGGAGCATGCCATTTCCGGATTACCCCCGTAACTTTCGACCCGGTACTCAGCGTTCTACCATGCCCTTGGACTGCGTATTTCGAGGGGGGAATCCGCGGATGGGTGAACGTGTCACCCAATCAGGTCGAACGGATCTTTCGCGCGCCAGTCGCCTCAAAAAGGCCCTGGAGAGCGGAGCCCCCCCTGCGTTTGTGCCGCCCGAGAACGGCGTGGCTCCGGCCAACGGATCGTGCTCCACAAACTCCTGCCCTCTGCCTCCAGTCTCTGCTTCTTCCACAAGCGATCCCGCGCGCGCCGCGACCCGCTTGCAGTTTTTGGAGCAGATGTTCCAGGCTTCGCCCGATGGATTGAGCATTGCCGACATGGATCATCGCGTGCTCTGGGCGAATGAGACCTTCGTGCGTATGTTCGATTACCAGGCAGCCGAGGTTGTGGGACGGCCGCTGGAAAATCTGGTCGTCCCTCCCGAACGCTTAGCGGAATCGCATTGGGTGACAGAGGCCCTTACCCACGGTGAACGCATTACCCTGGAAACACAGCGCAGAAAGAAAGATGGAACCTTGCTCGATGTTTCCGTCTCCTGTGCGCCGCTGCTCCTCGATGGCAAGATGGCGGGTTCCTACGCTGGCTACCACGATATTTCCGATCGCAAGCGCGTAGAGGCGCTTAGTTCTGCACTCTACCGGGTCGCGGAAAAAAGCAGCAGCGCCCACGACCTGCAACAGTTCTTCGCCGCCGTGCACAGCATCGTCGGAGAGTTGATGTATGCCAAGAACTTCTACATCGCGCTTTACGATCCCTCCTCTGAACTGCTGAGCTTTCCCTATTTTGTCGATGAACAGGACTCCGCGCCCTCTCCAAAAAAACTGGGCCGCGGCTTGACCGACTATCTGATCCGCGTCGGACAACCCCTGCTGGCCACGCCCGAAGTGCTGCAGGCCATGGAGGACCGCGGAGAAGTGGCACGCAATGGATCGCGTTCCCTCGACTGGATGGGCGTTCCGCTCAAGGTCAATAACCATACCTTCGGTGCGCTGGTGGTGCAGACGTACTCCAAGAACATTCGCTACGGCGAACGCGACAAAGAGGTTCTCACTTTCGTGGCGCGCCAACTGGCGAGCGCCGTCGAGATCAAGAGAAATGAGCAGGCGCTCCGCCGCTCGGAAGCGCGTTACCGTTCTCTGGTGCAGAGTTCGGTCTACGGGATTTACCGCTCCAGTCTGGAAGGACGATTCCTCGACGTCAATCCCGCTCTGATCACCATGCTGGGCTACGGATCGGCGGAGGAAGTTCTGCTGCTCGATCCCGAGAAGGATGTCTTTGCCCACGCGGAAGAGCACGCGCGTCTGATCAAAGAGTACCGCCGCACCGGACGCTTGGATGGAATCGAAGTGAAGTGGAAGCGCCGGGATGCCAGCGCGATCACTGTGCGCATCAGCGGGCGCGCGGTGAGCAGCGCCGACGAACCGGCCGACGTGCTGGAGGCGATCGCCGAAGACGTCACCGACCGGCGCGTGCTCGAAGACCAGTTGCGCCAGGCGCAGAAGATGGAAGCTGTAGGCCGTCTCGCTGGCGGAGTCGCCCACGACTTTAACAACCTGCTGATGGTGATCAGCGGTTATGCGGAAGTGATCTTGGCGGAACTCCCGCTCGATCATCGCCTGCACGAGAAGGGACGAGCCATTCAGTTGGCCGCGGACCGCGCTACAACGTTGACCCGTCAACTGCTGGCCTTCAGCCGCAAGCAACTGCTGGAACTCAAAGTCGTCGACGTGAACGCCATCGTACTCGATATGGAGCGCCTGCTGCGCCCTTTGATCGGCGAAAACGTGGAACTCACTACCAGCCTGACTCCCGACGCCGCCCACACCCGGGCCGACGCCGGACAACTCGAACAGGTTCTGATGAATCTTGTCGTGAATGCCAAGGACGCCATGACCCGTGGCGGAAAGCTCACCATCGAGACGCGTAACATCGTGGTCGATGAAAATCATCGCCGCGGCCAGACCTTCATCCGTCCCGGCCACTACGTGCTACTGGCGGTGAGCGACACCGGCATGGGCATGGACAAAGAGACGCAGTCGCGAATCTTTGAGCCGTTCTTTACGACCAAAGAAAAAGGCAAGGGCACCGGGCTTGGCCTTTCCACCGTCTACGGCATCGTGAAGCAGAGCGGCGGATATGTCATGGTGCAGAGCGAGGAGCATCGCGGAAGCATCTTTCATATTTATTTGCCTCGCGTCGACGGCGTCGCCGAGAAGCATGCTGCCCCGGTCGCGCGTGCTGCTCTGGGAGGAACCGAGACTGTGTTGCTCGTGGAGGACGAAGATTCGGTTCGTCAATTGGTGCGTGACACCCTCGCCGCGAAAGGCTACCGAGTGGTGGAAGCCGAAAATGGCGAAGCTGGCATGACCGCAGCTGCTCAGCATGAAGGCGAAATCAGTCTGGTGATCACCGATGTGGTGATGCCAGGCATGGGTGGCCGCGAACTGGTTAAGCAACTCGTGCAGTTGCGCCCCGGCACAAAGGTCCTTTACCTCTCCGGATATACCGAAGACGCGATCCTCAGTGAAGGCACCATCGAGAAGGGTGCCGCGTTCCTGCAAAAGCCCTTTACCCTCCAGAATCTCTCGCGCAAAGTCAGGGAAGTACTAGGTTAGGCTAGGGGCGTCCCCGTTTCTCCGCATGCGAACGCGATAAGTGATCTGGAGGCCATGACTCCAGAGTTGCGGAAAAATTACGGAAGCGCACGAGGGTGGAAGAGCGGTCCTTTCCAGGGGTCGCGTCAGTGGCCAGAGCAGATGTGGGATTTTAGCTCCGGAGGTTCGCTCCCCTCCCAAGCGAGCCTCAAGCCATGCAACTTTTTCCCAATCTCTGCGTCCTATCTGTTGGAAGATAGAGCCTGACTAAATCCGTCTGTCGCGGATGCGCGTATAAAGGATAGGGGTTCCATGCTGATCAGGAACGCAGAAGACATTCGTTCGTCGGAGATTACTCCCAAGAGCCTGTACCTGAACCGCCGCAAATTCCTTGCGGGCGCGGCGCTGGCAGGTGCTGCAGCGGCAACGGGCATCGGAGTGCGCGAAATCGTCTTCCCCTCCGCCACCGCAGTCGCTGGGAACAAGATTAACGGTATCCAGAAGAGTCCCCTGAGCACGACCGAAGCGATTACCCCGTACAAAGACGTTACCAACTACAACAACTACTACGAGTTCTCCACCGAAAAAGACGAGCCCGCCAAGCTTGCCCAGAAATTCCGCACCCGCCCCTGGAAAGTAAAAATCGATGGTCTGGTCGACAAGAAGCAGGAACTCGACGTGGACACGATCATCAAGATGGCTCCCCCCGAGGAGCGCATCTACCGTCATCGTTGTGTCGAGGGTTGGTCAATTGTTGTCCCCTGGGTCGGCTTCTCGCTCAGCGAACTGATCAAGCGGGTGAACCCAACTAGCAAGGCGAAGTTTGTCGAGTTCACTACCATTTTCGATAAGACTCAGATGCCCGGCCAGCAGGGCCATGTGCTCGAATGGCCCTACGTCGAGGGCCTGCGAATGGATGAGGCCATGCATCCTCTGGCGCTGCTCTGCTTCGGAATGTACGGCGAAGACCTTCCCAATCAGGACGGCGCGCCGATTCGCATCATCGTGCCCTGGAAGTATGGTTTCAAGAGCGCCAAAGCGATCGTGAGAATTCGCTTTGTCGATAAACAGCCGCTGAATACCTGGAACGTTTCTGCCCCCATGGAGTACGGTTTTTATTCCAACGTGAACCCCAACGTGGACCACCCGCGCTGGAGTCAGGCCAGAGAGCGCAGGCTCGGCGAATTTTCGAAGCGCCCCACTCTCATGTTCAACGGCTACGATCAGGTTGCCAGCCTTTACAGCGGCATGGATCTGAAGAAGAATTTCTAAATCGGCTTCCGGCACTCGGCTTCCGGCTTCCCAATCTAGAATGCTGGGGCGACGAGTCTTTCTCCGAAAGCCGAAAGCCAGAAGCCGAAAAGATGCTTCGCTACCTCAAACCCGTGGTCTTCCTGGCATGTCTCACCCCGCTAGGCTGGCTCGCGTGGCGAGCGTTCCACGCGGGACTAGGCGCGAATCCCATAGAAAAGATTACCCACAGCACCGGTGACTGTACGCTCACCTTCCTGCTGATCACGCTCTCCATCACGCCACTGCGCAAGCTTACGCGCCAGTATTGGCTCATCAACCTGCGCCGCATGCTCGGCCTGTTCGCCTTCTTCTACGGCACACTGCACCTGATGACCTACGTCTGGCTCGACAAGTTTTTCGATGTCCACGAAATGCTGGCCGACATCGCCAAACGCCGGTTCATCACCGCCGGAATGACGGCTTTCGCCCTAATGATTCCCCTAGCGCTGACCTCGACCAAGTGGTCGATCCGAAAATTAGGCGGCAAGCGCTGGCAGGTACTGCACCGCCTGATCTACCTCAGCGCCGCCGCCGGCGTCATCCACTACATCTGGCTGGTGAAGGCCGATCTAAGGAAGCCGCTGGAATACGCAGCCGTGCTCGGAGTGCTGATGCTCTACCGCGTCATCGTGTGGATCGGTTCGCGAAGCCCCGCCGTCGCGAACGTCAGCGTCTCGGAGGGGTAATCAGCGCCGGCGTCCCGCCGGCTGTCGAGCGGGCGTCTCGCCCCCCGGCTAGTGGTATGACGCCGATACGTTTCGTGCAGCCGTATCGATTCCCGCTCGGTGTCGCCACCAGTCCCGCGCTCATCCCACCCAAAACAAAAGGCGCGGCCGGTTAGCCGCGCCTTCTCCCAAACCGTGATCTTTAGGCTACTTCTTTCGCCACCGCGTTGCACTTGACCGTACCGGCGGCTGCATGACAAACATGTGCTGACGCGTCGAAGCCACCGAAGCCGAGGCGGAAGCATCCTGCGCGAAGAAAACCCCAGCCGCAACTTGTCCATTCGCGTCTGTTTCGATGAAGGGGAAGGTTGTGCCGTTGACCGCGTAAAAAGTGATGTCGAATCCACCGTTAATGGTGCTATTCGAGCTGTTGCCCGCATTAGCGGCAATCTGACCCCGGCCGTTCGAATCAGGGGCTACGTACGTACCACTGAGCGGCAGACTGTAGTTGGGGGAGCCGCCGGGAGCGAAGTTTTCGTCAGTTATGCCGGTCACAGCCAACCCGTTGCTGTTGGAGACAAATTCCGCGATATCGTCCACTTCGACGCCAGCAGACAGATTGACACCGGAGAAGTTTAATCCATAGCCTGCCGACCCGCTGAAACTGGTTGAGGTCTGCGGCGGGTAGGCCACTCCGCTCATCGCGCCACTGTTGTCGATTTCCAGGAGGAGCAGACCGCCGCTTGAGGGATAGGCGGCATACAGCGATCCCGCGCTGAAGCCGGCGAAGTTACCCAATGTGAAGCGGCCTGTACCGGCAGCGGTGTACAGGGCGGTGAAAGACACTGGAGATTGAGAAACCGTCCCTGCGATGTTGGCGTCCTCCGTCGACGCGGACGTGATATTGCCGGCTCCGTCCGTCACCATAAAGCCGCCGACCACTGACGGTCCACTCGCACCAAAGGCGCCTGCAACGGTGAACGCCAGCGTTCCAGTGGGCACGTTAGTAGCGGTCTGGGAGTATGCATCTCCCGAAAGTGTTGCATTCGCGTCCATCTCAATAAATTTCAAATGGCTGGCATCGATGGCGTACACATCATAGGTCTGCGTACCGAATTGGGTTGTGATCAGCGTCGTCCCGGGAGTGGCTGCCGGGCCCGGAAACCACCTGTCCACTGAGTCCTTGGGAAGTGTACGCAAAGCTATTGTCGTTGAAATCTTCCAATCCGGAGATGCTTCCGCCCGCCCCCACGGTGAAATTGCCGACCGTGGCAAACGGATCAGCTGAGCCGCTGCTTACGTCTGTTCCGAAAAAAATGAAAGCGTACGAGCCGGCCGGGGAAACTCCCGCAGTCTGTACGTCCAGCGTACCACTTCCCGATCCGTTCGCCGTCGAATTCGGTGACCAGCCCGTGGGAGCTGTCTTGGAGAACAAAATCAAGCGTGATGTTCCCGAATGCGGTGGTTGTGTTCAGAGTCGCCTGCCCACGACCGTCCACATTAACTTTGTAGCTGCTCCCGCTCCCGATCGCGGCATTGGAAACGAGGGTGGGAACGCCCGGATCATTCAGGTCGATGGATCCTCCGGTGATTCCGCCCTGGCCGTTACCTCCACTGCCGTTTGCGGTAAAGCTGCCAACGATTGCGTAAGGCGCTCCCGTCATGTCGGTGCCCGAAACCGAAAACACATAAGTGCCGTTGAGATTGGCGTTGCTGAAGCTGCCTCCCGGTGGCGGTATCGGAGTTGTGAAGCTACCCCCGCTACCGCAACCTACTAACACTCCAAGGCTGGCAAGAACAACGGGCAGAACAAGACGATTGCGCAACGACATAACATCCCCCTCAACGATTGGTTGGCGCAGAATTTGAGCTTTCTGGGCTCAGGTTAGCACGATTCAGTTCCCGCTAGACATAACCCGAATCCAGAGAATAAGTAGCGCGAAGAGAGAAATATTTCGGGGCTTTACATCACTTTACGAATGTCCAAGAGCATTACTTCCTCTACAGACTGCACCTCAGCCTCATGCCCAGCCAACTGCCGCAGAGACTCGTCGTAGGGTGCGCGCGCAATGCCTTTTTCCGTAATGATGGCTGCCACATACTTCGCTGGCGTCACGTCAAATGCTGGATTCTCCACCTCCACTCCGTCCGGAACCATCTGTTTCCCTGCGATGTGGGTGACTTCCTTGGCGTTCCGCTGCTCGATGGGAATCTTGCTGCCATCGGGACAGGCCAGATCGACCGTCGAAATCGGCGCAGCCACATAAAACGGAATGCCGTGCTCCTTCGCCAGGATCGCCACCGTATAAGTTCCAATCTTGTTGGCCACGTCGCCGTTGGCGGCGATGCGGTCGGCGCCCACCACGATCGCTCCGATCTTTCCCTGGCTCATCATCGCGCCCGCCATGTTGTCGGAGATCACAGTGGTCGGAATGCCGTCTTTCATCAACTCCCACGCCGTCAGTCGCGAGCCCTGCAGAAATGGCCGGGTCTCGTCGGCATAAACATGAATCTTCTTGCCCTGCTCGACCGCCGCGCGGATCACGCCCAGCGCCGTTCCATATCCCGCGGTGGCCAGCGCGCCTGCGTTGCAGTGCGTGAGCACTCCGCCGGAACTCGGCATCAGCGTCGCGCCATGGCGTCCCATCGCCTGATTCGCCGCGATGTCTTCCGCGTGCATGCGCTGCGCTTCTTCGATCAGACTCCTGCTTGATCTGCGGAATGGGCCGGATGCGGATGCGCTCGTATTTTTCCTGCATGCGCCGAATCGCCCAGAACAGGTTCACTGCAGTCGGCCGCGTTTTGCCGATGAGGTCGCAGATCTGGTCGAAGTCGCGCTTCAGGTCGCCGGTCGACTCCGCTTTGGAATTGTTCACGCCCAGCGCGATGCCCATGCCCGCGGCCACGCCGATCGCCGGCGCCCCGCGCACTACCATGTTGCGGATCACATCCGCCACCTGTTCGTGAGTCTTGCAGGTCACATAAACTTCTTCGGTCGGCAGCTTCGTCTGATCGATGAAGCGCACACCTTGGTCAGTCCACTCTAGAGTTTGAATCATAAATTTGTCGTTGGTTCCTGCGGCAGCCTCAAGGCTTGTGCGCCTCACAGCGGTTGCGCGGATTATTCGTCACTGCCGGCCGTCCGCACACCTCACAAGCCGCCGCGACTGCAAAAATGCCAGGCGAAGTCTCGTCATTTTGCAGAACATGCTCCTCGCGCACATCGTTCGCGGTGAAGATCGAAACGAAAGGCACCGCTCGCGCCGCCTTCTCTACGTTCGGACGACCCATGGCCTCTTCGCGCTCCACCAGGCACATCACGCCCACAACTTCGAATCCGAATTCGCGCGCCGCCTCAATCGCCTGCACGGTCGATGATCCCGTGGTGCAAACATCATCCACAATTACTACCCGCGCACCCTTCTCGCGGAAGCCTTCAATGCGCTGCCCGGTGCCGTGCTGCTTCTCGGCCTTGCGCACCAGAAAACCGTCCAGTTCGCCGCTCACCACCGAGACCGCCACTACGATCGGATCCGCCCCCATGGTGAGCCCACCGATGGCCTGTGCTTTCCATCCACGTTGCCGGATCTCTTCGAAAAAAAC
Organism: uncultured Acidobacteriaceae bacterium; assembly: GCA_963710885.1. Classification (GTDB taxonomy): domain Bacteria; phylum Acidobacteriota; class Terriglobia; order Terriglobales; family Acidobacteriaceae; genus Sulfotelmatobacter. The sequence continues at coordinate 21,938 of CAVQCF010000003.1, forward strand.
TTCTCCCGTCAAACGCGAGCCTCTCGCGTCGAGTGTGGTCGTGCGGCAGTCGATGTAGTAGTCGCTGGTTCCACCGGACGAGAGCTTGAACTCACCCAGTCGGAACGACTTGTGAGCGAGCGTACTCAGCAGTTTCTGACGCGCAGAATGCATAAAAATCTACGATACCACGGCGGGCGACTTCAGCGTGGAAGGCCTCCCAGGAACGAGCTGAGACGCAGGCAAGCGCAGTCCTTCGTGAATTCGTGTCTTATGCATTCTTCTCCACACTTCCAAACTGACTCACTGCCGAGACTTCGAGCCCGTCTCCATACCCGTCAGGTAGTGCTTGCGTGTTAACCTGAAATCTTGTGGTAGGCCGCACGACACGCCCGCGACCTTGGGTCTCGGGATGATTCTGAAGCGAGGTACAGACATTGCAGAGTTCGCGCAGGATTCCCCACTCCATTCTGGTCGGCCTTTTTCTTTCCACACTTACGGTTGCCCTCCTGGCCCCGTCCGTCCTCGCCGACGGCACTCGCACCTGGGAACAGTCCAAGTTCGACGACCTGACCAAGGGCACTGCCACCGGAGTAGCCATCCGCAGCTCCGGCGGCCTGGAACTTGCTCCATCGTTCAAGTTGCTCTACGCGACGCCATCAACCTACATCTGGGCCGTCGTCTGCGGATGACGCGGGCAACGTCTACGCCGCCACAGGATCTCCCGCTCGCGTATACCGCATTACCGCAGATGGCCAAGCCACCATCATTTTTGAGCCGCGCGAACTGCAGGTGCAAACGCTAGAGGTCGCTCCCGGCGGCGTGATCTACGCAGCCACCGCGCCCGACGGCAAGGTCTACAAGATCGAGCACCAGGCCAAAGAAAAAGGTGAGCCCAAGCCCGACAAAGCCGAAAACAAGTCCGACAGTCGGTCCGACAGCAGGTCCGACAAAGACGCGCCGAAAGATTCTGCCAAGCCATGCTTTGGATTCATCCTGGACTTCGTTCGCGTATTTTGCACCCGGCACGAAGTACATCTGGGACCTCATTCTCGACAAGGCTGGTAATCTTTATGTCGCCACCGGAGATCACGGTGAGATCTACAAAGTTACGCCCAAGGGCGAGCACTCGCTCTTCTTCAAAAGCGACGACACCCACATCCGCGTGCTCGCGCTCGATGGCAAAGGGAACGTGATTGCGGGCACCGACGGCAGCGGCCTCGTCTACCGCATCTCTCCCGCGGGCGAAGGATTCGTTTTGTACAGCGCGCCCAAGAAGGAAATCACCGCGCTCGCTCTCGATCGCGAAGGCAACATCTATGCGGCAGGCGTGGGCGAAAAGCGCGCGAGCGCGGTAACGCCGGCGGGCAGCGCTTCCACACTCACCATGGGAGCGAGTCCGGTGTCGCCCGGATCTCAAACTCCGGGGATGACTCTGACCCTGACGCCCGCCAGCCCGCAGTCCGGCCCCTTCCCATTTCCCGGCGGAGGCGCCGGTGGTGGCTCCGATGTATACCGCATTGCCCCCGATGGCTCCCCGTCGCGAATTTGGACTTCGCACGAAGATATTGTCTACGCCCTAGCCTTCGATTCCCATGACAAACTGCTTGCCGGCACTGGGAACCGCGGACACGTTTTCAGCATCGAAGGCCAGGATGAATTTTCCGACCTGCTGAAAGCTCCGGCCTCGCAAGTCACTGGGTTCGCCAAAGCTCCCGGCGGCGGCCTCTATGCCGCCAGCAGCAACCTCGGGAAGATTTTTCTTCTTGGCCCAGGCCCGCAGAATGAGGGCACCTACGAGAGCGATGTGTTCGACGCTAAAGTCTTTTCACGCTGGGGCCGAGCTGAATTTCGCGGATCTGGCAATGTCGAACTCCTCGCGCGCAGCGGCAACGTCGACAATCCGGATCGCAACTGGAGTCCGTGGAAGCAAGTAAACCTGGGCAAGGAATCTGAGATGGCAGTTCCCGCCGCGCGCTACTCCCAGTGGAAAGCTGTGTTGCACGCGGGAAGTACCAAGCCCACGGTCGACACCGTCACCCTGAATTACCTCCCGAAAAACGTGGCCCCCGAAATCGAAGACGTCTCCGTGCAGATCGGTGTGCGCTATCAGCCGCTGCAGAAATCGTCCAACCTCAGCTTGGGCACGGACCTGAGTGGATCTTCGGGCGGCCATTTCGAATCGCCCGTGCCGAGCACCCACGATCGCGATTCGATCGGCGTGAAGTGGAATGCCCATGATGAAAACGACGATCAACTCGTCTATTCGGTCTACTACCGCGGCGATGGTGAGTCCCGCTGGCTCCTGCTGAAAGATAATTTGACCGACAAAGCCTACTCCTTCGACGCAAGCCTTCTCCCCGACGGCGGCTACACAGTTAAAGTTGTGGCTTCCGATGCTCCCTCGCACTCTCCGGGCGAAGCCTTGACCGCAACCAAAGAGAGTCGCCGCTTCGAAGTCGACACCACGCCTCCGCGAATTGAAAATCTGACAGCCTCCATGGAAGGCGCTCAGATTCGCGTGCGCTTCCGCGCCGAAGATGGATTCTCCACCATCAAGCGTGCCGAGTATTCGGTCGACGCTGGAGAGTGGAAGTACGTCGAACCCATTGGCCAGCTTTCCGATGCGAAGATCGAAGACTACGACTTCACGGTCGCGGTTGACGCGAGCAAGGACGCAGCATCTGAGCATGTAGTCGTCGTGCGCGTCTACGACAAGTACGAAAACATGGGCGCCGCCAAGACGCTGTTGAAAGGGAAGTGAGCCGCCGTCGAGTCTACAACTCAGGTAGGGACAGCCGCCTCGGCCGTCCGGTCAGGACGAAGTCCGGACGCTCGTATAGCACAGGCGTTCTCACGACGTCTTCAGAATTCGGACATGTCCCAAAGGCCTCTTTCCGGCCATCGCTGGACTCGCAGACAATTGCCGTATCATGCGCTGCCCCTGTTCAGCCTGGAAGCTCTCTCTTTTCCTGTCCGTCCTGCTTGCGCTGGCCCTTTTCTTGACCGCCTGTTCCGGCGTATCCAGTCCCACCGGGAAGACTAGCGGCGGGGGCGGTTCCGGCAGCGGCACAGGTGGCAGCAACCTGGCCTGCAGCGTCATGTCGGTGGGCCAGACCGCGAGTCTGAACGGATTCGTTCCATTCTCCAGCAGCAGCTTGTGGAATACCGACATCTCATCCGCACCCGTGGACCCGAATTCCAACAGCATCATCACCAACTGGGTGGGCTCGGTAGACGTCCATCCCGACTGGGGCACCGATCCGACGTACGGCATCCCCTACGTGGTCGTCAACGGCAGTCAGTCGCTGGTGAATGTGAACCTGGGCGCCTACGGCGGCGAGAGCGATCCCGGTCCTATGCCGGTCCCCGCCACCGCTCCGGTCGAGGGTGGCTCGTCCAGCACAGGTGATCGCCACGTGCTCGTGCTCGATAATGGCAACTGCTTTCTCTACGAACTCTATAACTCGTCCGTAAATTCCGATGGAAGCTGGAACGCAGATTCGACCGCGGTGTGGGACCTGCTGGGCGACGAACAACGCCCCTACACCTGGACCTCCGCCGACGCTGCCGGACTTCCCATCTTTCCCGGCCTGGTGCGCTACGACGAAGCAGCCTCCGGCAAAATTCAGCACGCCTTCCGCTTCACGCTACCCAAGACCGGCGCCGCCTTCACTCCGCCAGCGTCGCATTGGGCGGCGACTTCGAGCGATCCGAGCGCGCCCCCAATGGGCATGCGCCTACGCTTGAAGTCCGGCTACAACATTTCTGGTTTCTCCACGCAGATGCAGGTCATCCTTACTGCGATGAAAACCTACGGCCTGATTCTCGCCGACAACGGCAGCGCGCTTTATGTGACGGGAGTGTCCGACAGCCGGTGGGGCTCCGACTTCAATTCTCTCAAGACTGTGCCCGCATCAGCCTTCGAAGTCGTGCAGATGAATCCCGTATACACGAACGCGAACTACCCCACTGAATCAGCGCCGACGATCAGTTCTTTCACCGCATCCCCCACGCATGTTTCCTCCGGTAGCAGCGCCGCCCTGTCGTGGAAGGCCGGCAGTTCCGACTACATAGTTGTGACGCCGGGTCTGGGTGCCGTGCGCGGAACCACCGCAACGGTGAATCCGACCTCAACTACAACCTACACGCTGTACGGGACGAATCAGTACGGGCGGACCTCCGCAACGGTAACCGTGAACGTGCCGTAGTGGTCCCGCTCGTGCGCCGTCAGAACAATCCTGGAACCAGCGCCCTGCTTTCCCGGCGGTAAGCGTCATAATCTGCGCCGAATGCCCCATCAAGATTCTTCTCTTCCAGTCGAATCTTCCGCCAGTACGCAAATCCGGCCATTGCCACTCCAACGATCGCGAGCCACGTACCCGTCGTCAACGCAGCCCCCACGTACATCGTGAGCAGGCCCGCATAGATGGGATGCCTCAGCCGTTTGTACGGCCCCGACCGGATCAATTCATGCTCTACCTTGATGGAAATCTCCTCGCTCCAGTTTCGGCCGAGCGCGCGCCGCGCCCAAATCGCCAGAAACAATCCCAGCAGCTCCACGGCAAGTCCCACCGCCAGACTAAGAAACGTCGGAGGTAGAAAACGTCCCAACCCGGGAATCGGCACAATCTCGAGCAGCAGGGCCACGTTTGCAAGAAACACGTGAACACCGCGCGACACCTTGCCTTCAGAACTCTTTGCGGCGGATGCGTCCTTCGCCGCAAATTCCCAATACATGCTGAACAAAATCCACGGAATGATGGGAAGCAGGTATCGATGATGGGCCAGCATCGCTCGATCAAGGGCGAACCCGGGGAAGAGGGCGGGAAGATTACTGCCGTAGCGCACCGCCAGCGCACCAATCACGGCGCCACCCACGCTTGCAAGAAGAAGGACTTTTTTCTGCTTCATAGGTTTGTGGCTCGGCACGCTTCGGCCACGACGATTCTGAACCAAACGGGCGACTATCGCTTCGGCGCATCGATCTCCGGCGCCTCTTGCAAACCCGAACTCTGAATCGAACTGAGCTCTCCAGCATGGCGCAGCTCCGGGAAGAGCCAAGCCCATGCCGCGATGACGACCAGCGTTCCAATTCCACCCAACACTACCGCCGGAACCGTGCCAAACCATTGCGCGGTCACGCCCGATTCGAACTGCCCGAACTCGTTCGACGTCCCAATAAAAATCATGTCCACTGCAGTGACGCGTCCGCGCATTTCATCCGGCGTCGCCAGTTGCGTAAGAGTAGCGCGGATAATTACGCTGATCATGTCACTCGCTCCCAGCAGCAGCAATGCGATCAGCGAGACCGTCAGACTGCTCGAGATCCCGAAGATAATCGTAAAGATCCCGAACCCAGCCACTGCCCAGAGCAGGGTCGGCCCCGACCGCCCGCGCAGCGGCCAGTGAGCCAGCAATACCGCCATGATCGCCGCCCCAACTCCCGGAGCGGTGCGCAGCAGCCCCAGCCCCCACGGTCCCGTGTGCAGAATTTCGCGGGCATACACCGGAAGCAAAGCGACCGCCCCACCCAGTAACACCGCAAACAGATCCAGCGAAATGGCGCCTAGAATCAGCTTCTTGCTCCATATGTAATGAAGTCCCGCGAAGACAGTCTTCAGCGTCATAGGCTCCCGCTGACGCGCTTTGACCTCCGGCTTGATGCGGAACGACGATACCGTTGCGCCAATCGCCGTCACCGTCGCCACCACGTACACCACCGACGGTCCGTGAAACGCGGCGTAGACAATCCCGCCGAACGACGGCCCCAGAATCGTAGCCGCCTGAAAGATGCTCGCGTTCCACGCCACTGCGTTCGGGAAATGTTCTTGAGGAACAAGCTGTGGCAGAATCGACCGGCTGGCAGTGCTGTTAAACGATCGCACCACGCCGATCAGCACCAGCACCACATAGATCGACCGAATCGAAGGCACGCCACGCATAGTCAGCGCCAGCAGCAGAGCAAAGCAAACCGCGTAGCCGCCGTAGCAAGCCGAGAGCACGTGCCGCCGTTCGAACCGGTCCGACGCATGCCCGGAAAGAGGGAACAACAAAATTCCCGGCAAAAATTGTGCCAGCCCCACATAGCCCAGATCGAGCGGCCGGTGCGTGATCTCGTAGACTTGCCAGCCAACCGCCACGGCCTGCATCTCAACCGCCGCCACGATCAGGAACCGGGCAATCTCGAATAGCACGAATCCCGGATGAGTGAAAGCAGCACGTCCGGCTCTGGCGTCGGCGGTTGCAGGCATGAACTCCTACTGTGCCATAGAAACCCGCGGATGTGCACGGAAGGGCGCTGTTTTCAAAACGGCAAGGTGGGATGGATCAGGATTTCTCCGACACGAAATACACCACGAGAATGCTGACCAGGCCCAGCACCCCGAACCCGAAAATCAGCAGCAGGAGATTCGGATCGATTCGTCCAGAGCCGACTGAGAGAAAATGAAAGGCACGCGAAGGTGTGATTTCCGCCCACCACGACGACCACTTCAGGCCATGACGGTACTGCGATGCAACCAGCACTACACCGACGAATACGTACACGACCAACGCGAAAATTTCCGCGATCGTGACAGGCCGGCTTACGCGCTCCGTCGCAGCGTTCCGGCGCCGCAGTTGCGCCCGCCACCACAGCAGGCTGGGCGATCCCGAAAGCGCTGCTCGTTCCGATTCTCTCCGCGCGCTCTGAAAAGTCAGCGTCACCAGCACGAGATCGCTGCAGTTCGTACAGTTCTCCACATGCGCGCGCAGTTCCGGAGCGCAGCCCTGCGGCCAGTGGCCATCCTTCAGTGCGTGTGTCAGTTCGTTTTCGAAGGAGCAGGTCCGAAACGTCATGCTCTCCTCCGATCCGCCTCGATTCGCTTGCGCAGCAGGCGCGCAATTTTCCGCCGCGCCCGGAACAGCAGCAGGCGAATCCCCGCTGCATTCAGGCCCGTGATCTCCGCAATCTCGCGATGCGAATACCCTTCCGCATGAGCCAGCCAAAGCAGTTGCCGCTCGCGCGGTCGCATCCGTGCCATCGCCGGGTCGAGTATGGCTTGCGAATCGATATGCGACAGCCCGTCGCGCGCTGCCAGAAACCGCTCCGGAACATCTTCAATACACGCTGCGAGCGGCCGTCTCCAGTGGTCCTTTAAGAGATTGGTCGCGATGCGGAACAGGTAGCGCCGGTAGTTGACCTCTCCGCCTTCCGGGCGTGTCGCGCACAGGAAGCGTAGATAGCTTTCCTGCATCAGGTCGTCCGCCAGCGCGGCATTCCCCGAAACCCGCACCAGGTATGCCCGCAGCGCCGGGGCGGAGCGTTGGTAGAACCCGGCGAAGGCATCGCTGTCCATGGGCAGGTCGTCAGGTCGCGATATTGCGCGAGCCTCAACATTCGGGATGGCGTATTCCCCGGTCGTATCGTGTTTCCTCATGGCTGCATTCCAGAGCGGCCCAGCGTCAGGCTGCTGCGTGGATCAGGCAGCAAATTGATTTTATTCTCGCGCTCCGCTATTCGGCATCAGGCCGAGATGGCGAGCCAGCACCCATGTGAGTCCCGCCGAAATAATAAACCCAAGCCCCGGCATCAGCACCACGATCCCGAGTACGAAGAAAGCGATGCCGCCGTCGGGAATGTTGTGGCGCAAAGAGATCAGGCCGGCGCCCAGCAGCGTCATCACAATTCCAATCTGCAGCGGCGTCAGCACCCGCGCGACCGGGCTCGGAACCGGCGCCTGCCGCTCGAATCCAACCGCAATGGGCGTCGCTTCCAGGAATCGTTTGCCCGCGTCGGTGCTCATGTAGGTGAGCACTTCCTGCGACGTTCCGAATCTTTCGATCAGCCTGCCGTGCACATCCGTCTGCAGTTTAAAAATGCGGTTCCAGCGCCGGTTTTCGAGCAGGACGTGAGTTAGCCACAGCAACCCGCCTAGCATGCAAAGAAAAACCAGGAACGGAATCCCATCGCTGATCAGTTCGTGGTCAATGCCCGACGAGTCGGGCTGAGACATCTGGGGCCATAACTTTCGCTCCAGCACCTGGGCGGGCTGCTCGTGTTCGCCGTGCAGATTGTTAAAGAGATAGAAGTCGGGACTCTTTGCGATCTCGGGATGAGCCTGCAGGAAAATTCCTAGTTCCGGATTGTTGCGATTCACATATTCCGCATTCGAGAGCAACGATGGATCGTGCGCCACAACCTCAGCCAGAGTGGGACTCACCCGTAGCAGTTGGAGAAGTTGGTCCTGCATGGCGGCCACATCTTTTTCGCTCATCTGCGGAGCGCCGGGAGCTGGCTGCGCGGGTCGTTGACCCTGGGCAACACTGCCAGCCGTGAACAACGCTAGGAATACCACAACCGCCGGAACCACCGCCCTGTACCGCCGCTGCTTGTCCATATCGTTGTTCCCCTGGGAGAGAAGTGCTTTGTAGCATCTCTAAGCACACAACGAACGGCGGGCAGCAATGGTTAACAACAATTTCAACAATAATAAATAATATTGGTGGTTCCTCACGCGACCAGCGGTGCGTTAGAGATGCCCTCGGTCCCGAACACCCTCCGGTACCGCTCGACCTCGTCCGGCGGCCCCAGCGCCTTGGAATAGTTGTCGGAAAGTTTCACCGCCGGCCGCCCTTCGACTTCGGAAACCTTGCAGATCAGGCTGATCGGATCAAAGCCCCCGCCATTATTGGGATTGCACCCCCGAAAATCATTTGTCAGCAAAGTTCCCCAGCCTGCGCTGAACCGAACCCGGCGCCCGGGCGTCCACTTATTGCGATCCTCAAAATCCGCCGCACTGAAAAAATCGCTCGGCCTCAGACCCTTCGCTAAACTTCCGCCAAAATATGCATGCAGCCCCAGGATCGCGTCCACGTCCAGTGTGTCCGAGGCGATCAGCAGCTTCTCGCGCGCATCTCTGCCGTGCTGCTGTAACCACGCGATGTATTCATCCCCCGCGACGTACGGATCCTTGCTGTCCATGCGCTGCCCCGTCCAATCCGTCACCCACTCCGGCGCACTCGCCAAAAACTGCGTCGTGCCAAAGGTGTCCGGCAGCATCACTCGCAACGCCCCCTCATACGTCTGCTGCCAAAGTTCCAACACGCGGTACTGCGAAGCTTTCAATGCCACGTCATCCGGCGCCAGCGCAGCCATCACCATTGGAATCTCGTGCGCGTTCGTTCCAATCGCTTCCAGATCGTGCTTGTGCGCCAGAAATGCGTTCGACGTCCCGATGAAATTGCTCCCCAGGTTCGCGGCCATCGCCACGACCACGTACTCCTGCCACAAGAAGCTATGCCGCCGTCGCGTTCCAAAATCAGCCACGCTTAATCCCGGAACCCCGCGCAGCCGTTCAATCTTGTTCCACAGCTTGGTCTTCGCCCGCGCATACAGTATGTCGAGCCCAAACTCGCTCAGCGTTTTCAGCTGCGCCCGCGTCTTCAACTCGTCCAGAATCGCGAGTGCATATAACTCCCACATCGTCGTCTCCGGCCACGTGCCTTCAAACGTCAATTGGATCTGCCCGTCGCGCACCCGCAGCTGGTAATCCGACAATCGGAAGTCGTGCTCCAGCCACTCCAGAAACGCCGGCTCGAAAATTCCGCGCCGCCCGTAGAACGTATTGCCCGCCAGCCAAACCAGTTCCGACTTGCGAAACCGCCGTCCGCGCACGTGCTGCAGTTGCACCTTCAACTCTTCAATGTGGATAATATCCGCCATCCGCACCGAAGCATGCCGGTTGATTAGCGAGAACTGTACCCGCGTGTTCGGAAAATGCTTCCAGATGAACTGCAGCATCAGGAGCTTGTAGAAATCTGTGTCGAGCAGCGACCGCACCACCGGATCGAGTTCCCAGTTGTGGTTATGCGCGCGTTCTGCGAAATTGACGATCATCGAAGCGGAGTGGCGCCGGACCTGCAGGTCTAGAGTCTAGAGGTCGACGTCCAAGAGTTGACAGTCTAGCAGTTTGCTCAAAAGCCGTGAACACGTCTCAGCTGTGCCGAACACCAGCCGCGTTGACGACCTAACCGTGTTGACCACCTGGTCGTATTGAGCACCCACCCTACCGTGGAAGAGCGGCGTTTTAGCGCCGCGTAAGCGAGGAAAAATTGTGCGGGCTTCAGCCCCCGTGGTAGTAATTCCCCGATCCGGAGAATGCCTTTTGCACCTCCTGCTAGGCAATCACCTTGTCCTCCTTTCTCCTCAGACATGGACTTTGGTGTGGCTCCCTCCACTGCAGACTGATGCATAATCGGACTGCCTGAATCGCTTCACCTCCGCGGAGACCACCATGCGACGCCTCGTGCCGGCTTTCACCCTGTGCCTGTTTCTCTTATTGATTATCCCGACCCAAGCGCAAGACAACCAGACGTCCACTGACGCCGCCGCTGTGCGCTCCACTGTGACGAATTACATCGAGGCCTATTACACCGGCGACGCCGTCCGCATGGAACAGACTCTCCACCCTCACTACCTAAAGCACATGATTCACGGCAACATCCCCATGAGGGACAAGACCGGCCCGCAAATGGTGCAGGAAGTTCGCTCCAACGGCATCCCCGACATTCCCCAGGCGCAGCGCACGGAACAGGTCATCGTGCTCGACGTGGCGGGAACCATCGCCTCCGCCAAACTGGTCACCCCAGGCTGGGTAGATTACGTGACGCTGTCGAAGTTGGATGGTGAGTGGAAGATTCTGTCGGTCGTCCAGCGAATCGACAACTAGAAGTCACCGGCTGCAAGATCACTCGTCCGACCGAGCGGTTACAGACGCTTCAGGGTCGTGCGTGCGAGTTGAATCCCGCAAGAGCCTCAGGGACGCACCGGCTCAAACCGACGCTGAGACCACCGGCCTAGCCCTTCGCCCCCACGAACTTCTGCTCCAACCCCTCATACACTTCCTCGGCGCGCCGCAGCGCCTCCTGCACATTGCTGCAAATATTCTCTTCCCCGATAACCTCGGCGAACTCTGCCTGATGAATCAGCTGCGCAGGCTGTTCGCGCGCCCCGCAAAGAATCAATGTGCGCTGGCTAGCGTGCAGTTGCTTGGCAATCTCTTCGATGGCGAACAGCCCCGTAGCGTCGAGGGCAGTCATATTTCGCAGCCGTAAGATCACCACCGGAGGCAGCAAGTGCAGATTCTCCGCGACCGCCCAGATCTTGTCGGTTGCCCCGAATAAGAACGGTCCATGAATGCGGAAGATCGTCGCGTAATACGGAATGTCCTTATCCTGCAGGATGTGCACGCGCCCGTCTTCCACGTAGTCCTCGGTCACCTGCGACACCGTTGTCGTCGAGGCGACGCGGCTGATGAAGAGCAACGCCGCCAGAATCATCCCGGCTTCGACCGCGACCGTTAAGTCGGCGAACACAGTCAAGGCAAACGTTACCAGCCATATGCTGATATCGGTCTTCGTCAGCTTAAGCAGTTGTGGAATTTCGCGCCACTCGCCCATGTTGTAGGCGACCACCATCAGAATCCCCGCCAGGGCCGCCATCGGCACATAGCTAACCAGCGGCGCCGCAAACAAAAGAATGCACAACAGCGTGAGCGCGTGGATCATCCCCGCCACCGGCGTCTGCGCCCCCGATCGAATATTGGTCGCGGTCCGCGCAATAGCTCCGGTGGCCGGCAGTCCGCCAAACATCGGCGAGAAGATGTTAGCCACGCCCTGCCCAATCAACTCGACGTTAGGATTGTGCCGGTCACTGCTCATCCGGTCCGACACCATGGCCGACATTAGCGACTCAATTGCACCCAGCATGGCCACCGTGAACGCCGGCCCGAGCAGTCCATGGATCAGGTCAGCGCGGAAGTGCGGAATCTGCCAGTGGGGCAGCCCGCTCGGAATTCCTCCAAACCGTGTCCCAATCGTCTCCACCGGCAGCTTGAAAAAATAAACGGCACACGTCGAAAGCAGCAGCGCAACGATAGGCCCTGGAATGCGGGGCGAGAGTCCCCGGCAGATGATCAGCGTCAGCAGCGTGAACACGGCGAGCGCAGTCGCTTCAAATGACAGCGTATGGAAATTCCCGGCCAGTGCCTCGATGCGCAGCCAGAATACGCCTGGAACTCTCTCGAGATGCAGCCCGAAGAAATCCTTGATCTGCGTGCTGGCGATCAGCACCGCAATCCCATTCGTGAATCCAATTACAACCGGTCGCGGGATGAATTTCACTCCCGTCCCCAACCCCGTGACACCCATGATTACCAGCAGGACGCCGGCCATCACCGTGCACATGAAGAGCCCGTCCACGCCGTGCACCGCGACGATCCCCGCCACCACTACGACAAAGGCGCCGGTCGGCCCGCCAATCTGCATCTTCGAGCCGCCCAGCGCAGATATCAGAAATCCGGTGACGATCGCGCAATAGATCCCAGCCTGCGGAGTCAGCCCCGACGCGATGGCAAACGCCATGGCCAATGGCAGCGCCACCAACCCCACAGTGACTCCAGCAATCAGATCCAGCAGAAATTTGTGACGGTCGTAGTCGCGAAGACACAGCACCGACTTCGGAAGCCAATTTTCACTCAGGAAAGCACGCGCCATTTTCTCATTATCACCCCACGAGCGGGAATCGGGTAGATGACCGAGGAGCGCCGCTTTTGATTTTGGGTGGCGTTTTCAGCGCTGTGATCGCCTGTCTCTAAAACCGACGCGAGCTTTAGCCCCGAGGGAAATCACGCAGAGGCGGACGCATTCGTCCGCCTCGCCGATTTGGAGGTTCGTGGAAGGGTACGGCTTCAGCCGTGCCGTTGGGTCCAAACAGGAAATGCTGGCTTTAGCCGCTGGAGCCCCCGATCACTTCGATTCGAAAACTGTAAAATCCCTCCATGCGTTTTCTCCGCACCCTGGGATGGCTGGCCTGCGTCGTCTATTCGACCATCCCTCTGTTCTGGCTCATGGTCCACCCACAAGCCCATCGTTGGCGAGCGAGCGAGCGTTCCGCATTCCGCGTGCTGATCCCCGCATGGATCGTCATGTGGATTGGCATCGGCGCACTGACTGGCCCGTGGAGCAACGCAACCTTCTATTCGAGCCCATGGTCTTGGATTCCAGCCGTCCTGCTCTTTGCAATCGGCATCCGCATCTACTCCAGTTCGGGTGCCCACTTCAGCTGGGCACAGTTAGGAGGCCTGCCGGAAGTTCGTCCCGGAAACCATGATCAGCGACTCATCACGACCGGAATCCGCTCGCGCGTCCGCCATCCCGTGTATCTCGCCCATCTCTGCGAAATGCTCGCCTGGAGCGTCGGAACGGGATTAATAGTCTGCTGGCTGCTGACCGCCTTTGCGGTCGTCACCGGTGCGGTCATGATCCACATGGAGGATACCGAACTCGAAAAGCGTTTCGGCGACGAGTTCGTTAGCTATCGTCAGAGGGTCCACGCCGTGTTACCGAGGATGCGCGCATGAACCTTTGTCGCGGTCAAGCAAGAGGTAGTCGCTATAATCCGTTTTGGCTGAAAGCGGAGAGCTGACAGCTGATCTCTCCCCATGCGCTTCGAACTCTTCATCGCGACGCGGTATTTACGGGCAAAAAGAAGGCAGGCCTTCATCGGCATCATCACCGGCATCTCCATCGTCGGAGTGGCCGCCGGGGTCGCATCCCTCGTAGTCGCCATGGCCATCACCAACGGCTTCCGGCAAGACCTACAGCAGCGCCTGCTGGGCTCTACGTCACACATCAGCCTGCAGCGCGTCGCCGATGACGGCATCCAGAACTGGCCCGCGCTCATGGGCCGCCTCTCGAAGGAACCACACGTCGTCGCCGCCGCTCCCGCCATCTTCGAACAGGTCCTGATTTCGCGCGGACCTCGAGCGAGAGGTGCAATTCTCAAAGGCATGATCCCTCGCTACGAACGCAGAGTAGGCGACCTCCTCAACTCCGTGAAGGAGGGCTCCGCCGCTCCGCTGGAAGAGGAATTAAGCCCAACTCCACCACCACAATCGCCGCCCGACAATACTGCAGCCCAATCTCCCGACTCCCTGGAAGGTGTCCAGCAGCGTGTCGCTGCCATGCCTCCCATCGTTTTGGGCAAGGAGATGGCCGATAACCTGGGCGCCACCATTGGCTCGACCGTGCTCGTTACCAGCCCCCAGGGCGAACTGACTCCCTTCGGCATGGTCCCGAAATACAACCGCTTCCACGTCGTCGGCATTTTTAGCTCCGGCTTCTTCGACTACGACTCCAATTGGGCGTTTGTAAGCTTGTCGGATGCCCAGAAATTGTTTGGCTTGGGCGACCAGATTTCCGTTGTGGAGTTCAAGATCGACGACATCTTCAAGGCTGACCAGATCACGACCCAGCTCGAAGCCGCCGCCGGCAAGGGCTTCATGGCCACGAACTATCTCGAGCAAAACAAGGCGCTGTTCCACGCCCTCCGCCTGGAGCGCCTCGTAACCTTCATCACCATCGGCCTCATCGTCTTCGTCGCGGCTCTGAACATCCTTATCTCCCTCATTATGATGGTCATGGAGAAGACGAAAGACATCGCCGTACTCATGTCGATGGGCACGCGCCGCGCCCAAGTCCGCAACCTTTTTATTGCCCAGGGTGTGCTCATCGGCACAATCGGCACCGCGATCGGCCTGATCCTCGGCTACGCCATCTCCTATGTCGGAGGCCACTACCACGTGCTGACGCTTTCGCCCGAGGTCTATTCCATCGACTACGTGCCATTCGCTCCGCGGGTGATCGACGGCGTTTGGGTCGCGCTGTTCGCGGTTCTGATTTCGTTCGTGGCAACGCTGTATCCGTCGTGGTCGGCGTCGCGGATTCTCCCGGCAGAGGCGCTGCGTTATGAGTAAGAGCTCCTCAGCCGCGGCTTCGCAGATTTCCAAAGATGCTACAGGAGTCAGGAAGCGCACTGCCTCTGAGCTCGCGGAAGAATCACAAATCCATGCCCAAGTGAGATCCATGCACGACCGGAGAGCCGTGCGCGTCCCAACTCCGCGCGCGACCGAAGTCCGCGCACACCCGAACTCGGCCCACGGCCGAACTTCGTGCCGGTCCGAACTCCCCGCGCGACGGAACTCCGTGCACCAACGCATAGCCGTGCACAACCGTGGAAGAGCGGCCCTTCAGGGCAGCGTAAAGCCTCTGAAATCAATCTGGGCTTTAGCCCCTGTTGTGGCCGTTGCTCCCGAAGGCCGCGTTTTTCTCTCGCCCTTTCACTTGTGCCGCTACAAGCAACAGAGAACGCGGGCTTTAACCCTGAGGGCACGCCGCCCATTCGTGATGCGAATCACATGAGGACGACTTCCCCCGGTGTACAGTTTTTGGAATCACCGATTTTGCAAGTCGCAACCGAGAAACGATTTGCTCGCGGTAAGCACTAATCTAAGAGCCGGCGGATACGGCCCCGACAGTAGGTTGCAATCTTCCGCACTTTAGCTCTTGGAACGAAAGGGACTAACCTTGCATCTAACGGAACAAGAGTCGATGCTTCGGGTGGAAGGCTTGAAAAAAGTTTTCCGGTCCGGCGAATCGGATCTAGTGCTCTTTGAGAATCTGTCGTTTGACGTAAAGCAAGGAGAAATGCTCGCCATTGTGGGAGAATCCGGAGCAGGGAAGAGTACCTTATTGCACATCCTGAGCGCTCTTGATCGTGCTTCTGCTGGTGACGTATACTGCGCCAACTTGCGATTGAATTCTCTATCGCACGACGCGGCCGCCGACTTTCGCAATCGAGAGACGGGCTTCGTCTGGCAGTTCCACTACCTGCTGCCGGAATTCACGGCGGCAGAGAACGTCGCCATGCCCTTACTGCTTCGCGGGCAGACGTGGCAGCAGGCTGAGCCGGAAGCATCCCGCTGGCTCCGCGAGGTCGGACTGGAGCAGCGCGCGCATCATCGCTCCGGCGAGCTTTCGGGTGGAGAGCAGCAGCGGGTGGCTCTGGCCCGCGCGCTCATCACCGGTCCCAAGCTCTTGCTGGCGGATGAGCCGACAGGAGATCTTGACGGTCGGACAGCCGAAGCAGTTTTCGATTTGATCGCGCGTTTACACCGCGAGCACCAACTTACCTCCCTCATTGCTACACACAATTTGTCGTTCGCCCGCCGCTGCCATCGTGTATTAAGGTTGCAGAAAGGCTGTGTCGAGGAAATTGCCCCGGAGTCGTTGCCGGCCTGAGAGGTGGAGCGGTGAAAAACGAGGCCAGCGGCGTGAGCCAGAAGAGCGCGGTCAGCGAGCAGGAGGGCCGTGAGCGAGGAAGAGCGGTGCGAGGGAGGCGAGCGGCGTGAGGAACGAAGAGCGGTGTGAGCGAGGAAGAGCGGCATGAGGAAGGTTGAGGGCCGTGAAGAGCGGAGTTGGGATGGTGGAAGAGCGGCCCTTCAGGGCCGCGTCAAGCGGTCCGGGATGTCGCGGGCTTTATCCCCCGAGGCGAAAGATTAGTAAGACAAAGTGCAAGAAATTGACGTAAGCGGTTCCGCCCCGAAGGGCTTGACAACCGTTCCTTCGGTAACGTGATCAAAGGTTTGTAAAATCGTTTCAGTACTTTGGTTTTGAGGCCCTTTGATTGCATAATGTAAGGATAGAATAAGGTGAGTAGGATTTAAGGATCGGGTTCGGTAGGTCGGGCGAGCACAGTTCTTCTCGACCAGGAAAGGTCAGGGGGAAGGGGCATTATGTTTGAACGCTATACGGAGAAAGCCAGGCGCGTCATCTTTTTCGCACGCTACGAAGCCAGCCAGTTCGGGTCTCCCTATATCGAGACGGAGCACTTGCTCCTCGGACTCCTGCGAGAAGACAAAGCCCTGACCAATCGCTTCCTGCGGTCCCACGCCTCGGTCGAATCCATTCGTAAGCAGATCGAGGGACACACCACCATCCGTGAGAAGGTTTCGACCTCGGTCGATCTTCCGCTGAGCAACGAGTGCAAGCGCGTGCTCGCCTATGCCGCGGAAGAAGCCGAGCGTCTCTCGCACAGGCACATCGGCACCGAGCATCTGCTCTTGGGTTTACTGCGTGAAGAAAAGTGCTTCGCCGCCGAGATCCTGCACGAGCGCGGCCTGCGCCTTTCGACCATCCGCGAGGAACTCGCGCGCAGCACCCAGGAAAAAGCTCAACCGCAGCGCCAGCGTGAAAGTTCGCTGCTAGCTGAATTTTCCCGCGATCTGACCCAGGCCGCCATGGACAGCCAACTCGATCCTCTGGTCGGCCGCGAAGCCGAAGTCGATCGCGTCATCCAGATTCTTTGCCGCCGCACCAAGAACAATCCGGTGCTGATCGGGGAGCCCGGCGTTGGCAAGACCGCCATCGTCGAAGGCTTGGCACAGCGCATCGCCGATGGCGAAGTTCCATCGTTCCTTGCCGACAAGCGCATCCTGGCTCTCGATCTCTCGCTCATTGTGGCCGGCACCAAGTACCGCGGCCAGTTCGAAGAGCGCCTCAAGACCATCATGAAAGAGCTGATGGAGAATCAAAACTCCATCATCTTCATCGACGAATTGCACACCCTGGTGGGCGCAGGCTCGGCAGAAGGTTCGCTCGATGCCGCCAACATTCTGAAGCCCGCCCTATCGCGTGGCGAAATCCAGTGCATCGGAGCCACCACGCCCGGCGAATATCGCAAGTCGATCGAAAAAGATCGTTCGCTCGAGCGCCGCTTCCAGGCCGTAAAGGTTCCGCCGCCAAACGAGACCGACGCGATCAAGATCCTGTTCGGTATCAAAGATCGCTACGAGAAGTTCCACGCCGTCACCTATACCGACGACGCCATCAACTTCGCCGTCTCGCACTCGAACCGCTACATCCCGGACCGCTTCCTTCCGGACAAGGCCATCGATCTGGTCGACGAAGCCGGAGCCCGCGTGAAGCTGCGCCAGACTTCGTTGCCCGAAGAGCTGACCGAGGTTCAGAAGCGCATCAAGTTCATCGTGCACCGCATGGAAAACGCCATCGCGAACCACGAGTTTGAAAAGGCCCGCTTCTATTCGGACGAAGAACGCAAAGAGCGCGAGAACCTGCGTGCCCTGCGCGAGAAATATCATCTGGATGAATCGTCCACCGGCGTCGTAAATCGCGAAGACATCGAAGACGTAGTCTCGCGCTGGACCGGCGTGCCCATCACCTCGATCAAAGAAGAAGAAACGCAGAAACTGTTGCGCATCGAGGAAGAGCTGCACAAGCGGATCATCTCGCAGGATAAGTCGATCAGTGCTCTGGCTCGCGCCATCCGCCGTTCGCGCGCTGGCCTGAAGAACCCGAACCGCCCCATTGGCTCGTTCCTGTTCCTCGGCCCAACCGGCGTCGGCAAGACGGAAGTTGCGCGCACTTTGGCGCAGTTCATGTTCGGCACCGAAAAGGCCCTGGTCCGCTTCGACATGTCCGAGTTCATGGAGAAACATTCGGTCTCGAAGCTGATCGGTTCGCCTCCGGGATACGTCGGCTACGAAGAGGGCGGACAGCTCACCGAACGCGTGAAGCGCGCTCCGTACTCTGTCGTCCTGCTCGACGAAATCGAGAAGGCGCATCCCGACGTCTTCAACATCCTGCTGCAGGTGTTTGAAGACGGCCAGTTGACCGACGGTCTCGGCAACACGGTCGACTTCAAGAACACGATCATCATCATGACCTCGAACATCGGCGCGCGGCATTTGCAGAAGCGCGAAGGTTTCGGCTTCCAGTCGACGAAAGAAGACGTCATTTCCGATAAGGTGGAAGAGCTCGTGAAGGGCGAAGTCAAACGCACCTTCAACCCTGAGTTCCTGAACCGCCTCGACGAAGTCATCCTGTTCCTGGCGCTGGGCGAGAGCGACCTCATCCAGATTCTCGAACTCATGGTCACGCAACTCAACGCCAACCTGGCGCAGAAGGCCATCACGGTTACGGTTGCGGACGATGCCAAAAAGTGGATCCTCAACCAGACCTTGACCGATCGCAGCTACGGCGCGCGTCCGCTACGCCGCGCGCTGCAGAAGTACATCGAAGACCCGCTGTCGGAGGCGCTGATCCAAGGCACCATCACCACGCGCCCTGCCTTCATCGAGGTCTTCCTCGAAGACAACAAGCTCTTCTACCGCCCAGTAGACGCGGAGAAAACAGAAGGCGTCCTGCTGTACGAGAAGTAGAGTGGTTTATCTGGACCGGGTCTTCAACCCGGTCGCCGGGCGAAGCTCGACTGGGTTTTAAGCCGTCAGGCCAAAAGCTGACGGCTTATTTTTTGCTGAGCCCGAAGGAAACTTCCCGATTGACCCCGTGTTCAACCTGTGATTAGATGCCCGAATCCTTCGGTGGGCCCGCGCCAGAGCCCGCCAACATTGGGGCGTGCGACAGAGGTGAAGTATGAAGTCCACTTTGCATGCGGCCCTAGCTGTAAGCATGCTAGGCCTTGTCGTCCTTTCTTTGAGCCTGGGCGCCAGCGCACGGGATGTCGTCCTGCCCGCCGGTACTCTTTTACAATGTACCCTCAACGAACCTAACTTTTCCTCGGCCACCGTCGATGTCGGGGACCCCGTTCTTTGCCACCTCCGCGGAATCACGGAGTTCGGACAGCAGGCTTTTCCGCGCGGCAGCTATCTCGTCGGTCATCTCGAAGCGGCCAAGGATCCCGGCCACTTCTGGGGCAAGGGATATCTCAAGCTGCAGTTCGATCGCATTGGCGTTCCCACCGGTGACCTGCCTCTCGAGGCCAAGGTCATCGCCACGCGCGGCTACAAAGTCGATAAGCAGGGCAAGATCGACGGCAAAGGACATCCCGTCCGCGACGTCGTCGAGTGGATGATCCCTCCGCTATGGCCCTGGAAGGTCATCATGCTGCCAGCGCGCGGCCCGCGCCCCACGTTGAAAGGAGAGACAGTCCTCAGCATGCGCTTGATGGATGATGTTCAGATCCCGCAAGTCGCGCAAACCTACGGTCCGAGCTGGCACTTTTTCGGACGTCCCCAGAGCCAGTCCTACCAACCCTCCACCTACGACGACCGCAAACCTCAACTCATGATGCGGGATGCTTCGGTCACGAGTCAGGCGGCCCCACAAGCCTCCTACGCAAGTCTCGTCACGAGAACCATAACGCCGGCTCCGGTGAACGCTGCTCCAGGTATGCCCGTCTTCGTCCTGACCAATGGCACCATACTATCGGTCAGCGGCTACGGATATACCGATAGCCGCATCACCTACTCCCTGGTCGGTGGCGGCACCGGCGTCATCAGTACAGACGACGTCGATTGGACCACAACCACTCGCCTCAACACTCAACGCGGCGTGCGCGTCACGCTCCACAACAGCCACGCGTCCGCCGGAACACCAGGCTTCTAGACACCGCTCATGTGGGGACAGCCGCCTTCGGCTGTCCTCCGAGCGCAGCTCGGAAGATTTCCAAGCAGCCCGCCCAAGGCTGGCGGTTTCTTTGTCTATGTAGAGGGGACGCCCCCGCCCGCCGCCGCGCTTCCCGGCAATTTTCCGCGACCATTCCTGTTTCCGATCCATCCAACCAATGGGCGCGCTAAAGAGTACCTTCACCTCGCGGGGTTCTCATGCAAAAAATCAACATCGCCGAGAAATTTTCCAAGGTTACCGAATACTGGAAGCCCTACATCGCCGCCGAACTCAACGGCCAACACGTCAAGCTCGACAAGATTAAAGGCGAGTTCATCTTCCACCACCACGACCATGAAGATGAAATGTTTCTGGTCGTCAAAGGCCGCTTCCGCATGGAATTCCTCGACCACCATGAATGGGTCGAAGAAGGCGAGTTCATCGTCGTCCCCCGCGGAGTCGAGCACAAGCCCGTCGCCGATGAGGAATGCTGGTTCCTGCTGTTCGAACCGGCCTCCACCCTGAATACCGGCAACATCGTGAACGAGCGCACGGTGAAGCAACTAGAGCGTGTCTAAGATCGACCCCCGATCCGCGTACAATCAACTTATGGACCTGACCGTCTATTCGGCCGCGACGTGCCCCGACTGCCGCGAGGCCAAACGCTTTCTCGCGAAGCACAACATCCCGTTCAAGGAAGTCGACGTCCTAACCACCCCTGGCGCCGTCGACGAAATCGTCAAGCGCACCGGCAAGCGTGCCATCCCGCAATTCGTAATCGATGGCGAGTGGGTCCAGCCCTACGACCCCCGCAAGGGCTTCCTCTACGACGAGATGGCCAAGCGCCTCGGTATCAAAACTCCGTAGTCAGGGTCTCTCAGTGTCCTCTGTGGTTGAAGCCTCGGCATTTCCTTCCCCTATCGTACGTACATCATCTTCAGTACCGTAGCCAACCCGCACCAGAGGGGCGAAGATACTTACTCCCCGTACTCAGGCCCGATTGCGTCCCCTGCTTAAAGGGTTGAAACAGAACGGCTTGGGCGAGTACCGAGGACCGCTACTTCGACGCTCATGGCCGATTCCCAGATTAACGAGCCTCCGTCCTCCGACACTTCCCCCGTTCGCACACCCGCGGCCCAACCTCCGCAGGAATCCATGGTTTGCGACTGCTGGCAGCAAATGGTGCAGGCCGTCATGGGGATCGTGCTGCTCCTGGGCGCTCTTGCCATGGTCCACTATTACACGCCCACGACGGCCGTAGAGCAGCCCCCCAACGATCTACAGAAGCAGGTTCATGAACTCACCGCGCAGGTCGAGCAACTCAAGCAGGACCAGGCCATGCCCGCCGTGGTCTTGAATCGCTACCGCAATTCCATCGGATATATCTACGGCGTTTACCAAGTCGGATTTTCGAACCAGCGTCCGGTCATCCGCGCGCGCGTTTCCGGCACAGGATTTCTCGTTGGCAACGGATTGCTGGCCACCAACCGTCACGTAGCCGAGCCCTGGTACGGAGACTCCGAAGCCCAGAAGCTCATCGATCAGGGAGCCACCGGAATGCTCGAAAGCCTGGTAGTTTTCTTTCCCGGCTCGCCCACGCCCGTGAATTTGTCGCCTGCATCGGTCTCGAAGACCTCCGACCTTGCCGTCTTGCATGCTCAAAATACCGATGTAGTCCGCGGCCTTCCGATCCTGCCCCTCGCCAAGTCGTCCGGCTCTCCGGGACAACTGGTCACCGTGATCGGCTATCCCATGGGCATCGCCGGGATGGTGGCCAAATCTCCCGCAGGAATTTACGAGCGCATGGCCTACCGTCGCAATGACATCAACGCGGCCAGCGAGTTGGCTGCACTCTCTCTGATTCGTCCCTCGACCACTTGCGGACATCTCGGCGACGTAGTCGGCGACAAACTCATCTACGACGCGCCCACCGCCCACGGCGGCAGCGGCGGCCCGGTCTTCAACACGAAAGGCGAAGTCATCGGCGTCAACTCCGCTTACATGGACGGCTTCTCCGGTGGCACTCTTGGAGTCTCCGTAGACTCGCTGCGTCCCCTGCTGCAGGAAGCACAAACCAAACAGTAGCGCCGCCGTCCCGGCGGCTGTCCTGATGGCGTCCTGCCATCAGTGCTGACAGAATCACAACCCTTGCTTTTTTCTAATGCGCACCCAAAAAGCGCGACGGTACACCTTGGTAACTGGAGCCCTGCGACCCAGTCGAGCGAGAATGAATTATTCCCATGCCCCCCGAGCGCATAGCAAAGCTCCGCGCCAAAGCAGCGCAGCTCAACCAACAGGCGATGCAGTGGGTCCAGCGCGTGCCTGTCAAAGCCCGGATTCTCATGGGATTGTTCCTGGTCGCCGCCGTTCTCATGGCCCTTTACACTGCGCTCACCGCGAAAGACGCCAGCCTGCACTTGAAGTTGCAGCACAGCTTCCGAAGCGCACAGGTCTCAGTGTGGGTCGATAACGACCTCGCCTTCTCGGGAAAAATTACCGGCGCCGCGAAAAAAAAGTTCGGCCTGATTCCCACGGACGCGCAGCAGGGCAGTCTATCGCAGATCATTCCCGTACGCTCCGGGCAGCATAACGTCCGAGTGCGGATCGAGCCCGAAGACGCCGTCATGCAGGAAGACAGCACCAGCGCAGATTTTGCCCACAACGCCGAGCGCGACCTCTCCGTTTCCGCGCGCCATAACGGCATCTCGTTATCCTGGCAGGGAACCAGCAATGCTCCCGTCGAATCCGCCTCGACGTTTGCCTGGCTGTCACGTTACGCCGCGTCCCTCTTCCTGACCATCGCCGGCTCCATCATCTCAGCCCTCGCCGGATATGCGATCCGCGAACTTCCGGGTCGACTCCGCTCCAGTCCGGATTCCGCGCCGAAAGCATAAGCGGGCCCCGACTCGTTTCGAGTGGCATGCTGCAACAAACACAGAAACAAAACTAAACCTCTCCGCACGAACCCTTCGTAATACTTCGTGTGCTTAGTGGTCCCTGGGTTGCAGCCGCCGCTTCATGAATACAGCCTGCTCCCGCGTAAAGAAAAAAGTTCCCATGTCGATCTGGCGTAGGCTTTGTTCCCGCCAGACCGGCGTCATGATACCCAGGCTCGAACGACCATGTGAACCGAGCAACAAATGGCCCAGCTCATGTGCAACCACTGCTCCCAGCAGATGCGCCGCGCCGGTGCCGCTCGCGCGCTCTGTCTCCTCAACTCGGTCGAAAAATACGTTGCAATACCTGCCAACTCCACCTTCCCCAAGAAACGCCACGCCGAAAACCGAGTCGGTCGACGTCCTTCCCGTCGGCACAATGTGCAGAACGAAGACGAGCTGGTTCGCCCCAGGAACTTGTTGGCACACATCCACGACCGCGCCACTCTGGCAGTCTGCCCACTCGATTTCGACACCCGCCCTGTGGAAGATCTGCCCGGCATCAAACTCTGCCTTTCTCAACACCGTCCGCGAAACATCCGCGCTGTTATTTACCACAACTGTGATCTTCGGCAGTTTGCTGTTTCCCGTGCCAGCGATCGCCATCGTTCCCCACAACAGAACAACTAAGCGCAACCCGAAATGTCTGAAACCGAACCCCATGGCCTTGCCCTCCGTATCTCAGGGAGCAAGGTCGCTCAGGTACCGGGGTGCCTCAAGGCTCTGCGGGTGACCGAAAGATAAAAAGTATGTGACCGCCTAAGCGGCAACACGTCAAATAGTTACAGAGTGGGGTGACATGGGAAGCCGGACCGGTGGAACGCTAAACTCAGGCGTTGTGGGAAGCGGGAATGGATCCTCGGCCGAGGAGGCGCGCACGCGCCGCTTTGGGGTCTTCGAACTTGACCTTCGCGCCGGAGAGCTCCGCCGCAGCGGACTCAGGGTCAAGCTACAGGAGCAACCGTTTCAGGTTCTGGCTCTGCTCCTTGAGAGGCCCGGAGAGATCGTAACCCGTGACGACTTGCGCAACCGTCTCTGGCCCGCCGATACTTTTGTCGACTTCGATCACAGCCTCAACGCCGCCATCAAACGCCTGCGCGACGCCTTAGGCGACTCCGCCGAGAATCCAACCTTCGTAGAAACCGTAGCCCGACGCGGCTATCGATTCCTGGCGCCGGTCAGCAGCACTCTGGCGAATGGCAACGGCTCATCAGCCCCGTCATCCGCCGCGGAGAGTTCCCCAGTGGAATCCACCCGACACCCCGCCAAGCGTATTCACCTCTGGTGGATCGCTGCCGCCGGGGCTGCGGTGCTTCTGGTTCTCTTCGGCATCAAAGTCGGCCTATCGCTGGCACAGAGCCACACGGCCGCCGCCCCACCCCTACGCGTCTCGCAGCTAACCGCGAATCCTGCCGATGATCGCGTCCGAGCAGCCGCCATCTCCCGCGACGGCAAGTACCTCGCCTTCTCCGACGAAACCGGCTTCTACTTGCGTCAAATCGATACTGGGGAAACGCACCCAATTCCATTGCCCTCGGGAGCGCTCGCCGAATCCAGCAGCTGGTTTCCTGACAGCGCTCACCTCATCGTCACCTTGACCGGACTTGCGCAGTCTCCTAGCCTTTGGGAGATCTCAACCCTTGGCGGCAGCCCGCGCAAGCTCCAAGACAACGCAAGGTCTCCGGCCGTGTCCCTCGATGGCAAACAGATCGCCTTCATCACCGGCCAGGCAATGCGCAACCAGATTTGGCTCATGGCCGCCGACGGCGAGCAACCTCGCAAACTGGTCGGGGAGCAAGGCGATTTCTTCGGATCGCTGGCCTGGTCACCCGACGGCACCAGGATCGGATTCATCCGAGGCAGGCTCTCCAATGCATTCGGTGTTAGCGGCTCCATTGAATTCGTCGACGTGCGCGACCTGCACGTGAACAGCCTGCTTAATCTCGACAGCGCTCGATGGTTCTCCGCGATGAGTGGTCCCCTCGCCTGGGCGCACGATGGGCGCTTGATCTATGCCCTCGCCGAGCCCCCGCCCCGTCAGCTCGATTCCAACCTGTGGTCGGTCAGTGTCGATTCCGGCGGACGTCCCTCCGGCACCCCATTCCGCCTGACCAACGACCACGGCTCCGTCTCAAGCATCAGCATTTCCGGCGACGGCGAGCGCATCGCCTATCTGAAAGGTCTTCCCCAGCCTGACGTCTACGTCGCCAAGGTGGAGGGCCCAGCAACCATCAGCGAGCCCGTCCGCCTGACGCTCGATGATCGCCAGGACTTGCCTTTCGACTGGACCCCCGATGGGAAATCCGTGCTCTTCATCTCCGATCGCACCGGAATCTTCAGCGTCTACCGGCAAGCCATCGATCAAACCGTGCCGGAGTTGCTCGTCGGAGGCAACTATCCCGTCCTTACTCCCAGGTTGAGTCCCGACAGCACCCAGCTTCTCTACCTGGTTTACCCAAGTTGGACGGACAACGTTTCTTCAATTTCTCTCATGCGAATGCCTGTGGCCGGCGGCGCTCCCCAGCAGATCCTTCAAGCCCGCTGGATCAGTAACCAACAGTGTGCGCGCGCTCCCGCAACCGAGTGTTTATACAGCGTCGAAACCGATGGCACGTTCAAGATCTACAGCTTCGATCCGCTGAAGGGAAGTGGACCTCAGGTGTATCAGATCAAGGATGATCTCCCGCAATCCTACAACTGGAGCATCTCCCCCGATGGAACCACGCTCGCCATCGCGAAGGGAAAAGTGGGCGACGAAGAGCCACGAATCCACTTGATCTCACTCGGGTCTGGCGAGGAGAAATGGCTGCCGCTTCGGGGCTTGAGTGGGGTGGGAGCCATTGATTGGGCCGCCGACAGCGAAAGCTTGTGGGCTTCGTCCGTGGGTGATGAGGAAAATGCTCTCCTGAACATCGACCTGCAGGGAAATGCTCGTACGGTCTGGCGCCCCAAGAAAAAGAGCATCTACTGGGCGATCCCGTCGCGCGATGGCCGGTACTTGGCCCTGCACGTCAGCAGCACCAGCGCCAACGCCTGGATGGCGGAACGACCTTAAGTGACCAGGACCTGCAATCCGCGAGGTTTGCTGAATCTATGATTCCTGGAGCGAAGTAACAACACGCGGATCGGCGGCCAGCCGGAAGTATCAGAACCGATGCTTCGCACAACCTCTCACATGGTGACATCGCGATTTCGCGCATTGACCCTTGCAGGTGGCAGGCCTCCCCGCGGCCCGGGGCAGCGGAGGGGTTCACCTCCAAACTCCTACGTTGAATCGCCGTTTCGTGGATAATCATCCACGTGGCCCAGCTCGAGAATTTTCGTCTCAAGGTGTTTCGCACCGTTGCCGAACACCTGAATTTCCGCAAGGCTGCGGAACACCTCTTCCTCACTCAACCGGCCATTACGCTTCAAATCAAAGCGCTCGAAGATGATCTTGGCATCCGCCTCTTCGACCGGGCCGGCAATCGCGTCTGCCTCACGCCCCAAGGTTCCGTGCTGCTCGTCTACGCGAAAAAGCTGGCAGCTCTCGTTTCCCAAGCCGAGCAACAGCTCGGCGCACAAGATGGCAACGTCTCTGGCGAACTTTCCCTCGGCGTCTCGACCACCATCGCGCAATACGTTCTCCCGCGTCTGCTGGGAGCTTTTCTCAACGAGCATCCCCGCGTCCAGTTCTCGCTTCACAGCGGCAACACTGATGAGATCGTCCATCTTCTTCTCGACAACAAGCTCGCGATCGGCCTCATTGAAGGCCCAGCCCGCGACCGCGGCATTCGCACCGAGCCTTTCATGCAAGACGAACTGGTCCTCATCGTGTCGCCAGTCTTCACATCCGGTCAGATGTCTCGCGCCCAGCTCTTGGCCTCAAACCTTCTGATGCGCGAACAGGGTTCCGGTTCTCGCCGCGTCGTCGAGCTTGCTCTCGAGAGCGCGGGCCTCAAGCTCAAGTCCTTCAAGAACGTGATGGACCTCGATTCCACCGAGGCGATCAAGTCAGCAGTAGAAGTTGGACTCGGTGTCGGTTTCGTCTCGCTTTGGGCCATTTCCAAAGAACTGGAACTGCGTGCGCTCAAGGTCGCAGAGGTCGCTGGCCTGAAAGCCGATCGCAATTTTTCTCTGATTTCACGCACTGGTCCAGAGCCGCAGGGTCCAGCGGCCGCGTTTCGCACCTTCGCCCTCGAGCGGGCCCGCCTTCTCGCGAACCCCGCCCGAAAACGACCGCGCTCCACCAAGTCCGACCGATAAGCGCAACTAATCGCCCATCAAAACTACTGCTTGGACGCCGGCCCCGCCTCCACCGCAGACTAGATTCGTGAGTAAGAGCATTTTCTTTCTGGCCCTCATCCTCGCCGCGACCGGACTCATCTCGCCTCCGCTTGCACTCCTCGGAGGCCTCATCTATGGATTCGCAGCCGTGCATCCCTTCCACGTCGAAAGCAAACGTCTGGCCAAGTTTCTCCTGCAAGCCTCCGTCGTCGCCCTCGGCTTTGGCATGAATTTGCATCAGGTCCTGCAAGCCGGACGCTCTGGATTTCTCTACACGACTGTCAGCATCACCGCCGTCATGCTGCTGGGCCTCGGGTTCGGCTACCTGCTCCACGTCGGGAAGAAATCCGCTTTCTTGATCAGCGCGGGCACCGCCATCTGCGGCGGCAGTGCCATCGCAGCCGTCGGCCCCATCGCAGAGGCCAGCGAAGAAGAGATGGCCGTTTCTCTGGGCACCGTCTTCATCCTCAACTCAGTTGCCCTGTTCCTCTTTCCCGTCATTGGATACGCGCTGCACATGACGCAGGCGCAGTTCGGTCTCTGGTCGGCCCTTGCCATTCACGACACGAGTTCTGTCGTCGGCGCGACCGCCAAATACGGCGCCACTGCCCTCGCCGTTGGAACCACAATCAAACTCGCCCGCGCTCTCTGGATCGTCCCTTTATCGCTCGTTACCGCCGCAACTCTGAAGAGCAAAGCCCGCATCCAGTGGCCCTGGTTCATCCTCTTCTTTTGTCTGGCCGCGTTGTTGAACACTCTGCTCCCGTCATTTAACTCGACGTTCGGTGTCCTCAATCATCTGGGAAAAATCGGCCTCACCGTCACGCTCTTCTTGATCGGCACAGGACTGAACAAAGAAACCCTTAAGCGCGTCGGCGCTCGCCCCCTGCTTCAGGGACTCGCCCTCTGGATCATCGTCGGCACAAGCACCCTGGCGCTGATCCTGTTCCACTGGATCGGCGTGTAAAGTCGTACCGGATCCTTGCGCCTCCGTGGAAGAGCGGCTCTTCAGGGCCGCGTGAGCAATGTGAAATCAGTGTGGGCTTCAGCCCCTGATGTCCGGGTATTCCCTGAGGGGCGAGTTTTCCAGTTTCTTCAGCAGCAGCGTCACCGATCAATTAGGTACGGACCCTGCGATCGGCTGAAAAACCCGCTTTTGGGTGGCGCAGCGCTGCAAGCGCTGCGATTAGGCGCCTCTTCTCTAGCTTTAGCCCCTGAGGCGCACGCGCGCCTCTGACCCCCTCCAAATAAAAAAGCCGGGAAGCGATCGCTTCCCGGCTCAAACATCTCAGCCTAGAACGCCCACCGCAGCGAGAACTGAATCAGCCGCGGGTTACCGTTGGTCTGCACGATCTTTCCAAACGGACTGTTCGTCGGACTCGCCAAATACGCTTCGATATCCGTCACCGTCGGATCTCCAAAATTGGTGTGATTCCACATGTTAAAGAAGTCCGCCGCGAAACGCACTTCCTGATGCTCTCCAATCTTGAAGTACTTCAGGAACGACACATCCCAGTTCTGCTGGAACGGCCCGTGGTAAATATTGCGTCCCAAATCTCCGAACCCGGTCGTGCAGAAATTGGAATCGGAAAGACACTGTGTCGGATAGAGTTGTGGCGCCGGTGTGAACGCAGTTGGGTTCAAATAGCCATTGAGCACCCGCGAGTGAATATTTCCACCCGACAGTCCGTTCGCGATGCTCGCTCCCGGAGCCAGGCTCGCGCCCAGTAGCGGCGTGCTTCCTTGTCCCAGAAAGCCCGTGCCCGCGCTGGAATCGAAAATCGAGAACGGCAGGCCGTTCTGGAAAATCGTCACGCCGCTCACTTGCCAGCCGCCGAATGCAGCCTTCTTCACCCCCGTGGCGTGTGCGAAAAACGGAAGGTTATACGCGTAGCTGACGGCGAGCCGGTGCGGGCGGTTGAAGTCCGAAATCCCGCGCGATGCATTGATATTGCTCTGATCGTTGTAAGCCGTGTTAAACGCGGTATTCCCCGTCGAGGTCGCGTCAATATTCTTCGAGAAGGTATATGCCGCCTGAAAGTAATTCTGTCCCCATCGTCGCGACACGGTCGCCTGCAGCGCGTTGTAGATCGAATACGCGTCGTTGGCGAAAATCTGGTAACCGCTGTAGCCGTTCAATCCCGGCGTCGGCGTGCGCGCGATCGCATTGGCAAAGGTGTTGGTTGTGATCGTATACGTATTGTTGCTCGCGTCGGTGACGGTGAACGGGTTTGCCGGGCTGGCGTTCACCGACTGGATCGCATCCCGCGTTTCGCGCAAATGGATCCCTCGCGTGCCCACGTACCCTGCTTCCAGCACCCAGTGCCGCCCTAATTCACGCTGCACCGTCAGGTTCCACTGCTGCGTGTTGGGCACCACGAAATGCCGCGGCACTTCCAGCACAAACAGATTTTGCGTGCTGTTTACCCCGGGTCCCGTGCATCCGCCATAGGTTGCCGCCCCGTTCGTGTCGGGAAAGCTCGTCAGTTGCGCCAGGCAGGGCAACCACGCCCCAGAAAGTTGTCCCGCCTGCGGCACGGCGTTCGGATTCGTCGCAGGCGTGCCCGTGAAAAAGTCCGACATCGTGAATCCCGGCGTCTGCCCGAAAAACACGATCGGGACAAACGGCGCCTGGAAGCTCAACTGGTCCACCGCACCTACGTCCTCACGCACATAGTAGATGCCGTAGCCGCCGCGCACCGTGGTCGTGTGCCGCCCCGCCAAGTCCCACGCGAATCCCAGGCGCGGTCCCCATCCCGTCGAAACACTGTTCTTGAACGTCGATCCCGCCGCGTTCCCCGTCAGTCCTGTAACCCCAAGCTTGTTGACGCAAGTCGGATAAATAAACGGATACGTCCCCGACTTCGTCAGATCCGACTCGATGTTGCCGATATGGCAGTCCCCGTCCGTCCATGCACCCAGAAATTCCGTGCGCAGGCCCAGGTTCAACGTCAGGTTCGCCGTAGCCTTCCAGTCGTCCTGCGCGAACACCGCCGAATTGTTCTGTCGGTATTGGTGGTTGTAAACTCCGCCACCGCCGAAGCTGAACTCCGGCGTGCCCCCCACAAAATTTCCGAAATCGGTCGAACTGCCCGTGTTTGTGAAAAACAGCTGCCCGTTAAACACCTGCGGAAACTGCTTGTTGAGGCTCACGCGTATGTACTGCCCGCCAAACGTAAAGGTGTGCGCTCCCTTGACCCAGCTCAGGTTCTCCACGAAGTTGTAATTGTTCTGGACTTGAGACTGGTTTGCCTGCGGGGTCGGCCCGAACTGAAATCCCGAGGTTACGAATGTAAATTTGTAGATGCTGCTGGTCAAATTATCGGTGGGGCGGTCGATGCCGGCGTCGGCCACGGTCACCGGATTTACGTTGATCGCGCTGTTGTTGATGTGAACCAAGCCAAAGCGGAAGTCATTCACCAGCCGCGGTGAAAACACGTGCGTCTCCGAAACCACGAACAGCCGGTCATGAATCGGAAGTTGGTACGGGAAGTTCAAATCTGTCCCGCTCGCCGCTGCGCCCAGTGACGCTTGTAGTCCGCCCGCGCCGAACGGAATGTCCTGCTCGGAGTCGGAGAAGAAGAACCGTGCCGCCACCGCATCCCGCGAATTGCGGAACTCGTGATCCCAGTTGGCCGTGAATTGATCGTCCGTAAACTTGCCGGGCTTGCTCACCGTGAATTGCACCAGCGAACCAGCCGCGGTCCCTGCAGGAACGTTGCTGGGTACCGGGTACAGATATCCGTTCGCCGGCGCGCCAAACTGATCGCTCTGAAACCCCAGCAGCGAAACCGCCACTGGATCCGCGCTCGCCACTCCAAAATCCGTCGCCAGTTGCGCTGCCCCGCCTGGCCCGCGATCAGCCGCCGGAACATACGGAATGAACGTGCTGATCAGCGTCCCCGGAGAGTCTCCGCTGCGTTGCCGCGTCCCCTGGTAGTTCACAAAAAAGAATCCCAGTTTGCCCGCTGGGCCCACGGGGCCGCCCAAACTGCCGCCAAAAATGTTCTGCTGAATCACCGGCCGCGGCGAGCCACTGCCTTTCAAGAAATATTCGTTCGCGTCCAGCGCAGTGTTGCGGAAGAATTCGTAGGCGTCCCCGTGAATCTGGTTCGTGCCTGACTTCAAAATGGCGTTGATGTTGCCTCCGCCGTTCCGCCCCTGGCTGGCGTCGTAGAGCGACGTCTGCACCTTGAATTCCTGAACCACATCCGGATTCGGAAGCGGCGTATTCGTCAACTCGGCCACGTTGTAATCGGTGGCGCTGATGCCTTCGATCAGATAATTGTTGTTGTCCTCGCGTTGCCCGTTCACCTGGATGCGCACTTGGCCGCGTCCCAACTGGGCCGCCGCGTTCAATTCGCTCTGCGCCCCCGTCGACAGCGTCAACAACTGTTGAAAGTTCTGTGTGGCCAGCGGCAGCGCGCGGATCGTGTTGCTGTCAATCGCCTGCCCCGTGGTCGCGTCACTCGTATCCACGGTCTGCACTTCCGCCTCCACTTCAATCTTCTGCTGTACCGACTTCGTCGATAGCTTCGCAGTCATGCGCGTCGTCTCCGTCACGCGCACCACGATGCCGGGAAGACTCGCCTGCGCGAATCCCGCGCTCTGGATGCTCACCGTGTAGGTGCCAACCGGCAGTAGGGGCGCCGTAAACGTTCCATCCGCCCCAGTCGTGACCGTGCGCTCCAGAACATTCGTGTCCTGATTCGTTATGCGCACCTCAGCGTTGGCGACTACCGCCCCGCTCGGATCCTGCACGGTCCCCGTGATGGCCCCCGTGGCTCCGCCCTGCCCGAAGGCTGGTGCCGCAAAGGCGAACGCGATCAGACTGAGAATAACTGACCTGATTGAATAACTTGACATGCTCTTCTCCCTATTTCCTGAAACAGAAACATGAACTCGAGTTAGCGCGGATTTGAGAACTTACTACATCGACAACAACCAACAATGCATCGCATGGCATGGATCTGCGACGGCCGCTTCCGATCGCGAAGTCCAAGTAAGATTGGGTGATCCTTTGCCATAGCCGGGTACAACTCTGCCTGATGTGCTTGAGTGGAGTGAAATGAGATTACCGAATCCGAGCAGCCGTTTGCAAGAAAAGATGTTGCACGGAAGTAACGAATAAGTTTCCGGCCCGAGTCCTAGCCTTCTCCGAACTCTCGGTAGCGCTCCATTACGTCGCGCTCCGAGATCACGCCCCCTAGCTGCTGGGAGTCCGCGCGATTCACCACCGGCACCATCGGCCACCGGTCCACGTACCGCAGGGCC
Organism: uncultured Acidobacteriaceae bacterium; assembly: GCA_963710885.1. Classification (GTDB taxonomy): domain Bacteria; phylum Acidobacteriota; class Terriglobia; order Terriglobales; family Acidobacteriaceae; genus Sulfotelmatobacter. The sequence goes on from CAVQCF010000003.1 coordinate 54,640, forward strand.
GTCTCCAGAGGATGATCGGGATAGACCTCCCCAACAAATAAAGACGGCACCAGCCAATGGCAAAACGAAAGCACACAACCGACAGCCTGGAAAACACACCGATGAACACCGACAATACAAGGAAGAAACGGTCTTCCCGGAATACCAACCGCAACAAAGCTGTCGGGGATCTCCCGTTGATCGGCCTCGCTGCAACCGGGTGGCCATTCTCCACGAGGACTTTAGGTTGTGCGTTCGACTCCATGTCCAAGCTAGTTGCCCTCGTGCAGTTTTGCGATTAGCAGCAGCGCCATGTCCGTCCCAGCCGGAGTTCCGCAGCTAGAGTTGGTTTCGCGCTCGATGTCGAACACCAAGTCCATGGCGGCCTCTACCAGGTCCGGATTTCGCCTCAGCTCTCCCTCGGTAAGCTGCGGTTTCATTTTCGCCCAACTTCCCGCCAGACTTGACTGCGACTCGGTCGGCAACGCAATGCTTTGCGCGGCCCTGCATGCCCTGAGCCGCTCTCCCGCTGTAGCAAATGCTGAGATTACAATCTTGGCGCGCTGTGCCACCGACAACTGCCGCCGGAACGGATCCATCTTCAGCACCATCTCCGTCATCTTCAGCTGGTCGGCACTTCGCGTGTCGCTCGGAGTACCCGCGACTGCCTCCTCCAAATAGCGCTGCGCCAGCGGATAACGCCCTAATTGAAACGCCGCGAATCCTGCTCCCGCAAGCGTCGCGCGATTGTCTCGTCCCAACTCCACGCTCTGTCGATACGCCGCAAGCGCATGCTCATAGTCCTGAACACGCAGAAATAAATCACCGACCTGCCCCTGCTGCAATGGATTATCCCCAAGATTCTCTTGCAGCGCGATCAACTCCGATTGTGCCTGCGCTTTGGCTCCCGTGTTCAACAGAAACTCGATCAACTCCAGCCGCGCATCCCGCCGCTTTCCTTCCTGATCGCTCGGCCAAGCTGCATAGATCGCATTGTGGTAGTAGCGCAGCGCCTGTTCGGTTTGCCTTTTTTCTGCCGCGATGCGCGCCAGTTCGAGATTGACCAGGCCATCTTCCGGCTGGCGCTCCCAAAGATTGGTCAGATAGGCCGCCGCTTCACCGGTCCGCTTGAGTCCGATCAAAGCTTCAGCCAGATTCAGTTGGTAGGTATAGTTGTCGCGTGAGTAGAGAAGCGCCGACCGAAATTCCGTAACCGCGCTGTCATATTTCCGCGCGCTCAGGTCCACCACGCCGCGCGTAAACTACCGCTCTCCGAGCGCACCCCGCTGCGCATGGTACGTCTGCGACAATCCCGTCACCGCCACGAAGAAGATCACTGCCAGCCCCGCCAGCAGCGCGAGCATCACCGGCTGTTGCCTGAGATACAGTCGGAGATCCTCCATCTTTCCGGCAGCCATCGTGTCTCCTGTGCGATTCAAATATCATGTCATCCCTATCATGTCACCCGGTACCGTGTCACCCATACCATGTCATCCCGACCGGAGTGGAGGGACCTGCTGTTTCTGCGTAGAGACGCCGTTTCATCCCCGCATCTCACTTAGCAGTAAGCCAGCCCGGCTCGCGGACATGCTCGTCATGAAACCGCAGCAGCCGCGCGGCAAGGATCGTGGCACGTCCAAGGTATCCCACAACCTTGCGCCCGTCCGCGCGATCCACTACCGGTAGGCGTCCAATGTCGAACCGCAGCAGTTTCGCAGCCGCCTCCGAAACCAACTCATCCGGATACGTGACGACAAGATGTGTGCTGCCCGCTTCCAGCATCGTTGCCACGCCCGACGAATCTTTATCCAGCGCGCGCAAGACGTCTCCCCGCGTGATGATCCCCGCCAGCCGGCCCGCTTCGTCAACAATCAACAAAGCCTCATGCCGGGCCACTGCCGGATCATGGCGGGCAATCCGCTCCGCCAGCTCTGCCACCTTGGTGTCGGCACGAACCACCGGAGCTTCCTTCTCCATCGTCTCCCCAACCGTGGCCTGCGTCAGGGCATCCGCCTCGTAATCCTGATGCACGCGCAATCCGCGGCGCGCCAGTTTCTCCGTCATGATCGAGGTGTTCGGCATGAACAGCATCGCGATCCCGTCCGCGATCACGGCCACTAGCATTAGCGGCAAAACCGAGTTGTAGTCTCGCGTAATCTCGAACGCAAAAATGATGAACGAGAACGCCGCCCGCGATGCCGCTCCAAACACCGCGCCCATCGCCACCAACGCAAACGCACCCGGTGAAAGATGTGCCGAAGGGAAGGCCCGATTCGCAATCATCGCAAACAGCCCGCCCATCGCCGCGCTCCACATGAACGTCGGAGCCAGCAAACCGCCCGACGTCCCTGATCCCAACGAAATCACCAGCGCTGCAAACTTCGCAATCATCACCACCAGCAGGATCTTCCACACCAGGTGCCCGTTGAGAATATCCCCAATCGTGTCATATCCCACGCCGAACACGCGCGGCACAAAGTACCCAATTATTCCCAGCGCTAGAGCCCCAACCGCCGGCCACCACAGTTCATCAAACGGAAGTTTTTCGAATAAATCCTCCACCCAATACAGCGCCTTGCTCAAGCCCACCGCTGCCAATCCGCAGATCGGTCCCAGCACCAGATAAAACGGAAGAGCATGCGGAATCCCGAAGTCCATGGCGCCCACTTGAAACATGGGTCCCGCACCCAAAAGCTGCATGTGAACAGCGGTGGCCAACGTGCTCGCAATGACCAGCGGAATAAACGACCGCGACTTGAACTCGAACAGCAGCAACTCAATCGCGAGAATCACCCCAGCAATCGGAGTGTTGAACGTCGCCGACATTCCCGCCGCCGCGCCGCACGCCAACAGCACTTTTCGCTCGACCGCGGTTGTGTGCAACACCTGCCCCACCAGCGACCCGATCGCTCCTCCGGTCTGGATGATCGGTCCCTCAGCGCCGAACGGACCTCCAGTTCCAATCGCGATCGCCGCGGAAATCGGCTTGAGAATCGCGACCTTCGGCTCGATCCGACTCCGGTTAGTCAGCACCGCCTCCATCGCCTCTGGAATGCCGTGCCCCTTGATTTTCGACGATCCATACTTCGCCATCACTCCCACGATCAGCCCGCCCACCACCGGAACCAGAATCACCCACGCCCCAAGGTGATGCGATCCCACGCTCCGGAAAGTAGTCGACCACTCGTGAAAGAAAAACAGATTGGTGAACAGCCCAATCAGCTTATAGAGCGCGTAAGCCACCAGCCCGGCCACGAGCCCAATCGCTGCCGCAAGAAACGACACCAGCACAATGCGAAACTGTGCCGGCTGCGCTGTCAAAGTCGAGTTTGGAGGTGTGTTAGTTGCCATGTGAATTCCTTCGGAGTTGCTCAAAGCGTGGGAGTTGCCAGATGTGTCGGAACTGCCCAATGTGTGGGAAGCGCGCGATGCGTGGGAGACATCGGATTTTGGGCGGCGTAGATTTTGGGTGGCACAGCGCTTTCAGCGCTGCGAATCGGGACTCCGCTGTCAATAAGGGCTCTAGCCCCCGAGGTGCTTTTCAAAGCATTCATAATCCGATCAACTCGCGCTGCGCTTCTCCCGCGTCTCCTTCTCCGGCATCAACCGCTGCAGCGCCGCCACCAGGCTCGGCGCCGCATTCCGCAACTCCTCGTGATGATGCAGCGCCAGTTCCGCCAGCACCTTCTCGCCCTTCGGCGTAAGCTCCAGCAACACCTCGCGCCGGTCGTCCTGCCCCCGCTCCCGCTGCACGTATCCGCCGCGCTCCAGTCGGTTGATCAACTCCACCGCGCTGTGATGTTGAACCTGCATGCGGTCGGCCAGGTCCCGGATCCGAGGCCGCACCCTCTCCGGCATCCCCTTGACCGCCAGCATGAGCTGGTACTGCCCCCGCTCCAGCCCGGCAGCCTGTACCGCCTGCTCGCTGAAGTGCAAAAACTTCCGAATCTGGAACCGGAACTCGGCCAGTGCCTGATAATCCGTCAGGGTGAGTTTCTTCATGCCGCCGATTGTATCGTCAAACGATAGTACGTAAATATTGTATCGTAAAACGATATACTGTGTTCATTACCGTCAGCGTCCCCGGACTGCCAGCGGAGCGGTCTCGGGTGCCCCATTTCTCGCGTACGCTCTCGAGTGAGAAGTGGGGCTTTTCGCCCGCCGTGTCGCGTTCCCAGCGAACTAAGCTCCGGCTGATTCTGCACGGGGTTTCCATCGTGAACCTAGTGACGTTAGTGGTGAAGTTTCTCTGTTGGGAGTCCTTCGTGGTTAAGGTCTGTTCCTAAAAGTCCGTGAAGCCACGCGCTCGCTGGCACTCTTTCCCACCCTCCATTTAGAATCCTTAGTCCACATTTTCGCCGCACCCAGAGGAGAGCCCCACCGTGATCCCGCGCTACACCCGTCCCGAGATGGCCCGCATCTGGAGCGACGAAAACCGCTTCCGCACTTGGCTCGCCGTTGAAGTCGCCGCCACCGAGACCCTAGCCGACGCCGGTCTAGTCCCCAAAGACGCCGCCCGCGCCATCCGCGAGCGAGCTGACTTCCGCGTCGAACGCATCCACGAGATCGAAGCCGAAGTTCGCCACGACGTCATCGCCTTCACCACCGCCGTCGCCGAAATCGTTGGCCCGCACGCCCGCTGGTTTCACTACGGACTTACCTCCAACGACGTCGTCGACACCGCGCAGGCCTTGCTCATCCGCCAGTCTTCGCAAGTCATTGCCCAAGATCTGCAACGCCTCGCCGAAGTTCTCGAGCGCCGTGCCTGGGAGTTCAAAGACACTCCCATGGTCGGACGCACCCACGGCGTCCATGCCGAGCCCATCACCTTCGGATTCAAAATCGCCAACTGGTATTCCGAGACGCAGCGCAACATCGCACGCTTCATGGCCGCCGCCGAAGACATGCGGATAGGAAAGTTCTCCGGCGCAGTGGGGATCTTCGCCCACCTCACGCCCGAGCTCGAAGAAAAGATCTGCGCGCGCCTGGGGCTGAAAGCCGCCGCCGTCTCCTCGCAGGTCATTCAGCGCGACCGCCACGCGCACTATCTCGGCACGCTCGCGGTGATCGCCTCGACGTTAGACAAAATTTCCACCGAGATCCGCCACCTGCAACGCACCGAAGTTCGCGAAGCGGAAGAATTCTTCAGCGAAAAGCAAAAGGGATCCTCCGCCATGCCGCACAAGCGCAATCCGGTGACGGCCGAGCAGATTAGCGGCCTCGCGCGTGTCGTCCGCAGCAACGCCCAGGCAGGACTCGAAAACGTCGCCCTCTGGCACGAGCGCGACATCTCGCACTCTTCAGCCGAACGCGTTATCCTCCCCGACTCGACCACGCTCGTCGACTATCTCCTGACCAAGACCACCAACCTGATCGACACGCTCTTTGTCTACCCCGATCGCATGCGCGCCAATCTTGAAAGCACGCACGGCCTCATCTTCAGCGGACAGCTACTGCTCGACCTGGTCGAGCACGGCGTCAGCCGCGAAGACGCCTACCGCGTTGTCCAATCCCACGCCATGCGCGCCTGGAAGGAAAATCTAGACTTCCATCAACTGGTCCTGGCCGACAAAGAAATCACCAGCAAAGTCCCGCGAAAGCAAATCGAATACGCCTTCGACCTCCCCCGCCAACTGAAAAATGTAGATAAGATTTTCGCCCGCGTCTTCGGCGGAAAGAAAAATATCGGCAAGGTTAGAGAAAAGAAGAAATCGGCAAGCAAGAAGTAAGCCAGGGTCCCTTCGTGAACCTTAGTGTCCTTAGTGGTTAAGCCTTGAGCCCGAAGGTGAGTTCGAACGCCGGGAGCTGCCGATGCACAGAATCTCCTCCTCCGGTCCGTACCCGCGCTGATGTGCCTCGCTCGGCACGACATACATTTTCAACTCATTCCAGTTCCATCGGCTCGCATAACTCGGCGTCCCGCACGAACAATGCAGAATCCATTCATCCCAACATCCGGCAGCAATCGGCACCAGGTACGATCCGTTTTCATACGGACTAAAGCCGACGAGGTATCGCGTGCGGCACCGCGGACACTCCACGCAATGGCGGATGCGGCATCCCATGGCTCCCCCAGCCATCAGCAGCGCGGAATTCGCGCCACGGTCTCAGCGCAAAACCCCTCGCCCACCTTAGCGAAGTCGATGGCAAACCACTGGACGTTCGCGGACCCCAATGTCGCACACTGGACGTTTGCGGACCTCACTCCGCTCCACCATCGCATCCTTATAGAGTGCGGTCCGAAAACGTCCAGCCTGTGCCGACGAGTCGGCTATCATAGGCACGCGATTCCGATTTCTCCGATTGCTAATCAATCAGAAATCAACGGATCCACGAGCGGGATGGCGTATGAATCTAGACTTGCAAGTCTGTTCCCGGGCGCGCTTGTCGCGCGATCCACGCTTCGACGGCAAGTTTTTTATTGGAGTCGTTGGCAGCAGGGTGTACTGCCGTCCGATTTGCCCTGCACCGACGGCGAAGGAAAAGAATTGCCGGTACTTCGCCACCGCTGCCGCCGCGGCCGAAGCCGGATTCCGTCCCTGCCTACGTTGTCGCCCTGAGTGTTCGCCTGGAACGCCCGCGTGGCTGGGTACTTCGAATACGGTCTCTCGAGCCTTGCGTCTGATCGGCGAAAGCGGCCTTGAAGATGGTGGCGTCGAAGTCCTGGCCGAGCGCCTGGGAGTTGGCTCGCGTCACCTGCGCCGCCTCTTCCTGCGTCATCTCGGCGCCACTCCGATTGCCGTCGCGCAGACTCGCCGCCTTCACTTCGCCAAGAAGCTCATCGATGAGACCACTCTGCCCATGACCCAGATCGCCCTCGCCTCCGGATTCGGCAGCGTCCGTCGCTTCAACGCCGGCATCCGCAAGGTTTACCATCGAACGCCCACGCAGGTCCGTCGTCTGGCGCGGAAGACCAGCGCCCAGCCAGGAAACCAATATCTCTTCCGCCTGCACTTCCGTCCGCCCTATCACTGGCAGGGCATGCTCGACTTTCTGGCGGCGCGCGCTACTCCCGGAATCGAAGTCGTGGAGTCCGGCGTATACCGCCGGACAATTTCCTTGCACGGTCGCACCGGATATTTCGAAGTCTCCCTCGACGATTCCCGCGACGCGCTTCTCATCCGCATCGAATTCGGCGATCCTCAGTCGCTCTTCTTCATCGTCGAACGCATCCGCGCCATGTTCGATCTCAACGCGGATTGGGCGGCCATCGTGTCCAGTCTCCGAGCCGATCCCACGATTGCCGCCGGGGTGGAACTCGATCCCGGCCTTCGCGTTCCCGGCTGCTGGGATGGCTTCGAACTCGCGATCCGCGCAATTCTCGGCCAGCAGATTACCGTCAAGGGCGCGACCGTCCTCGCGGGCCGTATTGCCACCACCTATGGAGAGTCCTTCAAAGGGCCCAGCGGAGTCACCCACGTCTTCCCGTCCGCCGAGATTCTCGCCGAGGCCAAACTCGCCACCGTCGGCGTGACCGGCGCCCGCGCAGAAACCATTCGCAGTCTGGCCCGCGCCGTTTGCTCCGGCAAGATCAGCTTCTCGGGAGTCGTCGACTCCGACGCGTTTCTCGAACGCCTGTGCGAAATCCCCGGCATCGGCAAATGGACCGCACAATACGTTGCCATGCGTGCGCTCCGCGAGCCCGATGCTTTTCCCTCCAGCGATCTCGGCCTGCTGCGCGCCTTGTGTCTATCTACCGCGCGCGAACTGGAGCAGCGCGTCCAGTGTTCCCGACCCTGGCGCGCCTACGCGGCCATGTATCTTTGGAAAATCGCCGGTCAGTCTGCCCAGCGCTTGGCCCTATCTTCTTCCCGGCAGTCCCACAAACACAGTGTCGCGGCATCGACTCCCGACCACTCCGTCTCAATAGCTGTGTGAGGAGAACAACAAAAATCAATCCAGCAGCGGCCGCGCCGACCCGCCCAGCAGCGATGGATTCATATTGAAGATGTTGTGATGCCCCTCCGGCCCGCCCCACGCGAACATAATCGAGACCATCGGGAACCCGCCCGCCCGCAGCGTAAACCCGCTCGCAAAGCTGTGCCGCAGATGATCGAATCCCAAATCGCTGCGCGTCAGTGCAACACGTCCTTGGTCAGCCTCGAACTTAAACCCAAACGTCCCCCAGATCGAGTGTTCGAAAGTCTCTTGCATCAGCAAAAGATTCGGAGCGCGATAACGGTAGTCCTGATAACTCCCCAGCGACATTGCTCCATTGATGTCCGACCCGCCCAACCTCTGCTGGAAATAAAACAGCACCGCGCTGGTCGCCGAATTCATCGACTCCGAAATCAGCAGCCGCACATTGATTGACCCATTTAGGTTCCGCGAATGTGAAACGGCGGGACAGGTCGATCCCACCGGCGCGCACGAATCCGGACCAACCCCATCCGTAAGGCCGCTTCCGACTAGTGCCCGCGACGTGGCTCTCGAAAGGCCTCTCTTCGACGGGATTATGCGCGTCATATCGTGGATGAGCCGCGCTATCAGCGCCGGGTTAGAGGTCAGGGAAAATGGATCTGAGTCCCGGAGGGATGGCAGAAGCGCCGCGCGCGTTCGAAACAAAAAATCCACCAGGAGTGTCGCTACCCGCCTTGCAAGAACTCAAGAGCCTGCCCTGAGAGTAGTCGAAGGGACGGGGCACCGGGCAATTGTGTAGTTTCCAACGCGCTTCCTACGCCGGCACTGTGACCTCCGGCCAATAGTGGAAGTTGCGCAGCGTAGCTTTCCCCGATCCGCCGGCATATATCGCAGGCCTCACATCCAGGAAGCCGCCCAGCACGTTGTGCTGCATTCCGGAGATTTCTGCGGATTCCTGGGTGCGCTGCCACTCTCTTCCCGGCAGACGGAAATAGAAATCCACCTCCTGGCGGTCGTTGACAACACGGAGGGTGGCGCGCGTCGTGCCCTTCTGCTGGCGGTTTGGGACATACCCATTAGCCAGCCGCACACCCACACCTTCCGGACCCAGCAGGATTCCGGTGGCATGCTGCGGATCGTAGAACAGCATCATCCCGCACTCGCAGCCCGGCTCGACCTCGACATCGACCTCCACAGTATACGAATGTCCGCCAACCGCGGTGGTGAGCGCCGAAGAATCCGCAAGACTCGTTCCGCGCGCCGCCAGACTGAGCGCTCCACTCTTCACGGTGAATCGCGTCGCGTCGTACTCACGCCAGAAGCCCCACTGCAGTCCGAGTTCCGCGCTGGTGAAGTCGTCCGAAGGATCGAGCAACGGCTGTTGGCTGCTGCCCGCGACGGGCAAGGGAAGAGCCGCATCGGCTGTCATGCCATCGGGTACGCGGAACCAGCCGTCGGCGGTCCACTCCACCGGAAGCAAGAGCAACTGTCGCCCCAGAGTGCGATAGCCGTTCTCATACGAGTGCACTGTCATGTACCACTTGCCGCTCGGAGTATCGACCAGCCTCCCGTGCCCCACGCTCAGCCAGCGGTCGTCGCGCGAGCGCGTACGCACCACCGGGTTGTACGGCGAGAATTCCCAGGGGCCCTCAGCATGGCGGCTGCGGGCGCTGATGACAGAATGACTCGTCGCCGGTCCCGCCGTGCCGCCCTCGGCTACGTTCAAGTAGTAGTAGCCGTTGTGCTCGAGAAGCTTCGGCGCTTCGAGGCAAGTGCACTCCATGCGCGTGGTCGTGGGCATGGGCCACGGTTCGAACACCACGCGGGGAGCAGTCTTCACGGCCAGACCGTCGGCGCTTAACTCGGCCATCTGTCCCCCAACCATGTACAGAAAGCGGCGGCCATTTTCCGCAATGTGTGCAGGATCGATCGCGTTGATGCCAAGATCGACGGGCTCGCTCCACGGCCCCGTGGGACGATCTGCGTGCACCACTCGCAGCCGGTTATCGGCGGGAAAATAAATGTAATAGCGGTTCTGATACTCGCAGAGATACGGAGCCCAGACGCTGCCATCGTAGCTGTGCAGCGCGGCCGCCACGGTACGCCAGTTAATCAAGTCGCGCGAGTGCCAGATCAGCAGTCCGGGTGCGTAGTCAAAGCTGGAGTGCGTGAGATAGAAATCATCGCCCACGCGGATGGGGCTGGCGTCAGGGTGGTCGCCGCCCAGAATCGGATTGCGGTAAGTGCCTGAGCCAGCCTGCGCCAGGACCAGTCGGCTCTGAGAACTAACCGCCAGAGCAGCGGACACAACAGCAGTATTGCGAAGAAAGCGGCGGCGTGTAGTCATCGCGGCGCAAGTCTATCTGCGTGCGCGTGCGGAAGTAAAGCGGAGTGATCCGCTTAGCGCCCCCCGTCCTCGATCTTTCGGGCAGAACAACACTGAGGGTGGCCCATCCCTTCGCCTGTTTTCGCGAAGGATGGGCACCGCTCAGATTGCACCATGGGGTTTGCTGCCTTAGCAGCGCGAGTTCGAAATAACGTCTACGGAACAACCACCTTAACCGCGGCAGTCTTTTTGCTTTCATGGCCGGAGACATCGACCGACGTCGCCGAGTAGTAGTACGTGCTCCCGTTGGCGACACTCGCATCGCTGTACAGTGTCGAAGCAACAGTACTGACGTTGATCCTCGTCCAACTCGTTCCGTTGGGGCCGCGATACACGTTATAGCCAGCCACATCGTTCGATGTCGAAGGCTTCCAACTCAGGTCCACGACATGGTTCGCCGATCTCTGAATCACCACCTTGTACGCAACCTGCGAGGTCCCCCCGCCGCAGCCGGTGACCTTGACGGTGAAGGAATAGGTGGCCGCGGTTGTCGGCTTTCCTGCTAGCGTCAGCGACATCGTCGTCTGCGACACTTTCGAGGTGACGCCCGCCGGCAGCTTTCCGGATGCGATCGTCCACTTGTCGGGCGTGCATCCGCCGCTTGCCTGTATGACCGCAGAATAAGCGGTTTCAACCGTGCCATTCGGCACGCTCTTGGTGGTTATGGTCACGTTCGCCAGACTTGGGGACACGAGAACACTCAACAGCAGGGGGAGAAATGAAAACTTCATGACTCAATGGTCGCGTCCCCGCCGGATTCTCGACAGATATCAGAGGTTTCAAGCCCGAACCAAAGGTTTGCAGCCTACTCACAATGCGATGCCCGCTCCACCTGTGGTTAACGCTTGGCGTCGGGTTGCAGGTGCCCCACCCTTCTCGCGATTTCAGCGAGAGGGTGGGGACCGTGACTTCAACCTCAACCATCAATCAAATTCCACAACCTCCTCCTCATACAACGGATCCACACAAGCCCGAAGTTCCACCACCTGCAACAGATCCCACGCCTCCCGATACCGCGCCCATTTCGCCCGCGTGCTCCCCGCCGTGAAATGCAGCGTCGTCTTCCTCCCACTCCCAATCGCCGCACACGGAATGATGCACAACCCTCCCACCGGAATCACCCACGCCGCCAAAAAGTCCACCGGGCCTTTCTTAATATTGTTTCCTCCCCGGCCCCATCACATTCAAGCTGTACTGATTCCCGCGCCGGCAATAGATCGTCGACTTTACCTGCACCCGACAGATCGGACCTCCAGCAGGTCTCTCATTATTTTTTATGCCCCTCGGGTAAAATCTTTTGTTTCTACAACTTGTGGATTGGGTACGGGTTGGGGTATGCTCAAAATATTGAGCCATAAGGACTTGTGCGCAAAATATTGCGGAATAAGGAGTTACGTCTCGGATTTTCGGTTCCCGACTCACCCTTGCTCCTGATTCCCATTCGATTCTTCGGCTTGGTTGTGCTATGAGGATTTTTCGCCAACCAAATCGCTGCCTGCCAGCAAAATCCCTGGACTCCTTACGGTACTCGTTGGGGACAAGTCTCAGACTATCCCGGCAGTCCTTTAACCAACTCACTAAGCGTTCCCTCGGTGATAGCAATAGTTTGTCTCAAATCCAAAACCGTTTTGATAGCGTTATCCGTTGTTGCTTCGGCATTCTCGGATTCGTAGCTGTCGGTTCCGGAAATCCTGACCCCCTTGATTCCGGAAATTCTGGCACGCCTAAGGAGCACCAAAAGGGTTAGAAAACTCCCTATGCTCCGGCGGAGCCGGAAGCGGAGGAGGATGTTGGCGATGCTGAAACGACACGAAGTCGAGATTTGCTGAAGGCCGGTCATACGAAGACCGAAGTAGCACGCTTGAGCGGGGCATCGTTGCGCTCAGTAAAACGCATCGCGGAGGAGAGACCGGTGGAGCATGTCGATGATGCCGGGGAGCGTGTCAAACGACAGATTGGCCGGCCCAGCACGGTCACGAATTTCCGGAAACAGGTGGTTGAGAGCGTCATGGCGATATTTCAACAGTTGACGCTAGGGAGTGACATTGAGCCAGTGCGCCACCACCTCCACCGTATCTCAATGTTCCCTATGCGATGTGCCTTTTCATCGTCGCGTCGACGCATCAACTGCGTTAATCTTGCGGATGTGGCGATGGTCGCCGCGGGAAAATAAAATGCTGGCTGCGAGGCGACGTGATCGTTACCAGCTAACTTCCTTATCACGTCGCCGAAACCGCACGCCGAAGTCTGGAACGGTTAGCGTCCAAATCAATGCGGCTTTTCCGCAGGAGGGTGGCTCTCCGGTTTCGGTGCAGGTGGCCGCGGCGCCTGGCGCTGCTCCATCTGCTTCTGCTGAGTGGCATGCTTTTGCTCGATCTGCTGCGTTTGCTGAGTGTGGCGCTGCTCCATCTGCTGTTTTTGCGCCTCGTTGTAGTTTTTCGCGGCGGCTTGCTGATGTTCTTTTTCCTGTTGCTGCTGGATCTTTTGATGGTCCTGCGCTTGCTTGGCAGCTAGTTTGTCCTGTTGCTCCTGGTATTTCTTGTCGGTTGCGGCGTTGCCGGAGTTGGGAGGCGTGAACTTGTGCGGCTGTAATTCGCTGGCATGGTTGTTAGTAGTGGGACGAGTTTCGTTGGTGTTTTCTGGACGATTTCCCGTGCCGGGGTTAGCTTCATTCCCTGGATGCGCTTCACTGCCGCGTGCGGCGTTCGCTGGAGGAGCCTTGTATTCGCCGCCTGCTTCTTTGGTAGCTACGACGCCAGACTTGAAATCAGCGGCTCTAGCAGTAGCCGCGATGGGAGGTTTGCCGTGGTTGGTGGTAGCGCGCAATCCGGGGTTACCGCGAGCTTCCTGGACGTGCTGGGTTTGCGCGGCCACCGGACCTACATGGTGTTGGTTATTGTATGACTCTTGCTGCGGTGTGGGGCGCGCTTGAACTCCACCGGAGCCGCCGTTGTAGCTGACGTGCGTCTCCGAGACGTACGTCACTCGCGTGTTGTAGGTGTTGTGAATGATGGTGGTGTTTATGTGATTCACATAAGTGTTGTAGGAGAAGTGACCACCTTCCCAGCGGCCGCCTTCATAACCAACCCCGCCGTAGCCGAAGCCATAATTAATGCCTCCGTAAAAGCCCACCTGGGGACCCCAATATCCCTCATGGAAAAAGAACGCGTTGCCTCCCCAACCCCAATAGCCCGGGGTCCATAGGAATCCGACCTCGGGAGCCTCGACCCACGTCCCGGGCACCCAATAGTAGCCATCGTCGTCATCATAGGCCCAGTATCCGGGCGTCCACAGGTAGCCATCACCGGGACAGATTGGCTGCTCGTAAACCGGAAGCGCCGGCGGGCCGAAACTTACGGAAATACCGACACCGATTTGAGCAAATGCACCGTGCGAGAATATCAGCACGATAAACGACAACAGCAACAAGCGGATAGCAGTCGCAGTACGCATTTTGTTCCTTTTGCCTGCTCATTCTTAATTATTCTTACGGCCCGTTACGGCGAGAAGCTCACGGGCACCAATTTGAGCGGCGAGTAAATTGAATACGGTCGGACGGCCACACAACCTTCTAGCAGCTTTGTAAAACTCACGATAGGGTTTTACCTGTACAACTCAAGGGATTATGCCGCAGGTGCAGGAATTACGTTAATCCCTTGAACGGTCATCGTGGGGTTTTGAGTAATCGGGATTTTTGACCAGCCTGTCACTTCTTCGGCACGAAACGTCGCATTGCGGCTTGCAGATGCCCGCCGACGTGCTCGACAATAAGCAACTGAGAATATGGGTGGAGAAAGGACGGAAAATAAGAATGACGTGGCGCGAATTGAACGACAAGCTAAGAAAAGCCACAAAGGTTAAACCAATTCTGCAATTGTACAAAGCGGAGCGCAAGGGGAAGCGCCGCAAGCGGTGGCTGACCAGGATTTACTGCCGCTACAGCTATCTTCGACGGAAGAAAGAAATGAAAGCTGTGGCATCGGCTGAATCATTTGTCTGAGACGCCGAGAGACCCAGCAATGATTGCTAGAGTCGTTCTTTCGATTAATCAGATAGCGAAAAGACAGAGAAATATCACAAGCACCATTTCATAGGAGCATTCACTCTCAAGGGCAAAGGCGATCAGGTCTTCTTTGCGGGAGAAGCGCGGTATAGTTTCAGTCAACCGCGATTCCTATCGGCGCGTCTCCTAGGGATTTCCCCAGTAGCCTGAACCGCACTCAGCCGTATGAAATAGCTGCGAGGAAAAAGACTGGCCCGACCTTCAGGTCCGTAGCATAAGGTTCACCTGCAGTGGCGCGGCTAGAAACGATCAATGACGAACTCAAAACCGCGACAGCCCGAAGGCAAAGAACCGGTTATAGGTCCCAAATCGCGTCGAAGCTGGTCGGTTCAGGTTGATGATCGCTCAGTATGACGGTGTTGGTATGTCTGGTCACTTAGCTCTGCGGGCGAGTTCCACGAACTGGCGCGGAGTGAGCATGCATGAGCGATCCGCTTAGTGGCATATGAGTGCTGTAACCGACAGTCATCACCTCGACACCTATAAGCTAAGCATCCGGTTCGGAGAATTACCACCTGGTAGAAGTTAAAGATGTCGGGGGCAACAGTTTCAAATCGTCTCACGCATGACGGACCGGCGGGCCTCGTGGTCTATCTGGTTGCCCTGCCCCTATGTCTGGGGATCGCTCTCGGTTCGGGAGCGCCGCTGTTCGGCGGCATCGTCTCGGGCATCGTGGGCGGTGTGGTCGTCGGCCTGCTTTCCGGTTCCCAAGTCAGCGTCAGCGGACCGGCAGCCGGCCTCGCCGTTATCTGCCTTACAGCGATTCAGAAAATCGGAACCTACGAGGGCTTCCTCCTCACCGTCGTATTGTCCGGCCTCTTCCAACTGGCGTTCAGCGTCATGCGCCTGGGGGTGATCGCGGACTATGTACCGAACTCCGTGATCAAGGGCATGCTCGCGGGAATCGGGCTTCTCATCATCCTCAAGCAGATTCCGCATGCTCTCGGCCGCGACAATGACTTCATGGGCGATTTCAAATTCCTCGAGGCCGGCGGCAATACCATGCTCAGCGACATCGCTTCTGCCGTCGCCAGCGCCACCGCAGGCCCCACCATCATCTTCTTGCTGAGCCTCTTCCTCATGCTTGCATGGGACAAGGCAGGCAAGCGTTGGCGCGTCTTTCAACTCGTGCCCGGACCGCTAGGAGTAGTGGTGATGGGCATCGCGGTGAACCAGTTGTTCGCCAGTCTCGCGCCCGCACTCCACGTTGCCGACGTGAAGCACCTCGTCAACCTCCCCGTGCCGGAGAGCGTTAACGCCTTCTTCCGTCAATTCGCGCTTCCCGATTTCGCGGTCATCTCCAATAAAGTCGTCTGGACCACGGCCCTCACGATCGCTGTTGTCGGCAGTCTGGAAACCCTGCTTTCCCTCGAGGCCGCCGACCGGCTCGATCCTTATAAGAGGATATCGTCGTCAAATCGCGAATTGCGCGCCCAAGGCGTCGGCAACATGGTGTCGGGCTTAATCGGCGGAATCCCCATAACATCCGTCGTCGTGCGCACCGCCGCCAATGTCGAAGCCGGAGGACGCACACGTCTCAGCACAGTCATCCATGGGTTGCTTCTCCTGGCTTCGGTGATCCTGCTCCCCGGCGTGCTGCGCCTGACGCCCCTGGCCAGCCTCGCCACCATTCTGGTCATGGTGGGATACAAGCTGACCAAGCCCTCGCTGTACCGCGCCGTCTTCCGCCAGGGCTGGGACCAGTTCATCCCGTTTTTCGTCACCACCGTCGCGGTCGTATTTCTCGACCTGCTGAGTGGCGTGCTGGTGGGGCTAGCCTTTGGGGTGTTCTTCGTCATCCGCACCAACCATCACGACGCAATCACGGTAGTGAACCTCGAGTCCAATTACCTGTTCCGCTTCACCAAGGACGCCAGTTTCGTCAACAAGAATGAGTTCCGCAGGAAGCTGCGCCAGTTGCCCGTAGGTTCGAAGGTTCTCGTTGACGGAACCCGCGCTCTATTCATCGACCACGACATCCGGGAGATCCTCGACGACTTCCGGCAAATGGCGCGGCACAAGAATATCGAGATCGAGGTCAAGCATTGGCAGAGCTATCAACCGTAGAGGCAGGCACGCCATGAACCCGTACGAGCGATTATTGCTGTCCAACAAAGCCTGGGCGCAGGAGAAGCTCAAGATCCATCCCGATTTCTTCGCCAAGCAGGTGGAGACGCAGGCCCCCACGTTTCTGTGGCTGGGGTGTGCCGATTCCCGCGTCCCAGCTGAAGAAATCACTGGCACCGAGCCCGGCGAGCTATTCGTACACCGCAACATCGCCAACATGGTGGTGCACACCGATTTCAACATGCTCAGCGTCCTCCAGTACAGCATCGAGGTCCTCAAAGTCGAGCACGTCATCCTTTGTGGGCACTACAACTGCGGCGGCATTAAGAATGCCATGACGCATTCCGATCTCGGCCTGATCAACAAATGGCTGCGCCATATCAAAGACGTCTACCGCCTCCACAAAGACCACATCGATTCGATCGCCGACGGACAATCCCGATGGGACCGCCTTGTGGAGCTCAATGTCACTGAACAGGTCCAGAACCTGGCGAAGACTTCGATTGTGCAGCGCGCCTGGTACCGCGAGCAGCGTCCCGTTCTACACGGCTGGGTTTACGACCTGCGCACCGGCCTTCTGAATGAGCTCGCCATGATGCCGCCCGGCTCCAAAATCGACGACATATACACTTTTCAGTGGGACGAAGCATAGCGTACTCGAAACTTAACTGTTGCCAACAGGCGTGGTGTTGAAAAACTCCTGTTTTTTCAAAACAGCCGAAATTTGGGCGACAGCAAATGTCTACCAAAGCGGAGATCGTCGTTTGTAGGGCTTCCTATCGCAAAGTTTTTTTTGACGATTTTCCGGCGAGTGAGTTTTTCAACAGTCACAGGCCATTACGCTCAAGTTTCGACTGCTTTCGGTTCGGGTCATCCGTCAGTAATCGAGGTAATGGGGATTTATCAACAGTTGACCCGCTGTGAGACACTGACGCCCTACGCTGAAACATCACTTCCACGGCAGAGCGCACGCTCGTCTTCATATGTTCCGTTCGAGTCGCAGTGGTTGATCTTATGCCCCATTCAACCAACCGCCGGTAAAGCCTGCTCGCTTCAAACCACGCACCAGATTGGGCACTTTGCGGGTGGCGTTCCAGATGATCCCCGTTTTGTAATTCGCGATCATGCCTAGAATCGGCCCCTGATTGTCGCTGAGATAGTCATTGTCTACCCAACCTAAGCGCCCATCAACGCTGCCTGACCTAAGGCTGACATGGGTATCACGGAAGCTAGGGTTGAACGAATCGAAAAAACCGTACTTGCCGTAAAGCCGCCCACCTTGGAAATTGCGTAAGGCCCAGGCCGCAGGGATGCAAATCTCGGGTGCAAAGGGAATCGAAGCTACCGCGGCGGTGGGGGCAAGGGTGCCATGGTCTTCCTCGTCGGGCATGCCCTTCGGCCCATAGGCCGCATACCCATAAAACTGCGTCGGCTTGCCTTTGAAATTTATGACTAGATCACCTGGTCCATCGCAGGCGCTGAGGCCCCAAATGTCCTTGGAATAACTATCCCAACCCATGGGGTTGGCAATGGCATAGTTGCGCTGCGCATAGGTGGCGCGGCGGGAATTCTCGAAATAGTCAAACCCGGCCGCGCGCGTGGTCGCATCATAGATGCCGCGATAGTCAACCCACACGGCCCCATATTGATGCGCAAAGTGCGGCGCAAAGGAGAGGTAGCGGTTCGCACCTTCTCCGCGCCAATATTTTGGGAAGGGCGCAGTCCATGCCTCGAAGGCGCCCTCCTTAGCCGGGTGAGACCGTGAGCCGAGCGCGAGGAAATAGAGCGCCATGCCCTCGTTATAGCCATCCCAATTTCGCTCAATAAAGCCGCTCTCCGGATGCCAGCCCATCGAGATGGCTTTGCAGCCCGTGCTATTGGCCTGCATCCAATCCCATTCGGTGCGATCCAGCAGACGCTGCGCGAGTGCACGGATCTCCTTTTCCTTCTCATCCTCCAGGTCGAACCAGCCTTGCGCAAATGCCATGCCCATTTGCAGCCAGCAGGTATCAATTGTTGAAAGTTCCCAATTTGGCAACCGTAGTCCGGTCTCCATATCGATAAGGTGGTAAAAGAAGCCACGATAGCCCGCGGTGCCAGACCGTTGTTCGCCCTGCGGTAATTGCTCAAAGAACCGCAGCGTCCGCAGCGTGATGTCTCGTGCCTGATCGCGTGTGATCCAACCGCGCTCAACTCCAATTGGCCAAGCAGTTAGAGCGAAGCCTGTCCCCGTGATGCTGCAAGCGGCCGGCGTCGACCAGCGATCTGCCATCAGGCCGTTGCTATGGTTCACACGCTCCCAGTAAAAGTAAAAAGTGCGATGCTCAATATCGCTGAGCAACTGGGAATCCGAAACGCGCGCCGTAGTGGCCTTCGCCCATATCGGAGTAGAAACAATTCCGGCGGCAGCAGCGCTGAGGAAACTGCGGCGGGTCAGTGTCGGAGACTCGCTGGGCATGGTCCAGTCAGTGTAACGGAGAGGAGACCAGAGCCGGAGGTTATGGTTAGCGCTATCAGGCCATAACGCTCAAATTCCGAGTTCTTTCGATTAGCTTCACATCCGCACGTTCGGACGATGAGTGAGGCGATTTATCATCAACTGATAATGAATGGCCGATCATTCTCGCCAACACCTGCTCAAGGCTGAAGAACTCTATATCTCATCGCAGACTATTCGTGTCGAAGGGCCTGCGTGGGATCGATCTTTGTCGCGTGGCGGGCGGGAACGTAGCTGGCCACGGATGTGACCACCATCAGGAGCAACGACACGAGAACTAGAGTCAGCAGATCGTGAGCCTTAACACCGTAGAGAAACTTCGCGAGCAGTGGCGTGGCTGCGAACGAGCCTGCAATGCCGATCATCACTCCGACCAGGGAAAGCACCATTGCCTGCCGCAACACTAATCGCAGCACCTGCCCGCGTTGCGCTCCCAGCGCCATCCTCAGGCCAAGCTCGTGCCGCCGCTGTCCGACAGAGTACGAGATGACTCCATAGATTCCAATTACGGCAAGCAGCAGCGCGATCCCCGCAAACAGCTCGAATACCTCAGAGAGGAAGCGCCAGGGAGTGGCTGACTGCGAGACCGTTCGCTCCACCGTCGTGATTCCAAAAATCGCGGACTCGGGCGCGAGCTCTGTAATGACCAGCCGCATGCTCTGCATCAGCGCTCTCGGGTCTGCGTGCGTGCGGACGATGATGCTCTTGTGAACGCGCGCTTCCGTCCAGCCAGGATAAATTCGCGATGACAACTGCTGATACGGAACAAAAGCTTCGGGTTCGCCGGGCTCGCTCAGAAAAGACTGCTTCACGTCTTGAACAATGCCGACGATCTGGCGCGGTTTCTCGTCGGGCGAGTCATCGAACTTGATCGCCTGCCCGATCGGATCCTGATTCGGCCAATAGCGTTTCGCCATCGCCTGGTTAATGACCACCACCCAGGCATTGCCGGCGGTGTCGTGCTCGCTCACACCGCGACCTCGCACGATGGGAATCCGCATTATGGAAAAGTAGTCGGCACTGACTCCCTCCCGAAACACATTCGGCTTTTCGGCAGCCGTCGAAGCACTCTGGCCCGCAATCATGAATCCGGGCGAAGCATATTGAGCGCTATCCCCGGCGCCATCCAGCAGCGGAAGCCAGTCGATCAATGCGACGTCTTCGACGCCGGGAGTGCTGCGGAAGCGGTCGACGACCCGATCGCAGAACTGTCCCACGGGCGGCAGAATGAGGTTGAAGTCCGGATCGGTTGGCGGAGACGCATTGATGTATTTATCTCCGGTCAGACGGACTTGCGCAGTCAGAAGATGCTCGGAAGCAAAGCCCGGCGAAATCCGCAAGATGCGCGCTGAGCGTGTTGATCATCAAGCCGGTACAAATCAGCAGGACGAAAGCCAGCGCAATCTCGGTGACCGACCAGCGTGTTTCGCGTGCGATGACGCGAAAGTGTCGCGGTGCTGCGCCCACTCTCTTGCATGCACTCCGTCACGTCGGTTCGCACGGCGCGATAAGCCGGGACCAGGCCGAAGGCGATTCCGGTCAATACACAGGTACCGAAGGTGAAGAGCAAAACGCGCGAATCGAGAATCGACCCCGTTTCGCGGGGATACCAAACCGGAGCCCAGAAATTGAAAAGCTTGACGCCAAGAAATGCGAGAAGCAGACCGATCAATCCCCCAATCAGCGAAAGCAGGACGCTTTCCGTGAGCAGCTGACGGATCAAGATCGCGCGATTTGCTCCCAGCGCGACGCGGACCCCAACTTCCTTTCGTCGTCCATCGCCGCGAACCAGCAGCAGGTTGGCGACGTTCGCGCACGCAATCAGTAAAACCAGAGCCACGACTCCAAACAGCGTGTAGTAAATGTTGGCCCAGTTGCCAAACAGCCGTTTCTGCAAGGGATCCACGCGCACTCCCAGATCTTTGTACGTCTCCGGAAAGGCCTCCCCGAGGTGTCGCTGTCTCACCTTCATGGCGGCCTGCGCCTGCTCTAGCGAAACACCGCGTTTCAGCTTTCCAACTGCTTCTTCCCACCGCACATCGTTGATGCCGGAGTCCACAGTATCTGGCAGTCCGTGGATTATAAAGACGTCGGGAGTACCGGTGCCGAACAAGTCGAAGCCCGGCTGCAGCACTGCCACGACGGTCCGGACCCTGTATCTACAAAAATCGTCTGGCCAAGCACTTTGGGATCGCCACCGAAATGGCGCTTCCAGAACTCATAACTGATCAAAACTCCTGGGGATCCGCGCTGCTCGCTCAAGTCGTCATCAGGAATCGTTCCCATGAACGAGGTAATTCCGAGTATCGTCAGAAGCCGCCACGTCATGTGCTGCACAGCAACCCGCTCGCCGAATCCGGCGCCGGACATCGCCACGATATCCGGGTGAGAAACGAACTCCAGTCGATCGAAAACGTGGTTGTCGGCTCGCCAGTTGGCGACGTCGCTACCCGAAACTAGTCCGAAACCGCTTCCGTCTCTTGGGAAGACGTTCGACACGGCCACGAGCCGGTCCGCATCTGGATACGGAAGCGGGCGCAGAAGAACTCCATTGATGACGCTGAAAACCGCAGTGGTGGCGCCAATTCCGATAGCCAGCGTGAGAACTGCCGCCAGAGTGAAACCGGGAGTATTGCGCAGTCCGCGGGCGGCGTAACGAAGATCATGGGCGAGGGCTTCAATCGCATCCGTCATGAGGTCGTCTCAGGGAGTCACCTTGACGATTCGCTGAACGAGTAAGTTTACACCGGGAGGACGGGTGTAGAGAGCTCCGACGGGCATGGTGTTGATAGCAGGCCATAGAAGCGCTCAAAACGCCAGATCCGCTTTTACTCGATTGCCTTGCCGAATTTCTGCAAACGCCAACCGTACATCACTTTGAGGTCAGTCGTGCGCTGCCGAGTATTTGCTTCGATGCACGCTGCGTACACCATTGGAGCCGCACTGCCCCCGGCGTAGAGATTTCTTTCCGCTGAACAATTTGCATCGCGGAACTTCAGCCATTGGCGTTGGGCTGCCTGCAAGTCACTTTGCTCGTCTGCGGACAATACTTCTCGGATGCGAACGTAAATCTCATTGAGCTGTTCATCAGCCGTCTTGGAAGCCGAGACAAAACAAGCTGTCGTCTCTGCGTTGGAAGCCGGACCTCGGCACGCCGCACCTGGTGCATTCATGTGTTGTGCACTTGCGTGGTCGGCAAGAAAAACGCAGGTTGCTAAGAATAGCAAGCAGAAATGCGTCACATGTGATTGCATATACGTCATGGTATGGGAAGCCCTTCACGTAGGCCAAGGTGCTCGGTTGACGCTATCAGGCCATAGCACAAGCTTGCGCCTTTTGTTCGCCAGAAAAGCGAAAGGAAAGCGCAGCTCGGCTGTTCGTTTTCGAACACCTCCTTTTCGATTTCGGCCACATGCTCTGTTCACCCCTCTGTACAAAGCGTCGGAAAGTCGTCAAGAACCCGCTAGATAGTCCCGGACGCGATTTGGTGACGAACGTGCGACATTATGGGCTCGAATTGTGCACTAGGAGGCTTCTGTGCAGACATTGGTTCACGACTTGCGCTACGCCCTGCGCCAACTGGGCAAGACCCCGGGAATGGCAGTCCTAGCCATCACAACGCTGGCGCTTGGTGTAGGAGCAAATACTGCAATCTTCACGGTAATCGAAAGCGTACTGCTGCGCCCGCTGCCGTATGTGCACTCTGACCGTCTGGTCTACATCGGAAAGGCGAGCGATAAACCCAGTTTTGCGACCACTTCGTGGCTGAACTATCGAGATATTAAAGCGCAATCCACTCTGTTGCAGGATGTCGCCGGCTACTCCGAGGACGTTTCGGTTTTGCAGACTCAGGATACGTCTCAGAGCCTGGCGGCACCGCACGTTACGCCCAACCTGTTTTCCATGCTAGGCGCACAACCGTTGCTGGGACGCACCTTTGCCGATGCCGAAGGACAAACCGGCGGTCCGCTGGTGGCGCTGCTGTCGGAAGGCTTATGGCGCCAGAGCTTCCATGCCGATCCCGGCGTCGTAGGTCAGCCGGTGAAGATCAGTGGGAAGCCGTGTGTCGTCATCGGAGTGATGCCGCAGAGCTTTCAGTTCCCGGAAGAAGTAGGGTCCGATCTGCGTAAAGGCCTGTGGGTGCCGCTGCAACCCACACCAGAAATGTTGAAGGATCGGGGATATAACTTGTTCAATGTGATCGGCGAACTTCGTCCCGCAATCACGATTGCGCAGGCGCAGCATGAACTGGATGCGATTGTTGCCCACATTCCACGTGACCGGACCGAGAGCGCAATCAAGCTCAGCGCGAGTTCGTACCACGATTTGCTGACGGGACCGGTCCGTCCCGTTCTGTATGCGCTCTTCGGAGCGCTATCGTTGGTGCTGCTAATCGCCTGTGCGAATGTCTCCAATCTGCTCATCGCGCGCTGCCTCGGACGCCAGCAGGAATTTGCAGTGCGTACCGCCCTCGGTGCCGGGCGGCTGCGGCTGGTGCGACAAATGCTGTCCGAAGGATTGGCGCTGAGCTTGCTCGGATGTGGAGCCGGTCTGTTGCTCGCGCAGTCGACCATGGCCGTGATCCACAGGCTACCCGACGGAACGATTCCGCGCGCCGATCTCATCGCAAGTCACTGGACGATCGTGCTGATACTCGCCGCCATTGCCATTCTCACTACGGTCCTGTCGTCGCTGCTGCCTGCGCTGCTGGTAGCTCGTGCCAACCCGCAGGCGGCCTTGCAGGCGGCTTCGCGCGGAATCGGTTCGCGCACCATCGGTCGAAGGTTCAGCGGGGCTCTGGTCGCCGCTGAAGTCGCACTCTCCACGCTGTTGCTAGTAGGAACCGGATTGCTCTTCCATACGCTCTGGAACCTTGAACAATCACGGCTCGGGTTTGAACCGGCGCATATCACAACCTTCACGGCCATGCCGGCCGATTCGGCAGGATTTTCCGGGTTGGCTGTTTCGGAGGACACTGCAAACGCGCCCGCATCCATCGCGACGATTACGTATAAGCCCGTTCTTGACCAAATCCGCCAGGTGCCCGGCGTGCAGAGTGCCGCGCTGGCCAGTGCGCCGCCTCTTTCCTACATGGACCTGAATTCGGGCTTCGACATTGTCGGGCAGGCAAAAGATCCTGACAATTCCCCTGCAGCCAGGGTCTCAGCTGTGAGTGGGGATTACGCCAGAACTCTGAACACGCCCATTGTGCACGGGCGGATGATCAGCGACGATGACGTGGCCACTAGTCCCTTTGTGGTTGTGATCAACGAGGC
Organism: uncultured Acidobacteriaceae bacterium; assembly: GCA_963710885.1. Classification (GTDB taxonomy): domain Bacteria; phylum Acidobacteriota; class Terriglobia; order Terriglobales; family Acidobacteriaceae; genus Sulfotelmatobacter. The sequence goes on from CAVQCF010000003.1 coordinate 78,768, forward strand.
GCTTGCGCACACGTATTTCGCAAGCAAGGATCCGCTGCTACAGCAGATCAGCCTGGGTGGCAAAGATACCGGGATGATAAAGCCCTATACCATCGTCGGCGTTCTTGGCAATCAGGTGGACAAGACCGTCGGCGGCGACGTCCAACCGTTCATTCTGATTCCGCAGCAGCAAATCCCGACCACTTCGCTTTTCTATCAGGCGCTTCTGAAAACCATCGTGAGTTTCGTCATCAAAACGCGGGGAGACATTCCGGTAACATCGGAGATGCGCTCCATCTTCCATCAGGCCGCGCCCTCGATCGCGCTCGACAATTTTCAGACCATGCAGGAAGCCGTCGAACAGAACACCTTCAGCCAAAGGCTCGGTTTGTATCTTGTGGGTTCTTTTGCGGGGCTCGCGGTTGCCATGGTGGTGGCTGGGCTCTACGGAGTGCTGTCGCAGCTGGTGAGTTATCGCCGTCGCGAAATCGGAGTCCGCATTGCCTTGGGTGCAACCCCGCAGAGTGTGGCGCAAATGATCCTGCGGCAAGGCTCGATTCTTATCGCGGTAGGACTGGGCGTGGGCCTTCTGCTGGCATTTCCCGCGCAACGCCTGATTCAGAGCTTCTTGTACCAGGTGCACGCCTTAGATATGTGGACTTATGTCTCCGTCCTGCTCATATTGCCGGGAATCGGCTTGGTCGCGGCTCTCCTGCCCGCACGCAAAGCAGCTTCCATCCAGCCGATGCAGGCTCTGCGAGAAGATTGAACTTCTTGCACTGGCCTCACGTACATTGCACCGTTCGCGCATCAGAATCTCGCATTCTCCGATGCGGATGACTAGCTAGCTAGAGAGGTAACTGCTCTCTTATGTGCTAACTGTTTAAATCAGGGCGATAACCGGCCAATAAGCTGAGCCATGCAGTGGCGAAAGGTGTTCACGAAATATGTGATCGACATTCTGCCGTCGGGCGAGATGAAAGTTTCTGGGCCGCTTGAATGCCCGGACGTGCAGTGGCGGGACGCCGCAAAAGATGGGCCGGAACTCTTAAGTCCCTGTCTCTTTGGACCGAAAGAAGAGCCCCTCTTGGTCGAGTCGCCCGACTCCGAGCACGAGTATCACCTTCTCCGTAATCTCTCTGGGAAACAATCCGCCGACGGTTTTGAGTGGCACGTAAAATCGGAACTCGTGCAAGTTGACAAACACGAGAACGCATTGCACCGACTTGTGCTCTACGAGCGCAGGTATATCGACCCCAGAGACTAGCCAGATGAGGGTCAAGTAAAAAAATGAACTGACAGTGTTTATTTATATATCTGTCAGTTCATTTTAAGTGGCTCTTGGTTGTTGTAGCTGGCTCGTGACTACGAGCACCCGCTCGTGCTCCCGCAGCTCATGCAGCGGTAGCAGCTGCCGTTGCGGGTCATGATGGCGCCGCAGAAGCTGCAGCTGGGCGCGTCTCCTAGGTCGACCATGCTGGAGAGCGCGTCGGCGGCGTGGACGGAACCGGCTCCCGACTCACGCGTTCCGGCTTCCGGACGGCGGGCGGCGGAGGACTCATCCTGACTTCCTACTCCTTCCGGCTGGGCAATGCCGGCGGGCCGCAGCCTGAGGTTGTCGAACAGCATCTGCTGCTGGCCGGTCAGGAAGCGGAGTTGCAGCCAGCGGAAGATGTAGTCGATGATCGACTTGGCGTAGCCGATGTCGGGATTGCCGCTCCAGCCGCTGGGCTCGAAGCGGGTGTGCGCGAACTTTTCGCAGAGCAGCCGCAGCGGAACTCCGTGCTGCAGCGCGATCGAGGTGGTCAGCGCAAAGCTGTCCATCAGGCCGCTGACGGTCGATCCTTCTTTCGCCATGGTGATGAAGAGTTCGCCGGGCTCTCCGTTGGGATAGAGGCCGACGGTGATGTAGCCCTCGTGGTCTCCGATTTTGAATTTGTGCGTGATCGAAGCGCGCTCTTCCTGCAGGCGGTGGCGCACGGCGCGCGGAGGAGCGTTCATGTCCTCTTCCTCGATGTGCTGCGCAGCGGCAATGCGGGCGTCGTCCTTGGTGGAGTTCGCGGTCTTGGTCCCGGCGGCCGAGAGCGGCTGCGACTTCTTGCAGCCATCGCGATAAACGGCGACTGCCTTCAGGCCAAGCTTCCAGGCCTGCAGGTAGGCCTCGGCGATGTCTTCGACGCTGGCGTTCTCGGGGAGATTGACCGTCTTCGAGATCGCGCCGGAGATGAACGGCTGCGCGGCAGCCATCATGCGCAGATGTCCCATGTAGGCGATGGAGCGCGTGCCCTTCGCGGGCTTGAACGAGCAATCGAAGACGGCAAGATGCTCGTCTTTAATGTGCGGCGCGCCTTCGATGGTGCCGGTGGCGTCGATGTAGCTGACGATGGCGTCGGCCTGCTCGTGGTTGTAGCCGAGCTTGAACAGCGCGGTGGGGACGGTGTTGTTGACGATCTTAATCATGCCGCCGCCGACCAGCTTCTTGTATTTGATCAGTGCGAGGTCGGGCTCGATGCCGGTGGTGTCGCAGTCCATCATGAAGCCGATGGTGCCGGTGGGGGCTAGGACTGTGACTTGGCTGTTTCGGTAGCCGTGTTTTTCGCCGTGGGCCAGGGCTTCGTCCCAGCATTGCTTGCTGGCTTCGTAGATGGTGGCAGGGACGTTTGCTTTGTTGATGCCATTCACTGACGCGCGGTGCATGCGGATTACGTCTAGGAATGGCTCGCGGTTGATGTACCAGCCGGGGCAGGCTCCGCCGGGCATGGTGCCGGGGTCGCTTGCTCCGCTTCGCTGGACGGCCGAGGCGGCCGTCCCCACACGAGCATCTTGTCCCACATGGGCGTTGGTGATGCCTGCACCTAAGTTTGTTTCGGACAAATTCTTCTTTGTGGCTTCGGTTGCGGGCACCAGGGGCTCGCATTGTTCGGCGATGCGGCTGGACTGCAGGTAGGCTTCGCCGCACATGATTGCGGTTACGCAGGAGGCGTAGTCGCGGCCGGCGTCGCTGTCGTAGGGGAGGCCTGCGGCCATTAGCAGGGCGCCCAGGTTTGCGTAGCCTAGTCCCAGCGGACGGTAGTCATGCGAGTTGCGCATGATGTGTTCCGTGGGATATCCGGCGTTGTCGACCAGGATTTCCTGCGCGGTGATTAATACGTCTACGGCGTGACGGTAGGCTTCTACGTCGAACGTGCCGTTGGGCGCGAACTTCAGGAGATTCAGGCTGGCCAGGTTGCAGGCTGAGTCGTCGAGGAACATGTATTCGCTGCACGGGTTGCTGGCGTTGATTCTCGCGGTGTTCTTGCAGGTGTGCCAGCGGTTGACCGTGGTGTCGTATTGCATGCCGGGATCGCCGCAGTGCCAGGTGGCTTCGGAAATTTTGCGGAGCAGTTCTTTGGCTTTGTAAGTCTTCACGACCGAGCCGTCGGTGACCGTCTTGGTGGAGAAGTCGGTGTCGCGGACTACCGCGTACATGAAGTCGTCGGTGACGCGGACGGAGTTGTTGGCGTTCTGGAAGAAGATGGAGGAGTAGGCGTCGGAGTCGGGATGGGAGCCGTCGTATCCCATGGCGACCAGGGCGTGGGCTTTGGCTTCTTCTTTCTGTTTGCACTCGATGAATTCGATGATGTCGGGATGGTCGACGTTGAGGATGACCATCTTGGCGGCGCGGCGGGTCTTGCCGCCGGACTTGATGACGCCGGCGAAGGCGTCGAATCCTTTCATGAAGCTGAGCGGGCCGCTGGCGGTGCCGCCGCCGGAGAGAGTTTCGGTGGATCCGCGCAGGGGCGAGAGATTTGTGCCGGTGCCGATGCCCCACTTGAAGAGCATGCCTTCGGTCTTCGCCAGCGTGAGGATCGAGTCGAGCGAATCTTTTACCGAGTTGATGAAGCAGGCGGAGCACTGGGGCTTGGAGTATCCGGTGACGCCGAATTCGACTTGCTGGGTTTGCGGGTTCCAGTGCCAGTTGCGGCCGTCGGAGTTGGGCTCGATGCGGTCGCATCCCACGTTGAACCAGACGGGCGAGTTGAAGGCGGCGTACTGGCGGACGAGGATGTGGACGAGTTCGTCGTGGAAGGTGGCGCCGTCGTCGGCGGTCTTGAAATAGCCTTGCGCCATGCCCCAGTCGCGGATGGTTTCGGCGACGCGGGCGACGAGCTGGCGGACTCCGGTTTCGCGCTCGGGAGTGCCGATTTTGCCGTGCAGAGTATTTGCAGGCCACGATGTTGGTGGCGGTCATGGACCAGTCTTTGGGGACTTCGACGTCCTTCTGCTCGAAGATGATGTTGCCCTGGGCGTCGGTGATCTGAGCGAGGCGGAGATCCCATTCGACTTCGTTGTAGGGAGAGACGCCGGGCTTGGTGAAGAAGCGGCGGAAGGAGAGGCCGGGGGATTTCTTCTTCGGCGGGGTCGGACGGGGGCTGCGGCGGTGGTGGTTTCGGTTACGGTCTTCAGTTCTGCCATGGGGCTCTCCAATTAATTAGATTCTATGCGTGTTGCGCCGATTCAGGCGTCCCGGGCTGGCGGGCGGGGGAATCGGGATGGTGCTCGGGTCTTTCAAAGATCTTGTGGCGCCCCTTCGGAGCCGGGCAATTTCGGGGAACGCGGCGCCGTCCCTAAGGGGCTCGTTCCTGTTCTTCGGGCGTACCCAGGACTTCCGTCCTGGGCTAACATATTCGCCCCTTCGGGGCTGGACTTGTGGGGCGTTCGGACAATTTTGTTCCCACAAAGCTGTGTTTCCTTTCCCCGCAAAACTCATTTGCAAAAGAGCGTTTGATCGCAGCTGCTGAGGCGCTGCGCCACCCGAAATCCTTCGGCTAGAAGCCGGAGGGGAAGGGGGAGGGACAGTGAATGTTGGTGGCGGCTCCGGAGCTTAAGCTGCGGTGCCGTCGGGACGGGTGCTGGAGCAGAAAAACCAAGCTTCGTGCCCAAGCCGCTCGGCTCGCTTCGCGCGGCGGGCGAGGCGCCCGTCGCCACACGGGTATCGGTCATGCCGGCGAAATCCTGCCGAGCTGCGCTCGGCCCGACTGGGTCTGAGACCGTTCCCACACGGATTCAGCTGCGATTCGCGAGAGTGGGCGGACGAGTGCGTCCGCCGCTACGTGGGTATTGGTAGCGTCGGCAGTCGCGGGAGTGAGCGCTTGCGGCACATCCTCTTTATTCGGGAAGAGGGATTGCTGTCGTTCATCGGCTTGAGGGATGTATTCGGTGGCTGGGGTTAGTTCCAGCGAAGTGGCGAAGTGGGAACCGATGCCGGTGGCTTTTTCGGAGGCGGTAGACCATCCATTGATTGAGGGCGCTGCAGATGCTGCGGCGCTGGGTCTGGTCTTCGATGACGACGAAGCGGACGAAGTAGCGGCCGGAGGCCAGGCGGGCGGCCATGGGATTCTGGCGCGAGAGCATGCGGTCGAGGACGAAGGCCATGTCGTCGTCTTCGAAGAATTGGGTGACGGCGAGCATGCGGCGGGGGGATGCGGCTTCCGGCTTTCGGCTTTCGGCTTCCGGAGCTAGATTCCCGCAGCGGCTAAAGCCGGACTACCGTTTCCGCCAGGCGCGGCGCTGACTTGCCGCTCTTCCACGCCCGACGCCGAAGTCCATGATTTCTTCGGCCACGGCGAAGACGCCGGGCTTGCTGGGGACGAACAGGAGGCTGTGATGGGAGTCGCAGCGGAACCAGCGCGACCAGTGAAGGCGGCGATAGTCGAGAGGACGATCGAAACCGTGGCGCGCCAAAGATTCTGAGACGAGGCGAGTTAAACCTTCCATTGCGGGCTCCTAGATCCTGCTGCTGCCACGCCGGCGAGGAAAGGAGTTCCCTTGTCTGCCGGCGGGCAGGTTACAGATTGATGCTCGACTGCCACTTCGGTTGTTGTCGTGCCCCGGGGGAGGGTCGGGGAACGGCCACCGCACTGCATTGCTTCGGCTTCCGGCCTTCGGCTTCCGGAAGACGCTGTGTTTCCAGTCTAGTTAAGGTTTCGGGCGCCGGGCTTACGGATCTGGAAGCCCGGGCGCCTGAGCCTTTTACTGGCTGGCGGAGGAGTGCCGAGTCACCTCTGGCTGGGCACCGGACCGCGCCTTGTTACCTGTACTGCTTGGAATTCCGTCCCATTCCCGTGAGGCGGAATTTTCGTGCTTGGGATTGCAAAGTTACTCCCGCAGATTGTGCCTGTCAAGAGGGAAACACTACAGGTTGTATCCCTAGCAATGACGGGCTTGATGCGGGGTTCGGGCCGTTTTCCACATTGTGGAAAACAAGAGACAGGCGTGATTTGTCGAAGTGAGGATCATTTTGGGACCGTATCTCACGGCAGGGGCTGGGATTGCCGTGGTTTTTCTAACGCCCCTTGCGGGGCTTGTTGATGGTTGCGACCACTCCCCCAAACGGCTTGCGCCCCTTCGACAAAATCAGGGCAGGCTGTGGGCTGCCTTCTTGTGCCGCTTCGCGGCTGATCAGTGTTCGCCTCGAACGTTTTTCAGTCAGCGAGTGAGAGTTCCAGTCGTCCTTTTCGGGACGAGTTTCTAAGCTGTTTGCGGCTATTCTTCAGGGGTCCCTCCGGGACCTAACTCCCTTGGTAGCGAAGTGCGTTTCCGACTTGGTCCGCCATTCGCAAGATATCGGTACTTCCCAAAATCGAGTTACGGCTCCCCGGACGAATGCGCCCGGGGCTACATGTTTACATCAATCCCAGGCCGGAGCTGGGACGGATGCGGCAGGATTGGGGCAGTTTTCGGCTTGGCGTGTCCGCTCGTTCGTGGGCGGCTGGCGATTTGGCGAGCTTGACCTCTTCGATCTCGAGTGGCTCAAACGTCAGCAGGCCGGGCCTGGGTTCATCGCTCCCCGGTTCGTGGCGCAGGGGCATCGGGACGTAGATGTCCTCGAAGATGCGGCGGGGGGCGATGCTGAGAACGCCGTCGGAGGATTCGACGAGGTAGTCGCCTTTGCGTCCGCAATGCTGGCGGCCGAGGTGGTCGACGAAGCTGAGACTGGAACTGAGTTGTTTGGCTTTGACTAAGAAACGTGTGCGATATGTCTTCCATTGCTCTGATTTCATGTGGCGCTGACCTGAGTACGAAGCTTCCTGCTGAGGTTTTGATTGCGCATCGCCAACCGGCTTTGCCCGGCTGGAACGACTGGGATTTTTATGAAGGCGAAGGAGACTGTACGAGCGAAACGGGCGCGGGTCAATTCAGTATTTTTGGTGCAATTGAGGAAAAGACTGGCCACGGATTTTCGCGGATCGTTACGGATCAAGGAACAGGTGAGGAGCGGAGGGTTGAGCCACTGGATGGCGGTAGTTTTCGGAGGAAGGCGGAGGTACGGAGAAAATCTGGTAGAGTGGGCAGCCGGAATATCCACAGAGGGTGCACAGGAAATGCAGAAAGGCAAGGTTTCAGTTTCAGGTTTCAAGGTTTCAAGGTTTCAAGGTTTCAAGGTTTCAAGAGGAGGCGCGATGCGGAGAGTGACGCTTGCAGTTGTCGGGATCTTGCTTGTGGTTGGCAACACCTGCGTTTTCGGACAGGCGGGGACTTCAAAGACTGTCGCATTGCGGTGCGGGAGTTTGTTTGATTCGCGGGGGGATTCGGTTCGCAAGAATGTGGTGATTGTGGTCGAAGGAGAAAAGATCAAGGAGATTGCGAGCAGTGCGCCTAGCGGGATCGAGGTGGTTGATCTGTCGCGCGAGACTTGTATTCCGGGGCTGATCGATACGCATACGCATATTTTGCTGCAGGGGGATATTACGGCGGCGGAGTATGACGAGCAGTTGCTGAAGCAGTCGCCGGAGTATCGGACGATTCTGGCAACGGTGAATGCGCGGCGGGCGCTGGAGTACGGATTTACTTCGATCCGCGATTTGGAGACTGAGGGCGCGGGGTATGCCGATGCGGACGTGAAGAAGGCAATCAATGGCGGAGTGATTCCGGGGCCGCGGATGCAGGTGGCGACGCGGGCTTTGGATGTGACGGGGGCTTATCCGTTGCAAGGGTATGCGCCTGCGCTAATGGTTCCACATGGCGTGCAGTTGGTGGACGGTGCGGACAGTGCGCGGGCGGCGGTGCGGGAGCAGATCAGTCACGGGGCGGACTGGATCAAGGTGTACAGCGACCGGACGTATCGCGTGCGCGAGGATGGAGTGCTCGACGATATTCCAACGTTTACTTTGGACGAGTTGAAGGCGATTGTGGACGAAGCGCACCGGGAGCGGCATAGAGTGGCGTCGCATGCGATGGCGTTGCATGGGGTGCACAACTCCGTTGAGGCGGGCGTGGATACGATCGAGCATGGCAACTACATCGCAGATGACGATTTGAAGGTGATGGCGGCGCGCGGAATTTTTTATGTGCCGACGATTTTTGTGGGGGAGTACGTGGCGCAGGGGCGGGCGGCGGAAGGGGCTCCGGTGTGGGTGAAGATGATTCAGATTCATGAAGACACGTTCCGGCGGGCGATGAAGGCTGGGGTGAAGATTGCGTTTGGGACTGACGCGGGCGGGTTTGACTGGAAGATCGATCCGGCGAAGGAATTTTCTTCGATGGTGAAGTTTGGGATGACTCCGGCACAGGCGATTCGGTCGGCGACTGCGACAGCGGCGGAGTTGTTGGGGATGCAGGATTCGTTGGGGACGATTGAGGCGGGGAAGTTGGCGGACATTGTGGCGGTGCCGGGGGATCCGTTGGGGGATGTGACGGTGATGGAGAAGGTGGATTTTGTGATGAAGGGTGGGGTGGTGTATCGGAGGCCGTAGGTCGTGTCACCACGAAGGCACAGAGGAAGAGAATTGCTGATTGTTGATTTCTGATTGCTGATTGAACGAGGTCGGTGTTCGTAACCAGACTCGTTTACGGACGTCGTGATTTCTGGGGGCAAGATGCCCTGGCTACAGCCAGCGGGACGCCGGCCGGACCTTGCCGGCCCCGGACGAATGCGTCCGCGGCTACGGGTTTTTGAACCATGCCAGCAAGCGGCGCTCGAATTCTTGTGGGCTTGCGCTGATGGCGCCGCAGTGGTCGGCTTCGGGGACTTGCCACAAGTCGGTACTTGGGGCGTGGGCGTGAATTTGTTGCGAGTGGCGGACGGGGATGTTGCTGTCTACGGCGCCGTGGATCAGTAGAACGGGGATCTTGGTGGCGGCTACTGAATCTTCCGGAGAGATGTCGTCCATGTCTTAAGTGATATTTCAGGCGTGCGCGGAGGAAGGCTACTTCGACTAGCGGGCGGAGGAATGTGCGGCCGACCCAGGGACCGAGGTGGAAGGGCTGTCCCATGCGGTCGTAGGCGATCTCGCGAAAATTGGCGAAGGAAGATTCGGCGGCTACGGCGCAGAGGAGTGGGTGGGTGTCGAGCGATTGAAGGAGTTGGGCGGCTCCCATGGATTCGCCGAGGGCGAAGATGCAGCGGGGGTGATCTTGTGCGTTCGAGAAAATCGAACCATTGATGGATGTCGTTGCGTTCCATTAGTCCGTAGGTGGCTAGCGGGCCGCCGCTGGTGCCGTGAGCGCGGGCGTCGGGAAGCAGGACGGTGAATCCGTGGGAGAGAAGGAGCTGTGCGTATCCGGTCATGCCGATGCGGTTGTCGCCGAGGCCGTGGAGGAGGAGGACGGCGTCGCCGTTGGGGTGGTGGGGGTGGATCATCCAGGCGCGGAGGGTTACGTTGTCGGGAGTGGTGATGGTGGCGTCGGATAGGTTGGCGTCGAGGGCTTGAATGGAGTCGCGAACTGCGGCGACTTCTCCTTCGGTGAGTGGGCGGCGGGCGGGGTGGAGTGTGCCGTCGGCGAGGTAGATGCCGCCGATGATGCAGAGGGTTAGGTAGAGAGATCAGGAGTAGGAGTCCGTAACGGGCGCGGCGGGATAGAGGCATGTGTCTTTGGGATTGTACGGAGGATGGGAGAGCGCGGTTCCAGAGGTCAGCAAAAACCCTTAACCACAGGGCACACGGAAGACACAGAGGGCACAGAGGGAAGTGCAGATAGCGGCCCCGGACGAATGCGCCCGGGGCTACGTGTTTACTTTTGACTACAGGAACTACCCGAGCTGAAGTTGGGGTGGATGGGTCGAGAATCTTATGAGGAAGACAATTTACGTGGAGATGAACCATGACAAAAGACCCTGTTTGCGGAATGAACATTGACGAAAATAATGCCCAGTACCAGACACAATACGGTGGGAAGAAGTACAGCTTCTGCTCGCAGGACTGCAAGACGAAGTTCGAGAAGCAGCCGGAACAGTACGCGCGATCGGTGGCATAGATCGGTACGGAGACAAAAGAAAATAGCCCCGGACGAATGCGTCCGGGGCTACGTGTTGGCGGGGGGCTCCGCTTAGAGCGGCTAGCGATGGGCCATGGCCGGCTCTTGGACTGACTTGCCGGATTTGAAGGTGGCGTAGCGTTTGTTGATTTCGTCCCAGTTGATGACGTTCCACCAGGCGGCTAGATATTCGGGACGGCGGTTGTTGTATTTCAGGTAGTAGGCGTGCTCCCAGACGTCGTTGCCGAAGATGGGATAGAGGCCTTGGGAGATGGGGCTGTCCTGATTGGGCGTGCTGATGATTTGCACTTCGCCGCTGGACTTGCCGGCGAGCCAGACCCATCCGCTGCCGAACTGCTTGACGCCGGCGTCGTTGAATTTGGTTTGGAAATCTTTGAAGTTGCCGAAGGTCTTATTGATGGCGTCGGCGATGGGGCCGGAGGGATCGCCGCCGCCTTTGGGCTTCATGATCTTCCAGAACATGGTGTGATTGACGTGGCCTCCGCCATTGTTGCGGACGGCGCCGCGGATGTCCTCGGGGATGGCGTTGAGGTCGCGGATGAGATCTTCGGCGGATTTGCCGGCGAGTTCGGGATGCTTCTCGATGGCGGCGTTCAGATTTTTCACATAGGCGCCGTGGTGCATGTCGTGATGCAGGGTCATCGTCTGCTTATCGATGATGGGTTCGAGCGCGTCGTATGCGTAGGGGAGTGCGGGTAATTCGTGAGCCATGATTGTCTATTGTCCTCCAAGCTTTTGAGATGACGGGAAACGGGTTTTCGATGCAAGTGATATGGATGATTATATCCCTTGGCACAAAAGCCCCCAGCAATTGAAAGCTTGGGTGCCTGATGCAAGTTGCAGAGGTCCTTCGGCGGGCAAGAGGCGCCCGCCGAAGGATGACAATTATTTTGACTTGCGGACAAGACGGCATCTATTTGCGGCCTAGGAGGCGGATTCTCGAGGTGAAGGCGCGGCCTTGGCAGGCGGTGAAAGTTGGCGCGGGATGGGAGATGGGGTCGATAGTGCTGTTGACTACGTAGGGATTGCAGCGTCCGGTGATGTTGTCGAAGCCGCCGCGGATGGCGAGGTAGTATCCGAAAAGGTGGAAGCGTTTTTCGGGTTGGACGTTGAGGGACAGGTAGGAAGGGAAACGCTGGGCGCCGGGTGCGCCGATGAGTTCTTGTTGGTCGTTGAAGAGGTTGAAGGGAAATCCGGTGCGGGCTTCGAGGGAGTAGGCGATTTCGAGCTGATGAATGATAGGGAGATTGAAGAAGGGAAGGTATCCCCAGGAGAGGAAGCGGTTGGGAGTGTCCCAGGGATAGGGACCGGGTTCCTGGGGGCTGAAGATGGGATTGTCGACGTTGAAGTCGAGGACTTGATTGGAGCGGGAACTGGAGCGAGTGTAGGAGCCCATCAGCATGTAGCTTTCGCGGAAGTTGTGGCGGAGGGAGATTTGGAAGCCGTCGTAGCGGTCGTTGCGAGTGTTCTCGAGGATGAAGTTGCCGCCGGCAGTGTTGTTGAGAGTGTCGTAGACGAATCCGTGATTGCCGCGGCGTTGCTGGAACTCGGCTTTCATGTAGATGGCATAGGGGAGTTTCTGTTCGAGGGCAATGCTCCAGTTGAGGAAGCGCGGAACTTCGAGGGTGCTGCTGTTGACGGTGAAGGTGGTGGGGACTGGGCCGGTGGTGGTCACGCATCCGGTGGTGGAGGTGCAATTGGGATCGACGGAGTAGAAGAGGTCTTGCCGGGTGCCGGCGTAGGGGCGGGCGATCAGGTAGATAGGGGTGCCGTCATAGACGAGGCCGATTCCGGCGGAGATTTTGGTGTTGCCGGAGGCGTCGAGGACGTAGGTTCCGGCGAGGCGGGGAGAGAACGTGAGGTGGCGGACGATGGCGTCGCGGTCGAAGCGGATGCCGGGTTCGAGGAGCAGGCGGTTGGTAATGCTCCAGCGATCTTCCGCGTAGATGCTGAGTTCGGTGTTGTATTGCTCGTGCAAGGGCGCAGGGCCGAAGGTTGAGTACCGGGTGCAGGGGAAGGTTGAGTCCTGGGGAGCCGTGAGGCAGAGGTCGGGTAGGGTTGAGGGCTGAGTGTTGTCTCCACTGAGGAACGAAATAGGCTGGCGTTGGAAAGTGGCATTATAGGAAATGCGGTCGAGATCCATTCCGACTTTGAAATCGTGACGGCCGAGCCAGTGGTGCGAGGGGAGGAAGAGGTTGGAAAGAATTTGCCAGCGGGTGGCGTTAGTTTGGTTTGCGAAATAGAAGTTTCCGCCGGCGGTGTTGGGATTGATGAAGTAGGGAAGGGTTCCGTAGGGAGTGAGTTGGGCGTCGTACTCGGCGAAGGCGAATCCAGTTTCGAGCAGTTGGCCGCCGGCGAAATAATGTTGGTCTTTGAGGCTGCCGAAGTAGGCGGATTCGACATCTTTGGGATTCGTCAGTTGGGGCATCTGCGGCGAGAGGAAGGCGTACTGGTCATGCAGATGGTTCAGAAGAAAGCTGGCGGTGAAAATGTTGCGGCTGGTGAGGTTGGACTGGAGTTTGGTGAGATCGCCGACGCGGATGGTGTGATCGTTGTCAGCACCGACGGGGAGTGCGGTGAAAACGGTATTGGCGTAGTCGCCTTCGAAGGCATTGTAGAACCAGATTTTTCCCTTTTCGATGGGGCCGGAGAAAGTGAAGCGGGGAAGGAACTGGTCGAAGCGCCATCCGTGCTTGTTTTGGATGGAGGGAATAAAGTTGGTGGCGAAGAAGCGGAAGTGATCGTCGCCGATGCCGGTGTTGAGTTTGAGCATGCCGCCGGATCCTTTGCCGTCTTCGGCGGGTTCGCGGGACGGCTGGACCTGGATGGAGCGAAAGGAGTCGGTGCTGACGCGGACGACGAGTTGTCCGTTCGCGGGTTGGGTGACGTTGAAGCCGTCGAGCAGGGTGACGGTCTGGTACGTCTGAGCTCCAGCAACGTGGGGTTGGCCCGCCTGATCCTGAACGACGCCAGGGATAAAGTTCAGGGCATTGCGATAGTCGTGGGTGCCGGGATAGACGATGTTGATGATGTCGAGCCCGCTGACGGATTCTTGCGCGACGACTTGCGCGGGATCGATGGCGGGAGGAGATTCGTGGACATCGACGACCTCGTGGACTTCCTGCTCGTGTGAGATGGAAACATCGATGGACACCCCGGACCTGATTTGGACGCCGGGCTGATCGAGGGCGTAGAAGCCTTCCTTTTCGACCCGGAGCTGGTATTCTCCGGCGGCGAGGGAAGGGAACTGGCAGCGTCCCGAGAGGTCGGTCTCGCAGCGGAGCGCGGGCGAGGGCGGCGCCTGCAATGAAACGCGAGCCGAAGGGACGACCACTCCATTTTCGTCGGTGACGATGATGGCGGGAGGATTCGCCTGGGCCGCGGCGGCAGACACGAGAACGAGGGTGAGGAGCAGGGCGCGCATGCGGTACACAGGTATTCTACGGTGGGATGTGGCGAGGCCAGAGTTGGTTTTGAGGTCCGGTGCAGCGGGGCAGTCATGAACGTCCACACTTCTCGCGCAAAGGACGCGCGAGAAATGGGGCACCCGGGTTAGAGAACTGTCCAATGAAATCATCCAACGACAGAATTTTGCGTTTGATCGCGGTCTTCAAGTTTCTGAAGTCCGCAGCGTTGATTGCGCTCGGCGTGGGCGCGTTCAAATTACTGCACAAAGATGTGGGCGGCTTGGCCGAGCACTTGGTGGAAGCGTTAAGGTTCGACACTGGGAGCCGGTATGTGGTTGCTTTTCTGGCGAAGGTTTCGAATCTGCGTCCGGACCAGATCAAGAAACTGGGGCTGGTTAGCTTCTTGTATGCGGGGCTATTCCTGGCCGAGGGGACCGGATTGTGGCTGCAGAAGCGGTGGGGGGAGTGGCTGACGGTGATTATCACCAGTAGCCTGGTGCCGGTGGAGATGTATGAGATCTACCGCCATGCTACTTGGGTGAGAGTGGGGGCACTGATCGTGAATGTCGCGATCGTGGCGTATTTGATTTATGCGATTCGCAGTCAGGGGAGGAAATGAGACAAAACGCCTGGAGAGATTGCGGAAGAATGCGGCCCTGATACGATTGCGGCATGTTCAATTTTGGAAAACCGAAAACAGCTGGCGACTGGATCGTTCACATCGTGGGGGCCATCATCGCGATATTCCTTGTCTGGTGGATGCTGCGGATGTACGTACTGTGATCGCGTAATATCTCGAACTTTCGCTCCAACCTCGGGAGCAGAGGTATCGATTTTTCGCCAGCCCGGCCAAAGATAGAAACAGGGCGATGAAGGGATTACACTTGTCAGTAATGAGTCAGCGCCACCGCGCAGACTGTTGGGAGGGTGAGAATATGTCGCCCCTGGGCCGTCCGGTCCTCAAGCAATTCCTCATTGTCGTTTGCTGCGCGCTGCCCGTTTGTGTGTTGACTACGGTGTCTTTGGCACAGCATCCAGCCGTCCGCCCGGGTGGAGGAGGAACTCATGTATCGGCTCCGCCGATTTCTCACGTTCCGATTTCTTCAGCGCCGATAATGCATGCGCCGATTATGCACGCACCGATTTACACTCCTCGAATTTCGGTAGCTCCTATTGGGGGCGCACTCGGGGCGGCTGCTCTGCGCCGTCCCTGGCGCCCGATTCGGCCATTTCCGCCGGTGTTCGTGGTTTACGGATTTCCGTTTATGGGTGGACCATTCTGGGGATGGAACTCCTGTTGGTGGGCGAACTGTGACCTCTTCTGGCCCGGGATACTCGGAACCACGGCTGTCTACTCCTCGGGTCCAACAAACTATGTTTCGCAGGTGTACGAGACTCCGGTGTATGTCTACGGCGAGGAGGGACCGGAGCTGCCGCAGCTCTTCTTGAAAGACGGCACGGTTCTCAACGTGAGCGATTACTGGGTCGTCGCCGACCAGCTCCATTTCACGATGACGGAGGAGAATGACACGAAACCAGCGGAACACGTGATCCCTTTTGATGCACTGGATTTGCAAACGACCGTGGATGTAAACACGCGGAGAGGCTTCCGCGTTATGTTGCGCAACGAACCATTCGAGCAGTATTTACGAGACCACCCTGAGGGTCCGCCACCGACCGTAACGCCGCCGCGTGAGTAGAGTGGCGGCTCACACAAGTCGATGAGGCTGCCTAGTTCGGCGACCTGCTGAGCAGATGCACCAACAGAGCGAAGCGTGGGGTATAATCCCTGCCGTTCCTGGCTAGACAGCCGGGCAGAACCTCTATGGGAGGGCGATCAGCAAATGAGAACCCATTGGAGTCCGAAGGCCGGTCTGTTCGCGATATTTTTTTTGTTCGTTGCAGTGTGCGCTGCGGTGGGCCAGGATGGCGCGACATTGCGCAAGCGGTTCAGCAACCAGGATGTCATCGAGATGGCAAAAGTGGGGCTATCCGACGATGTGATCATCACAAAGATTCGTCAGGCTTACGAGGCGGGGACCGATACGGTCAGCTTCGATACCAGCATCGATGGATTGAAGGCACTCAAAGCCGCAAACGTTCCCGACCCGGTCATCAAAGTCATGATCAACCCCGCTCCTCCGCCGGCAACGGTAGTAGCGGGTGCGAGCCCGATCTCGGTTGATCCGAATCTGCCTCCGCCGGAGGTGGGCGTGTACTGGCGGGACCAAGGCAAGTTTGTGCTGGTGATGGGCCAGGCGGTGGCAAACACGAAGACGGGCGGCAAGGCTGGCAGTTTTTTCACGAACGGGCTGAGGAATCAGCACTGGGATGCGACCATCGAGGGGAACACGTCGAAGAATGTTGTGCGGGACCGCCAGCCGATTTTCTATCTGTATGTTCCCGATGGAGACGACTCGTCCGACTACCTGTTGATCAAGTTAAACAAGAAGAGCGATCACAGGGAATTCCAGATCGGGTCCTTCGGAGGCATTACGGGCGGCAAGTCGGGCGTGCAGAAGGACAAAGAAGTCCAATTCCATGCCGAACACCTGGGGATCAGGGTCTACAAGATCACGTTGAACGAAGCGTTGAAGCCAGGGGAATACGCGTTCTTCATGGGCACGGGCCAGAGCAATACAATGGCCGGCGCACACGGAGGGAACAGGTCTGGAGGATCGGCTTCCGGCAGGGTTTGGGATTTCGCGATTCCAGAGTGAAGTTAGAAAATGTCGGTGCCCTTGCAAGACAGAAGTATCTTTGCGGTCGCAGGCAATATCACCCGACTGCAGCTCCTTTGAAGTTACCCTCACTTTTATGCCTTGGTAGCGAGGTATTGGCAGACGCGCTGGATGGTGTCGCGCTGGCCGTCATTGAGGGTGAGGAATTCGAATCCGTAGCGCAGGCCCTGGCGATAGCGGACGATGGCGCGGACCTTGATGGGATAGGGCGTTAGCGGCAGGGGAATTTCTAACGTGACGATCTCGCCGGTTTCGAGGCTGCCGGTGAGGGTGGCGCCGATGCCATCCTGGCCCATTTCAGTGGAGCGTCCCCAGCAAGTGCGGAATTCTCCGGCTTGAAACATTTTGACCTGCAGGCGCACGTCGATAGTGAAGCGGGGAAAGCGGCGAGTGAAGGCGACCTTGCCAGCGGGCGCATTGGCAGGAATGCGCGTGCCGCTTCCGGTGTCGGCGGCAGCAGCGGCGGCTTTGGCTTTTTCTTCTTTACTCATACACCGTCTTTACCAGTCCAACTCTACCCATCCAACTCTTCACTCGTGCAAATCGGTGCGGCGATCGTCAGCCGCGGTGAGGTGCTCTAGTTGCCGTGGAGGAGATAGCCGGGTTCGAGCGGCAGTTTTCCGGCAACCTTGACGACCGCGACGCTGCTGTTAATGGCGTATACGTCCACGACACCAACAGCGCCGGGAATGGATGCGACCTTATTCACCAGATCTTCATCGGAATCGACGATCATGACTGCGGGATGACCCATGCGTCCGTGATTGGCGGTGGCGATGAGTTCCTTTACTTGCGATTCTGGGAGTTCATAAATTTTTTCCAGAAAGAACTTCATCTCTGGCACCGAAGGGTTCCGCATAATGAACGTGACCGATTTACCATCGGGCCAGCGGTTGGTCTGGCCTTTGCAGACTTTCACAAGATCCGGCAGTGTGATGACAGACAGGGAGTTGGCCTTATTGGAGACCAGCGCGAGGTCGCGCGCGGCTGCCAGCGAGACGCTGGCGGCGAGAAATAATACGACGCTTAGAGTTTTTCGGTGGAACACGCGCTTTCTCCCCGCAAGGCGGAATCGGCCTTGCTGTGATTTTCACGCAAAGAGGTCACTGGCTCAACGTAACTAAGGTCACGTATCGCCAAAGGGAAACGTGATGAGGGGAGGGAGGTGCGTAACCGCTCCAACTGAAGGCAGTTCCTCAGGAACGGCCGAGGAGATGCTTCGGGTACTATGTTGAGCATGGACAATTGCTGGCAAGCGTCGGCGGATGCGTGGATCGCGAAGATAGTCGAACACGGCGATTTCGGACGGCGCTATGGGCTCGACCCGATCATGCTTCCCCGCGCCCTCGCGCAGTCACCCAAGAAAGCGCTCGACGTGGGCTGGGGTGAAGGTCGTTTCTGCCGGATGCTCAAACGGTATGGCGTGGATGTGACCGGCATGGATCCAACGCCCGCGCTCCGCGCGCGCACGCGATGCGGAAGGTAGCTACATCGAAGCAGAGGCCGAGTGCTTGCCCTTTGAGGAAGATAGGTTCGACCTGGTCATCAGCTACCTGTCCCTCATCGACATTCCAGACATCCACGCTGCTATCCAGAGATGGCACGCGTGCTGAATCCCCGCGGTATTGTGCTGATCGCCAATCTCACCAGTTTCAACACGGCGTGCGGCGACACTGGCTGGGTGAAGAGTAGCGCCAGTGAAGACCTTTACTGCCCATTGGACAACTATTTTCAGGAATGCTCGATGTGGATCGAGTATTCGGGGGATCCGCGTGAGGAATCATCATCGTCCGATGAGCACCTATATGCGCTATCTGCTCGATGCGGGCTTACGCCTCACCTACTTCGACGAACCTGCGCTCAGCGACGACGCGCCCAAGTCAAAAGCATCGATCTATCGCCGCGCACCATGGTTCCTCGTGATGGAATGGGTTAAGCCGCATCGATCGGAAAGTGCATGAGTTGGGAGCAAAATGGGCGTGGGGTGAAGCGCGATTTTTGACGAAACCGGGAGGAGGTGTTTTACGTACCTGAAAGTGGAGTCAAGGGAGGGTGTATGTTCTGCAACCGGTGCGGAACCGAGGTGCAGTTTGGCTTTGTGACGTGCCCGAAGTGCGGGCGACGAATTGGAGATCCGGTCGGCGGGGTGGCACACTCGCGGCTGGAGCGGCATTTGCGCACACTGGCAACCTTGTGGATGGCGATCGGGGGATTGTTTTTGATCCCAGCGGTGGGGTTGATGACGTTCGGCCAGAGTTTGCATTTTATGGTGCACGAGCAGGAGCCATGGCCGGGATTGTGGCAGGTTCTGCTCATTACGGCGAGCGGTACGTTGTTGATGTTGGCGGCGGGAGGAGTCTGCGTGGGATTGGGACTGATGCAGAGGGCGCCCTGGGCGCGGACGGCGGCGATCGTGTTGGGAGTGTTGGCGTTGTTTCATCCGCCTTTTGGGACGGCGCTGGGCGTGTATTCGTTGTGGGTGCTGCTGGGGGATGAGGGTGCGGATGAGTACCGGTGTCTGGCGGGGGCCGAGTAGGGGAGTGGGCCGGGGGTGGACGGTTTCGCTGGGCGGGTGTGGCTGAGTCCGAGATCCTTCGCTTCGCCTCGCCTGAAGAACGATGCCGCTCCGGATGAAGGTCCTTGTGGGGGCTTGTGGGGGCTTGTAGGGGCTTGGCAAGCGTCGGGGGATAGGGTAGGCTATGCCTTCTCCTGCAACGAGGAACTCCCCCATGACCAATCGTGTGAGCTACGCCCCGCAAGATTTCCAGAAGATGTGCAAACAGGCTGAGAGAGACCACGAGTCGAAAAAACTGGTGGTGCTGATGAAGCGCGTGAAGCGGCAGATCGCGGATCGCGAAAACCCCGGACGAGTCGGGGAGCCGTCGAGCACTGATTCCAGCTTGCTGCGGCTGCCCAGCCGTTCCGCTCCGTTTGAGAGGTAACTGCCTAAACGTTTTTCTCCATGCAGAATTTGAATGTCCGCGGCGAGGAAAACTTTTCTCCTTCCACACGATGGTTTTGCGCTAGAATGAACAAGCTTTCCGGTTGACTTGGGTGCGGTCCCAGGAGAGTCACCCGCTTGCCTTCCCCCAGGAGGTAGTAGATGTACCGGCCGTATCCGAGTCCCCTAGGGGATTCTCGTCCCTTCCGTGATGTGGAGTCCCAGTTCCGCGATTTAACGCAAGACTTCGCGATGTCGTTCAATACCGGAAACTATGATCAGGCCGCGGCGCTATTCGCGAGCGACGGCGAGTTGATCGCCCCGTACCATGAAGGAGCCTGCGGGCAAAAGGCCGTGGAGCGATTGCTGCGCCAGTTGGGCGAATTGGGGTACAGCGGTCTGCGGATGGAAACCGTGCGCGTGGAGTATTCCGGCGATATAGCGATGGAGATTGGGCGCTTCTCGGTCGTGGTGCGCAAGGCAGACGGCACCATGGCGCCCGAGCGCGGGAAGTATGTGAAAGTGTGGCGCAGGCTGGGAGTGTGGCGACTGGTGGCTGACTGTTGGAGCCGCAGTCCGCTGGTAGCAAGTGAACGTGCAGCGTAGAGTTGGGGCGGGGGTTTGGTGGGTTTGGTCCGCTGCGGAATCGACATCCGTACTTGCGGGAGGCGGGAGCGCGGGCTACGGTTGCTGAGTATGAGCCAGGAACAGACGGTGCCGGCAGCGCGTGAGAGCGGACATGGGGCGGGAGCGAAGACGGCCGATCCGGGACAGTATTGTCCGAACTGCTCGTCCAAGTTGCGGGAGAGCCGGTGCAAGATGAAGTGTCCGCAGTGCGGGTTTTATTTGAGCTGCTCGGATTTTTATTGAAGAGATCTGTCAGGTGATCAATTTGTAGCGTTAGACGTCGAGGGAAGCAGTAAACCTCAGGGGCTAAAGCCCAAATCATTGCTTCGACTTTGACGGCACGGCTGGAGCCGTACCCTTCCACGAACTTCCTGAACCGCCTTTCCAAACCACTTCCCAAATCACCTCCCAAACCACATCCCAAACCACCTCCCAAACCACTTTCAAACCACCTTTCAAGACCACCTCCAGGAGACAGATTCTCCGGGAGCGCCGACGCTAGGGCTTCAGAAAGCGTGCTTCCCAAAAAACTTTCCCTGTCCTGACAGGGGTGCTGGGTTGCGTCTACAATTGGGGGCGAGTTTTAGAAATCATAATCAGGAGACGATCATGCAACGGAAGGCTAGTGCGGTTTGGAAGGGTGGGTTGAAGGATGGGAAGGGCTCGATTTCGGCGCCGGGCGGGGTGCTGAACAATACTCCGTATTCGTTTACGACACGGTTTGAGAATGCTCCGGGGACGAATCCCGAGGAACTGATTGCGGCGGCGCATGCGGGATGTTTTTCCATGGCGTTGTCGGCGCAGTTGGGCGGGGCGAATCTGACTCCGGAGAGCATTTCGACTTCGGTCACGCTTTCGCTGGACAAGCTGGATTCCGGTTGGACGATTACGGCGAGCCACATTGATGTGGTGGGGAGAGTTCCGGGCGCGGATGCGGAGACGTTTCAGAAATATGCGGAGGCGGCGGAGAAGGGGTGTCCGGTGTCGAAGGTGCTGAATGCGAAGATTACGATGACGGCGAAGCTGGAGTAGGACGGCTTCAAAAGCATCAACCACTAAGGACACGAGGGTTCACGAAGGAAAACCGTGCTCGCTGGTTTGACAGGTGGCGTCGCGTCTGTAGAATAGAGGTGTAGGTCTTCCTGACACGGCGACCGATGTGGTCGCCGCTGCTATGTAAGTCCACTTGCCATCGTGGCGGAATTGGCAGACGCGCATGGTTCAGGTCCATGTACTCGCAAGGGTGTGGGGGTTCGAGTCCCTTCGATGGCACCATTGATTGTTTTCTTTCGCCCCTTCGGGGCTGATTCATTTTAGCTTAGCTAGCTGACCCACGGCTCACGCCGTGGGCTGCATTCTTGCGCAGCCTTCGACTGCGCTCAGGGCAAGGCTCTCGCGGCTACCAGGTTGACGCTGCGGTTCAGCTCTCGGAGAGCCAGCAGGTCCCTGAATGATAAGAAGAATCGGTGCAAACGTGAAAAAGGCGATCTCTGGTTGGAGATCGCCTTTTTGCAATAAGGGGATGGTCTACAGCGGCTGGACGTTCTCAGCTTGCCAGCCCTTGGGGCCCTTGGTCACGTCGAACTGCACGGTTTGGCCCTCTTGCAGGCTGCGGAAGCCGCCCGCTTGAATCGCCGAGAAATGCACGAAAACGTCTTCGCCGGACTGGCGGCTGATGAAGCCGTAGCCTTTGGCGTCGTTAAACCACTTTACTGTTCCTTGTTCTGCCATGGTGTTAGGTGTTCCTTTAATGTGAATCGATTTTACGCTGGAGAGATTCGGAGGTACTGCGAGAGGTTACTGGCTGTTGAGGCAAGAACTGCTCACGTCCGATTCGGACTAACGTACTCATTGATAGTACGCGGAATGGGCGGGATTAGCAAGGGGAATGCGAGTGGGTCGGCCCTGGGGAGTTGGCGGCAAAAGCCTGGCCGAGCTTCGCTCGGCCGGACAGCCGGGGGCGGCTGTCCCCACATCTGCCTTCATATGTCTCCCCGCATCTGCTTGCTTTTGTACCTGTCCCTACATCCGCGTTCATACCTGCTCCTACGTCTTCACATCTGTCGCTATGGGATGTTTGTCTCGGAGCGGGATTGGGGTAAAACAGGGTATACTTGAAATACTTAACCTCGAAGACCCATGGCCCTTTTTGCGCCTTCGCGATTGAGAGATCAAGAGGCGTCTGTTCTGTGCGAGGGAGTGTCCCTAACAATTCACTTTGGGCCGGGGCAGGTCGCAGTGGCTCTATCCAAAGAAGTGTGTTGTGACGAAGCGCTGAGGCTCGTTGCGAACACGGTCGCCAGCTGTCCCACAGTAGTTCCGACAAGAGAGACGGTTCATCCGTGTGAACCTGCCCGAATGACAGGAGTGCACTATGTCCAGAGTAAATGGCGACAAATCGAGATTTAACCGAGTCCGAAGGCAGAATGCCGCGAAGCGAATGCGGAACCGCGAACTGCTGAAGAGCCTGGTGGCGCAGGGCAAGCCTGCGGCTGCAGCCAAGCCAGTGAAGGCGTAAGAGCGCTGCGGGCCGCAAAACGGTCGACGCTGTTTCGAGCTACTGAAAGAGGAACGCAATGAAGAATCTTTATGTAGGGAATTTGCCCCACAGCACAACCGAGTCGGAGCTGCGAACGGTGTTCGAGGCTCACGGTGCGGTGGAAAAAGTCAGCATCGTGACCGACCGTGAGACAGGGCGGGCCCGTGGATTCGGGTTCGTGGAAATGACGAATGCTCGCCGAGGCGGATAAAGCCATCGCAGCATTGAACGGGACGGAGTTGGGTGGGCGCGCGTTGAAGATCAACGAAGCGCAGCCGAAGACGGACAGTCCGCGGGGCGGTGGCGCTGCGGGTGGTGGCAAACGATTTGGTGGAGGCGGGGTGGCGGACGCGGGCGCGATGACTATCAGGGACACGCACGCCAGCCGCGCGAACCGCGCTGGTAGGTTAGTTGGTTTGCTGGTCGCAGCCGGAGTCGCGGGGGTGCGGGCCGGCACTGCAAGCAATAACATCAAGGAGGAATTGTGAATGCCACGAGGACGATCAACCTTTACTAAACGCCAGAAGGAACAGACGCGCCAACAGAAACAGCGCGACAAGGCCGAGCGCAGGGTTCAGCGCAAAGAGGACAAGCCGGAAGGCGTATTGTCGATGAGATGCAGGAACTGCGCGAGCTTGCCGAGGCGCAGGCGGCGCTGTTCCGCATCGGTACTGAGGACGAAGGTGAACCGGAGCATACGTTTATCCCGAGCCCCAAGATCGGGAGATAGTATCCCATAACGCGAATCGCCGGAGCTGAGCTCCGGCGATTTTATTTTTGGGTTGGGGTCGCGAAGTACCCCAGGGGCTAAAGCCCCACTCTTAACACGCAGCCTTGTCGCAGCGCTGAAGCGCTGCGCGCCACCCAAAAGCTCCACGCAAAAGCGGCACGCAAATGCTGCCGCCCCAAGAGCGCTGCCCGAAAGCGCCAACCAAGAATGAGTCACCCAAGAACGCTGCGCCGGGGGAATTATCCGGGGGCCCGAGATTGGGGCGGTACGCACTCTAAGTCAACGCCCCACCCTGTCGCAAACTGCGCGAGAAGGGCGGGCAGCCGCTTGACTTCTCAGTTTTTCTTTTTAAACAAAGACTTCGCCGGGTAACGCTGTCAGCGTGCGCGAAGCCAGGGTGTTCTGGACGTTGCGCCGGGGCTGGGTTGCGCCGGACGGATCCATCTGCATGCGTTCGATGCGCAGTTTCAGGGTGCGCTCGATGTTGCGGAGTTCGACGATTTCGACTCCGGCGGCCAGCGTGGTGGCGCGGCCCGTGGAGCCGGCGCGTCCGGTACGGCCTACGCGGTGGATGAAGTCCTCGGCCATCTTGGGCAGGTCATAGTTGATGACGTGGGCGACGTCGTCGCAATGCAAGCCGCGAGAGGCGATGTCGGTCGCGACCAGCACCTGGAAGCGGCCTTCCTGGAATCCGCTGAGGGCGCCGTTGCGCTGCGACTGCGAGCGATCGCCGTGAATCATGGTGGCGGTGAAGCCGTCGCGGGCCAGGTCCTGTGCGAGGCGCTGAGCGCCACGCTTGGTGCGGGTGAAGATCAGGGTCTGTCCTTTTTCGTCGTAGAGAAGCTGGCGGAGGACGTCGAGCTTTTCGCCGGGACGCACTTCGTAGGCTTTGAGTTCCACGCTTTCGGCGGGCTTCAGGACCGAGCCCAGAGCAACGCGCACGGGATCGCGCATGTATTCGTGCACGAGTCCGGCGACGGATGCTCGAGCGTGGCCGAGAAACACAGGGTCTGACGGTTCTTGGGCAGCAGCGCAAGAATGCGGCGGATGGCCGGGAGGAATCCCATGTCGAGCATGCGGTCGGCTTCGTCGAGAACGAGCACCTTGATGTGGCGCAGGTCGGCGAAGCGGCGGTCGGTGAGATCCTGCAGGCGGCCGGGAGTGGCGATGATGAGCGAGGATCCGGCGCGCAGGCCCTGGATCTGAGCTTTCTCGGAGACGCCGCCGATGACGAGCGCGGCCTTGGGCATGTTCTTGGTGCGCAGGCTGTTCATACACTTCGTGGACTTGCATGGCAAGTTCGCGCGTGGGCAACAGCACCAGAGCGTGCGCCTGACGCCGCCGGTTCTTTGCGGAGCATTTCGATCACTGGGATCAGGAAGGCGAGGGTTTTGCCGGTGCCGGTCTGGGCGGTGCCGATTACATCTTTGCCTTCAAGAGCGGGTGGAATTGCGCGCTCCTGGATGGGGGTTAAGGTGATGAATTGGCCTGCCGCGAGCTTCTGCTGTAAGGCAGCAGACAAGGGCAGTTCGGTAAATGTGGTCATTCTAAGATTGTTTCTTTCTGGAGGGGCCTGTCTGACGTATACACGTTCAGTACACTTCGATACACGTGAAGCTTCCATGCCGCTCACATTTAGTTTTTGAATTAACGCTGGAACTAAACGGCGGGCAGGAAAGGCGGAGATGAATCTGATCCAACTGGGGACCACCGCGTCACGAGCAAACCGTGGAAAAAGCGTCAACAGACAGTATAGCACAAAGAATGGGGCGAGCAAGTTACGGCGTAAGTGGTGGTTAGTGAGTTTGATCCCCGAAATTTGTCTGGCGAGTTACCCTGAAAGGGGATGGAAGCACGCATCTAACTAGTTGAGGAGCAGTGACTGGAAAGAAAGGTCGCTAATCAAGCTGTCCTGGGCTAGAATTAGGAACCCGTTACTACAACAATTTTGAGAATGGCCGAAACAAAACTCTCTTGCTTCTGGCATGGACCGGACCTTGGCCGGGATACACAGGCCGCGGTTTCACTTCACGGTCATACCAACCGATCGAAAGAAAGCCTTCAATTCATCCCGGAGTTGGCCCGCAAGGGCCCGATGCTGCATGAGGCACTGGAAAAGCAGTGCCGGAGGCCAGGATTCCCGTGGATTTTTCGCGGGCGTACTGGACTCCGCCGCTGATCGCCAAGACTGGCGTACGAGACGGAAAAAAATCAGATCGAGAATACAGCTTGGACTGAAGAGCCTGGTCTCGCTGACGGATCACGACAACATCGAAGCGCCGCTGTTGTTGCGGACGGAGCGGGAAACGGCGCAGACACCGATCTCGCTGGAGTGGAGCGTTCCTATGCGGAAACGATTTTCCACCTTGGCGTGCACAATCTGCCGTCCGAGTTAGCGCAGTCGATCATGGACGATCTGGCCGCGTATACGCGGAATCCGAACGAAGCAGCAGTTGGTGGAACTGCTGGCGATGCTGGATGCGTTTCCGGATGTGCTGGTGGTGTTTAACCATCCGCTGTGGACGCAGACTTGCGTGGGAGTGCACCGGGACGACAAGGCTCTGGAGCGATTTTTGACATCGCGCGGTGCAGTTTCTGCATGCGTTTGAAATCAATGCCACGCGCAGCACGAAAGAAAATAAGCGGGTGCAGGAGTTGGCGGAGCAGTGGAGTCGGCCGCTGGTTTCTGGCGGAGACCGGCACGGATGCGTGGCCAGCGGGGCACTGAATCTGACGCGCGCGGAAACATTTTGCGAGTTTGTGGGTGAGATCCGGCTGGAGCAGCGCAGTCACGTGCTGCTGATGCCGCAGTATACCGAGCCGGTGAGCATTCGCACAGCGCGGACGTTGCTCGACGTGATTCGCAACTATCCGGATTATCCGATCGGCTCGCAGCGGTGGGATGAGCGCGTTTTTCATCCCGATGCAAACGGAGGGCCGGACCGGCCGATCTCGGCGCTGTGGAAAGCGCCGCCGAGATTTGTGGAGCAGATATTGTGGGGCATCCGGCTGCTGGAAAATGCGACTGTGCAACGCGCGATGCAGCGCGTCTTCAGACGGGGAATGATGCCGGACTTTCCGCGTGAGATCGCAGAAGAGATTATTCCGGCGGAGGGCGTTTCCGGGGATGCCGTTTCGTCCGAGGCGCTGTACGTGAAGAAGTGTAGTCCACGGGTCGCGTTTTTTCCCTGCGTCTACCATGAGGTGGACGGCGTGGCCCAAACCAGCCGGCACTTTGAAGCATTCGCGAGGCGCCAGGAGATGCCGTTTCTGATGGTGCATGCCGGGCCGCACGATGAAGTTGCCACGGCAGGGCCGGTGACGCGGGTACAACTGTCGCGCAGTCCCGTGAAATTTCCGCTCGACCGCGCGCACGACTACGATCTTCTTTTCCTGAGACATTACCGGAAACTGGAACCGATGCTGCGGGAGTTTCGTCCTGAGGTAGTGCAGATTACAGGGCCGAGCGATGTGGGAACGCTAGGTGCGTACGTTGCTTACAAGATGGAGCATTCCGCTGGCGGCTTCGTGGCAAACGAATCTTCATCAATATGCGCGGCGGAGGGTGGCGGCTGCGGTGTCGTTCCTGCCGCAAGAGATTGCTGGCAAAATTGCTGATGTGGCGGAACGGCTGAGTTTCCGGGCCTCGGCGCGGTTCTACCACATTCCGCGGCTGTTGTTTGCGCCAAATCAGGAGATGATTCGAGTGCTGGAGGCGGCGACGGGCAAGCCTTGCTATCTGATGTCGCACGCCGTGGACACGGCGGTGTTTAACCCTGGAGCTTCGCGACCGGACCGATGGGAAGTTCCGGATTGGATATGTGGGGCGGCTGACAACGGAGAAGAGTGTGCGCATGCTGGCGCGGCTGGAGCAGGCGCTGCGCGAGAAGGGCTATCGCGATTTTGAGTTTGTGATTGTGGGGGAAGGCGCGGAATCGGAATGGCTGACAGAACAATATGCGGCAGGCTGAGTTGACGGGCGTGCTGACGAGGGGTGGAGTTGTCGCGGACGTTTGCGAATTTCGATGTGCTGGCGTTTCCGTCGGAGACTGACACGTTTGGGCTGGTGGTGCTAGAGGCGTTTGCTTCGGGAGTCCCGGCGGTGGTGACCGATAAGCGGTGGGCCTCAGTTTACAGTGCGGCATGGGAGTTCGGGGTTCGTTGCGCGCAGCTTCGATGAGTTCGTGAGCTACACGGCGAGGTTGATGGAGCAGCCTGAGTTGCTAGCGAACATGCGGGCGACGGCTCGCGAGCAGGCGCTGGAGACTTCGTGGGATCGGATTTTTGAGGGCATGTATGAGGCTTACGAGCGGTGTTTGTGCAGCGTCCCGGTGGAGAGCCGGAATGTTTTTGATGTAGCCACGATCTGACCGCAGGCATCGCGGGGACGGAAGCGACCACAGGGGCTGAAGCCCACTTCATTCCACGTGCTTAACGCGGCCCTGAAGGGCCGCTCTTCCACGGAATAATCTTCCACGGAATGCCACGAAATGGGGCACAATCAGGGCGGGACGGGAGGAGGCAGGCGACTTTGAAGATTTCGCAAAAGGGGCTGTACGCGCTGCAGGCAATGATGACGCTGGCGCGGCGGCATGATCAGGGCGCGATCAAGATCCGGGACATCGCGGCGGAGAGCGATTTGCCGGAGAAGTTTCTGGAGCTGATTCTGCTGGAGTTGAAGAACGCGCGCATTGTGGACAGCGTGCGCGGAGCGCGAGGCGGATACCAGTTGAGGCGCGATCCGGCGGAGATTCCGTTGAGCGACATTATCCGGTTGGTGGATGGGCCGCTGGCGCCGATGGGAGATGCGGAGCAGTTGCGCGGGTCTGATCGCGAAGGACGCGGATCATCGGGCGCTGTATGAAGTGTTTCTGGAAGTGCGGGATGCGGCGGCGAAGATTCTGGAGAACACGACGATCGCGGATATTGTGGGCGGTGGGAAGGGTAAGAAAGCGGTGCTTGCGAAGAGCGCGGTTTCCTCGAAGAAGAGATTGAGCGGAGTGTAGAAAGCTTCTTCAATCTTTCCCCAGAAAAGGGAAGGGGTCAGGGCGGGCAGCAAAGCCATTGCAGTTTACCGTTTGGGATTTCTGTTTCGCGGTGCCGGAGCGCGCTGGGCGACTCGCGCTCCGGCTGTTTCGTAACAATGTGCGAGCTGGCTAGATCAAGCTTTCCAGCCGGACGTAGCTGGCTTCCATTCCACGTTCCATTCCGGTTGCAAGCATGGCTGCCCTGGTTTGTGGGTCGGGCAGGGTCATGCGGATGGTCATCAATGTGCCGGTGCCGTCCGGCTCGAAGCGGGTTTCGACGTGATTCTCGGGCGTTGGATCCGGCAGGTACATGCGCTCGAGGTGGACGATTTTGCTGTAAGGCTTGAGTTCAAGAAATTCGCCAGTCAGATAGAATCCATTCTCTTTCGCATTTTTCCACTCGTAGCGGAACTTGCCGCCGGGCCGCGCGTCATTTTCGCAGACGGGCATGGTCCAGCCTTCGGGGCCAAGCAACCATTGTTGGATGAGTTTCGGATCGGTGTGCGCGCGGTACACGGCCTCGGGAGGGGCGGCGAAGTGCCGGGTCACCACGATATGTGTATCGCTTTCGGTTCTCAGGTTCAGCTTATTAGTCATAGTGTTCATTGTTTCCCCTTTCTGGTTGGTCCCATCGCGGCCAGAACTTCATCGAGCCGGTCGTAGTTTTTCTCCAAAGCCTTTCGCAACGTCGTCAGCCATTGGTCCATCGCTTCAATGCCGGCCTTCGCCAAGCGGCGAGGGCGCTTTGTGCCATCGACTCGCTGAATGATGAGCCCCGCTTCTTCCAGCACTTTCAGGTGCTGCGAGATCGCAGGTTGCGTCATCTCGAAGGGCTTGGCCAGTTCCGTGACCGTCGCTTCGCCCAGGGCGAGACGTGCCAGGATCGCCCGGCGGGTCGGATCGGCGAGAGCAGCGAAGGAGACATTGAGGCTGGGTGCGACATTCATAATTGATAACTTATATAAGTTACAAATTATTGTCAAGAGGCATTTGTCGTCTCTGAAAAATTCCTGCATGGCCGAAGAGACTCCGCATGGGGGCGCACTTAGCCGAAGCGACTGTGGCCTAGCGAGAGATGCGACGACTGCAAAATAATGCACGTTGCCGCATTCTTCAGTTCTCAGGCTACGCACCGTGAATCGGTCCTCAGCCCGCAACCGGAAGGGGTCTGGTTGCGACTTCCAATTACAGTCAACTCCGCCTGAACCTCGGGCAGAAACGGGCATCACAGCTGATCGCCCCAACTTTCCGCACAGGCTTTTCTATGGACTCCCAGGAGGCGCACTTCGCAGCGAGTCTCCGCAGTTCGCGGAAGTTCTGGCTCACTGTCTTGCTTGTTACCCTCATCGCCAACGTTGCTTTACCGGCAGTCGCAGCTACCGGACAGTTCATCGCACACAACACCCCTGCCTATGTAACTACCGCGAAGAACCTCGGGACTGAGAATCCGGGGAAGACCATCGAGGTCAGTGTGTGGTTGAATCCGCACAATCGCGGCCAGATGGATGAACTGGCCAGGCAACTCTACGATCGCACTTCTCCCACCTACCGTCATTTCCTGACGGTGGGCAGATTGTGTCGCGCTTTGCGCCGACGGCCGAGGAAGCCAAAACGGTTCGCGAATTCCTTGAAGCGCATAACCTGAAGGTGGTCAAGACGGTCCCAGCAATTTCTTCGTGCGAGTCCGGGGCACGGTTGGCGAAATGGAGTCGGCGTTTCATGTCGTGCTGAACAACTATGAGGTTCGCGGCAAAGTCGTCCGCGCGAACGACCGCGCTCCCTTCGTCGAAGGTTCTGCTGCGGCACTGGTGCGGTCGATTTCCGGACTTGACAGCGGAGAGTATGAGCATCCGCTGATGGCCCGGACAGCGCTTCCTGCGCAGAAGACTGGGGCGCAGGCCTGCACGCAGCGAGTGTGGCAAGTGCGACCCTCCCCAATCCGCTCTTCACAACCAACTGCTTTAACGGCACACTGCGCCAGCCAGAGCGTGGATCCCAACACCGGGATAACGACGTGCCTCGGCGGCTTCCCGAAGCCGTCCTACCAGAAGAAGCTGCCCGGAAAGTATCGTCAACTGCCCGACGTTTCATGGCTGGCAGATCCCTACACCGGAGTGGCGACTCTCATTAGTGTTCCGGGAAATGTTCCGGAGCAGGTATGGCAAGTCTGGGGTGGAACCAGCGTAGCGGCCCCGATGTTCTCCGGGTTATGGGCGATTGCGAATCAGGAAGCGCGCGCTCCTCTTGGGTCGGCTGCCCCTTACATGTATTCGATGCCGGCGGGCACTATCTACGACATTGTTCCCGTTACCTCGAAGAACAACGTGAAAGGCTCCATTCTGGATAGTACGGGAACAACGTTCTATAGCCCCGGTGCGATCATGGGCGGCGAAGGGCCGGGGAATTTCGTCAGCGCAATCTGGGACTACGCGTTCCTGCAAGATACCGCGCTGGTGATTTCCTTCGGGACCGACTTCTCACAGGCCGACGGCTTCGGTTTCATCACGCAATGCAACTCTGCCACCGCTCTCCACACGAAGATCGGCTGGGACAACGTTACCGGCGTGGGAGTCCCGGAGGCGAAGGCGTTCGCGGATTTCTTTGCTCCTTCTGACGCTGCCACGAAGTAACGAAGAGGTAGCGCTGCGAAACTGGGCCTCCGCCGCACTCCGTGCGGCGGAGGCATTTTCATGTGGACCGGACGCAGCTGTTCGCGGTCTTTGCTTTTGCTCCTAGTGTTGCTTTTGCTTGCGGGAGGCAATCTTGAAACCCCTTGCCGGACGGGGGAAGTGCGTGATTTTCACAGTGCAGAAATAATCCTTTGCGTGTGTGCCAACTTTGCCTTCGCCCAATGAAAGCTGCGAAAAGCTGGATCTGACGCGGGGTCTGCAAGAACCGGAGTCGCGGGTTGCACCAAATCCGGTCACCGGCTTGTGGACGGCGTGCACTCAATTGAAAACACATGTACTTACAAACGCGTATTTTTGATTGACGGGAAAAATAGAAGGAGTACAACAGGATCGTTCTTTGACAGCTTCTTAAGTTTTTCCGGTTGGTGCGGCGTCCGGGGCTCAAGCGGAGTCACTGTTCTGATCGCAAGGTTGGAACGGAGGGTGAGCAAGGGTCTATAGCAAAGCGCTGGTCGAGGCGAACGAAGAAGAAATGTCGGAGCAAGATAGAGTTCCGAGGCGTAGGGTAGGTTTATCCGGTTGGCGGTGAGCCCGGAGCCCAAGCGAAGATCGCGCGCAGTTTCCCGCAAGGGAGGCAGCGAGAGCAGGTCGAGCGAGGGTCAAACGCGAGCTACTGGCCGAGACGAATGGACCCCACATCACCTCGGAACTCTTATTTGTTTTTGTTTTTGTTTTTGTTTTTGTTTTTGTTTTTGTTTTTGGTTTTGGTTTTGGTTTTGAGCTACGAGCTACGAGCTATGAGGTGCTACCTTCTAGCCAACTGGGGTTTCTTCCCAACCACAATCCCCAAGGATCCTTCCCGCATTTCAATCCGTGGCTGAGAATTTCTGTCCATCGCTGACCGCCGAGAGTGGTGGACCTGGCAAGACTCGAACTTGCAACTGCGAGCGGCGACCGAAATCGCCGCCCGCCGTGTTCCTTACACCACAGGCCCTTCTGCTCGCGATCCTCCTTAGTCGACGTGCTCGCCTTCGGCCATGAAGCTTTGTTCGGACGGAGGCAGGCGGTCGCCGGGGCGAGCCGAAAATACGTAAAGCGTTGGCCAGAGAATCACACTGACCAGTAATTCCACGATCAGGCCGCCCACTATGACGATGGCGAACGGACGCTGCGAATCGGATCCAATGTCGTGCGACATGGCGGCCGGGAGCAGGCCGAGGGTCGCGACCAGCATCGTCATCATGATGGGACGCAGGCGGAGCTGGGCGCCTTCTTTGGCGGCTTCGCGCACCGGCAGGCCGCGGGTGCGCAGTTGGTTGATGTACTCGATCATGATCACTCCGATTTCGACAGAGACGCCGATCAGGGCGAGGAAGCCGAGGCCCGAGGAGACGCTGAAGTGCGTTCCGGTGATGAGCAGGCTGAGAAATCCGCCCAGCGGGGATAGCGCAACCACGGCCAGAATCAGGCCGACCCACTTCCAGGAGCCGAAAGCGGAATACAGAATGAAGGACATCAGCAGAAGCGTGATGGGGACGATGAAGGCGAGGCGGCGGTTGGCACGCTGCTGGCTCTCGTATTCTCCGGTCCAGTCGAGGTGGTAGCCCTCGGGCAGTTTCACTTTGCGTCCGACTTCTTCGATGGCCTGGCGAACGGTCGAGCCGAGGTCGCGGCCGCGCACACTGTACTTGATGGCAATGTAGCGGGAGTTGCCTTCGCGATAGATCGTGGAGGCGCCATCGTCGAGAGAGATGTTGCAGAGTTGGGCGAGGGAGACGCGTTCACCGGTGGGCGCGAGGATGCGGATATTTTTGATGTCCTCGACGGACTGGCGGAATTGGGGCAGGTAACGGACGGTGAGGTCGTAGCGCTGCTCGAGGATGAGGATCTGCGTCACAGCCTTTCCGCCGACGGCGGTTTCGACGGCGTCCTGAATATCGGCTACGTTGATGCCGAAGCGGTCGGCGGCGGCGCGGTCGACGTTTAAGTTGACGTTCGGCTGGCCGCGAACCTGGAATGTGCCGAGGTCGGCGACGCCCGGGATCTGGCTCATCACGCCCTGCATCTCGTCCGCTTTGGCTTCGAGCGTCTTGAGGTCGGTTCCGAAGAGCTTGACGGCGAGTTCGCCTTTGACGCCACTGACGGCTTCCTCGACGTTGTCGGAAATCGGCTGGGAGAAGTTCCAATCCACGCCGGGAAACTGTTGGAGGTCTTTGTCCATGGCGGCAATGAGTTCGTCTTTCTTGCCGTGGAATTCGCTGCGCCACTCTTCGCGCCGACGCAGGTCGACAAAAAATTCCGTGTTATAGAAACCGCTGGCGTCGCTGCCATCGTCGGGGCGTCCAACCTGGCTGATGACCTGCGTCACTTCCGGGAAGTTGGCCAGTACGAGGCGAGCCTTCTTCGACATCGCGATGCTGGCGGAAGGCCCGGTGCTGGGTGCGAGGGTTCCGCGGACCCAGATTGCGCCTTCGTCGAGGTGCGGAAGGAATTCCGACCCGATGATTCCGCTCATCGCGATGAAGAGCATGGCCGCGAGAGCCAGCAAGCCCATGCCGAGAGTGAACTTCATGTGGTCGAAGCACCAATCGAGGGAGCGGCCGTAGCTGCGGTTGAGCCACTCGAGGACGGGGTTGCGCCACTCTTTGATTCCGGAGCTGAATAGGATGCTGCACAGCACGGGGGCGATCAGGAGCGCGAACACAAGCGCGCCCAGCAAGGCAAAAGCGACGGTCCAAGCCATGGGGCTGAAGAGACGGCCTTCGACGCGCTGCAGGGTGAAGATGGGAAGATAAGAAACAATAATAATGACGCGGGCGAAGAAGACCGGGCGCTGGACTTCGTGGGCGGCGATGGCGATGGTCTCCATGAACGACTTTTTGGTGTTGCCGAACGAGGTGTGACGGAGGATGTTTTCGACCATCACGACCGATCCGTCGACGACCATGCCGAAGTCGAGAGCGCCGAGTGAGAGCAGGTTGGCGGGGATGTGGCGCAGGTCGAGGAGGATGGCGGCGAAGAGCAGAGAGAAAGGAATGGTGATGGCGACGATCAGCGCGCTGCGCACGTTGCCGAGAAAGAGGAAAAGAATCAGCGTGACCAGCAGGACGCCGTCGGTCAGATTACGCAGGACCGTGTGCGTGGTGTGATGCATCAGTTCACTGCGGTCGAGGTGGGGGACGAGCTTTACGCCCGGCGGAAGGAGTCCAGCCTTGCCGCCTTTGCCGTTCAGTTCATCAATCTTCTGGTGGAGGGCCTGGAGCGTGGTCTCGGCGACGGCGCCTTTGCGGAGCAGGACAATGCCTTCGACGACGTCGTCGTTGTTCAGGATGGTGCCGTCGTCTTTGCGGACGGTCTTGCCGAGTTGTCCCAGGCGGACTTTGGGGGCCTGAACTACGTTGCCCAGATCGCGGACGCGGATTGGCGTGCCGTTCTGTACTTTCACGACGGTAGCGGCGATGTCGTCGGTGGTCTGCATGAGGCCGACGGCGCGGACATTTAAGGCTTGCTCGCCGCGCTCGATGAATCCGCCGCCGGCGTTGATGTTGTTCGCTACGAGCGCGTTCTCGACCTGTGCCAGCGAGAGGCCGTAGGAGACGAGTTTGCCGGGATCGAGTTGGACCTGGTATTCGCGGGTCGGGCCGCCGAAGGGATTTACGTCGACGATGTTCGGCACCGACTTCAACTGGTTCACGACGACCCAGTCATTGAGAGATTTGAGTTCCATCACGTCGATCTTGGGGTTGGTGCTGGTCAGCGTGTAGAACATGATCTGCCCGGTGGGGCTGTAGTCGGGGCCAATGCTTGCACTGACACCGTTGGGCAGAGTGACGAGTTGCAAGCGGTCAAGCACTTCCTGGCGCGCGTTGAAGGTGGTGATGTCGTCGTCGTAAATGATGGTGATGATCGACAGGCCCATCAGGGAAACGGAGCGGAGATGCGTGAGATGGGCCACGCCATTGAGTTCCACTTCGAGGGGGACGGTGATCTGCTGCTCGACCTCTTCGGCAGCGTGTCCGGGCCACTGCGTGATGACCTGCGCATAGGTGTCGGCGACGTCGGGATAGGCCTCGATGGGGAGGGCATGGAACGAAAAGATGCCCCAGGCGAAAAGCACGAGCGACGCACCCAGAATCATCAGGCGGTTGCGCAGGGCGAAGTCGATCAGGGCACGGATCATTCCTTTTTCTCCGCGACCTCGGTGGAGAACTCGAGGGCGTTGGTGACGAGTTCGTCGCCGGGCTTCACGCCGTTGCGAATCTGCTGCATGCCGTCGGGGGCGAGGCCGTCGGCCTCAACTTCGATCTTGCGGAAGTGGTTGCCGCCCTCTTTGCGGAAGACCCAGTCTTTATCGTGCAGGCGCATGATGGCAGTGGCGGGAACGACGATGCGGTCGGTCAGCTTGCGGGAGCGGAAGGTGGCCACGGCATACATGCCGGGGCGGAGAGCGCCGTCGGCGTTGTCCAGCACGATACGCACTTTCGCACTCCGCGTGTTGGGATCGAGTACGCGAGAGATGTCGGCGACCTTGCCTTTGAAGATGCGGTCGGGGAAGGCGGTGAGGCGAATCTCGGCGGCGTCGCCGAAGTGAACTTCGCCTAGATCGTTTTCGAAGACGTCGCAGACCACCCAGACTTCGGCGAGGTTGGCAATGGTGAAGAGATTGGGAGTGTTGTCGAGGCTCTTGACGCCTTCGGATCCGGCGACGTTCTGTTCGACGATGGTTCCAGATTCGGGGGCTTTCAGATTGATAAGCGGGCTGGGGTGAGCGGGATCGGCGCCCAGGACCTGAATGTGGTGTTCGGCGGTTTCGACGTCGACTTTGGCTTTGTCTTCGGTATCCTGAGCGGTTTCGAGATCTTTGGCTGCGATGGCACCGCGGTCGAACAGCATCTGGGCGCGCTCCAGAGCCTTACGCGAGAGGACTTCATCGGCCTTGGCCTTCTGGTAATCAGACATGGCGGAGGCGAGGTCGGGGCTGGAGATCACGAGAAGTGTCTGGCCCTTCGAGACGGTGTCGCCCAGCCTCACTTTGAGATCGATGACGCGACCGCCGCCGAGCGAAGTAACGTGGATGGTGCGGTTGACGTCGGGTAAGACGACTCCGTTGGCCGTGACCTGAGTGGGGAGAGCGCGGGTCTCAGCCTTGGCGGTTTTGAATAACTGGGGTTGATTGGTGTCGAAGACGTCGGGATCGACCGTGACTGGAGGTTTGCTCGCGGATGCCGGAGTGTCTTTTGAACAGGCCACGGGACCACCAAGTGCGGCCAGCAAAAGTACGAAAAGAAAGCAGCGGGACAAAGGCATCCTGTTACGCCTGACATCCGTGCGGCCATGAAATATGAATTTCGTCATTGGATAACCTCGCGCCCTACGGCCAGATTCAACTGGGCGGCGGCCGTCAGATACGACCCGATCAGATTTACGTAGTTCAACTCCACGGTGCGGTATTCACTTTCCGCATTGATAAAGTCGAGCAGAGACGCGCCGCCGTGCTGGTAGGAGAACAAGACTGTGTCGCGCACGCGAACCGCTTGGTCCAGGTACTGGCGCTTGTAGGGCTTCAGAAGACTGATGTTGCTGCTGAGGGTGGCGTAGGCGGAATCGACGTCGGCGTAGACCTGGGTTTCGACGCCGTCGCGCAGTTTTTCGTTGCGTTTGACGTCGATCTTGGTGCGCAGCTTTTCGCCCTGATTGTTGTCGAAAAAGCGCAGCGGAATGCTGACGCTGGCGCCGATGGTGTTCAGGGCGTCGGGATTGTTGAACGAACCGTTGTGTGTGAACCAGACGCCAATGGTGGGGTCGGTGGATCCGTTGGCTTCGGCGAGTTGGTAGTTGGTTTCGGCCTGCTTTACCGACAGCACAGCGGCGCGGAGGTCGGGGCGCGCGTCGAGAGCGTCTTTGCGATAGTCGTCGAGAGAGGCCATGTCCTCGCTGAAGTCGAAGCGTCCATCGAGATCGTAGCTGTCGACCGGACGCCGATCGTCGAGCAGGGCGAGTAGGTTAATCTTGGTGGTGCGCAGATTGACCAGTGCGGTTTGCAGATCGGACTCGAATTGCAGGCGCTGCAGTTCGAGGCGATCGAGATCGATGCGAGCGATGTCTCCGGCCTGGAAGCGGTCGTGGCTGACTTTGAGGATCTTGTCGTAGGAGTCGAGATTATCCTGCGCGAGGCTGAGTACGGCTTTGGCCTGCAGGACGCCGACGAATGCACTGCGCAGGTTGAATAGAAGATTGCGTTCCGAGTCAGACTGCTGGGCGACGCCGATGGCGGTGCCCTGCTTAGCAACGTCGTAGCGAAGTCCGCGCTTGTTGCGGCGCTCAAAGAGGTAGCTGACGCCGGGGGAAACGAACGTGCCGGCAAATGGGGTCCACACACCATGGCTGGGAGCGATCTGGGTACCGTCGGCGGACAGGGTGAAGTCCGGGTTGGGGCGGAGGTGCGCGGTGATTTCCTGTGCCTTGAGTTCGTCGATATTCAGCCGGCTCGCCTGGAGTGATGTGTTGTTCAGTTCGAAGAGGTTCTTGACGGCGTCCCAGGTCCAGATTTGGGGCGCGGGCACAGGCTGGGGCGCGGTCTGAGCGAGCAGAGTGGCTGCGCTGAAGGCTAGCGCTAGACCAAGAAATTTCCAGTGCATCAAGAACTCCATGGGGCAGCTACGATGTAAGGGTTCGGCCCCGGCAGTTTGTGGGCTGCCGGCGAATCCGCCGACAACTCAATATCTCGTATCCCGCCCAAGAATTACGTAAAGATAAATAAAGACTCTGCTGTTTCTTCTTCTGCGAACGATCAGGGATTCGGAGGACTATAGGGGGAAAGAAGCAGGAGGAGCGCGGCCCGCCCGCGGGATGGCAGGCGGAGTCGGCACAGATAAATCCGGGGCCGGCAATTGGTGCCAATCTCGGTTATTCACCATCACGAGGTGGTTCGGGCTCCAGGCTAGAGCAGGCGGAGTCTGCAACTTCCAGGGTGAAGCCTTATCCCCGCTGGCCTGACGGATGGTGCGCTTGCTGGAGGGAGATTCTTCCATCTCGGCGCGCATGGCGCGGAGGTCGTCGGTGGCGGAAACCACGGGGAAGAGGACGACGAGCAAGCATCCCAAAGCCAGTAAGCATTGCAGGGAGCCGAACGTGCGGCTGGCGTGGGCCGTTCTGGAAGCTCGCCACAGCCAATAGGCAGGGAGCGCCAAAAGAAGCCACGCGAGATTGAGCAGCAGTTCCATGAAAACGAAACTCGGGAGCGAAAAAAGCCCAGAGTCGGTAGTTTTTCAGAAATCTCAAATGCAAGTCAATGTGACTACCGTGTCTCGGGGGAGGGCGGCGATGCAAGACTGGGCCGTCGGAACATTCTTATGCAGTGGTGGGAGAAGTGTGGGAGAGTAAGGGAATCGGGATTTGCGTGGGTCGTCGCAGTGATTCGTATCGTCTAAGGCGGGGTCATGGCAAAGGTGCAAAAGGTATGGCTGGCGGTAGAGCTTGGCCTCCTACTGGTCTGTGTGGCGGCGATGTCGGCATGTCAACTTGAGTCGGCGTCGGCGAGTGACGAGCAGTCATCGGCTCAGGGTGACCCGACGGCCCAGCAGAGTGGAGCAGGTATAGTCATCGAGAATGAATCGCAGCTGCCGGATGCTTATCCGCATCGACATTACGAGTTTCACTTCCGGGCGCATGGCGGGGTGTCTGTACCGCACTGGAAGGTGGAAAAAGGAACGCTGCCCCCGGGGATGAAACTCGAGGAACGCGGGCTGCTGATTGGAGAGCCGGAGCGACCTGGGGAGTTTCAGTTTACGGTGTCGGTGACGGACGGCGGAGACCGCGAGTCGGCGGTGCAAAAGCACTTTGTGCTGAAGGTTGTGGCAGCCTTGGCAATTAATTGGAAGTCGCCGGCGCGGGTGAGCGGCAACCGGATCGCGGGGACCGTGGAAGTTTCAAATACGTCGCCCGATGATATGGATCTGACGTTCGTCGTGATGGCGGTGGCAGAGAACGGGCGGGCCACGGCAATTGGATATCAGCACTTTCTGCTAAAGCGGGGCACGATAGGGATGGAGTTGCCTTTTGGCGAGACTCTGCCGCACGGGGGATATGTGATCCATGTGGACGCGGTGGGGGAAGTACCGCCGAATAGGATTTATCGCGACCGGATGCAGACGCCGGGTCCGCTGCAGGTGGCGGTTGGGCCTTAAGGCCGAGGTAGCGCCGGGGCTTAAGCGATTCGGAAAACAGCGGTCCCATCGCAGCGCCAAAAGCGCTGCGCCACCCAAAAGCGTTGCATCAACAAGAAAGCGCTGGGACCCGGAAAGCGCTGCGCTACCAATAAAACACTGGGACACCCACGAAAGTTGTACCCACCCCAAAAAGCGCTGCGTCGGTCAAAAAAGGGCTGCCCGATCCAAATTCGAAATGGCCTTCCGGTATGGCGGTTTCTGATTACTTTAATCACAAGGAACGGTGATCCAGATCAGGCAACGGTGTGCGGGAAATAACCCAAAGCTGTGGATTTGGGTGTTTCCGCGCAGTTGGCCGGGTTTGGGAGCGTAGCCACAAACTGTTTATTGTCTGAGACATAGGGTTGCCTGGAGATGAGTGGGGACACCGGTGCGGCTTTGGCTCGCGGCGTGCCATACCCATAGCGTGGGCAGAGGCGGGCGCCAAGGATTCTGGTGGCTTCTAGCCCGGAGGAGGTTTTGCGATGCGGGCTCCTTATGGTCTGAATATTCTTGATCACTGTGTCAGTTGCCCGGTTCGGGGAGAACATCTTTTCTGCAATCTGACGCTGCCGGCGGCGCAACGGCGGAACGACGTGAAATCCCCCGCCGTTGATCCCAAGGGAGCGATGCTGTTTATCGAAGGGCAGCAGCCGAGCGGCGCATTTGTGCTGTGCACCGGGAACGTGAAACTGTCGACTTCGTCGCGCGCAGGCAAGACCATCATTACCAAGATCTCGGATTCGGGAGACGTGCTGGGGCTGAATGCGGTGATTTCGAATCGGCCGTATGAAGTGACTGCGAGATGATGGAGCCTGGTCAGGGGAATTTCATCCCGCGCGCGATTCGTTGCTGCACATGTTGAAGAATCATCCGGAGGTGGCGGTAAAGGTGGCGCAGCAGTTGAGCCGCAATTATTACGTGGCGTATGAGGAGATCCGGACGCTGGGACTGGCGGCATCGCCGTCGGAGAAGTTTGCCAAGTTACTGCTCTCATGGTCGACGAAGAGCGCGCAGGACGATGGGTCAGCGCAGGTGAAGCTGACGCTGACACATGAAGACGTCGCGTCGGAACGACGCGCGAGACGGTAAGCCGGCTGTTCTCGGAGTTCAAGAAAAAGCAGTTGGTGACGCTGAGGGGCGCGACGCTGGTGATCCGCAGCCGGATCGCGCTGGAGAAGATTTTGCAGTCGTAGTGCCTTTGAGATGTCCTCCCCCCAACTCCAGTTTGAACTGTCTGGAGCGCTAACTTATTTAGGGTTGGTTCAACCGCTGAATGTCAAGCCTGCGGCGGTCCCACCTTCGCATCTCCTGCCAAGAACTAGCATTGCGAACTAGGTCCAGCCACTAGACATTTCGCATTTCTGGAATTTCGTGGTGCAGAGGGCGGTAACGGCCTGCTGGTATTGTTCAGCGTCAAAAACAAGGGGGCCAAAGCCAGAGTAGTCACGTTCCTTGCGATGGGGCTGTTCGAACGAGTCCCACACTACGGATTCACTTCCAGCGCAAATGCGAGCCAGCAATGGCCAGCATCCGACTTCGCCGCTCTGGCACCCCAAGAGGGTGACTCGGCCCATACGGTCAAAGTGGCTGTCCTTTTCAAGGTCAGCCAGAAAATACGATCCAAAGCGCCAGTTGAACGAACGCGGGATCAAACCGCCATAACCACCAGCAGGTTCAAAGTGCTGGTCACGCTCGAACGCCGTAATTATCTGTGGGAGGAGCAGTCCGTCGATAACCGGGGGGACTGCTGACGTTTGTTCGAATGCTTCAACTGCAAACGACACTCTCGCTTTCTTTCCATGGCAGTCGTCAGAATACAACTTTCGTTCTGCTTGATTGATTCATATCAGGCAAAGTCAAAAGCTAAGCTAGTCGCCGTGTTGTCTCGCGTCCCTAGGGCAACGGCGGTGAGAAGTCGGTTAGAGCCATATAGGTGGAGTCGACTTTGTCCACGAGTTTGCCGTTTGCCTCGGATTTCTCTTTGGCGTTCTTCCACTCCGGGTCGTCCTGAAAAGATTTCCAGTTGGCGGCGGCCGCTTCGCGGCTGGGATGACGAAGGATGTAGATGAGAGTATTGCTCTTATCCGGTTCATCGACGGGTGTCCAGTAAGCGACGCTTTTCATCCCATGCCGGTCGAAGATTTTGATGGTGTGGTCGCGGAAGCGCGCCAGCAGTTCTCCCAATTTTCCTGGAGCTGCGTGGTAGATGCGGAGTTCGTAGACCGCGTTTGAGGCCTGCGAGGGAGTAGTTCGTTCTGACTGAGAAGCGGCCCAGAGTGTTGCCGGAAGGAATGCGGCGGCAGGAATCGCCTGGAGTAAGGTTCGTCTTTTCACGGCGGCATTTTAGCAGACTGCGTCCCACCCTTCGCGACAGGCACGCGAAGAGTGGGGACCGATAGCGCTAAGTGGGCTTGGCCAAAACCGACGATGCAGGCAGTATCGATCGCCACCCTTGCAAAAGGCGCAAGGATAGGGCACCCTCCGCGGGAACGACGCACGCAGGGATCAAAGGACGGATCACTGAGCGCCGCACCCAATGAGGGATTCCGAGCGTATCGAAACTTGATAGGATCATTCCGCACAAAACGGACTGGAGGGTCTATCCATGATCACTCGCCGCAGCTTTATCGTTGCCAGCGGAATGACCGCGCTGGCTTCAACCCGAGTGTTTGGCGCGAACGATACTCTTCGCATCGGAGTCATCGGGGCGGGGCACCGGATGAGGGGGCTTCTCGACGCGGCGGACAAGGTCGGGCCTTACGAGATTGTGGCGGTGAGTGACGTGTATGGTCCCAGCCGCGACGCGGTTGTGCAGCGGTCCAAGGGGCTCGCTACTGCCCACCTTGATTATCGGGAGGTGCTGGCGAAGGACATTGATGCGGTGATCATTGCGTCGCCGGACCACTGGCACGTGAAGATGGCCATCGATGCGCTGGCGGCGGGCAAAGACGTCTACCTCGAGAAGCCGGTCACACATACCGTGGAGGAAGGCGCCACGCTGACGCGCGCGGTTCGGTCGAGCAAGCAGATTTTGCAGTGTGGAATGCAGCAGCGTAGTTGGAGTCACTTCCGCGATGCGGTGGAAATGATTCAGGGAGGTAGTCTGGGCCGCGTGGTGCAGGTGCGAACGTATTGGTGGCAGAACTATCACAGGAACTGGGCGGCGAAACCCATCGACCAGCAGGCGCTCGATTGGAAACTGTGGCTCGGAGCCGCTCCGGAGCAGCCGTTCAGCGACGAGAAATTTAGCCACTGGCGGTGGTTCTGGAATTTTGGTGGCGGGGCCATGACCGACTTATTTACGCACTGGATCGATGTGGTGCACTGGGCCATGAAGGCCGACCAGCCACGACAGGCGCAGATGCTCGCCGATAAATACATTTTCGAGCAGTGGGATTGTCCGGATACGATTCAGGCGGCGTTCCGTTATCCCGGCTTTGATGTGGTGTATGAGGGGATGATGAATTCGTCGATCGACGATGGTGGACTGGAGTTCCGCGGAACCGACGGGACGCTGAAGATTAATCGCAGCGGTTTTGGGGTTTATCGAGAACGGGTGGAAGAGGGACAGAATCCCGCGCTCACTGCACACAGTGTGCTCGACGGGACGATTCC
The DNA here is from genome assembly GCA_963710885.1 of uncultured Acidobacteriaceae bacterium. Classification (GTDB taxonomy): domain Bacteria; phylum Acidobacteriota; class Terriglobia; order Terriglobales; family Acidobacteriaceae; genus Sulfotelmatobacter. The sequence goes on from CAVQCF010000003.1 coordinate 121,471, forward strand.
GCACATGGAGAATTTCTTTGAGTGCGTCAAGACGCGCAAGGACCCGAATGCGCCGGTAGAGACCGGGGTGGCGGCGGCGCGCGCGGGGCAGATCGGGAACCTGGCTTACCTGCACGGTGGGCAGTGGGCGGCTAAGGCGTGACGCCGCGAAAGCGATTTGTCATTACGAGCGGCGCATTTTGGCGCAACGGGCAGGGGAATTGCATAGGTCCTTCCGGCGCAAAGTACGCGCCCTCAGGATGACAAGCAGTACTTTTATTTCGTCAGAATCAGGACTATGACACGGTCTATCTCGTCTTTGCCTTGAGGGCGAAGCTTCAGGATGACGCCGTCCGCGGTTTGGGTTACGGCGATCGACTCGCCGCCGAGCAGCAATTGCGCGGATGAGAGTTTTGCGGAGATGGGCGGCAGGGCCAGCAGAGGCGATCCCCAATTCAGCACGTGAACGTAGATTTTATTTTCTTTTTGCGTGGTGACTCCCCAGTCGCCGGGCGGGATGGGGCCGCCGCGAGTTCCGTAGATTGAGTCTCCGTATTTTGAAAGCCAATCACCGACTGCGTGCAGGCGCATGGCGAATTGCGGATCGATTTCGCCGTTTGGGTATGGTCCGATATTCAGCAGTAAGTTCGAATTGTTCCCAGCTGCGCGGACCAGCTTGCGCACCAACTCCGGCGCGCTCTTGTAGTTGCTGTCGCCGATGTTGAATCCCCAGGCGCCGTTCAGGGTGTCGGAACTTTCCAGCGGAATATTCGTGCTCACATATTTCGTGTTGAATCCAGCGGTATTTTGCCCGGGGAGATCGCGCTCGAAGGTTTGCACGTCTTCGCCGGGGCGCGGCGTCTGGTGATGGTTGGGAATGATGAGAGCAGCCGGCTGCAACTTGTGGATGAGTGCGTAGGTCTTGGGGAGATGCCAGTCGGCGTCGGGCTTGTCCCACATGCCGTCGAACCAGATGCCACCGATGGGACCGTAGTTAGTGAGGAGTTCGGTGAGCTGGCCGTCCATGTAGGTGTCGAGGTAGGCGTTCCAGTCGCCGTGGTCGGGACGTCCGTTGTTCCAGTTGGTAGCACCGCGCGGGTAGTAGTCGGGATTGTGCCAGTCGAGTTGCGAATAATAGAAGAAGAGCTTAATCCCCTGGCGGTGGCATTCGTCGGCGAGCATCTTCAGCGGGTCCTTTTTATAAGGCGTGCGCGCGACGATATTCCAGTCGGAAATTTTGGAGTCGAACATCGCGAATCCGTCGTGATGGCGCGAGGTGATGGTGATGTACTTTATGCCGGCGGCCTTGGCCAGGGCGACCCAGGTTGCGGCGTCGAATTTCTCGGGATCGAAGAATGAAGGCAGGCGGTTGTATTCATCGACAGTGAGGTGGCGCTCGTGGAAGACCCACTCGCCGTCGCCGAGCACGCTGTAGACGCCCCAGTGAATGAACATGCCGAATTTCATGTCCTGGAATTCGCGACGGGCCTGGAGGTTCTCAGCCGAAGGTTGGTAGTCGGTCTGGGCCGAGGCGCACAACGCGAAAATGCTGGCAGCTGCAACGGCAACAGTCAGAGCAAAACTTATGTTCGTTGAGTGACAAGTCTTTTGCACGTTCGTTCTCCCGGACATAGTCTAGCGCGATCATGGTTTGTGGTCGTCGAGTTGGTCGGGCGAGTATTACTTCTTGGCGGCCCTGACGCCATCGACGAGAGGCACTCCGAGCGTGCCGGCGGCATTTGACTTGAGGTCGTAGATGCCGGTGCGCAGGTAGACATATTCCTGGGGAACGTCGATTTCTTTGTGGATCTGCAGACCTACCTTCTGTACGTTCTCGTAGAGCTTGGCGTCAACGTTGACGTCGCCTTTGGTGACGACGAAGTTCAGCGGCTTGCCTTCGCGATCATAGGCGAGCAGGACGATTTCGATGTTGCCGTGCCGGCCACCGTCAGGCGTAGGATCGAGTCGGAGGTCCTGCGGCGCGATTGCGAAATCCACTCCGTAGCGGGTGAATGGTCCTTTAAGGTCGGGGTTACTACCGATGCGTGGGGCGTCGGGTGCGGGCTGCGGGTTTGAAGGCACGACCTTGATCTTGTAAAGAATTTGAGAATAGTCGGGCAGGTTGCGTCCCATGAGCATGAGCAACGGATCGGTGTCTGGCTTCTGACCGGCGGCGAGGACAGTTTGCAGATCGTCGGCGTAGTATCCGCGACGGTAAGCAAGATTGTCTTTGCCCTTCAGGAGCTTCACCTGGATTCGGCGGTACTTGCCGTCCATCGTTGTGTTGCTGGGTGAATAGGCCAGTGAGTAGTAGCGCGTACCGTTGTTGACGACGCGACTCAGGGCATCGTTGAGTCCGTTGGTGTTGTAGAAAGCCTGGCCACCGGTGTCCTTAGCCAGTTGATCCATGACGCTGTGGTTCGAGTCGCGAGCGACACTTCCAGTTTGCATTTGCCGTATCTGGTCCCGCAACGCCAGTTGGCCCCTTTTCTCTCCAATCTCGTTGGCGTTGGCCTCATAAACCGCATCAGAAGCGAGGCCCTCGGCTGCGACGGGATAGAGCGCGACCTGACCGGCCGAAAGCAGGTCGGTAGTTTTGCGAATGTCTTCCTGAAACGTGTCCGCAGAGGTAAACGGATCAACCAAGTCCGAATTCGGAAGGATGCCCGCGGGGAAAGATCCAGAGAACCAGATTATGTTCTTGCGACCTGGAACGCTCGAGAGATAGCGCGCGAGTTGTTGCAGGGACTGGAGAGTGATGCTGATGCGTTGCTCAGTCTGGATTACAGCCGTGTCGGCGAGGAACTGCTTCATGGCATTGATGGGATCGACGGCTGCCATCGCCAACGTGACCGGAGCAGAGGAAGGTCCAGCGGAATTCTCCTCCATGAAATCGATCATGCGCTGGTCGGCGTCGGCCTCGGCGTTGGAGGGCAGTAGGGCTGATTTTTGCGGACCGGCCTGCGCGCTGTTGAGGACCGCCAGCAATTCTGACGAATCGGTCGTGACTCCTTGCAGCATGCGCAAGCGCGAGGCCAGGGTGAAAATCGCGACGCGCGTTCCGGGGGGAATGGTTTTCAGATACTTGATCATCTGCGCATGGACGTAGGACTGGTCCCGGGATGGAGTGTTCAGGGCGTCCAACAGAAGTACGTTCACGGAGTCTGCGGTTTGCAGCACTGGAAAATTGGTGTAGACGTGCGGAGGCAACGGGGGCACCTTGATTTGCGTCGGCGGTGCGCCGTGGTGCTCCTCGAAGGTGGAGATGGTTTGCGGCTTGCCGTCCTCCAGGACTTCGAAGTCTTGCTTGTGCAGGCCAGTCACGGCGTCTCCCTTGCCGTTCGTCACGACGACATCCACCAGGACAAGCCGGACTTTCGATTTGATGGTTGCGACGGCGTTGCCCGAATCCGGGGCCGCAGTTTGGGAGTGGAGCCGGAAGGCTAGTAAGAGAGGAAGAAGACCGAGGACGCGACAAGGCCGGCCTAGATGCATAGGCATTCTCTGTCGATCAACTTATCACAGAGGCAGTGCAAGAATTGTAAAGGCGGGTAAAATGATCCCTCTCGCAACGGGAGTGAGCTGAATGTATGACAAAAGAGAATGGTCTGGTTCAAGTGGCGAGCCGCTATTCATTCGACGAAACGATCAAGCGGTTACAGGCGGCGTTCGCGGAGAAGGGGCTGCAGGTGTTTGCGCTGATTGATCACAGCGGAGAGGCGGAGAAGGTCGGGTTGAAGATGAGGCCGACGAAGGTGCTGATCTTTGGGAGCCCGAAGGGCGGGACGCCGCTGATGGTGGCGGCACCGAGCCTTGCGATTGATTTGCCGTTGAAGGCGTTGGTCGCGGAGGACGCGGCTGGAAACGTTTCGGTGGCGTATAACGATCCGCAGTATTTGCAGGAACGGCATGGCGTGCCAGAGGAGTTGATGAAGAATCTTGCCGGTGCGGCCGTTGTCATCGGGAAAGCTGTGGAATAATGAGACCCCCGCCCTTCGACTGTGCTCAGGGCAGGCTTTCTCACGCCAAAAACGTTCGAGAAATGGGGCACCCGAAATCGGAGAGCATGTGACAGAGATCAATCCCAATCGGGCGCGCGACCATCTGGCGAATGAGCGGACATTTCTTGCTTGGGTGCGGACTGGGGCGGCCATTGTCGTGTTCGGATTTGCCATTGGACGGTTCGCGATTGCCATTCGGCAGTTGACCGCGTTGCAGGGGCATCCGGTGCGGACGGCGGGAATTTCCGTATGGCTGGGATCGTTCACGATTGGCGCGGGAGTTCTGTTGGTGGTGGCGGGGCTGTCGCGGTATCGCAGGACTCGAGCGCAGTTGGATGCGGGGAAATTTGAGCCGGCAGGATTTGTGCTGGATCTGATTACGACGTTGATCGTCGTGTTTGGATTGGCGCTGGCGGGATATTTGATCTACGCGGAAAAGAGTTTGGGTTAGGGCGGGCAGGGGCTAAAGCCCTCTTGCTCTTGGCCCCTAAAGCGGCCCTGAAGGGCCGCTCTTCCACGATGTTGGTGAGCGGGCGAATGGTGTAGTTGATTTATGCGGAGATGAGTCTGGGGTAGGGCAAAGGTAGGGCGAGCTTGGCCCGACACGGTTGAACGGCAGGCGCAGGGAAGCAGCCGAGCGTTGCTCGGCCCGTCCGGGTCATAGACCCGGACCCACACAAGGAGCCATGGCGAACGATCAGGAAAAAGAGGCGGCGGCGCGGGCCAGTTTGCAGTTCGTGAATGATGGACAGGTGGTGGGGCTCGGGACGGGGTCGACGGCGGCTTACTTTATTAAGCTGCTCGGCGAGAAGGTCAAGAATGGGCTGCGGGTGCGCGGGATTCCGACGTCGGACCGGTCACGGGAGCTGGCGGAGAGTCTGGGGATTCCGCTGACCACGCTCGACGAATGCCAGGAGATTGCGGTTACGGTGGATGGGGCGGATGAGGTGGATCCGCAGTTGCGGCTGATCAAGGGCGGCGGCGGGGCTATGCTGCGGGAGAAGATTGTGGCGTCGGCGACCAAGCAGTTGGTGATTGTGGCGGATGCGACGAAGCAGGTTTCGGTGCTGGGGAAGTTTCCGCTTCCGGTTGAGGTGATCAAATTTGCGCAGGCGCTGGTGGCCAAGCGGATCACGGCGCTGGGGGCGCACGTATCAGTGAGAACGAATGCCGATGGGACGCCGTTTGTGACCGACGAGAGGAATCACATTCTGGATTGCCGCTTTGGGCAGATTGCGGATGCTGATACTTTGGCGCGGCAGTTGAGTGAGATGCCGGGAGTGGTGGAGCACGGGTTGTTTATCGGGATGGCGAGTGTGGTGCTGTTTGCCAGAGGGAGTGAGATTGTGGAGCTGAGAAGGCAGCCTCGGGCCTAAAGCCCACTTGTATTGTTACGTGCAATCGCAGTGCGGGCAGCGCTGCGCCACCCAAAGGCCACGGCGAGATTGTGGAGTTGAGGAAACAGGCGAGGAGGGGCAGCCGAGCTTTGCTCGGCCTGTCCGGGTCTGAGACCCGGACCCACATAGGCAAAGGCAGATTCCTCGCTTCGCGTGGGACGACACGAATGGAAGACGCAATCGCAGAATAATAAGGACTGAATGGCAACGGGGGCACAAGTTCGAGGGTGGAGTGGGCCGTCGCGGAGGCGGGTGCCGCGGTTTTTGGTGCAGGCGCCGCTGGATGTGACGGTATTGCGGTCGGGGATTCCGGACACGTTGCCGGGGCGATCGTTGAATGTGTGCGAGCGCGGGATTTCGGCGATGCTGGCGGGAGAACTGGTTCGGGGCGAGGCGGTGGGAATTGAGGTGCGGCTGTCGCAGGCGGTGGATGCCCTGCGCACGCGGGCGCTGGTGCGGTATCAGGACAAGTTGCGCTGTGGGCTCGAGTTCGTGGGATTGTCAGCCGAGCAGCGAGCTGCGATTCGAGAATGGGCGAAGGAGTCGAGGGCGGAAACAGAGATTGTTGCGAGTCCGACGGCTGTTTTGGAGAAAAAGGAAACGTACACTGGCGAAAGCAGCGGGTCAGTCTCAAGTGGGGGAGGCGATCGCAAGCCGAAAAGGAAGCGACGCTGGCCGGGCTGGGCGATCTTCGTGATTTTCCTGGCGGTCGGGGCCGGCGCGGCGTGGTGGCGTTGGAACCGCGGGTGGGATGAACTGGAGTCGGAGTTAAAGAACCGGCAAGTCTCGTCCGCGGAGAAGCCACAGGCGCAGGTGGCGGCGGAAGTGATGGAGAAGTTGCTCGTGCATAAAGTTGAGCCGACGTATCCGGGGGAGGCGCGGAAGGACAATCTGCAGGGAATCATCGCGCTGGATGTCGTCGTGGGGCGGGATGGATCGGTAGTGAGCATGCGCGCGCTGAATGGGCCTGAGGTGCTGGCACGTGCCGCGATGGACGCTCTGCGCTGGTGGAAGTTTGAGCCGTACCGGGTGAATGGAGAACCCGCGGTGGTGGAGACGACGGTGGCGGTGGAGTTTAAGAGATAGGTTTCCGGCTTTCGGCTTCCCGAAATTATTCCTGTCTGCGATTCCCGAATAACAAAAATTGCTTAGGTTTGCGCACCGGGCTCATTTCCCATCGTTGAGTGAGCGTTTCCGGAAGCTGAGAGCCGGAAGCCTTAGCTGGCTCTCTTCTTGCGCAGTGCGTGGAGGACCTTGGCGCCGCTCACGCCAAAGCAAAGGATGGATCCCAAGGCCGAGACGGTCATGATGTTGGCGCTGAGGTGCACGATGTCGGACAGAACGGCGGTCACTGCGAAGATCAATCCCACAACATTGAGCCATAGCGGGGCTCGCACTTCAGCGCTCATATCCTTGCGAAGGCGAAGTTGCAGCAGGAGCGCAGCGAGTCCGATGGCCGCAACGACGACCAGAGCGAGCGGGCTGGAGAAGGCGGCGCGGCTGGTGTAAATCACCACCAGAGCGAGCGCGAGGAGCAAGAAGCCAGCGGCAACGATACTCCATCGGCGGGGCCTGGGTGCGGGATTGGCAGTGGCATCGGGCAAGGAGTTCCGCCCCAAGTTATACAGGGCGGGGCGCGTGTTTTCAAATGAAGTCTGGGTGCCTAGCTAGTTCGCTGGCAACGTCTTCTCAGCTAGTTTCTCTGCGGTGGCCAGCGCATCTGCGGCTTTTACCTTCACATCTGGTTCGACTCCCGTTCCTGCCCAATTTGTCATCGAGATGGGATTGATGACTCGTAAGCCCGGAACGTGGATGGTGAAGTGATCATCGATGCGATGACCCATTCCCAAATGACCACGGCCCGAGGTTGTCTCCCCGACAAGGGTGGCGCGTTTCAACATCTTCAGATCGTAAGCGAATCCCTCTGCTGCTGAGAGCGTTGTCGGGGAAGTCAGGACAAAGGCAGGTTTGTCCACGAGGCGGTTTCCGGGAACTGGAGGCAGCGTCCAACTCTGCTCGGTAGAATTTTCGCTGCGATCGTAAAAGTCGTTCAGGTGCGTAGGACGATCGAAGAGGTATGTCGCGAGGAACTCGACCATGTTGGCGTAGCCGCCACGATTGTCGCGGAGATCAAAGATGATCGCATCCGCGTGGTTCAACGAAATCATAGTGGTGGCTACCGTTTTCCCGCAGATAGCGGCGTCGGGAAACGCATTGAATTTCATATAGCCGATGTTGTGGGGCAAAATCTCGGCCGTTTCGATCGTGCAGTTGTGCTGCTTCATTTCCTTCCGATAGCGGGCAATGTCGTCTGAGGTGGGCGCTAGCGGGTTATCAGGCGATGGGACTGCGCTGTAGGACATCACCAGGTCAGGGTCATGACTGACAGAGGTCATCTGCCTGGTCAACAGGTCAGCGAAGACTTGGCCATCCGCCGCGGCATCATCGTCGCCGTTCATTTCATGTGCCAGCAACGCGCCGGCCATTCTCTGGGCAACATCGGGGTCGATGTAGTACTTGCTGAGACTCGCGACTGTGCCGTGAATCACGCGCTGTCGTTCCGCAGCATCCAGCCTGACGTTTTCGATCGCAGTCGGGAGAGTCGCGCGGATCGCATCCTGCGCCTTAGGCTGCAGATCTTGCGCGTGGGGAAGTCCGGAGCGCACCAAGAGTTGGCGCGAGTAGGTCTGGAGATCGCTAGGCTTGGCTGAGTTCGCCGCGAGATGACGGTTCGGCCGTTCGGCGTTTCTCACCGCTGGTTGGGCTGGTTGGGCACCGGTGCTCAGTTGAGGTTGTGAATGGTCTGTGGCCGAGGATTGGGCGAACGGGCCTTGAGCGGTACGGTTCTGCACCGCGCCCGGAGTCGATGGCGCGGGCGTCGGATGGTTGAGCGCCGAGTGGGAAGAGTCCGAATCAAGAAGCGTTCTGTTTTCGGGGTGCGGCGGGTCGATTGGTCTCTCAGAACTTGCGATTGCAGCTGAGGCGGAATTTGGTTGGACGGGTCGCGGGCTCTCAAACTGAACTTCCGGAATGCGCACATGGAGAACGTGGATCCAGCTGTACCGGATGGCGAAACAGGTCAGGCCGAAGACAGCGGTCGACAGTACGATGCCATGGATCACGGCGCTAGGGCGAGGTCGAAAAGGATCGAGAGTGTGGAAGCAAGGAATGCCATCGGGCGCGGGCTGTCGTGCGGGCGAGATCTCTTGCCAAAACTTCGGGCGCAATGACCACTGCCGTAACAGCGATCGCAAACCATCTGCCAGAAGCCGCGCGGCGGCCCGCTTTCCCGGAGTGTGGTCGAAGATTGACAGCATCTCGCCAGCGAAGCGCTTGCGAAAGCCGGGCGGATGCAGACGCAGCACGCAGCGGTACAGCGGCCGAAGCATTAGGCCCTCCGGGGCTTGGCGATTTGCAAACGTGAGCGCGCCTCACGGACAACCTCATGGAGGCGGTCGGTTTCTGCCGCGAGCACGCCACGGCCGAGCGAGGTAAGGCGGTAGTAGCGGCGGCGTGGGTCGTCGTCGCCAGGCCGGTGGCCAAGTTCCTCGACGAACTTGCGCTCAATCAGCTTCTGCAGATTGTCGTAAAGAGTTCCGGGCCCCAGTTTGTATCTCCCCTCCGACTGACGAGAGATCTCCTGCATGATGGCGTAGCCGTGAAGGTCATCGGCCGCCAAGGAAAGCAGGATATGCAGCGTGGCCGGCGACAGAGGGAGAAAGCTGGAGACTGTGTTCTTCATAAGTCGGAGTCCGTTATATCGGAATCCGAGCAATACGTCAATCGGAATTTATACGCTGGGCAGGATGCGGCTAGTGCCTGGCAGCCATTCGGCATGGCGGGGATCTCCCGTTATTAACGGCATACAGCACGAGTTCCACGCGGCCGGAGATACCGAGCTTTTCGAAGATGCGGTAGAGGTATTTCTTGATGGTGTGCTCGCTGAGGTTGAGTTCGCGGGCGATCTCGCGGTTACCGACACCTTCCGCGACGAGAGCGACGACCTGTTCCTCGCGCGGGGTGAGCATGCCGCTGCCTTGGGTATTGAGCACGCGCAGCGAGGGGACTTCCGAGATATGGTCCATGAGGTAGTTGAGTTGCTCGGTGCTGGCCCAGATCTGTCCGTCGGCCACGCGGAGAAGGCACTTGCACAGAGGCGGAGATTGGCCTCGGAGATAGGGGAGATGCCGCGGGCGCCGGAGCGGAAGGCGCTGACCACGAGTTCGCGATCGCAGGTGTCGACGAGCAGGACCTTGGGAATCTCGGGATGAAAAAGATGAAAACGACGGAGGGTTGTCCGGTTTCGGCGTTTGCGTCTCAGGGCTGGTATTGGCGATCGCGGTCCGGTATGCGTTCACGGAGGCGAAGTATGAAGCCAACATGAAAGTGCTGGTGCGGAAGGGGCGCGCAGATGCTCCAGTGAGCGCGACGGAGAGCGCTCTACTGGACCTGACCCGCATGGCAATCACGGAAGAGGAATTGAATTCTGAGGTGGAGTTGGCGCGGGATGATGAAGTCCTGCGGTGGGTCGTAGAGGAAACCGGAGTGGGGGGACGCGACTGGCTTCACTCTCTGCGACTGAATGAGGGAAACGCGCAGCGTGTGGAGCGGGCGGCGAGGCGACTGACCAAGCAACTGCAGGTGCAGCCGGTGAAAAAAACGAACCTGATCGCGATCAGCTACGCAGCTGAAGATCCGCGCGTGGCGGCGAAGATGTTGAAGTCGGTGGCGAACCCTACCTCGGCAAGCATATGATACGCGAGGCCGCGGGGGAAACGGCAAGAGATCGCATCGAGGCGACAATATCAATATCAATATCAATATCAATGGCAGAAGGTCGCCGAAGATATCGAGAAGACCTACTTCACGATCATGAGAGCGGAAGTAGCGAGCGCGCCGATCAAGAAGCCCCGCGTACTGGAGGCAGCCGGTGCTGGTAAAGGTTCGGAGCGGCGAGCGGGGGGCGGGCCTTTCGGAGTCCTCAGTTGCTCGGGTGCCTTCTTGGCGCGCTGGAGACGGAGAAGGTTTCGGTCCCCGCCAGTTGGGGCATAGTGGAGAGATTCAGGGTAAGTCCAAGGCTTAAGTGGAGGACGGGGCCAGCCCCGTCGTTTTTTATTACAATCAATTGCGTCGCAACGGCTGAGTGCAAGGGTTCTGCAAATCGGCCACAATTCTCATGCACAATAAGATTCTGGTCACTGGGGGCGCGGGATTCATCGGCTCCAACTTTATTCTGCAGCAGATGCAGGAGAAGTCAGCATCGATGGTCAATCTCGACAAACTCACGTACGCGGGGAACTTGCACAATCTTGAGAGCGTCGCATCGGACCGCCGGTATCAGTTCGTCCAGGGTGACATTGGCGATCGAGCTTTGGTGCGGCAACTGCTGGAAACGCACCTTCCGTCCGTCATCGTTCACTTCGCGGCGGAAAGCCACGTGGATCGCTCAATCCGGGGGCCGGAAGATTTCATTCGGACGAATATCGATGGGACCTTCGCACTGCTGGAAGAGACTCGCTGGTATTGGAGCGCGCTGTCGGACGAACGGCGGAGAGATTTTCGCTTCCTGCACGTTTCCACGGACGAAGTGTACGGCTCCCTCGGGCCGGAGGATCCGCCGTTCAGCGAGCGCACGCCATACGCCCCGAACAGTCCGTATGCTGCGTCGAAGGCCGCGTCCGATCATCTGGTGCGGGCGTATCACCACACGTATGGCCTGCCGCTGCTCACGACCAACTGCTCGAATAACTACGGGCGCTTTCAATTTCCGGAGAAACTGATTCCGCTGATGATCCTGAACGCACGCGACGGGAAAGCGCTGCCCGTGTATGGGGACGGCCAGAATGTCCGCGACTGGCTTTATGTGGAGGATCATTGCGAGGCAATCGCAACTGTGCTGCGATCTGGACAACCCGGCGAGACCTACAACATCGGCGGCTGGAACGAGAAGCCAAATCTTGAGATCGTGCGGACCATCTGTGATCTCGTGGATGAGATGGCGCCACGGGCAGATAGGCCGCGCCGCGACCTCATCACGTTTGTGAGGGATCGGCCAGGCCACGACCGCCGCTACGCGATGGACGCGCGCAAGATCGAGCGCGAGTTGGGATGGAAGCCGAAGGCCACGTTCGAAAGCGGTATCCGCGCGACCGTTCGCTGGTATCTTGAGAACGAGGCGTGGGTGCGGGACGTGACCAGCGGAAGCTACCGGCAGTGGGTTGCGACGCATTACTCAGAGTAGTGAAGCCATACGGGGAAGACAGATCGAATCATGGAAGAGAACGCGCGTTACAAAGGCGTCATCCTAGCAGGTGGGTCGGGCACGCGTCTGTATCCGGTGACGCAGGTTATGGGGAAGAGCCTTCTGCCCGTCTACAACAAGCCCATGATTTATTACCCGTTGTGCACTCTAATGCTGGCGGGTATCCGGGACATCCTCGTGATTTCTACTCCGGAGGATGCTCCCAAATTTGAGGTGCTCCTTCGGGACGGCAGCCAGTTCGGGATTCGTGTGCGATATCAAATCCAGCCCAAGCCGGAAGGCATCGCGCAAGCTTTTCTGCTGGGGGAACGTTTTCTCGATGGTAGTCCCTGCGCCCTGGTGCTGGGAGACAACATTTTTTATGGGCACGATCTGGCGAAAGATCTGCGAGAGGCGGCGGGTAAGGTCCATGGAGCTCGAGTCTTCGCGTATCCCGTGCACGATCCGGAGCGGTACGGAGTCGTCGAGTTTGATGCCAGCGGACGCGCGTTGAGCATCGAGGAAAAACCGAAGCAGCCGAAATCGCGATATGCGGTTACAGGGCTGTATTTCTACGATAACCAGGTCGTGGAGATTGCAAAATCGCTGAAGCCGAGTGCGCGCGGCGAACTCGAGATCACCGACGTCAACCGAACCTACCTGAAGAAAGAGCAGTTAGAAGTTGTCGTGATGGGGCGCGGCATGGCGTGGCTGGATACGGGCACGCACGAATCGCTGATGGATGCAGCCCTTTACATTCAGGCAATCGAAAAGCGGCAGGGATTGATGGTGGCCTGTCCGGAGGAGATTGCTTACCGGTCGGGTTACATAACTGCGGCCGAGATGGAAAAAATCGGCAACACCATGAAGAACAGCAGCTACGGCGCGTACTTGCGGCAGCTTTTGCGGGAAAGGGTATTCTGAGGTGACCACGGTTTCGGGTGTGCCGCGAGTGATGGATGCGATCAGGAAAATCCCGACTTCCTTGCCAGGCGTGGTCATCCTGGAGCCGCGCGTGTTTGGCGACCAACGAGGATTCTTTCTCGAGAGCTACAACGAGAGGGCGTTTGCGGAACTTGGGATCCAAGAGCGGTTCGTTCAGGATAATCATTCCAGTTCGCTACGGAACGTGCTGCGTGGCTTGCACTATCAGATCAAACATCCGCAGGGGAAATTAGTGCGAGTCGTGGAAGGCGAGGTTCTCGATGTTGCGGTAGACGTGCGCAGGAGCTCTCCAACCTTTGGCAGATGGGAAGCGGTGCGCTTGTCCGGCGAGAACAAACGGATGCTCTGGATACCCGTTGGATTTGCGCACGGATTCCGCGCGCTCTCCGAGAGCGCGCAGGTTCTTTATAAGGCGACTGACTACTATGCCCCGGAACACGAGCGGACTCTGGCATGGGATGATCCAGATCTGGACATTGACTGGGCACTGGAAGGCGATCCGATCGTGTCGGCGAAAGATCAGCGTGGCGTCGCTCTGCGCGATGCCGAGACGTTCGAATAAACTCAGGAAGAATCACTCAAATGAAAGCCATGGTTCTTGGAGCCTCGGGCCTTCTGGGCAAGGCGCTGATGTGCGAATGGACTGGGGATGAAGTTGTCGGCCTTGCCTCACGCGATGCGGATATACGCGACGCAGACAAGGTGAGGAAAGTGCTGGAGAGCGCGCGTCCTGACTGGATTGTGCTGGCGGCGGCGTATACCAACGTCGATGAATGCGAGAGTCATCCGGAACTGGCGATGGCGGTGAATCGCGATGGCCCAGTGAATGTTGCCCAGGCCGCCAAGCGAATCGGTGCAAAACTGCTCTTTATCAGTTCTGATTATGTGTTCGATGGTAAGAAAACCTCCCCGTACGAGGCAGAGGATGCGCGCAATCCGCAGAGCGTTTACGGGCGGTCGAAGGCGGAAGCAGAAGTTCGATTGCTCGATCTTTTGCCGGAGTGCTGCATCGCGCGAACTTCGTGGCTGTTTGGGACGGGCGGGAAATGCTTTCCCGAAACGATTCTGAAACTGGCTGCGACCCGGCCTGCCTTGGATGTAGTCGACGACCAACGGGGATGCCCGACGTATTCTGTGGACTTGTCGCGGGCGATCATCGGGTTATGCCGTAACCACGCTAGTGGGATTGTGCACGTGACGAACGCCCGGGACTGTTCGTGGTTTGAATTCGCGCGGGAGATCGTGAAGGGCGAGGGGCTCACCACCGAAGTGCGTCCGGTCAGCAGTCAGCAGATGGCGCGTCCAGCGCCACGTCCGGCGTATTCCGTCCTTTCGCCAAAGAGCCTGCTGCATTATGGGATCGTTACACCCGCATGGCAGGACGCGCTGCAGCGTTATTTGCAGGAGCGCAAGAACTGAGCGTCTCGGCCGCGGCGTTGCTTCGTCTAGGCTGAGGCTGTTACGATGCGGCGGGGCTCTCGCCAATTGAAGTCCATCCTCAATTACATTGACGGGCAGTTCGTACGCGGGAAACGCGAGTTTGCCGATGTGAACCCGGCCGACGGCAGCGTGATTGCCCAGGTGTCGGAGGCCGATCAGGGGCTGGTTGACGATGCCGTGCGTGCGGCCCGCAAGGCGTTGCAAAGTGAGTGGGGACGGCTGGGAATTCGCGAGCGCGCTGCGCGGTTGCAGAATGTAGCCGCTGCGATCGAGATGCGGTTTGATCGCTTCGTGGCGGCCGAAGTTGCCGATACAGGCAAACCGCTGGCGCTCGCTTCGAGGCTGGATGTTCCGCGCGCTGCGGCGAACTTTCGAGTCTTCGCCGATGTCCTTAAGACGGCGGGGCTGGAATCCTTTCAGACAGAAACTCCTGACGGCAAGAACGCTCTGAACTATGCTGTCCGCAAGCCGTTGGGAGTTGTGGGCGTCATTACTCCCTGGAATCTTCCGCTTTTATTATTGACGTGGAAAGTGGCGCCCGCCTTGGCTTGTGGCAATACCGTTGTCGTGAAACCCTCCGAGGAAACTCCGGCGACGGCGACTCTGCTCGCGGAGGCGATGAAGGAAGCCGGAATTCCTGACGGAGTTTATAACGTGGTCCACGGATTCGGGCCGAACTCAGCGGGCGAATTCCTGACGCAGCATCCTAATGTGGACGCAGTGACCTTCACCGGCGAATCGCAGACTGGAGCCGCGATCATGAAAACGGTTGCTGCGTCGGTAAAGCCGGTCTCGTTTGAACTTGGAGGCAAGAACGCGGCGATCGTTTTTGCGGATTGTGACTTTGCGGACGCGGTGGATGGGATTAGTGAGGCCGCGTTTCTCAATACCGGGCAGGTTTGCTTGTGCACGGAGCGGGTGTACGTCGAGCGCGTGATCTTTGAAAGGTTTGTCGAAGCCCTCAAGCGCAAGGCGGAGAGTCTGCGGGTTGGATCTCCGCTGGAAAAGACAACCGAAATGGGGCCTCTCATTTCGTCGCAGCATCGCGAGAAGGTGCTGTCATACTTCCGACTGGCGCGCGAGGAGGGAGCGGAAGCAATCATGGGCGGCGGGATTCCCAAGTTTGGCAATGCGCTCGACCATGGGTTCTATGTGCAGCCGACGATCTATACTGGGTTGCAGGAATCCGCGCGCTGCGTGAAGGAAGAAATCTTTGGACCGGTCTGTCATGTCGCTCCCTTCGACACGGAAGACGAAGCCGTGAGCATGGCAAATGATACGAAATACGGTTTAGCCGCATCGATCTGGACGACGAACCTGAAGCGCGGTCACCGCGTTGCGCAGCAGATGAATGTAGGTATTACCTGGGTGAACTGCTGGTTCCTGCGCGACCTGAGGACGCCGTTCGGGGGAGTAGGACTTTCGGGGATCGGACGCGAAGGCGGCATGCATTCGCTGAATTTCTATTCCGAACTCAACAATATTTGCATTCGGCTGTGAGGGTTCGAGCGGGCGGATCGGGGACATGGGGAAAATTTCGAGCAAAGTGATTGTAGGGAAGGCGAAGCCGCGCGGCAAGTATCCGCATGTGAAGCGCGCGGGCGACTTTCTTTTTGTCTCCGGTACGAGCGCACGACGCGCGGACAACACAATTGCCGGCGCAGAAGTGGATGAGTTGGGAACGACGCATCTCGACATTCGAGCGCAGACGAAGGCCGTGATTGAGAACGTGCGCGACATTCTGAAGAGCGAGGGTGCCCGACTTGAAGATGTCGTGGAAGTGACGACGTACCTCGTGAGCATGAACGATTTCGCGGGATATAACGAAGTGTATGGTGAATACTTCGGCTATGACGGGCCGGCTCGAACCACTGTCGCCGTGCACCAGTTGCCGCATCCACATTTGCTGATTGAGATCCGAGCGATGGCGTACCAGCCGGAGAAAACGAAATAAGGGGGCGCAATGCCATCCATCAAAAGTCTCAGGGCGTTCAACTTTCAGGCTTGGATCGAAGAGAACAAAGAGAAGTTAAAACCGCCGGTGGGCAACGCACAGGTGTGGGAAGATGGCGAGATGATGGTCACCGTGGTGGGAGGCCCGAACCACCGGCGCGATTATCACGACGATCCGACTGAAGAATTCTTCTACCAGCTGAAGGGCAATATTTTTCTTCGGATCATGGAGACTCCTGGGAAGCCGCCCCTCGAGATTCCGATCAAGGAAGGTGAAATCTTTCTGCTGCCCAAACATATGCGGCATTCACCTCAGCGACTGCAGGAGGGCAGCATCGGCGTGGTGGTGGAGATGCCGCGTCCAGAGGGCGCGATGGATGGGTTCGAATGGTATTGCCAGAATTGCCACCAACTCGTGCATCGAGCCGAGGTGAAGCTCAAAAGCATCGTGCGCGATCTGCCCTCGTTGTTTGAGCAGTTCTATAGCAACGAGAGCCTGCGCAAGTGCAAGAACTGCGGAGCGATTCATCCCGGCAAGCAGTGAACATGCCAGTCATCGACATCCATAACCATTTCTTTCCGCGTACGTGGCCCGATCTGGCCGCGCGCTACGGCACTCCCAATTGGCCATGGATCAAGCCCACCGAGCCGGGGAAAGCAGAGATCATGGTGGGCGACCGATTCTTCCGCCAAATCTATTCTGCGTGCTGGGATCCGGACGTGCGGCTCAATGAGATGGACCGGGACGGCATCGAAACGCAGGTGATGTCAGCGACGCCGGTACTGTTTGCATATGACCGCCCGGTGGAGCATGCGCTGGATTGCGCACGCTTGTTCAACGACGCGGCGCTGGAACTGTGTGCGCAAGGCAAGGGCCGGCTGAAATCATTGTGCCAGGTTCCGCTGCAGGACATCGACGCGTCGTGCAATGAAGTGAGTCGGTGCATGCGTGCGGGCCACCTTGGTGTGCAGATCGGCAATCATGTTGGCGAGAAGAATCTCGATGATCCGGGGATTGTGACTTTCCTCCATCATTGCGCGGATGAAGGCGCGGCGGTGCTGATCCATCCTTGGGACATGCTCGCTCCACAGCGCATGCCGAAGTACATGATGCCGTGGACAGTTGGGATGCCTGTCGAGACGCAACTCGGCATTGTGGCGATGATCCTGGGTGGAGCGTTCGACAAGTTGCCGCTCAGTCTGCGTATTTGCTTTGCACACGGTGGGGGAAGCTTCGCGTTCCTGCTGGGACGACTCGAGAATGCCTGGCATCATCATCCGGTTGCGCGCGGCGTGTGTGAGTTCCCTCCAAGCCGGTACCTGAACCGCTTCTCTGTGGATTCGGCGGTATTCGATGATCGCGCACTGCAGTTTCTGGTGGAAACCATGGGAGCCGACCGCGTGATGCTGGGGTCGGACTATCCCTTCCCTCTGGGTGAGCATCGGGTGGGATCGCTGATTCGATCAAGTCAGTTAACTGCTCAGGCAAAAGACCGCCTGCTGGGCTCGAATGCCATGGAATTTCTGGGATTGGGAAGCGAGACCTCGGCTGCCACAGAAAAGAGAACCGCAGGTGACGGAACGCCCATCGTGCCGCAGGGTGAGCAACTCACCTACAGTTCGTATCTTAAAGTTCCAGAACTGTTGAAGCTGCAGCAATCGCAGTCGACACCGCAGCATCACGACGAGCTTTTGTTCATCATCGTGCATCAGACTTATGAGTTGTGGTTCAAAGAATTGCTGCACGATCTGGATGCTGTGGTAGCAAATCTCAAGGCAGCGGGGGCGAATCCCAAGTCGCGTGACGAGGTCTACGAGGCGGCCCGACTGCTGCGGCGCTGCACGGAAATTACGCGAGTGTTGGTCGAGCAGTTTACGATCCTGGAGACGATGCTGCCTACGCACTTCCTGGCGTTCCGCGGAAAGCTTGAGCCGGCCAGCGGATTCCAGTCAGAGCAGTTTCGTGAGTTGGAATTCCTGTGCGGCTTGAAAGACGAGAAGATGTTGCGCTATCACCGGCCAACTCCGGAAGCGCACGCCCTGTTGGAACGCAGACTGCGTGAGCCTTCGCTGCACGATGTGTTCTTCGATGCACTTCGGACCATGGGCCAGTTGCAGGTGGAGGAGAGCGCAACGGATCGCGAGCGATTCGACGCTCGAGCCCGAGCAGTGCTCGCACTGTACCGGGACGAACGCAGTCATCGCGACTGGATTGACGTGTGTGAGCGGCTGACCGAGTTTGATGAACTGGTGGTGAGTTGGAGGCTTCGGCACATTCAACTGGTGGAACGCGTGATTGGCGCGCGCATGGGAACGGGCGGAAGCGCCGGATCGTCGTACTTGAAGCTGACATTGGACAAGAAATTCTTTCCGGAGCTGTGGGAGGCGCGGACGCTGCTGACGCAGTAGCCGCCCTTCCGAAGCAATCGGAGTCAACCCTCATCATCATGACAGGCAGGGCCGAGACCATCTCACTGATTGGCGCCGGACTCAACGGGCCGCTGCTGGCCCTGGGCCTGGTCAAGCGCGGCTTCCGCGTTGCGATCTATGAGAGACGGCCGGACATGCGTCGCGTTCGCATGAGCGCGGGCCGGTCCATCAATCTGGCACTGTCAACGCGCGGCATACACGCGCTTAATGAGGTGGGGCTGTGGAACAAGATGCGGCAGATCATCATTCCGATGAAGGGGAGGATGATGCACTCGGCTACATCCGAGCTTACGTTTCAGCCTTACGGGAAGAATGAGGCGGAAGTGATCAATTCGATTTCCCGCGCCGAATTGAATATTGCGCTGATGAATGCTGCGGAAGAGCATGGCGTGAAGGTCCATTTTCAGCAACGCTGCACCGGTTTTGATTTCAAGACTGGAACGCTTCAGTTGCGCGACGAACGCACTAGCGGGGACCGAACGCTAGAGTCAGGGGTAGTGATCGGCTGTGATGGCTCAGCATCGGCCATTCGCGGTGAAATGCTGAAGATGAATCGCTTCAACTTTTCGCAACAGTATCTCGACTACGGGTACAAAGAGTTGACCATTCCAGCTGGACCTGAGGGAAAGCATATTCTGGCGACCGATGCCCTGCATATCTGGCCGCGGGGTAACTACATGCTCATCGCCTTGCCCAACGTCGACGGGACCTTTGCGTGCATTCTGTTTCTGCCGTTTGAAGGGCAGGACAGCTTCGCCCAGTTGACCACACCCTCCGCGTTGACAACGTTCTTCGAATCGCGGTTTCCAGATGCGATTCCGATCATGCCTGATCTGGCTGACAACTTCTTCGCCAATCCAACTGGTGCGATGGTCACGATCAAGTGTGAGCCATGGCATGTTGAGGGCAGATCGTTACTGCTGGGCGATGCTGCGCACGCCATTGTTCCGTTTTTTGGGCAGGGAATCAACTGCGGGTTTGAAGACTGCACCAGCCTGCTGGCACTGCTCGATCGTCACGGAGCGGACTGGGAGCGGGTCTTCCGGGAATTCGAGACTGCGAGAAAGGTCAACACGGATGCGATTGCCGATCTGGCGGTGGAGAACTTTGTGGAGATGAGGGACCGCGTAGCCGACCCGCGGTTTCTATTTCGCAAGAAGGTGGAGTTGGCACTGGAGGCGAAATATCCGCAACTGTTCGTGCCTAAGTACGCGATGGTGACATTCCATCGTATCCCCTATGCGACCGCCCTGAAACGCGGGCAAGTACAGGACCGAATGCTCACGGAACTGTGTGATTCGATCGACCGGGTGGAAGATCTCGATTGGAGCAAAGCCGAACAATTGATTCGCAGTGAGCTGACACCGCTGGAGCTGGCTACGTGACCGGCGCAACGTTTCATCCCGGCGAAAGTTTTGCAGTCGCAATGGATGCCCGCGATCCGCTGGCCCATTTTCGCGAGCGTTTCTACCTCCCAAAAACAAAGCAGGGCGACGGCTCCATTTATATGTGCGGTCACTCGCTCGGGCTGCAACCAAAAACGGCGGGTTCTTATCTCGACCAGGCATTGCAAGACTGGGCACAACTCGGAGTGGAAGGCCATTTCCACGCAAGAGACCCGTGGATGCCCTATCACCGGCTGCTGACGCAGCAGACCGCCGAGCTGGTGGGAGCGCAGCCGGGCGAAATCGTGGTGATGAATTCGCTTACGGTGAACCTGCACTTGATGATGGCGTCGTTCTATCGCCCGACGGCCGAGAGACACAAAGTTCTGGTCGAGTGCGGGGCCTTTCCTTCCGATCAGTACGCAGTGAAGTCGCAGATCGTCTTCCATGGGTTTGATCCTGCGTCATCGCTGCTCGAACTTGTGCCTCGCGAGGGCGAGTCCTGCGTTCGAGACGAAGATATCGAGTCGGTAATCGAGCGCGAGGGTAATTCGATTGCGCTGATCATGCTCGGTGGCGTGAACTACTCCACGGGACAAGTGTTCGACATGGCGGGAGTCACAAAGGCCGGGCAGCGCCAGGGATGCGTTGTCGGGCTTGATCTGGCACACGCTGCCGGAAACATACCGCTGCGTCTTCACGACTGGGGGCCAGACTTCGCGGTGTGGTGCAGTTACAAATATTTGAATGGCGGTCCGGGATGCGTGGGGGGATGCTTCGTTCACGAACGCCATAAGCGCGCGTGGAAGCGGCCGCGCTTCGCGGGATGGTGGGGGCACGATGAAAAGACTCGTTTCCAGATGGGCCCCGATTTTCACCCGATGGAGGGAGCCGAGGGCTGGCAGTTGAGCAATCCTCCGATATTGGCGTTGGCGGCTCTGCGCGCATCGATGGAAATTTTTTCCGAGGCGGGCCTGGAACGCCTGCGTGCCAAAAGCGTGTTGCTAACCGGATACATGGAATTCCTGCTTGGCCAAGAATTGTCCGCGAAATTCTCGATCATCACACCGCGCGAGCAGGAGCGAAGAGGCGCCCAACTCTCGATCCGCTTGCCCAGCGACGGCCGCAAGCTCTGCGACCGATTGGCGGCGGACGGCGTCATCGGAGACTGGCGCGAACCCGACACATTCCGGGTCGCCGCCGTGCCGCTATACAACTCATATCAGGATGTTTACTGCTTTGTGCAGCGGTTCTCAGCGGCCCTTGCGTAAGGAGGAGCACCCCAGGTTCGTCTGCTTCTCCGCATTACTTCAGTAACAGACTTGTGGCCTCCAGCAAACATACAATTTAAAACGTGGGAAATTCTCCGCTCCAGCATGCCCGGAAGTGGACGGCCATCGTGTGCACGGTGGTGGCGGTTCACGTGTTGCTGTCGATCTTCGCGCCGCGCGGATTTGCTCTCACGGCTTTCGGCGACATCCTGCAGAACCTCATTCTTCTTTGCGCGACGGTCGGTGTTATCAGCAACATGCGAACCGCTTCCCCGAAAGCCCGCCTGTTCTGGGTGCTTTTGGGCTTAGGATTGGGAATTTGGCTCGCGTCGCAACTCATGTGGACCTATGTGGAAGTCTATTTGCGACATGAGGCGCCGAATCCATTTATCGGCGATGTCATTCTCTTCCTGCACATTGTTCCGATGATGGCTGCGGTTGCGATTGAACCGCATATCCAACAAAGTGATCGCTCGATTCGAGTTGGAACGCTTGACTTCGCGCTGCTACTTACGTGGTGGATGTTCCTTTATCTCTTCGTCGTCATTCCCTGGCAATATGTGCTCCCGGTTGAAGTCGTGTATGGCCGGAGTTTTGACCTGCTCTACGTTTGCGAGGAACTCGTGTTGGCGGCAGGTCTGGTCGTAGTGTGGCGGCGTAGCAGCGGAGCGTGGCGAAGCATCTACTTCCACCTGTTCGTAGCTACTCTGCTGTATTGTGTCGCCTCGCTCATGGCTAGCGAAGCCATTGATTTGCATCTCTACTACACCGGCAGCCTTTTCGACGTGCCACTGGTAGCTGGGATGGCATGGTTTGTTCGCATCGGTTTCCAAACCCACGAGGCCGCAAGTGAAAATCCCGTCGAGGCAATTTCGAACCGAAGCTACGGCATTTGGAAAGCGCGCCTGGCAATGGTCGCCGTATTCGTCACTCCGCTGATGATGTTATGGGCGCAATTTGGCGGGGACGCGCCTCAAAGAGTTCGCACTTACCGGCTCTGGCTGACCGTGGCAGTCATGCTTGTGATGGGCGTACTCGTATTTCTCAAACAACACCTGTTAGATCAGGAATTGCTCAGCCTGCTGCGACTATCGCGACACAATCTGGATGAAATGTGCAGGCTCAAGGACGAACTGGAGAATAAGGAACATTCCCTGCGATGGCATAGTCTCGAGTTGCAGCGAAAGAATCTGGAGCTTCAGGAAATCTCCTTTACCGACGTACTGACTGGAGTGTGGAACCGGCGTTACCTGGAAGAAATTATTACCGCGGAAGCTGGGCAGGTGCTGCGAAATTACCAGCGAGCGAGAGGAAGCGACATTCGGAAATTGGATCACCGCGACCTGGTGTTCATCATGGTCGACGTGGATTTCTTCAAGAAAGTAAACGACCGGCATGGTCATCCTGCGGGAGACCGACTGCTGCAACTCGTGGCGCAAAGGCTCTCCACGGTCGTGCGTAAGTCTGACGTTCTGGTGCGCTGGGGCGGAGAAGAATTCTTGATCATGAGCCGTTCCACCGATCCATCGGGAACTCCTGCATTTTGCGCGCGCGTCCTGGAAGTGATGGCCTCGGAACCGTTTGATCTCGGCTACGGTATTTCTGTGACCAAAACATGTTCGGTTGGGTGGGCGGCGTATCCTTGGAGCCGCGGCGCTTACGAGGCGGTTTGCGCGGAGGAATCGATTGCGCTGGCCGACGCGGCGTTATATCACGCCAAGGCTCTGGGTAGAAATCAAGGCGTGGGTATTGTCGCAACGGACGCGGCGGCTCAAGACCCTGACGCTGTCGATCTAGTGTCAATACGTGGAGGCAATCCTCCATTGGCGCGAACCATAAGAACCGCGTGCCCGGTGCCAGAATCAATTCCGAATGCGGAGCGTCAACCCGCGGAGCCTGTGGACCAAACCAGCTTGTAAACTTCCTACCCGAGAGCGCAATCCCACGTGGAATACTTCGATCCAAGGCGCTTGACCTCTGCGAGCGTGTTGACTACATTGAGTATCCGGCCTCTGGCTGCCAAGGCACACATACCATGACTGCAAAGAATCCTTCCCGCAAGACGGGCCTTCGTCAGAAGGCGCAACTTATGTCCGCATCTGAAATCGAACGTACACTGGTGCGGCTGGCGTACGAAATCGTGGAAAAGAATGGTGGCGTCGAAGGTCTGGGGCTCGTCGGAATTCGGCGCCGCGGAGTCCCGATTGCCGAGCGACTGGGCAAGATCATCACGCGGATTGAAAGCGCAAAGGTTCCTGTCGGAACTTTAGATATCACCTTCTATCGCGATGATCTCTCGACTTTGGGACCGAAGCCGGTGGTGCTGGAGAAAGAGATTGGCTTCGACATCGAGGACAAGAACATCGTATTGGTTGATGATGTTCTGTTTACCGGGCGCACGACGCGGGCAGCCCTCGATGCGTTGTTTTCGCACGGCAGACCACGGCGGGTGCAACTGTGCGTGCTGATCGATCGCGGACATCGGGAGATTCCCGTTGAGGCCACTTTCGTGGGTCGTAATGTGCAGACCACATCGAACGAAGTGATCGAGGTCAAGTTGACCGAGATCGACGATGCCGAGAAAGTTTTGCTGATGGAGAAATAGAGCGAAGAAAATCTCATAAGAAATAACAATGGACGGTGGGCAAGCCACCGTCCTTTGTTTCTTACGCTCGGCTTCTTAGTTTCTTACCCTCGGCGTCTTAGCGATCGCCCCTAAGCAATTCTCGTACAAACCGCCTTGGTTTGGGTGTAGAGGTTGAGAACGTCGTGTCCCATTTCGCGTCCCCAGCCGGATTGCTTGTAGCCTCCGAACGGCAGCGCCGCGTCGAAGATGTTGTAGCAGTTGATCCAGACGGTACCGGCGCGAAGCTGTTCAGCCATGCGGTGCGCCTTGCCGATGTCACGCGTCCACACGGCGGCGGCCAGACCGTAGTCGCTATGGTTGGCACGGGGAACGATTTCCTCGGGATCGGTGAACGGCATTGCCACCACCACGGGTCCGAAGATTTCTTCCTGCACGACCTTCATGTTTTCCTTAGTGTCGACGAGCACGGTGGGTTCGACAAAGTATCCCCGATCGCCGCCCTTGTGCCCGCCCACTACCGCTTTCGCGCCTTCGGAGAATCCAGACTCGAGGTATCCGCACACGCGATTCATTTGTTCTTCTGAGACCAGCGGGCCCATGTGAGTGTCAGGATCGAGGCCCGATCCGATTTTAATTTTCCGAGCGTGCTCCGCGACTCCTTCGACCACCTGGTCGAATACCGATTTTTCCACGTACAACCGGGAACCCGCGCAGCAGCACTGGCCGTGGTTAAAGAAGATGGCGCTCGCGGAGCCTGGGATCGCTGTCTCGAGATCGGCATCTTTAAAGACGACGTTCGGAGATTTTCCGCCCAGTTCCAACGACACCTTCTTGAGGTTGCCGGTGGCAGCATGAACGATTAGCTTGCCGACTTCGGTTGAGCCGGTGAACGCGACTTTGTCGACGTCGGGATGTGCGGCTAATGCGGCTCCCGCGGTTTCGCCATAGCCCGGGACAACGTTGACTACGCCCTCGGGGAATCCGGCCTCCATGATCAGTTCACCGAGACGGAGAGCGGAGAGCGGCGTTTGCTCCGCCGGCTTCAGCACGACTGTGCAACCTGTGGCCAGAGCAGGGCCAAGTTTCCACGCGGCCATCAGCAGCGGGAAATTCCACGGGATGATTTGGCCAACGACTCCAACCGGCTCGCGTAGCGTGTAGGCAAGGTATTTCGCGCCAGGAGTGTAAGGAACCGAGAGCGGAATCGTGTTGCCTTCGATCTTTGTGGCCCATCCCGCCATGTAGCGGAACAGGTCAACGGCGAGTGGCACATCGGCGGCCTTGGCAATGTTGAGCGGTTTGCCGTTGTCGAGGCTCTCGATGTAACCGAACTCCTCTGTATGTTGTTCCAGCAGATCGGCAAGCTTCCAGATCAAGCGGCCACGTTCGGATGCAGTCAAGCGGCGCCAGGGGCCATTATCAAATGCGTTGCGAGCGGCCTTCACGGCCTGGTCGATATCTTCACGATCGCCTTCCGCGACCTGAGCGAGCACTTCGCCGGTGGCGGGGTTGTATGTAGGAAACGTTTTGCCAGAGGCGGCGTTCACCCACTTGCCGTTGATCAGCATTTTTCTTGGTTTGTCGATGAACTCCGCGACGTGCGGATGAATCTGCGGGGAAACTGCAATGCCCATACGTCCTCCTTGGTGAAACCGATACGTGCGAGCGGAAATGATGCCGGGCGAAGAAGGCGACCGGGGTATGCTAGCGCTGGGCAGGGACAAATGCAATCGGGTTGCTAGCGGTGCGGATTATTCGCCGTAAGGAACCCAGATGTTCTTTACCTGGGTGGCGTGCTCGAGGAACCAGCGGCCTTCCGCCCCTTTCGAATCGAACCAATCAATGACGCGGCCCTCGTTCGTCCAGACCTGCTTTAGATTTCCGATCGACATGGCTTTAGCAGCCGCGACAGTGGGTTCATCTCCATAGCACCAGATGCCATCGACATCGTCGTGCTCGGCGAGAGTTTTGAGTAGTTGCGAAGCGTTGCCCGTCACGATGTTCACCGCTCCGTCCGGCAAATCGCTGGTGTCAAAAAGTTGATAGAGATCGCCGGTGATGAGGGGGTATCTCTCAGAAGGCACGGCGACCACAGTGTTGCCCACGGCGAGCAGCGGCAGCACGAGCGATAGAAAGCCCAGCAGCGGCGTCTCGGTCGGGCAGATCACGCCAATCGTTCCAATCGCCTCGTTCATCGCGATCGCAATATTCCGGAATGGCGGATTGTGAACGGCGCCATCGAATTTGTCCGCCCACGCCGCGTACGAAAAGATGCGTTCGATGCCGAGTTCCACTTCTGCCGCAGCTTGCTTTTCACCGACAGCCGTCGCGAGTCGATGAACGATATCACCCTGTCGCTGCGACAGGTTCTCCGCGCAGTAGTACAGAACCTGGGCGCGGTTGTGCGCCGTAGCTTTGGCCCACGCGCCGGCTTTGTGCGCTGCTTCAACGGCGTTGCGAATATCTTTGCGATTGCCTAGCGGAGCTTCGCCGAGCAGGCGGCCGTCGGGCGCGCGCACTTCCATGCTGTATCCCGAGTCAGGACGCGCCTGCTTGCCACCGATGTAGAGCTTGACGGTGCGGTCGATGGCGGGCGTGCTGGCATCCGGTATCTCGTCAACGTGAGCACCAGCAAGAGTGTTCGCGGCGGGCAACTTCGGGGCATGCTTGAACCACGAAGGTTCCATGTACTCAAGCAAGCCTTCTCTGCCACCTTCACGGCCGTACCCGCTCTCTCGGTATCCGCCGAAGCCGCAAGCCGCGTCGAACAGATTCGTGCAGTTTACCCACACCACGCCGGCCTTCAATTGGGCGGCCACATGCAGCGCAACATTGATGTTCTCGCTCCATACGCACGACGCTAGCCCGTACACCGTGTTGTTGGCCAACTCGACGGCTTCCTTCGGCGTGCGGAATGTC
Source organism: uncultured Acidobacteriaceae bacterium (assembly GCA_963710885.1). GTDB lineage: Bacteria > Acidobacteriota > Terriglobia > Terriglobales > Acidobacteriaceae > Sulfotelmatobacter. The sequence continues at coordinate 148,019 of CAVQCF010000003.1, forward strand.
ATGGCCGCCAGAACGGGTCCAAAGATTTCCTGCTGAGCGACGATTGAAGTGGGATGCACATTGCTAAGAAGAGTCGGGGGGTAGTAGAAGCCGCGCGCAGGCAACGCAACTTGCGGCTGCCAGCAGGTTGCCCCTTCGGCGACCCCTTGCGCCACCATGCGTTCGATGCGGTCCAGTTGTACGCGCGCGACAATGGCCCCAATGTCGATCGCTTTGTCGAGCGGTGGACCGATGCGCAGCGCGCTCATGCGGTCGCGAATCTTTGCGATCAATGGTTCCGCAATGCTTTCCTGCATCAGCAGGCGTGAACCGGCGCAACAGACCTGACCCTGGTTGAACCAGATTCCGTCGACGAGACCTTCGACGGCGCTGTCGAGATCCGCATCTTCAAAGATGATGAAAGGAGACTTGCCGCCAAGTTCGAGCGAGAGACGTTTGTGACTGGCGGCAGTCGCGCTGCGAATCGCGCGTCCGACTTCGGTCGAACCGGTGAAAGCGATTTTATCCACATCGGTATGTTTCACCAAGGCTTCGCCGGTCGAGCCATCCCCGGTCACGATGTTAACGACTCCCGCGGGCAGTGCCGCTTCCTGGCAAAGTTCCGCGAAGACTAGCGCTGTGAGAGGAGTGAATTCGGCCGGTTTCAAAACGACCGTGTTTCCCGTTGCGAGCGCCGGCGCGATCTTCCATGCCAACATGAGCAATGGAAAATTCCACGGAATGATCTGACCCACAACGCCGCAGGGTTCGTATCCGGGGAACTCCTGTTCGAGCAACTGGGCCCAACCCGCGTGGTAGTAGAAATGCCGGGCCACGAGCGGAATGTCGATGTCGCGACTCTCACGAATGGGCTTGCCATTGTCCATGGTCTCGAGAACGGCAAGAAGCCTAGAGTGTTTTTGCACCAGTCGCGCGAGGGCATAAAGACAGCGAGCTCGAGCATGCGGAGTCAGAGCGCGCCATTTCGGAGATGCAGCGCGCGCGGCACGAACCGCAGCGTCGACGTCAGCGCCGCTCCCCTGCGCGACCACAGCCAACTTCTCATCATTCGAGGGATCGACAGTGTCGAAATATTCTCCGCCCACCGGCTGCTGCCACGTTCCGCCGATGAAATGTCCAAAACGATGGCCATGGCGCTCTAGCCATGCTCCTGCTTCTTTGGAATCTTCGGGAGCGGGTCCGTACTCCAGGCTGACGAACTTTTCGGCAATGCTCATTAGGCTTGACTCGCTTGCTCTGTTCTACGTGCCTCTACCGCGCGATGACGCTATGCAATCGGATGTCGATACTCGGCAGAGTAACGTCCGGTCGTGTGATGCTCCAGTTGTCGCTCGATGTCTCCCAACAAACCGCTCGCTCCGAAGCGGAACAACTCTGCGCGTGTCCAGGACAGGCCGAGTTCCTCTTTCATCATGGCCATCCAGTCGAGGGACTGTTTGGCGGTGCGAATCCCGCCAGCCGGCTTGAATCCGACGGCCATTCCGGTTTGCTGCGCGTATTCGCGGATGGCGCGCACCATCACCAGGCTCACCGGCAGCGTCGCGTTGGTCGGTTCTTTGCCTGTCGAAGTCTTGATGAAGTCCGCGCCCGCCATCATGGCGACGACGCTGGCACGCGCCACATTGCGGAACGTCAGCAGGTCGCCGGTGCCGAGAATGACTTTCATGTGCGCCCGGCCGCAGGCTTGCCTGAAGGCCGCGACTTCGTCGTACAGCGCTTGCCAGCGTCCGCCGAAAACGTGACCGCGTGTGATGACTACATCGATTTCGTGCGCTCCCGCTTCCGCCGAACGACGAATTTCGGCGACCCGTTCGGTGAACGGCGAAAGGCCGGCGGGAAATCCGGTGGAGACTGCCGCAACGTGCACGCCGCTTCCCTCCAGGGCATGCAGCGCAGTCTCGATGAAAGCGTGGTAAACGCAAACAGCACCCACCTTGATGCCAAGCTCCTGGATGCCGAGCTTCTCCACGAGGTCCTGGCGGATGGGCTGTCGCGCCTTCGCGCACAATCGTCGCACGCGTTCGTCGGTATCGTCGCCGGAGAGTGTTGTCAGGTCCATGCAGGTGATCGCGCGCAACAGCCACGCAGCCTGCCATTCTCTTTTTACCGTTCGGCGAGCGACCTGAGTCTGGGCACGGCGCTCTACTGCGCTCGTGTTCACACGAACTCCCTGCACCCAGTTCAGATCTAGAGGTATACCGGAGTTTGAGAGAAGCGATCGCCCCCCTAGCGTGGCGATTGTATTCGAAGTGTCGAGTTCTCGGGCCGCGATCTCGCCTTCTGGTTTGCGGTAGTTGTGGTCGACAGTCATCTGCAGCTGGTCTTCAACCGTTGCCTAAGCGCATCCCTGCGAGGCCTGAATAGGGGGCCGCTGAGTTGCCATTGTACGGCAGGCAATCGCACAACGCGAATTCGTCCCTCCGATCCTGTCATAACTGGACAGTGGCAAGAAATCGGCGGTGGATGTTCTTCGAGGGTTTACAATGGCGCACGATTCGTGGGTCGCACGAGTCACATCACCAGCGGTGACGGATCATTACTCCCTATGCCCAAGAAGATACTCTCTGCTAGCGTGCGGAAAAAACTGGAACAGGCAGCGGTTAAGGTGATGAAGAATGCGCATGCTCCGTATTCGAATTTCCACGTGGGAGCGGCGATCCTGCTCACGAACGGAAAGGTATTCTCCGGGTGCAACGTCGAGAACGCCTCCTACGGGATGACCAATTGCGCGGAGCGAACCGCGATCTTTTCTGCAGTCGCACAACTTGGCCCGAAGATCGAGATTCAGGCGGTGGCCGTGGCCAACGATCACGACGTAGCTTGCTCGCCTTGCGGAGCGTGCCGCCAGGTGATTTATGAATTCGGCCCTGACGCGACCATCTTCTTTCAAGGCGCGAGCGGTCCAAAGCAGGCGCACATCACCGAACTCCTTCCGGAAGGATTTCGTCTCCAGTGAGCCGACCTACCGCGCCGCAAACGTTCCGTGCGATTGATGTTATCCGCAAGAAAAGGGATGGCGTCGAACTGGCGCAGGCCGAGATCGAAGGCTTGGTCAACGCGTACACCAAAGGGGAGATCCCGGACTATCAAGTCTCGGCGTGGCTGATGGCGGTGGTGTTGAAAGGCATGACTCGGGCCGAGACCACCGCCCTGACGGACGCGATGCTGCACTCGGGAGATGTGCTCGATCTCTCTTCGTTGCCGGCCAAGAGAGTCGACAAGCACTCGACGGGTGGAGTCGGCGACAAGACCTCTCTCGTGCTCGCACCGCTAGCGGCTGCGGCTGGCGTGTCTGTTCCGATGATCAGCGGGCGCGGTCTCGGGCACACGGGCGGAACCCTCGACAAGTTGGAGGCCATCCCCGGCTTCAACGTGAATTTGCCTGTGTCTGAGTTCCGGCGCGTGCTTGAGATTTGCGGCTGCGCGATGATTGGGCAGACAGCAGAGATCGCGCCCGCCGATCGCAAGCTGTACGCTCTGCGCGATGTCACGGGCACAGTCGAGAGCCCATATTTGATTTGCGCGTCCATCATGAGCAAGAAACTTGCGGAAGGCATCGACGCGCTGGTGCTCGACGTAAAGACAGGATCCGGCGCCTTCATGAAGAGCGAGAAGGACGCCGCCTTCCTCGCCGAACTCATGGTTGAAACCGGGGAGCGGATGGGCAAGGAAGTTGTCGCGTTGATCACCGACATGGATCAACCGTTAGGCAACATGATCGGCAATGCGCTGGAAGTCGTCGAGGTCGTAGAAGTATTGCGCGGCGGCGGACCGGAAGACTTGCGCGAACTCTGCCTGGAATTGGCGGCATGGATGCTGAACCTCGGAGGAGTATCCCGGACTGTCGCGGAAGGGAAACAACAGAGCGCAAAGCTGATCTCCTCAGGCAGGGCATTCGAAAAATTCCGCCAGATGGTGGAACTGCAGGGCGGTGATGCGCGGGTGATCGACGATGCCAAGCGGTTGCCCCAGGCACTGCACACGATGCAAGTAACAAGTGCGAAGGCCGGGTACGTTGGATCCGTACAATGCGAACAGGTTGGGACCGCTTGCGTGATCCTCGGTGGGGGACGCGAGCGCAAGGAAGATTCCGTCGACCCGGCAGTGGGGATCGTGTTGCATAAGAAAGTGGGAGACCAGGTAGCCGCGAGAGAGTCGATCGCAACGATTTACTACAACGCAGAGGCAAAGGCTGAGCGAGCCCGCCAACTGATCGAGTCGAGTTACGTTGTGACGGAAGCGGCGCCGTCCACAAAACGTCCGCTCATCCACCGAATCATCGGGAAGTCTGGGGAGAAAAACTGAATGGGATCATACCGGGGAATTCTCGGCCTTTTGACGATGCTCGGGCTCGCCTTCGCTTTCTCCACCAATCGCCGGGCCATTCGCGTCAAAACTGTGGTCTGGGGCCTGAGCCTGCAAATCGTGTTCGCAGTATTTGTGCTGCGCATTGATTACGGACGACGAATGTTCCAGGCGGCCGGCGACGCTGCTACGCGCGTCCTCAGCTACGCTTTCGTAGGCTCGGAATTTGTTTTCGGTGAACTCGGGAAGAAAAGCTCCAACGTTGGCTTCGTTTTCGCTTTTCAAGTGCTTCCCGTTGTCATTTTTATCTGCGCATTCTTTGCCATTCTGTACTACTTCGGCATCATGCAGTTCATCATCCGAATTGCGGCCTGGCTGATGACCCGTATCATGGGTGCGAGTGGCGCCGAGTCGCTCAATGTCGCGGCCAGCATCTTCATGGGACAGACCGAGGCGCCGGTTACCATTCGTCCCTTCCTGCCCGACCTCACACACTCCGAACTCATGACCGTCATGACCAGCGGCATGGCGCACGTCTCGGGTTCGATCATGGCAGCGTACTTCGCCTTCGGGGCCGAGCCGAGACATGTGCTCAGCGCCGTCATCATGACCGCGCCAGGAACCATTCTCGTTTCGAAGATGCTCGTGCCTGAGACTGAACAGCCCAAGACCGCGGGTCGGGTCGTTATGCCCGAAGATAAATCGGAAGAGAAAGAGAATCTACTGGGCGCGATTGCCCGGGGCACCGGCGATGGCCTGCACATGGCACTTAACATTGGAGCGATGCTGATCGCATTCCTCGCCTTGATCGCTTTGGCTGACGGCATTATGGGCGGAATTCATAATGGACTGATGCACGTTGGTATTTCCTGGTTTCCATCCAGCATGGAGAGTGTTTTCGGCGTGCTGTTCGCTCCCATCGCGTGGGTGATCGGAATCCCGAAGCAGGATTGCACTGCGATCGGAAATTTGCTGGGCATGCGCATGGTCCTCAACGAACTGGTCGCATTCAAAGCTCTCGGGCCCATGAAGGCGACGCTCGATCCGCGCTCGTTCACTATTGCCACTTTCGCACTCTGTGGTTTCGCCAACCTCAGCTCGATCGGAATTCAAATCGGGGGTATCGGTGCTCTGGCGCCAAACAAGCGAGGCGAACTGGCACGCCTTGGGGTTCGAGCCATGTTGGCGGGGACCATGGCTAACTTGATGTCCGCCTCGATCGCGGGGATGCTGCTTTAGGTTCACCTTCAATCTCATTTCCAAACAGGACTCTTCGATGAAACGATGCTTCGCTGGTTGCTGCATGCTGCTCGCAAGTCTGGCGTTCGTGGCGAATGCGGTGGCTCAGTTGCCGCAGCGGGTAATCATTGACACCGACCCGGGGGTTGATGATGCGATGGCCATTCTGCTCGCACTGAATTCACCCGAACTGATAGTCGAAGCCCTCACCGTCGTGCCCGGCAACGTGGACGGACGGCAGGGACTGGAGAATGCTCTGAAGTTGACTTCACTCGCTGGCCGCTGCGATCTGCCGGTGGCGGGCGGAGCGCAGCATCCGCTCAACCAGAAGTTAATCACAGCTCAGTTTTGGCACGGCAAGAATGGACTCGCGGGGGTTGAACTGCCAGCCTCGAAGTGCAGAGCGGATCCTCGCTTTGGCCCCGATCTCATCGTCGAACTAGTCCACAAGTATCCACACGAGGTCACCCTGATACCCGTAGGGCCACTTACGAACATTGCACTCGCAGTTTCGAAAGATCCGTCGATCGTGCCGCTGACGAAGAACGTCGTCATCATGGGTGGCTCGATTACGGGAGGAAATGTGAACGGCGCGGCAGAAGCCAATATCTACGGTGATCCCGAGGCGGCAGCCATCGTATTCAATGCGGGCTGGATGGTTACCATGGTCGGGTCCGATGTAGGAGAGCGAACGCTCATCACGCGCAAGTATCTTATGGATCTGCAATCCCTGCACGGGCCTGAGAGTGACTTCGTTGCGAAGCTGACGGATTTCTATCTAACGCGTTCCGAGAAAAGTGGTTACCAGGGGGCCGCAATGTACGATCCACTGGCCGTGGGAGCCGTGATCGATCCGACGCTCGTTAGGCTAAAAGACATGCATGTGGACGTGGAACTGAAAGGCGAGTTCACACGCGGAGAAACCGTGGCCAACCGCATGGGCTCGAATGAGAACAACGTTCTGCATGGGGATCACTATGAGATCGAGGGCGTAATCGACTTGAAGCCGAACGCGCGCGTCTGTGTGGCCTCGGATGCGGACCGATTCCTCCAGTTGTTCATCAGCCGGATCAAAGGCAAATAGGACTACCGTTTCGCTCAACCATTCGCGCGCGCCACCAGCAGAATTGCCAAAGCGTAAAAGACGAACATGAGAGAGAGATAAATCTTGGCGCGCGACCCCGCGCCCGCGAATTCTTTCCAGGCAAAGACTCCCCACAGAGCTCCTACCATCGGCGCAGATTGGCCGATGGCGTAGGAAATAGCGAAGCTCATCGACTTTCCTGCGACGACGTTGAACACTGTGCCGACACCCCAGATCACTCCGCCGAAGAGTCCCAACAAATGGCCGGAAGCTGGGGCGCGGAAAAATCCGTCGAACCCCACGGGATCCCCAGCCAGAGGGTGCTTCATAAAATACAGGTTCCATACAAAGCAGGAAAGGAGTGCGCCGAGCGTTAGAAAAACAGCGGAACTGTAGGGGGTAAGCGGATGTCCGCGAGTTGCTCCGTACGCTACAAACGGATTCCACAATCCCATCAGCACGCCGGACACAACGCAGATGACGATGCTCTTGCGCGACGCTGAACGGCCACTTCCCAGACTCCCGAACGCTTTGCCATCAAGGATGACAGCAATCAACGCGCAAGCCACCCCCAAAGCGAGGAATAGCGCGAGGCCTTTGGGCTCCAGTATGTAGCTCAGCACGACGCCGACCACAAGTGCAATACCGATCGAAACAGGAAGGGCGACGGCGAGTCCGGCCATGTCAATCGCTGCCACTAGCAGGAGATTTGCCAGGTTGAAAAGCGCTCCTCCTACCATGGTCCAGACGATGTTCGAAGTATCGGCGGATTGAACGTTATTCAGGAAACTGAATGAGTCGTGTCCGCTGCTTCCCATGGTGAATGCAAGGATCAGCGAGATGAGAAAAATGCCAACCGCATAGTCCCAATAAAAGAGTTCGAAACGATAATTCTTTACACCCTTATAGGTATTGGCCCAGGAACCCCAGCAGATGGCGCTGGTGATCGTCATCAACAACGCAATCGTCAGACTTGGCGGCGTGAACATCGTGGTCTCCCTTGGAAAACGAGTAACTGTACTCTTCTTTGCCAGTCGTCACAAGTGAGTCGCGTTAGTCGGAGACTCTGTTCAGGAGTAATTATTCGACGGTCTGCTATGCTAGCGCCCGTGCCTCGCACGTTTCTCATCGATACCGACACCGCTTCGGATGATGCGGTCGCGCTCATCATGGCTTTGCGCGCGCCGGCTCTGCGAGTGGCTGCGATCACGGTCGTGGCTGGCAACGTCAACGTTCAACAGGCCACGCGCAATGCGCTTTACACCGCTGAGCTTTGCGGCTCGGACGTTCCGGTGTACACAGGTGCCGCGAAGCCACTGCTCCGGACCTACGAAAACGCAACCTGGTTTCATGGGCGCGACGGACTCGGCGATCACGGCTATCCTGCTGCGCGGAAAGTTGCGGAAAAACTGCACGCTGTCGACGCGATCCTCGAGACCATCGACGCGAATCCAGGACTCGTTCTCGTCACTCTCGGACCATTGACAAACATTGCCCTGGCTCTGTCGAAGGAGCCCAGCATCGTTGCCAAGGTTGGCCGCTGCGTGGTCATGGGAGGCGCGCCGTGCTGCGAGGGAAACGTAACGCCCGCGGCGGAATACAACATGTGGGTTGATCCCGAGTCGGCGCGGATCGTGATGCACAGCGGCCTTCCTGTGGAACTGATTGGATGGCAACTCTGCCGCGGCGACGCTGTCCTCGGCGAGCCGGAGATCAAGCAGGTCGAGGCATTCCATACTAAGCTCGCCCAGTTCGCCATCGAGTGCAACAGCCATGCTCGAACCGCCTACAAGATCCAGACGAATGAAGACGGAATCTGTTTGCCCGATCCGGTCGCCATGTGCCTGGCGCTCGATCCGAGGGTTGGAACGGAGTGGAGCGAACACTACGTGGATGTCGAGACTGAGAGTGAACTGACACGCGGCATGACGGTGGTGGATCGCCTGAATGTCGCAGGCGATGAGCGCAACCGGATGACCTGGGCGGCCGCGCAGCGAGGACGCAAGGCCAAGGTTTGCTGGACGATCGATAACCAGGGATGGAAGGATGCGCTATTCTCGGCCTTGCGCTAGGGCCGCACCCGTCAGGTTCACCCTAGCCGTTCATTTGCGCATAGGTGGCGCGTCGCAGGAATTCTCCCTGCCCGGCGCGCCCTAAGAACTTGTCTGCGTCGACCACCACTCTGCCTCGCGAAAGAACCACGTCAGGCATCCCCGTGACCTCGATTCCCTCGAACATCGAGTAATCGACGCGCATGTGGTGAGTCTTCGCGCTGATTGTGTGCTTGCGTTTCGGATCGAAAATGATCAGGTCCGCATCGCTGCCGATCGCGATCGTCCCTTTTCGTGGGAACAGTCCGAAGAGTTTGGCAGGAGTGGTGGACACCAATTCAACAAAACGGTTCGCGCTGAAACGGCCACTGGCCACGCCGCCGGAGTAGATCAAGCTCATGCGATGTTCCACTCCCGGGCCTCCGTTGGGGATCTTCGTGAAATCGTCGCGGCCCATCTCTTTCTGTTCCTTAAAGCAAAACGGACAGTGGTCGGTGGAGACAACCTGCAAATGATCGTGCTTGAGGCCGCTCCAAAGTTTGTCTTGATTCCATTTCTCACGCAGCGGCGGAGTGAAGACGTACTTGGCTCCTTCAAAGCCGGGCGCATCCATGTTCTCGAGTGAAAGATACAGATACTGGGGACAAGTCTCGGCGTAGACGGGAAGTCCGCGATCGCGCGCTTCCCGAATCTTTTCGAGCGCGTCATTGCAACTCAAGTGCACGATGTAGATAGGTGCGCCCGCCATCTCGGCCAAAGCGATCGCGCGTCCGACGGCCTCGGCCTCTGCCGTGGTCGGGCGAGTGAGGGCATGATACTTTGGGGCGCGCTTGCCCTCAGCTAGAGCCTGCTGAACGATCACGTCAATCGCACTGCCGTTTTCGGCGTGCATGCAAATCATCCCACCGTTCTTTGATGTGGTCTGCAGCGCTTTGAAGATGCTGCCATCATCGAGCATGAACACACCCGGATACGCCATGAAAAGCTTGAAGCTGGTCACGCCTTCGTGCACGAGATCGTTCATCTCCGAAAGTTGCCCGCCAGAGACGTCGGTCACAATACAGTGGAACGCGTAATCGCAAGTGGCTTTGCTCGCGGCCTTGTTCATCCAGGTATCGAAAGCCTGGCGCAACGGTTGGCCCTTGTATTGAATCGCGAAGTCGATCAGTGTCGTTGTGCCGCCGAACGCCGCGGCCCGCGTGCCTGTTTCAAAATCATCCGCACTCGTCGTGCCGCCGAAAGGCATGTCGAGATGGGTGTGCACGTCGATTCCGCCGGGCATGACGAGTTTCCCGGAAGCATCGAGAATCTTGCTGGCGTTCTGCGTAGGAAGATCGGCTCCAATGGCATTGATCTTGCCGTTCGTAATGGCAACGTCTGCCGTGTATGTATCCGTTGCAGTGACTACAGAACCGTTCTTGATGATCGTGTCGAAACCCATCATGCCCTCCGCAGGTTCGCCGCCGCGCCGCTCGGCCGGATGAGAAAAGAATTCTATGCTACACTGCCGCACTTTAGTTGTTCGTGATTTCCTGTCGACGAGGGGACCAGCCATGCAATTCGGCATCGCATTGAAACCTGACATCTCGATCGAACGCATCGTGGGCCTGACCCGCCAGGCGGAGGCTGGCGGATTCGAGTACGGCTGGATTTTTGATTCTCACGTGCTGTGGAAAGAACCTTACCCGCTGCTCACGCTGATGGCGACCAACACGCAGCGCATGCGATTGGGCACATGCGTTACGAATCCCGCAACTCGCGATCTGACCGTGACCGCCAGTTTGTTTGCCACGCTCAACCTGATTTCCGGTGGACGGATGGAACTCGGCATAGGACGCGGTGACAGTTCGCGGCGCGTCATGGGAAAGAAGCCCGTCAGTTGGTCGCAGTTAGAGGCGGCGGTGGCCGAGTTTCGCAATCTTACTTCTGGTAGGGAAGTGCAACACGATGGTCAACCTACTCGACTCACTTGGGCCAAGGATTCGCCGCGGGTTTGGGTCGCAGGATACGGGCCCAAGGTTCTGCACATGGCTGGGCGTGTGGCCGACGGGATCATTCTGCAGTTTGCCGATCCCGCTTTAATCGAGTGGTGCCTGGGTTTCGTGAAAGAGGGTGCCCGCGCGGCGGGGCGCGATGCCAGCCGTATTGAAGTGATGGCGGCCGCGCCCGTCTGGGTTTCGAACGACCTGAGCGTGGCTCGCGAGCGCGTGCGCTGGTTCCCGGCTTTGGTTTCAAATCACGTGATGGATTTGATCCGGCAGTACAAACCTGAAGATCTTCCTCCCGCGCTGACTTCATTTGTGCAGGATCGCGGCCACTATGACTACCAGCATCATTGCGAGGTCGAGAGCGACAACGCCGACTTTGTTTCCGACGAAGTCGTGGATCGGTTTTGCCTGATCGGTCCCGCAGAGGCTCACCGTGAAAAATTGCGGGCGCTCGCTGCCGTGGGCGTTACTCAATTCAACATTTACTTGATGTGTGGCGACGAAGAGCAGACGCTCGACATCTACCAGCGCGATGTGTTGCCGGAGTTCCTGAAAGCGACGAAAAAGTAGAACTGCCGTTTAGGCAACTTCTTGGCGAGCTGTCGCCACTCCGCCCTGAAATTTCATCAGCGCGTAATACGCGACGAACGAGACCGCGAAGCCCACGAACCAGGAATAATCATAGAGCGCCCGCACGGATGGAACGGCAACGCCCGCGAGTGCCGTGCCCGCTCCCAGCGCCAGCGCGATCACCGCGGTCCAGTTGAATCCGTGCGAGTATTCGTAGATGCCACCTCGTAGATATAGATCCTCCACCTGTAAGACCCGCCGCCGAATGACGAAGTAATCGCAGATCATGATTCCTGCAACGGGCCCCAGGAAGGCCGCGTACCCGCCCAGCCATCCCATGATGAATGTGCTGTAACTGGAGAGCAGTTTCCACGGCATCAGAGCGATTCCCATGAAACAGGTGATGATGCCTCCGGTCCGGAAACTGATTCCGCGCGGCCACAGGTTGGAAAAGTCGTTTGCTGGGGAAACCACATTCGCGCCGATGTTCACATTCAACGTGGCTAGCAGAATCGCGACCAGTGAAATCACCACCGCAACGGGCGAGTGAAAGCGGCTGAGCAGTTGCACTGGATCCCAGATTGCGGTGCCGTAGATGACCACTGTTGCGGAAGTCACGACGATTCCTACAAAGGCGTATAGCGTCATCGTCGTAGGCAAGGCCAAAGCTTGACCGATTACTTGCTCTCTCTGATTGCGCGCGAACCGCGTGAAGTCGGGGATGTTCAACGATACAGTCGCCCAGAAGCCAACCGTCCCGTTCAGTGCCGGGATCAGGAACTTCAGGAACTCGGGAAATGTCTGGAACTTCGAAGGAACGGAGAACATGGGCCCAAAGCCGCCCGCTGCGTGATAGGCCCATCCCAAGAGAAGCAATCCCACGCCGAGCAAGACCGGCGCGCTGATGCCCTGCAGAATTCGAATGTATTCGATTCCCTTGAGCACCACTGCGAGATTGATCAGCCAGAAAATGAAGAAGCAAACGGCTGGACCGTAGGCGAAGTTCTTCCAAGATGGAGCTAGCGTTGCCAGTAGAGTGCTGATGGCTTCTCCACCGATCCAGGCCTGGATGCCGAACCATCCGCAGGCGACCAGTGCACGCAAAACCGCGGCGAAGTTTGCGCCCAGCACTCCGAACGAAGCGCGAGCGAGAACCGGGAAGGGAATTCCATATTTTGCGCCCGGATGTGAATTCAGCAGCATCGGCGCGAGCACGATTACGTTGCCGAGAAAGATGGTAGCCACGGCTTGTTTCCAGTTCATGCCCCCCTGGATCAGGCTCGCTGCCAGCATGTAGGTGAGGATGTTCACCGACATCGAAATCCAGAGCGCGGCGAAGTTGTACGTGCCCCAATGCCGGCGCTCCGCAGTCGCGGGCGCAAGGTCCTCGTTGTAAAGAGGACTGGATTTGATTCGTGCGCTTAGTTGCGAAGTTTCTGGAGTGGTCATGGTGACGTGATTCGGTGCTTTAGCAGGCTCGCGCGCTGCGCCTCTCAGTCGGCCGCAGCAGATGCTCCGCTCTGCGTCGTGATCGGTCCGTAACTCTCGGGCCGGCGGTCGCGGAAGAACTGCCACACTTTGCGTACCTCTTCGATCATGTCGAGATCGAGATCGGCGACTACGACTTCGTCTTTATCGCGGCTGGCCTGCGCGATGATTTTGCCTCGCGGATTGCAGAAATAACTCTTACCGTAGAATTCGCCGATGCTCCACGGCTTCTCGGTGCCGACGCGATTGATTGCTCCCACAAAGTAGCCGTTGGCCACGGCATGAGCTGGTTGTTCCAGTTCCCACAAATATTCCGAAAGGCCGGCCACCGTAGCCGAAGGATTGAACACAATTTCAGCGCCGTTTAATCCGAGAATGCGCGCGCCTTCGGGGAAGTGACGGTCGTAGCAGATGTACACGCCCACGCGCGCGTATTTGGTCTGAAACACGGGATAGCCTAGATCGCCGGGAGTGAAATAGAACTTCTCCCAGAATCCGGGATGACAGTGCGGAATGTGATGTTTGCGATACTTGCCGAGATAGCGCCCGTCGGCGTCGATGACCGCTGCGGTATTGAAATAGACGCCTGGCATCTGCTCCTCATAGACCGGAACGACGATCACCATACGATGCTTCGCCGCAATCTTCTGCATCAGGCGCGTGGTCGGGCCGTCGGGTACGCGTTCCGTCAACTCGTACCAGCGCGCATTCTGCTCCGCACAAAAATACGGCCCGTAGAAAAGCTCCTGCAGGCAGAGGATTTGTGTCTTCTTGCGTGCGGCCTGCTCGATCAGCTTCAGGTGCTTATCAATCATGGCTTTTCTGATCTGCGCGAGCGGGCGCTCCGTGCTGAGGGCATTGCTGGCTTGAATCAGGGCACAACGAACATTGCGGGGCATGGGTCCTCCCAAAACGTAACTATCGAGGAACGAAACTATAGCAGAAACGACCAGTCGTCCCGTGATGACAGGCGACATCGCCGTTGACACGTTCTGGTGCGCTGAATAGACTCGCCCTTCCTCGTCCTTACGGAGACAACGGCAACGGATATGGCTAAGCGTCCTCGCATTGCGGTGGTTGGCAGCGCCAATATTGACTTGACGACGTTCACAGATCAGTTTCCCAAGCCCGGCGAAACTATCTTCGGACAGAAATTCGATCTTGGCTTCGGAGGCAAGGGCGCGAATCAGGCCGTGGCAGCCCGGCTCTGCGGCGCAGAGGTTTTTATGGTCGCGCGTGTGGGGAGCGACCTTTTCGGTCCCGCGACTATCGAAAATTTCCGCAAGCAGGGGATCGATACTGCGCACGTGAAGCAGGTTGAAGGACTCTCGAGCGGTGTCGCGCCCATCTTTGTCGATCCCAATGGTCAGAACCGCATTCTGGTCGTGAAGGGAGCGAACGACGCGCTTAAGCCCGCCGACGTTGACGCTGCGGCTCAGACGCTGAAGTCCGCAGACTGTATCGTGCTGCAATTCGAGATTCCAGTGGCGACGGTTTATTACACGATAGAATTTGCGCGGAAGCACGGAATCCGTTGCATCCTCAATCCTGCGCCTGCGCAATCCGTCGATATTGGTGCTTTGAAGGACCTCGACTACTTCGTGCCGAACGAGACGGAAGCCGAGACGATCACGGGATCGCCGGTGAAGAATGTCGAAGACGCGAAGAAGTGTGCCGAGAAACTCGTAGCTGGCGGCATTCGGCGCGTAATCATCACGTTAGGCGCGAATGGATCCCTTCTCTCTGGTCGTGATGGCAGCGAACACGTGTCGCCGTTCGCCGTTAACTCCGTGGATAGCACTGGCGCGGGCGATGCGTTCATCGGCAGCTTCGCTGTTTTCCTCGGCGAGGGAGTGCCCGAGAAGGAAGCGGTGCGCCGCGCGAATCTCTACGCAGGATTGTCTACGACTGGCGTGGGAACGCAGAAATCGTTTTACGATCGCGCCCACTTCGACGCGGAATGGGCGAAGCGATCCTGAAGAGGCAGTCGATGCCACCCGCAGTTTCGATCCCGGTTTTGCACAGGCCTGTCGTAACCATCTCTTAACAAACAACATTACCCAGAAGTTTTCCGCATGCGCCGGTGCGAAAGAATGATGCCACTAACGCTTTTCCAGTACGAAACCTCTTGACTTACCCGTAAGGGGCAATTTATAAGCCGTGTCTGCGGCTTGGGGACCTCCTAACTTCACTGGAAGCGGGAGGGTCTTTTTCTTTGGGCGGTGTTACCACCGAAAGGGGTTCGACAAATGTTGAGCAAGAGGGCATGCTCCGCTGCATTCGTCTGTTCGTTGGTCTGTCTGTTCACTCCGCTTCTGCACAGTCAGGCGACCGGAAGTTTCTCCGGCACGGTTTCCGACAAGGCCGGCGCGGTGATTTCTGGAGCAAGCGTCAGAATCACGTCGGAAGGGACGGGCCTCATCCGCGAATCCAAATCCGACGATTCCGGGCATTACCTTATCCCGCTCCTTCCGGTAGCCTTATACACCATTCGTGTCGAGGCTGCGGGTTTTGGTCCTGTGGGACAGAAAGACGTTCGGCTTCAGCTGGATGAGCACCGCGAATTGAATTTTACCCTCCAGCCGGCATCGGTCAGCACCAGCGTGGAGGTGAATGCAACCGAAGTCGCGGTGGAGACTAGCAGTCCAGCCCTAGGTCAAGTTATCACCTCCGAAGAAGTAGCCGAATTGCCCTTGAACGGCCGCAATTTTGTGCAACTGGCCACATTGACCCCGGGCACTACGCAGTCAACCAATCCGAACAGCTTTTTTACCAGCGCGGCTAGCAGTGAAGCCGCCACTCGCGGAGCATTCTCGCTTTCCGTCGGTGGTTCTCGCGAACAGAGCACTGACTGGCTGCTGGACGGAAACGACAACAACCAACTGGATGAAGGCGGAATCGCAATTTTCTCCGAAATCGATGATATCCAGGAATTCAAGGTCCTGACCTATAACTACTCTGCGGAATATGGCGAGCGGGCGGGACCCACGGTTTTGGTGACGACCAAGTCCGGATCAAATCAGTTTCACGGTTCTGTTTTTGAATTTTTCCGTAACACAAAGCTGGATGCCCGCAGCTACTTCGCAAGCCAAAGGGAGAAATTCAACTTAAATCAATTTGGAGGATCTCTTGGCGGCCCGATCAAGAAGGATAAGACGTTTTTCTTCCTGGACTACCAGGCGAAGATGGAGCGTCGCGGAGTCCCGTTCACTGGTTTTGTTCCGACTACTGGGATGACGACGCCGGATGCAAATGGCAACTATGATTTCAGTGGCGCCCCAACCGTGCTGGGTGGCAAGCAACTGACAACCCATTCCCTGTATCATACTTCGCCCACCACCTCCACCACGGGCCCCTTCATCTGCTACACCGCTACGGGACTTCCAGTAGCTCCGGCCACAAGCGGTCAAGATGGAGGAAGCCAGGGTCCTGTAGTTGCAGGGGTGTCACAGCCCTGCAGCATCGTTCCCGCCGGTGTGGTGAATTCAGTTGGCGCGAAGGTGATGCAGCTTTATCCCACTCCAAATGCGTTGAATGCGATCGGTTACAACTACGTGAATGAGCCCGTGCGGAAGCTGAATGAAGGCACGTGGGACGTCCGCGTGGACCACAACTTTTCGACCAAGGATTCCGTTTTTGGCCGGTTTAGCTACGATCAGGCCACCAACTTCGTGCCCGGCGGTTCGCCCACATGGACGGAACAAAGCGCTTTCGGCAGCAACCAGTACATCGACAACCACGGGCGCAATGCGGCCATATCGGAAACACACGTGTTCTCCCCGACCACGATCAATCAGGTCACAGTCGGCTACAACCGCATCTTCAATCACATCCTTTCCTTCGGAACGGGCACTTGTGAAGCTGCGAATATCGGCATCCCCGGTGCGGACCTTGGCGCCAAGTGTGATTCCGATCACGGGCTACCCGGCAAGTCTGAACCAGTCCAATAAGGACTGCATCAGTTGCGGCATGACGTCATTCCTGATGTCAAACTACTTCGCCATCGGTGATCGCGGATATGCGCCTTATCAGGGCGGAACCAATGTGTATTCGGTTTCGGACACCCTCGATCTGATTCGCGGGAAGCACAACATCCGTTTTGGCGGCACCTTCCGTGCCAGTCAGATGAACGTGAGAAACAATGCTTTTCAGGACGGGTTTGTCGTGGAGAATGCGGCGCTGACGGGCGATGACGCTGCGGACTTGCTGCTGGGCAGCACGGGCGTCTTCGCCGCTCACGATCAGACATTCCTAGGTGGCACGACAGGGCGGCGCTGGAAGTTGTTCCGTCCTTTCGTGCAGGACGACTGGAGGGTGACCGCTAACCTGACAGTCAACCTAGGCGTGGCGTGGGCTTTAGCAACGCCCACCACCGAGGTGCAAAACCGTCAGGCGAACTTCGATATCCAGACGCTCAAGTGGTACGTGCCGACGGGCAGCCCCACGTTGGCCAGTTGCGCCATCTGCGTGCCGACCGACGGACGCGTCGGCATTCAGTTCGACAAGACGGCAATCGAACCCCGTATTGGATTGTCTTGGAAGGTGATGGGCAGCGACAAAACTGTCATCCGCGCTGGCTACGGGATTCTCCACGATTCCTCGTGGAACCAGGGCGGGCAAGGCCTGTGGCAGAACCCTCCGTACTATGCTGAGGTGGATCCCTGCCCCAGCGACTTCTGTCTTGGATACAACAGCGCCTTCGGTTCGCTCTCTGGCGGATTCCTCGTAGACCCATCCACTCCTTCGAGCACTCCAGTGCAGGGCGGTGCCGTTTTATCCGGGCCCGTTAATCCTGCCAGCTACACCGGGACGATTCAGTCTATGAATCGCAATTTTCGGCAGGGTATGGTTCAGCAGTTCAACCTGAACGTGGAGCACCAGTTGCCTGGAAATGTCGTGTTGACCGCCGGGTATGCAGGGACCCGCAGCACGCGCATTCTGATCGGCCAGTCGAACGAGAATTTGTCCTCGCCGAGCGCATGCGGCGTGGTCCCCGGCTACACCGTCGGGTGCGGCTTCCCTTCGTATCCTTATGCGGCACCGTTCCAGGCCGTCTACGCTAACAACAGCGTTGGAAGGGCCCGCTACGACTCGCTCCAGGTCAAGGGGGAAACCAAGAGCACGCGTCACGGACTTTACGCACTGCTGGGGTACACTTGGTCTCGCACGTTCGACTCTGGTATGCCCGACGGCCTGGGTACAAATCCTGGCGCGATCTATTACCCCCTCCCGGGAGCTGCACAGCTCGATTGGGGATTGTCGCAGCTGAATCTCAACGACAGCTTTACCGCCAGCATCTTATATGACCTGCCATTTGGCAAAGGCAAGCACTTTGGCAGCACATGGAATGGCGCCACCAACGCTGTATTCGGGAACTGGCAAGTGAATGTCATCCAAAAGGTCACGTCCGGATTCCCCCTCTTCGTCGTGGACAGCGGCGATGGGTCAGGAGTCTTCTTCTCATATAATGGAGGCACCTACCAGCGTCCCAACCAAGTCGGCGACCCAAACAGGCCTGGTGATCAGGGTGGCCAAACTGGCTGCCCCACGCAGGTTCATACGATTCAGCACTGGTTCAATCCTTGCGCTTTCGCACAGGCTCCAGCCGGCGAGCTGGGTACCGCGGCGCGTGCGCCGGTCTACGGTCCTCGCTACGTCAACACGGATTTCTCGATCATCAAGAATTTTCCGCTGCCGTTCCGCGAGAGCACCGAATTGCAATTCCGGGCTGAGTTCTTCAACCTGTTCAACCATCCCGAGTTCTATATGGGAGGCGCGGGAGGCAGCGGCGAGCAGGACATCAATGCTTCGAGCACCTTCGGAGTCATCAACAACACGGTGAATAACGCGCGCTTGATTCAGTTCGCTCTTAAGCTCAATTTCTGAGCTTAAGGAAACGGCGCTCACTTTCGGGCAGACGGGCATCGCCCGTTCTGCCCTTAAATTTTGTTGCAAGGGCATGTCCGGAGAGAGAATGAAAATCTGCAGACGCCTTTCGGTCGTCGCCCTCGGTTTTGTTTTCGTGGTGTGCGCTTGCGCCGCTCAGAAGATCAAAATCATCGTCGATCAGGACGCCCGCGGCCCCGGGAACCAGCGACCAGCAGGCCATCCTGGTCTTCCTGCAGTCCGAAAAATTTGATGTTCTCGGCATCACCACCGTCAGCGGAGATCAGTGGGTGAAGGAAGAGACGCAGCATGTGCTGCGTCTGCTCGAGATTGCCGATCGCACCGATGTCCCGGTGTATCAAGGAGCCGTTTACCCGCTGCTCAACTCCAAGGAGGAAACCGAGCGCTGGGAAGCTCTCTACGGAAAGTTCGAGTACAAGGGCTGCTGGACGGATTTCGAACCGAACCGTTCGACCAAATTCCGCGAGCCCTATCACGAGCCCAACGTCGTGCCTCCTATGCCCGAGGGCGAGCCGCACCTCGAGGCGCATCCCGGAACCGCCGCGGAATTCATCGTGCAGATGGTCCACAAGTATCCCGGCGAAGTCGTGCTGTGGGCGGGCGGCCCGCTGACGAACTATGCGCTGGCGTTGAAGCTTGATCCGTCGGTGGCGACGCTGGCCAAAGAGTTCGTGCTGATGGGCGGCGGTCTCTATGCCGACAAGGGTGCAATCGATACAGGAGCGATCGACGCGCGCCGCGAATTCAACTGGTGGTTCGATCCCGAGGCCGCGCGTATCGTGCTGCGCGCTCCCTGGAAGAAGATGACCATCACGCCGATCGATATCTCGGTGAAGACTCGCTACACGCTGGAAATGAAAGCCGCCATCGCCAAGGCCGGTACTCCGGTGACCGATTACCTCGACAAGTATTCTCTGCCCGGCTACATGTGGGACGAGATCGCCGGTGTCGCGCTGATTGATCCCTCGATCATCACCGGACAAAAGAAGCTGTACATGGACATCGACATCGATCATGGAGCGAGCTACGGCAAGACGCTCTTCTGGGACGCGTCGGCGCCGGTTCCGCCATACGAGCGAATCGCGAATGTGCAGTTCGACATCGACGCTGAGAAGTTTTACAAGATCTACACTGACTTGATGACCCGCCCGCCCGGCAAGAAATGATAGCGGCGATAACGCTGGTCGATGTTGAAAGCCTGGGTCGAGTGGAAATTGCAGGTCAGAGGAAAAATGTGGAAGAGCGGCCCTTTAGGGCGCGTAAACGTGCATTGAGACTTGCGGGCTTTAACCCCTGCCGTTGCCCGGCATGTTCGTGAACAAGATTCGAAGCCCATGCCAAAACTCAAATCCTTTTTGCTCTCGGTACTCGTTCTGACGACCGCTCTTTCCTTCGCGCAGCCGCGCCGCAAAGTCATCATCAACGAAGACTGCTCCGGCCCCGGCGGCAGCAACATGCAGACGCTGATGATCATGATTCAGTCTCCGCAGGTGGAAGTGCTGGGCATCACGGTGGTGAGCGGAGATCAGTGGCGCGACGAGGAAGTCGCACATACTCTGCGCCTGCTGGAAATCATGGGCCGCACCGATATTCCTGTCGTGCCCGGCGCGGCATTCCCGCTGGTCCGCACCCGCGAGGAATCCCAAATGTGGCAGCAGCGCTATGGAAAGGTCGCCTACGCCGGTGCGTGGGATGAGCGCTGGTGGCATGAGGCGTCGGTCGTGCCTCCGCTGCCCGAAGGGCAGCCTACGACCAAGCCTGCCGACGAGGACGCGGCGCATTTCCTGATTCGCATGGTGCACAAATATCCGCACGAAGTCACGATCTACGAAGGCGGGCCCATGACCAACCTCGCGCTGGCTATTTCGCTCGACCCGCAGTTTCCGGAACTGGCGCAGGAACTCGTCTTCATGGGCGGAAGCCTGAGCCCGCAAACCGACAATCCCGAATTCCTGAACAATCCGCGGCACGAGTTCAATTTCTGGTTCGATCCGGAAGCGGCGGAGATTGTTCTGCGCGCGCCGTGGAAGAAGATTGTCTGCACGCCAACCGATATTTCGATCAAGACCCACATGACGGCCGCGATGGTGAAGCAGATCGAAGCCAGCGGAACTCCTCTGGCGCGCTACATCGCCCGTTTCGCCATGCTCACGCCCGGGCGCCGACATCATGTGGGACGAACTGGCCGCCGCCGCATGGATCGATCCGACGCTCATCACGAAGACGCGAAACCCGCTACATGGGCGTCGATCTGGACCGCGGCGCGGGCTACGGCAATACGCTCACCTCGGGCGACCAAAGACAGTTCCCCGGCCCATCGGCCAGCCGGTGGAAATTCAGGTTGATCTCGACGCCGAAAAGTTCTACCGCATGTTCGTCGCGCTGATGACAGCTCCCACGCCCCGACCCCCAGTCACTGATCGCGGTGCCCTCGCGCTGGCACCGAAATTGCGAACAGCATACAATGAGTAGATTACGAGTCTTTCCCAATATGTCTCCCACTCCAGACGATCTCACCACAGTAAAAGATGACATGGTTGCCTTCATTGAAGGCCACGGCATGCGCCGCTTCCACGGCTATGTGGATTATGACGAGGTGCAGTGCGTAATGTGGGAGATGGGCGGCAATCCGGACGGCTGGAAAGATTTCGTGGAACTGGCCAAGGCTGCGGGCGCTCCGTTTCTGACCATGCACTCCTGGACGCTCGAGCGCACCGAACTGGATGAAATGGTGCAGCGCCTGACCAACTCGGAGTTCACAGACGGCGACGACGTGGAGGACGCCCGCTGGCTCCGCGCCCACGTCGGCAAAGTGGGATTTCTGCAGCTGGGCTGGGCCTATCAGGGATCGATGTTTCTCTGCGAAGTCAGCACCGAGTGGTACGACCGCTACCAGCACCTGCTCGAAGTCTCCGACGAATTCGGCGGCCTCACCATGGACGAGCCCGACCAGGACGAAGAAAACTAGCGCTCGGTGCTCCATAGTAAACTCCTTCTAGTTGTCATCCTGAGCGAAGCGAAGGATCTGTGCAGTCTGCTGCCGAGTGCAGAGATCCTTCGCGCAGAAAACGCGCTCAGGATGACAGCGCGCTTCTATGCGGTGGATTCAAAAAACAACCGATCAGGACATGGTCGCGTCGCTGATCGCAGTACTCCGCGCCGATCCTGCTCTTCGCGGCGTCGCCAACGCCGCGCACATCCTCGCGCCGCTGCTGGTGCGCCGCGGCATCACCGATGCCGAGTCAGCCAGCGCCTTTCTCGTCGCCGTCGCTCTCTCATCTTCACGCTCCCGAGCGGATGACCGGCCTGCGCGCCGCCGTCGATCGCATCGACGCCGCCATCGAACGCAAAGAGCCCATCCTGATCTACGGCGACTACGACGTCGACGGCACCATGGCCGTCATCATTCTGAAGACCGCGATCGAACTCTGCGGCGGCTCGGCCGACTTCCACGTGCCGCACCGCATTCGCGAAGGCTACGACATGCGCGACGACGTGATCGAGCGCGCGGCCGCGTCGGGCATTCGCCTGATCGTCAGCGTCGACATGGGCATCCGCGCCTTCGCGCCCGCGGAAACTGCGCAGCGCCTCGGCGTCGACCTGATCGTCACCGACCATCATCTGCCCGGTCCCGACGGCGTGCCCAACGCGCTGGCCGTCGTGAATCCGAATCAGAAGGGTTGCGAGTATCCCTACAAGCAGCTGTGCGGCGCGGGCGTGGCCTTCAAAGTCGCGCAGGGATTAATGCAGCGCCGCCTCGATGCCAGCCTGCAAAACAAACTGCTGATGTCGTTCATGAAGATCGTGGCGATCGCGACCATCGCCGACGCCGTGCCTTTGACGGGCGAGAATCGCGTCTTCGCGTCGTTGGGACTTGGACGCGCTGCGCAAGGCGGTGAATCCCGGCCTGAAGGCGCTGCTGGAAGTTGCGCAGATTTCTCCCAAGCGTCCTCCGACGTCGGGCGAAGTTGGTTTCCGCATCGCGCCCCGCATCAATGCCGCTGGCCGCATGGATGTGGCTCGCGATGTCGATCGAACTTTTCAGCGTGAAAGATCCTGCACGCGCCCGGGAACTCGCCGCCAAACTCGACCAACTCAACTCCGACCGCCAGGAAGAGGAGCGCCGAATCCTGCGCGCGGTGGAAGAGCGGTTCACCGGCGATCCCACACTGAGCGATGCCTATTGCATTGTGGTCGACGGAGAAGGCTGGCATCGCGGCGTCATCGGCATCACGGCCACGCGCGTGGTGGAGCGCTACAACCGTCCGGCGGTGGTGATTTCGCGCGATGGCGACGAAGCATTCGGCTCCGGCCGCTCGATTCGCGCGTTTCACCTGCTGGAGGCGATCGAGTCCTGCGGCAGTCTGTTTTCGCGCTACGGCGGCCACTCCCATGCGTGCGGATTCGCCATGCCTTCCGCCAACGTCGACGATCTGCGCGCTAAGCTGGATGCGTTTGCCCGCACCCGCCTGACGCCGGCGGATTTCGATCCGATTCTCGATCTCGATGCGGAACTCGATCTGACCGAAATCACGCCTGAACTTTTCACGCGCTCGAACTGCTCGAACCCTACGGCATGGGAAATCCCGAGCCCGTATTCGCTGCTCGCGGCGTGCAGCTAGCCGCGCCTCCGCGAATTCTGAAAGAGAAGCACGTCAAGCTGAAACTAAGGGCCGGGCAGGCGATGCTGGCAGTCTGATGAAGCCGGAACTTTCCGCAGCGGCCATCCTGGCAACTCCACGCTGCCATCCCGACGGCGCCGCGATCCGCCGCGAAGAAAGGGCCGCAGCCGTAGCCGAAGGCTACGCGGCCAACTGAGAACTGAGAACCGGGAACTGAGAATCGCAAAATCACCTTCGACGCCCTGGGCTGGCACATGGCCGAGCGCATGCAACAAGACGCCGCTTCTCGCCGGCGATACCATCGATGTCGCCTTCACCATCGGGAACAACGATCATCCCGAATACGGCGGTCTGGAACTCTCTCTGCGCGACTTTCAAATTCCCGTTCGCTGACTGAGTACCAAGGTCACTTTCATGCGCGGATACAGGTGTTAAACTCCGCTTCTGCACGGAGGCGCGCATGTTTCGTTCAACGTTTTCCTTTCTGTTCACGTTATTTCTTGTTGGCAGCCTCTGCGCCCAGAACAACGCCGGCCAGAGCAAGTCTCCGCAGCCGTCGGCGCCCACTCCCTCAGCCTCCACCGACTCCGCCTCTCGTCTTCCGGTCAATCGCGACCGCAAACGCGAGTCAGACCAGATCGCTGCCGACCAGGCCCGTATCCGCGAGAACATGAAAGCGCTCAAGGGAAGTTCCGAAGAGAAGGCCCTCCTGCAACGCTACGTGGGCCAACTCGATTCGCAGGAAAGCCGCCTGGCCGCCCTGCGCAAGGAAACAGCGGACCTGACAGCGCAGGAGAACCAGGCCAACACCGAACTCGATCACATGATCATGGCCGTGAATGTGGACGAGAGTTTTTAGCCCCTGAACTCAATGACACGACAGCGAGCCGCTCGGTTCCGGCGAAATCGGGTAGAGTGGCTCAATGAAGCAATCCCGGAAATCTCAGTCATTCCTTCGCGAGCACTCCCTCAGTCTGTCGGCTTTGGGAGTCGTGATTCTATTGATCGTGCTCTACCGCTGGTCGAACCCCTCGACCCATCTCGGATCATTTTTCGGGAACGCGATTGCCGATTGGACTGGAGTCTTTGTCACCGTTGTGATGACAAAATTCCTGTACGAAAAAGGGTCGGCCGAAAGCAAACAACCCAAGGGCAGAGTACCGTCGGCGATCATCGAACTTCTCCGCGAGCACTCGCTCACTCTGGTTCTCGTAGTTACCGGGATCGGTTGGGTGATCGCTTTCCGAGCCATGGACCCGGAAAGCCGTTGGGGACAAGTTGTTGGCAACATCGTTTCGGAATGGACTCAGATTCTTGGTTTAGTCCTGATGACCAAACGTTTGATCGAAGTGGGATCGAAAGAGCATTAGGCTCGTGCGCTTTGGTGACTCACCACAGATGATAGTGCCCATCGCGCCGGGCCATCTCCACGCTGACACCGAACAGGGCAGCCAGCCGATCGACTTGCAGGATTTCTTCCTTCGGCCCGTCCGCTACCACACGTCCACGATCCATCAGCACAACGCGTCCAATCTCCGGAACAATGTCCGCCAGTTCGTGGGTCACAAGCATGATCGCTGTGCCCGAGTTTGCCAGCGCACGCATCGTCTGCCGCAAACTCTGCTGGGCAGAAAGATCGAGCGAGTTGCAGGGCTCATCGAACAGCAGCGCGCCCGGCTTATGGACCAGCGCGCGTGCGATCAACACTCGCCGCGCCTCTCCTGAAGACATCTCGCAGACGGGGCGATCCGCGAGATGCGAGATCTTCAGCCCTTCCAGCGCGGCATCAGCCAACTCGCGATGCCGCGCATCCACGGCATGATTCGAGAAAATGCTGATGCTACTGAAAAAGCCCGATAGCACCACGTCCCGCCCGCAGGCGTCGCCCGTGCACGAGAGCATCAAGTCATTCGACACGATACCCAGCCGGGCGCGCAGGGCGAACACATCCCAGGTCTCTTCTCCCAGAATCGACATCGACGAGTCCGGCCGAGCCACCGGATAGCACTCGCGCGTAATAGTCTTGATCAGCGTCGACTTGCCGCATCCATTCGGACCGAGCATGGCCACGTGCTCGTCGGCGCCAATGCGCAGGCTAAAGTCGTCGAGCGCGATTTTCTGTCCGCGTTTCACCCGCAGGTTGTGAAAGTCCAGCAGTGGAGGCTTTTCGGCGGTCTTATTCATCATGAAGGTGCATCTAAGTGTAGATGAGAAGCTGCTTTTCAGCCGATGTCGAGCGGCTTCGATTACACTGAACCCAGATGCCGCTCAAAATCTATCGCCTGCGCCGTCTGTTGGTTTTCACCACCGTGCTGCTCACGTTGGTCGTGGCCGGAATGTATTTTTACGCGCGCTCTAAGGCGACGAACGTGTTGAAACAAATACCCGGCAAGATCGGCTATGACATCAAGCAGACGGCCAGCGGTTTTCAGTTTTCCAAGTCCGACGGCAAGCGCACACTCTTTACCGTCCAAGCCAGCGATCTTAAACAATTCAAGCTCAACGGCAACGCCGAACTGCACAAGGTCAGCATCGTGCTCTACGGCCGCGACTCATCACGCTTCGACCAGATTTACGGTGATGACTTTTCCTATAATCAGCAGACCGGGGACGTTTCTGCCAAGGGCGACGTCCAGATCGATCTCGTGGCCAACCCCGCCGGCCTCGCCAGTCCCGATCAATCCACACCGAAAGAACTCAAGAACCCCATTCACCTGAAGACGCGCGATCTGGTCTTTAACAAAGAGAGCGGAAACGCCACGACCGAGGCCCGGGTCGAATTTCGCACGCCACAAGCCACGGGATGGGCCGTCGGCGTGAAGTACGCGGGCAAAAGCAACACGCTTACTTTGGAGTCGCAAATTCACGTAGTGCTCAATGACGCGAACGCAGCCGTCATCGAGGCTGAGCACGGCATCATCACCAACGATCCACGCGAGATTGTCCTCGACCATCCCCATCTCAGCCGCGAAGACGGAATGCTGCAAGCGGACAAAGCGGTGTTTTACCTCGGCCACGAGAATCAAGTGGAGCGCGTTCTGGCCGCGGGCAATGTAACCACCGTGACGCGAATGCAAGGCGCGAAGCAGCCGCGTGTGGCCAGAAACAGTCATCCCAGCAGCGATACAGAGGAGCCGAAGGCTTCAGAAATGCGCAGCCGTGCGGATCAAGCAGAGTTCCTGCTTACGGGGAAGGGGAACTTGCTTCGCACCGCTACTCTGACCGGCGATGTTCACATCGAGCAGATCGGACCTCAGCCCATGCAGGGTCAGGCAGGCCGCGTGATTATGGATTTCGCGGGGCAGAACCAGCTTCAGAAAGTGCATGCCCTCGACGGAGTGCGTCTCGCACAGAACGCGGTCGCTGGAAGCAAGCCGGCCGCAAGAGGCATGGCAAGCGGCCCGCAGGATTTCGAACTCACCGCATCAGTCATGGACTTCCTCGTGGCGCAAGGACACATTTTGCAACAAGCCGAAACCTCAGGCGCTGCCCAGATCACGATCGCGCAAGCGCAGGAAGCCACCTCGAGTTCCACTCATCCTACGGCCCAAAAGACGGTAGTCACCGCTGGAAAATTCCTCGCGCAATTTGCGCCGATCGAGAGCAGAAACCAACTCACCAGCGTGCACGGCGCTCCGAATGCCCGCATCGTCAGCGCGGCTCCCGGAGAGCCTGACCGCGTCAGCACCAGCGACTCGGTCGACACTGTGTTCCTTCCGCAGGGCGGCATCGATGCTGTCACGCAAACGGGTAACGTCGTCTACACCGACGGCGGGCAGCCCGACAAACGCGTGCAAGCCTGGGCCAACTCGGCACGCTACACTCCCGGCGATCAGATGCTCGTGCTCACGGGCAGTCCACGCGTTACCAACGGCGGCATGGCGACCACGGCCAAAACCATTCGCATGAACCGCGTTAGCGGAGACGCGTTGGCCGAGGGCAACGTCAAGAGCACCTACAGCGAACTGAAGGAGCAACCGGACGGCGCTCTGCTGGCATCTTCTTCGCCGATCCATGTCACTGCGCGCAGCATGACGGCTCACAGCTCCCCAGGTTTGGCGCTCTACTCAGGAAACGCGCGGCTCTGGCAGGATGCGAACGTGATTGAGGCCCCTACCATCCAATTCGATCGCGACCGCCGCTTCGTCACGGCCCAAGGCACGCCCGAGCAGCCGGTGCAGACAATTCTGGTCCAGGCAGAGAAGGACAAAGCTGAACACACCCCGCAATCGGAGAAGCCAGCCGCAAGAAAGCCGGGGAAGGCCCGTCCACTGACTGGATCCAGCCCCATCTCCATCAGTGGTGCGAAGCTCACGTACGCCGATTCTGAGCGCAGAGTCCACTACGAAGGCGGCGTCGTAGCTAAGGGTGCAGACTTCACCACGTCCGCCAAGAACGTCGACGCCTTCCTGCTGGCCCGTAGTCAAACCTCAAGTAGTCAATCGTTTGCCGGTCCGGGCCAGCTCGATCACATGGTCGCCGAGGGCGACGTGGTGATCCAGCAACCCACCCGTCGCGCCGAGGGCCAAAAACTTGTTTACACGGCAGCAGAAGACAAGTTTGTCCTGACCGGCGGACCTCCCAGCATTTTTGATGCCGAACAAGGCAAGATTACCGGGGTTTCGTTGACTTTCTTTAGACGCGATGATAGGGTGCTCGTAGAAGGCGAAGCAAGTACCCCTGTGGTAACACAAACGCGAGTGGCTCGTTAATTGGCAAGATAAATGCGTACCCTAGCCACGGAAGAAATTGGCAAATCGTATCGTGGCCGCAGCGTTGTAAATGGGGTCAGCCTGACGGTCGAGCAGGGCGAAGTTGTTGGTTTACTAGGCCCTAACGGCGCGGGCAAGACTACCACCTTTTATGCCATCGTTGGTCTGATCCCTCCCGACACTGGCCGCGTGTTGTACGACGGTCAAGACATCACAGACGTTCCTATGTACCTCCGGGCTCGTCAGTATGGCATCAGTTATCTCCCGCAAGAAGCTTCCGTCTTTCGCAAGCTGACGGTGGAAGAGAACATCCTCGCGGTGTTAGAGGCGCAGCCGATGTCCTGGCACGAGCGTCGCGAGAAGATGGAAAAGTTTATTGACGAACTTGGACTGGAGCACATCCGCCAGAATCGCGGGTACGCTCTGTCCGGTGGGGAGCGCCGGCGCGTGGAAATTGCCCGTTGCCTGTGCATCAACCCCACATTCATTTTGCTGGACGAACCGTTTTCCGGGATCGACCCGATTGCCGTACTCGACTTGCAGAAAATTATAAGCAACCTGCGGGCGAGCGGCATCGGAGTACTGATCACCGATCACAACGTGCGAGAAACGCTTTCGGTGACCGACCGGGCCTACATCATCGATGACGGCAGAATCTTCCGTCAGGGAGAGCCGAGTGAACTGGCAGGCGATCCGGAAGTGAGAAGGGTGTATCTGGGCGAGAGTTTCTCGCTGGTGTGAAGAAGGCAGGTTTCAACGTTTCCAGGTTGCAAGGTTTCAAAGTGAAAACCGAAGCCAGGGATCATTGAAACTCTGAAACCGACCTTGAAACATGGTCCTCTTACAGCACAAACTGAGCGTAAAACTCTCGCAGCGCCAGATCCTTACCCCGGGTCTGGTGCAGATGGTCTCTGTCCTCGCGCTCAACAAGCTTGAACTGAAGGACATGATCAACGCCGAGATGGTCGAGAACCCGGTCCTCGAAGAACTGGAAGATTCGGTTCCCCTGCTCGACGAAGTCGGTAAGAAGGAAGAAGACCGCGATCGCGCCGCTGCCGCCACCACCGAAGAAAATCCCATCACCGCCGTCGAAAATAAAGATCCGTTCGAAGAGATCGATTTCGGCTCGTTCTTCCAGGACTATCTCGACCCCGGTTATCGCACCCACAGCGAGATGGAGGACATCGAACGCCCATCGTTCGAGAATTTCCTCTCCAAGCCGACGAACCTGACCGACCACCTCGCGTGGCAGTTAGGAGCGCTCAGCCTGCGCCACGAAGTGCGCGAGGCCGCCGACCTGATCATCGGCAACCTGAACGAAGACGGATACCTGATCGCCAGCGACGAGGAGTTGCTTGGCGTGGCACCCCCCGCGGCACCTGAAGTTGACGCCCAGACTGCAAAGAATATCGTCAGCGAAGCGCAAGCCCTGGGCCTGGCAGAAATTGCCGGTGACCCCGTTGCAGAGGGGGATGAACCATCCTCCGTCCGTGGGATCGCAGATTCAGATGACGAGAGCAATGCCGACCTCGCCGAGAACGCGGAGCCGGCCTATGCGGATAGGCAACAAGTTGCGCCCGTCGAGCCGCGCGCGGAAGCTTCTTTCTCCCCGCATTCAGGAGACTCCGCTGCCGCTGTCGCCCCGGCACCGGAGCCCGCCCCTCAACCCGCCCCGACCTACAAGCCAAACTTCACTGCCGCCGATCTGCAGGAAGCCCTGGAAGTAGTCCGTCAACTCGATCCTCCCGGCGTGGCCTGCCGCGATCTGCGCTCTTGCCTGATGTGTCAGCTCCTCTATCACCAGGCCCAGCTGGCGTTGCACAAAAACGGCAACGGCACGGAACAAGTTCTAAAGGACGCCATGGCCGTGGTTGATCAGCATCTGCGCGGCCTGCAAAACAAGCAGCACAAAGAGATTGCCAAGGCGATTGGCCGTCCGATCGAAGCCGTTCAAGTCGCGCTGGACTACATCCGTACCCTCGATCCGCGCCCCGGCCTTCGCTACAATAAAGTCCAGGCCCGCCTCATCGAGCCCGACGTCGCTTTCGTCAAGCATGGCGACGAGTGGCTGGTCATCATGAACGACGAAGACCTGCCCCAGCTTCGTCTGAATCCGGCATACAAGAAGCTGGTCGTTCGTGACGGCACTAACGAAAAGAGTACGCGCGACTACGTGAAAGAGCGTTACAAGAGCGCCATTCAACTCATCAAGAACATCGAGCAGCGCAAGCAGACCATCACCAAGGTCTGCTATTGCATCGTCGCCCGTCAGCAGGATTTCCTCGAACGAGGCATCGATCAACTGAAACCCATGATGATCAAGGAGGTGGCGGAAGAAATCGGCGTGCATCCTTCCACAGTAAGCCGTGCTGTGGCCAACAAATACGCGCATACACCCCAAGGCGTATTCGAGCTGCGGTATTTTTTCAGCGAAAGCGTACAAGGCCCCGAGGGCGGCGGCACATCGCTGCTGATCCTCAAGCGCCGTGTCAAAAAGCTCATCGAGGAAGAAGATCCCAGCCGTCCGTTGACCGACGAACAGATCACCCGCATCCTGCAATCGCAGGGCATTCAGGTGACCCGCCGCACGGTAGCCAAGTACCGCGAAGATATGCGCATCCCGAGCACGCACCAGCGCCGGGTCAAGAAATAATCGTTGTCATCCTGAAGCCGCTGCTTTTGGGCTGAAGGATCTGGGCGAGCCGTGCGATGTGTTCGCGCTTTTGCGACACAATAATCGCGCGATTGGCTCGCTTCCTAAATGCAGTGCCCGATTTAGCTCATCATTATGAATTCTTAGGAGGGGGCGCTCATGAACGTGGAATACACTGGTAGACAGTACGTAATTACTCCCACCATCCGCAAAGAAGTAGAAAGCGGCCTCACAAAAATCCGCAAAATTCTCGGCGACCGCTTTGAAACAAAAGTCATCCTCGCCGTCGAAAAGCACCGCCACAAAGCCGAAATCACCATCAGCCCGCGCAATGGCCTGCTGGTCGGCCTCGCTCAAGCCAAGGACATGACGATCGCGGTCAACGAAGCTCTCGACCATCTCGAGAAGCAGGCGGTCAAATACAAAACGCGCTGGATGTCGAAGAAGCGTTCGGCCCGCAAGAGCGAGGAAGTCAAGAAGTGGAACGGCCACTCGCCGCGTGTCGAGGAGACGGACGGACAGAACGAGCTGCAGACTGTAGTCGGCATTTCGGAAAAGACCGCGGTCCCCGTCATGGTCCACAAATACCCGGCCGTAGCGAAAACTACCGAGGTCCACCTGGTCCGCTCCGATGAAGCCGTCGCCATGCGCCCCATGACGCTGGAAGAGGCCATCAAAGAAGCCCACTTCCGCGACCGCGACGTCTTCGTCTTCCGCGATCCCAAAGGCAAGTTGATGATCCTGCACCGCACCCGCGACGGCAAAATGGAGTTGATCGAAGCCCCATAGGAGCAACAGGGAGCCTAAGAAACTCGTGTAGGGACGGGTGAATTCGCCCGTTCCTTTCGAATGAATGAGAACGTCCCGACAATGAGCTTTGCCAAGCCAGCACTTCGCTTTCGGTTGGGCGCGTGTCTCATTGACAGTTCCATCGCTGGCGAGAGTTGGGTCGTCCGTGGGGACGCGAGTCGGGCCGGTCAAGATAGGCATGAGCTTGCCCCAACCGAATGTGAGCCTCCATGAGAAGTTCGCGTTGCCTGAGGACAAGGAGGACCAAGGGTGCTTCTACGTGAACCCCAGCACGCATCGTCAAATTAGTTTTATGATCGAGAACGGACGGTTGGTACGCATCGACGTAGATCACCCGGGGATACCTACATCGGAAGGCCTTCAGGTCGGCGACTCAAAGGTGAAGGCGCGAAAAGTCTACGGCTCCAAAATGAGTGTGACCGGGCACAAGTACATCGACACGGGCCACTATCTGACGGTCCGCTCAGACGATCGCCAGTACGGAGTTCGATTCGAGACGGACCAGGGAAAGATCACAATGTTCTATGCGGGCACCTACGAGGCCATTCAATATGTTGAAGGCTGCCAATAGCTTCCACGGTTTATCCTTGTCGGTACTCCTCTCCTTCTTCACAACCGTCGCTGTCTGCGCGCCTAAGTCGGCCTACCCAAACACTACAGAGGCACCCCCTACCAAGACGTCCGATACCAAGGCGGCCCGCAGAAAATCCCCGGTCGCGTAGAGTGTGCCTATTACGATCGCGGCGGAGAGGGCGTTGCCTACCACGACTCCGATGCCAAGAACAACGGCAGCAGAGCCCTCAATCCTCCTGACGGAACATACCTGAATCAGTTCCGCATGGACCAAGGCGTCGACATCTCTTACACAAAGTTTCATGACCAAATCGACATAGCCCATCCGACCTGGTCGTTCCACCCGAGAACCAACTCTACGTCGGATGGACCGAGCCCGGAGAGTGGTTCAACATCAATGTGCAGGTCGACCACGCCGGCCTCTATGCGGCCGATCTTCTCTACACCTCAAATCGAGGCGGAACCGATGTGAACGGTAAGGACGCGACCGGGCCACTCACAATTCCGACAACATTCAATGCCGCCGATCCCATCGCATGGCGGCAGTGGCATCACTGGAGCCTCGCCCCAGGCCTGATCAGACTGAACCTTCCCGCCGGGAAAAGCGTTCTGACCGTGCGTATCCTCGCCGAGGGAAACATGAATCTCGCATATTTCGATTTCAACGCTTCGAAATGAAAGCCTTGTGCTCCATTTCTCGCCTTCTTTTGGCGAGCATTGAGGTTTTCCCTGCGTGAATCTTCTTGTCCTTGATGGTAAGCGCTTTCCATTCGACCTGCTGGAATTCGTATTGATACGTTTGAATAGAGCCATTTGCGTGCTAGAATTCGCCGCCGAGGGAGATTCACCATGATGAACCGCATCTGTCGGCAGCTCCTCTACGTTTCTGCCGTCCTCGCTGCGCCGGTCCTGTCGCCCTTTCATGCTTTCGCTCAGCCCCAGACTTCTCCCAAGCTTTCTGTCCACTGGGAAGAACTTACCGCCTCCGACTTCCGCGAAGGCATTCATCGTTCGCAGGGAACGTGCCTGCTCCCATTCGGCATCCTTGAAAAGCATGGCCCGCATCTGCCCCTCGGCACTGACCTGCTCGATGTCCGCTACGCAGCCCTACACGCCGCAGAGCAGGAGTACGCGGTCGTCTTCCCCGAATACTATTTCGGCCAGATCGCGGAAGCGCGCCACGAACCCGGCACCATGGCCTACAGCCGCAACCTGCAACTCGCCCTGCTGCAGGAAACCACCGACGAGATGGCGCGCAACGGCTGCAAGAAAGTCCTGATCGTCAACGGCCACGGCGGCAACGACAGCCTGCTTCCATATTTCGCGCAGACACAACTCGACAAGCCGCACGACTACGTCGTCTACGTTTTCGACGAGCGCACCCCGCAGCACGGCGGACCCGCCAGAAAGACCAAGATCGACATGCATGCCGGCGAAAGCGAGACTTCCAAGATGATGATCTCCCACCCAGAACTCGTCCATCAGGATCGCGCGACGAACGAATCCGGCGCCGACCAGGCCCGTCAAAAGCTCCCCGAAGACGTCTACACCGGCATCTGGTGGTACACGCGCTTCCCGAACCACTATTCGGGAGACGGATCAGTGGCTACCAAAGAACTCGGCGAGTTCCAGATGAGTTGGTGGATTGACTCCGTGGTAAAAGCGATCCGCGGAGTAAAAGCCGACGACGTTAGCCTCAAGTTGCAAAACGAGTTTTACGAGAAGAGTACACACCCTCTCGATACGCAGCCGTAACGAATATTCGCAAAATTGATGGGCCTCCGAGGAATCACTTGCACTCTGCCGGTTTTGCGAGGATGATGTTCCTCGCTGACGGCGCCACCGGCCAGCGCATAGAATCGAGCAATTTGAAAAGCGAGGCAAATAACCCATGAATTTCAAGACGAAACTGGCCCTTGGAATACTCACGGCTTTAGCGATGCTGGCGCTTACGTTCGCAATTCCGAGGGGTGGTCCGATGCGGGATGCGCAACTGGTTCAATTTCCCCTGACTGTGGGAGTGTGGGCGATCTTCGTCTTGCTATTCGTGAGATTGAAATAGGAAGCCGTGCCAGGTGCGAATGCCGGCTGGTTATCCGTACACTTACGAACTCCCAATCAGCACGCCGGTGATGAACACCAGCACGCCTCCGAGTCCGACCTGCAACGCTGCGGAGAACCATGGCGTATCCATGTAGCGTTTGCGAATCCAGGTGATCACGCCCAGTTCCGCCAGCACCACAATTCCCGCGGCCCAAAGCGCCATGCGAAAGTCGCGCAGCAGAAACGGCAGCGTGTGCCCAATTCCTCCCAGGGCCGTCATCGCCCCGCAGATCAAACCTCGTACCCACGGATGACCGCGTCCGGTCAAACTGCCATCGTCCGAGAGCGCCTCGGCGAATCCCATGCTGATGCCCGCACCCGCCGAAGCAGCCAACCCCACGAGAAATGCCTCGTGGCTATTCTTCGTTGCGAAAGCGGCCGCAAACACCGGCGCCAACGTCGACACCGACCCGTCCATCAACCCAGCCAATCCCGGCTGCACGATCTGCAAAACGAATAGCCGGCGTTGCGCGACTTCCTCGTCGGCCTTCACGTTATCCGGCAATCTCTGCTTGTCGAGTTCCTGGGCTCGTTCTTCGTGCTCACGCTCTTCCCGGGCCAGATCATCCAAGAGCTGGCGGATGCTCGCGTCTTGAGTGCGGCTCGCCGCCTTCTCATAAAAACGCCGCGTTTCCACTTCCATCGTCGATGCTTCCTTGCGCACAGCCTCAATTCTCAGAGGACGGACTAGCCAGAGCGCCGGACGCTCCACGAACCCGCGCACATCCTGCCGGCGGATCAGCGGGATATGCTCGCCGAATTTCTTCTGGAAGAGTTCGAGCAGGCGGCGCCGGTGTCCCGACTCTTCCTCTCGCATCCCGTCAAACATCGACGCCGTTGCCGGATAGTCCTGCCGCAACCCTTCGGCAAAATCGGCGTATACGCGCTCGTCTTCTTCTTCCAGGGCAATGGCGAGGGCCAGCACTTCGCGTTCCGTGAGTTCTTCGAACTTTTTCATGACGCCATAGCTTACAGGCCACGCGGACTGGAAACAATCTGGATTTCGAATTCTTGCCTGCCCACTTCCCGAAACCACTCATCCGAACCGCCGGTATCTCACTTGGCAATCCGGAACGCAAAGCAACGCCGGCACGCGAATGCTACTATCCATTTGATGAAGTCGCGTCGGTCCTCCGGACACAAGCCGAAGAAATCGAAGGCCACGGGAAAAAAACATCGCGCCGCAAAGCCTGGGCCGGAACTGGTGATCATCACCGGTATGAGCGGTTCGGGGAAGGCCTCGGTGTTAAAGGCCTTTGAGGATCTCGGCTACTACTGTGTCGACAACCTCCCGGTACAACTCATCCCGCAGTTTGCCGACCTGGCTGTACAGTCCAGTGAGATTCGCCGCACGGCGCTGGTCTTAGACGTGCGCGAAGGCTCCAAGCTGGAAGAACTTCCCAAGATCTTGAAGTCAGTCGCACGCATGATCCCGACAAAAGTCGTCTTCCTCGAGGCTTCTGATTCCGTTCTCATGCGCCGCTTCAGTGAGACCCGCCGCCCGCACCCTCTGGGGGCCGACTCTCCTGTGAAGTCGGCGCTTAAAGCGGAACGACGTCACCTGGGTGCTATCCGTGCCGTTGCCGACTTCGTGATCGATACTTCCAAGTTCAACGTTCATGAACTGCGCGCTCACATCACCCAACGCTTTCAGGAACAGGCCTCTGAGAAAAACCTGCTGGTGTCCTGCGTCAGCTTCGGATTCCGCCAGGGCCTTCCGGAAGACGCCGATGTTGTGTCCGACGTGCGCTTCCTGCCTAACCCGCACTTCATCCCGGAGTTCCGGCCGCTCACGGGACGCGATTCACGTGTCGCGAAATATATCCGTTCTTTTCCCCAGACCCGGGAGTTCATCTCGCGCACCGTTTCTGACCTGCTCTTCCTTTTGCCGCACTACATCCATGAAGGAAAGAGTTACCTGACGATCGCTTTCGGCTGCACTGGCGGCCAGCACCGCTCCGTCATGATCGCCGAGGAAGTCGGCAAACATCTTCGCCGCGCCGGATATAGTGTGAAAGTCGTACATCGCGACAGCTCCAAGTGAGTCCCTCACCGGCAATGCGAATCCGGAGTCTGGCGGTTCACCTGCCTGCGGGTCAGCGTCGACGGGCAGTCGGCAAGCGTCGACTTGCTCTCAATCCAGCCGCCCGCGGAACGTGACTTCTAGACCCTTTCGACGTGTAGAGAAGATGGCCCCAGAACCTCGAAACCGCATTCCTCAGGCGCATGACTCAAGTAGAATAGGGCCTTGCATCTCATGCCCATTTCACCGGCAGCAAGCGATTGCGGCCTGCACCGCGCGGGAGCCCCATGCGGCAACTGACCCGCCTCGTACGCTACGTGCTTCCTTTTATCCTGCAGTTGTTCCCCGGTGTAGTGTTGCTCGCTGCAGTCGGATTCCTGGAAGCGTTTCGCCTAATCCTGCTGAAGCCGATCCTTGATCGCGTCCTGGTTCCGGCGTCGGGTTCGGATAATATCCTCCTCTTCACGATCCCCAAAATCGGCCAACCCATCTACCTCCAGCGTTTTGTCCCGTCGCATTTTCACAATGCCTGGAACATCGTGGCTTTTGCCTTGGTTGCTTCCACGTTACTCAAGGGCGTTTTCGATTACGTGGGCACCTACCTGGTGAATCACGCCGGCTTCGGCATGATCACCAATCTGCGCAATGACCTCTACAACTCGGTCCTGCGGCGTTCGGTGGCTTTCTTTCAAAAGCACACGACTGGAACCCTAATCTCAACCATCATCAATGACATTGAACGCGTGCAGTTCGCGATGTCGAGTGTCCTTGCCGAGTTTCTGCAGCAGTTCTTTACGTTCCTCTTTACTGCGGGATTGGTTGTTGTGCTGGGCCGCCAATTGGCCTGGGTACTGCTGTTGTTTGTTCCCTTCATAGTCTTTTCTGCGGTGCGCATCGGCCGGCGCGTCCGCTCTACTACAAGGCGCGGGCAGGATCAACTGGCCGATGTGCAGAATATTCTGCACGAGACGATCACTGGCAACCGCATCGTCAAAGCCTTCGGCATGGAGTCGTGGGAAGTCGCGCGGTTCCGCGCCGCTGCCCAGCGTCTATTTCGAGCTAACCTGCGTTCGGTGGCGGCCGCTGCCGTCAGTTCTCCGCTGATGGACACGTTCGGTGCCATCGCGATCGCACTGCTGCTGCTCTTAGGCCGCAGCCGCATTGCTCACAGCGAGTTCACGCTGGGTGAGTTCGTCACGTTCGTCGCGGCCGTCCTTGCACTCTACAACCCCGTGCGCAAGTTCGCCGTGTTCAACAACAGTTTTCAGCAGGCTCTGGGTGCATCATCGCAATTGTTCAAGTTTATGGATGCCGAGGATGAGGTCGCTGAGAAGTCGGGTGCCAAATCCCTGCCGAAGTTCTCGCGTAGCATTCAATTTGCGGATGTCTCATTTTCATACCAGGCCGATGGCGACGATTCCCGCGAGATTTTGCACGGCATCGACCTCGAAGTAACCCGGGGCGAGATTCTTGCAGTTGTGGGCTCCAGCGGCGCCGGAAAGAGCACTCTCGTTCACCTGATTCCGCGCTTCTTCGACGTGACCAGCGGACGCATCCTCATTGACGGTCAAGACATCCGCGATGTAACGCTCGCGTCGTTGCGCGCGCAGGTGGGCATCGTCACCCAGGAGACAGTGCTCTTCAACGACACCGTCCGCAACAACATCGCTTACGGCCAGCCCCAGGTTCCGCAGAAAGACGTCGAGGCCGCCGCCCGTGCTG
This sequence comes from uncultured Acidobacteriaceae bacterium, assembly GCA_963710885.1. Taxonomy (GTDB): domain Bacteria; phylum Acidobacteriota; class Terriglobia; order Terriglobales; family Acidobacteriaceae; genus Sulfotelmatobacter. Next base: position 185,869 of record CAVQCF010000003.1, read on the forward strand.
CGTTGGCTCACGATTTCATTGTTGGCCTCCCAGCAGGGTACGATACTGTAATCGGTGAACGGGGTGTGCGACTTTCCGGAGGCGAGCGCCAACGTCTGGCGATTGCGCGAGCCCTCCTGAAAAATGCCCCAGTGCTGATTCTCGACGAGGCCACGTCGGCGCTCGATAGCGAATCAGAGGCTCTTGTGCAATCCGCCCTGCACAATCTGATGAGCGGCCGCACGGTGTTTGTGATTGCCCACCGGCTTTCCACGGTGCGCCGCGCCGATCGTATTGTGGTGATCGAGAACGGCACGATCGCCGACATCGGCCGCCACGAAGAGTTGATGACCAAGTTAGGCACGTACCGGCGTCTGTACGAATTGCAATTCGCCCATGCCGATGCGCCCAAGGCAGTCGCAGAAACTTAGAAATCACGGCCCCTATGCCCATACGCTCCATGACAGGTTTTGCCCAGGTAAGAGGTGAGATTCAGCGCGTGGACGGCAGCGCCCCAGCAGCTTCGGCCCAGTCCAATGGCCGAATGGCTTTTGCGCTGTCGCTGAAGTCGGTCAACCATCGTTTCCTCGATCTCCATTTCCGCCTCCCCTCCGGGACCGACTCTCTTGAGATGCAACTCCGGCGCCTGCTGAAAGAAAAGATGGGTCGCGGCCACGTCGAAGTCTCGCTGAGCCTGGAGCGCTCAACCAGTGAAACGTTTTCCCTCAATCGTGACATTATCGGGGGCTATATCGCCGCGTTCCGAGCCGCGGCCGCCGAGTTCTCCATCGCCGCCGCCCCTGACCTCAATGCCGTTCTGCGCATTCCGGGCGCGCTCGATTCCGCCAACGACAGCGCCGACGGAGACATCGAGGCTGCGGTCATGGCCAAGGTCGGCGAAGCTCTCGACCGGCTGAACCAAATGCGCGAAGAAGAAGGCCGCGGCATCGCGCGCGAACTGCGCGATCGCATGGCCCATCTGGTCGAGGCGGGTAAGAGTGTCCAACAACATCGCCGAGCCGTGCTCCAGAATTACAGCGAGCGCTTGCAATCCCGCTTGCAGGAACTGCTGGGCGGGGCCGTGGACAAGGAACGTGTGCTGCAGGAGGCCGCACTCCTAGTCGATCGCAGCGACATTCAGGAAGAAATCGTCCGCCTCGAAAATCACGTACAGCATTTTCTGGGTCTGCTCGAACAGGGCGGCGAGATCGGCAAGAAGCTCGACTTCCTTCTCCAAGAGATGAATCGCGAGGCCAACACCCTGCTCTCAAAGACTTCCGGCCTGGCTGGCGAAGCGCTCAAGATTACGGAGGCGGGTCTTGCTATGAAGGCAGAGATCGAAAAGTCGCGCGAGCAGGTGCAAAACCTGGAATGAATTCAACCTACACGCCCATCGTCTACATCATTTCGGCTCCCTCCGGATCGGGCAAGTCGACCCTTGTTAATGAACTGCTGAAACTCGTTCCCAATCTCGATTTTTCCATCTCCTACACCACGCGTGCGCTCCGCGGAAGCGAGCAAAACGGCAAGCAATACCACTTCGTCTCACGCGAAGAGTTTGAGCAGATGATTCGCGACGGCGAGTTTTTGGAGCACGCGGAGTTCGACGGAAACTACTACGGCACGGCGCGCTGCTTTCTGCAGGAGACCGGTCAGAAAGGCCACGACCTTCTGCTCGACATCGACGTGCAAGGCGCAGCGCAAATCAAACGAAAGCTGCCCGAGGCCGTCAGCATCTTTGTCTTGCCTCCCGACCGAGAAACGCTGGAGTGGCGCCTGCGCAAGCGCAGCGAAGACGCGGAGGAGGTCATTGCCCGGCGGTTGGCCACGGCCAGTAGTGAAATTAAGAACTACGATAAGTACGACTACATTCTGATCAATGACATCCTCGAGAAATCCATCGACCGCCTCGAGGCCATTGTGCTATCGGAGCGCTCGCGGCGGACCAACGCTTCGCTTTCCGCGGAAGACGAGAAAATCGTGGAATTAGCTGATCGCCAGAGGCTGGCCAACGTACGCGACCGGGTGCGCCCCATCCTTGATTCCTTTAGTACCCTTCCCCCTTCGGCACGTCCGTAGATTTCGCGGTATCATTTTAGGGACGCCGGAACCGGCGTCGTAAGCAGCAACTAGTTTCGTGCGGGACAAGCCTGAGAGTTGGCCCTGTTCTGTTGAACGCATTGCTCGACGTTCGGCACTGATAGACTTCAAACCTGTTTTTCGAGGGAGAGTCCCAATGAAGTTGATCGAAGGCTTTGACAGCAACTACCGATACATTTTGGTCGCAGCGCGGCGCGCGCGCCAACTTCAGTCCGGTGCGCCGCCAGTGGTCGACACCAATTCCCGCAAGCCCTGCCGCATCGCGCAGGACGAGATCCGCGCCGGCAAAGTGAAGTGGGAGATTCCAGAGACCCGCAGCGCCGCCGAGCAAGCCGAAGAGGCTCTCGACAAGGCGCTCGGCCAGGACTAGAGGAATTGTTGATTTCGTAATTGCTGATTGTTGATTGAGAAACCGCCGGCAAGGTCGGATTTGAATCAACAATTAAGAATCAACAATCAAAACTCATGAAGATTGCCCTCGGCGTTACCGGCGGGATTGCAGCATACAAGGCGGCAGAAATCGTCCGTCTACTACAAGACCGTGGCATCCGCGTTCAGGTCATCATGACGCGCGCTGCCCAGGAGTTTGTGCGCCCCCTAACCTTCGCCGCACTCTCCGGAGAAAAAGTCATCACAGGAATGTTCTCGTCCGGCGAAGGGCATGCGCCCAATATTGATTCGGCGATCGAGCATATAGCGGTTGCGCAATCCATTGACGCGCTCGTGGTCGCGCCGGCGACAGCTGACGTTCTGGCGCACTTCGCGCAAGGCATCGCCAGCGACTTTCTCACCACGCTCTATCTCGCAACCACTGCGCCAGTGGTTTTAGCGCCTGCCATGAATGTCAACATGTGGAATCACGCCGCCACGCAGGCGAACCTACAGGTTCTCCGGCAACGTGGTGTGAAGGTGGTCGAGCCGGGCTCAGGTTACTTGGCCTGTGGCATGACCGGTGCTGGTCGCCTTGCTGAGAACGAGGCCATCGTTGCTGCTGTGATGGAAGCTCTAGGCGCCTCTCAGGACTTGAGTGGCGAGACCGTTCTGATCTCCGCCGGTCCCACGCGCGAAAAGATTGATCCAGTCCGTTATCTCACCAACCGTTCCAGTGGCCGCATGGGCTATGCCCTCGCCGAGGCTGCCCTGCGCCGCGGCGCTCGCGTGCTGCTGGTCAGCGGGCCGACGTCGCTCACTCCGCCCGGCGCCGCCGAAGTAACTCGAATCGAGTCGACCGAAGAAATGCGCGACGCCGTACTTGAACTTCTTCCTCAGGCAAGTGTTGTAATCAAGACCGCCGCGGTCTCGGACTACCGCCCGAAAGCAGCCGCCGGCCAGAAGATCAAGCGTAAAGATCCGATGACGCTGGAACTGGAAGCCACGCCGGACATTCTGAAGGAGCTCTCTCTCAAGAAAGGTGCTCAGATCGTCATAGGCTTCGCTGCGGAAACGGAAAATGTTCTGGAGAACGCCCGGCAGAAATTAGTGGGCAAGAATCTCGACGCTATTGTCGTCAACGACGTCTCCCGCGAAGGCGTAGGCTTCGATTCCGACCGCAACGCCGTAACCATCATCAGTCGCGACGAAGTCGTCGAAGTCCCCGAAACCACGAAACGGGAAATCGCCCAGCAAGTCCTCGACCAGGTAGTCCGCCTGCGCCAGCACCGCAAGTCGCCCGTAAAAGCCTGATACTCATCTTGTCATCCTGAGCGAAGGCCGTCTGCAGCGGAGCGAAAGACTGCCGCGGTCGAAGGATCCCTACCCCACAAACGGGCGTGCATCGTCGCCACGATATAATGACGGAACTCATGCCCAAGGTTCTTGACCCTGATCTCCGCCGCGCGCTCGCCGAACGGGTTCGCTACTGCTATGAAATGGGCATCTATGATTTCTACCGGCGCGAACGGCCTGTCTCTGATTCAGCCCCAGTCGAATCTGCCGTTGCCGAAATAGACGATCTGTCTTCCACACTCCAGGAACTGCGAGAGGAAATGCCCGCAAAGAAATCCACTGCAGTCGCGAAGGTCACCAACGAAAGCATTCTGCCGATTCTCACTCCACATGCGGAACAAGCCGTCACCGATCCCGTAGCCGCGCTCAAACTGATTCGCGAAGACCTGGGTGACTGCACCCGCTGCAAGCTTCACAAGCAGGGACGCAAGCAGATCGTCTTCGGCGTCGGCAACCCGCGCGCCGACTTGATGTTCGTGGGTGAAGGCCCCGGTGCCGACGAAGACTCGCAGGGCGAGCCCTTCGTGGGACGCGCCGGTCAGCTCCTGAACAACATGATCAAAGCCATGGGCATTCGCCGCGAGGATGTCTACATTGCGAACGTCGTGAAATGCCGCCCGCCCGGCAATCGCACGCCGGAGCGCGACGAGAGCGAAACCTGCTCGCCGTTTCTTATGCGACAGATCGCGGTAGTCAGGCCCAAGGTCGTGGTTGCGCTGGGAGCGGTAGCGGCGAAAAATCTACTCGCAATGAATGCATCCATGGCGGAGTTGCGCGGACGCTTTTACGATTTCATGCCCTCCGGCGCCCGCAGCAGCGATCCTTCCTGGCAGGGAACCAAGCTTGCGGTCACCTACCATCCCGCCTTTCTCCTGCGCGATCCGCGCCAGAAAGGCGAAGCCTGGAAAGATTTACAGATGGTCATGAAGTTCCTGGGTCTCGAGCCTCCCAAAAGGAGTGAATAAGAGGACTTGTCATGCTGAGAGTTTGTGACTTTTTTAAAATCGCCAAAAATCAGCGCTGCAAACAATATCGTTACGGCGACAAAACGGTCGAAAAATCAAAACAGTCACAAACTCTGAGCGTAGTCGAAGCGTCCCTACCATAACGAGAAGCCGTCTTGACAAGGGCTCCAACGCAATAACGATAGCCCTAGTTTATCCTTCCAACCAATGCCCGAATTCTGCGACATCGCCGTGCCCGTGCCGCTCGACATGGTCTTCACGTACCGTGTCCCCGTCGATGCCACGCCCGTCGTAGGCGGTCGCGTGATCGTCCCATTCCGCCAGCAGCGTATGACCGGCATCGTTGTCGAACTGCACGACCGGAAGCCCTCGGTTACGACAAAGAATATTCTGTCCGTCCTTGATGCAACGCCCGTACTTGACGAGCAATTGCAGCAACTAGGGCGCTGGATCGCCGATTACTATCTCGCCCCCATTGGCGAAGTGTTCCGCGCCATGCTCCCGCTGAACGCCGAGTTCAAGCGCTCGGTCGGCTATCGCCTCACGGGACAAGGCCAGATGGCGCTTCATCTCGCAGGCATGTCGGGATCTTCCGCTCGCTCGCGGCGCACTCCGGAAGAACAAGAAGCAGAATTCCGAGTTCTGGATTACCTCGCGAGATATGAATCGGCGCCCGGAGATTCGGAACTCATTCGCGAAGAAACACTCCGTTTCGCCACCCGCGTCTCCAAGGCCGTACTCACCGGAATGGTCCGTAAGAAGTGGCTTACACGCGAAGACATATCCGGCGCTCGTGACGCCACGCGCACTATAAAAGTCGCGATTCTGAAATCCGCCGAAGCTAAACTGAACGATAACCAACGGAAGTTAGTCGACACGCTAGCCGCCTCCGGCGGAAAGGTTCCAGTCACCACGCTGCAATCGCTGGAGATTCCCCGAACCACCCTGTCCACGCTGGTTCGCCGCGAACTGGTCGCAATCCTCGAAGAGCCGGCGGACTTCTCCGTCTCTCGCTCCAAGCCCCGCCCCGCCTTGTTCGACTTCGACCTTAACCCAGCACAACAATCGGCGCTCTCGCAGATGCGCGCCAGCGTCGCCGCCCGCAAGTTTTCCGGCATGCTCCTGCACGGTGTCACCGGATCGGGCAAGACAGCGGTTTATCTGGCCGCCATGCGCGGCGTCCTCGAAGCCGGTCGCTCGGCCATTCTGCTAGTCCCTGAAATTGGTCTCACTCCTGCCGTCGCCGCCGACCTGCACCAGATCTTCGGCGATGAAGTTGCCATCTTGCACTCCGCGCTCTCCGATCGGGAACGCGCCGAGCAATGGCACCGCATCAAGCGCGTCGCCGCGCGCATGGTTGTCGGCACGCGGTCGGCAGTCTTCGCCCCGGTTGCCGATCTCGCTCTGATCATCGTCGACGAAGAGCACGACTCTTCCTACAAACAAGAAGAAACTCCGCGCTACCACGCCCGCGATATCGCCGTCATGCGCGCGAAGATGGCGAACGCCGTCGTCGTGATGGGCTCAGCTACCCCCTCGCTGGAGTCTTACTACAACGCGAAGAAGAATAAGTACGCACTTGTCGAACTTCCCGATCGTGTGGAGCAGCGCCCGCTCCCAGAAGTCGAAATCATCGACATGCGTCAGGAATACCAGGAAACCGGCCAGGAGCAGGTCATCTCGCGCAAACTCGCTGCCGAGATCAAGGAACGCCTCGACCGTAAAGAGCAAGTCATGGTCCTGCTCAACCGCCGCGGATATTCCCCGGTCGTTCTCTGCCGCACTTGCGGAAAGAAACTCGAATGCCAGAACTGCGCCATCGCGCTCACCCATCATAAGCGCGAGCACAAAATGGTTTGCCACTACTGCGGCTTCACCGCGCCCGTCCCGAAAGCCTGCGTGCACTGTGGCAGCGAGTACGTTTATTTTCTCGGCACCGGATCCGAAAAACTCGAAGAGCTTCTCCACGGCATGTTTCCCCAGGCCCGCATCGCGCGACTCGACCGCGACACTGTCCGCAGTCACGAAGATTTCGAGCGCGCCCTCAACGGCCTGAACGAAGGAGAACTCGATCTCCTCGTCGGCACCCAGATGATCGCCAAAGGCCACGACATTCACGGCGTAACGCTCGTAGGTGTGGTCGGAGCCGACGTCGCTCTCGGTCTCCCCGACTTCCGCGCTGCCGAGCGTACCTTCCAACTCCTCACACAGGTCGCCGGACGAGCTGGCCGCGGCCAGACCCCCGGCAAAGTTGTCTTGCAAACATATTTCCAGGACCACTACGCCGTGCAATACGCCGCCCGGCACGACTTCATCGGCTTCTATGAAAAAGAGCTGCAATTTCGCAGCTGGATGCACTACCCGCCCTACTCCGCCTTGGCCAACGTGCTGGTCCGCAGCGACAAGCTCGACGCCGCCCTACAATGGTCGGGAACGCTGGGCAAGTGGTTCGATTCCACTCGCCACGAAGGCGTGCGCGTGCTCGGCCCAGCGACCGCTCCCATCGTGCGGCTCAAGCGCGACTATCGCTACCACTTCGTACTCAAGTCCCCCAGCCGCGAAAAGTTGAACACGACCCTCCGCGCGATGCTCGCCTACGCCGCACAAGAAAAGATCCCACGCAACCAGGTGATCGTCGACGTCGATGCTCTCTGGCTGATGTAACCCCGCTTCGGGCGTCTCATGGTCAACGAGCGCGCCAACTGCTACGCGATTATTCATTTACGATTCGCCAACACAGGAGTGAAAGGCGACGGGCCTAGATGGGCCGCCAAGCGCACCAGTGTTTCCGCCCAAGGCGGCCCGCGCCGAAGGTACACCCGCGCTGTCGACTCCGAAGTTTTCACATGACCATCCCTCGCGGCCCAGATACAATTCCAGCCGCATCGTAGAACCAATAGAACGTACTCAGACCCTGCCCGAGGAGACCCCTTGTCTGATCTGCTGGCGACAAAACCGCTCGATCTCTTAATGGCCGAAGCTCGCGACGAAAGCGGGGAGGGCCTGCGCCGCGTGCTCGGTCCCGTCAACCTGGTCACGCTCGGCATCGGCGCGATTATCGGTGCGGGAATTTTTGTCCTGACCGGCACGGTAGCCGCAACCTTCACCGGCCCAGCGATCGTGCTGTCATTCATTCTCGCGGGCTCGGGCTGCATCTTTGCCGGACTCTGCTATGCAGAATTCGCCTCCCTGATTCCGATCGCCGGATCCGCGTACACCTATGGCTACGCGACCCTGGGCGAGATCTTCGCCTGGATCATTGGTTGGGATCTCATCGTTGAATACGCCGTCGGCGCGGCGTCTGTCGCCGTCGGATGGAGCGGCAATCTGATCGCGCTTTTCCAGAGCTTCAACATTCAACTGCCTCCGCAGATTACCGCCCCTCCCGGCACGCTGCTCGTCCTCTACAACGGACAGTGGTCGCGGCTGGCGACTATCGGCCCCGCGCTCGCCAGAGCTGGTGTGGACGCCGCGAAACTCCCCGCGGCTCACGGCATTCTCGATCTCCCCGCCTACCTCGTGATCGCTCTCATGACCGCGATTCTGGTCATCGGAGTGCGCGAGTCGGCCAACTTCAATTCTCTGATCGTATTCATCAAGGTCGGCACGGTTCTCACCTTCGTCGTAATCGCAATACTGTTCTTGCTGCGTCATCCGGAGGTCGCCGCCGCAAACTGGCATCCGTTCGTGCCACCCAATCAGGGATCCTTCGGGGCCTTCGGCTGGTCAGGCATTGCCCGCGGCGCCGGCGTGATCTTCTTCGCCTACATCGGCTTCGACGCCGTCTCGACCGCCGCACAGGAAGCCAAGAATCCGCAACGCGACATGCCCATCGGAATCCTCGGCTCTCTCGCGATCTGCACCGTCCTGTACGTAGCCCTGGGCCTGACACTCACCGGCGTAATCCACTACACCGACCTCAACACCGCCGCCCCCGTGGCGGTGGGAATCCAAGCCACCGGCGTACGCTGGGGCAGCATTGTCGTCTTGCTGGGCACCTTCGCTGGACTCACCACCACCATGCTGGTCATGCTTCTCGGTCAGTCGCGCGTATTTTTTTCCATGTCACGCGACGGTTTGCTGCCCGAGTGGGCGGGAAGGATTCATCCCCGCTTCCGCACGCCATGGATTTCCTCGATCGTGGTGGGATTCTTCGTTGCCATCTTTGCCGGCGTGCTCCCCATCAACTTACTCGGCCAGCTCACTTCCATTGGCACGCTGCTTGCCTTTGTCATCGTGTGCGCCGGAGTGTGGGTCTTGCGGATGAAGCGTCCTGATTTGCACCGCCCGTTCAAAGCCCCGCTGGTTCCGTTGACCCCAATCCTGGGGATCGGAATTTCTTTCGGCCTGATGGCGAGCCTGCCCTGGAGCACCTGGCTCCGCCTGATTGTGTGGCTGATTCTAGGAATGGCGATTTACTTCGGATACGGCAGAAGCCACAGCCGGCTCAGGCGAGCCGCTCGCTAGCGTCTCAGCCAGTGATGCACCAGGTCGTGCGAGGCTTGCCACAGGTCGCTACCAACCTCACGCAGCGGATGCCGCCCCAGCGGCACGGGGCTTAGCGCGCAGACCAGCATGAACAGCGCAAAGAGCGCAAGCCAGCCTCTCGCCCCTGAAACCTTTGGGAACTCCGCCACCTGCGGACGGCGCAGACTGCTCACCTGCAGCAAAATTGCCCAGACCAGCCATCCCGCCCAGAGATAGTAGGCCATGGGCAGAAGAATCAGGATGGCCAGCCTCGAGACGAACCAGTGAGCGCGCGGCGAAATCGAATACAGAATGTGTCCGCCATCAAGTTGTCCGCCTGGCAGCAGATTGAGCGCCGTTGCGAACATTCCCACCCAAGCCGCGATCGCCACCGGATGCAGTAGCACGCGGTTCAATGGCAGTGCCGCCACCGCATTTCCGGGATGCAATGCCGCCAGCAGGCCATGAATCCATTGAAAAATCAATGGATATCCGATCTCAGCGTCAATCACACCGGGGCTGAGCGCTCCGGGTATCGCCTTCGACCACCCCAGCGACAGCACCAGCAGTGCAAACGCAACCACGAATCCAGCAATCGGTCCGGCAATTCCAATGTCGAACAGAGCCTTGCGTGATCGAATCGGCGAACGGATCAGGATGACCGCTCCCATCGTCCCGATCAATGTCGGCATCGGTATGAAGAAGGGCAGCGTTGCATAGATCCCGTAGTGGCGGCAGTAGAAATAGTGCCCCATCTCGTGAGCGAGGAAAAAAGCCATCACCGCAATCGCGAAAGGCAGTCCGCTCAACACGTGACTCGGGCTGGAGAAAACCCAACTCACGGGAAACAATGAAGCTGAGTCATCGCTCAGGGATAGCGCAGGCAGATTGTGCGCAAAGTTGTATTGCATGCGTGCGCCCGTGACGAGAGTGGTAAAGCAGGTCGCCAGCAGCAGCAAAGCGTGCAGCCAATAACGCTCCCGCGGAGGCCGTCCCATCGGCTGCGGCAGTGCGCGATAGTACTCGAGCGTAGAAGTAGGAATCGGGGAAGTAGGTTGCGACATGAATAAAAGCCCAGCACCGCGAGGCAGGGTCTTCCTTTGATGCTACTACACGCTGGAGAGGCTCGGGGCAGGGAGCCAGGAAGCTAGAAGCTGTCCCTAGTCGATCGACTGCAGCTCTTTTCCCGGCTTGAAGCGCACGGCCCTTCCTGGCGGAATGGACACTTCGGCTCCCGTGCGCGGGTTGCGCCCGATCCCCGTCTTGCGCGGACGCACGTTGAACACTCCAAATCCCCGCAGTTCAATGCGATTGCCGCCGGCCAGCGCCTTCTTCATGCTTTCGAAGACGGTTTCCACGGCCAATTCGGCCTTGGTCTTCGTGATGCCGGTCTTAGCCACCACTTCGTTGATGATGTCGAGCTTAATCACAAGGCGCTCCCGGGTGGGTCAAGATAGTGCTTCAAGTGATTGATGCTAAGGGAGATAAGTGAGATTGTCAACGGGAGCATCTATCCCGTAAACTGGCATACACCCAGCCTGCATAGATTGAGTGATTGTGTGATCGATAAATTGTCATCCTGAGCACGCGCCTTTTGCGCAGCGAAGGCTTGCCCGGAGCGAAGTCGAAGGGATCCGGGCGCGCTGCGTCGCGCTCTTTGCGACGAAAGGATCGCGTGTTTAGCTCAAATCCGTATCACTCAATCACAAATTACCCAGTCAATTCATTTCCCCAAGGAGTTTCATGCTGAAAAGTGACCGCTGGATCCGCAAGATGTCCAAAGAACACGACATGATCAATCCATTCTCCGAAAAGCAGGTGCGCGAGGGTGTGATTTCCTACGGACTGTCTTCTTACGGATACGATCTGCGCGTGGCCGATGAGTTCAAGATTTTTACCAACGTCAACTCATCCATCGTCGATCCCAAACACTTCGACGAACGCTCGTTCGTCACCGTGCAGACCGACATCTGCATCGTTCCCCCCAACTCGTTCGCCCTGGCGCGCTCCGTCGAATACTTCAAAATTCCCCGCAGCGTGCTCACGATTTGCGTCGGCAAGAGCACTTACGCCCGCTGCGGCATCATCGTCAACGTCACGCCATTCGAGCCGGAGTGGGAAGGCTTCGTCACCCTTGAGATCTCCAACACCACGCCGCTTCCGGCGCGCATCTATGCCAACGAAGGCCTGTGCCAAATCCTGTTCTTCGAATCCGACGAAGTCTGCGAAATCAGCTACGCCGACCGCAAAGGCAAATACCAGTCGCAAAAGGGGATCGTCCTGCCGAAACTGTAGAACGTCATCTGCAGAACTGATGCTCCAACAGAAGGCTTGGATGTTTAGGAATGCAATTGGGAAGGGCATGACCTCAGCCGTTCCCCCAACATGTTTTTCGTGGAAGAGCGGACCTTCGGTCCGCAATAGGGGCAAGAAAATAATTGGGCTTTTGCCCCCAAGAACGATGATAACCGTCATGCGCCGCCACCATCACACCTCGTGATCATGCTTGAACAGCTCGAGCTTGCAGCAGACTCTGGTTTTTGACCCGATCAACCTGCGGAAAGCATGGATGACGGCTTGCGCGGGTTGCGGATTGGGCCGTAAAATCGAAGTGCCCGACAAGAAGTATGATCGGTGTGATGAGCGACTGACGCTGCATTGCCAGTAGCAAATACCGCTGATCAGACCGTAGCGATGCAACGCTGGGAAACCGTTGCGTTGAATCTTTTTGCCCATTCCACTGGGCAATTCTAGGTAAAAAGCGGGCACGTAGTTCTCGTAAGCTATTGATGGCGCTATCGTCTAGGGGTTAGGACGGAAGATTCTCAATCTTCAAACCCGGGTTCGATTCCCGGTAGCGCTACCAACAACTTTTGCATCCTGCTGATTCGTAACGCTTTCCTGAAATCTCTCTCACACGTTGAACTACAGTTGAACTACATTGCGGCAATTTCCCTTTGCCGCATACCCAGAGTTCGCCCGGAAATCCAGTATTTGACACTGAGGTTTCTATGGGCGAGATCAAGGTAGCCATCTACGAGCGCGTGAAACTCGATGGCAAGTGGACGAGGGTACCAGTCGAAATCTATGCCGACTTCTTTACTAGTGGGTAGAACTCGATTACCTGCCCGCGCTTTTGCGTGGGAACCCAAGCCACTTTTTTCTGAAAGCGATTTGGAATGTAAAACTCAATTACTTTTGCCATAACGTGTTTACTGCCTTCCATCCAAAAATCGGCAAATTCTCTGCACGGGCTTGCAACCGGGCTGCCGCATTCCACGGGAGCAGGTTCGCTCCCATGTGCTCTGCGTTGCTTCTCTGTCACCGCTGTGAAAGACCAAAGTCAGGTAGTCTTGCAAAGCCATTATCGAGTTGCATAGAGGATTTGATTCGGAGATAGGGGATTCGTTTCAACGCGCTTGTAACTTAATTGTCAAAGGATTGCTCCTCACCTGTGCGGTATTTCCGCGTTTCGAAGTACGGAAACCATTGCACAGGATGCCTACTGGGTGAGTACCGATAGCCGCCCCAAAGCCACTGGGTCACGAACCCCGATTCTTGCGTTCCCAGTCGATGCGCCACCGCCCGCCAGTCATTGGTATCCAGAAGAGCTTCTTCAGCGGCGTGCCCCTCGCGTAGTGATAGAGCACGCCCGCCCTTTCGTAGAAGCCCCGCGTGTGCCACGAGTCAGCAAAGCCGAACTTCTTGAAGTCGAGATGGTGGGAGAACTCGTGGCACAGGGTGCTCAGAAATGTCCCGAAGGACGTGACTTCCTTTCGCACTGCCGTCCGCATCCAGACGCGGATCAGCATCGAGTCGGGGGAGTAGTCGCCGAAGAGTTCGAACGTCCCACGCTCACGGGTGCGTAGAGGTCTCGCCGCGAGTACCCGGACGCCACAGGTTGTGACTCCATAGAACTTTGAAGCTGTGGTGAGAAACTCGGTGCAGGCGCTCCGGACATCTCGAATCTTGTCCGACTTCATTGCAGATTCGAGACGCACGGCAATCTCCTGCAAATGTCCGTCCGATGGCAGATCGAGAGTCTTGATCCGGTCACTCTCAAGAAATCCCGAACGGTTCGCCTTGCGCGGAGGAGCGTCGGTGAGCATAGGTTATCTTTAACCGAACGGAGTTCAATTACAAAATGAAACACGGCATTGTCCACACGCTTCAGAAATACTTGCTGAACCCGCCGATCAAACTCGCGCTTGCGGTGGGGTTGCCTCTACCCGGATACGCGTTGCTCGAAACACAAGGAAGGAAGACGGGGAAGCCACGGCGCACGCCAGTGGGCGATGGACGAATCGAAAATCAGTTCTGGCTGGTAGCAGAGCGTGGCATGAACGCGGGGTATGTCCGCAACATTGAGCGCGATCCCCATGTACGCCTGAAGTTGCGTGAGGGGCTAAGGTATCACTGGCACACGGGCACTGCGCATCTGCTCTTGGACGACGATCCGCGTGAGCGCCAACGCTGGCTGTCTAATCAGTTGCCAAGCAGCGCCGGGAATTCGCGAGCGGTGCGTCTCTTCGGGACGCAACTCCTCAGTATTCGAGTTGATCTGGACTGTTGACCCTCAAACTTCGCGGTTGCAGTGATTTCTTATGCAGCCTTCTCCACGCGAAGACCTGCTTCCAGCCACCCCTGTTTGCCTTCGGGGTAGTGCGCCACGTTCGTGTAACCCATCGCCGCCAATTCACGGGCGGCGTATTCGCTGGCGTGTCAATGATTGTTCGTGCAGTAGGTGATGATCTCGGCGTCCTTGTTGGGCAACAACTGCGGAGCGAGTTCCTTAATGCGTTCAGGCGGGATGTTCAACGCGCCGGGGATGTGCGCTTCTCGGTAGCGTTCGGGCGCGAGGGTCTCAACTACCGTGATTCCTTGCTTCTTGTCGAGTTTCGACTTCAGGTCTTTGGTCGAAATTGTGCTGTCCATTTTGATCTCCTCGGAAAAACACTCAAGTTCGATGCGCGAATAGGTCTCCCCGATTCGTGTTCGAAATTCCTGCGGAAGTCTAAGTCTCGACTTAGGGCAGTCGGAGTACCGGAGGCTCAGACTCGGCAACAGACGCCATAGTGTTGCCAGAGCCGAAACCACGGGCTAAGCGCATTCATCTCGTCGTGCCTTCGATTTGCAGCAGAAATATCGCTTGCGCTGAGGGGTCTAATGTCCGGCGCTTCGAACATTTCCTGTAGCTGCTCGATGTCGTCAATAATGCGTTCAACGTCCATTCCGCCTCAATATCTAACAGAAACGGCGGGGAGGTCAATTCGGAGCGGCTTCTCTGGCTCAAGCGGCGGTGGAGTAGAGAAGACTTCGGGCTTTGAAAATCAGCACAGATACGTGCTCAGATTTTGAAACCACTTCCGAGACTCCAATCAGGCGGGCTTGGTACTCCGCGAACTTGTCACCCAATGCGCTGTACATAATCAGCGGGACTGTGGGCATCACCCGTTTCAGAACCCGTGCCGCTCCAAAGCCGTTCATAACGGGCATGGAAAGGTCTAGCACGATCAAGTCAGGGCGCAACAACTGAGCCTTCTCAATCGCCACTTTTCCATTCTCTGCTTCTCCGCATACTTCAAAATCCGCCTCGCGTTTGAACAGTTCGCACAGCGCCTGACGGATAGATGCATTGTCATCCACGATCAAGACGCACTTTGCGATGGTGGGAGCCACGGAACATCAACCGCCGAGACGGAGGCGCAGTTTCGGAAACGTATCTGTGATGCGGAGAGGAGTATGTGGGTTGTCGTTTTTCACGCTGCGGTTCGATCCCAACGCTCCTGCACATCACTATCTGCGAATGGAGAGTCTTGATTGCACACCCGGATCAGTCGATGAACACCCATCCTCCGGCTTAGCCAACGCGCCACTACCGTGTCCGCCATTACGTGGGAGCGCAGTTGCTCAGGTGTGAGCCGTTGCCACGGTGCTTCAATCGCAGCACTTCTTTCAGTCGCGCTGTCGAGAACACGACTGTCCACGTGATCGTCCTCGATTCGGTACTCCACTGCCGGACAACCATCGCCGGGATCAATGCGAAGCTTTTTGAACGTCAACATGTGGGCATCACTCACTGAGACTCTGCTCTAGTCGCATCCCTGCGTCGTTCTGGCGGGAACCGAGGCGGCGAGAAACAGGCATGGGCGCAAAGGTAGACTGCCTCACCCCAGCCGAGTTTTCGATACAGTACACACTGTATTCGCGTGCAAGAAGCCACTGTAGGACACATCCAGCAACCGCCCAAGTCCGGCACCTCCTGTTTAAACGGACGAGTCTCATTGTCTTCTGGCAGGTTGTTTCGCTGAAGCGGGGAGCCGACGAACACCAAAAAGTTCGCCACGCTATGAGTCTGGGGTCGGAGCAAGGGAAGGGTAAGGTGCAATGGGTCTTCGACCGCGAAGCATGCGAGTACAGTGCCATAATGTTGGTGAATGGATTCGGTGCTACAAGTAGCTCCTCCAGACGCAATCCGGCGAGTCCAACGGGTGCAAACCGTCACAATCGCATGGATGAGTGTGGAAGCTGTGGTATCCCTCTTCGCGGCTTGGCGGGCGCGCAGCCCCGCGCTGCTCGCCTTCGGTGGAGACAGCGCTATCGAACTTTTCTCGGCGGCAGTAGTGCTTTGGAGATTTCGTGCGACCGCTGCACACGGAGACGCGGAAAGACGGGCTGCCCGTGTCGCGGGAGCCTTATTGTTCGCGCTGGCTGCGTATGTCGCAATCACTTCGGTTGCGAGTTTGCTCGGCTATAGCGAACCCGAGCCCACACTTCTAGGGATAGCCATTCTGGTCGCAGCCGCTGTCGTCATGCCGTGGCTTGCGAAAGAAAAACGGCGGTTGTCAGGAGCTACAGGCAGCGCAGCTTTGAGGGCGGACGCCGCACAGTCGGCACTGTGCGCTTACCTGTCGCTGATCGCCTTGGCGGGACTGTCGATCAACGCGATCTGGCACGTAAAGTGGGCAGACCCGGTTGCGGCTTCAGTCGTTCTGCCGCTCATTGTCTGGGAGGGTCGGGAAGCCTTGCGCGGGAAGACCTGCGGCTGTTGCTGATCTGAGCGTCCACGACCACAAAAAGTTAGATTACGCATCCGAGACGATACTTTTCTTAACGTCGGACGTATTGGTCAAGGAATCCGAAAACATCGGCCTCCCATTCAGCCACAGCCGTGTACACGAAATTGTGCCCGTCATCCGCCGTCCTGCCGACCGGAGGGTAAATCTTCAGAACGTGCGGCTTGCCGAGCCTCGCCAGTTCGTCAGCCATTGCCTTGCCGGGTGCGGTGGAGTAGTCGTTCTCCGCATGAAGCAGCATGATGGGGACGGTTGTCTTTCGCACTGCCGCCAGCATGCGCTCACGTACCTCGGATGACCTCTCCCAAGAATTAGCAGCAGCGGAGAAAGTAACGGCGGCTCGCAAGGTACTATCACGCTCTGCTGCGAGGAGGGTTAGTTGACCACCGAACGAGTGCCCTACGACCGCAATGCGGTGGGAATCGACTCCGGGTAGGTTTTTCAAAAACGACAAGCCTGCGGTCACATCGTCGAGATGATCCGTCGTCAGCAAAACGAACTGCAAATGCTTACGAGCTTGGCGGGATGGGCGTGGTGTTACAAAGCCGAGGACATAAAACTCAGTCGCTTCGTCGCCCTTAAGGACCAAGCGTGGACATGCCAAGATTCTCGACTTTGGTTTGGCGAAAGTCTCTCTCAGGCAGGAGAGCGCCACCCTGACCGCCGCGACCGTAGACTCGGAGGATCATCTCACCAGCCCCGGCTCAACGCTCGGTACCATTGCCTACATGTCACCGGAGCAGAGACCGATTTGATAACCACTGATCCCCGTCCCGCAAAAGCTCATCCTGTGCATCGACGACGACCCAGCGATCTTGTCTTATGAAAAGCCGCTGCTGGGCTTTCGTCGCTTCGTCTTTCAGCCCCTAGAGGCCGCCAACTACGGACTCTTGAGCGCAGACGCTTGACAGACCTCGTCGGTCAGTTCTTGATCTTCTCTTTTTCTGCCGCCTGCTCGACGATTTCTTTATTGATGCCGTTTCGATTGACCAAGGTCGCGAAATCTTCCGCTTTGAACGGGTACTGGCGAGCTGATTCCTGCCCGGTTGTACTCAGTGTGATGTCGACCCGACGGTTGTTCGCCAGCACAAGAGTATGCAGCTGCTCAAGAGCCTTTTGCTGCTCGGCTTCATTCAGGTCAGGATTCTGCTCGGTCAATTGTTTGACCTGATCCGTAGTCAAGTTTTGATCATCGCCGAGTCCCTCGGTGTCGAGGTGATCGGCGGGAATGCCCTGGGCGATCAGGAAGTCTTTGGCAACCTCAGCACGCCGTTCCGAAAGCGCTTTGTTGTATCCGTTCTCCCCGCGCTTATCGGCATGACCAACCAGCGTCAGGTGGGCATCGGGCTTGTTCTCGAGATATTTCTTGAAAGCGTCTGCGACCGAGGTGAGCGCAGCCTGTTGGCTGAGCACCAGACCATTTGTCGTCTTGATCGATCTGGGCACATCCGTTGGGAAGTAAACGCTGTTAAGGGCCAAGTGAGTCTCCGGTATCTCAATCAAGCCGACGATGTGTAAGGTTGCCGTCTTGGTTTCGGTCCCGCCGCAGACGTTAGACGCCGTAAGTGTGTAAGTGACGGTTTCATCTACAGGTCCAGGATCAGTCTTCTTGGGCGTGATCGGCAGAGTTCGGCTGCCGTTGGGATCGACTGTTCCCAGTTTGTCAATCGACACCGTCGAGGCGTTCGCTGCAGTCCAGTTCAGACCAGCACTGGCTTCCTCGACTACTTTGTCGCCCACCCGCTTGTAGCGGATCTCAGGAAAAGCCAGTCGGAGGTCGGCCTGGACGGCAGTGTTGACGTTGACGGTCGTGCTCGAAGTTACCGTGCCACCCGGGCCCACAGCTGTGAGTTGATAGGTGGTGGTTTGTTTGGGCTGTACGGCTTGCTCTCCAGACGGCGTAACTGCGCCAACCGGAGTAATTCCTACACTGGGAGCATCCGTCGAAGACCACTTAAGCTGAGATGCATCTCCGCAGTTGACTTGCGCCGCGCTCGCGGACAGTTCTGCGGTCGGTTTAGCTACGGCCACGGTCGCACTGGCAGCACCCACCTTGAAGCGTGGCAACGAGGTGAGTTTTTCGCCCCGAGGCCACGGGATCGTCTTGCGTACACCTTTGGGAATATCGATGACCACGCGCTGGTTCACCGGAACCTCGACAGGACCGGACCAAACCTCCGCCTTTGGTCCCACAATCGTCATCTGATAGGTGCCTGGCGGAACGACCAGCTCCTGCTTCCACCACCAGTTGTGGTTGAACTCATCTCCGTGACCGACGAAGAAATCGGGCGTCTTGCCGTTGAGCAAAACCGCGTCGTGGCTTGCTCCCTCAATGGTCATCGCACCAAAAGCCGGCGAGACCGTGGGGGTAACCGGTTGCAATGTGATTTCAAGCTTGTTGGTCTGCTTCGCGGTGATTGCGACCGTCTGAGTTACCGGAGTGTAGCCGTAGTTCACCAACTCCACCTTATGGTCACCGGGACTCAGCTTCAGCGAGTGATACCGACCAATCGCCGCGGCGATCCCCCAGGATAACTTGCTCGCTTCGCCCACTGCGTGGTCATCTACGAAGACGTATGCTTGTTTAGGAATTGCGTGAATAACGAGTTTGCCGTCCTGAGCAAAGCACGGCACGACGGCCAATGCCAACAGTATCGCGAGCATTGCGCTGGGGGAAACTTGGTTCTTGTTCCGCATGGTTTTCTCCCTCTTGCATATGTTAAGCCTAGGCTGGGGAAACCCTCGCTACTACTGGCAGATCTTACAGGGCGCACCGATGCGGTGTGGACTTCGGACAGTTTACGTAACCATTTCGCTCATTGCGGGTTTGGAGTGAAATCGGCGATCTATCGAGAACAGACAAGGGAGACATTCACGTTACGCCGTGAAAGACGAAGGGCAGACTTTACTGCCTGCCCTTCCGTGCAAGGCGTCTAGTCAGGGGCCGGAAAGAAGCCGTCGATGCTTGCCTGACCTAAGATGTGCCCACGCCCGGCGACGTGAATCAGCGTGTGATACAGTCCCTCTGGTAGAGGCGGAAAGTCCCCGCGTGCTGGCAATGTCGGCAGGTTATATCGAGGGCGTACACGGTGAAAACGTAGTGGTGGCTAGCCGGACTAAGTTGCGGCGGCGGACAGGGTCCATCATAGTTTTCGTCGGCAAAATCATTGCCGATTTGCTGTCCGTAGGGGCTGTTTGGAACGCCCGCGTTCTCCGGCAATTTAGTTGTGGTTGGAGGAATGTTGTACATCCCCCAGTGGGTAAAGCCAGCTACGACGTCGTAGAGAACGACGACGAAACTGCGGGTGCCACGGGGAGCATGGGACCAAGAGAGTTCGGGGGATTCGTCTTCCCCTCCGCTAAAGAAGGAGCATAGGTTCGATCCCGCAACCATACTGAGCGGAAACGTGCCGCCACGAGAGAAGGTCGTGCTGGTCAGCTGGAATCTATGGCCATCCCAATCGCTTTTCCTGTTTTGTTGATCTTGCGCCATGATGGGTAGAGCAGCAAACAGGCTGGTGACGACGATGCAAACTAAGGTCACCGATTTCATGTTGCCTCCTGTTCTTGAGAACCGTTTCGCGGATTTTCCTAAAGGAAGCGATTCAATTTCGGAGCATTATATGCCGGTCTCTGGTCGCGACACCTTTTGAGGGGATCTTGAGTGTAATGGGGATTCTGCTTCTCACCCCTCACGCTCGGATCACCGCTTCGTAAAAAATCGAACGACGACCATTACGATTAACGCCAACACCACAAATCAATAACCGTCTTCAACGCCGTCGTCATGGGGTGTCTCGCCCTCTTAATCCTCGCCATCCTGCTCATTCCTACGACCCGCGAATATAAGCTGCCACTCGAAGCGCGATCATCAGCTTCAAGAAGTAAAGCACTAGGCGATCAAGTTTGCGTAGCCAGTTCATTGCGTCCATTTACACTCACCCCCGGCGATATTTCAACAGGTAGGCGTAGCTCTTCGTCATTCAGTGTTTGCACCCCTGCCACGGATAATCGCTTCCGTACAGCCGCTGAAACCACTGTTGCGCGGTCCAAAGTAGCCAGCGTGGAATTCTTCAGATCAATTCAAACCAATTGAGCCCGCCTCCGTGGACTGTCTTCATCGACTTGGCTCAATATCCCATCCATTGAGAGGAAACAAGATTCTCTCAACGTAACGCTTGGGCGCTGAAAAGCACTATCAGTTGTGTGCGAACTGGGTGCATCGCCCAGCAAGGGATGGCAGACCAACTCCAGTACGCTCAAAAAGAACGGAAATTTCGGTTCGAATGCAAGGAGGAGAAACGTTATGAATTGTTTTACGCCAACAGGATGGACCTACGCGGCTGTCTTGGGGCGTGACCACAACAAATAGAAGGCCCGGTAATTACCATCGTCCTTGTTGACCGGAATAACGTCGGTTTAAGGTCGGTGGCGAACCCGGCGACGGCGACAGCATTGTAGAGTCTCGCCGGTAAACCTATACCAAACTTAGGAGGATATATATATGCTGCGAAACACACTCTCCATCGTATTCGGCGCCTTACTCGCATGGGGCGCAGTCAACCCTGCCGTAGCCCAAAACGCGCCTCAGGCGCTATCCCCGTCCGTGACCCCGAATGTAGGAACCGCCACGAGCTATTTTTCGCCGTATGCGCAGGCGATCGCGCTTGTCCAAGATGCCACACTCAAAGGTCGGAAGGGTATCAGCTCACTTACTAACCCAACAACCGGTGTTTATTGCCTGAAACTCGCGACTGGCATTCAGTTCGCTAACACGGCTCCCGTGGTTTCAATCGAATGGGGAACGTCCCTAGGCGTGGTCCTGTTCGCACAATGGGATCAGGCCAATTCCACTTGTGGGGGTGGTGCCACCAGCAACGTGATCGAAGTGCGTACTTACAAGGGTGACACCGCCGGGGTCGGCTCACCCTATCAGATTCCGGTGCTTTCGAACGAGGTATCGTTTGTAGTACTCGTCCCCTGATGCGAACACGCCGTTGGGAATTGGTCCGCAAGTGCATTGCCGGAAGAGATGGAGAAGGCAAAAGATCGTGCTCATTCTCTCCCCTAATTTTTTCGGGCTTCCGCCGAGAACAAGCACCCACCTCAGCGGTAGGTGCTTTTTTGGGGCGCAGTGTCTGTGTCTTTGGAATCACAGGTAGCCCAAGTCTCCGGTAGCTGACGTAATCAGGCCATTGCAGTGCGCCGTGAAAAGCGCTGGACCACAGCGGGATGAAAGGCCCGCCCGGGAACTGGATCGCTCCACCCGGTAGCAATCGGAGCGGCGGTGGAGACAACAAAGCCGTCGGAGCCTCCGGTGTAGAGGGTCGCGTAAGGCGACTTGGCGAGTCTGTAGGTCGTAACGTGAGTGAACGCTGAGCAGGCCACGAAAAATGTAATGCAGGAGCCGACCCAACTGTAATGTGGGGAAGGCCGAAGCCGATGGAGCAGTACTGAGCGAATCGGTTCCATCGGACCTGCCGGGGTAGTGGCGACGGCATGCAGACACAGTGGATCAGAGGCAACACGGGAAGCCCCAGCGGTGATCGCAGTCGGGATCAACTGGCAACTCGCGAGAGCCAGGCCGGGCCGTCTGGGGTGACGGAGAGGCTCGTAGTACTGATGAAACCGGGTAATGCCGGTGGAGGGAAGGGGCCTCAGTTGAAAGGGAACGCAAGAAGCGACGAAGACTGAGGGATTGACGATGAGTCCAGTAACCCCCGCAAGTGTTCAGAAGTTGCAGACGGCGTTGCACGCGAAAGCGAAGGAAGCGCCCAGCTTTCGCTTCTATGCTGTGTACGACAAGGTGTACCGAAGGGACATTCTGACCTACGCCTATGAATGCTGCAAAGCCAATGGTGGAGCAGCAGGAGTGGACGGCCAGAGGTTCGAGGACATCGAAGCGTACGGAGTCGAGCGATGGGTGGACGAACTGGCGCAAGAGCTGAAGAGTCGAACCTATCAACCACTGCCCGTGCGGCGGGTTTTCATACCAAAGCCGGACGGGAAGCAGCGGCCGTTAGGAGTGCCCGCTATCCGGGATCGGACGGTGGAAATGGCGGTAGTTTTGGTTCTCGAACCTATTTTCGAGGCCGATCTGCAGCCGGAACAGTACGCCTATCGGCGAGACCGCAGCGCGTTGGATGCCGTCAAACGTGTCCACAAGCTGATCTATGCTGGCCATCAAGAAATTGTTGACGCAGACCTCAGTAGCTATTTCGATAGTATTCCGCATTCCGAGCTTCTTCAGTCGGTAGCTCGTCGGGTGATTGATGGAGCCATGCTGCATCTGATCAAGATGTGGTTAGACGCTCCCGTGGAAGAAACCGACGAGCGCGGAAATAAACATCGGAGTACGCGAAATCGGGACGAAGGTCGGGGTACTCCACAAGGAGCTCCGATCAGCCCGCTGCTCAGTAATTTATACATGCGTCGGTTCGTGCTCGGGTGGAAGAAACTGGGGCACGAGAAGCGTCTGAAAGCGTACATCATTAATTATGCCGATGATCTCGTGATCTGCTGTCGGGCCGGAGCCGATGAGGCACTGGACTTGATGCGGAATATGATGTCGAAGCTGAAGTTGACGGTGAACGAAAGTAAGACGCGGGTCTGTCGACTGCCGGAAGAGAAGTTCGATTTTCTCGGGTAATCGTTTGGTCGCTGCTACTCGCCGAAGACGGGGCGGGCCTATTGGGGCACCACTCCGTCCAAGAAACGAGTGCAGCGATTGTGTAAGGCGATCAGTGAGATGACCCGCCGGAGTCAAACCCAGCAGGATGCGGCAACGCTGGTAGCAGCGCTCAACCGGAAGATTAATGGTTGGGCTAACTACTTCTGCTTGGGTCCGGTCAGTAACGCCTACCGAGCCGTGGAGCAACATACGTGTCGGCGGCTTCGCCAGTGGCTGTGTGTCAAACACAAAGAGCGGGCGGGTGGGGATACGCGGTTTCCCCAGAATGCTCTGCATCAGAAGTTTGGCTTGGTTCGACTTACAGCGCGGACCGCCAGTTTTCCGTGGGCGAAAGCGTGAGACTTTCTCCGAGAGCCGGATGCGTTAACTGCGCCTGTCCGGTTCGATAAGCGGGGGTGTGGAAACGTGGCATGGTAAGGCTTCCAAGGAACTCCCCCAGGTTGAATCGGATCGTTATGCAGCCTTGAGTTCGACGGGGACCAGTTCAAAGCCCAGTTGTTTGGCTTGCCGTTTGAGTTTTGCTTCCAACCTTTTCTCCCTTTGGGTGTCTCTGGCGTCCCAGATGGTCTCGTCATATTCGACTTGGTTTTTGACCATGGTGTAAAAGATCACTGCGATCTTGTGGGCGGTTGCCATCGTGGCAGCTTTGGGACCGAGCTTGGCTTTCATTCGGCGCAGGTAGTTGCCTAAGGGCGTGAGGCTGTGATGGAGGGAATAAGCAGCCATGCGGAATAAATGGCCAGCTCGGTTTTTGATCCTTCGGGCTCCACGCCATAACAGTTTCCCGCCGCTGATGTCGTTGTCCGGACAGAGTGCAAGCCAGGAAACAAAGTGGGCTGCGCTGGGCCACCGCGACATGTCGCGGCCGACCTCACTGAACAGTGGCAACGCGTTTTCCTCTAAGCCTGGAATTTGAGTGACATCGACTCCGAAGAGTTTATAGGCTTCGGTACGCAGATCGAACTCTGGATGGGGATGCCCGTTCTTCTTTCTCCGTTTGCTTCCGGCTCGATTTTGTTTCCGGTCGGGTGGTAAAGGTTTCTCCCCGGGGTCGGTGCGGGGCTCGAAGTCCCGCAGCATTTTCTCGATTTCCAGATCGCAGTTCACGATCTGCTGCTGATAGATGCGGTACAGATCTCGCGATTGACCGAGGGTAAACAGATGCTCGGGCCGCCAGTTGCCTTCCAGTGATTTTCGGATAGTCTCGGTGTCGGCTTTGATGTGTGGATCCCGCAGCTTGGCGAGCTCTGCGCCGTCCCGTTGTCCAGCCAGAATGGCGTCCACAATGGCACGGCCCGTCGACCCGGTGATGTCACTGATGACATGATGGATTTGCAGGTTCATTTGCGTCAGCGCCTTGTGCATGTGCTGCACGTGTTGACTGGCCGCTGCGACCAGTTCGGTACGGTGCCGCAGCAGGGTCCGCACGGCGCAGACGTCCTGCCCCGGCCTAAATGTAGCCCGCAGTAATCCCACCGAGTGCAAATACTGTAACCATTGGCATTCATGCCAGTCGGTGCGCCGTCCGGGTACGTTCTTCATGTGGCGGGCATTCACTAAACAGGGGCGGATGCCTCGTTGTTCGAGAATCTCGAACAGTGGAATCCAATACACCCCAGTGGATTCCAGCGCCACCGTCGTCACCCCGCACTGCTCGAGCCAATCGGTTAAGCGCTCCAGATCTTCGGTGAAGGTGGCGAACACCCGCACGGGATTCTCATCCCGCCCTGGAGGTACGGCTACAAACATTTCTCGTGAGCCAACGTCGATACCGGCCGCATTCGGCTCCAACACCGGCCGGTCTTCCAAACACATCCCTTTGTTTCGTCTCCGCCGCTTGGATTTCGCTTTCGACGGCTGCAGATTATCGCCCTGTTTCTTGGTCACTGGTTGCTCGCTTTCTGAGCTGCAAGCAACGGCCAAGCTGTGCAATCGAAGGTACTCTTCCAAACGGAATCAGTTGGTTGGCGCCAACTGTTAACCACTGCTCTGCGCACGGAACTTCGAACCACGCTAATGATCGGTGTTTAACCACACACCACTGCCTCAACGGCTTACTTCCGTTGCCTGTCGCTCCGTCTCAGGATGCATGGAATGGGCGGCCAATTCAAGTTCCTTTCCGCTTTGCCCCGACCACCGGCCGGGCCCTCCGCTAATGAGGCACCGG
The DNA here is from genome assembly GCA_963710885.1 of uncultured Acidobacteriaceae bacterium. Classification (GTDB taxonomy): domain Bacteria; phylum Acidobacteriota; class Terriglobia; order Terriglobales; family Acidobacteriaceae; genus Sulfotelmatobacter. The sequence continues at coordinate 211,039 of CAVQCF010000003.1, forward strand.
CAAACGAAAGGGCCGGACTCGGCTAGGCTGCACCTAAACCGTCGCGCCACCCCTCGACTTCACCTCAAAATTCCGCTTCCCTGAGAGTTCGGTGCACTCGTCGCGTCGCACTACTCCCATGCCCCATTCCCCAAACCCTCGCAAATCAGCTTCTCGCAGTCGATCTCCGTGGAACGTTTTGAGCACAGAACACTCTCCCCCACAATTTACCGCTGAAGCTCAGCACGTTTGTGTACATTTTCGGCCTTTTCGGCTGCAGCAAGGTTCTGCCTAATTTTAGGGCTGTCCGCACCAGCAGCAATTAGATAGTTACACGCGACTTCTGCGTCCTGCCAGTTATTCGTCTGTCCACACAAGGCATCACTTAATGACTTGAGATTGTCGAGTGCCACTTCCAGACCGTGATCAGCCGCTTTACGGAACCAACGCATCGCTTCGGATTGGTCCTTTTTTACTCCGAGGCCAATCGCGTAAGAATAGCCAACCTGATTCTCTGCACTCGCAAAACCCTGATCAGCGGCCATACGGAACCAACGCATCGCTTCCGAATGGTCCTTCATAACTCCCAATCCGTTGTAGTACAGACGGCCAAGGTTGGCTTGTGCAAGCGTGAGCCCTTCAGAGGCGGCTTTCTGGTACCAATACACTGCTAGATCCAAATTTCTTTCCACTCCGAGACCATTCTCGTAGCAGTAGCCAACAGAATTTTCAGCATCCGTAAACGCTCGATTTGCAGCCTTCAAATACCAATGCATCGCTTCCGAGTAGTCCTTCGCAACGCCCAAGCCATTGAAGTACAAATTGGCAACGTTCCTTTGCGCCATCGCATGCCCCTGATCGGCAGCTTTGCGGTACCACTTCATGGCTTCGAACAGACTCTGTTCCACGCTCAGACCATGCGCGTAAAGGTAGCCGATACTATTCTCAGCTTCGGCGTTGCCTTGATCGGCAGCCTTGCGGTACCAACGCATCGCTTCGGATAAATCTTTTTTTACTCCAAGCCCGTTCTCGTAAGATAGGCCGACAAAGTCTTCCGCGATCGCATTCCCTTGATCGGCGGCCTTACGGTACCAGCGCATCGCTTCGGCATCATCTCTTGTAGTACCTGCACCGTAGTGAAACAGTTCTCCAATTGCTTCTTGAGCATCCGGAAGTCCCTGATCCGCAGCCATGCGAAGTAACTTCATAGCTTCGGCGTAGTGGTGAGAGTTCGCGAGCTCCACTCCTCTTTCGTATTGTTCTTTCGGGCTAGTGGCGTTGACAAGGGGAGAGCAGACTACAACAAATGCCAGAACACACAGAACTATAATCGTCGCGGACGATTTGATGGGCATCGAAGTGGCCTCGGTTCATAAGTCGCACAAGAGGGTGACTACAACAACTGAGATCCGCCCAGACATCTCAATCGTTTTACGGAAACAAATTAAAAAAGGTTGTCCCCGCCGTGCGACGAATCGCGGCATTCTACTTTCGAAGGCTTGCGATGTCAACGGCATGTTAGAGGCATGTTAGAGGCGCGTCAGAGGTAGTTAGACCTAGGTTTAGGAGTGAGGCCCAAATGGCGATCCAAGCGAGCGATGCAAGACGTAATGGTGTATCGCCGATCCATGGGACTTACCGAGGGTGGGGGAGTGCCCGGCGCCCTATGCTCATAAGAAGGGCGCAAATTGTGGGATCACGTCGTCTGCAACGAATGTGTGTATTTTGCGAAGCCGCTTGATGTCAACGGCGAAAGTCCCCATGTACTCGCCGAAAAGTATGTCCGGAATGATTTGTGGTTTCACATACGTTGGGCGAAAAGAGAACCTAGACAGGCACGGCACTCCTACAATGAAGCACTGATTGAATCTGTCCTCTTCAATGAAACCCTTCATAGTGCCCGGGAACTTAATGGTCCAATTGCCGCAATTGACGGGAATGGTCCGATGTTTGTTGAGGTTCCAAAGTTTGTCGAGTCGCCAGAGTTCATGTGTATGTATGGCATTCGTTCTGTCATTAGGTTGAAGCGAATCCAAAGCGCCGTGGATACTGGAGTGGAACAAAGCGCGTTTCTCCCTGTAGGACTGATCGGTTCGACAAATCGGGAAGGTAATTCTGGTGGCGGTTGTTTCGTCGGTCGGAATCGTGCTAGGAAACAAGCTGACCAAGTTCCAAGCGAGTTGGTCGAGAGAACTGCGGAGACAGTTAACGAAATCTCCGATTCCGAGAGAGATTTCCTCATTCGGTGGCCTTTGTGGTGTGATTATGAAAATGTGATGCGTTCTCTCCGAATCGTCTTTCTCGGTGACAGTGTACGGGTTGCTTTTAACCCAATCTCGCAATTGCTTCTCCGCAGTCTGGAGGTGAAAGTCAGCCCGTCTAGCTTTCATGTGCACATAGTCAATTGAAGGCTTCCAAATGTCGCCGCCCGGATCGAATATTTTTCTCATTGGCTATGATTGGCGCATGAAGTCTAAACTTGATTCCGAAACCACGCCAGAGCAAAAGATGCAGCACTTCCAATCGGCACTAGGTCGCGCCCTCACCTTATCAAAGGGAGAGTTGACTAAACGGATTGCGAAAGATGAAGAGGCGCGGCGAACCAGTTCCAGATGACGCTCTGTGCAACCGACTGCCAGCGCTTGAGGCATTCCCGCACACTATGCAGCCCACGCCAGAAGGGATCGTGCAGTAAAGATACCCGTACCGCCACGGAACCTAACAGGTAGCACCAGGTATCGTAAATATCCGTTGAAGAACGACAACTGTTGCGCGCCGTGCGTGGGATCGTCGGTCGGGTCCAGATCGATGGTGACGCGATTCGTGCGATGACGCAGCCGCTTGGCATGGCGTCGGATCACGCTCTCAGCCAGGAACTCGCCTGCACGGTAGAGTTCCTTTACCCCAACTCCGTTCTCGAAACGCGACAACGTCGGCTGCGACGCCAAGTCGCGACCCTCGATCGGATCGCGATCCAGAAGTAGTTTGTGAATCGGATCCAAGGACAGGCGAGCCGAATCGTTCGCGTCCGGGTAGCCGCAGGCGATCGAGAACACTCGTTGCCCCACCAACTCGCGTAACGAATGATCAACCTTGCCAGCTTGCCGCTCGTCTCGCAGGCAGGAGGCCAGTCCAGCCACCAATCCATAGTGCCGATCGGCGGCCTTCAGCAGCAAGGCTCCGCCGTCGGAACTCCCCTCGCGCTGATCGAACTCGGCCACGACAGGCTTGCGAAAAATTCCTGGAAACAACAGACACTGTGTTGTGCTATCTTCAGACATTCAGAAGCCTCTTTTGTTTGCGCAAACATTGTCTCGACAACATGTTTGTAACAGAGGAGGCTTTTGTTGTCTTCAAATATATGAATTATGCGGGCTATCGCGTTCGGGAAAGCTTGGAAGAGGAGGAACTGATGATGAGTTAGGGAAACCTCTTAACACAGTCCAGCGGGTGCAATTCCCGCGTGGCCAAAGTCGAGCAGACAGGCCAGTAGTGAGTCTTGCCATTCACCGGGCGACTGGTGGGTGCGAAGCGTAGACAACAAGGAAGCAGGCCGTGAGGATCAGCTCCGAAATCTTAATATCGTTGCGACGCCGACGCCCTTAGCCTAGCGGAAGGCAGCATCCGGCAGCGATCGTTATGGCGAGGTCGTGCTGGAGTCGCCGGAGTCCCTAGCCCGAGGCATGTTTCCACAGGGATTGTCCAGGAACCGAAGAGAGCTCCTCATCTCCTCCCACACCGAGAGGAACGCCTCTCAGATCGGGAGGTACGGGACCCCGAGGGTCGACCAGAGGGGTCGCGGAGAGATGGCGAGCAGTCTTACGACCCCATAGTACCGGTGAAGGTGGGGAACCGCAGGGCTTCGCAAGGAGCGGCCACGGGACCCACTGGAGGGAAGGGGGAAACAAGCAACGCATCTGTCGAGGGAAGCATAAGCGAGACACAGAACTCGAATCATTATGTCCACAGAAATCGACAGACTAGCTGAACTCGCCAAGGAAGATGCGAAGCGACGATTCTTCTCGATCGCTCACTTGATCACACCCGAAAGAATGTACGCGGCATTCCTACGTCTACGAAAGGATGCCAGTGCCGGGGTGGACGGCGTCACCTACGAGGAGTACGAAAAGGACGCTGCGAGAAACATCCGCGAGCTGCATCGACGGCTCAAGGATGGCAAGTATCGGGCCCAACCGCTGCGCCGAGTCTATATCCCCAAGGAAAACGGGAAACAGAGGCCGATCTCGATTCCCGCCCTCGAGGACAAGCTCGTGCAGAAGGTGGTGGTCGAAATACTGAATGCCATCTACGAGCAGGATTTTCTCGACTGCTCCTACGGGTTCCGACCCGGACGAGGAGCACACCAGGCATTGGACCAAGTGGGACGAGTCGTTTGCACCCGGCCCACGGGATGGATCCTCGAGATAGACATTACCGCCTACTTCGACACGATTGTGAGAGAGCAACTCATGGAGATGATGGAGAAGCGAGTAAGCGACGACAGCGTGCTCCGGCTGATCCGGAAATGGATTCAGGTCGGAGTCATCGAGGAAGGCAGATTACTCATGAGTGAAACAGGGACAGGGCAAGGCCAACCGATTAGCCCGCTTTTGGCGAACGCCTACCTGCACTACGTACTCGACGAATGGTTCGAGGAAGTGGTGAAGCCCCGGTTGAAGGGCGAAGCTCACGAAATCCGCTTTGCTGATGATGCCGTCTTGTGTTTCGAACACAAGGAGGATGCGGAAAAGGTGAAGGAAGCCTTATCGAAGCGATTTGGCAAATTCGGTTTGGCCCTTCACCCGGAGAAGACGCGGCTGGTGGAATTTGGGCGGAGCGCCGAAAGGAATGCCAAGGGGCAGGGAAAGAAACCGGCCACCGTGGATTTCCTAGGGTTCACGCACATCTGCGCACGCAGCCGGAAGGGGAAGTTCACAGTCCACGTGAAGACGATCGGCAAACGGCTCCGCAGGGGGCTGAAGGCGGTCGCCGAATGGTGCCAGAAGCATCGGCACGAGCCTGTGGCTGAGCAGCAGAAAATCCTCAACGCCAAGCTCCGCGGCCACTACCAGTATTACGGGCGACCGACCAACTACCGGAGTCTCCGGCAGTTCTATCGGAGCGTCCGTCGCATCTGGAGGGAGTGGCTGAGTCGCCGCACACGCGGGCGATGGTTGACGTGGGAACGATATGACAAAATCCTGCGGCACCATCCGTTGTTGCTACCAAGGATCATGCATTCCTGGGCGGGGGCAAGGAGTCACGCTTGAGGAACCCGCTGCGGTAATCCTGCACGGTGGGATCTGTGAGGGGGGAGACCTCAGTGGACCATGGTGGACCTAAACGCGCACGAAACCGGAAACGGTGGACAGAGCCAAGGGAAGCCTACAGCCCACTGAGCCTCCTCTACTCGGAGACTATTTACTTGCCGCAGGAATATCGCCAACGCAGCCAATCACTCGCATCGTTCTGAATAGCTACTCTTCAGAAGAGTATCGGCAGCTTTGCTGCCTTTGGTCGATGCCGTCTGTAAAAGCATGTGCGCCTGTTCACAGTTTTGAGGAACCGACTTTCCATGCAAGTAAAGATTGGCTAGTGCGACCTCCGCGCTAACATTCCCTCGCTTGACCGCCTTCCACAACTCGACGGGATCATCCTCTTTCGCTGTGTCGGGTGTCTGGGCGGTTCCCAGTTTTGCCGGGGTAACAAGCTGAACTCGTCTGACCGGATTGCGGGCGATGTGTCGTTGATCAGCGTTCTTTATCTTGGGCTGCGCCGATGTGGCCGTATGTTCTGCTGCTGATCCGGATTCTTTGGCAAGGTTGCGATTGTGAACTTCGTAAAAAACTGATGAAACCACTATGAGTACTATCGAGACAACAACGATGGGGACCAATCTCCTGAGCCGCGCACGGGGAGGTCTTGGTTGACTACTGAGACGCGATTGGAGGGTTTTGTGATTAGTTCTGAGTTCGTTAGGAACGGGTGAGGGCAGCTGAATGGGTTCAACGGCTGGTGCGGCGGTCCCGCACATCGGGCAAATCTCTCTACTCCGAGGATAGCGATATTCACAGGAAGCGCAGGTGATGGGTTCGTCGCTTACAGGGTTAGACACGTCATTCTCCTCGGGGCGGGAGTTTTGGTCCTCGTGGCAACTAGATTGTAGTCAGCCCGGGGGAAGAGCACCCCGTAACGGAAGTAATGTCGGGGGAGCCGGACGACGAGAAAGTCAGAAGACTGGAGGGGTGGATTTTCCGTCAAAAGGCGTGATTCTAGGCGCTACACCGCGCTCAGGATACCCTTCGGACTGGCCCCAAAGCCGCGCAACATGGATTGAAACGCAGGAACCGCCCCAAGCCCCTCCCGGCAGCCAAATCCCTCCAAATCGGGTTTACCGTCTCTTCGGCATGAACTTCGACATGAGGGAATCCATGTCGTCTCCGACTCCATAGCCAATTTTATGACTGGTCACTCGCACACGATCCAACCGGGTCAGGAGGTCATCGCGGCGCTCGACCGATAGTGCGTTTACGATTTTGAGCGCCTGCTCGAACATCCGCACCATCGCATTGAAGTATCCCTCATCGTCACTCGCAATGTCGCTGGAAAACCCAGCGGAACGTTCGCAGTAGAAAACCATCAACTCTGCTAGTCCTTCCGGATCGCCAACTGCCTTCTTGTAATCAGAGATGGCCCGCTTCGCGTGGGAGACCGAGGTGTCCTGCCTCCGGAACATATCAGGCCAAAGCCATCGATCAATGGTTTTCTTGTAGGGCTCCAGCACGTCCTCAGCCAAGCCAAATCGGGCATTAAGAAACGTCTGATTCTCCTTGTGCGCGGCGTAGAGGCTCTGAATCAATCCCAGCAGTGCTACCCGATCAAAATCTGCGAGTTTTGCTTTGACATCTGTCCACGTGGGCTGTGATTTATGCTTACGTTTGGCCATACGCTCCACGATTCTACCCTCCGGGGTTTCATCGATCCGAGCCAAACAGCGGAAATCTGGCCTGTACTGAATCACCCAAGCCCCGCCCTCCGTGCCAAAATGAATCTCCACTTATGACCGTAGCTATGCCAGACCGCCGACCCGCAACGGAAGAAATCTCCGGCGTCATCGAGCGCGTCACTTTCCACAACGAGGACAGCGGCTTCTGCGTCCTTCGCATAAAAACAAAGGGGCATAGGGAAGAAACGACGGTGATCGGGTCCCTGCCCTCGGTCACCGCAGGGGAATGGCTTGTTGCGGAGGGATGTTGGGTCAGGGATCGGGAACAGGGACTGCAATTCAAAGCCAGCACCATGAAGACGGTGCCGCCCACCACCACCGATGGGATCGAGCGGTATCTCGGCAGCGGCTTGGTGAAGGGCATTGGCCCGATTCTCGCGAAGAAGCTGGTCGTGAGATTTGGAGCCGAGGTTCTTGTGGTGATCGAGAAACGGCCCTCCGAATTGCAAACCGTCGATGGCATTGGCCCCAAGCGTCGGGAGCGAATCGCCCATGCATGGCAGGAAGCAAAGCAAGTCCGGGAGATCATGCAGTTCCTGCATAGCCACGGCGTCAGCACCAGCCGGGCGGTGCGAATCTTCAAGACCTATGGCGAGCAGGCAATCGAGAAGGTGCGGAGCAATCCCTACATGCTGGCGAAAGACATCTACGGGATTGGTTTCGCGACCGCCGACCAGATCGCTCAGAAGGTCGGGATTCCACGAGACTCGATCAATCGGGCAAGGGCGGGCATCGACCATGTGCTGCTGGAAGCGACTTCGGACGGACATTGTGCGTTGCCGCTAGGGAAACTCAAGCTGGCGGCAATGAAACTACTGGAAGTGCAGGAAGGTACGGTCGAACGGGCTCTATCACAAATGCTCACGAGTGGCTCCCTGTTGCTGGAGGAGATCGACGGCGAGCCCCTGATCTTCCTACCGCATCTCCGGAGAGCGGAGGAAGGTATCGCGACAAGGATCAAGAGCTTAGCGGAAGCGGAGGCGACATATCCGCCGATTGATTTCGACAAGGCGGTCGCGTGGTGTGAGCGGCAGACGGGCAAGACGCTCGCCCCCAGCCAGCGGGAGGCGCTGAAGACGGTGCTCTCGCACCGCGTGGTGGTCATCACAGGGGGACCGGGCGTTGGCAAGACGACGCTGGTGAACTCCATCCTGATGATCCTCCGAGCCAAAGGCGTGAAGTGCTTGCTGTGCGCCCCAACCGGACGGGCGGCGAAGCGGCTACGCGACAAGACGGGGTCGTTCGAGGTTTTGTTGGAAGGCTAGAGCGATAAGAGTTCGGCGTTTGTGAGATTCTTTTGGGGTCACGGTTTGGATTCGGCTTTCTTATGCTCGTCCTCATCGTATTGCTGGCGGCGTGGCTGATCTTTCGAGCGATAGGAGCGGCTGGTGTGCATGTTCTAGCCGCGTGGCAGCATTCCGCCCTGTACGCGTTGGCCGTGATGTTCGTCTTCACCGCAACGGCTCATTTCAACAAGATGAAACATGATCTAGCACAGATGATCCCGCCATATTTTCCGCGTCCCCTGCTGATCGTGTACATCACCGGGGTTCTGGAACTTCTCGGAGCGGCGGGACTGGTAGTTGCTCGATTCCGCAGGCTTGCGGGCGTGTGCTTGATTGCGCTTCTCATCGGGATGTTTATCGCCAACGTCAACGCGGCACAAAAGGGCTCTACCCTGCGCGGCAAGGCTGCAACGCCCCTGTGGTTGCGGACTCCGATGCAGGTTTTGTTTATTGCGCTCCTCTGGTGGTCAACCCAGACCTGAGGGCTAGCCTTGGTTTCACTGGGAAATTGCTCTCCGCTTCTCAGCAGTGAATTGGGGAGCCGATGGCGACTTCCGCGCCCAAATGTATGCCCTGCGGCTCTGGTGCTCCACTTCCGGCGCATACGGCTCTCGTTCGTTGACTTCTTCGATTGCGAATCCCGCCGCCTCTAAGTAACCCCGAATCTCGGCTGGTTGAAAATAGAAAAAGTCCATACAGATCGGGCGATCCCACAACTCGGCATAGCGCGCAGCTTTATCTCCGATGTGAAATGCGAGCAAAAGTAGACCGCCAGCTTGCAGCACCCTGAACATTTCGCGAAACACGGTCGGGAGAAGCTGCTTCGAAATGTTCACAATGGCATAGAACGCCACGATTCCCGTTAGGCTCATGCTCGGCAAGTCGAGCGCCAACATGTCGCCCACTTGAAACCGGATGCCGGGATTGAGTCGGCGTGCCTGCTCCACCATGGCGGGAGAAATATCCAGTCCGAAGACCCTTGCGCGGAGGCTCTGGAGATGTCGCGCCACGTGTCCGGGGCCGCAGCCCATGTCGCAGAGTTCGCCGGACCCTCCGACCGCCTTCGCGAAACGGCTCAGCAGTTCGCGGTCGAACGGCTTGCCGTCAAGCTCGTGATAAATCCTCCGGGCGTATTCGTCGGCGATCTGGTCGTAGCTTTGGCGGATCGCACTTGATTGGTCGTCAGTCATAGGCGGAAAGACTCCGGCGGCACGATTATTCATTTCGAGCGGAATCGAAGAACCTCTTGATCTGAGCCCAGTGTCTTCTGACCACGTAATCCGTGCTGATGTGCCCGCCGCGCTTGAGCGTCTTCAACTTGGCTCCCGTGGCCTCAGCAAATCTCTTCGTTTGCTCATACGGCACGTTCGGGTCGTCTTTGGCGTGGATCATCAGTAGTTTGGAACCATCGATTTCTTTCCTCTGGTGCCACGGATTGTAGAAGGAGCCGCCACTGAGCTTCTTCCAGTTCGCATCTGAGAGTCGATAAGCATTCCCGAACGCTTGGCAGATGTAGTCGGCGTAGTTCGGCTTCGAGGTCTCAGCCCTCTCAGCCGTATCCAAAATGCTCCAGTCCACGACTGGGCAATTCGCAATGACTCGCCTGACCCGTGGATCGAGCGATAACAGTATCGCCGCCGCTCCACCGAAGCTGCCCCCAATAACGAAGACCTGATCCGGTGCCAGCCGGAAGCGCCGACCGAAGGCAGATTCTTCTAGTTCCTTTGGCAATTCGCCGAGAACATCGAGGATGTCTTCATGGGGTGATTTCGCTAGAAACTCACCGCTGCTTTCCCACGCACCACGATAGCGCGGGTAGATGACCCAGTACCCTTTTGCAGCCAGAAATTCTGATAACGGCTGCTTGCGAGGAATTGATGGCATCCCATCGCACAGGATAATGAGCCTCTGCTTCTTTTGGATTCGAGAGGGAGGCAGAAATTCTGCAACGATTTCGTTCTTGAAGCGGGTTCGGAACACTTCGACATTATCGCCTACTCGCGGAGATTAGCGCCCCTGAGCGAGGAAACTCTCGCCTCGCTACCATCGGAATTTCGCAGAACCATGTACCGAACTGTTTGGGTGTCTCACGTAGGAGGTAATTCTGATGTTACTTCGCACTTTCGCCGTCGCCTTGGTTGCAGTGTGCCCGCTCCTTGCCTCGCAAACCGCTCCTCAACCAGTACAACCCGCCCCCCCAAGTCGGACAACCCGCTCCTGACTTCACCCTTGACGACTCTGCTGGCTCCCCTGTCAAATTATCGGCATACAAAGGCAAAGTAGTTCTGCTCGACTTCTGGGCTACTTGGTGCGGCGGCTGCAAAGTCGAGATTCCTTGGTATGTGGAGTTCCAAAATAAGTACCGGAAGGACGGACTGGCGGCGATAGGCGTTTCCATGGATGACGATGGCTGGAAATCGGTAAAGCCATTCCTCGAAGAGCACAAGCTGAATTATCCAGTCGTGATCGCCAACCAAGACCTAACCACCCGATACGGCGGACTCCCTTCCCTTCCTATGACCTTGCTTATCGACCGCGACGGGAAGATTGCCGAGTCGCACACAGGCATGGTGGACAAAGACGCTTTTGAGAATAAGATCAAGTCGCTCCTTCGCCAAAGCCCGGCCAAGTAATTTCGCGGCTGCGAGCCTCGCCCATGATCCTCGGATTAGTCTTCGCGTTGTTAATCGCCGCGCCCCAACAGAGCGATTCCGCCGAGCCGCAGGCGACCCTGCAACAGCGTGCCCATGAAGAATATGAGCGGCACAGACAGGCTGCTCTCCGGATCAACGATCTTGCCGCGCAAGTTCAGTCGGAGGCGGATGCTAAAGCTATCGTTGAGGAGATCGCGGCTCTGTTCTCCAAGGAAATGCTACCCGCGTGGCTCGCCAGCGGCATCAATCAGCGAGTTGCCAAAGCCGAATACCAGTCCGTTCGCAACTCTGCCAACCGCATCCCTGAGCAGCGCATTGTCGATGTGTGGAACCAATACGTTCGCGAGATTGGAGCGCCGGAGGAGGCTTTCGTGACCGTCGCCGAGATTCATAACATGCGGGATGCGGAGCGCACTATGGCCCAACATCTGTGGGCTCGTGGTTACCAGATGATCTGGATGATCCCGAATATCTACGCGGTTGGAACTGATGGCAGAGTCGCTGATGGCTGCCGAGCAATTGAGGCGATCCGAGTCATTTACGACCTTGATCGGTTCCAAAATTTGCGTAGCGCACGCGACCGGGTACGAAAGGGCATCTTAAGTATCCGAGCAGGTGAAAACCCGCACGGCAGGTTCAACTCAAGAGACAAAGGGGAGTGTTCTATTGGCAACGCATGCTGACGACAACCCAGTTCGTTCTGCGGAACGCCGCTATCTGCAAGAGCACGGCTCACTCGCTTACGATCAGTTGCTCAAGCGATTGTTCGATGAACTGTTCCCAGCGGAATGAAGAGTGAGCTTCTTCTGTTTCGCAAACACTATCGTTCGGTAGTTCGATAAACTTTCGAGCGGCGTGCCATTCCGAGCGACTTTGGGCGAGGCGTTGATGTTCGAGAGGAGTCTTTGTGAAAACGGTTCTCATCCATCTCATTAGCTGGTTTATGGTTGGAGTGCTGCCGCTTATGGCACAGTCGTCAACAAAGTCTGCTTTCCCGACAGATGCGCAGATTCGTGATCTCCTCGTTGAGCGCATTGACAAGCAGCATCAGAGTGTCGGAATTGTTGTGGGAATCGTTGACTCGACCGGGCGCAGGACGATTTCCTACGGCAAATTCGACACAGGTGACAATAGGACTGTGGATGGCAACACGATCTTCGAGATCGGTTCCGTCACGAAGGTCTTTACGTCGTTGCTCCTTGCAGACATGGTACAACGGGGAGAGGTCGCGCTCACTGATCCCGTCGCGAAATACTTGCATGCTGGGGTGAAAATGCCAGTGCGAAACGGCCGGCAGATCACCTTGGAGGACTTGGCGACCCACACATCTGGTCTCCCCCGTTTGCCTTCAAACCTAAGCCCCAAGGATGCCGCCAACCCCTACGCCGATTACTCGGTCGAGCAGCTTTACCAATTCCTCTCCGGTTACCAGCTAACCCATGACATCGGCTCCCAGTACGAATATTCAAATCTGGGTGGCGGATTGCTAGGACATGTGCTTGCACGCCGTGCCGGAATGGACTACGAGAAACTAGTGCGCTCTCGGATTTGCGAGCCGCTCGGAATGCGGAGCACTGCGATTACTTTGTCCGAAGAGATGAAGACTCGATTCGCGGTCGGTCACGATGGCACGATGCAAAAAGTCGCTTATTGGGAGTTGCCGACTCTGGCTGGCGCTGGCGCACTACGCTCCACAGCCAACGACATGCTGACGTTTGTTGCCGCAAATCTCGGCTATGTCAAGACTCCACTCGCGCCTGCCATGACTGCGATGCTTGCAGTTCGTCGTCCAACGGGTGAGCCGGGGTTAGAGGTTGGTCTGGCGTGGCACATTTTGACCCACGATGGTCATGAAATTGTTTGGCACAACGGCGGCACGGGCGGATTCAGGTCATTCATTGGTTTTGAGAGCAAGACCGGGATGGGTGTCGTCGTCCTTTCGAATGCCGAAACGCCAGCCGGGGTCGATGACATAGGGCAACACCTGCTGAACGCCAATGCCCCACTCTGGCAGCCGCCGAAAGAACATACGCAGATAGCTGTTGATCCCAAGGTGTTCGACGGCTACGTTGGGCAATATCAACTCGCGCCCAACTTCATTATGACTATCACTCGCGAGGGAGCGCAGTTTTTCGTGCAGGCTACCGGGCAGCCGAAGCTGGAGATTTTTCCTGAGAGTGAGCACGACTACTTCCTAAAGGTCGTGGACGCGCAGATCACCTTCGAAACGGATAGCCAAGGTCGAGCGACCGGACTAGTTCTGCACCAAAATGGCATGAACCAGCCAGCGAAACGACTCCCGTAGCTGTGTAGCTTGTTTACGTCGAGGGCGAGGTTGATTCCCCAGTGTCGGACCGTTGTGTCTGGTGACCTCAGTGCTCCAACCGTAGCCCGATGCGAGCTTTTGCGGGACTTCGCTGACAGTGGTTCGCAAGGGGTTCGCCGGGGGCTCGCAACCGGTTTCTTTTCAACCACCGAATTTTCGCACCGCGCTGGTTCGCCGTGTCAGGGTTCGAACCAGTCATGCGGGTCGAGCGTCTTGAACCGACTGCGCAATCGAGTGTCCCGCCCATTCGTGAAAACTTTGCCGCAGAAACTTGGGACACGCCCAGCGAACATGTACCCATTTCTTTTTCCCGCTCCGCTCCTTCACCGGGGCAATGCCGCTGTACTTCTGCACCTCTTCCGCACTGCCATAACGATCGCGCTGTGGGCCCAGTGCCGCCAACAACCGTGGGTCCAGCGCCGCTCCGGCTCCCGGCAAAGATTGGAAAATGAAAAAATCGGGATGGGCTTTAGAGTGCGAAGTCTCGCCGATTTCGCGCGGGTACTGGTCCTGGACCGATGGGCTTGCAATTGTGATGGCAGGCAGGCGGTCTTCTCCCTAGGAGGAAAGCGTTCGCGAGGGTACCTCGCAACCTTTATCGACCAGGGTTATTGTTTCAATGCCGGCGCTGGCCTCAATCGCTTGGTCGAGACGCTATACAGGCGCCGAGGAATGATCCGGGACCTGATTGCGGTCTTCTGATCGTCGACTCGTGAACCTTTTCCTAACTGGACGACGAATTGAGCAAACAACCGAGCGAGCATTGACAGGTCTCTGAAGGAGATATGCTTGAAAGTCGACGGGGCTGGGTCTATTCATGGCGCCGTTCATCGCTCACAACCGGAACCTCAAATGCCTTGTGTATTTACATTGTGCGCACAATCGTGTATATTCATTGTGTGTACAGTGATAGGAATTGATCATGCCCGGACCGACAACGAAATCCAGTAGAAGACGAGGCGAGAACATCAATCTACGGGTAAGCCGAGTCCAGAAGTCATTGATTGACCGGGCGGCGCAAGCCTTGGGCCGCAACCGGTCGGACTTTATGCTGGAAACAGCCTGCCGCGAAGCAGAAAGCATCTTGCTGGATGGCCGTTACTTCGCACTGCCGGAAGAAGACTTCAAGCGCTTCAATGCACTGCTGGACAGGCCTCCGGCGAGCAATCCCCGGCTGGCGCGGCTTCTCAAGACTAAAGCTCCCTGGGACAAATGAGCCCCTCCGAGATTCGATTTAATCCGCCCGAAAACATCTTACCTGACCATGATCTTTCGCACTTTCAATGCGGGGAACCCACCCTTGACGATTGGCTCAGACGGCGAGCTCTGCGAAACGAAGAAAGCGGGGCGTCGCGAACCTATGTCCTTTGTTTCGAGAACCGCGTGGTTGGATATTACGCACTTGCGGTCGGCGCCGTAACGCACGCCGACGCACCTGGACGAGTGAGACGGAACATGCCGGATCCGGTTCCCGTGATGGTTATCGGCCGCTTGGCAATCGACCAGAGCATGCAGGGTCAATCCATCGGGCCAGCTCTGTTGCGAGATGCCGTATTGCGCACCGCTCAGGCTGCGGAAATCGCCGGAATCAGGGCTATCCTGGTGCACGCGATCTCCGACAGGGCGAAGCGATTTTATGAGAAGTGGGGTTTCATTCCTTCGCCGGTCGAACCGATGACCCTGATGATAACCCTGGCGGAGGCGCAGAAAGCAATCACGGGAAACTAACAAGGTCTCGACATTTAGATGAAGCGCCGCGCAGTAGACATTTCACATTCGGCGGTACCCTCGCGGAAAGTACATGAGCTCATGGAAATCGCGGAGCGAGAGGGTTTCTTGTCTCGGAGACGGACCTGTTTGATTCAAGCAACCATTCCGAAGGCTCTTCTGAAGAAGGCGCAGCAACGTGCCGGGATCAGGTCCGTCTCCGATCTTGTTGTGGTCGGACTCGTGTACCTAGCCTTCGAAGATGACTATGTTGACTGGTTGCTCTCGAGGCGTGGAAAGCTGGGTCCAGAGATCGACCTGAGTTCTTGAGACAGTCTCTTTCCCGCTTACAGCACGACGCTAGAAACTCACATTCCCCCGCAACACAATTCCGGCTCTCACCTGAGCTCGGCCACAGCCCGTCCCTCCATCCGGGAACTCGTTGAGGCCTATGCACATTGT
Source organism: uncultured Acidobacteriaceae bacterium (assembly GCA_963710885.1). GTDB lineage: Bacteria > Acidobacteriota > Terriglobia > Terriglobales > Acidobacteriaceae > Sulfotelmatobacter. Next base: position 226,459 of record CAVQCF010000003.1, read on the forward strand.
GCCGATCGTCGCGATGCGAGAGGTCAGAAGTCTCTCTTTACTCCAGATACGCACTTCGTCGTGTACATGAACGCCAAGGATCCGAAGCCTTCGCAGGAGCTGCACTCGCGCGAGGCGCTCGCTCCAGTGTTCGCAGACCTGAACAAGTATGCCGCCACCATGCATTTCGTCGGGCAGAGTACAATCCTCACGCTGACCGGCGACCGAGCCACGGGGGAGGCATACACCCTGGCGCATCCCACGATCGACGGTGAAAAACGACAGCGGATGATCGCCGCGCTACCGCTACTACGACACGTTTGCAAAGATAGGCGGCGTTTGGCTGTTTGCGGAGCTTCTGCTCTACGTCGACTGGCTGGAGGAGCGTCCTCTGCCATGACTGAAATTAGCGCGCCGCGGGGCTGTCGATGAACGTTCCGACGGTAGGCCAAAAGCGCCTTGTAATCGTAGGCACGACTGGAATGGTCGGAGGGTACGCCCTTCGCTACGGGCTCGACCAACCTGCCGTCGGAAGCGTGACTTCGATTGCGCGCAGGAAACTCGGCATCTCGCATCCCAAGCTGAACGAGCTTCTGCATTAAAACTTCGCAGACTGCTCCACCCTCGGGGAGACACTCTCTGGTCAAGACGGAGCGGTGTATTGCCTGGGCACGTACACCGGGACGGTGCCGGATGCGGAGCTCCGCACAATAACCGTGGACTACACCATCGAGTTCGCGCGAGTTCTCCGCCTCAGCAGCCCCGACGCGGCATTCTCATTCTTAAGCGGGAGTGGCGCGGACCCGACGGGACGAAGTCGCATTCCATTCACGCTACAAGGGAGAGGCCGAGAAGGCGCTACTCGCGGCGGAGTTCCCCCGCGTTTACCTCTTCCGGCCGGCGTACATCTACCCGGTCGAGCCGCGGAAGGAATCCAATTTCAGCTACCGCCTGTTGCGAATGATCTACCCCGTGTTTCGGGTGCTGTTCCCGGCCCAAGTGATTCGGGCCGACGACTTGGCCCGAGCCATGGTGGATGCCGTCGTGAGCGGAACGGGGCAGCGCGGAGGCCCGGTTTTCGAGAACCGTGACATCCGAGGCCATGTCGAGTCGCTTCAACCTCTACGACGACGGTGATTCAGCGAGAGATCGGGTTCGAGCGGCAGGCATCCCCCTTGCCCCGGTGGATCGAGCTTGTGTGTCGCTTCGAGCCTCTGAGTCCGCGCAATCAGCTCAACCGCGATTTGCACGCGGTGCCATTCGGAGCGCACCGGGACCCACGGAGTTGGCGTGAATTTTACGGAGTCCAAGTTCTTTGGCCAGATAGAGAGTAAACAAATCCAGAGCTCCTTTCAGTCCGGAGTAAGCGGTGTGGCGCGTCTGGATACGAGCCCTTCGGGCTACTTCACGGGCCGCGAACCGGCGATAAGGATATCCACCAGCCTCTTCGCGCTCTGCTGCCAGTCAGGGCTGCTCGCGACATTGGATACACCGATAAGTGCGCGGAGCAGATCGAATGGCGCGAGATCTTTACGAATGTCGCCACTCTTGATCGCGCGCTTCACCAGCGAGTCAATTGCCCCCTGGACCTGACCGCGCGAGCCTTCATACAGCTTCGAGGGTCCTCCGACGACTGTATTCAGTGCCGGGGCGATAATGTGCTTTGTCGCGATGTAGTCGACGAATAACAACATCCACGCTCGCAATGCTGCGATAGGAGGCAGGCTTTCAGAGAACCTTTTCTCCGCTGCAGCGAGCTTCTCCACCTCGGTTCGATAGACCGCTTCGATCAGTGTGTCCCGTGTAGGAAAGTGTCGGTACAGAGTTCCCGCTCCGACGCCCGCCTGTCTAGCGATATCGTCCAGACTGGCGTCCGCGCCGGATCGGGTAAATGCTTCCTTCGCCACCTCCAGAAGGCGCTCGCGGTTCTGCAGCGCATCGGTGCGCGGCTTCCGGGGGGCCGGTTTTGAACGCGTCTTGGGCAAAAAATTTTGCAACCGGAGAAAGTCTCCGGTTATCCTATCTACTGATTCGGAGACACCCTCCGTTTTAGTCGGAACGGGGCGGCCTGTCAATAGCGTTCGGGACAGGGTCTTCGGTTCCGGGATCGGGAGGTGAGCAACATGAATTCACTCGCTCTACATAAATCATTGAAGAATTCCAACCCGGGTTGCGCCGACCTCATGACGATGGCGGAGCAAGAGTTGTCGGCATTCTTCAACGCCGTCACCGACTTGTTCGGATCAGAACAGGCGGGGATCTCAGCTGAGGACTGGCTACGCGAGTTGATCGAGATCGATGGTCTGCCTGCTTCAACAAGCGAATGGAGATTGATCACGGCCAGGGTTTCGACTCGGCTTGCAAATCGAGTGAACGCTTCGTCCCTACCGACCCAATTCATAAATGCTTAGGAGGAAAAGAATATGCGTGTTTTTGTCACTGGAGCTACAGGCTTTATCGGTTCGGCAGTCGTCCGAGAACTGATCGATGCTGGTCATCAAGTGCTCGGCCTTGCTCGCTCCGAGAAGGCAGCTAAGTCACTTGTCGCCGCGAGAGCCGAGGTACATCGCGGTTCGCTCGAAGATGTCGAAAGCCTTCGCAGCGGAGCCGCTGCTGCCGACGGAGTGATCCACACCGCCTTTATTCACGATTTCTCAAACTATGGGCCTGCCGCCGAGGCGGACAGGCGTGCCATCGAGATTCTCGGAGGCTCGCTCGCTGGCTCTGATCGCCCGCTGATCGTCACCTCCGGGACCTTGCTCGCTCAACGCCAAGGTTCGCTCGCAATAGAAGAGGATGCGCCCAATCCCAATTTTCCTCGCAAGTCGGAGGAGGCGGCAGTGGCGCTGGCGGCGCGCGGAGTCCGCGCATCTTTACTGCGGCTTCCTCCCTCGGTACACGGTATTGGTGATCACGGCTTCGCGCCACGCCTGATCAGCATTGCACGCGACAAGGGCGTTTCTGCGTACATAGGGGACGGACTCAACCGCTGGCCTGCAGTGCATCGGCTGGATGCATCTCATCTCTACAGGCTCGCGCTTGAGAAAGGCGCCGCTGGAGAGCGCTATCACGGCGTTGCAGACGAGGGCGTACCGGCTCGAGACATCGCTGAGGTCATTGGCCGGCAGTTGAATGTACCGGTCGTTAGCAAGTCTCGCGAGGAAGCAGCCGATCATTTTGGCTGGATCGCTCCCTTCTTTGGTATGGACGGGCCGGCTTCCAGCGCGCAAACGCAGCAACGGCTCGGATGGCGACCGGTTCAGCCTGGGCTCATTGCCGATCTGAATGCGGAGCATTATTTCGAACCCATCGTGGGTCACGTGTTATCACACAGCTAGCGCGTGAGTCATACATGAACGGCCACCCGAACGTGTCAGTACAAGGAGATGGAGAATGACGAACATACGTGAGGCAACCCCATTCGGGGCAACTTCGACAACCGATGAAGTATTGTCAGGCGTAAATCTGAAGGGCAAACGGATCCTGGTGACAGGGGTTTCGGCGGGACTCGGCGTGGAAACGGCGCGGTCTCTGGTCGCCCATGGCGCTCAGGTTGTCGGCGCGGCACGGGATTTGAAAAAGGCCATGACTGCAATTGAGCAAGTAAGAAAGAACGCTGCCGCCAACGGTGGAAGCTTCGAACTGGTAGAACTCGACCTGGCCAACCTAAAGAGCGTGCGTGCCTGCGCCGACGCACTGCTGGCAAAAGGTCAACCATTCGACGTTGTCATCGCCAATGCAGGAGTGATGGCCACACCGTTCGGCCACACAGGCGACGGCTTCGAAACGCAGTTCGGGACGAATCACCTCGGCCACTTTGTCCTGGTCAACCGGGTTGCGTCGCTTCTCCGGGATGGTGGGCGGCTGATCAACTTATCTTCCGCCGGTCATCGCTATTCGAACGTGGACCTCAACGATCCCAACTTTGAGCGCACGCCTTATGAACCTTTCGTCGCTTATGGCAGATCGAAAACGGCGAACATTCTGTTCGCGGTCGCATTCGACAAACGTCATCGGCACCGCGGCGTGCGCGCTGCGGCTGTCCATCCGGGGGGCATACGGACCGAGTTGGGTCGTTACGCCGAGCCTGGCCGGATCGAAAAAGTAATCGAAGAAATCAATCGCCAGCTCGCCGCACAGGGTAAGGGCCCTTTCCAATGGAAGTCCATTTCCCAGGGAGCCGCGACTTCTGTGTGGGCGGCTGTCGCTGCTCGGGCCGACGAGATCGGTGGGCAATATTGCGAGAACTGCCGCGTTGCCGAAATCGTACCGGACGATACGCCCATCACCGCCGTTAGCGAAGGGGTGCGCAGATATGCGCTCGATCCAAAGAGTGCGGAGGCACTCTGGAAGAAAAGTGAAGAACTGGTCGGAGAGTCCTTCTAGCTTTTCTGAGTACCGAGAAATCACAGATTAGGAGAAACGGAATGATTAAAGAGACTGATCGCGCCAATGCCTTTTCGCTGCCAGGCACATCGATGACGGTAAACCGCATGGGCTACGGCGCAATGCAACTCGCTGGTCCGGAGGTATGGGGACCACCGCGTGACATTGACGCCGCAATCGCTGTTCTGCGCGCAGCCATTGATTCTGGTGTGAACCACATCGACACCAGCGACTACTACGGTCCTCACGTCACTAATCAGCTCATCAAGCGGGCGCTTGATCCTTACCCCAAAGGTCTCGTAATCGTCACCAAGCTCGGCGCTCGTCGGGGTGAAGACAAGTCCTGGATTCCTGCTCTTTCGCGCCAGGAACTCGTCGACGGCGCTCACGACAACCTTCGAAATCTTGGCCTCGACGCTCTCGACGTCGTGAATCTCCGCGTTGGAGGGTTCACGGAACCGTCGGAGGGATCGATCGAGGAACCTCTGACCGTGCTCGCGGAACTCAAGCGTCAGGGATTGATTCGTCATATCGGTTTGAGCAACGTAACTGCCAAGCAGTTGTCGGAGGCGCAAAGCATTACCGAGATAGTTTGCGTGCAGAATTTTTACAACGTGGCACACAGGAGCGATGATGCCTTCATCGATGACCTCGCCAGACAAGGGGTAGCTTACGTTCCGTTTTTCCCGATGGGAGGCTTCTCTCCATTACAGTCGTCGGCGCTCGATGCGACCGCAGCGTCACTTCAAGCCACGCCGATGCAGATTGCGCTTGCCTGGCTTCTCCAGCGCTCGCCCAACATCCTGCTGATTCCGGGAACATCTTCCCTGAAGCATCTTCGCGAGAATCTTGGGGCTTCGATGATAAAAATTCCTACTGAAGCGCTTGCCGATCTCGACTCAATCAGCCAAGGTCTCGCACATTGAGGTGATAAGACGTGGTTGATCGGGTCTTTCCATTCGAATCGACCAAAGAAGCATTAGCTTACGTCGAAGAGGGACACGCAAGAAGCAAGGTTATCGTCAGGGTGAGATAAAATTGGCCTTCAATCTCGCTGCTGGACACTCTGAATATGAACCGAACGGTCATCTTGCCCAGACAAATTGAGCGACCTCAGCCTCGCCGTGTAAATGGCAAGGATTCGCTGATGTTTGGATCGTCGCTGGCAGATGTTTTCCGCACGCCCGATTATGATTGCCGGGCGGTTGGAGCGGACCAAAAGCCAGAATTTGCGATTACGCGACTTCGCTCTGGCCCGAGAGAAATGGAAAAGGCTCCCGAGTATCCGGCGGATGACGCGATCCTCATTTGCGTCTCCCTGGCGCCAGCAGCGGTCGGACAGTGGCATGCCCTCTACAACGGACGGAAGGTTGGGGTTACGCGAGCGATACCGTTCGCCACAACATTTATCGACTTGAATTGCCGGATGGAGATGTGGGTCCGGGGGCCATTCGACTACTTGCACTATTACATTTCAAGGGGTGTTCTTGAAAAGATCGCGCGCGACAACGATGTGGCGCCGAATTTTTGCCTCCAGGAGGTCTTCTTCGTCGAAGACCTGGTTGTAGCGCAGTTGACAAAGAGCATTCTCGCGCCCGTCACTCATGGTGAGCCCCTCGACAGGCTTGCTCTTGACCAGATTGCGATGGTGCTGGGAGCGCATGCGTTGCAGACGCATTGCGGCACCCCGAAATTCTCAGTCGCCGCAAAGCGCGGCTTGCAACCGTGGCAAAAGTTGCGGGCTGAAGAGATCCTGCGCGGTCATCTTTCGGGAGATCTCACCGTTAGGGAGTTAGCCATCGCCTGCTCACTTTCCGAGAGTCATTTTGCGCGATGCTTCCACAAAACCTTTGGCACCTCCGTCCACCAGTGGCTGATTCAACGGCGGATCGAGCGTGCCAAGAATCTGCTTTCGGGGACGAAGAAATCTGCCGCGGAGATCGCATTGCTGTCCGGCTTCTTTGATCAATCAGCCTTCACGCGAACCTTCAGCAGAATCGAGCGGATAAGTCCGTCCCGGTGGCGGCGTTTCAATAAAGAGATGTAAAGCGGCCGCGGGGAGAGCCAAAGGTGTTCGGTGATGACCGATACGCCCCCTGAGGGCGGTCAACGTGCCTCCTAAACGGCGCGACAGAAAACGACAAAGTCGGCAGAATTCTACAAGAGAGTTGCCGGGCGACAAGGCTATGTTTTAGGGCGATAAGGGTGCTATGACTAATCAAATCCGCCCCTACGAGCCACTGACTTCCGAGAACGCCGCGCTCATCCTCGTCGATCATCAGGTCGGCCTCATGACTGGTGTTCGCGACTATTCGACCGGCGAGCTGAAACACAACGTGGTGGCCCTGGCGAAAGCTGCGACAGCATTGAAACTGCCTATTGTCGCGACCACGACGGCGCGCGACAGCATGTGGGGTCCGACGTTCCCCGAACTCATCGAAGCCCTGCCGGGCATCGAGATCATCGACCGTTCGTCAGTCAACGCCTTTGACGACGCACACGTGGCTCGCGCCATCGAGGCGACTCGCCGCAAGAAGCTGATCTTTGCCGGCATCTCACTTGAAGTCTGCGCGGCTTTTCCCGCCATCACTGCCGTGGGCAGGGGGCTGGACGCCTATGTGGCAGTCGATGCCTCGGGAACCTTCAGCGAGACCAAGCGCCAGGCCGGGCTCCTGCGCATGCTGCAGGCCGGTGTCATTCTGTCCGACTACGCAACCTTGATGGTAGAAATCCTCAAGGATAATGCGCGACCGGAGGCCGGCGAGGTGTACGGGGCCATGGACATGGCCTGGGCCAAGCTTGTCGGCCAGGTCGCCCACTTCTACGGAAAGTAAACGGCGGCGGTCACTCATGAGCATTGGAACACCTTCGAGAAAGTAAGCGTCAAGATTCGTCGCGGGTGGCGGTTTCGAACGAAACCTCATTCTTGCGATTGTGCACCTCCGAAGCCGGGCTCGCGCGCATGCGTTCCTATGAAGGGAAGAAGATCACCTCGCCGTCCCGATCATTCGAGGTTTAAAGGAGCGGAACCATGACTAAAGCTAAGTCAACGGTGCCGGTACGGATCATTGAGGAAATGTCCGCTTACTGGAGGGTTGTGTTCGATTACTCGCCTTTCAACATCGTAGACGCCAGCATATTCGAAGCCCTACAAAATCTGCTCGCGCGAATGGACGCCAGCCCGAGCCTGCGGGTCGTCGTATTCGAAAGCGCGAACCCCAAGTTTTACCTTGCCCACTTTGATTTGACCGGCAACATAGGGAACATCATGACTGCTGTCGGGGCTTCGGGCCTCCCGATCCTGATGGATACGTTCGTGCGTCTCACCAAGTCCCCGGTGGTCAGCATCGCGAAGATCCGAGGCTGTGTCCGGGGCGTGAGCAGCGAGTTCGTCCTCGCCTGCGACATGCGCTTCGCGTCGCGCGAGAACACGCGACTGGGCCAACCCGAAGTCGGGGTGGGACTGCATCCTGGCGGCGGCGGTGCGGAACGCCTCCCCCATCTGGTCGGCCGCGGTCGAGCGCTCGAAATCGTTCTCGGCGCGAACGACTTCGACGGCGACACCGCGGAACGATACGGATACGTCAACCGCGCACTTCCGGACGCGGAGCTGGACGGCTTCGTCGACGCACTCGCGCACCGGATCGCCTCTTTCGACCGGCGTGCCATTGCCGCGGCGAAGGATCTCATTAACCAGGTCTCGTTGCCATCCGCCGACCGGCTCCTCGACGCGCTTAAATCTTTTGAGACCGCGCTGACGTGGCCTGAAGCGCAGCAACGAATCCAAGCTCTGTTAAAGCTCGGACTCCAAAAGGAGGTCGACTTCGAGAATCGGTGGCCCGCGGTGCTCGGCACGCTGCTTGAAGCGTAGTCACCGTATGGCGATGTGCAGCTTCGCCGAGCTGGAAATTACTCGGACCGTGGGGCTTTATAAAGAGTTTCTGTGCATCAGAAAAAAAAGGAGAACCAATAATGACAGCGAAATCTACACAGGCTAAACCAAGCATCGTATTCTGCCACGGGCTCTGGGCGGACGGTTCGTGCTTTAGCAAGTTAATCGTTCCCCTGCAGGCTGAGGGGTACGAGTGCATTGCGGCGCAGTACGGCCTCAACTCAACGGCAGAGGACGTCGCCCTAACGAAAGCAACGATCGGTCGGGTCAGCAGCCCGGTTATCCTTGTCGGCCACTCCTACGGCGGAACCGTCATCACCGGCGCCGGAACCGACGACCGCGTTGCGGGGCTGGTTTACATCTGCGCGCTGGCTCCGGACGCGGACGAGTCTTCGCAGACACAGCAGTCCAATTTCCCGAAGACAGCGGTCTTCTCCCACATCGACGTCAAGGACGGACGCATCTGGTTGCTTCCGGAAGGCATCGATGATTTCGCCGGCGATTTGCCCGAGAACGAGAAAAAGCTCGTTTTGGCGACGCAGGGTGTTCCGAAACCCGACCTGTTCGACGCGAAAGCCGGAGGAACCGCTTGGAAATCAAAGCCCAGCTGGTACATCGTCGGCAAAAAAGACAGCACGGTTCATCCCGATCTGGAGCGCGCCATGGCCAAGCGAATGGGAGCAACCGTCTACGAGCTCGACAGCAGCCATGTGCCGATGCTCTCCCAACCGGAACGCGTCCTCGATGTGATCCGTGCCGCCGCGAAAGCGATTCAGGCACGCTCCACAGCGGCCTGAAAATAAAGTAACGGCCAGGCCATGTTCATCGCTTTTGCAGCCATGCCCGGCCTGGCCTTACGAGAAGGAGAGGCCGTGAACTGGAGCATAGAGCCGAATCAACCAAACCCACGCTTCTAAAGTGGGACGTATTTGTAACCCCGGGCATACGCATCGTCACTAAGGACGCGCCCCCGGGAGTAAGGGACCCGCGGACGCGAGCGCGAACCGAAACAAGACCATGCTCGCGACCGGCATCTCGGTCAACGCGACTTTGCCGAAGCAAAATCCTGTTCCCCAAAGGCATCCTGCCGTCGCTAGGGCAACCATTGGGACGACATGAACGTGCCGCTTGAGCATTGTTTCCGATTGTAAGATAGGGGCGTAGTGAGCATGTCCAGTGGATACTAAGGCTGCTGCGTCTTTGTCAGCCGCCACACGATAGTGAGTGGGTCGCAACCTTTGCCGGGGGTAATGGGTCCGCGATGTTCCATCGCTTCTACCGTACTGCGATTGGCAGAGAGAGGGCGGATTACTTCGTTGTCTTTCAATCGGCGCAGAATAGGGTCGCCGCCGAGCGAATCAGTTTCAAGCTGGTATCCGTGTTGCATGTTCGACAGCAGGTCTTGTTCGCTCACTGTGAGTTTCGAGGAGACACTAGCAGCTTTCTTCTTCGCCATTCTTCGCGTCCATTCGCGGGAGGTCTAGCTCTCCGATTCCCCCAGTCGGAGCACGGGAGACTCCGTTCGGCAACAGACGCCGTAGCGCTGCCACAGCTTGAACCACGGGCTGTGGGCTAACGCCTCGTCGTGCCTTCGATTTGCAGCAGAGATGTCGCTTTCGCTGAGTGGTCTAATGTCCGGCGCTTCGAACATCTCCTGTAGCTGCTCGATGTCGTCAATGATGCGTTCAACGTCCATATCGTCTCAATATCCAACATAAGCACGGCAACGGTCAAACGGGTCGGCATGAAATGAAGTGACTGCGAGGGTAGCGGATCGCGACAAGTCAAGACACGCGCAGACTTTTGAGCGAGGCGCGAGCCGTTCCGCGACTGATGTCAGGTACGATGACTAATTCAAGAACGGTAACATCCGAAAGTGCAACATGATATTCCTCGACCTCACGAGTTGCGTCAGGTGGGCTGAAATTCCACTGCTGGCGCACAATCTCTCGAAATGAGTCTCCGCCGTCCGCAGACCATCGCAATACAAACTCTTGGGTGCGCTCTGTTTCTTTTTCTTCCACAACGAGCGCGATGCGTTTGATCCTTTGCGGCTGATCGAAGAGCAGGCGGATCGTTTGGTTTCCCGGACTAGCTGCACGCCAACCCCGCGATTCTCGTGACACCAGCGCTGAGTCGATCTCGTAATCCTTCTCTTCCGATGTGACCTCGACGGAGGCGGTATGGTCGAGGTCTAGCCAGCCTTCGTCATGAGGTCGAATATCCTGTGGAGTCGGCGTGAAAACCCGCTTGCGCATAACGATAGTTTACCTTTGGCTGTCCGTTGGAAATCACAAGTATCTACTTGAACTAGAGGCACTGGACGACTCTGCCCTATACTTCAGGCGCAACGGAGTTGAGAAGACTTCGCGCTTTGTGAATCAGCACCCCTGCATGCTCAGCTTTTGAGACCACTTCCGAGATTCCAATTAACCGCGCTTGCTTTTCCGCGAGTTTGTCACCAAATGCGCTGTACATAATTAGAGGTACTCCAGGCATCAGCCGTTTCAGAACACGCGCTGCGTCAAAGCCGTTCATCACAGGCATGGAAAGGTCTAGCACGATCAAGTCCGGGCACAAGTCCTGCGCCTTCGTAATTGCGTCTTTTCCGTTCTCCGCTTCTCCGCACACTTCAAAGTCCGCCTCTCGCTTGAACAATTGGCAGAGCGCCTGGCGGATAAACGCACTGTCATCCACAATTAACACGGATTTCCGGGCGGTGAGGGTCACGGAACATCACCTATAAAGACGGGGGCGCTTCCAGTCGAAACTACGATGCGGAGAATGGTGACAGGGTTTTACTGGGATTCGATCTGTCCAAGCAATCTCAGTGCTCTACCATTCCGTCTGAGAGTGCCGCCAGTTGCTTCCCCAGAGAGGACGCAGCCTTCACGACCGTACCGTCTGCGAACAGAGGCGAAGAATTGCCCCATTGCGTCTGCTTCCCATAGAGGACAGCCAAGTCCCAAAGTGCGCCGTTGTTCTGGCAGCAACTAGGCTCCGAAGAAAGCTGGCGGCGCAAAGCCCCTGCGACGAGATGGTCGTGATCCCAATACTGGATAACCCGTCCGTCTGAAATTCGGGATTGAACCATCCCACTGGGTCGCGACCAATCGGTCGGCAGGATTGGCTCCCACACTACAAAAACACGGATCGGCAGTGCATGCCTCTGTTCCAGCAATTTTTCGATTGCGGACGCCCCCCGCAAGCAGGTCGGTCAGGTCGGCGACAGCAGCAGTACCAACCGGGCATCGTCGCCCGCCTCATCGAAATCATGCTTAAAGAGGTCGAGGTTGTTGTGCGTCAGTGACGTGAGCGGGCGCTGACCGGGTGGCGTTCTTTTCGACAACCAGAGATACCAGACGATCAAGAGCGCAGCAACGATCCCGACCAGCCAAAACGCGTATTTGACTTGTTGCGTTGGCATGTCTTACCCGGCAATCAAGCTGGCTAGCATTTGTGGGAAAAGGATCACGAGAAGGACGATTAGAGCAGCGCCCCAGAACACGGCGATGCTCAATCGACTTCGCTTTTCGCATTGATTGCGTCGAAAGTACAACTGAATGAAACCGATGCCGAGCAGGACGGCTGCACTGACGAGCAGCCAAGGACGTAATGACTGCAACCGGACGCTTGCTCCTGCCAGCCCCAGCGCTCCGAGAAAGGTAAACGGTAAGCAGCACGCTAGAGTCGATAGCACGGCAATCACTGCTGCCACGGGCGTTGCTCGCTCTGCTACTCGCATGCGAATTTTCACCTCCTCCGCTTCGCGCCTGAAATCGCGGCCCGCAACAATTCCTCTGACGGAATGCCGCTCCGATTTTCATACAGGCGACACGCTACGCTGGGTACGCTCGCCTGCTGTGGTTCGACATCCTCACCGTTGACCCGAACGGTGGGAGAACCGGGGAATAACAGAGCCTTCGCTTCAACTTCTGTGGTCACAGGTATCCCCTGAATTCCGGTCTTCACCGCTTCGGATGCCAAGACAGCTTGAAGTCTCTCGAACGTAGGCTGATAGTTCGGGCAGCCGGGAACGTACAGAATCTCAATCCTCATTGACTCACCCCTGCCACCTCTTCGAGCACTGGGCAAGCGCAGGGTGCGTGCCGCCGACGATGGTTCAATTCGCCGTTACACTTCCGCAAATCAGTTTCTAGCTCCGACTCCAGATGCCGTAGCTCTTCGAGCTTCCCTCGTACATCGGTCAGCTTTGCCTTTAGCAACTCTTTTACGGATTCGCAAGCATCCACCTTTCGCTCGCGAAGCTGGATCAATTCCCCGACCTCGCGCAAGGAGAAGCCGAGTCCCTGCATTTGCTGGATGAAGTGAAGACGCTCGATAGTGCCCGCTCCGTACAGGCGGAACCGCCCTGCGCTGCGAACCGCCTTGGGCAAGAGCTTGCGCTTCTCGTAGAATCGGATCGCGTCTACGGTTAGGGAAGTGCGTTTCGCGACCTCGCCGATCTGCATCGTAGCGCTCGCTGCTTGGTGGTTGGTCGCCATGACAGAATCATACAATCTGGAGTGCGGTCCAGAGTCAAGCGAGAGGAAGGGGCCGAGATGAACATCGCTTTCCTGATCGGAAGGCTTATCTTTGCTACGTTTTGGTTGGTGGGAAGTTTCAACCACTTCAAGAACCTGAATTACATTAGCGAGTACGCGAAGGCGAGGGGAACACCGTCTCCCAAGGTTGCGGTGGCAGGAACCGGGGTCATCCTGCTGCTGGGTGGTCTCAGCATGTTGCTGGGCGTCTATCCTGTGGTTGGGATCATTCTGCTGATTGTCTTTCTGCTGGGTGTGTCGTTCCAGATGCACGCCTACTGGAAGGTAGGCGACGCGCAAATGAGCAGATCGACCGGATCAACTTCACGAAGAACATGGCGCTCGTGGGGGCGCTATTGATGTTCTTGCTACTGCCGCATCCGTGGCCGATGAGCTTGGGGATCGGTTAGCGGCACACGGCATGTGCGGGAGGCCTTTGACCGAAAAGCATGCGCATACAGTGCCATAATGTCGTGAATGGCTTCGATGCTGCAAATAGCTTCGCCAGACGCCATCCGGCGAATCCAACGGGTGCAGACCGTCACAATCGCTTGGATGAGCGTAGAAGCGGCGGTATCTCTCTTCGCAGCGTGGCGGGCGACCAGCCCCGCGCTCCTCGCATTCGGTGGAGACAGCGCAATCGAACTTCTCTCAGCGGTGGTAGTGCTGTGGAGATTTCGCGTCAGTGATGCTCACGAGGACTTGGAGAAGTGGGCTGCTCGTGTCGCGGGAGCCTTGTTGTTCGTGCTGGCTGTTTTTGTCGCAGTCATTTCGGTCACGAGTCTATTGGGGTATAGCGAACCCAAACCGACATTTCTGGGAATAGCGATACTGGGTGCAGCAGGGGTTGTCATGCCGTGGCTTGCGCAAGAAAAGCGGCGGCTGTCAGGAGCTACAGGCAGTGCTGCGTTGAGGGCGGACGCCGCACAATCGGAGCTGTGTGCGTACCTCTCGCTCGTTGCCTTGGCGGGACTCGCGATCAACGCGATCTGGCGCGTCAAGTGGGCAGACCCGATTGCGGCTTTAGTGGTTGTGCCTCTCATCGTTTGGGAGGGTCGCGAGGCTCTACGCGGTAAAGCCTGCAACTGTTGCTAGTCCCAACGCCCACCCCATGTTGCTCGCGGTAACGGGGACGCCAGATGTGAATAAAATGAAGACGCTACCCGACAAATACGAAGTTGAATTTCTGTTGCCTCAAACATAAGGCGTGGGCTTCGACAATCTGCGGTGCGAAAAGGAGAGATTATGACTCGCGAAGCGAGACTGATGTCAGGGATCATCCTCATCACAGTTCCGACGATCCAGTACGGTGGATACTTTCTGCTGACTTCTCTGATGAACAAGAGCAGCGGTTACATGGAGAATCCGATCCGTCAGAATTTCTTCCGCGCCGGACATGCCCACGCGGGGGTCATCGTGATTCTTTCGCTCGTCTGCCAGGTACTCGCAGATGCGGCAGTCCTCCCCACCCCCTTGCTTTGGTTCGTTCGAATCGGAGTGCCGCTCGCCGCAATTCTCATCTCGGCGGGCTTCTTCTTCTCGGTGCTGCCGCCGACCGCTACACAAGCTAGTGGAGCGGTCTCCCTGATCTATGCTGGGGCAGTGATTCTTGCAGTTGGAGTTGTCACCCTGGGAATTGGTCTACTCAGGACACCGACATCCGCCTAGATCGCAGGGATCATACAATCTGGAGCGAAGCCAGAATCAAGAGAAATAGCGGGTAGCCGTGCGCAGGAAAGTCTGCGAGTGTTGCTCCCGCTCGACAGTGATTCCTTAAGTAGGGGGGCGTAAGCGTCAGTCCGTTTGTTGGCCGGGTTTTCCACTCCAGTTTCAGTTTGACGGCATCTTGCAAATTTTCGCGGGTACTAGGCTCTGGTACGTATCTGACGCTATTGTGAGTGGAGGATAAGATCGCCCCGAGAACCCGACCTGGAACTACGCGGCAAGCTCATTCGCAGTCGCGGGGCTTTCCGCGAAATGCTGCCCGGCTCTTTTGTCGAACGCCAACGTGCCTGCGGCCGGCCCAACTGTCATTGCGCCGACGGTAAACAGCTGCACTCGCAATACCAGATCTCGATACTGATTGACGGCAAGCCCAAAGCTCTCAACATTCCGGCTCTGCCACGCGATGTTCGTGACATTCTCGCGCTGGTCGAACTGATCGGTCGGTATCAACTTCCCGCCACGAAAACCAGTACCTCCTTACCTTTGCGAACGACGCTGCTGCATGTCCTGTATCCAGATGTCGTGCCAATTTTCGATCAGATGTGCTGAAGGCAGTCGGCTCATGGGATACCGCAATTCTGGGTCGGTACATCCCTCACGCTTGGGCGTTCGCTGACCGACATACGGCGCAACCTACGGGATTCCAAGAAACGCCGATTCCGCTGATTGATATGGTTCTCTGGCTTGTGCGAAATCTCGGCTATTAGCTTTTGCGCTAGGACGCCGACCGCGCCCACCGACTGAGGGTAGATCAGCACGTTGATGTCAAAGGCGTCGGCACAGACGAGCGGAGCCGCAACCGATTCCCGCTCCGGGTTGTACGCGGCTGCGCGGTTGGACAGGGTCTCGGTGCGCGGGCTAGCGGACGGGAGTGTGCGCGTCACAGAGTCGGGGAATGCTCTAGTGCGCGGGCGTGAGGAGCGGACGGGCATTCGAGGGAGAAACTGTGTGCATTCCGGGCATGACAGCGGTTCTTGTATCCATTTGTAGGCACTTTTCTCCAATTTCCACCGGATTATTTCCCATGAACAATGGGAAAATGAAAATTGGCTCGTGTTCCTAACTCCAAGAGCAGTCAATGTTTTTCAGTTGTTGTCGGGAAAAACAAAGCACTTGATTTTCGATTCCCGGTAGCGCTACCAACATCCCCCATCGCGGGTTTCTGACAGACTGATTCTCAGAGATTAGTTTGGCAGAGCGACCACACCCCATGGTCCATCGCTGACCTTAACTTTCTTCGTCACGCTCAAGCTCCCGAGATTTACTACCGAGACATCATTGGAGGGGCCGTTCGCGCTGAAGAGGGTCTTGGCGTCGGGAGAGAGCGCGATGCCCCAGGGGCGTTCGCCAACTTCCAGGGACGACGTGATCTTGTTGGAGGCGGTATCGATGACGAAGAGTTTGTGACCGCGTCCGGTGCTGACGTAGAGTGTCGCGCCGTCGGGCGAGAGCAATACCGACATCGGTTTGATCACCCCGCGCTCGCCCAGCGTGATGGTCTGGATGGCCTCATGCTTAACGGCATCCACTACGGTGACCGCACCATCATTTTCTGTGCTGACGTAGGCGCGGGAACTATTGGGCAGAAAGGCCACGGAGCGGGGACGGCGTCCGACTTTGATGGTCTTGATCAGCGTAGCGGACGGCGACGTCGATCGCAGAAATGGTTCCGGTGTTCTCGGAAGTGACGTAGACGAACTTGCCGTTGGGGCTGACCTTCACGCCCTCGGGTTCTTCTCCAACTGGAACAGTCTTGGTCACTTTACCGGAGGCAATGTCGACGAAGCTGGCCTTGGCGTCGTCCTCATTGGAGACGATGATGGTGCGTCCATCGCTGGTGAGGTCGAAATTTTCGGGATCGGAGCCGCACTGAATCGTGCGCACCAGTTTGTTCTGCTGAACGTCGAAGACACCGATGCCGTCGGCGGTCTTGTCGGGAGGCGGAAGCTTGCTTTCATCCACGCCCGGACCGGCTAGTGGCGAACCGCTGAGAGTCATGTAGAGAAAATGATGGTTGGGGCTGGGGTGAATGCCGCGGGGACGCTTGCCAAGGGGCACAGTGGCGATCACTTGGAGAGTGGACCCGTCGATCACACTGAGATCGCCGGACTTTTCGTTGGTGACGTAGATGCGGAAGTGCGACGGGTCGCCGGCCTTCTGGGACAGGCTGGCGATTGCGCAAACGATGACTAGGGCAAAGATCTCGAGCCTGTGGGGTCTTGATTTTGGCATGCCCTATTTGACCATACTTGCTGCGCTGCGCTCTACACCAGGAATTCACGACATTCCAGTCGACTCCCCCCGGACGTGGAGTTGTTGTATTCTCCGTTCAGCTTATTCGTAGGAAGGTTGCGCTACAGTAGGGCGATGTCCGTGAGATTGATCGGACATCTCTCGAAGGCGACGGGGAATGCTCGACCGGCGTTTGCTTCGCATCCTTTATTCTCAAAGGTTAATCTAAGAGGGCAAACTGTGACCGAGAGGATACTTATGCGTTTCGGAACCAGCAAGATGGTCTCGGCTGTTCTGTTGTCCATGCTTTCGATTGCCGCATTGCACGCGGACGATAAATCATTTCATGACGCGCCAGTGTCGGCAAAAGCTCAGAAGAACCCTTTCGCGGGCCAGCAGGCCGCGGCGGATGCCGGGAAGACGCTATATTCGCGGAACTGCCTGGCTTGTCATGGCAAGGCACTGCAGGGCACAGGCAACGTGCCTTCTCTAGTGGACGGCAAACTCAAGGGAGTGACGGCTGGCGAAGTGTTCTGGTTTGTTACCAAGGGCGACAAAGATAACGGGATGCCCTCGTGGGCGTTTTTGCCCGAGGACAAACGGTGGCAGATTGTGACGTATGTGGAAGAGATGGCGTCAGCGAAGCCGGCGGCTGGTCCAACCTCGGCTCCAGTGGCGGAAGCGACGGGAACCAAGGTGAAAGGGGCGCCACCGATCCCGCCATTTACGGATTTCCGGTATGAGAAGCCAGGAACGACTCACAAGATCACGGTGAAGGATCTTCCGCAACCGTACGCGACGGATTCTGCGCAGAACGGCGCTCAGTTGGTGGCTCGTCCAGAGAAAGTGTGGCCGGTGGCGCCTGCCGGATTCAAGGTGGAACTGTTCGCGGAGGGATTGGAGAATCCGCGATTGCTGCGGACTGCGCCGAATGGCGACATTTTTCTTGCGGAGAGCGAGCCTGGGCGAATTCGCGTATTTCGAGGCCTGACAGGCGACGGCAAGCCGGAGCAGATGCAGGTTTTTGCAAGCGGCCTAAAACGGCCGTATGGGATTGCGTTTTATCCGCCGGGGCCGGATCCGCAGTGGATTTATGTCGGCGATACCAACGAGGTGATTCGCTTTCCGTATCACAATGGAGATCTGAGGGCGAGCGGCGATTCGCAGCATATCGCGGACTTGCCATCGGGCGGCGGGCACTGGACTCGGGCTCTCGATTTTTCTGCGGATGGCAAGAGGATGTTTGTGGCAGTGGGTTCGGCTTCTAACGTAGATGATCCGGACACACATTCCGGAGAGAAAGATCGTGCCGACATTCTGGTGTGCGATCCAGCCAATTGCCAGTTGAAGGTTTATGCCTACGGAATTCGCAATGCTGGCGGCGGGATTGCGGTGAATCCTCAGACTGGCGAGTTGTGGTGCTCGACGAACGAACGCGACGCGCTGGGCGACAATCTGGTGCCCGACTACATCACGCATGTTGAGGAAGATGGATTCTATGGCTGGCCGTGGTGGTACATCGGGGCACATCAGGATCCGCGGCATCAGGGGAAACATCCGGAGCTGAAAAACAAGGCGATTGTGCCGGACGTACTGTTGCAGCCGCACAATGCCTCCCTGGAATTCACGTTCTACGGAGCAGACAAGTTTCCCGCAGAATATAAAGGAGACATTTTCGCTTCAGAGCACGGGTCATGGAACAAAGCAGTGCGTGTGGGTTATGAGGTCATTCGAGTGCCATTGCATCAGACGGGGCATGCCACGGGTGAATATCAGGATTTCCTGACTGGGTTTGTGCTACCCGACGGTCACGTGTGGGGGCGTCCAGTCGGGAATCACCGTAGCGCCAGATGGGTCGCTGCTAGTGAGCGACGATGGGTCGAACTCGATCTGGAGGGTGAGCTACAGCGGGAAGTGAAGATTCGTTTCGATGAGGTTCCGAAAAACCCGCTAACAACCACAGTTAAAGGCTCTACATCCAAGGGTGGATGCCTGAACCGCTCCAATCTGAAGACTTGCCCAAGACGTCCTCGTTGCCGAGCGATGCGCCGGAAGAGCAGGTCGGCTTGTTTCGCGATGTCCTGGAAGCGCTCGAACGCCGAGGCGTGCCCTACGCGGTGTCCGGCGCTGTTGCGCTTCGTCAGCACACTGGTATCTGTCGCCAGACCAAAGACCTGGACTTGTTCGTAACGCCTCTGAACCGCGAGCCCGCGCTCGATTGTTTGCGGGAATCGGGAATGGAGTGCGAGACCACCGATCCGGTCTGGCTGGCGAAAGCGAAGCGGGGCCAATACTTTGTCGACCTGATTACCGGGATGAGCAATGGCGTAATCATGGTGGAAGACTCGTGGATTGAGCGTGCGCATCCGGCTGTGGTGCACGACGTAACCAGCCGCGTCCTGGCTCCCGAAGAGTTGGTCGCGTCGAAGGTTTTTGTGGCTCGGCGCGAGCGGTTCGACGGCGCCGACATCGCTCATGTGATCTACGGGACCTACCGCAGCTTCGATTTTCAGCGAGCCTTGGAGTTAGTAGGCGAGCACTGGGAGATGCTGCTATGGTCCCTGGTGCTGTTCCGGTATGCGTATCCTGGGCAAAGTCACTATGTCCCTGGCGAGATCTGGCAAGAGCTGCTGGGGCGCTTTGAGCGGGAGATTCGAAACCCGAATCCGCAAGCGAAGTTTCGCGGCAGCCTGGTAGACGACAACATGTTCGCCATCGATATCAACGAATGGCAATTGCCGAATCTGCTGGCGGAACTGCGGGCGCAGAGGCTCGCCGAATTGAAGGGAGCCCAGGCTTCTTGCGATGTGCCATCGCCTGAATGGACGAGGAAGAGCGCATGAGAATCGCCGCCAGCGCCGATCTGCATTTTACTCCGCAGAGCTATGCGCGGTTGAAGGACCAGTTCGAGCTTGTGCGCGACGAAGCCGACGTTCTGGTGTTGGCCGGAGACCTGACCAACTACGGGCAGCCGGAGGAGATGGAGCCGCTGTTGAATGTGCTGGTCCGGCTGCGATTGCCAACGATCGTAGTGCTGGGAAACCACGACTATGAAAGCGGGAAAGAAGAAGAGCTGCGGCGTATGCTGATCGCGGGCGGAGTGAAGGTTCTGGACGGCAGCGGGTACGAGCGCGATGGCGTGGGCTTTGCGGGCGCGAAAGGCTTTGTCGGGGGATTTGGTCGCGGAGTGCTTACCGCGTTCGGAGAGCGCGAGATCAAGGAATTTGTTCGTGCGTCCGTCGATGAGACTATGAAGCTGGAGCGCGGGATCTCGCAACTGCGCGCTCCGAAGCGGGTCATCGTGGTGCATTACTCACCAATTGCGGAGACGGTAGAAGGGGAAGCTCCAGAGATCTTTCCATTTCTTGGAACGTCGCGGATGGCGGAGGTGATTGACCGGCATGGGGCCGACCTGGTGCTGCACGGGCATGCGCATCATGGAAAGCCGGACGGCCACACGCGGGGCGGAGTGCCGGTGCACAATGTGGCGATCTCACTTCTGCAGGCGCAGAACCCATCGAGAGTGTATCGGGTGTTCGATCTGTGATCAGTGGAAGTCGTGGGAACTCGTTTCGGCTTTCGTGACGAAGAGCGGTAGCACGCGCTCGGCTTTCACGGAGATGACGTTGTCCTGATTTTGCAGGATGCCTTCAATCGCGAGGAAACGCTCGCTGGCCAAAAGCAGTCGGTTCTGATGAAATAGGTCGGGCGTGATGATCGCATTGGCCACTCCGGTTTCATCTTCCAGACTCAAAAATACGAATCCTTTGGCGGTACCCGGGCGCTGGCGGACAATGACACAGCCACCGATGCGAAGACGCTTGCCGTTGGGAATGTCGCGCAGTTCGCTGGCGCGGCGAATGCCCATGGCATTGAGCCAGTCGCGGCGGTAGGCCATAGGATGCGGACCGACGGTGAGTCCGGTGCCGTGGAAGTCGGCGACCAGGCGCTCTTCGTGGTTCATGGGCTGAAGCGGCGAAGGCGAGTCGGGCTCGGAATGTTGTTCGAGCAGCGGGCCAGAGCCGCGGACGGCGCGTTCGACTTGCCAGAGGGCGTCGCGGCGGTGAAAGCGAAATTTCGAGTTTCGGGTTTCGGGTTTCAAGTGGGCAGAGACGCTGATAGCGTTTGATTTTCTCGAAACTTGAAACTGGAAACTCGAAACTGAGTTTAGCGCGCCGATTTCTGCCAGCGTGTTGAGTTCGTCTTTGCGCAGTTCGGGGACGCGGCGGGTGATGTCGTGAATGGAAGTGAAGGGAGCGCGCAGGCGTTCGCGTACCAAAGCTTGAGCGGCTTCTTCACGAAGGCCGCGGACGTAGCGTAGGCCCATGCGTAACGCGATCGTATTGGAGCCTTCAGTATTTTCTCGACGAGATTCTTGCTGCAGATCAAGTATTTTCCCGGGACTTAT
The DNA here is from genome assembly GCA_963710885.1 of uncultured Acidobacteriaceae bacterium. Classification (GTDB taxonomy): domain Bacteria; phylum Acidobacteriota; class Terriglobia; order Terriglobales; family Acidobacteriaceae; genus Sulfotelmatobacter. Next base: position 247,625 of record CAVQCF010000003.1, read on the forward strand.
GAGTTGTGAGCGCCACGCATTGATGACCGAAGAAAGTTGAGATTCCTCCGCACCTCGCCTGCGCTCGGGGGTCGGAATGGCAAGGGGTTTGCTCGCGACTCCTTCTTCGGTTTCGCTGAGAGCTGACGGCTGTGGACTGACGGCTTGTTGACTGGGTACCGAGTACTGGGTCCTGAGTACTGTTCCCAACGTGCAATTCCATTCTGATTTCGTCACATCCACGGGTAGCAGTTTCAGGCCGTGGCGCTGCGCGTCTTTGACGATGGTGGCAGGCGAATAGAATCCCATCGGCTGATTGTTGAGTAACGCGGCGGTGAACGCGGCCAGGTAGTGGCACTTCAGATAGGCGCTGGCGTAGGCGATCAGCGCGAAGCTGGCGGCGTGCGATTCGGGGAATCCGTAAAGCGCGAAGGAAGTGATGGAGAGAATAATTTCTTCCTGCGCTTTCGCCGGAATGCCATTGTGCGTCATGCCGGCGCGCAGTCTGGCTTCGATTTCGCGCATGCGCGCCTGCGAGCGCTTGAAGCCCATGGCGCGGCGCAGTTCTTCGGCTTCGCCGCCGGTGAAGTTGGCGGCGATCATGGCCATGCGCAGCAGTTGTTCCTGAAATAGCGGAACGCCGAGCGTGCGCTTGCAGAACAGGTTCGAGCGAGGGATGCGGATAGGTGACGTCTTCGCGTCCCTGGCGGCGCTGCAGAAATGGATTCACCATCTGGCCGACGATCGGGCCGGGACGGATGATCGCGACCTGCACCACAATGTCGTAGAAGTTTTTGGGGCGCAGGCGCGGCAGACACGACATTTGCGCGCGGCTTTCCACTTGGAACAGCCCGATGGTGTCGGCCTGCTGCAGCGCGGAGTATACCGGTGGATCGTCCTGCGGAAGATGCGCGAGGTCCACTTCTTCGTGATAGTGGTCGCGAATGAGTTCGATGGAATCTTTGAGCACGGCCATCATGCCGAGGCCGAGCAGATCGACTTTGATGATGCCCATGTCGGCGCAATCTTCTTTGTCCCATTGCACGACGACTCGGCCGGGCATGGAGGCGGGCTCGAGCGGCACGACGGAATCGAGTTGTCCCTGGCAGATGACCATGCCGCCGGAGTGCTGGCCGAGATGGCGCGGCATGTCCTGCACGGCGAGGCAGAGTTCGTAATATTTGCGCAGGCGGGGATGGTTGAGGTCGAGTCCGGCGTCGCGGAAACGGCGGTCGAGGGCGTCGTTCTCGTCGCGAAATTCCCAGGTGGCGACAGCGGCGGAAATTTTCTGGAGCGTTTCAGGATCGAAGCCGAGCGCCTTGCCCATTTCGCGCGCAGCCATGCGGTTGCGGTAAGTGATGACGTTGGCGGTCATGGCGGCGCCGCGCTCGCCGTAACGTTGGTAGACATGCTGGATGACTTTTTCGCGCTCGTCGCCGCTGGGCAGGTCGAGATCGATGTCGGGCCACTCGCCGCGTTCTTCCGAAAGAAAACGCTCGAAGAGCAGCTCCATGCTGACGGCGTCGACCGCGGTGATCCCGAGCGAGTAGCAGACGGCGCTGTTGGCGGCCGATCCGCGCCCTTGCACGAGAATGTTTTGCTCGCGGCAGAAGCGGATGAGATCCCAGACGATGAGGAAGTATCCGGCGAGTTTGAGTTTTTCGATGAGCTTCAGTTCTTTTTCGATTTGAAGGCGGGCGCGGGTTTGCAGGTCGGGTGACTTGCGGCCGTAGCGATCGTGGAAGCCTTCCCAGGCGCGGTCGCGCAGGAAAGAATTCATGGTCTCGCCCTCGGGCACGGGATAGCGAGGGAATTCGTAGCCGAGATCGTCGAGGGTGAATTCCAGGCGGGAGGAAAGTTCCTGCGTATTGGCGATGGCTTCGGGCAGGTCGGCGAAGAGTTGCTGCATCTCCTGCGCGGATTTCAGAAAGCGCTCGGAGTTGCGGGAGAGCAGGCGTCCGGCGGTGGAGAGAGTGCGGTGGTTGCGGATGGCGGTGAAGGCGTCGCACAGTTCGCGGGCTTTGGGGGTGGCGTAGCAGACTCCGTTGGTGGCGAGCAGCGGAAGATTCAGCGAGCGGGCGATGTCGATTGCGGCGCGGTTGCGGGATTCTTCTTCGCGCTGGAAATGGCGCTGCAGTTCGACGTAGACGTTATCGCGGCCGAAAATGCCGATGAGTTGATCGACTTGGCGTCGAGCTTCGTCGATGCCGCCGTGCTGCAGGGCTGCGGCGAGGGGGCCTTCGGCTCCGCCGGTGAGGCAGATGAGGCCTTGGGCGTGTTCTGGTAATTCGTCGGCGCAGACTGAGCCTTCGCCTTTTTTGGCGCGCAACTTCATTTTGGTGATCAGGCGGCAGAGGTTTTGATAGCCGGTGCGGGATGCGACGAGGAGAGGGAGACGAAATGATTTGTCATTCCGAGCGGAGCGAGGAATCCCTATTCCCTTCGCGGACTGTCGAGGGTAGGGATCCCTTCGGCTTCGCTCAGGGCAAGCCTTCGGCTCCGCAAGTGCTGTACTTCGCGCAGCACTTGCTCCGCTCAGGATGACAGGGTGGAGGGGGACCCCGCTCGGGATGTCAGGACGGAGGGAGGCGCAGGTTACTTCCGCTCCCATGTGCGCCTTGATCTCCATTTTCTTCGCGGCCAGGTGAAAGCGCGGAGCGCCGTACACGCCGTCGGTGTCGAGCAGTGCCATGGCCGGCAGTTTGAGCTGAGAGCAGACTGCTGCCAACTCCTCGGGCAGGGACGCACCTTCGAGAAAGCTGAAGGCAGAGCGGGCGTGAAGTTCGACGTAGGGCAAACCCATTCACCACAGAGACGCAGAGAAGACCTAAAGATAAAAAAACAAGATTTTCAAAGGTTCTCTCTGTGTCTCTGTGGTGAAAAATCATCAGTCATACGATTCCTTCCACGAACCAGCCGCCGCCTAGCAGATCGTGCACGAGGTGGTAGAAAGAGACGGCATCGTCATTGCGCAGGGCTACGTCCCATTCATCGCGCGACCAGGCTTCGCGCTCCCACCAGTCGCCGGAGGCGCGCCAGGGGCCGGCCTTCCAGAGCACGTCTCCTTGCACTTCTTTTTTCTTTGCGCACGCCACGCGCACCGGCTGGCCGTTTTCCAAAGTTACGTTTACTCGCAAGGGCGGGCGGAAGCGGCGCAGGGCGGTGACGGCGGCGGTTGCTGTTGCCGAGTCTGGAGTTTTCTTCTGCGGAGTTTTGCGTGCGACCTCAGCCACAAAACGGCGCATGCGAAATCCGTCAGGATGGTGCGTGTCGAGCAACTCCAGCGCTCCTACTTTGTTTTCGCCGACCATGCCGGCGATGCGGGCGAGGGTGAGTTCTAGTTTTTCCGGTTCGGGTGAGGGAGGCAGGAACAGGCCTCCCTGGGCGGATCGCGGATGCGCGGGTTCGGCGGCCAGATGAATCTTCAGGATGGGCGCACCTGGGGGGTGTGCGTTTAAATCCAGCTGCAGCAATTTGAGAAAAACTTTGGAATCGAGCATGGGAAGAGGCAGGCGCAGGGTGCGGGCAAATTGCTGATTGTTGATTGCTGATTGCTGATTGGAGGACGTTAGATTTTCCAGTTTCAGCGTGAGGCGCAGTTCTTGCGTGGCCAGGGCCCGCGAACCTAGCCTCGCGCAGATTTGCTCGAGCATGCGATTCAGCAGGAAGGCCAACGGTTCGAGAAGGACGATCGGGTGTTCCAGTTCGACTGCTTCTTCAAATATCGGCGGCGCTTCTACGGGGACCAGTGTGCGCGAAGCCGTGCCACGGGCCAGTTGCTGCAGGCGGAGACCTTCTCGTCCGAGACGTTCGCTGAGGCAAACTTCCGGCAGAGCGGCCAGTCCACGCAGGTTGCGGATGCCCCATCGGTCGAGGGTTTCGAGCAGGCGGGCGGCGGCTCTTTTCTGCTCGTCTTCTTTCTGAACATCGTGTTTCTGTGCATCTTGTTTCTGCGAATCTTCCAACCGGTCAGCGAATAACACTTCCGTGGGCAACGGGCCTAATTGCTCGGCTTCTTTGCCTGTGGCAATTACGGTGACACCGGGGAATCCACGAGCCGCGAGCACGGCCACGTCTGGATTGGAAGCCACAGCAACATGGGCTGCGAGTCCGAGCGCGGTTGCGCGGTTGTAGAGCGCACGGGAAATTTCCGGCAACGATCCGAGAAGAGATTCCATACCCGCGAGATCGAGCAGGGCAGTGTCGCAAGCGGCGTCTTCCACACACGGGGAGAACGACTGAGCGCAATCGAGCAAGGCGGCGTGCGCGGCAGATTCCTGCAGAGCAGAACGTGGGCGCAAGGCAAGTTCCGTGCAGAGTTCGGCTTGGGCCTTGGTCATGCCCGGTGCAATGCCCTTGCGGGCGGCGCCTTCATTGACCGCCATGGTTTTTTCCAGTGGAGGTTGGCCTTCAAGAATGGCGACGGGGCGGGCCTGCAGTTCCGGCTCGGCGCGCAGGGTAGCCGCCACGGGAAAATTCGGAACGTAGATGCAGGCGAACGGCATGGATTATTTCGCAATTGGGTAATTTAGTCAGCGAGTAATTTTGAGTTCATCAGTTCATCCAGCCCAGACGGTTCTAGTTTCGAACGCGACGGAGCGCGCGGGTTTGCGATCCAGACGGGAGCGGATTAGTTCGGCGGTGATATCAAGCCCGGTTAGCAATTGCGCGTGCGGGGGACATGGAAAATCAAGTTCAGGTTGAGCGGGTAGATTAATTTTCTTCCGCTCCTCCGGAGCTTCGCCCTCTCTCGCGGTTACCCCACGGCTTGCGCCGTGGGCTGCATTCTTTCGCCGCTCCGCGGCTAATCGCTCTGCAGCCATTGCAGCTGCAGATCCTAGTTGCACCAGCAAGGACGAGCAGCTTCCGGCGATGGGATGCTGCTCGATCGTTAGCAGGATTGTGGTTTTGTTTTCTACCGCGCGGCGGAAGCGGAACCATGTAGTCAGCGGAATGCGGCGTGCGGCCTGCTGCGGGAGATCGCCAAGATCCAGGACGATCAGGCCGAAGCCACCACTTTCGAGAAGCAAATCGGTCGCGCGCAGGACTTGCTCTAAACAATGTTCTGACTGTCGGTTCGTATGACCGATTTTGAAAGTGGCCTGCGAGGAAGTCCCCACCCGTTCGACAAGCTCAGGGCAAGCTTCTCGCGCAAAAGACGCACGAGAAATGGGGCAACCGTCGCTTGATCGATCCTTTGAGATTGTTTTCACTGTGGCGGAGCTTGTCCTGAGCGAAGTCGAAGAGTGTCTCTGTGGTGAACTGTCTCCGCAGCGTACCCACAGCAAGCGGTCCAGTTCCACGCCGGCTGCGACTGCGGAGTCGGGGTCGAGCGCGTCACTGGCATCGATCAGAGCGCAGAATTCTCCACGGCGAGTGGCGGCGGCCAGAGCGGCCAGCAGCAAGGTAGTGCGTCCCGAGGATGCGGGGCCGCAGATTTCGGTCAGGCATCCGCGAGGCAGACCACCGGTCAGGGTGTCGAGGGCGGGGATGCCGCTCGAAACCATTTCCGGCGCTCGACGGATGTCGAGCTGCGACGCTGAAGTGACGTGCGCCAGGCGGGGGTCGGCCGTTGCGCCAGACAGGCCCGGGCGGACTCGTTGCGGTGGATGACCCTCGGCCGGCTCAGCCCGCAGAGACACTTCCGGAACTGCTTTGGCGTCAAAGACAAAAGGGCGGCCCAGGGCCGCCGAAGTGGAAACCACTGCGGAAGACATAAGATTCCTCGGAAGATTTCAGGGAACGCCGGGGCTGGTGCACAGATTGGGCCGCGGAGGCGTTTTCGCTTTTCATTCGCCTGCAAAGATTCTGCTCCGGAGGGGTGGGTTTGTCAAGCCAGAAGCTGAAAAAGCCAGAAGCTGAAAAAGCTATTCCCGGCAAAGATTGCTGAGGAACGCCGCGAAGGACGCCAAGAAGTGCTGCATCCTGTCCGCGCTCAATATTGTGATTGCTTACCTTGGCGGCGGACGCGCGTCCAAGCCATCACAACGAAACGCCCGTGCCCAATCCCTGTTCTTCCATTCACGTTGTGACCCACTCGGCGGCTCGATCCCTGCCGCGAAAAAAGGAGCTTCCCTATGCACAAAGCTCGTCTACTTGCATTGTGTTCCGCCGTTTTGTTTCTAACAAGTCTTAGCCACGCCCAGACTGCTACTGGCGAGACTCTCATGCTCGACCTGCCACGGCAGAGCCAGCATGCTGTGGTGATGCAACGCATTGGCATCACCGACATCACCGTGAACTACCATCGGCCGCTGGCGAACGGGCGCCAGATCTGGGGTAAACTCGCGCCTTACGGACAAGTGTGGCGCGCCGGTGCAAACGAAAATACAACCATCACGTTCACCGATCCAGTCACGATTGAAGGCCAGCCGCTCGACAAGGGAACGTATGGACTGCACATGATTCCCGGGGAGAACCAATGGACGGTGATCTTCTCGAAGAACGCGACCTCGTGGGGAAGCTTCACCTACAAGCAAGAAGAAGATGCGCTGCGCGTCAACGTCAAGCCGCAAACGGCGGAGACCCACGATGCGCTGGCTTATGATTTCGACGAGGTGAAGCCGGATTCCACGGTCGTCACCATGCGCTGGGATAAGGTTGCGGTGCCGTTCAAAATTCAGGTCAAGGTAAACGATCTGGTCGTCGCCAGCATTCACCGGCAATTGCACGGGCTCAACCAGTATTACTGGGAAGGATGGGATGACGCGGCCGGATATTTCCTGGCCAACAAGATCGATCTCGACGAAGCGCTGAAGGATGAAGATCTGTCCATCCAAGCGGAAGAGCGCTACGACAATGTGATGAACAAGTCGCACATCCTGGAAGCCATGGGGCGCAAGCAGGATGCAGAAGTCGCTCGCAACAAAGCTCTCGGTATGGCGAACGCGCTACAACTTTACGTGTACGCGCGAGGGCTGCAGGGAGAAAAGAAACAGGATGAGGCGATTGTGGTCTTCCGCTCGAACGCCAAGAAATTCCCCGACTTTTGGACTTCGCATCTCGGCATGGCGCGGGTCTACAGTGCGCAGGGAGATTTTGACAACGCGGTCAAGGAAATCAAGCTTTCCATGGCTGGGGCTCCCGATGCCAATAAGACTGCGCTGGAAGGCTATGTAAAGAGGCTGGAGGCGAAGGAGGATATTAATCGGTGAGTTTCTGTGGGGGTGTTCGGCTTCGCCATCGCTTGGACGGCCGAGGCGGCCGTCGCCACATGAGCGGGAATTACGGGCGGCGCAATCTGTGAAATGATGGGGGTATGAAGAAACAAGCGTCCGATCAACAAAGTCATGACCGCCGTTATCAGGAGCGGAAGCGGGCTGAAGCGGCCAGGCAAGCGCCCAAGAAGAAGGCGCCACCGGAAGTCTCACCCCCGGCTGTTCGCGGCGACGCGACCAAAAAATAGCCACCTTCACCGTGAAGGCCGCGGTTCGTCTGCGAAGTTCTAGCCGGTGTTGTGCAGGCCGGCGGCGATTCCGTTGATGGTTGCGCCCAGCGGATACTCCAGGTCCGCGCTTTGTTGTCCCTGCTGTTTGCGCCGCAGCAGTTCCACCTGAATCAGGCTCATGGGATCGACATAGGGATTGCGCAGGCGAATTGAGCGGGCCAGCACGCGATTGCGTCCCAACAATTCGCGCTGGCCGGTTACGCGGAGAATCATGCGGCGGGAGCGCAGGAATTCCTCCTCCAGCATAGAGAAGACGCGCTCGCGTAGCGCCGCGTTCTTGACCAGCCCGGAATAGTCGCGGGCGATGCCGAGATCGGCTTTGGCCATGCCCAGTTCCACGTTGCGCAGGAATTCCGAGAACACCGGAAATCCGCGCGCGATCTGGCGCAGAAGTTGCTCATGCCCGGGACCGCTCTTCGCGAATTGCTCCAGAGCATGGCCCACGCCGAACCAAGCGGGGACGGCGTGACGGCTCTGCATCCAGCCGAAGACCCAGGGAATGGCGCGTAAGTCCTCAAGCCGTCGGCCTTTGGTGCGGCGCGACGGTCGTGATCCGATGCGTGCCGTGTCCAACTCGTTGACCGGAGTGGCCTGCTCAAAATATTCCAACACGTCGGGATTGTCGGCGATGTCGTGGCGATAGACGCGATACGCCTCTTGCGACATCTTTTCAACGGCTTCCTCCCAGTGTGGTGGATGCTGGGAGTTCTGTTCTCCGCGCAGCGTCAGGGTTTCCATACTCGCCGCGATCATCAGCTCCAAATTCCATTCCGCGAGCACGGGGTCTGCGTACTTCCAGTTGAGAACTTCGCCCTGCTCGGTGATGCGAATGTGCCCGGAGAAACATCCCGGGGGCTGCGCGAGAATTGCGGCATGAGTGGGGCCACCACCGCGTCCCACCGTTCCGCCCCGGCCGTGAAAGAGGCGAAGCTTCACTCCGTTTTCCTGTGCCGCGCGATGCAACTCGCGATGAGCTTTGTAAAGTTCCCACGTGCTGGTGAGCATGCCGCCGTCTTTGTTGGAGTCGGAGTAGCCGAGCATGACTTCCTGCCAGCGCCCCCAGGAGTCGAGCAGAGGCCGATACTCGGAATCGTTCCACAGGCGGCGCATGACGGCGGCGGAAGTGCGGAGTGAGTCGATGGATTCGAACAGAGGCACCGGCATCAAGCCGGGATCGTCGGCCGTTCCGGCGACTTGAACGTCGGTTAATTTTGCCAGCCGCAGAACCGCGAGCACGTCATTTTCAGATTCCGTGCCGCTGATGATGTAATTCCGGATCGACTGTGCCGGATAGGTTCGCTTGACCTGTGCAATGGTTCGGAATGTTTCCAGCAATTCGATCGCGGCTGGCGATTCGGCAACAGCGCGCGGGGCGCTCTCAAGTTCTTTGAGAACCTGCGCATGCACCCGCGCATGTTGACGGATGTCGAGCGTCTGCAGATGAAAGCCGAACTTCCGTACCATTCGCAGCAGCGAGCCGATGTAAGTTCGAGCCAGACGTTCGCCGCGGTGCGCGATCAGGCTGTTCCAGACAAGCAGAAGATCCTGTTCAAACTGGCTAGCATCGCGGTAGGAGGCCGGTGTCTTCGCCCCGTCGCGGGTCCGCTGCAGCCGGTGAAACATGTACGAAAGAAACCGGCGGTAGCTTTCTGCCTGATTGTCGGGGCCCCACGCCAGGTGCACACCCGGAATGGTGCGCTCGTAATGCCTGAGCCGCGCGAGTAATTCTTCTGAAACCGAGGTCTGCCGGCGTGAGGAGCTCAGCCGATCACTCAGCGCCTCCACACTGTCAAGGTATTCGCGCAAGATCAAGGCTCGCGCCATATCAAGGGCATCGCGAATGCATTCCGGCTTCACCAGGGGATTTCCGTCGCGATCGCCGCCAATCCATGATCCGAAATGAACGACATTCGGAATGGAAGACTCGTCGAGAATCATTCCATAAACGTCGCGGAACGATTCCACGATTTCATCATAGAGTCTCGGCAGCGAGGCGAATAACGAGAAGCGGAAATAGCGCAGCCCCATGCGGATCTCGTCGTCCACCGTAGGTTTCGCCATGCGGACTTCGTCAGTCTGCCAGAGCGAAGTGACTTCGGCGCGAATGTTGTTTTCACAGTCCTCCGCTTCCTCGGATGTGAGCGGAAGGCGGTCAAGGCGTTCCAGTTCCTGCGCGATGCGGCGACGCTTCAGCAGAACGGTCTGCCGGGCGACCTCGGTCGGATGCGCTGTGAAGACGGGCGTAATCGCGATCTGGTTTAGCGCGGCAATGGCATCGGCTGCCGAGACTCCAGACTCTTTCATGCGCGCCAACGTTCCACGAAACGAGCCGGAGAGCGGAGGATGTTCACGATCCAATTTGCCTGCACGGCGGCGGCGCTGACGGTGACTGGTCTCGGCCAGATTAGTGAGCTCGAAGTACGTCGCAAAGGCTTTCGTAACCTGGTAGGCGCGGGACAAGTCCATGCGGGAGACGATGTCTTGTGCTTTGAGCATCAGGTCGGTCGAAGAGGCTTGCTCCGGACTTTGCCGCGCCGTTTCGCGATGCTCGATGAGCAATCGCCGCAACTCTTCCACGGAGTCGAACACCTCCTGTCCGGACTGCTCCACCAGAACCTGTCCAAGGATCGCGCCCAGAGAGCGAACGTCGCGGCGCAGGGGGTTATCTTTGGCTGGTTCGTCGGAATTTGCAATCAATTCGGCCAGGCGTGCCTGCTGGTCGTCAGCTTTCCAGAGCGGCTTGGGATTGTTTGAGGCCATGTAAGGATGTAGGCAGAATAAACGACGCGAGCAGAACGGTGGGATGAAAAGAGTGAATCACAGGGAACGGTACACTACGGTCCCGAATCAATCGGAGTTATGGCAACAAAGCGCGCCAGGCTGTCACTGTCACTGTCAATGTCGGGAATGATATTGTTGAAACACTTTGACCTCAGTCGGGAAAGCCAGACCTGTCCGGATTCATAAGGAGGAAGAGATGAAGCAAGTTCCGACCGGAACTGAACTCGCTCGGCCGTTCATACCCGCAAGAGACTTTCCTCTCTCCAAGAACTTCTATGAGACGCTGGGCTTCGAAAAGCTACTGGACGGAGATGTGGCGATCTTCAGGGCAGGCTCCAGTGGTTTCATACTTCAGCCCTATTATCAAAAGGACTGGGCAGGAAACTTTATGATGCAGCTCATGGTCGATGATCTTGACGCTTGGTGGGGGCATATCGCTGCTCTTGATCTGCCCGGAAAATTCAGAGTCCCGCCTCCGCGCGCGCCGGCGATGCAACCATGGGGCCTTCGGATCGCCTATGTTGTGGATCCATCTGGTGTGCTTTGGCACATCGGCGAACGACGCAAGGGTGTAGTGCACGATTAGGGCAGCCCCAGCGGCGGCTCTTTGGACGTTTTTCCATCATGATTTGCCCAACATTCTTCAAGATCGACTGAGTTCGAGGCCTGGTGTGCGAGCTCGCGGAGAAAGGCTATTTAGGCACTTCGAACCGGTAGCCGATTCCCCGCAGGGTTTTCAGGTATTGGGGATGGCGGGGGTCGAGTTCTATCTTTTCACGCAGACGGCGAATGTAAACGTCGATGGACCGCGGGGTGACGAAAGGAGTCTCTTTCCAGACCGCGTCGAGCAGTTGATCTCGGGTCAGAACGCGTCCGCGATGGGTGGCCAGGTATTCTAGCAGACGGAACTCGCGCACCGTCGTTAGAACGTTGCGGCCCTGCATCTGCACCGTCATGGACGAAACGTCAATCTCCAGTTCACCGAGTCGTAGCACCTCGCCCATCGTTGGGGATTGGCCCAGACCGCGCAGCACACTACGAATCCGGGCCACCAGTTCACGCGGGCTGAAAGGCTTGGTGATGTAGTCGTCCCCGCCCAGTTCCAATCCTTTCACCCGATCGGCTTCCGAGGTCTTCGCCGTGAGAAAGATGATGGGTGTCGTAGAGAGGACGGGAGTCTGCCGGATGTGGCGGCAGAGCTCGAAGCCATCGGTTCCCGGCAACATCACATCGAGCAGGAAAAGCACCGGCATTTCCCGGACCGCTTCGGAGAGCACCGAAGCGCCGCTGACGAAACTCTGCACCTCGAATCCAGCCGCCTGCAGGTTGTGGGAGATCAGGCGGGCGATGTCCTCGTCGTCTTCAACGACAAAGATTACGGGTCGGAACGCGGCGGGGTTGCTCGAGTTCCCCGTCCGTTCGTGGAATTCGACTGGCTGAGGCATTTTTCACTTCAGGGCCCATAAGTTACAAGACTTCCCAGGGGAGGGCACTGTCCAAAACTGTATGGGGTGAATGTTGCGCGAATGTTTCTCGCAGGTTAATGAACGATGAATTTGTGAAAGGGCAGTTCTGAGTTCCGCGTTTCTCAGTTCTCAGTAAAATTATCGATTCAGGCGCTTTAGCACCTGTTTGGGAACGGCGGCTTTCCGCGCTTGACACTTAATCGACTGCCGGCTTTGCTTTTCTGAGAACTGAGAACCGAGGGACTACCTAATTCGCAGCTTTCTTCTTCGGCACATGCCGCAGGCTGCGGCCCTCGATCAGGCTGTAAAGGTCTTCGGCGAGATTCGTGGTGTGGTCCCCGGCGCGCTCCAATGCCTGAGCCATGAGTAGGACGTCGAAACCGGTTGTGTCGCCCTGCGCTACGGTCTCTGCCAGATGCTTTTGGAATAGGCCATGGCACACGCGGTCGATCTCTTTATCCATCTGCAAGACCTTGCGGGCACACTCCAGATCGAGCGTCGAGAAGCCTCGGTGGACCAGGTCGAGCATGTCGCGGAGTACCGACGACATCTCCACGAGCTGGCGCACATCGGTTGCAGCCATCTTAGAGGTCCGGACTTGCACCCGCATCGCAACACTCATCACGAGATCGCCGATGCGCTCGAGATCGGTCGTGGATTTCAAAGTAGAGAGCAACTGGCGGGCACGTACTTCATTCACCCGCGTAATGGCCGCCGGCAGGCGCTCGTCGATCTGACGCTCGATCAGGTCGAGTTCCTTCTCGCAATCCTTAATGGCGAGGAACGCCATGCGGGAAGAGTTGGTGAGCAGGTCGCGAACGTTGAACGCAGCATCACGGGCGATCAGGCAAGCCTTCAAGGAGAGACGCGCCAGATCGTCCGGGCCGCCGCCTCGTTTCAGCTCGGCCTTGGCTGGACGCGAGCTGACACCCTCTTCCTGGCTCCCATCATTTCGTGGTGCTGGTGCTTTCCGGGGCATTCGGGGACTTGGGACGCGACTCAACCAAGAAGTCTAATCCTGAAATGTGAAAGGATCGTTACAACTTTGCCTGAGGCAGTATGACCGATTACAGTGGTGGAGTCGCCGAAAGCAACGCGACGGAGGCTGTTTCGTGAATCTTGCTGATTATCTGCGCCGCCAGTTCGCCTACGATGAGTGGGCGAACCGGGAAGTCTTGAATGCGATCCGGGCTAGTGGCAGCGCTAACGAACGATCATTGCAGCTCATGTCGCATATTCTGGCAGCCGAGCGGGTCTGGCTGGAGCGGCTGAAACAACAATCGCAGAGCGTCCCGGTATGGCCCGAGCCGGATCTGGCGCAGTGTGAGGCGGAGGCGGCCAAACTGGGCGGGCTCTGGCTCGAATTTCTCGACCTGATCACCGCCGGGGACGTCTCACAGTCTATCTCTTACAAGAACAGTAAGGGTGAGCAGTGGACGAGTATGATTGTCGACGTTCTCACGCACGTGGTCCTGCACTCGGCCTATCATCGCGGGCAGATCGCCACCCACATGCGTGCCAACGGACAAACGCCCGCCTATACCGACTTCATTCATGGGGTGCGGCAAGGGTTGGTGAAGTAGGCTTGGTGAAACGGAGCGTCGAGGGGGCGAATCGCAATGGAGGGCCGAAAGCTCTACGTCATGAACGGACTCTTTGTTTTCGCTGCGGGAGTTCTGCTTTGGCTCTTGGTCACCTGGACGAGTCCATGGAATGCGCAGCGCTACGTTGGGACGGTATTAGCCGTGCTAGGCATCAGCCTGATTGGGGTCGTCCGCTATCAACTCGGGAAATCGTTTTCGGTCAGGGCCGAGGCCCACCATCTTGTGACGACGGGAGTCTACTCGAAGATACGCAACCCGATTTATGTGTTCGACATAGTCATGCTGCTCGGGCTGACTCTGGTGTTACAGGTTCCGACGAGGTGGCTGTTTCTGGTGGTCGCGGCCGCCGCGCAGACCGTCCGCGCCCGCCGGGAGGCTCGAGTGCTGGAAGCTGCGTTCGGGGATGCATACCGGGATTACCGGCGCACGACGTGGTTCTAGGGAACCCGTTTTTGCCGCGCGAGCGGTCGAAGACGTAATATCTCACCAATGAAAAAACTCCCTGTCTTCCTCCTCCCGGTGCTGTGCGCCGTTTTCCTGCTGGCGGCCGACCAGGGGAAAATTCCGCCCCTGCCCGTCGCTGTGTCAAGCAACGCAGTCGCGTCACTCCAGAACGGGCTTGAAATCTATTCGCTCATGGGAGTCGGTACCAAGAAAACCTGGGACGACATCACCAACAAGGTGTATGTCCTGCGCTTCAAGTCGGGGAAGTGGGTCGACAGCCGCCCGGTGCCCGGAGTTGCCGGCCGCTTGGCCGCGTCCGCGATCGGCGCCAAGGGGCAAGTCTTCGTTTTCGGCGGATATACGATCGATGGCCAAGGGGTCGAGACGACGTCCGGCGATGTGAACTCCTTCTTGCCCGAAGATCATCGCTGGTACCGTGCAGCGGATATCCCCGTGCCGGTGGACAGCGCGGTGATCGGACTAACTCACGGCCGCTTCATCTATCTGGTGGGCGGAAAATCGAGGAACGGCCCCGTCAACAACGTTCAAGTCTACGATGTCGAGAAGAACACATGGACTCAGGCTACACCGTTTCCGGGACCTCCCGTCTTCGGTCACGCCGGTGGCTTGGCGGACGAGACCCTTGTTTTCGTCGATGGTGCCAAGAAAAACCCAGCCGGTGGCACCGCATTTGTTGCGTCCGACGAGTGCTGGATGGGCAAGATCGACCACAAAGATCCGAACAAGATCGAATGGAGCAAACTGCCCGCGCATCCCGGACCCGGGCGGTTTGGCATTGTGGCGGGCGCAGGGGAGCACGATCACCGGATTCTGTTCTCGGGAGGCACCAGCACTCCGCACAATTTCAAGGGTCTGGATTCTGACGGTAAACTCACCGAAATTTCTCCGGTGACCTTTGTTTTTGAAGTGCACGGCGCTCGGTGGGAGACGATCACCGAGGACACATTCGACGTGCGTACCGACGGCCGTGGAGTGCTGGCAACGCCGCTCGGGCCGTTGGTTCTCGGCGGCATGTTGAAGAATGGGACGTTCACGGGGCGGGTGTTAAGTCTGCCTAAGAAATAGGAACGAGGTCTCCAGATCAGGATGGTTCCCAAGCCCGGATTTCCTAAGTGCTGGTGACCTCCGAAAATACCTTGGTGACTTGACTCCGTTTCGTCGTTCGGGACTAGCATGGTTTCAGCAAACATTACTCATACCTCCTGAGGAAGCGGTGGATGGACCTCCGACCATCCGCCGCTTCTGTTTTTGTTGGCAGTGGCCAGGAACGTGGCGTAAAATCCACGCTGTTCGGTTCTGTGGGAACGCAATTCGAAACCGATCCAAGCCGAGGAACGTCGCTGTTCAACCCGCGCTAACTCGCCATCCTGATCAGCCCGCTGCACAGTGGGCTCCCTGACTGATTTTTCATTGTGGTTTTGTATGCACCGCATTCCCGCGAGGTTGCCGGAAAACGGTAGCGGAAGGCCTGAGTGTTTATGGACGCGATTTCTACTGCTGCCCCGCCCCATCGTTCCCTGTGGTCTTCGCTGGTGGAGGCGGTTCGCGGTTCTCATCAGGATTACACCGCGGGAAGTCTGAACCGCGCCATTCTCCTGTTGGCAGTGCCCATGGTTCTGGAGATGGTGTTGGAGTCACTGTTTGCCGTGGTGGACGTGCTCTGGGTGGGCCGCCTCGGCGCCAACGCTGTGGCCACCGTCGGGCTTACCGAGTCGATGCTGAGCCTGGTGTTCGCCGTGGGCATGGGATTGAGCTTGTCAACCACCGCGATGGTGGCGCGCCGCATCGGCGAAAAAGACCCCGAGGGCGCGGCCGTCGCCGCCGTGCAGTCGATCGCCCTCGGCCTGATCGTGTCACTCGCGATTGGACTGCCCTGTCTGCTGTTGGCTCCGCGCCTTCTGCGGCTGATGGGCGCCTCTCCCGAGATCGTCTCAGTCGGCAGCGGCTATACGAGAATTTGCCTAGGCGGAAGTTGCACGGTGCTGCTGCTGTTTCTGAACAATGCGATCTTCCGCGGCGCCGGAGATGCGGCTATCGCTATGCGACTGCTGTGGGTGTCGAACATCATCAACTTGGTGCTCGACCCTTGTCTGATCTTTGGCTGGGGGCCTTTCCCGCGGCTGGGTGTGACGGGCGCTGCGCTGGCAACATTGACTGGGCGCGGCATAGGAGTGATGTACCAGTTCTATCGCCTTCTGAAAGGTACGGAACGGATTCGCATTTTGACGCGTCAGCTTCGCTTGCGTCTCGATGTACTGTGGCGGCTGGTCCGCGTATCGCTCACAGGGATCTTGCAGTTCGCCATCGCGCATACCAGTTGGATCGGACTGGTGCGCATCGTAAGCATTTTCGGTGCGGCCGCGCTGGCTGGATACACCATTGCGATTCGCATCGTCATCTTCGTGATTCTGCCATCGTGGGGCTTGAGCAACGCTGCGGCAACGCTGGTCGGACAGAATCTGGGTGCAGGCAAACCCGATCGCGCTGAGACTGCGGTCTGGCGCACTGGTCTCTACAACATGCTGTTTCTAGGAACGGTGGGAGTCCTCTTCATATTGTTCGCCGAGCCCATCGTTCGGTTATTCACCAACGATACCGCCGTAGTGCCCCTGGCCGCCTCGTGCCTGCGCATCCTGAGTTACGGCAATATCGGATACGCATACGGCATGGTGATGTTGCAGGCGTTCAATGGCGCAGGAGACACCATCACTCCAACCGTTGTGAATTTCTTCGGATTCTGGCTGTTGGAGATTCCTCTCGCCTATTGGTTGGCGATTCGTGTGCGCATGGAGTCGAGCGGAGCGTTTTGGGCGATTGTGGTCGCCGAGGCGGCTATCGCCGGCGCGAGTGCAATCCTGTTCAAGCAAGGGCGGTGGAGAAGACAAAAAATATGAGACCCGAGGGCCTCACTCCGGAAAACTGGGGCGGGAGGAACGGTTTCGAACCGTCATCTCCGGGATGGAGCCCCGGCGCATTGCCGTGGTTATGCTACTCCCGCGTACGAATTTTGAAGTGCTGAGGCACCAAGTTATTGCATGATGCCTGTTCTGTCAACCTGACTTGCCGCGCAACACCCGCCCAGCACTCGCTCTGCGCCGTGACTCGAGGTCTCGATGCCTCACGATGTTATCGCGCCCGCGCCAAAACCAGAGTCACGTCATCTGGTTGTTCATTATCGCCGATCCAAGTATCCACCGCCATCGTCACGATCTGACTGATCTGGGGCAACGGCAGATCCCGGTTCTCGCGCACGAGATCGATCAGTCGCTGTTCGCCAAATTCCCCGAAATCATTCTCCGGTTCGGTCACGCCGTCACTGTAGGCCAAGAAGATTTCGCCGGGATGCATTTCAACCGAGCCCTCATCGTACGTCATATTGTCGAACAGGCCCACAACTGTACCTCCGGCTTCCAGCTTTCGGAGGGTGCCATCTTTACCAATCAAAATGGGAGGCAGGTGCCCGCCATTGCTGTAGGTCAGGTGGTGCGATCGCCCGTCATAGATTCCCAGGAACAGCGTGGCATACTTTTCAGGCGGCGTGCTCTCGTAAAGCTGATGATTGAGCAGGCTCAGCAGCGCTCCGGGAGAAACCTCCACGCCTTCCGGCCATGCCGCCATCACCCTGCCTGAGCCTGCAACCGCTCCCACGGCTACCGGTTCCCGCATTTGAGGAAGGTTCTCCACGCTGTAAGCGCGAACGGCCGAGTGGATCGTTGCCATCAACAGGGCGGCGGAAATTCCTTTCCCGCTGATGTCTCCGACAGCCAAAATCAGCTTGTGCGAACTGGCCGTCAGAAAGTCGTAATAATCTCCGCTCACCGTGCGCGCGGGGCGGCAGAATCCATGCACCTCGAGCGACTCGAGTTCCGAAACCTGCCGCGGAAACAGCTGGGCCTGCACCTCCTGTGCGATTGCCAGTTCGTTCTCCAGGCGCTGTTTTTCCTTCTGCTCCTGGATCAGCTTCTCGATGGAAGCGGTCATCGAGTTAAACGAGATTGCCAGATCCGCCAACTGGTCGCTCGATTTCACAGGGATGCGGTGGCTGAAGTCGCCCCGGTCCACGTGCTTCGTGGCGTCGTGAAGCTGCGCCACGGCGGCTGTTACCGTGCGGGTCATGCGCGTGCCGATGAACAGCGCGATCAGTTCGATGATAGTGAAGAAAATCCCGACGCCGATCAGGATATAAGCCACGCCCTGCACGAATTCTCCCAGCGCGGCGAACAAATGGCCGTACAAGACCGAGGGGCGGGTGCGAACTCGTACGAGCGCGCTTCGTTCCCACTTCCCGCTGTCCCAATCAATTACTGAAAGAGATGTCCCCGCCAGTGGAATCTCGAAATCCAGTTTGTCTGCCGGGCCCGGCAGGGAGCCCACGGTGAAAGTGGGCTGCAATACTTGTTGGTCGACCTGGACGGTCGTGCCCTGCTTGTTTTCGCCGAAGGTGATTTTGCCCTGATCTTTTTGCGGACGGACTGATGCCGAGGCTGTGTGAACCCCGGACTCCGACGGACTTACCGAGCCTCCCGTGCCGTTGGGAGGCGAATTCTTAAACGTCATCACTCCTGAGGCGAAAAGCGTGATTTCACCAAGATTGTTGGCTATGTTCGCGACGAGATCTTTGTCGAACGGCTCGCTCGTTACCACGGTCATTGTGGTGGAACCCACCGGAAGCGATGTGGCCACGCGCAAATACAATTCGTTGTGATCGCGGACGATGTCGCGAAATCGGTCCTTCACGAAGGCGGGCCGTGCCAACTCCGGGCCCCTGAATTCGTTGCAAAGGGGAAGAGGCTTTTCTCCGTACCAGGCGCATACCCGTCGCCGGCCCCAGGATGGATCGCGCTTCCTTAGCCCGGCCAGGGATTCTGCGGCAGGACTGTCTCCGCGCTGCAGCCGTGCTGCCAGTTCGTTGCTGACCGCCGCGTTGGCGGCTTCCAGACTTCTTAGCTGAGAATGAATTTCTGACGTTACGAGAAATACGGCGAACTGCCCAGCCAGTCCATACAGCGTGACGAACGCCATCGTTAGCAAGAGCACGGCGGGAATCACACCAATGAACACATAGGTCACGATCAGCCGGTTGCGCAGGCGCCACAGGATTCTTCGCCGCAGCCAGCGGAATAGGAGAACCGAAAACAATACTCCCGAGAGGAACGTCAGAAACCAGACCCAACCGCCCAGATGCTCGCCCCAGGACTTGGCAAAGAGGTCCAGAAGCATTTGAAGGGCGAACAACACTGCGGCCATCCCCGCCAAATAGCAGGCCAGGCGTGCCATGCGCCCTTGGGGCCACAGGTCGGCCTTGATCAACTGCTGCCGCAATTCTGAATAGGACCATTGCATGCTGTTCGTTCGACTCGCTGCAAAAGTTAGGATTATACGGTGACGGACCGTTCGATCTCACCGGCGAACCATCCGCCGCTCAGATCTCAGGATAGAGATCGAAGAACGCTTCCAGGCTCGTGCGCAACTGCTTTTCGATATCTTCCTTGCTGCCTTCGAGCACGTGCATGGTGACGTGAGCTTCCCGGCCGTTCGTGAGCTTTACGAGAGCCTGCCCGACCTCGGCCACATCCTCAGACGGCAACAGCCTCATGCCATACACCAACGTCAGATTTGCCATAAGAAGATTCTACGACGTTCCGGCAGGCTCTCGCGAACCACGTCGCACCGTTTTGGATTTAGAATTCCGCGCCTTCTCATTTAGAATTCCGGGGTGCCTAGAATGTTCCTTGGAATTTCCGCTTCCACAATCGTGAGTTGTTTTCTAGCCCTGTCCCTGCCGCACTGGAGTGTGGCCCAGGAACAGCCCGCGAATCCGCCTACCCAGCCGCAGGTGAAGGTCAACATGCTGAACGTCTGCTCGCCTTCTGCCGAAGAGCAGAAGGAAATTGCCGCGGCGCTGGCCCGCGTGCCGAAGGAGCCATTGTTCGGCGGCGATTTCGAAGTAACCCGCGGGCGCTCGACGCTGAGCGACATACCGAATTTCCTCAAGCCCGGACAAAGTACCCATGTTGCCGGGGAGCCCTCGGTGGCGAGCTACGTCCGCGTTCGGCGCGAGTTCTCGGTGCAGGCTCTTTTTTCCAGCGTCCAGTACTCCTTCAGCAACGATGGGCAGAATATGGTGGAGACGCTAGTGCTCCACGTACGCGATCCCAAGGATCTGATGGAAGTCTCGTTGGAAGACAGCGCCACCTCGGTTACCAGCTCTGAAGCCATGCTGGGATCGAACACTCCGGCCAGCCGGATCCGGTTGGAACGATTTGGCAAGTCCTCAGTGGCCTTGGCACGATGTCTGGGTACCGAAGGCGGTCCGGTGCCGGATCAAAGCGCTTACGAGCCGCTGTTCCGTAGCGCGTCTGATGTGCTGGCGAATTATCGGGGGCTTCTGAGTGTAAAGAGAATTGTCCCCGAGGAATTGGCAAATATTAGCGCGGAGTTCAAACCGAAGGTCGCCTCAAAACCGAAAGCCGCTAAGCCCGCGCCCGACAAGCCGGCGCAAGACAAGAAATGAGTCGACTATTTTCTGGACGAGTGTTTGATCTGGGCGCTTTGCATCAAAATCTGAAATCAGCCATCTAATCTGCAGCTACTGAATCCATGAGCGAAACCAGAGAAGTTGTCATCATCGGGTCCGGGTGCTCCGGACACACTGCCGCTCTCTATACGGCGCGCGCCAACCTGAAGCCGCTCGTCATCGAAGGCCACGAACCCGGCGGACAACTCTCCATGACCACTCTGGTCGAGAATTTTCCCGGATTCCCCGAAGGAATCATGGGCCCGCAACTGGTCGAGAACATGCGCAAGCAGGCCGAACGCTTCGGCGCGGAATATCGCATGGCGCATCTCACCAGCGCCGATCTCAGCCAACGTCCGTTTCTGCTGCACCTTGGGGTTCATCAGGTTCATACCCAGACTCTGATCATTGCCAGCGGTGCTTCAGCGCGCTGGCTGGGCCTGCCCCATGAGCAGCAGCTGATCGGCCACGGCGTGTCTTCGTGCGCGACGTGCGACGGCTTCTTCTTTTCGGGGAAGGAAATTGTCGTGGTTGGCGGCGGCGATTCCGCCATGGAGGAAGCGATCTTCCTGACCCGCTTTGCCACAAAAGTGACCATCATTCATCGCCGCGATGCCTTCCGCGCCTCGAAGATCATGCTCGAGCGCGCCCAGAAGCATCCGAAGATTCAGTTCTTGCTCAACACTGTGGTGGAAGATGTTTACGACGTTCACCACAACGAAGTCACCGGCCTCAAATTGCGCGAGGTGAAGACCGGTAAAGTTTGGGATTTCCCCACCAGCGCTCTGTTCCTCGGAATTGGCCACGAGCCCAACGCGAAGATGTTTGCCGGCCAGCTCGACACTGACGGCGACGGATACCTCAAGACCCACAACTACGTGTTCACTAAGGTGCACGGTGTCTATGCGTGCGGCGATGTGCAGGACCGCCGCTATCGCCAGGCGATCACCGCCGCCGGCACCGGTTGCATGGCGGCGATCGAAGTGGAGAAGTTCTTGGAAGAGCACGGCAAGTAGGAGTACCCGCAAACGTCCAGCCCTCCATAAGTTGGTTTACCGTTACCTCGGTCATCTTCCTCACCAGTGAGCGGTCTTTTAGACTCTTCCTACCATGAAGACCCTGATGCGGCAGGGCGCGTGCGGACTTGTGCTCCTTGCTGCCACTTTAATTTCCATTTCAACTCAATCCCGAGCTCAAGACTCTCCCGATGGCGCCAGGAAAGTCCTGATCAAGACTCCAGCTATATATCCAACTTTGGCCCAATCCATGAACCTTCGGGGAGTCGTGAAGCTCGAAGCCCGCGTTGCGCCGAATGGAACAGTGAAGTCAATCGACGTGAAGGGCGGACACCCGATCCTCACACAAAGCGCCGTGACGGCCGTGGGTCATTGGAAGTTTGAGGCTGCGGCTCACGAAACTAAAGAGCTGATTGAAGTCAAGTTCGACCCCCAATGACCGACAAAGCAATCTCCGTTCGGAGCTTCTCCTGGTTCTCTGTGCTGCTGTTGGACGTTTCCAGCTGGGTGTTCTTCTCGCCTCAATCTTCGAGCGCGCAGCAGGAGCCTGTAGTCAATCGCAGACTAGTGGACCATGCCGCGCCGGTTTACCCAACCCTCGCGCGTAGCAAGGTCGACGCGCTGGTTGCTGCCGATGGCAGCGTGAAAGCTGTCGACGCTAAGGGTGGACACCCGGTTCTCGCCCAGGCGGCGATGAATGCGGTTCGCCGATGGAGGTGGGAAACTGCTGCGCATGAGTCCCACGAGGTGGTGGAACTCAATTCTCTCCCCTGTGTAACCTTCACAGTGGTTACCAAAGCGTTGGCCTTCATCTCCGCAAGAGTCACTGCTCATGCCGTTCTAATCTTGCTAGCCTGAGTTGACTTGGGAAGCCGAGCTTTCTCAACTGGCTTCGGTACTGGTGGAACGTAGCTCAGGCGCACATCCGGAGGCTTTTCATGAAAGCTCGCTTCGTCTGTTTTCTGGTCTTCTGCGGCAGCTTGTTCGCGCAGCAGACATCCCCACCCTCGCTCACGATTTATAACGCGGATTTCGCTGTCGTCCGCCAGGAGCTTCCGCTCGATCTAAAGTCGGGCGAGAATCTGATCAACGTCAGCGACATCACCATGCACCTCGAGCCCGACTCGGTGATCCTGCGCGACCCTGCCGGCAAACACAGTCTCCATGTGCTGGAGCAGAATTACCGCGCCGACCCCATCTCGGAATCTTTGCTGCTTTCGCTCTATGAGGGCAAGACGATCGACTTTGAAGTGGGAACAGGTCCGACCATGCAGGTCGTCAAAGGCAAAGTCATCCGCAGTGGATACACGCCCCATAGTGATTTTGCTATAAACCGCTACGGACAGAACTACTACCAGCAACAGATGGCCGTGGCCGGTGCCACTGGGCAGCCGATCATCGAAGTCAACGGACAATTGCGGTTCACTCTTCCCGGCACGCCGATCTTCCCCAGCCTCACGGATGACACCATTCTGAAGCCGCGTCTGGAGTGGTTGCTGGCCACCGACAAAGGGGGCAAGTTTCCTGCGGAGTTCTCCTACGTCACCGGTGGCATGAGCTGGCAGGCGGACTACAACATCGTCGCGCCCGAGCACGGGGATGTGGTCGATGTCGTCGGCTGGATCACCATGGATAACCAAACTGGTCACACCTTTGAAAACGCCCGCATCAAGCTGATGGCTGGAGACGTAAACAAGATTCAGCCGGGAGCGGTCGGCGGGGTCGCTATGCGAGCGGCTCAAATGGTCGCAGACGTCGCAGGGCCATCCGTTACCGAGAAGGCCTTCGACGAATACCACCTCTACACACTGGAACGCACCACGACGCTGCGCGACCGCGAAACCAAGCAGGTGGAGTTCATCCATGCGGCGGGCGTCGATACGAAGCAGGTTTATGTCTACGACGGCGCCAAGATCGATCCCAACCGCTACAACGGATGGAACTGGGAAAACATCCGCAACGATCACTCCTACGGCACCGAATCCAACCCCAAGATTTGGGTGATGCGCGAGTTCGCCAACTCGCAGGCAAATCATCTCGGCATGCCGCTGCCGAAAGGCCGGGTACGCTTCTACCGTCGCAACGACGACGGCCAGGTCGAATTCACCGGAGAAAACACAATCGACCATACTCCCAAGGATGAGACCATCCGCATTTACACTGGCAACTCTTTTGATCTTTCGGGAGAACGCCACCGCACGAACTACACCGTTGACCCAGGCAAAACTTCAGCCACGGAGACATTCCAGATCAAGGTCCGCAATCACAAAAAAGAAGCGGTGGAAGTGCGCGTTGTCGAGCACCTGTATCGCGGCAAGAACTGGGAGATCGTTTCGAAATCCGATGACTACCAGAAGAAGGACAGCCAGGCCATCGAATTTCCGGTACCCATTGCTCCCGACGGAGAGAAGACCATTACATATACGGCTCACTACACCTGGTGAAGCCCCACGCCGGAGAAGGATGTCCGAATCTTTACAACAAAGGACACGACGTCACACGAAGGTTTCATTTGCTAGGGTTCCTTCGTGCCCTTCGTGGTTGAGGTCTTTCTTGCCCTAGCCGTACCCCAGTCACACCCTCAAATCCACACTTGTGATACAAATTTCTGTGGTCTTCCTACAAGTGATC
Organism: uncultured Acidobacteriaceae bacterium; assembly: GCA_963710885.1. Lineage (GTDB taxonomy): Bacteria > Acidobacteriota > Terriglobia > Terriglobales > Acidobacteriaceae > Sulfotelmatobacter. The sequence continues at coordinate 271,531 of CAVQCF010000003.1, forward strand.
GGCACTCCTTTTCATATCCTTCCGGACCCGGCAGGTATTTCATGCTGAGGGCGTTCTTCGTCAGGCTTTCTGAAAACCGTTCTCTGCGCAATTTTGCAGAGCGATCCTCCATCGGACGCCGCGTTTCTGGCCGCTTCGTTGCGGGCACTGAGATCGCTGACGCCGCGCGCGTTACCCAGGCAGTCAATCGCGCCGGCATGAGCGTCAGTATCGACAACCTCGGCGAAAACGTCACCAATCCAGACGAGGCCCGCCACAGCGCGCAGCTCTACCACCAGATTCTCGATGCCATAGCGGCCAACCATCTCAACGCCAACATCAGCCTGAAGCTGACCCACATGGGCCTCGACCTCGACGAGAAACTGGCGCGCGACATCGTAGCTAGCCTGGTAACCAAGGCGGCGTCCATGACCCCCCCCGGTTTTGTGCGTGTCGATATGGAAGGTTCTCCCTACACCCAGCGCACTCTCGACTTTGTTCATGAACTGCACCGCATGCCGGGGAATGAGAAGAGCATTGGCACCGTGATTCAGGCCTACCTGAAACGCTCCGAAAGTGACGTCGAAAAGCTGCTGTCGGAAGGCATTCGCATCCGCCTCTGCAAAGGGGCGTACAAAGAGCCCGCGACAATCGCTTTCGAAAGCAAGGCCAACGTCGATGCCAACTACATCAAGCTGATGAAGATCCTGATGAAGAGCGGTATTTATCACGGCATGGCCACTCACGACGAAAACATCATCCGTGAAGCCCAAGCCTTTGCTACCCGCGAAAAAATTGCCCGCGATTCCTTCGAGTTCCAGATGCTGTATGGAATCCGCCGCGATCTGCAGCAGAGTTTGGTGAAAGATGGCTGGGGCGTGCGCGTCTACGTCCCCTTCGGTACGGAATGGTACCCCTACTTCATGCGGCGGTTGGGGGAACGCCCGGCCAATGTGTTCTTCATCGCGCGCAACATGCTGCGCTCATAGCCGCCTGTGTTCATAGCCGAAAGTGCCAGCCGATGGCACATCCGGGCCAATTGCCGGCCTCTCCGTCTTTGCTAGCATTGATGAGTGCATTACACCATCCAAGCCGAGTTGATTGAGACGTTCTCCGTCTTCGTGGCGCCGGAAATTGAAGACGAGAAGATCGATCTGATTCGCGCCGCGCTGGTCATCGCCCGCACAGAATATCCCAATCTTGATATAGAGAAGTACGCCGCGCGCATGGAGCAACTGGCGCGCCGAGTGGCCGCTCTGGTTCCACATCCTGATCTGCAACCTGCTCAGGCAGCCCTCCATCGCGTGCTCTTCGAGGAACTGAACCTGCGCGGCAATCGCGAGGACTACTACGACCCGCGCAATTCCTTCTTGAATGATGTGCTTGACCGCGGCCTCGGAATTCCCATCACACTGTCGATCATCTACATGGAAGTGGCCAAGCGCGTCGGCTTTTCGTTGGCCGGCGTCGGCATGCCTGGACATTTCTTGCTCAAGCATTACGGCCATGATGGCCAGGAGACTCTGATCGACTGCTTCAATCGGGGCGACGTTCTCACCCGTCAAGACTGTCAGAGCCGCCTCGACGAAATCTACTCCGGCGAGATGACACTGCGGCCGGAGTTTCTGCATCCTATCAGCCGGCGCCAGATCCTTACTCGGATGCTTAACAATCTCAAGACCGTTTATCTTTCGACGCGCAATTTCCGCAAGGCTCTGCCGATTGCCGACCTCATCCTGGTGATCTATCCGCAATCCGCCGAAGACGTGAAACAGCGCGCTCTCCTGCGTTATAGCATGGGATTGCAGCGGCTTGCTGCTGAGGATTTGGACGAATACCTGAAGATGTCGCCGAAGGCGTCTGACGCAGAAGAAATCCGCCAGATGTCGATCTCCATCCGTCGCATGCTGGCGCTGATGAACTAGGCATCGGCCCTCAGACTCTTGCGAGATTCTTGTGATTTGATCTGAAGGCTGACGACCGCGGTCCGACGTCCCCTACTGCTGCGTCTCGTTCTCTCCGCCTTCTGCCGGAGCCAGAGGCAGGCGAGCGGCTCCTCGAATCATCTCGCGTTCCTGGTCGGAGAAGTTGCTTTTGAAGCGCGGAGAGTCGATCACTTGCTCGCGCTGATCGGGGGGCATCGCCCGGAGGTCGCGCACCGCCGTGGTGACTTGACGCTGGCGATCCGGAGGCAGCTGTCGCATCTGCCCATAGACCTGTCGCGCCTGCTGTTTCTGCTCCGGCGTCAGATGCTCCCAAGTCTCCATCCGGTTCAGCACGCGCAACTGCTGTTGTGGCGGCAGATTTGAGAACCGCTGTAATCGATCGCGCAGAATCTGCTGTCGAGCCGACGGCAGACGGCGGAATGCGGGATCACTTTGCAGGGCGCGTTCTTGCTCCGCCGGAGGCAGATCTTTGTAGCGCCGCAGCCAGTCGCCAGCGTGCCCCGCCTGTTGCGGGTGCGCTTGGGGCTGTCGAGGCGGCTGCGGATGTTGTTGCGGAGGTGGGGCAGTATGTCGCTGCTGAGACCCGTGGAAAGCTATTCCGTGCGCCAGACAGGGATCAGCAATCGCCAATGCCATCGCCAGACAGGCAGCCGCCAGCCACTCCGTCCTGTATATTCCCTGCCTCATTTTTCTTCGCCAGTGTCCCGCGACAAGCAAGGCGCGAATCTTCTACGGATTCGCCGCCACATCCTGCTGCAGATCCAAATCGTCCAGCAACTCAAAATCGGAATATATGTCGTGATTCTTTTCCAAAGTCTGCAAATCGCTCACAGCCGTGCCCACCTCGGCCACCGGCGGTTCATTGGGAACCCTGCTGCGTGTAACCATCAGGCCTACACCCACTCCCATGATCACAGTGAGAACCGCCGCCAGCACCGGACGCCGGAACCAATGCAGCCAGCCCGCTTGTGGTCTTGCCATTTCCTCGCGCAAGCGAGCCTGGAGACGCACGTCGAAGTACGGCGACGCCTCCGGAACCTGCCACTCATCGAGCAGAGCCATGGTCGAGCGCATCGCTTTCAACTGTTCCGCACAAGCTCCACAACTTTCCAGATGCTTGCCTTCATCCGCGGTTGTCTCGCTGAATCCAGCGGCTACCTCGGGCATCCGTTCTCGAATTTCATCGCATTTCATAACCACTTCCCCTTCACTGTCTTCGCCTTGCCTCTTCACTCAAATAAATCAGCCAGTCTACACAAATTCTTTTAACTGTTCGCGCAAAGTTTCATAAGCCCGAAAAAGCAACGACTTCGTCGCCGACTCACTCTTCTTCAACACTTCGGCGATCTGCTTGTAATCCATCTGCTGGTACTTGTGCATGATTACCGCCAGCCTTTGCTGCTCCGGCAGAGCCTCTACCTTACTCCGAATGGCCAGCATGCGCTCCCGCCGCACCATTGCCTGCTCCGCGGTCAGATTGCCGTCCGGCAGTTCGAGGGTCGTTCCGCTTTCCTCATCTGGCTCGTCAAGGCTAACCTGAACCTCGGGGCGCTCGTGCCGCGTGTCGCGCGCATGGTTCACAGCTAGATTAGTCGCGATGCGGTACAGCCAGGTCGTAAACTTCGCGCTAGCCTCGTAACTCGTCCGCGAACGGTACACCCGAAGAAAAACTTCTTGGGCCAGATCTTCAGCCGCCGCGGCATTGCGCGCCATCCGGTACATAAAACTCACCATTGGACGACGATACTTCTGCACCAGATAATCGAAAGCCGACTGATCGCCGGCCTTCGCTCGCAACATAATCTCGGCGTCGGAAGGCGACTCTCCGTCCGCGACCATAGCCGGGAACGCAGCGGACGTTTGCGTCGTCGTCCCCGCAATCAGCATGCCTCGATCAAGTGCAGCTGTGCTCACACTAGTTTCAACCCCGTCGCCGCTGGGAAGTTGCGTACCTGGGGGATTCTCAGAGTCCGCGGAAGTCCCTGCAGATGAAGGAGATAGAGGTTTCCGCGAAGCTTTTGGGTCGGGTGCCATACAGATGGAAGAAGCAGCCAAGGCGCGACCGGACTCCCGAGCCCGCCCGTCGCCCTGCAGCCGATAGGCTACCACGCCGGCCCACCACCCCGAAACCCCGCGAATGGCCAGTGGGACTGAGATCGGAAAGGCATGATTGCACCGTGCCGACCATTCCAAGCTCTGAGGGCAAGTTGCATAATCCGCTCCTAAATGTTTGAATGAAGTGACTTCAGCAGGGCGCTTAACTCAGCGGTAGAGTGCCATCTTCACACTTCTTCCCGATCCAATACTTTCAACAACTTAACAGGCTCAACGGGGGCTGCCAAGTACTTGAAAGCACGTGGGAGCCGAAGACCCCTGCGGGTGCCAATGCGGGTGCTGCTAAGACGGGCGAATTCGCACCGAAGCCAGGCCATCGCTTGCTTATATGCAGCTAATCCCGCCGCTGCGTTGATCGGCTCGCCCTTGGCAGGCTGGCTCCTCGGGGTACATTGGCACTCGCTCGCTGGCTGGCGATGGCTGTTTGTTCTAGAAGGAATTCCTGCCATCGTTGGCACTCCGATAGGAAGGCCGAGCGGCACTGGCACAGTGCTATTCCGCTAGTCGCTGCCGGATCGACGTTTGGGCTCTTGACCGCCTTCCATCTCGAAGTCCCGTTGGCGATTGCGTGTTTGCTTCTGGGTAGTGGTTTCTTGTATGCGTACTATCCTGCTATCTCGCTTTCTGGGCGATCCCGACGATAATGCTCAGCGAAGCAGCGGCCGCCGCTACATTCGGGGTCATCAATTCAATCGGGCAACTCGGCGGATTGCCGGAAATTACGTGATTGGGTTTCTCAACGATCAAACGCACGGACTGGAGCAAAGTACTGGGATGGCCGAGGTATCGGGTTTACCGGCACGAGATCGATGAGCCGGCCAAGAGATTGAAGCTATGGGTTCGGCGCAAGCGAGGAAACCGAAAACTGATTTGCTCGTGGTGTGGGCGGAAGCTAGCCGAAGCGTATTGAGCATTTAAGTGAAATAGAGATTTTTCACCAATTGACAGGACCTTAATCGGACGAGGCTGCGACGCGGGAAGAATACTTGAAAGCTGGCGAGGGCTCACTTATTCTCCCACAATGTCTTTGTCGGTGCGACTTCGTCATCAAGCTTCGCGAAGGCAATTGGTCCGCGAAGGGTTGTCTTGCTGCATCCTCGTGTTCCTAGTTGTCTTCCTCGACCCTGCATTTTATCGGCGTCAAGCACTACATTCCATTCTTCCATCGTGAGCACTTGCCCATGAATCTCGCGGCGCATCAGGCAGCTTATTGGCACTCGGAGGTCCGGTCCTATGGCTGCTCGACGGCGTACTCAGACGGAACGACCTGTGGACATCATTCTGGAGACTCGACTACCAGATTCAAGGTCTTGTTTTGGGGGGTGCGGCAGTCGTCATTGCGGCGACCGTAGTTGCCTGGCACTCGATGCTGCCACTCTGGGGGCTAGCGGTTGCGGTTACCTCGTATCTGCGCTTTTCGCGCCCAAAAGACAGCTTATAGTTTTCTGCCGCACGTCCCGATGAGTGAAATAGAGATGTTTCACCAACTGGCAGACCGTTTCTGGATTGCGGATGGCCGACTCGGAGCCCAGAACCGACGCCTTTGCTGAATGATGGTTGAGGCTAGAGGTGTGCGTTATCATTGCAAACACAAATCATGGGTCTAAAGTAACCGGATGGATCGTGACCTTTATAAGCTCTGGTGCTTTCTCGGGATCGCAGTGGCACTGGCCGTTTTCTTTCCACTCGGGGCGAAACGACGAGCGTGTGTTTCGCAGGTTGTCTGGTGGGTTTGCCTGGTCCTAGGAGGCGTCACGTGTATATATGGCTTGACCCACGCGACTGCGCCGTCCTTCGCAACCCGAATCACGACGAGCGGTAGGACTTACGACTACGTGGAGCGGACCGCCGGAACATGGCCTTATAAAGACACCTTTTATGGCTTTCGTTTTGTGCCCGACGGAGGCGAACCCGTGAACATCGAAACCGAAATCATCCTTCCAGGTTGGGGCGATCCCGCGATTTTCGACGGTCGCACATTTCGCGTTGTGTACCTTCAAGACAGCAAACGAACTGTGAAAAACGAAGCAATCGACATTGAAATACTGTCAGGCAAACATGCGGGGTACCATGATTCCCGTGATGCTCGTCCAGTCGGAGCGTGGTTAGGGATTCCACTTGGAGCTCCATTTGGTGCTTTCGGGTTGTTCGGCCTCAAGTACAGGAAGGATGATGCCATTTCAGCGCGGGATCGGATGACGAATGTTGGGCAGTTCGGAACTTAACTGTTCAAATCAGGCCTCTCTTACACAAGTGAGCCTTGAAGATCGGACCATCTGCAGCAGCATGAATGTCACCGCCAAGTGCATCACGTCAGCTCAGTGATGCTAACCTGACGTCCGTCGAGGTATACGTTTCCGTCAGTTCCACGCTCAAACACCAACGTTGTCGGAACCTCTGTTTCCGGAAGTTCGTAAGCCTCCACCCAATATGCAAAATAGAAGTCCACCTCCGGCCCGAGTCCTTCCTCTCTATTAGAGAATACGCTGCTTACTACCGCCTGCCGCTCTGGCGCAGGGTTGTCGGACAATATATTGAACTTGAAACGTTGCCCTACCTTAATTTCAGATTGCATTTGAACTCCTTGTATATGCCGTCACTCAGCGGAGATCGTCAATTTGCACGCATACAAACGCAGGGAGTGGGCATCCTGAAGGCCAGATTGTACTCCCGCGAGGGATTTTGAGTGAAATCGAGATGTTGAAGACCATTACTCTCAGCATTTTGCTGTTGGTTGCAGTCTCTTCTGTTGCACAGGCGAAGCTCGATGGAGTTGCCGAGAAGCCTTTTGCCGAGGGCGGTCAAATCCGCATGGAACTGGGGGTGGGTGACTATGACATCCTCTCCGGCAACTCGGACCGGATTCAGATTGAGTGGGTAACGGGCACATCGAGCCGTGGGGGTGGCACACCAGCCGAAATCGAAGTGAACGGATCGAAGGCGCATATTACCACGACCGACACTACCAGTCATTTTCACGCTACGATCAAAGTGCCGACGTCGGCGGATCTGGAAATTCACCAAAACGGTGGCGGCCTGCGGATTGGGGCCGTCAAGGGCAACAAAGATCTGGAGAGCACCACCGGGCACATCGTCGTTCAAATTGTGTCTGCGGATCAGTACGGAGACGTCGACGTCGCGGTGGGCGTGGGCAATCTGTTCGCGACTCCGTTCGAGCGGGTGAAGAGGGGAGTGGGAAAATCCGTGAAGTGGGCTGGTTCTGGGAAATATCGGCTGCATGTTCGTCTCGGTGAAGGAGACATTAACCTCGTTCCCGCGGACACTATTTAACCGAAACTGACAGGTCGCCGCAAACGACGGTGCCAACTGTCTTAACCAGGCATTAGTACTCATTTGACGCGGGTCCGGGCGGGGCCTAGGATGACGGCCAGAGTACTATGACCCCAGAACTGCAACTCGCCCTCAAACGACACACGCAGTGGTTCGGTTCCTACAAGACATCCGGCGAACTGAAGAAAATTCAAGTGTGGCTCGTTGTGAATGGCGGACAGATTGAATTTCTCACTCCGGGAAGTTCTTACAAAGTGAAGCGAGTACAAAGGAATCCGCGTGTCATCTGTAATGTTGGGAGCAAGGACGGTCCCACGGTCTCTGGAACGGCCCAAATCATTACGGACCGACGCGAAGTGGCGCGGGTCTACCGAAGCTACTGGAAGGTGCACCCTTTGCGGATGGCGATTGTGATCGGCCTTCGAGTCTTTGGATCGAGATGCTGTTGAACACGCGAGTGGTCGTGCGAATTCAACCGGATGAGCCGAATCCTCTAGCGGGACTCTCCGATCCCTCGATCTGAATTTCAGAAACTGCAGGCTTAAACCGCTCGGCAAACCACCCTCCATTTCGCGGCCGCACGCGTCGACCCGGCGAGCGGTCCCAGCGCGGCCGATTCGGGAAACCGGACCCCCATATCCCCCCCGGACCTCAAAATACGCCGAATCAAAGAGTTCGCCGGCCCCGCGATGCTTCCTCAGACTGTTTTTGCGATCATGGCGCGGGTTTGGTGTGTGAGTCGTACTGGTAGCGGGCGCTAATGAGGCTTCGTGGATGATTCGAGGAGACAGTTCCATGTTTTGTCTCCTCATGCATTTCGGGCGACCGGGGGCGAGCTCGTGTCAGCACGCCGACGGGCAAAACCTCGAGCAGCATGCGATGCGGGGCATCAAACAAATTCAATTGCAGGGCGCACTCCTGCCGCTGGTTGCGGTTCGTGTAAAGGCGTGTCCCATCGTGTGACCCGTTCAGGGTGGGAAATGACGGAACGTGGCAGCACTCGATTCGCAGGATGTCCTTTGGCTTCTACACTGTAATGCTGCCCTGTTCCGCCCAGTACCCCAACGTCTTTCATATGGAATCAATTGCGCTCAGAACCTTTAGTCTCACTGCTTGGACTCGTTGCACTAATCGGCTACGTGAACATTTTTGCTTCCCAGGAGTACAATTCGGACGATTCCGAGCGCAAACAAGGAGGGCCCATGAGCGCATTACGAGCGATGCCGATTCCCGACGAACCGCCGTCTCCACATTCCTACACAGCCAAAGCATATGCCGCGCAAAGTCCGACGTCGGGCATCGCAGCGATCACCATTCCCCGGCGCACGCCGCAGCCTAAAGACGTCCAGATCGAGATTCTCTACTGCGGCGTCTGTCACACCGATGTGCATTTCGCCCGTAACGATTTTGCCAATTCGATTCCAACTACTTATCCCTGCGTACCCGGCCACGAGATCGTCGGACGCGTGGTGAAAAAGGGCACCGCAGTCACCAAATTTAAAGAGGGCGATCTGGCGGGCGTCGGCTGCATGGTTGACTCGGACCGTACCTGCGAAAGCTGTCGCGATGGTGAAGAGCAGTATTGCGCGAGCATGCCTGTCCTCACCTACAACATGCCCGACAAGCATCTCGGAGGAGTCACCTACGGCGGCTATTCGCAAAGTGTTGTAGTGGACGAGGACTTCGTGCTGAACGTGCCGGAAAACTTAAACCTCGCCGCGGCTGCTCCGCTACTCTGTGCCGGGATTACGACGTATGCTCCGCTGCGCCGCGCCAAAATTCGAGCGGGACAAAAGGTCGGCATCGTGGGCCTGGGCGGGCTCGGCCACATGGGAGTGAAACTCGCGGCGGCGTTCGGCGCGAATGTCGTTGTTTTCACCACTAGCGCCAACAAAACCGCCGACGCAATCCGGTTGGGGGCAAACGAGGTTGTAAATTCAAAAAACGATGTCGAAATGCAGAAACATGCCGGCACGTTTCATTTCATCCTCGACACGGTTCCCGCCCAACACAATATCAACCCTTACATCAACCTACTGAAGCGAGACGGAACGCTGGGGCTGGTTGGCGCTCCCGCAGAGCCTTTGCCTCTTGACGTGTTCGGCTTACTTTTCGCCCGTAGAAACATCTCAGGCTCGATCATCGGCGGCATTCGTGAAACGCAGGAGATGCTTGACTTCTGTGGAGAGCACAACGTCACCGCGGACATCGAGATGATCGGCATGCAGCAGATCAATCAGGCCTATGATCGTTTGCTGAAGAACGATGTGAAATACCGTTTCGTAATCGATATGGCCTCGTTGCGGTGAAGAAGTCGGATGGTCCCCGCCTGCGCTCGGCATTACTAGCGCTGGCGACGGCCCGCTACATCCGCGACGGAGCTTGATTGGCGCTAACAGGCCTACACTCAGAATCCCTGTTCCGGGCAATTTGAGTGCAATGGAGATTTTTCAACAGTTATTGTCTAAAGCGGAACGGATCTTGTTAAGGTGCTCCTGCCGATGAAGTGAGCGCCGAAGGTATCGCCGAAGCCAGCGGCCTCGATTCGCTGAGCAAGATCGTCACTGATTTGAGCAACAAACCCGTCGACGGCGTCGGCGCTCTCCACCGCCATAGCCCCAGTGGCAAAGGTTGGAACCTCAAGCGCGATAGAGTTTACCGCTTGATTGATCGAGTCAACCGAGGGCGCGTCGAGCTCAGGTATTTCAATAGTTCCGCCGCTTGCCCAAGACTTCAAGAGGAATAGTGCTCGTCGATCCCAGAAGGAGAGATGACAAAGTGTCGTGGCCACCGTCCAATTAAGGCTTACCGGACAGCGGTAGCTGTCCTCGGAGAGCGTCCTTACTAGCTCGCAAAGTGCCTGGCGACTAGCTGCATTGTCACGAATTATGTCGTCTTTCAACATCGCACCCAGCTCACTGTGACTGGCCGAAACTACTTTTTGGCCGCCGCTGCTTTCAGTTTTTCAATCTGCAGCAGGTGTGCAACACCGTGCCCACCCATTCTCTCGACAAGGTCCGCAACGGTCATCTCCCGTTGCATTTCCGGGTGAAATGCCGACTTGGAAAAATCGGAGGCCTTCAGATTTCGCAGCAAGCGCAAGTTGTGATGGCGTCCCAAACCATAGAACGCGACCAGTTCCGAGGGAGGCGAAGCCAAGTAGTTAAGATTGCGGGCCCATGCGTCCTGATCTAGCGGCGCGATGACCGGCTTTATATCGGCCAGCATCTGGCGAAGCCGGTATCCGTAGACGATCTCGACATCCGCCAGGTGGCCGAGGATTTCCAGAACGCACCATTTATCGGGGAAAGGCTTGTAGCGCAGGATTGGTTCTGACAAACCGGAGACGGCGGCCGCAATCTCTTTCGGGCTTTTCTCAGCTGCATCGAGGTGTTTCTTTAACTCTGCATCCGTCATAGACAGAAGCCCTTGGTGATTTGTCCTTAAAGTAGTTTACTTCGCATCCCTGTTGAACAGGACATAGCAATCAAGTGCCCCGCGCAAGGTCAGATGAGCGTAAAGGCGATGTTACGCCAACTGACAATTTACGATTGGGCGCGTACCGATTCGTGCGAAAGTTAAGCCTGGTGAAATATCACGGAATATTCTCGATGCGCGGCTCCGAACTTGAAGTGTACTAGAGCGGAAACGAGAGCGCGATGATCGAGGTCCTCCTGGAGTGCGGCCTAACGCCAGTTATCGGAATACCGTTCCCCCGTATGCTTCTAGCTTAGGGCAAGCCCACTCGGGCAGTCGCTTTGAAATAGTGGAGGATCCGCTCTACTTGGGCAGCAGTCCGTACACGTCGACCTCGGTCCGCGTGCTCACGTAGACCTTGCCGTTAGCGATGGTTGGTGGCACAAATTTCACCGCGTTTCCCGCCTGATCGCGATTGCCGGTCGCCTGCGCGCTGTTCCAGTATTCCGTTGCCAGATTGCCCGCGTTGTAGGCGTGCAGAATGGCCGGGCCCGTGCACGCTGGCGGCACTGGCACGACAAAGCAATTAATACCCCCGGCAACATTCGTGCTGGCATAACCATAAAGGCCTGCGTCGATGGCCCACACGATGCCGTTGGAAGATCCTTGCGAAGAGATGGAAGGTGAAACGTCGGGAAAGCCATAGACCTGCGTCGACTGCGAAGAGGGGGTGGTATTGAATCCCGTGGCCGCGTCGAAAGAGAACTGCTTCAGGACGTCGTTTTCGCCCGCGAAATAGAGGCTGTTCTGCCAAAAAGCGGGCGTGCCCCAGAATCCTGGTTCATAGGTTGCCCTGAAGAATTGCACGACCTGGTTAGCGCTCCAGTTGAAAAACCCCATGCTGTCGCGGTCAATCAAATAGAGAACACCGCTTTTCCCGAGTTGGACGAGCAGATGCGTTGGCTCCACCGTTTGATCGGGGAGAAGCACCGGAGTGCCTGAACCGAGATCGAGATCGTGCAGCTCGAGGCTGGCCTCGTCGTCAGGGCTAAACCACCCATTCACCTGCATAGACGTGGTTCCGTCCATCGCCCTTAGGCTGAGAACGCTGTCGCCATAATCATTCTGCATGGTCATGCCCACGCCCTGGTCAAATACGCCGTTTCCCGTTGCGACGTAAATATTGTTTCCACTATCCACCGCGGGCGCGCCGCCCCCACCCCAAATTCCGCCATCTGCACCGCCATTCGGACCATTTACCCCGTTTGGCGTGCTGTTGAAAACCCTGAGTTGTTGCTGCAGGTTGGCGCTGTTATATCCAAGCAGCCAGCCGTGATAGGGTCTGGACTCCTCGTGCGCGGAAAACGGTACATAGACGGTTCCATCGGCCAACAGCACGAGACCGGCCCGTTGATTCTGGTGTTGCGAGTCGAAGTTCACCACGCCGCCAACAGATCCATCGCCGATTCCCGCAACCGCAGCCGCAATCGTAACCGGCGCATTGAACTCCTCGCTCCCCGTGGCCAGATCCAAGGCATGCAGCCGGTGATAAAAACTCGCAGTCGTATCGGCACAGTTTCCTGAGTTCGTGGGATTGCTCTCAGAGGCGCTGACTACATAAATCGTGTTCGTAGCAGGATCAATCACCGGCGTTCCTGTAACTCCGGCTTCTGGATAGATGTCTCCAAAGCACGCCCCTATATCATCCCATTTCACCGGTGTCTCGTTCGCGGTGCCGCCGTGAAGCGTGTCCAACAGAGCCGCCTGCCAGTACGTTACGCACGGAGTAGCATCGGCGTCGAAAGCGTATAGGCTGTCATGTTGTGTGGCCACGATTACGACGTTGTGAGTGCCGCCTCCAATGCTCAGCCCCGGCACCCACAGCGGCTGTGTGTAAACCGCACCGTCTACCGGGCACGAGAAGAGTTTGCCAAATGTCGAGGTGGTTACCGTGGAAGCGCTGAGCGCATACTCCTGCATGTTTGCCCCGTCCCTCGACAAGTTATTGTGGTAAGTAAACACACCCGCCAAGTCAGTAACGGCAACGCTGGCGGTAGCCGAGGACGTGGGTATCGCGACGCTGATCGCTGTGACGCTGTGATTGCCGCCCGCCGGCGGCGGCGTATAGAGACCGTTGGTGCTGATCGTACCAACTGTTGAGTTACCTCCGGCTATCGTATCCACACTCCATGTGACCGAAAGGTTGCTGACGTTGCCGGTCACGGTGGCATTGAATTGCTGCGTCTGGCTTGTAACGACAACTGCGGTGAGCTTCGGGGAAATGGCGACCGTGGCGCTGGGCGCGAAACCTCCCCCACCCCCGCCGCATCCCGCTAGAGCCAGCATCGCTGCGGCGATCCACAAGCCGCTCGCTTGGGCGCTTCTTCCCATGTCTACTCTTGGCCAGTGGAATTCGAAATAGATAGCCCTCAGCTTCGAAATGTGACAGGTTCCTTCGTACTTCGTCGGCGACCTATCAATCCTACCTCAATGGTGACAATGATCTTGTCTCCACAACGTCCGGCAGAACTACGCAGAGCTTGAACGTCTTCCAGCACCGAATCTTACAACAAGCATAGACATCTGCCGCGGGTAACTGTTGCTATCAGGCCTCTCTTACAATGCCGGCGTTGGCTGCGCAATCCATTGCTCGGCTAAGGCCGTCAGTGCACCCACTCCAGGATGCGTCCGCAAGCGCCCCGCCTCCGGACATTTCTCTACTTCCTGCTCGATCGCTTGCGTCAGATCGCTAATGGTCGGGTTCAACCGATCCAGCAGCTGCAGCAGATCCTCCCGTCGCCGGCTCGCCCAAGGGGCTAACCGAAAGGCTTCTAATTGTTGGCGTCCTTTCTCCCGCCACAATTTCTTCTTGCAGCGTAAGCCTTCGTTCAGAGCCACCGCTTGCAGCTGGTTCATGATGCGCGTGCGCGCCTGCACCATCCGGTGCCGCTGCCATAGCAGTTGCCGCAGATCCCGATTCTCCCCACTCGGTACCCAGATCTTGGGAAAACGATTCTCCATCAGCAACTGCAGAATATGCTGCGCATCCTGCCGATCCGTCTTCTGCTTGCCTTCCCGCTTCCTGGCGATCTCGCTGGCGTCCCCGATCCACAACTCGATGTCCAGTTCTGCCAGGAGTCGCTCAAACCAGCGGGCATGCCCACTCGCTTCCATTCCCACTCCTACCTTCTTGTCTTGGCCTGCGAGGTCACGATAAAACTTTTCTGCTCCCTCACTATGCTCCAATCGTTGCTCTCCGCAATCTCCCGTCTCGGTATCCACAAACGCTATTTGCTGGAAGCCCGGGTGATAATCGCATCCTATAATGATCATGGTCCGGCTCCTTTCTACCCGAGCCTTCATGGTTGGTTTGACACCACCAAGCTTACTCGGGTCTGGGAGCCGGCATTGTTATGGAATCAATAGCACAAGCTTGCGGCGTCTCTTCGCCCCAAGCGCAGAGCGTGCCCCTGCGGCGAGGGGGTTTTGAGCGTAATTGATTTTTCGTCAGCCGCCAAGCAGCCCCCTCGAACAGGCCCTCCTCCGCGCCAATGCCGATTCGCTTGGCCCGTTCAGGTTTCGCCGCAACTGCCGTCCGAAAAACAGGAATGGCTCCCACGCGGTGCGAGATGAGGCGCAGTTTGAAATCCAGTCCTGGCGTCCGACATCCGGGATGTGGGAAACTATGTGTATGGCAGAGAAACGAACAAAAGCCGATAAAGCACAGCGAGAAGCTGATCTACTCGACAAGAAGTCGTCCCACCGTCCACCACAGAATCAAGGGAAAAAGCCACGCGAGGACTTCAACCAAGCCGCTGTGCGGATCGTCGAAGAGGCTGCTGAGAAGCATTAAGCCCTAGCCAATCAACCCCTCAAGCCGGACCCTCCTGCGGGGTTCTTGGGTTAGCTGCGCTCGCGCCTCCAGGTCTCCGGTCAAAATGAGCGCAATGGAGATGTTTCGCCACCTTGACGTGGCCTTCTGGCAGGCGGAGAATCACCGTGGGTCCTAGGTCTCTTCGTTCTCGCGACAAACTTGACGGAGCTCTCCTGCACGTCCAGCGTTTTGGACGCATCGCAGAACTAAGGAGCGTCATCTTGGCCTTCTACACCAGAATCCATGAGGAACATTGGCTGCGCGATAAGGTTGAGGAAGGCAGAATTGTCATTCTCGAAGACGAATCCGTGTGGGAGATTCATCCGTCGGATCGGCAGATAACCAAGCGCTGGCTGCGAATTTCGACAATCAACGTGAAACAGGTTGAGATCAACGTCAAGCACGCTGAGAAAGAAGGGTATCCCTATCTCCTTTCGAATTGGACCGAAGAAGAGTATGCGCGGGCCAACTATCTCCGCGATTCTGCCCGGATGAGCATCGCTCCCGAAGCGGCTTAAATTACCTGAGGGCTTGGGCGGCAGCGCCCGTCCAAGGGGCGAAGTATGGTCACGGATGCACCGGGAGATAGATGCTGAACTTCGTCCCCACCCCGGGCAGGCTCTGCACCTTGATGTAACCATTGTGTTGACGCACGATCCATTGTGCGCTCGATAATCCAAGGCCAGTCCCCACGCCAATCGGCTTCGTCGTAGAAAAAGGTTCGAAGATGTTGAGTAAAAGGTTCTCAGGAATGCCGATCCCGGTATCAGCGACGGTAACTAAGACGAACTGCTTCTTCTCCTCATTGATCCCGTTCGGCATTGCATCACCGGATGCGAGTTCTGCGCGAACCGCCAGTTCTCCGCCGTCGGGCATGGCATCCAAGGCGTTGAGAATTAGGTTGACGAGCACCTGCTCAAGTTGGGAGGAATCGGCCTGCACGGCAGGCAGGCGGTACGACAATTCAGTCTTGACGCACACCTCGTTCTTGACAAGCGGGCGCACCAACTCCAGCGCTGCATTCACCACTTCATTGATTTGAATAGGGCGGATCTGAGTATCCTGCTTGGGGCTGTACTTCATCAGTCTCAGAGCCAGCGCGGTACCCTTCCCGAGCGCCACCCTCATCTCCTGCAAGCGAGCACGGGTGATCTCCTGGACGCCTTCATCTTCAAGGGCGAGATCGATGTTCCCCGACAGCACTGAAAGAATGTTATTGAAGTCGTGAGCCAGCCCTCCCGCCAAAATCCCAAATGATTCGATGCGCTGGGCTTTTTCCAACGCCTTCCGCAGTCCGACTTCCTCGGTTTCATCTGTAACGAGGACGACGACTCCTGAGAGGCCCAAGACTTCGAACCGGCTAGCTGCGACATGAAGCCACTTGATGCGGCCATCCGGTAGAACCACGCTAACACATTGCGGCTTTACTTCCTCACCCGCAAGAGCGCGCAGGATGGGAGCCTGTCCGATTGGAATCTCTTGACCCTGGTTGTCCTGGAACTTGTAATCGCTGCGCCACTCCGCAAAAGGAAGGTTGTCAGCCGCACCGAACATCTTGAATGCAGCTTGATTGACGTAGACGAATCTGCCCCACTGATCAATGACTGCGAGGGCAACGCCTACATTGTCGAGAGCCGACTTAAGCAACTCTGGGGGATGAAGCCCTAGTAAAGACGGCATTTTCGACGTTCCTGTCAGGCTTGCCCGCCATGACGACACCTCAGTCGTGGGCACGTGAAGCAACGCTACGATTCAACTCAATAGCTGCACAACTGGGGAAATCCCTAATGTCGGGGAGACCGCGTAGATTGCGGCGATGGCTGTTGAAACCAAGCCATTACACAAGTGAGCCGGAGGAAAAAGATTTTCCTCACGGTTGAAGAGTGATATGGGGATTTATCAAAGTTAAGATGCTCGCTGGCGGCTTGGATTACTCGGTTGGCCGACCATCCACGCAGGCCAGCTCCTAGTAGGGCTTCTGTGCCTGCCACTGGCGCTGAGGGGAAACCGAATCGAGGGTCCTGGTCATTCTTGAACCTAGCCAGTTTGCTGGTTGTACACCTTGCGCGCCCAGTTCTTGCCTAGCTTAACTGCGAGTGTTAGTTGAGCCTTGCCTCTATTTTCGAACCGCGCGAGCTGCGCGCATCCCAAAGCCTGCATTCCCGGGTCGGTTTGCTCGTTCTCACCGCCGGGGAAAGGCATTGTCGGTGAGCTTATTCCTGATGGTTTCGGACGAATCCACCGAGAAGAGCTGGAATCGGCTGAATGTATGGGCTCGCTGGTAGTGATGTCCCCGATAAGCGAGATAAATGTCGGTGCTCTAAATCTAGGCAGCCACAAGCGGATCTGCCGCGTCGGGAACTCCACCGGCGCATAGTCGATCACCATGTGCTCGAGTTGCAGGTCGATCTGCGGTATCGGAGATAGCAGATCGGTCTCGATGCGCAGAACCTCGCCGCTGCTGGCGGCGATCCAGGCGCGTCCCTTGAATCGGGGCAGATACACGGAACGCCCCACGTGGATCGCGGTAAACGCCTTGTTCAGGTCCGCGCTTTCTTCGAAGTGAAGCTGCCACGCCGACGCACCTCGAAGCTCGGTCAGCCCCTCGCATCTGAACTGGAAATTATCGATATGCGTGGAATGGAAGATCAGGGCAAAAGCGGCGATACCGGAATCCAACATGGAAGCCTGCCCTTCGTCGGCTCCCGATCGATATTCGTCCACTTTAGGGTAACCATGAGAGGTTTGACTGATCTCCGCCACATAGTTCACTTCCGCCGCGCTCGAGCCGCGTTTGCGGCCGTTCCTGCCAGTGTCAGTCAGTTCAATGCGCTCGGTCGCGCTGAAGCGCTGCAGATTGTCGATCAAATCCTCTGTCCGATTCCTGGCTTGTTCGAGAATCTTCGGCAGGGGACAGGCGGCTGCGCTTAGCACGGGAGGAATCCACTCGTCGACATCCACCGGCGCCCAACGCGGCGTAGGGACGCGGGGTGTCTCGAATACGGCGCGAAGTGGCGTAGAATCGCCTACTGGCCCGCTGGAGCTTTCCAATTTCGCCAGGGCTTGCTTGATGAAGACAGTGTCGGGGGAATCTTTCGCGTACTTCAGATATTCGCGTAGTTCTGCTGCTTCGCTCGCGGTGTCTCCTTTCGCTTCGTAGATTTGAGCCAGCACGAAAAGTGCACGAGGTTCAGAGTGCTTGAAGTCAATTTCCACGGCTCGCACGCCGCTCTTTTCCGCCGCTGCCACATCGTGCAGGTTCAGCAACGCGGCGGCATGATATTCGTAAGCGACTGCGTTACTTGACGGATCGAGCTCGATGGCACGAGCGGTGAACCTCAGAACTTCATCCCACCCCCGCTCGCGCGCCGCGATATCGGCAAGGCACAGATATGCCGGCACGTACGTCGTATCTACGGTGATGCCTTGCAGACAAGCACGACGGGCCTCGTCCACGCGGCGTTCCAGACCGAGCACTTGTCCCAACGTCACCCAGGCGGCGGCATATTTCGGAGACTCGATGACGGCCTTTTGCAAGTGCTTCTCGGCATCGGAAGCTTTCTTCCCACGACGCGCCCGACAGGCTTTCTCATACTCGGTCCTGGCATTGGCGGAGATCTGGAGTTGCGCGGCTCCTACCGAAGGACTGGTGATCGAAGCCAGCGGAGGTAGAAGGCAGTTCTCTTCGGTGGCTTTGCCGTCCGCAATTGGGGAACGATTCTTGGGATTAATCCGGTCCATTCGGTCGAGATCCGATCCCGATGGGGGGCGATGCTCATCTGGAAATGGATCGACCGGTACCTGCGACGGCGCGGTCCTTTGCGCTTGCGCCGCGACGCGCAGTAAGACTAGGAAGAGAAGATTAATCGCAAGTTTCTTATGCGCACACTTCGTGCTTTGTGACCAGATGGATCGGCGAGTAGACAGTTTCGACATGGCGGCCCAACCAATGAGGACAAGGAGTATGTATGATGGGCCCAATAAATCACGGGAAGCACTGGGAAACACCCCAACGATGGTTCCTAGGCTACTCCACAATCGGTTCTCTAATCCAGCTTTTTGTAATACTGGTCAGTGTGCGTTCGTGATTTCATGTGGCCTTCCCAGGGAAAACTGCGCCGTTGTCCACAGCGGGAGGGTCTTCATTTCAACTTTCTCTTCGAGACACGTTGAGACTCGGATCACGAATCCTACTCATTACCCGAAAGAGGGCCGCGATCGCCAACGATTCGGCTACGGGCTGGAATCGCCTTATGAGAACAAGCGAGGCTGCGTACTTCAGTGCTGATTCGGGGACGCTGCACTTGAATTGCGGCTGGCAATATCTTCGATGTCCTTGCCGTTCCTCCCGTACCAATCGTCCCATTCGTGGGTCAAGAGTACACTCCGACTCAACTCCTCTCTCGCAATTCCGCTAGATTTTGGCTGTATCTCCCACGCGTGAACAAACAAGGTCAGTGCCCCAAGAAAGTTATCTCTGAACTCCTCGACCTATGCAGAAGACGACGACTTCGTTTTTCCATCCGAAAAGCTGAAAGGCGAGCAGCCCCGCAGCGCATCACAACTGGTCGAAGACTACGCTCGCCCGGCTTCGATTGCTGCGTGCGTTATCAGGGTCGAGAATGGCGTGACCTACGACCGCGATGGTGAGATTGTGAAACGGTTTGGCTTCCACAATCTTGGTCGGCATTCTCTCGCGACGTTCCTCATGGACGAACAGGAGAATCCCGCCGTGGTTCAGTGGCGATCATGCGCCATGCAAAGATGGACATGACCCTCTACTACTCACACTCGCGGGGGAAAGCAAGCGAGCCGCGCAAGAAAAGGTGCTCCAACACCTGATTCCTGAGGAAATGCGGGTGCAAGTGCGGGAGCCCAGGACGATTCAGTGAACGCGAAGTGGATTGGGAACTTGTGTATAATGATGAACTTACCGCATCACAGTGGGCGCTTAACTCAGCGGTAGAGTGCCATCTTCACACGGTGGAAGTCATAGGTTCGAATCCTATAGCGCCCACCATGCTTTTTCCCCCGAATGCCCCAGTTTCTGCCGATCGCCTGGGTGGGCCCGTTTGGCATAGCCCCCACTGCGGGTAGAATAATCTCTGCACGCGAGGGCGCGTAGCTCAAACGGATAGAGCATCGGATTTCTAATCCGGCGGTTGCAGGTTCGATTCCTGCCGCGCCTACCAAAATCTTCTTGTCCCTCGTTGCCCCGTGGGATTCCTAGCTTTTGGGTTTTCGGTGTTCGCAGCTCGCCGTGTTGAGGCAGGAGTCTGCCAGGCGGAGGCGCTCGACCGGCTTGCCGCCGAGGATGTGGGACTCAATAATCTCGTCGACGTCGGTGTCGGTGACGTGGCCGTACCAGACTGCGTCCGGGTAGACCACGACATTCGGGCCGTGTTCGCACTGATCCAGACACCCGGCCTGGTTGGCGCGAACCTTCCCTTTCAGTCCGCGCTCGGCAAGCTTTTGCTTGAAGAGCTTTTGCAGCTTGGCTTCGGCTAGGGGATCGCAGCATCCTCGTGGATGGCCCGCCGGGCGCCGGTTTCCGCACACGAAGATGTGTTTGTCGAATTTTGGCATCAGGCTACCGTGGCCACGGGCATTTCCTTCGCCATGCCGATCTCGGCGTCCCAGATGCCATCGAAGTCGACGAAATATCCCTGCACATCCACGCCGGGAATCGCCGCCCTCAGATTGGCCGCGGCTCGCTGCAGTTCGCGCTCATGATGTTCAGCTTCGGCGACTGCGTCTCCCCCGAAGCCCCCTGCCAGCCCGCCATAGGCGCCGCAATCCGAATGGAGCATCAGGATCACGCGCCGCGTTCCGTGCAGCCGCATGGACTTGCGGATCTGCTCCAGCACAAACTCGCGGTCCGATTCATGTTCCGGAGAGGCCATGCATTTAGCCCCGCCAGCGATCTTGATGGGATCGGAATTCGTGATGCCGATGCGCTTCAGGAACTTCCGGAATCCCAGCTCAAAGCGGTTGTCGAAGCACCACAGGATCGCAGCATCGCAAAGATATTTTTCACGTGGAGCGTCGAAGTGGAATACTTTTTTCACTGAAGCCTCCTCGACGGATCGTCTCTTGGTTCTCATCTTACCGCATCCAAGCAGGTGCAGATCCCGCGCTCGACTGAACTCGCAGCGCTTCAGGAGGATGCCTCCCAGGCGGACGCGAACTCCATGGCTGATGTCGCTGCACCCGCGTTGTATTCGACGTGTTAACACGATAAAATACCTCGTACACGTCTTCTCCGCTCTTATACCCCAGTAATTTTTAGTAGAGGCATCC
The DNA here is from genome assembly GCA_963710885.1 of uncultured Acidobacteriaceae bacterium. GTDB lineage: Bacteria > Acidobacteriota > Terriglobia > Terriglobales > Acidobacteriaceae > Sulfotelmatobacter. Next base: position 292,453 of record CAVQCF010000003.1, read on the forward strand.
CTGCGGGCAAGGAGTGTGCGACCCCGGGCGCAGCGCAGGCATCTGCCTGCCCGAATTCTCCCTGACGGAGCTGGAATTGAAAAAAGGCAAGACAGCGGTGATTGTAGGCGCCCAGTGGGGCGATGAGGGCAAAGGAAAGATCGTCGACGTATTGTCGGAGAACTTCACGGTGGTGGCGCGCTATGCCGGTGGACACAACGCCGGACATACGGTCATCATCAAGGGCAAGAAATTCGTTCTTCAGCTCGTGCCGTGCGGCGTGTTGCGGGCCGGCTGCCGCAGCGTCATTGGCAACGGCGTCGTGCTCGATCCCATCGCGTTGCTCAAAGAGGCGGGCGCCCTTCGCGAGGCCGGTGTCGAGATCGATGGCCACCTGTTCGTCTCCAATCGAGCTCACGTGATCCTGCCCTACCACCGCATGATCGAACTGGCGGCGGAGAATGCCCCGGGACGCGTAAAAATCGGCACCACCTCGCGCGGGATCGGTCCCGCGTACGAAGACAAGATGGGACGCCGCGGCCTGCGCGTGGCCGATTTGCTGGATCTCCAGTTGCTGAAAAAGCACATTGAGAACGCCGTGCGCGAGAAGAACATGATTGCGCATGCGCTCTTTAACACCGAGCCGCTCGACGCCGACAAAATGTATACGGAATACGCTCAGGCCGCCGAGAAGATCGCTCCGTTCGTTTGCGATACGGCAGTCCTGCTGAACCAGGCTCTGAACAGCGGTGAATCGATCCTGTTCGAAGGTGCCCAGGGCACGATGCTCGACATCGATCACGGTACCTATCCGTTTGTGACCTCTTCCAGCGCAACCTCCGGCGGAGCGGTCATTGGCACGGGCGTTGCGCCCAATGCCATCAATTCGGTGATCGGCATCAGCAAGGCTTACTGCACCCGAGTGGGTGAAGGACCATTCCCCAGCGAAGAAAAGGGCGAGGTAGGCGACAACCTGCGCAAGCGGGGAAACGAATATGGCGCGGTCACTGGCCGTCCACGCCGCACGGGATGGCTCGATCTGACACTTCTCCGCTATTCGGGCATGATTAATGGCACGTCCTGGCTGGTGATTACCAAGCTCGACGTGCTCGATGAACTGGCTGAAATTCCAGTCTGCATCGGCTACAAAATCGATGGAAAGACCACTTGCGCTGTGCCTGCCCAAGCCAGCGGCTACGACAAGATCGAATGTATTTACAAGAACCTGCCCGGATGGCGGACTTCGACCGAGGGCATCACGGAATACAAGAACTTGCCCGCCGCCGCCAAGGAATACCTCGCATTTGTTGAGCAAGAAGCGGGAGCGAAGGTGGGAATGATTTCCACCGGACCCGACCGCAACCATACGATCCTTATCGACGACTTCGTTTCTGAGTTGAAGACGGCCGCGAAGAAAGCCTAGAATGTCTTCCCCAGCTAACCTGTGAGCGGGGAAGGAGCGAAACGATGGTGGTGTTGGCCGTTACCTGGATGGCGAAAGTTGGGCACGAAGCCGAGGTTACCGTACTCTTTGAGAAGCTTACCGAACAATCCCGCAAGGAGCCGGGTTGTGCCATGTACCAGGTGCATCGGCATAAGACCGAGCCCCGCCGCTTCTTCATCTATGAGCAATACAAGGATGACGCTGCGCTTGAAGCGCACCGCACGGCTGCCCACTTCCTGCAGCACGCCAAGAAAGATCTTCCCAAGATTGCCGATCGCGTGGAAGGCCACCTGTTTGAGCCATTGGGATAGTGTTTTATGTGGTGCGGCGCCCGCGCCCGGGTCGTTAGTGGAAGGTACCGTCGTCGCGCGATCGCTACTTCTCTTTGTCGATCATCAACTCGCCACCCGAAGCGTAGCTTTCCTTCGAGACCTCGTTGAAAGCCACGACGATCGCCTCCCGCCGCGCTCCGGCTTCCTCCACTAGAGCGTCAGTGATGCGTTTCGCGATCTTGCGCTTCTGATCAGCCGTACGCCCTTGCAGCATCGTGACCTGAACCACGGGCATAAGAAGAACTCCTAGGACAATACCAGTTAGAAACTAGCGTCGGCGGTCCACCGAGCGGAAGTCTCGCCCGCACACCAGCGACGAATGCGGCGGCTCACTATTTCGACAACTCGTAGCCAGCAAAGAAGAAGCTCAGCTCAAACCGCGCCGTATCTTCCGCGTCCGACCCGTGAATCGCGTTGTGCTCGATGTTGGTTGCCCACTTCTTGCGGATCGTTCCTTCCGCAGCCTGGGCGGGGTTGGTCGCCCCCATCAGCGTGCGCAGGTCGGCGATGGCATTTTCCTTTTCCAAAGCCAGCACCACGATTGGCCCGCTGGACATGAAATCCGTCAGCGTATTAAAGAAAGGCCGGGCGGCATGCACGGCGTAGAACTGCTCAGCCTGATGCTTCGAGATTTCCAGCATCTTCATGGCGAGGATGCGAAAACCATTCTTCTCGAATTGCTCGATGATGTCACCCACCGCATTCTTGCGGACGGCGTCGGGTTTGACGATGGTGAAGGTGCGTTGCAGAGTTTTCATAGGTTCGGTCGTTAATCCTTGGGTAAGTTAGGTCTTGGGTCGTAGGTCTAAGATCTCAGGATCTTCATACAGCCCGACGCAAAAATCAGGTCGCTCCGATCGAGGGCATACTCCGAGTTGCAGCCCACGGGAATTTGCTTCGTCGCCCCGTCGGAGCTAAACGCTGACTCCTAGCGCCGCCGCCAGCGTCTCGCCAATCGCCGCCGGAGACTTCGCGACGCGAATCCCAGCCGCCTCCAGCGCCTTCATCTTCTCGGCCGCGGTGCCCTTGCCGCCGGAGATGATGGCTCCGGCATGTCCCATGCGACGTCCCGAAGGCGCGGTCTGTCCGGCGATAAAGCCGACCACCGGCTTCTTCATGTGCGCCTTAACAAATTCTGCGGCAGTCTCCTCGGCATTGCCGCCAATTTCTCCGATCATGATCACGGCTTCCGTCTCCGAATCGCGATTGAACAAGTCCAGCGCGTCGATGAAATTCGTGCCAATGATAGGATCGCCGCCAATGCCAATTGCGGTGGACTGTCCAATGCCGCGCTGCGTAAGCTGGTGCACGGCTTCGTAAGTCAGCGTGCCCGAGCGCGAGACAATTCCAATCGATCCCTCTTTGTGAATCGAAGCCGGCATGATACCGATCTTGCACTTGCCTGGCGAAATGATCCCCGGACAGTTCGGCCCGATCAGCCGCGACTTCCGGTTTTGCAGAAATTCCCACGCCTTCACCATGTCGAGTGTCGGAATCCCTTCAGTGATGCAAACGATCAGGTCGATCTCGGCGTCAGCTGCTTCCATGATCGCGTCGGCCGCAAACGGTGGAGGCACGAAAATCACCGTAGCGTTAGCGCCCGTCTTCTCGACGGCGTCTCGCACCGTATTGAAAATCGGCCAGCCCTCGTGCGTCGTGCCGCCCTTGCCTGGGGTCACGCCCCCGACAATTTGCGTGCCGTACGCCTGGCTGGCTTTCGCATGAAACGTTCCTTCGCGGCCAGTAAGTCCTTGCACCAAAACCCGCGTATTTTTATTGACTAGGATTGCCATAATTCCTCGCTTCGACTACTGGGCTAAAGCCCGTATAAATTCAGCTCGATCTGTTCGCCGCCCGTAAGGCCGCTCTTCCACGACAAACGGCCGGTCTTCCACGGCGCTGCATACGGTGATGTGCGACAGATTGCGACTCTCGTGCAATCTCCTTCTTACCGCCATTCCGTGACGCCCGCCGTGCCCCGTGCCTCAGCAACTACTCTGTCGGCGGCGTCTTTCATGGTGTCGGTGACCACGAAGTTGAATCCCGAGTTCATCAGGATCTTCTTGCCCTCGTCGACGTTGGTTCCTTCCAAGCGCAACACGATCGGCAGCTTGATGTTCGTCTTCCGCGCAGCTTCGACCACGCCGGTAGCCAGTGTATCCACGCGCAGAATGCCTCCGAAAATATTGATCAGCACCGCCTTCACATTCTTGTCGCTGAGCAGGATTTCAAACGCGTGCGCCACCTGCTCGGAGCTGGCTCCTCCGCCTACATCGAGGAAGTTCGCCGGCATGCCGCCCGCGTACTTGATGATGTCCATAGTCGCCATCGCCAGCCCGGCACCATTGACCATGCAGCCGACGCTGCCGTCGAGCTTGATGTAGTTGAGACTGTATTTCGAGGCCTCGACCTCCAGCGGATCTTCTTCGGTGATGTCGCGCAACTCGCGCAGATCGGCGTGACGGAACAGTGCGTTGTCATCGAAGTTGATCTTTGCGTCCAGCGCAAACAGTCGCCCGTCCGTGGTTGTAATGAAAGGATTGATCTCGAGCAATGAGGAATCGGTCTCGAGAAATGCCTTATAAAGGCTCGACAAGAATCCCACCGCAGGATTGATCTGCTTGGCATTCAGGCCAAGTTTGAAGGCAATCTTCCGCGCCTGAAACGCTTCCAGGCCCATGCCGGGATCGATGTGCTGCTTCAGAATTGCGTCTGGATTCTCCGCTGCAACCAGCTCGATCTCCATCCCACCCGCCGCCGAAGCCATAAACACCGGCTTTCCTTCGGCTCGGTCCACCAGAATTCCCAGATAGAGTTCCTTCTCGATGGGCAGCGTTTCTTCAATCAGCAACCGGCGCACGATGCGGCCTTCGGGCCCCGTCTGATGCGTCACCAACTTCATGCCAAGCATCTTCGACGCTAGGTCGCCGGCCTCGGTCACCGACTTCGCGATCTTCACACCGCCGCCCTTGCCGCGGCCTCCGGCGTGAATCTGCGCTTTCACCACTACCCCCGTCGCGCCCGAGCTGAATAAATCTTTGGCTACAGCCTCGGCCTCATCTTGCGAGGCGGCCATCGCCCCACGCGGCACACTTACGCCGTATCTTTTAAGAATCGCTTTTGCCTGATACTCATGGATTTTCATAAGGACGACTCGTCAGTTAAGAATCGGTAGGATCCTGCTTGCGGCGTCGCACTGCGGGCAGCAAACTTGTAATTCTATAGAAGGGCAGGGAACTAGGGCAAACGCGGGGCGAAGTTTCAATTGGGAAAGTCCCATGTAGGGACAGCCGCCCTTCGATGCGCCCAGGGCAGACTTTCGGCTGTCCGCCGAACGAAGCGGACGTCCGATTTGCGACGTTTCCCACAGCGTTACGTCCAACAAGAACCGAATGAGCGCTCACAACATGAAACTTTTGTCCCTCAACGTCGCTCGCCCGCGGCTGATCGTGTACCAGGGCACGACCATCAATACCGGCATCTTCAAAGAGCCAGTCGCAGGTCCCGTGCAACTACGGACTCTGAACCTGGACGGAGACCGCCAGGCCGATCTCACGGTCCACGGCGGCCCGAACAAAGCCGTATACGGATATCCCTCGGAACACTACCCCTTCTGGCGCGAAGAGTTGCCGGCTGTCAATCTTCGGTGGGGAATGTTTGGCGAAAACTTCACCACTGCCGGTCTCGCGGAAGAGGAACTCCACGTCGGGGATCTCTTTCAGATCGGCTCATCGATCGTGATGGTTCGCCAGCCGCGTATGCCATGCTACAAACTGGCCGCCAAATTTCAGCGCGACGATATGATCGAGCGCTTCCTGGTCAGCGGTCGCAGCGGCTTCTACTTCTCCGTCGAACAGGAAGGTTCCGCCGCAGTCGAGAATGACTTTCGGTTGCTCAAGCGCAACGACCCCGGCATTACGATCGCCGAAATGAACCACCTCTTGGTGCGCGACAGATACAATCACGGTCTCGTACGCAAGGCCATTGCTACGCAGTCATTGCCCGAGGACTGGCGCGAGTACTTCTCGAAACGGCTCGACCGTCCCTCGGTCGCGACCTAGCGCGGCGATGCCGTCGCAGCGCAGTGCAGTCATGCCGTACAATTCGGCCTGACGAAAATGATCCTCGACGCCCTCCATCGCATCGCCAACCACGCTCAATCGCTCGACCGCTCTGAGGCGCGAGACGTGATGTCCGAGGTGCTGGCGGGCAAATGCTCCGACGCGCAGATTGCCGCGCTGCTCATCGCCTTGCGCATGAAAGGCGAAACGGTCGAAGAGATCGTAGGCTTCGCCGAGGCGATCCGCGGCGCCGCGGCGCCCTTGTCGATTCGCGGACCGGGCGCTCTCGACGTCAGCGGCACCGGCCGCGACGCTCTCGCCGAAGAATCTCTGGTTGACACGAGCGGCACCGGCGGCGACGCCAGCGGCACGTTCAACATCTCCACCGCGACGGCGCTCGTGACCGCCGGAGCTGGTGTCCGTGTGGCCAAGCATGGCAACCGTAGCATTAGTTCCAAGTGCGGCTCGGCCGACGTGGTGGAAGCTCTGGGCATCAATATTCAGCTTTCGCCCGAGCGCGCGGCCCAATGTCTGCGCGAGGTCGGCATTTGTTTCCTCTATGCCCCGAATCTTCATCCTGCCATGAAGCAAGTGCAGGGCGTCCGCCGCGAACTGCGCATGCGCACCATGTTCAACCTGCTCGGTCCGCTGACGAATCCCGCTCACGCCAACGGCCAAGTAGTAGGAGTGTATTCGCTCGACCTGGTTGAGAAACTAGCGGAGGCACTTAGCATGCTGGGCCTGCATCGGGCGTTGGTCGTGCACGGCCTGGACGGCCTCGATGAAATCACGATCACCGGAACCACGCGCGTTGCCGAGGCCCGGGAAGGCTCAGTGCGATCCTACGAAATAGAACCAGAAGAGTTCGGTATGACTCGTGCAGCCCTGCACGAAATTTCCGGTGGAGACGCCACAGAGAACGCGGGAATTATTCGCGCAATTCTAAGCGGAGAGAAATCTCCGCGTCGTGACGTGGTGCTGCTGAACGCCGCCGCCGCTCTAGTGGCTGCAGGCAAAGCCGACCGTATCAGCGAAGCAGTTCCCCTGGCAGCCCATTCGATCGACTCCGGGGCAGCGAAAGCCAAGCTTGAGGCCCTGTCGACCTTCACCTCTGCCAGTTCATAGCCCCAAGATAGTCTTGTCATCCTGAGCGAAGCGAAGGACCTATGCAATTTCCTCGCTATCTCATGAGTGCCGGGCATCAAACCTGCACTTTCTCCAGATACTGCGCGATGTGCACATTCCATCCCAAGTCTCTCTTCATCAAGTCACGCAACTGTCCCGAAGCGTCAGGTTCCCCATGCACGAGATAAGTTGCGCCAGGCCGATTGCGAAACGTGTGCAGCCATTGCAACAACTCCGGCGGATCGGCGTGATCGCTGAACTGCTCCAGCGCCGCGATGTGCGCGCGGACGGGGACGAAGTCTCCGAAGATCTTCACCTCGTCAGAGTTGCTCTTGATCTGAAAGCCGCGCGTCCCCGGCGCCTGAAAGCCGATGAACAGCACAAGATTCCGTGGATCGGGCAGCCGTTGCGCCAAATGATGCAGAATGCGTCCGCCCGTCGCCATCCCGCTTGACGAAATAATGACTGAAGGCATGACCGCGGCATTGATCTTCTTCGATTCCTCCGGGGTCGACGCAAACGTGAATCCCGGCCACTGCAGCGGCGAGCCATACTTCCGGATCATGTCGCGGGTCTCGGCGCTGTACTCCTCGTCGTGCTTCAGGAAAATCTCGACCGCTTTGATGGCCATGGGGCTGTCGCAAAAGACAGGCATTCGCTGCATCTGGCCAGACTCCATCAGGTGCTTGAGCAGGAATACAAACTTCTGTGTCCGTTCAATCGCAAACGCCGGAACCACCACGCTGCCGCCGCGCTCGGCAGTGGCCTTAATCAACCCCGCCAACTCCGGCATCGGGTCCTCTTTCGGATGAGTACGGTTCCCATACGTCGACTCCATCACCACGAGGTCGGCAATCTCACCTTCTTCCGGGCCCGAATGCACGACCTTTCCCGGCGCAACTTTGTGATCGCGGACCCGTCCAATGTCACCGGTGAAGAGCAACCGGCGCGCCTGCCCGTTGGCAGCGAACGAAACCTCAGCCATGCACGACCCGAGTATGTGCGCCGCCCGAACGAAACGGAACGACAGATCGGGTGAGACGCGAACGTCCTCGCCCACGTGGACGGGTTTGAAATATTGCAGCGAGTTCTGCGCCTCGTCGAACGTATAGAGCGGCAGCGCCGGATCGTGCTTTGATTTCTTGGTCTTGTTGTAGTAGCGGGCATCTTCTTCCTGCAGATGGCCGGAGTCCGGAAGGATAATGCCGCACAAATCAATCGTCGGTGGCGTGGCATAGATCGGGCCACGGAATCCCTCCTTGACCAGCCGCGGAATCCAGCCGCAGTGGTCGAGATGCGCGTGAGTCAGAATGATCGCATCGATCGTGTTGGCCGGAACGGGAGTGTTGCGCCAGTTGCGCTCGCGCCATTCCTTCGGCCCCTGAAAGAGCCCACAATCGATAAGCACCTGAAGGCCGCCTTTGCCCGACGGATCGCCGGTGTTGATCAGGTGCTTGGAACCGGTGACGGTGCCCGCGGCACCTAGAAACTGGATGTAGGCCAAATATCCCTCCCCCAACCGCAACGACGAACCTACCACAGAGACACAGAGATACAGAGGAAGAAAAACGAAGTGCCAACCAACAGCATGAGATGAGCTGAATTGCGCAAGCCCCTTCCGTCTTCTCTGTTCTGTGGCTCTGTGACTCTGTGATGAATTCTTACTTGTCCGTGGCCTCGAGCTTGAAGGTGTTGTTCGCTGTGTTACGCTCAGGCACGCTGCCATCGTTGACCACGATCTCTTGCGGATCCGCTGGAACCTCGATCCGAATAACAGCCTTGTCCTTGGCCCGGACCTCGAGTCGCTTTATGACCTCTCCGCCCTTGAATTTGACGATCACCGGAACCTCGGCTCCAGCGGCGCCCAGATTGTCAATCGTGATCGTTACCATGAACGAGTCGGTCAGAGTCTTGCGGGGGAACGCGGACTCGACTTTGAAGTCAGGCAGGCCGCGGTCGCGGTACACCCAATCGTCGAAGAACCACTCCAGCTCGCGTTGCGTTTTAGCTGCAATCAGCCGCTGCATGTATGAAGGTTCTTTGTCCTGTTCAGAACGGTAGGCCGCGATTGCCTTCTTGAGCGGCCCTTCGCCAACCATGTCGCGAAGCATCCACCAGACATACATCGCCTTGCTGCGGTACAGTTCCTCGGCGGTCGTGTTCACTAACGATCGCTTGGCTTCATCTTCGGGTCTCAGCACGGTTGTGGTCGCTTCGATTTCGCCCAGCGCAGATCGGTGCAATCCCATGTATTCGATTGCCGCGGGACGACCTTTCTCGCGTTCGACATAAAGCGCCTGCGCGAAGTGCGCGAGCCCTTCTTCGATCCACGGACGGAATGACGAGAATGCCGCGTGCGTCAGTTGATGAGCCGCGGCCAAGCCTGCCTGCTTGGAATTGTCGCTGGAAATCGGCGTCAGCAAGAGCGCTCCGCTCTCGAAGGCAGCCGCATCATGATCGGCTAGGTCGGCGGTTTGCGCTTTCTCCCGCGGCGCTCCGAACCATTCGGTAGTGAGAGGGACAACCTTCTCGGTCGCTTCGGCATACACTTCGGCCGAGGCCGCGTGGGTATCAAGGTTAAAAATCCGCACCGACGGTCGATCGACGGTTCCATAAGTTCCCGCCACAAACAGGGGCGCCAGCAGGCCCAGCGGCTGGTACGTGCAGTCGGCGCTCGACACTGAGGAACGTCCCATCGCCTCGTAAAGCACCTGGCACGACGCCTGATTGACCACGAGAATCTGGGGCCGCTCGCCGTCGTCTCTCGACACGCTGATGTGAAGATGCATTGTGGACGTGGACTCCCGCGCTCTCCACCGGCCCAGAACTTCAAACAGACTGTTGCCTTCGGAAAGATTCGCAACATCAGTCGCGATCGGATACCACGCCACGTTGCCCACACCGCGCACCGCCGTGAAGCCTGGGCTGATGTGGTCCCAGTCGGTGCTGCTGGCCGCTTCCACTGGGGTGTCAATGCGCGTCAGCCTGGTCGCGTCGAGCGTGATGGTTCCTTCATACGCTATTTCCAGTTCGATGGTTCCCTGCGGCAGTATCGCCTGGGGCAAAGTGACGATGGCTTCGGAAAGTCCGCCAGTGTGGTCGATGTCGGACGCGTAGGGCTGCGTGACGAACTGCACAGCCTTGTCGCCCGCCTTCACCGATCTCCAGTCGAGCGACGACGAGACCTGCAGCACGGCAATCTTTTGAGGAGTCGGTGTGTGGTTCCGCAGTGTGATCTTGCCGCGTGCTCCGAGGCGGTGTTGTTCAGGTTCGACCTGCACCTTCAAGTCGTAGTTGGTGATAGTGAATGCCTCGCGGTCCAGGGCAAAACCATTCACCACACAGGCACAGAGGACACAGAGGAAACCCAGGATCCTGTAAAAAGAATGCATTTCGAAAAACTTCATTTTGCTTCCGACGGAGATGGCTTGGCGCGCCGCTGCCGCACGATTTCAAACAGGACTACCGCTGCAGCCACGGAAACATTCAGCGACGGCACTTTGCCGAGCATGGGAATCGAAACCAGGAAGTCGCACTTGCGCTGCACCAGGTCGTGCAGTCCTTTGCCTTCTCCGCCCAGAACTAGCGCGCAGTCCATGTTGTAGTCCATTTCGTAGTAAGTCTGTTTGCTGCGCTCGTCGAGCCCAACCGTCCAGACATTGTGCTCTTTCAGGTCCTCGATGGAGCGCGCGATGTTCGTCACCTTGGCGATGGGCATGTGCTCGCTCGCGCCCGCAGACACCTTCGTTACTGTGCCAGTCACGCTCGCCGACCGCCGTTCCGGAATCACGATGCCGTTCGCGCCAGCCGCGTCGGCTGTGCGCAGGATCGCTCCCAGATTGTGCGGATCCTCGACCCCATCGAGCACGACCACCAGCGAATATTCCGAACGCTTGGCGGCGATGACGTCTTCGAGATCGTTGTATTGTTTGGCCGACGTCACAGCAACCACTCCTTGATGCGCGGCATTGCCGGCCAGTTTGTCGAGTTCGGTGCGCTCCAGGAAGCGCACGTTTACGCCGAGACGCCGGCAATCTTCGATCAGGCGCTGCAGGCGAATGTCGTGGCGCTCCTTGGCCATCCCGATCCACTCAAAAGCCCGGCTGCGCGCCTTCAGCGCTTCAGTCACGGAGTTGATGCCATAGATGTAGTGCATGAGTATTCAGTGTACCGAAAGTGTGAAAGAGCGGCTTGCGTCAGACATCGTTATCGTTATCCGTGTTTCGCACAGGGTTGTCCGGGCGTTGTGGAAGGGGTCGGCTTTAGCTGTGCCGTTAAGGCATCAAGAGGATCGGGCTTTAGCCCCTGAGGGCAAGCACAATGTCGCTCGGTTCGGGCCGCTCGGTGTAATCCTCGTTCGCCGACGCATAGAGAACTGTGCCATCGCGATCCAGAATGTAAGTCGCCGGAATCGGCAACTCCCAACTCTCGTCGCCGTTGGTGAACGGCAGATTGACAAACGCACGACGGTAAACGGCTTCCTGAAGCGACGGCACGCGGTAAGTCAGCCCAAACTGCCGCGCGACTTGGTTCCCTGCATCGGAGAGCAGCGGAAAGCGCAGCTTATGCTGATCGTGCATGAAGAACGACTGCTTCACCGTCTGCGGCGAGACAGCGGCGAACGAAGCTCCCGCCTGCTCGATCTGCGCGAGGACGAGGTTCATGGCTTCCATTTGTCCGACGCAAAATGGACACCAGCGCCCGCGGATGAAGCAGAGAACGAGCCTTCCCTTGGCGAGCAAGCCGTCAGACGAGACCGTTTTGCAGTCATGGTCAGGGAGTTCGAGCGCGGGGGCCTTGGCGCCGACTGGCAGGATGTGTGCGGAGAGATGCCGAGTCTTCAGTTCCGCGACTGCCTGCGCATGAATGGCCTGCGTCTCTGCCGGAACGTACTTGGCTATCAAGTCCCTGCGTTCAGAAAAGATTTCGCGGAGCGGGCGAACGTCAGTGTCGGGATCGGATTCTTCGAGAGAACGCCACTTCAATCGGAAACCCCCTCAGACCTGATCGAACAACTGCCTCGACGGAGAATAGCCAACCTTCCACCCCGCGAAACAACCAAGAATGCCACAGGTGGCGCAACGCTCACCGATATAGAGCTAACGAATTTCACAATCTTCGTATAAGGAGAAGCCCACGCCAATGTTGGCTTTTGTAGACCCGCACTCGCACTTCCACTCTGCAGGAGAAGCGGCCGTCCAATATTCCTCCCTGTCGCAGATGAATTGTTCTCTTCCGCACGACACGCATATTCGCTTGGCGCAGCCTTCATCGTCATCGGCGAAAAGACCGAACCCATAGTTGCCACAACTGCATTTCGCCGGCCGAAACTCCGAAGCCTTGTAGTTGTCGGCAGAGTAGGCCTCGAGGTATTCCTTCGTATCGTCCGAGCTTGTGCCAACCCACCACTTTGCCGATTTATCGATAGTCATGTGGGAAATCCGAGACATGTCGGTACTACATTCCCGGCAGTTTCATCCCTGCCAATCGCCGCGCGAAGCTGGGCTTCCCCATTTGTTTGAACATCTTCTTCATCTGCGCGTACTGGCGGAGAAGATGGTTCACTTCCTGCACCGTCGTGCCCGAGCCGCGGGCGATGCGTTTGCGGCGGTTGCCATTGATGACTTCGTGATGGTTGCGTTCGTGCGCGGTCATCGAATTGATGATGGCCTCGACACGGTTGATCTGCTTCTCGTCCACGTTGTCGGCGGCTTTCTGCAGGCCCGAGAATGGACCGATCGAGGGCAACATGCCCATCAGGCTCTTCATCGATCCCATCTTCTTCACTTGCCGCAACTGGTCACGGAAGTCTTCGAGCGAGAAGCCATCGCCGGTGAGGGCCTTGGTGGCCATCTCCTGCGCCTTCTTCTTGTCGATCTGCGATTCGGCGCGCTCGATCAGCGAGAGAATGTCGCCCATGCCGAGAATGCGTGACACGATGCGGTCGGGATGGAACGGCTCCAACGCGTCGTACTTTTCGCCGACGCCGATGAACTTGATGGGCTGGCCTGTGACCTGGCGGATCGATAGCGCAGCGCCACCGCGAGCATCGCCGTCCATCTTGGTTAATACGACCCCTGTCAGCGACAACTTCTTGTGGAACTCTTCGGCCGAGCGCACCGCGTCTTGACCGGTCATGGCGTCGGCGACGAACAGAATCTCCGACGGATTCAGCAGCTTCTTGAGCGACTGCATTTCGTCCATCAACTGGTCGTCAATGTGCAAGCGCCCTGCGGTATCGACGATAAGCACGTCACAGCCGGAGACGATAGCTTCGCGGCGCGCCTCTTTTACCAGGCGCTCGACGGTTGCCGTGTTGGCCTCACCAACCTGGCCTTCGTAGATGTGGCTCTTCACCGCCTGCGCGACGACTCTCAACTGCTCGCGCGCAGCGGGACGATAAACGTCAACCGAGACCAGCAGCGGGCGATGTCCTCCAACCTTGAACCAGTTCGCCAGCTTGCCCGACGTTGTGGTCTTGCCGGAACCTTGCAGTCCGGCCATGAGCACGACGGTAGGCGGTTGCGAGGCGAACTTTACGCGCGCAGTGTCTTTGCCAAGAACCTCGACCAGTTCGTCGCGCAGGATCTTGATGACCTGTTCGCCTGGCGAGAGTGCGGTCATGACTTCCTGACCGACGGCTTTGGCGCGAATCTGGTCGATGAGCTGCTTGACGACCTTGAAGTTGACGTCGGCTTCGAGCAGCGCGAGGCGGATCTCGCGCAGCGCCTCGTCAATGTTCTCCTCAGTGAGCGTCGCTTGGCCGCGGAGAGTCTTAAATGCGCGTTGGAGTTTTTCCTGTAGATTCTCGAACATAAGGTCTAGAGGGCTATTTTAGCAGCGATGCGCACGTAGGGGCGGACGCATTCGTCCGCCCGCGAGTGGGATCTCCCGGCCCGGCAGAAGCTTGCCGAAAGGCCCCCGGGACGAATGCGTCCGGGCTACATGAGTCGGATTGATTCACCCGCCGAACACTTCCTTCGCGGCGATCACCGTGTTGCAGTGGATGGTCACCGTGTCTTCGACATCCTGCGCGTAGCCACCGGCGTAGGTCACCATTACGGGGATGTCGCGGGCGCGGGCCACGTGGAAGACGAGTTCGTCGCGCTTCTTAAGTCCGTCGATGGTCAGACTGAGTCCTCCGAGTTGGTCTTCTTTATACGGGTCGGCGCCGGCCACATAGCACAGCATGTCGGGCTCGAACTGGCGCAAGCCAGAACTGATCGCGTTGTCCAGCCAGGCGAGATAGTCGTCGTCGCCGGTGCCGTCGGGCAGGTCCACGTCGATCGAGGACGGCGGCTTATAGAGCGGGTAGTTGTTGTGCTGGTGCAAAGAGATGGTAAAGACCTCGCCGGCGTGCGCGCCGCGCATCTGGCCTTCGCGGGGCCGTTTGGCGGGGTGCTCCACGGTTGATGGAGAGGACGAGGGCAGGAGCGCGCTGGCGGTGCGGGTGCCGGCGAATATCGCGGCGGTACCGTTGCCCTGATGCACGTCGCAATCCAGCGTCATGGCGGTGCGAATCTTGTCGTCGCGCTGCATGCGGCGGATAGCGACCGCGACGTCGTGGATCATGCAGAAGCCCTCGCCGTGGTCGGGAAAGGCGTGGTGAAATCCGCCGCCGATGCTGATGCAGACTCTGTCGGTTAGGCTCTGGCGAGCTGCCAGGATCGATCCCCCGGCCGCGAGCCAGAAGGCTTCTGCCAGATCGCGCGAGTAGGGAACTTCCATTTCCATTTCTTCGCGGGGGCTGAGCGTGCCGGTTTTCAGCTTCTGCACATACTCTGGCTTGTGGACCAGCAGGATGTCCATGTCCGATGCGGGCTCAGGCTCGAGAAAGTCAGTCGGGTCGGCGACGCCGGTGGAGATCAGGCGGTCGCGGATGCGGCGGTATTTTTCGGCGGGGAAGACGTGGTTGCCGATCGGCAGGTAGTACGCGTCGCTGTAGACCAGCTTGAAGGGGAGCATGGTGACCCTAGATCATAACTCTACGCCGGTCATCCTGAGGCGCGCGCTTCTTGCGCGCCGAAGAGACTGTCCTTCGCTTCGCTCAGGATGAAATGGCGTTTCGGTTACCGCTTTTTCAGTGGAGGCACGGGCGCGACCATTGGTCTCCGCACTGGCACGATCGCGCCCTTCGAAGGATCGGCGGCGGCGTTGGCTCGCGTCAGCACTTCCTGCTGGATGTACTGCACGAATTCCTGAATCTGGCGCTGCATTTCTTCCATGCGTTCGCGCATTTGCAGGATGATGGCCATGCCGCTGATATTCACGCCAAGGTCGCGCGCCAGCGACAGGATGAACTCCAGTCGCTGCAGGTCTTCGTCGGTGTAGAGGCGGGTGTTGCCTTCGGTGCGTGAGGGCTTAAGTAGGCCTTCGCGTTCGTAGAGCCGCAAGCGTTTGGGGATGAATGCCATACATCTCGGCGACCGCCGAGATCATGTATGCACCTTTCGACTTGCGTTTGGTCACAGGTTTCTCTCGATTGATTCTAGAGCACGACTACTTTTCTTCCTAATTTCGTGCGCGCAGAATGCCGCCAAACCCAATCAGCATCCGCGCATCCAAGCTGCATCCAAATTCCGGAGGCTATTATGGACGAAAACAATGCTATCAGTGTGGTTGAAAATCTTATTGAAACCAACAAGGACGGACAGAAGGGCTATCAGGACGCGGCGCAGCACGTGAAACGATCGGACCTGAAAACCTATTTCAACGAACAGAGCCTGGAGCGCTCGCGCTTTGCCGGCGAACTGGAAAGCGAGCTGGTGCGTCTGGGCAAGCCGGACAAGAAAGTTTCCGGATCGGCGTCGGCGGCGATGCATCGCGCCTGGATCGATACCAAGGTCGCTCTCGGGGGCGGCGACAAGACGATTCTGGAGTCGGTGGAGAAAGGCGAGGACGACGCCAAAGACACTTACAACAAGGCCCTGACCGGATCGTTGCCCGGCAATCTGATGGAGATCGTCGGCCGTCAGGCCGCCAGCGTTCAGCGCGCGCATGACAAAGTGAAAATGCTGCGCGACTCGGCGAAAGCGGCGGCGTAGTCGCAGAAAGAAGATGTGGGGACAGCCGCCTTCGGCTGTCCGTCGAGCGCCGCTCGACAAGCTTTCTCTACCACCCTCGCCGGGCTTCGCCCGTCGGACAACCGGAAGGCGGCTGTCCCCACATAAACCTCTTGTGAAAAGTAAAAGGACCGGGAATCTCCCGGTCCTCTTTATTCGATGGAACTCCGATCAGGCTACGGGCTGCGGCTTGCTCTCGGCCCCTGCCGTCCATCCGGCCGGCTTGAGCGCGTGGTTGATGAAGTAAACGACGAAGCCCGCTGCGATCAGGATCATCCCGAAGGCAAACGAACTCATGTTCCAGATCTGCTCGTGCTCGCTGCGGACCACCGAGAATCCCAGCAGCAGCATAGGTGGAATGCCGATGGCGATGGCTCCAAACAAGCCTCCGGGCACGCGGAAGGGGCGCTTCAGTTCCGGCTCGCGAAAACGGAGCACGGCCAGCGCCACGAATTCGAGGAACAGGCTGGCGCCATAGAGAAGGATGTCGAGTGTGACCAGCCGGGCAAAGCCCAGTCCTAGGCACATCGCCCATCCCGTGGCCAGCGCAAGAATCGCCACCCAAGGGGCGCGCGATTTCTTCTGCAGCTTTCCGAAAATGCCGGGCAGCATGCCATCCTGCGCCATAGCCAGAGGCAGGCGCGAGTAGCTCATGACGAGAGCGTTGAACATGCCAAAAGCGCTCATCAGTCCGCCGAGCACAACGCCGATACGAAGCAGCGGGCCGCCGACCAGAGCGGCAATGTCGGCCCAAGATCCGGTCTCCCATGCCGTGGGCTTCAAACCGGTCATCCACATGGCTGCAAAGGGTAGGACATAGGTGGCCGCCACGATGCAGACCGCCACCAGCATCGCTCGCGGATATGTCCGCTGGGGACGCTCGACTTCCGTGGCGATGGTCGAGGCGTTGTCCCATCCCATATAGTTCCACATGCAGATGAGCAACCCGCCGAGAATGTCGACGGTTGAGGTCGTCGGCTTGGTGACGGCGTTGGCCAGCGCACCCAGCTTGAAGGGCGCGATCAGCACGATTGCCACAAACGGCGCCGACAAGGCTGCGAACAGCCACAGCGAAGTGAGCGAAACCACTTTCACGCCCGCGATGTTGAGCAGGGCGCAGGCGATGACGACGGCGAGCGCGACCCACCATCCGCGATTGCCTTCCTGAAACCACGGAAACATACGGGTCAGGTAGGCCACGAAGAGCGTGGGATAGATCGCCATGTCGAAAGATGGAGGCAACGAGCGAGAGCCAGGCTTCCTGAAATCCCCAGAAGTTGCCCATGGCGCGGCGCACCCAGGCATAGTAGCCGCCTTCGAAAGGCAGCGCGCTCGACAGCTCGCCGATCATGAAGGCCGTAGGCAGGCTCCAGAGCAGCGGGGTGAGCAGCAGAATCAGGATCGCGCGTCCGTAGCCGGCGCCATGCACGATGTCTTCGGTGCCATAGGTTCCGCCCGACACCATAAAGAAGGTGGCGGCGACCAGCGGCCAAAGCGTGAGGCGGACGAATTTTTTCCGATTGGGGACGGCGGAGAGTTGCTGGGGATTTTCGGATTGTTGACGCGGGGCGCTAGCTGTTGCCAATTTCTATGTATTCCTCCTCAAGCGACTCACTCTCACCACCGCGTCTCCCTTGAAATCTTCTCGCGGCTCCCGGGGTGAGATGCGATTCCCGGGCATTTCGGCGAAGTTAGTTCGCATTTGTGAGATTACGGGAATTTTCCCCAGATGCAACATTTTTTTGAGGATTATTGAAAAATTTTGTAAACGACCGTGGCCGTACGAAGGTAATGCGTCTGGCGGCGACTTCAGAGGTTCAACTTCACTGTCGCGTCTTGTTGAGCGATCCCCTTGCCGAGCGCTTCAACAGTGATTATCATGCGCGTCAGTTTTGGAGGGGTTCTATGAAGCTGCCGTTTCTCGCAGTAGCTGTGTGTTTGGTTGCATTCGTTGCGCTGCAGCCGTCGCGGGCGCAAAACGCCTTCACGCCTGAGCAGGTGAAGTGGGGTCCGGCGCCACCGTTTGTGCCTGCGGGGGCAAAGATTGCAGTGCTTGAGCGGCGACCCGACTGCCGCGACCGGCGACTTCACCATTCGTCTCAAGATGCCAGGACGGGTACAAGATCGCTCCACACACGCATCCGCACCGGGAGAACGTGACAGTGTTGTCGGGCACGCTCAAGGTTGGGATGGGGGACAGGTTCGACGCCAGCAAGATGATGAGCGTCGGGGCTGAGAGCTTCGCTTACCTCGATCCGAGCATGCACCACTATGCTGCGGCGTCGGGGGAGACTATTATCCAGGTTCACGGGAGGTCGCCGCTGCAGTTCATCTACATCAACCCGGCGGATGATCCGAGTAAGACGAAGTAGTCGGGGCGCCACTACGCTGTCATCCTGAGGCCCGCGTTCTTTGCGGGCTGAAGGATCTATGCAATTTGCCGACAGCACCTCGCCGCCAGCAAGTTGCATAGGTCCTTCGCTTCGCTCAGGATGACACGCCGTTCTAGACGCTTCTTCCACAGTTCTTCTCGCGGGTCTTCGGGATTCAGCTTGGCTAGCTCGCGGAGCAGTTCCTTGGTGCGCTCGTCGCGGGGCATCGGGACGGTGATCGTGATCTCGACGATTTCGTCCCCGCGCACGCCTTCTTTGGTGGCTGACGGCACGCCCTTTTCGCGCAGGCGCAGCTTTTGGCCGGACTGGGTTCCGGGCGGAATCTTCAGCAGGGCGCGTCCGTCAATCGTCGGAACTTCGATCTTGGCTCCCAGGGCGGCTTCGGTGGCGCTGACCGGCACCGTCAAGTAGATGTCATCGCCGTCGCGGCGGAAGATTGGATGCTCGCTCAGTGCGGATAATCACATAGAGATCGCCCGTCGCGCCGCCGTGTGCCCCGGCGTTGCCTTTGCCGGGCAGGCGGATGCGCTGCCCGTCGCGCGTGCCGGCCTTGATGCGCACTTCGAGCGGCTCGGTCTTCGTGACGGTGCCTTCGCCATGGCACGTGGGGCAGGTCGTCAGATTCTTTCCGGTGCCATGGCAGCGCGGACACTGCACATTGAACTTCATCCGTCCGCCGGTCTGTGTGATCTGGCCGGTGCCGTTGCACTCCGGACATTTGCCCGGAGCTTCGAGCGAACCTTGGCCGTGGCAGGTCGAGCAGACATCGTGGCGCGAGATGTTCAGGCGCATGACGCCGCCGCGGATCGCCGTCCAGAAAGGAACGTTTACCTGGTATTCGAGATCGGTGCCTGGCTCGGGGCCTCTCCTCGGCCTGAGCCGCCCCGCGGCCGCCGCCGAAGATCGAGCCGAAAATGTCGCGGAAGCCGCTGCCACCACTCCCGCCGCCGGTCTTGCGGCCCGCGGCTGGCGTTGTCGACCAGATCGGAAAAATCGAATCCGCCAAAATCGAAGGGAACGCCCTGGCCGCCGTCCTGCCAGCCTGCCCGGGAAGCCGCCCGGAAATCCGCCTCCGCCTCCCGCACCGCCGCCCGCGCGGGCATAGGCCTCCGCGGTCGCGGGATCGATGTTGTCGGAGTAGAAGCCGACCTGATCGTAGATTTTGCGCTTCTTGGGATCGCTGAGAACGTCGTTAGCTTCGGAAAGAGACTTGAACTTCTCCTCGGCCGACTTATCCCCGGGATTGACGTCGGGATGGTACTTGCGCGCCAGCTTGCGGAACGCCTTGCGGATGTCGTCGGCCGAGGCGCGACTTCTTCACGCCGAGTATTTCGTAGTAGTCCTTTTTGGGGTGTTGCCATTGCGCAGCGCAGTCTGCGATCGGACCGGAGGCCGACCCGAGTCTAATTCAGAATCTTGCGTCTCTCTTTGTCTTCTACGACGACCTTCACATCTTCGTCGAACTCGGCTCCGTCCACATAGACCGGGACGCGCCGCGTTCCGGTGGCGCCCTCGCACGAAAACCAGCCATCGCTGCTCGTCTTCGGCGAGACTCAGAAAATACGTTTCCCCATTGACTTGAAAATCCACTTCAACCCCCTCCCTATCTAAAAACCTGTCATCTTGAGCGAAGTTGCTGTTCGCGAAGCGAACGGCACGCAGTCGAATGTCCTGATCCCTAGTCGATGGCATCCGGGCCAGATGTCTTCGTGGCATCGTCAAACGTCCAGGCTTCTCATCTGCTAGGGATGACGAGTCACGACGATGACGCGGCAAGAGTGCCCGCTCGCCAGCACAGCCAACAACTAAGAGCAAAGCTTCGTTACTTCTTGTCTTCCACGTCGACGTACTCGGCGTCGATCACGCCTTCGTCTTTCTTCTGGCCCTGACCGTTGCCGCCGTCGCCGCCCGCCGACGCACCCGGCGTTGGACCTGCGCCCGGTGCCGCTCCCGGCGTCGGCTGCGCCGCCTTGTACATCTGCTCGGCCAGCTTGTGCGAAGCCGCGGTCAGCTTCTCGCGCGCCTTATCCATGGTCGCCTTGTCGTTCGACTCCAGCGCCTTCTTGGCGTCGGCCACCGCGTTCTCAACATCTCCGCGCTCGGAGCCGGAGATCTTGTCGCCCTGCTCGCGCAGCATCTTCTCGATGTTGTAGACCATGCGAGTCGAGCTGGTTCTTGGCTTCGATCGACTCGCGCTGCGCCTTGTCTTCGGCCGCGTGCGCGTCGGCTTCTTTCGCCATGCGCTCGACTTCTTCCTTCGACAAGCCGGAAGACGACGTGATCGTAATCTTCTGGTCCTTCTGCGTGGCCGTGTCTTTCGCGGTCACGTTGAGGATGCCGTTGGCGTCGATGTCGAACGTCACTTCGATCTGCGGCACGCCGCGCGGAGCCGGCGGAATTCCGGTCAAGTGGAACTTGCCCAGAGTCCGGTTCTGCGCCGCCATCGGGCCGCTCGCCCTGCAGCACGTGCACTTCAACCGACGTCTGGCTGTCGGCCGCGGTCGAGAACGTCTCCGTCTTCTTGGTCGGAATCGTCGTGTTGCGCGGGATCATCGGCGTGGCCACGCCGCCCAGCGTTTCAATCGCCAGCGACAGCGGAGTCACGTCGAGCAGCAGCAGATCTTTCACTTCGCCGCCCGAGCACGCCACCCTGAATCGCCGCGCCGATCGCGACTACTTCGTCGGGATTCACGCCCTTGTGGCCTTCCTTGCCGAACAGTTCCTTCACCAGCGCCTGGATGCGCGGCATGCGGGTCTGTCCGCCGACCAGCACCACTTCGTTGATCTTGCTGGTATCGACGCCCGCGTCCTTCAAGCACTGCTTGCAGGGACCGACCGAGCGCTGAATGATGTCTTCCACCATGCCTTCGAGCTTGGCCCGCGTCAGCTTCTGAACCAGGTGCTTCGGACCGCTGGCATCGGCCGTGATGAACGGCAGATTGATCTCGGTCTCCATGGTGGTGGAGAGTTCGATCTTCGCCCGCTCGGCCGCGTCACGCAGACGCTGCAGGGCCATTTCGTTGCCCTTGCCGCGCAGATCGAGGCCTTCGTTCTTCTTGAATTCGTCAATGAGCCAGTCGACGATGCGCTGGTCGAGGTTGTCGCCGCCCAGGTGGGTGTCGCCGTTGGTGGCCTTGACTTCGATGACGCCTTCGCCGACTTCCAGCACGGAAATGTCGAACGTTCCGCCGCCGAAGTCGTATACGGCGATCGTCTCGTCCTTGGTCTTGTCGAGGCCGTAGGCCAGCGCCGCCGCCGTCGGCTCGTTGATGATGCGCTTCACTTCGAGGCCGGCAATCTGTCCGGCATCTTTGGTCGCCTGCCGCTGCGCGTCATTAAAGTACGCCGGCACGGTGATGACCGCCTCGGTCACTTTCTCGCCGAGATAGTCTTCCGCCGCCTTCTTCAGCTTCTGCAGAATCAGCGCGGAAATCTGCGGCGGCGTGTATTCCTTGCCCTGCGCCAGCACGGCGACGTGGTCGCCCGACTGCACGACCTTGTAGGGCACCATCTTGATCTCTTCGGTCACTTCGTCGAAGCGGCGTCCCATGAAGCGCTTGATCGAATAAACCGTGTTCTCGGGATTGGTGATGGCCTGCCGCTTGGCGACCTGCCCGACCAGCCGCTCGCCGGTCTTGGTAAATCCAACCACGGAAGGCGTAGTGCGCCCTCCTTCTTCATTGGCGATCACTTTGGGCTCGCCGCCTTCCATGACTGCCACGCAGGAATTGGTGGTTCCCAGGTCAATTCCGATAATCTTTCCCATAAAATGCTCCTCCTAAATTCGATAAGTGCTTTAAAATCAATGTCAATATGATTGCGTCAAGGCCCATGCTAAGACCTGAGTGAATCGTTGTCAAGGTTTAGATGCGTAGGGGATCGAAGAGGATGCGATGGAATTTTCGGTCGCTGAGTGTGTGGGCGCGGGTCTTCGGCCCGGAAAGGCTGAGCGGCGGGGCTCGCACTCGTTCGAATATTGCCAGGTTAGCGCCGTCGAGGAGATCCTGACTTTTCGAATTCCTGACCCAACTTGTCGCCTGGCGAGACTGAAAAAGTCGGCCGAACAGTGACGCGTCCACTGCGGAGCGCCACGGTCCCAAACCGGAACTGCACTCTGCGAAAAGCGCTTTTGGCTGGCGCAGCGCTTCCAGCGCTCCGATCCGGTACCTAAGAAAGATCGGCTTTAGCCGCCGAGGTACTTATGGCTGCATCGCCCCGAGGCAACAGCGGATACAGTATCTATTTCATCACAGCCTCCACCTTTCACCGAAAACTGCTGTTTCGCCAAGAGCCGATGGCGCGGTTGTTTTTGGAGGAGCTGTTCCATTACAGAGACCACAAGAACTATCTGCTTCACGAATTTGTTTTAATGCCTGATCACTTTCATCTGCTGATTTCACCCGCGCTCAGTCTCGAACGATCTCTGCAACTGATCAAGGGTGGGTTCTCCTATCGGGCGAAAAAGGAACTGGGATTGAACCGCGAAATCTGGGAGAAGAGCTTCTACGACCGGCGGGTGCGCGGGGCGGAAGACTATTACAACTTCAAACAATACATACGCCGAAATCCGATCAAGCAGGAGCTGGCAGCCAGGCTCGCGGATTATCCCTACCGTTCAGCGAGGCCGGAATTTGCGATGGACGAGGTCCCTCAGCGGCTAAAGCCGGAGTTCTCTGAGCGCGCCACCCAAAATCGCCCGCTGCCGGGCCCCAACTCGGCAGTTCCCAACGATCGTCTCTAACGCCTAGTGCGAGATCGGCCCGTTCTTGCGCTGATCGTTCACCGTGTATCCCGCCGGCAGTTGGAACAACTGTGCGTCCGGATCGCCCCGAGAAATCTCAGTGATCGTGAAGGTTTGCTTGCCGAAATATGGGCTGGACCGCATGGACAGGAGATTGAGGCCCAACTGCTGCGAATGCCAGTATTCGCTAATGCTTTTGAGTGGCTGGTCGTTGCCCAACACCCCAACGTTCGTGACCGTGGTCTCGCGAACCCCCTCGGTCTCGATCCCAAGAATACTCTGCGTTCCAAGGTTCTCCCAGATATCGTTGCCCTCGCCGTTCTCTAGAGGATGCGTTGCACCTCTTCGCAGCTTGGCTGCCGAAAGATCCGATTCCGGACTGTAGACCAGCAGATCGCAGATGTGGCGCTGCGGGCTGCAGTTGTAAAGCGTGTGCTGCTTGGGATCGGCGATTTGAATCCAATTCATCGACGACTTCTCGTTCGAGTCCTTGGGCACCAGATACCAGCGCTCTTCGTAGATTCGGCCATCTGTGTTGCGCGCGATGTGGCGCTGGTTGACGAAGGTCATCGTCCCGCCATCGGCCGCATATTTCACCGATTCGGTTGCGAGGGTCGCGAAGAATGGAGCGTGCGGGATGGGGGGGATTACGATGCTCTCGAGCACCTCGCGGACTCCGCCATCCTGCGCAGGCTGAGGGTGCCGCGGCGTTGGAGGAACTTCTGACCGCTGGACCTGCTGCGGTGGCGGCTCTTGCGTCTGGGCGGCGCAAACTACACTGCTAAGCTCGAGAATCCCCACAAGCAACATGCGCATAGGAACCCCTCCCAACTGGAAGAATGCTATGTCGGCCGGTGGCCACGCGTCAACGCCAATGCGAAGCTCTCACTCCGGTTCGACGACCCACAATGGCTCTCCGCCCACAGAGTGATAGAAGCCCCATCCTGCGAGCACAATCACGCTGAGCAGCGCCAGAAATGCAGTGCTCATGTACCAGGCCGAAAAGTCTGCGGTGAAGGGAACGTTCCCGAGCATATCCACGGTGAACGCTCCGACCGCCAGCGGTACCAAACCGAAGCGCAGGACGATCAACGCTAGAATGCCCCAGACGAGGAGAATCACCGGGAGATCTACGGCAAGGTGCGTGCTCGTCAGTCCGCGCATCACGAGAAAGATCCCGACAAACAAGACCGCCGCAACCCAGTCGGAGCGCACGGCCTTCAATCCCACTTGCCGTGAGATGAACTCCACCAGCACTTTTAGTCCCAGCAGCAGGAAGAAGAACTGCATCGTACCGAAAATTGACGAAGGAATCTGCATCAGCCATTGGCCCAAGGCTTGGCGTCCTCCCACCATGTAGGCCGAACCGCTGAGCTGGGGCGCAGCGCCCAGGCGCGCCAGCGGGATGTTGCTCAGCTGAAAGATGACCAGCCAGAGGATGCCGAAGGCCACGCCGAACAGGATGTCACGTCCCACCACCGGATCGCGCAGTTGCCCGGAGATCAGGCGGCTCCACGAGATGATGGCTTGCGGCCAGTTCCGGCGAATCCATGGCTCCAGGGCCAGATACAGCATCCACATCGCGCCGGCCCACAAGAGCGCGCCGGAAATCGCCAGGATCAGGTACCCGAAAGTTTGGAAGTCGGCGACAAAATGCGAGCGGCATAACCAGATTCCAATCTCCAGAGCGAACATGACTCCGGCCAGGCGCAGCGCGCCTTCGCGGTCACCGCGGCCATGGCGATAATTACGGCGGGCCAGCAGCGTACCCGCGGCCAGCATGGCGGTCAGTAGAAACACACTGATCATCTGACTCGCCCGATTTTTCCTTTCTTCGGCGGAATGATCCGTGACCATCCGCCACGGCTTATTCCAGTCGCCAATCATCGCGAAAAACACTGGCTTGCCGTGCCAGGCGGCGGCTTCGACTCGCAGCGGCCTCGTCGTGCCCGGCCAGACTCCAGTCCATGCTGCGCGAGTATCAGCCATACCGAGCGAATTCCATTCCGGCTGTGCGGACTGCAGTTTCGAAGCGTCAAGTTCCGCAGCGGAAAACAGGGGACTCCAATCGGGCGGCGCCGTGGGTGGCGCGGCTGGCGTCTTTCTGAGGGGGAATCACCTGCAGGTAAATCAACCTGCCCTTGGCGTCCAGCTTTACGTTGACCATGCTGGAGAGCGTGGTGGGTGGGTCATCCTGACTGACAATTCCCGGAGTCAGAAAGCTATCACGGTAACCGTCAGGATCAAGCAGGTCCGGACTCTGCCGGTACCAGAACTGCAGCATGGTCGGGCGCCCGGCCAGCACCTCATCCCAATTCGCGGGCGTCTTACTTTCCTTCTCCACGGAATCACGGAAATTCGTGTCGTATTCGAATCCAAAAGCGCTGTCTGCGGGCTTTTTCGGGTAACCGAGTTGTGCCACGACCTCACGTGCCCGGTGCGCCAGGACTTCCGGAGTCTGTTCCAGATGCATTTTCTCGATAGCGCTGTAGCGGATGGTGAGGTAAACGCCGGCGGCGAGCCCCAAGAGAACGAAGAGCAGACAAGCGACCGCGATGCGCGGACGCAGGCCCGTGGTTTCGCCGGAGGCCGCCACCAGTTGGGGTGACGGCGTTTCTCCCGCGGCCAGTGCCGCAGCCAGCGGATCGCCCCCCGGCAGTGACGCAGCAACCGCCAGTGCCGTGGCCGGACGGCTTGCCGGATCCGTCTCCAGGCAGCGCAGGATTACCTTCTCCACGATGGGGTCGAGATCCTTTACGACCGAAGAGGGGCGGCTCGGCGTGCGATCAGCCCCCGCATGTAGCAGTTTCGCGGCTGATTCGGCGAACGCTCGCTTGCCGGTAAAGACTTCATACAGCACTAAGCCGAGCGCATAGATGTCGCTGCGCGTGCTGACTTCTCTTCCCGCCAACTGCTCGGGCGACATATAGGCCGGAGTTCCGCTGCGTACCTCGGGGCCGCGAATGTCGTCGGCGACTCCGGCAAGCCCGAAATCCGTGATCACCACTTGCCCACGCCCATCGAGCATGATGTTGGCCGGTTTCAGGTCGCGGTGCAAAACGCCCTTGGCATGGGCCGCTGCCAGCCCCGCACAAAGATGGCGTGCGATGTCGAGCGCTTTGTCTGGAGGAAGACGTCCAATTCGCCGCAGCAGGGAGGCCAGGTCTTCGCCGTCGACGTACTCCATGGTGAAGAACGTCTGGCCGTCGACGTCGCCCACGTCATACACGCGGCACACGTTGGGATGGGACACCCGCCGCGCCATCCGCACTTCGTTGCGGAATCGTTCGAGCAGGCCTTCATCGCGGGCCGCCTCGTCGGGCAGAAACTTCATGGCGACGCCTTGCCCGAGCGTCAAGTCGTCGGCGCGGTAGACCTCGCCCATCCCTCCTTTTCCGAGGAGCGCGATGATGCGGTAGCGGCCTGCGAGCAGGCGTCCGGGCAGAAAGCGCCCCTCGTTCAGAAGGTATTCTACGGAAATGGACGGTCGGGAGGACGGTGGTCGCGAAGACGACGGCGGCCGCGGTGGCAATGGCGAAGTCGAGGTCGCGAAGTCGAGCGTCGCCGCATCATCGGTATTCGAAGTTGGCCTTCCGCAGGCGGAGCAAAAGGCTACCTTGTCAGCTAACTCAGTTCCGCAGTTTGAACACTTAGCCATGAAAATTTCTCGCTACAGTCTACCCTAGACCCGCGTATCTGACCTCAGACCATCGTTGGAGAGCCGCGGTCTGCCGCCCGAGGTTTGACGCCGCTCTTGTATTACCATCCAAGCGATGACTTCACGCTTGGGGCTCAAGCTGCGCGACCCGTTATTTCTCCTGTGCATGACCGCGGGCCTGCTCGCCTTTGTGGTGCAATCCGGCGAACTGGGCACCGCCGACACCATGCATCGCCTGCAGACGACGCACTGGCTGTGGACTTCGCAACCGCAAGTCTTTCCCAACGAGTATCCCGAATTCGGCCTGCATGGCCGCGGCGGGCGCATCTTCAGTTGGTACGGAATTGGGCAGTCGCTACTCATGCTCCCGGCAGACCTGGTTGCCACCTGGATTTCGCACTGGCACATCTTCTCGGGGTACGAGGATGACCCTGCTGTGCGCAGCATCGTCGTCAGCTACAGCACCAATATTCTGGTGAACGTACTGACCGCCCTGATCTCCTTCCGCCTGCTCCGCCAATTGCGCTTCAGTGTGAACGAGGCTGTGCTTGGCATCCTGGCCTTGATGTTCTGCACCACTCACCTGCATTACACCCAGAACATGCAGGAGAACAACTACATCATGCTGCTCACGTTGGCTGGATTCTCTTACCAGTGCGAGTGGCTACGCACGGCCAGGGTGCGGGCGCTTTTCTTCGGCTCATTCTGTCTGGGTTTGAACCTGTTGACTCGCGTCACGACGGGCCTCGACCTGATCGCGGGCAGCGTGTTCCTTTTGCTAATCCTCTGGATTGAGCAAACTCGCGGCCGCGCATTGTGGCTGCGACTTGTCGCATATTGCAAGATTGCAGTGCCGGTATACGCAGTTTTTGCGTTTCTAGAACGCCTCTACAGCTTCTACCGCTTCGGATCGTGGACGCAAACCTACATCCCAATCTTCGCGCGGGAATCGCGCGCGCAGGATCCAACTCTGCCGGCAAACTTTCCCTGGAGCACGCCCTTCCACGAAGGCGTCCTCGGCGCGCTCTTCAAGCCCGAAAAATCCATCTTTCTGTTCGATCCTGTGCTGGTGCTTGCGCTTGTGTTGCTTGCTCTTTTGTGGAAGCGGCTTGCCGTCGAAGTCCGCGCCTTCGCCGTGACCTCGCTGCTGCTGGTCGCCGGCTACATCTGCTTCTACGCGCGCTACACCTACTGGGCCGGCGATTTCTCCTGGGGAGACCGCTACGTTTCCACTGCCGTCGAAATGGTGGCGCTCCTCGCCGTGCCGATGTTGATTCGCTATCGAGCGAATCTGAGCCCGTGGATCTGGCGCGGCGCCATCGTTATCCTCGCCGTGAGCCTCGTTATCCAGATCTCATCGCTGGCTTTTTGGTTGCCGCTCGAGATCTACCAGATGGAGACCCTCGGCCATCCCACCTACGTGATCGCGCTGCGCTTTAAGAACATCGCTGCCTTCACTCTCGGCAAGATGGATGCCTGGGGACTGAACACCGACGAGATGTCGCAGGATCCCTGGGACTACGTTCACATCACGACGTGGAATTTCTTCCCGTTCCTGCTGCACCGCGTGGGGGCGGCGCCAGCCTGGGCGG
The DNA here is from genome assembly GCA_963710885.1 of uncultured Acidobacteriaceae bacterium. Classification (GTDB taxonomy): domain Bacteria; phylum Acidobacteriota; class Terriglobia; order Terriglobales; family Acidobacteriaceae; genus Sulfotelmatobacter. The sequence goes on from CAVQCF010000003.1 coordinate 320,840, forward strand.
TCGAGATGGCTTTCGCAACATGGGTTGCGGCCCTTGCGGCACTAGCCGCCGTATTGCGCCGACTGTACACTCACCTTCAGTCCAATCCAGATGCAGCATGACGGAATCAATCGACGGCAGTTTCTGAACCACGCGGTTGCGGCGACGATGCTCGCCGCGATCCCGGGTGCGCGAGGAGCGACTCGCGTCCCAGAGCTTGCCTTCACCTTCGATGACCCCACTACCACAGGTGGCGCTGGACTGACCTGGCCCGAACTCAACGAGCGCATTCTGGCCACACTTGCCGGCAACAACCTCAAGTCCATACTTTTTGTTTGTGGCAAGCGGGTCGATAGCAGTGCCGGGAGTCAACTCATCGCCTCCTGGGATCGCGCCGGGCACCTCATCGGCAATCATTCGTATTCCCATCTGAATTTCAACGATAGTGTGGATGCCGATGGTTCCAAGCCAGTCACGCTCGCCGAGTTCGAAGCCGATGCTCTGAAAAACGAGCCCCTCATTCGCAACTATCCTCATTTCACCCGGCAGTTTCGCTATCCGTTCTTCAAGGAAGGCGACACCGTGGAAAAGCGGGACGGCATGCGCGCCGTCTTGCAGCAGCACGGCTATCGCATTGGACGAGCCACCATTGATGCCTCCGACTGGGCGATCGATGCGCGGCTGCAGAAGCGGGTTGAGGCCAACCCCCACGCCGACTTGACGGGATATCGTGACTTCTTCCTTGAGCACATCTGGGAGCGCGCCCAGTATTACGATGCGCTGTCCCACCGTGTGCTCGGGCGGCCGGTGAGACATACTGTGCTGCTTCACCACAGGGCATTGAACGCGTTCTTTCTCGATGACCTGATCGGTATGTTCCGCAAACACGGTTGGAAGCCCGTCGACGCAGAGTATGCGTATCAAGACAAGGTGTACGACGAGCAGCCTAAAACACTGCCGGCTGGGGAGAGTCTGATCTGGGCGTTAGCGAAGCAGAGCGGAAAGTTTGAAAACGAACTTCGCTATCCCGGCGAGGACGACGTCTACGAAAATCCCCGCATGGACGCGCTTCATTTGTGAAACCGTTATAGTCGCGTCCTGTTTTACAAGTGGGCTCCGCTGGATGTATTGTTGGACCCGCCATTTCTAATATCTCAATTCACCGAGGACTTGCATGTCCCTTCACCGCATCGCTCCGTATCGAATCGCTCTGATCGCCTGCCTGACCTTTTCGACCCTTGCTATTTCCAGCCCCGCCGCATTCGCGCAAGCGGAGACCAAGCCAGCCAGCGAGCAGGTGACGGCCGATACCCCGCGTTTTACCGAAGGCGGAGCAACGTTCACGGTTCCCGCAGGCTGGTCGATCCAGACCCGCAAGGATCTGGTCATCCTGACGCCGCCCGAACCCGACACGCACATCGCCATCTTCGACGCGCAGGCTGCCGACGCCAAAGCCGCGGTCGCTGCCGCATGGGCCGCCTTCAAGCCCGAGTCCAATCGGTCGATCAAGTTGGTCACTCCACGCCCGGCGCGCGAAGGTTGGGACGAGCGCGCGGTCTTTGATTACGAGACGTCCCCCAACGAGCGTGCTGCGCTGCAGGCTCTGGCGTTGCGTGCTGGGACTTCGTGGACCGTGATCATCCTCGAGGGCACCGATCCGACAGTGGAGAAGCGCTCGGCCCCGATCGGACTGGTCTTTGAGAGCTTGCGCCCCAAGGGCTATCACCGCGAGACGTTTGCTGGACGAAAGCCGCACCCGCTCGATGCCGCGCGCATCGCGGAACTCAAATCATTTGTGGAAACATCGATGAAGGAACTCGGCATCCCCGGCGTTTCCCTGGCCCTCGTCGACGGTGGCAAAGTTGTATACCAAGGTGGATTCGGAGTGCGTGAACTCGGCAAGCCCGAGCGCGTCGACGAGAATACCTTGTTTATGGCGGCGTCGAACACCAAGGGAATGACGACTCTGCTCCTTTCCGAACTCGTCGACGAGAAGAAATTGCAGTGGGATGAGCCGGTCATCGATGTCTATCCCGCATTCAAACTGGGCGACGCTGACACCACGAAGAAAGTTCTAGTCAAGAACCTGATCTGCGCTTGCACTGGTTTGCCCCGACAGGATCTGGAATGGCTCTTCGAATTCAAGAATGCGACTCCGGAATCTGAACTGGCTTTGCTCGCGACCATGCAGCCGACCAGCAAATTCGGCGAAGTCTTTCAGTACAGCAACCTGATGGCTGCTGCTGCGGGATACATTGGCGCGCACCTTGTCTACCCCAACCTGGAACTAGGCGCCGCATACGACAAGGCAATGCAGGAGAAGATTTTTGACCCGCTCGGGATGAAGTCGACGACCTTCGACTATGCTCGCGCCTTGGCCGGCAACCACGCGACCCCGCACAGCGACGATGTAGATGGTAAGCCGAGCGTCGCCAGCATGGCAATCAATTACTCGATCGTGCCGGCGCGGCCTGCGGGCGCAGTGTGGACCTCGTCCGCTGACCTGATCCGTTACGTGCAAGACGAACTCTCGCTCGGTAAGTTGCCGAACGGCCAGCGACTGGTTTCAACGGAGAATTTACTGATGCGCCGTCAGCCGCAGGTTCCACTCGGCGAAGATGCGTCGTATGGCATGGGATTGACTGTCGACCACACTTACGGAGTCCCGGTGGTGAGCCACGGCGGCAGCATGTCCGGCTTCAAAAGCAATTTCTACTTTCTGCCGGACTCGGGCATCGGCGCGGTGCTGCTCACCAACTCAGATACTGGCGGGATGCTTCTTGGGCCGTTCAGTCGTCGCCTGCTCGAAGTTGTCTTCGACGGCAAACCGGAGGCAGTTGCTGAAGTCGCGTCGCGTGCAGCGTCTCACAACGCCGCGCTGGCCAAAGACCGCGAACGCCTCCTTATTCCCGCTGATGCGGCATCGGTCTCTGGTTTGGCCAAGCACTATTCCAGCAAGGAGCTGGGTGACCTTGCTGTTTCGAGCGCGAACGGAGTCACAACTTTCGATCTCGGCGAATGGAAGAGCACCGTCGCGTCGCGGAAGAACGACGACGGCACGATCTCATTCATCACCATCGATCCCGGCACCGATGGATTCGAATTTGTGGTCGGAGAGCGCGGCGGGAAGCGTGTGTTGATTATCCGCGACGGACAACACGAATATGTCTTCGACGAGGTGGCCTGACCACCCTTCCAACCCCCATCACCGCTTCGTATTGGTCGTTGGCTTCGGCTTCAGCGTCTTGACGTAGGCGTAGCTCACTGCCAGATGCTTCTGCAGCGACTTCGTGTCTTTCAGCAACACGTCAGGCACAGTAGCGTATTCCCTCATCACCGCTCCGTAGGCTTCGTACAGCGTCGTGTTGTACTTCTTCAGGAACTTTTCGCGCTCATCTTCTGGCAGCCGCAGCGCCATCACTCCCTTCGGTCCCAGAAGCAAGGAAAACATGTGGCCATTGTGCGAGGTATAAGGATTGGCTGCGCCCTTGCGTTCGATCTCGGGCATCGTGGCGATCAGCTTGTCGTAGAGGGCTAACCTGTCGGCAGGGATATCCGGTTTCTTTGGCGTGCTCATCGCGCTTCCTTCGGAGTTGAAGATCGAAGCAGAATACACCCAACCGCGCTGAGAGTTGTCAGTACTGCAGGATCGCGCCGGCCCGAAGGACGTTCCTGTCCTACTCGACGGTCACCGACTTCGCCAGGTTTCTCGGCTGGTCGACGTCGCAGCCGCGCCGTACCGCGATGTGATACGCCAGCAACTGCAGCGGAACGATCTCCAGAATCGGTAACAACTCCTCCGGCGCGGCGGGCACGTAAATCACATGATCGGCGGCTTCCTTGATCTCTTCGTCGCCCTCGGTGGCCAGCGCGATCACTACGCCCGAGCGCGCCTTCACTTCCTTGAGATTCGACATCGTCTTTTCATAACGCAGCATCGCCCCCGGATTGGTCGCGTCGCGCGTGGCAATGACCACGACTGGCAGGTTCTCGTCGATCAGCGCGTTCGGCCCGTGCTTCATCTCGCCCGCGGGATATCCTTCGGCGTGGATGTACGAGATCTCTTTCAACTTGAGCGCGCCTTCGAGAGCGATGGGATAGTGGATTCCGCGTCCCAGAAACAAGAAATCGTGAACCTTCTGATACTGCTTCGCGAGATCGTCGCACGCTTGATCCTGGGTCAGGACGTGCTCGAGCTTCGATGGGATCTGCGTCAGCTCCAGCATTTGCGCCCGCGCCTGCTCGGCGGTCATCAGGCCGCGCACCTGCGCCAGATACATCGCGAAGACATACAGTGCGGTCAGCTGTCCTGTGAAAGCCTTGGTCGATGCCACGCCAATCTCCGGCCCGGCATGCGTATAGATCGTGCCGGCGGCTTCACGCGTGATCATCGATCCCACGACGTTGCAGATGGCGAGCGTCTTCGATCCTCGGGATTTGGCCTCGCGCTGCGCCGCGATCGTGTCGGCGGTCTCGCCTGACTGCGAAATCACCAGCGTGATTGTGTCCTGATCGACGATCGGATTCCGGTAGCGCCACTCGCTGGCGTAGTCCACTTCGACCGGCACGCGGGCCAGGGTCTCGATCATGAACTTGCCCGCCTGCCCGGCATGCCAGCTGGTCCCGCAGGCGATGATGTTGATCTTCGCCGCGGCACGGAACTCGGCCTCGCTGATCTCCATCTGGTCCAGAAAAATGTGTCCAGTCTCCTGCGACACGCGCCCCAGGGCCGTATCGCGAACGGCGCGCGGCTGCTCATAAATTTCCTTGAGCATAAAATGCTTGAAGCCGCCCTTTTCCGCCAGGATGGGATCCCAAGTAACGTGCTGGATCTGCCGCCGAACCGGCCTTCCATCGAAATCGGAGAGATGTACGCCGTCGGGTGTAACCACCGCCAGATCGCCGTCTGCGAGAAAGAAAATGTCGCGCGTGTGATGCAGGATCGCGGGCACATCCGACGCCACGAAGTACTCGTCGTTTCCCAATCCGATCACGGCGGGCGGACCATTGCGCGCCGCCACAATCTTGTTGGGATCGTCGGTGGAAATCACCGCCAGGGCGAATACGCCGGTCAGTTCTTTCACCGTCCGACGCACAGCCTCCTCCAGCGGAGGTCGGTGCGCGTTGCCGGACTTCATGGAATACTTTTCGACCAGGTGGGCAATGATTTCGGTGTCGGTCTCGGTGGTGAACTTGTGGCCTTCCTCGATCAGCTTCTTCTTCAAGCTGAGATAGTTCTCAACGATCCCGTTGTGGACGACGACGATCTTCCCCGTGCAGTCGCGGTGAGGATGCGCGTTCTCTTCTGTGGGCCGTCCGTGGGTGGCCCAGCGCGTGTGGCCGATGCCGTAGCTGCCGTCCAGCGGCTTCAGGCGGATGGCTTCTTCCAGATTGCGCAGCTTGCCTTCGGCGCGGCGCAGTTGTAGCCCGTCTCCGTTGCCGGCAACCGCGATCCCCGCGGAATCGTAGCCGCGATACTCCAGCCGCCGCAGCCCCTCAATAATGATGGGGACCACACTCTTCTTACCGACATAGCCGACAATGCCGCACATGGGATGACCTCAAAGGGTTTCCGGCCCTGCTACTCGGCCAGCGAGAAACGGAATTCTTCAATCACCGGATTGGTGAGCACTTCGCGGGCGATCCGCTCGACCTCAGACTGAGCTTCTTCGCGCGACAGTCCCCCGTCGAGCGTGAGCTCAAAATACTTGCCCTGGCGCACGCTTTCAAGGCCCTTGTAACCCATCTTCTTGAGCGCGCCCTGAATGGTTTTGCCCTGGGGGTCGAGAACACTCTTCTTGAGAGAGACGTAAACGTAGGCTGTCATAAAAAAGTCATTATACGTGACCGGCTCGAACCACCTCAGGCCTCGAACCGCAGACCCACGCTTCCCCAAGTCCGTAGAGATCCGGACTCTTCTGCATCATCCATTCTTCAGTTTTTCATCCAGAGCGGCCAGCGCGTCCGCCAGCAACTTCCGGTGCCGCGGATTCTGGATCGATTCCAGTTGCTGCAGGACCGTTTGCCGGGAGAGTCGCAGGCTCTCCATTTCCCGCCAGCGCGCCGCCTCCCCAGGGCTCATGACTTTACGTGGTTTGGCCGATTTCTCGCTCGCCTCGGCCTGCTGGGCTTCCACGGATTTGCTCTCCCAACCTCGCGCCACCCATTCATTATAGTTGTTGCAGCTCGCCGGTTCGTCGTGCGCGGGAGGCGGCCCAGCCACCGGCCCAACCGCCGCCCGCGGGAAATTTTCAACGCGGTGCCAAGCCACTTTGGGGGCGCCGCGACGGAGATCGATATGAATGCACTCTATGGCCTCGATATCATCGACGACTGCGATGAGAGCACTAGCCGTGACGACAGCTTTTTCTGCAACTTCTCCGATTCGGCTCAGCAGGCGCTGAATGAAGTAAGCCACAAGAACGTTCTTCCGGCCGGTGCAATCCTGTTTGTCGAGGGCCAGACCCCGCGCGGCATATTCATCCTCTGCTCCGGCAAAGTAAGCCTTTCCACCACGTCGCGCGAAGGCAAGATTCTGATTCTCAAAACTGCGGAGGATGGCGAAGCTCTCGGCTTGAGCGCGACCATTTCAGGCGTGGGCTATGAGGCGACGGCCGAGTCTTCTACTCCTTGCCAGCTCAGCTTTGTCGACCGCAAGCACTTCCTGGAGCTGATGCATTCGCACAGCGAAGTCGGCATGCACACGGCCCAATGCTTGAGCCGCGATTTCCACTCGGCGTATCGCGACATCCACGATCTCGTGCTCACCCGTTCGTCCGCCGGCAAGCTGGCGAGGCTATTGCTGTCGCACTCGCTGACCAAAGGAGAGCAAGACGAGGAGACTCGCTTTCACGCCACCATGACCCACGAAGAGATGGCGCAGCGCATCGGTGCCTCGCGCGAAACCGTAACCCGGCTATTGAGCAACCTGAGGACGAAGCGGTTGATCCGTCTGGACGGGCCGACCTTGATCATTCGTGACTGCAACGGCCTGAAGGCTCTGGCAGTTTAGTTTTCCCCCGCCGGAGGACGGCTGGCTGTTCCGCCGTCCTCCGGAGTTGTTCTGAAACCTGCTTCGCCGGGCGGAGAAATGGAATGTACAAGGTGATGTATTCCGGTACGCTAATTGACGATCTGTTCGCCGCCGTGGAACGAGTTCAAAGTTCCACGGCGGCGCGGCAAATCAAGCCCGCTGATGCCTACGCATTAGCCTGCCGCACCCAGAACCTCTCAGAGTCTGAACAGTTCCCGCAGGCGCTTCGTCTGAGCCCGGCTTACGGGTATCTCGGTCTGCTTCTTGTCGTCCATGCGCAACTGGTAGGAACTCTTGAACCAGGGAACGACTTCGCGAATGCGGTTGATATTCACCAGGTAGGAACGGTGCGCGCGCCAGAAAAGATTTGTGTCTAAGCTATCGAGCAATTCCTCGAGCGTGCGGCAGTTGGATTGTCCTTCCATCCCGGCCGGGCCGCCGGTCACGACTGTGATGACTCCGTCTTCGATCCACGCATAACAGATGTCGCGTTGGTCGACCAGAAACATGCGTCCGACGGTTTTCAGCAGGATCTTCGCCGCCGGCTGTTTCTGCGACTCGATCATCCGCACCAGCGTCTCGATTTTGTCGGCCGGGAGTGCGTTCGCGTCCTGTTTCGCCCGCGCCTTCTGAATCGCCTGAGCTACGCGCTTCTTGTCGAATGGCTTCAGCAGGTAGTCGACCGCGTTCACTTCGAATGCCTTCACCGCGTACTGGTCAAACGCGGTGGCGAACACGATCTTGGGCAGCGTGATTTTCTTGTCCAGCAGCTTCTTGATGACCCCGAAGCCATCGAGTCCCGGCATCTGCACGTCGAGAAACACCAGATCGGGGTTGTGTTCCTTGATAAGGTTGACGGCTTCCAGCCCATTCTTGCCCTGGGCCACCACGTTCACATCGTCGGCATTCTTCAGCAGGTAGGCGAGTTCGTCACGCGCGAGTTGCTCGTCGTCCACGATTACGGCAGATAAAGGCATCGAGGCTCCGGAAAACTTCGAGAAAACCGCTGCGCTGAGTATAGTGCCCAGATTTCGCCACCGCAACGCAAGCAGCTTCACCCGTTCCTCTGCCTATGTGGGTACAGCCGTCCTCGGCGGTCCCGTCGAGCGAAGCTCGACGGTTCGACTCCGTGTCCTCGGTGTTCTTCGTGGTGAAAAGTTTCAGCTTACTGCGGCCGCTGTTTCATTCCGCCCATCTTGCCCATGTCGAGCTTCGTATATCCCGCCGGAACCTCAAACAAACTCGCCGGTTGCGAGCCTTCCTGGATGTTACGTAGTTCAATCCCGTTCCCGGTGCCGCCATCCGTCTTGATGACGCAGTGCAGCTTAGTATCGACCCAGAAGTGATTTTTCTCGCCCTTGTTGGAGACACCCTCGTACTTGACCGTGCTTCGTCCGTCCACTACGTCGCTGCCGATCTTTGTGCAGCTGCCCCAATTCTTCAGGGTTCCCGCTTCTTCCGCTGTTTTCTTCCACTCCGGGCAGGCGTCGTTCACGTCATCCACGCGCCAGAAATGAGCGAGTATCGGCCTCACCATCGTCACCGGCGCGTCCATGTACATTTGCCGCTCCGCCATGATCACCATGTACGTATGTTTCGTGTCGTCAAAGATGATCGCGTTTGGTCCCATTGCAGGGTTCGTCCCCTGCACTTCGAACCGGACCTTGTCCTTGGTGGCGAAGACCTTCTTCATCCCCACATTGTCGGACTTCTGGTTCACCACGTCCGCGGAAAACTCCTGCGCCAGCGCGAGGGGGCCCATCATCATGCACCCGGCCAGGCACATATAACCAACGATGCGTAGCATCACCATTGCCTCCTTATCGATCGGTCGCCCTGGAGTTCGCGACGCGATCTGATTCCTAAGGTCAAAAACCGCGAAAAGCATAACAGATGTCGGCAGTGCCTCCCAGAGTCTTCGGCGCACCTTCTGCCGGCTCAGTGCCCGGTGCGGCCCACCGGCTTGGATACGTCCTGAGCGATCCTTGTGAGAGGAATGTGCTGCAGTGTTCGGCGAAACCCAGCTCGCGGTGCAAACTGCAGAGCGGAAGTGTTTTCCTGAACGACTTCGAGATGCAAGCTGCGAATCCCTTCCAGCCGTGCGGCATCTTCCAGGAACGCCATGGTCTGGCGGCCCCCACCGCGTCCGCGGTACTCCTCACGCAGATAGAACTCGTCGACGAAGGCATTGCGCCCCAAGCACTCAAGGCTGTAGCCGAAGCCGAGTACGACGAACCCGACCGCGGTGCCCCCGTCAAGAATGAGCCAGGAGGCCCAGGCTGGGATCGCGCAGAGGAGCCGTGAGTGCCACCCTGGCCTTCCCCCGATCGAAACCATGTCCGTCGAACGCGTAATACGACCGCATGAATTCCAGGAGAGTATTGGCGTCGGATCCTCCAGCCAGACGAAATTGCGGTCCGTCGCTCATGCGTCGTTCATATGGACCATCGTTCATGTGGACCATCCGTTCATGAGGACCGCCTCTCGTTGGGATCGTCCTCGTCGCGCAACTTCTGCCACTGGCGGATGCTTCGCCGCAGGAATGCCCACCCCTGCCGCGGCGCCGCCTCAGCGCGCCGGCGTGGGAGAGCGGCCCTTCAGGGCCGCGAAAAGACGTTCAGGAATTGGGCTTTAGCCCCTGAAATAAGCCGGCCGCATCGTCACACCACACTTTCCAGCGCCAGCGCCATCCCCATGCCTCCGCTCACGCACAGCGTAGCCACGCCGCGCTTCGTGTTGCGCTTCAGCATCTCGTGCAACAGCGTCACGGTGATGCGCGTCCCGGTACACCCGATCGGATGCCCCAAGGCAATCGCCCCGCCATTCACATTAAGCCGGTCGCGATTCACGTTCAGCGTGCGGTCGCAAGCCAGCACCTGCGCGGCAAAGGCCTCGTTCAACTCGATCAGCCCAAACTCGTGCAGTCGCAGGTTGTGCTTGTCTTCGAGTTTGCGCAGAGCCGGGACAGGCCCAATCCCCATGGTTCGTGGATCCACCCCCGCCGAACTCACCGCGATGATTCGTGCCAGCGGCTTCAGATTGTTCTGCTTCACAAAATGTTCGTTGGCCACGACAACGGCTGCGGCCCCGTCGGTGATGCCCGAAGAATTTCCCGCAGTGATCGTTCCGGTCTTCGAAAACACGGGAGCGAGCTTTCCCAGCTTCTCCATGCTCGCATCGGCAAACGGATGCTCATCGCGGGAAAACGTGGTCACACCCTTCTTCCCTTCGATGGTCACCGGAACGATCTCGGCGTCGAACCGTCCCGCCGCAATCGCCCGCGCCGCCCGCGTCTGCGACGTAAGCGCAAATTCATCCTGCTCCTCGCGCGTGATCTTGTACTGCTCGGCCAACACCTCGGCGGTCTCACCCATCACCATCTTGGCCAGCGGACAGAAAAATCCATCGCGATACATGCCGTCGACCATTTCCTGATTGCCCAACCGGTATCCCCAGCGCGCGCCGTCGAGATAGTAAGGAACGCGCGACATCGACTCGGTACCCCCCGCGAGAACACAGTTGGCGTCACCGACCAGGATCGACTGGTATGCCAGCGCAATCGCCTTCAGCCCCGACGCGCAAGCCTGGTTGACTGTGAACGCCGGAACTTCCTGCGGCACGCCGCTGCGCACGGAGATCTGCCTCGCAACATTGGGCCCGCCGCCAGCCTGCCGCGCGCACCCAACGATGGTTTCCTCAACCTGCGCCGGCTCAACCCCGGCGCGCTCCATCGCGGCCTTGGCCGCGACCACGCCCATATCAGCCGCCGTCCGCGAAGCCATCGCCCCGCCAAACTTCCCAATCGGTGTCCGCACTCCCGAAAGAAGATAGATACCCGGCAAAACCGCACCTCCAAACGCTCGAGTCTAGCAGGAGAGATTCATGTGGGGACAGCCGCCCGGCTGTCCAGTCGAGCCAAGCTCGACTTGGCGCTGTCGGCGCCAGAAGGTTCGCGTCAAGCGAACGGGTTCTCAATCCGCAGGTCTTCGATCTTCCGCCCGTGCTGGAAGTCCTCGCTGTAAAGCCTGTCGCATCGGCCCTCAAGCGCGGCCGCGACGATGAGCGAGTCGTACCACGATATTCGGTGCTTCTCTGCGATTCGCAGCCCTTCGAAATAAATGGTGGGCGAGGAGTGTACCGCCAGAAGCGGCCGCAGAACCGTGACTAGATATTGCTCGGCCTCCGCCACGCTCATGGGTTGCGGGAACCGTCGGAAGGCAACACTGAAGAACTCCTGCACGACCTGGTAGCTGATGATTCCTTCCCCGGTGTCCGCAGCTCGGCGAATGAGTTGCGCCGCCTTCTTCGCCTTCGCGGGCGCCTTGGCGTCGAACGTGTAGACGAAAAGATTCGTATCGAGGAAAAATCTACCGCTCATTCATCTCATCCCGAGTGTAGGGGCCACCCGAACGCACGTGCCGCAGGCGGCGCATCAGGGCATCGACTGCGGCACCCCCTCCACCCTGAGCTGCATACTGTTCCAGCCATTCGCGGAACGCTGCATTCAGCGTCTTATGCTGTGCTCGGGCCACCAGCCTTGCCTGCTCGATCAGGCTTTCGTCCGCGCTGAGAGTAATGTTTTTCACGCTATTACAGTGTACACTATTTCAGTGTTCATCCGGCACCTGGTTTTGGTGCTTGACCCGCGCGCTAACATGGAGGACGCCAAACGCTAGACGACGGAAGCTCTACCGCGCTTAGATCCGCCGCAAAGAGGGGACAGAGCCAACCGTCAGGGTGCCTCTACCAATTGCATTCTGCTGGCATTGCACACTATCGTCGCTCGTCCCCTTGCCATTCCGCCTAACCTCCGGCATAATAAGACTTTGCCTGGATCTCACCGGACTCTTCCGGACACAAGGACCTAAGACCCGTGTTAATGATTCGTCTGGCGCGCCGTGGTGCGCGCAAACAACCGCACTATCGCATCGTAGTGATTGAGAAGGAGCGTGCCCGCAACGGCCGTCCGGTGGAAGTTGTCGGGACCTACAATCCCCGCACCAATCCCGCCAGCGTCGAACTGAAGCGGGATCGCGTCGAGTACTGGGTGTCGAAGGGTGCCCAGATGTCGGATCGCGTGAACAAGCTGTTCACCAAGACTCCGGCTCCGGCCGCCGCCGGCTCCGCCGCCTAGTTTTGGGGCGACCGGTTCCCACCCTTTCGCAAAGAGCGCGAAAGGATGGGCCACCCTCATCAGAACTGCACTGCGAGAATTAAACGCTTATGACTGAGCCCTCCGGAGATGTGCGCGCTCTCGTTGAGCTGATTGCGAAATCGCTCGTCGACACGCCCGAAGAAGTCTTCGTCGAGAAGTTCGACGACGACGTGATCGAACTGGAAGTAGCCGAGAGCGACGTAGGCAAGGTCATCGGACGCCAAGGCCGTACCGCCCGCGCCCTGCGCGCCCTGCTGAGCGCCGCCGGACACCGGGCCCACAAGCGCTACACGCTCGAGATCATCGAGTAACGGCGCGCTCGAAAGGCCATGGCTCATGCTAGCCGCGCCGCAAGGGCGACAGAATCCAAGCGGCTTGAGCCGCCGAGGGCGAGCGCCGGCATTGAGTTCTGAAACCAGCGGCGAGTTTGTGACGCTGGCTCGCGTCGTAAAGACGCAAGGCCGGCACGGCGAGGTCGCTGCGGAAATGCACAGCGACATTCCGGGACGCTTCACCGCAGGCATGAAGCTGTTCGCGCTGCCGAAAGCGCAGGACTTGAAGGTACAGCAGTCGCGGCGCGAGTTAGAAGTGGAAGATTTGTGGCCGCACAAGGGCCTTGTGGTCCTGAAGTTTCGCGGCGTCGATTCCATGAATGACGCCGAGTTGCTGATCGGATCGCAACTGCAGGTCCCCAGCGCCGAGCGCGCGGACCTGGAACCGGGCTGGAATTACGTCAGCGATCTGATCGGTTGCACAGTTCTCGATCACGCCCGCGAAATCGGCCGTATCGAAGACGTTCAGTTCGGGGCCGGCGAAGCCCCCCTGCTGATTGTCGCCAACAGCTCGGGCAAGAAGTTTGATGTGCCCTTCGCCGAAGCGTACCTGGAAGGCGTCGATACAGCGCAGCGGCAGGTGCGCATGAAGCTTCCGGAGGGCATGCTGGAAATTAATGCGCCGGTCACGCCCGAAGAGAAGCAGGCGCAACAGTCGGAAAGAAAGAAAAGGCACTGAAAAGGTTTCCTTCGCGAACCTTAGTGTCCTTTGTGGTCAAAGGCTTTGCAGGTCCAGATGAAAGCCGATATCCTGACGATTTTTCCCGGCTTCTTCCAAGGACCGTTGGATCACGGAATCACCCGCCGAGCCTGCGAGATGGGGCTGGCGAAAATCGAAGTCCACGACCTGCGGCAGTTTGCGCACGACAAGCACCGCACTGTGGATGACCGCCCTTTCGGCGGCGGCGAAGGCATGGTGCTGAAGCCGGAACCGCTCTTTGAATGTTTGGAAACGCTGCAGCTGGCGAGCCGCGAAGACCGCGTGGCCGGGCGCGCGAAGCAGTCGGTGATCTTGCTTTCGGCCCAAGGCCAGCGCTTCACGCAGCAGTTGGCTGCCGAACTGGCGGCGCTCGATCGCATTGTTTTGATCTGCGGCCGCTATGAAGGAGTGGACGAGCGCGTCGCCGATTTTCTTGCCGACCGCGAGTCGTCGATCGGCGACTATGTCCTCAGCGGCGGCGAGCTGGGTGCTGCGGTGATCATTGAAGCAGTCACGCGGTTGCTTCCGGGTGCAGTGGGCAACGAAGCTTCGACGCGGCAGGAATCATTCACCGTGCATGCGCCGGCGGAACCGGGTGCAGCAGATTCGACCTGCGGATCCGGCGGATTGCTCGACTATCCGCATTACACACGCCCTGCAGATTTTCGCGGGATGCCTGTACCGGAAGTTCTGCTGAACGGCGACCACCAGGAGATCCGCCGCTGGCGGCGGCAGCGCGCGCTGGAAAAAACACTGCGCAACCGCCCTGATCTGCTGGAGGGCGTGACGCTCAGCGAGGAAGACGTAAAAATTTTGGCGCGCATCAAGCGCAGCCACGAGTAGCACTGTAGGGGTTGACTGTGAATGAGATTCGTATCAGGGTATGCCTTTCGGCATACCGAAAAGGAATTGCCACCAATCGCGCCTTTAGGCGCTGCGAAAGACGAAGGAAAAATACAATGTCAAACTTAATCATCGAAAAGCTGCTGGCCAAATCGCAACGCACCGACATCCCCGGATTCCGTCCCGGTGACACGGTTCGCGTCCACGTGAAAATTAAGGAAGGCGACAAGGAACGCGTGCAGGCCTTCGAAGGCGTGGTCATCAAGCGTGACAACGGACCGCAGGCCAGCTTCACCGTGCGCAAGATCAGCTTCGGCCAGGGCGTGGAGCGCATTTTCCCCGTTCACTCCAAGGTGATCGACAAGGTCGAACTGCTGCGCTCGTCCAAAGTGCGCCGCGCGCGTCTGTTCTATCTCCGCGGACTGAGGGGCAAAGCCGCCCGCCTGCGCGACGTGGAAAAGAACTAGGGTTGCTCGTATCGGGCCGGGTTCCTGACCCGGCCCGCGACGCTTGACTCGCCTTAGCCATTGCCCCGTTCGGTAGTGCTGCAAATGGAAACGCGGCGTTGAGCGCCGCGCGATCCCACGCTGTCGTGCTATTCCAGAGACCTAACCAGCCGCCGCGAACTCTCGCACCACTTCTACCTCGACGAATTCTTCGACCCTTCTCTTGCGCAGCTTGCTCAGCACGTAGCTGAGCAGCGGACGGTCGCCCCGGCGGATCTCCTGGAACTCCACGCCCATCCCAAGATTGTTGACCAGGTATTTCACCTGCGCCTTGACCGCGACGCTGATGTCAAACATGTTCAGCATGAGGCGGAAGTCCTGGCCCGGGCGCAGCATTTCCTTGGATGCGATACGCGCACCGTATTCTGAAATCTGCTGCACCTCACCGGACACGCGCTGCACGCCGTCGATCACTTCGGCTTCGCCCTCGACGAAGAAACGCGGACGGCGCCTCCGGTTGGCTTCAGGCCGCCCAAAGCCGGGAGCCGTGCCGTACTGCACCCCATCGAGAATCACGGGCTGGTATTGCTCTTCCATTTGGCGCAACTCGTCTTCCCAAGGCACCTTGCCGTCCACGCACTGCACCGAGAACTGGCCGCGCAGAGGCGACGACGGATCACCTGACCACACTACCTGGCAGATCGCTTTGTTGCGTCCGCGCTCCACCATCACCAGGTCGCCGACGCTGACCGCGCGCTCGCTCAGCAGCCGCGCGCCGTGCGGGTGGATGTCATACGTGCAGGCCATCTCGGCCGCCCCGCGGCCTTCTTGGCCGACCAGGCTCCAGCGAACCGGAAGCGCCAAATGCACAACCTTGCCAGTGAGCAGGCCGTCTTCAGGCGACGCGTTGAGTTTGGTTTCCACGATGCTTCTCGCTATGGTCTTACTGAGACGACGTTACCAGTACATGTCCCGTAGGACAATGTACGACAGTAATCCGCAGCAGGGTTACTAAGCGCTATTACCGAGTGGCCAAGGGCGTGGCCCGAGCGTGCTATGGGTGTTGGCAGGGCGAGGACAGAAACCGACTTGCGGGAAACCGTCCTCTCGACGAAGATGGTGGGACAACTCTCTGTTTTGTGATGAAGACATCAGCTGCACGAACGCTCTCTCCGTCCGCGGCCAAGCTGCGGTTACTCAAGACACTGCGCTGCACCCTGCGTTATGAAAAGAAAGCCTGGGCGACTGGGGCGCGGATGGTGGCAGGTGTCGACGAGGTGGGCCGCGGCTCGCTGTTTGGATGCGTCGTGGCTGCGGCGGTGATTCTCGATCCCGCCTACCGGGTTCGCGGGTTGCGGGATTCCAAGCTGCTGCTGCCGGAGCGGCGAGAGGTGCTCGCCGAACGCATTCGCGCGCACGCTGTGGCCTGGGCCGTCGCGGCAGTCGACGCTGCGTGCATCGATCAGATCAACATTTATCACGCGTCGCGCGCGGCCATGCGCGAAGCGGTTCTTCGGCTTGCGCCTGCGGCGGATCACCTGCTGGTGGACGCTCTGCGGTTGGACTGCGAGCAGCCGCAGATCCCAATCATTCATGGCGACGCGCTGTCAGCTTCGATCGCGGCGGCGTCGATCCTGGCGAAAGTCGAACGCGACCGCATGATGTGCGAGTGGGACGCAGTGTTTCCCGCGTACGGCCTGGCTTCGCACAAGGGGTACAGCACGCCCAAGCATCTTGCGGCGCTGCGTGAGTTCGGGCCATCGCCCTTGCATCGGCAGTCATTTGCGCCGGTGTGGCAGAATCCAGTGCCGCAGGAGGTGTTTGGGTTTATGCAGGACGACGACGCCCCGTTCGGGGAAAGTGCAGTGGGATGAAGGGGTTAGCGGCTTGTCGGGGAAGATTCCACCGCGTTCCTGCAGGAACATGTTTATGACAGTTGTGTACGTACAACTTTATAAGTAGAGTGGCCTATATGAAGCATCGACAACGAGTTACGAAGGGCGGAAAAAGCTGGCGGCGGGGATCGGCGACTGTGGCACGGAAGAAGGCCGGTCGGCGCAAAGGATTGACCCTGCGCGCGTCTGTGGAGTCGTCGAAGAGACATTCTGCTTCGATGGAAGACGTGCTGGAATTCTACAAGCCGATCAAGAAGCCGGTCACGTTGCGGCTGGACGCCGATGTGCTGGCTTGGTTCAAGCGGGACGGACGGCGGTACCAGACGCGGATCAACGCGGCACTCCGAAGGGTGATGGAACGGGAGATGAAGGCGGGGTAGTCGGGAGTGTTTTCCCATTTTCAATTGAGTCAAAATCCCCACGTCTCGCAAGAGACGCGAGACATGGGGCACCCGGCAGGAGTCAAACTCCCCACCCTGAACGCGACAAGGGTGGGGCATCCTCCACAGCCTCACTTGGCATTCACGGTTTCGTTCAGACCTTGAAGTAGCTTTGTGTTCTTTACCAGGGCGCGCTGCAGGATTTCTGCTTGTTGCTTCGCTGTCGGCCAATCTTGGCTTTCGACGGCTTCCGTTAGTCCCGGCAATTCCAGGTGGGCATAGGTGAATCTTGCGCCGTAGAGGATGTGTTTGAACCAGGGGCGGCCGGGGATGCCGTCGGAGTTGAGCCAGTTGCGTTCCACTTGCATCATGCCGTGGTTTAGGGTATCGGCTAGTTTGGGATCGATTTTTCCTGACGCCAGCTTGCGGGTGAGGGATTCGTTTAGGTTCTTGCCGGCGGTTTCGAAAGTGTCGATGGCGGCAAGCACCGGCATCAGGTTGAGCCCGAGATCTTTCGACTCCGTCGCTGCTTCGCTTCGCGAACCAGTGACTCCGTTCAGGATGACAAGCTTATTATTTCTTGCGAGGTCGTTTACGAACTGTCGGACATTGCTGGCGTAGCTCGCGAAATCGAAGGGGAGCAGGTCGGCGTTCGCGAGGCGCAGGGCCGTGACGCCCCACAGTTGGCTCATCAGCGTGTGGTATTTGTAGCCGGGATCGCCGAAGTGGTTCGTCCAGTAGAAGTCGTCGTAGGCGGAGTGGTAGACGCCGTAGTCTCCGTCGAACCCTAGGCCGAGGACGGGCATGCCGATGAAGTTGAGGAAGACGGTGTGGTCGGAGCCGCTGCCGATGCGGGTGTCGGCGAGGCTGTCGTCGATGATGCCGGATGAACTGAACTGGCTGGATGCGTTGCCTTCAGCTTTCTCGCGAGCGATAGTTGCCTTCCATGCGTCGTAAAGGCTTTTGCCGGAAGGGTCGTTCAAACTGCGGGTGGTTTCGACCAGCATGGGCGCAAGCGAGGCGACGGCCTGTCCGTGGAAGTTCGGGCCGGAGGTGGCTTCGTCAACGTTGATGTAGGCGACGGCTTTGGCGCGGAGTTCGTCGGCGAACTGTTCTCCCCACTCGGTGGAACCGGTGAGGCCGACTTCTTCGCCGTCCCAGCTGCAGACGACGAGGGTGCGGCGGGGGCGCATGCCGTCTTTCGCGAGCCGGCCGAGGGCGCGCGTGAGTTCCATCATGCTTGCGGTTCCGCTGGAGGGATCGACGCCGCCAAAGACCCAAGCGTCGCGGTGATTGCCGAGCACGACCCATTCGTCGGGCACTTCGGAGCCGCGGATGCGGCCTTCGACCACGTAGTAGGGCTGGATGCCGTTGTCCATCTCGATCTTCAGATGGGCTTTCACGCGGTCGCCACCGAGGTGGTACTTGATCGGCAGGCCGCCTCCCCAATTCGCTGGGGCAAGGGGGCCGTCCATGTTTTCGAGCAGAGGCTTGGCGTCGTGCCAGGAGAGCGGCAGAGCCATGATCTTGGGGGCGGAGACTGCTTCTTCAATGGGGATGCGTTTTGCACCGGAGACTGAAGCCCATCCCGGAGTTTGCGGATCGCCGGGGACCATGAAGTCGTAGGTGATGGCGCCGCGCTGGATGTGATATTCGGGGCCCCATGGTCCGTCGGGATCGACCTTGCCTTTTTTGTAGCCGTCTTCCTGGGGATCGCTGTAGACGAGCATGGCGGCGGCGCCTTCGCGTTGCGCAGTGAGCGCTTTGAAGCCGCGATAGCTATAGGGATTCGAGTAGCGCACGAGGACGATCTTGCCTTTGACGCTGATGCCGTTCTTGCGCAGCAGGTCGTAGTCTTCCGGATTGCCACTGTGAGCGTAGATAACGGGAGCGGTGACTTCGCCGGAGATCGACATGCCGAGCCAGGCGCCGCTGATGTTTGGATTCTTGGAGTCTTCGTCCCCGGGCAGTGGGGTTTCGCGCAAGGTCGCCTGATAATGCGTGGGCGCGATCATTTCGAGCGACGCGGACTTGGGATTCGTGCCGTAGACGTCGTAGCGGCGGATGATGACGTCTTCGAGTCCTTGTTTGATCCACTCGTCGCGGATGTACTCCGCGAGTTCGTTGTTGCGCTTCGATCCGGCGACGTGGGGTTCCGAAGTGAAGATGCGGTGCTGGCGGCGTTCTTCGTCCGCATTCGGGATGGACTTGAATTTGGATTCGAGTGTGGCTTCGTGAGCGGCGGAGGCGGCAGTGAAGCCGAGAATGGTTTGGGCTTGCGCGGGGTTCGGGGTGTAGATGATGGGGAGCAGGGCGAGAGTTGAGCAGCCAACGACGCAGGAGAATTTCATAAAAATTGGTCTTGGATTTTCGAGAGCAAAGACTACCACAGGGGCTGAAGCCCGCGACCTATTTTCGGAATGTCAACGCGGCCCTGAAAGGACCGCTCGTCCTCGATAGTAAGGGCAACAGGGCATCGGCGGAAAGCGCGGTGCTTCGCACTGTGACCGGGTCAGAGACCCGGTCCCACACAATCCAAGCCAAAACCAGCGCCAACTATTTTGCTTTCAGGATTTCCGTCAGCAAATCTGGTTTGGAGTCGTCGCGTACCAGGTGGGGATATTTTTCGCCACCGTGGTAATCGATTTTGTAGGTTTTGTAGTAGTCCGTGTTTTCGACCAGCAACTCGATAGGAGCTGTTCCGGTCTTCGCGGACTTGAGGGCATCGCGCAGGACGTCGGCGGAAAAGCGGCGGCCATTGACGGCGACTACTTTCATGCCGGGGCCGATGCCGGCTTTGGCTGTGAGTTCGCCCTCGATGGTGTCGGAGATCAAGCCATCATCGTTCAGGACAAGGCCGATTGAGAACGCCGCCGGCACGAAGTGGTACGCTCCCGCGGAACTGGACATCATTTCTGAGGGATTTTCATCGTAGACGACTTTCCATCCGCCGCCCTGGATGCCGCCGAGAGGGGCGCCGGGGCCGTGATTAGTGAGGCGCTCGGTCCAGAATCCGCGCCAGTCGTAGGGTGCAATCTGGTTGAGCGCGGTGACGACGTCGTCGAAGGTGTAAGTCTTAAGCGCGGGGCCGGTGCTGGGCGCGCCGTGAAAGAGGTGGCAAAAATCGTCGATCGACTTGGCGCCTTTGGTCTGCTGGCGAATGATGACGTCGACCCAGAGCCAGTTGAGAGTGTCTTCGTTGTAAAAGTCGGTGCTGCGGCGCCATGACTCCCATGCGCGCGGAGAAAAATAAAGTTGCGGCGCGGCGTCGGCGGTGTCTTGCAGGTTACGCCACTGACGTCCGGGAAGGTGATCGAGGGCGGACGCGGTCATCGCCAGATCGTCGCGGTCCAGGTCGGCGGTGAGCAGGCCACTGCGCGCCGTGAGCACGAAGCCGAGATAGTTGGTCAGCCCTTCGTAAACCCAGAGGAGATCGTCCTGCATGGGCACCTGGTAGTCGGGTGTGGCGAGGTCGGCGGGACGACGAAATTTTCCGTTCCACGAGTGGACGTACTCGTGAGGCAGTAGGCTGGCGGAGAGCTTGCGCGAGGTGTCGTCGACCAGGGCGCGCTCATCGACGCGGCTGTCGTCGGATTCATGATGCTCGAGGCCGAAGTGAGCGACGTGATCGCTTAGCGTGTAGAGGAAGTGGTAGTCGCGGTAGTGGTGCGCGCCGAACAGTTTCTGCGCCTGATCGACGAGACTCTTGTAGTGGTCCCAGGTTTCCTGCGGGGCTTCGAGAGCGGCGGCGCTGTCGGCGGCGATATCCATTTCAGTGACAGGATCTTGCGCGAGTGGGACAACTTTCAGGAATTCCCCGGTGATGACGGGAGAGTCGACCAACGTGGTGAGGGAGACGGTGGCGAACTTGATGTCATTGCCGCTCTGGCTCGCGATGGGCAGCGGCGTGCCGAACTTCCATCCTTGAGGAATTCTGAGGCTGGCGGAGTAGTTGATGTCGTCGGAC
Source organism: uncultured Acidobacteriaceae bacterium (assembly GCA_963710885.1). Classification (GTDB taxonomy): domain Bacteria; phylum Acidobacteriota; class Terriglobia; order Terriglobales; family Acidobacteriaceae; genus Sulfotelmatobacter. The sequence goes on from CAVQCF010000003.1 coordinate 341,570, forward strand.
TTGAAGCCTTTGGGGTAGAGCAGGACCTGGTTCCAACTGATGATGGCGAGTTTGTCGGTGGCGGAGGATCCAGCGGAGAATCCGCCTTCGAAGGTTGCGGGAGAGAGGAAGTCGAGTTCGGCAGCGATTTCAGTCACGCCCGCGGGGACGTCGACGTGGAGGGTGAAGCCGTCGAGCAGGTCGCGGCGCCATTTCAGAGTCTTGCCGGCGGCGGAGAATTTCAGTCCGGCGAGATCGATGACAGGGCCGTCGGGAGCGTGCTCGCCGGGAATCCACTTGGGGTAGTAGAGAATCAGGTCGCCGGCGGTCGCGGGAATGGTCAGCGAGGCGTGGAAGATTTTGCGGGGCGCGGTGGTGGCGTCGACCGAGATCGTAACGGTGGGCGGCGTTGCCGGCGCTGCTGCGACGAGCGTCGAAACTGCCAGGACTACGATACAGACTGCTCCCAAGGCTTGCGAGAGTTTCATTCTTGCTGGGCTCCCATGTTTGTGATGAAGCGAATCCCACTTTTGGCTGCAGAAATAGAACTATAGCAGTCGGTGGTCGTGACGGTACAGAGAGCGGCGACCGCATCCGTGCATGAGGTAGGGATTCTTCGACTGCGTTGTCGTCCGCTTCGCGAATGACAATTTCGCTCAGAATGACAAGGTGAGAAATGACATGTGGAAAATGATGGGACGAACGTAGCGAGGGTGGGCTGATATCATTCCGGCTGAATGTCCCGACGCGGAAAATTCATCACATTTGAAGGGCTTGACGGGACCGGCAAGAGCACGCAGATGCGGAAGCTGGCGGTGGTTGTGCGCGCGGCGGGGCACAAGGTGGTCGAGACGCGCGAGCCGGGCGGCACGCTGACCGGGGAAAAGATCCGCAAGGTGCTGCTGGATTCGGGCACGGCAGGACTCTCGCCGCTTGGCGGAGATGGCGCTTATGTTCGCTTCGAGAGCGCAACATATTGCCGAAGTGATTGAACCGGCGCTGGCGCAGGGGAGCATTGTGCTGTGCGATCGATTTACGGATTCGACGGAAGCGTATCAGGGAAGCGGACGCAAGCTGGGAAGCCAAGCGGTTCGTGAGTTGCATCGGGTGCTGTGCGGGAATCTGCAGCCGGATTTGACGATCTTGCTGGATTCGGACGCGGCGGCCAGCGTGAGCCGAGCGCGGCGGCGGAATAAGCGCAATTCAATAGGCGGAAGCCGCGGACACAGCGACGAAAATCGGTTCGAGCAAGAGACGCGAGCATTTTTTATTCGCGTGCATGAAGGGTATCTGGCGATTGCGGCGCGCGAGCATGGGCGCGTTGCGGTGGTCGACGCGCGCGGGACGCCGGGTCAGACGCATCAGAAGATTGTGGAACTGGTGCGCAGGAAGTTGAAGTTGTGACGATTGCTTTTTCACCAGAGAGACACGGAGGCACGGAGAACACCAGAACGAAGGCGTCCCGCTTTTCGATTTAGAATGATTTGCAGTTTCACCCGTGTCTCAGTGGCGAACTCGTTCTATGTCTTTTTCTGACTTTCACGGCAATGCGGAAACCCTCCATCGCTTGCGCGATATGCTGGCGCGCGAGCGCTTTCCCCATGCGGTCGTGCTTGCGGGCGGGCAGGGGGCGGGGAAGTACACGCTGGCGCTGATGCTGGCGCAGGCGCTGAACTGCCTTGCGCCGACCAACGACCGACTGGGCTGCCGGATTTTTGCGGGAAGTGCGCGAACTGCGCTCGCATTGCGCAGGCGGCCGATCTTGATGCGCGTTTTGCCGAGGCCGTCGAGGCGCGCGAGAATCTGCGCGACACCGATAAGAAAGAGACGCGGCTGTTTGTGCAGACGCATCCGGATGTGCTGGTCATTCCGCCCGATCCGCCGCAGATGATGATCAAGGTCGACCAGGTGCGGCGGGTGATCGAGACGATCTATTACCGGCCGGCGGAGGGCAGGGAGCGGGTTTACATCTTCACGCGACTCGGCGTTCATGAAGGAGGCGGCGAACTCTCTGCTGAAGGTGCTGGAGGAGCCGCCGGAGTTTGCGACGATTTTTCTGCTGACGGAGAATCCGGGCGAGTTGCTGCCGACGATCCGGTCGCGGTCGATGGTGTTTCAGCTGGGGGCGCTGCCGGCGGAGGAGATTGAGAAGTATCTGGCGAAGCATCGTCCGGAGTGGAAGGCGGCGGAGCGGGCGCTGGTGGCGCGGCTGTCGGAAGGGGCGGTGGGACGGGCGCGGGGGTTCGATCTGGCGGCCTATGTGGCGGCCCGGGCGCATGCGCTGGCGATTCTGAACTCGGCGTTGCGGGGCGGGGAGCACAGCGAGTTGTTCAAGATTACCGAGTCGTACCGGCCTGGGGCGGAGGGGCGGGAGAAGACCGAGCACTTGATTCGTACGCTATATTCGCTGCTTGCGCGATCTCGTCGTCGATCGAGGCGGGAGCGCCGGAGTTGGTTCGGAATACAGACATCGCTTCCGAGTTGAAGCGACTGGCGGAGTCGGCGGATTTTGCAGTGGATCACGGATGCGTCAGACCGGCTGGCTGAGGTAGAGCGCGGGATGCGACGGAATTTGTTGCGGTCGTTGTCACTGGACGCGTTTGCGGCGGCGCTGGAGAAGGGCTAGAGGCGCGCAACTCGGATTCAGTTCTCATTTCCTCTTTCTGTAAGTGAAGGCGTTCAATAACGTGGCACTCTGCCCGTTCGGATTGGTTACCGTTACGTTGACAGTTTCCGTTGCGTGCGGCGGAGTCGACGCGGCAATGGAGGTAGTGCTTAGAACGTTCACCTTTATCGCTGCATTTCCCCCGAAGGCCACTTTCGCCCCTGACTGAAATCCCGTCCCTTTTATCGTGACGGCCGTCCCACCTATGGTTCGCCCCGCCGTCGGCGAGATCGAGATCAGCGAAAGGACCGGTGGCGGTAGCAGCCCGTAGACCACCAGTTTGTTGGAAAAAGTTGCGAGGTACACTTTGCCGTTCACGACTGTCGGGGGAGCAAACTTGGCGTAGTTCCCCACATCGTCACGGGCGACGTTCTGTTTGCTGTCCCACAGCTCCGTGGTCGGGTTGGTCGCGTCGAAAGCGCGCAGGATTCCCGGGACTGTCTGCTGATTGGAATCGCCGGAGTATGACACCGAGGCCCACACAATTCCGGTGCCCGATGTGCTTGCGTTGGCGGACAGGGACAACGCAGCGGCATTGGAATTACCCGACGGGCTCGTCATTGAGCTCTGCAATACGGGTGTCGTTTGAAAGGATCCGTTCAAGAACTCAAAGGCCTTCAAGTGATCCCCAGGACCCCAGAGATAAACAAGGGGACCGTTACTAGGGCTGTTCCAGTAGACCGGGCCGATCATAATGATGCCGCTGGTCGCCTGAAATTCCTGGAGGTCACCATTAAACGCCGAATTGTATCCGCCCATGTCGGCAGTATCGATGAGGCGAAGAATACCGTCCTTGCCGCCGCCCACGATCGAAGTGGTCTGAGGCAGCAGGATGGGTCCGCCCGAGCCGAGATCGAGGTCACTCTGGTTGAGGGCACCCTGATTATCAGGAGTGAAGTAGTTACTGACCGAAAGCCCGCTCAGAGTTGCCAACTTGACCACGCTGTCGCCGTATTCTGTTCCGCCGGCATTGGCATTAAAGGTGCCGTTGCCGGTCATGAAATAGATGTTGGCAACGTCGGCGACCAGACCTTGCCCACCCTGCCAGATGGCTCCTTCACTGCCGTTGGGCGTCGTATTGAACACGGCCGTTTGCACCAGTGTGGACGCGTTATAAGCCAGCACCCATCCGTGATAAGGACCGATGTCTCCGTGGGAGCCGAATGCGATGTAGATCTCGCCGTTTAAGAGGAGCAATCCCGGACGGTTTAGTTGGTACAGCGGTTGAAAAGCGATTGCGCCTCCACTGGATCCAGAACCGTTGCCGGATACGCTGGCGGTGATCTCGACGGGGCTGCCGGGCCTCTCGATTCCCGTCGTGATGTCGAGCGCGTGCAGATTCTGGTGGTAAGTGTTGTTGCTGGTGACCTTCGTCTTAGCCACTACGTAAAGCGTACTGCTGCCAGGATCGATCACCGGAGTACCGGTGATGCCGATGACCGGGGTCAAATCTTTATAGGTGGAAGCGATGTCGGTGCTCGGGACGGGTGTCCCGAGGTTGACGTGCCAAAGCTGCGTCCCGCTATCAGCATCGAATGCATAGACGCTGTTGTTCTCCGTGGCCACGTACACCACGTTGTGGGTGGTGGAGGATATCGCCACCTGCGCAACGTACAGCGGCTGAGCGTAGATATAGCCGTCCACCGGACAAGCGAAGAGTTTGCCGAACTGGTTGACGTTGACGTTGGAGGTAGTGAGCGTTGTCTCGTTGAGATTCTGTCCGGTCCGGCCGATGTCGTTGTGGTGCGTAGTCACCGATACCTGGGCTTGTGCCGGGGAAGGGGTCAGCGAGTGCCAAAGAAAGAACAGTACGATCGTGCTATAGGCAACTCGTCTCATAGGTTTCCTTCGTACAACGCTCTTCGACGTGGCCTGTTTCGGCGGGTGCAAGATCAATCTGGTGGATGAAGAGAACGACCTTAATTTCGGCTTTACGACATCGTCAGTAGTTTTATTGTGGGGGCGAAGGGGAGAGCGCGACAAGTCACGTTGGGGTGGTGTTAGGGCTCAGATGGACTACCGCCGAACATGTACTGCCGACCAATGTCCTTCACAGCGGTAGTAGTGGAGGAGAGCGGAGGTCTGATTTGAACACCGCGAGGAATCCCACCTGGAATGGGCAATCAGGTTCCCTTCAGGAGGTTCAGTGCGAGCCCAAAGGATTGTTATCGTGGCGACATCCTGCTTCGTCGCAGTGGTCCTCTGCTTGTCCGCAACTGAACGGAAGCCGCCCGTCGATGCGAATGCTTATCCGTACGGAACCGCCACCTGCCTGCAAGGGGATAAGGGGACGGGGGTCCGGCTCTTCCTGCAGCAACATAGGCACTGCGAAGGGAACGTTTCGCATCCTTATTTGGAAGTGGACATTCGAGAGCAGCCCATCTCGATTCACAAAAGCACCAGTATTGGCTCTGAAAACTGGGCCTTCAGATGCTTGAATCCGAAGAAGTCATGCGAACAGGCTTTATCCGGCAGCCTAGTGTTTGACCACTTTGAAGACCCCTCCGGCAAAGGGCTTCCGATGGATGGCTGTTATGAACTCAGATTCAGCAGTGGAGGGACCGAAAGCGGGCTCTTCAAGGTGGACTGCATAGCGCCTTGTGGCTAATTGTCGATCAGGCTGATCGAGCGATGGTTGGTCAAGGAATTCGCCTTCTCGCAATGAGTTTTTTGTGCATGGTGCGGGAACTGCGTCTTCACATGCCTGACGGCGACGGCGGATTGGAAGCAAGGTGAATATCGATTCTGAGGCGGGCAATTCTGAAGTAAGCCGAGTTCTCTGTTCTGCCGACCTGAACCACGATCTGGTTCAAGTACCGAGTGTGCTGTCCGACATTATTTTCCGAGCAGATGCGAGGGACTGCAAGGCCTGCGCCTGACCACAGTGCTATCCCCAGCGCAAGGGCAAGCATCTTCCTGGCGACACTGAAATCTTCCTCAACCACGGCCGTACCGGCGCCAAGATCACCGAGCCGTTGACGACGTTGGGAACAACCCGCAACCATTAATCCCACCAGGTAAAGACCGAGTCCGTCCACAATCCGAAGTAGGTTTCGAATTGCCGAAGCTGCCAGCACGCTCCGTCGGCTGGTTCGAACCACTCGGATTCCGACGAGGGTTTTCCCCAGGGTAGCGCCACAACTGGCCTCGAGCAGCCAGCCGTAAGCAAAGAGGATCAAGGCATTAAGGCCAGCTGCCATCAGAAGCGAAGCAGTCGTGAGATTCAATTGCGCACCCTCGACCGTGCCCCACTGCATGAAAATCCAGGCATCCGCAGCAGCAAACACACCGAAAAGAACCACAATGTCCAGCACGAAGGCCATAAATCGGTCGCTCAGTTTTGCCACTCGGGGCACTGTGCCATTGCGTGAGTCGACGGGTGCCGCGGCCTTGGTAGTGGCGGGGGCGGGCTTTATGATGCCGGACTCCTCCAGCAGGTATTGCGCAGGTGGAATAAACCCACCGCAGGACCCGCAATGTTTGGAACGTGAACCGGTTTGCCGGTGGCAATGCGGACATTCCATGGATTTTGTCGTTGGGCGTAGCGCTCAAAAGACGTTTCAAAAGGATACTGCCGGTTTAGCAAATGAGAGGATCACGGAAGGACAGCAGTTGGATGTTCCTTGGGCCCATCCTGAACCGTGCTGCAGGGCAGGCACCTTCGCTTCGATGGAAATCAAGCGGAACCGCAGTGAAAACAGGTCAACAGGAGAAGACGTCGCTACATCGCTCCTTGGCCGGCGTCGTCTGTGATACTCAGACCGGTGGCTCCGGGGGGGCTCTCGTAACCACATCCCGGTTACCGTTGATTGCAGCCGCCGCAAGGTGATGGCCCCATAAGAATCACATTTTCAATTAGTTACCCAGATTACTCCGGTGGTTCAACTCCCTTATGGGAGATTGCCCACCCCATCCCCGCCGCCTATAATCGTCCTACTCTGGTTCAGGATTCTCCGTCAGGTTCCGGGTAGAAGATGGAGAGGGCGAGGTCTGTCTGATGCCCCTCCAACGAAGGTTCGGTGAAAGGGAAACGCCCGGATTATGCGAAAGCGCCTGCAACTCGCATTGATGCTGACGGCCATCGACGGCAATCGCGACCTCCTTCTTTTCTCTGAACCAGCCCCAGCGTGGGCGGCCGAGGGCGATGACGCGTCCCGATGGGATCACCACGACCGATGAGCACGGGCGCAAGATTTATGTGAACGAGGATGGCCCGGCGCACAAGCATGCCACGCCGGCGGCGCAGCCCAAGCGGTCGTCGCTGGTGTACTGGAGCAGCAAAGAAAATCGCTGGAAGCCGGTGCCATCGGCGGGTACGGCCTCAATGCAGGCGGCGCGGTCGGCCGCGGCTGAGGTCAGCCAGTATTACGGGCACGAGTCGACGCAGTCGGCCAATGCGAAGATCGTGGCGGCCAATTCTCGCGGACATCAGGCTTCGCAGGAAGAGATTGATGCCTCGATCGTGATGGCGGCGGCCCGGCACAATGTGGATCCGAACCTGGTGCGCGCGGTAGTGAAAGTGGAGTCGAACTTCAATTCCAATGCGGTTTCGCGCAAAGGCGCGATGGGGCTGATGCAGCTGATGCCGCAGACGGCGCGGTCAGTTTGAACGTGAAGAATCCGTTTGACCCGGAGCAGAACGTGGATGCGGGGGTGCGGCACCTGAAAGCGCTTCTGGAAAGTTACGGCGGCGACGTGAATTTGACTCTGGCTGCTTATAACGCGGGTTCGGGAGCGGTGGCGCGTAGCGCGGGCGTGCCGCATTATGCCGAAACCCAGAATTATGTGCGGAGAATTACCAACCTCTACTACTGGAGGATTTGATATTTCTCCGTCCGGCGCCATCGCATGATCCCGTGCGGGTTCAACGAGATGCGCGGGGCGTGCTTTACATCAGCAACACGGAATAGGTTGGCGGCATCTGTTCTAGAAGCGGTAAGCTGTATTGGAAGTCTCTCAGGTAGCTAGGCAGTTCAACTGCAACGTTGGATCGAGACAGTAACGGACCGACGACTTTGAAAATGAAATCGAGCCAGCGCGGTCTGGCGCTGGGGAGCGCTGCTATTGCTGGTGGCGCTTCCCGGAGTGCCCGCTCATGCCCGCCGCTCGCATCACACGGAAGCGTGGGCTCGCGACCGCTTTGCCGCTGCCGAGCGCATGCGGGAGGCGCTCAACGGACGTCCTCCGGCCGACCGCACCCGGCATGACTACCAGCGGGTCATCAACTGCCTACCGCAACGTTTATTTTGGCGCGCCTACATCGACCAAGGCTGATCCCAGCGTGGTCGCTGTGGCTGAGACGCTGGTCGAAATGGGGCGGCGCTTCGACGACGACAAGATCCTGAACGAGGCGATTGCGCAGTACAAGTTTCTGCGGAAGGAATATCCGGGCAGCAAGTACCGCTGCGACGCGCTTGTTCACCATCGGCGAGATTTATAAAGACGATCTGAACGATCCCGAGCAGGCGCGCGGCGTGTTTCAGGAGTTTCTGCACCGCTATCCGCAGAACCGGTTAGTCGAGGATGCGCAGCAGGCGGTGGCGGAAATCGACCGCGAAGCCGCGGCGGAGAAAAAGGCCGAGGCCCAGCAAGAAGGCGGGCAAAGAAGTCTGCCGCAGAAGAGCAGGACTGCCAAGGATTCGCCTGCGAAGGACGCACTGATTCGCGCAGGAAGACGCGAAAGCAGACGCTCAACCCGAGCCTAAGACCGATCCGGCTGGGAAGGAAATGCCGGAGACCCGTGCCGGGCGACTGCCGCGCGTGACCGGCATCCGGCACTGGTCGACGCCGGACTACACTCGCGTCGCCATCGACCTGGAGAGCGACATCAAGTTTGGCTCGCAGCGCATTTCCAGTCCTGACCGGATTTTCTTCGACCTGCGCGGTACCAAGCTGGCCTCAACGCTGGTGGGCAAGAGCTTCGACGTGGACGACGGCTTCCTGAAGAAGATTCGCGTGGCGCAGTTTCAGCCGGGGCGAACGCGGGTTGTGCTCGAAGTGGCCGATCTTTCCGATTACGAAGCGTTCCTGCTGCCCAATCCGTACCGGCTGATCATCGATATCCACGGCCAGCACGCCGACAAAGCGGCGCGCGCCAGGGCGAAGAAAGACGCACTGACCGAGACGGCCGACGTGGAAATGCCGCCGAAGGCAGGATCGAAGGCAGACGCTGCCAAGGATGTTCCTAAAGAGGTTCTGAAAGACGTTGCGAAGGACGCGCCGAAAGATGTTCCAAAGTCTGAGTTGAAGGCCGACGTGAAGGCTCTGGCCGGAAAGCCGGTCAGCAAGACCGAGCAGATTCACGGGGAGCCCAGCGCCGCGTCGCAGGAAGAAGCTGAAGGCGCGAAGGCGCATCCGTCAGAGCTGCAGAAGCCGGCTGGTAACGTCAAGACCGCGCCAGGCATCGTGAACAAGGTCGTGGTGGAGGCAGACGATGACGACGAGGCTCCTCCGACAAAGGCTGCAAAAGTAGACGCTCCGTCGCATTCGCGTAAGTCGTCAACGGCGGCTTCGCCGAAAACGGATGCTGCATCGCATGCCGATTCCACGGCTTCCGACGAGAAGGCGGTGAGCGATACTGTGCCCGCAGGTGCGGCACGAGGGAAGTCATCGCGCCTCAGTGCCAGCCGGAAGGCACTGGACCCCGATGTCCGCGAAGCCAAGCCTACGGCCAGCGGCGACCGATCACTGATCCGCGCGCTGGGACTGAAGATTGGCAGGATTGTGATCGATCCCGGCCATGGCGGCCACGATACCGGAACGATTGGTCCCGATGGATTGCAGGAAAAAGATCTGGTGCTGGAAGTGGGCCGGCGGCTGGGCAAGCTGCTTGAAGCCCGGCTGGGCGCCGAGGTTGTTTACACGCGCAAGGACGATACGTTCATTCCGCTCGAAACCCGCACGGCCATCGCCAACCAGCAGCGGGCGGACCTGTTCATTTCGATCCACGCCAACTCAAGCCAGGATTCGGCGGCCCGCGGCGTCGAGACCTACTACCTGAATTTCACTTCGTCGCCGGAAGCGCTGGAAGTGGCGGCGCGCGAAAATGCGGTCTCGGAGAAATCCATTTACGAACTGCAGGATCTGGTGAAGAAGATCGCGCTGAAGGAAAAGATCGAAGAGTCGCGCGAGTTTGCCGGCGATGTGCAGGAATCGCTGCACAGCGGACTGGCGGCCAAGAGTCCCGGCCATCCGCAACCGCGGGGTGAAGAAGGCGCCGTTTATTGTGCTGATCGGCGCCAACATGCCGTCGATCCTGGCGGAGATTTCGTTCGTCAGCAATCCCACCGACGAGCATCGCCTGGAGACCAGCGAGTATCGCCAGCGGATTGCTGAGTCGCTCTATCGCGGAATCGCGAAATATGTGGACGGACTGAGCGGCGTGAAAATGGCCAGCAAAATGGACAAGGCTGCTGGGCAGTAAATTTAGAGCAACTTTCCCGGCCATTGCCAACCCGGGCCCGAAATCCACACCGCACAAACGAGACACGATGGGCAACCCCGTTTTCCCCTGTGGAAGAAATGACCCAGGACGCCTCGGCCCATTCGATGCAAGTCCACCCCTCGGAATTGGAGCAGCCCGTATGCGATCTTGCCGGTGGTCTTTTGCACTTTCAGCCGTACTTCTGGCATTGGTTCCTTCCGCACAATCACAGAGCAAGACTGACGCAGAGATGGACGGCCTGGCAGGGCCCGTCAAGTCGGTCTCCAGCGCCAGCACGCGATCAGGAGTGAATTGGCAACAGCCTGAAGGACCCATAGTCGTCGCGCCAATCTGGTGTCGTGACTGCGAATACGACCGCGATGGAACCAAGACGAAGTCCGGCGAGGTGGTCGAAGGAAAGTTCTTCGGAGAAGTCGTGCGGCTTATCCGAAACGCGAATGGAGATGTAACCGATCGTTACGCGTACGGTCTATCCGGCGACCTGCAGCGTCATGAGGTGATGGGTCCGGTCGGCAGAACTGAGGTCCAGTCCTACATTGGTGGGCAACTGCGCTCGCGGTCGACCTTTTCCTACGACCAATTCGGACATGTGAGCGAGTGGCGGAATTTCGATGCGTCCGGAAAATCAAAAGGCTACACCCTTACCGTTACGGACAAAGACGGCACCGTCACGCGAAGGTCTGTCTATGAGAAGAGTGGGGAATTGAGTTACGAGCAAACGTTCGATCCCGCAGGCGACGTCGATCACTTCACGACTTTTGACGAGTCTGGGAAGATAAACCTGACTTGGACCGTAGTTTACGGGAAGCTAGCTTCGTTCTGGGAGCGTCCCGATTCGCCTTCGCAGTTTGGCGATAACTTCACGGAACCCGAAGGCGAGGGCAACGCAGACAATTTTTCCTGCCACCGCGATCTTAGCTGTGACGTTTCTCATGTCCACTACGAATACCTGGATGGCGACAAGCTTACGCCGCAAAGCGCAGAATGGCGGAATTCAGAAGGGAATTTGAAGTTGGCGGCCTACTTTAAGTATGAGGTCGATGCGCATCAAAACTGGATTTATCGGCGAGTTTGGGTGTGGGATCCGAGTCTCGGGGAGCGCACGTTATTCGAGACCGACTTCCGCGCCATAACTTATTGGAAGTAGGCGGCGATTGTCGCTGCAGTCAACGGGCCGCCTACTGAATCGAGCTGCCGACCTGCGAAAAGATGTTGCCTGCGTTGGATCCGATCAGACGCACGGTGCCAACGACAATGACGAGAATCACCGCCAGCATCACGGAGTACTCGGCGATGTCCTGCCCTTCTTCATCCGACCAAAGCCGATCGAAGCAAAGATTGCGAAATGGTTGACTCATAAACTTCTCCCTTTCCTGCTAACGCCAACTGCTCGAGGCATTGAAGCCGAGTCCTGCGGAGCGGGCTGACGCTTGAACTCCGGAAAAGTCAGCCCCCACGCTTCACTGTCCTGGCTCACGGCCTGCAGCCCGACCTGAAACTCGGATGTGCCTTTCATCTTCTTCGTCCAGACGACGCGAAACTGTATTTTTCGCTGGCGATAGAAGACGTGATACTTCGTCGAGCAAATTCAGTTCGTGCCGAACCGAGCCCAACGCACTCCTCAGGGGTCACGTCCAGGGTATGCACCAGCTCTTCAAAAGCCTTTCCAGCGTTGTCGGTGCCCTTTACTCTTACGGGAAGAACGGCTTTGGTGCGATTCCCGCGCCGCGGCCTCTATCCGACGCATACCTACCAGACAGTTTCCCTCGAGGCGGACTGTGAATGGCCCTGAGTGTTGGCCCGGGGCACGAGGTAACTAGTGGGCTGTGAAGGTGGCTCTGACGTGTAGGAGGAATGGCACGGTCGGTAACCATCGCTCGAGTCCTGCTCAGAGTGAGCTGGTCGGATCAGGAGCTTACAGAGGTTTCGGAAACTTTTCACCCGGTCTCTGTGGTCTAATTACAAGCAGGAGTTCCTAGACTCCGGGGCAGATTCATGAGTTTTTCCCGTTCTGTTGGTGTTGTTGATCTCTCTGGCATGCCTGTTAGGCGTGGCGGTTGCGGCGAATAAGCCCGCGGCGCAGGCGGGGGTTCGTCGTCGCCGAGCAGGCTCCCGCTTTGCTTCCGCAACAGTTTGAGGGGTGGCAGATGCAGGGCGCAGCACAGATGAGCGCTGACCCTGCGGCCGCCGATCCGACCAATGCTGCAGTGCTCAGGGAATATCGCTTTACGGACCTGGCCACCTCCACTTATACGCGAGACGATGGCCGTACGCTGAAGGTTCGTGCTGCACGTTTCGCCGACGCTTCCGGCGCGTTCGGCGCCTACACTGTTTTACTTGCAGCGGGCGATGACGCCGGACACCGCAAAAAAAGAGGAAGATAAGATCGGCGATCAGGCAGCGTTCCTGGGGCGGCGCGTGCTCTTTTATCGCGGGAATGTGCTGGTGGATGCGCAATTCAGCCAGGAATTGGCCATGTCGGGGAAGCAGATGCGCGAGTTGGCCGGAGCGCTGCCGCGTCCCGACGGGAACTCCGCGAATTTGCCCACGTTCATTGAGTTCATGCCGCACGAGAGCTACATCGCGAACACGCAGAAATATTTGATGGGCGCGGCAGCGCTGGCCGCGCAGGCGCCGCCGGTGTCTGCGGACCTGGTGGACTTCGATGCGAGTGCGGAAGTGAGTCTGGCGCGTTACAACACGCCGAGTGGGGAAGCGACGCTTGATGCTGATCTCTTACCCCACGCCGAAAATGGCGGCCGATCATTTGCTCCGGATTGACGCCGCGCGCCGGGCATCGGCTTCGCAGCCGGGCGTTTCGAATGTCGAGAGTTCCGGCACATTCTTCTCCAAGCGTACCGGGCCGATTCTCGCGATTGTGACTGGTCCGGTGTCCGACAGCGATGCGAAGTCTCTGCTGGGACGAGTGAACTGGGAAGCGAGCGTCACCTGGAACCAGCCGACCGATGATCCGCAGGCACGCGACCTGTATAGTTGATTCTCAACATCGTGGTGCTCTGCGGGATTCTGGCGGGGCTGGCGGTCGTGGCGGGCGTGGCATTCGGTGGAATCCGCATTCTGATGAAGCGCTGGTATCCCGACAAGGTATTTGACCGCCCGGAACAAATGGAATTCATCTCGCTGCGGCTGACGGAAACGGTGGTCAAGGGAGCCTCCGCAAAGCGGGACGGACGGGGGCCGGCCCCGAGACGCCTCCAGAATCTCCTGCTCTGACTGAACTTCCTCCAGAACTGCTAGGGTAAGTGCCTTTAGATAGATCGGCTTAGGACGTTCTGCCGAGGCTCTTTTGTCTCAAATTGGCACACTCGCCGCTGGTATTGATTGGTTCTGTAAACTATTGAAAACAAAGACATTTATTTCACTAAAAATCGCTTGACACCCCTGTTTTTAGACTCATAAGATTTGCGCAGAAAGTTTTGACGGATTTCAAAGCTCCGTTGGAACTATTCTCCCTTGAAGAAGAGGCTGCCCTGTTGCCGGGTGGCCTCTTCGTTTATGTGTTCATTTCTCTCTCGTGGCGTAAACTCCTGGAACCCAGCGCAGTTTTTATGAGATGGAACTGTGGCGCGCTTTCTGCGTATCAATTGTTGTAAGTATTTTGTAGCGAAGCGACGAAGCGGAAAAGTTCGAGGGAGGAATTCATGTTCTGCGATGGATGCGGCACAGCCGTTCAACCGGGCCAGGGGTTTTGCAGCAAGTGCGGCAAGCAGATCGTCGGGCCCGTGGGGCTCATGCAGCCGCATCGGGGCCGCGTGCAGGAGCATGTGCGGTTGGTCGGGCTGTTGTGGCTGGCATTCTCTGCGTTCAATGCGATCGGCGGCGTAATCCTGTACGTCATCGCCAACACGTTACTGGTTCACCTGCGCCGAGGGGGAATCGAGGGTGGACCACCCGCGTTTCTGACCCCGCTGTTGAGCACGGTGGCGATTCTGTTGCTCGCCAAGGCTGCATGTGGGTTCGTTGCAGGATGGGGATTGACGCAGCGGGAGCCGTGGGCTCGGGTCGTGGTTCTTGTGCTCGCCTTTGTTTCTCTGTTCACCAACATTCCGTTCGGAACGGCGCTCGGCATCTACACCATGTGGGTCCTACTGCCCGCGGAATCGGAGCAGGAGTATGAGGCGATGGCAGAGGCGCGAGCAGCATAGGCGAGCATCTCTGCTTTTCGCTTCTCGGCCTCCCATTTAGAATCGATGGGAGGCCGACGTAGCTCAGTTGGTAGAGCAGCCGATTCGTAATGTAACCGTGCTCCTTATCTCTTCATCAACTTGAGTGTCGTTTGCGTTCATTTCGCGCCCTTTCCGTTTCATAGGCTTACAAGATTGCCGATAACCGTTTCCTGGGAAACAGGATTCTGGCGCGGATAATCTTTGTCACCGCTAGCACGTTCATCGTGCGGCCCTTAAGCCACCGATGATCTGGGCATTCTGAACTCTAGCAGCGTGGGAAGTGATCGAAACGCGAATGAAGGTGTCGTGCTCGCAGGTATCCAACGTTGTTGCGGATAGCCAGCCATCTGCACTCGGTGCTACCCATTGCTGTGCGTTGAATGACGCTGTTACTCGGGAGCAATGGCCAAGTAGCGTCTGGCAACCTTGAATTTCGTTGGTGATCGGCGCTCGAAGACGAATCAGGTTTGTTGCCCGACATACCAAGGGGCGCTCACGGTGAAGATGCGTTCATTGCCGCGGGCGAGCAGCACCCATTCCAGAAGGCGGCCGCGCTGATTGTGGAAGAAATATTCGTACCATCGGTCCTCCACCAACTCCGGGATGACGACCACAATGCTTCGACCCGGATTCTTTTTCGAGAGATCGAGAACAAACTGAACCACGGGAATGATGACGAAGCGGTAGGGTGAAGGCAGGATATGGAGCTCAGGTGGTTGCTTGCCCTGCGCGCGAAAGGGCCGGTCAACGTATTGTTCCCAGTCGTCCTGCAGCAATTCGGAGTGCTCGTTGGGCTCCACGTGCAATGCGACCACTTCCGGGGAAAGCCGGGCAGCGAATTCGATGCCTTGGCGCGTGATGTTGCTCCAGCGGTCGATGGCGATGACCGCTATGGGATGCACGCTGAGGCCAGCCGCGTCAACGGGAACCTTGCAGGTGGTGAGCACCTTCACGGAGTGGTAGTGGCGGCGGACCATGGCGAAAAAAAACATCGTCAAGGGAATGAAGAGAAGAGTGATCCAGGCACCCTCCATGAACTTCGCCACCAACACCACGGCCGTGGTGGTGCCGGTGACGAACGCGCCGAGTCCGTTTACCAGTGCGCTCTTCACCCATCCCGCGCCACGATTTTTCCTCCAGTGCATGACCATGCCGGCTTGGGAGAGCGTGAACGCGAGAAACGCGCCCACCGCATAGAGCGGGATTAGCCGATCAGTCACACCACCGAAAAGAACGAGAACGCCGCCACAGAGTACAGCCAGCACGACGATGCCGTAGGTGTAGACTAGACGCCGTCCGCGGTAGCCGAAAACATGCGGCAGGTAATTGTTTTGGGCGATGGCACGACAGAGACGCGGAAAATCGGCGAAGGCGGTGTTCGCGGATAAAGATAGAACGACGAGGATGGAGCCGATCGTCAGATAGTAAAAGGTTCCTTTGCCAAAAACCCCGGCCGTGAGCATAGAGAGCACGCTCTGGTAGCCGGGCCGGCCAGGATCGGTTGCTGCGATTCCGTACACCTTTACGAGGTAAGAGATTCCGGCCAGCAGCACGGCCAGGAGAAAAATAATCACTGTGAGACTGCGCTGCGCATTTCTTACGGCAGGCTCGCGGAAGGCCTTTACTCCGTTGCTGACAGCTTCCACTCCGGTCAGGGCCGTGCAACCGCTGGCGAACACCTTGAGCAGCAGCCAGTAACTGACGGCTTCGGTCATGGCTGGTGGAGGCGGAAGCGGAACTGCCGGCGTGGGATGCCCGCCGCTGATCAGAACCCGGAAAACGCCGGCGATAATGGTGATGAGCAGCGTGCCGACAAAAAGATACGTTGGCACGGCGAAAGCGGTACCGGCCTCGCGCACGCCGCGAAGATTGAAGATGGTGATGACGATCAGAATGCCCACGCAAAGCGCAACCATGTGCGGGAGCAAGGATGGAACGGCCGAGACCAAAGCTCCAACGCCTGCGGAAATCCCCACTGCGGCTGTCAGGATGTAGTCGGCGAGCAGCGCTGCCGCCGCGAGCAGTCCGGCAGGGGCGCCAAGATTGAAACGCGCCACTGTGTACGAACCACCGCCCGATGGATAGGCCGCGATGGTTTGGCGATACGAGAAGTAAACGATCACGAGCAGCGTGATGATGGCGGAGCTGACCGGGACGATGTAGCGAACGCCCAGCAATCCAAGAGGAATGAGCAGGCTGAGGGCAGCTTCCGGGCCGTAAGCGGCGGAGCTCAGGCCATCGAGACCAAAGATCGGGATGCCCTGCGCGGGACCGATTTGTTCGGCCCGCTCGTCACTGGTTTTGATCGGTTTGCCGACGACGACATCAAGTATGTGCATGAGGGATGGTGTTCAACGGACAGTTTGCGCTAGGAAAAATCGATGCACCGAGTTTCCACGCCAGATCGCACGGTCGGAGAATCGGTGACCCACGATAACATTGCGGGGATTTGCAATCAAAAAATCGACTTCGAACCAACTTGGCAAGTATGGGGGCGGTTGGTCGGCAACCCTTCCCTTAGCGGATTACGGAAGGTTTGCTCGTAATACGTCCGCGAGTGGGGGAAGTACTTTCGCGAGCGTTCCGCCAATCCACGAGGGCGCGCAGCCTCAAAAGTTTTCCGCCATCCAAACATTGCTATCGATAGTTGGTGTTGGAATTGTCACGTATCTTCCATCGCGCGAGGGAACGGCCCAGCTAGGCCAAACGCTGTTCACTTGCCAGAGTTGATGTGCATTGCCAGATAGATCTATATACAGCAAGCTTTGCCGCGAGCCCGCAGGGTTGCTAGTGACAAAAAGCCCTTTGGAGTCGGCTGCCCAATCTACCGAACGGAAGCCATTCCAGTTTTTCACCACAAGCTCGCGAGTGGGCTGACCAGAGAGCGAGAGGAGCCGGATTCGGTTATCGGTGGCGCCGAAGGTGACGGCCGCAATTGCAGTTCCGTCCGGGGAAAGCCCCCAATTCCAATCGAACGTTTGCTCTTGAAGCATCGCTACTTCATGCGGTTTGCCAATGACCGGATCAAAGACCGAAAATACGAACTCTTTCGGCTTCAGCTGGCTGAAGACGCAGATCGTCGCCGGTGCACGCGAACACTGATAGTTAACGATGGCTGGTGCCTCAAGCACGATCTGGGGCGGACCCCCATTCAGAGGCGCTCGCATCACCCGCGTCGGCTGCGAATTGTCACTTGGATTCGTGGGTACCAGATACAGAAGTTGAGTTCCGTCTGGATTCAACCGGCAAACCGATTTTTCTTCCGGACCAAAGACCAGCATTTCTGCCGAGGTTTCATCCATCCGCTGTCGAAAAATGTTTGTCGTACCGGTTCTATTCGAGATGAACAGCACAGCCTTGTTGTCGGCCGTCCAGTCGAAAGGAAGGTCGTCGGCGTCGTCGAAAGTAAGCCGGCGCGGTATGCTGAGTCGCGGTCCTTTGGCGGAAAACTCGGCGATGTAGACATCAACCTGTGGCCTGGCCCGGTTAAATGCGAGACGCTTCCCATCGGCGGTCACGCTGGGTTTCACTGCAAAACCATCGCCGCTGGTGATTCTCGCAGCTGTTCCTGCGAAACGACCGGTGCTCAAGTCTATGTTGGCTGCCCAAAAATTCGAGCTGCTCTGACTAGGCGGCGGTTCATCCATGGCATACAACAAACGTCCATCCGGCAACCAGAGAAACCCCCAACCATCGAGACGTGGCTCCGACAGAGCAACCCGTTTGGTACCCTGCTTCAGATTAAAGAGTTCGATCCAATGTTCCTCATTGTTGGGCCCAGGCTTGAATTTCATATATGCGATCCAGCGCCCATCGGGCGACCAAACCGGCGAGGCGAACCCTCCCTCTGGAAATGACATCAGCTTTCGCTGATCGGCCCCATCCGCCCGCATCAACCAGATTTCCTTCCCCGCTTCCGCGAAGGCTGCCCCTTTGAGAAATACAATTTGCGAGCCGTCGGGCGAAACTGAAGCCGACCAGCCTTCGTCGCTCATCTGCCTCGCGTTGCCACCCAGGATGGATAGAGACCACAGACGCCTGTTTACCAGCGGGGGCGCAGCCCATGACGCCAACAACTGTGAACTGTCTGGGAACCATCCCAAGAACGTGACATCAGAAGCCTTCGGTAGTAGAGGGTGCAGCTCACCCGTAGAGAGGAGACGCAAGTACGCTCCGGTTTTGTCGGAATATGCCAAGTACTTGCCATCAGGAGATATCGCAGAAGCGAAGACCTGGTTCTCGATGGGATTGGTCGTCAAACGTCGCAATGTTACCGAAGCTTGCGACAGTTTCGATCGCGACGCCTGTCGCCAGATGAACCACCCCGCTGCTATGCTAGCCACAATGACAATGGCCAGCACCGC
The DNA here is from genome assembly GCA_963710885.1 of uncultured Acidobacteriaceae bacterium. Classification (GTDB taxonomy): domain Bacteria; phylum Acidobacteriota; class Terriglobia; order Terriglobales; family Acidobacteriaceae; genus Sulfotelmatobacter. The sequence continues at coordinate 360,209 of CAVQCF010000003.1, forward strand.
CCCACCGAACTGCAACTTCCGTGCCTGTGGGCCAGAGGCACTTGCCAGTAACGCCTTCGTTGGCATTCGTCCAGTTTCGGTCTCCGGTTTGAGAGCCTCAAGGTCGGACGGGGCTGATGGCGTCAGTACCTCAACATTGCCGATGAAGCGATATCCTCGTCGGGCGACGGTCTCAATAAAGATGGGCCTCTCCGCTGATTCGCCCAGAGCGTCGCGCAATCTCTTGATGGCGGCATTGAGACCATGATCGAAGTCGACGAACGTGTCCGCTGTCCAGAGCTTGCCGCGTAATTCCTCGCGAGTCACCAGTTCTCCCGGTCGTTCAAGCAGGGCCGCCAGCAATTGAAGCGGCTGTTCCTGGAGCCTTATCTTCTGTCCTCGCTGGCGCAGCTCCCCGGTGTGGAGATTGACCTCGAACGTGCTGAAACGAATAATTCGTGGTGGCGAATTGGCTGACACGGGAACTTCCACGTGGCCGAAGTTTAACACCTGCCGGGCCCAGTTCTGGATTCGAGCCATGTAGATGGAAACTTTACAAAGTAGCTCAGCTACTCCCGGATCGTCGGCTAGCCGTAAACTACGCCGATTGTTGTCGCAATATCGTCTCATCGACCTAGTCTCCAGTTTGATCTGCCATAATCTTCCGATGTGCGGGCGCTACCGACTTTCGCGGAGAAAGCAGATCATTGAGGAGCACTTCGACAGTGTCTCGGGCAACGAGGGAGCGCGAAATGGGCTTCCGGGAGATCCCCTCGAAGCAGGAGGGCCGGGGTTCGAGTCCGGTCGCTCCTGCCAAAGATTGTCGTGCCATGATATCTTCGGCTTCGCCAACCCGCAGGGCTACTTACAGGGGAAGTGTTAGAATCTCGTTCAAGAAAAAGTTCCATCTGACCTGCCGATTTTCTCGGGTGTGGGAAACAGATGGGAAACACTTTTGCCTGTAACTTGTTGAAGGCCGACGTAGCTCAGTTGGTAGAGCAGCCGATTCGTAATCGGCAGGTCAGCGGTTCAAGTCCGCTCGTCGGCTCCATCCATAACCCCCATCCATTCATTCAGTTTATTGATTCCGGCAGGGCGCTCAGAATCCGCTTGAGTGTCCCGAAGGTGTCCGGGAGCTCTGCGCCGGGGTTTTCGGTCACTGTTTTTTCTAGCTTAGCCATCGCGTTCCGGACGTCATCGGCGGCGGTCTTAATGTAGTAGTTGGCGGTCGTGGTCACATTCGAGTGACGCAGGATTCTCTGAATCACCATAGCAGGTACACCCAGGCGATAGAGGTTGCTGCCCAGGCTACGGCGGGCTGCATGCCAGCCATGCCACTCTGGAAGACGTGCGTCTCGCTGATACTCATGATCAGCTTTCAGGTGCGATTTACCCTTCGACTTTCCGCAGCGTGCGCAGCGGATCAGCACTGGCCGAATGACGCGCCCGAGTAGATTATTCATGCTCATCGGATTACCCAAGCTGTTAGCGAAGATCGGCCCTCTCTCCGGGTCGTGCGAGTGGAGGCGGTGCATCTCTAGGCGTTCGCTACTTGTCGAATCACAGGGACTGGGGCGGACGATTTCCGCGTCTTGGGTGCGCTGATGTGGCCGTTCCAGATCGAGCGGGAGATGTGCATCTCGCCGTCGCGGTAGTCTTCCCATCTCAAGGCTTCAAGTTCGCCGATCCGCAGCCCCATGAACGCAGCCACAGCAAAGGCAGTCGCCGCCGGTTCTGGAAGCAGAGCGAGGAGCGATTGCACCTCTTCCAAGCTGTAGGCGTAAGTCTCTGCTGGCTCTGCGGCTTTCGGATCGACGCGGGTGTCTTGCACGGGATTCACGCCCTCGAAGTATCCGAGTTGCTTCGCTAGAGAGAATATCCCACTCAGAGTTGACTGAATGCGTTTAAGGGAGTTGCGGCTCAGCCAAACCAGCGCACTTGCCCGTCTGCCGACGCCAAGTGAAATCAACAACGATCCGCCATCTCAGTCTCACGATCCCTCTGGCATCATCACAGTCGAAGTCGAATGATGAACACCTCGCTGTTCCGCGTTGACCATCGCCCGGATCGGTGTTACATTCCCGTCCGTATTATCCTTCCCCGCTGTGATCCTTCCTGCCCGCCAGTTGGGGTCCCAGGATGACATTCACGAGAAAGACTCTGTAGCGCACGACTTGGACGCGCTCTGAGCCCCGATGGTTGAACGTACCTAAGGAGGTCTCCCATAACCCGCCAGCGCACTCTCAAGATCAGCATTTTGGCCGCTCTCGTTCTGTTCATCGTAGCTCTCATCGTCTTGAGCGCCTTCGCCGTCCCAGCCCAGCAAGCGGGCCCAGGTCAGCCATCCGCGAAGCCTTCCGCAACAGCCGTGCCGGTGCAGATAGTCACGCCCGCGCATGAGCAGCTTCCACTACTCCCGAAAGCCGATAACGTTCGGCGCGCCACCGCGGACGAGTTGGAAAGCAAGAGAGCCGCCTCCGGCGCGATAGGCCCGGGAAGAGTCCACTTCCTACCGGCGGTGGCCTACGACGCTGGCGCGCTTTGCGCCAACTCAGTAGCGGTCGCCGACGTTAACGGGGATGGCAAACCGGACCTGGTGGTGGCCCTTGGCTGCCGGGCCGATTTTGGGGGATCCGCGGGCTTAGTGGGCGTGATGCTGGGCGACGGTGATGGGACCTTCCAGACGGCCGTGACCTACAGTTCAGGCGGGGTTAACGCCACGTCAGTCGCGGTCGCCGATGTGAACGGGGACGGCAAACCGGACTTGGTGGTGGCGAACGGTTGCGCCAATGGAAGCGCCAATGGAACCGATTGCTCGCCCGAGGGCGTAGTTGGCGTACTGTTGGGCAACGGCGACGGAACCTTTCAGGCAGCGCTCTCTTTCAACTCGGGCGGCTATGGGTTTTACGGCTCGTACCTCGCCGTCGCCGATGTGAACGGGGATGGCAAGCCGGACCTCGTGGTCGCGAACTCCAGCAGCGATGGCACTGTGAGCGTGCTGCTCGGCAACGGCGACGGAACCTTCCAGCCGGCTCTGACCTACGATTCAGGCTGCTGGGCATACTCCGTCGCCGTCGCTGACGTCAACGGGGATGGCAAGCCGGATCTAGTGGTCGCGAACTGCAGCGAAAGCGGCGACGGCGCGGCCGGAGTGCTATTGGGCAACGGCGACGGAACATTCCAGCCAGTAGCGGCATACGACTCAGGGGGCGTGCTGGCACACGGGGCGGCGGTAGCAGATGTGAACGGGGACGGCAAGCCTGACATTATAGTGGCGAATTGGTGGAGCAGCTTAGGGGGCGTGCTGCTGGGGAACGGCGACGGAACCTTTCAGGCTGCGGTGACCTACGGCTCGGGGGGGGGCTATGCCACTGCGGTGGCCGTCGGGGACGTAAACTTGGACGGCAAACTCGACCTCGTGATAGCCAACTGCTCGACACCCACCGGGAACAGTTGTCCCAGTCGGGAGATGGCAGTTGGAGTTTTGTTGGGCAACGGCAACGGAACGTTCCAGTCGGCGACAGGTTTTGACTCGGCGGCAAGAGCTCCTACTTCCATAGCCGTCGCCGACTTTAACGGGGATGGCTGGCCAGACATCGTGGTGGCAGCTTTCGCAAGCAACAGCAGCCGCGGCACGGTGGTCGTGCTGATTAATGACTCATCCCCCGCAACCGCCACGGCTCTGGCCTCGAGCCTCAATCCGTCCGTGTATGGACAGAAGGTCACGTGGACCGCGACGGTGACCACGGCGGGCTCGGTGCCGCCAACGGGAAGAGTGAGCTTCCAGTGGAATGGACACACCCTCGGTTCGGCCACGCTCAACGCCAGTGGCGTGGCCACGCTGGCCAAGTCAAACCTCAACGCGGACACCTATCCGCTGACGGCGGTGTATGTGGGAGACGCCAGCAACCAGGGCAGCACGTCGCCGCTGCTGAACCAAGTGGTGACGCAAGCCACAAGCTCCGCCACGCTGACTTCGTCGCCGAGCGCGTCGACGTCCGGGCAGGCGGTGACCTTCACAGCTACGATTACGTCGCCGACGGTGACACCGACCGGGCCAGTGACATTTGCTGTAGGCACGACGGTGCTGGGAACGGCTCAACTGAGCAGCGGCAAAGCCAAGTTCACAACTTCCACGTTGGCGGTGGGCTCGACCACTGTCAAAGCAACTTATTCCGGCGACTCGAACATCGCCAAGAGTTCGGCGTCGGTCACGCAGAGGGTGCAACAGTAGAGTGGAGTGGAACTATTCGACAAGGGAACAGTGAGCGTACTGTTACGCGACGGGGACGGCCTTCAGGCCGGCTAGTCTGAAACTATTCCGGCCTGCGGTCATTCGTTTGACGACTGAACCGACGAATAACTGTCGAGAAATCTATTACACTCACCTTCCCGATTCCGCCAACTCGCGACGCCGAAGCCGTAAGCCAAACGCGATGGCCCCGTCACCCTCAGAAAGTCCGTGGCGGCGTTAGCTGTAAGGCAAGGTCTCTGAACACGCAGCACTTGCATTTTTCCTCTGGCACGCCTCAGAAGAGGGAGCAGCAGCAGGCGGGTTTAATAAGCGAATCGGGGTTCGAGCGGCGGTGTGCTGAACGGTGTCCTATAACTGCCGAATGAGGGCACATCAGGTGAGTTTTCGTGCGCGAGTACGACTGTAAGTGATTGGGATTTCTGGGCGTGGCGTTGAAGCAGAGAATTCGTAATCGGCAGGTCAGCGGTTCAAGTCCGCTCGTCGGCTCCAGAAATCGCCGCTGTTCATGCGGGTCTGCGCGAGGTTTGCCGGACCCGCTTCTTTTTTCTGCCCCACTCCTGCCCTACTTGCGGCCTGGTTAGGTTTGGTGAGACCGCGTTTGGTGCCGTTTCTTTTTCCGCAGTCCCTGCCCCACAAGACGTCCCAGCTTTTTCATCGCCGCGACGCGGGAACCCTGACTTCATTGTGATTCCAAAAGCCGTCGCACATATGGCGATTTTTCAACAACGACTGCTTCGACACACTCCCAACTCTGCGGCTTTCGTTGACTTGCCCTTCTTGCGGACGTAAGATTCGCGCGGTGGTGCAGCGTTCGCTTTCCATTGAACCCAAGGCCTAATCTTAGGCACAAGGAGGTTTTGATGAGGAAGTTCGTGTTGTGGCTGTTCGCGGCGTTGACGCTACTCGCGGGTACACAACTGTTCGCACAGAATCCCCACTACAACAACGGCCCGGTTTGGCGGGTCATTTATGTAAACGTTAAAACGGGCATGGGCGACGCCTACTGGAACGACCTCAGCCAGAATTTCAGGCCGATCTACGACGAGTTCAAGAAGCAGGGTTGGGTCGTTGACTACAAGTTCTATACCAATCCGGTTACGGAACATCCTGATGACTGGAATGTCGCCATAGCCATCGAATACAAGAACTGGTCAACCATAGATGAGATGGCAGAGAAAGCCACCACGATTGCCGAAAAGCACTACGGCAGCCACCAGGCTTCGGTGGATGCTGCAAAGAAACGTGCCGATTTCTCCACAACGATTAGAAACTCGCTGGCTCGCGAAGTAACCCTGAAATAGAGGGAGCAAAGACAAAGATTTGACGACAAGGGCCGCCCGATGTCTGGGCGGCTTTTCTCTTGCACCACGCCGACAGCGGTGGCGTGATAACTGTTGTAACCAAGGTCAATGCATTATGAAAGAACGCCCGCTTCAGAATATCGAAGCCGGATGAGGCGCCGCCTCCGCTGCGCCGTGCAGGGCTTCGCTCCGCTACGGCGGCGCAAGAGAGTCGAGGGTGGTTTCGGGCGGTGCCTCGGGGCGAGGTGCATGTGACCTGGGAAGAAGGCACCTGGGCAGCCTGGCTGTATGACCTGCTGCAGCCGCATGTGCAGCACATTGCAGGGGGATGATGCAATCGCGTCATTGCGGCTCCATGCGTGCTAACATCCACTCATCCGGCTCGCCCACCGGCTTGAGCCGCGCGGAGGTCAAGATGAGTCCAACCACACGGCGTAGTTTCCTCAAAACAGGTCTGGCTGCTGGAGCCATGGCCACCGCAGGAATGCTTCCGCTGGTCGCCGCCAAGCGCACCGCGACTGATACCGTGGTGCTTGGCCGCTCAAAAATGGAGGTGACGCGGCTGGCCTTCGGAACCGGCACGAACGGCGGTGCGGTTCAGGCCGCGCTGGGGCAGCAGGAGTTCACGCGGCTGGTGCGCTACGCTTATGATTGCGGCATTCGCTTCTTTGAGACGGCTGAGGCCTACGAGACGCCGGGAATGCTGGGAGAGGCGCTGAAAGGCTTACCGCGCGACAGTTATCAGCTGATGAGTAAGGTGACTACCTTCCACCAGGGTATTGACCCTCAGGCCAAGTTCGACGAGCTGCGGCGCACCTCGAAGACTGAGTACTTTGACATCATGCTGCTGCATTGGCAGCACACGGCCGACTGGCCAGAGACTACGAAGCGCTGGCAGGACGGGATCCTTCAGGCGCAGCAGAGAAAGATCATCCGCACGCATGGCGCCTCAGTGCACGGGCTGCCGGCGCTGCAGCAGATGCCGGGCACAAACTGGCTCGACGTGGGACTGATCCGCATCAACCACAACGGCGCACGCATGGACGGCCCGACCTATGAGGACACCAACCACCCAGATAATGTGAGCGAAGTGGTCAATCACATCCACCAGTTGAAGAAGGAAGGGCTGGGTGTGATCGGCATGAAGCTCTGCGGAGGCGGTCAGTTCGAGCATAGTCATGACGATCGTGTGAAAGCAATGAGGTTCGCTTTCCAGAACGCGGGAGTGGATTGCGCCACGGTCGGTTTCAAGAACACGCAGGAGATCGACGAGTCGATCAGCAACATGAATCTGGCGCTCGCGTAATCCGCCCGCAAGGGTTTTGTGTGTAATGGCCTGATGGCAGCGGTTAGGCGGCACAAGAGAGCAGCAAATTACAGATTTCGCGCATTCGGTCTAGTTGTTTTCAAGAATCGGTCGGAACGGGTCGTCTCGTTGAACTACTACTTTCCTGCGTTGCCGAGAATGTCTTTCGCCGCCGCCGCACGATGACAGGCGATTTTCGCGTCGAGGTCCTCACCCGCCTTCGCTACACACTCTTCCTCTTTCGTGCCTCCCATGTCATTCCGTTCTTTGCGGGCGAGCAACCGCTTGTACTCGGCCTCGCTGATGGCGCGGAGTTCGTTCACTTTCATGTCAATGTCGATTTCTTCCGCCGTGTACAGTGTCCGGCCCTTGAGCGTAGTTTTGCAGACGGTCAACAGGCGACCGGGCCAGTTGTCGATGTCGGTGCAGGAGACACCGTCCGCGGTACGGGCCTTCTGTGCGGTGGCGACACCCGTGAGAAGCACAGCGAGAACAGCGAGCAGAATCGAGAAGCGTGTCATTGATTTTCCTTCCCCTTACAGTTGACCACGGGGGAAGACTTGGGGCGACATTCCGAAAGTCCTGAACGAAGGTAACGTCGGGTCGGGCAGCAATCCGAGCTGGTGCTAAATCACTGCTAGTGGTTGTCGCAAAATCTCTATTTCACTCAAAATCCCTCGGTGAGCGCTACCGCGTGTTGTGAAGTAAAATCTCCGCGAGAGGCGCTGCCGCGCTCGCAACGAGATTCGCTCAAATGAGGTCAATGCGAAGAGAGAACGCCTAACACAGATCGTCCTGGTGATCGTGGGGCTGTTCAATCTGGCCCTAATTGAGCAATTGAGCATGAGCAGAATGATTTCAGTTCCCGTTGATCGCAGGATGGCTAACGCCTTGTTTCGTGAAGTGCCTGAAGACGACGAAGAGGACGAGGATGAAGGAGAAGGGTATTCGGAATGACCGCTCTGCTTCGCATCGTTCTGCTTGAAGTAGAAATCAGACTCTTAATCTCAAGCAGATTTCTTTGTCGGCGGACAGAACTCGATCACTCTCCCCCGTTCCTGCGGAGGAAGCCACTTTCACACGCTTCGAGAATTTGGTTGGTACGTAAAACTCAATTACTTTTGCCACGACTCAGTCCTTCAAGTCTTCTGTTCTTTTGCCCAAGTACACTTGCCATAAATTTAACGAGGCATGCTACTCCCACCCGCACTGACAGCGGACGGAATCGGTCAACCTGAGTTTCCTCAGGAGGGCTTTACACATCAGGCATGACCGCATCCCACATGTCTTTGCTCCTTCAGTTCCCATACGACATTGGACTCGCTGATCGTCGGTTCGGATGGCGACGGGTTGTCATTTGATTATTTGATTGTCAAACGAGTGTTTGCGAAATGTCCCGCACGCAAGGTCAGTGAGATGCTCATTCTTCCTAGAGTCCACACCGACGAGCACTTCAGTTTCGCTCCAAAGTCATTGTGTCAATCGGAGCAAGACCGTTTCACCTTCGCCCCACCCACCCTTCGTCTACGACGATTGAGCGTCGGCACGATGTTGGGCCTATCCGAGGCTGGATCGGCCAAAAAACCCCGTTCGCGGCCAAATCGGAATGAACATCGCCTGGCGGCTTTGTTGCCTCGGACACTTCTCCGACGCGAGGCTGGCGTATCAAAAGATTCCGAGTCATTTGTCGGGGCGGTACATCCAAACACTATCGGCTAAGTTTTAGTTCAAGCAGTTGAAGATCGGTTCGCCAACCAGCGTCATCCCGCTTCTCACCAGCAGCAACTCATCTCAGCAGAAAATCAAACAGAAACAGGAACATCTTTCAATAGAACAAGGAACAGTTAAGTGGTTTAACGACGCCAAAGGCTACGGCTTCATCAGCCGTCAGAGTGGTGAAGACATTTTTGTACATTTCTCGGCCATTCAGGGGGCGGCTTCCGCAGCTTGCAAGAAGGTCAAGGTGTACAGTTCAATCTCACGAAAGGCCCGAAAGGCTTTCAAGCAGAGAACGTGCAACCGATTTAAGGAAATGACAGCAAGGTGCTCATCTCAAAGGTGGGCACCTTTTTTATGCAGCGACGTTTGGCCAATCCCGTCCGCCGTCACTGCACCGTTAAGGAAGGTTCTCAGCAAGCCTTTCGCGGTTCCGCGTCAATGCGTCTTCCACGAGTTGTGGCAACGCCTCTCGCCCATCAAATTTATCAGCTACGGAGATGTTCAATTGCCAGAGGGCCTCAAGAAACGGGCCCAACGAAAACCCGATTGTGAACATTGCTATCGCCTGTGCCGGATTCTCCCGTCGAATTGCCCTCGCAAACTCAACGCCGTTCATCCCGGATGGTAGAGGTCGGTTAACACTAGATCGTAGGGACCTTGTTGGCGATAACGCGCAAATGCTTCATCCCCATCAAACGCGAACTCAAGTTCGAATCCAGCTTGCGGAACACGATTGTTGACCATGTCCCGAAATCTCGCCAAGGTTTCGGTAATCGCCCGGAGGAAGCGAGGTCAGCGTTGCTTTGAACAAATCCTGAGCGTCCTCATCTTGAAGATGGTCGTCAACAACCAGTATTTTCACGCCCCCATTATGCGCTCTTCTTCCCGAGAGTTCGCACATCACAAGTTACGGGAGTAACAGTCATCCGCTTTTCCTGAGCAGGAAACGAGCAAGAGAAAAGTACGCAAGGACTTCAGCCGAGCCGCTTAATTCGCCCCGGAATCTCGCAATACTTGGGACAAGGGTCCACTGAAAATGCCCGTGGTTTCTCCTAGCTGCGGCAGGGCAGCAAACTATCGAACGTCGGTCGCCAATCCCGACCGCGAAGTTGGGTTTATCCGACCCTGTAGACGTGGGCATCGAGCGACGAAAGAAATTTCGTAACATCCTTCGTAACAACTGCGCTTAAAAGTGCCGTTTCTTGCCTATCGTGAAAGTGGGAAACCGCTTGATTTAAAAGACCTTTGGGGTTGGGAGGTGTAATCGGCAGGTCAGCGGTTCAAGTCCGCTCGTCGGCCCAATCCTCTTTCGTTTTTGTTTTCAGTTGCTCACTGCAGCACTCTTCCAATTTCGCAACATCGCGTAACCACTGATCGCCTACGCCGTCAGAGGTTCACGGAAGTTCTCGATCTCGGGATGATCCTAGATCCGGAAGGAAAACGCTCTATTTGCCGGTTTTCTGCGTGAAGACGGTTCCCGAGGTATCCGAAAATCAAGCCGATTTCTTTGTGGGCGGACAAAACTCGATTACTCTTCCCCGTTCCTGGGGCGGAAGCCACTTCACTCGCGTCGGAAACCTGCTCGGTATGTAAAACTCAATCACTTTTGCCACGGTTCAGTCCTTCAAATCGTTGCTTCTCTTGCCGAGTACAGCCTTGCCTTAAATTCAACTAACCACGCCATTCCCATCCGCACTGACAGCGGATGGAATCGCTCAATCTGAGTTTCTTCAGAAGGGCCTTACACACCGCGCATGATCGCATCCACATGTTCTTGCTCCCGTAATTCCTATAGAAAGTTGGACTCGCTGATCACCCTTTGGGATGCAACTAGGTTGTCATTTGATTGTCAAACGAATCTCCCGCACACGAGCGTCAGCGACATACCACCTGTTCATCCCAAGAGTCGCACGCCGAGGAGCACCACTGTTTCGCTCCACAATCATTGTGTCAATCGGATCAAGACCGTTTCACACGCCCGCCCAACAACACTTCATCTTGGCCGTCTGTTGCCCATCGGTTCTTGAGCTCTTCCAGGTCCCCGCTTAGGCCGATGGATGCTTCAGAACGGCTGCCAGTGCATGCATCCGCGTTGCGTCGGCCGGTGTTCTCGCCTCTGCTGCGCTCTTTTCCAGCGAGGGCGCTATCCGCTTCAATATTGCTGCAGCGCTCTTGCTCAGGTGCGATGTTTCTGCGCTGTGGATGGCCTTTCGGAGCTCTGCGATTCGGGTTTCAGGCAGAGCCTCCGACCTCGACAACTGGTCCACATAGGCTTTCGCCACGACCAACTTGGCCGGCCACACGATTTTTTGCTGGTTCTGCACGTTCAGCTCAGCCACGCGAACTGTCTTGGCCGCGTCGATTTCGTTCTGCGTAAGGAACTTAGTCGGCGTCAACTGAAACACGTCGAGTCCGCGCGCAATTTCCGAACCGTAGATGTAGCCGTTGTACCAATACGCGGACCAGTCGCCCCCGAGCACCACAACTTTCGGATCAATCGGCCCACGATCGAAGTAGGCAATCTCGAAGGGGTTCGATGGATCGGTGAAGTCCATCACAGAGATCCCGCCCTGGTACCAGGCCTGCACTTCAATATCGCGGCCAGGAACCGGAATCAGAGAACCATTGTGGGCCACGCAGTTCTCGGAGTCGCCCTGAGCGGCCGGCAACTTGTAGTAGTTCTCGAAAGTCAGCTTGTCGTCCTGCAGACGGAAGATGGCATCCGCGCCCCATTTGTTCGGGTCGTTCGCACGGCAGCGCGCGCCCAGGCCGCCACCCCACTCGTCGGTGAATACGACTTTGCTGCCATCGTTCGAGAACGAAGCCGAATGCCAGTAGGAGTAGTTCGGATCGTTCACGGCATCGATTCGCTTGGGATGCACCGGGTCTTTGATGTCGAGCACAACGCCGTTTCCCGAGCAAGCGCCCGCCGCCAAACCGATCGCCGAGTAGACGGTGATGTCGTGGCACTGGTCGGTGTCCGCCGGCTTCTCCGCGCCCTTCTTGCCATGGGTGCCGCCGTTATTCAAGCCATTGATCGCGCCCGTACGCGGATCGATAAATACGCGCGGACTCGACACAACCTTCGCGTCCTGGGGCGCCGCCACTGGAACTTGGATCACATCGATGCGAAACAGGGCGGTATCCGGATCTTTGTCAGGCTTTTCCCCAGAGCACCCGGCTAGCTCTTCCGGCTGCCTTACAAACGACGTTCCCGACACGTAGATGTAGACATTGTCCTTGTCGTTGGGGTCGATCACGAGGGTATGGGTGTGGGATCCGCGGCAGGTCTGCACGGCTGCGACCTGCTTTGGATTCGTGATGTCGGAGATGTCGAAAATTCTGACGCCACGGAAGCGCTCTTTCTGCGCAACCGGGAGAGGGTGCTTTTTTTCTTTGTCCTTATCTTTATCTTTATCTTTATCTTTATCCTCCGCATCGGCGGGCGGGGCGGGTTCCGGCGGAAATCCTTCAACGCCGCAGTCCAGGCGCCCATTCGGCATCTCCACCGACATGAACATTAGATTTTTGTAGATCGACACATCTCCCTGTCCGCCCGGGCAGACCATCGAGGTCAGCAATTGGGCGTTCGCCGGATTTGAGATGTCGTAGATACTCACGCCATAAAAATTCCCCTGGAACAGATGGTTTCCCTCGAAAGCAAGGTCGGAGTTGGCAAAAGCCAGTTGTGCGATCAGCAGATGCGCTGCCTTCGGAATCTTCTTGTTGTTCCCCATGCCGAGGCGGGCCACCATCGTCTCCACTTTCGGATCATCGGGATCCGTGGCTCCGAGTTGAAAGGCATCCGGCTTCTTAAGCAGTAGGAGATGCTCGATGCCCATCGAAGCTTCACCGGCGTCATACAGCCCCGGCGCCAGCTTGGCGCGCGGATCATCCGCATTCGATCCCGTCATCCCAGGGGGCAGTGTGGGGGCAGGCTCAGGAGCGAAAATATTCTCCTCTGCGTCTTCGGCGTTCTTCTCGGATGGCGGGGTCGCGGGCTTCTGCGCCTCGCTCTGCGCTGGGGCGGAGGGTGGCGCCGCTTGTGCCTGCGTTCGGTTTACAGTGGAACAAAAAATCAGGGCGACCCACACCACACACAGGGCAAGACTGGACAATCGCTTCATCGTTTCTCCTCGGGTTTCTCTTTCTTCAACATGGCTTCCATGATGCGTATCTCGGCGCGCTGCGTGTTGTCGGCATCGGTCGCGAAGTTGAACAACTCCGCGTCCTGTCCGGCGCCCGCGGTGTCGAACAGATCTTTCACCATGGTCAACGCGCCGTTGTGATGTTGAATCATCCCCACCAAAAATAAGTGATCGAACTCCGCGCCCGCCGACTTCTGCAGAGCTTCCATCTGCTGCGGCGTCAGCATTCCGGGCATCAGCGGCATGATTTCGTGCGACATATCCATGCCGGGCATTTTCGGCATCGCCTTTGGAACGGATTCGCCCCTGGCCGCCAGCCAGCGTCTCATGAACTTGATTTCGTCCGATTGCGAGCTGCTGATGCGTGCTCCCAAGGAACGCAGCTCTTTGTTTTGCGTATGCGATGGAATCATCGCCGTCATCTCCACTGCCTGCCCATGATGGTGGATCATGCCCTGCATGAACTCCACGTCTGCTGCCGATCGAGGCGGCAGGATTCCTCGAGTCGACGACGGGAGCGTTTTGCTGGGTGTCCCGGGAGCGCCCGGTTGCACTACCACAGGCCTCGAATCCGTCTGTTGGGCGCATGCGCCTGTGGAGAACAATGCCGAAGCGCTCGCCGCGAGCAACGCACACAGGAAAACTTGGCCAACGGAGCCCGGCCTGATCTCGCCCTCGTGGCGACAGGGAACTTGCTTCCAGTTTGCGGTGAGCGAAAGGATCTTCATCGAGACGAGGATGGAATCTTGTCACGAAAGCGGGAATTTTAAAAGAGGGGGTAGTCCGGAGCCGGACCCATGCGAATGACTTCGGACCGCTCTGGTCAACTGCGCCGGACGGCAGCAGGAGCGCCATGGAGTCGGCATAAATGCCACGCCGCGCTCGATGCAGCCATAACGTTTTGGCAATGTGATGAGGCCTCTCAAGCTGTGTTTTCAAGGGCTTGGCCTACCTACCCGTTAGTGCCATATATGGCCCAGTCGAGCCATTTACCGGCGCCGGGGGTAGAGTTAGATTGTCCTTGAGCAGCACTTGGGGGAGGGCTGATCAACAGACGTCCCACGACTCTTTGAGTCTGGGGCGTTTTGTTTTGCGCAGGATCTCTACCAAGAGGCTTTACCAAGGAAGACGCGGAGTCACACGAAGGGACAGCCTGTGAGCGAAGGCCTTCGTGATTCTTCGTATTCTTTATCGTTTTTCGCCGCCCTACATTCGTCGTACCGAACCCGCCGTTGCAGGCCATGACCGCTACCCCTTCTTCCTTTGCATGGTGTAGATTTGTTTGCGCCTTTCTTGCCGTGACCCACGCAGTGCCGAGGAGCCGGTCATGCCCGTCCAGTTTGCCCGCCGCGAGTTTCTCGCGGGAATGGTTGCTATGACGGCCGGCGAAGGCTGCGTCGCGGCTTTCTCCAGCTTCCCGCGTCAACCCGGCCGATGGCAGTTCTGCCGTTCCGCGTTTCCGTCATCAACGACGAGATTTCCCAGGATTTCGGCCACGCCTGCGAAGTGGCGTCGCGCGAATTCGGCATGGGATGGATTGAACTGCGCGGCATGTGGAACAAGAACATCGTCAAGCCTCGACGAGAAGGAAGTCGCCGAAGCGCGGCGCATTCTCGAGAAGTACCAACTGAAGGTGACCGACATCGCCAGCCCGCTGTTCAAGGTCGACTGGCCGGGCGCGCCGAAATCAAAGTTCAGCGAGGCCAAGAGTTTCGGCGCGGACTTTACTCTGGCGCAGCAGGACGAAGTTCTGGAGCGCGCCATGGACCTGGCCAAAGCCTTTCAGACCGACCGCGTGCGTTGCTTCGATTTCTGGCGGCTGGAAGATCAGGCTCCTTACCGCGCCGCGATCAACGACAAGCTGCGCGATGCCGCAGCCAAGGCGGAGAAGAAGGGAATCATCGCTGGTGCTCGAAAATGAATCCGCGTGCAACACTGCGACTGCGGCGGAAGCCGTGAAAGTGTTGAGCGCGGTGCAGTCGCCGGCGCTGATGCTGAACTGGGATCCGGGCAACGCCGCCGCCAGCGGCGAAATTCCATATCCCGATGGCTACAATCTGCTGCCCAAGGAACGCATCGGCCACTGCCATTGCAAAGATGCCGTCAAGAAGGGCAAAGGATACGACTGGGCGCCGATGGGCGGCGGCATCATCGACTGGGCCGGCCAGTTCAAGGCGCTCAAGCGCGACGGCTACCACTATGCCGTGAGCCTGGAGACGCACTGGAACGGCGGCGGCTCGCCCGAAGAATGTTCGCGCAAGAGTTGGGCGGGAATGAAAAAACTTCTGCAACAGGCGGATGCGTTGTAACCCCCCCATTTCTCGCGCAAAAAGCGTGCGAGAAATGGGGCACCTGAAACAAAAGAACTGGAGGACGAGATATGGCCGATCACATCAGCTTCGATCAAACCAGGCGCACTTTTCTGAAGCAGGCCGCGATGGGAACCGCCGCCGTGCTGGCGTATCCAGCTTCGACCGTGCTGGGCGCGAACGACCGCGTCCGCGTGGGCATGATCGGCGTGGGCGATCGCGGCAACGATTTGCTGGGCCAGATTCGCGCCGTTCACGGCGTCGAAGTCGTGGCCATGGCCGACGTCTACAGCCGCCGCCGCGATCAGGCGAAGAGCAGAGTGCCCGGCATTCAGACCTTCGACGATCACCGCCGCCTGCTCGACATGAAGGATATCGACGGCGTCATCGTGGCCAGCCCGCTGCATATTCACACGCGGCATTTTCTCGACACGCTCGCCGCCGGCAAGGATCTGTATTCCGAGAAGACGATGACGTGGTCGATTCCGGAGGCCGACAAGTGCCTGGCGGCGGCGAAAGCGTCCAACCGCGTGATCCAGATCGGATTGCAGCATCAAAGTTCCGGCGCTCAGGTCGACGCGCAAGCAGATGGATCAAAGACGGATGGGTCGGCAAAGTCACGCAGGTCGAATCCTGGATGAGCCGCAACACGCCTCACGGCAAAGGCCAGTGGGTGCGCCCGGTTCCTTCGGACTGCACCGCGCAGAACGTGAACTGGAGCGCATTTCTCAACGGCCGGCCCGACCGTCCGTTCGATCCCTACAAGCTGATCAACTGGCGCTTGTTCTGGGAGTTTGCCGGCGGCAATTGCGCCGAGAACATGGTGCACCAGATCGCCTGGATCATGGGCGCGCTCGACCTGCCGCTGCCGTCGGCGGCCTACATGTCGGGCGGAGTCTTTTCGGAAAAAGACGGACGCGAGGTGCCCGACACGATCGCGGTGACGCTCGACTTCCCGAAAGACATCGTCGTGACCTGGCAGTCCACGTTCAGCAACAAGCATTACGAGATGGGCGACCGCATTCTGGGCAGCGACGGCACGCTCGAACATCACTTCGAAGAGCCGCTGCAGTACTGGCCCGAGAAGACGAACCGTCCTACGGAGACGCCGTGCGCGGGCAAGACCAGCAAGACCAGGATCACATGGCGAACTGGATCGACTGCGTCCGCAGCCGCGCCGTTCCGAACGCCCCGCCGGAGATGGGCTACCGCTCGGCGATCGCCGTGCACATGGCGAACCTGTCGTACAAGAACAAGAAGCGCTCACGCGAAGAAGCGCGGGCGATCGCGCCGGAGTTCTAGGCGTGGTAGTTAGCTGCAAAGTTTGTTTGCATCCCGCGGCGCTCGGATGCGAGCGCTGCTAGGATGACAAAAATGATGAGGCGTGAAATCGACATGATCGGCGCAGTCGATATCGGCGGAACGAAAATCGCGGTCGGCATGGTCGATGACGGCGGCAAGGTGCTGGCTCGCGGACGCAGGCTCCCACCGACCCGGATCGCTACGCCGACGGGATTGAACACGATCGCCCGCATGCTGCGTGAAACTGCCGCGAACAGCTGGCGTGGAACTCTCCGGCATCGGCATCGGATCCACGGGGCCGGTCGATCCCATCCGCGGCGAATTCGGCGATGTCGATTTTCTTCCCGGCTGGCGCGGGAAAAAATCCGGTGCGAGATCTGGCACGGATTTTCAACGTGCGCGTCGCCCTCGAAAACGACGGCGACGCCGCCGCCCTGGCCGAAGCCGGATGGGGCGCGGGGCGAAATCGCTCCCGCCTGATTTACGTGACCGTTGGCACCGGCATCGGCGGCGGAATCGTTTTCGATGGCAAACTCTACCGCGGCGTCGACGGCGCGCATCCCGAGGTTGGCCACCACGTGGTCGATCCCGCGGGCCCAGAGTGTTCGTGCGGATTTCGCGGCTGCTGGGAATCGCTGGCGGCTGGTCCAGCGATGGTGGCATGGCTCGAAAGCCACGCGCCTGCGGCGTATCCGCATCGCGCACGGCATCACCGCAAAGAAAATCTGCGAACTCGCGCAACAAGGAGATGCAAGTCGCGCTGCAGGCCGTCGAGCATGAGGCTTACTATCTTCGGCTTCGGCCTCGCCAACCTGATCAACTTGTTTACGCCGGATGCGATCGTGCTGAGTGGCAGCGTGATGAAGAGCGCGCCGCTTTTTCTCGACCGCATCCGCGAAGTGATTCGTCAGCGGCTGCCGCTTCGTTCCGGCGGAGAAAACGCAACTCACGCTGGCCTCGCTCGGAGACGACACGAATCTGATCGGCGCGGCGCGAGTGTGGCATTATCGGTTCGCACAGCGAGCACCGGAAGGAGACCAATGAAAGAGCTGAGTGAAAAGCTGCTTTCCGTGATTGAGGCGGCGGAGCCCCGGCTGCGCGAGATCAGCGCGCTGGAAAGTACGGAACCAATATTGTCGGGCGGCTGGTCTCGAAAGCAAGTGATCGCTCATCTGATCGACTCCGCATCCAACAACCACCAACGATTCGTCCGCGCGGCTCAGCAGGCATCCCTGGATTTTCCCGGCTACGACCAGGAGGGAAACATGCGGCTCCAAGGGCCTCAGGAGGCGGATTGGCTGCTCCTCGTCTCACTGTGGGTGGCTTACAATCGCTACCTCGCTCATGTCATCGCGCATTTGCCTGGCGTCCAAGCTCAAGACTCCGTGTCGCATCGGCTCGGGAGAACCCGTCACTCTTGAATTCATAGCGACGGATTATCTTACGCATCTGCTTCATCATCTCAGGCAGATCGGCGCTGCGGACGCAGTCTAGGATGCTGCTCGTCGCCGATCTTCCAGTTCCTCCCTCAATCTGTTACTGTTTTCAGTCCGCTATTTGTGCGTTTTTGTGACGCATGTCACAGACATTTGCAAGCTAACCCGTGAAAGACGATCCGTTCACCGCCGGGCACTCCCGGAAACGCCGAAGCCGCCAGATTGGCAGCCCGGCACGGAAAGGATGAGAGCCGCGTGATCGTTGGAGTTCCGAAAGAAAGCTATCCCGGAGAGCGCCGGGTCGCGCTCGTTCCCGTAGCCATTCCCAACCTCGTCAAGGCGGGACTCGAAGTCATCGTCGAAGCCGGCGCTGGCGAGCAGGCCGGCTATCCCGACGCGATGTACGTCGAAAAGGGCGCGAAGATTGTGCCCGATCGCGCCGCCGTGTTCAGCGCCGCCGACATTGTGGTGCAGGTGCTGTGCTACGGATCGAATGACGTCACCGGCAAAGCCGATCTTCCGCTGATGCGCCGCGGCCAGACGCTCATCGGATTTCTGCGGCCCTTCGGTTCGGCGGAAGTCGTCGCAGCAGATCGCGCAGGCGGGCGTGACCGCATTTTCCGTCGAACTGATGCCGCGCACCACGCGCGCGCAGAGCATGGACGCGCTTTCCTCCATGGGCACAATCTGCGGCTACAAAGCCGTGCTGCTCGCCGCCGAAACTTCGCCGCGAATTTTTCCCATGATGACCACCGCCGCCGGAACGATCACGCCGGCGCGCGTGTTCGTGATCGGCGCGGGCGTCGCCGGACTGCAAGCCATTTCGACCGCTCGCCGTCTCGGCGCGGTGGCCTCGGCCTACGACATGCGCCCCGCCGCCAAAGAGCAGGTGCAGAGCCTGGGCGGACGCTTCGTCGAACTTCCCATCGAAGCGCAGAACGCGCAGGACGCCCGCGGCTACGGCACCGCGCAGGACGAAACTTTCTACGCCCGCCAGCGCGAACTGCTGACCCGCGTGGTCGCGGAGAGCGACGTGGTCATCACCGCCGCGGTGATCCCCGGCAAGAAGTCGCCGGTGCTGATCACCGCAGACATGGTGAAAGGGATGGCTCCGGGCTCGGTGATCGTCGATCTCGCCGCCGAGCGCGGCGGCAACTGCGAACTCACGCGCACCGGAGAAACCGTGAGAGCCACGGCGTCACGATTATCGGCGCCATCAATCTGGCCACCAGCGTGCCGTACCACGCCAGCCAGATGTACGCCCGCAACATCACGACGTTCCTGCTCTACATGGTGAAAGACGGCAAGCTGCAGCTGAACCTGCAGGATGAAATCATTCGCGAGACCATGATCACCAGCGGCGGCGAAGTGGTGAACGCCCGCGTGCGCGAATTCTTCAAGATGCCGGCGCTGGCGACCGCGGGCGGATAGCAGGTGTTTCGAAGACCATGCTGCAGGCGTGCAGTTCGAGTTATTTGATCTTCCTGAGCGCAGTCGAAGGATCCCTGCAATTGGAGGGGATCCCAATCGGAGGTAGGGATCCTTCGACTCCGCGGCTGCTCCGCTTCGCGGACGCAGCCACTCCGCTCAGGATGACAATGCAGAGAATGATGGCAACGTAGGAGATAGGAACTATGAGTTCCAATCTGATCGACGCACTTTTCGTCTTCATGCTGGCGGCCTTCATCGGATTCGAAGTCATCCGCCACGTCTCGCCGCTGCTGCACACGCCGCTCATGTCGCTGACCAACGCTCTCGACGCGATCGCGGTCGTCGGCGCGATCGTGCTGGTCGGCGAGAAGAAGAGCACGTTCGCGACGGTGCTGGGCGTGATCGCCATCGTCGCCGCCACCAGCAACGTGGTCGGCGGATTCCTCATCACCGACCGCATGCTGAGGATGTTCAAGACCAGCCGTCCGGCCAAGAAATAACTGAGCCGCAATCATGACCGAGTTTGCCGGAAGCCAGTACCTCATCGAAATCATCTATCTCATCGCCAGCGCGCTGTTCATTCTCTCGCTGAAGTGGATGAGTTCTCCCGCCACCGCCCGCCACGGCATTCTGGCCGGCGAAATCGGCATGGTGCTGGCCATCGGCGGCACGCTGCTGCATCACGGCATCGTCGATTACAAGTGGATCATCATCGCGCTCGTGCTGGGCTCGGGCATCGGCATCCCGCTGGGCATGGTGCAGATGACCGCCGTCCCGCAGCGGACCGCGCTCAGCCACGCTTTCGGCGCACTCTGCGTGACGCTGGTCGGCACCGCTGAGTTTTATCTGCGCAGCCCCGAATGTTCCCAAGTTCATGATGTCGGTGCTGTCGATGGAAGTGATTCTCGGCGGCCTGACCTTCACCGGCAGCCTGATGGCCGCGGGAAAGCTGCAGGAAATCCTGCCGCAGCGGCCGATCACTTACAAAGGACAGAACCTCGTCAACCTTCTCTTGTTTGTCGTTGCCGTCGGCAGCGCCGTTTACCTGGTGCTGCATCCCGAAGCGAAGATGTTCTTCCCGATCATCGTCGGCGTGTCGCTGATCTTCGGCGTGCTGCTGGTCATTCCGATCGGCGGCGCCGACATGCCGACCGTGATCTCGCTGTTGAATTCCTACGCCGGACTTTCCGCCGCCGCCATGGGATTCGTGCTCGACTCGAAGCTGCTGATCATCGCCGGCGCGCTCGACGGATCGTCCGGCCTCATCCTCTCCATCATCATGTCGAAGGCGATGAACCGATCGTTCACCAACGTGCTGTTCGGAGCCTTCGGCCAGGTGCAGGCGTCCGCCGCGGCAGGGCAGGAAGCGAAGCCGGTGCGCAGCGCCACTCCCGAAGAAGCCGCCGCGATTCTGTCGGCCGCGAACAAAGTGGTGATCGTTCCCGGCTACGGCATGGCCGTCGCGCAGGCGCAGCACAAAGTGCGCGAACTTTACGACGTGCTCACCAAGAAGGGAGTCGACGTCCGCTTCGCCATTCATCCCGTCGCCGGACGCATGCCCGGCCACATGAACGTGCTGCTCGCCGAGGCCGACATCCCCTACGACCGGCTCATCGAAATGGACGAGATCAACGGCGACTTCCCGCAGACCGATGTCGCCCTGATCATCGGCGCCAACGACGTGACCAATCCCGCCGCTCGCACCGATCAGTCCAGCCCGATCTTCGGCATGCCGATCCTCGACGTCGACAAAGCCCACACCGTCATGGTCATCAAGCGCGGCATGAGCCCCGGCTTCGCCGGCATCGACAACCCGCTCTACTATCTCGACCGCACGCTCATGCTGTTCGGCGATGCGAAGCAGTTTGTAGGCGGGATTGTGCGCGAGTTGGGCGGCGGACACTGACATTCAGAAGTGTCGGTTTGGCATCGTCAAAACCTCGGAGTAGACTTATCGGGACGGAGAGGCTATGGCGTCACTCAACAACGTGATCACTCGCGACCCCGATGTGCTTGGCGGTACTCCCGTTTTCTGCGGCACGAGGATTCCTTTCCGGGCCTTGCTCGATTACCTGGAGGGCGGACAGACCCTGGATGAGTTCCTCGACGATTTTCCGACCATAACCCGCGAACTCGCTGTTCATGCTCTGGAACATGCTAAGTCGCTCGTCGACGGCCAATTGGGATGAGACTGCTACTCGACGAGTGTGTCCCCAGGAAATTCCAAGAACGCGTTGCCCGGTCACGATTGCCGCACCCTTCCCGAACAGGGATTAGCAGGCAGAAAGAACAGAGAGCTCCTCTCAGTCGCGGAGAAATCAGGTTTCGAAGTTTTCCTGACGCTCGACCGAGGCCTCGCGTACGAGCAGAACCTGCGGGGAAGAGTCATCGCCGTAGTCTTAGTCCATAGCCAATCAAATCGTCTGGCGGACTTATTGGCTCACGGCGCCGAGAGTCTGCGAACCCTTCGCTCGATCCGGCCTGGTGAACTTGTAAAGGTAGGTTGAAAAGGACCTGCATCACTCTTATGCGAACCTCACTGATTGCGGTCATCGTTACTTGTCTTTCATCCTTCGCTGCTGCTCAATCCCAACCTCAACTCAACCTAATGCCAATGCCCGCGAACGTTCAGGCTGGCACGGGCCAGTTGGCGATCAGCCAATCGTTCTCCGTGGCCGTCGCCGGTAGCCACGATCTTATACTCGACAGCGCCGTTCAACGATTCATCGATCAGCTTTCGCGGCAGACTGGTATTCCATTCCGTCCCAAACCTGGGGTCCCCCCGACAGTGCAAGTCCACACCGACCATGGCCTCCAGCCGGTGCAGAAGCTCGGCGAGGATGAGTCCTATGAACTGACGGTTGCTGATTCGGGCGCGAAGCTCACGGCAGCAACCACGCTAGGCGCACTGCGCGGCTTGGCTACATTTCTCCAACTCGTACAGATTGGCCCCACTGGATTCGCTGCCCCTGCGGTCACCATCAAAGATCAAGCTCGCTTTCCATGGCGCGGCACACTGATTGACGTCAGCCGTCACTTCATTCCCATCGACGTGCTCAAGCGGAACCTTGATGGCATGGCAGCGGTAAAGATGAACGTGCTGCACTGGCATCTCTCCGATGACCAGGGCTTCCGCGTCGAGAGCAAGGTATTTCCCAAACTCACCGGAATGGGCTCCGACGGTATGTTCTACACGCAGGATCAGATTCGCGACCTCATTGCCTATGCGCATGATCGCGGCATTCGCGTGATGCCGGAGTTCGACATCCCCGGCCACAGCCGTTCGTGGTTCATCGGATATCCCGAACTTTCTAGCGGCGCCGGGCCCTACACGCTCGATGGCGGCGGAATCGATCCGATCATGGATCCCACGAAGGAATCAACCTACAAGTTCCTGGAAAAGTTTATCGCCGAAATGGCCAAGCTGTTTCCCGACGCCTACTTCCACATCGGAGGCGACGAGGTCGACGGCAAGCAGTGGGACGCCAACCCGCAAATCCAGGCCTTCATCCATGCGCACGGGATGAAGAACAATCAGGATCTGCAGGCGTATTTCAACCAGCGCCTGGAAAAGATCGTGGCCAAGAACCACAAGACGATGGTCGGCTGGGACGAAATCCTGCATCCCGATCTGCCGAAGACAATCGTGGTGCAGTCCTGGCGCGGGCAGGCCTCCCTCGCCGCGGCCGCGAAACAGGGCTACCGTGGCCTGCTCTCGTTCGGATACTACCTCGACCTGATGTGGCCGGCGGCGCGGCACTATGCCGTCGACCCGATGGCCGAGGCTGCAGCTACGTTGACTCCGCAAGAACAGAGCTTGATCCTGGGCGGCGAATCGTGCCAATGGGCCGAGTGGGTCACACCCGAGAACATCGATTCGCACATCTGGCCGCGCAACGCAGTGATCGCCGAGCGGCTGTGGTCCCCGCAGAATGTCGCAGATGTCCCCTCGATGTACGCGCGCATGAATGCTGTGAGTCTCGAACTCGAATTCATGGGCCTGACGCATCGCAGCGCGCGCCCGCATATGCTGCATCGCATGGCTGGCGCGGCTGACATCTCGGCGCTGCGCAATCTCGCCGACGTTGTCGAACCCGTGAAGGACTACAACCGCTGGAGCGATTCGAAGGGTCCCATCGACTTCCACGCGCCGCTGACTCGCATGATCGATGCGGTCAATCCGGAGAGCGACACCGCACGCCACTTCAGCGATCTGGTGCAGACCTTCGTACAGAGCGGCTACAAGGATCAGGCCGCTCAGGCGCAGATTCGCATGTGGCTCACCACCTGGCGCGATAACGATGCCCATCTGCAGCCGTTGCTCAGCCGGACATATCTTCTGCAGGCAGACCTACCCTTGTCGCAAGATCTCTCTATGTTGGCAACTGTGGGCCTGCAGGCGCTCGATTACCTCGACAAGGGTCAAACTGCTCCAGATTCATGGAAGACCCAGCAGACCGCGCTCCTCGAGCAATCCAAAAAGCCGATGGACGATCTGTTGCTCATGATCGTTGCGCCGGTACAGCAGTTGGTGGATGCAAGTTCGGCCCCACATGACTAGCTATTCAAGACCGGGTCGGCATTATCACAGACTCCCAGATAAGTGTTCGATATAATCCGCCTCGATTTATTTATGCCCTCTCTCCGTGACGTGAAAGGGCAAGGGAGTCCCCGGGTGAAATCCAGACTGAACCGCGTCGTTCCTGTCTTCGCAGTAATTCTGTTCGCTTCGTTCCAACTGCTCGCTCAATCCTCCGACACAGCCCATGACAAAGCCGCTGCCCTCGTGCAGCAAATGACCCTGGAAGAGAAAATCGACTACATCGGCGGCACTGGCTTTGCGATTCGCGCCATGCCTCGGTTGAAGCTGCCTGCATTCGAAATGTCCGACGGGCCGGTTGCAGTGCGCTCCAATTCCGGCTTTCCGTCGACGGTGTACGCCGGTGGGGTTGGACTGGCGGCGACGTGGAATCCTGCTCTGGCCGAACGCGTCGGCGCCGGAATCGGCAAAGACGCCCGTGCCCGTGGCATCCACTTCATGCTGGGCCCGGGCGTGAATATCTACCGCCAGCCCGTCAATGGACGCAATTTCGAATACTTCGGCGAAGATCCCTTTCTGAGTTCCAACTATGGCTGTGGGCTACGTCACGGGGATGCAGGCCCAGGGTGTAAGCGCCACCATCAAACACTTTCTGGGCAACAACTCCGAGTTCCTACGGCACGACTCCGACTCCGTCATCGACGAACGCACGCTGCGCGAAATCTACCTCCCGGCCTTTGAAATGGCGGTGAAACGCGCTCACGTCGGCGCCATCATGGATTCCTACAACTTCACCAACGGCGAGCACATGACGCAGAACGGCCACTTCAATACCGACGTTGCAAGGAAAAACTGGGGCTTTAACGGCGTTATGATGTCGGACTGGGTTGCGACCTACGATGGAGTGGCCGCCGCCAACGGTGGGCTTGACCTCGAGATGCCCAACGGCGCCTTCATGAACCAGAAAAATCTTCTTCCCGCGGTGAAGGACGGCCGCGTCTAAGACTGCAACGATCGACGAAAAGATCACGCGCATCCTCGAAACCGCAGCGCGCTTCGGCTGGCTCGACCGCACTCAAACCGATCTCTCGCTTTCGACATACAGCGAGCCTGACCAGCAGGTCGCGCTCGACGCCGCGCGCGAAAGCTTGGTGCTTCTGAAGAATGATGCCAAGTTGCTTCCGCTCGATAAGGCCAGCACGAAGTCGGTTCTGGTGGTGGGGCCTGATGCCTATCCCGCGCAGATCGTTGGCGGCGGAAGCGCGCACGCCGCGGCCTTCGCGCCGGTCACGGTGCTGCAAGGCATTAGCAATTTCCTGGGCGCCTCCAGCACTGTTTACTACGAACGCGGACTCCCCACTATGACGGACTTGGCCCGCACAACTGAGTTCATGACCGCGCCGCAGGATGGTAAGCGCGGCGTGAACGTGGAGGTATTTCCGAATACCCAACTCGAGGGCACTCCCAAGTCCACCTCGACGCTGAATCACATCAACGTCACTGGCACCAGTTGGGAGAGTTTCACCGGCGACTTCGAAGCCGCTCTGGCTCAATTCGCCTCCGGCAGAAAAATTGAGCTGTCGCGCCGCTGGACCGGCTACTACATCGCTGCCGAGAGCGCTCCCTACGAAGTCGTTCTTCAAGGCGGGGGCGAGGGGAACGGCAATCGGCTGTACGTCGACGACAAGTTGCTCATCGATAACTGGAAGATCGCGCGAGCCCTGCAGCCGCATGTCACTGTGCAGCTTTCGGCCGGCCCCCACAAGGTAGTGGTCGAGGACTTCCAGCACTCCGCCGTTGGCGGCCGACTGCGCGTAGGTATCGCCAATCAGCGCAAACTGGTCAGCGATGCTGCCAAGGCCATCGCCGCGAAGGTCAACCTCGTCGTCATCGCAGCGGGCTTCGACCCCGAGAGCGAGTCGGAAGGCGCGGACCGCACGTTCGACTTGCCTTTCGGCCAGGAGGAACTGATCCGCGAACTTTCCGCCGCGAACCGCAAGACCGTAGTCGCGGTGACCGCGGGCGGCAACGTCGATCCCGGCAACTGGCTTGACTATGCTCCCGCCTATCTCGGGATGTGGTATCCCGGTGAGCAGGGAGGCACCGCGCTCGCCGAGATTCTCTTCGGCGCGGTGAATCCTTCCGGACATCTTCCCGCCACCTTCGAGCGGCGCCGCGAAGACAATCCGACATTCTCAACTTACTATCCCGAAGGCGACAGCAATCGCGTCGTTTACAAGGAAGGTGTCTTTGTCGGCTACCGCGGCTATGAGCACAACGGCGTGAAGCCTCTGTTCTGCTTCGGCTACGGGCTCTCGTACACGACCTTCAAATACGCGAACCTTACGGTTGCCCCGGCTGCGGGCGTAGCCGATGCGCTCTACACCGTTTCCTTCGACGTGACCAACACGGGAGACCGCGCCGGCGCCGACGTCGCGCAGGTCTATGTTGCGGACGATCATTCCAAGATCGCCCGTCCCGCCAAGGAATTGAAGGGCTTCGCAAAAGTCATGCTGCAGCCCGGGGAAACCAAGCGCGTTTCGGTGAACCTCGACGCCCGCTCCTTCGCCTACTTCGATCCGGCGGCGAAGCAGTGGCACATCACGCCTGGAACCTTTGGCATTCTCGTTGGCCGCTCGTCGGAAGAGATTGTGGCCAAAGGTTCGGTTGCGGTGACGGAGGCGATCGCGAACAGCAAAATGTAGAGAGTGAAGCCAGCCGAAATAGCGTCTGACGGGGCTCTTGATCATTTAGTAAGGGCCCCGCGCCATTCGCATTACCCCCCACTTTAGTGACATTGCTGGCGCTATGATCGATTCCTGGACCGCTAGAATCGAGGCCCGGCATGGTATTCTATTAACTCCAGCTGCGCACCGTCTTAGCGGAATTCCTCGCAGGTCCTGAAGAAGTTACAACGAAACCATGCTCTCAGTCAGCAATGTGTCGATGCGCTACGGCGCCAAAATTCTGTTCGATGAAGTCTCCACGGCGTTTACGCCGGGCAAACGCTACGGCCTGACCGGGCCCAACGGCGCCGGCAAATCCACGTTCATGAAGCTGCTCAGCGGCGAACTCGAGCCGCAAAAAGGCACGGTCGTCCGTCCCGCGCAAACTCGGCGTGCTGAGCCAGGACCAGTTCGCCTTCGACGCCTACTCCGCGATCGACACCGTCATCATGGGCAACAAGCGCCTGTGGGCGGCCATGCAGGAACGCGACGCCATCTACGAAAAGCCCGAGATGACCGACGCCGACGGCATGAAGCTCGGCGAACTCGAAGGCATCGTCGGCGAAGAAGACGGCTACACCGCCGAGAGCGATGCGGCCATTCTGCTGCAAGGTCTCGACATTCCCGACGAAGCGCACACTCGCAAGATGAGCGAGCTGCAGGGCGGACAGAAAGTTCGCGTGCTGCTGGCGCAGGCTCTGTTCGGCCATCCGCAGGCGCTGCTGCTCGACGAACCTACGAACCACCTCGACCTGGATTCGATCCACTGGCTGCAGGGATTTCTGAATGTCTACGACGGCATCGTGATCGCCATCTCGCACGACCGCCATTTCCTGAACAGCATTTGCACGCACATCGCCGACATCGACTACGAAACCATCATCACCTACACCGGCAGCTACGACGACATGGTCGTGGCCAAGACGCAGGTGCGCTCGCAGATCGAATCGCAGAACGCGCAGCGCGAAAAGAAGATTTCGCAGTTGAACGAATTCATCGCGCGTTTCGCCGCCGGCACGCGGTCGAGCCAGGTGCAGTCGCGGCGCAAGGAAGTCGAGCGCCTGCAGGTGACGGAACTCGCCCGGTCGAACATCGCAGCGCCCGTTCATCAAGTTCGAGCAGAAGCGGCCCTCGGGCAAGCACATTCTCGAAATCGAGCATCTGGGCAAGGCCTACGGCGAGAAGCAAGTCATTCGCGACTTCACCGCCAGCATCATCCGCGGCGAGAGAATCGCGCTCATGGGCCGCAACGGCGCCGGGCAAGACCACGCTGCTGAACGCGCTGCTGGCGAATTCTCCGACCACGCCGGAAGCCGAACTGCGCAAGACCAGCGGCTACGACGGTCCCTTCGTCGACTCCGGCAAGGTCATCTGGGGACACGAAGCTTCCATCGGCTACTTCGCGCAGGATCACCGCAGCCTGATCGAAGGCGGCACGACCGCGATCGAGTGGCTGCATCAGTGGGACGGCGCGGCCGTCACCGAAGAACTGCGCGGAATCCTCGGCCAGATGCTGTTTCAGCGCGATGAGGCCACGAAGTCGACGAGCGTGCTTTCCGGCGGCGAAGCCGCGCGCCTGCTCTTCTGCAAGCTGATGCTGCAGAAGCCGAACGTGCTGGTGCTCGACGAGCCCACGAACCACCTCGATCTCGAATCCATCAACGCCCTGAACATCGCCTTGCAGCGATATCAGGGAACGGTTTTTCTGGTGACCCACGATCATGATCTGATCGACGAAGTCGCCACGCGCATCTGGCACTTCGAGAGCGACCACAAGATCACCGACTTCAAGGGCACGTACGAGGACTACCAGGCGGCGGTCGTTGCGGTCCGCCGCCCTTGTCATTCCGACGCAGCGAGGACCTGCTGTTTGCACCATTTCCGCTGCATGTAAATCAACCAGGTTCTCCACAGCTTTTCACAGCGATTTGCAGTTGCGTTTACGCCCAAGTTGAAGATAATGTCGCGCGACGTTCCGTTGTGCGTGTCGTTGAGTGTTACCGTGTACAGTCGAGCCGATTTACTGAGAATTCTTCACGTCACTCCGCGCCAGTTGGCCAACTGGGAGCGCAACGGCCTGGTAACGTCTGCCGAAGCCTATTCTTTTTCCGATCTCCTCGAAATCAAAAAAGTTCGCGACCTGTGCGCCATGAGCGTGCGTCCCGCGGTGATTCGCCAGTCGCTCGACGCCATGCGCAAGCAGGCCTCGGGCGTGGAGAATCCGCTGCTCGAAGCCAGCGCATTGTCGACCGCCAAGCATCGCGTGGCGTTTCGCCACGAAGGCAAGCTGCTGGAGCCGATCGCCGGCCAGTTTCTGATGGATTTTTCCGAGCGCGAAAAAGTTCTGACCAGCACGCCGGTGCCGAAGTCCGATCCCAGTCCGCGCGAGAACGAAGTTGCGTCGTGGTTTGCGCGCGGTATCGCGCTGGAAGAAGATCCCAACACGCAGCCCGACGCCATCGCCGCCTACCATCAGGTGCTCGAGATCCAGCCCACGCACGCGGCCGCGCACATCAATCTCGGGCACGCTCTACTACAACCGCCAGGATTTCTCTCTCGCCGAACGGCACTACCGCCAGGCGATTGAAGCCGACCCGCGCTACTCGCTGGCGTACTTCGATCTCGGCAATGTGCTCGACGAAACCGGACGCGTGCAGGAAGCGATTCAGACCTACAAGACCGCGCTGCAACTCGCTCCCACCTACGCCGACGCGCATTACAATCTGGCGCTGGCCTTCGAAAAAGATCCGCGAGCCCCGCAAGGCGCTCAAACACTGGCAGGCCTACGTCAAGCTCGACACCTCAGGCCCGTGGTCGGTCCACGCCCGCAGCCAGATCAAGCGCATCCTGCAGGCGGACGGGCTGAAGTTGGTTCATTCGCGCCCTCGCTCAGTCTGACGAAACCTTAAACCTACGAGGGCCACGCAGTATCACGAAGGTTCCTTCTACAAGACTTTCCTGCGTGTTCCTTAGTGTCCTTCGTGGTTAAGCATCTTTCTCGCAAGTGCTAAAATTACCGGTTTGCCATCTTAGCTATTTGAAGGTGTCCCCATGCCTGAAACCACGCTGCAGGCCGCCGTTCCCGCCCCTCTGACCACCCTCACCGAAGACGAAATTCTCTTCCGCGACAACATCCGCCAGTTCGCCGACGAAAAGATCCGTCCGCTGGTGAAAGAGATGGACGAGAAGGCCGTCTTCGACAAAGACCTCATCCACGATTTCTTCCAGCTCGGCCTGATGGGCATCGAAATTCCCGAGCAGTACGGCGGAGGCGGCGCCAAGTTCTTCGAAGCGATTCTCGCCGTCGAGGAACTGTCGCGCGTGGACGCTTCCTCCGGCGTCATCGTCGACGTGCAGAACACGCTGGTCAACAATGCCCTGCTGCGCTGGGGCACCGAAGAGCAGAAGAAGCGCTTCCTGCCCAAGATGGCCACCGAAACCGTCGGCGCCTACGCCCTCAGCGAGGCCGGCTCCGGCTCCGACGCGTTCGCGCTGCAGACCCGCGCCACGCTCAAAGGCAGCGAGTACGTGCTCAACGGCCGCAAGCTCTGGATCACCAACGCCAAGGAAGCGGGACTGTTCGTGCTCTTCGCCACGCTCGATCCCAGCGCCGGATACAAAGGCATCACCGCATTCCTGGTCGAGAAAGATTTCCCCGGATTCACCGTCGGCAAGAAGGAAGACAAGCTCGGCATCCGCGCTTCGTCGACCTGCGAACTGATTCTGGAAGATTGCCGCGTGCCCAAGGAGAACGTTCTGGGCGAGCCCGGCAAAGGCTACAAGATCGCCATCGAGACCTTGAACGAAGGCCGCATCGGCATTGGCGCGCAGATGATCGGCCTGGCCCGCGGCGCCTGGGAGTTCGCCTGCAAGTACGCTGTCGAGCGCAAGCAGTTCGGCAAAGCCATCTCGGAGTTCCAGGGCATCCAGTTCCAGATCGCGCAAATGGCCACCGAGATCGAGGCCGCGCGCCTCATGGTCTACAACTGCGCGCGCATGAAGGACGCCGGCGTGAACTTCGTGAAAGAAGCCGCCATGACCAAGCTGTTCGCCTCGCAGGTCGCCGAGCGCGTGACCTCGCTGGCCATCGAGATCTACGGCGGCTACGGATTCACCAAGGATTATCCCGTCGAGAAATACTGGCGCGACGCCAAGATCGGCAAGATCTACGAGGGCACGTCGAACATGCAGCTCGCGACCATCGCCAAGATGGTGCTGGGCAAGTAGAGGCTCGGTCTGGCCTGGAACCCTTGCAGCCCGGCGATCCGGCTACGGAGTGAAATGCAGCTCGATGGGCTCTCTGGATTCGCCGCCAGGAGCAAATTTCCATTTGGCAACTGCATCTTGCGCGGCCTTCAGCAGCACGGGGCTGCCGCCCACCGGTTCTACCGATTTCACATCTCCGTCCGCGCCAACGACGGCAATCACTTTCACCGTGCCTCCTAGATTGATTTTCTTGGCCACGTCTGGGTAGACAGGGGCGACTTGTCGCATGATCCGTCGTGAACTGGTCGATTGTTGGCTTTGGGCCATTCGTGCGGGTCCAAAGAACGTTAAGAAAAGGAGAAAGAAAGACAGAACGCACCACTTACTCATGATAGCGGTCCCTGAAATAGAGGAGTTTGTTCTTTACAAACTGATGATCTTAGGAGATCAGGGCATTCTGGAAAAGTAACCGGAGTAACCAAAGTTACGTCTAAAAGGGCCATGTGCTGTCGGACGATTCGCCTGCAAAGCCGTGCCAGACGGGCGTTTGCAAGACGAAGTGAACTCCCCCCAACAAATCCCGCTTACTCATAATGTGCACTGAGTTGCACAATCCGCCTTCACGGCTTCCCACTGAAAGAACGTTAAGTGACCCATTATCATATCTTTGACCGGATCGCCCCCATTGGTTGTCTGTGTGCAATTCTCTCAGTGCCCGCGTGTTGGGGCGAAGACCGGGGTGCCATGTGACAACTCTATTCGGGACCAACACTGTACCCGCGGTACAAAGTATTTCCGTCCCCGCCGCTCCCAAAAAGCACGGCTGGTTGCCGTTGCTGACCGTCTTGTTTGTGCTCTCTTACGGCTTGATGACCATGCTGATCGTGGAGCAAGGACGGACCATCGAATCGCAGCGTGCCCTGATTCATGAGCTCTTCCGCGATAGCAACGAACTCTCCGCCGTGAAGCAGCAAATGGCAGCACAGGACACCGCCCAGGCTGCCTCGGCCCAGGCCCAGGCTCCGTTGACCCAGAACCCGTCATCCCAGTCCCCGTCCACCCAGGCACCATTGACCCAATACCCGTCGACCCAGGCACCAGCCAGTCAGGCCCCGTCTTCCCAGGCAGGACCGCAGCAGCAACGTGCGCAAAGCCAATCAGCCAAACAGAAGCCAGACTTCCGAATGCCGTCGAAGCCGGCGGCCGATCTGGTGGACGATGTCCGAACCCTGATCACGATCTGAGCACAAAACAGCAGGACGATTGTAACGAAGCAAGATTTACGAAACTGATCACTGTGGCAGTCTGATTCTGTAGGTAGCAGTAGCAAAGCTGAAAGTCGGTACACCATGAAGGTCCTGACCCTAGCCTTGATGTTGAGTCTGCCTGCTACCCCGTGGGCTCCGCAAAAACCTCTGTCGCAGCCAACCTCCCAGATCGCCAAACACGCCAAGGGCGGACGGTGGTACTTCGCCGCCTCCGGCCACGCTGTCTACTGCTACGGCCCGGTGATGACCGTTCCGCGCGCCAATGGCGACCTGCAACGAGTCGCCACCTTCTGTCGTGACGGCAGCGCGGTGGTCCCGCTGAAAGATTAGAAGTCCAGCTGGCAAATCCCAGCCTTTCCTGACCTCAAGGCAACTGACTCGTCCCGGCACGCCCTCAGACTGCCCGCGAACGCCAGAAGGGTCCGAAAATTGTATACTCGATGGCGCCAAGCGTGAATCTTGGCGGTCGATTCGAACGTGACTGCGTCCTGCGGGCACCCTCGCGCATCAAATCTTTTTCGTCAGTCTCTTCAATCGCCGTCAAGATACGGAGATCCCAGTGTCCATTCGACCCGTCAAGCGCCTCATCAAGTCCAAGCCCACGCTCGAAGGCGCCGGAGTGCATCTGCGCCGCGCCTTCGGCTTCGGCAACACCCACGACTTCGATCCGTTCCTGCTCCTCGACGATTTCCGCAACGATGTTCCCGAGGATTATCTCGCCGGATTTCCCTGGCATCCGCATCGCGGCATCGAGACCATCACCTACGTCCTGGCCGGAACCGTCGAACACGGCGACAGCATGGGCAACCACGGCGCCATCGCCGCCGGCGACGTGCAGTGGATGACCGCCGGCAGCGGCATCATCCACCAGGAAATGCCCAAGGGCGACCCGACGGGCCGCATGCACGGCTTCCAGCTCTGGGCGAACCTTCCCGTCGGCGCTGAAAATGACCGCGCCGCGTTATCAGGAAGTCAAGACCGGCGATATTCCGCGAAGTCACCGACGACGACGGCACTCACGTCCGCATCGTCTGCGGAAATTTCTGGGGCAAGACCGGCCCCGTCGACGGAATCGCCGCCGATCCCATCTACCTCGACGTGTCCGTGCCGCCGGGCAAACGAAAGACCCTGCCCGTCGAAACCACTCGCCACGCCTTCGCCTACGTTTTCGCCGGCGACGGAAAATTCTGCAACGCCTCGGGCCCGCTCGCCGTCCCGACCGAGGGCGTCGGCTGGGCCGACACCAAGCCTCCCGCCGATGCCGAGAATCGCTCGCTCGTCGTCTTCGATCGCGGCGATGAAGTCGCCGTGCAGGCCGGCGAAGACGGCATCCGTTTCCTGCTGGTCTCCGGCAAGCCGCTCGAAGAGCCAGTCGCGTGGTATGGCCCCATCGTCATGAACACGCAAGAACAACTGCAGCAAGCGTTCCAGGAACTGGAGCAAGGGAACATTCCTGAAGAAAGTAGATCGGCGGTGGAAGAGCCGATCGTGAACGTGGAAGAGCGGCCCTTCAGGGCCGCGTCGAGTCGTTTAGAATCGCGTGGGCTTTAGCCCGGTGGTCGCTCACGTGGTGTGTCAGGAAAACCACCCATGCCCGAACTCCCCGAAGTCGAAACCATCGCCCGCGGCCTCGCCAAACGCGTCACCGGAGACGTCATCGAATCCGTCTGGCTAGGCCAGAAAAAAGAGCCCCTGAAATCTCCCGCCTCCGAAATCGCCGCAACACTGGAACACAGCCGAATCGCCGCCGTCCGCCGCATGGGCAAACACATCGTCTTCGACCTCGAGCAGGACAAATGATGTGGCGCGGGCACTCCTGTCCGCCAAAAGCCGGAGAGCTGAATCGGAAGCGCAAGGGAACGCAAACTGTCGTCCGATCTCCGCAACGCCGCAAGCAGAGGCGGACAAGAGTGTCCGCCCCACATTCACCAAAGCCCAATGGATCGTCCATCTCGGCATGACCGGCCGCCTGCAAGTCTGCGAGCCCGAAGCCGAAGTCGCCAAGCACACTCACGCCATCCTCAAACTAACGTCGGGCAGGGAACTGCGCTTCGTCGACCCCCGCCGCTTCGGCCGCCTGAGCGTCGCGCAGGCCGGAGACTTCGATGCCACCGGCGTCGAGCCCCTGGAAGTCGATCTCGACCGCTTCCTGACGTTGTTCCGCGGCCGCAAGACTCCCATCAAGAGCGCGCTGCTCAACCAGAAGCTTCTGCGCGGCGTCGGCAACATTTATGCCGATGAATCTTTATTCCGCTGCCGGCCTTCGTCCCCGCCGCCGCGCCTCGACCATCACCAGCGACCAACTCGCAAAGCTTCTCATTGCCGTGAAAGAAGTTCTGAAAGAAGCCATCGCCCTGGGCGGCTCCTCCATCTCCGACTACGTCGAACTCCGACGGCGAAGAAGGATTCTTCCAGCTCCAGCACCGCGTCTACGGCCGCGAAGGCGAGCCCTGCCTCGTCTGCAAAACTCCGATCAAACGAATCGTAATCGCCGGCCGCAGCAGCCACTACTGCCCCAAGTGCCAGAAGTAAGATTGATGATTTCTGATGTTGCTGATTGTTGATTGAAAACCAGCACGGGTTGCAATCAACAATTATCGATCATCAATCAACAATCAACAATGGATACGTCTGCCCGCAATTCTGATAATCTTTCACTTCATGCCTGATTTTTCCATCGGAGTCGATCTCGGCGGCACCAACCTGCGCATCGCGGCCATCAGCACCGAAGGCCAGCTTCTCGAAAAAATCACTCTCGGCGTAAAAGTCGCTCTCGGCCGCGACCACGTCATCGGCGAAATGTGCGACGCCATTCTCCGCCTGACCGAACAATATCGCGGCAGCGGGCGCTTCGTCGGCGCCGGCATCGGCGTGCCCGGCATCATCGACATGGAAACCGGCATGATGCGCAAGTCCGCCAACCTCCCCGGATGGTCCGACTATCCCGTGCGCGACGAAATCGAACGCCGCCTCGGCGCCCGCGTCTTCCTCGATAACGACGCCAAAGTCGCCGCTCTCGGCGAAAAATGGCTGGGCGCAGGCCGCGGCGTCGACAACATGGCGATGATCACGCTCGGCACCGGCATCGGCGGCGCCATCATCTTGAACGGCAAAATCTTCTACGGCATGAACGGCATGGCCGGCGAGTTTGGCCACGTCACCATCGAACCAACGGCGTTCCCTGCGGCTGCGGCAATCACGGCTGCGCCGAGCGCTATGCTTCGGCGACGGCGCTCGTGCGCATGGCTCGCGAGGCGATCGCCTCCGGGCAAGCGCCCGCCTCGCCAAGGCCGCCAATTCCGACCCCGAGTTCAGCGCCCGTCGATTTACAATCTCGCGATGCAGGGCGACCCGGATGCACAACGCATCTTCCACCGCTTCGGCGAGGTCCTGGGAATCTTGCTCGCGGGTCTGATCAACGTTCTCAACCTCGACATGTTCGTGATTGGCGGCGGCGTCGTCAGTGCGTGGGATGCCTTCGCCCCGCAAATGTTTGCCGAATTGCGCGAGCGTTCGCTGGTCTACGCCGCAACCGCGCCCGATGATCCGACTGGAGAAAGACTACTCGCAAGAAAGAAGGCGCATCCGCTCAGATCGCAGACTACGCGCGCAAGAAAACAATCATCACCCGCGCCCTGCTCGGCAGCGACGCCGGCCTGTTCGGCGCTGCGAGAATCCCGGCATCGTAGCTGAGAGCACTGTTCTTGGAGATTTCGCTTCTTTGGTAGTCTCTTTGGGTCGCGCAGCTTTCGGGAGCGCAGCTCTTGGGTGGAGCAGCGCTTTCAGCGCTGCGGCAAGCGCTTCGCAAGAAAAGGGCTTCAGCCACTGAGGTACAGCTAAGTCGTTACGCCCACCTTCCGCGCCGCACTCCAGAAAAATCTGATTCTGCTCCGGCGTCCCAATGCTCACCCGCATACAATTCGGCGCTCCCCACGCCCCCAGCGGCCGCACGCTCACTCCCACACCGCGCAAGTCGCTCCGAGAATCCCAGCGCATCTCTGCCCACATCGCAATAAAGAAAATTCGCCGCCGTCGGAACCACGCGGTACCCCAACTCCGACAATCCAACTCCCAGAATCTGCGCCTGCTCCGCGTTGTTCGCAACCACGCGTCCAACATGGTTCAGATCGTCGAGCGCCGCCACCGCCGCGGCCTGCGCCACCGACGACACGGAAAACGTATCCCGCATGCGCGCGCAATAAGCCAGCAACTCTGCCGGGCCCAACCCATATCCCACGCGCAGCCCCGCCAGTCCGTGCGCTTTCGAAAACGTTCGCAGCACCACTACGCTCGCTGCCCGGCCGCAGATATTCAAGCGACCGCGAATACTCCACCTTCCGCCGCGCCGCGAAGTGCGATGCAAACTCGTAGTACGCCTCGTCCAGCACCACGACCACATGCCCCGGAACTTCGGCGATGAACTTGCTCGACCGCTGCGGCCTCGACCATGGTTCCGGTCGGATTGTTGGGATTCGCCAGAAACACGAGGCGCGTATCTTCGTTGATCGCCGCGAGAATCGCGTCCAGATCGAATCCATCGTCGCGCATCGGAGCCTCAATCAACTGCGCTCCCATCGCGTGCACCGCCATCGAATAAACGATGAACGACCGCTCGCTGGTCACCGCATTCAGTCCCGGCGCGAGCATCGTCTGGCACAGCAGCCCCAGCAGCGCGGTCGAGCCCGCGGTCACCAGGACTTGTTCGATCGGCACGTCGTGGTGCGCCGCGAGCTTGCGGCGCAACTCGCCGCAATCGTCGTCAGGATAGGAATTCGCCGCCGCCAGCGCCGCCTGCATCGCCTCGATCGCGCGCGGCGACGGACCAAAAGGATTTTCGTTGGAGTCGAGCTTGATGAGCCGCGGTTGAGTTTCCGCGGGAGCCCGCTTCGGAGGCGGCGGCGGAAGAAATCCGCCCATCTCCCGCGCCGGCTTCGAAACCAGATCAAAAAATCGGCTCATGCTCGCCGTACATCACTTCGCCGTAATCATTTCGGGATTTCTTTCTCGCGATTGCGCCCGTGGTGCTGGCGGATTTCAGCTTTTCGATCTCCCGCAACGTCAGCGATCGAAACTTTCCCGGAGGAACGTCGAGCGTCAGCGGTCCATAGCGCACGCGCTTGATTTTTTCCACGTGATGCCCCACCGCCTCAAACATGCGCCGGATCTGCCGGTTGCGCCCTTCCACCAGCGTGATCTCGTACCACGGATTCGCCGCTTCTTTCACCACGCGCACCAGAGCCGGCCCGGTCTTCACGCGTTTCCCGTCATCGGTAGCGATCGAAACTCCTGCCCGCAGCTTGGCGATTGCTTCTTCCTTCGGCGTGCCCGCGACTTTCACCACATAAGTCTTGGCCACATGCGAAGCCGCTTTCATCAGCCGGTGCGCCAGGTCGCCGTCGTTGGTCAGCAGCAGCAATCCTTCGCTGGCGTAGTCCAGACGCCCAATCGGATACACGCGCCCCTTCACGCCGTGAATCAGATCCATCACGGTCGGCCGCTTTTCCGGATCGCTCATGGTGGTGACGTAGCCCTTGGGCTTGTTCAGCAAAAGATAGGTGTGCCGCTGCGCGCCTTGCAGAAGCTTTCCATTCACGCGCACGTGATCGGTCTCAGGATCGGCCTTGGTGCCCAGTTCGGTGACGACTGTCCCGTTGACCTGCACGCGCCCGACGAAATCAGTTTCTCCGCCTTCCGCCGCGAAGCGACTCCGGCAGCAGCGATAATCTTTTGCAGACGTTCCAGCGGCATAATGAAATTCCAAACCTGCTGGCACGGAATGCCGCCGTGACGTAAAAGATCCCCGGAAGGCAGAAAATAATTTTAGCCTAGCGCTTAAGCGCTGGGTACTCGAGCAATGGACGGAACAAGTCCGAGAGGCTGCCTGAGCTAGTCGAAGGGGCGACGCCGACCTCTGCCCGCCTTCTCGCCTCGAGCTCGGCGAACTGTTGCGCTTCGGACGTCGCAGCGATTCCCGACTCGGCCGCCGCGCTCTCCGCCGGAATCAATTCCGCCTGAAACGATTCCGCCACCAGCTTCTCGAACTCTTCCATGCTGGGCAGTTCGTTCACATCCTTCAGCCCAAACCGCATCAGGAATTCCTTGGTCGTCTTGTAAAGAATCGGACGCCCAATCACCTGCTTGCGCCCCGCCGTCGTAATCAGCTTGCGATCGAGCAGCGTCCCAATCACGCCGCCGGAATCGACGCCGCGAATGTCGTTAATCTCCGGCACGGTCACCGGCTGCTTGTAAGCGATCACGGCCAGAGTTTCCAGCGCAGGCAGCGACAGCCGGATCGGCGGCTTCAAGCTCTTGGCGAACGCCCGCACCACTTCATGCTGCTCGGGCTTGGTCGACATGCGGTATCCGCCGGCGACCTGCCGAATCTCGATGCCGTGATCGGGCGCGCCATATTCGCCGACCAGTTCTTCCAGACACGAGCGCACGCGCGACTTGATCTCGGCTTCGTCAGCCGCTCCATCAGCGACGACGCTTTCCTTCACGAGCTGGGCCATCTGCTCCAGCGTGATCGGCGTCTCCGCCGCATAAATAATGGCTTCGAGTTGAGCTTTAAGACTCATAGGCAGGTTTCAAAGTTTTAAGGTCTCAATGTTTCAAAGTCCTGAACCCCTGAACCTTTGAAACATTGAAACTCTTGTTTATCTCCAGTCGTCGCGCACGGCCGACTGTTCTTTCATGATCTCGTCGAAGTGCGTATGCTTGCGGACCGCGATCTCGCCGAACATTTTTTCCTGCCGCACCTGGATCGCCTGCAGCCGCACCATTTCCAGCAGCGCCAGGAACATGCATACCAGCGCCTGCCGCGACGGAACCCGCATCAGCAACTGCTTCAGCCGGATCGGCCGGTCTTCCAGCGACAGTCGCCGCCGCAGATAATCGATCATCTGCCCCACCGTCACCGTTTCCTCATCGACATTGAGCACCGGACGCGTGCGCACCCGCTCCAGCACCTGCTGAAACGTCTTGACCAGGTCGATCACGTCGGCGGCGATTTCCGGCTCGGTGCCCTCCGCCTCCATGAATTCTTTCAGCGACGGATTCGACATCACCGCATCTTCAATCTGCTGCTTCTGCAACAGCATCTGCGCCGCCGACTTGAACTTTTCATGCTCCAGCAGCCGGTTGACCAGTTCGCTGCGCGGATCTTCCTGCTCTTCCGCCGTCGCATCCGGATCGCGCGGCAGCAGCATCTTCGACTTGATGTGAATCAGCACCGCGGCCATGTAAATAAAATCGGCCGCAACGTTCACATCGAGTTCGCGAATCTTCTCCACATACGCCAGATACTGCGCCGTGATCTTCGCGATCGGAATATCGTAAATGTCGATATCCTGCTTGCGGATCAGATCCAGCAGCAGATCGAGCGGCCCCTCGTAGACATCCGTCACCGCAACCGCAAACGGCGAATCGCTCTCTTCCTTCTTCGCCGCATCCTTGCCCACGTGTGTAGCGCGCAACGATTGCCGCCGGCGCAGTCGCGACCTGCCGTTGCCGCATCGAGTTTTCGCGCTCTTTGCGAGAAGGGTTGGACTCTCGGCAATCGCCGCCGAAGCAGCGACCGCAACGTCATTCGCCAGAAACGATTTTTGCTTCTCTCATCAACTAACGCCTTGTCATCCTGAGCGAGCGAAGGACCTTGCATCTGTCTCCGCGCGTTCGTACTACTTCGACCCTCATACCCCAGCGACATCCCCATG
Organism: uncultured Acidobacteriaceae bacterium; assembly: GCA_963710885.1. GTDB lineage: Bacteria > Acidobacteriota > Terriglobia > Terriglobales > Acidobacteriaceae > Sulfotelmatobacter. The sequence goes on from CAVQCF010000003.1 coordinate 399,850, forward strand.
GCCGCGCGTAACATCGTCCATCGTCTCGCCCGCCGCCTTGCGCGCCCGCTCCGTGCCAGCCTCCAGAATATCCCACGCGAGCCGCGGATTCTCCTCAAATTTCTTGCGCCGCTCCTGCATCGGATTCAGCAGCTTCACCAGCGCATCCGCGGCCCAGCCCTTGCACTCGATGCACCCAATCCCCGCCGACCGGCAGCCTTCATTCACTTTGGCCATCGTTGCTTTGCTCGCTGAAAATCTTGTGCAGGTCGCCCACCGGACACACATCCGGATTCCCCGGATCCGTCCGCCGCACCCGCGCCGGATCAGTCACCATCGTCTTCAATTTCTGCCGCACCACCGGCTCCGGATCGGTCAGCATGATCGTGTTTCCATACGACTTCGACATCTTCCGGCCGTCGGTCCCCGGCAACTTCGCGGCGCGGAGTCAGCAGCGACTGCGGCTCGGGGAACACTTCCTTCTACGTGCCGTAGAATCCGTTAAACCGCCGCGCAATCTCCCGCGTCAGTTCCACGTGCGCGACCTGATCTTCACCCACCGGCACGCACATCGGCCTTGTAGACCAGAATGTCCGCCGACTGCAGCACCGGATACCCTAGAAACCCATAAGTCCCCAGATCTTTGTCCTTAATATTCTCCCGCTGCTCTTTGTACGTCGGCACCCGCTCCAGCCAGCCCAGCGGCGTGATCATCGAAAACAGCAAGATGCAACTCCGCATGCGCCGGAACATGCGACTGAATAAAGATCACCGACTTCTCCGGATCAAGCCCTGCCGCCAGCCAGTCCAGTGCGACTTCGAGCGAATTTTCCTTCACCTGCGAAGTGTCGGCGTAATCGGTGGTCAGCGCGTGCCAGTCGGCCACCATGAAAAAGCATTCGTACTCGTCCTGCATGCGCGACCCAGTTCTGCAGCGCGCCCACATAGTTGCCCAGGTGCAGCTTTCCGGTCGGGCGCATGCCGCTGAGCACGCGTTTGCGAGATTTGGGCAGAAGATGTCATTTATCGATGGAAGCCCCGCTCCGCGAAACAAGGCCAATGCAGCAGGGCGGTTTGTACGGATCAGGTGTTGAAGTGTCATGCCAGGCTGATTTCGATACTAACACGCGAAAAGCCGGACTTGTGGGGACAGCCGCCTTCGGCCGTCCGCCGGGTGCAGCCCGGCCGTGCTGCGCACAGATGCTTTATAATTCGCGCCGCTCGCTCACGAACCGGACCTCGTGAACACTCTCGCCCGCCAACTCCGCGCCACCGACTACTTCACTCTCGGCTGGGGAACCATGGTCGGCGTCGGCTGGCTGGTCATCATGGACGACTGGCTGCTCCGCGGCGGCGCTCTCGGCGCCCTGCTCGGCTTCGTGATCGGTGGCGCGCTCCTGCTTCCCATCGGATGGGTCTACGGCAAGCTGGTGATCGCCATGCCCGACGCCGCGGGAGAAATCGCCTACACCTCCGCTGTCTTCTCGCGTCCCGTCAGCTTCGCCACCGGATGGATGATGATGCTCGCCTACTTCATCGTCTGCCCCTGGGAAGCCGTCGCCGTCGGCCGCATCGCCGGCTACATCGTTCCCGGCCTCGATTCGATCGAACTCTACCGCATCGCCGGCCGTCCCGTGTATCTGCCGCATCTCGTCATCGGACTCGGCCTTGACCGCGCTGCTCACGCTACTGAACTATCGCGGCATCCGCCTCAGCGCGACTTTTCAAAATTGGACCAGCTTCGGCACGCTCGCTCTCTTCGTGATTTTTGTCGCTCTCGGCGTGAGCCGCGGCTCGCCCGCGAACATCCGCCGCTGTTCACGCACACTCCGCTGGATCTCGATTCTGCTGGTGATTCAGATCGTCCCCTATTTCATGACCGGCTTCGAGTCGGTCGGCAAGGCCGCCGAAGAGGCCAGCCCCGACTTCCGCGCACGAGGATTCTTCCGCGCCATCTGGATGGCCATCTTCGTCGGCATTCTCTTCTACGCCAGCATCGTCGCGGCGGTTGCATTCGTCGCTCCCTGGCGCAGATTGACCGGCGAAAAATTCATGACGGCAGTGGCGTTCCAGCAGGCTCTGGGCATCGAGATGGATCGTGCAGATCATCCTCGCCGCCGCCTTGCTATCACTCTTCAAGTGCTTCAACGGAAATTTCGTCGCCGCCAGCCGTCTGTTCTTTGCCCTGGGTCGCCGCGGCATGGTCGACTCGCGCGTCGGAGCGGTCCACGTGCGTCACCAGACGCCATCGGCCGCAGTTCTCTGCATCGGTCTCGCCACCGCCGCGTGTATGCTGCTGGGCGACGCGATCCTGGTTCCCGTCACCGAAGTCGGATCGGTCGCCTGCGCCATCGGATGGTCAGCTACCTGTGCCGCATGCCTGGCCCTGGCCCGCACCCGACCCGAGCGTGATGACGCTGTCGCGCACCGAACGCGCCGTAGCGTGGTTCGGCCTGGCGGTCGGAGTCGCCATGGCCCTGATGAAAGTGGTTCCGTTCGTCCCCGGCCATTTCACGATTTACGAATGGCTAGCTCTAGGAATATGGATCACGCTCGGAGCGCTGCGCACGGCCGGTTCCAGATCGTGGAAGAGCAGCCCTTCAGGGCCGCGTAAAAGCAGTGAGAGAGATTTAGGGCTTTAGCCCCTGAGGGTACAACAGATGAATAAGAACATCCAGATCACGTCTACCGCAATTCGCATTCTCGTCTTCCTCGCATGCCTGCTGCTCTCCTCACTCGCGCTCGCCCAGACGCCAGCCTTCGACCTCGTCATCACCCACGGCCACATCATCGACGGCACCGGCTCGCCCTGGTACTCCGGAGACCTCGGTATTCGCGACGGAAAGATCGCCGCCATTGGCAATCTGTCCGCTGCCCCGCGTAAGCGCACCATCGACGCAGCCGGCAAAGTCGTCGCCCCCGGCTTCATCGATATGCTCGGCCAATCCGAACTCACGATTCTCGTCGACCCACGCCTGCCCTCGAAAATTTTCCAGGGAATCACTTCCGAAATCACGGGCGAAGGCGACTCGATCGCTCCGCTCAACGACGCGATCATCAAGTCCGACCACCGCGGATATGACGCACTACAACATCACTCCCGACTGGCGCACCTTCCGTCAATATTTCGCGCGGCTTGAAAAGCAGGGTATGGGCATCAACCTCGCGAGCTATGTCGGCGCCACGCAGGTCCGCCGCATGGTCCTCGGCGACGATGATAAACAGCCGACTCCCGCGCAGCTCGAGCAAATGCAGGCCCTGGTGCGCGAGGCCATGAAAGCCGGCGCCGTAGGCGTGTCTACGTCACTCGAATATGCGCCCGCTCCCTACGCCAAGACGGAGGAACTGATCGCCCTTGCCGCCGAGGCCAGCAAGTTCGGCGGCATCTACGCGACCCACATGCGCGATGAGAGTGCCTCGGTTCTCGAAGCCATCGCCGAGGCCCTCCGCATCGGCCGCGAAGCTCACATCCCCGTGGAAATCTGGCACCTCAAAGTTGCCGGCAAAGACAACTGGGGACGCATGCCCGACGTCGTCGCCAAAATCAACGCCGCCCGCGTCGCCGGCGCCGATGTCAGCGCCGACACCTACGCCTATACTGCTTGGTACAACGATTTCTCTGCATTCATCCCGCCGTGGGCGCATGATGGCGGCGACCGAAAAACTCGTCGAGCGCCTGAAAGACCCTCTGACTCGCACCCGCATTCGCAAAGACATGCTTACTCCGTCCAAACAGTGGGACAACGAGTGGCAGGAGATTCCCGGCCCCGACGCCATCATGATCGGTGCGGTTGAAAACCCTGCTCTGGCGCCACTGCACGGCAAGCGTCTCTCGGAGATCGCTAAGGCTTCGAACAAAGATCCGATGGACGCCCTCTTCGACTTCCTCATTCAGGATCCATCCACCGAAGTTGCGGTCTTCGGAATGTCGCAACCCGACGTGACCTTGGCGCTGCAGCAACCCTGGGTCGCAATCGACAACGATTCCGAAGGCACATCTCCCGAGGGAATTCTCGGCCAGTCGCATCCTCATCCCCGCGCCTATGGCACGTTCCCGCGCATCCTCGCCAAGTATGTTCGCGAAGAAAAAGTTCTGACCTTAGAAGATGCCATCCGCAAGTTCTCCGCGCTGCCGGCGCAGCGCATGCGCCTCACCGATCGCGGCGTTTTGAAAGCGGGCATGTGGGCTGATGTCGTGATTTTCGATCCGGCCACGGTGCGCGATCGCGCCACTTTCGATAATCCCAATCAGCTTTCGGAAGGAATGGAATACGTGCTGGTCAACGGCGTGCCAGTGATCGATCAAGGAAAGATGACGGGAGCACTTCCGGGCAAAGTGCTGCGGGGCGCGGGATACGTGCCGTAATTTATTTCGCGGGATCAGCTTTGAGCCGGGCCTGCGTTTCGGCGCCAGATGAAGCTACTCGCGGCTCACCGACGGTTCCGGTAACCGTATACCCCGCAGCTGTAGTTCCGGGCGGGACTCTTTCCAGCCTGAAATCCAATTCGCCCTTTAGCGACGCGCTCCCGCTCACCAGAAACTTCCCGCCGGGCGAGTCTAGCCTCGCGTCTTTCATCTCGATCGTACCCGCGTGCAGTAGTGCCTGGCCGGCCAGATGCGTGACCCTCAGCGCTTCCGTATCCTCGCCCAGCGCGATGTGAGGCAGCGCCCCGTCTTTCATTTCAAACTGCAGCATTCCCTCACCCGAAGTCCAGAACTCCGCCGGGCACGGCCCTTTCACCTCATAGCTCGTATTCGCAGTACCCGCAATCCACCCATCCTTCATCGCATCCGCCAGACGGGCCAGCGAAATTCCAGTCAGGTTCCCGCTGCCACTGCAAAGCGCGGACTTCGCTCCGAAGTCTGCCTGCCATTGGCCGCGGTGCTTGCCGCCCAGAAAATCGCCGTTCAACTCTGCGATCTCCAATTTCCCGGCGTCAAGACTCACCTTCGCCGACACCCGCGTCGCCGCCACAGTCTGCAGTTGCAATCGGTCCGTAGTGACTTGCCCGGAAGCACGCACACTCGCCAGAAACGACGGCCCCGCTTGCGGATTCGACTCCAGCAGACGATACCATGGCCGTTCCTTGGGACTCGGATTCACCCACGCGCCCAGCTCGTCGAGCGCAATCTGGTTCGCGTTCAGGATGAAGTGCACCTCGCACGCGCCAGGAGTTCCGCACCCCCGCGGCATCTCCAGAGATCCGGTCCATGCCGTGTCCGCCGCCTTGGCGCTCAACCTCGAGACGCGCACTTCGCCCGGCAAAAGTTGCATGTCCGCCGAAACAATCTCGAGCGGACTGGCCACCCCGCGTAGGGCGACGCGAACGTTCCGCAATTTCGCGGTCCCCGTGACTTGCGGTCCCGTGAAGCCTGAGGTCGTCCCGTTGCTGCGTCTTGCCCACGCTCCGGCGATCTGCAAATCAACTTGTGCCGTGCTTTCCGAAGCGGTCTGCAACGCGGCGAGTCCGAACATCCGGGCCACGCGCAACGCCTTCGCAATATCGGCTTCCCCCACAACCGACAAGTTGTAACCGCCTTGGTTCACCCATCCGTGCGCGGCGGGGGCGACGCGTCCGATCGCTACCGGGAACGGCCCGAACTCGGCATGCGGGCCATTGGGAAGCTGCATGCCGAACGCATTCTTGCGAGTCGCCAGTTTGCGCGCCGCCGAATCGCCCGTCGTCAGCCGGAAGGGAATCGTCTCCGGCCCAATCTCCGCCTTGTTCCCAGCCGATGCCAGGCGAAAGTCGGCAATCTCGCCTCGGCCTTCAAATCGAAGTTTCGATGCCGTCGCGGCGTTTTCAGCAATCGAAAGACTCCCATTCAGCGTCCCGCCCGCAACCAGATCGTCTGGAAGATTGTTTTTCGCCCGCTCCACCAATACAGCCGCCGCTGCGGCAGGCACGTTGTCAGCCGTCAGCGTGAGTTCGTAGTTGTGGCTTCCCGGCAGGCCGACGTCTCCCTTCAGCGTGATCAACCCGCTCCCTACCGGAGCGACGCACAGAAGCCCGTGAAACGCCTGATTGAGCGAACTGTATTCTCCGTCGCAGCGGCCGGCCATCCGCAGCGCCGGGCCACTGGCAATGTCGTACCGCCGAAAATCCTGAATGGAAGCTGTACTCGTAATCTGCAACTTCGCCGGCGTGCCCTCGAGCGCCACGTCCAGCAGCAGCTCTCCGCGCCATCCCTGATCGTTTCCGGTGAAGAATTTCGTGAACTGCCCGAGTTGTGCGTGATTCCACTCGATTTCGAGGTGCAGCGGCGTATCGCGCAGAGCATCCGCACGCTGCCACGTTCCATCCACCTGAAGCAAGCCCGTATCGTTCAAGTTCAAATCAGTGCGGAACGGCTGCGCTTTCAACCGCACGCCCCAGCTGTTTTCCGAGTCCTGCCACAAGGAAAAATCCGCATTGGTCAGCGCGTATGGTTTTTTCTCCGGGCCGCTCTTGAAATTGATCCGCGCCGATGTGGCTTGGATGTAAGGAAATCCTGGACGCGGTTCGGACTTCGCTTTCGCGGTTGGCGCCAGCGGAATGTGCGCCGTGCGCTCCAGCAGCGCTTCCAGATTCCAGCGTCCTCCCACCGAATGCACCAGATTCAGGCTGGGCTCGGTCAGATCCAGCCGCGCGATTTCCAGCCGCCCGCGCAGCAGCGAAGTCAAGCGAAGAGCTGCCGTCACTTCGCTCGCGCGCAGCATGGGCTCCGCTCCGAACGCCGGATCGTCATACACCACCAGATTTTCCAGATCGAATCCCGGCCGCGGCAGCAACCGGAGGTGCACCGATCCAATGTCCACGGGCCGCCCCACTCCCGAGCTGATGGACGAGGCAATCCGCGATTTCAAACGGGAGGCGCCGGGATGCAGCAGAAACAGCGGCAGCACAATCAATGCTGCCGCCGCCACGATTCGCCGCTTGGAGGAGAAAACCTTCACTGCGCCCTTACTGGAATTTCGAGGGGCCTCATCTTGATCTGCCGAACTATTCTACGAACTTGAGCGTCCGTTTCCACCGTGTCTCATCGAAAAAGTGCAACACAACTTTGCCCAGAAATAAAGCGCGATCGCCCCACGCCGTCTTGCGATACTGATCATCCGGCGTCTCAAACGACCAGTAGATGAACATCGGACGCCCGATTACGTTTGCCTTGGGAATGAATCCCCAGTACCGGCTGTCCAGACTCACGCCGCGGTGGTCGCCCATGGCAAAGTAGTGGTCCGGGGGCACCACGATGTCGTCCCCGTGGATGTACGACTGCAAGTCGACCATCCAATTCGGATACACATTGGGATCGTCGTTCGGAGGCACCGAAGGAAAATTATTGCGATACGGATCCGACGTGTCCCGGTCGTGCAACACATAGGGTTCGTCCAGAGCTACGCCGTTGCGGTACACCACGCCATTCCGCAAGTGAATACGGTCTCCCGGCAGCCCGATGATCCGCTTCACCACGTACAGTCCCGGTTCGGCCGGCGACAGAAATACGACAATGTCCCGGAACCTGCACGTCCCGATAGGGAAGCAGCGGCCCCACCCACGAACTCTTGGGCGCAAACTGGATGCGGTTCACGAAAACATGGTCGCCGATCAGCAGCGTGTTCTCCATCGAACTCGACGGAATCTCAAACGCCTGCACCACAAACGTGATGATGAACAGCCCCGTCACCAGCACCGCCGCCAGCGACGACAAGAAACTCGACCGTAGTTTCCTTCGGCTTCTCTTCCGCGACCTTCTCTTCGACTGCGTTTTCTTTCTTCGCCACTATGAATGTTTCCGTGATCCTTAATTGAAGTTGACTTCGCCTGCCGTAGAATTTCAGGCCGAGCCACGCGAGCTCAGCCCGCCGGACGTACTCAGTGTACCAGCCGCAGCGTGCGGTTCCAGCGCGTGATCTGAAAGATGTGCGTGACCGCATACGCCAGATGATACAGCCGTCCGATCACCGAAGCGGACGGATTGTGATCCCAATCCCGCACCGACCAGTAAATCACCAGCGGCCTGCCGATGATATTTTCCCGCGGCACGAACCCCCAATAGCGGCTGTCCTGGCTGTCGTCGCGGTTATCGCCCATCACAAAATAATGTCCTTCGGGAACAATCAGCTGGCCGTCTTCCACCAGTTTCCGCATCTCCAGCCACCACTTGCCTTCCAGGCCGATCGCCGCAATATCGGTCCGCGGAAAATTATCGCGAAACAAATTATTCGGCGGCTCCAGGAACCGTACGTAGGGCTCGTCCAGAGGCTTGCCGTTGATCAGGACTCTCTTGTTCACCATCCGCAGGTGGTCTCCCGGCACGCCGATCACGCGCTTCACAAAATGCTGCTGCGGATCCACCGGATAGTGAAACACGATGATGTCCCCGCGCGCGATTTTCTGATACGGCATCAAATGGTCGCCCAGCCCTTGGCCCCCATAGCAGAGCTTATTCACCAGCAGATAGTCGCCAACCAGCAGCGTATTCTCCATCGATTCCGAAGGAATCTGGAAAGCCTGCACGATAAACGTGATCACGAAAATCGCGATCACCACCGTCCCCATCAACGACTGCAATGAACCGATCAGGTCGGTGCCGAGCGTCGTCACGATGCGGCGGTCGGGCGCCGGTGCGGGAGCGGCAGGCGTGGGAATCGCATTATCCGTTGGGGCAGCGTCGTGGTGTGCAGAAACATCCGCAGAACCGTTCGCAGCGGCGGCAACCTCAGCCGCCGCAACCGGCGGGACTGGCGGCCCAACAGGGCTCTCGGACGCTGCGATCGGGACGTTTGGCAAATCCATGAAATCTACTTATCGGCCGGGCTCGAAGCTCGCGCCCCTTTCGCATCGGCGGCTTTCGGGCGCGACGCCAGGAACGTCAGCAATTGTCGCGCCGCATCCTGCTCCGCGGTCTTCTTGGTCGAACCCTGCGCGCGTCCCACAAACTCTGCGTTCTTGCCGTTCTTCGTGTGCAGTCGCGCCTCGACGGTAAATGTCTTGCTGTGCTCCGGGCCCAGCTTCCTCCACCAGCACATACGCGGGTTGCGGCAAGTCCCAGGCTCTGCACCGCTTCCTGCAGCGCCGACTTGAAATCGGTCACCGGCAGCGTACCCGCCGCCGCGCTCCATCCGCTCCAGTTCCGGCGCAATCACGTTGCGCAGCACGAACTCGCCGCGCCACCTCAAGCCCGCCATCCAGATAAATCGCCGCCAGAATCGCTTCCAGCGCATCCACCAGCAACGCCGTCTTCCCGCGCCCGCCGCTTTTTTCCTCGCCCCGCCCCAGCCGCAGGTAGTGGCCCAGTTCCAGTTGCTGCGCCACCCGGATCAAATGCCTCTCGCTCACCAGATGCGCCCGCAGCTTCGAAAGTTCGCCCTCCCGAAAATGCGGAAAGCGCTGGAACAATTCTTCGCTCGTCACCAGCGCCAGCACCGCGTCCCCCAGAAATTCCAGTTGCTCGTTGTCGCTGACCTTGTACTTGCTCTCGCCCGCCTGCTGCGCTTCCTGTTCCCGCGCCTGCGAACTGTGCGTCACTGCTTGCTCAATGACGGCCCGCCGCCGGAAATGGTAGCCCAGCCCCTCTTCCAGCGCCGTGATTTCCCGTTCTTTCATACAGGTGGCGGACAGCCGCCTCGGCATGTCCTGCTCGAGCGTCGGCTCAGCACTCTAGATTCTTCGGCGGCGTCGCCGTCTGTCCCGGCGCCGTGCCACTGCTCAGCTTCGTCAGCCGATCCTTCTCGTCCCGCGCCGCTTTGCCCACACCAGAGTCGGGCCGGTCCTTGGTCAGATCCACCGCCTGGTCAACGTACTTCGTGGCTTCCGGAAATTTGTTCTGCATGTCCAGCGCGACCGCCAGTTGCAAGATCGTGAATCGCATCCGGTTGCTGCGGAAACGCGTCAATCGACTTGCGCAGATTCGTCTCTGCCTCCGCCCAATTGTTCGCCTTGAACGACAGCGTGCCCAGGATCGAAATACGCCTCAGACCGCACTCCGTTCTTGAAACCGTTGATCTGCTCTGGAGGATACCCGCTGGTCGGGACGTCCGTCTCAACCGTCACCAGCGCGCGCTCGGCGTTCTTCTTGGCTTCGGCGCAGCTTCTGATCCTTATCCAGATCGGTGTCGTGCGTCGTTCTCCACAATCGCCTGCGCCACTCCAACCAGCGCCGCGGGATCATCAGGGTCAATCGCCAGAATTTTCTTGCCCATCTCCATCATCTTGTCGGCGTTATTGCCGCTGATAGCGGCTCCATGGCCACGGTGTACAACGGCGCACGCAACTCGCTGTCAGGGAACTTCGCCGCGAAGTCGTCGGCCGCTTTCTCCAGCGCCGCCGGATCGGTCAGAGCGATCGCCGCCTTGTATGCCTCAAACTCGGGCTGCGTCTTGGCCGCCGGCGGGCGCTTCCCCGCTGGTGCCGCTGCTTGTCCCGCCGGCCGCTGCCGCTGCCGGCTGCCCGCGCCGGTTTATGCGTTGCTCTGCCCGAAACTCCAGGCGCACACTCCCAGCACTGCGACCACTGATCGCTGTTCGCTTCATGCTTTCTCCTCGAACCCACGCTCTTCTGATTTCAAATTGACCGCGAAGTCTGCAACCGTGCATTCTATCGTAGCAATGAAAACGTCATCAGGCTTTACTGACCAGCTGACAGCTCTACTGCGGTTTCGCCGGTGGCTCGTACGCCTGTTCCAGTCCGCGCTCCGCTGCCGCCTTCACTTCCGGCAACTCCGCTCCCGCCGTCAACGCCGCCCGGTACTCGTCCAGCGCCGCCTCGCGGTCCTCTTTCATATCCAGAATTCTGCCAAGGTACACGTGCGACCAGCCCACGACCTTGGGATCTTTCGTCTGCCTGAATCGCCTTCTGGAAATTTTCCAGCGCCCCTTCCCGGTTCTTGTTCATGACCGCCACCTGCGCCAGAATGAACAGCGCCCGCCCCGGATCCCCAATCTTTCTGTCCAGCGCCTGCTGCGCCAGTTCCTGCGCTCCCTTGGGATCGCCCGCCGCCAGCCGCTTGTCAGCCGTCGACAGCATCCTCCGGTCCTCCATTCGCGACAACTGCACCAGTTCCGGCGCCGACACCCGCACGTACTGCACCTCGTTCGCCGCCTTCTCCTGCGCCTTCAGATCGATCTTCTCGAGAATGTCCGCATACGCGCTCGCGCAGTCCCGCCGGATCTTTTTCGAACGCCACGCAGCGCATGTGTAGAAATACTTTGTCAGTACGTATCCCTGCTTCACCGCGTCATCCACCGCCTGCAGACGCATCGCCTCGGCGGTTTGCTTGGTTCCCGTGGTCCGAATCTCAATCGCCCGCACCAGGCACTCGGTCACCAGCAGCGAAATGTCGGTCTTGAAGCTCTCTTCCAGCGGCGCCCGCTTCACCGACTGCAGCAGCGGTTCGATGCGCTTGACCGAACTGAAATGTTTGTCCGCCAGCGGATCGAGCAGGTAGTGCAGGTAAGTATGCCGGATCTGCGGCATCTTCAGCGGATCGGTCGAGGTCGGGATCCGGCGATGGAAACACCACCACGTCGTAGTCGGCTGCCGTAATTGCGCGCGTTGGCCTCGTTCGGATCGCCCATGAAATCCAGATAGACCGTGAACGTCCGCCCCAGATATCCGCCCGACTGCAGTTTCAGGTAGATGTCGGTGTCGAACACCATCTTCGCCAGCGGCACGTGATAGCGATCCACCAGCGCGGCATAATTCGCCCGGTGCCGCTCCCAGATCGCATGCAACCCGGCCTTTTCGTAGAACGGCTCCAGCACCGTTCCGAACGCCGAAATCGGCACCGCATCCGGAGGCAAATCGTCTTCTTTCACCCGCGGCAAAAAATGCGGAGGCCCCTGCAAATACAGCGCCAGCGACACGTACTGCGACAAATCGTGCGCCGCATCCTTTCCCCGGTTCCCCACGTACCACTCGCACATCGTGGTCATCGCCGTCTGCGCGTCTTCGGAGTTCTTGAGATTCTTCTCCACCTCAGCCCGGATATTGAGCCGCTGCGCGTCGGAAATGTTCAGCCCCACGTTGTAGCCGCACGTATTCATCGCCGTCAGCACGGCGAACAAACGTTTCGCTGGTATCCAGCGTAATCGGATTGTTGCCGTCCGCCAGACACACCGGCGCCAGCAGCCCCAGCACGGCCGCCACCATCAGACCTCGAAGCCCACAACCCACGCAAACGACTCAGGAAGAAACGACTCAGGAATCCCTCCCGCAAAGATGGCCGTTCACGGCCACTACTTACTATCGTAAAGATAGGCGGAGAACACTGCTAAAGTTTACGGGCTTGCCAGCAGAGGGTCAAACCGTCCGCGGCAACCTTCATGTGGCGCGCACCCTTCGCCCGCGCCCCCTCCCAATGCTGAGTTCTCCACCGACCGTCTGGGGCGTCGACGGAGGATGCTGGAAGGCTCAATTCGTTCCCGCCACCTTCGCGCTCTCACTGGGCCGAACCGTTTTGAACCCGGTAATCCTCACCAACTCCGCTTCCAAATCCACCATGCCCTTCTCGGCACTCACATCTCCCGCCAACACGGCATGCACCGCTGAGTAGTAGGCCCTTGAAACATCGGGGTAATGGCTCCCCGCAGATTTCGACGGACGTGCCGTCGCACCGCCAGTCAGAACGTCTTTCCATCGCTCCAAATCCGGTCGCACGGCCAGGTATTGCGGATTTTGATAAAACTCAGTCAACGCCGGCAGCATCGACCCTTTCTCCCACAGCCACATCTGCACATGACGGCTACTCAGGTACCTCACCAGTTCAGCCGCTTCGAGCGGATGTTCCGAATACTTCGACACCGCCAGCGATTGTCCTCCTAGCACCGATGCGTGTCCCGCGCCTCCACTCGGCGGCATCGAAACAGCGAACCTACCCCTGACGATCGTCTCCGTGGACCCTCCCGGAAGATTCCCTCGCCAGACCCAGTCTCTCCGGAACGCCGCATTGCCTGAGTCCCAGATATTTCGCGCGTCTGATTCCTTGAAGACCAGCACGCTCGGCGGCGAGATCGACCCAATCCAACTCTTCGCCCTCTTCAGGGCCTTCACCGTGCGCGGATTGTTGACCGAGATCGTTTGGTCATCCTCAATGATCCTGCCCCCGCCATAGGAGACCTGCCATTCCAATGCGTTACAGGTTAATCCTTCATACGGCGCTCCTTGCCAGACATATCCCCAAAAATCTTTCCGCCCCGCGGCGCGCTCGCCGGCTTGGATACGTTCAGCCATTACCGTCAATTCGTCCCACGTCTCCGGGGGATGTTTGAATCCATACTTTGCCAACAGATCGGTACGGTAATACAAGAGCCCGACTTCCACGTTGAAGGGCATGGCCACCAGCCTTCCGTCCACGATATTGTTCTGCACCGCGGTCGGTATCAAGGCCTTCGTCTCTTCCCCAAGATAGGGGCCTAAATCCGCGAGATGTTCCGCCAGAACACCCGGCCAGACGACATCCGTGAAGAGAACATCGGGAGTGCTCGACTTTTTGTTCAGGCTCTCCTGGTAAAGCTTCAAGCGTTCGGTCATCGACTCCGGACCCACCAGAAACTTCACTTGAATTCCGGTTTCCCGAGTGAACTCGGAGAGAACAGACTTGTCCGCCGTGAGCTCGGAGAGTGTCGCCGGTCCCCATCCGATAAAAGTAATGGTCACGGGCTGCTTCGTGGAGACAGGCTTGGATCGGCAGCCGCTCCACAAAAGTGAACCCGCAGCACAAAGCAGCAACCAGGCTCCGTAGATCTTCAGCACTCGATTGAATCGGATCATTTGCAGGAGAAACGGTGCTAACGAAAATTCCGGCAGTCCGCCCCACTGCCATTATCGCCGAGGTTGCACCCGCCGCGGTGACGATTTGCGATTTATAGCGCAGCCGCGCTCGCCCTCCGGCTCTTAAATGTTGAACTGCACTTTGCCCTTGCCCAGGCTCCAAAAGCGATCGAACGCCCCTCAGCACCCTAGCCTCCGCGCGGTGATTCTTCAGTAACCACAGGGTCTACCCCACTAGTAATCTCGCGCTCCTCCGCCCCCGCGCTCATAATGCCGCAATGGTCTTCACTCAGCTGTTTGTGGGTTTTCTGCAGCCCGTCGCCGTTGGCTCAGCCGCGGTTTTTGCCCTGTTTCTCGTCATCGGGCTCAAGACCCCCCGGCGCTCTCCGGCCCTGATTACCCGCAGAACATACCGCTAACCCTTCTCCGCCGTTTGCCTGCCTCTCGCCCGCGTGAGATAGTACTCTGCTCTTGTCCTTCACCATCATCTTGATAAGCTAAGAGCCCGAGTGACTTTCATCCATGCGTCTAATCCCCCGCGACACCAAGTTTTTCGACCTTTTCGCTGAACTCTCCGGCAATCTCACCGATGGAGCTAAATTGCTCCGCAGCATCCTGGCCGATCCCCGCGACCTTGTCATGCGGGTCAATCAGGTGCAGGCCATCGAGCACAAAGGCGACAAGGCGACCCACGCCATCATCACCAAACTCAACCAGAGCTTCATCACTCCCTTCGATCGCGAGGATATCCACCGCCTGGCTTCCTCCCTCGACGACGTCCTCGATTTCGTCAACTCCGCGGCTCTGCGCCTCGTGATGTACAAAATCAGCACGCCTCCGCCCGTTTCCGCCGAGTTGGCCGGACTCATCGTCCTGCAATGTGAGGAACTCGCCAAGGGTGTGTCCCTTCTCGAAAAGAATGGCCAGGTGATGGAGCACTGCGAAGAGGTCAATCGCCTCGAGGATATGGCCGATCACGTGAGCCGCCGCGCCATCGCCGATCTCTTCGAACACGAAAAAGATCCCATCCACCTCATCAAGCTGAAAGAACTGTACGAAGTACTGGAATACGCCACCGACAAAGCCGAGGACGCAGCCAATGTGCTCGAAGCCATCGTCGTCAAGAGCACATAACACAAATTTCCATCTTTCAAAGTTTCAAGGTTTTTGAAAACCCTGGAACGATTTGCAATCTCAAAGCCCATGGTCAGTCGGGGCCAACCTTGAAACTCTGAAACTTTGAAACTTTGAAACATGAATAAAGACGTCCTACTGGTTCTGATTACGATCCTGGTCGCGCTGGCCTTCGACTTCCTCAACGGATTTCACGACTCAGCCAACAGCATCGCCACGGTCGTTTCTACCCGCGTCTTGTCTCCCAAATTGGCCGTCTTGTGGGCCGCGACGTTTAATTTTCTCGCCGCCTTTTTCCTTGGCACCGCCGTCGCCAAAACTATTGGCGGAGGCATGATCCGCCTCGATCATGTCGATCAGTACGTCGTCATGGCAGGCCTCTTCGGCGCCATCGTTTGGGATCTTCTGACTTGGTGGTGGGGACTTCCGACCTCCTCTTCCCACGCCCTCATCGGCGGTTACGCCGGTGCCGCCATGATGCATGCCGCCATCCACACCGGCACGGCCTCCATGTTCTCCGTCATTATTCCCTCCGGCTGGTACAAGACGCTCATTTTCATCGTTGTGGCCCCGGTGATGGGAATGGTCCTTGGCCTGAGCTTCATGATCGCCGCGCATTGGATCCTGCAGAACAAGCCGCCTCAACTCGTCGATAAATGGTTTCGCAAGTTGCAACTGCTGTCCGCCGCCGCTTACAGCCTCGGCCACGGCGGCAACGACGCCCAAAAAACCATGGGCATCGTTGCCGGCGCCCTCTACACTGCCGGCTTCATGTCTAAGTCCGACATGCTTTCGAGTTGGGGACGCTTCCGCTGGCCCATTATCCTCGCCGCTCACGCCGCCATCGCCGCCGGTACCTATTTCGGCGGATGGCGCATCGTCCACACCATGGGACAAAAGATCACCAAGCTCAAGCCTCTCGGCGGATTCTGCGCCGAAAGCGCCGGAGCTATCACCTTGTTCGGCACCGCCCTCGCCGGCATCCCCGTTAGCACGACTCACACCATTACCGGAGCCATCGTCGGCGTAGGCTCCATCCACCGCCTGTCCGCAGTCCGCTGGGGCGTCGCCGGACGCATCGTCTGGGCATGGATCCTCACCATCCCCGCTTCGGCAGTTGTCGCCGCCGCCACCTTCCTCCTCATCCACATCATCCATCCCGACGGCTAGGTTTATGTGGCGCGGGCGCCGCCGCCGCCCGCGGCTTTGGACTCTGATGTCGCCAATTTCCCGCCAGCTCGGTGCCCCATTTCTCGCGTGCCCTTGGCGCGAGAAGTAGGGCTTTTTGGGCCAGTCATCTTTCTGAAGCTGCTGTCCAAAAGTTGTAACGCTTGGCTCCCGAAACGCACTACTCATCAACGGGGTGTGTCGGGAGGATGGGCTCTTCGCAAGCAGCCTTCCCCACCGTGCGGAGGTCGGTCATGTTTGCTCGCAAGGTATCAGTTCGCCTGAAACCCAACTCTCTCGATAAATTCACCAGTCTCATGGATCACGAAATTCTTCCCTGGCTGCGACAGCAAAAGGGATTCCTGGATTTAATCACCCTCGCGATCCCCGACGGCTGTGAGATCGCCACCATCAGCTTCTGGGATCACGAAGACAATGCACAGGTTTTCAACGCCAGCGGATATCCGCAGGTGCTCGAAGTTCTCGAAGAAATCCTCGACGGGATTCCTTACGTGAAGACTTTCGGGGTCGTCGGTTCGACCATTCACACGCTCGACCCTCCGCGGCCACAGACCGGGGACCATCTGCTGCAAAACCCCCCGGCACCCCTAGGCTGCCTTCCGCTTGAAACCAACCTCTGACATATCAACGGTGGCAACTCCGCTCCTGCAAACTGCAACTTATCCCCGGAAGCATGTCTCGGGTATTTGCCCCTTCGTGAAACTACGAGGGAGCACAATCAAAGGAGCGCGGAATGAAAAATCAATGGAGTCGTTTTCTGTTCTGTGTCGTGCTGGCTGCCCTGACCTCGGCATGGGCGGTTGCGCAAGACGCGGATGCAAAACCGAAAAGCGAAGTAAGAAACATGACCGGATGCCTCACTCAAACCGGCGGCAATGAGTACCTCTTAACTGCACAGGACGGCAGTACGTGGGAGATCCACGGCAACAGCTCCGTCGACTTGGCGAGCAAGGTCAACCACACCGTCGAAGTCAAAGGCGTGGTCTCGAACGAAAAAATGCACAACATGAAAGAGGACGCCAAAGACATGGCGAAAGACAGCGGTGTAAAGAAGAACGACACCGAGCACGGACACCTGCAAGTGACCCATGCCCGCTCGCTTAGCGACTCCTGCCAGAAGTAACATGGCAGCAGTTCACCTCAATCGGGAATAAAGATGCCCCATTCTCGTTTTCGAGAATGGGGCATTTCTTGAATATCGGATGGCTAAAAGCTCGTAAGCTCAAAGCTCGCGGCTCCTACCCTTTGACGCTAATCTTCGAGAACGACAGCACTGCCCGGCTCGCCGTCGGACGTCCCATCGACAACGCCGGACGAAACGTCGTGAAAATCAGCATCCGCTTGACTTGCGGCAGCACTTCCTTGGACTTTTCCGGTGTCCGACAGAATCCGGTAATCCTGCACGCGCCCGTTCGCGTCGACATACGCTTCAATCACCAGCGAATCCGCTTCGATCGTGTCCAGCGTCATGCCAAACGCGCTCTGCTGCAATTCCGGCGCGGTATTTACCATGACCAGCGGCACATCGTTGTCCGCCCGCAGCGTTGACGGCGCCACGAAATACACCATCGCGATTCCGAAAATAATCAGCGCGCTCAGAAATCCAGCCGTAGCCGGAACCATGAACGCCTGCAGCGCATTTTCCATCCGCACCCGCAGCCCTTCGAACCGCGCCCGCTTCGCCGGTGCCGCTTCCCGCGAAATCGCCAGCCGCAACTTCAGTCCCAGATCCGCCGGAACCTTCGGACGTCCCACGCTCGCCAGCAACTGCTGCGTCCGCCGCAACGCCTGATACTCGTCGATGCAGGTCCCGCAATCCGACAAATGATCCTGCAGCGCGAGCATCTCCGTGCCCGTCACCGCTCCATCCAGATAAGGCGAGAACAGCCGCTTCGCCTTGGGGCACTGCAGTCTCGGTGTTCTTCCCTGTGCCCATCATGAAATCACCTCGACCCTTCTACCCCCTCCTGCAACCTGCGACCGCCGTCCCTCTTTATCCTGAGACGGAGCCGTCAGTCCCAGTTCATTTCCGACTTCGCGCACATACGGCGCCAGCCGTTGCCGCAATGCGTCTCTGCCGCGGGTCAGCCGCGACTTCACCGTTCCCAGCGAAATCTCCAGCACTTCGGCAATCTCTTCGTACGACATCTCTTCCAGATCGCGCAAAATCAGCGTTGTCCGGTACGGCTCCGGAACCTTCCTCAACTCTTCTTCCACTCGATGCTGCACTTCGTGATGCGCGACGCTGTCAAACGGAGAATCCGCATGATCGGTCAGCGCCACCTGCATCGCATTTTCCCCGGGGCTCGGTCCGTCCGATTCCACCGGCTCAATCGATGTCTCTTTCGCCTTATGCCGGAACCACCACCGTCGCCGGTTCGCCGCTTCATGCAGCGCGATGCGGTAGATCCATGTCTTCAAACTCGACCCGCCGTGAAAATGCTTCATCCCGCGAAACACTTTCAGAAACACATCCTGCGTCGTGTCGGCCGCGTCCGCCGGATCATTCACAATCCGGTACACCAGCCCATACACCGGCTGCTGAAATTCGCCGATCAGCCAGGCGTACGCCGTCTTCCGAGCCGGCCTTCAGCTCGGCGACGATCGCCGCTTCTTCCTGCGACCGAGCTCCGATTGCACTTGCCAGATCACCCAAGGTGGTTGCTCCCGCCATAATGGCGTCCTCCTGAATTATAGGATTTTCCACCCTACCGCGCCGTTGAATATTTGCTGTCCGGCTCATTTCCGAGCACAGTCCGGCAACTCGTGAGCGGAGCCGGGACTCTCACTCAACATAGACTCCGCCGCGGGTGTCTAGAGTTCCCACCTGTAAGTGATTTATTTTCAATGGATCAGACGTGGCAAAGGGAGGAAAGCTCAAACCGGTGGTCAGGCAAGACTAACGAAGGACCATGTCAAGTCCGAAAAAGTCATCGGTCTTGCGTTACCATGGCCGCGACAGTCTCCGAATGCGGGGATGCATCCGTGTGAAACTCAAGCTCCCAGCCGCAACGGCGGCGGAAGAATACAGCCCACAGCGCAAGCCGTGAGGGAAGCTGGCCGGCGTCCATCCATACCCACCAGGTCGAGTGATCTAGCGAGGACTTAGAAGATATTACGGAGCTCTATCTCCAGCAAGGATAGATCTCTTTATTTCGCCAGCGCCGCCGGCCCGCCCAGATGCAACTTCTGCACAATCCCCGCCAGTGCCGCCAGCAGCGTCTCCAACCCCTTGTCGAGCCCCAAGTCCGATTTCTCCAGAAACGCGCAGGCCCCGTCCTGCTGCAGCCGCCCCGCGTTTTTCTGCGATAGCCCCGTCAATACCACCACCGCGATTCCTGCCGTCGCCGGATCTTTCTTCAGCGCCTTTAACACGTCCGGCCCGGTCATCTTCGGCAGCAACATATCCAACAGGATCACGTCGGAGTTCTTCTCTCGTACTATCTCCAACGCTCGTTCCCCGTCTTTCGCAGTGCTGACCTCGTAGCCTGCCCGGGATAGCGCCCGCCGGAGAAACTTGCTGTCGTCGACCAACAGAATCTTCGTCATTCTCGCCACGTCTTTCTCCGCCTCGTGGGTCCTGCCACCCAAGACCCGAACGTGCTTCGATTCGTGTGCCTCCATCGTCATCTTTATGTCCCCCCAGCGGCCTGTCGAGCCATCGGCGATAATCGCACCGCGGAACTCACTGGATCAGCCACTAGGAAGTTTTCGCGTGCTAGACTTTCTGGTTGTCGACCCTTGAAAACCTGCGTCGTTGCCTGTTCTGGATCGTGGCGCGCACCTGCTTCGCTCTCTATCGCCGCTTTCCGTTATTCGGAACCCTGCGCGCATCCAACGCCGTCATCCGGCGCAACCAGCAATTCCTGGTCATTCAACGGAACGACGGCCGCGGACTTTGCTTGCCCGGTGGTATCGCACACTGGAAGGAATCCGAAGAAGAGACGCTGCGCCGTGAGGTCCTCGAAGAAACCGGACTAACCGTCGCCAGCCAGGCACTGCGCATGCGTTATCACAGCACGGCCGAAGTGCCCTGCCATGTTTCCGTATTCGAGGTGCAGGTCACCGGAGAACTGAAGAATTCCTGGGAGGGATCGCCGCTGTGGATGACGATGACAGAGCTTGAGCCGCGAATATTGAAGGGCCAGCGTCCCGTGCTGGAATTACTCCGCAAGATTTGCCCTGCATCTCAGCACGCCGCTCCGCACGACCATGGATAGAGGCCGTTTCGGGTTCCCTGACTTCAAAATGCGTGCAACTGCGATGCTTCGCCCACCATTCCCGCATCTTCTCTGCTTGCGTTGACTTGCTCCTGACCCCGACGTAAGATTCGCCCCAATGATCGGCCAAACCATCTCGCACTACCGCATCGTTGAAAAGCTCGGGGGAGGCGGGATGGGCGTTGTCTATAAGGCGGAGGACACGTCACTCCGCCGCTTTGTTGCCCTCAAGTTCCTGCCCGAAGGTGTGGCTCAGGATCCCCAGGCGTTGGAACGCTTCCGCCGCGAGGCCCGCGCGGCTTCCGCGCTAAATCACCCGAACATCTGCACAATTTATGAAATCGGCGATCACAACGGGCAACGATTCATCGCCATGGAGTTTCTGGATGGGCTGACCCTGCGCCACCGCATTGCCGGCAGGCCATTGGACAGCGACATGATTTTTTCGCTGGGCATCGAGATCGCCGACGCCCTCGATGCGGCGCACGCCAAGGGGATCGTTCACCGCGATCTCAAACCGGCAAACATATTCGTCACCGAGCGCGGCCACGCCAAGGTCCTCGACTTTGGCCTGGCGAAGGTCGGCCCTGGCGATGCGGATGGCGTCGTTTCTGCGTTACCGACAGCTACGGCGGAGGAGTTGTTGACTAGCCCCGGCACTGCCGTGGGCACGGTCGCCTACATGTCACCGGAGCAAGTGCGAGGCAAGGACCTGGATGCCCGGACGGACCTGTTCTCGTTCGGCGTGGTGCTCTATGAGATGGCCACAGGTAGTCTGCCATTTCGCGGAGATACCTCGGGGGTCATTTTCGATGCCATCCTGAATCGAGAGCCCGTCGCACCGATCCGCCTGAATCCTGACCTGCCCTCGAAGCTCGAAGAAATCATCAAGCGCGCGATCGAAAAAGACCGCGGTCTTCGCTACCAGCACGCGTCTGATCTGCGGGCGGAATTACAGAGGCTGAAGCGCGACACCAGCTCAGGCCGGATGCCACTATCGTCAGGAAAAGAGGGACAGCCGGCGTCGGCGCCCCACCCTCTCACATCGCCCGTGGCCACAAGACAGCCACGGGGAAACGCCAACTACTATTATATTGCGGCTGTACTTCTTCTGCTGGCAGGGGTGGCAGGAGTGTTTTTCCTTTACCGTTCCTCGGCTGGCATTCCAGCCGCGAGCAACGATTGGACGCAGCTCACCTTCTTCACGGACTCTGCCGTTTACCCGGCTCTCTCCCCGGATGGGCGCATGTTGGCGTTCATCCGCGGGAATGACTCATTCTTTGGCCCGGGACAACTTTACGTCAAGTTTTTGCCAGACGGCGATCCGGTCCAGCTCACGCACGACTCCATGTCAAAGCTAAGCCCTGCGTTTTCTCCCGATGGCTCACGCATTGCCTACGGCACCGGGCCTCCTTTTGCAGAGTGGGAAGTGCCGGTTCTAGGTGGCGAGCCCCACATCATGCTGCCCGATGCGTCGTCTTTGACATGGATCGAACGTGGAAAGCGGCTGCTGTTTTCGGAGATCAAGGAGGGGCTGCACATGGTGGTTGTGACCACGGATCTCGGCCGAGGGCAAAGGCGGGAGGTTTATGTGCCTGCTGGCGACCGCAGCATGGCCCATCATTCTTATCTTTCTCCGGACCGGCGGTGGGTGCTGGTAGTGGAGATGGACAATCGGGGCAACATTCTACCCTGCCGGGTCGTTCCTTTCGAGGGTGGTGGAAACACGCGAATCATGGGTCCCGCGGATAGCACATGTATCGCGGGTGCATGGTCCCAGGACGGCAAATGGATTTACTTGAGCGCAAGGAAGGGTGACAAGTTCCAAATCTGGCGTCAGGGTTTTCCAGACGGCGAGCTGGAGCTGGTGACTTCTGGGCCCACCTCGCAAGAAGGGATAGAGATGGCCCCGGACGGCAAATCATTTATTACGTCCGTTGGATCGCGAGACAGCACGGTTTGGCTCCACGACAAGGATGGGGACCACCAGATTTCCTCGGAGGGGAATGCGGTAGCACCCTCGTTCTCTTCGGATGGAAATCGCCTTTATTACTTAATGGCAAACGGTCAAACCCCCGGTTACGAACTGTGGGTCAAAGACTTGATCGGCGAAAAAGTTGAGAAGGTCCTGCCGGGCTACTCCATGCAGGGCTACTCCGTCTCTCGTGACGGAAAAGAAGTCGCTTTCGCAATGAGCGATCCGAGCGGCCATTCCAGCCTGTGGGTCGCGACTACCGACCACCGCTCCTCCCCGAGGCGAATCTCCTTAGCTGGAACTGACACTGAGGATTCTCCTTTTTTCCTGCCCGATGGTGACCTGATTTTTCGCGCGATCGAAAGTGGATCAAACTTTCTCTACCGCATGAGAGTCGATGGAAGCGGGCGCCAGAAGATATCCCCACAACGCATTTTCGATCTCAAGGCGGTATCGCCGGATGGCCGTTGGGTGATTGCCAGCACTCCGATCGCCGGCGAAGAGCAAACCGCTGAGGCCGCCGCGTTTGCAGTGGATGGACGCGCGACGGTTCCCCTGTGCCCAGGCTACTGCTCCACGACTTGGAACACTGTTGGGACCGTCATGTTTGTTTACTTTCCGTCCCTGTTCAAGGGCACTTACCCGATGGCCGTGAATCATGACACAGGGCTTCCGACGCTGCCCCCGTCCGGATTCGGGGGATTGGCGGATTCGGCGAACGCCAAGACGGCTGCCGTGATTCCTCGGCAAGTGGATTCGATCGTCAGCTCGTCCGTTTACGCCTACACCCAGGAGAATGCTCGCCGCAACCTCTATCGCATTCCGTTGCCGTAGTGTTCCGCTTTAAGACCCGCACAGCCGTCATGTATCCTGCTCGGCTTGGCGTGAGACGCTGAATGCGGCCCGCGTCCATCGGGGCTTCTCTCAAATTGCTGTAAGCAGGCCTCACTCTTTGACCAGGTTGCGGGGGGTTGTTGAGAGGCGGTTTTGTGCGATTGCGTCACGAATGGCAAAACACCCTCTCGCGATGAAAGCTAAACACACCGCGTTAACCGTGAGAATGATGAGCGCGAAAGCATTGAAATCCAATTGTCCCAATTTGTCTCCTCCGCCGTTGTGAACGGCGCTATCTAAGCATAAACAGAAAAAGAGGAATGCTCCGGTTCGGCAGCTGGCGAAACCAGGCCTTAGTATAATCTTGCGCCGTTTGTTCGCCTTTTTGCGGGGGGGGGGATAAGTGAAATGGTGATTTTTCGCCAACGATCCGCCGCAACCCCATTGACGCGGTCTGCAAGCATCACTTCTTATCAAACTGGAGAAACTCGACTGGAGATCCCTTCTCGACAATAAAGGCGACGGTCACGCCCAGTGAGGTGAGTTGGATGCAATAAGGATCTCTTTTCCAGCGATTTCAGCGGAGAGAGCGTGCACTTCGAAGGCGATATGCGGAACAGTGCGCACAAGTTCAGGGACCGGCGCTCCAGGTTCGAACTGCATCCACTCGATCCCGTAATCGCTCGTTTCACCGCGGCGTCTAATCTCTTTTTGGGGTGCGGAGCGTCGGCTACTCTGCCTTCACGAGGCTCCCGCAAGGGGAACAATCGAATGACGATACCGGGACTGTCGCAGTTGGCTATGGCGATAGGCAGTCGAGGACCATGCCCGAGCCTACAGTCGTTACGGCGCTTTAAAGCTCAGGACTTCGAATGATTGTCTAAGGTCCGCCGTTCGTCCGTTTGTAACGGAGGATCGGTACGCATTTTGAACAACCGGAGTGCCGATTTGCCGTTTAAACTTGTTGAGCAGAGCACGGTTTACCCCACCGGTCATCCGATTCCGACGGAGATCTCACGAGGCGCAAATGGCAGATGCACGGATCCAACCAACCGATGTCCCGGGCAGTCCGCATCCCGGTATGGCTTGGATACCCGGCGGGGCGTTCCGCATGGGCTCCGAAGACTTCTATCCCGAAGAACGCCCAGTTCATGAAGTTAGCGTGGACGGGTTCTGGATGGATTGCTGTGAGGTCACGAACGAACAGTTCGCGCGCTTCGTGGATGAGACGAGCTATCCGACGCTCGCCGAGCGCCCGCTCAATCCTGCAGACTTCCCCGGCGCCCCTCCCGAAAATCTCGTGCCCGGCTCCATGCTCTTTCACAAGACCGACGGCCCGGTCGACTTACGCAATTACGTCAACTGGTGGGCCTGGGTGCCGGGAACGAACTGGCGCCATCCGCAGGGGCCGGGATCCTCGCTCGAAGGTCTCGCTCAATATCCCGTAGTTCACGTTGCTTATGAAGACGTCGAAGCCTACGCACACTGGGCGGGGAAAGAACTGCCGACCGAAGCGGAGTGGGAATTTGCCGCTCGCGGTGGCCTTGATGGAAAGAAGTTCACATGGGGCGACGAACATTCTCCCGGCGGCAAGATGATGGCCAACAGTTGGCAGGGAGAGTTTCCCTGGCAAAACCTGCTCCAGGATGGCTACGAGGGAACTTCCCCGGTCGGATCCTTCCCGCCGAACGGTTACGGTTTGTACGACATGGCGGGCAACGTATGGGAATGGACTTGCGATTGGTTTGTCCCGCGCCACGCCGACGAAGTGGTCAAAGCCTGCTGCGGCCCGGCAGTCAATCCGCGCATTGTCTCGCCCGACAAGAGTTACGATGCCGCGCAGGCGCAGTTCCGGATTCCGCGCAAGGTTGTCAAAGGCGGATCGCACCTGTGCGCGCCCAACTATTGCCTGCGTTATCGTCCCGCGGCACGGCAGCCGCAGATGATCGACACGAGTATGAACCACATCGGCTTTCGCTGCATCGCGCGCCAACCCGCTTGATTGAGCCCTAACCCTTGAAACCAGGCCTTGCACGTTTTCACCGGCTTACGGCCCCGGTTTTGTTGACTTTCTAAGCACCATAGTTCGCCACAGTTCTTGCCACTTTCCCATTCGCCGACAACTCCATGAATTCGGCCGTGCGCGTCCCCTTAAGGTTCGTGTAGTAGAGAACCACACTGTCCAAGCCCCACAGCACGTCCACCAGTTGAAAGTGGAGTCCCGGATAGGCTTCCAGCCCTCGTCGAAAATACGCTCGCAAATTTGCCGTTCCCACTACCTTCCCATCCGATATACCCAACAATTGCGCGGCGACTGGTGAAGTCAACTCGACCGCCTCCTCGTAATGCGTCATGATCCGCTCCAAATCATGGGCGTTCCACGCCGCCACCCAATCGTCTGCCCAATGCCAAGCTTCGTCTCTCGTCACTCGCCGTCTCCCCTGGAAGATTCCTCACTTGAATTTAATTCTATCGATGACACTCTTCGATGGCACTCGTTCGGGTAGAAAACAGAGCAGCATACCGACGACGTAACACCCACCTGCGAGCCGTCCCTGGTACGTGTGAAACGTTTCGGCGCACATCTGCACTATTTTGCTGTGTTGGTTAAGCTGGAACGCTACGGCCTCCCCTCAGTCGATCCGATCCAAACCATCACAAACAAATCCAATCGACGGAGAGTAGATCTCATGAGAAGTGCAATGAAAGCAGTAGTAGCAGTGTCGGTCGCGTTATCAACTTTAGGAGCAGTGGCCCAGGAGGCCGGGGGAACCAAGGGCATAGCGCCGGAGGCGGCCAGTGAGGCCACGCCTCAGGCCGGATATGTGTTCGTCCCTGAAAGCAGCAAAGAGCAGCCAGGTCGGGTTCATACCACCTACGTTCTGCGCAGCTTCGACGGCAAGCAGCCGGCCGGGTTGACGGCTCCGATGTCTCTCGGCACCGTCGCCCCAGCGGGCACGACAGAGGAAGCAGAAACACCGCAGTCGCTCGGCTGCCTGTACGTGAGCAGTCCCGTCAGTGCGGGATGCATTCCTAACTACAATTCCGGTTCGGGCGGTCCGTCAGCGGCAGGATACGGCGCCATCGCGCTGGTCGACGCTTATGACAATCCGAATGCAGCCACCGATCTGCAGGCCTTCGACAGCTATTGGGGTCTGCCGGCCGCGACCTTCGTGAAGGTTTACGCCAACGGTAACGGCGATTGCACGAAGCCGCCCGCCAATTCCGGTTGGTCCGTCGAGTCGTCCATGGACATCGAGTACGCCCACGTATTCGCGCCCAGTGCCGCAATCATCCTGGTCGAGGCCTGCTCCAGTTCCTACACCGATCTCTTCTATGCAGAACAGGTCGCATTCAACTACATCGTCACCAACTACAAGACCGGCGGACAGGTTTCGAATAGCTGGCAGGGCGGCGAGTTCTCCGGACAGATTGCGGATGACTCACTCTTCGCCGATTTCAATTACAACTTCGCAACGGATTACTCCACTCCGATCCTGGCATTCGCCTCCTCTGGCGACGGCGGATATGGAGTCGGATATCCCAGCACCAACCCATGGGTCATTTCTGCGGGTGGTACCTCCATTCTGCGGAACGCATCCACGCTGAAGGTTTCGTCGGAGTCCTGCTGGGGAGGTTCCGGCGGCGGACCAAGCACCATTGAGAAATACACAACTGCTTGGTCGGGCGGCAATATCGGGCCGTGGGCTGATTTCCAGTATCCCATCTTCGGCCAGGGCGGTTCCCGCAGGACGCCAGACTTCTCGTTTGACGCAGATCCAGCGTCGGGCGCGTGGGTCTACAGCGCGTTCGGCATGGGTGGCTGGGGAGTGGTGGGTGGCACGAGTCTCGCGTCGCCCTCGCTGGCCGGCATCGTCAACCGTGCTGGCAACAAGCTGGGATCGGTTTTCCTCACGCCTGCCACGGGCGGTGGTGACTGGTTCAGCACCTGGGAGAACAATCTGCTGTACGCACAGTTGGCAACGGCAAAAGCTTACAAATCCAACTTCTATGACGTGAAGACCGGCTCCAACGGAGTCTCGGCCACCGCGTCATGGGACTACTGCACAGGCGTTGGCACCCCCCGCGGACTGGGGGGCAAGTAAGTTTTCCCTCCCGCAGGGTTCCGCGGGAACTCACGAGGAGGCCGTCTGGGCGGCCTCCTCATTCTTCCGACAACCGGTTTCTTCACCGGGCAACAATCGAAGCACTTCGTAACAGGAGAATCATGCGAATCAAAAACTTTGTGACTGCACTGGTACTGGGATCGCTGGCGCACTTTGGCGGTCTCGTTCATGCCCAGGAAGCTTGGAGGTTTCCCAACTTCTCCGCGACTCAGGTTTTCTCAACACACCGGGCGGACCTGACCATGAAAATCCAGCGCTCCGGATCGAGTGTGAGACTCGAACGCAGCGGCGCCATTTCCACTCTCTACGTGCCGTCGAGTAGCAAGGTCTTCAACCTGACTTTGTATCCCGACCACAGCCACCAGTGCGTGGCGATGAAACCCGAACAGGCAAAGATGCTGCCGAGTCCCCTGGAGTTGATTCTGGGCCGCCTGGTGAAGCGAACGCCCGCGGGCTCAGAGGTCATCGACGGCCATCCCAGCAAAATCGAGGACGTCGTAGTGGTTGAGCCCGACGGCAAGACCGTCGAGTCCAGAGTCTGGGAAGCCGACGATCTGCAGGGAATCCCCGTGAAGATCGAGTCTCATCTGGATGGAGCCACCCTGCGGGCTAGCTATCGGGACATCGCGATTGGTCCGCCTGACGAACTGTTATTCCGTGTTCCTGACCGCTGCATTCCGTTCGAAAAAATGGGCCAGGTCGCCGAATCCCGCGTCCTGAACTAGAGCGCGACGAAAACCACTTCGACTCGCGCGTCCACGTCGTCTCGACTGCCTCGCACTCCACACTACAGGAATTTTGAAAATGAACTAGATACCGGACCCGATAGTCATATCGGGTGCCGGTTTCTATTCTCGAAGCAGTCGATAAAAATCTTATGGAAGTCGGGGAGTGCTCAAATGAAGCGAGTGTGTGGTTGTCGTAGTTTCTTATTGACCAGTTTGCTGTTGCTGAGTTGCGCTGGGCTGACGTTGGCCCAAGATTCTGCAGGTCAGAGCGCGCCCGCGTCTGACAATACCAAAATCAATCAGCGCGACCGGAATCCCAACGAACCGACCGCCGACCAGCAGTCAAATAATCGTTCCGATCGTGACATCGCGCAGCAGGTTCGCCAGGCAATCGTCGCCGACAAAACATTTTCCACCTATGCCCACAACGTGAAAGTGATCACGCAGAACGGGCAGGTCACGCTGAAAGGGCCAGTCCGCTCGGACGACGAAAAGCGCGCCGTTGAGGCTGAAGCTGCTGCCATTGCCGGACACGGCAAAGTCACCAGCGAATTGACCGTCGAGCCAAAGCACTAAGCATTCAACCGAAATTAACCTCAAGGAGAACTTCACAATGGCAGGAAAAAATACAGCCGTGTTCGGAATCTACCCGTCCTATACCGCAGTCGAAATCGGCGTTGACGCATTGCGAGACGCGGGTTTCCGCAACGCGGACATTTCCGCGCTGTTCCCGGAAAATGCGGGCACGCGGGACTTTGCTCACGAAAAAAACACCAAAGCTCCCGAGGGCGCCACGACTGGAGCTGGAACTGGCGTCGTGCTCGGCGGTGCCATGGGATGGCTCCTCGGCATCGGCGCGATCGCCATCCCTGGTTTAGGGCCCTTTATCGCCGCCGGTCCAATCATGGCGGCGCTGGCAGGTGCTGGAGTCGGCGGCGCCGTTGGCGGAATCGCCGGAGCGCTCATTGGAATGGGCATCCCGGAATACGAAGCCAAGCGCTACGAAGGCCAAGTGAAGGATGGTGGCATCCTTCTCTCCGTTCACTCCGACAGTTCGGATTGGACCAAGAGAGCGAAGGAAATCTTCAAGCGAACGGGCGCGCAAGATATTTCTTCGACCGGCGAAGCCAGCTCGGACGATGACACTTCGACGGATGTGCGATTGCCCCGCGCCGTCTAGGGACGCGCGGAAATAGTTTTGTCCATCTGGAACGCCGGCCAGCAAGACGCTGTCCGGCGTTTCCGCGCGATGGGAGGCCCAGCATTGATCCGCTTCTCGAATTCCGCGACCACCTCGAAAGCGACGATATTCATCGCGGTGGCCATCACCATCGCGATGCTCTATTTCGGCCGTGTCATCTTCATTCCCTTAGCGTTGGCCCTGGTCTTCAGCTTTTTATTGACACCATTTGTTAGCTTGCTGGAGAGATGCCACCTGGGCCGTGTTCCCGCCACTCTGACCGTACTTACTCTCTGTTTCGCTCTGGCGGCGGGCGTGGGGTGGGAAGTGGCCGGACAACTCCTTGAGATTACCGGCCACATCCGAGACTACAAAGCAAATCTTGAAGAAACAATTCGCACCCTTCACCCCCCAAAGAACGGAGCGCTGGGGCAAGCGACCGCCACCGTCCGGGAGCTGAATAATGAGTTGGCGTCCGCTCCCGCACAGATTGCCGAACATTCCCCCAATGAGTCAAAGGGAACGGCCCATCCTTCGCAGCCGATTCCCGTTCAGGTGGCCGCACCTCCATCGAATCTGGTCCAGGACCTGCGCACTCTTCTCGGTCCGGTCGCCGCGCCCTTGGAAACCGCTGGAATCGTAGTCATCTTTACGGCGTTCATGCTGATCAATCGGGAAGACCTGCGCAATCGCCTGATACGACTCGGAGGACAGGGACGGCTGACTGTGATGACGCAGGCGCTGGACGATGCCAGTCACCGCCTCAGCCGGTATCTCCTGCTTCAGCTTCTCGTCAACGTCGGGTACGGAAGTCTTTTCGGATTAGGGTTGTATTTGATGGCCGTGCCCCACGCACTGCTGTGGGGCGTTCTGGCAGCGTTGCTCCGCTTGGTGCCGTATGTCGGCACCCTGATTGCCACCGCCTTTCCAGTGGCCATGGCGTTGGCGGTGTTTCCCGGGTGGGAGCACGCGGCCCTTATCGTTGCCCTGTTCGTGATTCTCGAAGCTCTTATTGCCAACCTCCTCGAGCCCTGGTTGTACGGTGCGCACACCGGAATCTCGGCGCTCGCCATCCTCATTGCCGCAGTTTTCTGGTCCATGCTGTGGGGCCCGGTAGGATTGATCCTATCCACTCCCCTGACCGTTTGTCTGATGCTGGTGGGGCGCTATGTCCCGCAACTGACTTTCCTCGAAATCTTGCTCGGCGACGCACCTGTGCTCGGGTCCGAGGAACTCTTCTATCAGCGTCTTCTGGCGATGGATCAGGACGAGGCCAGAAGTATTGCGGAAGAAGAGCTGCGAGAGAAGTCGCTGGAAAATCTGTATGAGACGGTGCTGATCCCGGCGCTCCGACTCGCGGAGGAAGATCGACATACCGATGCGGTCGGGGAGCGCACCAGCGAATTTATCGCGCAGAGCACTCGAGAATTGATTGACGATTTGGGCGATCAGGCAGTCCGGCACCCAGACGGTGACGAGGCTGTCGAAGCTGGTGACGTGGTTGCTGAGCAGGAAGTGCAACTGACCGATATCGTGTGTGTGCCGGCAAGAGATGTCGCCGATGAACTGGTGGGAATGATGTTCGCGCAAGTGCTCCGGCAGTCCGGACGTGGCGCAACGTACCTCACCATCGGAGCGGTTGAGGATATGCTGGAGCAAGTGTCTCAGGGCGGATACCACATTGCCTGCATCTCTGCGCTCCCTCCTTTCGCGGTTGGTCAGGCGCGTTCTCTCTGCAAGCGCCTGCATGCCAAATTTCCCAAACTCAAAATCGTCGTCGGCCTATGGGGATTTGCAGGTGGGGTGCCGAAGGCTCAACAGCGCGTTGGCTCCAATTGTACGGATGCGGTGGCTACGACTCTGTCGGAAGCGCTTTTGCAGGTCGGAAGGCTGTCTGAGCTTGGCGCTGCCGAAGGGGTGGCGCAGGGGAAGACTGCGGTGCTGCTTGCGGAGTAGAACTGGTCGCGCACGAAAACATTCAAAAACTTGGAAAAATCAGAATCTAGGGACGAACGCGGCTATCTGACTGGTCGATTTCCGCGCTTTCCCTTGCGCAATTCCGAGAACTTGGCGCCCCGTTCGATCAGCGCCCTCACCGCCGCTCGAGACGCCGCGCGTAACTCCTCTTCATGTCCTTCGGGAATCGATTTCGTCAGCAGCATCATCGCCGTCCCGTGCAGCGTTGCCCACAGCGCCAGCGCCAGTTGGGTGTGATCCTCAACCGTTCCGCCCAGTCGTTCCGCCAGCAGCCGTTCCACGAATGCGAAGTTCGGCCGCGTCTCCCGGATCGGCCGCGGAGGCCCCTGTCCCCGACCAGGTGAAAGCTCCCGGGAGTGCGCATAGAACAGTTCATACTCATGCGGGTGCCGCAGGGCGAATTCCAAATAGGCCTCCGCAATCTCTTCCAGCGTGTCGGCCGTCTCGAAATATTTCCGGATGCGCGTAACGATTCGCCTCAGTAACGCACGCACCAAGTCGCGGCGATCTTTAAACCGCCGGTAAACCGCCGGCGTGTTGGTACGCGCCGCCCGCGCCACCGCTCGCATCGTCAGGGACTTCTCGCCGCCCCGTTTCCACAACACGTCGGCGGCGCTCAGAATGCGTTCCTCTAAGTCCGGATCAGGCTGACGGGGCATCTTCTTTTCTCCTATCGGCGGCCGCCCACCTCTGCACTATTCTGTTGACATTGTAGACATAACACTGTTATACCGAAGTGCAAGCCCTCCCTCCATTCACATTCCAGGTCCTTGTCTCGAAGGCGGCGGTCGCGGCGCGCATGCGGCGCGTTGCTGTGGGCTTCTGCCCGTTCTTTTTCTGCCCCTGATGTTTCTTGGATCGACCGCCGATGGGCGGCAGGCTCCCGTCTGACCGACCGAATTCATCTGGCTGGGTTCAACCTGGTCGGCCGTGGGTTTCGCTCCCCGGTCACACGCTGTTCGATCTTGAAGACAAACGACGGCAGGTGTGCCGTCACGGCTCCCCGGAGCCCGGGCCCAAACTCGTGGAGCAGGTTCATCCCCGCATCGTTACCCACCGTGGAGCCGAAGTCGCCAATTGGCGCTGAAGCCGAACTCGGGCGCGCCCAATACGGACGCGATGCACTGTGCGCCGCCACCATCGTCATTACTCCGACAAGGTACGAAGTATTCAGCCGCCGTCTTCCCGACTCGTCCCGTGTCACAAGAATGCTTGACGCGGCGTCGGTCGCTCGCGCCATCAAGCCGTCTCTTAATGAGGCTCGATAGCGCGGATTTTGTCCGGACTGGGGTCGCGTCAGAAGTTTGCTGAGAAAGTCGCTCGACTGCTTCGGCGCCGGAGACGTTTCGTAGACCATCGCGAGGTTCTGCTCGAAGGTCGGAGGAACAGCCGCAACAACCGGATCCAGTGGCTTTTCACCCGTGAAGCCACCATTCCTTCCTGCACTCTTCAGAATCAACGGCGGCCTGCAGGCACTGTCCGAGCAACCATCGAACCGGTTCGAAACCGCTGCCGAAGGAGCGTCAGGCAGCGGCGGTCTCGCGTCCTTTTGCGCCCTGCCCGTATTCGGAATCCCAGACTTTGTCGCTCGGACCAGAATGTCCAACGGAGGCTGGCTCTGGCAGACCGCCTCGCTCGCTGCCACCAGTCCAGCGAAAACGACAAATACTGCAACCCGTTGCAACATAACTAGCGTCCGTTTCCCAACATCCGGGCAAAACCCGGCGCAGACGTGCCAAACTTTCGGCTGTCTGCCCCTGAGTTCAGAGCAACTTGCTCCCTGAAACTAGCAAGTTACTTGCCACTCGTCTGAGCAAGATCGCACACATTGCCGCTACTTACTTTGTTGAAAAAACGGATACTTCAGGTTGCCCAACGAAGTGGAGTCGCACAATCCTCTGTGTCCGCCTTCGCACACTACTGTCCGCGCATGGAAAAAATGACCCACCCGTGACGGTCTCGACGACGCTCTCTTGTTCCTTCCGAGGCCTCAACGCACCCGTGGGCATCTAAAATAGGAGCAGGAGCCTGCACCCCATGACGGACGACAAAATCACAATCTCCCCCGGCCCAAACTTCATAGCCGCTATGCTTCTCGCCCTGGCTGCCGACGCGCTTCAACTTGTCGTGTTCCCCATCTTTGTGGAGGGCGCTATTTCCCCCGCCGACGATGTCCTCGACCTGGGCGTCGGAGCCATGATGGTTCACCTGCTGGGATGGCACTGGGAGTTCCTTCCCTCATTCTTTGCCAAACTCGTCCCCGGCGTTGACCTGGTTCCGTTCTGGACCCTCGCTGTAGCCAACGTCTACCGCAAGGCTAAGCGCACCGCCGAAGCATCGATCGCCGAGACCTCGAACACACAGAGGCAACCCGAGCTCCCGCCCGCTCACTTGACCAAGAATTGATTGTCTGGGAATTAGGCTTTAGCCGCTGGGCGCGGAACCTTCACTGCAAAACAACCCACGATACGAGTGCGACTACGGTACCGCGCCTACGGGAACCTGGGTCGCTGGCGGCACGGGATAAAGCGCGGTCGCCAGCCGCGGATACCGCGCCGCGAAGAAATACATCGAATACGCAGGAAAGAACACGATGGCCGGCACCGCGATCAGTGACACCAGATACAGAAAAACTGCCAACAACACGCACCCCACCACGATCGCCAAAGTGATCGTTTCAGCGTTCCATGTGAGTCCAGCCGCTTTGCCGGAAAGAACCGCCAAAATCCCTAGTCCGACGCTGGGTAGGACGATGATCAGTCCCAGCAAGAGAGTTCCGATTCCAATCAGGACCGCCGCGACAATCGAGAGCAGGATCTTCATCCCCAGGTAGGCCGCATAAGCCCCCATGTCGGCCTGCATCATCGACCACAAGCGCCGCCATCCTTCCATGGTGTCAATGTTCTCCAGAGCCATCTGGGGAACAACAAAGTCCTTTGTCAGCACAAAAATCACTGCCGTGGCCAGCAAGAACCCGAGAAACACCACGCAAAGAAAAATTCCGCCCAGGATCAGGGCGGGCAGGTGCGCTTGCGGTTCCCGAAACCATCCCCTGGAGTATGCCAGGGCTGCCGGGAGTCCTATCAGAATGGCAACCCCGGCCGCGGCGAGAACAATGTAAAACAGCCTCCACACGAAGTATCGCCACCCAGGACCCAACCTGCGACCCCAACTCCAGCGGATGTGACATTCCCTTGCGAGGATGCTGTCGAATAAGACAAAACGCATCACGCTGCTTACATACATCAGGATGATCCCGACTGCAATCGCGGCAACCACAAGCACGGCCAGCAGAGCGCCCAGGGCCGCCAGCAAGGCAGGATCAATTCCCAGAGTGCCCGGGACCCCGCTGCCCGCATGCGGAGCTTGGGGATGGCTGGGGAAGCTGCCGCGGTTGCATCCGTTCGCGCCCAGTTCTCCCGCCAGCAGTCCCACAAACGCCAGCTTCGTCCATTGCCCGATCCGAAAGGGCTTGAACAGTTGCTGCTTGGTATGTTCCACGGCGAGCGTGATCGAGTCCGCGGCACTAATTGGCAACGTGCACCTCGAGGAGGAGAGGCTTCAGCAGCAAGGTACTAAGAATTTCGTTGCGGATCAAACGAAATCGGAGACCAGAAATCGGCAGACATGCGGCCCTAACGGACCCCGCAGACTGTGTCCGGCTGCATCGAGTCACGCCCCCAAGGACCAACCCGATACCAGCCGGACACCAGCCGCGCCCTGCGCCACACAAAACGAGACGAAAATGTGTGGCTGGCGATCTGATTTAGTTACGACGAAACGAAGACGATCCCAACCTCGCAACCTCGGGAATGGGCTCCGGCTCTTCCAGCGCCTGCAAAACTGCCGCAACCACCTCCCGCACCTCAATCGGATCGACAAATCCACACACTTCGAGCGCGCTCACGACGATTTGGCCCAATTCGGCCCTTGGCAACGCGTCCACTCCTCCCGCCAATTCGCCGAGTTGCTGCAACAGCGTCAAGAACCGCGTCACCTTTTGATTGATATTCCATTCCGGATCGTAACTATCCTTGCCATACGCAGGATTTGGGCCCGCGTGCTCACCGCAGGATTGGACGAAAACCTGATCCACTTTGTTCATGGGTGCTCTCTGATTGCGCTCCCGAAAGGCAGCGCTGGTAGCGGAGGGCTTGGTTCGCCCTCACTATGCGATCAATGGGCTGTCGGCCAACGAGCCGCGCGCGACCTTTTTCTGGTCCCTACGGGCTCTGCGACAGATTCAGTTCGCGGGTGGTTTTGCCCTCAGATCAGGAATGTACAGAGGAGACTCTGGAGAGAATGCGAGTGGCTCGGATTCGGCGCAGGGTCTGATTCGAGCGCTTCGCGCGAGGTAAAGCAATCCGGACAATAGAGCGGCAGCGTCGGCAGAACAGCGATCGGAACGACAACCGGCGCCACATCCTGGACGCGAGGCTGAGCGGGAAGAGCTGGGCTCATCGCCAAATCGGCTTCATCGAAAGCGGTTTCAGGCAGGTCGACCCCAGGCACGGTGCAGCAACAAACCGCCGCCCCTAGCAGAAACAGACCCAAGATCCGCCGAAATCGCTGCACGCCACCTCACCCACGGTCGAGTAAAAGTAACCCTACCAGCATCCGTTGTCAATCCTACTCAAGAGCAAAAAAATTGGGCTGGCTCTTGGCCAGCCCAATCACCAATTCGTGATTGTTAATGACGCTTCTCCTCGTGACTCCCACCCGAATGCGTTTCGTGCTGAGGTGCATTCTGCTGAGGATGCGCGCTCTGCGGGTGATAGGCGCTCGGTTGCGTGCCGTGAACATTCTCTGGCCTGCGAATTTCGCCCTCCGGTTGCGCGCTTCGGTTTCCATGCGTTTCCTGGTG
The DNA here is from genome assembly GCA_963710885.1 of uncultured Acidobacteriaceae bacterium. Classification (GTDB taxonomy): domain Bacteria; phylum Acidobacteriota; class Terriglobia; order Terriglobales; family Acidobacteriaceae; genus Sulfotelmatobacter. Next base: position 435,811 of record CAVQCF010000003.1, read on the forward strand.
CGCTACCGGGCGCTCCATCTCATGGGGAGGACCCTGCGGATGGGACACTGGGTGATTGTCGCCATGACGATCATGCGCATCGCCCGAGTGTGCGGCAACGACGTCATGGCCGTGAAATTCTCCCGGCCGCGCGGTGGCGGCGATTGCCGGTCGCCCATGGTTCTCGGAAGCCAGGAAGGCCCGATTGCTGCCCGCCTCATGCTCATGCCGCATTTGCACGCCTGTGGGTTCGAAGTGGCGTTCATGATTCCATCTCTCTTCTTCATGACTTGGACGAACACCGATTCCGCCATGGCCTCCGTTATAGCTGACACGGTTCACCGTGACGTTATTGATCACAGTTCTGTTGTAGATATGGACGTTGGTGATCCTGACGTTGTTGACGCTGCGGTTGTAGAAGAAGTGCGGACCGCTCCAGTATCCCCCCGCATAGCCGGTGCCAACGTAGCCGAATCCGTAGTTCACCCCTCCGTAGAAACCGACATGCGGTCCCCAATACCCCGCATTCCAGCGATAGACACCTTCGTGCCAACCCCAATAGCCAGGCGTCCACAGCAGGCCGGCCGTTGGCGGCGTCGCCCATGTTCCCGGCACCCAGTAGTAGCCTTCCTGACCATAGGCCCAGTAGCCGGGCGTCCAGATATAGCCGTCGCCAGGACAAGGCGGCTGCTCATAAACGGGCAGCACCGGTGGGGCGATCGTGACCGACAGTGAAACTCCCGCGAAAGATGGGGCCGCTAAGGCCAGCATCAGCAGGACAAAAGAGAAGCAACGTGCCGAACGCAGAATTCGCATTGTGTCTCCTACTGCTTCTCTCATGATCTTCGGGAGGCACGATAACCCGCTAGATTACGTCAGTCCCAAGCCTCCAGTTTGGCTCAGGTCTCCTGGGAATCCACGAAAGCCAGCAAAGGGCAAGAGGAACAGCGGCCCTTCAGGGCCGCGTAAAGAGGATGAAGCGAAAACAACCAAGCCGCAAAGCGGCGAAAGAGAATGGCCCAGGACTTCAGTCCAAGGTAACCCTTTCGGCGAAGATTTCTTTCGACGCATGGGGAACTTCTGCCGAAGAACGTGCATACATATCTAGAGGGATGAAGCACATCCTGACAACGGAAGGTCTCTCGCCATGAAATCAAGTGGGAACAGCCGCCGAGAGCCGTTCAATCTAAATTGCCAGCAAGGAAGGGCTTGATTGTCGTCAAGGACGCCAAGGATACTGGGTGTGTTCCCCTCACTCCCTGACTCAAACGCGGGGGAATGCGCCGCCGAAGCGCATCTGGGATGTTTAGGAGTCGGCGACTCGCTGCTTCGCTATGTGAGACTTCGCCTGAAGAGCGACGAAGATCTCGTCTCCGATCTCCTCGCTGATGAGCCCGACGCCTTGACGGTCCTCTTCCAGCGTCACAGCGCGCTCGTATTTCGAATCGCAAACAGAATACTTCGCAACGACGCTGAGGCGGAAGATGCGGTCCAACAAGTGTTCTTAGACCTGTTCCGCGCAGCCGAGCAATTCGATCCCGAGAAGGGATCGTTTAAGTCCTGGCTCCTGATGTTCGCCTATCACCGGACATTCAACAGCCGACGGCAACTGCGTGCGCATGGTTTCTACGAGTCGGACAGTGTGGAGGATATGCCGCAAGAATTGATCCAAGGTGCCAGTCGCCCCCTGCCGTTTACCTCGGCCGAGGCGGTTGTCCTGGTTCAGCAGGTCTTGAAACTGATCCAGCCTCGACAACGGCGCGCGATTGAACTCACCTACTACGAAGGTTTGACAGCCGAGCAAGCCTCTGCCGTGACTGGAGAATCCGTTCGCGTCGTTCGTCATAATCTGTATCGCGGACTCGAAAGACTCCGCACGGTTCTTTGCAGTAGACCTCTCGAGGCAGAGCAAAAGAGTAGAAAGCCGATGTAGCGGAGTCGGACATGAATGACCACAAGAAATTCGAAATCCTCTGTGCCTTGATCGTGGTCGGCCAAGGTAGTGATGCTGATCTTCGCGAATTGGGCGGGCACGTTCAAGACTGCGTCGATTGCCAAAACCGCATTGCAGATTTCGCCCAAATCAGCGCTCAGGCATTGCCGCTATCGGCGGAAAGATATAACAAGCCTCGATCTTCCAATGCGATGACCGCCCGGTTTGTGGAGCGCGCGCGGGCGCAAGGCATCCCCTTGCAGGAGTCAGACCGCTTGCTCCCCACTGACTTGTCGTCCGGGTTGCCGACTTGGAACAGACATTTGGCGGCAGCTCTGCTGTTGGTCGCGGTTGTTGCTGGTGGTATTTCGAAGTCAATTCACGGGCGAGCACCGTCGACAAGTGCAAAACTGGAATTTCCCAACGCGCAATCCGAACCAACAAGAAGCACGCAGCAACAGCACACAAAACGGGTGCCTGCCCCGCGGAGCACGAGGACGTCGCATGCTGGATCCGTAAGATCAGTAGTTACTCCAACTCTGCCGGATGTTCAGCAGGAGAGTCACTCTTACGGGGCGGAGCAGGTGCTTCAGAGTTTTCAATACGCAGCCAACCGCAACCAGGGTCATGCGCCCTTCAACGTCGACCTTTTCCCAGCCGCAGCCAAGAGCGAACATTCAAGACTTCTTCAATTGTCGGACCCGGATTCCGGCCGGCCATGGTTCGATGCGCCTTCGCTCATGTCGTCGCCTGAATTAGCGGCCGAGGCCAATGATTGGGGCACCGCCATCACAGAACATCGGCCAACGTTTGCGATGATCTCTCTGAATTCTCCACCTCCAGTTTTTCGCTTTCTGTCAGGTCAGGGGATCCAGAGTGATGCGCCTCATCATCGATCGGAGTCGATTCCTAGTATCGACTGGTACCAAGTGTGGCCGGCGCAGGCCGAATCGTTACGGCACTTGAACGATCCGTCTGAATCCCGCCCAGGCGTCTTTGCGCCCCTGTCGCCGTTTTCACAAGAGTTCAAAGAGAAACAGCCATGAATCGCGGGCTTGTGTTCGTTGTCGCCTGTGCTTTTTTTCTTCCCATCGGTGCATCCGCTCAAAATGGCAGCGTGGCGGCTCCGTCACCCCCTGAGTTGGCTGACAAGATCGGCATCGTGAGTATCCAAAGTGCCATCGTTGGTACCAATGATGGTCAGAAAGACTTACAAGTCCTCGCGAAGAAGTTCGACCCCAAAAAGAACGAGCTGAAATCTCGCGGCGATGAGATCGATGGTTTAAAGAAACAACTTGAAGCGCAAGGCCCGAAACTAAATGACGAAGTACGCGCGACCCTGAGTCGGCAGATCGAAATAAAGCAGAAGACCCTCAGTCGAGAACAGGACGATGCCCAAAATGATTTTGCCGAACAGCAGAATGAGATTGTGCAGAGGATCTTACTGAAGCTTCTACCCGTTATCAACAAATACGCGACGGACAGCGGTCTAAGCCTCGTCATGGAGGCTTCCAAGCCCTGGCCCGAATCGCCCGTGCTATGGGCGCGTCCTTCGATTGATATCACGAAGGCTGTGGTCGACATCTACAACGCGCAGTCCGCGGTGTCCGTCGAACATCGCTCCACCGGCGGAACTCCTCAACCTGGGCCTCAGAAGAAACCCTCCGCATCACCGCAAGGGGCGCAACCTCCAAACTAGCTTTGCCAACCGGCCAGACCATTGTTCGACAGTCCTGCAATCGTGCTTCACCCGATAAAAACGGCCGGGTGGCCCACCCTTCGTCCTTTGAAGGGTGGGATTCCACTGAACAATCAAAAGCCCCACTCTGTCGCAAAAAAAACCGCGACAAGAATGGGGCTCCCGATCTTAGTGATGGCTGAGAGCTGACAGCTTCTTAGGTTCCCTCGCTCCACCCCGCCAGATACTCTTCCTGCTCCGGCGTCAGCTTGTCGATCTTGATGCTCATCGACTCCAGCTTCAGCTTCGCGACGCGTTTGTCGAGTTCGTCGGGAACCTTGTAGACCGTCTTCTCCAGCTTCTTGCAGTTCTTCACCATGTACTCGACCGAGAGCGCCTGGTCGGCGAAGCTCATATCCATCACCGATGCCGGATGCCCTTCCGCCGACGCCAGGTTGATCAGGCGGCCTTCGCCCAGCAGGTTGATCTTGCGGCCGTCCTTCAGCGAGTACTCTTCGACGAAGGTGCGCGTCGTGCGCTTCGACGACGACATGTTCTCCAGTGCGGGGATATCGATCTCGACGTTGAAGTGCCCCGAGTTGGAAATGATCGCTCCGTCTTTCATCAGCGCGAAATGATCTTTCGTCAGCACGCTCTTGTTGCCGGTCACGGTGCAGAACACATCGCCCAGTTTTGCGGCTTCGGTCATGCTCATGACGCGGAAGCCATCCATCACGGCCTCAAGCGCTTTCGTGGGATCAACTTCCGTGACGATGACTTCCGCTCCAGCGCCACGCGCACGGCTCGCGAATCCGCGGCCGCACCAGCCGTAGCCGGCAACCACGAACTTCGATCCCGCCAGCAGGAAATTGGTGGCGCGGATGATGCCGTCGAGGGTGGACTGTCCCGTCCCGTAACGGTTATCGAACAGATGCTTGGTGTCGGCGTCGTTGACCGCGACGATGGGGAACTTCAGCACGCCTTCCTTCGCCATCGCGCGCAGGCGGATGACGCCGGTGGTGGTCTCTTCGGTTCCGCCGATCACATCGGTCAGGGCGTCGGTCCGTTTGGTGTGCAGGATCGACACCAGGTCGGCGCCGTCGTCCATCGTGATGTGTGGCTTGTGGTCGATCGCGGCCAGGATGTGGTTGTAGTAGGTGTCGTTGTCCTCACCCTTGATGGCGTAGACAGGAATATTGTTGTCGCGCACGAGGCTCGCCGCGACGTCATCCTGGGTCGATAGCGGGTTCGAGGCGCAGAGCACCACGTCGGCTCCCCCATCGCGCAGGCAGATTGCCAGGTTCGCCGTCTCGGCCGTAACGTGCAGGCACGCCGACACGCGGATGCCCTTCAACGGCTGGTTCTTGATGAACTCCTTGCGGATGATCTGCAGCACTTTCATGGACTGGTTCGCCCACTCAATGCGCTTCTTTCCCAAGTCGGCCAGTTCTACGTTCTTAATGTCGCAATTCACCGCTGCTGTTGACATGCTTCTCCTGTGGCGCGCCGAAAGCGCTGAAACTAGGTTGATAACCAATGATAATGGATGACGACGGATTCGAGCCCCGTATCTTTTCCGCAAGAATCCATGAAATTTTTGCACGGTCAGTATACCCGGTGCCCCCATCGGGATTCATCCTTCAGTCCAAGCCCCCATTGGCACTTTGGTTCCTGACCAAAATCACTAACCACGAAGGACACTGAGGTTCACGAAGTAGAGAGCTCGGTGTTTCCTTAATATTCCTTCGTGTCCTTTGTGGTTGAAGGTTTCGCTGCTACTTGCGAGCGGCCACGGGCTCGCGCAACCCGGCATCGCTGGCCAGTTTCGCCGCTTTGTCGGTCGCTTCCCAAGTGAAGTCCGCGTCGCTGCGTCCGAAGTGGCCATACGCCGCCGTCTTCTTGTAAATCGGACGGCGCAGGTTGAGCGACTCGATGATCCCGCGCGGCGTCAGCTTGAAGTGCGCGCGAATCAGGTCCGGAATAATCTCCGGATCGACTTTCGCATGTTCCGAAACGTCTCCACCAGCACGCTGACCGGATCGGCCACGCCGATGGCATACGCGAGTTGCACTTCGCAGCGCCCGGCGAGACCGCCCTCGACCACGTTCTTCGCAATGTGCCGGGCCATGTAAGCCGCCGAGCGATCCACTTTCGTCGGATCTTTTCCGCTGAACGCTCCGCCGCCGTGACGTCCCATGCCGCCGTAGGTGTCGACGATGATCTTGCGTCCGGTGAGCCCGGTGTCGCCCATCGGCCCGCCGATGACAAACCGTCCCGTAGGATTGATGTGGTACTTCGTGTCCTCGTCAAGCAGATACGCCGGAATTACGGCTTGAATCACGTGCTTCAAAATCCCCGCGCGCAACTCGTCGTTCGCGACAGTCTCCGAATGCTGCGTGGAAATGACAACCGCATCCACACGAAGCACTTTGCCGTTTGCATCATATTCAACCGTGACTTGGGATTTTCCATCAGGACGAAGGAAGGGAAGTGTTCCATTCTTGCGAACCTGCGAGAGCCGCATGGTCAGCTTGTGCGCCAAAGAAATAGGCGTCGGCATCAACTCCTCATTCTCATCGACCGCATACCCAAACATCATTCCCTGGTCGCCGGCGCCGCCGGTGTCTACGCCCATGGCGATGTCGCCGGACTGTTTGTTGATGCTCGATATCACCGCGCAGGTGTTGGAGTCGAAGCCGTAGAGGGCATTGTCGTAGCCGATGGAGGCGACGGTGCCGCGGACGACGGTCTGGAAATCGACGTAGGCCTTGGTGGTGATTTCACCGGCGATGACAACCAGGCCGGTGGCGGTAAGAGTTTCGCAGGCGACGCGGCTGGTGGTGTCTTCGGCCAAGCAGGCGTCGAGGATGGCGTCGGAAATCTGGTCGGCGATCTTATCGGGATGGCCTTCGGTGACGGATTCAGAAGTGAATAAATAGCGATTCTTTGATGCCAAGTTGAGTGTCTCCTTCGTTGCGTGTATCGACTTCAATTGCGCGCTCTGACCGCGCGGCTTGCACTTATAGAAACCCTGGGACTTTTGAATCGAGCGGGACCTGCGACGATGCACGCGGCGTGGTCGAGACGCCCACGCGACAGCCGACAATCCTTTGACATCGCTCAGGACTAAGGATGCCGGCGCTACGCCATAGGGAAAGCCCTCACAAAAGGCTAACAGACCCCCCTTCGGAGGCGCAACGGTTTTGGCGCTAAATGCCCGGGGATGAATTCAATAGCGGAAATGGGGAGGTGGATGGCAGGAAACCGCGGGTGGGCCGAGTGCATCCCTGCGCAACGCTTGGGGTTGAATCAGCACCATTCGATTAGGGAATCCCTTGTTTGAAATCCCTGAAGGGTGGGGAGGTGGGGCAGCCAGGTTGCGGGCGGTTACGAAATCAGAATAAGATTCGTTTTCCTTCCCCAGTTCGAGGTTGGAGTGGCATCTGCTTTGGGTGCGTGAGGCGTTGTCCTTTCCCCCCGGAATGAGATTACGCAATGAAACAAGAACTGGCATGGGGCGCCGCGGCCGCAATGGCGATTGTGGCGGCGGTAGGAACAAGATTTCTCATCGGGTATATCCCACACTGATTGCGCATGGTTACACGGCCCTGGAAGGGCAGCTCTTCCACGGTGGTGTATGCGTTCTTTAGTTTTTCCGCAACATCTGAAGTCGCACCTTCTGCGAGATCCTTCCTCCGCCTGAAGAACGGCTCCGTCAGGATGACAACTTTAATTTTAGAACGATGAGTTCACTTACCAGCTGGTGACTCCTCATAATCAATAGGGCTAATTGTTGGGGGCGGATTGGGAGCTGGGAGCGAGGTGCATGCCGGTGGAGTCGAAGATGAAAGTCTTGACTTCGGATTCGGCGCCGTCGGCGCGGATTTCCTGACCGTTCCAGAGGAAAGTAACTCCGGCGGCGTTGCCGACCTTAGCGATGATTTCGCGATTGGCGCGGACCGAGGTGTGGGCGGGGGCGATGAGGGTTTCCTGACTGACCATCTGGCCGTCGGCGAGGACGGAGATCCATGAGGTTTCGGTGGCACGGATCACCAGCGTGAGCGAAGGCGCAGATTTTTGCGGCGTTTTGGCGTTCGATTTGGCGGAGGATCGAACAGTCACGTCATTCTTGTCGGCTGCTCCAGCGGAGGAACTCGCGGGGGCGGAGCTAGGTGAAAGAGCTGCCGCGGGTGGTAGCGGGTTTTGAGGTGGATGAGAATTCGAAGCGGGAGAGTGCGCCGGAGTTGCCGCCACGGCACCAGATTGAGGCGCCTGATTCTTGGGTGCTGCCGTGGACCCGGGCAATGATGCCGGCGCCGGCGACGTGTTGCTCGCCTGTACTGTTTTCAGTGGCGATGTGCTGGCGGCGGCAGTGGCGTGGTGCGAGCGGCGAGTCCAGAGAATGATTACGAGCACGACGACTACGGCGGCGACGGCAAGGAGTCTCCATGGAATTTCCGGAGAGCTTTCGGCGAAATCTTTGCGGCGCGGGTGAACGTCCTGGACGCGGGGAAGTTGCAATTCGGGGAGTTCCTCGACCGGTTGCGGGGCTTGAGGTGTCAAGGGCGGCAGTTTGGGCGCGCCGGAGCGAGTTTTCTCCAGCGCTGGGGGACGCTGCGGTGTAGGTAGTTTCGGTTCCCAGACCTCGTGGGCGTCGATTTGCGCCTGGCGCAGGCAGGCGAGGTAGTCGGTGACGGCTTCTTCGTCGTTGAGTCCGAGATGCTTGGCGTAGGCGCGAATGAATCCCTTGTTGAAGACGCCGCCGGGGAGTTGGTCGAAATGTTCTTCTTCGATGGCCTGGAGCATGCGCGAGCCGATCTTGGTGACGTTGGAAACGTCATCGAGCGAGAGTTCTTTTTTCTCGCGCGCCTTGCGGAATTTGTCTCCGAATTCGCCCACGATGGTTGTACAGAGGATGACGGAAACATCATAGGACAAGCGGCGAGGTGTTGCCACAGCCAAGAGGTCTAGACGTGGGTAACCAGGGGGGATGGCGTTCGAAAAGTGGTCCTTTAAGGATCTGGTGCGGAGATCCCTTCCTTCGCCAGAAGAACGACTCCGGTCGGGATGACGGCGTTCTGGGTTGCGGGCTCCGGTGGTGTAGACGAAAAAGGGCGCGACACATGGGGGCACCCGGCGAAGAATCGAAGTCCCCGACCTGTCGCTGAAGAACGCGACTAAGAGTGGGGCACCCACGCCGGGCTCAGGGCTTTTTTGCGGAGGACAACGGTGAATTGGGATTTGCAGGTGGTGGCGGGGTCGTCGAAGGCGTTGCCGGTGCGGTCGCCTTCGGAGGCTTCGAAGAAGAGTCCGCGTTTGACGCGGTCGGGGAGTCCGGTGAAGCGGGCTTTGCCGTCGACGTTGGTGCCGACTTCGAGGTCGAGCTTGCGGGCGTACATGAATCCGTAGGCGATGTGGACTTTGATTTTGGCGGCGTAGACGGGGGCGTTGGCGAGGTCGGTGACGGTGAAGTCGGCGGAGCAGGAGCCGATAGCGCCGTCGATGACGGGGACGGACTTGGGGTCGGGGGCTGCAGGCGTTTGTGCCCTGGCCATCGGCGAAAGAACGAGAGCAAAAAGAATCGACGACAGGGCGCGGGTCGTTGGGCTGTTCATGAGTTCACCGTTAAGATTACGCCTTGCTGCGGGAAGATGTCGTGCTCCCCAAGCTGAGCAGCGCCGAATAGCTTAATTGAAGTTGTTCCGCTGCGCCGCGGGTAGGAGGGATCCTGCTCCGCACGGTTTGTGCACCACATGGGCAGGATCCAACAATGGCTGGAAACCTTTCATCCCGTTGGCTTTAGGGGTACCTGTTACCAACGTTCATTGCCCGCGTACGAAAGTGACGCTTATAATTTTTGAACACCACCCTGTCTAAGTGAGGACAACGGTATTCTCTGCATGCCTGAGGCCGGCACTCAATTGACGCGCCAGAACCAGGAACTGACGATCTTTCACGACGTGGCGAAGGCGCTGACGTCGTCGCTGGATCTCGATTCCATTCTGCAAACCATCATGGAAAAGATGGCGGAATATTTCCGTCCGGACACGTGGTCGCTGCTGATGGTGGATGAGGCGCGCGACGAACTTTATTTTGCGATCGCGGTGGGGGACAAGGCCGAGGCGCTGAAGAATGTCCGGCTGAAAATGGGCGAAGGGATTGCCGGCTGGGTTGCGAAGCACGGCGAGGCGCGCGTGGTGCCGGATGTGAGCGCGGATCCGTTCTTTGCCAGCCGGGTGGATGATGCCACGAAGTGGGAGACGCGGTCGGTGATCTGCGTGCCGCTGCGGTCGAAGCTGCGGGTGCTGGGCGTGATCCAGTTGGTGAACGTCGACATGGAGCGGTTCAAGGAGCCGGAGTTGTTCTTCCTGCAGTCGCTGTGCGACTACGCGGCGATTGCGATTGAGAACGCGCGCTGGGTGGAGAAGATTCAGGAACTGACGATCACCGACGACTGCACGGGCCTGTACAACGCGCGGCATCTGTATAAGACGCTGGAGACCGAGGTTTACCGGTCGTCGCGATTCGGATACGAATTCAGCATTCTGTTTATCGATCTCGATCATTTCAAGACGGTCAACGATACGCACGGGCATTTGATTGGGAGCAAGCTGCTGGCGGAGATTGGATATCTGGTGAAGGCGCAGCTGCGGTTGATTGATTTTGCGTTTCGCTATGGCGGCGATGAATTTGTGGTGCTGCTGCCGCAGACCAGCGAAAGATCAGGCGCTGGTGGTGGCGAAACGGTTGCGCGACGCGCTGCGGGCCAGTTGCTTCTGCCGCGAAGAGGGATTGAATCTGAATGTGCGGGCGTCGATTGGGCTGGCGACGTATCCGCATGACGCGCGCACGGCGCACGATGTGATCCGGCAGGCGGACGGGATGATGTACGTGGTGAAGAATTCGTCGCGGGATAATATTGGGATTGCGCAGCGAGGGATGTTGAAGGAGTAAGGGGAGTTCTCGGTTCGCAGTTCTCAGTTTTTCAACACTTTTTCTGGCACGGAAGTTGTCTCTTTCTTCCCTCCGGGACTGGTTTTCCATTCCATTTTTTCGCGGGCTGGCCCAGCGCTGACGCGCTGGGCCTAAGGTGTCTCGCCGCTCCGCGGCGTGGCTTCCTTTGGGCGGTTCCTTCCGGTTTTGTGCTGTTTTTCCGCTCTACTTTGGGTTCGCGTTTGCGTCTGGGGTTGGGGCTGGTTTTGATTCGGGGGCGAGCGGCTTCCAGGGGTTGTGGTTTTCGGGGGCTTTGGGGTTGACACCGAAATCCCAGACGTAGAGGTTCATGCTCGCGCTGCCCGTCGTTCCTTCTTTTTCCATCATTTCCACGAGAGCATACTCTCCAGGTGTGAGCCCCTCGGTGGGGGTGAGTTTCAGCCAGCCGCCGCCGACGCGGGTGACAGTGGTCTTGGCGACGTGCTGCTCCTGGCTGATTTTGCCGGTGACCTGGCGCTTAACGTCGCCGACGATGCGCTTGCCGCCTTTGACCTCGGTGCGGACGATGCGGAAACGGTCGAACGGAACCGCCGGACTTTGGGGTTGTTGCGGCTGCTGAGGACCTTGTGCCGATCGGGAGGAATCTTTAAGGGCCGCTTGATCGGGGTGGGTGGGGTCGTCGTCGATATTGATGTAGAGTGAGGGAAAATCGACGTGCGCCTGGACGCCGGAATGGGCGCCCTCGAGTTCGATGGATTGTTTCATGCCGGCGCCAGGGTTGATGGTGCCGCGGAGGATGTTGGCTTTGGTGTTGTGGACGACGTCGCCGGCGGTCTGCTGCACTTCCACGATTTGAGACTCGCCCTGAAAACTGTCGAGCAGAAATACGCCTGAGTCTTCGGGCAGGCGGAGGCCAGGAGCGACTTCGGGGAGCCGGGCATCCTCGACTTCGCGATCGCGCTCGATTTCCTTGTCGAGCTGCGCGGCTTCGGGGACGGAAGATCCGGCGGCGCGATCCTTTTCGTATTTCTCGGTGGCGGGCCAGTCGACGAGCGCGGTAGGGAGTTCCTCCCAGTCATCGCGCTCAGCGCTGAAATAGCGGACGCGATCGCCTTTGACTTCATATTTGGTGACGGATTGGTAGGAGCCGTCTTTGAGGATAAGACGCCGGGCGAGATCCTGGGCAGGGGAGTGGCGAGGAGAGAAAAGGAGCGTGGTCAGAATAAGGATCAGGACAGGGAATTGAGAACAGAAACGCGGGTACAGTCGGCGCGACATAGAATTACCTCATTATCGTCTGTTGGAGTGGGCTGCGCCAATCGTGGTTGTACGGACGAAAATCCCCACACTTGGCAAACTCTGGGCGAGCTTTCTCGCGCAAAAGAGGTCGGGGATTCACCCGATGAACGGCAGGGTGGCTGATATAGTATCCTGTTGCTCGCGAGCGCCAGCGCCCAAACTAAATGACACGAAATCTTCCTTTGTCGGTGTTTTTATCTTCTTTATTTTTATTGTGGGTGATGGCTGCGCTGGGCCAATCCGGGCCGGCGCCGACGGCGGCCCCGACGAACCTGCAGAGCAATCAGCCGGTGTCGTACGCTTCGGTGACGCAGTTGAACGGGCTGCTGGCGCAACTGGAAACGAGTTCCAAAAACACGCAGGCCGATTTGGTGAAGCTGCGAATCGAGCACTGGAAGGCTGACAATGCCTACAAGAGACAGGCGCTGGGAAAAGTGGATTCGATTCAACGCAACTTGCAGGGAGCGTTGCCGGAGATGATTGCGCAGCTGCGGGCGGCGCCCGAAGACCTTCCGGCAACCTTTAAGCTCTATCGCAATTTGGATGCCCTGTATGACGTGATGGGGAGCGTCGTGGAAGGAGCGGGAGCATTTGGGTCGAAGGATGATGTGCAGTCGCTGTCGAATGATCTGGACGGGTTTGAGGGGACGCGGAAGCAACTGGCGCAACGGATGGAAACGATATCGGCTGCCAAGGAAGCCGAGATTGTGCGCCTGCGCGAAGATCTGAAGACAGCGCAAGCGGCGGTTCCGGCAGCTCCGGCGAAGAAGATCGTTGTGGACGATAATGAGCCGCCGAAGAAGCCGGCAGTGAAGAAGAAGCCGGCCGCGAAACCGGGAACGACCCCGAGTACGGCGAAGCCGGCTGGGCAGCAGCAGGCGCCGCCGCCCCAACCGCCAACGACCAAGCCACAGTAGTCAGAGTCCCCACCCTAACCTCGCAGAGAGCCGCAAGATTGGGATTGGCCACCCCGATGCAGAAGTCAAGGTCCGCACCCGCTCGCACAAGACGCGAGAAGGGTGGGGCACGACACCCTCGGCTTTTTACCCTCAACTCTTCCACTCACGACTTCGACCCCAGCGCATCTGTTCGCCCACCTTGTACGCGAATCTGATACTCTTTCCGCCGCATCTACATCGCAATGTTTCGTGCTTCGACATTTCTCGTGAACTCGCAAGGCAGCGTGGTTGCGGCTGTGTTTGGCGTCATCATCATTTGGGTGGTGTTGCTGGATGCGTTCGAGACCGTGGTTTTACCGCGGCGGGTGACGCGGCATTTCAAGTTGACGGCGTGGTTTTACCGGCAGACGTGGATTCCCTGGCGCCGGCTTGCGGGCCGCATTAAGAAGCCATCGCGGCAGCAGAATTTTCTGGGATATTTCGGGCCACTATCTCTGATTCTGCTGCTCGGGTTCTGGGCGGCGGGGCTGATCCTGGGATTTGCGCTGATCCAGCACGGCATTGGGGGACACGAGCAACTGGGAAATGAGCCGATCACGTTTGGCCGGATTCTCTATCACAGCGGAGAAACATTTTTCACACTGGGGTATGGCGACATTGTGCCGACGTCCGGGGCGGCGCGGGCGCTTTCGGTGTTCGAAGCGGGGATGGGCTTTGCATTTCTGGGAGTGGTGATTGGGTATATCCCGGTGGTGTACGCGTCGTTCTCGCGGCGGGAGATTCAGATTTCGATGCTGGATGCGCGGGCGGGGTCGCCGCCGTCGGCGGCGGAGTTGCTGGTGCGGCTGGCGGGGAGATCGGAAGATCCGGGTGTAGAGCAGAAGGTGCTGGATGAGGTGCTGCGCGAGTGGGAGCGGTGGGCGGGGGAGTTGCTGGAGAGCCAGATTTCGTATCCGGTGCTGACATTTTTTCGGTCGCAGCATAGTAATCAGTCGTGGGTGGGCGCGCTGACGACGATGCTGGATGTGACCTCGCTGGTGCTGACGGGAATTGAGGGAGTGCATCCGGGGCAGGCGAAGTTGACGTTCGCGATGGCGCGGCACGCGGCGGTGGATCTGGCGCAGGTGGTGAATGCGAGGTACGACTCGGAGGCTGCGGATCGGCTGCCGGAGGCGGAGATGACCGCGTTGCGGGATGCTCTGCGGGCGGCGGGACTGCGGCTGCGGAGCGATGAATATGCGCGAGATAAGCTGACCAAGTTGCGCTCGATGTATGAGCCGTATGTGCATTCGACGGCGCGGAATTTGATGCTCACACTGCCACCGTGGCGGTTTGCGCAGAAGGCGCGGGACAATTGGCAGGCGGGGCCGTGGGATCGGTTGATCCAGGCGCGGGGGCTGGCGGTGTTGGGGCAGAAGACAGGGACTCCGGCGGGGGAAGATCATTTCTGAGGAGAACCCCGGGGGCTAAAGCCCGATCGCTAGTGCCGGCTCTTCGCGGCCCTGAAGGGCCGCTCTTCCACGCTTTCCCTTCCACACCTTCTCTTCCTGGCTCTCTCTCCGGACGTCTCCGTGCTCGTTCTGCCAAGCTCTTCGAGCGTGCTAACATCCTTCTTTCTGGAATCCGGGGAATGAAAAATACTGGCGAGAATGTGGTGCGCATTGAGGCGGAGGCTTTGCGTGCGCTGGCGGACCGGATCGGCGGTCCGATGGCGGAGGCGTTTCAGCGCGCGGTTGAGTTGCTGTTTTCGTGCGCGGGGCGCGTAGTGGTGACGGGGATGGGGAAGAGCGGGCTGATTGCGCGGAAGATTGCGGCTACTTTGAGTTCGACGGGGACTCCGGCGTTGTATCTGCATCCGGTCGATGCGTTGCACGGGGATTTGGGGATGGTGGTGCGCGGAGACGTGGTGCTGGCGTTGTCGGCGTCGGGGGAGACCGAGGAGATTTTGGCTCTGCTGGCGACGGTCAAGAGGCTGCGCGTGCCGTTGATTGCGATGACGGGGGATGAGATTTGTGGGGGTTCCCAGCCTTCGAAAGGCGCGAAGGGTGGGGCAGCCGTCCCCAATAAACAGAGTCAAAATCCCCACCCTGTCCCGCCAAGAACCCGAGACAAGGGTGGGCCACCCTCGTCCATATCTACCTTGGCGGCGGCGGCGGATGTGGCGTTAGATTGTTCGATTGCCCAGGAGGCTTGCGCGCTGGGGCTGGCACCGACGGCTTCGACTACGACCATGCTGGCTTTGGGGGATGCGCTGGCGGTGACGCTGAGCGAGCGGCGCGGGTTTCAGGAAGAGGACTTTGCCAACTTGCATCCGGGGGGGAAGCTGGGGAAACGGTTGGCGCGAGTGGAGTCCTTGATGCATACAGGTGAGGCGTTGCCTCGGGTGAAGCCCTCGACGAAGATGCCGGATGTGATTTATGAGATGTCGCGGAAGAAGCTGGGCGTGACGGCGGTGGTCGACGGCCAGAAACTGGTGGGGATCGTCAGCGATGGAGATTTGCGGCGATTGCTGGAGAAGCGCGGGAAAGATGTGATGGATCTGACGGCGGGCGAGGCGATGACGCGGGATCCGAAGACGATTTCTGGCGTGGAGTTCGCTGCGACGGCCTTGGCATTGATGGAGGAGAAGAAGATTACGTCGCTGATGGTTGTGGATGGGCGTGGGAAGCTGGAAGGGATTGTGCACGTGCATGATCTCTGGACCACCGAGTTGATGTAGATATCGATTGGAGAGTGCCATCCCTGCGGGACTCGTTTGTGTTTTGTGATCTTTCCCGGCACTGCCGTGACGGGCTTTCACATTCCGCCCCTCCGGGGCTGGGATTTTAACACCTCCGATGCAGCGTTCTTGGGTTCGGGTTTGCGCTGCCTTGAGGGTGGGAGCGGAGATGCCCTCCCCAGGGCTGGCGGGACGTCGGCCCTACGGTCGGCGTACGATGCGGACTGCGAGCTACAATACCTTCCATGTATCACTATGATCCGAAGACCGCGCTGGAAGAGTTGAATGAGGACGCTACGTTGCCGAACCCGGTGCATGTGCGGGACATGATGCTGCGCAAGCATCTGTCGGCGGACAAGTCGCTGGAGTTGAACCGGGTGTTTCTGGAGTATCAGAAATTTTTCGGCGAAGCACAGAAGCTGGGGAAAGAGATTCTGCGTCAGCTGGCGGGATAGCGGCTTGCGTCGGACAGGGAAGCCGAGGGAGCCGGGCCTTACCGGCAAATGGCCTTTCGTGCCTTTCGACAATGCCTCCTCCGGGGATCCGTAAGCTCTCGATCATCAATTTGGGTAAGTGAAGAAAAACGTAAGAGCGTGCGTATTTACTGGGAACTGGCCGAGCGCTGGGTAAGGGATGGAAAGATGTGGCGGGCACAGATCTACCTTTGCTGCGGGCTTCGGAGACGCGGACAAAAAGTCGAGGTTCAGCGACCGAATGAGATCGCAATACGCCTTGTGATGGTCCTCGGTCCCAATTTGGCCGACCAGGTGAGAATCGTCATCTAAGCCAGGTTGGATTGGCGGAGCCTGCTTTTGTGTGAGGATTGTTGGCTCGTCGCAATCATGGGCCAAGGAAGTCGAGCAACTCTTCGCGGGTGAATCCCGCCTCCCTTAATAACGACATTACAGTTCCTTTCGGCAAATCACGATTGTGACTGGGAACGACCGCGCGGCGGCGGGTGGTGGGATCATAGAAGATGAAGCGGCTGCCAGAGATGTGGTCGAGCGCGAAGCCGTTTTTCTCCAGAAAGCGAATGACTTGGCGCGGCTATATAGCGGGTAGCTTCGGCATTTGTGGCTCCTAACTATATTCACAAATAGATAACGTTGGGAGGCTGGTTTTCAGGGCGAATACTCCAAATCGAGAGAAGCGACTAACGTTTTGTCGTCGGTTGGAATGGGATCTTTGTGTTTGCGCAGGCTGGCGATGTAGCCGGAGATCGCGTCCTTGGCCACTTCTCGGGCCTCGTCCACGGTGCGACCGTAGGTGACGCAGCCGGGTAGGGCTGGAACGAGCGCGGTGTAGCCGCCTTCGGGCTCGGGCCTCAGCATAATGTTGTAGTGGTAGCGAGCCTTGCGCACGGGATTCGAAGCGGTTCTAGTCCGCGTCTGAGGAGTAGTCAAAGGTCGCCGGCGAACCGGCCCCCGCCGAGGTGCGCTCGGCGCGGACAGCCGAGGGCGGCTGTCCCCACATAAACCTTGCGGCCGTCTCGACATGAGTTGTTCTGCGGCAATCATTTACAATCGAAAATTCTACTTTCTAGCGGGAAGCTCACTATGCATCGATGGTCTGAAAGCTTTATTCCTACATTGCGCGAGGCGCCCGCGGATGCGGAAGTTGCTTCGCATAAATTTCTGGTGCGGGCGGGGTATATTCGGCAGCTCGCGGCTGGAATCTATTCTTACCTCTTCTTGGGGAACCGGTCATTTAACAAGATCGTGCGCATTGTGCGCGAGGAGATGGACAAGATCGGGCAGGAGTTTTACTTGCCGGCGCTGCATCCGCGGGAGCTTTGGGAGGCTAGCGGGCGCTGGGCGCTGATGGGGGAGAATCTGTTCCGGCTGAAAGACCGGAAGGGCGCGGAAATGGCGCTGGGGATGACGGAAGAAGAAGTGATGACTTCCATCGCCTTGAAGGATTTGCGGAGTTACAAGCAGCTGCCGCAGATCTGGTATCAGATTGCGCCAAAATTTCGCGATGAGCCGCGGCCGAGGTCGGGACTGCTGCGAGTGCGGCAGTTCATGATGAAGGACTCGTATTCGTTCGACATTGATGCAGCAGGGCTCGATGTTTCTTACAAGAAGCATTTCGATGCTTATTGCCGCATTTTTGACCGGAGTGGGTTGAAGTACATGGTGGTGGAGGCGGACTCGGGTGCGATGGGCGGAAAGGAGTCGCACGAGTTCATGGTTAGGACTCCGGCGGGAGAAGATCAGATTGTGAGCTGCGACGGATGCAATTACGCAGCGAACATGGAGAAGGCGACGTCGAAGCTGGAGGCGGTGGCGGATCTCGCGAGCGAGGGAGATGGGACGCCGTTGCTGGTGCATACGCCTGGGCAGAAGACGATTGAGGATGTGGCGCGGTTTCTGGGAGTGTCGCCGAAGAACAAGATCAAGACTCTGGCCTACATGGCAGAAGAGAAGGATGAGAAGACGGGCAAGGTGAAGTTGCGCGGCATCGTGGTGCTGATGCGCGGGGACCATCAATTGAACGAGGCCAAGCTGAATGGCGCGGTTGGCGGGCCGACGCGTCCGATGGAAGAGGGCGAGATCAAGGCGCTGTTCAAGTCTCCGGCCGGATATCTGGGTCCGGTGGGGATTGAGTGGGCGCGCGATCGGACGAAGGATGCCGACAAGGCGGTGCTGTTTGTCGACAAGGCGCTCGAAGGACGAGTGAATCTGATCGGCGGCGCCAATCAAGAGGACTACCACTTGAAGAACATCACGCCAGGGAAGGATTTTCATCCCACGGCGTATGTGGATTTCCGGGCGGTGACTGCGGGGGAGAGGTGTCCGAACTGCGGGAAAGCACTGCGGATTGATACGGCGGTGGAGATCGGGCACATCTTCAAGCTAGGGTACCGATACTCGGAGTCGATGGGCGCGCGGGTGCTCGACAAGAACGGCAAAGAAGTGATGCCGATCATGGGATGTTATGGGATTGGCATCGAGCGCATTCTGACGGCGGCGGTGGAGCAGAGCAACGACGAGAACGGGTTTTGGCTGCCGCCATCGATTGCGCCGTTTGAGATTGTGGTGGCGCCGGTCAATGTGAAGGACGAGGCGGTGAGGGCCGCGGCGGAGGACATTGCGAAGCAGTTGGAGGCGGCGGGATTCGACGTGATTCTGGATGACCGCAACGAACGGCCGGGAGTGAAGTTCAAGGATGCCGATTTGGTGGGTATCCCCTTTAGAATCACGGTGGGGAACAAGGTTACCGAAGGCACTGTGGAGGTCGTTTTACGCTCGACTCGCGAAGTGCGCGATGTTAGGATCGACGCAGTTGTGGAATCTTTTCGGGAGTTGCTTGGCAAGAACTGAGTGCAATCCCCGCCTCTCGCAAACGCGAGAAATGGGGCACCCAAGTTCCGGCTGGGCGGATTGTGGGACATGGGAACAGTTAAAGCATTGATCGGGTTTCTGGTTATCATCGCCTGCGTGTATACGGGTTTCAGATTGTGCCTCCGGAACTGACGAATTATTCGTTTCAGGACGATTTGAAGACCGTGGCGATGATGGGCGGATCCAATCCCCACACGACGGACCAGGAACTGATCGACGCCGTGATCAAGAAGGCGCAGGAACATCAGATTACGCTGGCCCCGGAGAACGTGACGGTGCAGCGGATCGGAACGCCGGGAGCGCTGGCGGTATACTTGGTGGCGGACTACAGCGTGCCTGTGAGTCTGCCGGGATATTCCTTCACATTGCATTTCACTCCTACGAGCGGGAATAAGGGCTTCTAGACGGCTGTCTTTCCCGCTTCAGAATTTCCTTCGGAAGGTTTAAGTTAGAAGTCAAAAGTCAGAAGTAAAAACCCAAAAGTCAGATGTCAAAAGTCAAATTCCCTACCCTCTCTCCCAAAACGCGAGAAGGGTGGGGCACCCCCGCTGCTTCGCGTCATGGCCCCAGGCGTCATCTGACAATGACGTTCGTAACCTTGTCAGGTGGTTACGTCGCACCTAACATCGGCGTGGGAAAGCGTCTTTTGGCAGGGTCGGCGAGAGTTATTCCATTCATCTTGGGAGAAGTCATGAGCATGAAGGTTCGAACGCTCCTCAGTGTTGGTGTAGTGCTTAGCGCGATGTGGCTGAGCAGTTGCGGTCACTACGTCTGTAAGACTACGTTCGGAAGTGCGACGTGCACGCCGTCCGGCAGCGGTTTCTCGGGCGGGGGCGGAGGTAACGGCGCTGCGTCTGCATTCGCATTCGCGGTCAACACCAACGGCACCATCGACGGCTACACCTTGAGCGCGGCGGCGTCAACTCTTACCGCTACACCAAACTACACGGCGGGAACGACCCCCGCCAACGCCGGTGGCGTGGGCATGGTGGTGGCGCAAGGGAAATATCTTTATACGGTGTTTGCGGATCTGCATGAGATCTATGGATGGACGATTGATTCCTCGGGTGGGCTGACGCCAATAGGCGGATTCCCCATCCCGGTTTCGCTCACTATTCCTACGTTGCTGGCCTTCAACCAGTACGCGGTGATCACGAATCCTGCAGGGACGCTGCTGTTTGTCTCTGATGCGGGGATCAATCAGATTATTGTTTATCAGATCAACAGTTCAGGGGGGCTGATTCAGGCTCCTGGATCACCCTTTTCCGCGGGCACGATTGTGCCGCAGAATATGGGGATGGATGGGAAGGGCAGATATCTATACGTGAGCAGCGAGGGGAGTTCGCTCAACCACGCGGGCACGGTGGTTGGGGCCTTTAGTGTTTCGAGTACCGGAGTGTTGCAGCAAATCTCAGGGAGCCCTTTCAATTATCCGCTTTGGCAGATGGAGGGCGATCCGAGCGGGAGCTATCTGATTGGCATCAGCGGGAAGACGGCCTTCTGGTTCGGTTCGGACGACAACAGCCTGTACGTCTTCAGCATTAACCAAAGCACCGGAGCGATTTCGCCGGTTACGGGCTCACCTTTCACCACGACCTATGCGCCGTTCAATATGGCGGTGCGGCCGACCACTACGGGCGCAGAATTTGTATACACCTTCAGCATCAACGACAGCGGTACAGCCAACAATCCCATCGAGGGCTTCCAGATAAATACCGGAACCGGGGGCGTTTCCTCATTATCGCTCAGCTCGTCGGCGCCCACGCCTTGGGGTCAGTTCGATCCGTCTGGAACTTACTTGTTCTACTATGACAACTCGGGTTCGGCGATCAGCCTGGGAGCACTCACCGTGGACAGTACCGGAGGACTTACGGCGACGGGAACTCCGGTGACGTTGATCACTGGCGGATATTGGGCAGTATCGGACGTTCCGTAGAATTTTTTTTGGGAAAATGAGTGAGTAAGACGGATGTTAACGGTTCGAGACCCGCATGTACTGCGGGTCTCTTTGCGTTTCTGTGGAGAGGGGTACAATAACAGCATCCCTTGGAGCTTCTCCGCGTGGCCGAGTTGTGGGCGCTGAGACGTGTGGCTGGGGGATTCGGGCAGATAAGAGCGCGATACAAACCTTTTGGCGGCTCCTGACGTCTGAGTAAGTGAGAGATTGTTCCGTCCATAGCGTTCGCCGGTGAGAGTTCTCGAACTGTGACCATCAAGATCAGAATTCCGAAGGGGAGTGGGGGAGAGGCGGGCAAGAAGATCCGCGGGCTGCCGCGCGACCCGGTGCTGCGCGCGGCGCTGGTGGTGTTTCTGATTCTGGCCGTGTCGTTTACGGTTTTGTTTTCTTACTTTTACATCAAGTACGACCGGATTATCGAGAAACGGTTCCGGACGCCGATATTCGCCAATTCGGCCAAGATTTACGCGCTGCCGAAGACGGTGCGAGACTGGGGAGCAGATCCAGGCGAAGGAGATTGCCACGGAGCTGCGCCGGGCCGGGTATTCGGATCAACAAGGGCAGTCGACGCTGGGCACTTTCCGCGTGTCGAAGGACGGAATTGAGATCACGCCCGGGCCGGAGTCGTACCACAGTCCGGAGCCGGCGCGCATCAGCATTCAGGACGGGCAGGTCGACCAGATCAGCAGCAACGGCAACGATCTCTCAGCGTATGAACTGGAGCCGCAGCTGGTGACCGCGCTGTTCGACGCGGAGCAGCGGTCGAAACGCGAGCTGGTGAAGTACAACGACATTCCTCCGCAGATGGTGCAGGCGGTGCTGGCGATCGAAGACCGGCGCTTCTTTGAACACAGCGGCGTGAATTTTCTGCGCATGGCGGAAGCGGCGTGGATCGACGTGGTGCGCAGGGCGGCACGAGCAGGGTGGGTCGACGCTGACGATGCAGCTTTCGCGCGGATTCTTTCTGACTCCCGAGAAGACGATCAAGCGCAAACTGACGGAGATGCTGATCGCCGAGGAGCTGGAACAGAAGTTCACGCAAGAAACAGATTTTCGAGTTCTACGCCAACTGGGTGGACCTGGGGCAGAGAGGGTCGTTTGCGATCAGCGGGTTCGCCGAGGCGTCGAAGGCGTATTTCAACAAGGATCTGAAGGACATCACGCTGCCTGAGGCGGCGCTGCTGGCGGGAATGATTCAGCGGCCGAGTTATCTTTCGCCCTATCGCCATCCAGAGCGCGCGCTGGAGCGGCGGAATCTGGTGCTGGAATCGATGGTGGAGACGCACGCGATCACGCGCGAGCAGGCGGATAAAGCCAAGGCCGCCCCGCTGAAGCTGGCGCCGCCGAACGTGGAAGCCAGCGACGCGCCGTACTTCGTCGACATGGTGCGCGACCAGCTCATCAGCAAGTTCAACGAGAACGAGTTGAACGACCAGTCGTACCGGATTTATACGACGCTCGATCCTGACCTGCAGAAAGCGGCGGCGCAGTCGGTGGAGATGGGCATCAAGCTGGTCGATGAGCAGGTCAAGAAGCTGCGAACCAAGAAGGTGAAGGTTGGGAAGAAGTTTGAGACGACGGTCGTGCCGGGTCCGCAGGCGCAGGTGGCGATGGTGGTGCTCGATCCGCACACGGGCGCGGTGCTGGCGCTGGTGGGCGGACGCGATTACGGCTGGAGCCAGCTGAATCACGCGGTGGCGAAGCGGCCGACGGGATCGATCTTCAAGCCATTTGTGTACGCGGCGGCGATGAACACGGCGCTGGATGGATCGCAGACCGTGCTGACTCCGGCGTCGACCGTGACGGATGCGCCGTCGAGCTTCGCCTACGGCGATCAGATTTACGAGCCGCGCAATTACAAAGAGGAATATCACGGGCGACGTGACGCTGCGCTACGCGCTGGCCATGTCGCTGAACAACGCGACGGTGAAAGTGGCCGAGCAGGTTGGCTACGACAAGGTGGCGGACCTGGCGAAGTCGGCGGGGATTACGTCGGTGAAGGCGACTCCGGCGATGGCGCTGGGATCGTACGATGCTTCGCCGCTGGATATGACGGGGGCGTATACGTCGTTCGCGAATAATGGTATGCGGCTGTCGCCGATCTTGTTGCGCTCGGTGCGCAACGGCAAGGGCGACGTGATTGCGAACTACACGACCGATCAGCGGCAGGTGCTCGATCCGCGGATTGCCTACGTCATGACGAACATGATGGAAGGCGTAATCAACAACGGGCTGGGATATACGGCGGTCCGGCTGCGTGGGTTTACTCTGCCGGCGGCGGGCAAGACCGGCAGTTCGCACGATGGCTGGTTTGCGGGCTACACCTCGAATCTGCTGTGCATCGTGTGGGTGGGGTACGACGATTACAGCGACTTGCGGCTGAGCGGCGCGATGACAGCGGCGCCCATCTGGACGGAGTTCATGAAGAAGGCGGCGGCGCTGCCGCAGTATGCCGACATGAAAGAGTTTCAGCAGCCGACGGGCGTGGTGGACGTGCAACTGGACAAAGCCACCAACCGGCTGGCGACGCCCAACTGCCCCGATGACTATATCTCCGCTTTCGTGGCCGGGACGGAGCCGCGCGAAACCTGCGACGCCCAAGAGGGGATGAAGGGATTCTTCTCCCGCATGTTTGGCGGGGATAAGCCGGTGCAGCCGCAGCGCCGGCCCAGGCGGCGATCCGGCGCAGGATCCGAACAATCCCCAGGACCCTAAGAAAAAGAAGGGGTTATTCGGCAAGATCGCGGGAATATTTAAGGATGACAAAACGGCGCCTCCGGTGTCTAAACCAGCAGACAGTGGGCAGACTGCGCCGCATTGAGGGCTCGGTCTTGGGTGTTCTGAGTTTTAGGGCAACGAGAGAATTGGCTAACGCCTAACCACCAGGACCGGGGGATTTCGTCACAAATTCCTTCGCCGGCTGCCCAAAACTGTGCCAGAATGTCGTCCACTAGCTGGGGGTGGCCTATGTCGTCCTGCCCGAGAGTTTTGCTGGTTCCTGTCTCGCTTCTCACCATTTGCATCTGCGCCCTAGCGAGTGTGTCTTGGGGTCAGGCTTCTCACGCCGAACAAGTTCAGATTAAGCCGCCGCTGTTGCGGATGATTGATCCTCCGGCGCCAGATGCGACGGCGGCTGAACTGGAGGCGCGCGCAGACCAGTTGCGTGCCGTGAAACTCTATCTCGATGCGCTCGACTACTATCGCGCGGCGCTGGCGAAGCAGCCGAATTCGGCGGGTCTGCTGAATAAGATCGGCATCACCGAGTTGATGATGCAGCGCTATCGCGAGGCGAAGAAGTCGTTCGATCAATCGATCAAGTCCGACCGCAAGTTTGCTGACGCTTACAACAATCTGGGCGTGGTGTTTTACGAAGAGCAGAAATACGGCGCGGCGGTGAAAGAATACCGCAGGGCGATCGCGATCGATGGTTCCTCGGCGTCGTTCTTCAGCAATCTGGGCGCGGCGTTGTTTGCCAAGAAGGAGTTCGATCCGGCGGTTACTGGCTTACGATCACGCGCGTGGCAACTCGATCCCGATGTGTTTGAGCGGACTTCGCGCGGCGGAGTGCAGGCGCAATTGCCCAGTCCTGGGGATCGTGCGCGCTACGACTTCCTCGTCGCGAAACTGTATGCCAAGATGGGCTACTCGGACCGGTCGCTGGAATATTTGAGGAAGGCGATGGAAGAGGGATACAAAGACTTCAACAACGTGTATAAGGACGAGGAGTTCGCCGACGTTGCGGAAGGATAAGCGGTTCGCGGAGTTGGTGGCGTCGAAACCGCCGGTGTTGAATTAGGAGTTAAGAGTCACCGCCTGGTTTGCATTGGGGAGTTCCGCCCTAGGGGCAGGTGCCATCCCTGCGGGACTCGGTTGTTTTTTTTCCGCTTGTCGCCCGCGTTGCCGCGCCGGGTTTCCCATGCCGCCGGAGTTTTCCTGGGTTCGATTGATCGCGTTCATCGCGTTGCCATCGATTTCGTCCTCACTGACTCTTCAGCTGAGATGCGGGAATCCTAACCCGCGTTCTCACGTAATCCGACCTGCGGCGTCTAAGGGGCGAGGACTTAACTCACTTACGCGGGTTCAAGGGGTGCGCGCGGACAGTTTTATTCTTCTGCTTCTTTTGTGCTGGTGCTTGCCATCTGTCGGCGAAGATCCTTGCATGTTTCGGGGAAACCCGGCGCACAGCGGAGTCTATGAAGGGTCCGGGCTGGCGCAATTCGGCGGGGTCCGGTGGAGGTTTCATACTGGCGGGATGGTGATTGGATCGGCGGCGGTGTCGGAGGGGAAGGTGTATTTCGGGAGCACCGATGGGAATCTTTATGCGGTGAATGCTGGGTCGGGAGCCCTGCAGTGGAAGTTCGACGCGCCGAGCCGGGTTCCGTCGGCTCCGGCAGTCGCGGAGAAAGTCGTCTACTTCGGTGCATACGATGGTAATTTTTATGCGGTGGATGCGCCACGGCAGCGCTGAAGTGGAAGTTTCAGACCGGAGGAGAGAGACGATTCGCGGGTAAACATCTGCATGGGGTGCAGCCTGCGAGCGAGACCATGCCGGATCCGTTTGACTGTTATCTTTCTTCGCCCGTGGTGGAAGGGCGCGGTTTATTTCGGCAGCGGGGACAGGAACGCTTACTCCCTCAGCGCGGCGCGGCGTCGGGGGCGCTGAATTGGAAATTCAAGACCAAGGATGTGGTGCATGCGTCGCCCGCAATTGCGGACGGTACGGTGTTTGTGGGGAGTTGGGATAGTTATTTCTACGCGCTGATGCGGCGACGGGGCGGGAGAAGTGGCGGTTCAAGACCGGGGAAGATCCGGACACTCACAATCAGGTGGGCGTTCAGTCGTCGGCGGCAGTGGTGGATGGAATCGTATATTTCGGATGCCGCGATTCGCATCTCTCCGCGCTGGATGCCATGACCGGGGAAACGAAGTGGGCGTTTTCAGGCGAGGGTTCGTGGGTGGTGTCGTCGCCGGCGGTGAAAGAGGGAAGAGTCTACTTCGTAACTTCCGACTCAAGTCTCTTGTATGCGCTGGGTGCCAAGTCGGGGGCAGTGTTGCATTCGGTGGGATTCAACCTTGGGTATCTGTACTCGTCACCGGCCCTGGCGAGCGGGATGTTGTACATTGGTTGACACAGGGAAAGCTGGTTGCGGTCGATCTGGCCGGGTTTCAAGCCGGCGTGAAGCTTTGAAACCGATGGGATGAAGGAACGCGGGCCCGCCTATACCAAGCCAGATGGAACGCCCAATAATGATGTGATTTGTCGATCTGATTTCTACAAGGATAGGGTGGCTGGCGTCGATCGGGTCATGAGTATGGGAGCGATTCTGTCGTCACCAGTGGTCTCGGGCGCGGGGGTGTATGTGGGCAGTGCGGACGGAAATATGTATGCGCTGCGGTAGAGATGGTCGTTGAGAATCGGACGGCGTAATTTTGCGGGTTCGAGATTTTACAACTCTTTACAAAAATAGACGGAACTAATGCGGGTTCCGGTGTTTAATTTCCCTACATACTCCTGAAAACAACAGGGTGAGTAAGGAGAAACGGTAGCCCATCGGATGCTGACCCGAGCACGCCCCAAGCAAGCATCCGGTGGGTTTTTTCTTTGGGGAGCTTTTAGCCTTTAGCTCTTAGCTCAAAACATGAAGCGACCCAACCCTTCAATTCGGTCTTCGTGCGGGTTCTCCCCGCCAAGGTCCCTGCGGGGATCCAGGTTCGATAAGAATAGAGCTAAGAGCTAAGAGCTAAGAGCTTCTTTTCGGGCTGCGCTCGCCGAGGTAGGCTTCCAGAATTTTCTTCCATCTGCCTTGGGCCTTCAAGACGAACTCTACGGCATCGCGGAGGGCGCCGTCGCCTCCGGCGTGGGGCGTGGTGTAGTGGGACTCCTGCTTTACTTCGGCGCGCGCGTTTTTTACGGCGATGGCCAGGCCTGCGGCACGCATGGCAGGGAGATCGATAACGTCGTCGCCGATGAAGGCGGCTTCTTCCGGCTTGAGACTGGCCTCTTTCACTACCTCTTCAAAGCAGGTGCGCTTGTCGTGGATTCCTTGACGAACATATTCGAGTTTCAGGTCGCGGGCGCGGAGGGCAACGGTTTCGGAGATGCGCTTGGTGATAAGTCCGGTCCTGATGCCGGCGAGGCGCGCGAGGGAAATTGAGGTGCCGTCGTGGGCGTGGAAGCCTTTGGCTTCGATCAGCGACTGGCTCTGAAAGCCGAATCCGGCCTGTCCGGCGTGTTGGGCGGATCGCTCTTGCGTACGCTGATCGAAAACGGTTTGTTGCGATCCAGCGGGGGCGGGGAAGATGAAGAGCTTGCCGTCGGTGAGGACGCCGTCGACGTCGAAAAGGAGAAGTTTGATTTTGAGGGCGCGGGATTGAGCGGAGAGTTTGGGCATCGGGCGGAATTTTAGCAGCGTTTGCAGGGAGGCTGCGAACCGCGAAGCTCGAGTTCATGAGTGCGATGGCGGTAGTACATCAGATACACCGAGCGGTCTTCTGCGTGTTTGCCCGGTCCTCCAGGCACAGCTAGCGCTAGTCGCCACACGAAAGTCCGAAGTGCCGTATGGCTGAAAGGGCATGGGTAACGTCATTACCAGTAGCCAGACCTGCCCAAACGGAAGCGTGGGTATGAACTTCGGGCACTTTAATTCTGGAGGAACCTGCTGATAAGCTTACGGGTATGCCGGTTATGGCCAATGACGCGAGATCTTCGGAAAGCAACGCCAGCGAGCAAACGCCGGCCCCCGACAAAGTGTCGGCGCTGGTGGAGTTGTTGCGCAACCGCTCGTATGTGGAGATCCGGCAGCGGATGTATGACAGTCCTCCGGGGAGTCCGTGGTGGACGGCGTGCCGGACTGAGCTTGATCTGCGCAATGGACAACAGTTCGGTGAAGCTGCCCTGGCCATGTCGAGGACCTCGGACAAAATGAGGGCCTCGGTGCAGCACTTCGAGCAATTAGCTGATACTCTGCATCAGGCCACAAAAGACGTCGCCGACCTGTTGCGTGGGACGCAAGAGGCGGGTCGACGGCTGGAGATTGCGGTCTACGTGACGATCGGGATCACGCTGGTGCAGTTCTTCAATCTGATCTTCGAAATTTTCCGCAAGCATCGGTAAGATTCGGCAACACACTCCTGAGGTGATGTATTTTGGAAGGCCGGATTGGTCTGCATTACCTGCTGATTTGGTTCTTGTTACTCTGAGGCGTGGCGGTCGGCGCCTTTTCTTTTCGCTCGGTACGTCTCAGACCTGGCCCCCTCCTGACGTTGACGATGACCCTCGTGCCCTTTCAATAAGCAGCGGGCCCGATATCGTCACAAAGCGTTTTGGCTGTGTAGTCAGTAGAAGAAAATACTGAAGACCTCTAAAAGCAGATTCGTGGTGATCGTTAGCCCTTCACGTAAGCAAGCTTTGCCGCGACTTTGCCGTTGCGGACGGTGAAAATGTCGACACCGCGGATGTGCCAGGGCTGGCCGTTGCGCATTTTGCGATAGACCCAGAGCACGACGGCGCGATTGCCGCTGACGATGGTCTCTTCGGCGTCGAAGTGGGCGTCGGCGTTGCGGGCGAACCATCCCCGCCAGAAGTCAACGACGGCGGCCTTGCCGTCGATACGGCGGCCGTCGGGAGCGGGGGATGTATCTTCGAAGACGGTGTCGTCGGTCAGGAACGCGGCGAGGGCGTCGGCGTCGTGGCGGTTGAAGGCTTCGTTGAAGTTGTTGATTGCCGTGCGTGTATTTTGTTCCGCAGACGGCACGTTTTGCGGGCTCATGGACACCTCGCGGGACTTGGCGGTTGAGAAGAGAGTTCCGAACAGCACTGCGGCACACAATATCACCACGATATGGCGATTGGCAGATCGCATTATTCGACCTCCTGCGACGCGGTAGAAACCCTTTACTACGAAGGAACCTTAAGGTTCACGAAGGACAGCCAAGGATACGCTTTTGTGATTCGTTGTGGTCCGATTCCGCCTCACAGCGAACATTTGGCGAAAATTGCAGTTCGGGCTAAAATATCCGGATGCAGTCCCTTCCTGAGTCGCTGAGCTGGGCGCACCCTCTGGTGGCGGAGTGGTTTGTGGGGAAGTTCGGAACCCCGACCGAGCCACAGGAGCAGGGGTGGCCGCACATTCTCGCCGGGCGGACCACGCTGATTTCGGCGCCGACCGGGTCGGGCAAAACTCTCGCCGCATTTCTCGCTTGCATCGACCGGTTGGTGCGCAAGGCGCTGGCGGGGAATCTGTCTGACCGGACGGAAGTGCTTTACGTTTCTCCGCTCAAGGCGCTGGGCAACGACATCCAGAAAAATCTGGAGATCCCGCTGGGGGAGATTCTGGCTCTGGCGGGCGAGCGTGGGCTGCTGATGCCGGAGATTCGCACCGCCGTGCGCACCGGGGACACGCTGCAGCCGGAGCGGCGCGCGATGCTCAAGAGGCCTCCGCACATTTTGGTGACGACGCCGGAGTCACTCTACATTCTGCTGACGGCGGATAAGAGTCGAGCAATCTTGCGCGATGTCGAGACCGTGATTGTCGACGAGATTCATGCGGTCGCGGACGACAAGCGGGGGGCGCATTTGGCGCTGTCGCTGGAGCGGTTGGAGGCGCTGTGTCACCGGGCGCCGGTGCGGATTGGGTTGTCGGCTACGCAGAAGCCGATTGAGGAAGTGGCGCATTTCCTGACGGGGAATCGACGGGGAGATGGGCCGGCATCCGAATTTGGGTCAGCGAAAATCCCCACTCTAATCTCGGCAAAGGACGCCGAGATTTGGATGGGGTACCGGCAAGCCTCTGATACGGACCCTTCCAGTCCCGTCATCGTTGATATCGGGCATAAGCGGAAGCTGGATCTGGGGATTGAAGTACCGCCGATGCCGCTGGGGCCCGTGGCTTCGAATGAGTTGTGGGATGCGATTTATGACCGGCTCGTGGAGTTGGTGGGGCAGCATCGGTCGACGCTGGTGTTTGTGAATACGCGGCGCATGGCGGAGCGGTTGTGTCATGAACTGGGCACGCGCATGGGCGAAGAGAATGTGGCGGCGCATCATGGGTCGCTGTCGCGCAAACTGCGTCTGGCGGCGGAGAAGAAGCTGAAAGAAGGGCAGGTGCGGGTGCTGGTGGCGACGGCCTCGCTGGAGTTGGGAATTGACGTGGGCACGGTGGATTTGGCGGTGCAGATTAATTCTCCGCGGGCGATTGCGGTGGCGCTGCAGCGCGTGGGGCGGTCGGGTCACTGGCGGGGCGCGGTTCCGAAGGGAAGATTTTTCTGCTACGACACGCGACGATTTGATGGAATGTGCAGCGCTGGTGCGGGCGATCAAGCTGGGGGATCTGGACCGGCTGATCATTCCGGAGGCTCCACTGGACGTGCTGGCGCAGCAGATTGTGGCGGCGTGTGCGGCGCGAGGAGTGGGATGAGGATGAGATGTTTGCGCTGGCGCGGAGGGCCTATCCGTATCGCAGTCTGAAGCGGGAGACGTTTGATTCGATTCTCGAAATGCTTTCTGAAGGGATTGCTGCGCAGCGCGGACGATATGGGGCGTATGTCCATCGCGATCGGGTGAATGGCAAGTTGCGGGCGCGGCGCGGGGCGCGGCTGGCGGCGATTACCAGCGGTGGGGCGATTCCCGACAATTCTTTGTACACGGTGGTGGCCGAGCCTGACGGCGTGGTTGTCGGAACCGTGGATGAAGATTTTGCGGTGGAGAGCAATCGCGGCGACATCATGCTGCTGGGGAATACGTCGTGGATGATCCATCGCATCGAGACCAACGCGGGACGGATGCTGGTGCAGGATGCGCACGGAGCGCCGCCGAGCGTGCCGTTCTGGCGGG
Organism: uncultured Acidobacteriaceae bacterium; assembly: GCA_963710885.1. Lineage (GTDB taxonomy): Bacteria > Acidobacteriota > Terriglobia > Terriglobales > Acidobacteriaceae > Sulfotelmatobacter. The sequence goes on from CAVQCF010000003.1 coordinate 466,384, forward strand.
GAGAGGCTCCGGCGCGGACGCAAGAACTTTCGGCGCATGTGGGCGAATTGCGAAAAGAAATCAGCGAGCGGTTGCCGAGGACTTCTCCGGTGGGATTTTCGGCGACGCAGCCGGAGGTGGCTGCGACCGTTTCATGGCTGAAAGAAGAATGCGGCCTGGATGATTCGGGCGCGGAGCAGGCGATCGAATATGTGCTGCAGGGGCGCGCAGTGTTGGGCGCGGTGCCGACGCAAACGACGGTCATCGCCGAGCGGTTCTTTGATGAGGGCGGCGGGATGCAATTGGTGATTCACGCGCCGTTTGGCGGGAGAATTAACAAGGCCTGGGGGCTTTCGCTGCGGAAGCGGTTTTGCGTGGGATTCAATTTCGAGTTGCAGGCGGCGGCGACCGACAACGGGTTGAACATCGCTCTGGCCGAGCAGCATAGTTTTCCGCTGGGCGATGTGTTTCATTTCTTGCAGGCCGATACGGTGCAGCCGATTTTGGAGCAGGCGGCGCTAGATTCTCCGCTATTCGCGACGCGCTGGCGGTGGGATGCGAACCGGGCGCTGGCGCTGCTGCGATTTCAGAATGGCAAGAAAGTTCCGCCACAGATTCAGCGGATGCGGTCGGATGATCTGCTGGCCTCGGTGTTTCCGGATGCGGCGGCTTGCTTCGAAAACATTGAGGGGGCGCGGCAGATTCCGGATCATCCGCTGGTGGGCGAGGTGATGAAAGATGTGCTCACCGAGGCGATGGATGTAGAGGGATTGAAGTCGCTGCTACGGGGGATGGCGTCGGGAGAGATTCGCGTGATTGCGGTGGATACTCCGGTGCCGTCGCAGTTTTCGCACGAAATTCTGAATGCGAATCCATATGCGTATTTGGATGATGCACCGCTGGAGGAGCGGCGGGCGCGGGCGGTGAATATGCGGCGGGTGCTGCCGGAGTCGGTGCTGGAGGAGGTAGGCGGGCTCGACGCGGGAGCGATCGCGCAGGTGCGGGACGAGGCTTGGCCCGATGTGCGGGATGCGGATGAACTGCATGATGTGCTGCATACGCTCGTGGCGCTGCCGGAGGAATCGAGTTCTGGTGAGGAAATCCCCACCCTAATCTCGCCAATGAGCGGCGAGATTAGGATGGGGCACCCGGGTTCGAGTTTGGGCTGGGGCTTGTATTTCGAGCGACTGCTAAGCGAGGGACGTGCTGGAATTGCTTCTATTGATGGGCGGCGGTACTGGGTGGCGGCGGAACGGGCTCGCAGCTGTGCAGCGTTGTTTCCTTCGGCGGTCTTTGAGCAGCAGTTGGCTGAGGTGGAACCGGGGGACGTTTCTCGCGACGATGCCTTGCTGAGGCTGCTGACGGGCTGGATGTCGCATGTGGGGCCGACTACGGCTTCGCAACTTGGGGCTTCGTTGGGGTTGGCGGCTTCTGACATTGAGAAGGCTTTGCTGCGGATGGAGGCTAGTGGGACGGTGCTGCGGGGACGGTTCACTGGCTCTGCCTCGCGGGCGGGGGCCCCTTCGACTAACGTTCAGGGCGGGTCCGCGCCACATAACCCTGTCGAGCTGCGCTCGACTGGACAGCCGGGGGCGGCTGTCCCCACGCAATCTCTTACCGACGCAAACGAGATCGAGTGGTGCGAGCGTCGGTTGTTGGCGCGGATTCACCGGCTGACAGTGGGGATGTTGCGGATGCAGATTGAGCCGGTGACGGCTGCGGCGTTTATGCGGTGGCTCATGCGGTGGCAGCATGTGGCTCCGGGGACACAGGTGGCGGGTGAGCGTGGGACGCTCGAAGTCTTACGGCAGATGCAGGGGTTTGAGATTCCGGCGAATGCCTGGGAACGGCAGGTGTTGGCGCGGAGAATTGTAGACTACGATCCAGCGTGGTTGGATCAGCTTTGCCTCACGGGAGCGGTGGGATGGGGAAGGCTGTCGCCGCATCCGGCGACGGTGGAGGCGAGCGCGGGCGGCAACGGAGATGCACCGGCGGGACGGCAGCGGCGGGTGATTCCGACCAGTGTTGCTCCGATTACATTTTTTGTTCGGGAGGAAGCGGACTGGATGAGTATCACTAAAAACCCCCACTTCTCCCAACATCAGGGAGAAGTGGGGCACCCGAGCAGCGGGTTGAGTCATGGAGCACAACTTGTTCTGGAGTTTTTGCGCCAGCGTGGGGCATCGTTCTTTGCGGACATTGTGCGCGGGACGGGCAAACTCAAGGCAGAGATTGAAACCGGATTGTGGGAATTGGTGGCTGCTGGGCTGGTGACTGCCGATGGGTTCGATAATCTGCGTGCGTTGATTGATCCGAAGCGGCGGGCGGGACAGGGGAGCGGGAAGACGACTCGTCCACGGCACAGTTCCGGGCGGTGGGCACTGCTGCATGCAGATGCGGCGGTGGAGAGGCCGCGGGCGGTGGAGGCGGCGTGCTGGATGCTGCTGCGGCGGTATGGGATCGTGATTCGCGATTTGCTGGCGCGCGAGTCGAACTTGCCGCCATGGCGCGAGTTGCTAATGGGGTTCCGGCGACTGGAGGATCGCGGGGAGATTCGCGGCGGACGGTTTGTGGATGGATTTCTGGGCGAGCAGTTCGCGTTGCCGGTTGCGGTGGAATCGGTGCGCGGCATGCGTGGGCTGCCGTTGAGTGGGGAGACGATGACTCTGTCGGCGGCGGATCCACTGAATCTGGTGGGGATTCTGGTGCCTGGCGAGAGAGTGCCGGCGATTTCGGGGCGAACGGTGAGCTATCAGGACGGGATAGCGGAATTCGCGGCGGGCTCGATTGTCGCGGATCATGGCGTGTCGGGACAAGCGGCGGCGAGCTAGGGTTGGGTTGTTCCGGCGCCAATGGCGCAGTGAGTAACTCACCAAGTCGCTTGTGCTGTCCGTCCGGGACTAGTTTAGATTCTCGCTTACTCGCCCAGCGCTGAAAACGCTGGGCTAAATTTGTTTCGCCACTCTGCGGCTTTTCGCAGGGGAGTCGCGTCGATTCTGGCAGGGCTGGGAGCGCGAAGAGGAAGTGCGATCGAGTAGCATGCGGTGGGGGCGCCCGCAAACAAAAAAGTCAGAAGCTCGATGAGGGGGTCCCCCGAGCTTCTGACCACGATCTCGGCGAGTGCTGCTGAAAGCGCTTCCCCCGTCGCTTTTTGCCGAGAATTCGCACTTTTCGATTTGCATGTCGGATACCAATCTTTGCGGTAATCAATCCTTGCGGTAGACGGTACGACGTAAGTATCCTATTTACAAACAGTTGAAGCTGGCGTGGTCCGGCGTGGCGAGCCACGCGCTTGCCGAACGGATCTGCCAAAGGCTATCTGATCGGATAGTCTCACTAACCGTTCGGATATTGGAACGGCTACATATCGTCCATGCATTTCGGGCCATGCTGTGGTAAGAAGTTCTGCACGGGATGGGAGACCCCTGATTGCGTCCTAGACTGTTGGTGATAGCCGGCCCCGCAAAAGATTCGACCATTCCGCTGCCAGATGGCGAAGCCACGCTCGGCCGCGATCCGACGAATGCGGTAGCCATGGCCGATGCATCCGTGTCGCGCAGACACTGCCTGCTGCGCCGAGAAGAAGACGGGCGCTTTCAGATCCGAGATTTGGACAGCCGCAACGGCACCCTGGTGAACGGCCTGGTGGTGAAGGAACAGTGGCTGCGGCACGGGGACGAGATCGCAACCGGAGACTCGGTGTTTCTGTTTCTGTTGGAAGACGTAGATCAGGCGGTTCCCGCCAGCCGCGTCGAATTCGACGACAGCCATCCCACGGCTGAGACCAAGGTAATTCATCCCAAAGAAGTGTTGTACATGCATCCGGACCGGTTGCTGCGGGAGTTGCCGGCGACGTCACAGGTGGCGCGCAACTTGAATGCGTTGCTGAAGATCAGCCGGGTGGTGCATGCGATCCGCGGACTGGAGGAGTTGCAGTCGCAGTTGCTGGATCTGATTTTTGAAGTAGTGCCGGCGGGGCGTGGCGCGATTCTTTTGGCGGAGGGTCCGCAACTGGAGTTCAACTGCTTGTATGCGCGCACGCGGCAGGCAGGACAGCCGCAACTGGTGCGGGTGAGCCGCACGATTGCACGCCAGGTAATGAAGGAGAACGTGGCGATTCTAGGGGTGGACGTGGCCGCGAGTGGAGCACTCCGCGATGTGGAGAGTCTTGTGGCGTCGGACGTGCGGTCGCTGGTGTGCGTCCCCTTAACTGTGTTTGAGCGGGTGATTGGGTGTATCTACCTCGACAATACCAGTGCGACGAGCCGGTTTCAGGAGGAGCACCTGCAATTGATGGCGGCTATAGCTGGGATTTCTGCGGTCGCGCTGGACAACGCGCGGAGGCTGCAATGGCTGGAGCAGGAGAATCAGCGGCTCACCACGGAAGTCAGGCAGGAACAAAGCCTGGTGGGTGAAAGCGCACGGATGAAAGAGATTTTCCAATTTCTGGCGCGGGTCGCGCCCGCGGAATCGACAGTGCTGATTGAAGGCGAGAGCGGCACGGGCAAGGAGTTGGCGGCACGAGCGCTGCATCGCAACAGCCGCAGGGCCGAGAAGCCGTTTGTCGCGATTAACTGTGCGGCGATTCCCGAGACGCTACTCGAGAGCGATCTGTTTGGGCACGAGCGCGGGGCGTTCACCGGTGCGGCGGTTCTGAAAAGGGGAAGGCTCGAAGTTGCGGATGGGGGCGTGGTGTTTCTGGATGAGATCGGGGAGTTGGCGCCGGCGCTGCAAGTGAAGCTCTTGCGGGTGTTGCAAGAGCGAGAGTTTGAGCGGGTGGGTGGGACGCAGCCGATCAAAGTCGACATCCGGTTGATTGCTGCGACCAATCGCGATTTGGATGAAGCTGTGCGTAAGGGAGAGTTCCGCCAGGATCTGTATTATCGGTTGGCGGTGGTGAAGCTGACGATGCCTGCGCTCCGCGAGCATCGGGAAGATATTCCGATGCTGACGCGGCATTTTGTGCAGAAATATGCGAAGCGCAGCAAGGTTAAGCCGAAGCCGGTATCGCGCGAGGCGATGGCAGCACTGGTGAACTATGAGTGGCCCGGCAACGTGCGTGAGTTGGAGAATGCCGTGGAGCGGGCGCTTGTGATGGGAGGGTCGGACTCGGTGTTGCTGGAGGATTTGCCGGAATCGCTGCTGGAACAGGAATCGCCAGCGGAGATGCATGAGGGGAAATATCATGCGAGCATGAAGGAATTGAAGAAGCAATTGATTGTCGACGCGGTGGAACAGACGCGGGGAAATTATGTGGAGGCTGCGGGGATTCTGGGAGTGCATCCGAATTATTTGCATCGGTTGGTTCGAAATTTGGGATTGAAAGAGATGTTGCAGGAGGGGTTGCGGGGGCGGAGCAAGTTTTCTGCGTAGCCTCAGAGGCTAAAGCCCACTCAGATAACCGACGCGAATCGCAGCGCTGAAAGCGCTGCGCCATCCCAACGCAAAGGGAGCAAAGCACAGCCCCCCGAGGCGACTGGGCAAGGCACAGCTCGCTGTTTACGTTCATGGCAGGGGGAGTTGGATGAGGCGGGCGGGGTCGAGGTAAATGCCTTGCCAGCGGACGGCCACGTGGAGATGAGGGCCGGTTGCGCGTCCAGTGCCACCGCTCAGGCCTACGATTTGTCCACGCTTCACTCGATCTCCTTCTTTTACTTCGAATTCGGAGAGATGGAAGTAGAGGGTGAGCAGGCCCTGGCCGTGGTCGATGACGACGCAGTTGCCTTCGAAGTATAGGAAGCGCGCGAGAAGCACGGTGCCTGAGTTCATGGCGGCGACGGGGGTTCCGGTGGGGACACGGAAATCGAGTCCCTGGTGCTCGCGCTGGGCCTTGCCATTGAAGATGCGTTGGGAGCCGTAGACGTCGGAGATGGCGGCGTCGGCCGGCGCCGCGAAGTTGCCGTCCCATTCGCGGTCTGAGGTCACTCGGCCCAGATACTCCTGCTTGATCTTCTTGCTTTCTTCGGCTTGCTGTAGCTGCTCAGGATTAGGTTCGGTGAATTTCTTCTCGACCGTGAGTTCCACTTTAATCTGCGGGTACTGGAAGTGGGCGACCGCGAACCTGTGCGTGAAAGTCAGCGGAGCTTTGCCGGCTGCAGGTTGGGCGGTGAGCTCGAGTGCATATTTGCCGGCCTTCGTTTCAAAAGTCACGCCTGCAAGTGCGAACCAAGTTTTCGTGGACGCGTCGTAACTGAAGGTGAGTTGGTGCGCGAGCCATGTGCCGGTGAGGGATTCGAGTTTGGTTGGCGGCTTTACTTGAAACAGAACGGGAGAGCCGTTGACCAGGCGGGTGGGCTGAGCGTTGATGGTCCAGGTGGCGGCTGAGGCGGGGAGGATTGCTGCTACGAGAACGAATACGCAGACCGCCGCGAATTGGACAGAACATGGGTGCGTCCGCCGCGCTTCGCGCTCGCGGGACAGCCGAGGCGGCTGTCGCCACATGATTTGTTGACCGTTCGGGAACCTCACCTCTCCAGCGTAGCACTGTGCGGAAATGCGACGCTATAATCCCGGGGCATGCGTATCCGGGTGCTTACTGGCTTGATTTTGTTGCTCGGCGTAATGGGACCGGTGGAGCCAGCAGACAAACCGCTGCATGCTGACAAAGTCGTAGTGCTGAAGAGAGAGCGGACGCTGCAGTTGCTTAGCCAGGGCAAGGTGATCAAGACGTACAAAGTTGCACTGGGCGGAGATCCGGTGGGACCGAAGACGGGGCAAGGGGATCACAAGACTCCCGAGGGGCTGTACGTTCTCGATTCGCGGAATGCGCACAGCCAGTTTTACAAGTCGCTGCATATCTCCTATCCCAGTGTGGGGGATCGTGCGGCGGCAAAGCAGAGCGGCGTTTCAGCGGGTGGCGATGTATTCGTGCATGGACTACCGAACGGCTACGGCTGGATTGGGGCCGGACACCGGGCGAAGGATTGGACGGAGGGATGCGTTGCGGTCACCGACGAAGAGATCGACGAAATCTGGCTTGCGGTAGCGAACGGCACACCGATTGAGATCCGGCCGTAGAGCACGGAATCTGTTGCGAGCGTCCTTCATCTTCTCATCGCGCGAATCCGAATCGGCAATCAAGAACGATCCTAGTGGCTGCCACACGTGGGTGTGGTGTCGACGCGGATGATCGGTAGATAAGGGTGACGTAATAGAAGACGGGCACGGGAAGGCACTGGACAATTCTCTGCAGATGTAATTGCATGGTGGCATGAATGATCGGCGCGGAGGCGTTACGGATGAGGCTGCTGGATTCTCCGCGCGTTGCTTTTCCCGTCCGCGTCTGCTCGCTTTGTTCTGGACTGCTGCGGTTATTGCGCTGGCTGCCATGGCCTACAGCGGCGCGGTTGGCTGGGACGCCAAGGGCTACTGGAAGGCCGTTCAATCCCTTCACCGCAATTCTGATCCATACGCTGAGGACATCGTTGCGTTGCAAAAGTTTCACGAACGACTGGCGGCGAACCCCGCGGAGCCGCGGCCATTTGTGTACGTGTACTCTCCCTTGACGCTTCCTTTGCTGCGAGCGCTGGGTGTGCTCCCCGGTTGGTTTGTCGGCCTGCTGTATGCGGTTGCGGTCGCGGTGGGAGCGGCCATTCAACTGTGGGCGGGATTTCGGATGGCAGACGAGCGCGAGCGGCGATGGCTAGTGTTTGTGTTGCCGGCCGTCGCTTTCTTGCCGGGACTTGTGACCGACGACGTAGTTCTGAGTGGCAACGTGGCCTATCTGCTTTATGGGGGGATCCTGCTCGGCGCGACGGCGGGCTGGAAGCGCGGGCAATGGACCTGGTATTACATCGCCATCCTGATCGCGTCGATATTCAAGACGCCGTTTCTGGCATTCCTGGCCTTCCCGGTTCTGATTGATGTGCGACAATGGATTCGTTCGGGCATGACCGCAGTTGCGGGAGTGTTGATTTTTGCCGTGCAGGCGCGGATATGGCCGGGCCTATTTCCCGAATATCTGAAGAGCCTGCTCCTGGTATTTGACTGGCTGCACGATTTTGGGTTTGGCCCGGCGAGTGTCTTGGGCTTGTATCTATGGAGGCGAGGCAGGCCTACGGCGACTCCGACCACGGTCCTCTTTGTCATGTGTGCGAGCGTCATTGGAATTGTGCTCGTGGTGCTTGCTGGGCGAGTGCGGAAATGGAATCTGCCGCGGGAGGCGTGGGTTCCCGTGGCATTTGTGGGAACGGCGCTGTTGAACCCGCGGGTGATGAAGTATGACCTTGCCGCGATCACGGTTCCGATGCTGTTGATCGGAGCACGAGCGCTGCGGATCTTGTGGAACGCGGGATGGCCGCAAACGGGAGATTCCACGGCGGTCAAGCCTAACCCGCTTGCGCGAATTCCGATTTTAGTGGGATCGATATCTTTTATTCTGATTCCCAACATCATCACTATCGTGGGCCCACCGTGGTTTCCCGCGGAATTCCTGGTGTTGGCCACCATCTCAGTGATAGGAGTCTGGTCGCTTTATCAGCTGTGCCCAGCAGGACAACCAGTCCTGGAAACTCTGCCTTCAAACTGAGCCATTCCCGTGGTTGATTTCTCTTTCCAACTCTCCACACGCCAGCGTATTGTTTTGTGTTTTCGGAAATATCTCTAACGTTGGGGGCTCTCATGGCTTTGCCGATGTACGTTTCCCGGCTTGATAGCGTCGTCTCAGTTCTCCGGCTCGATCGAAATAGGGGAGTCCGGAGCTTTTGCTGTTCTTTCTTGCTGCTCGGGATTGCATTGTCTGCATCCTTGCCGGTCCATGCACAGTTGAAGACCACAGCCCACGTGGAGCTCTCGAAAGGGCAAGCGGTACTCTACACGACGTCGATCGGCGCTGTTGGCGACCGCTGGGATCCCAAGGCTTTCGATCCTGCGACGATGAAGCTGCTGCAGGATATCGGGATCACGAGCCTTCGCTTTCCGGGGAACAATGGTATTGACGCGCTGTATCACTGGTCCACTGGCGCAGTGATCAATCCGTACACTAACGACCGGGCTCCGGCGTTCGCGAACGAAAGGAAACTGCCCGCGACGGTGCCCGTGATCGACCAGTTGGGAACGGCACTGATCACGGTCAATTATGGAAGCAACCTGGATGGCAGCGGCGGCGGCGAACCGGCAGAAGCCGCGGCGTGGGTGGCGTACGTCAACGGCAAGCCCGACAGCACACAAGTCATCGGCAAAGACTCGAAGGGCAACGATTGGAAAACAGTGGGATATTGGGCCGCGATGCGCGCGAGCGCTCCGCTGGCCACCGACGATGGGTTTAACCCGCTGCGCATCAAGCATCCCCAGCCGATGGGGATTCTGCTGTGGGCGGTCGGTCACGAGCCTTGGAACAACGGCTTCTATGGGCAGGCGCACACGCTCGGATCCGATGCCGATAACGTCGGTCGGTACAAGGAGAGCGGTTCTCCCGAGCCTGATCTGCATCTTGGGCCGGTGCCAACGTCGAAAGATTGGGGCCGTCACTCCGAGAACGGCAAGGTCGGGCCGCAGGTGTACGGAGCGGCTGTGGTGGACTTCGCCAAGGCTATGAAGGCTGTCGATCCTACGATTTTGGTGGGGGCTGCGCTGACGCTGCCCCTCACCACCTCGGGCGATAACAGCCCGAATCCGATGGGGAAGAACTGGAACGCCGGAGTGCTCAAAGCTGCCTGCGCGAGCATGGATTTCGCCGCGATCTCGCTGTTTGAAGGAAAAGGGGCACCACCAAACTACGACATCAATATCGACGAGGACGACCTGCTGAGGACCGGAAGAGATCCGCTGGACAACCAGAAGCATTTCAACGTGTCAGCGTTAAATAACGACTACGGTTTGCTGATCAAGGATCTGTCGGAGAAATACAAGAAATTGTGTCCCTCTGGGCACGCACCGCAGTTGGCCATTACGAACTTCGGTGTCGCGCAGTGGCTCCCCGCCAAGAATCCCGCGGTCACGGGGCTTTACGCTGCGGACGCCACCGCGATGCTGGTGGAGAAGGGCGTCTATACGGTGCAGTGGTCGCCCATTCACGCACCTAGCCCAACTTTGTTGAGCAACGATAACGAACCGCAACCGGCGTACTACGGCCTGAAGATGTTTCACCAGGTGGCGAATCCGGGGGATGTGTTTGTGGCCGCGAGCACGCCGATGGAGACCCTGGGGGTGCATGCGGTGAAGCGACGCGATGGCGGGCTTGGCCTGCTGTTCGTGAATAAAGATCCCATCCAGAACATCACAGTGACAGTCACTGTGGACGGCTATAGCTACGCCGCGAGGGGGACGCGTTACGAGTGGGGAAAGCAAACCCTCGAGGCGGGCAAGGGAATCACGGAAGCGCCGATCGACGGTCTGGGTGGGACGTTTACCGTAGTAGTGCCGCGTTACACCATCACGGCGATTGTGATTCCGAAGGGCTAGGCGAGCGGCAATCCAAGGTGTCCTGCGCGCTCACTTCTCGCGGGCCGGGGCTTCCTAGAGGGGCAAGCGCGCCACTTTTTGGCGTAAGCTCGACGCTGAGCTTTCAGCGATGCGCCGAATCATCTTTGCCCTAATCGGGATTACAGCTCTCTTTTTTGGTGCGCTCCCGGCGTTCAACTGGTTCGTGGCGACGCGTGCTCGCGCGAAGTATCCACCGCTAGGGAATCTCTACACAATTGAAGGAGATGCCATGCACTTGTACTGTGTCGGTACAGGTTCGCCGACACTCGTGCTAGAGGCCGGTGGCGGGGATGACGTCTTGTATTGGCAAACGGTACAGCCGGAACTGGCGAAGACGACGCAGGTTTGTTCGTATGACCGCGCGGGGCTGGGCTGGAGCGAGCCACAGGCAGGAAGGCGGGATGCTGAAGCAATCGCTCGGCAACTGCACGCGCTGCTTAATGAGGCCCGCGTTGCGCGGCCGATCGTCATCGCCGGCGCATCCGTCGGAGGCTACTATGTCCGCGAATACGTGCGCGAATATCCGACCGACGTGGCGGGAATCGCATTCCTGGACGCCAGCTCGCCGCACCAGATCGACGAACTGCCAGGAGGTCGAGCGTGGTACGACGCTGAGCGTGCAAGGCGTCCACGCGAAGTGAAGTGGAACCGGCTGAAGGTATGGAGCGGGTGGAACCGGTTCATGGGGCGGTGCAAGGCTGATGTACCGAAGGTGCAGGAGAATTTACGGGCGGCATATGATGCGGAAGAGTGCCGACCCGGATTCGTGGGCGGCGATGTCGGTGAGTTCATCGAATTCGAAAGGCAAGGCGACCAAGCTGCGAGACTGACGAGCGTCGGAGACCTGCCCGTCCTCGTCCTCTCGCAGGATCCGGATCGTCCGAAGATGGGTTGGACGGCGGACGCGATTGCCGCGCAGCCAATTTGGTTTCGCGAACAGGAAAATCTGAAGTCGCTCTCGAGGCATAGTTGGCGCGTGATCGCGCGCGGGGCAAGTCATCACGTACACCATGATCGGCCAGATGTGGTGCTGGAGGAGATGAACCGCCTTATCTCGTATATCCGCGGCGGGGCTGCACCGCAGTTCGGAAGCACAATCGTCGAATAGCCCCGCCGGGCCGAACCGCGATCCCTGCTTCCTTTCAAGATAGCTTCTGCAAACTCTTCACCATTTGAGCATCGTTTCGCGATGAGTGATAAGTCGATATTGTTGCGTCAGCAACAGACGCAGCCGGTGCAACGGAGGTGACTCATAAGCGCTAGCCGGCAGAGTCTCAGCGCAGTCTGGGTGATTGCAGAAAAAGTGAAACCGGCTGCTTCATCGTGGTGCCTCTATCGTAAGAAACATACAGGAGGGTGTAAGAAGGCATTTCGGTTTTTCGGACTTCCTCGGGAGCTGTTGAAGTGCGCTTCGACTGCTCGGTTATCGGTTTGATTCTCTGTCAACTGACGTCAACGGGCCTTCCGTTAAGCGTTCTTTACGACTTCTTTATGAAGTTCAGAGTATTTTGGGGTGTGAACAGCTCCGGCCCTGCAAGCGCTGTCCTCCCCCCTGCATTATGTTTCTTGCAGGGCCGTTGAGCTGAATTAGAGGCCCTCAAAATTCCAATAACTGTCGAAGGCAAGCCTGAGCGCTCAAACCGCGCCGTCGCGGGCGCGCCGTGCTCAAGAAACCTTGCGCCGTTAAGTGAATGCTCGCCGGCACATCTGTGTGAGCAGGAGTTTTTCGTTTCAGCCGAGGCGAGGGTGATGATTGCGATCCATCACGAAGCTCAAGTTGGATGCACTGAAGGATCGAAGTCTGCGCTCAACCGCAGGTCTGAGTTAGCGACCACTCGCCTAGGTAGTTAATGCTAATGGTGATGTTTCCGCCTGCATGTCCCGTTCCGCCGAGGTCAGTCGCTTTGACGCTTTTCCAGGAGCAAGGCATGAACCAGTACGAGGTTGTAGAGGGCGATGCTTCAGCCGTAGACTCAAAACGAGCTTACAGAATTTATGACTGGGGCCTACGAGTAATTCCCCAAGGTCTACAGATGTTAAATGCACTTACAGACATTACCCGATGGACTCCTCGATCCTGACCCGGCTAGGGTGAGGAAATCTGTAGCCCAGGCCCGCCTGGCGTGGAGTCGAGAGTTTGCATGAAAAAGATCATTCGAAACTTGCTGCAGAGTTTTCCATTGCGGTGACTGCATGCTCAATTGTGGCGACCGGATGGACTGCCGACGAGAGTCAGTCCGATGATGGAGAGTGACCTTAGATCCTCGTCATCGAAGAGAAGCCTATGTCAGAGCGGGGCCTTGGTGCTCATCGCCTTCCAGACGGGAGCTGGGAATTCTTGCTCTGGGCTCCCAATGCGCGATCCGTCCGCCTGCAGTTGTGTCCAAGCGATAGACTCATTGATATGGAGCCACAGCCGCACGGCTACTATCGTGCCCAGATCCAGCAAATCGACGCGGGCACCCAATATTTGTACCGGCTGGATGACCAGCGAGGCTTCCCCGATCCCGCCTCACGCTTTCAGCCTCAGGGAGTACACGGCCCGTCGCAAATTGTGGACCGAGGAGCATTTCCATGGACCGATCAAAACTGGAAGGGCATTCCTCTTGCAAGCAGCATCTTCTATGAACTGCATGTCGGCACCTACACGCGGGAAGGCACGTTCGACGCGTTGATTCCTTATCTTTCCCGGATTGCTGATCTCGGCATCACAACGATCGAATTGATGCCCATTGCTCAATTCCCTGGTTCTCGCAACTGGGGATACGACGGCGTCGACCCGTTCGCAACGCAGAATTCTTACGGTGGTCCGGCCGCGCTTCATCGGTTCGTGGATTCTGTCCACTCTCACGGTCTTGCTGTTGCGCTCGATGTGGTCTACAACCATCTCGGCCCGGAAGGCAACTACCTTAGTGCATTCGGACCTTACTTTACCGATCGTTACCGCACTCCATGGGGTCAGGCGATCAATTTCGATGGTCAGGGCAGCGACGACGTGAGGAGTTTCTTCATCGAGAACGCACTCTATTGGCTGGAGGATTGTCACTTCGACGCTCTGCGCCTCGACGCCGTTCAGGGAATGTTCGATTTCGGCGCACGCCACTTTCTGGCGGAGCTGAAAAGTAGCGTTGCGCAACTTTCGTACCGGTTGGGACGGACGCTCTACATCATCGCCGAGAGCGACTTGAATGATTCGCGGCTGCTGCGGAACTTCGAACACGGCGGGTACGGCCTTGATGCCCAGTGGTCCGACGACTTCCATCATTCGGTTCACACCTTGCTGACCAAAGAGAACCGCGGATATTACTCCGATTTCGGCGGAATGGCTCCGCTGGCTGCGACGCTGAAAGAGGGTTGGTATTACCGCGGCCAGTATTCACATTGTCGCAAGCGACACCACGGCAACTCGCCGCGTGGACTAGCTGCTTCGAAGTTCGTGGTCTGTGCGCAGAATCACGATCAGGTGGGCAACCGGGCATTGGGCGAGCGATTGACCGCACTTGTAGATTTCGAATCGCTGAAGCTTGCCGCCGGAATCAATCTACTCTCTCCGTTCGTGCCGCTACTTTTCATGGGCGAAGAATACGGCGAGACTGCGCCCTTCCAATATTTCACCAGCCACGGAGATGCCGCGCTGGTTGAGGCGGTTCGTCGCGGTCGCCGCGAAGAATTTGCAGCTTTCGGCTGGGAGCAAAGCGTTCCGGATCCGCAGGATGAGCAAACTTACAAGAGCTCACACCTGGATCATTCGTTGAGCGAAACAGACAAACACCAGACACTCTTTCGCTTCTACCAGCAACTGATCCGAATTCGCCGGGAGTTTAGCTTGGGCTCTGCGGTATCGCGCACAGTCCGCGAATTGGGCGATCACGTGCTTTTGCTTCTGTTCAACATTAATCCCGAACGCCTCGCAATCCTGTTTAATTTTGCGGAGTTTCGCGTCACTGTAGACGCGCCGGACTTGAGTGGGAACTGGGTAGCACGGCTGGACTCTGCCGCCGCGTGCTGGAACGGTTCCGACACGAATCTCGATCATAGCGGTTACCCCCCCGTGGCGCATTGTTTGCGCGAAGGTGGAGATTTTGATACGAGGTTGGTCGGAACGAGTGACTTCCGCCTTCTTGCCCATTCCTTTCTGGTTCTTGAACAACACGAGCAAATGGAGGCGGAGTGAAATACATCTGTATTCACGGACATTTTTATCAGCCTCCGCGAGAGAATCCCTATCTCGAGGCCGTCGAGTTGCAGGACTCAGCCTATCCATATCACGATTGGAACGAGCGCATCACTGCCGAGTGCTACGCCCCCAACGCCGCGTCGCGCATTCTTGACGCGGAAAATCGCATTGTAAAGGTGCTCAACAATTACGCGCACATCAGTTTCAACTTCGGCCCAACCTTGCTGTCATGGATGAAGGAGCAGACGCCGCGAGTTTACGCGGAGATTCTCGAAGCCGATAAAGAGAGTGGCGAACGGTTCTCGGGTCACGGTTCCGCGATGGCGCAGGGCTATAACCACATGATCCTGCCGCTGGCCAACCGCCGCGATAAGGTTACGCAGGTTAAGTGGGGAATTAAAGATTTCGAGAGCCGATTCGGCCGACGCCCGGAAGGCATGTGGCTTCCCGAAACCGCGGTCGACGCCGAAACGCTAGAGGTCCTGGCCGAAAATGGAATCCAGTTCACCATCCTCGCGCCTCGCCAGGCCAAGCGCGTCCGCAGCAAGCAGAGCAGTCGCTATCACGATGTAAGCGGAGGGCGGATCGATCCGGCGCACGCCTATACTGTCCGGCTTCCATCCAGGAAGCGCGTCAACGTGTTTTTCTATGACGGTCCGATCTCCCAGGCGGTGGCCTTCGAAGGCCTGCTTGGCGACGGCAAGCGCTTCGCCGATCGCCTGATGAGCGGATTCTCGGACACGCGCGAGGGTCCACAGTTGGTTCACATTGCCACTGATGGCGAGAGCTATGGGCATCATCACCGCTTCGGTGAAATGGCTCTCAGCTATGCGCTTGAGGAGATTCAGAACAACGATCTTGCGAGGCTGACGAACTACGGGGAATTTTTGGAGAAACATCCCGCCGAGGACTTTGCCGAAATCGTCGACAACAGTTCCTGGAGTTGCGTCCACGGTATTGAACGCTGGCGCAGCGACTGTGGCTGCAATTCTGGTGGGCACGCCTGGAATCAGCAGTGGCGCGCTCCCTTGCGCGCCGCTCTTGACTGGCTGCGCGACCGGTTGGCGCCGATTTTCGAATCGCGGCTGAAACTGTTTTTCAGGGATCCGTGGGCAGGCCGCGACGACTACATTCGTGTGATCCTCGACCGTTCTGAAGAGTCCCGTGCTGGCTTCTTTGCCGACCACTCGATGCGCCCGCTCGAAGCAGAAGAGCAGGTCACGGTGCTGAAACTTCTCGAAATGCAACGCCACGCCATGCTGATGTTCACCAGTTGCGGCTGGTTCTTCGACGAGCTTTCTGGGATCGAAACGGTGCAGGTCATTCATTACGCGGGCCGCGCCTTGCGATTGGCGGAAGACGTTTGCGGCGAACCCATCGAAGCCGAGTTCCTGCAGCATCTGGCAAACGCCAAGAGTAACCTGCCCGAACATCACGACGGTGCGCACATTTACGAGAAATGGGTGAGGCCTGCGGTGGTCGATATCAAGCGAGTCGCCGGCCATTACGCTATCAGCTCGCTTTTCGAAAGTTATCCGGAGAAAATGCGAATTTACTGTTACGAAGCGAAGCGCCTGGGGTACGCGCTCGACGCAGAAGGCAAAATGCGGCTTGCCACCGGGTACGCTCAGTTCCAGTCTGAGATCACAAGGGAATCAGCTTCGTTCGAGTTTTCAGTTCTTCATTTGGGAGACCACAACGTCACCGCCGGGGTGCAGGCGGCAGGTCAATTCTCGGAACAGAATCAGAAGAAACTAATGGAAGCGTTCGCCCAGGCCGATACGGCCGAAGTGATCCGGATGCTCGACCAGATTTACGGCAAGGACATCTTCTCGTTGCGCCTGCTCTTCCGCGATGAGCAACGCAAAATTGCAGGTCTCATATTGACAGAGTCGCTTAACTCTGCGGCTGCCGTATACACCACTGTCTTCGAGAATCAGGCTCCCCTGATTCGCTTTCTCAACGGGCTTGAGATACCGGTTCCAGCCGCGCTGAAGTCCGCTGCTGAAATTGCGCTAAACAATCAATTGCAGCATGCTCTGGATCGCCCGGAGCTCGATGCGGATAGCATTCATGGGCTGCTGCGCGAAGCCGCCGCCAACAAGATTGCGTTGGATGTTACGACGCTCGAATACAAGTTTCGTAAGCGCATCGAACACGAAGCGGCCGCATTTGCCGCCAATCCTTCCGATTTCGATGCCGCGTTGCGCTTGATCAAGCTGCTCGATTTACTTCCGTCGTTGCCGTTTTCCGTCGTTCTATGGGAGTCCCAAAATCTAGTCTATCGTCCGCTGCTCACTGCTTATCAGCAGAACGGCTGGCACCAGCCGAATGTGGATCCCGTTGCCAGGCAACGCCACGAGGAGCTGAATCATCTGGCGAACCAGTTGCACATTCTGCTGCCGCAGGGCTAGAAATTACAGAGCTAGAGATGCCTTCCACGCGCAATCCATCGTCGACGTATCGGATCCAGCTCAATCCGGAGTTTCGTTTTGGCGACGTTCGCAACATTCTCGACTACCTGCACGAACTTGGGATCTCCGATGTGTACCTATCTCCCATACTTGCTAGCCGCAAAGGCAGCAATCACGGATACGACGCGATCGATCCCACTCGGTTGAACCCTGACCTGGGCAACGAAGAAGAATTTGCCGCATTGCAAACCGATCTGCAGGCGCGGGGCATGGGTCTTCTGGTCGACATCGTGCCCAATCATATGGCCGCCAGCGCCGAGAATCCCTGGTGGATGGACGTTCTGGAGAATGGCGCACAGTCGGCCTTTGCGAGCTTCTTCGACGTCGAATGGCATCCACATGCCCGCAGCCTTGATGGAAAAATTCTGCTTCCGATTCTGGGGCGGCCGTTTGGAGAAGCTCTGGATTCGGGTGAGATCACACTGGCTTACGCTGATGGCCGCTTCGTTCTTCAATATTTTGAGACGCTGCTCCCCGTGTCTCCGCGCTCGTATTACGAAATCCTCAATCATCGTGCGGAACGTCTCAAGGAAAAACTTGCAGAAGACAATCCGGCGTATCACGAATTCGCCGGCATCCTTGCGTCCGCGCTCGATCTGGCACGCGCCGATCGCCGCGCCGCCGACACAGCCGCAGAACGTCGCTTGCGCTTTGAGTCGGCACGTGACCGCTTGCGGGCGATTGTGAATAGCAGTCCGGAAGTCGCGCAGTTCGTCCGAGAAAATATCGCGGAGATTAACGGAAGGCAAGGCGATCCCGCGAGTTTCGGATTCCTGCAGCGTTTGCTCGCCGAGCAAAACTACAAGCTCGCTTTCTGGCAGAACCTGAATGAAAGCATCAACTATCGCCGCTTTTTTACGATCGCCGACCTCGTGGGGGTGCAGGTTGAAGACCCCTTAGTATTTGAGGCCACGCACGGATACATCCTCCGGCTCGTATCGAAAAATCCTTTCGCAGGATTGCGCATTGATCACATCGACGGCTTGCGCGATCCGCTGGCTTATCTCAACAAACTGCAAGAACGTCTAGCTGCGAACGGGCCTGATCCGGCTTGTTCCTCCTATGTGCTCGTCGAAAAAATTCTTGCGCCGCATGAAAACTTGCCCGACGACTGGCCTGTCAGCGGGACCACCGGCTACGACTATTTGAATCGAGCCAACGGAATCTTCGTAAGTCCGGAAGGAGCTCGTCAGCTCGAAGGGATTTATGCCAGTTTCATCGGCCGTCGGCAGGACTTCTCCGACGTGCTTTATCAGAAGAAAAAGCTGGTCATGAATACACTTCTTGGCGTCGAGATGCGCACGCTGGGGCGGCATCTGGCCGAACTCGCTGCTCAGGACCGCTATGCGCGCGAACTTGAACGTAGATTTTTAATCGACGCGCTCATCGAAGTCACGGCGTGTCTTCCGGTGTATCGAACCTACATCCGCAATATGGAGGTGCCTTCTCAGGCGATCAGCCATATCGATGATGCGGTTGAAGCGGCGCGCAGGAGAGCGCCCCAGCTAACTCCGGCGTACTTCGATTTTGTGCGGGACGTGCTGCTGCTATTGAATCCTCCGCACGTGCTTCCCGACCAGCGCGAGGCACGACTTGCCTTCGTGATGCGGTGGCAGCAGTTTACCGGTCCCATCGTGGCCAAGGGTTTTGAGGACACAGCTCTCTACGTCTACCATCCTTTGTTGTCACTCAATGATGTCGGCGGGAATCCAAGGTTATCCGAAACCACTTCACCCGAGATGTTCTTCTCGTTTTTACAACGGCGGGGCCAGAGGTGGCCGAGTAGCCTGAACACAACTTCCACTCACGACACCAAGCGAAGCGAGGATGTCCGCGCCCGCCTCAACGTCCTCTCGGAGATTCCGCACGAATGGAATGAGCGGCTCGAACGCTGGGCCAATCTGAACGCGAAGTACAAGGAGCATGCGGGCGTACATCCTACCCCAGACCGCAACGAAGAATACTATCTGTACCAAACTCTCCTGGGAGTGTGGCCTCTCGAACAGCGGGGCTTTTCAACTCTGATCGAACGGGTGCAGGAGCATCTTCTCAAGGCAACGCGCGAAGCCATGGTATACACGCGGTGGACGCGTCCGAATCAGGTGCATGAGGATGCGCTACGGAATTTCGCTGCGCGGATTCTTTCTCCAAGTAACGCTGAATTCCTGAGCGACTTCCGCGAGTTTGAAACCAAGATCGCCTACTTCGGAATGATTAACGGGCTATCTCAGGCGCTGGTAAAAGTCGCCGCGCCGGGGGTCGCGGATTTTTATCAGGGTTCCGAACTGTGGGATTTGCGCCTGGTGGATCCTGACAATCGCGGTCCGATCGATTTCACAATCCGAGCCGGCACGCTGAAGGGGATCGCCGGCGCGGAGGCGGAGGCCTCGGAGTCTTTTCTCCGCGGTCTGCTCGATCGATGGTGCGATGGACGCATCAAGCTCTTTCTGATTTGGAAGGCTCTCCGCTTCCGCCGCGAGCACGCTGCGCTGTTTCACGAGGGGGAGTTTCTGCCTCTGCAGGCCGCGGGATGCAATGATCGGAATGTGATCAGCTTTGTTCGCAAGGCCGGTTCGAAGTCCGTCCTGGTCGCCGTTCCGCGCTGGCTTTCTCAACTTCCGGCTAGCGTCCAGACCCTGCAGTTTGACTGGTGTGACACACGAATAGTATTGCCGCCCGGTTTGCCGCAGCGATGGAGGAATACTCTCACCGGTGGGGAGATTCAATGCCTCAGTCAAAACGACGATACCTGCATCCTCGCCACAGATATGTTCCGCCAGTTTCCGGTGGCGTTGTTTGAATCTTCAGAGTGAAACGATCAGGGCGCGATTCCGACTGCCGCGGTAAAGCCATGCGCGGAATCCAGGTCTGCCGAAAGAATAGACGTCAGCACGGACACGCGGGTGGCTTCGTGTGCAAAAACGGGGGTGAGTCTTCCTTCGTTGCATCAGAACTTTTAAGGCGCGACCGTCTCACTGCCTCTCAATCTGAATAAACATCTGGTATTCACCAGGGCGGTCTGAACCGGGAAGGCTCGAAAATGAGAGTGGCGAGTCTCTAAAATCGAAGGACGTCGTGGTCCAGGTGTTGCTTCCCAAACGTTTCTCAATCATTTCCCGGGTAAGAACGAGGGTAGCGTTTGGCAGTATGGTGGAAGAAGTGGGATCGGAACTAGCTCCGCTCACCCCGATGGGTCGGTCGTGCGATGGTCCACCCGTAAAGACTCCCACAGGAATACCGAAGGTAAGGCCGGCTGCTTGAATCGAAGTTTCAACCGCCGTCAGTGTTGCGTCGCCCGCGGCTGTTTGCGCAGCGCTGCCGGAGATATTTTCGCTTGCTCCCAGAAGCAGAGTGCCGAATGTTTGGGTACTGATTCGGTTTTGTACTTTGCTGTCCAAAAATATGGAATTTGTAAGAGATTGCTCGTTCTGATTCCAGGTAAAAAACATTGAATTGTCGCCGTACGAGATCCAGAGGCTCGGCGAAATCACTAGCGCATCAATGCCATCGGTCAGTGTCCCTTGCCACACCACCATGGGAAATAGGTTCGGCTGCGGGGGCAAGGTATCCTTCGGGCCTACGATAAAGCCAGGAGGAACGAAGTCTCCTACCCCAATCCCTCCCATTGGGCCACGCGACCCGGCTTGTTTGCGTTGACCTATCATTCCGTTAACATCACCGTAAACCCAAGTATTCGCGTTGGTAAACATCGTTGCCTGGCCATTGCGCCGGTCGTATTGCCGAATGGCAGCAGCAGCATAAATGGCGTCTCCTCCGCCAGTGATCGCTCTCATACACATCAATCCCGTGATGGTGACGAGGTACGTTGCGGAAGTAGGGGCCGCACTCACCGAGGTTGAGCCCACCTTCTTCGCAATCCCTGTGCCAGGGGCCATCTTGACGCCGGTGAAGCCCGGCGTAGTGGTCACCGGTAAACTCCCTTGACCATTATTTGTAGCCGGAGTGGCCCCCACCGGAATCCGGGTGGATGGGATCTGGCGGACCGGTGTCCCGAAGTCCATCGTGGCGGTTGAACCCGGGCCTTGCAGCGAAGTGGGCGCAGTGACACTGAGGCCGCTGGGCAAACCAACCATTTCTGCGCCGGTCATCAACATCACCGGTCTAGAACCGGTAGCAGCATTCGACGCCACCGCGATGTTGGCGGTGGCAGAAGTGCCGGTTGGGTCAGCGGTAAACGACTGGATGGTGATTTGTGGGCCGAAGCTTACGTTGGTCGTCTGGCTTTGCCAGTGTGTGCCCTGGCCGAGCAGCTGCACCGTTGTCGTGCTGCCCTGGCTAACGCTGCCGGGGGACAGAGAGACGAGTTGCGGAGTGGACATCTGACCACCGGGTCCGGTCGATCCATTTGGGCCGCCCCCCGCATTCGGATTACTGCCGGCGTTCGGGCCGGTAGTGCCGCCCGGGCTAGCCCCTGGGTTCGAGTTGCTTCCCGCGTTCGGGCCGCCCTCGGCATTTGGGTTACTGCCGGCGTTCGGGCCGGCCGCGCCGCCCCGACTAGCTCCCGAGTACAGGTTGTTTCCCGGGCTGTTCGTTGCTTGCAAGCAGCCCTGAGAGGCCAGCGTCATGTCCCGCTGTTCCTGGCCGCTCAGGTTCGCGAGCATCGTCTGTTCTTGATGGCTAAGAGAAGCAATCTCAGTTGGATCAGTCGTTCCTCGAATCAACTGGTCATATTGCGATTTGAGGTTCGCCTTCATGGTCTCGAAGGACTGTTGAACCGTGGTGGGAGATTGGCAGTTCTGGCTACTTTGTGGATTCAAATTCTGAGTTCCGCCCCCGATCTGAGATGGATTGGGGCTGGAGGACGCTGAGCCTCCTTTTGTGATCTGCCACTGACACACTGCGATAGGTGGTGGAGCGCCAAAGTGGGGCAAAAGTTCGGCGTCCCCGGCGTCAGCTGGAGACTGCGTCGAACCAGAAACAGCGGTGTCGGTAGGAGAAGCTTCGATGTGAGGAAATTGCCATTCCCATACGGCGTGGCTGATATTTGTCGGCTGCTGCGGCGCTCCGTTAACGATCGCCTGTCGCGCGCCTGCGGTGGCATTGTCCATACGCAGCTGCGAATGCCGCGGAATCATGATCAAGCGGTTATCGGAGCCACGCACGAAGATTGCAAGGGTTGTCGGCTGCGCAGGAACATTTGTGGTCCATTGAATGTTTGTAGTTTGCGCGCCTTGAATTCTCTGCAGTTGTCCCTGGCCGGTGACGCTCCAGGTCGCATTGTAAGTCGGAATTCCGGTTGGGGAGACGGGACCGCCACCCATAAGGGTCCAGGTTTGGGTCTCTTGGCGGTTAAAAACTCCGGTCTCCTGTTCACTCAGTTGGCAGGTCACGCTGCCGGACCATGCCGGGCTCGGAGATGACTGCGAGAAAGCCTGCGGTGGCCACAGCGCAGTCAAAGCATAGGTAAGAAGGAGCGATAGACAGAACTTCGAAGAGTTTATTCTTACAAGCGTCTTCATTTGTGCACCGATGCCCTTCCGGTAGAGCTACGTCGAGGCGGCCCCTACGTTATTGGTTTCGGCGCCTTTTTTTTACAAGAAAGCTGAGGGCACCACGGCCACCGAACTGAATGGACATGGTGCCCTGGCCCCCTGTCTATTGCTGGCTGACTTGGGTGAGGACCGCGTTCGCCGTCTGTTGTAACAAGGGCGTCAGAACGTCCTCACCATCGGACTTCGCCTTCCCCTGGAGAGTGTTCTGCACCACGGGCGCGTTCTGACCCGCCGCGACGAGCTGGTATTGCACAGTCACGTCATCCTTGGACTTGATTTGCCCGTTGAAGCCGGCCAGCTGGCTGATGGCCTGCTGTTGCGCCATTTGCGAGGCAGCCGCCCCGGCAGCTTGCGCGGCAGCCTGTGCGGCCATGACGCTGCCCACTCCACGCGCCATCATTCCCGCGGGCGTGAAGTTGGCGGCGGTGGATCCGATCTTCATAAACTTCCCCAGATTTCCGGCGGAGCTATGTTTGACAATCACGCCAGAGTAGAGGATGTAATCACACTGTTTTTGCTGGGCCTCAGCCTGCAGTTGCAGCGGAACATGCGAATCCAGCGCGGCGATCTCCACCGCGGGCCCGCTCATCAGCACGACTTCTACGTTTCGGATCGGCGTGCTGTAGTCGGTGCCCGTGCTATTGCCTTGTCCCAGCTGAGCGTCCGGTGGAGCAACCCCGACCCGAATCTTCCCCGGCGCCTTCGGTCCCAGCTGTTGAGGCGCGGCAACCGGGGCGGCGCCCGCAGGCTGCATGCCCTGTCCCATCATGGTGCCATTGCCCCCGCCCATTTGAGTCGTCGTCATTTTTTGGAGCATGGCCGCGTTCTGCGCCTTTGCCATCTGCGCACCAGGATTGAACAACATCGCTCCCAGGCTCGACATCTTCGGCGCATTCTTTGTCGCTGACATCGCCATCTGCTGATTCGCACTAGAGGCCGCCGGTTGGAGTGCTTGCACTGCTGGAACGGGAACGGTGCTGAGCTCAGCCAGCGATTTCACTTCGTGGTAGCCCGTAGGAACGTCGAACAGTTCCTTGGCCAAGTCTTGTTTCGTGATCTCTGAAGCCTGCACTCCGATTTGCATCGTGCTTCCGTCGTCCGTGTGCACAGTCACGATCTGGGTAAGCGGATACCCCGGCTTCCCGCTGCCGCTGACTTTGTGAATGACGCGGTCATTGCAGCCTTCATTCTGCCGGACGGGCGGAAGATACTGCTGACACGAGCTGATCTCCTTCGAAAGGTCGGCGTACCATCCATCCACTTCGAACTCCTGAGCTTGCTGCGAGCACGCGTTCTTCGAGGGCTGCACCGAGACTTTCATGGTCAGATGACGCGCGGAGTATCCATTGATCGTCTTGCGTTCTCCCGTATCAGCAATCGTGGTCGACTCCGTGATGTACCCCCCTGCCTGGGGAGCCGGCGCACCGCCAAACATCGCGGCCACCTTGGCCGCAGATTCATCCTGGGCATCCGCGGCGATGAAGTATGCCTGCGCTTGCTCATTGATGTGGACTGTCCGCTTTAGGTCGCATTGTCGGATTGAGATCGTGGTGCCCGCAGGAGACTGCGTAACGGTCCGCTCTCGGGCTCCCTTGATCGATGTTTCTGTGCTGGAGACGACGTTGCCCCCGACAGTGATGCTCTTCTTGATTTGCAGATCCTGAGCGTGTCCGGCCACAGCTAATAGCAGAACCACGGTCCGTGAGAGATGGCGTGAAATCAGGGTAGGCAT
The DNA here is from genome assembly GCA_963710885.1 of uncultured Acidobacteriaceae bacterium. Classification (GTDB taxonomy): domain Bacteria; phylum Acidobacteriota; class Terriglobia; order Terriglobales; family Acidobacteriaceae; genus Sulfotelmatobacter. The sequence goes on from CAVQCF010000003.1 coordinate 490,681, forward strand.
GTTCAGCTCCTTGGAAATTCGATGGGACTTCGCTGGGTCAGCACTCGGCAGCCGTCACGGCCAATCTTCAGTTTCGCGATTGATCTAGCTGCGAGACGTCCGTGTCGCCCTGCTCACTGCTTCCCTCTATCCAAAGAGGCGGAAATCGGGCTCGAATTGGCTCACCCAAATTCAGCGGATTTCTAACTTTTTTCGTGAAGCACCCGTGACGCACTAAAACATGTAGGGGAAAGATCGGTCGACTTGGCCTTGCTTGCCGTAACGTTCGTGTTTAGCGGTATGTATATGCCCAACGTCGGGTGTCGTAAATTCTTTGTTTTCAGGTCCTTGACACTTCAACGCGAATGAAATATCCTTCCCCCCCAACCGCGCTTCCCCCCAAACGCGCTCCCCCAAAAACGGCTCGGGGCAATTCCTGTGCACGCAAATTCGTCTAGTTCGGTCACACAATTATTGGGTCGCTGGCGGAACGGAGACCGTCAGGCTCTCGACTCCCTGATCCCGCTTGTCTACAAGGAACTCAGGCGGATTGCCCAGCACTATCTTCGGAATGAGCGGCCCGGGCACACTCTGCAAAGCACAGCGTTGGTGCATGAGGCTTACGTTCGAATGATTCAGCAGGACCTGCCAGACTGGCAAAATCGCGCCCACTTTTTTGCCGTGGCCGCCCAGTTGATGCGCCAGATTCTGGTCGACCACGCCCGGGCCTATCGCGCCGACAAGCGCGGAGGCGGCGTGTGCAATGTTGCTTTGGACGAAGCCGAAGAGGATGCTCTGCAGGTCGACGTAGATATCCTTGCACTCGATGACGCCCTCAAGACTCTCTCTGCGATGGATCCGCAACAGGGCGAGGTCGTCGAACTCAGGTTCTTTGGCGGTCTCTCCATTGAAGACACGGCAGAAGTATTGGGGATCTCCTCTTCTACCGTGAAGCGCGACTGGATTACCGCACGCGCATGGCTTCACCGCGAACTGGACCGGAGCGCGTCCACATGAACCCGGAGCGATGGCAGCAGGTACGCGAACTCCTCGACCTCGCCATTGCGGCGCCCGATACCGAGCGTTCCGAGCTCCTTGCAGCGGCCTGCTCGGGTGATTCAGAACTGCGGGCTGAGGTCGAGTCGTTACTGCATTCGCACCAGAAAGCAGGCACGGTCTTTCTCAAGAAGCCAGCTTTCGATTTAAGTGCGCCGCAACAGGACCGCGAGAACGGCAGTCGCGTCGGTCGCAGAATCGGCGTGTACCACCTCATCGAGCAGATCGGTCACGGCGGGATGGGCGAGGTGTACCGCGCCGAGCGCGCAGATGGCCAGTACGACAAGCAGGTCGCCATCAAGCTCATCCGGCCCGGGCTCGATTCGGCCGCAATCGTGGAGCGCTTTCGTAATGAACGCCAGATCCTGGCCGGTCTCGATCATCCCAATCTAGCGAAGCTTCTCGATGGTGGCACCAGCGAAGCAGGCATGCCGTACTTCGTGATGGAGTTGATCGAAGGTCAACCGATTACCGAGTACTGCAACCGGCACGACCTCTCGATTGGCGAGCGCCTGAAGTTGTTTTTGCGGGTCTGCGCAGCCGTACACTATGCGCATCAACACCTCATTATTCATCGCGACATCAAGCCTGGAAATATCCTGGTTACGGCCGAGGGCATCCCGAAGCTCCTCGATTTTGGGATCGCGAAGATTGTCGAATCCGGCCAGGACGCGGGCAAGCCTGATGCAACCCTGACCAGTTTTCGGATCTTGACTCCGCGCTACGCAAGCCCAGAACAGATGAATGGCGAGGCGATGACGATCGCCACCGACGTGTACTCGTTGGGCGTGGTTCTGTATGAGTTGCTGACGGATCAGAGTCCGTACAAGTTCGTAAATGGGCCCACCCAGGAATTTGCCCAGGAAGTTTGTGCAAGAGAACCGCAGAAGCCAAGCCTGGCGGTTCTTCGTTCCCAAGAGCCGCAGCAGGGGAGTCTCCATAATGAAACCCGCGCGTTTCGAGACATTTCACATGAAAAGCTAAGCAGGCAGCTCAGGGGAGATATCGACAACATTGTCCTCATGGCTTTGCGGAAAGAGCCTGCTCGCCGCTATGCATCAGCGAACGAACTGCAGGAGGACATCCAGCGGCACATGGAGAACATTCCAGTGCACGCGCGCAACGATAGCGCGTGGTATCGGACCACGAAATTCGTGGCCAGACATAAGGCTGGGGTTGCGGCTTCCGTCTTGGTGATGCTGGCGATGATGACAGGGCTGATTGTTACCTTGCACGAAGCCCAAGTAGCTCGCACGGAACGCGCCCGGGCGGAGCGGCGCTTTAACGACGTCCGCAAGCTGGCGAACTCCCTTATGTTTGAGGTGCATGATTCCATCGTGGATTTGCCCGGCACTTTGCCTGCAAGAAAGCTGCTGGTAAATCGCGCTCTGGAATACTTAGACAGCCTGTCGCAGGAAGCCAGCGGCGATGCCGGGCTGCAGCGCGAATTGGCAGCCGCTTATGACCGGGTGGGAGACCTTCTGGGGTACTCCGGCGCAGCCAATCTTGGTGACTTCGCGGGGGCACTCCAGAGCTACGAGAAAGCGCTATCGATCCGCGAATCATCCGCCGCCGCTCATCCCGACGATCGCCAGATGCAACTCGATCTGCTCAATGACTATTTCCGGTTGAGTTTTGCGCTTCAAGGCACGGGAGACTACGCCAAGGCATTGCAGCACGTGCAAAAGGGCACAACCCTGGCCCAGCGAATCGTAGAAAACTACTCAGAGCCAATATTTAAGGACTTTCTGGCGGGATTCTATTGGCAAGCAGGCAATATTTCGACGGAAACAGGCGACTATGCGCAAGCCGTGGAGAACTTCCGACGGGGTACTTCGATTCGAGAAGCGATCGCGAAAGATGTGAACGCGAGTTCCTTGGTCCGTACGCATATGGCGGGGGATTACATGTGTTTGGGCAGGGCGCTGGCGGCGACTGGTGACCTACGCGGCGCCTCAGAGGTTTCACAAAAGGGAAAGGCAATTCTGGAGCAACTGGCTCGATCCGATCCGAACAATGCAACGCTTCAGGAATTCTTGGGGGAGGCGTACAGCATGATTGCTGGAATTTTCCTGAAGCAGGATGAAGTTGAAGAGTCGTTTGATCACTTCACGAAAGCCCACGCAGTATTTGCCAAGTTGAGCAGTGCTGATCTCACGAATTCTTTGGCCCGTGACAACGTTGCTCTCATGGAGATCAGTCTTGGAGACATACTCTTGCGAAAAGGAAAGATTGGTCCGTCTATGGCGCGGGACCGCGACGCGATTGCTATCTTTGAAACGATCGAACACAAGAATCGTTATGAAATCGCGGGCCAGGCGGACGCGTATGCATTGATGGGAAGAGCATTGTTCAGTCTCACTGGGCAAAGTGGCACGCGCAATAGAGTGCCGCTTTTGCGCCAATCGCAGTCCTGGTACGAGAAGAGTCTTACCACATTGAGACAGGAACCTGGCCCGAAGTCGCTCGATCGTCTTAGCGGTGACGTCACGGAGCAGTCCGTCAAGCAGGAGTTGAGCAAGTGTGAGGAGTCGCTGGCGAAGCTGACCGTGCGCTGACAAAAACGCCACCAAGCTTCGACTCGACGCGGGACCATCGCCGGACGATATTCAAGGCCGTCACCAGATCTAAACTTGTTGAGAGATTTGGTGGACCTGGTCGGGATCGAACCGACGACCTCTTCCATGCCATGGAAGCGCGCTCCCAGCTGCGCCACAGGCCCACTGTTTGGGGACACTACGAACCATCCGTTGCGGACGGCCTTAAGTATTCTCGCTGACCTTGTGCGGATAGTCAACGCGCACGAGTTCTGTGCACGAGTTCTGTGTGCTCGATCAACTGAAAAATCCTGACCATTAAGGGTACGAAGGGCAGTGGTTACGGAAGTCTTCTTCGGAGATCACTTTGCCGAAAGAAAACGGAGGATCTCGCTCATCACGCGGGCCGCTTGATCGGTTTGGAAGAGAAACTGAGCGTGGGCGGAGCCATCCAGAACGATCAACTGCTTCGGTTCGGGAGCTTTCTCGAATTGTTCGCGGATTCCGGGTAGACGCGGTCCGTCTCCGCTCGAATCGTCGCGCGCCACGATGAACAGGGAGGGAGACTTGAGCTTGTTAGCGGGGCCGCTGGGCGCCGAACCGAGAAATACCAGCCGATCAATCTCCCCGGGTCGCGAGGCGATGGAGGCGTTGCCGGCAGCCCACCCTCCCATACTGGCTCCCACTACCGACACGCTTTTCGCGCCCGTTTTTCGGAGGTAGCGGACGGCGGCGAGGACGTCCTGGTAGAGTGGAGCGTCCATCGGGTCGGAGTCGCCTGGGCCTTCGGATTTCCCGTAGCCGCGGAAGTCTAGGGCCAACACTCGAAATTTCGCCGCAACCAGCTTGTCCGCTTGTTTCTTCCAACTGTGCTTGTTGAACTGCCCGCCGTGGGCCAGCACGACAGCCCGGTCACCTTCTCCGTAAATATCGGCATACACTAGGCCTCCGTCTTCGGTGGGAAAGGAGACTGTAGTTTTAGCGGAGGCTGCCGCCACGACCACAAGGGCCGCGATAAAGGTGAGGAACTGACGCACGCCGCAAATTTATCACGGGCTGGGGGATTCTTCCGTTTCTTTCCACAGGGTAGTTCTGGCATAATTGATCGTGCACCCCACCTGCACCAATTTTCAAACACAATTTAAAGCGAGGAAGAGATGCCAGCGAAGTACATCTTTGTAACGGGCGGAGTTGTGTCTTCACTCGGCAAGGGATTGGCCGCGGCGTCCATCGGCTGCCTGCTGGAGAGCCGGGGGATGAAGGTCAACATGATGAAGTTCGATCCGTATCTGAACGTGGATCCGGGGACGATGTCGCCGTTTCAGCACGGCGAAGTTTTCGTGACCGACGACGGCGCGGAGACCGATCTCGACCTCGGCCACTACGAGCGCTTCACCCACGCCAAACTTTCTCGCGACAACAACTGGACGACCGGGCGGCTCTACGAGCAGATCATCGCCAAGGAGCGGCGCGGCGATTATCTCGGCAAGACGGTGCAGGTGATTCCGCACGTCACCAATGAGATCAAGTCGGCGATGAAGAAGGTCGCGCAGGATGTGGATGTCGCGATCGTCGAGATCGGCGGGACGGTGGGCGACATCGAGTCGCTGCCGTTTATGGAAGCGATCCGGCAGATGCGGCAGGAGCTGGGCCGCGAGCACACGTTGTTCGTGCACGTCACGCTGGTGCCGTTTATTGCGGCGGCGCAGGAATTGAAGACCAAGCCGACGCAGCACTCGGTGAAGGAATTGCTCAGCATCGGAATTCAGCCGGACATTTTGTTATGCCGCACCGACCGTTTTCTGGCGAAGGATATCAAGTCGAAGATTGCGCTGTTCTGCAATGTGCCGGACGAGGCGGTGATCACGGCCAAGGATGTGGCGTCCATTTATGAAGTGCCGCTGGTGTTCGCCAATGAAGGCGTCGACACGCTGGTGCTGAAGAATCTGCACATGGAAGCGAAGGATCGCGACCTGTCGAAGTGGGAGGACATTGTTCATCGCGTCTACAACCCGAAGGACACGGTCACGATCGGGATTGTCGGGAAGTACGTGGAGTATGAAGATTCGTACAAGTCGCTGAAAGAGGCGCTGGTGCATGGATCGCTGGCGCACAACCTGAAGCTGCAGATCAACTGGATTGAAGCCGAAGGGCTGGAAACCGCGGATGGCGACAAGAGTTACGAGGCGCAACTCGAAGGCTACGACGGGATTCTGGTGCCGGGCGGATTCGGCAAGCGCGGCATCGAAGGGATGCTGCTGGCGATCCGGTATGCGCGCGAGAAAAAGGTTCCGTACTTTGGCATTTGTCTGGGGATGCAGACGGCTTGCATTGAATTTGCGCGCAACGTCGTGGGACTGGCGGAGGCGAATTCGAGCGAGTTCGATCCGGCGACGCCGCATCGCGTGATCTACAAACTGCGCGAGTTGCGCGGCGTGGAAGAACTGGGCGGGACGATGCGGCTGGGAGCGTGGCCGTGCAAGATTGAGCCCGGACACGCTGGCGCACAAGATTTATGGGAAGCTGGAGATCAGCGAGCGGCACCGGCATCGCTACGAATTCAATCGCGAGTATGAAGAGCCGATGGTCGGCGGCGGGGCTGCGCATTTCCGGCTCGACGCCGGATGGGACTTACGTGGAGATGGTGGAACTGCCGGATCATCCGCATTTTATTGGATGCCAGTTCCATCCTGAGTTCAAGTCGAAGCCGCTGGAGCCGCATCCGCTGTTCAGCACGTTTGTTGGGCGCGGCGTATGAGTATGGGGTGAAGCGGCGGGCGGAGAAGGAAACGGCGGCGGTGGAGATGTTCCACCGGCCGGAGAAAGTGCGGAGTCTAAGGCAACAGCGCCACGGATTTTCACGGATCTACACGGATTTTCTTTGCTTTTATCCGTGAAATCCGTGACAGATCCGTGGCTGATATCTATTTCGATGATTACTTCTTTCCAAGTCGGCGACATTCACATCGGATCTGGCGATCTGTTTCTGATTGCGGGGCCGTGCGTGATTGAGAGCGAAGAGCACGCCATGCGGATGGCGGAGATCATCAAGGGCGTGACCAGGGCTCTGGGCTTTCCGTTTATTTTCAAGGCGAGTTACGACAAGGCGAACCGCACGTCGATTCGCAGCTTTCGCGGGCCGGGGATCAAAGAAGGGCTGCGCATTCTGAAGAAGATTAAGAATGAGCTGCAACGTGCCGGTGCTGACCGATGTGCATGAGACGGCGGACGTGGGCAAGGTCGCCGAGGTGGCGGACGTGTTGCAGATTCCGGCGTTTCTCAGCCGGCAGACCGATCTGGTGGTGGCGGCTGCGCTGAGCGGGCGGCCGGTGAACATCAAGAAGGGGCAATTCGTTTCGCCATGGGATATGCGGCACGCGGTGGAGAAATGCCGCGATGCGGGGAACACGCAGGTATTCCTGACCGAGCGTGGCGCGAGTTTCGGATACAACAATCTCGTGGTCGATATGCGGTCGCTGGCGATCATGCGCAAGTTTGCGCCGGTGGTTTTCGACGCGACGCATTCGGTGCAGTTGCCGTCGTCGCAGTCGGACGGCAATGGTCCGGCGGTGAGCGGCGGACAGCCGGAGTTTATTCCGTTGTTGTCGCGCGCGGCGGTGGCGGCGGGCGTGGACGGAGTGTTCATGGAGGTCCATGACAATCCGAAGGAAGCGAAGTCGGATGGGGCGAATGCGCTGGAGTCGACCAAGCTGCGCGGAGTGTTGAAGGAATTGCTGGCGGTGCGGAAGGCGCTGGCAGAGGCGCACGCCACGCCGTAGGCGGAATTCGTTCGTGCCGAGACGTGCCTCTAAAGTCCCGCCAGGGACGACGCAATTTGGCCCAGCGCTTCAGCGCTGGGGTAGGTCGGTTAGGCCGCGGAACGAGTCCCAGAGGGACGACACGCACGGGTCGAGAAGATAAGCTGGCTCGTAAGACCCTCCGTACTTCTCCAGGAACTCTAGGAATTCCTCTTCAGCACTCCTGTTTTCGTGGTGTGTGCGTTGGTTTTGAATATGGCGCAGTACATCGGCGGTCCGCGACACGCTAAAGGGGCCGTAACCTTCGTGCGGCGCGAATTCGCCGTTCGCTTCGTTGATCCATTGAGACATAGGGACAGTGAGTACAGCCGAGCTTGCGGCCCATAACAGCGCGGGCGACTTGCATTTCGATGTCGAGACATGTCGCAACCCGCTCGTGTGTTAGATTGAAATGCTTCCATGAAACACGTTACCAATTGGGCGTTGAACATTGCCGCGCTGCGCGGAGCGAGCTACGCGGATGTGCGCGTTGTCGCGCAGCGGAGTCGGGCGCTTACGACGAAGAACGGGAAGGTCGGCAGCGCGTCGGACGCGGAATCGGTGGGCATGAGCGTGCGCGCCATCGCGGATGGGGCCTGGGGATTTGCGGCTTCCGCGGAATTCGGGCGCGGCGCAGTCGAGGCAACGGCTGCGCGGGCAGTGGAGATTGCGCGTGCTTCGGCGCGAGTGAAGCGGGAAGATGTGCGGCTTGCGCCGGAAAAGGCTGCGGTTGCGGAGTGGAGCACGCCGTACAAGATCGATCCTTTCACGGTTTCTGTCGAACAGAACATTGAACTGCTGTTGAAGATTGACGCGGAGTTGCGCTCGGTTGCCGGCGTTACCCTGGCCGAGACGAATCTGAACTTCAATCGCGAAGAGCAGTGGTTCGTTTCGTCGGAGGGCGCGGATATTCACCAGACCAAGCTTTCGACCGGCGCGGGATATGCGGCGTATGCGTTTGCGGGGAACGAGATTCAGAAGCGGTCGTATCCGAATTCGTATGGCGGGCAGTGGCAGAACAAAGGATATGAACTGATCGACGAGTTGAAGTTGGTGGAGAACGCCCGGCGCATTGCGGAAGAGGCTGTGGCGCTGCATAAGGCCGATCAGTGTCCGGAAGGGAAGTTCGACATTATTCTCGACAGCTCGCAGCTTGGGCTGCAGATTCATGAGTCGGTGGGGCATCCGATTGAACTGGATCGCGTGCTGGGGATGGAAGCGAATTTTGCGGGGACATCGTTTCTGACAATCGACAAGCTGCGCAAGTTGCGCTACGGCAGTGATCTGGTGAATGTGGTCGCGGATGCGCGGCAGGAGCATGGTCCGGGGCTGGGAACGTTTGGATTTGATGATGAAGGAGTGGCGGCGCAGTGTACGCCGATCATTACGAATGGCTTGTTTACCGGCTATCTCAGTTCGCGCGAGACGGCGCACACGATTGGCGAGAACCGGTCGGGCGGGACGCTGCGCGCCGAGGGATGGAACCGGCTGCCGATGATCCGCATGACGAACATCAGTCTGCTGCCGGGAGAAAAGCCGCTGAGCCTGGAGCAATTGATTGCGTCGACCGATCACGGAATTCTGATGCAGACGAACCGCTCGTGGTCGATTGACGACAAGCGATACAACTTTCAGTTTGGATGCGAGATTGGATGGGAGATCAAGAATGGCAAGCGCGTGCGGATGGTGAAGAATCCGTCGTACTCGGGGATCACGACGGAGTTCTGGAATTCGCTGGATGCGATTTGCTCGCGCGACGAGTGGACGCTGTGGGGAACTCCGAATTGCGGCAAGGGCCAGCCGCAGCAGGTGATGGGAACGGGGCACGGGGCGGCGCCGTCGCGTTTTCGTGGGATTAAGGTGGGGTCGGCGTTTAAGGGCAACTGATTTCACCATGGAGAGACTGCGGCACGGAGAAGTTGCCGAGCGATCTGCATGCTGACTCAAGAACAGGCTGGCGACATTTTTGACCGCATCAAGAAGCTCTCATCTGCGGATGAGGTTGAGGTGCTTTTCTCGGGCGGGCGATTTGCGCTGACTCGCTTTGCCAACAACACGATTCATCAGAATGTGGCTGAAGAGAATTATGTGGTCTCGGTGCGAACTGCGTTTGGCGGGCGCACAGCGCGGGCGTTTACCAATAAGTTTGACGAGGAGAGTTTGCGGCAGGTCGTGCGGTCGGCCGAGAGTCTGGCGAAAGTGCAGCATCCTGATCCGGACCTTTTGCCGATGCCGGACCCGCGAGAAGCTTCCGGCAGCGCGGGCGGGAGGCGCCCGCGCCACACTGACACCACACCATCCCGTCATTTTCGACGAGACTGGCAGCAATCACTCCTGAATTGCGGGCTGAAGGCGTCAAGAAGATTGTCGACGTGGCGGACCGGCACAAACTCACGACCGCCGGGGTTTTTTCCAGCGCCGAAGTCTCTGGAAGGAATCTTCAATTCGCGCGGGCTGAGCCACTGGCACACGCAGACATCGGCCGAAGTTTCGATCACCATGCTGGCCGACGATTCTTCAGGCTGGCAGAAAGCGAATTCGCCGGATGTGGCGAATCTCGATCCGCTGGCGTTGGCTGAGACGGCGGCGCGCAAGGCGGTGGATTCGGCGCGTCCGCGAGAGATTCCGGCAGGGAAGTACACGGTGATTCTGGAGCCTGCGGCGGTCCTCGACATCGTTGGATTCATGTTCTGGGATTACGCGGGCATGGCGATTCTTGACCAGCGGTCGTTTCTCACGGGACGAATTGGCACGAAGCTGTTCGGCGACAACATCACAATCTGGGATGATGTGGCGCATCCTCTGCAGACCGGGTCTCCGTTCGATGGGGAAGGCGTGCAGCGGCAGAGAGTCGCGCTGGTGGAAAACGGAACCGTGAAGCGCGTGGTTTACGCGAGGGCGACGGCCGAGAGGATGAAGCGGTCGGAGTACAAGGACAAGGTCGGTCCGATCGAAGCTACTGGGCACGGATTCGCGCTGCCCAACGAAATGGGCGAGATGCCGCTGAATATCGTTTTTGCGCCGGTGGGTGATCCGCAGACTGTAGAGCAGATGATCGCGTCCACCGAGCTTGGAGTGCTGGTGACGCGGCTGTGGTACATCCGCGAAGTGGAGCCGTTCGAGAAGATGCTGACGGGGATGACACGCGACGGCACGTTCCGCGTGGAGAATGGGCGCGTTCAGGGTGGCGTGCGGAATTTCCGCTTCAACGAGAGCCTGATTCACATGCTGTCCAATGTGGAAGCCATGAGCGTTCCGGCGCGGTCGTGCGGAGAAGAATCGTTCGACATGGTGGTTCCGGCGATGAAGGTGAAGGATTTCAATTTCACGGAAGTGACGAAGTTCTAGGGCAACAGCACTCGCATTCAGACAGTTCTTTCGTCGTTTCGTTCCTCTCTCCGATAATCGCCTGAAATTGACCCGGATTTGACCGGAAATTAGCGGGTTCCGCTAGGCTATTTCAGACCTGAATCCAGCCCCCAGAATCCCTCCTAATCTATTCAAAGAAAAGAAGTTAAGCCCCATTTGTTCCATGACTTCGGTAACTTTGTTTGCCTGATTCGAGGGTGTACGCTGCCCTTGAGTTGGATGAGAGTCCGGTAAGCGGAAACAGCGCTTCCGAAGGAAGGTTCTTCCCAGCGTGGCAGCAGAAGGCAACAGCACCGATGACCGAAGCGCAGGCCCAGGCAAGGTCGGGGCACTACGAAGATATGCAGAGTGCGCCGCGATTTCCGCTGCATCTTTCGGCGTCGGTAAAGAGCCAGGGCAGCGCGTACTCGGCAGAGACGGAAAACATCTCAGCCAACGGCGTGCTGTTTGCGATGGAGAAAGACGTTCCTGTGGGCTCGATGGTGGACTTCACGATTTTGTTGCCGGCCGATGTTGTGGGCGCGCGGAAAGATGTGCAGATCGATTGCCGGGGCCGGGTCGTGCGCAGCTTCGAGGATCGGGGCCGGCGCGGTGTAGGGGTAGTGATCGACGAATACCATTTCGAACGAGCGTAGGCGCAAGGGACTGAATGGCTACGATTCCGGTGAGCGTGGACGAAAATCTCGGGGCAGGCGACGACGGCGGCAAAGGCCAGTTCGTCCGCGTGATCGTGGCCGATACGCAGGCCATTTTTCGCGCCGGTTTGCGCAAAGTCTTCGCGCTGGAAGATGACATTCGCGTGGTTGGGCAGGCGGAGACGATGGCGCAGACGCAATCGGCGGCCGCGAAGTTTACAGCGGATGTGCTGATCTTTGAGGCGGCCTTGACGTCCGAACCCGGTGGAAGCAGTCGCAGAAATGCTTCGGCAGAACCCGAAGCTGCGCGTTGTCGTGGTGACCCCGGACGCCGATGAAGAGTTGACGTTGGATCTGTTCCGCCGCGGAGCGCACGGCATTGTTTCGCGCGAAGTGGAACCTGAGTTATTGGTCGAGTGTCTGCGCAAGGTGGTGGCTGGGGACACCTGGCTCGACCCGCAAGGCGTGCGTTGGGTGATGGAAGCGTATCGCAACCAGACGAACCGGCCGGCAGGAGCGCGTCCGAAGGTGCAATTGACTCCGAAGGAAACGCTGATCGTTTCGTGCGTGACCCAGGGGATGAAGAACAAAGAGATTGCGTTGCGCGTCGGCACCACGGAGCAAGTAGTGAAGAACTACTTGCGCAAAGTGTACGACAAGCTGGGAGTGGCGGATCGTCTGGAACTGGCGCTGTATTGCTTGAACCATCATGTGGTCGACAATACAAAAGTGCCGCCCGTTACCGGTGCCAGCCGACAAACGGCAGCGCCGCGAAGGCGGCGGCAGCCGGTGCGTCGAGCTCAGGTCCGACTTCTGCGTCTGGTCCGGTGCCTGCCGTGGGCGCTGATTCTACCGGCAAAACTCCCTTAAGATTTTCGACGTTGCTAGCCGCTGTTCTTCCCGTCACGCCTGCAGGTTCATCCCTTCAAAGTTGCGGTTTCGACGACTTCACCCATAGAATTGAACAGAACGAAACAGCCGCACAATCGCCAGGATTTGCGGTTGCGAATGGGAGCTTCTGTAAGAGTCGTTCCTTCCATCCGATTCACGCCGGAGAGATGGCCGAGTGGCTGAAGGCGCACGCTTGGAAAGCGTGTTTACTCGAAAGGGTAACGTGGGTTCGAATCCCACTCTCTCCGCCAGTTTTCTTCCTGCATTTCACCCAGTTGTTATGCGGTGTTTCTGCATCTGTTACCTCGGAGACCTTGACGGCGTGTTAGAACGTGGGTTAGCCTCGACCAGTCATCTCCCCCTCGTAAAAACCCACACCCACTCTGAGGGAAGCGATGATCCAACCCAGACCCGTCGTCACGATCTTCGTCAGGCACCGGGAGACTTGCAGCTACAGGAGCCGTGGCGAGTTCTACCGGGGCTGCCAATGCTCCAAATTCCTTCGATATTCCCGAAACGGCAAACAATACCGTAAAGCCGCCGGAACGCGAACATGGTCGATTGCCGAGGACAGGGCGGTCGAACTCCAAGAGTCCCTTGACCGGGGAGATACCCCACGCCCCATCGTCGTCAAAGCCCCGCAAGCAACAATTGCCGACGCCATAGAGACCTTTATCTCAGCCAAAGAGAGCGAAGGCATTTCCGCCCGGAGGGTGAAGAAACTCCGGCTCCAGTTGAACGACTTCGAGCAGTTCATGCAGTCACGCAACAAACTCTATCCATCACTCGTGACTGCGACGGATGTCATCGACTATCGTGCGACGTGGGATACAAAGTGGAAGGCAACGACCCGCCAGAAAGCACAGCAAAACCTCCGTGGGTTCCTGAGGACATGCTGTCGCGAGAACCTCAACGATCTCCTCGCTGCGCTGAGAACGATCAAGCTGTCGAAAGAGGACAAGAGCAGACTGGAGCCAAAGCCATTGACAGAGAAGGAAATCAAAACACTCCTCGCCCAGATACCGAAGTCGCTGGCAGCGGAAGATGTTCCGACGGCGACGCTGCTCGTCAAATTCATGATTGCGACGGGCGTCGCCATTCGTGACGCGGTCCAGTTCGAACGACGCAACATAAGGGACTGCTGGCTCCGCATCAATCGGCAGAAGACCGGGAGACCTGTGCGCCAGCACCTCGACCCGAATCTCTGCCGAGAACTGCTCGACGGCAAGGGTCAGTACGTCTTCTGGGACACAGAGAAGATGACAATCGGCGGAGCAGTCACCAAGTGGCAGGATGACATTCGTTTGCTCATGCAGGAGGCTAAGGTCTGGATTCCGGGGAACACGACGCACAGGTTCAGAGACACGTTTGTTGATTGGCAATTAGGACAGGGCTGCTCGTTGACTGACATCGCCGCGATGTTGGGCGACACCCTCGCGGTCACAGAGAGGCACTACGCGAGTCTTGCTTCACACAGGATGGAATCGAGATTGGCGAAGTTACCGAAACGGTCGTGGTCACAGGAAGGTGAGGAATGAGCGAACTTTTAACTGTGGAGGAGGTCGCCAAGATTCTCAACGTGTCGCCGGACAGCGTCGCGAGAAAGTTCGCAAAGGTCGAGGGCGTGATCGACCTCGGCTCGCCAGAGACACCAAAGAAACGTCGCTATCGCGTCCTTCGCATTCCCACATCTGTCGTCGAGAAGTATCTACAGAAGCGAGGCGGACGGGTCACTGTGACGCCGGCGGAGAAAAAGAAGCCCGTGAAGACCAGCCCTGCGCTGGATGAAGATGAACTTGTGCGGGAACTCGCCGCTGTCACAAGACAGAGCGGATTAAAGGCGCAGGCGACGTTGGACAAGATTGCCGAAAGGGCACGGTTGCTCCAATACGTTCCTCAGGATCGTTGGCAGGATGTCGTGTGGTTTGACGAGGAATGAAGTCCCGTTTGTCAGAGGTGTCCGATTAGGGTGACCTCCCGACTTATAGACTTCGCACCGGGGACGGTGCATACCGGTCGGTCCCACAGCGTTATGCCTAACACGCCAATCGAATTACTTTACGACGGCAAGGAAGTCGAGGAAGGCAAGGTGCCCGTCGAGGACATGGTTGATGCCCTCGTGGGCTTCTCGTCTGCCTACGGGAAAATCGCGAGACGCCAGTTTTCACCGGACTACGGTCATCGCATCCGTGTGTGAGACGATGCTCTGGGCGCAGCCACAGGCGTTTGACACTCAGAACTCCTCGGGCGGCATGGTGAGTGTAATGGGGATTTTTCGCCAACAATGATACGTTTCGCATTGGATCAGACCCACCCAAGGATGCAAAGAGAGAGCGCAGCCAGCATCGCGTAGGACAGTAAGTTAGCATTCCTCACGACGCGACTGGTCTTGGAATTGACCGCCGCTGCGGACGGGTTTTTTCTTCCAATCCACCACTTCACGTAGGCAGCCTCAATCCACCATGAAATCGCGAAGCACATTGCGAACATGAGGACAGCCGCACCAATCAATATCCAGCGCGGGTACTGGCCCATAGCCAAACCAAGATGTGATACGTCGCCACGGCTAAACTGCTCCCAATTGGTCTGCCGAGTGCCGAACAGCCGGACATTCATCCTGTTCTGAATGGCAGCGGCAACCGCCGTTGCAATCGGAAACCCGATAACGCTTGAGACTACGTTTGCAGCCCCAAAAACTCGGAACGCCTGCCCACCGCTCAGACCCAATCGGCTGCGAGAATAGCTCGCTTCGACAGCGATGATTGGCAGCAACAGCACGACCGTGATTGGCCAAACCAGCATCAAGCTGGGCAATATCGCGTCCGCGAGCAACGGGAAGAGATGATTCACGAAGCCATTCTAGGTCTATGTGCCTGCCCTGCAAACGTTACCTTGGTGGCCAAACAGAAATTCTGAAAAGTCGTAGGTGTTGATAACAGGCCGTTACAGTGCGCCGGGATAAACCGGCATGAAGCAGAGGATGAAAGAGCCTCACGAGAAAGGAGTAGCGATCTGCTCGGCCTCGAGTCTTGCGCTGGGTATCGCGAGGTACTCAGCGAAGCGTAGACAGAGGATAGGCGGGGTGGGTATTCAGCTCCGAAAACTGACAATCCGGACGCCGACGCCCTTGTAATGTGCGGAAGGCAACATGAACAGGCGCGATAGCGCGAGCTCCTGTTCAGTCCGGCGTAGTCGAAGACCCCAGACACGCCTAGAAACTTCATGCACGAGAACCGGGAGACCTCGGAGACACCTGCGGCCCAACCAGGCCGCAGGTCGGCGGGCGAAGGCCAGAGCCACAAGGCCCGCGCGTACGTCTACGAGGAGTCACACAGCGGAATAGTACCTATGAACCATTCGAACAAAGACGGGAAATCGTCGGCGGAGAGTGGGGAGGGAAGGCCGCTGATCAAGGAGAACGCTGGTCAACCTAACACGTACCCGACGCAGAGCGGGAAGGGCGTGTCCCAAGGGCTGGCTGGCGTGCGGAAAGCAGCAAGGGAAAATAAGGAGATGAAGTTCACCGCCTTGCTCCACCATCTGACCGTCGATCTGCTGCGGGAAAGCTTTTACTCCCTGAAGAGGAAGGCCGCACCCGGAGTGGACGGCGTTACCTGGCAGGAGTATGAAGACGGGCTCGAGGATCGACTGATCGATCTTCATGGCCGAGTTCATCGCGGAGCCTATCGAGCGACGCCCTCGAGAAGAGTGTACATAGAGAAAGCAGATGGACGGCAACGTCCACTTGCGGTCCCGGCTATCGAAGACAAACTTGTCCAACAGGCCGTGGTTACCATCCTCAACCAGATCTACGAGGAAGACTTTCTCGGCTTTTCCTATGGGTTTCGCCCGGGGCGCAGCCAGCATCAAGCACTGGATGCGTTGTCGTACGCGCTCCTGAAGAAGAAGGTGAACTACGTTCTGGATGCCGATATCCGAGGATTTTTCGATAACCTCGACAAGAGTTGGCTGATCCAGTTCGTGGAGCATCGCGTCGCCGACCCCCGCATCCTGCGGCTGATCCAGAAATGGCTCAACGCTGGGGTGATGGAGGAAGGCGAATGGTCGAACACGAAGACAGGTAGTCCGCAAGGTTCGGTGATTTCACCGCTTCTCGCGAATATCTACCTGCACTACGCGTTCGATCTCTGGGTGGACGTCTGGCGCAAGAAGTGGGCGCAAGGCGAAGTGGTGGTCGTCCGCTATGCGGACGACATCATCTTGGGATTCCAGCACCAGGCCGAAGCCGATCGCTTTCTGGAGAACTTTCGGGAACGACTGGGGAAGTTTGGACTGGAATTACACCCAGATAAGACGCGCCGGATCGAGTTCGGGCGGTTTGCCGAACAAAACCGGAAACGAAGAGGAGAAGGTAAGCCGGAGACGTTCGACTTCCTAGGCTTCACGCACATCAGCGGGAAGAATAGGTTAGGGCGATTTACGGTGAGGCGTAAGACGATCCGCAAACGCATGCGGAGCGAAGCTGCGGGAAATTAAGCAGCAGCTCCGCGAGCGCATGCACGATCCCGTGCGCCAAACCGGCCAATGGCTCAAGTCGGTCGTGCAAGGCTACTTCAACTACTATGCGGTACCGGGAAACATCGACAGTCTCAGCGTATTCCGGGATCGGTTAATTGGGCATTGGTGGCAGACACTTCGCCGCCGAAGCCAGAAACGCCGGCTCTCCTGGACACGTATGCTCGCTCTGGCTGACCGATGGCTCCCTCGACCGCGCGTGCTCCATCCTTATCCCGCAGCTCGCTTCGCCGCCAGCTCATCCACGATAAGAACCGGATGCGCTAATAAGCGCCCGTCCGGGTCCGCGCGGGGGGTACCAGCGATGAGCGGTATCCCTACCGCGATCTCACCGAGAATCGCCCGACAACCCGTCCGGGTCAAAAAGTGTTATGGGGATGTTACAACAGCTATGGTGATATGCTTCTTGCCAGCGAGGTGGAAGTGTATGACTTTCGCCAAGATAACTGCCTCTGCCCTTACTATTCTTGTCCTCTTCTTTGCTGGTTGTTCGCTGCTGATCGCTAGCATAGGGTTCGCACAGAATGGGGCGGCGATTCGTGAGAAGGCGATCTCTGGTCCCGCTCCCACGGTTAAGCTCACGTTTGTCGAGGAGACAGATGCGCCTAGGGTCGCGGCCTCTTTAGTCGTTTACGGGCCGATGGGATGTACCCAGGATGGTAATGTCTTCCTCGAGACAGCATCGCCCGCTGATCTCCGGAAGAGCGCTCTCTCGTCGATCGCCATCGACGGCGGAAGCTATTCCACGACTTCTTTTTCATTTGAGACACTTTCCGACCTCCATGATGCTCGATTGAAGGGATATTTCGCGACGGAATCCGTATTGGTGGCTCTTCTCAGCGCAACCCGAAACGACGCCCTCTCCACATCCAAGCGCACCATTGTCGTGCCTCAGACCGGCGAGAGTTTTGAACAGGAAGCAAAATCGGGGACGCGTCGTGACTATCTGGCGACCTTTGACCGTCAAGGAAATTACAAAGGGTCCGTTGAGCTCGACGTACCGTTCAAGGCACGCAAAATCGCGGTTTTCGGCTCCGGTCTATTTCTGGTGATCGGCTTGGACACCGACAATAAGACGAGATTCGCATTTGTGAACGCAGACGGCTCGTTGCAGCGTTTCTTAGACACGGAAAAATCGTTGGTTGGCGCGGAAAAGATGATGGAAGCAATGGGCCTCTCGAAGACTCAACCTCCTGAATTTCGAGCCAATCCTCACCCGAACCTTGGTTTAGCGCAAATTGTCTCTTTTCGCGACAAGCTTCTGTTCGTTTTGAGCGGGATGCCGTGGATTGTCGAAGTTAGCCCCACGGGTGTACTTCGGAGAGTCACAATCGACGTTCCCCCTGGGCTCGTTATCGATCGTATGATTCCTTCCCAAAAAGCTTGGTATGCGGCCCTCAGAAAATATGGCTCGGATTCCAATTCGGACCAGGAAAACGTCTTCTGGGAGTTCAGTCCCGACAACGGTGGGGTAGTAAGACGCTTCGATACTACGCCGCGGTATACGAGTGAGATCGCTTGTGAGCATGACGGGGAGTTTCGGGCGCTCGCCTACGATGTGAAGGGCCTAATTCTTTTCATCGGGAAACCCTAGAACGGAGCGGGGACCCGTTGTGTCCGAGGGCTCACGCATTTCTGCTGACTGTTGTTAACGGGCCTTAGCACAAGCTTGCGCCTTCTCTTCGCCTTTTCGCGGGATGATGAGTGAAATAGGGATTTGTACGAAGCCGCTGGCGCGGCGGACGCTACCGCGTGTTCGGGGGGCGGCAGTTGTGGAGGGGTTGAGATAAGTTGGGTCACGGAAAAGGAGGTCCCCGTGACCCAACTACGCAAAAAGATGCTGGAAGAACTCCAGCGTCGTAACTATTCCCATCGTACCGCAAAAACCTACGTTCGCGTGGTCCGCGATTTTGCGGAGTATTTTCACCAGCCCCCTGACAAGCTCGGGCCCGAGCAGATTCGGCAGTATCAGGCTCATCTGTTCCAAGCGAAGAAGTTGGCTCCTGCCACGGTCAGTCAGTATGTGTCCGCGTTGCGCTTCTTGTTCATCAAGACACTACGCCGGCACTTTCTGGCTGAGTACATTCCATTTCCAAAATCCCGCAAGCGACTGCCGACCGTGCTCAGCCCGGAGGAAGTGACCAGACTGATCGACGCGGCCTGCAATCTCTATCACCGCACGCTCCTCATGACCTTGTATTCCACCGCCGCACGCCGGGCCGAACTTTGCCGGCTGAAGGTACAAGATATCGACAGTCAGCGCATGATGATTCGGATTAACCAAGGCAAAGGCGGCCGCGACCGCGAAGTTCCTTTAAGTCCCAAGCTGCTGGAGATTCTGCGCGTCTACTTTCGCTGGATGCAGCCCCAGACCTTTCTCTTTCCCGGTACTGTGAAAGGAGTGCGCGCCGACGTGCCCATCACTCCCAATGTGGTTTGGTTAGCCTGCCGGCAAGCTGCCCAAAGGGCGGGTATCACGAAACGCCTTTCTCCCCACAGCCTGAGGCATAGTTGTGCTTCCCACCTTCTGGAAGCGGGCGCCGACCTGCGTACCATTCAGGTCCTACTCGGTCATTCCAGGCTGGAGCACACCCTCATCTACTTGCATCTCTCGCCCAAGCATCTGCGGGCTATCCCCAATCCGCTCGATACTCTGGAAGTATCCAGCCTCAACGGCGTCCAACCTTCGCGGAGGCTCAAGAAAAAATGACTCGGCCCCTCCTCGAGGTGGCCGATATCGTTCGCGCGCAAGGCGATCGCTTCATT
The DNA here is from genome assembly GCA_963710885.1 of uncultured Acidobacteriaceae bacterium. Taxonomy (GTDB): domain Bacteria; phylum Acidobacteriota; class Terriglobia; order Terriglobales; family Acidobacteriaceae; genus Sulfotelmatobacter. The sequence goes on from CAVQCF010000003.1 coordinate 510,247, forward strand.
CAGCACCACTTCCGCTGGGTCCATTGGGCCCAGCGCAAAGTACTGCGCGCGATCGCTCGCTGCCGCACCGCGGCACTCGGTGGGCACCGCGACCAGTGCCCTCGCTGTGGCTATCGCGCCATCTCATTTAATAGTTGCCTTATGGGGAGTTTTTTCTAATGGGGAGTAGCGTGCCGGTATTTGCGCAGGGCGGGCTTTTCGGACAGGATTGGGCGGGCGGCAACTCACCATAATGCCAGGGGCTTTGCTAGGTTGAGGCGGCCATTCATGGCCAATGCTCAACAAGGAGAGCCCATGCTAGAAAAATACTTCTCCGCGCCCAAGACACTACGACGCCTGCGGAGTGGAATCAGTGGACCACACATAGACGCGTTCGCAGATGACCTCGAACGCGACGGATACGCCTGGGCCAGCGCAGTTCGATACATTCGAGCCGCTGCCCACCTCGGCTGCTTCGTTCAGCGGAGCGGCGGGGTTCTGGCAGACGTCGATGGCAGCATGCTTGATGCTTTTGTTGGCCATCTTCGCCGTTGCCGGTGCCCTCATTTCAAGCGGGCAAAGATCGCCTTTCACGCGCGTTTTGGAGTAAAACTTTTTCATCAACGCCTGGTTGGCTGCGGAATCTGTGCGATTGAATCAGTCCGGGACGAGAACGCCGATCCAGCTCTGGTCACTGCTTTTCTTGATTGGTTTCAAACGCATCGCGGGGCCAAGCCGCCGACGCTTCGGCTTTACGCTCGCGGCGCTGCGGAGTTGCTCCAGGCCCTCGGCGATGATGTCAGTCAATGGACTGCCCATGCCGTACGCAGACTTTCTTTTATGCACGTGCCCGCCAATGCGGATCGCCGACCACACAGAAGCTGATTACCTCCCTGCGGGCGTTTCTGCGGTATCTGAACTTCCGTGGCGAATCTCGCGACGATCTCGCCCTCGCGATTCCCGCTGTCGCTCACTGGCGACTGGCGAAGCTTCCACGCTGCCTATCTTCAGAAGAAGTGAACCGTTTGATCGCCGCCTGTGATGGTTCAGATCCTGGACGTCTTCGTGACCGTGCGATTGTGCTCCTCTTGGTACGGTTAGGATTGCGCGCGGGAGATGTGGCGCAGTTGCGTCTTAAGAGACATCGACTGGAATCGTGGCACGCTGCAGGTGATCGGGAAAGGACGATACCAGGTGCGGTTGCCGCTTCCGCAGGATGTCGGCGATGCGATGCTCGGTTATCTGGAACGACGGCCTACGATTAGCGATACCGACTGTGTGTTTGTTCGAAGCATCGCCCCTTATAGACCCTTTGCCTCCGGGGATGGTGTCTCGTCGGTCGTCAAACACGCTCTCCAACGCGCCCGCATCGAAGATCCCCGACAAGGGGGCACACCTGTTGCGTCACACCGCGGCCACAGAGATGTTACGAAATGGAGTTCCCTTGGAGCAGGCCGGCCTCGTCCTTCGTCACCGCAGCATCGACATGACCGCCTACTACGCCAAGGCAGATGTCGCGCTACTCAAACAGATCGCTCAGCCGTGGCCAGAGGTGAATCGATGATCAAGGCCATTGAAACCTACCTCGCCATGCGACGTACTGCCGGCTTCACTCTCAGCAACGCAGAATATCTCTTGCGCAGTTTTGCAAGCTTTGTGACCCCTCAAAAACAAACCCACATCCGTACAGCCACTGTCATCCAGTGGGCTGGCCAGGCCAGATCGGTTGCACAACGGCATGTCCGCTACCAGACCGTGCGTTTGTTTGCTCAGTATCTCCACGTAGAAGACTCCCGTCACGAATCGCCACCCACAAACTACTTCGGCTATCGGAAGGCGCGTCGTGTCCCGCACATCTATTCCCGCGACGAGATCGATGAGCCTTGTCCTCGCCGCCAAGAGGCTTCCATCGTTCAACTCGTTGCGGCGCGAAACCTATGCAACGCTCATCAGCCTATTGGCGGCAACCGGACTGCGAATCTCGGAGGCGTTGCATCTGCTGGTCTCCGACATCATCCCCGACGGTTTGTTGATTCGCAAAACCAAGTTCCAGAAAACCCGTCTGGTGCCGTTGCACGATACTGTAGTGACAGCGCTCGCTCACTACTTGACGCATCGCCAAGACATGAGAGAGTGGTGGCGCCCATGTTTTTGTTTCAGACGACGGGCAACCGCTCGTCTACTGGAAAGTTCACAGTGTGTTCCGGACTCTGCTGAAATCCGCAGGGATCAAGCCCTCCCGCGGTCGATGGCCTCGGATTCATGAGCTGCGTCATACCTTTGCAGTTCGCGCACTGGAGTCGTCGCCAACTGGCCGGCAACGAATCGGGCAGCACATGTTGGCCTTGGCTACCTACCTGGGGCACGTCAATATCAACTCTACCTACTGGTACCTGGAAACCACACCTGAGCTTCTGCGCGAGCATCGCTGTCGTCACCGAGGACTTCGTGCAGGGAGGACAGCTATGACTCCTCTTGCACCGCACATAGAAGCTTTCTTCCGTGAGCTATCTTGTTCGCCACAGAGGTGTTAGCCCACATACTTGTGACTCCTACGCCTACAGCTTCCAGGCTCTGTTCGAGTTCGCATCGCGGAAGCTTAGAGTTGCGCCATCAGCTCTGATGCTGGAGCAGTTAGACGCCTCGCTGATCAGTTTGTTCCTGGAACATCTGGAGACCGTACGTGGCAACTCCGCGGAGACACGAAATATCCGTTTGGCTGCGATCCGCTCGTTCTTCCGGTTCTTGCAGCACAACGAGCCATCCGCCGTCGCACAGGTTCGCCGCGTTTCAGCGATCCCCTTCAAGAAAACCGACCATCGTTTGGTGCCGTATCTGGCCCAGGAAGAAATGCAGGCCCTGCTCGATGCTCCTGATCCATCCACGCGAATGGGAGTTCGAGACCGAGCGATATTGCACTTGCGGTGTGTGCGGGCCTCCGAGTCTCTGAACTGACAGGTTTGCGCACTGATGATGTCGCTCCTCAGTCCGCGAGCATCCGCGTGCGTGGCAAGGGGCGCCGCGAGCGTGCGCTGCCTCTTTGGAAAACGACGGCCGCAGCACTCCGCGCTTGGTTGGCCATTCGCGGAGCAGTCGCGTCCCCTGAGCTGTTCGTAAACGCCCGCGGTACGCCCTTCAGTCGATGGGGTATTGCGTATGTTCTGCAGCGCCACACCGAAACGGCGGACCGAAAATGCTTAACGCTGCGCGGCAAACAAGTCTCGCCGCACGTGCTTCGACATACCTGCGCAATGATCGTGCTGCAAGCAACAAAGGACATTCGAAAAGTTTCTCTGTGGTTGGGGCATAGTAATCTGACCACTACGGAGGTCGACGTTCGGGCCGATCCTACTGAGAAACTGGAGGCTATCGAGGCGGTCGTGCTGCCGAGCCTTCGCAAGGGCAAGTTTCGACCGCCGGACAAACTGTTCGCGCTTCTAAAGGGCAAACCTTAATGGAGAGTCGAAAGGGCGTGACCCCGTGTACGGCATGCCCTTTTGACGCTGCTACTCCCCATTAGGAAAAACTCCCCATAAGGCAACGTAATGGGGAGCTCCCATTACATGCCGCAATCGCCATTGCCCAAAGTGTCAGAGTGGGGCTCGCGACAAGTGGATCCTGGCTCGGCAGAACGAACTTCTGCCGGTCGCCTATGTCCATGTTGTCTTCACTCTGCCTCACCAACTCTCCCCACTGGCGCTGCAGAACAAGAAGGTCCTCTATGACCTCTTGTTCCGCGCCAGTGCGGAGACCCTGCTCGAGGTAGCCCGAGATCCTGCCCACCTGGGGGCCGACATTGGCTTCCTTTCTGTCTTGCATACCTGGGGACAGAATCTACTGGCTCATCCCCATGTCCACTGCGTCATTCCCGCCGGTGGACTCTCGCTCGACGGCACCCGCTGGATTCATCCCCGCTACCCATTCTTCCTGCCCGTTCACGTACTCAGTCGCGTCTTCCGCGGCAAGTTCGTCGCCGGCTTAAAGCGCCGATTCCAGCAACACCAACTCACTTTCGCAGGATCTCTCAAGCCGCTCGAAAACCAGAAAGCGTTTCACTCTTTCTTGCGTCCCTTGTTCCGTCAGAACTGGGTCGTCTACGCCAAGCCACCCTTCGGCGGTCCCCATCATGTGCTCGGCTATCTCGCCCGTTACACTCATCGCGTGGCCATCACCAATCACCGCCTCGTGGCCTTCGACGGCAACCAGGTTGTCTTTCGCTGGAAGGACTATGCTCACGGAAATAAAAAGAGAAAGATGACCCTCGATTCGCAAGAGTTCCTGCGCCGCTTCCTGCTACACGTCCTGCCACGCGGCTTTGTCCGCATCCGATTTTTCGGCTTCCTAGCTAATCGGCGGCGCGCCACTCTCTTACCTCTCTGTCAGCGCCTGCTCGCCGACCAGTCCCTGCCGCACCCACCCGCAGCCACTACTTCCTCACTCACCCAGCCCACTTGTTTCCGCTGTCCAAAATGTTCCACTCCCATGGTCATCGTCGAAAGACTTTCTGCGCTGATGGCCAGCCAACTCTCCACCTGGAGCGCGCTCCTTGACTCTTCCTAACCGACCAACCATACCGCTCTCCACTGCGCGAGTTTCCACTCCGACGGCTCTCGTGTCTTCTCTCACCGCCGTCCGCTTCCATCTCGCCCTAATTTTCGTAAACCATCCTCACCTTATCGCCGCTTGGCGACTATCCAACCTTCTATCGACCCGCTTTCTAACTCCGCCTAACTCAGTTGCTCGACGAACAAATCGCGAATCGCCCATGCAAAACCCATAGCTCCACCGCGTCCGCCGCGCCAGCGGCTTCGTACAAATCACCCTATCGCAAGTCCGCCGGCGTGATGCACTTGGGTCCACCCCAATGTCCCGCGCCGGCGCACTTGTCGATAGGGTACTAAGATTTTTCACCAGCTATGATGGAGAGCCGTGGCATTTCACAAAAGATGGTTCCCGCGAGGCGTGCGTAGCGACGAGGGGTACGAGGTTTCCTTTGTCGGGACCTTACTTCGGGGTCGCAAACTGCGGCACTCGGGAGACGGAAGGTCGATCACCTTCGTCGGCGAGCAAAGCCTCATTGTGGAGGGGGCACGACGCCGATGGGGGCTTCATTTTGCCCTTGACGCAAGGCACTTAACGAACTGGGACGACGGATCAGAAGTCAGCGTGACCCAAAGAGAGCAAATACAAGAGAGAATCCACGTACTGCTGGATTCCTGAGGTTCCCGCACTCACTCGATAAGAAGTAGAGCCCTTCGGCGGGAGTGCCAGAGATCAGTGAGCGTAATTGATTCCATGACAATGTCGGCTCCGTAGACCCGAGTAAACTTTGGTGGTGCGCAAACCAACCAAAAAGGCTCGGGAGAAAGGAGCCGATATGCTGATTATAGGATGCGATTATCACCCGGCCTTCGAGCAAATTGCTTTCGTGGATACCGCTACCGGCGACTGCGGAGAGCGGCGACTGGAACACCGCGAGGAAGCGGAGAAATTCTACCGTGATCTGGCGGCACAGGGGATGAAGGTTCGTGTGGGAATGGAAGCGAGCGGGCATGCTCGCTGGTTCGAGCGACTGCTGGCGGAACTGAACTTTGAGTTGTGGATCGGGGACGCCAGCGAGATCGCGAGGAAGCGGGAACGCAAGCAGAAGACCGATCGCGAGGATGCACGACACATTCTGCGTTTGCTGCTGAAGGATGATTTTCCGCGGATCTGGGTGCCGAGCTGGGAGAATCGCGATCTGCGGCAACTGCTATGGCACCGGCACCGCATGGTGCAGGCGCGCACGCGGATGATGAACCAGTTGCAAGCGGTGGCACTGAACGAAGGTCTCCGCTGCAAGAAGAAGCTGTGGCGGGAAGCGGGACGAAAACAGTTGGAGGCGTTCCGGCTAGCTCCGTGGGCGAGCCGGCGACGGGAGGATCTGCTGTAATTGCTGGATCGATTGAACCCGAAGATCGCCGAACTGAGTCAGGCGATCGAGCAAGAAGCGAAGAAGTGCCCACAAGCGCTGTGCTTGATGACCCATCCCGGAGTGGGTCCGCTGACGGCACTGGCTTTCGTGCTGATCATCGAGAGAGCCGATCGGTTTCAGTGTGGCAAGCAGATCGCGAGCTATTTGGGACTGGTGCCGTTGGAGGACTCGAGCGGGAATCGGCGGCGACTGGGACATATCACGAAACAAGGGAACTCTTTGTTGCGTTTCCTGCTGGTGGAAGCGGCGCAAGTGACGGTGCGCAGCCTTCCGGAATGGCGCAGTAAGTATGTCCACCTGACGATACGACGCGGACGGAAAATCGCTAAGGTGGCCATGGCGCGAAAACTGGCGGTTCGCCTTTACTGGATGATGCGCAAGGAATGGGATTATGAGCAGTTGAAAAAGTTCGGTCCGCACGCGGGACAACCCGGACATCGCGATGGTGTGCAGTCAAACATCGAGTAATTGATTGGGTATCCCGCTCCTCTTCACCGAGGAGTTCGAAGTAGGAATCATGATCGAGGTTGTGACCGAAGAGATGCATGGGTCGGACTGAGTTCCTGGCCTGAAACGGATTGCGAGCGAGCCTTTAGGTTGGTATGGCACAGCTTCAACTAGAGCGAAATGGCGCGCTCTTCGGAGTGCCAGGAGCAGTACGCTCAAAAAACACTTGACACCGCCGACATTGTCAGAGACGCGATGTTTCGCCAACTATCGTAGCAATTGGGCATACGTTCGGCTACGATTGCACTCGATGCGTGCAGCCAAAGGGAAAGTTGACGGCCGTTTCGGGCGAATCAAGATTATCGGCACAGGTCTGATACTCGTCGCTGTCGGAGTCCTTCGCATGCTCGGAGGCGTTCAGGTGGTGACCCATGGGACTGGCCAGCCAATGTTTTCTTGGGGACTCGTCGCAGCCGGAATCGTGTGCATACTTGCATCGCTCGTTCCGGTATCTTGGGTCGCCAAAGCGGCGGGAATGCCAGTCACAAGAGGAAAGTCGGGTACCCACTCACGATGAGTGAAATGGCGATTTTTCACCAGTCGTGGCTCATTGGATGTAGGATCCATTCATGCGAAATAGATTGATGGTCTATCTGCGATAACGCAAACCGAACGGTTCTAAAGGATGCTTGGAAACGATTCGCCAAACGGCTGTGCTTAGAGATGGGGGAAGCACGCGTGACGAGCTTCACTAGCCGCATTTTTAACAGCCAGCCTTATCTTGATTCCCGCTCAACGTGGCTTGTGGTGTGCGCCACAGTCGCATTGTCGTACCTCGTCCCGACTCTGGTAGGGCTGCTGGTTTCGAATCCCCAGACAGTGTGGCCGCTTTGGCCAGGTTGCGCGATTCTGGTAACAGGGTTGTTGTTGGTCCGCGGAAACCTCTGGCTAGTGATTATCCCCGCATCCTTTGTTGGGTTTGCCGCTGCCGACCTGCAGGCAGGCGTGCCGCTGAGTTCGATTGCCCGGTTCATTCCGGGCAATACGGTCGAAGTACTTATTTCGGCAATTGGTCTTAGATATAGCTTCAACGGTGTGCCCAGGCTCAACAGCGTGAAAGCCCTGGCCAAGTACTCGTTCTTCGCCGTCGTCCTCGCGCCATTCGCAGGAGCATTTTTAAGCGCGCATGGCGTCGCCCGCGACTATTGGACGGGCTGGAAGATTGTTGTTCTGTCCGAGGTTCTTGCGTTCGTCACGGTGACCCCGGCCCTGTTGAGTTGGGTAAGCGAAGGACGTCTATTGATGCGAAGATCGCGTGCCCATCAGTTCGAAGGAGTAATGCTCATCGCGGGGCTGTTTCTTGTCAGCTACATCGTGTTCACGGTCCCTGAGGACAGCAGATCGCCTACCCTGTTCTATGCGCTGGTGCCGTTTCTGCTCTGGTCCGCAGTACGATTCGGATGGTTAGGAGTCAGCACTTCGTTGATTGCAGTGACCTCTCTATCCATTTGGGGCGCAGTCCATGGCCGAGGTCCGTTTTCCGCCATGGTACCCCTCACCGACCCCCTGCCCCTGCAGACATTTCTGGTTTTCGCTTCGATCCCTTTCATGGTTCTGGCAGCCCTCTCCGAGGAGCATCAGCAATCTGCGCAGATAGTCCGTGAGAGCGAAGAGCGCTTCCGGTTGGTTGCAGACACGGCCCCGGTAATGATCTGGATGACTGGAAATGACCGGCTATGCACCTACGTGAACCAGACGTGGCTGAAATTCACAGGGCGGCCGTTTGAGGCAGAGCTAGGAAGTGGCTGGGCGGAAGGAATACACAGTGAAGATCTAGAGCGCAGCCTGAAAGCCTACTCGCAGGCGTTCGATCAGCGGCAATCGTTTGCGATGGAGTATCGCATCCGGCGTAATGATGGAGAGTTCCGTTGGATCCTCGACGCCGGAGTGCCGAGATTCAACTCAGATGGCAGTTTTGCCGGCTACATAGGATCTTGCCTCGACATCTCCGATCGAAAGATGGCTGAGGAAGCTCTTGCCAGCGTGGGGCGCAGGTTGATCGAGGCCCATGAAGAAGAACGCACACGGATTGCAAGAGAGCTACATGACGATATCGAGCAACGGGTCGCACTGCTGTGCGCCGAATTAGAACGCTGCAATCATCAGGCTCCTGGCTCGGTGGTCGATATGCACGAGTATCTCCAGCTTGCGTGTCAACGCGCATCTGATCTCGGCGAAGACATTCAGGCGCTTGCGCATCGTCTTCATTCTTCGAAGCTCGAATACCTAGGTCTGCTGTCTGCGGCCAAGAGCTTCTGCGGTGAGTTGTCTCAGCAGCGCAATGTCCGAATTGAATTCAAGCATTCGGATATCCCGGCCGGACTTCCCAGGGAGACCTCCCTTTGCTTATTTCGAGTCCTTCAGGAAGCTTTGCAGAATGCTGTAAAGCATAGCGGCGCCCAGGACTTCGCAGTGGAAATGCACGGCACTGAGGACGGAATCCGTTTGATTGTCAGCGACTCAGGAACCGGTTTCGATTGGCAGCACGCGGTCAATGGTCGGGGGCTCGGCCTGATCAGCATGCGTGAGCGTCTCCGTTTGGTGAATGGAGAATTGTCCATCCAATCGGAACCTGGTCGTGGCACGACTGTCCTTGCTTGCGTCCCCCACGGACACGAAGATCATTCCATAGCAATCGCATGATAGAAACACCCTCTTGCATCAGCCAGACCAACATTCATTCCATGCCACACGCTATTGCACTTCGTGTTTCAGATGAATGTCAATAGTTCGTGAACAGGCGTTGTCGCCTCACGGCTTCCACTTATCCAGAAATGCGATTACGTCGTCAGGATCAAGCGACCGAGCTGACTCCCACTCGCCATTCCTCTGCGAATACAGCAGCTTGCCGTCCGGGCCGAGAATTGCCAGAGCCGGGACACCTTTTTCGAGTGGAACGTGGTATTTCGCCGCCAAATCATTGTTCTTCTTCCCGTCGTCGCCAACGTCTACATGCACAACCTGAAAATTGCTTTCCAAAAGGGGAGCGACATCCGTCTGATGAAATGCTTGGTCAAGCACGTGACAGTCGTAGCACCAGTTTCCGCCGAAGACGAGGATTACACGCTGATGATCTCTCTTCGCCTTGGCCACGGCTTCCTCAATTTCGACTTTGGCGTCTGCGTTTTTGTTATAGAGATTCGGATTTGGTTTCAGAGCCGGAGGCATTTTGACCACATCAGAATGCGTCGCCACTACGATGCGCCACTGATCACCCTGCTGTTGCCACGCTTGCTGCTCCATTACGTAGCGGGATCGTGGACCGACTACCGTTTTCGTCTTCATGGAAACCGACAGACTCACAACATGGAGCCCCTGCTGGTCCTGTTCTCCGAGGGTACGGACCTCGAAGTCGGTCATGCCCGAAGAAACCAGCTTTTGCCAGAAATCCGTCTCGGGGACGATGTCGGGTGTCGGCTTTTGGTCTTTGCCCATAAACCTCGCAGGCGGATCAGTCGAATACAAACTCTTTAGCGAGGCTATGGCTGTTGCCGATAACGTGCTCCTCCACTTCTCAGTTCCGTCGAATCCAGCCGATGGGGTTTGCGTAACCGAGTAGGCAGAAAGGAGAAGAAGCACGAAAGCCGAAAGAACACGGGTGGTCATTGAGAAAACCTCGCCGGGATTATAAACAAACGGGACACTTGTGGGGCTTGCAACGTGCTTCCCGGAATGCAGACATGAGGATGTTCGCGCTCGGCTGTTGATAACTGTTGTGAGCAGGCCGTTACACGCAGAACCCCGGTTCCGGCCATGATGAGCGTAATCGGGATTTTTCGACAGTTATCGGCCCGTGAGGCTATCGTCGAGCCATTCCTTCAGAACCCACACACGAGCGTTCACCCATGCGCCGTCTGTGCTGAGTTCCACCGCCGACTGCGCATTGTCGTAATCAAAATCAAGTGTCCCCAGCGTCAAGGCTTTGGAACTCATACTCGACTTGTCGTACTCCGGTGCAGGTGAGTATTCGTACTCGTCAATAGCCTTGCGGAGATACTGCTCTTTTGTGGCGGCTTGTGCTTCTGGCGTCATAGATTTCACGCGGTCTGATCCAACCAAGGAGCTTCAAGTTCCTGTGATTCGTCATTGACAGGCACTTAGCTTGTAATAGAATCCAGAGCAGATGAACCTTTCGGAGGAACTATGCGCGCCGCTCTTCCCCGAATCGTCTTGCTAATTCTGCTCACCGTTATTGCCACCAGTTGTGGACAAAACGGGACCAACGCGACAAATCCTCCATCCGGTCCGTCTGCCAGTTGCGTACCCTCGACCCATCCCACATTCGCTTACGTGCTGAGTTACTCGGATACCACGATTTCCATGTATACCGCAGACTTGTGTACCGGCGATCTTACGGCCACGAATCCAGCGACCATTCCGACCGGAGTCAATAACGGTTTCAATGCCGAGTCCATGGCGATCGATCCGACCGGTAGATTCCTCTACGTTGCGAACCTTGGTTCCAATGCAACCGATGCCGCGACCGTTTCCATGTTCGCGATCAACCATAGCACGGGCATGCTGACGGCAATCAGTCCAGCGCAGGTTCCGACCGGGTTCTTCCCCCAGGGAATCGCGGCGTCCAGCAACTTTGTTTACACGGCGAACAGCGACGATAATTCGGTTTCCATGTTCGCCATCAATACGACCAATGGCTTGTTAGCGCCCTTGTCGCCGTCGGAAACGATTGTGCCTCCGCTGTTTACGTCGAGTTCTTCGTTCTCGAGTCCGGGTTTTGTGACCGTCGGTCCGTCAGGGCAGTTTCTTTATGTAAGCGATGCCGGCAACGGATCGATTTCGACGTTTGCTATAGATCCATCTACCGGCGCCCTAACGCCAACGAACCCAGCAGGTGTCATAGCCGGTCCATACCCGTGGAAGGTCGTCTTCGATCCCGCAGGCAAATTTGCATATGTGCCGGATGAGGATTTGGGCAAAATCTGGATGTACACCGTTGATGCTACAACCGGAACTCTGACGCAGAACCCGTCCGTTGTAGTTCCTGCAGGAAACCAGCCGGCCTACATGGCCGTGCATCCTTCAGGAAAGTTCGCGTACGTAGTGAATCGTCAGGATGGCACGGTATCGATGTACACCATCGAGGGCGATACCGGTACTCTGGTTCCGAATACTCCAGCCACGGTTCAGGCGGGCTCCTGGGCGTATCCGATCGCAGTGAATGCTGCCGGCACTTTTGCTTATGTGGGAAATCAGAATGACGGCACGATATCGATCTACAGCATCAACGGGAGCGGGGTTTTGGCTGCGGCAGGGACAGTTCGGACTGGGAATGATCCCACCGCCATAGCTCTCATCAATTGATTTCAAGAACAGCGTAGAAGCTTCTCCGATGAAAGTGCTCTTCCCAGAAGTAGAAGATCCCAGATAGGCGCAAGAACTCCAGGTAGATGAGTGAAATCGGGATTTAGCAACAGTTGACCAAATTCAGCCGTCTTCTAGCGTGGGTACTGGATTACACTTGACGCGATTCACATGTCCGACACGCTCCCGCACCAAGAAAATCTGACTACCAGTCAACGAGGGCTTTCGCTCTCCGAATTCCTTGTCGGCGGTGCTATCGTCGTTGCGCACAATGTCTATCACCGCGTTCCGAACGAAGTACCGATTCTTTTTCTGCTGGGATGGATTTCCATCCGGCTGCGCGACGGCGGGTGGAAGGCAGTGGGCCTGCGCAAGCCTGACTCATGGCGCAAGACGATCCTGTGGGGCGTGCTGACCGGGATACTGATCCTAGCAGCGGGGCAGCTCGCTGATTTCGTGGGGGCAAAAATTTGGCATGAGGCCGCAAGAGGACCCTCAGTGATTCACGAGGCGAAGACCACATGGAAGGCCGCCCTCTTCGGGCTAGGTGTGGTCTGGACGTTTGCCGCCTTTGGCGAGGAGATGAGTTATCGCGGCTACTTGATGACGCGGGCCGCAGATGTGGGCAACCGATCGCGGCTGGGCTATCTGGTGGCATTGCTTGCATCCAGTGTGTTGTTCGGTTATGGACACTACTACAAAGGCCCGCCTGGGATTTTGCAGTCAACGCTTTCGGGATTGATCCTGGGTGGCGCCTATCTGCTCTCAGGGCGGAATTTATGGGTTTCGATTGTGGCCCACGGCTGCGCGGATACGATCGCGATCGCGGCAGTATTTTTCGGCTTGGCGGACTAGAAAGGCCCCAGTGAGCGTAATGGGGATTTTACGCCAATTACATTGGGCGAGAGATGGCCAACCCGCCCGGATAGTCACTTGCGATCTGACCTACTATGCGATAGGTCGTGGTATCCAGAATGTAAATTGCGTTGTTATTTCCACACGAAATAAAAGCACGAGTGCCATCCGGCGAAAATGCGATATCTAGCAACGGTTGGCCAACAGTAACTGGGATTGTGGCTGCCACGGAGTTGTTTGTGGTGTCTATTATCCAGACATGCCCCGTCTCTCCAGTCACGTAGCGTGTGCTCCGTCGGGAGTCACTGCGATCCGTGTTGGCACGTCGGAGCCCGGTAGCGCAATGCTGGTGACCACGGCCTCGGTCTTCGTGTCGATGACATCCACAACCGACGGATTCCCTACACTGGCGGCGTAGAGGCGGCCTCCGTCGGGGCTAATCGACATGCCAACGAAGCCCAACACGGCGGTCGGGATCGTGGCTACGACTTGATTCGAGGCAGTGTCAATCACCCAAATCTGGTTTCCTTCAACATTACTCACATAAACGCGGGTTCCGTTGGAAGAGATTGCAATGCCTGAGAGCAACACACCGGGTGTCTGCACAGTGGGCAAATTCCCGATGGTGATGGTTGCCGTCAAAGAGTTGCTCGAGGTATCGATCACCTCGACAGAAGCCAGCGGCGGGGGATTATCTGGGCACGATGGCGCACTGCAAGTGATCGAAGTCACATATGCGCTCTTACCGTCAGGCGTAATGGCTATCGCTTCGGGGCCGCTCCCGGCAGCAATTTTGGCGATCACGGAGTTTGACCCCGTGTCGACCACCCAGACCGATGTAACGGTGTAACGGCGTCGGTAACATAGGTGCGACTTCCGTCCGGGGTGACGGCCACGCCACTAGGATAGGACGCTGTCGTCGTCGAAGAGTTCAACGAGGAATTCCCGATTTCGATGCTCGCCACTGTCTTGTCTGCGGGAACATTAATCACTGACAGGCTGTGGCTCTGAGAGTTCGCGACATAAGCGATTGCCGTTGTCGCAGGCGAGCTTCCGCCACCACAGGAGGCTAAGACCAAGCTCAATCCAAGCAGAGACACTACGGAGAACACCACGCGACACTTCATCACGCCCTCCAAATAGAATCCTGAGAAGTTAGTACGTGGGCCCGAATGCTACTCCCGCAGATGCTGCCGGCCCAACAACGGGTTGCCTCGCGAGCGTAGCGGTCTGTTAGCTGTTGTCAACAGGCCTTAGCACTCAAATTTCGACCCCTTTCGATTCACTCCAAGTCTGAAGCCTTCGAAACTGATCGGAAGATGAGTCTAATGGGGATGTTTCGCCAACGATGATGCAACCTCAGTTAGAGGAGGGCTTGGGGCATATACTTCATCGATGGACAGAAGGGCGTCGGGACTGGGACCGGAAGCGGCAAAAGTGGTGGCGGAGGAATTCTGATGAAAGCAACGCCGAGGGTTCTTGCGGTCGACATCGGGGGGACCAACGTGAAGATTCTTGCGACTGGCGAGGCTGAACCGCGAAAGTTCGCGTCCGGCAAAGACTTGACGCCCCGCAAGATGGTCACCGGTGTCATGAAGCTCGCGGGGAATTGGAAGTACGACGTGGTTTCCATCGGCTACCCTGGGCGGGTCGTCGACGACCGAGCGGTCACCGAACCCCGCAACCTCGCCCACGGCTGGGTCGGGTACGATTTCGCGGCAGCGTTTGGTTGTCCCGTTAAGGTCATCAACGATGCCGCGATGCAGGCACTCGGGAGCTACGAGGGTGGAACGATGCTCTTCCTCGGCCTCGGGACGGGTCTCGGCTCCGCCCTGATGGTGCGCGGGCACATCGTGCCGATGGAGCTCGGGGCCCTCGGGGCCCTGGATCTTACGGGAAGCGGACCGTCGAGGACTACCTAGGATCTCGCGGGCTCCAGAAGCTCGGGAAGAAGAAGTGGAGCAAGGCCGTCGCGTTCTGGGTCAAACGGCTCACGTCCGCGTTTCTCCTGGACGACTTCGTCATCGGCGGCGGAAACGCGAAGAAGCTGAAGCAGACGCCCCTCGGCTGCAGGCTGGGCAGCAACGCCAAAGCGTTCCTTGGTGGGTTCCGAATGTGGGAGCCGTGGGAGAGTCGCAACCACCCAGGCCCGCCCACGGCCAAGGTAAACGAAGTGAAATAAACACTCGACGCAACCAGCCATTACGCATTGAGGGGTTTTGAGCGTAATAGAGATATTTCGCCAACTGACTATTGTGAAGCGTGCTGTTCGAAATCGCGAAGCTTGTGGCTCTTTCTTCGCAGGATTCCAAGGGCCGCCGCAAGTCCTGCCAACGTGGTTACAGCAACTGCCGCCAGTTCGCCGCGCAAAGCAGGATCACGACGCGAGCGCACAACGAAGTCGATCAACCATGGGGCAACTGTCGGAATAATCAGGTAGGGCGAAGCTCGACGGCAGTGATTCGATAAAACCGCGGCGAATATAGCTGGATTCACTAGAAGGCCGGTGCAGATGAAAAAGGCCGGTAGGAACAGAAAGGCCGAATCCTCACCGATTTGAAACAGCGCAATCACCGCCACAGAAACGCAGAGTCCCGCAATTACCGATACTGAGAGGGCCCCTATGAAGACTAGCGTAGCTATGCCGAGTTCGGACAAACGTGTTCGAGTCGGCGGGATAGGGGGCGGTTGAAAGAAGATCGTCCACATTGATTCTACCGTGTCGTATATTGTCGTATATGGAGTAAGCTGGGCAAGTTGTTGTTTGTAATTGGGTTGGCGACCCTTTTTAAGGCATGGGTCGCAGGCTCCTTTTCGGTTCATTGGATTGCATCGCTCCGGCAATTTTTCCCAAGAGATTCTGACCCACACTCAACACACAACTCTTAAAGCAACGCACCCGGACGCTTTGCATTTCAGGAGTCACGACCTGAGCATATCGGCGCAATATGATCTCAGGGCCCGTGTGACGCATGTTCCCTTGTGCGGTCTTCACATCGGTCTAAGAGCCTTACCTTCGCGGGCGATTTCCCAGCCAATACAAACTGAGCACGTTTTCCCCGCTGTTGCGCAACCAGGTCGCAACTTCTCTCGCATGAAACGGCTGGTCTCCGGGGCCGAGGTCGCGATTTAGCAACTCTGTAATTTCTTCAGCCGTGCCCGGCTTCTTGATCTTGTTCAAGGCTCGCAGGATAGGCTCGTCGAGACGGTGGTTCGCATTTGGAACCTTGCGCATTTGCGGTTCTCGGTTTGGAAGGCGGACCTGTTGAAGGGTGCTCATTTCGTATTCGATCTGGTGCTGCAAGACAAGCGCAGCGGCTCAAGAGGAACGGGTCGGTACCAACAGCTGAATCACTCTGCGAATCGGCTCAGGGTTGATGCTCCCCGGCAGCACAGTTAACGGCAGCCGTGTGAAGACCATTTGAGGGATCCTCCCTGTCGTAACCTTGGAGAAAGAAGATCCACTCCCTAGGACTGCGATTCTGAGAGCAGTTCCTGCCCTGAGACAACTAGGAAAACACCTAGCTGACCCTCCATTTCGACGATTTTCGTGGACAGTCGGATCATGGCTTGTAGTCGCGGGCTACTTGTCGAACAAATCGTATCTCCGATGAAGTTGGAGACCCCAGTTTCGCTCAGGTCCGCATAGCTGTGGCGGATCACAGCGCCGGTGCTGTAGAGAGACGAAGGTGATGATACAGTGTTGGCCGCAAGACTCGTGTTCGCCAGTAGCTTGGTGAGGATGCTCTTCATGAAGCCTTCAGGACAGGGGGTGAGTTTTCGCAAAGGTCCGGCCAGCTTGCGCCGGCTGTGGGGTGTTCCTGATCTAAAACATAAACTTCATCGCCAGCTGTGCGACGCGAGCGTTTACTGCCGTGCCGGAAATCACACCGAATGTCGGTGATGTGAAGTTGGCGTCGGGGTTGGCAAACTGCGGGTGATTCAATGCGTTGAAGAACTCGGCCCGAAATTGGAGACCGCTGTTCTGGTCGGGCCATCGGAGGGCTACCGTCTTTGATAAAGCGAAATCCAGGCTTGCTTGTCCGGGACCATCTACAATTCCGGTCGCACTGTTCCCAAACCCGGTGGCGATGCCATCCGAGGCAATGATTGGTGGGCTCACAAAACAGGAAGCGTTGAAATAGTTGTTCAGTTTAGACTCCATCGAGCCCACCTTCACAAGCTGGCTTTTCGAGCATGTACCGCTGAGTTGGGCTCGGTCTTCACTGATCCCAAAGACATTCGTCGGATTGGTGTCGGCGACCGTGAGAGCACTGCCAGATTGAATCGTAAATACAGGAGCAAAGCTCCAGCCTCCCAGAACTGCCCGTCGGAATCCGGCAGTTGGGCTGGGAAGATTCCAAGTCCCACTCAACACGAATCGATGAGTGCGGTCGAAGCTCGCTCGTCCCCATCTCTGTCTCGGGGAGTTTTGGTCTCCTAGTGTCAGCGCATTTCCGGAGGATGTTGAGTTAACGTCGGCGCCATCGGTGTCCAGAGTCTTGGAGAAGGTGTAAGAGGCGAGGAACTGAAGGCCCTGCCCCAAACGCTTCGTCAAGCTCGCTTCCAGCCCGTTGTACCAGGAACTGCCCTCGGATTCCATCTCCACAAGAGAGTCTGGTGGCACACCGAGAATGGGGACTCGGAGCGGGATATTTGCGACAGAGTTTGTGGTTACTCCCCTGATCGGGCTGTTGGCGGAGGCGCTGAGCGCCTGATTAAGAGAACGTTGGCGAACCAAGTATGTGCCGCGAGTGCCCACGTATCCAATTTCCAAGAGCCAACCCTCGTGTAGCTCAGCCTGAACATTCAACGAATACTGTTGAATCATGGCGGGCCGAAAACCGGGCGCAACGGAATAAATAGTCGTCGTGCTGGTAGGCGCATACGCGGGGAACGAAGGGAAGGACTCCGGCGTAGGAAACGGCTGGGGGAAAGGCGCTTGAAATGTCGCAGTTGCGTTCGCTAACCCAGCATTTAAGCGAAACTCTGAGAACGGAGCGCCCAAGATATTTTGATAAAAGGCTTGACCGGTGGGTCGGGAATAATACGTGCCATACCCGCCTCTTAGCACCATTCGACTTGTCTGGGGCAAGAACTGCCAAGCGAACCCGATTCGCGGTGCGATCGTGTTTTGTCCCTCGCCGTAGTTCCCGAAAGTATTATTCGCACGCAAAACGCCGGGTGGAAGAACCCCCGGAAAGTTGGAAGCAACAAGATAGCCTGCTACGCTCCCACTTGGCGGAGGGTTGGGGTCAGCTTCGCCGATGTCGAAGCTTGCGTTTCTGCCCAAACGGTCTCCAAATTGGCCGAGACGCTCGTAACGCAAGCCAATATTTAATGTAAGTGATCTACGGATTCTATAATCATCCTGCGCGAACGCTGTACCCTCCCACACTCTGAATTCCCGATTGGTCAGGCCGAAGTCATCAAATGAGGCAAAGACATTGCTGAAACCGGTGCCATTGTCCGCTGCGCTAAGGCCAAGCAGAAAATCGGGCCAGCTCAGAAACTGCAGAAATGATCCGAGTCCTACAAGATTGACGTTGTCCTGCAACCTAGTGAGAGACCCTCCCAAGCGTATCGTGTGTGCTCTCCGGACGAAGCTGAGATAATCCCCAAATACAAAGCTATTTTGGGCAATCGTTCGTGGAAACCCGGACGCAATACTTACGGAACCGAGAATCTGCAAGCTCGGCAGCTCGTTATTGTGGCTCATCTCTCCTTCCGCTACTCCAACGTCCGACCAATCGAACGGAGTCCTGGCCTCGGTTGTGGTGCTCGTGCGGACAAATCCAATCCGTGCTTCGTTGAGCCATGCGTTGTGGAAAGTGTAAGTATGAGCTAAAGAAAAGACTCTGAATCCAGATTCACTGGGACCCAGAAACCCTGGGATATTACCCGCTGGATTGAGGCCATTGCCGGGAAACGTGACGGTCTCATCCTCATCTGCCAGGAAGAAGCGAACCGCGATACTGCTGTTCGGTCGATTCAGGTAGTCAAAATTGGTTGAAAACTGGTTTTCATTAAAATGGCAAGGATCGGTGAAGACTGAGAAGCCTTGCTGGGCAAGCAGTTTCGTCGGGTCCACTGTTTGCGGAGTGGGGATCAGAAAAGTTCCGTCAGGAAGCTTGAAATTCAGGAGGGCAAGCGCCACGGGATTAATGTTGGAACCATCAAGTTTGATCGCCGTGGCTCCCTGAGCACCTGTCATGCCGCCAAAGATTTTCCCGAGTTCAGAGGGTGTGCGGTCATTCGTGAGTGGCGGCTCGCTTAAGCTGGCAGTGCAAGCAGTCCTCGACTGACCAGCAGCAATGCCGTTAACTTGGTACGTCCCCTGATAGGAACCAAAGAAAAGTAGTTTATCCTTTTTGATAGGCCCACCCAACGCGAAACCAAACTGGTTCTGCTTGAGGACGGGGCGTGGCTGGCCTATTTGACTTAAAAAGAAATCGTTCGCGTTAAGCAGCTCGTTGCGAAGAAACTCGAATACCGCACCGTGAAAAGCATTGCTACCGGTTTTTGTAATCACGCTGACGTTGGCACCACCATATCGCCCATAGCCTGCATCGTAGAGTCCTGTCTGGACCTTGAACTCCTGTATGCTATCGGGGTTCGGAATCGGAATGCCGCCACTTCCTGCTGCACTCCCCTGCACATCGCTCACGCTAATTCCGTCAACTTGGAAATTGTTGTCATAGGAACGCGCTCCGTGCACGTAAATCCCATCGTTCGATTTGGCAATCTGCGAGAGCGCGGTCCCACCGAGTCCGAGCTCTCCTGCGTTGTACACTCCGGCCGAAACCCCCGGAGAGAGGCTTGCAATTTGGGCAAAATTCCGGGTGACCAGGGGCAGACCGGCGACCCCCGTAGCGTTAACTACCTTGCCCAGAGCGGAACTGTCGGTCTGGACTGCCGCCTCTGCAGACACGTTGATGCTGTGGAACACGGTTGCCAGTCGGAGACGCAGTTCGAGGTGTACCACTTCGGTGACGCTGACATCCACCGTTGCACTGGCGATGAGGGGGTCAGAGCCAGTTTTGCTGGCTTGTAGCTCGTAGTTGCCGGGGGGCAGCAGTAAGAAATTGAACCTACCGTCTCTGTCAGAAATGGCAGACTGAATCACGCCTGTGTCCTGGTTAGCGAGTCGGACAACGGCCCCGGTTAAAACGGCTCCAGTTGGGTCGAGCGCCACTCCGCTCAGTGCGCCGGTCGAAGCAGTCTGACTTCGTACAGGGCCGGAAAAAACCAGAGCAATAGCCAGAATCACTGGGAGCGCCGACAAGAGGCAGCGCAAGCGTTGGAAGTGCTCATGTAAGGTGTTGCCCACAAATGACCTCACAGCATGAGCTGTTTGCACCCACGGATTTCCCATGTACGTGACGAATTGAGCTTTCCTCAGTTGTGGAACGAGAGCGTTACTCGCGGCGACCGGATACAAGGTCCAACTTTCTTCTGTCGCGATCCCGGTTTCGCGCGGCCTGGCGTAGACCAAGTCATTCTCATATCATTGGCGCCTGAAGTCATCACCAATGTTGACGCGCCTTTCATATAGGGAGGAACTGGCAGTTTTGGCAGTAACCGGACACCGGCATTATTGGCAGATTACCCTATTCGAAACTTCGTTCGTCCGAAGACGGGCTCTTTAAGTGTCTGCCACAGGGGATTTAATCATTGTGGTACAGTTCTTGCGCATAGTACGATGAGTCCCTAATCCACGAGGCCGAGAAGTGCGTAGACGAACGGCACAGCCGATCTGCGTTCTAGTTGTGGTCGCTTTTCAGCTGATGCTGCCGAATCCTGCAAGAGCTGCGAGAGAAGTCCGGCGCATCCTCATTATCAATGTTTTCGACCCTCTTTCGTCACCCGGCGTGGCTGAATTGGATCACGGGATTATTGCTAGTCTGGAGAGTTCGCCTTACCAAATAGAGCTCTATAGTGAAGATCTGGAAATGACCCTGTTTCCGGATGAGGCTCACCAACAGCAGTTTCGTGAGTGGTATACCCGCAAGTATCACGATCGCAAGCCCGATCTAATCATTGCTGTCGGACTCGAACCCATCAAATTTCTGGCCCTGTCGCACAAAGTGTCCTTCCCGGACACGCCGATCGTCTTCTGTGGAAGTACAGAGGAGATGGTGGGCCAACTAAACCTTGACTCCGACTTCACCGGTCTTTGGGAGATCGCGCAGCCGGAGAAAACCTTGATCGGGGCATTGCATCTTCAACCCGGCACCAAGCACGTTGTTGTGGTGGGTGGTGTAGGAGCGTATGACCGGTATTTGGAGGCCATTGCAAGGGAGAGTTTTCGCAAGTATGAGTCGCGCTTCGACTTCTCGTATCTCACGGACCTCGCCATGCCTGCGCTGCTGGAGCGCCTGAAGCAGCTGCCGGACGATACGATCGTCTACCATACATCCCTGATGCAGGATGCGTCGGGAGCACGCTTTATTGATGCCACTCAGTCCGTTCCACTGATTGCCAGCGCTTCGAAGGCGCCAGTCTTTGTCGTGGACGACGTGGACCTAGGCACAGGCACGGTTGGCGGTGACCTGTTGAGCTTTACCTCCGATGGAAAGGTTGTCGGCGAGATGGCAGTGAGGATTCTCAATGGTGAGAAGCCGCAGGACATCCCGATCGCAAAGAGCGCCAATGTCTATATGTTCGATTGGCGAGCCCTGAAGCGCTGGGGGCTCAAGGAAGGCGCACTTCCCCCTGGCAGTATCGTCCTTAACCGGCAGACAACGGTCTGGGAATCTAATAAGTGGTACATCCTTGGCGGCACTTCTCTTCTCGGTTTACAAGCGCTGGTCATTGGCGCGCTCATGTGGCAACGGGCGGGCAGGAAGAAGGCAGAAACCGAGATGGTTCTTTCCAATAACCGCCTTCGCGAGAGTGAGGAGCGCTTCCGCCTGGTCGCTAACACCGCGCCCGTGCTGATCTGGATGTCTGGTCCCGACAAGCTGCGCAGCTATTTTAATCACCCCTGGTTGGAGTTTACCGGTCGACCCCTTGAAGCGGAACTTGGCAATGGTTGGGAAGAAGGTGTCCACTCTGAAGACCGAGGAGGCTGCATGGATACCTACAGCAACGCGTTTGATCGGCGTGAATCTTTCAAAATGCAGTATCGACTCCGGCGCAGCGACGGGAAACACCGATGGGTCTTCGATATTGGCGTGCCGAGAATCAACCCCGACGGCTCATTTGCCGGGTACGTCGGTTCATGCATCGATGTCACCGAGCGCAAGATGGCAGAAGACGCACTCGCCTGTTTGAGCAGTCAATTGATCGAGGCACAAGAGGAAGAACGCAAGCGAATCGCTCGCGAACTGCACGACGACTACAATCAGCGATTGGCGATGCTGGCGCTCGATTTAGAAAACTTCGCTGAAAAGATCGGGGATTCTTCTGTCGGCGCAGCTCAGCAACTCGAGGAATTCTTTGAGCGTGTCAGTGAGCTCGGCGCTGATCTGCACTCCTTGTCACACCGCTTACATTCCTCCACCCTGGAGAGTCTGGGACTGGTTGCGGGCGTGAGCGCTTTCTGCAAGGAGTTCGCCGAGCAACAGGGAATGCGGGTCGACTTTGCACACGAGAACGTTCCCCATGGTATTCCCGAAGACGTGGCGCTCTGTATTTTTCGCATTGCTCAGGAGGGACTTCGGAACATCAAAAGACACAGCGGGGCAGACAGAGCTGAGGTTCGTCTGGAAGGCCTGGAAGAGAAACTCCATCTGTCAGTTACTGATCCAGGAAGGGGTTTTGATGTGAACAAGCGCTCGCCACAAAGTGGCATCGGTATTCGGAGTATGAAGGAGCGGTTGCGATTCCTGGGAGGGTATCTGGAAGTTTCCTCGCGACCAATGGCAGGAACCAGGATTGATGCGTGGTTGCCGTTCAAGGCCGTTAGCCGTCTTGCAAGTTGAATCCAGGGATGCAAGTAGGTCTAAGAGAATACTGCAGGAAGTCTCAAGTGTTCTACAATCCGTCGCCGCGTACTCATTGTCGATGATCCCTGCGTTGTTAGCGGAGGTGATCCGTTCAGTATTGGAGAAAAACTACGACGCGGTCGGAATTGTTGGAGACGGTCGGCTATCGTTGATCGAAGCCCCTTAAGCTCAAGGCGGACTTCATCGTTCTAGAAATCGGCATGCCTTCTTTAAAGGGCCTCGTCGCTTCTTTGTCACGGAAATCAGAACAATAAGCATTATTCCATTATTCGCTTTTAAAGTGCACGAGATTTGTATAATGAGCGCGTTCTCCACGCACAGGGTGGGGGGCATAGAAACCAACTACGACGTGTAAAAAAGAGGGGATCTACTACCTTGAAGATGCGGATCGTCTGGGGAAGGTCTCTGCAAACTGCTTGGCTTCGTTACGAGCCGATGAGGTGAGCCGTGGTGACCAGCGCGTTGCTCTCTTCACTCTCCAAAATTAGTGCTGCACGTGATAGTTCCCCTGGAACCGGTGAGTCTTCGGTTGTGGTGAAACGAATCCTGCGGAACGTGAGACCCGCGCTGCTGGTGGCAATCAGCTACTATGTCGGGACGCGGATAGGCTTTGCCTGGACCCCGATCGGGCGGCCGAATTCGACTTTTTGGCCGGCCAACGCGATTCTTCTGGTGGCCCTTTTATTGATCCCACGGCGCACATGGTGGACCCTCTTCCTGGCAGTGCTTCCGACTCACATGCTTGCTCAACTACAGGCCGGAGTGCCGGCGTGGACAGCTCTCGGTTGGTTCATAACCAACACGAGCGAAGCATTGATTGCTGCGTTGTGCATCGCGCGGTTCACTCATCCGAGAAATACACTGGATAACGTGCGTGGGGTATTCACCTTTGTAGTGTTTGGCGTCGTGCTAGCCCCGTTGGCAACTTCATTCCTGGATGCTGCCGCAGTTGTGGTCACAGGCTGGGGCGAGCTTTCTGGCCAGTCGGGGTAGAGCGATTTTGGACTAATGCGTTGGCGGAGCTAACCCTGGTCCCGGCGATAGTACTCTGGAGTTCAAATGGCATTTCTTGGCTTCGGGGAACCAGCGTAGCTCGATATTCGGAAGCAGCCCTGCTGGCCGTTGGCACAGTGCTGCTAGTGCTTTTGGTATTCGGCTTTCAGTTGTTTTCGCCGTCTGCAACTCCCGCACTTCTGTATCTTCCTCTACCGTTTTTGTTATGGGCTGCAGCCCGCTTTGGTTTAGCCGGATTAAGCTTGTCGCTCTTATCCGTCGCGCTGATCTCGATCGGGTGTATCATGCGCGGGCGACCGCCGTTCCCGTACGTATCCATGGCACAGAACGTCCTGTCTCTGCAAATTCTACTATGTGTTGTGGCTGTGCCACTGATGTTCCTCTCGGCCGTCATGGCCGAGGCGCGACGCACGCAAGACTCTCTGCGTCGAATCAGTGGCAGCCTCATTGAGGCACAGGAGCAGGAACGTCACCGGATTGCACGTGAGCTTCACGACGACATCGTCCAACGACTTGCGCTTCTGTCGCTAGAACTCGAAGGAGTCCAACTGGATGTGCCTGATTTAGCATCTGAACTTCGCACCCGAATAGGCACACTACAAAACGAAACTACACGCATAACGAACGATGTTCAATTGATATCGCACGAATTGCATTCTTCGAAAATGGATCACTTGGGCATCCTTGAAGCCGCGAAGAACTTCTGCAAAGAATTCGGTGAACGTCAGAAGGTGGAAATTGATTTCCAGAGTTACGATCTACCGACTCCCTTCCCAACGGAGCTTTCTCTGCCTCTATTTCGAGTTCTACAGGAAGCCCTGCGCAATGCCGCCAAGCATAGTGGAGTAAAACGCTTCGATGTGTGTCTGTGGGGAAGCCCGGGAGCGATTCACCTGACCATTAGCGATCTCGGTGCAGGTTTTGATAAAGAGACCGCAATGAAGGGCAGTGGGCTTGGACTCACGAGTATGCAGGAGCGCCTGCGGTTAGTGCGTGGAGAGATTTCAATCAACTCGCACCCGAAGAGTGGTACGACGATTCACGCTCGTGTTCCTTTCGGTTCAAGCAGCGATTTTGCACGGGCAGCAGGGTAGGAGTAGCAGGTTGCGTCGACAACTTCACGAGGACTCTTACCGGGAATTAACGGCCTTCTGCTGGCGCGGAGAGACATTAGTCGCTTGCATCGCCCTGGGAGACTCGTGCTTCTGAAGCTCCAGCGAAATCAGAAAAAGTCCTACTGACAAACTGCTCGCCCCGAAGAACGGCGTCCACAGCAGTCAGTAGCTCGCGTCGCGCATCAGTCTTAAAAACGTACCCCTTTGCTCCCTCGGCAAGGGCTCCCTGGACCACAGCAGCAGAGAGTTCTTGACTCACAAAGAGTATTTTGGAATCAGGGGAAAGCGTGCGGACTCGTCGAGCGACTTCGATTCCATTCAGAGTCGCCAGCCCGAAATCCAACAAAATCAGGTCCGGCTTGAGTTCTTCTACCTTACGAACCGCATGTAGTCCGTCTGCGACCTCTCCGACGATCTGCAATCCCGGCCGTTTCCCAAGCACGGAACGAATGAAGTCCCGAAAAGCCTCCGAATCCTCGACCACAAGAACGCGGCCTAACGATGTTTCCAATTCGCCCCCTTTAAAGAATGTCCAAACCCGACTGCGAGAGTTTAGTTGCGTGGTGTCTTCATAATCGCATGTTCCGCAGTTCAGGCTTTTCGCGCACGTGCATGCACAAATTAGCAAAAGTTCTGGGAGGGGGAGCCTGATACGAAAAGAAGCGGTTTAATACTACACCTTCGTCGTAGCCGGATCACGTCGCAACTCAGCTCAGAGCAAAATCCGCAACTGAGACATGACATTATTGCGGAGAATCGAGAGCGCTAGTTGGCAGCCAGGAGCTTGGACCTGTGTTCGCGTGAGAGTCTTCGTTTTGGACGGGCCGCCTGCCGAAAGAGAAATGCGGGTTCAGCTTTGGGTTGCCTGAATCCTCGAAAGGCCACTGGGTCATGTGGTCGAGGTGGCGAGGCACTGTGCTAGCTGGCGGTGGCAAACCACACGATTATGGCCTGGGGCCGAGAACCCCGATGTCCAAAAGCCCTTGAGCAATCCACCGCGTTACTCTTTCGGAATCGAGACGCGCCTGACCGCTCAAAATGCCCAACGAAGGGAAAACGTAGCATTGTTGGCGTGGAAATAACGGGGACTGGTAGGTCCCACGAAGGATCCTTCCCCGTATTGGTAGTAGTTCCACCCGGCCTTTGCGGTGAGGTTGTGGCCAATGTCGACTGCGATATTGGCCAGCGGTTGGTAGTAATTGTATTGGAGTGAACCGGGCGGCTGCAGGACGTTGAACTGTGGTGTCTGGCCGCTAACGCTATTGACACTGTAGCCCACTTGCGTAGTAACGCGAGCGAGCGGCTTAAACATCACCGACGCCAAGCCGTACTGCGTCTTACTGGTGTAATAGCCATTCGTGAGCAGTGGGTTCTTGCTGTCGTTGTAGCCGTTCGCGGTGCAACTGCCCGCATTTGCTACTACAGAGAGTGACGTGTCGGAGTCATTAAAACAAATCAGGGCATTCTGCTGTGAATCGTTGTAATTGTAAGCGAAGTCGAATCCAAAACGTTCGCGGGGCGTAAGGTTTGCCGTGAATCCGTAATTGCGATTGTGCGCCTGATAGTCGGTTAATGCATCGCCATTCGAAGCTCCCCAAAGATTGATCGACATTCCGAGTACCGCCCAGGGTTTTGGAGTGTAGTTGCCCTGAATGCGGTACCGGTCTTGCTTGCGCGGTCCAATGCGCACGATGGCGTCGTCGTTGTTTGTGTGCTCCCAGTCGAAATTGAATCGCAGAGTCAGGGTAGGCTTTGCCCAGAATGCGAGCAGCGGGGTGTACGAGTGGACGACAATACGGTTCTCGTCTCCCGTCGCGAAGTCAACAACCTGATGAAACAGCTGATCGCCATATCTGAACCCGATGCGGCCCCCGAAATGCTTCGACGCATCCCACACGAAATCGATCTCGTTCGTCGTCCATTGCTGGTTGAATGACATTTGGCTGGAAGTATCGGTTGCGCTCGGCGTGGTCGCACTGATCGGAGTGAGCAACGAGCAGGTTGCACTATTCGTGCATGTCCAGTCGGTTTCGGTGGAACTAAAGCTTTCCGGGATTCGGTAGCTCCAGAAGCGAAAGGTATCGACGAGTCGGAAGTGCTCCGAAAAATGCCACGTAGCGGTGAAGTCAGCCACGTTCGAGATGCGCTTTGCCTGGCCTGGGCCCGTGACGGTTTCCTGGCGGATGCCTGAGCGCTGGATGAGTCCGTTGAAAAACTCATTCAGAGGAGCGTCCATCTGGGCCGAACTGTAGGCGTACGATGCGGCGAACTCCAGTCGTTGGAAGTAAGTGCTGTGTAGACTCAAGCGCTCGGTTGGCGCGGAGGTACGGGTGCGATTCGTGCGGTTGTAATCGAAGTATGCATTGCAGGCCGTGTTGGTCAGCGTTCCCGTGGAGTCAATCAGAGTGGTTGCCGGCGGATTAATGGCGCAGGGGTTCTTGTTGGCCGTGTCGATGGGGAGCCCCAGCTCTACGGTGCCTGGCGTTCCCGGCAAGAGAGCTTGGGAGAACGGGGCTAACTGCCAAGTTGTATCTCCCTGGTAGTAATCAAGAAATTGGTCATAGCTGATGACCGTGCGCGGCAGGATCTTCAGGTCTGACCCAAAGCGGTAGGAGTTGAGGGTAGTATTCCACGCTTGGTAAAGAAGAGCGTCCGTACCCTCATGGACGCTGGAATACGATGGCCCCGTCATATTGTTGCGCGTGTATCCGACGCGGAAATCAATCTTCGACTGCGGCAACACCGTCAGGTCGAAGTCGCTCATCCGGCGGCGAGTTCCGAAGTTGTGAGGCGAAAAGTTAACGGGAAGATTGGGGTTCGATGTCGAAGGATTAAGGGGATTGGCAAGAAGGTTGTAGTCGAAATCCGTCTGGTCGCGCCGGAAGTTTGCCCTGAAGTCGTACCAACTGATCTTCTCTATGCGGGCTCGCAGCCCGTTATTGGGGTCGCCTCCCCACCCGTAGCTATTGACGAACAGGTTGTCGAAGAGCAGGCCGTCGTGGTTTTGCGATTGCATGGAAAGGCTCTGCTCCAGGAAGCGCGGTCCGGTGCGCAGATCTACGAGTGTGTTGTACATTTGCACGCTGCCGGTTACGTCCGATACGCGATAACCGAACTCCATCGACTGGTGAATTAAATAGCCGCCGCTTTCCTTGCCTTGTGGCTGCGACGAGCTCTGGCCCGCATTGCTCCCAGCCGTCTGAGATCTTGCCGCAAGGGGCAAGCACATAATGACTACAAAAAGCCGTTGCATCCGGAGCCAGTTTGAAACCATGACGTACCTCTTCATCGGAAGAACACGTTGCTCGAGTTGGACCCGTGGATCGCTGCGTGGCACATCGTGCACGCCTGGTATTTGGTGGCTTGATTATGGGAAGGTCCGGCGGGACCTTGGGCCGGGAAGGTGTGGCATTGCAGGCAGAGCAGGTTCACCTGGCTCACGCGCAAGTAGCGCGGATTGGTCGAACCGTGGGGCGTGTGACAACTGCCACAGCCCTCCGTCTTCACCGGCACGTGCTCGTACACAAACGGCCCCTGTTTGTCGGCATGGCACTTGACACAAATCGCGTCCCCACTGGGCAGGGTCCTCACCTGGCGGAGGGTGGTCGTGCCGTGGACGTTGTGGCAGTCACTGCATTGGATGAGGCCTTCGTCTACCCGGTGGTGATACGGCTTCGCGAAGTCGGCCTTCGCGGTTGCATGACATCCGTAACAGAGACTGGGCTGTGCTCGGACGAGGAGGTGTTCCTGTTCTTTGGCGTGATGCGGTGAGTGGCAGTCCAGGCACCCAACATCGTTGTTCGCATGCGAGGACGCGGAGAAGTGACGCTGCTTATGACTCTCACCGTGGCAAGTCAAGCAGCGGGCGTTGGCGTCCTGCTTCGACATCGATTTGAAGCTAACGATCTTGGTCACATCCCCGCCCCCCTCTACGTGAGCGGATCCGGGACCGTGACACGATTCGCAGCCGTGACCATCGTGCAGGGTTGTCTGGAAGTGCGGAGTGCTTTCGAAGTTGTTTTTGTACAGGTCTTCATGACAGGTCTTGCAGGTATCCACGCCAACATATTGACCTGTATCTTTCGCGGGCGACGTCAGTGTTTTTTCCTTCTGGCTGGCAACAAGGTTTGGTTGAATCAACAGCAACAACAAGATCGCCGGCGAAGCCGACTCCCGGAGTTTTGTCCACAATCTTCTGGTCTTCACGGCCGGACCCTCATTTCGCGACTGTCTGCAGATCCCAATCAGTGTTTCTGGAGATTCGAAATCCGCTCCGAGATCCCGAGCGTTTTCAATATTTCTGGTGTCGCCTCATCCATTGCCAGTGGCTCATGGCAGCTGTTGCAGTCCTGGGCGATAGTCTTGCCATCCCCGGCTGTATGCGAGCCGTCGTGACATCGGAAACATCCTGGAAAATCCGTGTGGCCCAGGTTGTTCGGATACGTTCCCCATGAAACCTTCAGATCCGGGAAAACGTTACGGTTATAGATCGCAAGAACGGCCTGGCCAGCCAGCTTGATGTCTTCAGAACGGTTTGCGTATAGGTCGGGATAGTTCTGCTGATAAAAACCAACGAGCGCCGTTGGCAATTTCGCGGCCGCTTCCGTGCTCGTCGCATAGTTTGCCTTGAGCAACTCCACACTTTGTTTCTTGATGTAGGGCAAGGTCACCGGGATGTCACCGAGGCCGAGCGCCTTGTCCATTGCTCGTTCTGGCAAGTCGAAGGTGTGCGTTGGGCGGTTATGACAGTCCACGCATTCCATATCAAATTTGGGAAGTGCATTCGCCGAATCGGGCGAGGCTTCCGGGCTGACAAAGGCTCGGACCACTCCTTTGTCATTCCGATATTCGACCCACGGAATGGTCTGGCGCTTCGCGTCGGCTGCCGTAAAACGGATGTGAACGCCAGGACCCAAGTGCGCACCGTGAATTCCAGCGACCCGGTTTCCGCCCACCAACATCAGGAGAACGGTTTGCGATCGTGTGTTTGCTTCGTCGTCGGCATACTTGCCGAAGACGCGGAGGCGCACCCCACCGAACTTCTGGGGCCAATGACAGTTCTCACAGGTCTCTCTCGCGGGTACGAGACGATTGCTTTCCAGAGCGGAAGGAATTGGTCTCGGATATGTGTTGAGGACAGTTTCGACGAGCTGACGAATTCCGCTCGTTTTACTGGCGATCCAACCGCCTGCACCTGGCGCCACATGACACTCGACGCATTCGACGCGGGAGTGAGGTGAATTCTGATAAGCGGCTAGTTCGGGGTTCATGGTGTGACAAGTCGCTCCGCAGAATTGTGCCGTCTCCATGTGCTTGACGGCCCGGTAGGTGACTTGGGTTCCAATGAAAATGTTCAGCAGAGTTGTGGCGCCGAAAAACCAGGCCATCCGCTGCAGTGCAGTCTTGCGATCGAAGACGACCTCGGCTAGCCCTTTGCGAATCTGGCGCTTGCTGAGATAAATACCGATCGGGACCAGCGCCAATCCAGTAAAGAAGATCGCCGGAAGAACCAGGAAGATTACGATCCCAACGTATGGATTATCGACGTGTCCGCGAACCTGTTCCGGCAGCACAAAGAGCCACGAAATCAAAGCAGTCGCAACCAAAGCTACGCCGAGCAGACTCAGCCAGTGTTGAGTCAGCAGGAACCATGTCGGCCTTTTGTCCGTGGCAACCATTGAATCGTAAGGAACAAAAAATAACGTCCCACGTGCTGGAGCCTAAAGGGCATGCGCGGAAATGTGAACTAGGGGATTCCCTAGTTGCCGTCGTGTCAGGCTCCAACTAGCATCACGCACAAGAATCGGGCGCCCAATGGATCGACCGGGTGGCTCACGTGGGGTCCCAGACCAGCGTAACTACACCGATGCAGTCTGAACGGTGGCTCGGATCGTATCTATGGATGGGAGAGGCAATCAGCGAACAGAAAGAGAGGCGCAGAGTCAGATGGAAGGTCTTTCGGCGGCAAACGGGCTCATAAGAATCAACCGCCGAGACTGGTTAAGAACGGCTGTGGGCGGTAGTGTTGGACTCGCGCTCGATGGCCTTCTGGATTTGTCTACGGTGAGAGCCGCTACCCAAAAATTGAAACTCTCGAATGTGAGCGAGTTCACGACCTCGTGCAACTTCTGCTCGTGTGGATGCGGCATGGTCGCGGCCGTACGCGAAGGCAAGTTGATTGCGATGGAAGGCGACTACGACCACATCGTGAACCGCGGATCCCTGTGCGTCAAAGGCATATCCATGTTCGCGACGCACGCCTCACCGAACCGACTTCAAACGCCGCGTTACCGGGCGCCGGGCAGCGACCACTGGGAGGATATTTCCTGGGACGACGCGATCGCGCGGGTCGCGCAGAAGATTCGGAAGACGCGCGACGCGACCTGGATCGCCACCGAGAAGGTCGACGGCAAGGAGGTTCCGGTTAATCGGACGGACGCGATCGGTTTTCTGGGTGGCGCGCAGAACACGAACGAGGAGTGCTACCTCTTCCAGAAGGCGGCCCGACTGCTCGGACTGGCTTACGTCGAGCACCAGGCCCGACTTTGACACAGCCCCACGGTCCCCGGTCTGGGGGCCTCGTTCGGGAGGGGGGCAATGACCAACCACTGGATCGACCTGCAGAATTGCAAGACGATCTTGGTGGAAGGCAGCAACGTGGCCGAGAACCACCCCATGGCCTTCAAGTGGATCCGGAAGGCACAGGAGAACGGGGCGAAAATCATCCACGTTGATCCGCGATTCACGCGGACCTCCGCGACGGCGGACGTGTATGCGCGCATCCGGCCCGGCACCGATGCGGCATTCCAGAACACCATGATCAACTACATCCTCATCAACAAGCTGTACGATGAGGATTACGTCACAACCCACACCAACGCCCTTTTCTTGGGCGATCAGGCGTTCGAGTTCAAGGATGGCGTTTTCAGCGGGTTCGACGCGGAGAACCACAAGTACCACACCGAGACCTGGGGATATCAGCTCGATGCAAGGGGAAAGCCTCGCGTCGCCAACAGCCTGGATGACCCGCACTGCGTCTTCTCTCGCCTGAAGACCTTCGTCTCCCGGTACACGCTGGAGACCGGCGAGCGGATTACCGGCATTCCGGCCGACCAGATCCGGCAGATCGCGGAGATGATGGCGAAGAACCGTCCGGGAGCCATCCTCTACGCGCTCGGGATGACCCAGCACACGACCGGCGTGCAGGGGATCCGGTCGTTCACGATCCTGCAGCTCCTGCTCGGCAACATCGGCAAGCCGGGCGGCGGCGTCGATGCGCTGCGCGGCGAGCCGAACGTGCAGGGCGCGTGCGACATGGCGGTGCTGTACAACTACATGCCGGGCTATCTCAACTCTGCGTCGAACTCCGAGCCGACCATCCACGACTACGTGCGCAAGAATGGGATCGCCGACAGCCGCTATCTCGTCAACACACTCAAGGCGTTCTTCGGTGAGTCGGCCACCGTCGAGAACGATTATGCCTATGCCTGGCTGCCCAAGCGGAACGCTTCCAAAGACTACGGGACCCTGCCGATGTTCGAGGATGCGCTTGCAGGAAAGCTGAAGCTCCTCTGGATCGTCGGCCAGAATCCCGCGGTCACCGTGCCCAACCTGAAGCTGACGTTTGACGCGATGGCGAAGCTCGAGACGCTGGTGGTCCAGGAGATCTGGGAGACTGAGACCGCGGCGTTCTGGCGCCGGCCCGGTGTTGACCCAAAGTCGATCTCCACCGAGGTGATCCTGCTGCCCGCGGCGTTTTTCATGGAAAAGAACGGAACCATCAGCAACTCGGGCGGCATGGTGCAATGGCGCCACGCTGCCGTGAAGCCTCCAGGGCAAGCCAAGCCCGACGGCGAGATCGTGGACCTCGTCTTCCGTGCGGTGCGCGATCTGGTCAAGGATTCAAAGGAGCCGAGGGACGAAATCATCCGGAAGGCCTTCTGGACCTACACCACGGCCGAGGACATCCTGCGCGAGATCAACGGCTACGCCCTGCGCGACAACCCGGAGACCGGACTCAAGGCGGGCGATCTCGTTCGGAAGGTGAGCGATCTTCGCTCGGACGGTTCCACGTCGTCCGGCGCCTGGATTTACGCTGGCGTCTTCGCTAACGGCGAAAACCTCTCGAAGCGTCGGGACTCGCGATCGGATCCAGGAGGTCTCGGCCTCTACCCGGGCTTCGGGTGGACCTGGCCCAACAACATGCGCATCCTCTACAACCGGGCGTCGTGCGACCGGCACGGCAAGCCCTATCCCGGCTCGAAACCCATCGTCTGGTGGGACGAGCAGGCGAAGCGCTGGACGGGATACGACGTGCCCGACGTCCCCGTCCTGACCGACGGACCCGCCACGCCGAACGGCCAGCGGGCCTTCCACCTGGGAGCAGAGGGCGTCGCGCGCCTCTTCGCGGCCGTTTACTCAGATCCGGATGAGAAGAATCCGGGGTATCCGCGCGACGTGGCCTACGTGCCGAAGGACGGCCCGCTGCCGGAAATGTACGAGCCCGTCGAGAGTCCGGTGGAAAACGTGCTGCACCCGAAGGTGAACCACAACCCGTTGCTCAAATATCCGCGGATCAAGTCCTACCAGCCCATCGGTACGGTCGCGGAGTTTCCCTACGTGCTCATGACATCAACTGTCGCCGAACACTGGTGCGGGGGTTCGTCGACGCGCAACATTCCGTGGTTGAACGAGCTCGTTCCCGAGCCCATGCTCGAAATGCCAGGGAGCCTTGCGCAAAAGCTATCGCTTAAAACGGGAGACTGGGTGAAAGTGTCTTCGGCCCGCGGCGAACTTATTGTGAGAGCAGTGGTCACACCCAGAATGAAGCCCCTACAGGTTGACGGACGGGAAGTTACTGTTGTGTGGATGCCCTACAACTGGGGCTATAAGGGCCTTTCGACAGGTCCCAGCGTGAACCACATCACGATCGATGCTGCGGACCCTGGGGCTGGAACTCAAGAGACAAAGGCCTGCCTGGTCAATGTGGTCAAGGCGCACACCTCCTCCGCACAAGTATCGAAGCTTGGAGGGAGAAGATCATGACGCAGCCGGCAGCCGCGGTTCCCATCAAGACGACGCTGGTCGACATAACCAAGTGCATCGGCTGTCGCGCATGTCAGGTTGCCTGCAAGCAGTGGAACGATCGCAACGGGGAAGAGACCGAGTTGGACTTCAACCTGGGCTTTCAGAACCCTGCCACACTCAGCGCAAATACTCTCACCCTGATCACTTTTCATGAGCTGCCCGACGAGAAGGCTCCTGGAGGGTTGCACTACCTTTTCACCATGCGGCGTTGTCTGCACTGCTTAGAGCCAGCGTGTGCCTCGGCCTGTCCGACCACTGCTCTGGAGCGCCGGTCCGATGGGCCCGTCATCTACGATGCGAACCAATGTATCGGCTGCCGATACTGCATCTGGGCGTGCCCTTGGGGGGTTCCCACGGCGGAATGGGACTCGCTGGCCCCGAAAATACAGAAGTGTACGCATTGTGCGGACCGGACCGACCAGCCGGTTCCCCTGGCTCGCAACGGGCAGGCACTCAACCTCGAGGAGAGCAATCTATACCGCGAGAACATTGTCACGCCGGCTTGCGTCAAGGCTTGCCCGGCTGATTGTCTGCGTTTCGGGACGAGGGATGAAATCCTTCAAGAGGCGCACAACCGCATTTCCGCCCGCCCCGACAAGTATGTGGACCACATCTACGGAGAAAAAGAGGCGGGCGGCACCAGTGTGTTGTACTTGTCCTCCGTGCCCTTCGAGAAGCTCGGATTCCCCGATGTTGGCACCAAGGCGTATCCAGGATGTTCCAAAATGGCTTTGCATGCCGTACCCCCAGCAGTGTTGGCGGTGGGCGCCTTGTTGGGTGGCGTTTATGCCTTTTTGAAACGAAGGGCGACCGTCAAGGCCAGTGGCCGAGTTGAAACACCGCACCACGAGAATCACGAACCATCACCCCGAGTTCGAGTCCCTCCCGTATCCGCTGTTAACTCCGTTCAATTGTGTGCTTCTCGCACTCATGGCTTTCGGCGGCGTCTCACTCATCGCCCGACTCGCTTTGGGCCTTGGCGGCAGCACAAACCTTTCCGAACACCTATGCGTGGGGGCTTTGGATCGTCTTCGACCTGGTCTGGATCGCAGTGGCCGCTGGCGCGTTCGCGACCGCCGGGATTCATTTACGTCTTTCAGCGAAAAGATCTCTACTCCATGGGCCGGTCGGCCGTGTTGTTGGGACTGTTGAGCTACTCCTTTGTCACGGTCACACTGATTGCAGATCTCGGATTGCCCTGGCATTTCTATCAGCTTGGCCTGCAGGCTCCCGAACAGTCGGCCATGTTTGAAGTCTCGTGGTGTGTAGGGCTCTACGTCACGATCCTGCTCATGGAGTTCCTGCCAGTACCCTTGCAGCGCTGGGGACTCCAGAAAGCAATGTACGTCTGGCAGCGCTGGTCCGGCACCTACGTGGCGTTTGCACTTACGTTGTTCGTCTACCTGCTCTCGCGAAAACTGGTGTATGCGGCGTTAAGTGCAGTTCTATTTTCTTTTCTCGCCTGGGCGTTCCGGGCAAGGGATAAAAAAGCTGAGCCCATCATGCTGGCCATCGCTGCGGTAACGCTCTCAACGATGCACCAGAGTTCCCTGGGATCGTTGTTTCTGCTGATGCCGGACAAGCTCGCCCCGCAGTGGTGGTCTCCCGTGATGCCGATCTCTTTCTTCTTGTCCGCGATCGCCGCGGGCACGTCACTGATTATCCTGATCGAGATGTGGATCGCGAAGGGGTGGAAGCGGCCACTCCGAGTAGCTCAACTGGCAGCCATGGGTAAGATCACTTTCTGGTCGCTCCTGGTCTATCTGGTCTTCCGTCTCGGTGATATGGCGGTTCGAGGCCAGTTCGCCAACGCATTTTCCGGGAGCATGGGGGCGCTCTTCACAACCGAGATTGTCCTGGGTGGGCTCGTTCCGTTGGTCCTGCTTGCCCGTGCCAGCCTGCGAGCGCGTCCCGGGATTCTATTCGCGGGCACGCTTCTGACCGCGATGGGCGTGACCTTCAACCGGGTGAATGTAGTTCTTTTTGCCATGCACTTAAAAGGGCCAATGCCTCAAGTCACACCGGAGTCCTATTCTCCATCCGTCTTCGAGTGGGGGATCTCGATTGGACTCATCGCTGCAACGATATTCCTCTTCGGGCTTGGCGCCAGACTCATGCCTCTTCTCCCCAAGCACGAAGCCACGACCCAGGGAGACTGATTGTCATGACTCAGGATGTCTGGTTGGTAAAGCATCCGTATCTCCGGGGAGTGGCCGATCTGCAAGCTCTGATCGAAGCCGCCGTGGCGGGGGTCCACATTCCCGGTGCATGTGTTCCAAGCTGGGATAACTACATTAGTGACTTTCATGCCGGCATACCGCTACTGCGGAGCTCGAGGGTTGCGATCGACTTTCGCGATGTGGAGAGAGCTCTAACATCGCTGGTTGAAGCGTTGGCTTTGAAGCCCCTGCCGGGAAAACTGGCGCAGGATAGCCGGACTCTGGAAGCCCAATTGAATGGTGACCGGGATTCGCCCCGAAGAGCCTTGGCCTGGCTACTCGATAAGGACTCGTTCACACCCACGAATCCGGGCCTGCTTCGTTACATAGGATGGACCGTCTTGGCTCGTTATCTCCATCCGGTAGTGCACGCATTCAGCGGTTGGCGAGACGAGGAGCGTTGGCTCCGCCCCTACTGTCCTACTTGTGGAGCGCTCGCCGCTATGGCCCAGTTGGTCGGTACTGATCCTGGACGTCTTCGATTCCTCTCGTGCGGTTGTTGTCGCTCACTCTGGCGGTACCGGCGAACCGGCTGTCCATTCTGTCAAAGTGAAGACGATCACCGACTTGCGGTCGTGGCTGTCGAGGGGGAAGCTGGCCTGCGGATCGACTACTGCGAGGCTTGCAGCGGATATGTCAAAACATACGAAGGGGCCGGGAGCGAGTCTGTGCTTCTAGCTGATTGGACCTCCGTTCATCTCGACGTCATCGCCTGTGATCGTGGACTGAAGCGCCTGGCGGCTTCGCTGTACACTCTTGCAATCTAAAACAAGCGCGTGCCATCGGCGCATTGCGCTTGCCGGGAAAGCTTCCAGTGTTCGAGGTAACATTCACTCGCGACGACTCGCGTACTGGCCAAATCCAAGTCTCCTGCCATCACCCAAGGGAGTCTGGTCAGCCAGGGCGTGATGTCCTGCCCATGATGCCCGCTCATTCAAGCCAAATTCACAGCGGAAGCGTCTACATAGTGCAGTCCTGCGCTGACAAACTGCCTGCCTTCAAGAACCGCGTCCACAGCAGCCAGTAGCTCCTTGCTAGCGCGGATCTTCGTAACGTAGGCCATCGCACCGTTCCTGAAAGCTTCTTGCACGAACTGCGCAGCCGACTCCTGGGTAACAAACATAATCTTGGAGACGGGAGAGTGTGTGCGGATTTGTCGAGCCGCTTCGATTCCATCTAACGTCGGCAGCCCGATGTCGAGGAGGATCAAGTCGGGTTGTAGTTCTTTGGCGTCACTCACAGCCTTCCGCCCGTCGGACGCTTCGGCGACAATTTGTAAGTGAGGAAGCTTACGGAGAGTCGAGCAAACGAATCGGCGAAACGGTTCGAAGTCTTCCACCACGAGAACCCGGATGGCTGCCGCACTCCGGTGGTTGCGGTTAGCCATCGCCACGCCTTTCCACAAAGAGGATGTTTGCCTGCGGCTGGGCCGGGCAAATCCGGACTGGGCGGCGCGCAGTTTGCCACTACTAGCGGGGATAGTGTCAGCTATGTGATGCAATTTGTCAGTGGCACGTTGGTTGAACGTTCCGGCACGTTGGTGGGGTTAGCGGGACGCCGGTGCCGGAATGAAGTCACCGGGCGAGACGCGCTGGAGCGGATGAGAGGGCGTTCGCGCGGTCCCCTGTTCCAGTGCCTCTCGCTCCATTCCAATTGCGTCGGGACTCGATGATCTATTCGTGGAACGTAGTTTCGTTCCCAAGTGCGGTCTGATTTTGAGTTGATCGCACGCAGGTTGGCCTCACTTGCCGAGGAGCTCAGCAATCAATTGATCCGGACTGCACGGAAGGGAAGGAAACAGAGCGTCGACACGTCAGGTTTTTGCGAACGGAGTTCGTGCGGCACGCGGTCACGGTTGAGATGGAACTGCTTCTAGGGCCTGCTAAAGTCTTGCTAAAGCGGTCCGGACGTGTCGCCCTTGCAGCGCCTTTTGTTATGCAAACAGGCGGCGCACCTGCCGATGCGTCGCCTCTGCAACAGAGCTTCCAGCCTTACTTGCTTGCATCTACCATTGGAAAGCTTGTGGCCAACTGCAAGTTGACCAGCAAATTTAGGCGGCGGTCGATCTGATACCACCGGGCAGTCTTCTTGGACGAGATTACCTTCCCGAAGATCGGCACGTACTTCATTAGCAGGGCCGAGAACTGCTGGTCGATGGCCGCCGAGCGCTTCATGAAATCATTCGCCTGGTCATCGGTCATCGTCTCATAGCTTTGCGCATATTCCTTTATCAGCGCCACGTTAGCATCGCCGATCTTCGAGAATTCCGCTGAGTATTGATCATAGATCGGCCAGAACTTTGTGGCTTCCGTGGCGGTCAGCGGCAGGTTAGCAGCGACGAGCCGCTTCCTCTCCGAGCGGATGTCTTCGCGCAGCAGCTTGATGTTTGTGTCGGTGGCAGCGTTCGGGCCGGCGTTGGCGCCCTGAGCAAACATCGGTACGCTGTACAGCCACAACGTGCTGGCCACGACAAGAATGGCGACTAAGGCTTTATTCTGCATCTTCTCTCTCCTAAGGAAACTGATTGCCGCACGTATCCGCTGACTGCTGAATCATGGTTCGAGACCGATGCTGTTCCCGACATCCCTCCGCCGGCATCGCTAGTTTGGCTTGTGCATGTAAAGGAAGGTTGGCGACATACCGCTTGATACCAGGAATCGTTGCAAGATCCGAAAGTGAGACAAGTTCGGCTTGGTTTAGCTGCTGCCCACGTCGCAGACACGCCAGTCTAAGAAGAACGTTAGGCTCCACTCGAGTTTCCGCACAACTAGGGAAATCCCTCATGCTAGCCTGGAGCATCGCCGAGCCGATTGCGACGATAGCCGTTACAAACAGGGGCCATATCGCTCGTTCACCTGTCAATACAGTGTGACGGGGATGTTACGCTAACTCTGGCTGATTTCAGTTCTGTGGATACCCCACCCGGTTCCCGTCACTTCGTGCCCTCCACAAACCTTGAATAGCAATCTGTGGAGACTCGCTCCTAGGGATTTTCCTAGTGGCGAGAAGCTGCGTCTTGCCCTATCAATAATGGGGAAGCAGTTGGAGCAACTCCTTCTGGGTGGCGCAGGCATTCCATCTCTCACGGGCTGCGCCACATTTTTGCAGTCAGGAAGGAACACCTGTGTGGTTCGGTGGGCCTGATGTTGGTGGAGGCATGTTTGATCCCATCTCTTCCCGTCTCACAAAAACTTATCTTATGCATCGATGTAGCTCGCGAGCCACAACAGAAGGGGGACGAATTACGGCCATAGGGCGTCCCCGGGGCTCTCTCCAAAGCCCTGTTTGCGGTTCAATGAGTGATGTCGCGATTTGCGACAACCATCTTTTGGATGCTGCGAACCCCGCTGGTGCAATTGACAGTCGACTGAGCCGTTACGGGAGCGAAACTGTTGCAGACAGAAGAGTGTCTCGAGGTTGATGAATGTCGAATCTCAGGATTCTATTCACCGCGATTTCTGCGATTGTCCTGTTCCTGTACGGCCTGGAGGCGTTCAGTCGCGAGATCCAAGCGGTTGGCGGTGAGACGCTCCGGAAATGGCTAGGCCGCCTTACCGAGGGTCGATGGCGGGCGGTGGTGCTGGGTATTGTTGCGACTGCAATCATCCAATCCAGCAGTGCCGTCACATCACTGACTGTGGCGCTGGTGGATGCCGGAACTATGACTTTCCGTTCCAGCCTTGGCGTACTGCTTGGCGCCAACATCGGAACGACTTCAACAGCATGGCTGGTTTCGCTGAAGTTGACCGGAATCGGACCGTTCTTCATCGTTCTTGGCACTGTGCTGAGCGCAATTCCGACCCGGTTCAAGGTGCTGGGCAAAGTTGCCTTTTATTTTGGGTTCATCTTTTTCAGTCTTGATTTAGTGAGCTTCACCCTTAAACCTCTGGCTCAAAGTCCGCTATTCGCGGAGGTACTGACTCGATCGAGCACACCGCTTATGGGCGTACTGGCAGGTATGGTCGTAACTGGGATGGTTCAGTCGAGTAGTATCACGACCGGACTTTGCATCCTTCTCGTGCAACAGGCAATTCTGCCGGCAACGGCGGCAATTCCCGTCGTGATCGGAGCGAACATCGGGACAACGGCTACTGCGCTAGTGGCAAGCATCAAGATGCAATGGACAGCCCGTCGCGTCGCCATAGCGAACTTCTGCTTCAACACGTTCGGCGTCGTGCTGTTCCTTCCGTTTCTTGGATGGTTCGCGACAAAAGTAGTGGACTTCGCGGGCGAACCCGGCATGGCAGTGGCATGGGCCCAACTGATCTTCAACCTAGTGATGACGTTGGCAGTGCTGATCTTGCTGCGCATCTTTCAGCGTCGCGTGGAACGCTTCGATTCCACTGCTGCTGCATCAACAATCTCACGTTCAGGTCGGCCAAATCGGCTGATCTCTTTGTAGCTGTTGTGATCACGCCACAGCTCAGTTTTTTCGGCATGTTCCGCTTACTCCGTCAAAACGGAGGGGGGTGGTGAAAGGAAACGGCAAAATGCTCTCCCATCACTGGCCTCTAAGAGAGAGTGTTACTCCGGTTGTTCGGAAAAACGAACAATTGCACAGTCTTCGAGTCAGGTAACCCGTCTTCTGCTATAGAAGCGTCGCCGATCGCTGTGCGACTCAGAGGTGTTGGTTTGTTTCGCTTCGAAGATTGTTGTGAGCGCGAGAAAAGAACAACCCTTTGTCAGGTCTAGTCGCAAGTTCATTTTTGAGGAAAGATCATGGTTTGTAAGCACTGTTTGTCGGATCACCAAAGCACGTTCAGTACGGAGATGAACATCCATTTTCCGGGCCGCGAAGGTCTAGATAAGCCTACTGTCTGGGTGTTTCCAAAGGTTGCGCTTTGTTTGGATTGCGGCTTTGCTGAGCTCGTTGTCCCGAAGGATGAGTTGCAGGCCCTGGCGCAAGGACTAACGCGCCCGCAAACCAAGAGCACGTAATTGCGGAGACCTTTCGCGAAAGAAAAGCTCTGTCAGCGGTAAAGAACGGCTGAATGTTCCGCGCAGATTCTCTCGAATGTATAGCTCCCGGCTCGAAACTGAAAACTACTCTGCGGATAGCCACATAACACTTGCACTCCGTGTGATCTGGCTATCTCGTCCCACAGTCGTTCCAGCCGAACTGCTCCCTCCGTGTTGCCGCGCTCCCAAAGTAGAGGAGCACATTCTCCGCAAGCGGCAATACGGGCATGCTCTCCCCGCACACTCTTTGCGGCTCTCGCGATCAGATCGCGCGTGACTTTCGAGAATTTGGCAAAATCAGGCAAATCGTTGACCATGAATGTCGAAAGCGTTTCCGCGTTGTCCAACGCTATGTATCGGCCCTGTTCAATCGCGACACTCACATCCAGGCCATACGCGTGCAATCTGCCAAGAAGATTCTCTCGATGCGCCTGCGTCGCTATCAGGATTGCCGCATTCCCGTTTTTGAGAGCAGCCCCAACAAAGCGCGTGAAGCCATCCAGTAGAGATCGATCGTCCCAATAGAATCCAACTTCGTGGCGGCGGGTGCTCTGTAATCCTTGCTGTCGGCGAGTTTCCAAACCATCGAGCGTTTCAAGTGGGTGGAGGGCTGATCTATCTTGCGCTTTCGTCAAACCATGACCCGCGAGACTCTTACTCACAAAAGTTTGGCCTCGAAGCACTGCGTCGAGAGCCGCGCCTAGTTCACGTCCAGCATCAGCCTTGACGACGTAGCCCCCTGCCCCAGTGTCGAGAGCTGCTTGAACGATATCAGCAGATGATTCTTGACTCACGAACAGGATCTTGGAGTTAGGAGAAAGTTTCCGGATTTGTCTCGCGGCTTCGATTCCGTTCAGCCTGGGAAGTCCAATGTCCAGCAAAACCAATTCTGGTTGGAGTGCCTCCGTCTTCTGAACCGCTTCCAGACCGTCTTCCACTTCACAGATGATTTGCAATTCCGGTCTGTTGTGAATCGTCGAAGCGAGGAAACGCCGGAAGGGCAAGTAATCCTCCGCCACGAGAACGCGGATTGAACGGGCAGGCATGTAATCTCCTTTTGATCTTTCCGATGCCTGAATTCACTTGTCAGCTTTCGGAATTTACGTGCACGCAAGACACGGCACATTTCTCGGTTCGTTGCTGGCAAGCAACGGCCGTTTGATTCCCGAACGGCGTTTCGATGGCACTGCTGCTCCTGAGAGTTTGCAAGCTTCGAGGTTCTCGCGAAGCGATTCGCACTAATTTAATCGCTTTAATGCTCTTTGGGAAAGCTCGCACGAGCCATTCATTTCGGACCTGAAGGGGAGGCAGCGAGACCATGAATCGAGGTTGGCCGCCCCTGCCTCGTCCAGGGTGTGGGCTATTGCTACTGACGGGGGAGGTATGTTCTCTTTCGGATAATCAAATATGGTATACATCACCTTCCTGACTGCGGTCCAATGTTCACTTAAATTCTTCGCAGAGCGATACCTGAGAGATATCGTTTAGCTGTCTCCCAGCTGCTCAGTGCTCTTGGGCAACGACGAGCCAATTGTTATGATGCAAAAACTAACAGTCATGAAGAACGAGAAACTCAAGTCTACAACCGTTCGCTTCTCGCACGCGGACCTGCGTCTCATTGACTGCCTAAAACAAAAACTCGGGCTGGGCATGATTCACATTATTCGGCTTGCGATTAGGCGCTTGGCTGAGAGTGAGAATCTGCTGCCCTCCAACCCTGCTCTCGGTAAGCGTCAATGACACGCGATGTTTCACCAGGAGTTATCTATGGTCGTTCCTTCTACCCATGACTTAAGTCATGCTAGGCTTTGTGCTTACGAACGTCGTTGCGATAGCGCACTGAGGTGGGTTAGCGGAACTGATCGGTCAGCAGGAGAGAAGGCCTTCAGGCGAATGAATGTGAACTATGTTGCGCTCCTTGGTGATTACGCCCGCTCGATTCCAATCGCTGAGTACGCGGCTCGCAGTGAACCGGCTTACATCCGCCAAGGATCCCAGTTGTTCATTCGTGATGTGAACATCGATGCCCTGGGGATGGATCTCGCCGCTTCGCCGGCCAACGTCAATCAAAGCCCGTGCCAGGCGATGACTCGCGTTGCCTTCGAATAAGTCGGCGTGTCTGTCGGACACTGTGCCCAGGAAGTGAAGGGCAATGAGCAACCCGTTCGTTTTAAGGCGGGGATAGCGATCAGACAGTCGAGAAATCTCGTCGTGACTCCAGACGAGCAGCTCTCCCGCAAGTACTGCTTCAGCTGTGCCCAAGTAGTTCAATGGGTCCGGAAGAAGAGTGGCGAGTCCGAAGGTTTCGCCCGGCGTGAAGAGGCGAAGGGTTATTTCATCTCCTTCGGTTGTCAGTCGACTGTATTTGATTCTTCCTCTTAGCACAACGAAGAGGTGTTCCGCCTTGTCCCCGCCAGTACAAAGGCGGGTTGTTGGCACGACCTTTAAGGCTCGAGCCTGAGCCAAGATGTCCGTTATCTCGGATGGGCTCAACCCAGCCAGAAGCGGAATCGCGAGATTTCGCAGCGTTTCCCTAGGCACGGCTGTATTCACCTCCCGCGTTGCGTGCCCGTTCATGGGCAAGCGGCACGACGCGTTCACGACATAAGTCACGTCACGAACTAGATCGGCTTGTAAACATCACGATAACCGGGCCCCACGCGGTCAGCAGGATGTTGCCCACCGCGTACGGCACCGTGTACCCGAGTGCTGGCAGCTTGCTCCCGGCCTCATCTTGAATCGACCGCAGCGCCGCGGTGGCCGTTCCTGCACCCGCGCAGGCGCCGAGCAAAATCACTGGGTTCATATTCAACACGTAGCGCCCGAAGAGGAGCGCCGTTACGTGCGGTGTCAAGGCGATTAGGAAGCCGATAAGCAGTAGGCTGGGACCCGTGGCGCGCAGAGCCGTGACGAAGCCCGGTCCGGTGTTTAAGCCGATGACGGCGATGAAAACCGCAAGCCCGACGGTATCGAAGACCCAAAGTGCTGACTCGGGGATGCGACCGAACGTTGGGCGTACAGATCGAAGCCAGCCGAACACAAGCCCCATAATCAGCGCGCCGCCGCTAGCGGTGAGGCTAAGTGGCAAACCGCCAATCCTGACGGACAGCAAGCCGATGAATCCTCCCACGAGGATACCGAGGCCGACGAATACGACGTCCG
This sequence comes from uncultured Acidobacteriaceae bacterium, assembly GCA_963710885.1. Classification (GTDB taxonomy): domain Bacteria; phylum Acidobacteriota; class Terriglobia; order Terriglobales; family Acidobacteriaceae; genus Sulfotelmatobacter. The sequence continues at coordinate 554,390 of CAVQCF010000003.1, forward strand.
TCTCACTCGAAGGCCGCTCGATATAGCCCAGGATCTTGCCTACACGCTCCACGTGCTGCGTGGCGCCCACGATGCGAAGGAGGTCACCACGCTGCACGGTCGTCTCCAATGTGAATGGGATTTCTTCCGCACCTCGGATGAGCTTTTGAAGGGCGATGCCGCGCCCGTACTGCTCCGCCAATCCCGGTAGCGCTTGGTCCACAACAGCACGGTTTGTGACGACAACATCGGCAGTGATCACCGGATAGTTCAACAATTCGCGGTCCTCGACTTCGATACCGATCGCGAAATGCTCGCTGAGCAGCACACGGCGGCGGCCCATCACGCCAACGACGTCGCCTGCGTGCAATATGGTATCGGGCTCCGCATCGACAAAGGTGGAGTTTCGGCGTATTCGCTCGATAAACACCCGCTCCGGCACAAAGGAGGTCTCCAGGTCGGCGATCCGGCGATTGGCAAAAGCATCGGCAAGGCGATACGCCCGGATGTCCCACTCCCGGTAGCCAGAACCGTTGCCGGACCCGTCAGTGGGCCTCGCGGACATTTTCGCTTCGAGCGTCTGGCTCTCCGCTTTCAAATCAACTCCCAGCAGCCTAGGCGCAAGACTCGATAGGAACCAGACGACGAAGGCGGTCCCGACGAGGTAGCTCACGGCGTACGCGACAGGGATATTGTTCAGCAGTCGTCGCTTCTCGGTGTCCGGCAGATTAAGCCGGACGATCGTGTCACCCGCCGTGCCAATGACCGTACTCTCTGTGAAGGCGCCAGCCAAGAGGCCAGCAGCGGTGCCGGAGTCATATCCGAGAACTTTCGCTGCCCCGACTGTCGTCACTAGGCTCGTCACACACAAGACTATTGTGAGTGACACTTGCGGCATTGCGTTCTTCTTAAGTCCCCGGAAGAATTGAGGGCCCACCTTGTAGCCCGTCGCGAAGAGGAACAGATCGAAGAACACGGTGCTAACGAGCGGATGGACTTTGATGGCTAGTTGGCCAACGAGCACGCCCGCGATCAGAGTGCCGACGACGTTTCCAAGCCTGAACGTACCAAACTTCATACGCCCCAACAGGAATCCGAGAGCGAGCGTCAGGAAGATTGCAAGTTCAGGATTCTGTCTTAGCGACCAGACAACATTGGGGATCACTCGATCCTCCGAATTGACAGGGACGTTAGCAGCAGAACGCAGATCCTGACGATCGGAATCATCGATCCCCCTTGTTCGTTTGGCTGCTGTCGTCCGAAGTCGTTGTTGAAGTTAAACGGCCCCACCAGTGCAAATGAATTCGCAATGAGGTAGCCGAAACATCCGGATACTGCCTCCAAATCATTTTTACAAAGCGATTACGATTTCAGTCAGAACAGGTGGCAGCTGTGTAACCGCCGAAGTGGATTCGCAACAGCCTCGGTGACCTTCTTCCTCATCCCGCTCAACGTGGCATCTTGGTCCTCTTGGTCAACACCGTCCCGATTAGACGGCGTTGGCCTTATAGCGAATTCTGGACAAAGAGTGTCGGCGTTGCGCGGAAGTGGCACAGGTCTACGTCGCTGCGCAAGCGCTGTGCTCAGCGTGAGTGCGGAAAGATAGATCCCCACGAAGGAATGTTTCATCACGGTTTTCCACTCTCCGATTTCGCTTACGCTCTAACACAACGCTAGGCCTGAGTCGATGTCTCTACAACTAGGGGAAACCCTAAGAGAGCCTAACAAAACCTACCTCTCGCGAGCAGTGCTAGCATGCTCAATCCATGAGCACTCCTTTGCTTCCCGATGCCTTGTGGAATCTGATTCAACCGCTGCTGCCACCCTCACCGCGCAGACCCAAGGGAGGCAGACCTCGTTTGCCGGACCGTGCTTGTCTCACGGGAATTCTGTTCGTCCTGCGTAGCGGAATACCATGGGAGATGCTACCGCAGGAACTGGGTTGCGGTTCGGGCATGACCTGCTGGCGAAGGCTACGTGACTGGCAAGAGGCGGGCATCTGGCAACTGATCCACTTCTCGTTGCTGGACTGGCTGGCGCGCTACGGGGAGATTGATTGGTCGCAGGCCGTCGTTGACGGCAGTTCGATCCGGGCAGTTTTTGGGGGCGGCTGACAGGACCGAACCCTACTGACCGGGCCAAGCTGGGCAGCAAACGTCATCTGATCTGCGACGCACGGGGGATTCCTCTCGCTATTCAATTGACCGGGGCCAACCGTAACGACTCACAGCAAGCCCTCGCACTCGTTGATGCTATCCCAAGCTTACAGGGAGAGCGGGGACGACCGCGCCAGCGTCCTGACTGCGTATTGGGCGACCGTGGCTATGACGCAGAGTCAATCCGGCAAGGTCTGCGAGACAGACGCATCACTCCTTTTCTTGCGAAGCGCCACACCGAACACGGCAGCGGACTGGGGCGATGGCGCTGGGTGGTCGAACGGACCTTCGCTTGGCTGAACCAGTTCCGGCGACTGCGGGTGCGTTACGAAAAGTGGGCAGACATTCACGAGGCGTTCTTGTCCTTGGGTTGCGCTCTGATCTGCTGGCGCTTCCTGCGAGCTGATTGGGTACAGGTTGAGACTCAGCCTTGCCGGGCAATGCATTGACTAGCCTCAGTTTGGTCTCTTAACATGGCTGTTCACGGGCGGTCTTTCCCCGGTGATCGGTCAGACCATCTCGCACTATCGCATCGTCGAAAAACTCGGCGGCGGTGGGATTAGTGTGGTGTACGAGGCAGAGGACACCCGCCTAGATCGCTTCGCTCTGGATGCAGCCCACAGCACCGGAATTGTTCACTGCGACGTCAGCCCTGCGAACATTTTTGTGACGGTGGCTTCGCTTTCCTCAGTCGCCTTCGCCCTTCTCCATACGGACTAGGTCGCACTGCACGGCTGTACCGGGATTTTGTAGCATGCCGCGAATCTCCTTCCCCTCCTGAAGAATCAGGAAGTTGAAGTCCAGTTCCTCTGGCGTCCCCTTGTTATAGGTGATCTGCCCGGTGCAGTCAGAATTTACGGTGGATTGTCCTTCGGCAGGCGCAGGCACTACAACGCCGCCGAAGCTCTGAGTTCCGCTACAAGTAAAATAACCAGTCGCATTTCCTACGCACGTCCCTAAAAGTGCGAACGGCACCAAGGGCGCACCGGGGCTAGGAGATACTGAGCCTTGGCACGTGGCTCCGTATCGTGCATGGATCGTCTGGAATGAACACTTGTTCTGTGCGGCGGCACTCGTGACGATTAGCAAAGCAAGTGAAAACGACGCAACCCATCTAACCTTGTTCATATGCCCTCCTGAGAGAATTTCTTTTTAATCCCCAAACGGTTCACTAATGCCCCTATGCGCGCTCCCCCGACACATGCATATCTGACCGAGCGGAGCGTCACTGGGTGAAAGAGTCTCCGGCTTACGTAGAACTGATCCGGTTGTGATTGGACCACTTCCCCGAACCGCCCTACCAGTCCCATGTGAACCCTGCCTGCTTCCATCACTCTTCACTGATCTAAAGCGCGGAATGGCATGACAAACTGCAACGGCGAATTCGCGAAAGTAAAAAGTCGAGCACTGGAAAGGTGTGTTAAGATTCCGACCATTTAAGTCGAACCGCGACAGAGGCTTGCATAGTGGGGCACGCGGACCACGACGTTACCGCACTGTTGACCGCCTGGAACGGGGGAGATGCCGCCGCTCTCGAAAAGCTGCTGCCGCTGGTTTATCAGGAACTGCACCGGACGGCGCACCGCTACATGGCCCGTGAGCGGACCAGCCACACCCTTCAGACCACGGCGCTCATTAATGAGGTTTACGTGCGTCTGGTGGATTTCCAGGGGATGAGCTGGCAGAATCGGAACCACTTTTTCGCCATCTGCGCGAATTTAATGCGGCGGGTGTTGACAGATTTTGCCCGCTCGCGACGCTTTGTAAAGAGAGGAGGCGATGCCATCCACTTCGCGTTCGACGAAACGATGTTCGGCGGACGGGAACGCGCTGCGGGAATTGTGGCCCTGGATGACGCCTTGAACGCGCTGGCGGTGATCGATGAACGCAAAAGCCGCGTCGTGGAACTGCGTTTCTTCGGTGGTCTGAGTGTGGACGAGACAGCGCAAGTGCTTGATGTCTCGGTGGAGACGGTGATGCGGGATTGGAAACTGGCGAAGGTTTGGCTCTTCCGCGAACTGAGCAAGGACGAGGCCCATGGAGCGTGAGCGATGGCAGCGGGTCGAACGCCTTTATCATTCCGCTCTCGAGCGCCAGCTCGGCGACCGGGCAGTGTATCTGGAACAGGCCTGTGAACATGACGAAGAGCTTCGACTGGAAGTGCAGTCACTACTCGCCTGCCAGGAGAAAGCCACGGACTTCATCGAGTCGCCTGCGTTAGAAGAGGTGGCACAGCTACTCACGAAAGAGGAGATCGAGAACAGCGGCCCGCGTTCTCTTTTACCGGGGACGACCATCTCCCACTATCGCATCGAGGAAAAGATCGGGGCCGGAGGAATGGGAGAAGTGTATCGGGCACACGATCCTCGCCTGGGCCGCGACGTGGCGATCAAGATCTTGCCAGAGGCGTTTGCGGCGGATGCCGATCGGTTGCAGCGTTTCGAGCAGGAAGCGCGCGCGGCAGCGGCTCTCAACCATCCAAATATTGTCGCGATCTACGATGTGGGCACGTGGGCCAACGCAACACCGTATGTGGTTTCCGAATTGCTGGAAGGGGAAACGTTGCGCGGATGCCTGCAGAGGGGTCCGCTGTCGGTGCGGAAAGCCATGGAAGTTGGGGCGCAGATCGCGCAGGGGTTGGCGGCGGCTCACGATAAGGGAATCATTCATCGCGATTTGAAGCCAGAAAATCTCTGGCTGACGAAAGACGGGCATGCAAAAATCCTGGACTTCGGATTAGCGAAGCTGGTGGCGGAGGGGCAGCTTCGGGCGGAAATGGCGACGGCAACGGTGACTGAGACCACGTCCACCAAAATTATGGGGACGCTTGGTTATATGTCGCCGGAACAGGTACGCGGGCAAACCCTCGATCAGCGCACCGATATTTTTTCGTTCGGAGCAGTCCTTTACGAGATGCTGTCAGGGCGCCGCGCATTTCGGGGCGCGACGCCGGCCGACACGATCAGCGCAATCCTGACGCGCGACCCACCGGAGTTGGCTTCGGATAGTCAGAGCTTTCCGGGAGTCATCAGCGGGATCGTGCGGCGGAGTCTGGAAAAGAATCCCAATGACCGGTTCAAGTCTGTGAGAGATCTGGCGTTTGTGCTGGCGGCGGCTTCTGAAACGGGCGGCACAGAGGGGAGAACGGGCGTTGTGCGGCAAGCGGCTGTGCCGCGGAGAGCCTTGTTGGTCCTGGGATTGGCGGTGGTCGCCATCGCCCTACTGTGGCTGTGGAATCCGGGCGACCTGCGGAACCGGCTGAGTTCCGTTTCGTCTGGAGGGCCAATCCGATCTCTGGCGGTGCTGCCGCTGGAAAATGTTTCGGGCAAAGCGGAGCAGGAGTATTTTGCCGATGGCATGACCGACGAACTGATTACCCGATTGGCAAGCCTGAATGATGTGCGCGTCATCTCAAGAACGTCAGTGATGCAATTTCGAGCGACGCGTGAACCGCTATCGAAGATCGGCAGCATGCTGCATGTGGACGCGGTGGTCGAAGGGTCGGTCTTGCGAGATGGAAACCGGGTGCGCATTACGACCCGATTGGTGAAGGTAGATTCGGACCGCCAACTTTGGGCGCACAGCTACGAAGGGGACGTGGCCGATGCAATCGGGCTGCAGCGGGAAATCGCGCGCTCGGTCAGCGACGAAATCAAGGCCAAACTTACGCCTGAGAGTAAAGAGCGGCTCGATGCGGCGCAGCATCCGGTGCCCGCGGAGGCGTATGACGCGTATCTGCAAGGGCTTTATTATGCCGCGAAGCTCACTCCCGACGACCTGCAGAAGGCGTTCGGTTATTTCAACCAGGCGACGCAGAGAGATCCGACACTCGGTATGGCCTACGCGGGGCTGGCGGAGGCGTACTCGTGGGCTGCGGGGTTGTCGATGATGCCGCCCCAGCAATCCCTCGAGAAAGCACAGGCCGCTGCCGAAAAGGCGCTGGCAATCGATCCGAATCTGGGCACGGCGCATCATGCGCTGGCATGGGTCAAGTATGCGCGTGACTGGGATTTTCCCGGAGCGGAGACGGAGTTTCACCGCGCCATCGAACTCAACCCGAATAATGCCACCGCTCAGTTGTGGTACGGGATGTATCTGGCGCAGAGGGGGCGTAGCGATGAATCACTGGCGGCGATGCGGCAGGCAAAATCGCTGGACCCATTTTCGCCCATTGTGGATGCGCTGGCGATGACGCCGCTGCTCACTTCGCATCAATACCAGAAACTGATTGAAGAGGCGAGCGCGGGGCTCAAAAGCAATCCGAATGACGGGGCGCTGCATTGGCTTCTGGGGCAGGCCTATGCGCAGATGGGGGAAATCCCAAAGCTGATCGATGAGCAGGAGAGGCAGGCCCTGCTTTATGGAGAAGATCCGCAGAAAGCGAAGGAGGAGTTTTCGGCGGCGCGCCGGGACTATGCCAAGCGCGGCGAGCGCGCGTACTGGCAGTCGCGAAAAAAATCGATGGCGGCGGATGTGGGAACGGATCCGTTTGCTTTGGCAGTGATCCAGAGCAAACTGGGGGAAAGGGAAGCAATGTTTGCGAACTTGGAAAAGGCATATCAGAAGCGTTCCACGGAGTTGCTGTACTGGACGCAGACGGAGCCAGCGTTTGACAAGTTCCGTGCCGATCCTCGGTTCAGAGATCTGGTGCGGCGGATTGGACTGGCGGGACCGCAGTAGTCCTTTCAGGGGACGATTCGCCTGAGGAGAACAGACAGCGAGGGAAGTGGCTGCATGATTCCCATGGGCGAAGGAAGCCAAGGCGGAGTACGCGAAGCTTCGGTGAGCGCTGCCTCAAGTTGACCGGGTGGAGGTTTTGTTAGGCGCTCTAAGGCGGGATCAGCGACATTCCATCTTGCAAAGAGACAGGCCGGGGGGGATCGCATTCATAAGGAGCTCGACTCAAGTCTTCGCAACTATGGAAATCTGACGGCGGGAGCAGCCGCACGCTTCTTGGAAGAAGGGCTCAGGGCAATCCTGGGATTTCACCTTCTAGGGATTTCCCTAGTGGCAACAAAATGCGCAATACCCTATCAATGAACTTTGACAATATGCCTTCAAGTTTAGGAAGAGCAGGTGACGCGGCACGCGGGGTGATTCGATCTCTGTTTTTGACCGGGGGGGCGCTTGTCTAGGGCGCAAAGTGCCAGATAAAACTGCCAGATGCAGCCTTAACGTGGAGCGATCTCCGATCATCAACCAAGATCATCAGCAAGATGACCTAGGAAGAAACACCTCGACTTGAAAGAGTCGTGGCACGAGGAACCAGAACCTGACTGTAGGTGAGATCTCATCACCTGTCCAAGGAGAGTGACATGGTTACAGTAGCGACCCCGACAGCGTCAACGTCTAAAGAGCTAGATTCAACGAAACCGCACGCGATGGCAATTCCGAAGGAGGGGTACTTCAAGCTTGAAAAGGGGAGGTACGGCCCAGTATATCCACGAACTCCAGCCTGCTATGGATTCACCCTCATCGCGAAGATCAAACCGGGAAGAGAGGACGCGATCCGTGCTTATGGCAAGACCATCGAGAATGCGATCGCCGATATTCCTGATGCTCTCTCGACTTTGAAGCTCCACTACCTTCGGTGGGTTCTGTTTGACATCGGGAAGGAAACCTATTTCATGTACCAGGGGATCTTTGACACAGATTTCGACAAGTACACCGAGGACGCCGTAGCCCTCTTCACAAAGTTAGGTCTGAACACGACCTTTGAGAATCTTGAGGGATTTCCGGAAGACTGGAAGACGAACGCGCCAGCGTTCGTTAGATTTGTTCGTGAGCACCAGTGTCCGAGCTTTTTGGAATATGGGGAGTATCCATACGTGACAGCCGACGAAATCAAGAAGGCCCTCAAACTCAAGGCGGCATTTAGCGGCATGCTCGATCTAATGCAGTAGCAAAACCATATTCACTTGTGACGGAGAGAGCCGTGAGCAGCCTGCAGCAATCGCATGGGATCTTGGGGGACCTGACCGAACGAAGAGGAGAACCAGATTCGCTTGAACTTGACGATATTCAACACTTCTTAATGACGAGGCCACCTGCGAGGGCAGCGCGCTACGAGTTTCTAACTTTTAAGCATGCGTCAGGGGGACGCGCGTGGCTGGCCGGCCTGATCGACAAGGTGGGGACCGCGAAGGGAGTAGGGTCTAGCATACTTGACTCCAGATGGGTGACCATCGGGTTGACATGGAACGGCCTTAGCGCTCTTGGCGTGGCACAAGCGAAGTTAGCCAGCTTCCCCGAGGAGTTTCGTCAAGGGATGGCTGCCCGAGCTGACATCCTTGGGCTAACAGGCGCGAACCAGCCAGATCACTGGGTTGGCAGACTTTCCAGTCCGAACCTGCATGCCATTGCCATACTGTTCGCCCGCGATGTCGCCGAACGCGAGCGGTGCCAGCAGGAGCATGCAAGCTACCTGAAGCAGTGCGAGGGAGTCGAAGTTCTATCAGCTCTAGATCTGGAAGCTATTCCCCCTTTCGACTACGCTCACGAACACTTCGGCTACCGCGATCGGCTGTCTCAGCCGGTCATCGAGGGAACCGGAGTGGATCCCTCACCCGGCTCTGGCCCAGCGATTAAACCAGGCGAATTCTTTCTTGGCTATCCTGACGAAGAAGGTCCTGCTGCCGGAATGCCGCAGCCGGAAACTTTATCTCGGAACGGCAGCTATGTTGCCTATCTGAGAATGGAAGAGCATGTAGGCGCGTTTCGCGATTTCCTCCGAGCTCATGGCGAAACACCAGAACAACAAGAGCTGATAGCTGCCAAGCTGATGGGACGATGGCGGAGCGGAGCTCCGCTCGTCCTGGCGCCGGATAAAGACGATCCAGAACTTGGTGCTGACGCTCAGCGCAGCAACGATTTTAATTACGCGAAGATGGACCCTCACGGTTATGGCTGCCCGCTCGGGGCGCACATCCGGCGCATGAACCCCCGCGATACGGCAGTGAACATGAATCGGCGGAAGATGATCCGACGCGGGGGGACATACGGTCCGCCCCTGGCAGAAGGCATCCCCGACGACGGCGTAGAGCGAGGTATCGCCGCGTTCGTCGGCTGTGCGAGCCTCGTCCGCCAGTTTGAATTTGCGATGAATGTGTGGGCGAACGACCCGAACTTTCATGAGTTGGGAAACGAGCGCGATCCGATTTTTGGTACACAGGATGGCACTTTTGACATGACCATCCCAAAGCGGCCGATTCGGAAGAAGATCAAGGGCCTGCCAGCTTTCACCACGATCCGAGGCGGCGCTTACTTCTTTTTGCCGGGTATAAAAGCGCTCCGGTACCTAGCGTCGCTGAAGTGAGGGCAATTGAAACAACGGCCATTGGTAATACAGAAAGGCAGGCAATCATGAGCTCCGTTCCTCAACCGCCGCGCACTTACAACCAGAATCATGCGCCCCGCAAGTACACTCCCGGTAAGAGAAGAGTGTCCGTCTACTGGACGTGGAGTTACCCCTGGGAAGCCAACCGCGACACCACGGAATTGGACAATCGATTCTCGACGATGACCGAGGTCCGGAGAGTGGCTTGGCCCGCGTATGAGGGAACGGAGTGGGATCAGATGCATTTTCTGCAAGGAATTGCGGGGACTCTGGAACTGTTCCACCGGTCCACGCTGGCGTTTCAGAGAGTTGTGGGCGAAGTCACCGGACATTCGGTGGCTGTATTTCAACGAATCGACCAGGCCGGGTATAAGCTTCCAATCGACGAACGAATTCTCGCTGACACAGACACGCTCATGGTATTCGGGCTCGATCACCTGGTTTCAGAGCAGGAGGCAGCGTCTGGGGAGATCGAGGCGGTCCGCGAGTGGCTGAAGCGAGAAGGAACCTGCCTTCTGCTGGGGCCCCATCACGACGTGGGGTTTACAAAAGATCTGCAGCAGCGGCAGCTGGAATATACCCACCACGGAGATGCGCTTGTCCCTCGCCAGCAGCGCTTCGGACAATACACGCGTTCGATGATGAAGGCCCTCGGGGTACCGGTCATCAATCAATTCGGACTTCGACCGGCCGTCATCAAAGACACACGACAGATCGCGCCCCTCACAATCAACAAGGACTTGGACAAGCTCGGCCTTCTCAAAGGCGTTACCACGTTTAATTTTCATCCCCACCTCCCGCATTACGCGCTGACTACCGATCACACAAAGTCCGTCCACGTTCTTACACGCCAACCGATTGACCTGGATCGACCGCATCCTTTCACCCAGGCGGGCAATACCGAGTTCAACTCGTTCATCTGGATCCCACCGAATGCAGAACGTGCGGGACACATCCTGCTGGCGGACTCCACGATCTTTACTACGTTGTTTGGAGGCGTCGAGTCGTTGGAGACCTTTTGGAAGAACCTGGCAACGATGCCACTGGCCAGCGGAATGCCCGCCAAGAAAACACAGGCCGTCGCCTGATCCGAAGCTCGGACTACACATGCGTTTCAGGGGAAGGTCGAATGGAGCTCTTGAGTAAGGCAGTCCCGATCACGATGCTCGTCTTTGTGGTTGCAAGTATGCTGGCGGTTGGCTCGAGTCTGACCGCTGGGCAGATTGTGGCTCCTCTTCGCAACGGCAAACTCGTTTTCTTCGCATTGCTCGCAAACTTTGTGCTAATGCCGGCGGGGGCATTAGCCATCGCCAAAGGTCTGAGACTTGACCAGCCACTCGGCATCGCCCTGCTCTTGCTAGGCGCAGCTGCGGGCGCACCATTCCTTCCTAAGCTGGCAGGAATCGCCAAGGGCAACCTTGCATTTGCTGTGGGATTGATGGTGCTACTCATGGTCCTGACCGTGGTCTATATGCCGCTCGTGCTGCCCTTGTTACTTGAAGGCGTTTCAGTCGACCCGATGAAAATAGCCCGCTCGCTCCTTCTTCTCATGTTGCTCCCACTCGGTGTCGGGCTCGTGGTCAACGCCCGGTTCGGAAGCATCGCTAAAAAGATACGCGTGCCGCTTAACCGAATCTCGACTCTCAGTCTTGCACTTCTGATCGTGCTGCTCTTGGTGACGAACGTTCAAAATGTTCTCGCCTTGTTCGGAACACGTGGCATCCTCGCGAGCATCCTCTTCCTTTTCTCTGGTGCTGGAATCGGGTGGCTCCTGGGCGGTCCGGGCCTCGGGACGAGGGGCGTGCTGGCGCTAGGTACTGCTCAGCGCAATATTGCCGCTGCGCTTGTGGTCGGCGGCAAGGACTTCGACGACCCGAAGGTACTGGTCATGATAGTCGTCGTTGCCGTTGTGGGGCTGCTGATCCTAATGCCCCTAGCACGCGTCTTAGGAACTCGGAGCGCGGAAAACCCAATTTAGAACACCTCAGGTTCATGACCGCAGAGTCTCAGATTGGAACAAACTGTGCACGTGGATGAGAGCACACTTGGCATTGCGCCTTCTTACTGTGGTTGCCGTCGTTGCAGTTGCTCACTTTGTTTTGGTCCCCATCCAAGCGCAAGTCAGAGGCGTCTATCCTGTAGGCATGAGTGCAACTAACTCTGGGGTAACTCCCGAGGCAGGATTCTCCTATTCAAATCTTTTTGTTTTTTTCTCGCGTGACGAAGAGAAGGGCCCCCATGGCGAAATTGTGGCTACCGGCCAGAACTCGATCATGATGGATATGAACAGTTTTGTCTGGGTGAGCAAAAAGGAGATAGGCGCCCTGGGTGGGGCGGTATTCTCAGCATCCGCTACGCTTCCAATTGCTAACAACTCGCTCACTTCGGATGTTCAAGGCGCCCTCAGCGGCGGTGGCGGGTTTGCGGATTCCTATTATCAACCGTTCATTCTCGGTTGGCGTAAGCAGCGCGTTGCCATTCGAGCGATCTATGGGTTCCTGGCGCCAACCGGGAGATTTAGCGCGGGCGCCAGCACGAATGTCGGCTCGGGTTACTGGACCTCAGTTGTTGCGAGCGGACAGACGATATATCTGAACCCAAGCAAAGCCACTGCCTTATCGGCGTTTCAGATGTACGAATTTCACGGTACCCAACAGGGCACAAAGATCCAACCCGGCCAGACCTTTAACCTCGATTATTCGCTAACCCAGACCCTTAACCTGCAACCTAGCTTGCGTCTTCAACTTGGGTTGGTGGGCTACGGCCAGTGGCAGACTACCGATAAACATGGGCCGAACATTACGGTGGAACAGGCGGTTGCTCGCTACAGAGTTAACGCCGTGGGGTTCGCAGCAAACGCGCTATTACCTGAGCAGAAGGTGAGCGTCGGTGTTAAGTATTTTCGTGAATTTGAGTGCCGATCTACCTTTCAGGGGTACACACTCCAGATCTCCGGCACGATTACGTTCTAAGTCGTCGGCGAGATGGCGGAGCGCCTGGCATGGAGTTCATGGAAGTCTTCAAATTGTGGCTATTGCTTGAAAAGCCTCCAGAGCGTCCGCCACGGAGGTGAAGCGGTCAATTCCGCCGAGCCGCGCATCTACTCCCTCGCTACGCAACCGCTCGCGCACCGATGCCCGCGCTTCGACCGCGTGAAAACGTTGGCCCGCGTCAGTCAACTCTTTCGCCAAGCTCGCCAGCATGTGCGCGCTGTGCATGTCCACGTGAGGTGCGGCGGAGAGGTCTAGTACGACGAGCTTAGGCGGCACGGCTTCGGCGCGCACTCGATCGAGGATCGTATCGTGCACATGGTCCATGTTGAAATAGACGAGACCCGACTCAGGCCGGAATATCATCACGCCGCGAATCAGCTCGTTGCCGGGATTTCGCTCGTAATCAGAGAAGCGCCGGGTGCCGGGAACGCGCCCGAGAAGTGCGACATGCGGTCGCGACGCGCGACGGATCAACAAAATGAGCGAGATGATCGCGCCAATCATCACGCCGCGCAGCAGGCCCTGCCCCAGGACGCCGACGAGGGCTGCCATCGCCACTACGAACTCAGGACGGTCGCTGCGCCAGAGCTGCTTGAGGACGGAAACCTTGAAGAGGCCCGCCACCGCGACCAATACCACTGCGGCCAAAACGGGCTGGGGGAGAGCACGAAGCAGCTGCGAGAAGAAAAGCACCACGACTAAGATGATTCCCGCCGCGATGGCGCCCGACAGGGGTGTGCGCGCTCCCCCGCCTTCGTTGACGAGCGATTGCGACATCCCGCCGCTGACCGGGAAACCCCGCCCCAACCCTGCGGCGAGATTGGACGCAGCGAGCGCAAGAAACTCTTGGTTAGCGTTCAGTCGCCCGCCATACTTCGCGGCGAAGGTGCGGCCAATGGCGGCCGTTTCCACCGCCCCGAGAAGGAAACAGGCGAACGCCAGGGGCAACAAATCGTTCGCGTCGTTCCAGTGAATCGATGGGAGCCCGATTGCGGGTAATCCATGCGGTACTTCGCCGAGCAGCTTGACGCCGCGGGCGTCGAGATGGAGCCAGCCGGAGGCCACGATCCCGCCCGCTACGACCAACAACGCCACGGGTTTGTTCTTAAGGACAACCTTCCCAAGCACGAGCAACGCCAGCGCAGCGCATCCAATCGTGAGCGATGTTATGTTGGTCTCGGGCAAGTGCTGGAGGAAATAACCGGTGTTTTCCCAGAAATTGCCATGTGCCCCGTGGATGCCAAACAACTTGGGAAGTTGCGTGCTGGCAAGGAAGAGCGCGACGCCGCACTTGAACCCGACCATTACGCTCTCGGAGATGAAATTAATGACTGAGCCAGCCTTGACCAGCCAGGCAATGAAGGCGATGAGTGCCACGAGCAAGGCGGTACCCGCCGCCAGCGCGCTAAACCGGGTTGAGTCGCCTCCCGCAATTTCGCCCAGCGATGCGCCCACGAGCAAAGATATAGCGGATGTGACCGTGATGGCCGTGTGCCGGGAACTGCAGAACAGCCAGAAGACCAGCCCGCCAAACAAGCAGGAGTAAAGTCCAGCTTGAGGAGGCAGGTTGGCGAGCGACGCGTCACCCAGTCCGGCCGGCAGAAGGTAGGCACCGAGTGTGATGCCAGCGACAACGTCACTCCGTAGCCAGTTTCGATCGTACCGCCTCATCCAGTCGAGGACAGGAAGTGGGAGATTCATATCGTTTGCTCCGCCAGACCGCGCTCACCTTCTGGATAGACGCCTCACCCGCCCCGGACTTGCCTTGAGAAATCGCCGAAGGAATTCAAAAGCGAGCGTGGCCACAACTACGAGCTTTCCACTTGCATGCGGGCGCAGACAAGGTTGAATTTCGATACGTGGACGCCGCGAGGAGAAAGGATGCTCCCAATACGAACAGCTCCCGACACCGCTCTCGACAATGCGTGCTGCACGGGTTAGGCGTCCGTTGCGGACGCTAATGCCATAACAATATTCAGCTTGTCGAGAACAACGTATCTTTGATTTGGCATCCCCACAACTAGGAAAACCCCTAAGAGAGTCAGAGTGGCAGTGGAGAACCGAGCTGTCGGTAACATTAATCCCCGCTGCATGAGGCTCAGCAGCGGCTTCGTGAAGGAATCGTTGGGCCAAGCAGTCTGCTCAACGTCGCTGTCGAGAGGCTCATTGGTGGCGTAGCATGAGAACTCGAGTCCGCAGTGGATGGCACTACCCATAAGTGCGGCGAACGTCTATAAGATCGACTTGGCTGATGTAGGGATGCATGCAATCCGAACCCCTCAGCCTGAGTTGGACATAAAAACTATTAGGTCACTCGCTCGGCGTCGTCGCGGCGCCGATTCGTGCGTCAAGGGAGAATGACTAATTCCTGCTTGCTGCCGCTACTCATTCCATAAACGGTTCCGGACGTGAACGCACCCGCGTCGTATTTGTAGCAGCCTGGAGTGCTTGCTTTCGTCGTGACCTGCTTCTTGCCACCTCCCATGATCGGGCCATCCGGGTCAAATGGCGAATCGCTGCCGAACGAGACCATGAATCCATTGTTCTTATTCGAACTCATCCACACGACAGTCGTGCCGGCCTTTATGCAAAATAGCTGGTTATTTTTCGCATCGGGAATCCCGGGCTTTACATTGGCAGAGTAGGATCCCCTCGTGATGTTAATCGTGCACTGCGCCGAGGTTGAACCGCAGGTGTTGGCTGCATTGCACATGCTCTCAGGTTGCACCTCATCACATGCGTATTTGCCCTTTTTTTGCGCTTGCGCGGTTGCGCAGTTCACTAGGAGGATGCCAGACAATAGCAGCAACGAACTCAAGATGTTGAATTGCAGTCGAGTTTTCATAGTCAGATCCGCATGCCTACTGCCCACGTTCGGCTGTTGCAATTTCGGGCGGCGTTGACTCCGCGGCCCGTGTGTTCAACGCCCGCCATTCCAGGGCGAGCTTCAATCCCACTCGATGATGTTGACCAGCTTCCACTCATTCTGGTTGAGCTCCCATTGCAACTCGCCTTCCTTATTAATGATTAGCTGCGCCGCAGGGAAGAGAACACCGCTGCTCTTGTCCTTCTCTTTATCGTTTATGTTGATCTCCCCGGCGGTCAGATTGAAACTTTTTGTCTGGGCGTCCCAATAACTTTCGCCAAAGGCAATCTTGCGATTTGTGACAAATCGGATGGTCCGGCCCGTGGGCGTTATGATTTCCCGGATGAAGCTAAGATCGAATCCAAGTGTGCCAGGGATCGTTATCCGGCCAACGCTTTTCATCTTTTCAAGGGTGTTCACGAGCGCGTCGTTCTGACCCTTCTGAAAGGCTTGTACCAGGATGTCTCGATCCTCGGGACTCGAGAATTCGTAAATAATGATTTTCACGCCGAAGTTTCTTCCCAGTTGCGTGCTTGTGCCAAAGGCTGTGGCGTCGATCGTTTCCGAACTCTTCCGTTGACCAAACGCGGGAATGCCCGCGATTATAAGCAAACCCAGCAGAAGCGTGATTTCAGTCGCGAAGTGCGAAATCTTCCAGTTAGCGCGCATCTAGGTTCTCTCCTCTCGCACGGCCTGTCTGGCAATATATAGCGCGATCAAGTCTATTCGAAAGGATCGTACACTCTCGCGAAACGAAGAATAACTAGGGATTTCCCTAGTTGGCGGTGGGCGAGTGCGCATCTGAAAATCCAAACTCGAGAGGCGCTAGGTTCCTGTTTCCACGCCCATTAGGGAGGTTAACGCGAGGTCCTAGCGCGGACTGCCGATGGGAAGTGCAGCCACGAGATCCTAGGAAGGTTCGTCTACCCTCAGGCATATTCAAATAATTAAGATCAGCTTTGCCGGTGACTGCTGACGTCGTTGCGGCGCGAATAATGTCGAGAATGCAGGCCGACGAATGACCTCGACCCCACTTTTAAACAGACGGAGAGACTCTATCGAGTTGGCCCCCTGTCTGTGATCGAGTTGCCGAAATGAGTCAACTTCGATATGTCGAAAGGCTCCCGCCACCGGCTACCGAGAACGAGTTCAAATAACCTCTGCAAATGGGGTTCCTCGTTTCAGGAGGAGGTTTTATGAGGCAGAGACTATTAAATGCGAGTGTATTGTTCGCATTGCTTACTTCAATGACGCTGGTTTTTGCACAGGCAGCAGAGAGGAACGTGAAGCTCGTTGTACATGGCTTACCCGGGCAGATGGCAATTCTCCAGGTTAACGGCAGGTCTTACGTGGATGTCGAGGACTTGGCGCGATTCATCAGTGGTTCTGTCGGCTTCAGCGGGAATGAGGTTACACTAACGCTTCCTTTATCCTCTCAGTGCGCGTCGGCTGCGACGGACAGCGCAAGTCGGCCCGGAAATTCCGCATTCTCGAAAGAATTCATGAACGCGGGTATCGAAGAGATGAGCGTTATCAGGGAATGGCGCAGCGCACTAGTGAATGCCGTACAAAGTGGATATGCGGTGACGGACGCATTCGTCGCTGGTTATCAAAGCGAGGCCAGCACGAACCTTCGACTGGCGTTCGTTGCCATTTCGACCGATGCTGATCGAAGTGCCTATAAATTACTCAGCAACGAGTTCGACAGCATCCAAAAGTTGAGCAACAAGATCCTTGCTGCCCGAAAAAACATGAACTACGTTCCGACCGATGCACTGAAGGGCGATGCTTTGGATCAGAAAATCCTGAACTGCGCACGCTCTCTGGCGTCCATGGCTGCCAACGGACAATTTCTGGACGACGGCTCTTGCAACTGAACGGTGAGTGATTAGGCTGATCAATCACGATCCGGTTGACCACGGTTCCAATGAAAGTTCGTCGCTAAGAGAGTGGCAGCGAGTCTGGATCACTCTTGCTTTCCAACTACTCGAAGAAACTAGATAAGTAGGCCCCCTTCGTCTAGTACGAGCACGTTAGGGATTTCCCTAGTTGTCGCTGCTGTACCAGCGGCCTATAAGGGAGGCACGATGCCGTTTATAGATTGTGGACGGGTCAGACTGACGCAGCGGCACCAAGGGCACCACCGCTGTTCGAGACATCAGAATGGTGTCTGTAGCCCGGAACGGCGCCTTGAATCAGCTGTCGGACGTCGGCGAGACGCAGCCGAGCGCCTTTTGTCACGCGGCTGAGCCCTTCTTCCATTTTGGCCGAGGTCCAGATTCTCAACGAGGGACGCACAATGAAACCTTCTCTTAACATACTGGACAACGTTCAGAACGCGTGCGGAACGTGTAATTCGGCGGGTTGCAAATCGTGCGGACCCATCCCCAGTCTGCCTTTGGCTCCGACATTGCTCACGAGAAGAGACCTGGGCCGCACTATGCTGGGCGCATCCGCAGCTGCTTTGCTCGCTGGATGCTCGCGACAACCAACTACAGAGCTGGCCAAGCCACCGACTGGCGCAATGCCTTTGCCCTTTATATCGCCCGAACTCTCCGTGGTTGTGCAGTCGAAGGGGCCCATCATGACCGTACTGGAGGAGTTCTATAAGATCGGCCCAGGACCTTCCAGTTCCCACACCATGGGCCCGATGAGGATTACTTACGATTTCTTCCAGCGCGTTTCCAAGCTGCCTGAAGATCAACTGAAGCGAGCGACAGCTCTGAAAGTGCACTTATATGGGAGTCTCAGCGCTACTGGCAAAGGCCATGGCACGGATAGGGCGTGCTTGGCCGGCCTCCTCGGTAAGGCTCCAGCAACATGCCCACCGGCCTTTCTTGATGGACTAGCCACGAATCCCGATGAAGTGCACAAGGTGACGCTCGGGCCCACGACTCTAAACCTGACTCTGAAGGACATCGTCTTCGACGCCCCCAAGGGAGATTTTCGTCACCCCAACACGATGAAGGGGATGTTGCTAGCCGGCGACGAAACCCTGTACGAACTCGAATACTACTCGGTCGGCGGTGGATTTATTGAATGGAAGGGTTACAAGCCACCTGACAAAGGACAACCGAAATACCCGTTCGCATATGCGAAAGATCTGAAGAAGTACCTTGTCGATGACAAGATTCCACTTCCTACCTTGCTCCTGACAAATGAAATGGCCATTTCTGGGAGGAGTGAAAAAGAAATATGGGAGTTCATCGACCAGGTAACAGAAGTGATGGTGCGGGGCGTTGACACAGGGCTTTCGGTAGACAGCGTTCTGCCCGGTCCGATCAAGTTGCACAGTAAAGCCGCCGACATGCAGCGAAGCTTGAAGAGCTCTGCAAAAGGACCAGCCGCCCAAGCGATCACTCGAGTAGCGTCATACGGCTTCGCGATGGGCGAAGAAAACGCTCGCGGGCACATCATTGTGACAGCGCCAACCGCGGGTTCTGCCGGAATCATACCGGCCGTGGTGAAGTCTCTCCGTGATGCGAAAGCGCCAACTCAAAAAATCCGGGATGGTTTCCTTGCGGCGGCTGCGATCGGCTACCTCTGCAAACACAATGCCACACTTTCGGGAGCCGAGGGGGGATGCCAGGCGGAGGTTGGAGTGGGCTCCTCGATGGGTGCGGCGATGATTGCTCAAGCCCTCGGAGCTGGTCCGAAGGTTGTCTCCAATGCCGCCGAATCCGCTCTCGAGGCCCACCTCGGGATGACCTGCGATCCGGTCGCCGGTTACGTTCAAGTCCCATGCATAGAGCGCTGCGCCTATGGCGCAGTGAAAGCGTGGACAGCCTACTGCATTGCGAGTGAGGAGATCGCAGAAGAACGCCGGGTCGACCTCGATACGACGATCGCCGCTATGGATTTAACGGCGAGGGAAATGAATGCGAAATACAAAGAAACGTCGGAAGGCGGTCTGGCTGTCTCCCTGGTACTTTGCTAGTTCGCAGTGACGCAGGAGCAGGGCACGCTAACTCATCGTGGGTGAATATGTCGATCGTATCCGTATCTTCACCTCCCAGTAGTGACACGGGAGCTCGCACGAGTCTCAGGTTGGCGACTGTCTCATGGCTGCTAGTGGCGATTTATTATTTCTACCAATACGCACTCCGCTCGGCGCCATCGGTGATGGTCCCGCAGCTGACGGAAACGTTCGGGCTCAACGCACTAGGCATGGCTTCACTGATAGGGCTTTTCTACTACGGATACTCCCCGTTTAGTCTGGCCGCGGGCGCCGCCATGGATCGACTGGGACCGAAGAAGGTGCTTCCCGCCGCCGCCGCTGTCGTCGGCATTGGGGCCCTGCTATTTGGTTCGGGCAACCGAGAAGCGGCGAGCCTTGGAAGGCTATTACAGGGGGCAGGGGGAGTCTTTGCCTTGGTCGGGGCGGTTTATATCGCCACGAAGAACTTCCCAGTGTCTCGCGCGGCCACTTTGATTGGTGCCACACAAATGTTTGGCATGGCAGGCGGGTCGGCTGGGCAATTTGCAGTGGGTCCGCTGATTGGTCGGGGCATGTCCTGGAAGACTTTTTGGATTGGAATGGGCTTCATCGGCCTGGCAATCGGTGCGCTTCTTTATTTTCTGTTGCCCAACGAACCGGAAGCGAAAGCGCCTGTCGGCAGCCTGAAGGCCACCACTGAGGCTTTCTTCACTGTATTCAAGAATCCGCAATCGATTTTGTGTGGCTTGATCGCAGGGTTTCTTTTCATCCCGACAACTATCTTCGACATGATTTGGGGCGTGCGCTATCTGCAGGAAGCGCACGGATTCAGCTATTCCTCGGCAGTAATGCGATCGGCGACCGTTCCACTCGGATGGATCATAGGATGCCCGTTCCTGGGATTCATTTCGGACCGTATCGGTAGACGGAAGCCAGTGATCATCGGAGGCGCGGTCGTGCTTCTCGCCAGCTTGGCTTGGATCCTCTTCGGACCGACCGATGTATTTCCTCCTTACGTGGTTGGTCTTGTGGCTGGGTTGGCATCGGGTGCAGCTATGCTGCCATATACCGTCATCAAGGAAGTCAATCCGCCGCAGTATGGCGGCACTGCCACGGGTGTGATCAATTTCCTGAACTTTACTTTCAGCGCTTTATTGGGGCCGGTCTTTGGATGGCTTCTTCAACATCTGTCTGGTGGCGCCCAGCAGCGTGAACTGGCCCATTACCAATCGACTTTTCTGCCCCTTCTGTTCGGCGTTGGGGCCGCCATTGTTCTCTCTTTCTTGCTAAGAGAAACCGGACCCGCACTGTACCACAATCGTCGGAAGTCATGAGGTAAGCGATGATTCTAGAAACTGGAACGGGCAAGTACGAGCTATTACTCGAGAGGTGCACAAATCTGGAGCCGGTCCCAACCGCGGTGGCACACCCTTGTGATGCTTCCTCTCTTTCCGGAGCCGTGGAGGCAGCTGAACTTGGATTGATCGTGCCGATTCTGGTTGGCCCGTTGGCCAAGATGACTGAAACCGCGAAGACGTTGGGAATCGATCTAGGCAGGTTTCGAATTGTCGACGCTGCACACAGTCACTCCTCCGCAGCAAAAGCGGTGGAGTTGGTCCGCGAGGGTTCCGCGGAGGTCTTGATGAAGGGCAGCTTGCATACCGACGAGTTAATGTCGGCGATTGTGTCTCGCGACGGAGGTTTGCGCACCGTACGTCGTATCAGTCACGCGTTCATCATGGACGTGCCGACTTACCACAAGGTGCTGATCGTTACGGATGGCGCAATCAATATTGCCCCAGTGCTGGAGGACAAAGTCGACATCTGTCAGAACGCTATTGATCTTGCTATCGCGCTCGGCCGCGAAAGACCCAAGGTGGCGATCCTCGCGGCGGTCGAAACGGTAACTTCGAAAATGCCGGCGACCATTGATGCTGCGGCTCTTTGCAAGATGGCGGAACGCGGCCAGATCACTGGCGCCGTTCTCGACGGGCCCCTGGCCTTCGATAACGCCATCAGCGAACAAGCCGCTACCACAAAAGGCATTCGCTCCACTGTGGCTGGCGATCCGGACATACTCCTCGTTCCTGATCTCGAGGCCGGTAACATGCTGGCGAAACAACTCAGTTTTCTTGCCAAGGCGGACAGTGCGGGCATGGTTCTCGGGGCGAAAGTGCCAGTCGTTCTAACCAGTCGGGCCGACAGTGTGCGATCCCGGATCGCCAGTTGCGCGGTTGCCATGTTGGTGGCTCACGCCCGGCGAATGGGGCGCTGAGGATAAACCGTGACAGCCGACTTCGCTCTCGTGCTCAATGCTGGGTCATCCAGTTTGAAGTTTTGTGTGTTCCGACGCCCAGAAGGATTGCAATGGGAACTCGATGCAAAGGGACAGATTGAGGGTATTGGGACATCACCACGGTTATCGGTAAAGGATGGCGGTGGGGCGCGGATCGCAGACGAGAGGTTGGGAGCGGAGGTCAGCGATGGTCGTAAGGCAGTGGATGCTCTAGCCGCTTGGCTCCAATCTAAGTATCGGGGTGGCAAAGTGTTGGCGGTCGGCCATCGCGTCGTTCATGGTGGCGCGCACTTTGTTGGGCCGACGATCGTAGATCGGCAGGTCCTGGCACAACTCTACCAACTGACTCCTCTTGCGCCGTTACATCAACCTTACAATCTGGCCGCCATTGAGGAAGTCTTTGAGCGATTGCCAGGCGTCCCGCAAGTTGCATGCTTCGATACGAGCTTTCATTGTGGGCATTCGGCAGTCGTAGCACTTGTACCCCTACCCAGAGATCTCTGCAAATCGGGACTGCGGCGATATGGATTTCACGGCTTGTCCTACGAATACGTCGCTTCCGTGTTGCCGGAAGTCGCGCCGGAGATTGCGCAGGGGCGCGTTATCGTTGCCCATCTCGGGAGTGGCGCCAGTCTCTGTGCGCTGAGAGAAGGGAAGAGCTTCGACAGCAGTTTGGGCTTCACGGCGCTGGATGGATTGTGTATGGGTACACGGCCGGGTGCTCTTGATCCGGGTGTCGTTTTGTATTTGTTTCAGGGCCTGGGTCTCTCCGTTAAAGAGGTCGAAGCTCTGCTCTACAAGAAATCGGGGTTGCTCGGGATTTCCGGTATTAGTAATGACATGCGCGACCTGCTTGCCGCGAATGAACCAGACGCAAAAATAGCGGTGGATTACTTTGTTTACCGTGCGGCCAAGGAGATCGGAGCGCTCGCTGCGGTTTTGGGGGGCATTGATGGATTAGTATTCACGGCCGGCATCGGTGAGAATTCACCAGAAATTCGGCGGCGAATCTGTGAATCTGCGGCGTGGCTCGGGTTGGAGCTTGACGCAAAAGCTAATTCGGGCAGAGGTCCGCGCATCTCCACTTCACAAAGCAAGGTTTCGACCTGGGTCATACCTACGAACGAGGAAATCATGATCGCACGGCATACCGGATCCCTGCTTGGCTTGAGATGAATCGGCATCGTTGAACATCAAGGAGCATCACCATGGCTACGATTGCATCGGAAGATTTGGCCCGCGTGAACGCGATTTCTGCCTGGACAGGTTTCAGGCCAGGTCTTTGGGAGAAAGAAATCAATGTTCGTGATTTCATCCAGCAAAACTATGAACCCTATGAAGGAGATGGCTCTTTTCTGGCTCCCGCGACCGAACGCACAAAGAAACTGTGGGCTGGGTTGAGCGACCTTTTTGTGGAAGAGCGCAAGAAAGGCGTGCTTGACGTCTCTCAAGTTCCCAGTTCAATTACGGCGCATGCTCCCGGCTACATCGATCGCGCGAATGAGATCATTGTTGGTCTTCAGACTGAGGCGCCACTCAAGCGGGCCATCATGCCCAACGGTGGATTACGGATGGTCCTTAGCGCTCTCAAGGCGTACGGGTATGATCCCGATCCTATCGTTGTCGAAACTTTCTCGAAGTACCGGAAGACACACAACGAAGCAGTATTCGATGCGTACACTGCTGACGTAAGGCGGTGTCGTAGCTCACACATCCTGACCGGCCTCCCTGACTCCTACGGTCGCGGCCGCATTATCGGCGACTACCGGCGAGTCACGTTGTACGGTGTATCGCGCCTCATCGAGCGAAAGAGGATGGAAAAGCTCAGCCTGGATTCGGCATTGTCAACGGAAGACGTCATTCGCGACCGCGAAGAACTGAGTGAACAGATGCGCGCGCTCAAGGAATTGCAGATGATGGCTTCCGCCTACGGGTTCGACATCTCAGGCCCAGCCCGTAATGCAGTCGAGGCGGTGCAGTGGCTCTATCTCGCTTACCTCGGGGCCGTTAAGGAACAAAACGGTGCGGCCATGTCGCTCGGCAGGACATCGACTTTTCTTGACATCTACTTCGAGCGAGACCTCGCGGCTGGAACCATGACCGAGCAGCAGGCGCAGGAGATCATCGATGATTTTGTCATTAAGCTGAGGATCGTTCGATTCTTGAGGACGCCGGAATACGATGAGCTCTTTGCCGGCGATCCGACCTGGATTACAGAATCCATAGGCGGTGTCGGAGATGACGGTCGGCCTCTGGTAACCAAGACGAGCTTCCGGTTCCTTCAGACTCTTTACAATCTCGGCCCCGCTCCGGAGCCTAATCTAACGATTTGGTATTCGCCCCGGCTGCCCGACGGATTCCGCAAGTTTGCGGCGAAAGTAGCGATCGATACAAGTTCGATTCAATTTGAAAGTGACGAAATGATGCGCCGTGCATTGGGAGATGATGGAGCCATTGCTTGCTGCGTATCACCCATGCTCTTGGGCAAACAGATGCAGTTCTTCGGAGCGCGAGCCAACCTCGCCAAGTGCCTCCTCTATGCAATCAACGGCGGTCGGGACGAAATCAGCGGGGAGCAGGTGGGCCCAACAGGTGGCGTCACCGGAGAATACCTGGACTTCAACGAGGTAATCGATAAGTTCGACAAAATGATGGAGTGGCTCGCGGGAGTGTATGTCAGCGCAATGAATATCATTCACTACATGCACGATAAGTACGCTTACGAGCGCCTTGAGATGGCGCTGCACGACTACGCTCCTCTGCGGACAATGGCTTTTGGTATGGCGGGCATGTCTGTCGTTGCCGACAGCCTTTCGGCAATACGTTTTGCAAAGGTTCGAGTCATACGCGACGCTACCGGCCTCGCGGTTGACTATCACACCGAAGGCGAGTTTCCCCAGTTTGGGAACAATGATAATCGGGTTGACCAACTCGCCTCCTGGGTTGTCAGTACGTTCATGGGCAAGCTGAAAAAATATCCCACCTATCGCAACGCTGTTCACACGCAATCGATTTTGACAATCACCTCGAACGTGGTCTATGGCAAGAGCACTGGGAATACGCCCGATGGAAGACGGCGCGGGGAGCCCTTTGCTCCTGGCGCCAATCCGATGCACGGGCGCGACACGCATGGCATTCACGCTTCGGCTGCTTCGGTCGCCAAGATTCCGTATCGCGATGCCGCCGACGGCATTTCGCTGACGGCGTCGCTCGTGCCGGAAGGCCTCGGGAGAGTTGCTGAAGATCGGATCACAAACTTGACAAGTGTACTTGACGCGTTCTTCAGCGTCACGGGCTTCCATATGAACGTCAATGTGTTGGACCGCGAAATGCTCCTGGATGCAATGGACCATCCAGAGAAATATCCTCACCTGACGATTAGGGTCTCGGGATATGCCGTTAACTTCGTACGACTGACGCGCGAGCAACAAATGGATGTGATCAACCGCACATTCCACGGAAAACAGGCAACGCTATGAATCAAACGCATCAGGCACTTCCATTGGAGGCGAAAAGCCCGTTTGACCTACGGTTAAATCTCGGAGCGGGCATGCCGGAGTCGGATGTGCGGACTGCTCTAGCCACTGGCGACATGGGATTCCTTCATTCGTTCACCACTGGTTCGACCGTCGACGGCCCAGGTGTGCGCGTGGTTGGTTGGACCTCGGGCTGCCATTGGCGATGTCTCTATTGCCATAATCCCGACACTTGGAACATGAGCAATGGCGTCCCCGTGTCCTTAGCTCGCGCAACTGAAGAACTGCGGAAATATCGCCACGGGTTAAGGGTAATGTCAGGTGGCTTCACCTTGAGCGGCGGTGAGCCTTTGATGCAAGACCGGTTTGCTGTAAAACTGCTGACCGCGACGAAGAAGATGGAGATTCATACTGCGCTAGATACAAATGGGTCTCTTGGGGAACGCCTTTCGGACTCTGATCTGGAGCACATTGACTTGGTGCTGCTCGATCTGAAGAGCTGGGACCCTGAACTACACCGCAGAATTACGGGCCAGGAGGTTGGGCCAGTTCTGGATTTTGCGCGGCGGTTGGCCGGGCGAAAGAAGACTATTTGGCTTCGCTTCGTGCTCGTTCCTGGACTTTCAGACGACCCTGAGAACGTGGCCAAGATTGCAAAGTTTGCGGCTGATTTGGGAAACGTGCAACGAGTCGATGTTCTGCCCTTCCATCAGATGGGACGATTCAAATGGAAGGAACTCAAACTCAACTACACGCTTGACGATGTTCAGCCGCCGACGATAAAAGTTGTCGCACGGGTCTGCGCTCAGTTTCGCGCGGTTGGGCTTACCGCACATTAAGCAATGGCTGAGACTCGGAGCGACTCACTTTCGAAAAGCATAGTGCTCGTCACCCATTTGAGATTTAACGAGATCCCCCAAAACCTGATCCCAACTTCGAGTCTTCTCGAAGCCGCATATTGTTGTGCTAGCAGCACCCTCACGGATGCGACGGTGGGTTCGAAGCGGCGTTGTTGCTTAGCCATTGCGCGTCGCTCAGGTTCCATCCCCCACCCAAGGCCTTGTAAAGCTCAACCAGCGCAGTCTTGCGATCCAGGTCATATATCACTAGGGCTGTCTGCGCCGGGAACAGGTTCAGCTTGGCATCAAGCACTTCATAATAGCTTGCGAGTCCGCTGTCGTACCGCAGGTCAGAGAGCCGGACTGAATCCTGATAGGAAGTTACAGAACGGTTCTGTTCCTTGAGAGACTGGGCAAGCTTCTGATGCGCGGCAAGCGCGGTGGAGACCTCGCCAAAGGCCTGCGTAACCGACTTCACGTATGAAAATTGTGCCTGGTCACGTTGAGCCAGCGCCACGCGATACTGGCTTTTGAGGCGCCCTCCTTGGAACAGCGGTCCGGCTAAGCCCGCACCTGCGGTCCACTGCGTTCCGGAACTGACCAGGCCCGAAAGTTGAGGGCTCACGCCGCCCAGCAAGCCCGTCAGATTGAGCACAGGAAAGAAGTTGGCCTTGGCAACACCGACCGAGGCGTTGGCGGCGATGAGTTCCTGTTCTGCTTGTCGCAGATCCGGCCGCCGCTCCAGCAGTGTCGAGGGTAGCCCAGACGGGACTATGTCCAAGTCATTCTGGTCTGCGAGCGAATTGCCACGCTGGATCGGTGCAGGGTTCTTACCAAGTAACAAACTGATCTGATTCTCTTTCGCTGTGATCTGTCTTTCGAGATCCGGGATTTGCGCTACAACATTGGCCATTGCTGCTTCGGCGCGTGACGTTTCCAGGCCTGATGCCTCTCCGCCCTGCTCTTTTTTACTAAAGAGATCGTAACTTTCCTGGAAGCTCTGGCCCGTTTCCCTCGTGATCTCGAGTTGCGCGTCGAGTGCCCGAAGTTCGAAATAAGCCTGCGCCACGTCTGCGACCAAGCTCAACCACACTCCGCGCTGTACTTCCTCGGAGGCGAAAAACAGAGCTTTTTGCTGCTCATTCAATTTTCGGATGCGGCCCCACAAGTCTAGCTCCCAGGAAAGGTTGAAATTATATCCGTAGTAAACATGATTCGGTACGATTCGCGCTTTCGCGCCTGCAATGCTGGTTTCATATCCTATCTGCGGGTAGTATTCCGATTTCGCCACGCCGGCCTGTGCCCGCGCCTCCTCGACACGGGATGCGGCTATCGCCACGTCGTAGTTGTTCTTCAAAGCCTCGCGGATCAGATCCTGCAGAACAGGATCCTTGAAGAGTTCCCACCAGGGCGCGTCCGCGAGCGAAACCGACTGGGGATTGGCTTCCGCGTAGAACTTGTCGGGAGGCTGAATCAGGGGGCGCTTGTACTTCGGTCCCACCACGCAGCCCCCGAGACCCAGGAGCAGGACAGCCACACAAATGATCTTCCGCATCAGTGTGCCCCTCCCTCCGCGGGTGCGGCGTGAGGCACTTCTGGGGCGGTCTCTTTCTTCCTGCTGGCGATTCGTTCTACGAGAACGAACAACACTGGCACAAGGAAGACGCCCAGCACAGTCGCCGTCGACATACCGACGATGACGGAAGTCCCGAGCACCTTGCGGCCGATGGCGCCTGCGCCTTTCGCTGTCCAGAGTGGGACGCAACCCAGAATGAAAGCGAATGAAGTCATCAGAATCGGCCGCAATCGCAGGCGCGCTCCCTCGAGGGCGGCGTCCACAAAGTCTTTTCCCTTCTTGCGCTCCAAGACGGCAAACTCAACGATCAGGATGGCGTTCTTAGCGGTGAGCCCAATCAGCATAACCAGGCCGATCTGAGCAAAGATGTTGTTGTCGAACTTGCGCAACATTAGTCCGCCGAAGGCGCCAAATACCGCTACGGGCGTAGAGAGCAGAACGCTGAACGGAAGAGACCAGCTTTCATAGAGTGCAGCCAGGATCAGAAAGACAAACACGAGCGACATCCCAAAAACGGCTGCTTGTCCGCCGGCGGCCTTTTTTTCCTGATACGACATGTCGCTCCAGGCATAACCCATATTGCCGGGTAACACTTGTGCGGTGACTTCTTCCATGGCGGCCATTGCCTGTCCGGAGCTATATCCGCGGGCAGGAGAACCGTTGATCTGGATGCTGCGGTACAAGTTGAAGCGGTTGGTATATTCGGGTCCGGAAACACGCCGAATCGTAACGAGCGAGCCCAAGGGCGTCATCTCGCCCTTCGAATTGCGTACGTAGAAGTTGTTGATTTGATCAGAGCTGTTTCGGTATTGGGGTTCCGCCTGCAGATAGACCTTCCACTGCCGGCCAAAGCGATTGAACTGATTGACGTAGGCACCGCCCAGAAAGGATTGCAGCGTCTGGTACACATCGGCGAATTGCAGACCTTGTTTCAGGACGCGGTCCTGATCGACGTCGATGTAGAGTTGGGGGACCGAAGGCCGAAAGGTGCTGACCAGTGAGGCCAGCTCTGGGCGCTTGCGGGCTGCCTGGGTCAGTTTCTCTAAGCTGTCAAACAGCTGTTCAACGGTTCCGCCGGTACGATCCTGCAACATGAAGGTGAAGCCGCCGGCTGTGCCCAGTCCTGGAATCGCGGGCGGACCGAACGCGAATCCAACGGCCTCTGGAATCTCCTTGGCCATCTTCAAGTTCAAAGCCCGCATGAGCCCAGCGGCGGACAATTCATCGCTGTGGCGCTCCTCCCAGGGATCAAGCTGCAGGAAGTAAAAACCGGTGTAGGAAGCGGACGTATTTGAGAGCAAACTGAAGCCTGCGATCGCATCGTAACCCTGAATCCCATGGGTGTGCGCGAGGATGTCATCCATCTTGCGCATGACCGCGTCGGTGCGTTGCAGCGAGGCAGCATCCGGCAATTGCAGTTGAACGAAGGCGTAACCCTGATCTTCTTCGGGAATGAAGCTCTTTGGTAAGCTCTTGCCCATCAGTCCGGCAACCACCGACAAAGCAAGGAGTAGCAGCATTGCAATGCCAGCCCGGCGAATCAGAACATGGCTCCACGAGACGTAGTGGCCGGTTATCTTTTCGAAACTGCGGTTGAACCAGTCGAAGAATCGCCCCAACGGGCCTTTGGCTTTCTTGCGCGGTCGAAGCAACATGGCCGACAGAGCTGGAGAAAGAGTCAACGCATTGAAGGCAGAGATCAGTACCGAGATCGCGATGGTAACCGCGAACTGCTGGTTGAGTAATCCGGAAATGCCGCCCATGAATGCCATGGGCACAAAAACCGAGGAGAGAATAAGGGCGATTCCGATCACCGGGCTGGTTACTTCCTCCATCGCCTTGACGGTCGCCTCTTTAGGCGACATGCCATGCTCGATGTTGTGTTCGACGGCCTCGACCACGACGATTGCATCATCGACGACCAGGCCGATCGCAAGGATCAGCCCGAACAGAGAGAGTGTGTTGATGGAGAAACCCAGCATCGGGAAAATAGCGAAGGTTCCGATAAGAGAGACCGGGACGGCGATGAGGGGGATGAGCGTCGCGCGCCAACCCTGCAGGAAGAGAAACACCACGATGATGACCAGAACAATCGCTTCCCCCAAAGTCGTCACGATTTCTTTCATGCCCTCAGTGATGGGCAAGGTCGTGTCCATGGAAACTTTGTACTCAAGACCCTGTGGGAATCGCGACTTGAGTTCGTCCATCTGGATCTTGACTTGATTGGCCACGGCCAAGGCGTTTGAACCCGGTGCCTGGTACACGGCGATAATGACTGCCGGCTTGCCGTTGAAACGTCCAATCTGCTGGTAAACCAGGGAGCCAAGTTCGATGCGCGCGACGTCTTTCAGTCGCACGACGGAGCCGTCCGTATTCTGGCGCACGATGACGTTGCCGAACTCTTCCGCATTGACGAGGCGGCCGGGGGCGCGCACCGAGTAGGTGAACTGCTGCCCCTTTGGTGCGGGCTCACCTCCGATCTGACCCGCTGGGTTTACGGCGCTCTGTTGCTGCACGGCATTGTTCAGGTCCGAGACGGTGAGACCCAACTTCGTGAGTTGATCGGGTTTCACCCAAATGCGCATGGCGTAGTCTGCAGTGCCGAAGTTCGTGACCTGGCCAACGCCAGGCACGCGAAGCAGCGCGTCGTTGATATTGATGGTCGCGTAGTTCCCCAGGAACTGACTGTCGAAAGTGCCATTGGGTGAGTAGACCGACAGAACCAGCAAGGGAAGTCCCATCGACTTCTTTACGGTCACCCCATATTGGTTGACCGAGGTGGGAAGGTTTGGGCTAGCTTGCGAAACCCGGTTCTGCGTGTTCACCTGATCGATGTCGACATTCGTGCCGACATCGTAGGTCACTTTCAATGTCATGGTTCCATCGTTGGCATTGGTGGACATCATATAAATCATGTTGTCCACGCCGTTCATCTGCTGCTCCAGCGGCGTTGCGACCGACTGTTCAATCGTGAGTGCATCCGCGCCGGTGTAGGTGGAAGTGACATTGACTTGAGGGGGGACGATGTCGGGCAACATCGCGGTTGGCAACTTCGTCATCGCAACGAGCCCTGCAATCACGGTGAGAATGGCAATTACGATGGCAACAATGGGGCGGTTGATGAAGAACTTGGCCATTGTCTACTCTCCGCCGTGGACTGCGTTGGCCTGGGTATCCTTAAAGGCGCTGGGGGTTACCGTCATGCCATCGCGCAGGCGCTGCAGGCCATCCACGACGACTTGTTCTTGTGGTTGGAGACCCGATTCGACGACCCACATGTCGCCGAACTGAGGTCCGGTTTTCACAGCACGAATCGTGACCTTGTTCTCGGAATCAACCACTCCAACCTGGTAAATCCCCTGCAACTCCGCGACAGCCCTCTGCGGAATCAACAAGGCATTCTTTCTTACTTCGGTTTTCGAACGTATGCGGGCGTACTGCCCTGGGCGCATGACATTCGTAGGATTCGGAAACTCAGCACGGACTTGAATCGTACCCGTTCGCGAGTCTATTTCTCGATTCACAAGAAGCGAGTGACCCCGTTGTGGGTAAACCGTGCCGTCCCCCAGAATCAGCTCCAAGTCTGCTCCGCGTCCGGTTTTGTCGCGAGCGAAACGCAAGTAGTCCTGTTCCGCGATACTGAAATCGACGTAGATTGGATCCACAGCTGACACCGTCGCCATAATCGTGCTCGGTGTCATGAGATCGCCAATCCCAACCTTCGCAATTCCTGGAATTCCTGAGATGGGAGACACGACAGTTGCCCAAGTGAGGTTGAGCTTGGCGTTGTCCAATACGGCTTGGGCGGCAGCGACCTGCGCAGTAGCGGCACGCTGTCTGCTGGTCGCTTTGTCGAGTTCGGCCTGGCTCACCGCTTTCTGCTGGACTAGCGGCGTATAACGCTTCACATCGATCTGCGCTTGTGCCAAGGCTGCGTTGGCTTCCTCAAGTTGCCCTAACGCCTGTTGGACCGCCGCCTGAGACTGGCGATCATCCAGCTGGAACATCGCCTGTCCCTTCTTTACGAAAGAGCCTTCACTGTAGAGTTTGCTCAGGAGGAAGCCTTCGACCTTTGGCCGAATCTCGGCATCGATGTTGCCAGCCATGGTTCCCACCCACTCTTGATAGACCGGCACATCCCTCTGCAGAACGGTGAATACAGTGACTCCGGGTGGAGGTGGCGCTGGCTTTGGTTTACCGGAAGAGCAACCACAAAGAACCACGGCTGGCAATAAGAAGCTCCAGAGCCGAGAGTGAGTTGTTAGTTCTCGCCACACGACCTGCCTCCTCGACGCACGCAGACTGTTCGGACTCAGGCGAAACTAGCTGAATGCTTCTTCTACTGACACGCGTTTACAAAACTCATCGCCCGGGTAGCCACAGGAAAACATAATCTCTGGTCAGGGCAGCAAGGGTCACTCGTTGGCCTGCAATCTCAACGTGATCTACAAGCTCGGAATAAACTCGGACGCTTTGATGCTACGAAGGGTTTACCACGTATCACAACTGGGGAAATCCCTAGTCGCACAACACTTCGTTGGAACACGACAACGTTCAGGTTGAAGCAACATAGCGAAACTCCAGACTGTTCGACCTCTGGGTCGCTGCGAGCAGGCATCTCGAACACCGGGCGGAGTTTGCCATTTCTGGTTCAAGAGTAGCCTCCTCGAATCTTGGGCCGGAGAAGATCAGTACTTTTCGGGAATGAAGCGCCTTGGTTTCAAAGGTGCCTGATCGTCGTATTCCCCCTGCGTCTTTCGCAGGGGTAACACCACCTTCTCCCGCGGAACTTTTCCGTAATGAATCAGGCTCAAGAAATGCGAAATGCAGTTGAGCCTTGCGGTCTTCTTGTCGTCAGAGCGGACGATATACCAGGGAGCATGCTTGGTGTCCGTCGCCTTCATCATCAGGTCTCGAGCATGGGAGTATTCGTACCAGCGGCGGTAAGATTCCAAGTCCATTGGGCTCAGTTTCCACTGGCGAAGTGGATCTTTGATCCGCGACTGGAATCGTCTTTCTTGCTCTTTCTGCCCGACCTCCAACCAATACTTGATAAGGATTGCACCACCGCTCACCATGTACTTCTCCATGGCCGGACAAAGCTCGAGAAAACGGCGGTGCTGTTCCTTAGTGCAGAAACCCATCACATACTCAACTCCGGCGCGGTTGTACCAACTCCGGTCAAAAATCACGATCTCGCCGGCTGCAGGAAAGTTCTGAATATAACGCTGCATATACATCTGACTCTTTTCGCGGTCGGAAGGAGCGGGCAAGGCCACGACTCGAAAGACACGCGGGCTCACGCGTTCTGTAAGTGCTCGAATCGTGCCTCCCTTGCCGGCGGCGTCGCGCCCTTCAAACACGACAATCACGCGCAGGCCCCGGAATTTCACCCACTCCTGCAGTTTGCACAATTCACCCTGGAGTCGGCGAAGTTCCGCTTCGTACTGCTTGCGCCCCAAATCTTTCTTCTCGTCTTTCCTTTGCTTGTCAGCCATTGCGAGTCACTCTCACTTTCAGCGTTGTACATCCGATATTTCGGACGGGGTTTCGCGGTGGGCGGATTTTGGGTCTCGGTCCAGAGGGGCCACAGTGGCCTTGAGTTGTCCATCAAGATTCTGAATGAGTATGTCTGCGCTAATCAAAAATACCCATGCCGGAAACACGAAAGGAATCCATTGGATCGTTCCACCGCCTAGCACAAGCGCGATGGCCAAAGCGAATCCGATGAAGGGAATCCAGCGCCGCACGATCCCGGTCCGCACTAGGATCGTCGAGGTCGAGAACATGAAGACGCCCGCCATTTTGAGTCCGTAAGCGTTCATGGCGACGTAAATCTGAGCACGCGCCAGCTCGTAAGTGCCGGTCTGCGTGCCAATCTCTGGTGTGCCTTGTAGAGTCTGGATCAGTCCGCCCGCCATAGCTCCCGAAGTAAGAGTCATCGCCAAATACAACAATCCACTTCCCAGGAAAACGGTGGCAAAGAACCGGTCCTCAAGCACACCCAAACGATCGCGAACCACAGCGATGAACCACAAAAAGGCAACGCCGGCGAAGGGCAGCATATTCAGAGCAAGCGAGACAGCATTCAAGTGCCCGACGACTTCCATCGCTCCGAATGTAGGAATGGCAGGTATAGACGACCAGATCAGGAACTGGCTGGTGATGAGCAGCGCCGAAAAGAGTATGCCGGCGATGGCAGCGGCTTTCGGTGTTTTCAGTCCCTTATGGGTTATGACACCCTCGTGACTCATGCTTGCCTCGCCCCGGCGCACCGCCTTATCTCAACGTGTGTTCACTGGTGATGGCGTCGTTTGACACGTAGTTGTGCGAGTGATCGAACCATGGAGGCATTGACGGAAGCCACTTCTTCAGAAGAAAGTTTTTCCCGCAAGCGGGCAGCTGCGCGCTGACGTGCTTCTTCGGCTGCTGCTTCGTCAATGTCCTGAACCGTCACAGCCATATTCGTCACGATGGCTACGCTCTTGCCCGTGATTTCCACGAGGCCTTCACCCACGGCAAGAACTTCCTCTTGATCGTCCTTGCGCACGATCAATTCACCCGGCGCTAACTGGGTCATTAGATGGACGTGGTGGGGAAGAATTCCCATCCGCCCCTCCACGCCTGGGAGAATGACCATATCCACGTCTTTGGAGTACACCGTCCCGGTCGGAGTCGCAATTTCCAGTTTGAGAGTGTCAGCCATGTTGCACCTGCAAGTCGAGCCATGGGTCGTAGAGCGCTTAACCCTCAGCCTGCGTGACTTCCTCGATTGCACCTTTCATGTAGAAGTTGCCTTCAGGCACGTCGTCGTGCTTGCCTTCCAATATCTCTTTGAAGCCGCGAACCGTGTCGGCAACGGGAACTTGCTTGCCCTCTCGGCCCGTAAAGACTTGCGCCACGCTGAACGGCTGGCTCAGAAAGCGCTGGATCTTGCGGGCGCGGAAAACGGTCAGCTTATCGTCGGGTGAAAGCTCGTCCATGCCGAGAATTGCGATGATGTCCTGCAGATCTTTGTAGCGCTGAAGAACCTTCTGGACTCCCCGCGCCACTTCGTAGTGCTCCTTGCCTACGATCTCCGGCGCAAGGGCGCGGGAAGTTGAGGCCAGGGGATCGACTGCTGGGTAGATGCCCAGTTCGGCGATCGAACGCTCTAACACGATGGTGGCGTCCAAGTGAGCGAATGTCGTAGCCGGTGCTGGATCGGTCAGATCGTCCGCCGGGACATATACCGCCTGGAACGAAGTGATCGATCCTTTCTTGGTCGAGGTAATGCGTTCCTGGAGGGCTCCCATCTCGGCGGCCAGAGTCGGTTGATACCCGACGGCGCTAGCCGTACGCCCGAGAAGGGCGGACACTTCCGAGCCGGCCTGAGAGAAGCGGAAGATGTTATCAATAAAGAGCAGCACATCCTGATTCTTCTCGTCCCGGAAATACTCGGTGATGGCAAGACCGGCCAGCGCGACGCGCAACCGGGCACCCGGCGGCTCATTCATTTGCCCGTAGACCAATGCGATCTTGGAGTCGCTCAGTTTCTCCTGCTTGATGACTCCCGCCGTCGACATTTCGTGATAGAGATCGTTTCCCTCCCGGGTTCGTTCTCCTACACCCGCGAAGACGGAGACGCCCCCATGGAGCTTGGCGATGTTGTTGATCAGTTCCATTATGACGACCGTCTTGCCCACGCCGGCGCCACCGAAAGCCCCGACCTTGCCGCCCTTAGAGAAGGGACAGATCAAATCGATGACCTTGATACCTGTGGCAAGTACTTGCGGAGATGTGGACTGGTCCACCAGAGGCGGCGGCGGGCGGTGGATCGGATAATATTTATCCGCTTTGATAGGTCCGCGCTCATCCACCGGGTTTCCGGTCACATCGAGCACCCTGCCCATGACACCTTCACCAACGGGGACAGATATCGGTCCACCACTGTCGGTGGCCTCGAACCCACGCTTAATGCCCTCGGTCCCCGACATAGAAATGGTCCGGACCCACTTGTCCCCAAGATGTTGTTGCACTTCCAGCGTCATTTTGGTGGGCTGGTCCTGAACCCTGCACTCAACGGTTAACGCGTTATAGATCGGAGGCAAGGCGTCTTGAAACTCGACGTCCACAACCGGACCGGAAACTCTAACGACTCTTCCTGTGTTCATCTTCGTACCTGCTTTGGGTATGACGTCACCAAGATAATTTCGATTTACCCGGACTGACCGCCAGCGATTTCCAGCAATTCCTTGGTGATATTGCCTTGGCGCAGCTTGTTGTACTCCAGACTCAAATCCTTGATCAGGCTATCGGCATTGTCGGTTGCATTTTTCATCGACACCATCCGGGCACTCTGCTCGCTGGCTTTGGCATTCATCAATACCTGATAAATGTAAATATCCAGATAGTGCGAAAGCAGATAGCCCAAGACGGCTTCAGGGTTCGGCTCAAAGAGGGACTCGGTTGAGTCGACCGCGAGTTTCTCCTCAGGTTCCGCTCCCGGAATCTTCAGCGCCTTGATTTCTCCCACTGGCAGAAACTCAACGCAGAGCGGTTCCTGGGTAAGGGTATTGATGAAACGCGTAGCGACTATCTGGACCTGATCAACCTCCTGTTTGAGGAAGAGGTCCCGGGCAAAAGCGGCAATAGCCCTCGCTTCAGAGAACTGTGGCGTGTCAGTGTAAGAAAACTCGGCCACGAGCTGTCGCCGGGTACGAGCGATGAATTGTGCCGCCTTGCGCCCCGCGGTGATGAAAAGTGTCGACTGGGAATCGAACTCGCTGGCCAAACGAAACAGATTGCCGTTCAGTGCCCCGCACAATCCTTTGTCCGCGGCGATCAAGATGACCGCGCGCTTGCGCACTGAGCGCACCGCGAGCAGCGGGTGACTGAAATCGACCATGCGCGTTGTTGCTTGTCGCTGGATCCGGTACAACAGGTGCACGAAGGGGCGCCCTGCAAGCGCAGCGTTTTGCGCTCTACGCATTTTTGACGCTGCGACCATTTGCATCGCTCTGGTGATCTGAGCTGTGCCACCGACTGACTTGATCCGCCGTCGCAAATCGCGCGGGCTGTTCATTTCCAACCCTCTTTGTACTGATCGGCAGCAGCTTTCAACTCGGAAGTCAGTGCGTCACTGAGCACTCCTTGCTTGAGAATCTGTTTGAGCAGTTCAGCTTTGCGGGTGGCGAGGAAATCCGTCAGACCGGCCTGGTACTCCATGATCCGCTCAACCGCTACATCGTCCATATACCCGTTCTGCACAATCCAGAGGACGGCCACCTGAACCTCAACCGGGATGGGGCTGTATTGTGGCTGCTTGAAGATCTCGACGATGCGCTTGCCCCGGCCGATCTGCGCCAGCGTTTTGGCATCCAGCTCCGAGCCGAACTGTGCGAAGGCCGCTAATTCTCGAAATTGAGCAAGGTCCCCCTTGAGCTTTCCAGCCACCTGTTTCATAGCTTTCAGCTGCGCAGCTGAACCAACCCTGGAAACCGAGAGGCCGACCGAAATAGCGGGGCGCACTCCTTGATAGAACAGGTCCGTTTCCAGATAAATCTGTCCGTCGGTGATCGAGATGACGTTGGTCGGAATGTAGGCAGACACGTCGCCCGCTTGCGTTTCAATGATGGGCAGCGCCGTGAGAGAGCCGTTCCCATATTTCTCCCCAACGCGTGCCGCACGCTCGAGCAACCGGCTGTGGAGGTAGAAAACGTCACCGGGATATGCTTCACGACCGGATGGCCTCTTCAGGACAAGGGAAACCTGGCGGTAAGCCACCGCATGCTTAGACAAATCGTCATAAACGATCAACGCGTCCATCCCATTGTCCATGAACCACTCACCCATCGCAGCCCCGGCAAATGGCGCCAGGTACTGGTTGGTGGCCGAATCAGATGCGGGCGACGCTACGATGATGGTGTACGGCATCGCCCCAGCATCTTCTAGGACGGTGATCAGTCGGGCGACACTTGATTGCTTCTGCCCGATGGCGACATAGATGCTATAGAGCGGGCGGTAGTCTTTGTCGCCGGCCTCCTCGGCAGCACGATTGAGCCTGGCCTGACTGATGATGGTGTCAATACAAATCGCTGTCTTGCCCGTCGAGCGGTCCCCAATAATTAATTCGCGCTGGCCGCGGCCAATCGGGATCATGGCATCGATCGCCATAATGCCGGTTTGCACAGGCTGGCTTACGGGGCGGCGCCGGAGGATGCCCGGCGCCGTTTTTTCGACTGGATAAGCGACCGTACTCTTAATAGGTCCTTTACCGTCCAGTGGCTCTCCGAGCGTGTTCACCACGCGGCCCAGCAGGCTCTTGCCGACGGGAACCTGCAACAGCTTCCCGGTGGTGCGAACCTCGTCACCTTCTTCAAGTCGTGTGTAGTCGCCCAGGATAATCACTCCAACTTCGGTTTCATCCAGATCCAAGGCAATTCCAGTGATGCCGTGACCGAGATCCAGCATTTCGTTGAGCATGGCATCAGTAAGTCCTTCAACTTTGGCGACGCCATCGGCGATCTCACGGATGACGCCAACGTTCTGCCGCTCCGGCCCCGCCTTAGCTCCCGCGATTTGGGCTTCAATTTCCTGCAGTAGGTCTGCCATATGGTTGTTCACCCTAATAAGTTCACGACTTAGTCATCCGGAGTTGTGCTTCATTTTCAGCGTTGACTCAAAAGCGTCTCTCCAGTGAGGCCAACTCAGCTCGCACGCTGCCGTCAAAGACGTCGCTGGCCACTTGGATCCGGATACCACCAATCAAAGCCGGGTTGAGTCCGAAGACTGCGCTCACGCCGGATCCGTACCCCTTCTTTAGACCAGACTCGATGTCAGCCCGAATATCCGCGGGCAACAAAATGGCGCTCTCAACGTTGGCCGTATGCCGGGCGAAGTCGAGCTTTACTAACCGCTGGAACCTCGTCAGCAGAGAAAGGTAGCCGCGGCGCCTCGAGCGCACTACTGCGCGCACGACTTGGCGTACACGATCCTGATCCATCATCCCGCCGACAAGACACAAGCGATAAAGTTGCTTGGCCTCACGCCGGGTCTGCGCTGTGGTCTTCATTTCTGCTAGGCCGCCATTTGTTTTGCTGTTTCTTCAGCCAGCCGCCTTTGGTCTTCCGGGGTCAGAATCTTGCCAGTGACGTTAGCGGTAGTCTGCACAACCAACCGGCCAACCTCCCGTTTTAGTTCAGCGAGCATCCGTTCATGATCTTGCGCGGCCGCCTCTCGCGCTTTGACTATGATCATTTCGGCAGCCGCAATCGCCTTTTGGGTCTCGACCGCCTGCACGTGGGAGGCTGTGGCGCGGGCTTCTTCGATCAGGTTGGTCGCTTGGATGTTGGTCCGGATCATCATCTCCCGGTGCCTAACTTCAGTCCGGGCTAACTCGGCGGCGATTTTCTCCGTGTTAAGTAGTCCTTGCGCGATTTGTTGCCGCCGTTCTTCCAGCATGTTGAGGATGCGTTTGTAGGCAAAACGATGAAGAAGTGCACAGACAATTGTGAAGCTGATGATCTGAGCAGCCAGATGAGACCAGTCCACACCGAAGGTCGTGGCAATTTCCTGGACCTTGCCTCCGCTCTCGACTGTCGCCAGTAAAACCAGAACGTTCATGTTTCTCCCTCGACCGGCGCGAGCAGCATGTCCTCCGCAAGCCGTTTGTTGAAGGTCCTAGTCTTTACTTCACCAGGAACAAGGCGTAAAACACGATCGCTTCAGCGAAGGCAATCGCGAGGATAGACTGGACCAGAATCTTTGTGGACGCGTCAGGATTCCGTCCCACGGCTTCCGACGCTTTCATACCGATTAAACCTACGCTAAGAGCAGCGCCTAGTGCCGCCAAGCCAACATGCAGGCTTCCGTTCATAAGTTCTTTCCTTTTCTTTCCCGCCGGCTTGATCCCCGTGATCGCTCTCGGTCCAGCTGGCGAAATTCGTCACTTTACTTGTGCGCGACCGCCGGTTCCTTTGCCTCATGCTGGCAAATCAGCATCGTGAAGACGGCGGTCAGTAACATGAAGACGAGCGCCTGAACCAAGCCCATCAATACCTCGAGTAGGTAAAACGGAATCGGCAACAACCAGCCGAACCCCGGGACCATCTTGGCCATGGCTTCCAGCAAGTTTTCTCCGGCGAAGATATTGCCGTATAGACGAAAACTCAGCGAGACAGGCCGGAACAGGATCGAGATGATTTCCAAGCAGCCAGCTGCGAAAAACACGAAGATCATCAGCAGCTTTAAAAAGCCAGTGGTCTCACCCTTGGGAGCAAATAGTTCTTTGAGAAATCCGATCGGACCAACCTCCTGCAGGGCCCAGACGATCCAGCAGGCGAAAAATACCAAGGCCATCGCGAGCGTCATGTTGACGTCAGCGTTGACGCCTCGAAACAGAGGCTGGTCGATCACAAAACCATGAGGAGTTCGATGCCCCCACCCGATGCTCCCGACCCCAGGAATAAGGCCCATCCAATTCGTGGCTAAAATGAAGATGAAAATAGTGGCAAAAAACCAAAATGTCCGTTTGACCAGATGCGGCCCAATGATTTCTTCCAGAAAACTGTACAAACTCTCAACGAGCCATTCAAAAACGTTCTGAAGTCGTCCCGGAACAGGCTTCATGTTCCGCGTCGCGAGGTAAGACATGCCGATCAGCCCCAGAGCGACCATCCAAGTGACTACGATTGAATTTGTGATCGAGAAGTTGAAGAAACGGACGACCTCTTCTGCTTTTTGCGACAGGCCGTGTTCCTGCGTCTCGGGAGTCGTGACGACTTGTCCCGGCTGGGATGATCTCGTTGAGGCTAGACTCAACCCCTTGTCCTCCGCCAAGGTGATGCCAGTGCTCAAGCTCATGAAGAAGGCGGCAAGAACCAGAGGCGCGAATCTGATGTTGGATTTGAGCAAGTTAAAGATTCTTCTGGACGTCCAACTCGTCCTGAGGCGCAAGCGAAGGAAGTTGGTCAGCCGCCGCCGGTCGGCATGGGCGACTTCGTTCGCGTTGATGTGGGCGACTAAATTCACAGATGGTGCTCCAAGGTCAACTTCTGGCTTTCCTGATAGCCTATCGAGGCGAAGTAGAGAGCACGGTCAAAAAACTGGTTAAGCGAGCGGAGTAACTGCACACCGCCCCAGAATTCAACCGGCTCTTCGAGCAAACATTCTTCCTGCACATACGCCCATAGGTGCTCGTTGGCGATGCAGACAGCCCAGAACAGATCGCTGAACGGAACACCCTGCTCGGCTCGCAGCATTCCGAGGGTGACGTAACGGTTTTTGATGCTCGACTCGGTCTCGGCTTCCAGCCATGCGGTCAGGTCGGAATAGATATCCAACGCATATTGCCTGTGTTCTTCGACGGGCACCTTGATTAGCAGTTCCCTACATCTGCTTGATGCCCTGATCTTTTGGAGCACTGCTTCCGACATGCGGCCGGCATTTGTCTTCATGTGTTGAACTAACTTCAGGGCGCGCATTCATTCCCCTTTTCCTGGTCTTCGCGCGAATGGATATCACAAGGCATTTTCCCGTGGTCACGACTCATCTTCGACGAAGTCGTACGACGTTTCTACTAGGGATATCCCTAGTTTCCGACCTGATCCATCCAGGGGGCAGACAAGTCACAGAATTCGCCCCTTTCCCGCCTTAGGGATTTCCCTAGTATTGCGGAGGTAGACTCGACAGTAGCGTTGTTCCCTTATGAGGAGGGTGAGTGGTGTTTGATTCGGAGGATGTCGTATTGTCTGGACATCGGAAAGGCGTTGCTGATCGTGATCTTGTCAGTCGGAGCCTTGGTCTTTATCGCTGGGGTCGCGACCCGGAAGAAGGAGATCGTCGTGTCTGGAGATATCCCCGAAAATGGGGCTTGAGGTCAAGCGCCGTCAAAGTGAACAAGGTGCCGCCGATCGGACCCGGAAAGGCCGAAATGGCGGACGGGGCACGCCATATTCTGTCTGGGGGCTCGGCAGAAGAGAACAATACTCGCACCCCGGAGCAACCCACGGTCGCAGCTTAGTGTCTGTCAAGGGCACCCGCTCGCGCCTTCAGCGCATAGCGCGATTCTGGTGATTAGGGATATACCTGATGGATAGCAGGCTAACAATATCAATGGTGATTGAGGGAAATCGAGAACGTAAGCAGACTTCGGGCGCCGCAACCAGCAGGTCTAAACGCGCGCTCGAGCCGATGGAGACAATTTCGGAGATTTGGTTTGGGCTACTCATGGTCCTCACCTTTACTTGCTCGCTCAGTGTAAACCGGGTAGGGCGAGAAGAAGTTCGCACACTGCTTATCGCCGCGCTCGGTTGCAATCTAGCATGGGGCATCATTGATGGAGTCATGCACCTCGTCCGTCGTTTTGCCGAGAGAGGCATTGCCATCGCGAAGCTACGCGCGGTGCAATATGCTCCCGATCCTGATGCCGCCCATAGGGTCATATCCGACTCGCTGCCGCCTCTGCTGGCATCCGTTTTGTCGCCTGCAGACCTGGAAATAATGCGCCAGAAAATGAATCAGCTACCTGGCCCCCCGGCGCTTTCCATCGTAACGAAGACGGATTGGCTGGGTGCTGCCGCTGTATTTTTGGCCGTTTTCCTCACCACATTTCCGGTGGCGATTCCATTTCTGTTCATCAACAAGGTCAGGCTGGCAATGCGCGTGTCCAACAGCATCGCAGTTGTGATGCTATTTCTGACCGGATATGCATTCGGGGTTTATGCCGGTCAGCGCCCGTGGAAGATGGGGATTTGTATGGCAATTATTGGCGGCGCACTCGTTGCGGTCGCCGTTGTACTTGGAGGATGAGGACGGGTCCACACCCCGCGATGTTTGCGGTGACTGTTCTCTTCGCCAAGTCGTGGCCCAGACGACGGGTGGCGAGTCTTCCGAATCAGAGACCGCCGCTGCAAATCAGTGGGCGTTCTCAGTTCTCGCGTCCGTTTATCTGCTGCCCAATGACCAGTTGTAAATGAGTCGGGTGTTCACCGCGGATCGCCGATGTACTTCATCTCAAGGCGCGTTACAACTACGAGTATCAAGAGACGGGATCTCTGTGGGCCGGCTACAACTTCCGCGCAAACGACAAAATCGTTCTGGAAGTCACGCCGATGCTTGGCGTGGTGCTTGGGGATACAAGCGAAGTAGCACCGGGTTGCAATATCTGGGTTACCGCAAAACGTGGGCAACTAGCGGCTTAAACACGTCGACGCCACAATCTACTTCTTACGGCGCTTGATGATCACTGCTGTCAGGTCATCTTGTTGCTCGGACCCATTTGAGAACGTTTTGACGGCCTCGTATAGTCTCGCAATGATCTCTGAGGGGGACAGGTCTCGGGAGGCGCGAATTGTCTCTTCTGTTCGCCCTACACCGAATTGTTCCCCGCAATCGTTTTCCCATTCGAAGAATCCGTCTGTGGCTAGCAGCACCATGTCTTCTGGATGCAAGGAGAGTCGGGAAGCTGGATCGGAACTAAAACTGGGGAGAATACCAAGCGGAAGCGCATGCGTATCGACCTGTGTGAATCGATCATCAGGACGGGAATACACCAAGATGGGGCCTTGCCCGGCAGAGAGGATTTCAACATCCGGATGCCCAGGACAGCAGACGGCGGCAACGAAGGTCACGAATCGGCCTGGCCTGAGATCAGATGTAATCCCCTGGTGAATGTGTTCGAGAGCCTCCGGGAGATCTTTGGCGATGCCGAAACTGCTTCGAGCGTATGCGTGGCACAGTGCTGCGAGCAATGCGGGACCAATACCGTGACCGGTGACATCGGCAAGGCTGACTACCAGTTTTCCATTGGGCAGGGTCTGCCAATCGAAAAAGTCGCCGCCAGTATCATCGGCTGGCTGATTCCAGCCGGCAATGTCGAATCCATCAATCTGAGGTTGCTCCTGGGGGAGAAGTGATTGCTGGATAGAGCGTGCCACC
The DNA here is from genome assembly GCA_963710885.1 of uncultured Acidobacteriaceae bacterium. Taxonomy (GTDB): domain Bacteria; phylum Acidobacteriota; class Terriglobia; order Terriglobales; family Acidobacteriaceae; genus Sulfotelmatobacter. The sequence goes on from CAVQCF010000003.1 coordinate 597,762, forward strand.
TGCAGATCGTGTTCGAGGGTCTCGAGCTTCCGCTTGGTCTCCGCCTCCTGAAGAGCAGCCTGGACATGTCGGCGTATTTGCGACGCGACCGCGGCGGCCACGACCCCACCGATAAGAAGAGTTATCGCATTCAGGGTGACGGTGGTCTGAGTAACGGGAGCTTCGGCACCAGGAAGTGGTATCCGCCAGCCGAGATACCAAGCGGCACAAAGGTAAGTGATGCTGGCAACCATACCGGACAAGACAGCGATCCAAGGACTCAGCCGCAGTGTCGAAAGAATAATAAAGATAAAGAAGACGAGCACCGCCGGACTAGCCAGAGCTCGATAGGCGGCCTCAATTTGTTGGCTGGTCAGAAAAGCGATCGCCAGTGCAGGTACCGACGTCTCCAGAATGGTGCTCAGGATCCAAAACCGTGCAGGAAGACTGGCCCCAATTCTGAGTGCAAGATTAACCCTGTGCAACGTCCAAAGCTCGTAAGCGATGACTACCGAAGCCAGGATGTAGCTCCACATCCAAGAGGTCGTCTCAGCGGCTGTGCGAACAACGAACACGCGCACGGTTGTAACAATAATAAAGATGGCAACAAAGACCAGGACGGCAAAAATGCGAAGATGTTCACTCTTCAGTTCAGCGTTCTGGAATGCTGCGGATTTGAACCGTTCTTGGCTCATGACCACTCGACCGTTGGACTCGCCCACGTTCGTTTAGAAGACTACCCTCGCAATCAAGAATCCGATGCTCACGGATGAAATTGTCGCCACCATACCTGGGAGCATGAAGCTGTGATTCAGAACGTACTTGCCGATATGCGTTGTGCCCGTCTGATCAAAAGAGATGGCCGCTAACATTGTGGCGTAAGTCGGCAGAAAGAAGTATCCGTTAACGGCCGGAAACATCGCGATCAAAGCAGGCGCGCCCAACCCTAATCCCAATGCGACGGGCATCAAAGTGACGACGGTCGCAGCTTGGCTCGCGAGCAAGATCGAAAGCACGAAAAGGCCCAAGGCGAAAACCCACGTATGCTGTTGCACTACACCCGAGATACTGCTCACAATCAATTGCTTGTTGCCTTCAAAGAAGGAGGAGCCCAACCAGCCAAGGCCAGCGATTGAAATCAGAGCGACCATGCCCGCGGTCATGATGCTGGTCTTGATGGTTTCTGGAGCCGACACACGGAACAGCAGCATATTTATGCCGGCCGCGGCGAACATCAGAATCATGATCGCGGGAGCCATATCCAACTGTTCGACGCTTTCGTGCGCATCACTGCCCACCACATACTTTGGCCGCAGCGAGGGGATTAGACCAAGAACAACAACGAAGACAGCTGCGAGTAGGAACACGATTACAGAGCCACGGGCGCGAGTCAACTGCTGCCCGGACACGCTCACCGACGATGTATTGGAACTGAAGACGCCTTGTGCCAAACGTTCCCGATAAATCGGATCGTCTTTTAATTCAGGTCCCTTTCGCCAAACTGCAATTGCGCCAATCAAAGTGCCGAGTAAAGTTGAAGGGATACAGATCAAGAGAATTTGCTGGAGGTGCACACCTTGTGGCGTGAGCAGCGCCAGCAAGGCCACCGTTGCGGCCGAAATGGGGGAAGCCGTGATCGCCTGTTGGGATGCGATGGTCGCGATCGACAGCGGACGTTCTGGCCGAATCCCTGCCTTGCGCGAAACTTCCGCGATTACAGGTAAAAGTGCGTAAACAATATGGACTGTTCCTGCAGCGAAGGTGACGATGTAGGTAACAATGGGAGCAATGATCGTGATACCGCCCGGCCAGATACGAAGGGAGCGGTCTGCTACAACAGCCAAGTAATTCAGACCGCCGGCGGCTTGCGTGGTTGCGGCAGCGGTTACTACCGCAACGATCATCCCAAGCACCGTTCGCGGAGGCATGCCGGGCGGAAGACCAAAGACGAAAACCAAGGCGGCCAGTCCAATCCCCGCGACAGTGCCGAGCCCAATCCCTCCGAGGCGCGCTCCCACCAGGATGCACACCAGGAGGACAAGCAATTCAATCCACACCATAATCTGCCACCTCATTTATCGTCACTCAAAAGCTTTCGCGGCGGCGAGATCAGTACGTTTGGAACAGATTCTGAATGTCCGCGGTCGTCCGTGGTTTCAGCAGCGCCAGCATCAACAAGATCCTCGACTTCTGCGGATTGAGCTCATCGGAAGCGACAAAACCAAGTTCGTCGTCGTTTACCTCGACGTTGCGCCCAACAGTACCGGTTGCCACACGACTGCTTCTGACAATCACTACACCCTGTTTCGCAACTTCAGCGGCGGTATCGAGTGAGGCTTTGTTTACGTTGCCGTTGCCTACACCGGCCAATACAATTCCTTTCGCTCCATGTTGGGCTGAGGCCTCGATGAGGTCAGGAGACATGTCAGCGCACGCGAAGATGATGTCCACACGAGGCAGTTTGGTCACGTTTGTAATGTCGAACTCACTGCTCACTGTGTGCTTCCATTGGGGGCTATTGTAGAAATCGTTCTTCCCATAGGTAGCTATGCCCACCACTCCGCGAAGAGGAGACATGAAGGTCTGGACAGCAGTCGTGCTCGTCTTGGTAAGAGAGTGCGCGCCGTGGATCCAGTCATTCATAACGACCAGCACGCCGCGGCCTTTTGCGTTCGGATCAATCGCCACTCCGACTGCGTTGTAGAGATTCAGGGGACCATCCGCGCTAACGGCCGTCGATGGCCGCATGGAACCAACCATCACGACGGGCTTGTCGCTTTTCACGACGAGGTTCAGGAAAAAGGCGGTCTCTTCCATCGTGTCGGTGCCATGCGTCACCACGATGCCGTCCACCTGGGAAGTAGCAAGTAACTGGTTGATGCGTTTGGCGAGGGTGAGCATGATATCGAATGACATGTCTTGCGAACCCACATTGGAAATCTGTTCACCTTTAATATTGGCGAGGTCCGCTATTCCCGGCACTGCGGCAACCATAGCGTCAATGGTTACCGCACCAGATTTGTAGCCCGCTTGAGTTCCTGTCGATGCGGCCCCGGCAATCGTTCCACCAGTAGCCAGGATGACTACGTTCGGCTTTCTCTCCTCGGCGAGAATTAGGTTACAGGCGAGAGTAACTAGAGCTAGCAGGGACAATAGCGATCTTCGATTGGGTTTCATGAGGCACATCCCTGGCGGAGTTCAGTCCTTCTTTTCGTATTGGCTCTTGTCCAGACCGGTCAACTTCACTGGGTCAAGCAACTCCTTGATTTGCTGTTCGGTAAGAAGGTTTTGTTCGCGAATGATTTCGAGAATTCCCTTGTTGGTCTTGTAGGCTTCGGCCGCCAGTTTAGTCGCTTCTTCGTAGCCTAGGATCGGATTTAGGGCCGTCACAATGCCGACCGTAGTCTCCATGTAGTGCTGCAGCACGTTTTCGTTCACCGTAATGCCGTCAACACACTTCAAGCGGAATGCGATGGAGCCGCGGAATAGCAGACTCTGGGACTCGATGATTGCCAATCCCTCGATCGGCTCATACGCGTTGAGTTGCAACTGCCCGTGTGTGCCCGCCAAACTGACGCTGTAGTCATTGCCGATAACGCGAAATGCAATGAGGTTGACGAGTTCAGGAATCACCGGATTCACTTTGCCCGGCATGATCGAAGAACCCGGCTGCAATGCAGGCAAATTGATCTCAAAGAGCCCCGCCCGCGGACCGGAGGTAAGAAGGATCAAGTCGTTCGCGATCTTTGAAAGCTTGATTGCTACGCTCCGCAGGGCAGATGAATACACCACGAATCCCTGTTGGTCCCATGTCGCCGCAAGCATGTCGGAAGCAGGGACAATCGGCTTACCTGTTAACTTAGCCAAATGCGCCGCGCACCGTTCCGGATAGCCTTTAGGCACGTTAATCCCTGTGCCAATAGCCGTTGCCCCCATATTGACCGCATATAGCAACTTCTCAGCCTGTTTTAACAATTGGACTTCGCTTTCCAGTGAAGCTGCAAAGGCATGAAACTCTTGGCCAACGGTCATTGGCACCGCGTCCTGCATTTCGGTACGACCCATCTTGACCATCCGGAGGTACGCATCGCCTTTCATTCGAAAAGAAGCTGCGAGTTTCTCCAACTCGGTCACGAGCTTGTCATTGCGTAGGAGAAGGGCAACCTTGATCGCCGTCGGGTAAGAATCGTTAGTGGACTGTGACATATTCAAATCGTCGTGCGGGTCGACGAACTGGTACTCGCCCTTCTTGTGCCCCGTGAGTTCAAGTGCGACGTTGGCGAGTACCTCGTTGGCGTTCATATTGGTCGACGTGCCGGCCCCGCCTTGGTACCAATCCACGAGAAACTGGTCGTGATATTGTCCATTCAAGACCGCCTGAGCAGCTTTTTCGATGGCGGATAACTTCGCGGACGTCATTGCACCAACGTCAGTGTTGGCCCTGGCCGCCGCCAACTTGACGATTGCCCATGCCTCGACAAATCCGGGATAATGATCAATGTTGATACCGGAAATCTGGAAGTTCTCAAGTGCCCTGGCCGTCTGGACGCCGTAGTAGGCGCCGGCCGGAATCTTCTTCTCCCCAAGGAGGTCTTTTTCGACGCGGACGTTTTCTTGAGCAGTTGAGAACGAAAGAAGAAACGCACCCATGAGACTGATAAAGACTAAGACTCGCGTCGTCATGAGATCTCCACCAATGTTCACACCCTGCGTAAGCGCTCGGACTTCACGGGACGTACTCAGACCAGGACTCACGCGCCGCTCTGGGGCGGAGGTAGCGCGCAGGTGCTGGCCCGCCTCTTGCTGGAAGCATGTTCCAAGCGATTTGGCGATTCGTTGATTGGTTAGGACAGCTGCTTTAACGGTCGTCGGTCACAAGCTACTTTGACGTAGGAGGAAACTTCTTCAGAAGTTTCGCCACCGATTTTGTAAGGTTCTTCTGCTGCTTCTCGGGCTTCGCGTTTGTGTCGATCGTCTTGCTGGCGACGCCCCGCCAAACCAAATCACGGTTATGCGAATCGTAGAAGTCGATCGCCAGTTGGCCGGTGTAGATGGTTGAAGTTTGCCCAGTCGTCATGCCACCTCCGCCGCCGTACCACCCACCGCGGTACCAGCCCGGACCGTATCCCCAGTCCGTGTTGTAGGAAGTGAATTGTTTTTCTGTGCCGATTCCTGCTTGATAGGCCACATAGAGATCGGCGGTATCGGCATCGATCTTCGCAAGACCTTTAGTGGCAAGTTCTGCTTCTACAGTGCTCTTGATCTGCTTATCTCGAAGGTTGTCCACGTTCGGAGCATCCTTGAGAACTACCCATTTGTAGGTCTGGAATTTCGAAAAGTCCGCATCTTTGTCAAAGTTGTAACGTACGTCTTGGCCTACGGCGGCGTGGGCCGCCAGTAACGCCAGAGCTACCAAGGAGATTGCATGTTGTCTCATAACTCTGATCCATACCTCCCGCATCCTAGGCGCTCAGAGCGTCCGTGTCTGGGTTCCATGGAGAGTAACCGAAACATTCAGAGGGGTGACTGACTTAGCCTCTCTTGGATGCAATCCTAGGAGGGCGTGCGTGTGTTCACAACTGGGGAAATCCCTAGGATTGTCCGAGATTCCGACCGTTGTTGCAGGCTCGCCAGGTTGTCGGTCAAAAGACGCGCGCCGGATGAATCGTAGAATTGCCAGCCGTCTCAAGACTCATATCTGGTTAGCTCGGACAATTCGAACCCTCGCACATGCCCGAAAATGATGATTCCCACAGCGAACGTGGCGTCGAGTGTTCATCGATGCGCCAGTTCCTGTTTCTCGTGACGATTGTGAAAAATAGTTTTAGAGAGGTCTAGGGGTTTCCCTAGTTGCCTAGAGGACGAGCCCGACCTACGTTTCTGTTCAGAGACGAGTTCTGCGAAATGACTTCCAAATTGCGCGGAGCAATCGAAGACGGTATTCGAGGCCGCGTCCGCGAGGGACGTCCCATGACTTCGAAAACAAAGGGAGCGACCGTCCGATCTTTGGTTGCAATTTTCTGTAGCGCTGTCCTCTTACCGGGCGATACGTTGGCATACATATCGTCCCATTCACAAGCACCCGCGTCTTCGTCATCGCCGCAGAACCAGGCTCTCAAGATTCCGTCTGATCAATTGGATTCTCTCGTGGCACCCATTGCCCTCTATCCGGACCCAATGTTGGCACAGGCTCTTGCTGCGTCTACGTATCCTCTCGAGATTATTCAACTTCAGCAGTGGCTAGAGAAAAATAAGAATCTGAAAGACAAGGCGCTCGCGGATGCCGTTGCAAAAGAGTCCTGGGATCCGAGCATTCAAGCTCTCGCAGCGCTACCTGAGGTTGTAAAGCGGTTGGCAAACGACATTCAGTGGACTACCGATCTCGGCAATGCGTTTCTGGCGCAGCAAGGCGATGTCATGGAAGCCGTGCAGCGTATGCGCAAGAAAGCTCAAGATAAGGGTAATTTGAAATCGACTGAACAACAGAAAGTGGAAACCCAGGTCATCGAAAACAAGAGCGTAATCATAGTCGAACAAGCGAATCCGCAAGTTGTATACGTACCCTCGTATGATCCTGTCGTAGTGTACGGTGCGCCGATCTATCCTTACCCCCCGATTTACTATCCTCCGCCTGGATATTACGCGGCGGGGATCGCGATTTCTTTTGGCGTTGGCATCGCGATGGGAGCGTTTTGGGGCGGTGGATGGGGTTGGGGCTGCGGATGGGGTGGCAACAATAACGTTTACATCAACCACAACAACAATTTCAATCGCAACACCAACGTTGGCAACGGTAACCGCAACAACATCGGCGGTGGCGCGCACCCCTCGAATCCAATAGCGGGCGGTGGAAATCGCGGCAACCTTGGTGGGGCTGGTGGAGTCGGCGGGGCTGGTGGAGTCGGTGGGGCTGGTGGAGTCGGCGGAGCTGGTGGGGTCGGTGGAGCTGGTGGGGTCGGTGGAGCGGGCGGAGTTGGTGGCGTTGGTGGGGTCGGTGGAGCTGGTGGCGGGAATCGCCCGTCCACGTTGCCCTCGGGTGGTGGCGGACGCGACAACTGGCAACACAATCCAGCACACCGCGGTGGAGCCCCTTATCGAGACCGAGCGACCGCGGATCGATTTGGAGGTACGGCTCGCGGCGACTCTCTCGCCAATCGCCAGGCCAGCGCCCGGCAACAAGTTGGACGACAGGGAGGCAATCTGGAGAGCAACCGCGGCGGAAGAGCCGCTACAAGCGACCGGGCTCGCGGCGCGGGCAATGGTACCAGAGGTGGCGGGGGAGGCGGAGCGGATCGCATAGGAGGTCGTGATCTGTCGCGCAGCGGCGGCGGAAACCGTGATGCCTTCGGGGGTGGTTCCCGTGGCTACGACGGATCGAGCGCTCGCTCCAACAGCAGTCGCGGCGCCTCCAGCATGGGATCTCGAGGTGGAGGTGGGGGGAGTAGAGGTGGAGGCGGAGGCGGTCGGCGAAGGTAAGCGAACCACATTGCCGGAACGCCAATTACAGGAGCACAGAATGAAATCAATGTGCGCGAACGGAAATCTCATCAGACTCGGTTGGCTTGTCAGCGTGGTGGCTTGGACATGTTTCAGCACGTCGCCGAGGGCCTCCGCGCAATCAGCGGCACCGAAGAAAACTCATGCTACGGCGAATGTCGTAACTGCAGGCGCGAAGAGCTTCGACACCCCGCAGCAGGCTGCGGATGTGCTAATCGATGCCGCTGATAAGTTCGACGTGCTCGCACTTGCTCAGATCTTTGGGCCCGACGGGGATGAAATCGTATTCAGCGGCGAATTCCCTCAGGATCGGAAGCACGCCGCGGATTTCGTTGCCCAGGCTCGCGAAAAGAAGAGCGTTTCAGTGGATCCAAAGAGTGGGAACCGCGCGTTCCTTCTCGTAGGCGAGGAGGACTGGCCGTTCCCCGTGCCTCTGGTGAAGAGAGGTGACAAGTGGTCGTTTGACGCCAAAGCGGGCTGGCAAGAACTTCTCTACCGCCGCATCGGAGCTAACGAATTGGACGCCATCGCCATCTGCGAAGGCTACGTGGAAGCACAACATGAATACGCTTTCCAGCCCCAAGCAGGATACGACGTGAACCAGTATGCTCAGCGTATCGTGAGTCTGCCCGGCAAGCAGGATGGCCTGGCCTGGCAAAATGCCGATGGCGCGTGGGATGGTCCGATCGGCGAAAAGATTGCGCGCGCTATCGAGCAGGGCTATACCAGTGGCGCTGAGCCGTATCACGGCTATTTTTTTAAAATTCTGAAAGGGCAGGGGCCCGCAGCACCGCTCGGCAAAATGGACTTTGTCGTGAAGGGTGTAATGATCGGGGGCTTTGCTTTGGTTGCAGCGCCAGCCGAGTATGGTGTGACGGGGCTGCGAACCTTCATCGTCAGCCACGACGGCGTAGTCTATGAGAAGGATTTCGGGCTCGAAACCCTCGACGAATTCGAAAAGATGGAGCTCTTTAACCCCGACAAATCCTGGAACCCTGTGCCGGAAGACGATTAACAAAGTGGCAATTCAGGCTCCGTGGCTACCCCTCCCGGCCGATCGGGAATGACGGTTTCTTGGAACACTGTAGACTGACAAAGTGCCGGCTCGACATCTAGTAGAAGACCACACTCACAAAAGGGTTGAACACAACGTTCCGTTGGTGAACTCAACCTTAAAGACTCTGATTGGGAATTCTGATGTTTTTCCAAGCAGCACTCGGCTCGGCTCCTGGTGGTGGGACGACCCTTCTTTTCTGCGACGTGAGAGCGGAGCTGGCCAATACCAGCGCAATAATAGTAATCGCCTTCAGTGTAGTCACCCCGCACATTCTTTCTCGGTCTTAGCTCCAAGCGTAGCGTGCCCATTGTCGTTGGGTCGCCGCGTACGGAGGCGAGACACGAAGTCGGGGGTCACCTACCGGCTTAACAGGCAATGCCTCCAAATGTTTTTAGGCTGAAGCGCCGTTGACTAAAGGTCCATGCAACAGTTATCGGCCTTTCCGAGCCGTCCGCAGCCCGAGCGAAGATGCAAAGCAAAGCAGACCTAGCAATCCAACTAGAGGCAGCTCGCTTCCGGTCTTGGGCAGCACAGGCGCAGGCGCGGCCTGAGCCACTTGAGCTGGAGCAGCCACTTCTTCGACAACCAAGATCGGAACATCAGCCGGTGGAGGCGGAGGTGGTGGTGGCATTTCGCCCGTCAATTTAGCCTTCTGCGCAACCACTACCGTGGGAGCTTCCACAACCTTCGTCGCATTAACGGTCATCCCCTTCTTCAGACCCCAGGCATCGACCATCTGTCCATCGACGTTGAATTTCTGGCCGTTCGGAATTTTGAACTCCTGATTCTTTCCGTCTTCCATCGTCAGAATCACGGTGCTGGGCGGGTTTATGAACCAGACTTTTCCGGTCACACTTTTCACTGTAGTGACGGTCTCTGGCGTTGTTGTAGTCGTGATGGTTTTCTGAACCTTCATGCCTGCTTTCAACTCGTGGACGCTAAGTTGCTGGCCGTCGACCGTAACTCTGGCGCTTTCCGGCACGTTGTTAAAGTGGCGAAGAGAACCGTCTGCCATCTTGACGACGACAGTGTTGCCAGAAACGAATACGATTTCACCCTTTTCAACCTGGGTGACGACCGAACCTTTGCCGGCGGTTGTAGTAGTCTTTGTCTGCACCTGTGCGCTCATGCTTAGTGTGAACGCCATGCAGGCAGCCACTGCCAGGAGCACCAGACCTGCACGGGTCCAACCTGTGTTTGAGTTCATATTTGTTTTCTCCTTAAGTTTTCGGAACCACGATTTGCAAATCACACGGCTGTTTCTGTACAAAACATTTCATTTGACAGAAACCAAATGGCCAACGGCTTCTGGTATCGATAACGGCTGCGCACGCGCCAGAGCGTTCGTGGTGGCAGAATCAACGATCGACGCCTGAACGATGTAACGTTGCGGGGCACTGCCGATGAAATAGAACGGGTAGCACGTGATCAGGGTCAGGGACGCATGCGACCGCGGCTGCAGCACTGAAGCATCGCTGGGCTGAACGATGGTGATGCGGTCAATGATGTAAGTCTCCGTGCGCTGCGGCATAACCAATTCAACCTTGTCGCCGAGAAAGACATCCTTAAGCCCACGGAAAAATCCGTCCCGGTGACCAGCGATGGCTACATTGCCCTCACGCCCAGGATTGGCTGTGCCCGTCACATGCCCGACCCCCCGGTTCAAGCTCAAATCGTCAGTCCCTTCCAGAACTGGAACTTCGACGTTAATCTTGGGTATGCGGAGAATGCCGAGAGCGGGAGGGAAGTGTTTCGCCAGGCTTTCCTCATATTCCTTGACGCGTTTTTCCGACCACAGGCTGAGGTCCGGAATCGCAGTGGCCAGACTCACTCCGCGAGGGGCAGCCGACACTTGCTGCTGAGTCTTGAATCTCTGCAGTTCTGCGTTCGACAAGACTGTTCTGTGGATACCGGCAGCTCCGTAGAGAGCGAGCATCACCGCCCCGACGATGAGTAATATCCGCTCAAGTTGGCGCAATCAATGCCTCCCGTGACCCTGTGTGCCCAAGAGGCTCCCGGCCAATCGGTCCGGAGGAAACGGAACTGGGCAAGCCCAACTTAGCTCCGAGTCGATGAACGCACAACTAGGGAAATCCCTAAAGAACGCCCCAGCCTAACGCGTCGCTGCTGGCCTCTTTCTCCCGCAGTCTCTGTCTTGGGCGCAGGAAGGTGCGTCAATGCTGCCGATCAAATGTCAGAGAAATAAGAAATAGCCAACGCAGTGAGCCGATCCAAACGCTCTGCGAAAAGCTGAGCGAACCTATCTGTCAGATCCCGACTGTTGGGACGGGCGGTGCTGGCTGTTCGATTCCCTCGGCGATGGCAAGCGACCTAACTGGAAGAAGTTGAAGTTCCAGGGCTCCAGTTCGACATAGAGCCCCGAGTTCAGCATCTCGTCTCCGTAGCGGTCGTAGGTCGCTCCAGAAAAGGCATCAGCCAGGCGCCAAGCTTCCCCACTTAAATCCCGCCAGGGTAGGTGCACGCGGGCGTGAACCATGTTGCCGCTTAGATTGACGATGATGAGAAAGCGATCTTCACCTTTTAGCCAGGTCCACGCCACAAGGTTCTGAAAACTTGAATTGTCGGGCCATCCTGTACGCTCGCAGAGCGCCCATTGACCGTCACGAAACACGGGGCTGTCGATGGACTGCAGGAGAGTCGCGTAAAAGGACTTCAATTCCTGATTGGAAGGCTCTTGCGGCCGCCTGCCCAAGAAGACCGGTGGCCTTATCTTTCGCCCCTCGAACTGCCCTTCGTGGAATAGTCGTGCTCCGGGAACAGTGGCCATTGTGACCGCGGTCGCTCGGTCTTTTCCATGGGAAAATGTCGCCGCTGCACGGGGTTCGTCATGATTCTCGATAAAGCGGAGGAGCTTCTGCTGGTAGGCAGCGTCAGCACAGAGATGAAGGCGGATGTTCTCCGCGTTACTGTGCTCCAGCCGGTCGTAGAGCTTCTTGTCGTAGCAGAAGTCGAATCCCTTCTGCTGAAGCTCCCACTCCAGATCCCAATACGCCTCAGCAATGAAAAGAAAGTCCGAATACTCCTTCTTGATAGCTGGGATCAGATCCGTCCAGTACTCCGTCGCTGGCCGGGAACCCGCGCGGCTTCCCCACGTTCGCTCGAAGATCGAATTCAGCAAAAGCATCGCCATATCGCAGCGGATGCCATCGCACTGATTGGCGATATTGGCCACGGTCTCAAGCACAGCTTGCCTCAGGCCTGGCTGAAAAGCATTCAATTGCAGAACATCCGGCCAGGCGGGAAAATATGGGTCCCGCCCGCACGCAAAAACACTTCCTTCCATATCAATGAAGGATGTTGGGTCGTTACTGGCGTCGTTGGCGTTGCCTCGAACGAAGTATTCGGGATGGTCTCTGACCCAGGGATGGTCGGGTGCGACATGGTTGGGTACGAAATCCAGGAGGAGATTCATGCCCCGCTTCGCGAGTTCCTTCCGTGCTGCAGCAAGACCGGCAGGGCCGCCTAGGTGTTGGTCAACAAGGTAGCGCCGCACGCAATAGGGCGATCCTACATTGTCTTGCAGTTGGAAATCGGGGAGCGCTCGGCGGAAATCGTTCAACAGGTTTTCGTTTCGATTCGCAACCGCAATGCCAGCCGGGCTTCGTTGCCAAACACCCATCAACCAAACGGCATCGAAGCCGTAGTCAGCGATAGCATCCCATTCCGCCGATGGTACGCAGGCTAAGTCGACCGAAGTTCCGGCTTTCTGACTGAGATCAGAAAGCCAGACCCAAGTGTCGACTTCATAGACCGTTGGATATCTAGGCCACCTTGACATGTTCGTGCTCCGTAGACTCCCTCTTGGCAAATGCATCGGTTTTGCCAAGTTGAGGCACCCGCTCGCCGTTCAAGCCGCCCGAAGAGGTCGATCAGCTTGGGGACGACTCCAGTCCAGCCGGTCTGGTGGCTTGCGCCGAGGCCGGTGCCGTTGTCGCCGTGGAAGATTCGTATAACGGGATGTAAGCTCCCAATGAGGATCGGTTTGGAATTTCTCAGTTCCTCCGTAGACCGGCCGTCGGCCAGATTGATCCCGCCCGAAGATTCGAGTCAGCCGATTGGAAATTTCACGGGCCGCCTCAAACAGGTTCATCAGGTTGCCCGTGCCCGTCGGACACTCGATCTTGAAGGTATCGCCGTCAAAGAGGTAGTACTGCAGCAACGCGCGAATCAGCAGCGCATTGACTGCATCCATGTCGGACCACGCCAGCTGGACTTTCCGCCAATATGCGGCTGTCGGACTCTGCCGGAAGATAGTTCACACGATAGTCCTCGCCGTTGACATTGAAAACGTAAGGATGATCCGCATGGTAGCGGGACAGTGCCCGAAAGCCATACGAACTCAGGAATTCGTTCTCATCGAGCATGCGCGTTAAGATTCGGCGCAGTCGCTCCGGATTGACCAGCGCAGCGATGCCGCGCTCCCCGTAGCTGAGATTGCCTTTGCCGGTGGGATGAATGCTGTTGCGCAGGTCGGATATGCGTCGCCAGTTTCTAGACAACCTTTCCGCCCCCATAACCGATGTCGGGGTTGATCGTGATGAGCCCCTTCTTGACCGCGAGCAACACAAGGTCGGCATTACTCTTCAGCTTGAACTCCGCCATGATGTGATGTTTGTGAAATTCGATTGTTTTTAGACTCAGATTCAGACGTTCGGCGATCTCCTTCAAGCCGTAGCCCTCGGCAAACAATTGCACAATATCGCGCTGGCGAGGCGTCAGGTTTTTGGAGGACTGGCTCGCTCGGTTCTTGTGTTCGACGGAAGCCCCTGACTGAAGCTTAGGGGAGATATACGTCTCTCCACGCCAGACCTGTTCAATGGCAGTCACCAATTCGCCGGACGCCGCATGCTTGAGTACGAAACCTGCGTGTCCCAATTCTAGCGCCGCCGCCGCCAAGTGAGCATTTTGCTGCATCGTCAGAAATACGAGCCGAATGTTCGGAAGCTGTTCTCGAATGCGCCGTGCGGCATCTAAGCCGTTGAGGAGTGGCATCCCGACGTCGAGGATGATAATGTCGGGCTTAAGTCTGATCGCTTCTGTAACCAGCGACCGCCCATCTGTCACCGTTCCCGTTACCACGTAGTTCTTCTGTAGAAAACACTTCAGCGTTTCGAGAAAAATGGCGTGGTCGTCCGCGATCAGGAGATGGGGACGCGACTCTGGGGAAGGTGCGGCCATGGCGTGGAGAGGGACACAACTTGCGCGCTCCATTAAGCCATACTCTATTCGCTCAAGGCGGGAGATGGGCACTGTCAACACTGACAGTGGTCACACGCCCTAAGCGGTGGCTCTTACCGTCAGGGCTGACGTACCGCGGTTGGTCATCCGAGAAGGCCCAGAGGGCTGGTTGTTAGTGGAGCGCGCGTCAGCCCTGTTTTGTTCGCTATCATCGCGAATCGGTTGGGTTAGTTTCTCTGAAGTGTCGATCGCCAGGTACAGGGTCTGCGATGGGAAGGCGATCCCAACTCCTGCTTTGTGAGCAATATCCATGACACTCAACAGTAAGCTCTCCTGGATCTCACGGAAATTGTTCCGGTCACGGGCAAACACATAGGCGTAAATGTCCACCTCCAGCGAGGAAGAACCAAAACGAACGAATCGGACACGTACTGAGGCTGTATCGGTAGCGGCGTGCTTAGTGACTAGACTGTGAACCTCAGCCATGACTGAGCGTAACTGGGCCTGGATCGGTTCTATAGCGCAAGCCGATCACCGGATGGAGCAGGAACATGTCCCGTGCTGAAAGGGTTTCCAGTCTCATATTCGCAATCTGCCCGTTGAGGAAGCTCACGGGGGTACGATCACCCGTGCGGATGCGTGTTGAGCGAAGACCGACCTCGACCACGGTGCCTTGGAGATCGCCGAAGTTCAAAAAGTCTCTAACGCGCACCGCGTGGTCGACGATCAGAGAAACGCCGGCAATAACATTTTCAAGCGCTTTTTGGGCCGCGTGGGCAACTGCAATGCCGCCGACCCCAAGGCCGCTAGCGTAGCGCTTAGATTTATGCCGAAATGGTGCAGCGTGAATAACAAACCAGTGAAGAGGATAAGCCCATCGATCACTCTGCGAGCGAGACGCAATACAGAAGCGGATCCGCTCAAACCGCAACGATGCCCAACGATGTAAGGTTCGCCCAAGGCGTGCAAGAGCATAATCAGCCACATGCAGGCGACAACAACAATCATCACGGCCATGGTCGACCAGAATTGTCTCGCCAACAGCGGCAAAGGAAAACTCGAGACCAGCCACCGGATAATGAGGGCAAGAAGCATAAAGCGAATCGGTAGCCGAAAGACTTGGGGGTTCGCCAGGGCGGCATTTCGACGTAACCGCCGCCGCAATGCACCAGCAGCCACACTGAGAATGCGATTGAATAGACCCGTCAGCCATTAGAGGAACGGCATTCCTACAACGAGTGCAACTAGTTCAAAGAGGGGAATATCGGCGACCCGAGTTGTCACCATGAAGCGGGGGAGGAATCTCTCGAGAGCGGATTCACTCACTTCTTGAAAAGCATCGGGAATTGAAGCAAGCGTTCTAACAGGATATCGAGATTCCCGTTCGCCGTCCCGATTACCCCGACCAAGTCTTCATCTGGATTGAGCGGATCCCGACTGGAACCCTCGAGTTTATCGCTAATCTCATTAAGCCGAGCGGGTAGACGCCGATCGATAACGGCGGCCAGTTGGCTCGCCAGAGCCGCAGCCTCTGGACCACGCAAGGAAGTGTTCAGGTAGAGCGCAGCGATTTCCATGTTTCCTTTTCGCGAGGCGCTGAGTAGACCCAACACTGTCCCTCGAGGTGTGCCACGACCCAGGGTGTCCTTAGCAGGCTCGGACACCGCTTCGGAAGTAGAGTTGGCAGGGACGGCCTGGGACCACACACCTTGGCAAGACAACTAAAGAGAGAGAGAGAACTGCAGCTCGACCTAGGCGATTCGTATATTGGTTGCGTGACGTTATCAAAGGAGTTCCGCCAACAGATCTGTCTTCTCTGCGCGGTTTGGACCCCTCTTGGAACGTATCTGCGTTTTTTTGCCCCCACTATGTGTCATCCCTTTCGAAGGGAGGACAACATCTTCTTTTCGTCTTCGCACCCTTAAAAAGAGGAGCGGCGGGGAATCATGTTGCCCGAAACCGACAAGAACCATATTCGCCACGACCATCAGCAACTGTCACTTCATGTTTTCGCGAACCTGGACCAAGAGGCGATCACTCGTTTCGAGCCGGATCAGCCCAACACGCGGGTACTCAACATCAAGTATGACGAACACGACGATAACGGTGACCACAGTGAAACCAAAAATATGAAGCCAACTCCGACGTCGACCAATTGCCATTCGATAACCCGCAAGCAGGGAACAGATGAGACCGAGGCCGAACAGAAGCGCATAGACGATCCTCGGGGGGTGAACCTGTAGCGCCATTGTGCGGGTTGTACTGATGTCGATCATGTTGTTAAGCGCGGGAAGGAGGAGTTTTGCTGCATCGGGATGAGAATTCGGTAGGACTGTGGCTGCCACTGCGTCCTTCCAGATCTCTTCTTGGAGCTTCTTGGATTTGGCCATTTCCTTTTCCGCAGACTGCATATTCGGCAGCTGGCGATATGTCTCCAGCCGGGAATCCACATACCGACGAAATAACTCTTGCAGGTCGGGCTGTGCCGGTTGCGCGACTAACTGCAGTCGCAAGTACGCGGTTTCGATGGTATTGACCTCTTCGGCGATCAACATTCGTTTCTCGTTAAATCGCGATGCTGCACCGGAAAAGCCGAATGCCATCACCAACCCAAACAGGGCGAAAATCGCGCCTTCGATAGTGCTCAGGCTGCCGCGCTCGCCCTCCGATTCTTTCGGAAGGCGCGTAACGCCAAGTCGACGGCCTGTTTCCAGCAGGATTAGCATGCCGGCGAAAAGCAGCAGGGCGAAGAGTAGAGGGGAAATGGGAGGTTCCATCCGGATATCGTCCTTTGCTGATCGCAGAGAATCTCAACCATCCTTAGCTATTGTTTCCTTGATTCGTCTCGTTGCGATTTTGAACCCTGATATGATTGCCAGGTTTCTTCCTTACGATCGGCAATGTGGCCACAGCCGCTACCTTCTCCGGCCTCCACCAGCGCGCATTCCTCCGCCCATGGAGCCCCTGAAGTTCTGGGTACGCTGCTGCCCCACAGCCCGTGCTTGTTGTTGCTGCTGGAGACTTGCTGAAGATTTGGACGTTGACTTCCATCCGTTTCCGCCGTTCTGAGACCAATTCCCAGTCTGCGGGTTATAGCGGTACACGTCACCGTCTTTTCCCGCGTAAATGTTGTTAGGACCCGCAGCAATCCCAGCGCCGGTGTTCGTGTTGTAGGCAAAAGCGCCGCGGCTGGCAGTTCCTTGACCGCTGTAAATATTTCCCGCGTATCGAGACCCGCCGCCGGCTACAACGCCTGTCGTCGGATTGTAGCCCGCGGCTCCACGTCCTCCGTACGTGTTGCCGGTGTAAATATTGGTGTTTGCGCCCCGGCCCGCTACTCCCACCGTGCCGCGTTGAGTGTTTTGGAACGAAGTTCGGTTTGCACCGCCATAGTTCCCTGTGTAGGGATTCGCCCAGGCAGCGTGGGTACTCGCGTAGGCGGTATTGCCCCAACGACCGTATACGTTGGCGCTGGCATACCCTCCGTAGCCGTAACCCCACGCCGGCCCCCAGCAGCAAGGCCCGTAGTAGCCCCATGGTCCCCACCACGGGTAATAGTAATAAGGATAGCCGGAGGAGTAGCTGACACCGATCGTGAGGCTCCAACCCGTCCCCGAACTCCACGTAGAAGCCACGCCAACCCCGTAGGTATAGGGTGCTCCATACCAGTAACTGCCTACGTAGGGTGGATAGTACCAACCCGTGCCATACACGACCGTGCTTGTGGTGGAAGACACGACCGTGCCGTAATAGCCTGGCGTGTACCCTAAGTAAACAACATCCGGCGTGGAACGATACACTTTGACGTACGTGACGTAGTGCAGCGAGGCGCTAGGAGGAATCGAGTAGATAGCAGCAGGAACCGAAGTCGCCACAGCCCACGGTCCATCCGTCGCAGCCCCAGCGAACCAGACAGCGTTCTCAACGGCGTAGTAATGGTTGCTATCCACCCGAATGACGGGAGTGGCGGTATTCACCGCATACTGCAGTTCCGTGCCCTCTATACTTTTGAACTGCGGCTCCCCATCGTACTTAACTAACAACTTGGCCTCCTGACGAGTGATGACTGCCGTCTGCGGTATGGCATTGGCGATCAGCGCTTCCTTGGCTGGCCCGGTTCCTGGGACCGACGCCAATACGCCTGCTTTGGGGCTGCTCTCGGGAATTCTAGCGAAGGCTTCAGGCAAGTTCGTTCCGTCAACAAACTCCCAAGGGCCGGTCTCTAGGGACTTCGATCGGAACCATCTTCCCGAAAGAAGGATGTAGTAGTCGAGGCTGCGCCTGTCCCGAAAAATACTGGCGCTTGTGTTCTTGACGTATTCCAGGTCCGTATCCGGAATCAGCTCAAACTGTGGCGGACCTTCTGTCACTAGCAGTTCACTTCGACCTTCGCTCACGTAAATTACCGGAATCTTCGACACCTTTTCCGCCTCCTTCAGCGACGGAGGCGTGGTGCCTTCTGGCGCTTTTGCTTGCTGCCTTTCTTTGATGCCCTTAGTGATTTCCTTCATATCGTCGGGAGTCTTCGTAACGTAGGACCAAGAACCAGAGACGAGGTCGGCAGTCTGCAACCAACCGTCCATCACATTCAAGTAGTACTGATTCGTCTCGGTGTCGAGCAGAATCGTAGCTTGGGTATTGAGCATCAGCTTCAGTCTGGTTCCACCTACATCTCTGAACTTGGCGGGTCCGTCAATGAGCACCAGCAAGGAGGGTCTGGCGCTGAAAATGACCTTAGGTGGATCATTGTTGACGGGCAACGCCTCTACGCCGGCTTGCTCCGAGTCGACGACCGAGAGTGCCGCTTCCAAGCGGTCCAGAGCAATCAGCTTGGCGTGCTTGGGTAGCTTAGCCTGCAGGAAGGCCTGGTATTCAGCCTGCCGGGTCTCCATAGTAGGAAACTTCACGCTGGTAATCTGGAAATCGTCCAACGTAACCTCGCGGTTCACTTTATCGACTTCTGTTCGTGCCGTGAACCAGAGCACTCCGTATTTCGTCGTTTTGTCGGCCGTGCTGGTCAGCGCAAGTGCTGCGTAGGCGTGCAACTCATCGCCTTTCCAAGTCTCCACTTGTGGTTGGTACATCGAGATCGTCTCACTTCCACGGGTCGCTTTGCGGGGCCATGCTTCGTCGATTCGCTTCTCTGCACGCCTCGTATCAGAGGATGCTTGGGAGTTGGGATGTTCAGGCAAGGGGCGGACGGACGATGGGGCGTCAGGCAAGGACGGCTGCGACTGCGGGAGGTCTGGCGTCGACTTCTGTGCTCTCAACGGGAGAAGAAAAGATGCAAAGAAGAGAGGCAGAGTAAAACGACTGATGAATTTAAGGCGCATGAATACTCATTCGTCTTCGATTGCCGGGGTTGAACACTCACCTCTGCTGTCCTGGCACCTGCGGCAATTGACGAAGTGTCAATCACAGTGGCCAGACCAGCGAAGTAGATCCTGATTACTTAAGGCCAAATGTCCAGCTAAGGCCCGCACTCGATCCGTAATCGCTGCCAGAAAAACCAGATGGCGGCTTATTGTCCCAGTTACCATAGAACGAGACATTCCACGACAAGTTGCTTATGAGCTTAATGTAATAAGTGGCGTTCGTATTGAAACGGAAGCGTCCCGGCTCAGAGAGTGCCGGAAACAACGTCGCATTCACATCCAAACTGGTTTTGTCGAACTTGAAAAACTTGATATCCGTTGCAACCAGCGCAGCTGTTAGGTTTTGTCTGGCGACTGGGACGAGAGACGGTTGGTAGTTCGTACTCTGCCAGGAAAAGCCTCCGAGCACCGAGATCTCGCTTCGGTTGGTGTTCTTAAGATAACGTCCGAGGCCACCTCCGATTGAGGTCTGTAGCGTGATTCCCTGCGCTGAACTCTGTAAGAGACCGCCCAGGCCCGAATAGAAATAGTTCTTCCACGGCAACAGACGAGTTCCACTGAGATCCAGCGAGTTGCGGGTGGATGCGCTCGTGCCGGTACTCGACGACAACGTGGAACTGTAGTTGGCCGCTGCGGACCACCTTTCGCGCAGGTAAACAGTCTGTGAGCCAAAGGTGTATTGAGTAGACTCATTGCCTTTGGAATAGATCACGCCGAAACTCACCTCGCCGTTAAACCGTCGCCAGAACCTTTCGGATGTCTCGATAATTGAGACGACGCGGGGACTTTCAAGCACCACTGACGAGTCGGGCGGCTCCAAGATTTCAATTTTCACTGGCTCTCCAGCCGGCGACTGGGCTGTGCGAAGCTTCCCTGTGTACACTGACCCATCCTCCGTCTTCACGATGAACAATTGATCGCTCTCCAGACGAGCCACTTTCGACCATTCAACGGACGCGGTGCCGTCGATGTAATCGAAACTAACGTATAGCACTCCGGCGTCGAGGCCCTTAACTTGGCAGGTCATACGGTCACCGTTCTTCATAACCAGCACGTCGGTCTTTTCTCGCGCGAAGAGAGCAGGAGCGAGGACAAGAGCCGCGCCAATGAGGGCTAGTCGAATGTTCATGCGGATTCCCACCCCAACGGTCTATCCTGATTCGATACTCCTCTGCAGCAGATTCGCTGTCTTTCAGCCTTCGGGCAGAGTGCCAATTGCGTGACGCCTCCGCGCGAATAACGTTCCCCCAAAGGAGAATCATGAGGCAAGAGTAACCGCCTCCGTGGTTCCGTTTCATGAGAGTCTTCTCGCTCAGGCGAGTGGCGATCGCGCCGTGCGGGACCCACAAACATCACTTGGTAACGAGTGGCGAAATGTAAGATTCTCCGACGAGAGCCGCTCGGATTGCCGGGATTAAGTGGACCTTCATGTGGGACTTGATGACATATCCCAGTGCGCCTTCTGCCACACATGCTTCCACAAATTGCCCTTCCGAATGGATCGTCAGGAACACAAACCTGGCGGATAAGGCGACCTCGTGGAGGCGATGGGCGGCCTCGATGCCACTCAAGATCGGCATAGTAATGTCAGCGACAATTACGTCCGGACAAAGACGGAGGGCCTCCGAAACTAACTTCTCGCCGTCGACTGCAGTTCCTACTATGTCGAACACAGGCTTCAGGAGAGCAGTTGTGGCTTCAAGCAAAGCGGGGTGGTCATCCGCCAGCAGTACACGTGGTCGGATCAAAGTTCGCCTCCGTTTGAGCAGAGGGACGCCCCAGGTCGAGCAAGCGCCGAAGTGAATTCACAGCTCACAACTATTCCTAGGGTATTGCGCGGTTCGGCGCCACTGGGGAAATCCCTAGGACGCGAGTAGATAGGACTCTGGGTCTACGGAGACTAATCCCTTTTTCAGCGCAAACAGGATAAGATCTGCGTTGCTCTTGAGATTGAACGCTTCCATGATATGGTGCTTGTGGAATTCCACCGTCTTTTCGCTCAAGTTGAGGGCTTGAGCGATTTCCTTGACCGGCCGTCCCTCGGCAAACAATCGCACGACTTCGCGCTGTCGTACGGTTAATTCTCTTGAGAACTGCCGGGCCCTGGCTTTCGCAGCGACCCAGTCTTCAGCCCTCAGCTTGGGGGTCAGATAGGATCGGCTATGCAAAGTGGCCTCCATAGCCTTGAGCAGTTCCAGTCCGCCGCCGGAGCTTTTCAAAAGAAAAGCCACGCATCCAAGTTCGATTGCCGCGGCTGCGAGATTTGCGTCGTCGAGCATGGTCAGGAACACGAACGCGACTTTGGGAGCCTGTTCTCTAATTCTCCGGGCCGCGTCCAGTCCGTTCAACAGCGGCATGGAAACGTCGGCAACAACCACATCTGGCCTGAGCCCGATGCTTTCTCGCAGCATGGCCTGACCATCGGCCACGACCCCGATGATGGAGCATGTTTTCTCGAGGTAGGCGCGCAGAGTCTCGGCGAAGATGGCGTGGTCATCAGCAATGAGGACGCGTGGGCGGGAAGCGCTCTGGTGAAGGATTTGCATAAAGAAACTCGTTTCATTTGCCGAACTCGTGCCGCGAATGGAACTGAACGGGCGTCAGCGGGGCGTAGGCCGCAGCCTTAGTGGCCCGGCCCTTTTCTGAAAGTGTGCTAACCAAATCCGCGAAACACTACAAGGATTACACTTGTGCCCCGTTTTCCCGGCCGTGAAACTAGTCATACTGCCTTAGTGATTCGTTTGGCAAGAGCAAAACGCGAGAGAGCACGGTCGATTTCGAACAGGGAGTGTTCCCTCGGCGTAATTCGTATCGCGCTTCCTTTCCCTTCAAGCCAGTTCCCTCCAGCTCGAGTCATCCTGCAGCCTGGCCCAGTCTCGGTTGGAGCGGTACCGAGGCTTCGATTTCTGTCCCTTTCCCGGGTTCCGAATAAACTTTGAATCGTCCGCCTAACAAGTGTGCGCGTTCTTCCATGCTGCGCATGCCTATGCCTTCTTTATTCTCCAATTCCCGCATATCGAATCCGGCGCCTTCGTCGCATATCGTCACAACTATTCTGTCAGCAGCCATACGTAATTGAACTTGTGCTTTGGCAGCGCCACTGTGTTTCTTTAAATTGCGAAGTCCTTCCTGGACAATACGGAACACGCAGAGAGAGACATCGGGATGAATGGACCGAGGAACTTGGTTGGCCCGAAAATCGACTTCAACAGCGTTTTGCACGGCAAACTCCTTGCATAGAGCGCTGACCCCGGGAACAAGCCCCAATCTTTCCAAGGTAGACGAATGCAGACGATGTGAAAACGTATGCAGGTCGGCCCCGATTTCGCTGGCAGAATTCAGGAGATTGTGCACTTGACGGACCGCTTCATCCGGCGAAGCGCCGATAGCTTCTTCAGCGTTCTCCAACCCGAGGGCAAGAAGCGCCAGACGCTGGCTAAAATCGTCATGGATCTCCGATGCCAGTCGGCTGCGCTCTTTTTCCTGCGCGGTAATCAACATGCCGCTGAGCCCTAGCGCACGGTCCTTCGCCAGTTTCAACCGGACATACAATCCGAGAACGATTAGACACAGAAAAATGAGTGACAAGGCCGCCCACATCGATTTGGTGCGCTCCCAGAAGGACGGCCCACGGAACAGCACCTCGCTGCCATGCGGAAGATCGCTTTCTTTAAATCCCCAGCGCCTCAGCGCGCGTTCGTCAAACATGTAGGCGTTGGCGCCTTGTACAACCGGGATATCCTGGGGGCTTTCCCCGTCGAGAATCCTCAGGGCAATTCCGCCAACGATCTTACCTTCCGTGGCGAAGCTCACCAGATACCCGCCAACTTGTCCGTGACCTAGGTCTACATCTGATGGACCGAAAACCGGCGCATTCGCGGCTTTGGCGACCATAGGACCTGCTTCCGACGCGCCGATATATCGAGTCCCACTCGCGTCCATTCCGATGTAGGTGTAGAGAACAATCGTGTGATCGGGCAGGTGCCTCAAGCGTTCGAGCAGACTGGGCACATCAAGATCAGTGAGGTAAGTAAAATCCAGGCTGCCTTCATAGCTGTGGAGACGCTCACGAAAGATGTCTTCCAAGTGTCTGTCGAAAGACGAAGTGCCGCCAACCACAACGATGTGCCTGCTCCCAGGTTGGAGTCGCAACGCTACATCCAGGGTCTTGTCCGGCTCGAACATTTCCCAGCAACCGGTAAAGTGGGAATCGAGTTTGGGGTTGTCCGCTTGCGATTCGCTCGTGCCGCCAAAGACAATCGGAATTCCTGCGAAGAACTTCTCATGCGAGTAAATCATGAATCGGAGTGCGCTAGGTCCGAAGGCGATGATCAAGTCCGGTCTACGATCGTGATATTTGTGGATGTACCATTCACGCAATCCTTGTTGAGCGGCTGGATCGTCAAAGAGGGTTGTCTCGAGGTAGTCGGCATATAATTCGAGGTGATAGCGTGAGCTTTCCAGGGCGGAACGCATCTCGCGATCAAGGACCGCAACTGCGGGAGAAGAGGGCCCCAGTTCGTAGAAGACCACGACCCGCCGGACTTCCTTGATCTCACTATAGGCTTTAGGCTGAATGAGGAGACACGCCGCTAAAAGGGCGAGAACCACTATTCTCGGACGCGATTCCTTGCCTCGTCGCGCGCCAGGTGCGAAGGTGCGACTCGCAACTCGGGAATTCTCGGCTGCTGGCGGCCCCACCAGCCAGCCATAGAAGAGCGCAAACATCTCAGAAACCTCATCGACTCTGAGCGCGTTCCCGGGTCGCATTGTACGCCTCCGTACCAATCGATGCAATCGCGCGCCGATGCCCCGATGCCCGGGCGATGATTATTAAAGCGGTCGCTGCCGTTGATCTCCAACTAGGGATTTCCCTAATTGTTTCATCGCGGCCTTCAGCATAAGAGTTATCCGCAGGCAACTGTTAGGTAAGGTTGCTGTTAGGCCGCTCGAGTGAGCAGGAGTCTGTATGAGACTGAAGCTTCGGACCAGTTGGATAAGAGTTACCTTAACCGGTCTGATAAGAGTCAGCATCATCGTTTCATTCATATTCGCCCTTTCGGCTATTTCGGCTAAGCCGGCTTGTGCGCAGGACTCACAAACGACACCAGATCTGCAACAGCTCAACAACAAGCTCGAGCAACTCGAGAAGGAACTGGAGGAGGTCAAGAGTCAAATGCGTGCCGCGGCCGCGGCACAGAAAGCTTCGAATGCCCAGGCACCACAAGGTCAGGCGGAGGCGCGAAAAACGTCCGCAGAGTCAGCGCCAGTGGTCGCCATTCCCTCGGAGGCCCCTGTCACTCCGCCTCAGGCCGGGACTGTGCCGATGGAAGGTGAAATAACGGAGCGACAGGACAGCGTCGATATTTATGGTTTCGTCATGCTCGACTCCGGTTACGATTTCGGCCAGGTGGATCCGAACTGGTACGACGTAGTGCGTCCCACCAAGTTGCCATCGTTCGCCAACGAGTTTGCTCCGAGTGGAAATGTCTACGCCGGTGTCCGGCAGACCCGCTTTGGGGTGAAGTCATCCACGCCTACCAAGTTCGGCGATCTCAATACGATATTCGAATTCGAGCTATTTGGGACTGGAGTTGACGCCGGCCAGACTACTTTCCGTCTGCGGCATGCCTACGGCGAGTTGGGACAGATCGGCGCCGGACAGACC
This sequence comes from uncultured Acidobacteriaceae bacterium, assembly GCA_963710885.1. Classification (GTDB taxonomy): domain Bacteria; phylum Acidobacteriota; class Terriglobia; order Terriglobales; family Acidobacteriaceae; genus Sulfotelmatobacter. The sequence goes on from CAVQCF010000003.1 coordinate 622,537, forward strand.
TGGAGCCCATTCATGGACATCGGTGTCTTCCCCAACACTCTGGAGTACTGGGGGCCGAGCGGCATGGTCTTCTTCCGCAACGTGCAGCTGCGCTGGATGCCGCTCCGAACCAAGAAAGGCGGCATCACGATCGCTCTCGAGAGACCCGGGGCCAGCGGTGACCAAGGCACTTATGCCGACCGCATCGAACTCGCGAACATTCGGCCTCGATTCAATTTCCCCGATCTCTCGGGGAATGCGCGGATCGTAGGAAACTGGGGCTACTTCCAGGCGGCCGGCATCGTTCGGAAAATCGGATGGGTCGACACGAGTGGCAACCCAGTCAACCTCGGGGGCAGCGTCGTGGGCTGGGGAGTAAACCTGACCTCCAATCTCAACTTAGGGAAGAAGAATGTCGCCAAGCTGGCATTTGTTTACGGTGCCGGTATTGAGAACTACATGAACGATGCGCCGGTAGACGTCGGTATCGCGACCAATCCCCCGAACTCGCGGATCCCGATTAAGGGTGTTGCTTTGCCGGTGTTGGGTGTCGTGTCGTTTCTCGATCACACGTGGAACGAGCACTTCACCAGTTCGGCTGGCTACTCGCTAATTGACATCCAGAACTCAAACGCGCAGCTGCCGTCGGATTTTCACCAGGGTGATTATGCGGTCGGGAATTTGCTCTACCATCCGATTCCAAGAGTGACCATGGGCGCAGAATTCCAGTTCGGTCGAAGGGTGAACTTCAGCGATGGGTTTAATGCCAACGACTACCGAATGCAGTTCTCATTCAAGTTTGACTGGGACAAGGCTTTCAAGTCGCCATCCCTATGAACTGCGACCGTGCCTACCTTCAGTTGTGCCGATATAACAGCGAATCAGAAAAAGGAGAATCATAATGAATACGAAGCCAACGCCGGTCGTGTTGCTGATACTGGCCGTGACCGCCTCTGTTGTGTTTCCGATTCGAGTTGTAGCCCAGGGTGGCCGTACGAGTCCCGTGGCCCCACGACGCGAGGTCGTCGCTGCAGTGATTCAGGAGGCGTACGACAAGTTTAAAGATGACAACAAGGGTAAAAACGCCGACTACATCCCCTATCTCGCGCAGGTAGATTCAAAGCTCTTTGGTATCGCAATCGTTACTACCGACAACCAGGTCGTCACTCTGGGGGATGTGAAGTATTCCTTCTCCATCCAGTCGATTTCCAAAGTTTATACGCTGGCAATGGCAATGGACGAGTTGGGGCCGGTCAAGGTATTCGAGAAAGTGGGCTCAGAGCCTACGGGTCGCCCCTTCAATTCTCCCGTGGCGGTCGTGGACATGCCAACCCACACTGGCAATCCTTTTGTGAATGCAGGTGCCATTGCCACGACCAGTCTGATTTCAGGGAGTGACGCGAATGACAAATGGAACAAGATCCTAAATTTCTACAGCCGAGTGGCCGGAGAAACACTAACGTTGATCGATGAGGTTTACAAATCCGAAGCGGCTACCAACACCGGCAATAAAGCTCTTTCTATGCTGTTGGCCAAGTATGGCCGGATCTATGCGGATCCGTTTGAATCGGTGGATATCTACACCAAACAGTGTTCCGTTGGTGTAAACGCTACTCAGCTTGCAAGAATGGGCGCAACACTGGCGAACAATGGAATCAATCCTGCCACCGGCGAACAGGTGATCAAGGCCGAAGCAGTTCCACACATCCTTAGCACGATGACTGAGGCTGGCCTTTACGACGGTTCTGGTGCCTGGGCCTGGCACGTGGGACTGCCCGCGAAGAGCGGAGTTGGAGGCGGCATCGTGGCGATTGTTCCTGGAAAGGGCGCAATTGCAGTCTTTGCGCCTCCTTTGGATGAGGCAGGGAACAGTGTCAAGGCACAGGAAGTAATTGAGTACGTCTCCAACAAACTGCACTACAACCTTTACTCCCCGGCTTCAGTTGGGTGGAAATAGTGCATCGTAGTTCGCCCAGACAAGACCCGACCCTCAGGCATGGATGCCTTCGGCGGCACCAGGAGTGGATTGTGAAATTCAGCTTTCTTCTTATGCCACTCGCTGTAGGCCCCGGTCCGGTTTGCGCCAACGCGCAAACCGCCTCCCCGGACGCACAGAAAACCACTGAGGTGTTGAACAAAATTGACCAACTCGTCGAACAGAACAAGATACTCGAGAAACAAAATCAACTGTTTGGCACCGATGAGGTCGCTCCATCAAACCAGGAGCAATATCTTCGGGTCTATTACCAATATCAACCGCTTTGGAACCTTCTGGACGCGACAGCGCGCGAGAAAGTCTGCAAGGGAAACTATAAGCGGATCTTTGATGAAGCTCGACGGAAGTGAGGGCGTCGGAAAAGACTCAGGTCCTAAGGTCCAGCAATGACTCCGTAGTGGACCGCCGAACACCCGGGGACCGACACGCTCGTTAGGGATTTCCCTAGTTGCTCCGGCCCCCGACTCAAACCTAGATTTGATCTCAGAAGCGCCCGTGGTCGCGCGCGGAACCTCCGGACAATTTTCGCAGGAGCGAATCTGTTACGCGGCGTGCCGCAGACATTATTAATGATTAATGTCTCTTGCGACGCAAAACAAGCTGGTGGTCAGCCCCTGGTCACGTGCTATTGAGAGGCCGCGTTTTGTTCTGCAGCGAATAACCGAGGGACACGGAATGCAACCGTCAAGAGTGGGCGAGACAGGACCGAAAAAAGGGGCAAGCGATGAAGTCGCCGAGAAGTAAGCTATGTCGGGTGCGCGACTTATTGGCGTTACTCTGCTCAGTTCTCTTGGTGACTGGCGACGCGGCGGTATATGCGCAGCCATCGACGCAGGGCGCAGCGCCTCAGGAGCAGACGGAGCCGAAAATCCCGAATGATCAGCTGGATTCGCTGGTCGCTCCCATCGCCCTGTACCCCGACCCTCTTCTGGCGCAAGTCCTTGCCGCGTCCACTTATCCCCTGGAAATCATCCAACTCCAGCAGTGGTTGCAGCAGCACAAGGACTTGAAGGACAAGGCGCTGGTGGATGCCGTTAAAAAGCAAGACTGGGACCCCAGCGTGCAAGCGATGGCTGCGCTGCCCGATGCGTTGAAGCAGCTCGCAGAGAACCTGAAGTGGACCACAGATCTTGGCAACGCGTTCCTAGCGCAGCAAGCTGACGTGATGGACGCAGTGCAGCGCATGCGCGCGAAGGCAAAGGATGCAGGAAACTTGAAATCCACTGAGCAGCAAAAAGTGGAAACGAAGGTAGTGGAGAGCAAATCTGTCGTCGTGATTGAGCAGGCCAATCCGCAAGTCGTTTACGTCCCAAGTTACAACCCCACTGTAGTGTACGGTCCACCGGTTTATCCGTATCCGCCGATTACGTATCCTCCGCCGGGATATTACGCCGCGGGGATGGCTATATCGTTCGGCGTCGGTTTGGCTATGGGAGCTGCCTGGGGCGGAGGCTGGGGCTATGGTTGCGGATGGGGTTCGAACAACAACATTACGATCAACACCAATAACAACTTCGTGAACAACTCGAACCGTACGAATGTCAACAACCGGTCGTCGGTGCGAACAGGTGGCGGTAACAACTGGCAGCACAATCCACAGCATCGGGGCGGCGCACCCTACTCGAACCGCGACACCGCAAATCGATATGGAGGAACGGCTCGCGGCGATTCCGTCGGCGACCGTCAGGCGAATGCACGGCAGAATCAGGGGCAACGGAATGATCGGCAGCGAGACAGCACCCCGGACCGAGGGTCCGGGGACCGGCAACAGTCGGGCGACCGAGGAGGGGCAGGCCGGCAACAGGCGGGCACGATGGATCGAGGCGGTGGAGGAGCGGATCGCGTCGGTAATCGAGAAGTTCCTAATACGCCGAGTGGATCGAACAAGAGCGCGTTCAGTGGAGGCTCGAAGGGGACGAGTGGAAGTGCGGCCCGAGCCAGCAGCCAGCGCGGCTCATCCAGCATGGGAGGCTCCCGAGGCGGCTCACGAAGTGGCGGCGGCGGCGGCGGACGGCGAAGGTAGGCGAAACCATGATTAAGGACAGATGCACGACATCCTCGCAATCGAACTCCATGGCAAAGATTGTCTGCCAGAGCGTGCTTTTGATCGCCGCTTTCTGCTCTCTGCCCTCCCACTCCCAAGCTCAAGCGCAATCGAAAAGTGAGTCGGCCAAATCTTCACCAACGGCGCAACTGAGTTTTGATAGCCCGGAGCAAGCGGCCAACTCTCTCATCGCGGCAGCGGATCAATTCGACGTGCCCTCCCTCATGCAGATATTCGGCCCCGCCGGCGCGGATTTTGTGGCCAGCGCCAACCCGGTTGAGGACAAGAAGATCGCGATCGCCTTCGCCGCTAAAGCCCACGAGAAAAACTCGGTCGAGGTAGACTCCAAAAATCTGAATCGTTCTGTCCTCATTGTTGGTTCTGAGGAATGGCCATTTCCAATACCGATAGTGAAGAAGAATGGGAGGTGGCGCTTCGACACGAACGCCGGAAGCCATGAAATCCTGATGCGGCGAATCGGAGCCAACGAACTGGATGCCATCACTATCTGCCGCGGCTATGTGGAGGCTCAGTTGGAATACGCTTCCCAGATTCATGACGACTCTGGAGTGAACGAATACGCACAGAGGATCATTAGTACACCGGGGAAACACGACGGGCTCGCTTGGCAGAATGCAGACGGAAGTTGGAGTGGTCCGGTGGGGGAAGCAGTTGCGAAAGCCTTGGCGGAAGGATATGCAGAAAAGCGGCCGTTCCACGGCTACTACTTCAAGCTCTTGGAGGGGCAGGGGCCGGCTGCACGGCTGGGAAGGCTGAACTATTTCGTCGAAGGCGTAATGATTGGCGGCTTTGCCATCGTTGCCTGGCCCGCTGACTACCGCGTTACCGGCGTGCAAAGCTTCATCGTCAGCTATGACGGTATCGTCTACCAGAAGGACTTGGGGCCGAACACATCAAAGATCGCCTCGACAATGCAACTCTATAATCCGGAGAGTACGTGGCAGAGGACTAACGACGATTGGTGAAATGGATTTGGGCGCAAGATGTCCTTTCCCGGCGGCTCCTTCCTTTAGTAGCGACTTCCGACCGACGCTGTTATGAAACTGAATGCTGATGTTATTAGTGGGGGCGTAGTGATAGTAAGCCTCTGTATAGACACGATAAGGAGCCTCGCCGACTCTTGCGGTGAACCCTGCTCCTCCGTTCACGCCGAATGAGTTTGGAGGTTACCGGGGGCTAGTCGGGATTTACGATTCCCGCTGCACAGCCGTACCCCACCAACGCCACGCTGCGGAGCAAACGGTCGCAGTGCCCGACGGATCTTCCTTTGAGAGCCACGTATTGCGAAAATACCATGCTACGCCGCGCAAACCTTCGCCGAGAGCCATTCCTTGGGCAAGGATTGAAAAGCTAGTTCACTCCCCGACACGGCAAAATCGGTACTGCACAGCTGGCACATGAACTCCCATCGATCGGAATCGTGACGGTTTAGGTAGCTTGAGCGGTACACGAATACCAACGTGTCACATACGGGGCAGATTGATGCGGCCGCAATGATCTCGTCGAGTTCATCAAAATAATCTGGCATCGTACCCCTCGCACTGCAACTGCGTAACCTCTCTATCGCCTTTTAGCTAACATGGCTGTTTAACGGCCGTTCGCGGCGTCTACGAAATTACCCAACCGATTTCAGCGCGTGACGCCCAACGTGTGGTCCAACCTAGATCTGACGCGATGTCTGCACAACTAGGGAAATCCCTAGAAGACTCCACGCGTGCGCTCCGTTTTGTGGGATAACCTTCGGCACTATCGTTGAGCTTCGACCCCTGGGATCAACGACTGAGCGGAGTCAATGTTTGGCTGGAAAGCATCTGCCAACGGCCTCTTCGACGTAAGGTGGGGATTGACCGAGACGGAAACGGGCAGGCTGGCAAATCGGCATTTGTTCCCGGATGAAATGTTAGAAATGCTCACTTGTTAGGTTGGCTGGAAAACTCTGCGGTTTGCGCGGGAGCGAGACGCATGGTCTCGCCGTCCAGGTCTGAAGGGAATGATGCTGCTCTACTCCGCACGCCGGTGAAGCGCGCATACCAGTTTGGACACTTGCTCCAACTCAGGACCCGCTGTTCCGGCGCATCCCGCGCATCGGCGTCTGCCTGCAGGTCCCTTTGCATCGCAGCGTAGATGGGCTGAAGGGTGTTTCCCAATCGCGTCTTGCTCTGACTTGTTGCTTCCATGACGGACTCGACAAAAACGGGGCGTTCCGATGTGGGGAAGCCCGCTCGTCGAAGAGCTTCTATTACGAGAGCCTGGTAACGTATGAAAAGGATCTGCAGATCCTGATAATGCAGCATCTCGTGTTCGTGTATGACTTTGTACTCGCAGCTTTCATCTGGGTATTTATTTGCCAGCAGCATTTCCACCGGTGTGAACTCTACCTGAATTGATCTTATCGAGAAACAAAACCCCTGCCGCAGAGCTGAGGCTCTGCTCGCGACACGAAAAAAGGCAAGCGGAGGATAGGGTTTACGTGGCCGAGTCAGTCCGACGACTCCCGAGGGTCTTGCGGCCAGTGCACTCAATTCCGCGGAGGTTTTGCCATCGTCAAACAGCAATGGCCACGAGACAATGTCTGTAGGCAAAACAGAAATCACCGGTACACTCTCGCTCGCGCCGAATCTTACCGGGCAAGCAAGATGGAGTGTTAGCTTACCTGTCAACTTGCCCAGCTGTGGAGAATCTTCCACAGTACGCTCCTCATTGCTACCATCGGCGACGAACAGGGTGAACACCGTGGAGTTCAGATTTCCGGTATTGACCATGAATTGATAGGTTGTCTCCATGGGTTTGTCATCGCGGCAAGCAGGCCGGAGGGTTTCTGGGACAAGGCTAAGCGTTAGCGAGAGCCGATCGTGGTTTCTCCTTCCGACGACTTGCAATCCGATGAAAGTCGGGTTCAACCTGCACTTACGGTACACAGGTGTGAGACGCCAGTAAGCTCGCATTTGTGCTTTAACAATGAAGATGTCGTCTCTGTCCGGCAGCTGCAGAGGAATTGTCCCACTGATGTGATAGCCAAGTCCTTGCTCTGTGGCTCGATCGAAGTTAATCTCCAACTCGCCGGGCATTTCGCTGGCCTCTTGAGCCTGTCCTGAGCTTAGGAATGTAATCAACAACATCGACCCCAAAAGGAGCCTGGATTCCAACACAGCGAAAGGCATTAGAAGCCTCATTTGGGAGCGGGTGAAATTCGCAGTGCGACCGGCAAAGCCAGAATGCGGTTGCAGTACGAAACCGCCCTCGCTCAGTTCAGGTCGTCGTCCTTGTAGTACTTTGTGCCCTTCCCGGTCATCTCAACGGCGAGACCCTTATCTGTCATCTGATACATCCAGACGCCATCCGAGACCGAAGCTGCCCCCGCCATGGATCCGCCCTTCTCTCCAGTTGTTGCCGCGGCGGTAGCCGATGCGCCCAGCTCCCAGCCAGAGTTGATGAAGCTGTTCAGAGCCTTGTCATTGTCAAAGACGAAGATAACGCTGAACTTCTTCACACCGAATCCGAGCCCTGCCTGCACCTCCAGCATCTTCATGAACACTTCTTTCTTCGTCTGGTTGTCGACAGCGATGCCTTTGCCTTTCCCAGAACCCGCGAACAAGATCTTTACGCCCGTGTTGCTGAAGACGGCATAGCCGGCGCCATGTTCAACCGCTGACTGGGCGGCAGGCTGGGCCTTGTAAAGCCGCTGAAGTGTTTGCTGTGCGAGCTTTCGGACTTCTTCCTGCTCTTTTGCTTTGTCCTCTGCTTTGTCGTCGGCCGCGCGCGCCGATAGCGCAAAGGCGCATATGAGAGCGGCGGCGATGAAGCCGTATGTCCTGAATCCGTTGAGCCTCGTGGTTTTCATGGAAGATATCCCCTTTCGTAATGTCCAAAGCGGTTGGCGAATAAGGTTGCTTTGTCCGGAGAAACGATCAGATTTGCAAGTGAAACGGGCCACGTCTGGTGTTGGGTAGCTGCACCTGCATGCTGCCCTGCTATCCTGGAAACAAACTAGGCCTGACTCGATATCTGCACAACTAGGGAAATCCCTAAGGCCAATTGACGGGAGCATTGCCGCGCAGATTGCGCCCATAACTCTTGAAAGCAAGTCATAGCGCCCAAAACCTAAAGCCAAGGCATTCTGAGGATGTTTCACCATCCTTAAACGGGTGAACCAGTATCTGGAGAGCCGGGGCATCCGCATCAGCAGGGGGACGATTGTGGACGCAACCATTATTCATGCGCCCTCGTCGACCAAGAACCGGAGTGGAGAGCGCGACCCGGAGATGCATCAGACGCGCAAGGGAAAGCAGTGGTACTTCGGGCTGAAGGCGCACATCGGAGTGGACTCCAAGCAAGGCCATGTGCATTCGGTGTGCACGTCGGCGGCTTCGGTAGCGGACAAGCACATGCTGCCGGATCTGCTGCACGGCGAGGAGCGCAAGGTGTGGGGCGACGGTGGATATCAGGGACAGGGAGAGGCCATCCGGCAGGCGGCTCCGCGAGCGCAAGATATGACTAGCCGGAGAGTGAAGTACAAGAACTTTGTGGACGAGTTACAAAAGGGCAAGAATCGGGTGAAGGCCAGAGTGCGAGCGAAGGTGGAACATCCGTTCCGGATTCTGAAGCGCATCTTCGGCTTCGAGAAGGTGAGATACCGCGGGATTAAGAAGAACCATCATCGACTGTGCGCCAGCTTTGCGCTGGTGAACCTGTACCTGCACCGCAAACGGCTGGCGGTGACGAGGGCGTAGTGTCTCTGAAAGCCGTGTGAATCGCGGGTTCCGGTAAGGTCGCAAGCATACGGGGGAATTCGTGGCCGGTGCAGGCCTGGAATTCCCGCCGCCTTCAAAATTGATGGTTGCTCAGAGGTTCCCTAGGGATTTCCCTAGTGGCAAAGTGCCGGGCGGGGCCTTTGAATAACCAGACCCCTTGGCGAAGTAACTCCTAGGAGAACAGTACAATGAAAACCCTCTTGCTCGGGGTCTTAGTACTTGCCCTGCCGATGGAAGTCTTCGCCGGAAGCAGCGTAGACTACACCAACAGTGGCGGTACTTTGGCGGGTTCGAACAGCGGACTAGCGCTGACCGGCTCGACCTTGGTCGCTGTCAATGGGGTCAACGGAGGAGGGCTGATTACAGGGAATGACCCGGGTAGTGTCAGCTTCTCAACCGGTGCGCTCATGAGCGGTTCGTTGCAAGGGGGCGGCACGTTCGCGGCTGGCGGGTCATTTGCCATCGCCGGCAACGGTAGCAACGGAATTCCGAACGGAACCTTGTTCTCGGGAACATTCGATGGGCCTGTGACTTGGACGCTCGTGGCTCTGGCGAACGGAACTCACAACTACACCCTGTCTGGCACTTTGTCGGGAACGAGCAACACGGGGATGTCCACTCTCGGTGTCACGGTACAGTTGACCATCAACACCGGCAAAGGCTACTTCAACGGTAGCACTACCATTTCAAGCGGTGACACGAACATCTTGTCGGGCGGTGTCACGAAAGGTGTGGTTCCGGAGCCGGGCTCGCTCAGCCTCATAGGAACCGGGTTGATCGCTCTGGCTGGATTGGTCCGTTTCAAACTGAAGGGCTTTACGTCAAGGAAAACCTAGCCGAAAGGCGGGGGTGTGACCACCACGTAGCCTCCAACGAGACTCCTTCCGGAGCCAAAATCGCAGGGCCGAGGTCAAGCTGCTAGTGCGTGAGGGCATCGTTAGCTCCGACGGAAAGAGCTAACCGCCCGTTCTTTTCCTTCAAAACGGAGGCACCGCCTGCAACGCCTCCGTTGCATTTGGATTGGCCTGGCGGAGCGCCACAGGAATGCACGGTGACGCTCCAGGTCACGGGCAGTTAGGAGTTTTCTCGATGGATCAAAAAATGGACCACGAGAATCCGGCAGCGCTGCGGGCCACCCGAGGCTCGCCGAATGAGCTGATTCAGTATCTTGGATTGAAGAAATTCTTAGGGTTCTCGGTAGGAGTGTTGTTCTTTCTTTTGTTTCTGTCCGGCCGTCCCTCCATGTCAACCGAGGGGCTTCGTGCGAACCCGCAGTGGCCGACAGACGATGAGTTCCTATCAGTAAACCAAGCTGTGGAGGTTGCCTGTGGGCAGTATCCCAATGTGGAACAATCGCTGGTTTGGGCACTCATATGGGAAGAAAGTAAGTACGACTCGCTCGCTTTGGGGCGAAAGGGCGAAGTCGGGTTGGGCCAGTTGACGCGCGCGACCGCCACCGCGCTTGGTGTGCAAGATCGGACAAACATCCCTGAAAGCGTCCAAGGGTCAGTTCGCCACCTCTCCCATCTGCTCACGAAATACAGGAACAATACCCGATTGGTATTGTCCGCTTACAACTCTGGCGAAGCAGCCGTTGACCGCTGCCGCTGTATTCCGTCTAAATCGCGGGCCTATGTGAACCGCATTGAGCAGAGTCGGTTCTTTGCGAAGCGCATTGTTGAGTACCTGCACAAGACGTTAGCTCCTTCAATCATTCAAGACCCACGGGTGTCACAACTGGAAAAACAGTTGGCGGAGATAAAAGCGACTGAGCGATTTCTTCTTCCAATACTCGCAGGTCTGATTGCACTTGCTCTGAAGGTGCGGACCGCTCCCGGTTTCCGCGCTGCCGCCATCGCTGGTATCGCCATATGGGCGCTCTTGGCAATCGTTGTTGCGGCGAGGTTCCCGTCAGGATCTGAGCCGGTGAGCACCCTCGAATCGAAGGCCAATTCGACGTTCGCCCACTAGTTTTCACCCAACTGCAATGACTTAAGGTAAGACTCGGTCCCGTGGATGGAGGGATTGACTACCTTCCATTCGTATCTTTCCGATGCGCCGATTGTTACCGATGGGCCCGATCGGCATAGGGGAGTGATCCATGCTGGACTCGTCCTTGAGCATGCCGAGGTGGTCCATGTCCATCGTCGAGTGGTCGAGGCCGGGAGCGGTACCAAACGTCTGCGGAGCGGGCAGACTGCTATTAGCGCCCAAGGTTGACAGAGTAGGCGCGGGCTTCTGACGAAGTCGCGCCGGAGCCGGCAGAGTAGTCGTGGACGAGGAGAGAGGGGGCTGCGCCGACGATGCCGAGGACGGCGAATGCCCAGGCGCTGCAGAAGCGATTTGGGGAACCGCACACGCGAAGATACTCGACGATGGCCACCACAATGAGGAGCAGGGCGTAACTTCCGTCAGAAGCAGCCATCGCCACATTCTGCGCGGTCTCCAGTTGCTAGGGATTTCCCCAGTTGTGCATTGATTTGAGTCGAGCGTACTTTTGCTTGCAGACAATCGACGAGCGAGGTCTCGTCACACCAAACACAAACGCATCGAAAGGAATTCGGTGGCGAACGCACTCACGTTCGCGACTCCTACGCTTGAAGGGAGATCCATCATCTCGATTCACACTCAGACTCTCGCGAGTATCTACCGCCAGATGGGCTGTGCAATCTCAGCAATGCACGGCGCACTATGAACCGAATTTACGCTTCTCTGCGGCTGCTCACCGCGTTGTTACTCGCCGTGCTTGTCCTGCAAGGCTGCAACGCGCTAAATCCCCTCTGTGGAAGTGCCCGCCCCGCCCCGTCCATTTCCTCTCTGTCGGCCACAACCATCACGTTCGCGCAAGTGCAGCAGGGATTCCTGCTCACAGTGAATGGCAGTCACATCGTGTCGTCCTCAGTCGGCGTTATCAACGGGACGACTCTTAGCACCCAGGTCCTAAGCAATTCCCAGTTGCAGGTCATGCTCACGACCGCCGTCATCAAGGGGCCGGGAACAGCCAGCGTTGCCATCAAGACTCCCAGCGGAACCTCCGGCGATCTAGGCTGCGCCAGCGGCGGAATAAGCCATGCCCTGACGTTGACCATCACGTAACTGCGCAGCACCTGGGAGAAAAAACCGTTCCAACGCAACGGCTCTATTTACTCTCGAATACGACTCGGTCAAACAGAGGCTGTGTCGGCCGCGCATCGTGCCGGTATAATTTCGCAAACTGCTCGATCTCCTCGGCGGTTATCGCCACCGGATGTTTCAGCACGAACCATGTTACGTTCTCACTGCACGGCGGAGTAGTAAGTGACCCGGAGAATGTGTAGTAGCCAGCGTCCGCAGGCAGCAGGTTGGCGACGTTGATCGTGACGCTGTCCAACCGTTCTTCCTCCTCTTTTTTCTTCGGAAGGTCGCTCCACAACTCACGGATGAGAGGGTTGTTATTCCCTTTCTCCAGAAGGACAGCGATGACGGCCAAGTTTCCGTCCTGGTCTGCATGAACCAGGTGCGCCACCATATCGTAAGTTTTGCCGTTGATCTTCTCTTCGCTGGGACGGTGAAAATGGAATTGTTTCAGAGCGTATTCCTTGTTGCCCACGCGGATCGAGCTACCGGGAGCGTAGTTGATCATGATCGTATGGCCGTTGTCGATGATGTGCAACGGGGAAGGCTTGTAGTCAAAGCGAATGGGTGGCAAGTCGGCTTTCTGCGGATTGCGAATATCGATGGGGGCCTGGTGGTGTCCAGTTTTACAGGAGGCAAATTCGGGGCTCAGGTCGCCCCAGTGGCTCGGGCCTTGGTCTCCGTCGTATCCCCAGTGACCAGATTTATGGTCCTGGGCAGAGGCAAGCACGGTCGATAGCAGAATTAACGCCAGGACGGTGACTGAGAGATGAAGGTGGGTTTGCAAGGGGCAGATCTTTGCGATTGGCATCGAGCCTCCAAGAGACCCAGTCTGCGCTGAAAATCGTATCCGGGAATTGTACTCCTAACCCTCTTTGGTCATCGGTCAGGCGTTCGGCATACACGCCGAATCGTGGACGGGTGGTCCCCAAAATGCAGTCGACAAGTCCCCGCCGGTTGTCAACGGTTATTGTCCGAAAACCGCCTTATCCACCCCATGAACCGTGAGTCAAGTGTCAAAGTAGGTTTCGTTTTGTTCACTGGTGGCTTTTTCTCCCGCCAAGAGGCCTCCCCGGCGGCAGGATTGGAACTACGGCGTACCGTCAGTGTCATGCAGGCAAATGCACCCTTCGGCCATTGTCAGTGGCTGGGACAGGGATACCTTTCTCCTAAAGAGAACATGATGAGAGAGTTTGCTTTCCGGCGGGCCGCCGCTGGGTTGTCACGGATGTACTTCAGCACTACCCGAACGATTTGAATATTCTCAACACTCGCAGGCACGCAGAAGGGTGCGTGCGTGCTTTGCTTCGTGGCGTTCTCCACAAACAGCATTTCAACCTCCACACCGTTCGTGAAGCCGCTAATAAAGTTCAGACAGGACATCAGGGCCACTTTCTGGTCAACGCTTAGGTGTTCCGTGTTTTCCTCCTTATCCGCCACGGAGCAAATGCGTAGGAAGGCATTTCCTGACGTCTCGAGCGACTCCTGAGTCTGTGCGAATAGAGAACTGCGCAGCACAAAGAGCAACAAAAGCACGAGCCATAATGTCTTCATGGCGCGATTGTCTCACTTCGGCGTGGCCGAGAATCGGGAAAATCGCTCGTCCTACTCATAGTCGGTTTCTTGCCGCAACAGTTGTCTCAGGTATGGTTCACCATGAGATGGCGCCGCCTGAAAAACGGTCAAGACGTCCCCGCGGCCTAGGGCGTTTGCCCTAGATTGTTTGCCGAGGGAGTCCCTTTTGAAAAAAATCGCCGCGCTTCTCCACTTGAGCGAAAAAGACCGTGGAATCTCGCAGCGGGGTTTGATTTTAGTCAATCCCGAGCCTGATGTGCAGGTCCCTCGCGTCCTAGGGATTTCCCGAGTGGCGCAAAGCCTCAGACCACTTTAAAAGCTAAATAGGCCGTCGCCAGACTATGAGGATTCCACAGAGGTTCAACCACCGGAGTGCGTGGGTTTTGTTGTCTTGCTTCGTTCTGCTCAACTGCGTAACTACGCAGGCGCAAACGAAGAGCAAATACGAGTGTGATGAGCCGCAACCTGAGCCCTTGTGCAATGCGGCCAACACCTGCGGGTCGGCTTTATCCTCATGCACGATTGACATCACTATGTCGGCCGGTTCGGCGCGCGTAAAACCTGATATTCCCAGCGCAAGGAGCGACCAATTGTTCTGCCTGGAGGAGGGTACTACCGTAGTGTGGATGACTTCGGACAAGACCACAGGATTCGTGGTCTCGTTCGGCCCCGACTCGCCTTTTGACCCAGACGACCTAATCGTCGGAGCGGGCAAGAAGCAGATGAGGACGATAGCAAGCAATCCCGGCTGCTACAAGTATGAGCCGAGGGCGTTTTATTCCGGGGCAGTTTATGGAACGAGCAAAGGAGGCAAGCCGGAACTAGTCGTCCTGCCTTCGAGGAATCGCTGACTAACATTGATTGAATCCGGCTTGTTCGTTCAGCCGGAAGACTAGGGCTGTCTTGAGACTGGTGAAACTGACGGTTGTTCTGTTTCTCTGCCTGTGCGCCGTTCCTAAGATGCACTCTGGGGCAACCTTGTTCCTGGAAGAGCCCTACGGTCATGATGCCACTTACGCGGGAACGGGTCATGCCGCGGTTTACCTCAGCGGTGTCTGCGCCTCGTCGCCGGTTCTTCTGCGGCTCTGTGGGCCGGGTGAGGCCGGAGTGGTTCTCAGCCGTTACCTAGGCATCGGGGGATACGACTGGATTGCGATTCCCCCCCTTCCGTACCTGTACGCCGTAGAGAGAACAGAAGACATCCCACTGTTTGCCGACAAGAGGTTGGTGGCGTTTCTGCGGGACCAATACCGACGCAAACGCTTGGGGTCGCTGATTCCGGATCTTCCTGGCGGCGGCACACCAGATGGTAACTGGTATGAGTTGATTGGAGCGTCGTATCTGCGCACCATCTACGCCTTTGAGATCGAGACCGACCCAGAGAAGGATAGGGAACTGATCCGTACACTCAACGACCGGATCAACCGGCAGCACTGGAACCTTCTGACGGCGAACTGTGCAGACTTTGCACGCCAGATTATCAGTTTTTATCAACCGCACTCTGTGCATCGCAGCATCATCGGGGACTTGGGGGTGACAACACCGAAACAGCTGGCGAGAACGCTTTCCAAGTTCAGCAGGCGGCATCTGGAGCTGCAGCCATCAAGGTTTGTGATTCCGCAAGTTCCGGGGACGATACCGCGCTCCAAGCGAGTGAAGGGCGTTTTCGAGGTGATGCTTACCGCGAAGAAATACATGTGGCCGATCTTTCTGTTCCAGCCCTACGTGGCGGTGACGGCGGTTGCGGTGTACACGCAACACTGGCATTTCAACCCAGGGAAGAACGCACCGATTCTCGACGCCAAGCATGAGTTGAACGCGGCCCTGACGAGCAAGGACCGCCACGCTCTCCAAGAGCAACTGGAGGAAATAGTCCGTGTGGCAGCTGCGGCGGAGATCAGCGCAGACGACCGCCAGTGGACATCCTTCTATGCAGAGAGGGTGCCGGCTCTCGATGATGCCGGAGGACCCGCCCTGAACGTATACGTAGACGGTGAAATCATGCCAGTAGGCATTGCTCGATCGAACGTTCTGAATGAACCGGCGGGCGCGGAATTTGCCGCGGGAATAGTGGAAGCGCGCTTGCATGAGGAATTGAAATCTGCTGCCACCCGAAAGACGGCGCGTGTCGATGTGGAGAGCGATCTCGCGCTGCTGCGGCAACTGCTGGCGTCACAGCTAAAAGGGTTAACAAGCGCAGCCAGTTTCACTGCTTTATCCTCCGACACTGCACTAACCAAGCATCAAGCCGGTCACGAGTGACAGGGTCCGACTCAGTAGTGAGGACATAATTTGGCAAAGCCTGGACCCAGGCGCTGCGCTTGCTGCGAAGGGAGACTCCGGGAAGATGTGTTTGCGCCGAAGCTTTCGAGGGTTGGTCCGTGGCGGTGGAGGGCTGACCTGGTTGGGCCGCTGCGTGCTGCTGTGTGGACTTTCGATACCGGTGGTGGCTCAGTCTCCCCAGATCCAGACCGTACAGGGGGAAGAGACTGGTGCTCCGGATGCTCGAGGATCAGGCGGGTCTGCCGGCGGGCAAGAGGCAGATCGACAATTGTCCGGCTACATCAGCGGACAAATAATTGATCCGGCCGGAGCCGTCGTCGTCGAAGCTCAGGTGCGACTTGCGCGCGAAGACCAACCTGCAATCCAGGAGATATTGTCAGACGCGAGTGGGCAATTCTTCTTTGCCGACTTACCTCCCGGGCCCTTTCAGCTCACTATTACAGCACAAGGTTTCGGAGCCCAACTGGTCTCTGGAGTCCTGCACCCGGGGGAGGGTTACATTGTGCCGGAAATCAGGCTGGCGGTTGCCACTGTTCTGACGGAAGTGCGGGTCGGAGTTAAGCTCACACCGGTCGAAGTAGCGCAAGATCAGATTAAAGAACAAGAGAAGCAGCGCGTGCTAGGCTTCATTCCCAATTTCTTTGTCAGCTACGTCCCCAATGCGGTTCCTCTCGCACCGAAGCAAAAATTCGAGCTGGCCTGGAGATCAACGATTGATCCCTTCACCTTCGTGGGAGTGGCGGCGATTGCGGGAGTTCAGCAGGCGACAGATGCCTTCGGGGGATACGGGCAAGATATGCAAGGTTATGCGAAACGCTTCGGCGCGGCCTATGCCGACGTTGTTGCAGGTACATTCATCGGAAGCGCGATCCTGCCATCTTTGCTAAAGCAGGATCCCCGTTATTTCTACAAGGGAACCGGGAGCGCTGGATCGCGGATTCTGTATGCACTCGGCAATACTGTGATTTGTAAGGGCGACAATAAGCGCTGGCAGCCGAATTATTCCGGAATCCTCGGAACCTTCGCAACCGGCGCAATCTCCTATCTTTACTACCCCGCTAGCGATCGCGATGGAACGGCATTGATCATTCAAAACTCGCTGATCAGGTTTGGTGAAACGGCCTTCACCAATGTCTTACAAGAATTTGTCATCCGGAAATTGACTCCACGTCTTCAACGCCATCCTCCGGCCAAGTGACTGTGTTGATGGTCTGGCCCAACCTCCACCTCCCACGGGCAACCCGCGGGCTCAACATCTCGACGTGCTCTGTCGCCTGCATTTTCGACCGACTCAACGCCGGCCGCGATCCGCGCTAGGCGCACTTCGCCTTTTACGTGCAGCCGGACCCTCTGCCGGTGCGCCCGACTCAGGCAAGAAGCAGCCCAGCGCGGCGAGCGGCGACCCAGCTGCGAAGGGGCGGGTGGCGGAGTGAACTCGGCCGTGTTTAATTCGAGGCGGACGTTTTCGGTAGTAGCCCGTCTTTTTCCATCTGTTTCGGGACTTCTTTTACTAGGCCATCGGCGACCTTCTTTGCCGATTTTGGATTGAACGAGTCGCTGACTCCGGTCCACACTAGGTCACCATCTGGCTTGCTGGTCGCGTAAACATTAGTCTCGACGCTTACCGTCGTGTCTTCCCGCGTGTACCCCGGATCGTAAACAACGGGATATACCGCCCCCAAGTAGCCGTAAAAAGAGTAGTAGTAGGGAAAAGGGGCTACGTACGTCGAGCTCGGGACGGAGGTCACTTTTTTGTCGACCTTCAAAAGACGCGAGACAACCACGGCATCGATATGATTGCTGCCGATCTGCGCGCGGAGGTAGTCGAGATCAGGTTTCGCCTTGGGGTCTGGGCGCAGCAGGATCTGGTTGCCGGGAATCGTCTCGATGCCCGGACGCACCATCTGAGCGGCCATTTCATCTTCAAAGTCGGCGCGCACTTTCAGGTCCTGAGCAACCCCGATGACGAGAATCTTGTGGAACTTCTGTCCTTCGTACATGGGATTGAACCAGCTTGTCACCATCTTGATGGATTTGCCGCTGGCAGCAGTGAGAGCGAACAGGAAGACACTGAAAACAGTTGAGCGACAGAACAACCGGCGGCGGAATCGGGATCTGCCAGGGCTTCTTCCGGTGGGAGTGAAATGCACTGGTCGACCCGTTGTGCGCTCTGGAGGGGATTTGTGCAAGGAACGGACTGTCGGAGTCAAGCGCAGAACCTCTCAAGACCATTAGGCTGTCGAACAGGTGCGTTCAAGTCCACAAGAAGGTCGCAACAGTCGGTTTACTGATTAGGCCCCGCTACCTTCTCGACGCGTACCACGGTGCATTTCACCTGTTTCCCCGCCGTGGTTTTCAATTTGCCCTCGTCACCGTCGACCTCATACTTCACATCGCTGCCCACCACAAAGTCGATCGCTTTCACGGAAGTTTTCGGACCGGTCCGGCAGGTGTAGTGGTTCCCCGAAGCCTCGAAAATAAAATCGAATTGTTGTTTCTTTTTGTCCTTAGTATCGGTCGTGCCCGCCGGCTGAACATCCTTCAGGGTTGTCGTTCCTGCGTCTTTCTTAGCCGCCGTTGCCGTGAGGTCGACGACCACCGTCATAAGCAACACCGCAATCCATCGTCGCATTGTCCAACCTCCAGAATCCAACACGCTATAGCACTATGCAGGCTCCA
This sequence comes from uncultured Acidobacteriaceae bacterium, assembly GCA_963710885.1. Classification (GTDB taxonomy): domain Bacteria; phylum Acidobacteriota; class Terriglobia; order Terriglobales; family Acidobacteriaceae; genus Sulfotelmatobacter. The sequence goes on from CAVQCF010000003.1 coordinate 640,979, forward strand.
GTCCGCGATTGTTCGTCGCCATGGCGCGGTCTCGTGTGTTGCGTACCGCATTCCGAACTGGGGCGCTGCGCCGCTTGGGAAACAACAAACCTCGCATCTTCCGCTTCGCATGGTGAAGCTGCGACCTGGAAGTGTTGATAGAGCAGTGCAAGAGTTCGGCGATCTCGCGATGCTGATACCCGTGAACTTCATGAAGACCAAAGATCTTTCTGTAACCTGAGGGTAGTGCCCGGATCGCCTTCTCTAACGATACGCGGTCGATCGCGCCTGAGAGATGGGGATCGCGATCGCCAAGTTCGTGCCAAAGCGATGGCAGATCGGACGACACCGGCGCGTCGAGCGAAATCATGGCCGGGAACTTGTTCCGGCGACGTTGCATCAATACAGTGTTTACCGCGAGCCGGTATAGCCACGTCGAGAAAGCCGAGTCTCCACGGAAAGTTCTGACCTTGTGAAACACCTTAAGGAACGCTTCCTGTGTCAGATCTTCCGCTTCAGGAGCATCTCTCGTCATCGACAGGCAAACTGAGTAGACCCGCCTTCTGTGTAGCTGAAAGAGCGCAGCAAACGCCTCTTCGTCTCCTCGCTGCGCGCGCTGCACCAAAATCAGTTCGTTTGCAGCTCCTTCGCCCTTGTCGAGAGCAATAGAGTCCGTCGTTGCTGCGGAAATCGCGCAGGTTGCCACTGGGGTTTCCTCAATCGTTCTGTCCGGCCTTGTGACTGCCACCTTACGCAGCGACACTTCGGAAAACGGCCAAGATTAGAAGCAAACCTAGGGCCTAGTCGATGTCCGAACAACTAGGGAAATCCCTAAAAGCGCGAACTATCCAGCTGAATCCTGTGCACTGCGGAGCTTCGCTGCTTTTTGTATGTCAAAAAGATCATGACACCACTGACACTGCCCAGAGAGGCCGTTAACTCAAAGACTATGGCCGCAATCGGCCCGCAGGTTAACTAGCCCTCTGCGCTCTCGGCATTAGGGATTTCCCTAGTTGTGCGAATTCCGGGGTAAGCCTAGCGTTTTCACACCAGAGTGTCATCGCCCCCTTCTTCTTTTTGGCCGAGGCCGCTTTTGCTTTCCATACTGGAGGCTTGATGAAAACGAAAACAACAGTCCTTGTATTGGTGCTGTGTTTTGCCGGATCGGTCGTATGCCTCGCCAAGGACGCCAATCTAGGTACTTGGAAGCTGAACGAAGCCAAGTCCAGCATGAGTCCCGGAGCGCCCAAGAACCACACAGTTGTCTACAAAGCGGCGGGAGCCAACGTGAAAGTCACTGTTGACGGTACGGACGCCGACGGAAAACCGACCCACAATGAATGGAGCGGCAAGTTTGATGGCATGGACTATCCGGTCACTGGCGATTTGACCTCAGACACCCGAGCCTACAAGAAGGTTGACAATTCTAGCAACTGCGCCAAGCTGAACTTCTGCACCCTCGAATTAACTGCCAAGAAGGATGGAAAAGTTACGATGAGTGGGCACACTGTCGTTTCCCCGGACGGCAAGAGTCGTACAGTCAGGGTGAGTGGGACCGATCCGAATGGCAACAAAATCAACACGACTGCGGTGTACGACAAGCAGTAGCGATGAGCCTGATCTTCAACGAAGCAGAATGATGCCCTTCCCGCCCCGTGGTATGGAAGGGCATTTGCGTTGTTTCTTGTACCAGGGTGCGACCATCGAGTGGGACGGCGACGCTCACAGTAAGGTTCAGGGATTTCCTTAGTTGAGCGGTGATCAAATCGAAGCTTAGGGTTGTTCTCGGAGACAGGTCGCGAGCGAGGCATAATGCCGACGCAGAGTCGATCCACGTTGTTCTCGCTGTTCGGGCGTCTGACTCTCGGACTTCTCCTGGGAATGTCCTGTGTCCCTGACTGCCTGGGGTATTCCGTACTAACGCATGAGGCTATTATCGATGCCGCATGGAAGGATGGCATTGAGCCCGCACTCTTGCGCCGATTCCCCCACGCGACTCCGGAGCAACTGCTGCAAGCCCATGCCTATGCCTATGGAGGCGCCATCATTCAAGACATGGGCTACTATCCTTTCGGCAGTCAATTCTTTAGTGATCTCACGCATTATGTCCGCAGCGGTGACTTTATTCTCGCGCTCATCGCCGAGTCCCACGATCTGAACGAATATGCGTTTGCGTTGGGAGCCCTTGCCCACTACGCCGCCGATACTACGGGACATCCCTTGGCGACGAACCTCTCGGTTGCCATGATGTACCCCAAACTGGCGAAGCAGTACGGGCCTGTCGTCACTTATGATGAAAAACCCTCAGCACACGCGCAGGTTGAATTTGGTTTCGACGTCGACCAGGTCGCAGAAGGAAACTACGCATCGCGCGACTATCATGACTTCATCGGCTTCGAAGTATCAAAGCCGGCTCTGGAAAGAGCATTCGCCGATACCTACTGCATCGACATGTCAAGCATCTTCATCAGCGTCGATCTGGCAATCGGCAGCTATCGCCACGCAGTTTCATCGGTCATACCCAGAACAACCAGGGTCGCGTGGCATATGAAGAGACATGAAATTCAGAACAGCCACCCCAACGAGGTGCGAAGCCAATTCATCTTCAATGTATCGCATTCTGAGTATCGCAAAGATTGGGGAAAGACCTATGAAAAACCAGGAATCTCAGCCCAAATCAAGGCGTTCGTTTTGCGTCTGGTGCCCAAAGTGGGACCCTTTAGCGCCCTGGCATTTCACCCGCCCACACCGGCAGTCGAACAGTTATACATGCACAGTTTTAACGAAACCCTGAAAGACTATCGAGGGATGTTACTGGCGCAACAGGAAGGGCGCCTCCAGTTGCCCAACGATAACTTTGACACCGGAGAGCTTACTGAACCGACGGCCTACCCATTCACTGACAACGCCTACGCGAAGCTGTTAGCCAAAGTGAGCGGGAAACCAATTTCGGACACGTTGCGCAGTGACATCCTCGCATTTTATGCCGATCTCGGGGCGCCGTTTGCGACCAAGAAGGATCCGAAAGCTTGGCAAAATGTGCTCGTTGGATTGGGCAAACTAAGAGACTCGCCGATAACCACCGTGGAGCTCGAGCCTGCTCAGAGGCAAGTGATCAAGAAACTCGCAGTTTCTCAGCGTTAGGGATTTCCCTAGTTGTGCTGAAATCGGGTCAAGTCTAGCGTTATTCTCGGGCTCTTGCATCGACGACTCGGTGGCACATTTCAGAGCACAGGGTCAACTATTTCAGGAAGAGTTCAAACGGAGCCGAAGATCTCCTCTGCGAATAGCGGCGGCTGCTCGCAACCTGAGCCTTCTTGTGCTCCAAGACTCCGGCCATTTGTTCAGAAGATCCGGCAAGGGCCCGCAGCGACGAGATTTGTTTGTGCGGACGAACTCCATCCGAATGGTTTGTCGATGAAGCCCCAGACGATCGCCGAAGTGTTCCTCCTCGCTGAGAATCGGCTGCTGCGCGAAGCGCTGATCCGGATCCTAGCCAAGAAAAGCGACATGCGCATCGTTGGAGCCGCCCCATACTCGGCAGCGGCGCTGGAACAAGTAAAGGCCGCCCACCCCAACATTGTTCTGCTGGATTCCATCGCTGCAGTTTTTTCCGAAACCCGACTCGTCGCTAGCTTGCATGCAGCGATCCCCGGCGTGCGGGTTGCAATGATCGACATGGAACTGGATCAGCACACGTTCCTAAGAGCCGTCCGCAAGGGCGTGGTTGGGTACGTCCTAAAGGATGCTTCAGCTACGGAGGTCGCGGCCACAATACGCGCAGTCTCCGCGGGCGAGGCAGTGTGTCCGCCTTCTCTAGCGATGAGCTTGTTCAATGCGGTCAAGTGCCGTCTGTTCACCGCTGGCATAGGCCGAGTGCTGAGCCGCAGAGAAGAAGAACTTGTGGCACTACTGCGTGAACGGCTCACAAACAAGGAGATTGCGTCGCGGTTAAAACTTTCGGAGCAAACAGTGAAGAATCACGTGCATCGCATACTTCGAAAAATCGGCGCCCCAGACCGCCTCGCCATCGTCGAGCGCTACGAGTCAGCAGCCTGAGTGAAAGAAACACCTGAATATGGATTGGCAGACGAGTATCCTGGTTTGCAATCCCAGTGCTTGAGGGTTGACTCTACGCGCCATTGACTAGTGGTCAACACTTGTAATTGATTTCATCCGTAGTGCTCCGGTGCTATTGTGTCAGCGTCAGAATCGGAGACGCAGAGAATTGGCTAAGGGAACAGACGGTGTGCTTGTTTTCATTGCGACTCTGTTTCTCATCGTGATCTCGTCTGCTCTTATGGCGCAGCAGCAACTTGAGCCCACGCCACAACGTTTTGAATTCACCCCATTCCTGGGGTACCGCACCAGCATGAGCTTCCCAGTGGAGTTTCATGTTACCGGGACGAACCCTCGCGTAGTACTGGACGCGAGCCCTAGCTACGGAGTCTCGATCGGTATGCGTCTTCATGCAGAAGAGGACATGGTCGAAATACGTTGGGCCAGACAAGATTCCTATGTCCACGCAGATGACCTTATGCCCCAGCCTCCAAAGCAACGTGTGATCCTTGATCAGTTTCATGGGGATTTCAGTCATGAACCCCTTGTGGAAGACTGGGCTTCTTGGGCCAAACCGTTCGTCCTAGCGAGCGTTGGTGCTACACATGTTTCCGGTAGTTCGAATATTAACTTTACACGTTTCTCGTTTGGAATCGGAGGGGGGATCAGGTTCTATCCGAGTCGCCATTTCGGCTTCAAGATTCAAGCCGAATGGTTGCCAGTGTTTGCGGACCCGCACGTGGCTTTCATTTGCGGATCAGGCTGCATTGTTCACGTTGGCGGTACGCTAAGTTCTCAGGGTGAAGTCCTGGCAGGGCCGATATTGCGATTCTGATTTCCCGACCTCATTGCCGTTGCGCTGATGGATGAGGTGTGGAAAGAATGTAAGCGAGTGGAGGGAGATGCGATGCGATCAGGACTTCTCCGCCAGGCAATGAAGATCGAACCGACCGAAACACAGCTGGGGTCGTCGCTGGATCGATTGGACGACGCAGGTATCGATGGCGTGCATCACAGGACCCTGCGCGAGCATGCACGGAGCTTGAAGCGGCAATCCGGGGTGCTTGTCTAGGGTTGTTATTGATTTCGTAGAAAGCCAGCACCGGCTTTTAATTCCAAGGAAGCAGAGGTAAATGTCGACTTCATGAATCCCATCGTGGCACTCCGGGGCGTGGTGGAAGACGATCAAACTCCGCCGAAAACCAGGTGGGGAGGCACTCCAGAGAATTCCTCGTCTCGCACCTTTCGCTTGGAGCCACAGATAAGCCACGCGACAAATCGAGCGGCTGAACAAGACCCTTGCTGGATTACTTAGCCTACTCCCGCGGGCCGGCGAGGACTTACCGTATTAATGGAGCGCTCCACCCTTGATTCGTTCGTGAGTCACTCGGGCTAGGTTGTCTGACTTATCGGTTGCCAGGCATAGGCTCTGCGATAGCCCGCGATCTCCGCTCCCGCCGTCCGCACACTATCCAATGATCCCGAAGAGGAACTCTTCCTTAATCTCGAAAAAAATTGTTCCAGTCATGGGCAAACACGTAGGCAAAAATGTCCACGTCTGGGAAAGAAGCCCCGGAACACACAAATCGAACGCGAACGGAGATTTGAATCGACATTGGCGTGCTCATCTAGCAGGCTGTGAACGCGAGCCGTACCTCCGATGAAATGGAAGGACACTTTAGGGATTTCCCTAGTTGTCGCCCGGCAATTAAACGTCTGAAGATTAGATTCTCGGTGGGGAAAGAGCCCTTCTGACAGTTTTGGCCGGCGGCAACCGCGGACAAATTATCTTAGGAGGTGAATTTATGCGTTTCGTACGACTCTCGCTGGTGATGGCGCTTATTCTTTGTGCTTTGGGATCATCCCGAGCGCAAGAGGAGTACAGCAAGTATCTTTTCAACATTGGCGGCGGTATCTCCTTTCCTCAGGGAGATTTGGGCCAGTTCGTCAATGATGGCGGCAATTTTGTTGTTGGCGGTGGATATAATTTTTCAAAACTCATTGGCGTGGATAGCGAATTTATGTGGCAAGACTTGCCCGTGAACTCCGCCACCAAGCAGGCGCTCAACACGCCTGGCGCCAGCGCTCGCCAATACGCCTGGACGTTCAATCCCATCATCCACTTCCCGCTCGGGCACAAGGCCGGCGGCTACGTGATTGGCGGCGGTGGCTGGTACCACCGCTCGGGAGAAACCACAACGCCGGGCACCGCTGTCATTTGCGATCCATATTGGTCTTGGTGGTACGGATGCACGATCGGCGCCGTGCAAATCGTAACGGGATCGCGGAGTGCGAACGCATTCGGCGGCAACATTGGTGGAGGCATTACATATCGTCTCGGCGAGAGCCATGCGAAGCTTTATGCCGAGGTCCGGTATCACTATGCTTCTTACAACAAAGTCTCCACCCAAATACTTCCGCTTACGTTTGGCATCCGCTGGTGAATGCCAAGGATCGCCCTGCGGGATTCGGTAGGAATACCGGCGGAGGCAATATCGCATGTCAACTGGATCTTTGCCGCTACGTCTAATTACCGTAATGCTGTCTACCTGTTTGTTCGCGCAGGGAAAAGCCTTGATTGTGAGTGACCTTGAAGCCGAGCGGTCTTTCGCGTGCGGCACGAGCGGGGAGGCAGATGCCGACGCTCCGGCCTCGCCCGCGCCGCTCAATTCTGCAGTAGAGGATCGCTGGAAGGATCCTTCCGCCTGGCAGATTACTATCTACCCGGTTTTCGCATGGGCGCCGGTATTCGGCATTAGCACCAGGGAACTCCCCAGTTCTCCGGGCGGCGGTGGGGGCGGCGGTGGCAACGTTCTGCCTCCAAGCGACACCTCCAGTTCTTTGAACGGAGCGGCGTTCGCTGGGTTCAGAGTCGAGAAGAGCAAGTGGTCCACCGACGGCACAGTCTTGTGGGCGGGCCTATCCGGCGAGCGCAACAGTAATCCATTCGCGCGGATCAGCGTGAACGCCATCTACGGACAGTTGATGGCAGGCCGCGAGATCGTGCCCGACCTTTTCCTGGAAGGCGGATTCCGACGGATTGCATTGAGTGTGTCCCTCGAACTGGGAGATTTCCCAACGATCAAGGGGAAGCCTGGGGTCTGGGATCCTCTGGTGGGGCTCACGTATCGCCGTCAACTTACCAAGAAATGGAAGGTTTTAGCGCATGCGGATGGTGGTGGCTTCGGGGTCGGCTCAGATGTGGACATAGCGGCTGCTGCCCGTGCTGAGTGGCAGTTCGCTCGGCACTTTGGCATAGCTATGGGCTATGGTGTTTTGCACTTGGGCATCACCAGCACCGTCGCTCAGCGAAGTCTGGAAATAAAGCAAACGCTGCATGGGCCGATCTTCGGTTTCGGGATTTATTTCTGATCTCGAGAATAAGGTGGTGACTAGCCCGCGCCGCGTATTCGCCATCTGCAGGGGCGATATTGGGTAAGTCACAGTAACAAATCCTACCGGAACGCTTGTGTCTCCGCGGAGGGTACCTTGCGCTTCGCAGACTAACCAACTGGTGGATAAGGTGTGACGCACCGTCTATTCCCGTCCGCGTCAGAACCTGTTCGGCAGCCAGAAGCGCGCCTTAAAACGCTTCGCCGATTCCCATGCTGAATGTGTGCCCATCCTTGCCCTGCGCGAGGTCTGCGCGAAAATTAAGATTGTACTTTCTGCTCACTTTGAATCTGAGGGCGCCGCCGCCGGCCGGAAGAATATTGTCTCCTCTGAATTCCTCTACGCTTGGCGCGATTTCGCCGAGACCGCCCCAAAGTACGATCCCGAATCGCCAGCGCAAGGCTAGCCGGTACTCCACTTGAGTGGCGATCATATCCCGATCGATATATCTCCCTGCGACGTAGCCTCGCAACTCGCTGTTGGTTCCGTAGATGCACTCGCCATAGAAGGGTGGATCACCGTCAGTCGCGCATGTGTAGAGGTTGTAGGCCAGAACCTGCTTCTTCCCGAGACTGTGGTAGTAGTTGAACATGAGGCGATATGACTCGAACGAATACTTGCTGCCCAGCGCATCGGAAAAGGACATGGATGTAAAATCGAAGAGTGTGCCGCCGGTTGGGTAGAACCGGTTGGGGCGCGTATCGCGATTGATGTGGAATCCCAGTGCCGTCAGCCTGGTGTCAAGTCCGATATCCGGCGGCGGGGGCTGGTCGTTGTCGCCAGATGATCTCAGCGTGATGGTCGAATTCCCGGCCAGCAGCCGGGGCCCGACGGAGAACTTCCATCCCAACTGGTAAAGGAAGTCTGCCAAGACGACCTCCCCGGTCTGCTTCAGCGGCAACTTGCGGCCGGCGTCGCCAGAGGCGATTCCGGTGCCATAGAAGTCGTAGTTTATATTTCCGCCGAAGTAGATTGTCGTGATGTGATAAGTATCCTGCTTAAAATAGAAGTCTCCTCCCAAGCCCCATCCCCGGCTTCCGTTATCGGTGATAAGAACGGCCGTTCCGATGGTGGAAGGTTGCGACGCCTTATCCGACTTCTGAAGCGAAAAGATATATCCGCCTGCGAGCACGACTCCTGAGCCGATCGCGGGACTGGAAATGGGGATGGGAGCGGCGACAATGGAGCCTCGTCTTTCTCTTTTGGTTTTCTTGACTTGCTGGTGAGCTTCGGCGGAATCGTCTTTCTGTTGTGCCTGTCCGACTTTGGCATCCGGGGCGTCGACCGGCGGCGGAACCGGTGAAGGGCAAGAGGGCCCCCAAAAGTGGCCCTCTTGCATCACGTCCTGCCCGGAAGGAGGCACTCCTTCCAGAGGAGAATCCCGTCTGCCAGGGGACCGTTCAACCTGTGTTATAGACGAATATGAAGGAATCTGGAGTGCACCCGCAGATAACTGAAAGCCAATGGGAAGAAGAAGGGAAGCAAGAGTTCGGGACCAGATTCGCCTCATATGCGACGGCAAACAACTCGATCCGGAGGTTGCAATCCGGGGGATGCACAGATCGGCGATGTTCACTCGATCAGGCGAAAGGTGTTTCATGCGAACCCTGCGGCGAGGCCCAGGATGTCAGAATAGGTCTTGAGTCTTAGCATCAGGCGCCTCGTCGCCGCGAAAGAATTTGTCTTTTTCCTCGGCATTGGCGGTCTTCATTTCAGGCATGGCAGCGAAGGGTTTGGAGTAGTTGTTGGCGGCGTTCCAGAACAAGAAGCCGATGCCGCCTTTCTCTTTCGCCGTCTCGACTTGCACTTTTATATATTCGGGCGAGTAGGTCTTGGTGCGCCAGTGGAAGGCTTGCAGCCAGGGGCGGATGACCACGCCGGAGCCTTTGGTGATGAGTTCGAAGCGGTCCATGGACTCGCCGATGAAGTGCGCGGGCTCGTCGCCGGGGTGGGCGATGTGGTCCATGCCGAAGAAGTGCGAGGGGTAGATCATGGGGCTGAGGACGTCGCAGTAGTGGGCCATGCCGACGATGTCCTGTCCGGTATGGGCGAGGTCGACGGGGCGCTGCCAGGCCATCACGCCGAAGACGTCGAGGGAGATCAGGACGCCGGTGGGGTGGAGTTCGGCGTACGCCTTCCTGAGGAAGGCGGTGATGACGTCGGTGCGCTGCGGGCCGCGGGGGACGTGGCAGGCGGCGGCTGGGTCGTCCCTCCGGGACGTGGTCGCATTCTTGGCGACTGACCCACGGCTGGAGTTTACCTTGAGCGGAGCCGAAGGGCCGTGGGCTGTGTTCTTTTGCCCCTTCGGGGCTGCGGCGGATTGGGTGTCGGTGACTTCGGGTGTCCTGCCCGGGCCGCTCGGCTTCGCCGTCGCGGGAGGGCCGAGGCGGCCGTCGCCACATGTTCCGGTGTCGCTGCTTGCGGCTTCTGCGGCGGGGTCTGGTCGCTGGCCGTTCTGGTAGACGAACTGGGCGTCTTTTTGGTCGCCTTCGGCGGGGAAGCGGACGTAGTCGAACTGGATTTCGTCGGTGCCTAATTGGGCTACGTATTTGGCCAGAGCGATGTTATAGTCCTGCACCTTGGGCTGCGAGGGATCGGTCCAGACGAGTTTGCCGTTTTCGCGCCAGGCCTGCTTGTTCATGCGGGACTGGACGGCGAGTGCGGGATGCGCGACCACCAGGCGCTCGTCGCGGAAGATGGCGATGCGGGCGATGGCGTGCATGTTCTGCTGGTGGAGGAAGCGGACGAACTTCGGTACATCGTGGATGTGGATCCTGTGCTCGCCGAGTAGCGGGTGCTCGAAGGGGATGGTGACGCTGCCGTCGGAGTCCTTGATATCGAAGACGACGGCGTTGCCGCCGACTTCGCGCCAGTGCTTGATGATGCGGAGTCCGTGATCGCTGCCGGCCATGATGCCGGTGAGGTAGATGGCGCGGACTTCGAAATCCTTGGGAACAACGACGGTCTTCTCGATGACGGGCGCCGTGAGGATTCCGGGGATGACGATGTTCTCGTTGGCCTTGAGGAAGTTCGAGGTGTCGGACTTGTGGTTCACGGCGCGGATGGCGCTGGCCAGTTCGGAAGACGTCAGGTAGCTGGTCTTGCCGAGGTAGTGGCGGGCGATGGTGGGGATGGCTTCTCCGCGCTTGGCGGTATAGATTTCGGTGCCGGGAGCGGCGATGGGCTGGTGCGATGAGATGCTGGCGGAGTTGGCCTGATCGGAAACGGTCGCGTCGACCGGGTACAGTTCTGGGGCTTGAGGCGCGAAAGTGGATGCGGTCTCGGACGTTTGCGCTCGAGCGGCGAAGTCGTACGACGAGTGGATGTCGGGCCGGCAAGCGGCTGCGCCGAAAAGAAGACAGGACATTCCTGCGATGATGCAAATGGACGACAGGCGCAAGCTGTTCCCAGCGCGAAACCTCTTCTGTTGGCGATCACTGAAATCGTTTTTCTTCCCGTTGTGGTAGCGAGTCCCGCCGCAAAGCGCTGCAATCGTTCGGAGCAACGTTCGGCTTGTTTCAAGCTTAGGTATAAAAGCACTGACTAGAGTCACTGAAGAGGTGGGTGCTTTGCTACCGGAAAGCCATATCACTGCCGGATCCGGTCTTGCACGTTTTATTTCGAACGCAACATCACATCCGTTCACGCCCGGCATCTCGTCGTCGAGGGACACGGCGTCGAATTTGCGCGAAGTCACAAGTCCTAGCTCCTGTTGTGCGGTTGCAACAGTGGTGACAGGGTATCCAGGCCCTCCGAGCAGCATGTTTTCATAGGGCAAGATCGCTAGGTCGATGCACGCGAGACGGGATGATCGGGGGTCAAATTGGACTCCTGCCGACATCAGGCTTCTTGAACTCACTTACTCCTTCCTGACTGCAGGAAACATGTGGCCCAGCGAACAACCAGTGAGAGATGGAAGGTCCGCGTCCCGAAAGGACGAGCTAGCAAGCAAGCTTGCACAATTATTCAATGGCAATGCGCGGAATGTCGCCACTAGGGAAATCCCTAGACCGAACGCAGCGACAGGCGCTCTCGGAAGAAGGGATCCAAGACAATTTGCGGGAGTTCGCTCATTTAGGGATTTCCCTAGTGGTGAGAATATACGCATTCCCGTTATCAATAACTTTGGCAGAGCAGGTCCGCATGTTTAGTGAGACCCGGTAACACGACGGCTCGCTGATTGGGTCTTTGCTTGTGATCGGGATTGCTTGTGCGCAAATTGTCCAGCACAACTTTAAGAAGAGTGCAGACCTCTCGAATTCAGGAACTTGCTTGGTGCCGGTTAAGAATCGCGATCTCTCAGATCGCTTGCACTGCCGGAAATTCATTTTGGGTTGGATGACGAAATCGTCCAAACCGGGACCCACCAAGGACGGGCAATGGGTGCCGAGCTGTGAGATTTACATCGGCTATCAACCGACGTCCAGATTGCGTGCAAAGTCCCGGCTCAGCGCAACAAATCGCCAATCCCATCTTCACAAGTGAGCCTTACCGTACTTGAGCGAGATGGATCAATGTTCGCCTCAGGGAGGAGAGAAACAGCCATGATGCCAGCAAGATATTTCACACTCCTAGTCGTTGTTCTCGGTTTTGTCGTAAGTACAAACGCCCAGGAGAACTCGACACAGGTAACCGTTTCATCGGTTGTCACATGCGTTTCTACAGCTGATCAGCGTCAGCATTGTCCGGCTAACACCAACGCCGGCATAGTCATGTTGCGCCAAAGTAGTGAAACCAACTGCCTGCTGGGGAGAAATTGGGGATATGACGCGCAAGGAGTCTGGGTGTCGGAAGGCTGTGGCGGCGACTTCGCCACCGGCAACACTTCTCGCTCAGCGGCGATGCCTGCCGAAGCAAAAGCGTTCGCTGAACCGGTGGACCAGACGGCGGAGCTGGCTACCGTCACCACCGGCACCAATCCGAAATTGGACTACACCGGCTTATTTAATCCTTACGGTAGCATACGCAACATTGTCAGCATTTCGGACACTGGAGCCCAGGTACAGGACGATGCTACTCGCATGGGTATCAATTTCAGTACCTTCGGACCCATCAAGGTTGTCGGCACGGCGGAGTGGGGGATCGATCTGGTTCAAAGCGAGACCACCTTCAATGCGGGCGCAACCACGGCGTCGGGGTTCGGCGTAATCAGTCAGGAAACGGAGCCCGTTTTCGGGGCGCGCCTGGGTTTCCTCGGCGTCGACTTCGGCCGGTTTGGACGGCTCACCTTCGGCAAACAGAACTCTACCCACTACGACATAACGAGCTACACGACGGATCGTTTCAATGTGTTCGGGGGCCAGTCGACCGCAACCTATGTGGCGGGGACGGATGGTGGGCAATCTGGTACTGGACGCGCCGACCAAACCATTCTGTATCACCTGAAATTTGCCAAGATCTTCGACTTTGGCGCGCAAGGACAGTTGCGAACCGCCGCCACTCCCCAGGCCTTCAACGGCTTCGGCTTTTCGTTACAGGCGGCTGTGCTTCCAGGATTGAAGATTGGTGGAGCCTACAACAAGACCTACTTCAATCGGGATTTTACCAATGCGGTATTCAACGGTGGTGGCACAGATTACTGGTCCATCGGAGCACAAGGTACTTGGCGCAACCTCGAATGGGGCGCCGACTGGACGCGACAAAACAATGGTGACCTCGTGTTCGTACCCGACCCGGCCGGAGGCCCGGAACCTATCGCGGTAGGATTTTCTGCTAATGGAGTCGAGATCTATTCCAGACTGAAATTCGGCAAGTTTGCGGCCGTCCTTGGCTTCGAGGACTATATCCCTCTCAATCTTAACCCCCTCATCAATCCCAACTTCAAGACGAGGTATGCGATTCTTGGCGCCGAATGGCACTTCTCAAAGTCCGGCTACGCGTTCCTCGAAACGAGGCTCGGCGACTCTGTGGATGCACTCGGAAAGGATGTCTCCGACGCCGCGGCCATCGGCTTCCGTTACGACTTTAGCTGGAAAACCCCGCATGCCGAATAACGATTCGTGCCCAACCTGGAGTACGCGATGTAGGGGGCCCGGAACCCGGGTTTGGGTTTTGTGTGTTCCTTCCCAACGCAGTTTGCAATTCCGGGTTCAGACCTTCCGCTTTCTAGGAATTTATGTTGCGCACGCTACACCCGGCTGCCGTTCCCCATACGACTTGATAAGACTTGACCCAAAGTTTGAGAGCGCGTCTCAAACGCGATACTGAGAAAGGCATTGCTTCATGGTCTTCTCATAACATTTCCTAAATGGGAGAGATCAGCTAACTACGCGGCAGTCACAGCTGTCGAACGCCGCCGAATCTCCGCGTAGAGTCGGTAGAATGTCCGCACTTCAGCCTCGTTCAACACTTCTCCCGAAGCGTGCGCGAGCACGCGGGCAAGCGCGTTCTCTAACTCCTCATCAGTGCACGTCTTCAGGTTTGTCAGCGTGTTCGTCATTTTGTCGGGGACGGCGATGGCTGAAACCCTTCTTGCTTCTGCTTTGGGTAATGAATCCCGCCGCAGAGGCCCGCAATCGTTGGTAACAACGCTCCGCTTGCTTGAAGCTTGGGTACAAAAGCATCAAACCGATCCAAAGCAAATTTGGGTACTTTGCTACCGGAAAGCAATATCAATGCCAAGTCCGGTCTTGCGCGTTTCATTTCGAACGCAACATCGCAGCCGTTTATGTCGGGCATCTCGTAGTCGAGGAGCACGGCGTCGAAGTTGCACGTGGTCACAGGTACTAGTCCCTCTCGTGCGGACGCTGCTATGACGGCAGCGTTCACAGACCCTTCGAGCAGCGCCTTTTCATAGAAGAGGATCGCTACGTCGTCGATGCACGGGATGCGTTTTTGCAAGACGGAATGAGAGGGGCTCACATTGGCCTCCTGCCAACATCAGACCCACTGACAGCACCCATTTCTTCGTCGCTGTAAAAATGTGGTGCAGCCACAACCCATGAGAGATGGAAGGTCCGCGCCGCCCGAAAGGACCGAGTTATTGAATAGGGCAATTCGCAGCTTCTTGCCACTAGGAAAATCCCTAGGGCGTCCTAAGGGTGCTTCCCTGAGAGAATTGACAGGTTCTAACTGAACCTCAAGGCGCGAAAATTGCTTGGGAGGTCCGAGCGTCGCCTGCTGGTGCTTGTGCCTTCGCGGGACGATCCCACAGCAGAGAGATGGAGGTACCACATGGAACCGAGACGTGTCATTTGCTATCTTGCCGTTCTCTTCCTGATCCCGATCACGCTCATGCTCTGCGGCTGTCAAGACCTGGTTCCACACGACACGCCGAGCTTGCTCGACCCCAAGTTTCACCGGTCAGATGTCGTTGGCATTGTGGCGGGGTTTGGAACGACCTTTGCCGCTGTGCCGGACTTAGTCGCGATGCTCAGGCGACGGTCAAGTGCGGGCATGAACCCAAGGATGACCGCAATCATGGGTGCCTTTCAGATTCTATGGGTTTACTATGGCTTGTTGATTCTTTCACGACCGGTGATCGCATGGAACGTGGTCGCGGTGTTGATCAATTTCCTAAGTGTCGGCGCGTACTTTCATTTCGTCCGCAAGGAAAAACCCGAACCGAAGAAGGTGCTTGGGAGTTGACGGGCTGGAAAGTCGCATGACAGTTTATTGCAAGGACGCGCGCTCTGGAGGGTGTCAACTTCGCCGTAGCTGACGATAAATCGCCCTGCACTCGTTGGCCCGGGGAAGGTGGCGGAGTGTTTCGGGTTAGGGACAACTCCGCCACCCGAGAACAGAGCGGCAGGTGGGGTGGGCCGCATCCGTTCCCTCGCATCTAGTCGCGTGCGCCAAAGAAATGGCTCATTTGCTGCCGTTAGCTCCGAACCTGAAACTGACACCGCCCGAATACCGGAAATTGTTCTGCGACGAGTTGTTGAACTGGTTGGTGAAGCGTGTCATCAGGTAATCGATCTCCACCGGGCGAATCTCGAATGATTTATTGACGGGAATGTCAAAGCCGCCGCCTATCGCCAGGGCGAAAGCATTTCCTGCAGGTGATGCGGACGTAATGCATGAGTTCTGGCAGGCTTTGGTCAGGTTGGCGTACACATTGCTGTGCGCGCCGCCGAGGAGGATATGCCCGAACGGCTCGAATTTCGGCGCGCGGACCTTAACCTGGGGACCGAACATGTAGGTGAAGAGATTGCCTTGCGCCTTGAAAATTCCGCCCGCCGGATTCGTCCAGGTAACCGTGTTGCTGCCATAGCCTTGGAGATCCATTTTGATTCCAAAGTAATCGTTGAAATACACCACCGCCGCGCCACCGCCGCCATTCAGACTTAGGCTCTGAGTGCCATGAGCGACTGGGTAAAAGCGAGCGTATGAGTAATCGGCAGTCACCTCTCCTCGATAGAAGTCCTGGGCCCACGCGGCGACTCCCACCAACAAAACAACGCAGAACACCACCAGCTTGGCAACCTTCATGATTTACTCCTTTTGTTTCCTGACTGTAAGAAATGTGGCGCAGCCGAACAACCCATGAGAGATGGAACGTCTGCGTCACCCGAAAGGACCGAGTTATTGATAGGGCAATGCGCAGCTTCTCGCCACTAGGGAATTCCCTAGGAGCGAGTCTCCGCAGCTTGCCAGTCAAGGTCCGCGGCGGGACCAAGTGGCAGGAACCGCGCGGGCCCCCGCCGAACTGGATCAGCCTGAGTTGGCGTTAAATTGCACATCCAGCTTTGACGTCAACCATGAACTGCTTGAGCCGATTGATGCGCTCGATCAGGCACACAGATGTTCTGGTTCCCAGTCATGCGTGACTACTCACCTATCCCTGACGTTTGAAATCCCCGACGGCATACGCGTACCAGATCGTCGCCGATGCCTCCAAAATCACGGCTGGCGATTCCTTGATCCTGCATTCACTGGGAGTTGCCTGGGTCGAAGCGATTTGAAGAGGCTTGCGCGGGGCGCTCTAGATCAATAAGATAGCTGCGCCTGTAACAGGCCCTACGGAATGATCGGCCAGAGCATTTCCCACTACCGGATTCTCGAGAAGCTCGGCGGCGGTGGAATGGGCGTGGTTTTCAAGGCCGAGGACACGAAGCTCAAACGCTTTGTGGCGCTGAAGTTCCTTCCCGATGATGTGGCGAAAGATCCGCAGGCGCTTATACGCTTTCAGCGCGAAGCGCAGTCGGCGTCCGCACTGAATCATCCGAACATCTGCACTATCTACGAGATTGATGAGCACGAAGGGCATCCGTTCATCGCAATGGAGTTTCTCGATGGGCAGACATTGAAGCATCGCGTCGCCGGAAGGCCGATGGATGTGGAGACGCTGTTGGGAATCAGCGTCGAAATTGCGGATGCTCTGGATGCGGCGCACAGCCGGGGGATTATCCACCGCGACATCAAGCCGGCGAATATCTTTGTCACCAAGCGCGGGCAGAGCAAGCTGTTGGACTTTGGTCTGGCCAAGCTCGCGCAGAGTACGGAACACACGTTGACCACGCCGGAAGGTCCGATGACGAGTCCGGGGTCGACGATCGGGACCGTGGCGTACATGTCGCCGGAGCAGGTGCGGGCGGAGGAACTGGATCCGCGGACCGATCTCTTTGCGTTTGGCTCGGTGATGTACGAGATGGCGACCGGAGACATGGCCTTTTCCGGGAGCAGCAATGGCGTGGTGTTCGAAGGCATTCTGAACCGCATGCCGACCAGCGGCGTCGGACGTGAACCCGGCGATTCCCGAGAAACTGAACGATCTGATTTTGAAGTCGCTGGAGAAAGAGCGCGACATGCGCTACCAGACGGCGGCAGAGTTGCGCGGCGATCTGAAGAGGATCAAGCGCGGGTTGGACAGTTCGCGGATCCGGTCGGGGAGCGGGTCGGCGATTTCAGCAGTATCGGGGCCGAATGTTCTGGGTCCGCAGGTGAGCGCTCAACAGGTTCCTCGCGGGCGGGTGTGGACGGCGGCAGTTGCGGCCAGCGTGCTGGCTTTGCTGGTGGGGTTGGGAGCAGGAGCGCTGCTGCTGAAGGGTTCGGGGAAGACAGAGTTTGCGGCGTACCATCCGCTGACATTCCGGCGCGGGATCGTGCATTCGGCGCGCTTTGCGCCGGATGGAAAAACGGTAATCTACAGCGCGGCGTGGGAAGGCAAGCCGCTGGATCTTTACACGACGCGTCCGGAGAGTCCGCAGTCGCAGTAGTTGGAACCGAAAGGCGCCGACGTGCTGGCGGTGTCGGCCTCGGGAGAGATGTTACTGGCGCTGCACAGCAAGCCGAGGGACTCAGCGTTTCTATATGCGGGCACATTGGCCCGTGTGCCGCTGGTGGGCGGAGCGCCGCGCGAGATTCTGAATGACGTGGAGTGGGCGGACTGGTCGCCGGACGGAAGCAATGTGGTCGTCATGCATGAAGTTGGAGGGCGAAAGCGGCTGGAGTTTCCGCTGGGCAAGGTGCTCTACGAGGCAGATGGGTGGATTGGAAATCCGCGCGTGAGGCCAGACGGGAAAAGCATTGCGTTCGTGGATCATCCGCAAGCCGGGGACGACGGCGGGGCAGTCGCCATCATCGATCTCGAGGGGAAAAAGACGATCCTTTCGGATGGATGGGACAGTCTTCAAGGCCTGGCGTGGTCTCCAGACAGCAGCGAAATCTGGTTCACAGCAACGCGCACGGGAGGCGACCGCTCTCTGTATGCCACAACCCTGTCAGGAAAAGTGCGGCTGCTGGCGCGCGTGCCGGGTGAGTTGACGATCCTGGATGTGGGCAAAGAAGGAAATGTGCTTCTGACCCGCGGCAACGATCGCGCGGGCATGATCGGACTTGCGCCGGGCGAACCCAAAGAAAAGGACCTCTCGTGGCTCGACTGGTCGGCGCCGGGAGGCTTGTCGGCCGATGGGAAGATGATTCTATTTTTCGAGTCGGGTGAAGGGGGCGGGCCGCATTACGCGGTTTATCTGCGAGGCACGGACGGATCACCAGCGATCCGACTGGGAGAGGGAAGCGGCGTCGCACTTTCGCCTGATGGCCAGTGGGCTTTGTCGCGGTTGAATGTCGTGCCCTCACCCCTTGTACTTTATCCGACAGGCGTGGGCGAGATGAAACAGCTGAAAAACGACAGTCTGAATCACATGAACGCCGCCGCCTTCCTGCCGGACGGAAGGCGATTCGTCTTCCTGGGGTCGGAACCTGGACATGGGGCTCGGCTTTACTCCGAATCGCTGGACGACGCCACGCCACATGCATTCAGCATGGAGGGCGTCGCAACGCTTGTGTTGTCTCCGGATGGGGGAATGGTGGCGGCGCGTGGTCCGGATCAGAAGATTTATCTGTTCCCGGTGTCTGGGGGCGATCCAAAGTTGGTCCCGGGAGTGCAGCCGGGCGAGTTTCCCACGGCCTGGTCTTCGGATGGACGTTCGTTGTTTGTGATGACGCGGGGACAGATTCCCGCGCAAGTGTTTCGCGTGGACGTGGGCAGCGGGCAGAGAACCTTCTGGAGATCGTTTGAGCCAGCGGATTCGGCGGGGATCGATACGATTCGAGGCGTGCTGGTTTCTGCGGACAACAAGGCTTACGTTTACGGTTACAGCCGGACGTTGTCGGATTTGTATCTGGTGCAGGGGTTGAAGTAGAGAGTGGCCGCCCGGCCATTTCAGTTCCGATTCGGTAACTTTTCCTAATTCAGTTACGGTATATTCTCAGCGTGACCGGCACACATTTGCGGTGGTTTCTCCGGCTGTTATTCCTGGCGTGGGTCGCGAGTCTTGCGCACGCGGAATCCTACAAATATTTCCGACTCGGAAATAAAGAAGATGTACGAACCACGCCTGTCGCTGGCATTGCGATGATGGGTGGCGGGGGCGATCTGGACGAGGCGTTCCGCTGGCTGTGCAACAAAGGAAATGGCGGAGACTTTCTGATTCTGCGCGCGCGTGGCGACGACGATTACAACTCGTACGTCAACGGACTGTGCAAAGCGAATTCGGTGGCGACGCTGATTATTCCCGAATCGCGAGGCGGCCGAGGATCCGGCGGTGGCGGAGATTATTCGCAAGGCAGAAGTCGTCTTCATTGCGGGAGGAGATCAGGCGAACTACGTTCGTGGGTGGAAGGGAACTCCGGTCGAGAGCGCGATCAACGACGACATTGCGGCCGGGAAGCCGATCGGCGGGACCAGCGCCGGGCTGGCGGTTGAGGGCGAGTTTGTGTACGGCGCGACAGGGGATCAGCCGGACGATAAGGATCTGTCATCGGCCGATGTGTTGCCGGATCCTTATTTTGAGCGCGTGACGCTAACGCGAGATTTTCTGAAAGTTCCGCATCTGGATAATCTGATTACGGACTCGCATTTTGCCAAGCGGGACCGGATGGGGCGGTCGCTGGGATTTCTGGCGCGCATCATGAAGGATGGATGGAATTCGTCTCCGCGGGAAGTGGCGATCGACGAAAAATCGGCGGTGCTGGTCGAGGCGGATGGAAAGGCGACGTGTTGTGGGCACGGGGAAGGGCGCGTATTTCTTGCGTCCGACACAGGCGCCGGAAGTTTGCGAGAAGGGCGTCCCGCTCACCTTTCGGGGCATCACTGTTTACCGCGTTCCTGCGGGAGGTCATTTTGATTTGACCTCGTGGGCCGGCGACGGGGGGACTGCGTATTCGCTCTCGGTGGAGCGAGCGAAGATTGAGAGTATCCAGGCTGGCAAAGGAATTTATTGACGACAGCCTCCCTCCGCTAAGTCATATCAGAGGAGTGCAAGTCGACCGTTGGATATAATGCGGGAAAGATAGAACCTTCTCATCGTGTTTCCACACCCCTTCAGGCTCGGTTGTTTCTTCCTCGTGGTCGTCATTGCTCTGAACCCTTTATTGCTGGGGCAGACATCGGCTCCTGCGGCGAAATCTCAATCGCGGCTGGCAGTGCAGCGTGGACAAGAGGCGCTTAAGAGCGGCGATGCTGCTCGGGCGCGAACGGAATTCGAGAAGGCGGTACGGCTGGCTCCGAATGATGCGGAAGCGCAATCGGCGCTGGGCTGGGTACTGGCGCAGCAGGGTGAATCGGACGCGGCCGTCGCCCATCTGCGAGAAGCGATTAAGGTCAAGCCTGGATTGGTGGAGGCACGCCTCACTCTGGTCGGTGTGCTGTCTCAGCAGGGGAAGGCTGCGGAGGCGGAAGAGGAAGCCCGCGCCGCGGTGAAGCTTGCGCCCGATAACGCCGAGGCTCACCGGATGTTAGCCAGAATTCTGAGCCAGCATCCGGGTGATGAGGCTCTGTCAGAAATGCGGCGCGCGGTGCAACTCGCTCCCGAACGCGCCGACTTGCACGATGACATGGGTAATCTCCTGGCGCAGCGCAGTCGCTTTGTCGAAGCGGAAGCGGCGTTTAAAGAAGCATTGCGATTACAACCGGATTTGGAGCAGGCGCACTTTCATTTGGGTGTCGTGCGCTTGCAGGCGCAGCAACTGGATGAGGCGGAGAGAGAACTCGGTAAGGCGATCGAATTGGCTCCGCAGGACGCCATGGCTCATTACTACTTGGCGAAGACTCTGACGGCGCAATCCAAGGATGCGGACGCGCTCCTGGAATTGCGGAAAGCTGCCGCGTTGCGCCCGAACTCGTTTGAATTGCAGATTGATCTGGGCATTGCCTGCCAGCACGCGGCGGACGTTGAATGTGCGGTGGCTGCATTCAGCGAGGCGGTCAAGATGCGGCCGCAGGATGCAGAGGCCTACAACGATCTCGGCCTGGCGCTGGTGCAAAGGGGCGACGCCGCGGCGGCGATTTCGAAATTTAAAACGGCGACGCAGTTGCGTCCGGAAGACGGCACTCTGCGCGGGAATCTGGCCATCGGATACATGCAGCGGGCGGATTTTGATGCGGCCATCACGGAGCTAGAAGCCGCGATCAAACTGGCACCCGACAACGCGTCGCTGCACTACAACCTTGGCCTGGCTTACAAACTGAAGGATCAACTCGACAAGGCCGTTCCCGAATTCCAGAATGCGATCCGGTTGCAGCCGGACTTGGCGGATGCCCACTACACGCTCGGAGTCTTGTTCTGGCAACGAGGTGATTTCGATAAGGCGACCGCCGAACTGCAGAAGGCGATTGAGGACCAGCCTAACTATGCAGAAGCGCACTACACGCTGGGCACGGTTTTCAAGCAGCAGGGGAAATTCTCCGAAGCTGCGGCGTCGTTGCGAGAAGCGATCCGGTTGCAGCCGGATTTTGCGGGGGCGCACACGATCCTGGCCGCAGTACTGCGGCAGATGGGTGATGCTCAGGGGGCGGCCGAGGAGGCGAAAGCGGGAGCGAGCATCGCCGCGTCGAGCAACAATCTGCAGGCGGCGACGTTCGCGACGAATTCAGGGAAGCGGATGCTAGGAGCAGGTGACAGGGACGGAGCGATCGCACAGTTTCGGTCCGCCATCCGTTCCGAGCCGAATTATGCAGCGGCTCATTATCAGCTCGGGCTGGCATTGCGGCAGCAAGGCGAGAAGGACGAGGCGAAGAAAGAGTTTCAGAAAGCCGTCGAGCTGGATCCGCATTTGACGGCGCCGCAGTAGAGAGCTTCTCAGTTGCCGCGATCGCGGACCGATATCAGATCGGTCATCACCGGCACCCCGTGTGCGATCTTCACGTGAAGAAGCGCTTCGAACGGCTTCAGTTCGGACGGTTTCGTAACCTGCAGGCGCTGCAGCAATTCTTTGACGGACTCCTCCCGGCAAACATATTCAACCGCCGCTTGGGTGCCGAACGTGGAGTTGCCCGCAAGGATCAGGATCGAACGCGAGGGATCGAGGCCGGGGAGCAAACTGACGACCGCATAGTCTTCAGTCGTTGGCTGATTGGCGGGTGTCGCGAGGAATAATGTTGGCTCACCGGCGAGCGGATGCACGTTGAGCACTGCGAGGTCGCCCTTGCGCGGGCCGGAGTCGAGGCGGCGGAAGACAAATTCCTGCGTTCCGGGAATGTCGAGCAGGGTGAGATTTTCCGAGGGCGAGCCGACGAAAATCAGGTCGTTATTCTTAGCGTCGTCGAGCGAGAACAGGGCACCGCGCTTGACGCGAATCGGGCGATTCAGAAGAGTTGAAAACACGGTCAAGCTGGTGGATCGCCAGAACCTCGCCCACGCCGGTGTAGTGGTCGAGAATGAAGGCGCGCTGATCGGACGAGGGATTGAAGTAGCGCATCCCCGTTTCCGGCCGTCCCACAAAGTTGCCATTGCTGAAGATCACCCAGGGTTGCTGAGGGCGGACAAGAAACGATTCCAGAAAATCTGATACGCAGCAGGAACTGACTGGCATGGCAGCTCGCTTGCGCTGCGTGCGCGCTGCGACAGTAGGATCGGCAGTGGTCGACAACGAAGCTGCGAGCAGAACCGAAAAAGCAGCAACTGCGATGACCCACCCGCGCGTGAAACGAGGAACTTGCTCTCGTTTTACGCAGGTTCAAGAATGAGGGTGGTTAAGCGGTTGGACTGCCGGCCTTCGGAGTTCGCAGATGGAACGTGAGTGCGTACGATCCTTTGGGGACCTCGACGAGGATGGGATCGTCAGGACCCTCATGCGCGTAGTACTCCGCCAGCTTTACCCGCAACCGTCCAGCTTGGACACGGACGGTGGAGTCACTTTGGGGGTCGAATCCGACAGGTCTGCCCAGGACTTCGGTGGCAATCTGGTACTCCTTGAGCGCGATGCCGGGGTGATCGAGCGAGTGTTCGGCCAGATAGCGTAGCAATTTGCAGAGAGATTCCGAAGTGTGGAGGCTATGACTTTTAGTAAGTTTATCTATTTGCTGGAAGCATTGCTCCCGACCAATAGCGAAAGTGTGCGTGACAGCCATATCACAGAGAGGTAACGGGCTCACGTATCTTACTGCAGCTTTATGACTTTACACCTGTAACCGTATCAAACCTAGTGAAACTTACAGCCAGATAGTTGTTTTGTACTACGACTGCAGCCTGCACGAACAAGTCTCCCTCTGCATTTCCGGGGCACATCTGGTTGGCGCAACGTCTCAGGAGGAAGTTCATGAAAAGGTCAGCATGGGTTGCGGTAGCGACGCTAAGTCTACTGTGCAGTCTGTGGGTGCCTAGCGCATTCGGTCAGGCCGTGTACGGCAGCATCCTGGGTACGGTAACCGATCCGTCGGGAGCGGCCGTGACCGGAGCGAAGATTACAGTCACCAGCCAGACGAAGAATGTTGCCACCGAGGCGACGAGTAATGAGAGCGGCAACTACGCGGTAACGCACTTGATCCCAGACGTTTATGTGGTCCGGATCGAAGGCACGGGATTCAAGAGCCTGGAATACAAAGGAATTCAAGTCTCGGCAGACACCGGAACGAAGATCGATGGCCAATTCCAAGTTGGCTCGACGAGCGAGCAGGTGGAAGTCACCGCCGAAGCCCCGCAACTGAAGACCGACCGCGAGGATGTGGCTGTCGAGTTCACCTCCAAGCAACTCGAGGAACTGCCAATCTTTAATCGAAACTTCCAGAGTCTTGAGCTGCTGACGCCGGGCACTCAAGTCATCGGTTGGAGCCATGCTGCCACGGAAAATCCGCAGGGCAGCAAGCAGATCTTTGTGAACGGCCAGCACTTTAGCGGTACCGGATACGAACTGGACGGCACGGACAATCAAGATGCGATCTTGGGCATCATCATCGTGAATCCGAGTCTGGACTCGGTGACTGAGACGAAGATGACGACGCAAAACTACGACGCCGAGTTCGGAAAGGCGATTGCCGGAATCTTAACCGCTCAGACGAAGTCAGGCAGCAACGAATTCCATGGCAGCGGATACTTCTACGACTTGGATCCGGTCGGTCCGGCAGTCAATCCTTTTACTGGAAAGCCTCAGCCAAACAATTGGAAGCAGTATGGCGGAGCCGTGGGTGGACCGATCCTCAAGAACAAGTTGTTCTTCTTCGCCAACTATGAAGGAACGCGGCGCACGCAGGGCAGCAGTTTCCTGGTGACGGTTCCGACCAATCTGGTCCGCCAAACCTGTCTGACGGCTCCGGTCACGACGTGCGACCTGCACGAATACCTGACTGCTGGCCTGAGCGGTGGCGCCGGCCAGGTGTACAACCCGTACGAGCCGCAGGGATCCCGCACGCTATACCCAAGCAACATGATCCCTCAGGCCGCGATGATGGGCGTGGATCCTACCTGCGCTTCGGGATGCACCCTCACCACCGCAGAGAAAATTCTTGCGCTGTTGCCGGCTCCGAATTCCTCCGGTGCAGCGGGTAGCAACGGTACGGTCGACAACTACTCTGCCAACGGTAGCGGCAGTTTTAACGACTATCAGTACACGGGTCGGGTTGACTATGCCGTAAACCAAAAGTTGAATGTTTTTGGGCGGTATTCGCATGCGCACTTCACCCTCACCGGTGCCCCAGTCTTTGGAGACGCGATCGGCGGGCCGGGTTTGGGTCCAATCGGGCTGGCCGGCAACTCGACGATCAATAACTACAGTCTGGCGACGGGCTTCGATTACACCCTGAGCACCAGCCTGTTAACGGACTTTCGGTTCGGATGGTTCCGCTACAATCCGCATTCCACAAAGTTTGACGCGACCGCGCAAGCGGCAACTGCGCTCGGACTTCCCGGTTTGAACACGTCCGACCCGACCACCGGCGGTCTGCCCGCCATGATCTTTGATCAGACGATCGGGCAAAACACGCTGGGCAACAACGGCATCGGCGAGGGTCTCGGCATCGGCCGCTGCAACTGCCCATTAGTCGAGAAAGAACAGGGCATCCAGTTCGTGAACAACTGGACCAAGATGTTGGGTAACCATCAGTTCAAGTTTGGCACCGACTTGCGGCACGCCAGCAACTTGCGCGTCCCGTCAGATCAGAACCGCACTGGCGTACTGAATTTCAACCACGCTGGCACGTCCGACAACAACACGGGTGGCCTGGATTTGGCGACGTTCCTGTTCGCCGAAGTCACTTCCTTCAATCGATATGTAGGCGCGCCGAGTGAAACGTCAGCCATGGAGGCGCAAAACCGATACTTCTTCTATGGACAGGACACGTGGCGCGTGACCCCGAAACTGACCGTAAATTATGGTTTGCGCTGGGAGTTCTACACTCCAGAGAGCGTCAACGGCAAGGGTAACGGTGGTTTCGCCGTGCAGCCTGAAGGAGTGATCCGGGTTGCTGGTTACAGCGGTATCAGCATGAACGGAAACACCGCCGACAATTGGAAACAATTCGCTCCGCGGCTCGGAGTCGCATATGAAATCAATCCCAAAACTGTGGTTCGTATGGGATATGGACGCAGCTACGATATCGGTGTCTTCGGTTCGCTGTTCGGTCATACGGTCACGCAAAACTTACCGGTGCTGGCGAACGAAACATTGAATTCGCCCACCAACGACAGCAAGACCGCCGCATTCAACTTCACGGGCCAGTGTTTGCCGGCGTCGGGAGGATATAACCCGGGGATTTGCGGCCCGATTCCAAACAGATTTCCCACGGTTCCAGGCAATGGAATTCTTCCGTTCTTCGGTCCCTGCCCGACAGCTTCGGCTGTACCATGTCAGGGCATCGTAGTGCCACGTAGCCGGCCGGACCATCTCGTGGCACCAACGCTCGACGCGTGGAATGCAACCGTACAGCGGCAGCTGACCAATAAACTTAGTTTGGAAATCGCCTACGTCGCCAACCACGGAACACACGTCTTTAAGGGCACCAGTAATACCTACAACAGCAACCAGCCGACCGTAGTTGGCTTCCAGCCACCCAATTCGCCGACACCGGGTCTGAGCTTCAACGCTCGAGCGCCCTACAACAACGCCTTCACCACGGTGTATACCGATTCCGTGGTTGGTACGCAAACGGTGGTTTGCTGTTCCGGCACGGGATTCAACTACAACGGCAACGATGGCGTTAACTCTTACAAGGCGCTTCAGATCAAGGTGAACCAACGGGCTGCAAACGGCTTGACGCTGACGGCGTTCTGGACGTACTCGAGAGCATACGACAATGATGGCACCTACCAGCCGAATCTCAGTGAGGGCAACGGACGCGGCGACTTTAACCGCGACAGCGTCTTTGTTGCCACCGCGCTCTACGAACTACCGATTGGTCGCGGCAAACACTTCATGGGCAACGTCAGCCGTGGAATGGACATGCTCGTGGGCGGATGGCAGTGGAACGCCACATTCACCCTGGGAAGTGGTCTTCCGTTCTCACCCAGCTACGCAAATTGCGGGCTGGACCGGGACACAGGACCGTGCCGTCCCAGCCAGCAAGGTTCATTCCATACGGGTTCTGGCGGCTTTAACAACCAGACCCGATCGGTGGTCTACTTCACTCCAGAGAGCACAGCGCTTTGCGACAGCCCCTACTCAAATCCGAGCACCGGGGTTCCGGATTGTCCAAACTTCGTGACTCAGACCGGACCCTTCACTGATCCTGGAATCGCTCAGTTCGGTAATGTCCGTCGAAACCAATTCACCGGACCGGGGGAGTTGATGTCCGACATGTCGCTCTTCAAGAATTTCACTATCACTGAGCGGGTGAGAGCTCAGTTCCAGGCGGAATTCTTCAACATTTTCAATCACCCCGTCTATGCGAATCCGGGAAACACTTGCATTGACTGCTCGGGAGCTGGAGTTATCACCGGCTTGTATGGCGATAGTTTTCAGATGCGGCAGATGCAACTGGGTTTCCGGGTTACCTTCTAAGCGCAGCCGTCAACCACGAACGCTATCTGGGGGAGCCAAAGGCTCCCCCAGATTTTCTGATACGAAATGATTCCGCGCTCCTCCGTTGTATCCCGGGCCGCCGGGAAATTTCTTCGGAACGAACACTGCTGGTAATGGAACGATGAAAAAGAAAGTCGTGGGCCTTGGGGAAGTGTTGTGGGACCTTTTGCCGGAGCGCACGTGTCTGGGCGGGGCGCCGGCGAACTTTGCCTACATCACGACGCTAATGGGCGATCACGGAATTGTGGCCAGCCGCGTCGGGCGAAGATTCTCGCGGATTGGAAGCACTGCGCCGCATGGAGGAATTGGGCCTCGACATCGATCACGTGCAGACTGACCGCGAACGTCCGACCGGGACTGTCAAGGTAGGACTCGATGGCAAGGGCATCGCGCGATTTGACATCGCGCATCCGGTGGCGTGGGATTCCTTAGAGTGGAATTTGGATTGGCAGCGTCTGGCCGAAAAGGCCGACGCGGTTTGTTTTGGGTCGCTGGCGCAGCGCACAGGCACCAGCCGGGAAACCATCCGACATTTTCTTCGCGCCACATCCCGGGGCACCGTGAAAGTCTTCGACGTAAACCTGCGGCAGTACTACTACTCGCAGGAGATTCTCGCGGAATCGATGACGCTGGCGGACATCGTCAAACTCAACGACGAGGAACTGCCGATCATCATGAGACTCGGCGAGTTTCCACACAAGGATGAATTGTCGTCGGCTCGCGTTTTGCTAAATGCGTATAACTTGAAGCTGGTGTGCATTACCCGCGGCGGCAACGGAAGCCTGCTGGTGCAGGGCGGACATACCAGCGAGCATCCTGGGTTTCGAGTCAGGGTGGCCGACACCGTGGGTTCGGGCGACGCGTTTACCGCTGGACTGCTGCATGAGTATCTGCACGGCGCGTCATTGGGCCTGATGAACGAAGTAGCGAATCTGGTGGGAGCCTGGGTGGCGAGCGAAGTGGGTGCGATGCCGGCTCCGAAGCGCGGCGCGCTGGAGCACTCACTGGCGGAGATTCGCTGACGGGCAGCGCAGAAACCCGCTGGCTGTTGTATAGTTACGAAAGGTTGTGTTTACTTTCGTATGCAGCGGACCAGTGAGAGGGAACCATGAAGCGCGTCGGGCGGCGGGTCAGCCTTCCTCAGTTGTATTCCTTTGTACTTGCAATCATGTTCGCCGGACTGGCCGGCGTGACTCTCAGTTGCAGCAAACCTCTCGCGCCACCGAAGGCGCTGCCATCTCGGCCTTCCGACATTAAAGTGGAGGTGCGCGATGGAGGGCCCGTCGTCGTGACCACCAGCGCCGCAGAGTTCCAGATTCTTCCCTCCGGATTCCTTCAGGCAACGCTGTTGAAAGATGGCAAGCGGTTAACGCTGGACGAGCCCGAAGTGGGATCGTCTGGCGGCAGCGATTCCATCGTGCACGAGGGGAAGGAATTGGACTTCGTGCCGGATTTTTCCAAAGCGAAGGTCGTGGAAAGCATTGGCAAACTTGGTCGTGGGAAACGAGTTGAGATTCCGGCACGACCGCTGGCGCCGGCGGGAGTCGAGATCGAGCGCCGTCTTGTCGTGGAAGTGTATGACGACTTTCCGAAAATTGCCCTGGTCAGTGCGACGTACAAGAACGTCGGAGCCAACGACTTTCAGATTGATCAGGTGCTGATGCAGCAGCACCGGTTCAATGCGAACGAGCAGGATGCGAAGGGGCGGCCCCATCCTTATGACATGTGGTCGTTTCAGGGATCGAGTTACGACTGGGGGAAAGATGATGTGCAAAGGCTGACGCGGACTTCTTCGCAGCCGAATGTGATGGGCGAAGCAGTGAAAGGCGGCTACGGTGGCGGGATTCCGGTGGTCGCATTCTGGACTGCGTCGGTAGGCGAGGCGATCGGGCATGTAGAAACCCTGCCTTGGACGCTTGTCAATGCCGGTGAAGGTGGAAGCGGACGAGCGCGTGACGGCGAGCATAACGATTCCCGTAAATGCCGTGCTGAAGCCGGGAGAGAGTTATTCCTCGCCGCGCAGTTTCGTCGCGGTGTACAGCGGCGATTTTTACGAGCCGCTGCGCATGTGGTCGAGCGTTCTGCAGAAAGAAG
Organism: uncultured Acidobacteriaceae bacterium; assembly: GCA_963710885.1. GTDB lineage: Bacteria > Acidobacteriota > Terriglobia > Terriglobales > Acidobacteriaceae > Sulfotelmatobacter. Next base: position 670,178 of record CAVQCF010000003.1, read on the forward strand.
GATGGGAAATTCCGAAGCCCTCGAACGAAGCCTACAACGTGAGTTGGTGCGGGTGGGGCTACGAGTTCAACGTAACGCCGGCGCAGATGCTGGGGACGGTGCCGAAACTGAAAGAGCTCGGAATCAAATGGGCGACGCTCGATGATCGCTGGTTCGATACCTATGGCGACTGGAATCCGCGTAAGGATACATTTCCCGGCGACTCGATCAAGCAGATGGTGGACGACTTCCATAAGCAAGGAATTCTCGCGCAATTGTGGTGGCTGCCGCTGGGCGTGGAAGATGGTCAGGGCAGATGGGAGTCGCACAAATATGTAGTCTCAAAGGTGGCGCAGGAGCATCCCGACTGGTTCATCCTCGACAAGAATGGGAAGCATGCGCGTATGACGCGCGATCTGGCGGCGTTGTGTCCGGCAGTTGCCCGAGGTGCAGAGCTACTACAAGCAACTCACGGAGAAATTCATTCGCGACTGGGGTTTCGATGGATCGAAGCTCGACAATATTTACAGCGTGCCAGCGTGCTACAACCCGGCGCATCACCACAAGTCGCCGCAGGATTCGGTGAACGCCATGGGCGAGGTGTACAAGACGATCTTTCAGACAACGCGCGCCATCAAACCGGAGAGTGTGACGCAGGCGTGTCCGTGCGGGACACCGCCTTCACTTGCGTGGCTGCCGTTTATCGATCAGGCCGTGACGGCCGATCCGGTGGGAGCGGTGCAAGTTCGGCGACGCATCAAGATGTACAAGGCGCTGCTCGGGCCGGAAGCCGCCGTGTATGGAGATCATGTGGAGTTGTCAGCCATGACGCCGGTCGGCAAGGGCAACTGGAGCGAGCACGGCAGCGATTTCGCCTCGACTCTGGGAGCTGGCGGGGTGCCGGGGACGAAGTTTGTGTGGCCGGATCCGGGTCCGAAATTCAAGCCGGTGGCGCTGACTAGCGAGAAGGATGCGCAATGGAAGAAATGGATCGGTCTCTACAACGAGAAAATGCTGTCGAAGGGCGAGTTCCGCGATCTCTACGTCTATGGGTACGACGTGCCTGAGGCGTATGCGATCGAGAAAGACGGGAAGATGTACTACGCGTTTTTCGCGGAGAAAGAGAATGGGGCATTCGCCGGTGAAGTGGAACTGCGCGGGTTGAAGCCCGGAAGTTATCACGTAGTGGATTATGTGGACGGGAAAGATTTGGGCACGGTGCAGGCCGAAGCGGGGAAGGCTCCTAGGTTGAAACCGAGTTCAAAGAACATTTGTTGCTGGAAGTGAGCGCGCAGTAGGGAAGGTCATGTGGAGGGACCGCTTCTCCCCTCGCGCCAGGGCGAGCCCAGCGCCGGGCTAGGATTGCCGAAAGAATCGGTGGCGACGCTCGGCGTCGCGGAAGGCTTCGGTCCCGCCGGGGCGGGTAGTCGAGAACGCACCGGCTCGGTTACCACTCGCGAGGCATGCCGCCAAGTCCGATCCTTTCACATACTCGTGCAGAAATCCGGCGTCGAAGCTGTCGCCGGCGCCGACTGTATCGACAGCAACGACTTCTTGCGGCGGACTGGCGAAACGCTCACTGCCGCGTTGCGCGATCGCTCCTTTGTGCCCGAGCTTCACTACGACCAGCGGCACCAGCTTGGAAAGCTTCTCAATCGCCGCATCCAGGTTTTCGGTGCCGGCCGCTTTGCAGGCTTCGCGTTCGTTCGGCAGGAATACGTCGACGTGCCGGAGAACTTCGTGCAGTTCGCCTTCCCAGCGGTCGTCAGGATCATCGTTGGTGTCGAGAGAAATCGTGAGGCCCTTCGCCTTCAGGGATCGAAAGAGTTCGGCGGCGCGTGGGCGCAGAGCTCGCTGCAAGTAATACGACGAAAGATGAAAATGGCGCGAGTCGGCGAGGTAATCGAAGTCGAAATCTTCCCAGCAAGTCTCTGCGATCGTTCCGGCATAAGTGAGAATGTTGCGCCACGCCTCGTGGTGCAGGATGACGGTGAGTCCGGTCGTGGTTGAACTGGGAACGCGGCGCACGCGCGACACATCGACTCCGCCTTGTTGAAGGCGATCGAGCGCGATTCGCCCGAGAGGATCGTCGCCGATGCGGGATTGAAATCCGACGCGACTGCCGAGCGCGGCCAGATTGTGTGCCACAATTGCGGACGAAGAGCCGAGCGTGAGCATCATGCCGTCGGCAAGCAGTTCGCGTTCCGGCGGAAGTTGCTCAGGCAGGCCGTAAAGGATGAGGTCGAGATTTAATTCGCCGGCGATGGTGACGTCAAAGCGAGGCATGGAATTGAGTAGAGTGTCTCAGACGAGCGTGACTTCAATTCCAGCCTGCTTCAGCGCGCGCAGATCGGATTTGGGAACACCGCGGTCGGTGATGACTTCCTGCAGCGCCGATGGCGGAGCAATCAGCGACAGGCTGCGGCGGCCGAATTTGCTGGAGTCGCAGACGGCCACGGTTTTCTTGGCAACTTCGACCATCACGCGGTTGACTTTCGCCTCCAGCAGATTGGGAGTGCTCAATCCGAAGTGAACGTCGAATCCATCGACGCCAAGAAATAACAGATCGGCACTGAGGCGGCGCAGTGTTTCCTCGGCGATCGGACCGACCAGCGAAAAAGAATTCTTGCGCAGCGTGCCGCCGGTGAGGATCACTTCCACCGCAGTCCCCGCTAGTTCTGCGGCGATGTTGACCGCGTTCGTGATGATCGTGAGGTTCTGGAAGTTGCGCAGCGCGCGCGCGATCGCCGTGGTTGTGGTGCCGGAATCGAGAATCAACACCTGGCCTTCCTTCACTTTCTCGACGGCGTTTTCTGCGATGCGCAGCTTTTCCTGGTGATGGAGCTTTTCTTTTTCGCGCAGCGTGGGATCTTCGAGCGCGCCCTCGCGCGACGGGAGCGCGCCTCCGTGCGTGCGGTGGACGAGTCCGTGTGCGTGCAGGATTTCGAGATCCTTGCGAATCGTAACTTGTGAGGTTTCGAATTGGCGGGCGAGTTCGGTGACTAGAACCCGGCCCTGATGGGTCAACTGATCGAGGATGGCGCGGCGACGTTCTTCGTTGAGCACGGGAATAGCTCGCGGCGAATTCGTAGTGCGTACGACGATGCGTGCCGCTGTATTTCTTTTTATAGCGTTTTGTTTCGTTTGTCCACTGCAAAGGTTGAAGCGTCGCGTTGGCGGCACTGCCCATCAGCCGCTCGCGTCGGCCCCTAATCCATTGCAGGAGCCGATCACAAGTAACCCCGTAACTCTTCTTTTTGTAGGCAGTTGGGAACCATTGCGGATGATAACCAACCCAATACCTGCCCCCAAAGTCCGATTGCTCTAGGGGGTGGCTTTGCCGTAATCTCAGATTGGGACGAAACTGCGTCGGGTTTCGAAGAGCGCGTTTGTTACGAAATCCGGAACGAATCCGCGGGAGATGGCATCTTGGAAGCTACATTGAAAGACGAGATTTTGGTTCGCTCGCGGGCGGTGGTGGCGCGCGTGGTCGCGGGAGAAACCCTGATCGTCCCGGTCCGCGCCAAGGTGGGCGATCTGGCGTCAATCTACAGCTTCAACGGCACCGGTTCGCTGATCTGGAAATTGCTGGAGTCGCCGCGAACCGTGGCGGAACTGGTGGCGGCCGTCGCCCGAGCATATGAAGTCGAGCTGGCGCGGGCCGAGCAGGACGTGACGGATTTTGTGAGTGAGATGAAATCAGTTGGTCTGGTCGAGGTTCCGGCATCGGTCGCGATGGCGGGGGACTGAAAGGACCAGTGGGGCGGGAAGGACTGGCAGCAGCGGGCGCGTCAGAAGCGCGTCCGCTGCTTTCAGACTTGTTGTCGAAGGGTGGAGGGGGATTGGAGCAGTTAAGTTACGGCGCGTTTAGCGCGGATCTGCACCGGCGCCAGGCTGGTGAACGTGTGCCGCTGCAGGTTTCGATTGAAGTCACGCGGCGCTGTCCTCTGGAGTGCCTGCATTGCTACAACAACCTGCCCATGGGCGACATGGAAGCCAAGCGGCGGGAGTTGAGCAAGGAAGAGCACTTCCGCGTGCTCGATGAACTGGTCGAGATGGGCTGTTTCTGGCTGCTCTACACCGGCGGCGAAATCTTCGCCCGCAAAGATTTCCTCGAGATTTACACCTACGCCAAGAAAAAAGGATTCCTGATCACGCTGTTCACCAACGGCACGATCATCAACGAACAGATCGCGGATTATCTGGCGGAGTGGCCTCCGTTTGCCATTGAGATCACGCTCTACGGGCGCACGCGCGAAACGTATGAGGCGCTGACGGCGATTCCGGGATCGTATGACCGGTGCCTGCGCGGGATCAAGCTGCTGAAGGAGCGAGGGCTGCCGCTGAAGTTGAAGACGGTGGCGACCAGCATCAATAAGCATGAAGTTGTGGCCATGCGGCGGTTCGCGGAAGAAGAACTGGGCGTGGAATTCAAGATGGACGGGCAAATTAATCCGCGGATTGACTGCTCGCAGAGTCCGCTGGCAGTGCGGCTAACGCCGGAAGAAGTTGTGGCGCTGGATATGAGCGCTCCGAAGGGAGCGAGTGAATATCGCCGCCTGGCGAAGCATGATCTGGAGAATCCCCCGAACCTTGCGCAAATCGACACTGTATATCACTGTGGCGGGGGGATGAGTGGGTTCGCCATCAACGCCCATGGAGAAATGGGAATTTGCGTGATCTCGCAGCAGGAGACTTTCAGCGTTCGAGAGGTTGGGGTGGCAAAGGTATGGGAAGGCTCTCTCTTGCAATTGCGATCCCGCAAGCGTATGCAGGTGACGAAGTGTATACAGTGCCGCATCCAGTCTCTTTGCGGGATGTGCCCGGCTAACGGTGAAATGGAAAACGGGGACCGCGAGAGTCCAGTGGAATTCCTTTGCCATGTAGCGCATCTGCGTGCAGCGGTCGTAGGAGTGGAGATTCCGGCGCATGGAGAGTGTGAGTTTTGTGCAGGCGGCGATCAGCACGACGACATGATGGAATCGGCCCGCCGAATCGCGAACCATGAAATTGATGTCGAGAGCTGGGTGGGACCGCAGCAACTGCTCCCGATTCTCAGCGATTCCCACGCGGCGTCCGGTTGCGGCAACTGCGGGCATTGACCGTAAGGCACAGGAGCACACTGCAATGAATCACGAGCCGGGTCCGGTCGAAACAAAGAAGCAAAAATACGAGCCTCCGCAAGTTGTCACGATCAGTCTGCGCCCGGAAGAGGCCGTTCTTGGACACTGCAAGATTGCCGGATCGGCGGGCCCAGGAACCGGGAGTTGCTTCGTGCTTTTCTGTAACAGCATCGGGTCGTAGTCGAGCGTCTAGAGAGTCAGACCTAAATTTTGAGCGAAGGACATGCGCTACCGGAGTCCTGTGAATATCCCGGCGCTACGCATCGTAGCGAATTCCGGATCGGTGGAGTGTCGGTTCGGGTTGCAGGACAGAACTTCGACGATGTTACTTTGGTTCCTTCATTAGCGCCGTTTCAGATCAAAGCTGAAGCCTCCGATATTACGATTCAAGTCGAGTGGGCCGAGAGACTTGGTCCACCTGCGGGGCGGCCACTCTTTGATTCCGGGTCCGTCTGGCAGTTGTACGAGGCTGGAGCGGGATTCCAGTTCGACTTCAGTGCCCCAACCATGGGGACGGCGCTCTATAAGCGGTTGTTCGTGGATAGCCAATTTCGCAGGGCAAGACTCCACATGAATGCAGAATCCTTTGCGGGTGCAAGGCATGCGATTGCTCCCCTGGAGTATCCCTTGGATGAGCTGCTGATCATGCACCGCCTCACGCAGGAGAAGGGGATTGAGTTACATAGTTGCGGGATCGTTCGGCCGAATGGGACGGGGAATTTATTTGTGGGGCATTCGGGGGCGGGGAAGAGTACGACGACGCGGCTGTGGACGGCGCGTGAGGATGTCGAGGTTTTGAGCGATGACCGGATTATTGTGCGGCGGGATGATCGGCTGGTGGAGCTCAGGGATCCCTTCGGCAAACTCAGGGCAGGCTCTTCGACTGCGCAACCGCCCGGCTTCGCTGACCGGTCACTCTGCTCAGGATGACAAGCGAAAGAAAACTTCGGGATGCGGATGTATGGGACGCCGTGGCATGGGGAGGCGGCTTATGCTTCGCCGGGGAGCGCGCCACTCGCGCGGATATTCATTCTTGAGCATGGGCGCGGGAACGTGTTGACGCGGCTTTCTCCGAGCCAGGCGGTGGCGGAATTGTTTGCGCGCAGTTTTGTGCCGTTTCACCGGCATGAGTATGTCGATTCCGCGCTGGAGTTCTTGCAGGAACTGGTGGGTGCGGTGCCCGTTTACCACTATGCGTTTGAACCCACTGAAGCTGCGGTGGAGAGGATTCTGGAATTCCGTGACTGAAGGATCTCTCAGTGAGACTCTCGTCGGCGGGAGTGGGACCATGGCGGTCGTGGAGATCCCTCTGCAACTCGCGTCCGGCGCACGTGGTCCTTCGACTGTGAGATCGCTTCCGCATCTCGCTCAGGATGACAGGGAGTACAGCTCGCTGAGGAGCGGTGAGTTCGCGCGGGATGACAAGTTCCGAGAGATTTTCTGAGGACCGTCCGGAGTCGAGACTGTTCGATGCGATCAGCCGAGAATTGTTAGGAAGGGGAACGGCATTCGCTTTCAGGCGCGCGGGGCGAGCATGTCTCCGGCGATCTGCGATGGCGAGATAGTGCATGTGAAATCCGTGCTCGCTGGCCGCAGTTGCGCGAGGGAGACATTGTTCTGGTAAAGGGCGAGATAGGATTCCGGCTGCACCGGCTGGTGGTAGCCGACGCGGAGCAGGATGTGTTCATCACACGCGGCGACTGCGGCCAGCAGGATGATCCGGCGGTCAGCGGGGAAGAGATCGTTGGCATTGCGACGGCCAAAGAGGTGCGGGTGGGGCGAAGGAATTTTCAGGCAAAGTTCCATGGAGTTGGCGGATGCGTGCTGCGCGGTGCGGCACGAGGCCAGCGAATTATGGAGAAGATTGTGAAGAGTGCGGCATCGCACTCGGCGGCAGACGGGCGCGGTAGCGCCCGCGCGAAAAGGGTCGCACGCCGTCCTGGGCCTGTTCGGTCTCCTTGTGTTATCGCTGGCGGCGGCTTATTCAGCGCGCAAGTAGTGGTCGATGCCACGACTTTCTCCAGCACGCAGCTCAGCGGTCCGGGCACGCAGTCTGTTCCCACTTCACTCATCGAACCGCCAATACCGGCGTAAACCTGCCTGATGATGGTCGGCGTGTCCATGAACATCGCGAATTCCCCGACGGCCGGTATTGTAAGCGTGACGTACAGCGGCAGCGACCCTGAATTTTGTCGGGAGCCACAACGATGCCGGAAACACACGCCGGGTGGAGATGTGGTACATGCTGGCCCCGTCGACCGGGAACCACAACGTAGTGGTCACTGTGCATATTCCGGCGGCCCAAACCGTGGGCGTGGTCGCCGGGGCCACGACCTTTACCGGTGCGGATCAAACCGTGCCCCTGGGGACGTTCGTCTCGGCGGACGGCGCTGCTGGTGGCTCCTCGCAGCTGGACGTGCCCAGCGTGGTCAACGGAATGATTCTCGACACGCTGGCGATCGGGGGGAAACCAGACCGTCACATGTGGACCGGGACCGCAAGTCCAGCAGTGGAATCTGAGCGTCGGGGGCGCGGCATCCTCCGGACGTGACCGGGAGCGGGAGCAGCAAGCACGGGCGCGCCCAGCGTGCCGATTTCGGAGACGTTCAGCGGCACATCGAACTGGTCGCTGGGGGCGGTGTCGGTGAATCCCGAGCACGGCGGACATCGGAGTTACCACCAGCGTCAGCGCGGTGCCGTTGGGTACAGAATTCGATTTACAACATCACCGATCACAAACAATGGCCCGTCGGCGGCGAACAATGTACAGTTCTGACCGACACGTATGCCTCAGCCGGATTGGCGCTGGTGTCGGTGACGCCCAGCGCGGGAACACCTGCCCGACGACGACGCCCACGATCACCTGCAACGTCCGGGCAGTCTTGCCAGCGGAGCGACCGCGACGATCGCGGTGAGAGTGTCGACCACGACGGCGGGATTTTATCCAACACGGCTTCGATCACCGATTCCGGCACGCCTCCCGATCCGAATACCGGCAACAATACTTATCGTCGCGCTGGCGCCGGTGGTGAGCGTGGTGTGTTCCGGCACTACGCTCACCGCGGGTGGAACTCTGAACGGAGCGATGAACACGTACTATCCGGGAACTGCGAGCGTTGCCAAAGGAGCGACTTCGATTCCCGTGGGCACGGCGACGGGGGCGGGCGGCACGATTGCGAACGGCAGCCTGCTGCTGGTGATCCAGATGCAGGATGCCAGCATCAACACCACCAACACGCGTAGCTTACGGAAACGGCAGCACAGGGTCGGGCTTCACGGCGATCAACAACGCGGGCAATTATGAGTTCGTAACCGCGACGGGGCCGATTGCCGCCGGGTCCGTACCCATCAAGGGCGCTGGACCGACGACCGGATTGGTATTTGCCTACACTGCGGCGGCGGCTTCGGGACGAAGGGACACAGTACCTATCAGGTCGTGCTGGTGCCGCAATATTTGTCGGCAACGTTGGGAGCGGTGACGGCGACTGCGTGGAATGGATCGACGGGCGGGATCTTGCGCTCGATATCGCGGGACAACTGAATCTGGGCGGAGGCGTCCGTTGTCGTCGACGGGCAGGGATTCCGAGGCGGCGCAGGAATGCAGTTGACCGGCGGAGACCGGCGCCGAACGAGGACTATTGGCAGACATCGCCCACAACTTATACCGGTGTGGCCGAAGGCGGGGATTGATGCTCCAAAGGCGAAGGCGTTGCGGGAACGCCGGAGTGGGTGGAGTCGTTGGCACGAGTTTCCTGCAGACCACGACCGGGTATCCCAGCGGTACAAGCGGGACGGACGGAAGCATGGCGCGTGGTGCGCCGGGAAACGCGGGCGGAGGCGGAACAGACGGCGATCCAGCTGCGAACGACCAGAACGCAGGCGGCGGTGGCGGCGGCAATGGAGGCTCGGGCGGATTCGGCGGTGATTCGTGGAACACCAACCTGAGTACTGGTGGCGAAGGTGGATCCGCCTTTCCGGCGACGATCGACCGTATCGCGCTCGGTGGCGGAGGCGGGGCGGGCACGCGGAACAATTCCGACGGCGACAATCAAGCCAGCAGCGGATCCGCGGGCGGCGGCATGATCTTCATTCGCACAGACAGCCTGACTGGCACAGGCACTTTGACGGCGAATGGCGCGAACGCCTACATCGGAACTGCCAATGATGCAGGTGGAGGAGGCGGAGCGGGTGGAACCATCGTCGATCCTCGCGGCGAATGGCGGCGAGAGCGGCCTGACCTTGCAGGCGAATGGCGGCCGCGGTGGCGATGCCTGGGATACCGACCCCTACAGTCTGGCAGACCGTCACGGACCGGGGGGCGGTGGCGCGGGCGGAATAGTTTTCATTTCAGGCGCCGCGGCCAGCATCACTACCCTCGGCGGAGGAAACGGGACGACCCTAACCCCCGGAGTCTCATACGGAGCTACGCCGGGTGGGGCCGGTGCCAGTGTGACGAGCGCTACATTGTCGCAGGTCACTGGCATACAGTCCTCGGCGCTGTGCACTCCAGACTTGACGTTGGCCAAGAGCCACGTGGGGAACTTCACCCGTGGATCGAGCGCGAGCTTTACGATTACGGTTTCCAACGTCAGCACTTCTAGGGGCGACCAGCGGCCTGGTCACAATGAACGACACTGCTGCCTCTCGGCCTGACTCCCACCGGTGCAACGGGAACAGGTATGGGCCTGCTCGGTTTCAGCGCAGACCGTCAGTTGCACGCGTTCTGATTCGCTGCTAGCGAACAGCAGCTATCCGCCGATCACGCTCAACGTCAACGTGTCGCAGTCGGCTCCGGCCACGGTAACGAATACTGCTGTGATCGGGGGTGGCGGCGAAGCGAATCTGCTCAATGACACTGCCACCGACAGCGCGAACGTGGTTTCGAGCGCCGACATGAGCGTGACCGACGTGGGGTCGCCAAATCCGGTCGCGGCCGGGGCCAACATCACTTATACGCAGGTCGTCACTAACAACGGACCCAGCGCCGCCGACAACGCCACTGTCGTGGCGTCGATTCCAGCGAACACGACGCTGGCATCGATCAGTCGCGCCTGCGGGATGGAGTTGCGTGAACACCGCAGTGGGCGCGACCGGTAATGTGGTTTGTACCAACGCGAACATGGCGGCGTTGACCTCCGGCGTATTTAGTCTTGTCGTGAAAGTTACTGCCGGTACGGCCAACGGAACCGTGATCACCGGGACCGTCTCCGTGGGTTCCTCAGCGATCGATCCAATTTCTGCGAACAATACAGCCTCAGTGACGGACAATCGTGGGAGCGACGGGGCCAAACTTGTCGGTAACAAACATCGCCTCGCCGAATCCGGTGCAGGCCGGGAACAATATTATCTATACGCAGGTGGTGACGAATACCGGTACTAGCGCCTGTGACCGGTGCTACGTTCAACGAGACCAACTTGCCGGTCGCAAATCTGACATTCGTATCGGTTACGGCCCCGGCAGGGTGGACTTGCACGGGATTTCCGGCTAGCAATTGCACCAATCCAAGCGTGGGCGCTGGTGTCTCAGGAACATTCACGGTTACTCTATAAGGTCAATGCCGGGACAGCCAGCAATACCACGATCACTGATACGGCTACGGTGAACGGCATCAATCAGACGTACGGGGCAAATTCTGCGGTCGCTACTGACATCGTTGCGGGCGCAGCGCAGGCCGATCTGGTGCTGACTACCGCCGGATCGCCCTCCACCGTCTTCGCGGGGAACAGCATCACGTACACGCAAACTGTGACGAATAACGGTCCGGCGGCGGCGACGACGGCGAGTTTTACGGAGGCGACGCCGCCGAACACGACCTTTCAATCCGTCCTGGCGCCGGCTGGGTGGACCTGTACAGCGCCGGCGGTGGGCTCAACAGGAAATGTGAACTGCACTGATCCCAGTCTCCCGTGGGGGCAACGGCGAACATCGTGGTTGTGGTGAACGTTGCGTCAAACGTGGTCGTGCCGGCACCATTACGGCGACGTCCACTCTGAATGCGGTCAACTCGGTGAACACCAGCACTACTACGGTCGTCACGAACGTCAACACGAACTGCGACCTGGGGGTGACCAACAGTGGCAGCCCAAGTCCGGTCACGGCCGGGACGAACATCACATATACCCAGACCGTGACCAATCTAGGGCCCAGCAATTGCAGTACCGCCAAGTTCACGGAATTAACCCCGACGAACACGACGTTTGTGTCGGTGGCCGCGGTGACTACGGGCGGAGGAACCTGGACTTGTCCGAACTCGGGGCCGGTGAGTTGCACGAATCCGAGCGTCCCGCCAGGCTCTGTTGGCACAATCACTGCTGTTTATCACGTGAACGCGGGAACCGCTGCGGGGACGGTTATTTCGGACGTGGACGCGGCGACCACGACGACGCACGATACCAACCAGTTGAACAATGCCGCGGCAGTGAACATCGCGGTCGCGGCCGGCACGCAGGCGGATTTGAGCGTGACTAATTCGGGGAGCCCGAATCCGGTGACCGCCGGCAACAACATTACGTATACGCAGAGCGTGACGAATAACGGCCCTGCGACGGCCAACGCTCCGGTGTTCACGGAAGCCCTTCCAGCGAATACTTCGGCTGTGTCATTAACTGGACCCGCCGGATGGACGTGCGTGCTTGCGACTCTTACTTGTACAGACACAACGACGATGGGGGGCGCCACCACGGCAAACTTTACCTTCGTGGTGAAGGTCAACACCACCGTGGCGCAAGGATCGACTATCACCCAAACGGACTCAGTTTCGTCAACGACCATCGATCCCAACGGCAGCAACAATAGCGCCACCGTTAACACTCAAGTCGGGAGTTCAGCCGATCTCGCAATCACAAATACTGCCAGCCCCATCCCGGTGCTGGCCGGCACACACATCACTTACACGCAAGTCGTGACCAACAACGGACCCAGCGCGGCAGCGTCCGTGACCCTGACTGACGCACTTCCGGCGAACACGACTTCCGTATCGCTCACCGGACCGGCGGGATGGGCTTGTACCCTGGCTACGCTAGTCTGCACCAATCCGAGTCTAGCCTCCGGCGCGCCCGCGACCATTACATATATTGTGAACGTGAATGTGGGAACCACCTCTGGGACGGCGATCAACGAAACGGCGAATGTCACTTCCCCGGTCACCGATCCAAACCTTACCAACAATAGCGCCACCGCTGCAGACGTGGTTGCCACTGCAACCCAAGCGGATCTGATAACGACCAATTCTCCGTCCGCCACGTCTGTGGCGGCTGGAAGCAATGTCACGTATACGCAGGTTGTCACGAATAATGGTCCCGCCGTGACGAACGCGGGGATGACCTTTACGCAGACTACGCCGCCGAATACGAACTTCCGGTCGATAACTCCTCCCGCGGGATGGACCTGCGGGACGGTGCCGCTCGTGGGCGGCACGGGTACAATTACCTGCACCCTCGCTGGCACGCTGGCAGTGAACGGAGCCGCGACCTTCAGCCTCGTTCTGCAGGTCGCTGCAGCAACGCCAGCAGGAACGAACATCACAGAGACGGCCACTGCCACCGCTGGCAATATGCCGACGGGCATCACGACCAATACCGCCAGCGCGACGGTGGTGGTCGCTGGTGCCAACAGCGCAGATATGGCCATCGTGAAGACGGGGAGTCCGAATCCGGTGACGCAGGGCACCCCACTCACCTATACGCTGACCGTCACCAACAATGGTCCGGCGTCCGCGACGAATGTGACGGTAACCGACACGCTGCCTTCGGCGGTGACCTATCTTGCAGGCGACCACAACCCAAGGTTCGTGTTCCGAGGCGGGCGGAACCGTAACCTGCTTGCTCGGGCACCATGGCGAACGCGGCCACGGCAACGATCGCAATCCTGACGATTCCCAACGCGCCGGGCATCGTCACGAACACCGCAACCGTGACCCTCTCGCCCGACCAGACCGACCCGAACCTGAGCAACAATACCTCGATGCAGAGCGAAACCATAACGGCGCCCACCAGCATCACGCTGCATTCGTTCTCGGCGCATACCGGCAATGACAACAATGGCGCGAACCGCGTTTTCTTGACGTGGAAGACCGGTGGAGAGGCGCACAACCTGGGCTTCAACGTGTATCGCGAACAGAATGGAAACCGGGTGCGCATGAATCCCTCTGTGATTGCGGGATCAGCGCTGCTCATGAGCGGCGCGCTGCCCAAGCATGCGGGCAGGAGTTATGCCTGGATCGATCCTTCAGCCGGAGTTACGGGAGCATCCTACTGGCTGGAAGATATCGACGTAAACGGCACGCGCACGATGCACGGTCCAGTTTCCGTGTCAGCTGGAATACCTGCAGGGAGCGAAGCGTCTGCGTCTGAGACCCGGATGTTGAGCCAGATGAACCAGGCGCTACCGCCGACACCAGGTAGTCAGGAAAGCCATACTGTCGAGACTCTGCCTTTTATAACCGCACCGACACCCAGCCAGATCCAAAAGCAATACGAACTCGCCGCGCATCCTGCAGTCAAGATCTATGTCCGGCACGAGGGTTGGTATCGGGTCACCCAACCCGATCTGGTGAAGGCCGGACTCGACCTCAACGTCGATCCAGCGTTGTTGCATCTCTACGCCGAAGCCACCGAGCAGCCTCTGCAGATTACGGGTGCGACGGCGGGTCCGGGAGGTTTCGGGCCCCAGGCTGCTATCAACTTTTACGGCGCGGGAATCAACACCGTCTTCTCTGGCACTCGTGTCTATTGGCTGGTGGCGGACGAAGGTCGAGGTCTCCGGATGCCCACGCTCCCAGTATCGACTGGATCGAACCAGCCACCGGCCAGTTACTCTGCGACCGTGGAACTGCAGCAGCACACCATGTACTTTGCCGCGCTGCTCAGAGGGGACGATGAGAACTTCTTCGGCGCACTGGTCTCGCCCACACCAGTGGAGCAGGTGCTGGAACTGCCACACCTCGATGTTTCGTCCACGCAAGCGGCGCATCTGGAAGTTGCGCTGCAGGGTGTGATCACGGCCTTCCCCCACGATGTGAGAGTTGTCTTGAATGGAACTTCACTGGGAGACGTAGTCTTTACCGGCCAGAAGAAAGGCAGGTTGAACGTGACGATTCCGCCTGGCGTTCTGCAACCTTGGAGCAACACGGTTACGCTCACCGCGCAAAACGGGGAATACGATACCAGCCTGGTCGACTACATTCGCATCACTTATCCGCACGCGTACGTCGCGGACAGCGACCAACTGAAGTTCACGGGACGTGCCGGCGACGAAGTCACGGTAAGGAATTTCAACAGCTGCGCCAACAGTGCTTGACATCACGGATCCGAATCGTCCAGTTCAGTTGACACCGCAGGTTATTTCCATGAACGGCAAGTATGAGATCGCCGTGCAGGTGCCGTTTACGACCACGAGCCTGCTGAACCCGGTGCGGCATACGCTGCTGGCAGTCGCCGATGATCGAGTAGCCTCCGTCGCGGGCGTGTCGTCAAATCATCCGTCGCATTGGCACAGTGCTCAGCTTGGCGCTGACATTGCTATGGTTACCCCCGGTCCGTTCGCGGGGTCGTTGGAGCCGCTGGTGCGTGCTCACCAAGCAGAAGGGAAGTCGTCGGTCGTAGTGCCCATCAACGATCTGTACGACGAGTTCAACTTCGGCGAGCGCACTCCGTTTGCGATCAAACAATTCCTGCAGACCGCGAATCAGAACTGGAAGAAGCCGCCGACGTACCTGTTATTGAATGGGCGTGCCTCGCTCGACCCGAGGAACTATCTGGGCTTCGGCAACCTGGACCTGGTTCCGACCCGCATCGTGCCGTCCAGCAGCCTGATGACGGCGTCGGATGACTGGTTCTCGGACTTCGCCGGCAATGGCATGCCGACCATTGCCACCGGCCGCTTGCCGGTCAGCACCGTGGATGAAGCCAAGACCGTGGTCGAAAAGATCACAACTTATGAGGGCCAGTCGACCAACGGCTCATGGACCGCGAACGCCCTCATGGTCGCCGACCACAACGACACTGAAAGCTTCACGCAAGACAGCCAGTCTGTGCAATCGAAACTACCTCCGAGCGTGCAGGTGACCGACGTGTTCGCCGATACAGCCAGTAGTCCGACCGCAGCGAGAACGGACATTCTCAACGCGATTAACTCCGGTCAATTGTTGGTGAACTATCTCGGACACGGCTCCGAACAGCAGTGGGCCGGAAACACATTTCGACACCGATTCGGTGAGCTCTCTGACCAACGGATCGCAACTTCCGGTGTTCCTGATCATGGACTGCCTGAACGGATTCTTCCAGGATGTGTATAGTCCGCCCGCGCTGGCCGTAACACTGATGCTGGCGCCGAACGGTGGCGCCGTGGCCGTGCTGGCCTCGAGCGGACTGAACCAGCCCCCACCGCAAACCAAGCTCGATGCCCTGGTCGTGCAGAATGCTCTGACTACCAAAGGTGCAACGTTGGGTGATGCGATCGTCAAAGCGAAATCGCACATCAGCGATGCGGACGTACGCCGGACGTTCATCCTGTTCGGTGATCCGGCGATGCAGGTAAAACAGTCGTCTGCCACTGCTGCAGGGCGCTAACCGCCAGGTTTCCTTGTTTACGACGCCGCCGACACCGCAGCCGGCAAACTTGCAGTCTGCCGCAGCGGCTCCGCCAGTGCTCGCATGACCTTGCCGAACCCCGCAAAGTCGAGCGACTGAGGGCCATCCGACAAGGCTCGTTCCGGGCACGGATGTACTTCGATGATCAAACCATCGGCTCCTACGGCGACGGCCGCGCGCGAAACTGCCGCAATCAGGCTCTGCTTGCCGGTTCCGTGCGAAGGGTCGGCGATCACCGGCAGATGCGATAGGTCACGAGCCAGCGCTACGGCGGCTAGGTCGATCGTGTTGCGCATCTCGGTTTCGAAAGTCTTGATGCCGCGCTCGCACAATACAACTTGCTGGTTGCCTCCGGAGAGCAGGTACTCAGCTGCGAGCAGCCACTCCTTCACCGTGGCTGACGGGCCCCGCTTCAGCAGGATGGGCTTGTTCACGGTCGCCAGACGGCGCAGCAGAGCGAAGTTCTGCATGTTGCGTGCTCCGACCTGCAGCATGTCGACGTGCTCGCAGATGACGTCGACATCTTCGGTGCTCATCACTTCGGTGACCACCGGCAACCCGGTTTCTTCGCGTGCTTCGCGCAGAATCTTGAGCGCTTCCAGTCCCAGACCTTGAAAATCATACGGCGAAGTGCGCGGCTTGTAAGCCCCGCCCCGCAGCATGGCCGCGCCGGCGCGCTTGACAGCGTGCGCCGTATCGAGCAACTGCGTGCGCGATTCGACGGAACACGGTCCGGCAATGACCACGACATCAGGCCCGCCGATCGCGACCGCCGTTGATCTTCACGATGGTGCGCTCTGGCTTGACTTGGCGGCTGACCAGCTTGAAGGGCTGGGCAATCGCGACGACGTTATCCACGCCGGGAGCGACCTGCAGCGCTTCGATCTCGTGGCGGCGGCCGCTGCCTACAGCGGCGACAATCGTGCGCTCGGTGCCGCGCGTGATGTGAGGCTGGTAGCCGGCTTCGCGGATGCGCTCAATGACGTGGTTGATTTCCTGCTCGGTGGCTTTCTCGGACATGTTGACGATCATGGGCTGATTCTCCTTATATGTTTTTCGCTAAAACAAAAGCCGCGATCCAGAGATCGCGGCTTGCGGGAAGCTTGTTTTGTTCAGGTGGCCGTTAGTGGCTCATCCTCACTCCAAGCTGCTCCGCAGCCGCTGCTCCCGGAAACCGGAAGTAAGCGGTAAACGCGGCGCCTGGAGTAAATCGTGTCATAGAAGTCTTCATTTCGAGTGCAAATCAGACGAAGCGGCTCTCGAACCGGTGGAAACACTGATCTACTGGAGCGAACTGGCTACGTTTGAGAATGCATTGTTGGCATTCGATCCGATCAAGCGAACCGTCCCCACCACGAGAACCAGAATAACCGCCAGCATCACCGCGTATTCGGCGATGTCTTGTCCCGCATCTTCCGACCAAAGCCGGTGCATCAGTTTGGACATTTGTCTCTCCTCCAGGCCGCTGTCAGTTCCTTGAGAGGGAAGGACTGAGCTTAGACTTGGTTCACACATGATGCACGCGCGCGAAGCCTCTTGTCAATGAGCGTTTTGAGATTTTTCGCGCAGAAAATCAACGCTCCGGAATCCGCGCTGGACGCGGCGTTTGCTGCGGTATTCGCGGCCACCGGAGGCGGTGTTAGCGGCCGCAGTTCCTGCAGCGGACTGCTGCGCGTATTGCAGAACGCGGTCGGGAAGAAGTCCGAGATAAAGCGTGGCCACCATGCTAACAGCGAGAGCGACTCCCAGCCCAAACGGGACTCGGCGTGACCGGGACCTTCTTCCGCGACTCGCGCATATACATCACGACGATGATGCGAAGGTAGTAGTAGGCGCCGATGGCGCTGTTGACCACGCCGATGATCGTCAGCCAGATCAGATTCGCTTTTACCGCCGCGCTGAATACATAGAACTTGGCGAAGAAGCCGCCGGTCATGGGAATGCCGATCAGCGACAGCAGGAAAATAGTCAGCGTCGCGGCCAGCAGTGGGGAAGTGCGGCCCAGACCTTCGTAGTCTTCCAGCGTCACGTACCGCTCGCCAGCGTTGGCGAAGTGGCTGACCACCGCGAACGCGCCCACGTTCATGGCGGCATAGGACGCGGTGTAGAACATGGCGGCGGAAATGCCCGCCGACGGAATTGTCGCGAGGCGGTCATGGCGAAGGCCACGAGAATGATATCCGGCATGAGCGATCGAAGAATAGGCCAGCAGGCGCTTGACGTTGGTCTGAACCAGAGCGCCCACGTTGCCCAAAGTCATGGAAAGCGCTGCGGCTACCCAGATCAGCCAGAAGCGGCCGGGCGCGTTGATCGTGAATACAACTCGCAGCAGTACCGCGAATGCCGCCGCTTTCGGCGCGGTCGACATGAAGCCGACGATCGGGGCGGGCGCGCCTTCGTAAACGTCGGGCGTCCAGATGTGGAAGGGCGCGGCGGCGACTTTGAATCCGAGTCCCACGAACATCAGCGCCATGGCCACGTAGACCAGCAACTCGACCGGACCTGCCTGCAGCTTCTGGCTGATGACGGCGATGTTGGTCGATCCGGTTGCGCCGAACATCATGGCCACGCCGTACAGGAAAAATGCGGTCGCGAACGAGCCCAGAAGAAAATATTTCAGCGACGATTCGCTGCTCGAGGCCTCGTTGCGGCGGAATCCCGTCAGGATATAAGTGGAGATCGAGGAGATTTCAAGCGCAATGAAAATCAGCACCAGTTCCACGGCCGACGACATCAGCGCCATGCCCACCACGCCGAAGAGAATCAGAGCGTAGTATTCCCCGGCGCGAATCCGCTGCACCGCCATGTACTCGAACGAACTGAGAATGACGACCGCCGCGATCGCGATCACCAGAAAATGGAAGAACACGCTGAAGCCGTCCACCTTCACCATGTTCGAGAAGGCGAGGCCAGGAGACTGCGCCATGTACCAGGTGGCGAGAAGTCCGGCGACGGTGCCGCCGAGACGCGATAAAGCCCAGCAGTTTCTGACTTTTTTCCTCATCCACCAGCGGATCGAGCACCATGACCACGATGCCGAAAGCAGACAGAACCAGCTCGGGCAGAGATGCGGACGTAGTCGGCGCCTTGCGGGATCGTCTGCGGCATTGCCTGTAACAAGGCGGCTGGCAGGAGGCTGCATCATTGCCCCACCACCTTGCTGACCACTTGCGTGAACGGAGTCAGCGCGGCCTGCACCGCAGGATCAATCGCGCCCAGCCACAGAATCGGAGCCACGCCCATCACCAGCGCTGCGGCGGCGCACGGCCAGACCGCCGCTTTCTCAAAAACAAAAAGATCGTGCAGCGAGTTGTTCACCGGGTTCGTCACTTTGCCGTAAAACACTCGCTGGTACATCCACAGCAGATAACAGGCGCTCCAGATCACGCCCGTCGCGCCAAGAATTCCGTAGATCGGCTTTCGCCTGGAACGCGCCGCTCAGCACCAGAAACTCGCCGATGAATCCGTTGAGCAAGGGAAGTCCCACCGAAGCCAGCACAATGAATAAATACGATGCCGCATAAACCGGCATCGGGCGAGGCAAGGCCGCCGAACTCGGAGATCTCGTACGTGTGCCGGCGTTCGTGGAGAATTCCGGCCAGCATGAACAGGCCGCCGGTCGAAATTCCGTGCGCCAGCATGACGAACATCGCGCCGTTCAATCCTGCCGGCGTGAAGCTGAAGATTCCCAGTACGACAAATCCCAGATGGCTGACCGAAGAGTAGGCGATCAGCTTCTTCATGTTGGGCTGCACCATGGCGACGAGCGCGCCGTAAATAATGCCGATCAGCGCCAGCGTCATGATCCATGAGCGCATTGTGGCGCGCCTGCTCGGGGAACAGGCCGAGATTGAAGCGCAGCATGCCGTACGTGCCCATCTTCAGCAGCACGCCGGCCAGCAGGACGGATCCGGCCGTGGGCGCTTCGACGTGCGCGTCCGGCAGCCAGGTGTGGAACGGGAACAGCGGAACCTTCACCGCGAAAGCCAGAAAGAATCCGAGGAAGAGCCACTGCGCGGCGGCCGGGAAGTTGGGTACTGTGCCGCTCGCGATCAGATCGCGAATCGTGACGAAGTCAAAGCTGCCGGTGTGCGCGTAGAGCCACAGAATCGCCGCCAGCATGAAACACCGACGCGATCATGGTGTACATGAAAAACTTTACCGCGGCGTAGACCTTGCGCTCGTGCCCGAAGACGCCGATCAGCAGCGCCATCGGAATCAGCGTGGCTTCCCAGAAGAAATAGAAGAGGAAGAGATCGAGCGAAGTGAAGACGCCGATCAGCGCCGTCTCCATGATCAGCAGAAGGATGAAAAATTCCTTCACCCGGTCGTGCATCGACTTCCAGGAAATCAGCACGCACAGCGGCGTGAGGAACGTGGTCAGCACCACCAGCCACATGGAGATGCCGTCCATGCCCATGTGGTAGTGAATGTTGGGGGTGGAAATCCACTGGCTGGTCGATTTCGTACTGAAATCCTGGCTGGCCGCGATGGAAGTGCACCGGCAGATGCAGCGAAAGAAGAAAAGTGAGCAGCGAAACCACCAGCGCGAAAATGCGGATGTCGCGATCGCGCCGCGGAAACAGCACCAGCAGCAACGCGCTCCAGCCAGCGGCGCGAACGTCACGAAGGTCAGGATGTAGGGGCTCCAGCTATCGGTGCTCATTCTTCGCACTCCCATCCAAATCATGTAGGCGATCACCACGGCCGAGCCGGCGGCGATCCAGCCCGCATAAGAGCGCAGGTTGCCGGACTGCATGTGGCGGACTTCGTCGGAAACGTGGCGCGCGCCGTCGGCGGCGTTGTTCACCGTGTCGTCGATGACCTTGCGGTCGACTCCCTGCCACAGGATGCTGGTCGAGCCGTCGATCAGCGGCTTGACGAACAGCTTCGCGTAGAGTTCGTCGACGTAGTACTTGTTCAGGACTGCTGTGTAGAAGCCGCCGAGAGCGTCGGCAATCTTCTGCGGAAGATAGGGCTTGCTGACGTAAAGGACCCACGCAAGGATCGACGCCCAGAAACGCGACCAGCACCGAAATGCCCATCAGCAGCAGTTCCGTGCTATGGCTAGCGGCTTCTCCGGCGGCTTCGGCGACTCCCGAGCCGAACACCGGCTCGAGGAAATGCTCGAAGCGGTTGCCGATGCCGACCAGTCCGCCGACCATCGAAAGCAACGCCAGGATCATCAGCGGAACCAGCATGACCATCGGGCTCTCGTGCGGCTCGCCGTGGCCGTGATCATCGTGACCATGCGCATGGCGTGCCGTGTCCGTGCTCGTCAACCTGCGCGCCGCGATAGTCGCCGAAGAATGTCATGAACAGCAGGCGGAACATGTAGAACGAAGTGATAAATGCGGTGATGACGCCGATCAGCCAGAACACCCAGCTTCCGTGCGCGCTGGAGATACGCCTTCCAGAGAATTTCGTCCTTGCTCCAGAAGCCCGCGAACGGCGGGATGCCGGCGATCGCCAGCGTCGCAATGCCCATGGTCAGAAACGTCCACGGGATGTACGAGCGCAGGCCGCCCATCTTGCGCATGTCCTGCTCGCCGCCCACCGCGTGGATCACCGAGCCTGCAGCCAGGAAGAGCAGGCCCTTGAAGAAGGCATGCGTCATCAGGTGGAAGATGCCGGCGGAGAACGCTCCCACGCCGCAGGCCATGAACATGTAGCCGAGCTGCGAGACGGTGGAGTAAGCGAGCACCTTCTTGATATCGGTCTGCGCGATGCCGATGGTCGCGGCAAAAAGCGCGGTCAGTGTTCCGATCACGGCGACGACCATCAGCGCGATCGGCGCGCGCTCAAAAATCACGTGCGAGCGCGAGACCATGTAGACGCCGGCCGTCACCATGGTCGCGGCGTGGATCAGCGCGGAAACCGGCGTCGGGCCTTCCATCGCGTCGGGCAGCCAGACGTAGAGCGGGATCTGCGCCGACTTGCCGCAGGCGCCCACCATCAGCAGAATTCCGATCGCAGTCAGAAGCCCGGCGCCGGCAGTTTCCAGCGGCGATCGGCTGGACTTGTGCGAACACCTTGGTGAAGTCCAGCGAGTCCGAAGTGCTGGATGATCAGAAACAGCGCGATCAGAAATCCGAAGTCGCCGATGCGGTTGACGATGAACGCTTTTTTCCCGGCCGATGCCGCCGAATCTTTCGTGAACCAGAACCCGATCAGCAGATACGACGCCAGGCCCACGCCCTCCCACCCGATAAACATCACCAGGTAGTTGTTGGCCAGGATCAGCGTCAGCATGAAAAACATGAACAGGTTCAGGTAGGTGAAGAAGCGGTAGTAGCTGGGGTCGTCCCACATGTAGCCGACGGAGTAGATGTGGATCAGGAATCCGACTCCGGTGACGACCAGCAGCATGACCAGCGAGAGTTGATCGAGATATAACGCGAAGTCGGCGCTGAAGCTGCCGGAGCGGATCCAGTGGGCGACGATATTCCTGATAGGGAAGCGAATCGAGTCGAAAACGCGCAATGCGACCGACAGCGCCCACGCGAACGCCGCACCGGAGAATACCAGCCCGACCGTGCTGACCGCGGTCCGCGAAGACTTCTTCCCCAGGAAGCCATTGATCGCGGCGCCCGCCAGCGGCAGCACCGGAATCAGCCAGAGATTGAGGATCGCGTCATAGTTTGAGCTGATTCATAGTTTGAGCAGGTTCACCTGGTCGACATTCAGAGTTTCGCGCGTGCGGTAGACCGCGATGATGATCGCCAGTCCCACGGCCGCTTCCGCCGCCGCCACCACCATGACGAAGAAGACGAAGATCTGCCCCGCCAGCGCATGCCAGTGCGCCGCGAAGGCGACGAACGAAAGATTCACGCCGTTGAGCATCAGCTCAATCGACATGAAGATCGTGATGATGTTGCGCTTGATCAGGAATCCGGTCACGCCGCAGGCGAACAGAAATCCGCTGAGCACCAGGTAATACGAGAGTGGAACCATTAGTCCACCTTCCTTGCGGCTGCGCTGCCGGTGCGATGGCGGCTTGCTGGCCAACACCACCGCGCCCATGATGGCGATCAGAATCAGCACCGAAGTAATTTCAAAGGGCAGCAGAAACTCATGAAACAGCAGTTGGCCGATCGTTTTGGGATCGCCGGGCAGAGCGCCCGCGGCGACCGCCTCGGTTCCCGAATGCCGCAGCACGACCCAGGCCACGCAGAATGCTTCCCAGCAACATTCCGGGAATGCCCAACAAAACCGCGACGCGGCTGCCCTTGGTGCGCTCTTCCACTCCGGCATTCAGCAGCATGATGGTGAAGACGAACAGCACCATGATGGCGCCGGCATAGACGATGACCTGCACGGCCGCCACGAACTCCGCGCCCAGCAGCAGGTATTCGCCCGCCAGCGCGGCCATCACCGCGATCAGCGAGAGCGCGCTGTTAATGGGATGAGTCTGCGCCAGCAGGTTGACCGCGCCCGCGACGCAGACGGCCCCGAAGGCCAGAAACAGAATCAGATGAACGTTCATGAAAACAGTTCTCAGTTCTCAGTTCTCAGTCGGTTCTCAGTAAAACCCGCTTGCAAGCGGACGTCTCAGCCGGCGGAACTTCTCCGCTCTAACTGAGAACTGAGAACTGAGAACTTTCTTTCCTACCACGCCACTGCGATCGCGGTCGCAATCAGATTCATCAGCGACAGCGGCAGCAGAAATTTCCAGCCAAACGCCATCAACTGGTCATAACGGAAGCGCGGCAACGTGCCGCGCACCCAGATGTACAAAAAGAGAAATCCGAAAATCTTTGCCGCGAACCAGAACACCGGCAAGCAGCGCCTGCAGAATCGGAGGGCCAAAGATCGGCCCATTCCATCCGCCGAAAAACAGAAGCGTGGCCAGGCAAGCCACCGTGATCATGTTGGCGTACTCGGCCATGAAGAACATGGCAAACTTCATGGCGCTGTATTCGGTGTGGTATCCGGCCACCAGTTCGGTTTCGGCTTCCGGCAGGTCGAACGGGATGCGGTTCGTCTCCGCGTAGGCCGCCATCAGGTAGCAGAAAAAGCCGATGAACTGGCCGTGAAAAATATTCCAGCGCGGAATGAATCCCCAGAAATGTCCCCCCTGCGCCTTCACAATGTCGCGCAGGCTGAAGCTGCCCGACATGATCAGCACGCCCACCAGCGAGAGGCCGAGCGAAATTTCGTAGCTCACCATCTGCGCGCTGGCGCGCAGTCCGCCCAGCAGGGAATATTTGTTGTTCGACGACCATCCCGCCAGCGCCACGCCATACACGCCAATCGAGGTGACGCCGAGAATCAGCAGCAGTCCCGTGTTCACGTCGGTGATCTGCAGCGGAATGCTGTATCCGCCGAATGGTGATCGAGTTGCCGAACGGAATCACCGCAGATCGACGTCAGCGCGAAGATGACGGCAATCAGCGGCGCCGCAATGTAAAGCGGCTTGTAGACGTGCGGCGGCGTCAGATCTTCCTTGAATAGAAACTTGATGCCGTCGGCCGCCGGCTGCAGCAGGCCAAACGGGCCGACCCGCGTGGGTCCCCAGCGATTCTGCATGTGGCCCACGACTTTGCGCTCCAGCCAGACCGTGTAGGCGACGGCGGTGAGCAGCACGCCCAGCACGATCGCCGACTTGATCACCGACGCCAGAATGTAGAGCCAGATTGGCAACGCCACGACTTACTTCCTCTCTTAGCTAGCTGCGAGTTATGAACTGTCAACAACGAATACTTTGCTCACGCTCGCAGTTCAAAGCTCAGCTAGTCAGTCGGCCGCGACTTCCGCCGGCTTGACTTCGTGACTCTCCATCACCGACTTCAACGTGCGCGAATAGCGTCCCAGCGTGCCGGACGTGAACAGGCCGTCGTTGGCCGGAGAAATCGATTCCGGCTTGTGCGCCGCGCCCGGTCCGCTCTTCGTGAGCGACGTGTGCTCGACGTTGCCCGCCAGCAGATTCGCGCGCGAAACGTCATAGCCGGGAACCAGTCGCTGGATTTCGTCGAGAATCGCCATGGGATCAAGCGGGCTCAACTTCGGCTCCAGCCCTTGCATCTCGAGCCAGACGGCGTGACGGTCGGCCTCGCCCGACTGCGCGCCGCGCGACTGTCCCATGTCGGCCCGCGTGCCGCCGCCGAAGGGAACCAGTTTGCGAACCTCGAAGCCCATGGCGTCGGCGATGCGGACGATCATTTCAAAATCCGCTTTCGTGCCCGAAATTTCTCCCGCCTTCTTCACCAGTTGCACATCGCCGCAAGTGTTGGTCATCGTGCCGGATTTTTCGTAGGCATTGGCCGCGGGCAGAACCACGTCGGCCATGACCGCGGTTTCGGTCAGGAACATGTCCTGCACCACGACGAAGCTGTTGGAGAACGCGAAACGGATCGATGTCTCAGCCGCCCGATGGGATTCGATCCGACCACATAAAGCGCCTTCAACTTGCCGCTCTTGCCCGCTTCCACCATGCCAGCGAGATCGAGACCGGCGGTTTGCGGGATCGCCCACTCCTGATGGAAGTCGCTGGTTCCCGCTGTCGGGTGATAGCCGGGCAGCAGATCGGGATAGAGTCCCATGTCCGCCGCGCCGCGCGAGTTGGCGTAGTCGGCTAGGCAGATGAACTTGGCGCCCGCAATGCCGGAGCCGAAAGCGACCAGGCTGGCGATGTCGTTGCCGCGAATCTCCGATCCGAAAATGATGACGAGATTCTGTTCGCCGCGCAGTTGATCGCGGAGAGCGATCCAAGCGTCTTTATTGGTCGACGCGCTGTTGCCAATCGCATCCGCAGCCGCATCATCGCCTGCCAGGAAACTCGCAACCTTGCCTTCTGCTCCCGCTGGAATCTGCGTGAAGCTTGTCGCCTGCCGTCGCAGCTTGATCGACTCCGAATTCATCACGTAGAGCTTCGCGCGATGCAGTCGGACGTTGTTGCGAATCTGCCAGGCCAGCAGCGGATGCTGCTCGGTCGGATCGTTGCCGATCAGCAGAATCGCGGGCGCCGTGAAGACGTCAGCCATGCTGGCGGTGGCATCGGGCTTGCCACGCAGCGCCGCTGAAAGGGCAGGGAAGTCGGCGGTGCGGTGATGATCGACGTTGTTCGTCTTCAACACCACGCGCGCGAATTTCGAGAGCAGATAGGCTTCTTCATTCGTGGTGCGCGTCGAGCCGATCACGCCGATCGCTGTGCCACCATCCTTGTCGCGAACCTCGGCGAACTTCTTTCCGACCAGCTCGAACGCCTCTTCCCACGTTGAGGGAGTCAGCTTGCCATTCCTTGCGAATCAGCGGCTGCGTCAGGCGTTCTTCGTGATTGGCGAAATCGAAAGCATAGCGGCCCTTGATGCAGAGGAAGTCGCCATTGGTGCCGCTCTTGTCGCGGTTATCGCCGCGGACAATCTCCATGCCGGTGTCAGACCGCCGCACGCCCAAGCGTAGTCTTGCAGCCGTCGCCGCAGTGCGTGCAGACCGTGCCCACGTGCTTCATTTCCCACGGGCGCGTCTTGTAGCGATACGCGCCGGAAGTGAGCGCGCCCACCGGGCAAATGTCGATGCACATGCCGCACTCTTCGCACTCCAGATGATCTTCTTTATTGGGTGCGATGAGCGAACTCACGCCGCGATTCTGCACGCCGAGAGCCCACACGTCCATGCCCTCGCCGCAGACGCGCACGCAGCGGTAGCACAGAATGCAGCGCGGCCGGTCGAAGAACACCACGGGAGACCACTGCTGCTCTTCCTTGTGGTTCTTCGCCTCCATGAATTTCGATTCGGCGGCGCCGTAGGAGAACGTCATGTCCTGCAGTTCGCACTCGCCGCCCGCGTCGCACACCGGGCAGTCCAGCGGATGGTTGCCGAGCAGCATCTCCAGCATCGACTTGCGCGCCTGCTTGATCTCGTCGCTGTCGGTGACGACGATCATGCCCTCGCTGACCACCGTGGTGCAGGCGGTCTGCAGCTTGGGCATCTTCTCGACCTTCACCAGGCACATGCGGCAAGCGCCCTGCAGCGAAAGGTTGGGGTAATAGCAGAACGAAGGCACTTCGATGCCCACGCTCTTGCAGGCTTCAATGAGCAGCGTGCCCGCGGGAGCCGTGAGCTTCTTGCCGTCGACAGTGAGAGTTACATCAGCCATTTGAAATTTCGTAACTGGATAACTTTAGTGTGCGAACGCTAGCAGTTGCTCCGCCGCGCCTTCCTTCTCGTACGGGCACGGCCTTCCGTCCAAGTGATCTTCAAATTCTTTGCGGAACTTCTTCACGAACGCGATGGTCGGCATCGCCGCCGCATCGCCCAGCGGACAGAACGTCCGTCCCAGCATGTTCTCCGCCAGATACTGGATGTTGTCGATGTCTTTCTTCATGCCGCCGCCGGCGTGAAAGCGCATCAGCGTCTTCTTGATCCAGTCGGTACCCTCGCGGCACGGGATGCACCATCCGCAACTTTCGTGCTGATAGAACTTCATAGTGCGCAGCGCGAATTTCACAATGCACTGCTGGTCGTCGACCACGACCACGCCGCCCGAACCCAGCATGGATCCGGCCTTCGCGACCGAATCAAAATCCATGGCGACATCGACTTCATCCGCAGTAAGGCACGGACACGAAGCTCCGCCTGGCACGACCGCCTTCAACTTGCGCCCGTTGGGAATGCCGCCGCCCACTTCGTAAATCATCTTCTTCAGGTTGTAGCCCATGGGCAGTTCGTAGACGCCGGGCTTGGCGATGTTGCCGCTCAGGCAGAACAGCCGCGTGCCGCCGTTTTTCGGCGTGCCCAGCTTGGCGTACCAGTCCGCGCCGCCCAGAATAATGTGCGGCACATTGGCCAGCGTCTCCGCATTATTAATGACCGTCGGCCCGCCCCAGAGTCCGACCACGGCAGGGAAGGGAGGCCGAATGCGCGGAATGCCGCGCTTGCCTTCGAGCGATTCCATCAGCGCCGACTCTTCGCCGACTTCGTACGCTCCCGCGCCGCCGTGCCAGTAAATATCCAGATCGCGCCCGCTGCCGAAAATGTTCTTGCCGATGAATCCCTTGGCGTAGGCGTCGCGAATCGCCTTCTGCATGATCTCCAGCAGATACCGGTACTCGCCGCGAATGTAGATGTAGCCGCTCTTCGCGCCCACGGCCAAGCGCGCCGATCATGACGCCCTCGATCACCGAGTGCGGATCATGCTCGAAAATCAGGCGATCTTTGCAGGTGCCGGGTTCGCTCTCGTCGCCATTGCACAGGACATACTTCGGCTTGGCCGACTGCTTGGGCACGAACGACCACTTCATCCCCGTCGAGAATCCCGCGCCGCCGCGCCCGCGCAGGCCGGAATTCTTGACCTCGTTAATAATGGCGTCCGGTTCCATGGCGAGCGCCTTCTGCACGGCTTTGTAGCCGTCCAGTTCGAGATAGCGGTCGATGTTGGTCGCACCCTGGCCAAAGCGCCGGGAGACGACCTTTACCTCGTCGGGATGGGAGACCAAGTCAGCCATGAGGAAATTGTTGATTGTTGATTTCTGATTGTTGATTGAAAACCGCCTAAGCCCGTTTTTCAATCAGCAATCAACGATCAGCAATTGCTCTATTGCGTTGCCTTCCTCTTGTACTCGTCGAGAATCTTGTCCATCTTTTCGGGGGTCAGGTTCTCGTGAAAGTCGTAATTCACCTGCGCTGCCGGGGCCCAGCTGCACGCCCCGATGCACTCCACTTCTTCCAGCGTGAACAGTCCGTCGGGCGTGGTCTGCTTGTGGCCGACGCCAAGTTTCTTCGCGCAATGATGCAGAATGTCTTCGCCGCCGCGCACCATGCAGCTGATGTTGGTGCAGACCTGCACGTTGAACTTGCCGCGCGGCTTGGTGGTCAGCATGGAGTAGTAGCTGATCACGTTGCGCACTTCGAGTTCGGTCAAGTCGAGCCGCGACGCGATTTCCGCGATGACTTCGTCCGACAGATAGCCGGCTTCGTCCTGCGCGTAGAGCAGCGTCGGGACGAGCGCAGAGCGCTTCGTCGGATAATGCGGGACCATCTCCGCAAACCGTGTTTCGAATTCGTCCGAAAATTTCAACGATCGATTTCTCCCAGCACGATATCGATGGACCCGATCGCCGCCACCACGTCCGCCAGCAGCCGTCCTTCGCACATCTTCGGCAGCGTCTGCAGATTCGCAAAGCAGGCCGACCGCATGTGCACGCGATACGGCTTGGCCGTGCCGTCGCTGACGATGTAGTAGCCCATCTCGCCGCGCGGCGATTCAACTGCCTGATAGACCTCGCCCGGCGGCACCGCGAATCCTTCCGTGATGATCTTGAAGTGGTAGATGAGCGATTCCATCTGCGTCTTCATCTTCTCGCGGTCGGGCAGCACGACTCCCGGAGCGTCGGCCTTGATCGGACCTTCCGGCATGCCGTCGAGCGCCTGCCTTACGATGGCGATCGATTCGCGCAGTTCCTGCACGCGGCACATGTACCGCGCGAAGACGTCGCCTTCCTGCGATACCGGCACTTTGAACTGAAACTTCTCGTAGCTCGAGTACGGCATGTCGCGTCGCAGATCGATGTCGACGCCGCTGCCGCGCAGAGTCGGCCCGGTCGCGCCCAGCGCAATCGCATCTTCCGCCGTCATCCGGGCCACGCCCTTGGTGCGCATCGTCCAGATGGGATTCCCGGTCAGCAGATTTTCGTACTGGTCGATCCTCTCGGGGAAGTATCCGGCGAAGTCGCGCACGCGGTCGAAGAATCCCAGCGGCGGTTCCAGCGCAATCCCGCCCACGCGGAAGTACGAGGTCATCATGCGCTGCCCGCTGACCATCTCGAACATGCTGCAGAACTTCTTCGCGCTCGCGGAAGCAATATAAGAAGACCGTCAGCGCGCCAATGTCCATGGCGTGCGTGCCCAGCCAGACCAGGTGCGAGTTAATCCTGGTTAATTCGTTCAGCAAAACCCGCAGCCACTGCGCCTTCGGCGGAATCTCCAGCCCCAGCAATTTCTCCACCGCCAGCACGTAGCAGAGATTGTTGGTCATGGGGCAGAGATAGTCGATGCGGTCGGTCAGCGGCACGACCTGCTGGTAGAACTTGGCTTCGCAGGTCTTTTCGATTCCGGTGTGCAGGAAACCGATGTCGGGCATCATGCGCACGACGGTCTCGCCGTCAATCTCCAGCAGCACGCGCAACACTCCGTGGGTCGACGGATGTTGCGGCCCCATGTTCAGGATCATGGTTCGATCCTGGCCGGGTTCCAGCACGGGAGTGGGGTTCAGGTGGGCCATTTTTATCGCAACTCAGCGGTAGCCCTCCACCGGATAATCCTTGCGCAGCGGATGACCTTCCCAATCCTCGGGCATCAGAATGCGCCGCAAATAAGGATGCCCGGTAAAGCGAACGCCGAACAGATCGAAAACTTCGCGCTCAAAATAATTCGCGCCCGGCCACACCGAAGTCAGCGACTCAACCGCCGGACTGTCGCTGTTCAGGCGAACCTTCAGCCGGATGCGCTCTTTCTTCGGGATCGAAAGCAGGTGATAAACGACTTCAAACCGCGGCTCGGCCGGGTACCAGTCCACGCAGGTCACGTCAGAAAGAAAATTGAACGGGCAGGCCGGATCGTCTTTCAGTACGACGCAGGCCTCGCGGATGAAGGCCCGATCGACATAAATCGTCATCTCGTCGCGATCGAACTTCACGCCGGTCGACGGCCTCGGCGTTCCATCCCAGAAGGCGCGCCACGGCCGGATGGTTCTTCAGTTGCTCCAGATCGGTGATGGCGGGGGCCAGCGGCATTAGAAATTCCCCCGTTTCGGCGAGGTCTCGCCCCAGTCCAGCACGCCCTTCTTCCAGACATAGAAGAAGCCGACCAGAAAAATGCCGATGTAAACCAGCATCTCCCACAGGCCGAAATGACCTTCGTGTTGCGCCTTGAGCTGGCGCAAAATGATCGCCCATGGATAGATGAAAACCGCCTCAACATCGAACAGAATGAACAGCATGGCGACCAGGTAGAACTTCACCGAGAAGCGCTGGCGGGAGTCGCCCACCGGGGTCATGCCGCATTCGTAAGGAGACATTTTGGCGCGGGTGGGTTTACGCTGCCCGATCAGCCAGGAAAGCGTGACAATTGCAGCCGCAATGCCGCCCGCCATAAGAATATGGATCAAAAACGGGAGGTAGCGAGCGAAGTAATTGTCGGGCATAGGATGAGATATATATAATTCGCGCCAAGTGTTGCTTAAACATTCTAGATTATGGGCTTACACGAACAGTGTCAAGCGAACGAGGGCAATTTGGCAATTGTGTGATTTGGTAATTGAGTGATCGGGATAATTGTCGTCGAACTGCGTGAATCGCGGCGTTTGCAGTTTCAATTCCCAATTACCCAATTACCGAAATTGCAAAATCCCTATGATTTTCGGCTTCAATACCGACGTGAAGCACGGCGACACCATCTACCACGTGCAGAGCGAAGCGCGTGAAGGGGAACTCCTGCTGCAGACCCAGGTCTTCGTGCGCGGACGCTGCATCGGCAAGAAAGCCACTTCCTACGCCAGCAAGAACAGCGAGGCGCACGTCGGCGACGCGCAGAAGGAACAACTGCTCCGTGAGCAGCACCGGCTGGTGCTCGACGCGATCCGCGAAGGCAAACTCGACAACGTTCTGGATCATCCCGAGCCGGAAGTCCTGGCCACGGTCAAAGAGTTGGACGTGCAGTGGCTGAACTCGGAGTCGGTTCATGCTGACCGCAACCTGACTATGCAGTTGCGCGTCACCGAAGGAGGCGCCGCGGCGTCAGGTGCGCGGCTGACGTTCCGCTTCGCCCGTCCTGGGGCGGCGCCATTCTACACTCAGGCGGTAGCCGACTCCGGTGGCGCGGCCGAGATCAAGATTGAAGTCGAGGAAGCCGATCTGCCCGATTCCTCGCTGCTGGTGCAGATCAACCAGGAAGGCCGCACCGCGACGCGGAAGTTCGTCCTGCGCAAAGCGGAGTAGAAACCAATCGGCGGGAGAGTCTCGGCGTCATCCTGAGTGTGGCCGTTTTTTCGCGCGGAGCGAGGGATCTCATGAGTCCCGCCGCACCCACATCGAATCTCATACCCTCATGAAACTTCAAATCAACGGCGAAGAGCGCGATTTCAGTGGTTCGCCCGTTCCTTACACTCTTGCCGCGCTGGTTGAAATCTCTCGGCATGAAGTCGGACCGCGTGGCCGTCGAACTGAATCGCGACATCGTCCCTCGGGATCGCTGGCTTGAGACTCATCTCAGTGAAGGCGACCGGCTGGAGATCGTCCATTTCGTCGGCGGCGGCTCAGGTCTCAAGTGCTGCCAGGAACTCTCTTAGTCACCCCTTTTCCACCGATTCTCTGCTTGACCCCAGCCCTTCCACGCCTAAAATGTTTGAAACATTCGACTTGAGGATTGTTTCAAACATATCTGAGGGATCATGCGAGAGCAAGATCGGTTCACATCGCAACAAGTGATCGCACTGACCGGCATCACGCCCCGCCAGCTGCAGTGGTGGGACGAGCGTGGCGTGGTCAAGCCCGAGCGCGAAGGACATCGCCGTCTCTACTCGATGAATCATCTCACCGAAGTGGCCGTGATCTGCGAACTGCGCCGCAAGGGATTTTCGCTGCAGGGCGTACGCAAGGTCATGCGCTTTCTGGACCGCGAAATTGGCAAGGGGCTGGCCGAAATTGTCAGCCGCAGCTCCGACGTATCACCTGCTGACCGACGGAACCCAGCTTTATCTGGAGACTTCGGCGCGCCAGATCGTCGACATCCTGAAGAATTCGGACCAGCCGATTCTCGGCGTGTGCCTGAGCGACGCGGTGCGGCAGGTGCGGGCCGGGGTCATCTCCGGGAAGGCGAATACTTCGGTAACTTCGCCGGATTACCCGCAGGCGTGCTAAAAAAGTTTCGTAGGGAAGGGTTTGCAATGCTGCACCAGCAGGGCACTGTCAGGGACACAGGAGGAAGACATGGTCGGTGAACTGGATCTTCTCAATGAGTGGATTCCGGAACAGATGCAGCCGGGTACTGTCTTCGTGCTGGAAAATGCCGGGGAGATCGGCGAGAAGGAAGATCCCTATTGGGCCGTGCTGTCTTGTCCCTCCTGCGGCATGCTGGGCCTGATCACGCGCAAACAGATCAACGGCTTCCTGCCCGTGATTTGCGGGTCGGAGCACTGCTCGGCGCAGTTCTTCATTCGCGACAGCGAAGTCGTGGTGCGCAAACCCTTCTAGCGATTCCCGTTCCTCCAACGGACTTGTCACCCTGAGGCGGCGCACTTCGCCGCCGAGGATCCATTCCGTTTCTTCCATCCGAACAACAGGCACATGCCGCGAATGGGTGCACGGGTTCTTCGCGTTGCTCAGGAAGACACAACTTAAGATCGAGCCTTCACTTCCTGCAACTCCACTGGGACCTGCTCGACGATCTCAATTCCAAAACCCTCCAGCGCCGCCACTTTTTTCGGTCGATTGGTCAGCAGCCGGATGCGGTGCAGGTTCAGGTCGGAGAGGATCTGCGCGCCGATGCCGACCTCGCGCTGAATCTGCTTCTCGTTGTCGTACAGACGCAGGAAGCCTCCGCCCGCGGTGAAAGCTGAGCGCGGTGCGGTCGCCGACTTTCTCGACGGAGAATCCCTGCGAAGTCTGATGCAGGTAGATCAGCGCTCCACAGCCTTCCTGCGAAATCCGGCGCAGCGAGCCTTCGAGCGTGGCATGGCATTCGCAGCCGGTCGCGCCGAAAACGTCGCCCATCAGGCAATGGGCGTGCATGCGGACCAGCACCGGACTATTGCTGTGCTCCATATCTCCGCGAGTCAGCGCGACGTGCGATTCGCCGCCGTCGACTTCGCTTTCGTAGGCGATCAGGCGGAACTCGCCAAAGCGCGTATCGATCAAGGCCTCGCCTACGCGATGCACGTAGCGTTCGTGCGCCATGCGGTAGCGGATCAGCTCCGCGACAGTGAGCATTTTCATCTGGTGCTCGCGGCAGAATTCGATCAGATCGGGTACGCGCGCCATGCTGCCGTCGTCTTTCATGATTTCGCAGATGATCCCTGCCGGGACCATGCCCGCGAGCCGCGCCAGATCGACCGAGGCTTCGGTTTGCCCGGCGCGCACCAGCACTCCGCCTTTGCGGGCGCGAAGAGGGAACATGTGTCCGGGACGAGCCAAATCAGAGGGCTTGGTCGCGGGATCAATCGCCACCTGAATCGTGCGCGCGCGGTCGTGAGCCGAGATGCCGGTGGTCACTCCCTGACGCGCGTCGATCGCCTCGCAAAATGCCGTGCCGAATTGCGAAGTATTCTCCGAAGTCATGGGTCCGATATTCAGGTGTTCAAGCCGCTCCTCGGTCATGGCCAGGCAGACCAGGCCGCGTCCGATACTTCGCCATGAAGTTGATGGCTTCGGGCGTGACTTTCTCGGCGGCGAGTGTGAGGTCGCCTTCGTTCTCGCGGTCCTCGTCGTCGACGACGACGATCATGCGGCCTGCACGGATTTCCTCAATCGCTTCCGGGACATCAGTAAACGGCGTTTGGGGGCTCATATCGAGGCGATTTTAGCAGAGGCAAGAGGCTCCGAGGCGGCCGACCAGCCCCGCTTTGCGCAGGCCTTCGACGCATTATGTTCGAACAGTTCAGGGTCAAACACTTCGTGCTTTCGCTGGGCTCGCACTACCTAGCCAATTCCCGTTCGGCGCCACGGAACAGCGCTCGCATGGCAAGGATGACCCACCGCGTGAGCATGACGATGATCACGACGAAAATTGCGGCGAGAATTCCAGCAACATAAGGATGCCGCGTGGCCAGCCAAGTCAAACCGATGGCGACAAAGTCATCTCCCAAGCTCAATGAGATGTTCGAAAGGGGCTCGGGAGAAGGCGTGACGGCGGCGCGCGCAGCGGTTTTGCCGCTGTGAGCGATGAGGGCCACGGCCGCTCCTAGAAGTGTGGCCAGCAGTTGGTGCTCGGGAGAAAGTTGGCGCGTTGCCTGGTACGCCAGCAGTCCGGCGACGGGGACGCGAATGAAAGTGTGCAGCGCGTTCCAGATCAAGTCGAACGCGGGAATTTTGTCAGCGAAGAATTCGATAACGAACAGGGCAGTGCTCGCGGCGATTACCGGCCATCCGGCGAGGAGAATCAATCCCGGAGGTAGAGGAAGATGGCCGAAGCGGGCTAGCAACCCGAGGACCGCGACGGTTGCATATAGATTCAGGCCGGCGGCAAAACCGATGGCGGTTAGGAGAGAGAAGAGTTCCGCGGGCGGGATTTGCAGCACATTCAGCATGGACTGGGCACGACAATATCACTAAGGACGGCGATAGTCGCCGGGTTCTGCCCGGCGGACGGCCGAAGACGGCCGTCCCCACTACCTCAAAACCGCGCCACGTATGACCAAATACAAAGGGTCGCTCCGTTATTTAAGGAGCGACCCTCAAAATGCCGCTACCGCTCTGCTTACAGAGTGGACTCGATCTCGAAGCCCCAGGCTTCCAGAAGAGGCTCGGGGATGTACTTGGAGTTCTTGTTGCGGCGCGCCCACTCGCGCAGGCGGGTCGACCGCAGATACTGGTCGGGGGAGAGCTTGTATTCGCGCACAACTTGTTCGAATTCGGTGATAGTCGGGGTGATGGGCCCGATCGGCTCAGGCTTGCCCCAGTTCGGATTTCCGCGTCGCTTGGCCATGAAAAATGCCTTTCCACTTAAGGGGATGAAACTGCTAACCGCCTTACAAAACTCGCCTATCTATATGATTCTCCGAGTGGTCTTTGGGATTCAGCTTCAGGATGAAACTGAAACGCAGCCTCACCAGGCAGAACTACGTCCTAGACTGATCCGCACCTAAAGCTGATCGGAGACTCAACATATTACAGTCAATTTCGCTCGAAAGTCAACGGAAATTTCCTCTCGGAAGAGCGGTAAAATATGACTCAAGCTCATGAAAAATAAGGAAGTTATGGGTAATCCTGCTTTGTTCGGCCGCTCAAAATGATGGCTTCCGATTCTGGATCGAGAACTCACATTTGCCTATACCCGAAATCTACCGAATGCCCCTCCTTGAACAAATTCCGCGATCTGCGTCTCGGTCCAGCCGGTCGGGTCTTGCAAGGCGTGCAGATTACGGCCGTAACCTCTTCTCTAACCAGAACATTGATCGCATCGGTCGATGGACATAGAGTGCAGAGAGGGAGTCCCGCTGGTGAGGCGCGTCTTAGGCCCGCGGAATAGGCATTTGACCCGCTTCTGGGGATTCCAGAGTTCTCTTAGGAGTAGGTCCAGCCATGAGTCTGAAATCATTGGTGCTGTGTTCGGACGAGAAGATCGTGCGAGTCTTGCGCCGTGTGCTGGGCGATCTGGAAATAGATGTGGAGTTGTGCGTTGATTCCGACAGCGCTTTGCGCAAGCTAACACGGCAGCGGTTCGAAGCGATCATCGTCGACGTGATGGACGACGGAGCAACGGAAGTTCTGCGCAGCGCCCGCACGGCTCCCTGCAACAAGCAAGCGGTGGCAGTCGCGATTGTGGAGCCGATCATTGGTCTGAAGGCGGTGTTTGAGATCGGAGCCCACTTCGTGCTGTACAAGCCGGTTTCGATTGAGCGCGCGAAGACCAGTTTTCGAGCGGCACGAGCCTTGATGAAGAGCGAACGGCGCCGCAATGCGAGGGTTGCGGTGCAGATTCCGGTGGTACTGAGAAGCACCGGCGTGGGCAGCAATATGAAGGTGACCACGATTGACTTGAGTGAGGGAGGCATGGCGGTCAGCCTGCCAAGCCGTCGGCGTCCCAACGGACGCTGGCAGATCGCCTTCACCTTGCCCGGAACCGAGACGTCTCTCGAACTGCCCGCCGAATTTGCCTGGGAAGGGTCGCGCGATCAGGCGGGGCTGCGCTTCCGGGATATGTCTCCTGAGGCTACTCGCCAGTTGCAGGAGTGGCTGAAACAGAATTCGCCAGAAGTTGAGCAGGACGATCCGCCAATTCGCTGCCAACTCACCGATCTGAGCCTGGGCGGGTGCTATCTGGAGATTTCATCGCCATTCCCGGCGTCGAGCCGCGTGATGCTGTCGATGCGGGCCGGTACTGTAGAAGTGCGTGCCCAGGGCGTAGTGCGCGTCATGCATCCGGAGAAGGGCATGGGCGTCGAGTTCACGCAAGCCACGCCTGAGCATCGGGCCGCCGTGGAGCAATTCCTGGAAGTACTCAACGAAAATCGCTCGCTGATGCCAGAGTTGCTGGTCGAGCCGCAAGGATTGGAATCGGAATCGACCGCGCAGAAACCGTCCGAAGACGTCGACGATCCCTTACTGCACTTGTTCTACGGCGAATCACTCACGGCCGAGCAATTCCACGAAGCGATGCGCAAGCAGCGAGCGAACCCGCCCGAGGCCACGGGCAGCGCGTCGGCAGCCGCTCACGCCTAGATCTGCAAGCCTGCAGGTACTCAATCGCGACAGTCGCCCTGCGGCATCCCTACGTTAGAATAAAGCGCG
Organism: uncultured Acidobacteriaceae bacterium; assembly: GCA_963710885.1. Lineage (GTDB taxonomy): Bacteria > Acidobacteriota > Terriglobia > Terriglobales > Acidobacteriaceae > Sulfotelmatobacter. The sequence continues at coordinate 707,313 of CAVQCF010000003.1, forward strand.
CGCCGCGATGGCGAAATTGGCAGACGTCGGGGATTTTGTAGGATAAAGTGCTTGACGAAACTGGAGATACCGCACTGCTCAAACTGTGGCCGTACCGCTAGCCAGGAATTATGGCCCAATAAGGGGCCAAACTGACGCTTGATCGGGGAGTGCCCAGACAGCCGTAGGCGGTGAGGAAGTCATCTTGAAGTAGTTGCGTGAAGGCTGATACGGGAAGTCAACTTGTTCTTGTTTCGCAACCGAGTGGTTCTTGAGTCCCTCGGCACAAACCTTTCACTTCTGCTCTTGATGATTGCCGGATCCTTGCAATTTCTGGAACTCGAGCATGTTGCTTTGGTCGAGAAAGCCTGCCAGGCCACCCATCCGAGATAAGAGCCGGATGCGCTAATCAGCGCCGGTCCGGGTCCGAGGAGGGGGTCGAGAGCAATCGCGGTCCCTACTCCGATCGACGTTTGTCGGACTAGAATCGGTGTGCCGAAGCTGGCAGAACGAGTTTGCACTTAGCTCACAGCCTCCACGAGATCGCTTTCTGAACTGAGAGGGACGCGAGCATGAAGCGTCGTGCCACGCCTGGGCTGCGATTCGATGGAAAGGTTCCCGTTAATAAGTCTCAGCCGCTCCTCCATGCTGGTGAGACCAAGCCCTCGGCCCTGTTTCGCCGCTTGAACGTCGAATCCTGCACCGGAATCGCTAACCGTCAGATGAATCTGATCCGTCGTTCCCCACAACTGCACCTCGAAGTGGCGCACACCGCTATGCTTCGCAGCGTTGTGTAGGGCTTCCTGTAGGACTCTGAAAAGGGAAAGCGAAATTTCAGGGGAAGGCAAAGGGTTTGGAAGGTCATGACTTGTAAAGTCGACCCTTATTCTCTGCTGCGCACTGAACTCTCCGCAGAAGCCTTTCATGGCCGGAACAATGCCAAGATACTCTAGTTTTGATGAGTGTAGCTCGTGCGACAAAGCTTGGACGTCGGTCACTAGCTGCAAGATTTGTTTCGAGAGTTCGTCCAAACCGCTGCTTGTCTTAGCAGCCGAGTCCGGGAGAACGTCTGTTATCTGTTGAAGTTCGATACCCAACAACGCGAGTCGTTGACAAATATCGTCATGAAGATCTCTCCCAATCCGCTTACGTTCCTTCTCTTGCGCCTCAATCAGCTTACGGCTCATCCCAGTTAGCGCCTCTTCCGCCCGCTTCCGTTCTTCTAAGAGGGCTGCAAGAACCATGAAGGATGCAGAGGCAAACAGCACGAAGAGTTGCAATGAAAGGACGGGGTTGAGTTGTGTCTGCCTGGAGAAGGGGCCGTGCCCGTGGATAGAGCCCCAGATCGACAGGAAGATAACTACAAGTAACGAAGTGGAGGTTCCTCCCGTTCCGAAGCGCAAAGCGGACCACAGCAAGAACGGTACCAGTGAATAAAGGAGTGCTGAATGGTAAGTGCTGCCCGACACCACAAAAGTGATATATCCCAAAATGGCCAAACCGCCTATCTGCGCGGCCGCTTCGAAGTAGAAGGCATGTGACCTCTGTTTCGGTGTGAGTACGCCGTCCACCCAACTCAGAATGGCAGGTGGCAGAGTGAGTAGCGCCAGCGCCTCCGATAAAAAGCTGATCCTCCAACTAAGCCAATATTCTCCCCCGTAGGCGACCGCACCGAGAAAGGCAGCAAAAAGGGGAGAGAGGATCACGGCGAAAAGCGAATATTGGGCCAGGGATCGGATGCTGGTCAGTGTGGGCGCACCGCCGAAGAAGTAGCTGACGCCTAGAGCTGCGACGAGAATTTCGACCGTATCGGCCAGAATAAACTGGGAGATGGTACGAATCGAGAGGCCTGCCTGGACGTCATAGAGGACAAATCCTGAAAGCCCTGCTGCAAGAAGGGGCAGCCAGATCTTGCGCGGTGTCAATAACAAAACGGCAACCAGAAATGCACAACCCGGCCAAAACGCCCAGATCATTTGGGGGCGTAGCACCAATGTGCCAAGCGCAATTGTCAGGTAGGATAATGTGCCCATTATGCACATCGCGATCAGTACATAGAACGGTGAGTCCAGATTTCGTATTCTTCGGGCCAGCAGAATAGAAGGCGGCGCGGCGATTCCAAGACGATAAGGGCTCTTACGGTGGTTTTTCTCAGCAGCCTGTACTTGTCCCATAGCCCGACATTATAGCGACGTGCACCGATGGATGTTGATCAGGCCAGAAGACTCAAATGGAGTTCTCAACGGAGTGGCTTGGTTAAGATTTTGCAGCAAGGATCACGACTGTGGCAATCAGAAGGCCGTTACACTCAAGTGCCCAGTGCAACGCCATGGTGAGTGCTTTGGAGATTTTTTCGCCAGCTACAATGCCTGCGACTCCTTGCCAAGCGAGCTGCTCTCGCCGAACGATTATTGCGGAGCGGACAGGCTTAATTCGTTGGATTGGAGAACTGCGAACCTCAAATCCACATCCGTGCCAGCAGCGCATTGCGACCCCTCACTAAACGCTTTCGGCGAGAAATGGGACACGGCCAAAAATGCACAGGCGGACGGGAAAGGAGCTCTTGGTGCCGCTCGGACCAGTCAAGATAAAAAACGACGGAAAGAGCGCATCCTTACGAGGTTCTTCCTTGTGACCAGTCCTGTAAAAAATCTTCAAAACTGGCACATTTACTTACACCGTTTCACGTCTTGTGTTGAATAAGTCATTTATTATCATGGTGAGACTGGCAGACGCAGCGGATTAAAAAGGAACGTCGGCGCTGGTCACAGAGTGCATCACAAAACTGTGGCGACCTCGACTAATTAAGTTGTTGATTAAAAAGGGCCGTTGGGCTCAGAGACTGAAAAGACTGGCATGGGCGGTTCAACCCCGTCCCTGATGGAGTCCTTCGAACCTCGGACCATGCACTGCTTGCGTCGGGAAGGTGTCGGACCAAGCTTATAAGGGATTTTGTTTTTCCACTCGTTTGCCATCAGATTTCGAGTGTGCGGAAGAACAACACCCAGGTTTTGCCTTGAGCGCACTTTTCCTTTTTCGGCCAGCCCCGTTCATGTCTGCGCTATTGTCGTCTCTCCTCGGTAAAGCGAATGCTGTACGGATTGTCGAACATTCTGAAACGTGAGGCACTAGAAGGACGACAAGAATCGATGACTGCAGATCGAGGAGGGTGCGTGTTGAATTTGTCCGATGAAATGGCGCAGATGGGGTGAGATTCGTCTTTAAGGGAATTTTCGGCTGCACACCAATGGCAGTCCGGTTGGCCGACCATCGCACCAGTCTCCTCTCAAGCACAGCTCTTGCTGCCTGTTAGCCGCAAAGGCGCTCTGAGCCTACCCACAGTTGAGCCAGATCTCTGAGGTTGTGCTTGTATGTACGCGTTACCAAGTATTCTTTCCCACCTTTTACTCGGAGCCTGTACTCCCCGGTCGGTAGAGGTTGGATCTCCTCCACGGCCGAAATATTCACGACGACCGAGCGGTGGATGCGAATAAAGCCGTAGGGTTTGAGCTTCTCCACCATGGACGAAAGGGGCTCGTGCACCAAATAGGAATTAGTTCGGGATCGCAACGAAACGTAATTACCTGCGGCTTGCACTGCCAAGATGTCGGCCAAATCCAAGAGTAGGATGCTGCCCTTTGCCTTGAACGCGATTCGTGGCGCTTGTCGTTTTGTTATAGCCTCCAACTGCCGCAAGACTCGCATGAGGTTTGCTGCATCGACTCGGATTATCGGAAGCAATGAGGTATCTGCAGCTTCGCAGAACTGGTCCGCTGTCGATTCAAGAGTGTAATCCCGTCTACTCTTTGTGGAGCAAATCGTAGCTCCCGGCAGTGGGCCAGTCGAAATGTCCGCACTAGCGTAAGCAGCTTGTTGAACAAACATCTCACGTGCAATCGCCTCCTCATCCTGAATTTCGCGGGCGCTCATGAATGGAACCTCTTGCGCTGTAGTTTGGACTTCCTGCTACCCGAAGCGAGAATGACGAGTGCACTACTTCTAAGATGAACTGGTCCTGCATAACCGGAGCAGCGGATCCGTCTGACCACCTGCCCGCGGGAACGACAAACACGTCGATCAGCTGAGCTCCTTTGAATTGTGGATTCAACACCACCGTGATTTCGGCAGATCGGCAACCCGCGCCTCACCTTCCGGCCCCGTAGGTTACTTCTGCCCCGCGCTAACTGCTGACGGAAAGCTGGATTGCGCGCCGAAATAACACTCAATGGATTGCAACTTTCCGCTCCTGATTCGGAGATACTCCACGTTCCGGAACGATTTACCGTCCCTGGTGTGGCAAAGATACTTCACAAAAGCATCCTCCGCGCCAGTGGTGATTCGCTCCAGGTCAAAATGTCCAATGAAATCGATCTGTGTTTCCCAGCATCGCTCTTTGAAAGTGCTCTTGTTGATGTGGTCGTCGCCGGCCGCGCTGGTAAAGGTGAAGTTATCGGCGAGCAGGCTGTCCACTGGGCCCCAGTCTTTCTTCTCCCATGCCGCGTACCACTTCCGGGCCACCTCCTCGCTCGTTAAGTTCTGCCCTCCCAATGCGCTGGCATTTGCTGGTCCCGGCAGGCTCACGGCACCGACCAGCGCACAGGCTCCCGTTGTGAGCAGATTCCTGCGCGACAGTGCGATCCTTGTCATTGTTCGTTCTCCAGTGCGCCGGTTAAACCGGCGAGGTGTAGTGAATGCAAAAGTCATACGGTAAAGAGCTAGCGACCCATACCGACCCCGAGTCATGCGGAGTCACCTGCAAGGGTGACGTCGAAGCGTTGACAGGGGATTGTGAAACCATGATCTCTACTCCGACTGTCATGACGAAGTTTGAAGCGCTTCGCCCGATCGCGATGCTGGGTGCCCAAGCAGACAAACCGGTTGGTATGTACGATACATTAAAACCGATGCGATCAGGCACGCTTGTGGTTGCCCGACCGGCGCAAGGACCGCAGCCAGTCCACGATGTTTATGATTCCCGCTTTCATCACTTTCGGATCCTGTGCATTCTTTGCCAGAGAACCATAGCCTTCGACCATCGCGATCAGTAAGCCAGCGGCGTCGGCGGGCTCCACGTCGCGGCGAACGCTTCCGTGGGTCTGTCCCTCTCGCAAAGTGGAGGCAACGGCCTTGCGCCAGGCGTCGAAGATCGTCGCCAGCCGTTTCCGGAATCCCACGTCAAGCGGAGACATTTCCTGCGCCAGATTGTTCAGCTGGCAGCCACCCCGCACATCCTCGGGCCGAACGGATATACGTTGAACAGCGCCGATCAAAGCGTCGATAGGGTCTTTGAGGCTCTGTAGAGGCCGCACCCATTTGCTGTGGACGTCGGGGGCGATGACCTCTTCGACGACGGCGTATCCCAAGGCTTCCTTGCTTTTGAAGTGGTAGTACAGCGCTCCCTTGGTGACGCCAGCCGAAGCCAGAATTGTGCCCAAGCCGGCACTCTGGAAACCCGATCTGTAGATCTCGTGGGATGCCGCCTGCAGCAAGCGCTCCCGCGTGCGCTCAGCATCGCGCACCCTGGCCGCTCTACGTTTCGGATTCTTGCGTACCGCCAACATACCAACCAGTATGTATGGCAACGATCAGAGCGTCAAGCGGGATTTAACGACGCGCTCAACAATATAAAAATTCATCGAATTTCGTAATCTCTCACCAATGTGTATGAAAAGTTGGAGAAACGGTTGCTCTAGCCGTCTTGGAATCGTCCCAGGATTTTGTCAGTCCGCCACTCATTTTCGAGCTCTGAAGTGTTGGGCCTGTTGTCCCACGTAATCGTTGTGAACGTGGAACACCACATGCTCCCTCACTTCCCGCTCGGCAGAAAGTTGTGAATATGTGAGCCAATTCTGCTCTCAATTGCACGCTAACCGTCAGAGCGCCGAGTGGTACCTGACGTAAATCGTCAGTCATCTCGGCACGGCGACTTTCACTGGACGAAAAGGAGAAGACATGAGCGCAGTAAGACGGTTGCGGAATTTCTGGATACTGTGGGTTACGACGGTTGTTCTGGCTTGCCTCAGCAATGCAGTCGCTCAAGCGAGCTACAGAGTTAACGATTTGGGCGCTGAGGGGAATGACAATCTGGGTTGTGCCATGTCCGTCAATAATGAGGGGTGGACGGAGATCATGGCTGGGAGCGTGGAAGCGGGAGAGGTGGATAGCCAGTTCGGGAAACTTCTAAACGGACGCGCACTGATAGACGTCGACGGATTCAAGTTCGACCTCGGCTCGCTCGGAGGAACGAACACCTGGATGAACTGGGGCGAGATCAACGACTTCGGGCAGATCGTAGGTTATTCCGAAACAGCTGTCCCAGACCCGAACGGCGAAGACATTTGCGGCTTCGGCACACACCTTACGTGTCGCCCGTTTCTTTGGCAACTCTTCCACATGAGCACTCTGCCGACGCTCGGCGGAAATAACGGGCAGGCCAGCGCGATCAATAACCGTGGACAAATCTCAGGATTCGCGGAAAACGGTAGCGTGGACTCCACATGCCCGTCTGGCACGACTAATAATCGGATTGCACTGCCGGTGTTGTGGGAAAAAGGCAAAGCCCAAGCTCTTCCTACAGTGGGTAGCGATCCGGACGGTGACGCATTTTGGATCAACGATCAAGGCGAAGCCGTTGGCTATTCGGGAACATGTACCACAGCGCTTCACGCCGTATTGTGGAAAAACGGCACCGCCTTGCCGCTTCCTGACCTCGGAAGTGCGGTCTCCAGTTTCGCCTTCGGCATTAACGACCAGGGCCAAATTGTTGGGGAAGTCGCCAGCCCTGACGGCACAACCGTCTATGCCGCTCTTTGGCAGAACCTCGCAATCACAAACCTTGGTACTCTGCCGGGAGATCTTGGCGCCTTTGCCAGCGGCATCAACAGCCAGGGCCAAGTGGTGGGAAGCACCTGGGACTCCAACTTCAACTGGGCCCATGGCTTCATCTGGCAGAACGGAGTGATGACCGACCTTAATACGCTGTTCCCTGCCAGTTCCAACCTCTTCGCAGTCATGGCTAACAAGATCAACGAGCGCGGACAAATCTCGGGCATGGCAATCGTACTCAGCGGGCCAGATGCGGGCAACATCCACGCCTTTCTGGCAACCCCTGTAAGGCAAAGCATAGGCAGGTCGGTTGCAGAGGTCGCACCTACACGCCCGGAATCCAATTTGCCCGCGAATGTTAGCAAACAGCATTTGCAGAGATTCGGACTCGTTCGATTCGAGCGATAGAGGCATTCTTTTCCGCTGGGTATGTGCCTGGTCTCCGCTCGGCTGATTCCCCAAACGCGACCGCACGCACGCTTAGGAACACGAACCCGTGAGGAGGGATGAACGGCACGCCACAAGGGTTCTTTTTCGATACGAAGAATTTCTGGCAAGCCGTGAGTGATTCCGCTCTGGATCGGACACTAGTTGTTAGGGTCGAGCAACGCTGAGATCGGCCTGCACTTTTCGCAAGGAAAGAGGGGGCTCAGCTGTGCTGACTACTACTGGGGAGGACGTATGCACTCACTTCGGGCTGTCACTGACTCGCGGGGCTGCGGTGCTGGCGTCGCTAATGCGTCATTCAGAGTGACGCTTATCGTGCGACGGTTTTCGGGGCAAAGCTCCACCCCATTAACGAAATCCTGGACCTGAGTGGGTATTCGCAATAGCTGCTATTTCTGACGCGCCACACTGGTTGCGATCAAACCGTGGTTTCAATCTTCATGTCTCGTGTTCGCCATTGCGTCGAGTGCCCGAAATGCCGTACTCGATATTTGCCAAGTTTCAGCCCGTATCGCAACGGATCGTACCTGATCCCGCTCACCGCGGACGGCGCCTCAGGGTGGATCCTGTACTGTTCTTGCCGTATGCCGCCCGCGTCCAGTCAGTGGGGTTCGACGGACTTGAAGCCGTACGAAATCTGCGGCCAAGCATATCGTCGCGGTTACGGTTCACCGGACGAAGTTTGGGATGTGACCCGAGATAGTAGGGTCGAGCCTAACTGGCACGATGTCGATCGACGCCTGTAAATGCACTGGCTGTCCAGAACTGAGACTATCGGAATGAATTCAAGGATTGGACAGTGCGGCATCTTTAAGTTGTAAGTGTCGTGTTCATTCGCCGCCATCCTAGGCGATCACGTTCTTACGGCATGGATACGCCTCCGCCGTTCTCTCGGGAGCAGGGCGCCAGGAAAAGCTAAAAAACGTTGATCGAATTCGGGAAACAATTCGTTCTAGTTCGTTTTTTCCCAAGCCAACGATCAAAATATTTACGCATTTGGTGGACTCTGCATTGCGGCGCATATGGATAAGTTCGGGATCAGTCACAGCGAACTCGCTGGAATTCGTGAGGTCGGCCCAACTAAAAGGACAAAGGGTGGCAGATGCGGTTGGGCCGCGCTGCCACCCTTCTTACAATGCATTTACTCTTGGACCAGTTACGCTCCCGCGCTGGCCGCTCTGACCCGGCCTTCCGGGCGCAGCGCCTGGGCGCGAAGATTTTCGGTGATGGCTCCAAAGTACGTGCGGTAGGAGCGGTGGATGCCGTACATCACCGGGAAGACCGCGAGGGCCAGTCCCCAGCCCATGTGTGAGCTGACTGCCTGGACCATCGTCGTGATTCCCGCGCTGACAACGTAGTAAGGGAATGAGAGATGCGCCAGGCTCCACCAGATCTGTCCTGCCGCCTTGCCCTCGCTTACCGCCACGATGGCAGCTACCGGAGCAGTCTGTCCCAGGAACAGAGTTGCTGTCGCCAGCACCAACCCCAGGGTACTCGAACCCCGCTGCATCACCAGCGGTGGACATGGAACATCAGGCTCGCCAGGCAGCTGGCAAATGCCATCATGCTGAGGTTGAAGGCCATCTGCTGTGGGTTGAACTTCGCATTCTTCCGCGGCCAGCACTGCACCGCGGTGGAAATGCAGGTGATCACTACCGCTTCGGCAGCGCTCAGGCTGACGACGGCCGTGAGCAGGAATGGCAGATTCACCGACATGTTGCCGTTAATTCCCGGCAGCTTGACTTTCATCCGCGAAGTCACCGCTGCCAGTACCAGAACCGCCAGAGCGAAGTAGGTATGCAGCGCGTGGCTCACGAAGGTTGCGTATCCTGCGGTGATGGCCGCGGCCAGCATCATTGCGCCGATGAAGGTTTTAATTCGCCGTGTGTTGTTCATATATCTGGTCTCCTTTCTTTAGACTCACACGGCTAATTATTGTTCATCGTCTCCGGCGTCAGTAAATGCGCCGTTGGCATTCGACACTGACGCTCCCCAGACGACGCTGGTGGCCGAAGTGCTCTGGCCAGTGCTCGATCCCCAAACCACGCTAAACGCACTCAGAGTGTTGTCGTTCCAAGGCAGAGAACTGCCCCAAACCACGGAGGTGCCGTTGACCATCGAAGCACCCCACACCACTGAAGTTCCCCAGACCACCGAAGTACCCCAAACCACGGAGGATGGGGCTACGCTCGAGTTTCCGTTCACCAGAGAAACCGTATGGTTCTGAGGGTTATAGACCGCTGTCGGCGAAAGGGCGGATCCGACTGTGGCCGGAGCCATGTCAGTATTGGTCGTGGCGGCCTGCACGTTCATCAATCCCGATCCTACCGAGAACAGATCGTAGAAGTTGAGGAACGACATGCATCAGGTGCGGCACCCAAGCCGACGTCGAAGTGAAGCCCATCTTGTACGCCGTCTTCATCAGCCGCGCTTTCACTTGATCCGGTGTAAGCGTGCTCTGCTCTTGCAGCAACAGGGCCACGGCGCCTGCGACAGCCGGGGTAGCCATGCTGGTGCCGCTCAGGCTGAAGTAGTCGTTGTTGCCGTCAGTGCCGGTAATTACATCTCGCCGGATAGGAGCCTTCCAGCGTGGCTCCCGGCGCCGCCAGCGAAACGATGTCATTGCCGGGCGCCATGATGTCAGGCTTCACGACGTGATCGTAAGTCGTGGGCCCCTTCGAGCTGTAGCTGGCTACCGTTTCTGCCGACACCGAAGCTGACCCGTTGCTCTTGGTCGCGCCCACCGTCAGCACGAAAGGATCGTTGCCGGGCGCGGTGACGGTTCCATAGCCGTTGCTGCCATTGACGCTCAAGCGGCCATAGTTGCCGGCGGCCACAACCACCACGATTCCGCTCTTCCATGCCGCTTCCACCGCCTGGCACAGAGGATCCTGCGTGTAGCTGACCGGAATTCCGCGGCCCAGTGACAGGTTGATGACTCGGATGTTGTAGGTGTTCTTCAGCGCAATCGCCTGCTGAATGGCCGCGATCACCGTGCTGTCGGTGCCCGCGCCGTTCGCGTCCAGGGCCCGCAGATCGATCAGGCTGGCGCCTGGAGCGACGCCCGCGTATTGTCCACCCGAAAGCGAGCCGTTGCCGCCGATGATTCCGGCTACATGTGTGCCGTGACCGTAGAGGTCATACTGTGCTCCGGCGGAGTTGCTGGTCGCGGTACCGGTGAAGTCCTGGTGATAGACGACGCGCGAAGTACCGGTCGGGATTCTGCAGATCGGGATGGCTGTCGTTGATGCCGCTATCGATCACGGCGACGCCGACGCCTGCTCCGTTATATCCGGCGCTCCAGGCCGATTCGACGCCCGTGGCATCGTTGGTGAGATCGTCCATGACGTTCATCGGGTGATCGATGGTCACCGAGGCGATTTCAGGATCAGCCTCTAATGCAGCCAGAGCGCTGACCGGAATCGTGAACGCCGCACCCTTGATCATGTGCAGCTTCGCGTTCAGGCGAGCCGCCGCGGCTCTGCATGGTGGCGTAGTGCGCCGCCGTCGGGACCTGTTTGTACTGCACAATGACCTTCACGGTCTGGCCCTTGGCGGTTCCCTGATGGGCCTTCGCCAGAAGGCCCGAGAGTTCGGGAGCAATCCGGGACGAGAATCGGCCGTTCGAGTCGTCGGCGATGGGGTTCTTCCAGCGCTGTCCAAACGCCATCCCCGTTGCCAGGAGAAGCACCAGGCTCAGGCGCTTACCCCAGGCGGCGCTGTGTCGTTCTCCGCGCCCCTTAGGTCTCGGTGATTTCTGTCGTGTGCTCCATAAAATCTCACCCTTCTTTCTTGATGGGGGAAAGATCGAGCTTCGTACCCAACCCTGCTGTTGCACGGGGGCGGCCAATCGAGGTCTCGTAAGTCATTGGTTTTGATAGGAGATCGCCGAGGTTCGGTGGGGATTGGATGGGCCACTCTGTCCCGCGAGAGTGGGCGTGGGACAGTCTGTCTCACTTGCGACTCGCCGTCGAATGTGACCTCAGTCCTTCGGAGCGGGTTACGACCTGAATTCTGGAATGAGTCTGCGGCGGGGGTGAGGGCCGAGAAGCTTGCTAGAGTCGCCGCTGCCTTGCCGGTTGCGAGTCGCTGCGGTTGCGGCATCTTCGGCATGGCTGCCATCAGGCGTTGCGTGTATTCGTGGCGAGGATTGGTCAAGACCTGTTCCGTGGTTCCGGTCTCGACGATCTGGCCTTCGTGCAGGATCGCGATGCGGTCGCAGATGCCCGCCACCGATGCGAGATCGTGCGAGATGTAGAGAATCGCCATTCCAGAACTGCGGTTCAGTTCGCGAAACAGCGCCAGAATCTCAGATTGCGTAATCACATCGAGTGCGCTGGTGGCTTCGTCGGCAATCAACAGAGCGGGACGGTGCATCACAGCCATCGCAATCAGCACGCGCTGTGCCTGCCCAACGCTCATCTGTGAGGGATACTTTCGCAGAAACTCATCCGTCGCCGGCAGACTCACGCTTTCCAGCGCAGCCCGGATCGCGGCCTCGCAATCGGCCTTCGGTCCTGATGCGTGCGCGCGCCAGGCTTCCTTCAACTGGGTGCGAATCTTCAACGCAGGATTCAGCGACGACAGCGGACTCTGCAGCACGAGTGCGATTTTCTTCCGCGCAGAGCGCGCAGGTCCGGCTCGCTAAGTCGCAGCAGGTCGGCACCCATCGAACCTGACCGTGCCCTCCACTTGGGCGCTCTTGCGATCGAGCAGGCCAAGAATCGCCATGGCCAGCGTGCTCTTGCCCGATCCGCTCTGGCCAATCAGCCCGAGAACTTCGCCACGGCGGATGTCCACGTCCACATCGCGCAACACCGCAGGCTTTTTCCCGTAGCGCAGCCACAAGTGGGCCGACAGGAGCATTCCGCTTTGTGATTCGTCGGCCATTATTTGTGTACCTTACGGTCGTTCGGGTCTAACCGTTTTGATTTCGCGAATCAAGGGGGAGAAGGTGACGGTTATTTGACCGTCAGCCGCTCCGCATTCCAGTAAGTCTGCGGCACCAGGATGACCGGGTTTGCTCCCTGTACCGAGCCAGCGACCGCCGACAGAGCATTCCGATTCACCAGATAAATGAACGGAGCTTGCTCCACCGCGATCTCCTGCACGCGATCGAAGCTTTCTTTGCGCTTCTTCGGATCGGCCGACGAAGCCTGCGCCCGCATCAACCTGTCAATCTCTGCTTCCCATGCGGTTTCCGGGGCCTTTTCCGACGGATTCCACTGGTGATTTTCCGAAGAACTCAGCCACACGTTCATCTGCTCGCTCGGGTCGAGTCCGACATTTGTAAGGCCGAGCAATATCGCCTCGTAGTCGAAGGTCTGTGTCATACGCTCGATTAGAGAAGGGAAGTCGAGGGTCACGACGTTCACTTGAATTCCGATCTTTTGCAGATCTTCCTGAATCATCGTGGCCATGCGCTCGCGATATTTATTCCCCGAGTTGGTGATGATCGAAAACACAACTGGATTGCCGTCTTTGTCTTTGAGAGTTCCATTTTCCAAGCGGAAGCCCTCGCTCTGCAGCGCCTTCAGCGCGGCGTCTTGAGAATAGGGCTCAGCCTTCAGGTTCGCGTTGAACCAGAACTTGTTTGCGGGAGACACCGGACCCACCGCCGGCTGCGCATGCCCACGAAACACCACCCGGGCGAGGTCCTCGCGATTGATCGCCTGAGAAATCGCCCGCCGGAAATTCGCCGAGCGGAACCAATTCTTCTTGTATCCCGGCAATGGAGACTTAGCGACTTCGTTGAACCACATCTGCTCGCTGTCGAGCGATGGGCCCGCATCATGCACGAGTTGTGGAGAAGTCGACGCCAGCTTGTCGAAGTATTCGCTGTCGAGCGAATTGATCAAGTCGATTTCGCCGCGCTTGAAGCGCAGCATTTCGACGTCTCGATTTGGCTGAATATCGAGCTGGATCGAATCGAGATAAGGCAGCTTCCGTCCCTGCGCATCGCGTCTTCCAGTAATTCGGATTGCGCTTCAGCAGGACCGCAGACCCGGGCTTGTAGTCGGCCACCATGAACGGACCGAGCACCGCCATTTCCTTTTTGCCGGAGTGGGCCGAAAGAATCGCGACCTGATCAAATTGCCGGTCGAGTCCGGCCACGGGCGCGGGAAACGTAATGGAAATCTGGGTGGCGGAAATGATCTTCGTTTCTACATCGCCCGGTCCCGAGCGGAACGCGTCTCCCGTCGGCGAATGCAGCGCCGGGTCCATCAATTGCTGCACGGTGTAGGCGACATCTTCGGCGGAAAATGGCGTGCCGTCGGAGAACGAAACTCCGCTGCGCAGTTTGAATGTGATCTGCCTTTCCGTCTTTCGAGACCTTCCACGACTCCGCCAGTTCCGGCTCCAGCGCCTGCGTCTGCCGGTTCATGCGCACCAGCACGCCCCCGGTCAAATACCGGATCGCGACCGAGGCATCGTCTTCCACTTTCAAGGGATCAAACGTCTTCGGTTCCGAGCGCAGGCAAAATCGCAAGCTCGCCCTGCGCCACCGCCGAGCCTGCCAGAATGCCCAGGCAGACCAGCGCGATCAATATGCTTGTCTTCCTCTCATTGTCTGCCATCACTGCCAACCTTCCCTGAGAGGCCTGTCATGCGGGCATCTCCTCTTGTTTCGAAAGCACAAGTTGAAACGAAGTCACCACCACCACCAGCAAAATCAGGGGCACGAACTTCCACGGCTCTTCGCCCACCGATACCAGCCCTTCCAGTTCCTTCAGCAGACTTCCCCACGAAGGCATCGGCTCGGCGACGCCCAAGCCCGAGAATTCCCAGATTCGCCTCGCTCAGAATGAACGCCGGAATCGAAATCCAGAACTGCGCATAGAGCACTGGCTTCAGATTCGGCAGCACGTGAATCCAGAACAGCCGCGCTCCGCGAATGCCAGAGGCTCGTCGCCTGCCGCACAAAATCTGAGTCCCGCAGCGATCCGGCCGTCGAGCACAACACTCGCGCCGCGCTCGTCCAGCCCAACAGCCCCAACATCAGAAACGTCACCAGCACCGAGACCAGGGGCGACACGTTCAGCGGCATCATCGCGCGAACCGTGATCAGCAGAAACAGCCATGGCAGCGACAGAAACAGATCGGTCACTGCCATCGCGCGCCCGCGCCCATGCCCCGCCCAGATATCCCGCCAAGCCCGCCCACCAGCGCCGCCATCAGCGTCGAAAGCAGCGCGGCGGCCGGCGCCAGCAGCAGCGAAATGCGCGTTCCGTAGAGCACGCGGGCAAATCGGTCGCGCCCAATCTCATCGGTCCCCAGCCAGTGTTGCGCGCGAAGGAGCGCGCGTCGGCCGCCTCGCGATACTGCTTCGCATAACCCGCCGGAGCCAGCCAGTTCGCGGCCAGCGACACGCTCACCACCAGCAGCAACACTGCACACGCGAGCCCGCGCCAGAAATTGTTGCGCCCTAGCTCATGCTTCCTGGCCTCGAAGCATACTGTCCGATTACATCGGCGCCTGAGTTGGCCAGCAAGGTTACGAGCGTCACCAGGATGGTTAGATTCGTCAGCAACGGCAGATCGCGCGCCAGCGCCGCCTGCCACGCCAACTGCCCAACTCCCGCCAGCCCGCACAGGGCTTCGACCGGGATCGCCGCGCCCACCGCGATGCTCACCGATACTCCCGCCACCGCCAGCAACTGCGGGCCGGCGACCGGAACCACATGCCAGAACAGGATCCGCAATTCGCTCAGACCCTTGGCTCGCGCGGTAATGATGTGGGGCAGGGAATAGGCCTTCGCCAGCAGATTGCGCGCATAGCGATACACGCGCGGAAACACGATCAGCCCGATGGCCAGCGCTCCCGGCACATTCCACAACACCGACAGCAAAGCCAGCACGGCGGCGGGAATGCAAAGAAACGTTCCGCTGATCGCCGTGGTCAGCGCGTCATAAGCCGATATGCGCAGCCACGCCGCGCTCAGCGCCATCGCCATGGCCACGGCCCAGCTCAGCAGCAGCCCAATCCCCACCAGTCGCAGCGTCAGCGGAGCCCGCTCCCGCAGCAGCGTGCTCACCGGTTGGCCCAGCGAAAGCGAAGTTCCCAGATCCCCATGAGCCGCACGCTGCAAGGAATGAAAATAGAAACGGAAGATGTTGTGCTGGTCGAGGCGCGCCTGGCGCAGGGCCTGAACGCTGGCTGAATTCAGATGAGGATCGAGCTGCGCTTCATCCGACATCGAAGCCCGGCGCCAGCCGCACCAGCGCCGTCGAGAGCAAGCCCTCCCAGCAGAACCGTGGCGACGATGGCGAGTCGCATGCCGCGCAATTTTCGCGCCTCTGAGCATGGTTCGAAGTCTCCTTATTCCGCCGTTGCTCCGCGAGTCTTGGTGTCCTGCTCGCGCGTGACGGCGGCCGCGTGATGGAGTTGCTTCATGGAATACATTCGGCGGTCGGCTTCGGCCAGCAGGCGCTCCACATCGAATGCCGTCTTCGGGACAGAACGCCATGCCAACGCTCAGCGTGATCACATCGCGCCCGCAAACATGGCGCCCCGACTCGATGGCCGCCTGATTCAGGCGCTCGGCCTTTTCCTTCGCCGCTTCGGCGGTCAGCCCGGGAGCGGTAATCACAAATTCGTCTCCGCCCATGCGCGCCACATAGTCGTATCCGCGGCACACATCTTTCAGCCGCGTGGTAAATTCGCGCAGCAGTTTGTCGCCTTCCAGGTGCCCGAAGGAATCGTTGATCTGCCTTGAAGCCGTCGATATCGCACACCAGCACCGCCAGCGAAGTTTTCATGCGGCGGCAGCGCGCCACTTCCTGCGCCAGATGCACAAACAGCGACCGCGCGTTGGGCAGGCCGGTCAGATAGTCGGTGGTTGCCGAACTCTCGGCTTGCTGATACTTCAATGCGTTCTCGACCGACAGAGCGACTTTCGAGGCTACCGCCAGCAGGATTCTCAAATGATCGGGGGTAAAGGCATCGCGATTGGCGTGATACATGGCCAGCACGCCAACCACTCCGTTCAGACCTTCGAGAGGCACAACCAGCGCCGATTGCAGCGTCGTGTGCTTTGCCGGGATCGACGACGTATCCCGCTTCTACCTGCGGATTTCCGTTCACGATGGGCTTGCAGTTGGCCGCGACCCATCCGCACAATCCCTCGCCCACTTTGATCTTCAGCGACGACAGCATGCGGAAGTTTTCGCCGCTCACCAGTTCCGGCAGCAGCCAGCCGTTGCGGTTCACGAATACGGCGATCGAATCGTAGGGAATCATGCGGCGCAGGCGCATCGACAGCACTGACAGCGTCTCGCTCAAACTCAGCGACACGCCCAGATCCTGGCTCAGCTCAAACATCGTCTGGGCTTCTTGCCGCGCCGACGCAATCGAAGTCAGGAAGTCGGCGCTATCCGCCGGAGCCGTGCGTGGGTTCGGTGCGTTCGAATCCGGTTGCCGGCGCGAGACCGCGCTCCACGCGCACGATCTTCGAGAGTCCGCGGGACGCCGCGTGTCTTCCGACATCTGCGCCATGCGCTCCAATTCCACGTAGCGACTCTGCAGAATCTCGACGACTTGCGGATCGAACCACGTGCCGGCCTTCTCTTTGACTTTCGCCATCGCCTCGACCAGCGGCAGCGCGGGCCGGTATTGGCGGTGGGAGGCCAGCGCGTCCAGGCAATCCACCGCGGCGAGAATGCGCGCGCCAATGGGAATTTGCTCTCCGCTCAGTCCCTCGGGATATCCCGTGCCATCCCAGCGCTCGTGGTGCGACCGGACAATCGGCGCCACAGGATAAGGAAAGGCCACCCGCTCCAGGATTTCCGCGCCCACCAGCGGGATGGACTTTCATTTTTTCGAACTCTTCCGGCGTCAGCTTGCCCGGCTTGTTGATGATTTGTTCCGGCACCGCCAGTTTTCCGATGTCATGCAGCAGGGCGGCCGCCCGCAGCGCCTCGATCTCGCCTTCCGGCAGATTCAATTCTGTGGCCACTGCGACGGCATAGGTGCGCACGCGCTGCAGATGGGTGTGCGTGGTGTGGTCTTTGGCCTCGATGGCGAGCGCCAGCGCTTCGATCGTCCGCATGTTCAGCGACGCGATCTGTTCGACGTGGCGCTTTTCTACTTCAACGCGCTCTTTTTCCGCCTCCAGCCGGCCCAGATACAGCCGGTACGATCGATACACCCAATAGATCAGGGGCAGAACCAGAAGCGAGGTTTCCCATCCCGCCGAGCGGTTCACGATTCCGACAGTCCCACCGCGGCAGCGCCCACCAGGTAATACGGGAATGACCAGAAGTAGCATTCGGACCAGACTTTGCGGCTCGATTTGCTCTCGGTCAGCGCAATGACGACCGAGATCGGCAACGTGTTGGCGAAGAAGAACACCAGCGCCGCGACCATCAGCAGGATCGGTTTGTTCGATCCGAATCGTCGCGGCCAGCCAGTGATAACTGAGGTAGGTGAGCGCGCTGGCATTGGCCATCATGCCGGCGACGTTGAACAGGACTTTGACCGGATCGAGCCGCTTGCGCGTTTGCCACACGCTCTGCACCAGAGCTCGCCGTGCAGCCAATCAGCAGAGTTTCGGGAAGGCTCAGTTCCAGCACGCCCAGCAGGATGAACAGAAAATTCACCGACATGGTGCCGTCGATGCCGGGCAGTTGCACCTTCAGTCCGGAGGCCAGCACCGCGACTGCCAGGTAGCACAGCGAAGCGCATCAGATCCTGCGATTGCCAATGCAGCAAGGCAAACCCCAGCACGACCACGCCGAACGACGCAGTGATGCCGACGAATGCCTTCGTCTGGATCGATAATCCGTCCGTCTCTGCTTTCATCTACAACCCTGACTGCGCGGCGTCCCGGCCTCGAAGCGCGCTGTCTCCGAATGACGCCCTCGTCATCCTCCCGCGAACACACGAGAAATTTACTGCGCGGGCTTCTCAGCCCGCGCTCGGCCCTCGTGGAAGACATCTCTCCCGGTTCGAGCCTGCCCGAATCGTATTGCAAGGATTAGCGGTTCTAAAGCTTACTGAGGTAACCACACGAAAGTGGGGGGCATTACCAGGTGTCAAATCTGTTCGAAATTGGGCAAAACTATTTACGAGGATTCTCTTTCGCCAGTCTCCGTCTTGCTCGGTTGCGAATATTGCTGCAAGCTAACGCCTCAGCCCACGTTACCTTGGTTACGCCCTGCGTAACACGCTTCTCGGTCCAAACGCTCTGCCTGTGTCACCATCATCCCAAACGCTACCTATGCCGACTCCGCACCACAGTTCGGACCAGCAAGATCCGCTTCACCGGCGCTCCAAATAGCGCAGCGAACAGCGAGCGTCTGCAGCGAGATGGCAGTTTTCTCCGCCGATCTACAGGGAGAATTCACGGCCTGCAACGCCGCGTTATCCAGCTTTTCGGATATTCATCTCAGGAACTTGCTGGGGCGAGACTTTTGCTGCGCTCTTTACCCAAGCCGAAAAAATGAACGGCGAAGACCGTTCTTTCTTGCGGAAGAGATTCTGTCTGCCACTTCCGCCCCTGCTGACTATCAGCTGCCGCCTGTTCGCCCGACCGAAGACTGGACCGAGTTTTCCAGTGCAGTTCTCGGCGACGATTCTGGGCACTCGCGCCCGGCGGCTTTGATCGCGGTGGTCATGCCGCTGGCAGCAACGAGTCCCAGTGTCGCGAATGGGACGTCGCCTGCGCCAGCCTCTCCCGCGCCGGGCGTGATTTCGCGCAAGATCGATGACACCCTATTCATTCTGGCCAGCCCAGTGATGCACAAGTTCATGGCCCTGGTCGACCGCGTTGCGGGCCACACCGAAACCGTGCTGATTACGGGCGAGACCGGTACCGGCAAGGAACTCATCGCCCGTACCATTCATGAGTCTTCGCAATCGCCGCAGCCGTCCCTGGGTCGACATCAACTGCGCTGCGCTCCCCGAGAACCTGGTCGAAAGCGAACTGTTCGGATACGAAAAAGGCGCGTTCAGCGGCGCCGACGCTTCCAAGCCGGGCCTGTTCGAAATGGCCGACAAGGGCACGCTGTTCCTCGACGAAATCGGCGAACTGCAACTGCAGACCCAGGTGAAACTGCTGCGCGTGCTCGATGGCCAGCCTTTCTACCGGCTGGGTGGCCACCGGAAGATCAAGGTCGACGTCCGCATTGTCGCGGCCACCAATCAGGATCTCGAAGCCGCGGTCAGAGAGGGCCGGTTCCGGCAGGATTTATTTCACCGTCTCGGTCAGATTCCAACTCCGCGTTCCGCCGCTGCGGGAGCGTCCCGAGGATATCGTTGCCCTTGCCGAACATTTCCTGCGCCTGAAAGCTCCGAGCAAGAATTTTTCCACGCAGGCGATTTCCGCGCTGCTTTCGCATGCCTGGCCGGGAAACATTCGCGAATTGCGAAACCTGGTCGCCAAGATGGCGATGGAATCTTCCGGCTCCGAGATCGACTTCTCGCGGCTCAGCGCCGCGCTCACGGGAGAGCCGACCGCTCTGCGTCAAACTGCTTCCATGCCGGTCAGCAATCTCGACAGCATGGAAGAGCAGATGATCATTAAAGCTCTGGAGCGCACGGGCGGCCAGCGCACGCTCGCCGCCGAACAACTCGGCATTTCGCGCCGCACTCTTCAGCCGCAAGCTGAAGGAATACAACATCAACTTCGCTCCGGGAGAAACCACTGCTTCAATGGGCTTCATCAGCAACGAGCAGCAGAAGTTCTTCCGCACCCGCGTCCAGATTCCGGTCACAGTAAAGAGTTCCCAGGGCGAAGAAATTCAGGTGCAGGGAGTCAACCTGAGCACCGGCGGCATGGGTCTCGACGGCTTGAAAGAGCCGCTGCGTTTCGCGGGATTAGCTCGACGTCAGCTTCGTGCTGCCCGAGAGCGAAATCCTCTTCCAGGCGAAAGCCCGCCTCATGTGGGTCGGCGAGGAAGGCCGCGTCGGCATCCGCTTCGCTGTGATCGAACCTGCCCTCTTCGAACAACTCCAGCACTGGACCAACCGCAAGATGAAAGAAGAAGGCTGGGAATTCCCCGGCTGAGGCCGGGTTGTGTCGTTTCCACGCCCCGTTAGATCCGCCAAACTGTATCGAGCACCGTGCCATCGACTCACTTGACGATGGCCACCGGACGATCGTGGTCGGTTGGTCGCTGGGGTTTTCCTCCGCAGATGCATTCGATTTCGTTCTTGATCACGCGCAGCGGACGGATCGGCAGCTCCGAGCCTTTCACTGCGTCCAGAAGATCCTGACGCCGCGGATTGATCGCAATGCCACGTTCGGTTACCACGACATCAATCAATTCTCCTGGCCCACACCAAGTCGTCACCTCATCCACAATGACCGGAATGCGATCGCGGAATGAAGGCACCGCCAGGACTGTGCATTTCGCCGCCAGGCAATTCTGCCAGCCGCCGATGCCGTGGAGCAGCCGTCCGTCGGAGTGTGTCACCACGTTGGCGTTGAAGTTTGTATCCACTTCGGTGGCTCCGAGCACAACTGCATCGACCATCGACGCGAAATTCCCCTTGCCGTGATAGTTGTAAGACGTGAAGGAGAGGTCGCGACATGACGCTCGTTTGTCGCCATGGAGCGCACGCCGTCGAGGTCGAATGTCTGCCGTCGAGAATGTAGTCCGTGAGGCCTCTTCCAGCAATTCGACCAGGTACTTGGTCGATCCGCCGCGCACGAAGCGGGCCTTCACTCCAGATTGCTTCATCATCTGCTGGAGATAGCTGACAAACGCCAGCGCAATTCCGCCCGCACCCGCCTGGAAAGAGAAGCCATTACGCATGATGCCCGCATCGCGCAGGAAACGCGCTACAAACTCGGCGATGCGCAGGCGATCTGGCGAGCGCGTGATTTGCATTGTGCCAGAGACGATTTTCGACGCATCGCCGATGGAGTCGACCTCAACCACATAATCCACGTTGTTTCCTTGAATTTGCCACGGGACGCACGGGAAGGGAACCAGGTTGTCCGTGACGACGATGACGTGGTCCGCGTAGATCGAATCTGCCAGCGCGAAACCCAGAAAACCGCCGGCGGACTTGCCCTGGGAGCCATCGCAGTTGCCGAACGGGTCGGCTGGGGCAGTTTGGGACCAGCAGAGTGAACGGGATCTGGTTCCGGTCGTCGGCGGTGAGCGGACTGCGCTCGAGGGCTTTGCTCCATGTCTGAGTAACTTGTTCAAGTAATTGGAGATCGGCTATCCAGTCGATCCCCGGCCAAAGGCGCTTAATGATGTCCCGCATACGCGTGCCGAAGCAAACTAATCAGGCCAACTTGGGGAGCAGGAGGGGACGACAATTTGGATCACAGGAGCATGTGATTTCAGAACGCCGCGATCGTCTGATAAGGGAGCCTTCTTATGTTTATCAATTGTGCAAGAGGCTTCTAATCTCTTTCTCGAAAACCTCTAAGGACGTCGCGCCAATGTGCTTGGAATAGATACGCCCGTCGCGGCCGATCAGAAACGTGATGGGCAATCCCAGAACACCTCCGTACAGCGCGCCTGTCTGTGCGTTGCCCATTACGACGGGATAGTTCATGTGGAATTGCTGGTAGAAAGGGCGGACCGGGTCGGAACTGTCATCCATGGAGACGCCGATAATCTGCAGGCCGCTGCTGGCGTACCTCTGCTGGAGTTCTACAAAGTGAGGGATTTCCTCGCGGCAGGGATCGCACCAGGTTGCCCAGAAATCGAGCAAAATCACCTTTCCCCGATAGGCGGACAGACGGAGATCGCCCCCGTCCAGTTGCGGCAAGGTGAACTCTGGTGCGGGACGTGGCTCGGCTGGTGGCAACTTTGTGGCTATGGTCGCGCCATGATGCCGCCCAGCATAGTGCGCGACATAGTGTGCTATGACAGCGCCCAGCGCGAAGGCGCCCGCGGCAAGCACGAATCTCGTGGCCGGACGCAGAAGTTATTCTCCCTTGGCGACTGGGTAGGCCTTGTCCACCCAGTTCGTACCGAAATTGTCGGAGATGTACAGCACCTTCACGTTGGTGAACCCCATCGCATGCAAAGCATCGTCGGCCGGCTGCACGTTGGGACAATGGCTCCACGGGCAACAACCGCAGTACAGAACGATGAGCTTGGTTCGCGGCAAAGGTTGCACGCGCTTGCGGAGTTGCTGCACTCCGCTCTCGCTCGATGCGGGCCCAATATATTCCGATCCCGGGATGTGCGCCTGTGAGAACAGGACGTGCGAGCCCACTTGGATCATGAGAGGCTTGTCTTTGCCCAGCGCCTGAATCATTTTCACCAAGTCTTCAGGCTGGATCAGGCGGGTCGCGGGGATGGCAGAAGCGGCAGAAGCTTGACCGGCTGCCTGAGAAATTGAGAAGAGGTTGATTCCGAGTATGAATGCCAACGCTAGGGACCTGATTGCGATTCTCATACGAGTAGTCCAGGAAAAACTATGCGATCAGTCTGTAAGAATACACCCCTGCTCGCTCATGCAGAACTCACCGTCATTCTGAGCAAAGCCAAGAACCTCCGCAGTTTGCTTGCGGCGAGGATTGCATGGATCCTTCACTTCGTTCAGGATGACAGGATTTCTTAGCACAATACCTTCGCGAGGGCGCGGAGTCGCTCGGCTGCACTTTCAGGTGTGATATCGCGCTGCGGGCTTCCCAACATTTCGAAGCCCACCATGTGCTTGCGCACCGTCGCCGAGCGCAGCAGCGGGGGAAAAAAGTGCGCGTGGAAATGACACTCCGGATGGCCGATGCCATCGGTCGGCGACTGGTGGAATCCCATCGAATAGGGGAAGGGAATTGCGAAAACTCTGTCGTAGGTGGAAGTGATCTGGTGAAGAATCTGGCTTAGCGAGCGAGCTTCGTCGCCTGCGAATTCGTTCATATTTCCAAAATGGCGGCGGCTGCACAGCAGAATCTCGAAGGGCCACACGGCCCAGAATGGCACAAGCGCCACGAAGGCCTCATTCTCGCAAGCCAGTCGTACCAACTGACGCGCTTCCAAGGCAACGTAATCACAGAGAAGACACCTCTCGTGTGACTTAAGGTAGGCGCGCTGAGCAATCAGTTCCTTGACAGGCACCTCTGGAATCGAAGACGTCGCCCAGATCTGGCAGTGGGGGTGCGGATTGCTGGCGCCCATCATGGCACCGCGATTCTCGAAGATTTGTACATGATTGATATTCTCGAAGCCGCCCAATTCCCGGAACTGTTGGGCCCATGTCTGGACGACCAGTTCGATCTGGTCCACGGGCATGGTGGCGAGCGTGAGATCGTGCCGCGGAGAGAAGCAGATCACGCGGCAAATCCCAGGCTCTGACTCAGCAACAAGGAGGCCCATGCCGTCAACGTCGAGGCGACCAGGGGAGACCTGCGGCTTCAGCGCGGCAAAATCATTTTCAAAGACGAAAGTGGAAGAGTACGCCGGATTCTGAATTCCGCCAGCGCGAGTGTTTCCTGGACAAAGGTAGCAACTCGGATCATACGTGGGTTCTTTCGCGGTTTGGAGCTGCGCTACTTCTCCTTGCCACGGGCGAGTGGCGCGATGCGGCGAGACTAGCACCCACTCGTTGGTCAGTGCGTTCAGCCGGCGGTGAGGATCTTCGCTGAGCTTCAAAATTGGGCCTCGCAGCATTCTACGACGAGCGGCATTGCCGCATGACCTGCCGATGGGATGTAAGCCCTCCGCCCCTCGACGCACGCCGGTTTGTGACTGGACTCACCTTCAGCGATTTCGCGGAGATCTAGAATTTCAGGGTCATCCTGGAAGTAGCTGCCGTGCGATCGTCGGAAAAGACCCGCCTGCTCGTATTTTCTCTTCCCTTCGTCATCCTGATCGTGTTCGCCATTGTCTATAACCCAGTGAATGCATTCAGCCGTTCCACGGATCAAGGAATCACCGGCGTAACAACCACGGGCGCCCGCGCTCGGTGAGCATTCTGGCTATAGCTTCTTGCAATCATTGATCACCGCCCTCGCATTCTTGAGGAGCAAGCTACGGGCTAATCGCAAATTCCCTGGGAATGGCGACGACCTTGGGCAAGGTTGCGGCGCGAACTCTACGTGCACGACGAACGCTTCGCCTCGCGCGACAGGCGAAGGCAGGTTGTCCCCGCATGAGTTGGGGTGCTTACGGTTTCAGGGAGTTGCCCATCATCAGGGCGAATAACAAAGGAAGGTAGATCACAGTTGCCTGCAGCAGGTGGCGGGCTCGCATCTTTGAGGACGCGCTCGAAAGCGGAAGGTTCAAGAGCGCCAGGCGGACTCCGAAATAAAGCAGGGCGAAGCCGAGCACGACCGCTCCGATAACATAAATCCTGCCAGCCATGCCCATAAAGCCGGGGAGGAGGCTGATGGGAATCAAAGCAACCGAGTAAATCAGAATGCGGTGAGCGGTCGAGCGCCCATCTTCTTCCACCACCGGCAGCATCTTTACTCCGCCCTTGGCGTAATCGTCGCGATACAACCAGGCGATGGAGAAGAAGTGGGGAAACTGCCAGATGAAGAGGATTGCGAACAATACGAATGTGCCCCATTCGAGTTTGCCGCGGGCGGCGGTCCAACCTAGAACTCCGGGCATCGCTCCGGGAAAAGCTCCAACGAACGTGCAGATTGGTGAGATCCGCTTCAGTGGGGTGTAGGCGGCAAGGTAGACAACCGAAGTGAGGAAGGTTAGCAGACCGGTCAAGGGATTGGTGGCGATGGCCAAATAGATCGATCCACCCACTGCAGCCAGAACTCCAACCGCCGTCGCGTGAACCAGGCTCATACGGCCGGCAGGAAGCGGGCGAAGAGCCGTGCGCCGCATGTACGCGTCGACATCGTGCTCCATCACTTCATTCAAAGCCGCAGTACCGCTGGATACGAGACCAATACCCAGTAGAGAATGGAATAGCCCCCAGCTAATCCAGGAAGTCCCCGCCTGGTGCGCGCCAAAAAAATAGCCGCACCAAGCAGTCATGACGATCAGGGTCGTGACCCGAAGCTTGGTGAGTTCGGCGTAGTCGCGAAGAAGGGATGTCGCCCTGGTTCGGAAAGCAGAGAGAGGCAGTGTCATCGAGCTCATTGTTTGGCCGCGTACAGCGATTCGGAAAACCGGTTTCTGGATGATACAGAAAAACCACGTAAGGAGCCCACACTCGTTTACGTGCTCAAGGATTGCATAGGTACTCTGATCAGTTTCGAAAGTCAAGCGAAAACACTAACCGCCCGCTCCCAATACGCTAACACGACGCCTTCGCAGTGTGCCGGAACACTCGCTACTGGCCGCCAGATGGCGCAGTGGAATCAAACATTTCCGGCGGATCAAAAAAACATTTATGCCAGAGCGCCGAATCCGACAACGTACCCGCCTTCCATTGCTGCAGCGTAGGCATCGTGGCCGCGATCATGCCGCCGTCCGCGGAATCAAAGATCACCACAACCCCGGCGAGGCCCTGCGGTTTCTGAGCGATTTCTTTATAGGTCTTTTCGAGCAGAAACTTCGCATACTCGAGTCGTTGCCTAGCGTCCGCGTTCTTCGCATTCTCGTCGATCTTCTGCACCGAAATTATTTTTACGTTCTTGTTCTTGAGCGGCTCCCAATCTCCCGGGAAGGTCGATGCCTCTTCGCGGATGACGTGGAACAGGTCCGCGGCCGATGCCAGCGAAGCGGTCGTGGGAGCCGCCGCAGTATCGGGGATGCCATCGGGCATCTCGACGCTGTTGCGCCAGATCCACCCACGTGACAAACCCGAAATGCGAACATGCACCCAGTCGCTGTTGAAGTCGAGCATTTCAAATTCGTCGTGCATGCTGGCCAGGAACTGAGGCTTAGCAGTCAGACTCGGAGTCGAGACCACCGGAGTCCCTGACTTCTTAACCGCAACCAGATTCTTGGGATGAGCGGTGTTCTGGAGGATCTCCTGCAGGTTATCGGCCTCCGCTTGTAAGGCGCCGTCTGATTTTTCGTTCGGCGCGTCAGAAGGGTGCGCGCTCGCACGCTCCGCTAGTCCCTGACTCACGGACGACGAGAAGGTTCGATCCGTGTCCGGGAACTTGGGGGCGGGTGCGGAAATTGACTGTTCCGCCGTTGTTGGCGGTTCGGGAGATGGCTTCGGCGCTGCCACCGCAACGGTTCGATTGCTGTTCTCGGCTGGACTCTTGGCGAGCTGCTCGGCAAGTTGATCCAGCACGTCGGCTTCGAGGCGCCCGTTCGAAGTCAGCAACTGGTATCCCGAGCGCGAGGCCACCGAATCAGCGTACCAGGCGGTCACCTTGGTCGTGATCCGCACCAGAGATCCCCCAGACGGCAGCGAACTGACCTGAACCGTCGACTGATAGTAACCGCGCTGGTAGCGGTCTAGAGGATGGTCGCCGGGTTTGGCGAATCCGTCGAGCACGGGAAGATGGCCAGCCAAACTCGATTGCAATCCGGCCAGGGCCTTCTCGATGGTGGTCTTAGATTGATGGAATGTGCGCTCGTATGGGCTGGTTTGCGCGTGAACGGATCCGCCGATGAGCAGTACAAGGGCACACCGCGGACCCCACCTCACCGCGAGTCGACGAATCGTTCCCACCATCGTCATGGTACCAACTCCAACTCATCACGCAAGATCCAGCCGTGTTGGCCGTCGTGAGTCTCCACTCCAAGCCAGTACGTCGTCGAAACCACGATCAGAACCTCGGTTCCAGTCGTAAGGGATTGCAAAGTGCTCGCAGTGTGGAAGGGCGCGGATTTGAGTGCCGCTCCTGGCGCTTTCACGACACGCTGGACCTGCCGCCGAAGATCCTGGACACGTTGTTCCAGAGTTTGATCTGTGGGCGGAAGGCCCCCGTTCGGAGGTGTGCTAGTGGCCGCCGTGCTGGTAAATGCCGGGGGAGCGCTGCTGCTCTCCTCCGCCACGGCTGGCGTCTCCTTCTTCGCCAACTGCTCCTGCTTCTCCTTCTGAGCCTCGATGGTCTGGGCTTTCATCGATTCGATGGCATCGAGGTGATCGTGGATGTCCTTGTACTCGGCGCTCTCAACAGACCCGTTCGAAGCGTGCACGATGCGGCGGAAATCCTCGACAAAGCGCGCATCGATGTGCAGCACAGTGTTCTTGTCGCCTTGAGGCTGTACCACATAGCGGACGACCAGGGTTCCGACGTCACTGCCGTCTTTGAAATTTCGGGGATCGATCGCCTTGAGGCGCTCTTTGTAAAACACCTTGCCGCCCTCGGTCCACTCGGGAAACACCTTCGTCGAGGTGACCGGTGTCGCGCCGGTGATGTATTCGTCTTTGTTGTACTCCTTGGTTCCCCGGATCAGCCCGTTCTGGATTACGTCCTGTACAACCTGTGCGACTTCGCTGTCGGGGAATGGAAGGTTCACGATCAGACCCATGCCGTACTGGGTGGCGTCCTTGTCCCGGGCGGGCACAGCCCCGAACGCGGCGAGCGAAAAGATCAGGACCGCCGCAGTTTTCCACAGGACCACCGAAGTCACAATCGAGGTTCTGTCGGAAAGCCGCAGTTTCTTGGAAACGAATTTCGAGTTCCCCACAATGTCCCCTATTGGTCCCAAGAGTCTCAACTCCGGTGTTGCCTGTCAACCCCACTGACGGGTCTAAACCCTGAGGAAAAAGCTGGCATTCCGATTTACCTTGTCAAAACTTTGTAAAAAAATTGTCTCCTAACCCCTTGCAAGTTGATGTGGGCCCGTAGTAGGATTCGGCCCCGGTACGGTGGTAGGACCTTTCCCGGCAAAATCGGTTTAGGTCTTCGGTTCTGAAAGCCGCATGTGAGAAGGGGTTCCCGCATGATGGCTGTGCAGTTAGGCCCGCTTTCCTTTGCATTTGGTGGGAATGCAGTTCAAAAAAATCGCTTGAGGAGTTCGGCATGCGAATGGGAAAACAGTTTCGCCTTTGTGGTAAGGCGCCGTGGGGGAAGCATTTCCTGACTGCGGCTTTGGTTCTAGTCTTCCTGATCCTGGGTGGCAGCCAAAACGCGAATGCGATTCCGGCATTTGCCCGCAAGTACGGCCTGCGCTGCTCGGCTTGCCACGAGTCCTGGCCGATGTTGAATTATTTTGGCCAGAAATTCAAAGACAACGGCTACCAACTCATGAATGATCGGGACGCTCCGATCTGGCAGAATCCGGCGTACTGGCCGGTAACGTTCCGGATTATTCCGATCTGGCACCGTGTCAGCACGGGCAAGGTTCTGGTAGACACCTATCCGGGAGGGGTGAACTCGCCCAATTCTTCGGTTCAGAGGGTTACGACCTCCGGCTTCGATCTGAGCGGGTTGGACTTCCACACTGGTGGCACGCTGGAAAAGAACTTCTCATTTTACGTATTGCCGTCTTCTGATGCCACCGGTGCTTTTCACTTCGAAACTGTGATGGCTCGTTTGGACAACCTGTTCGGGAGTCCATGGTTCAACCTCAAGCTCGGTAAGTTCGAACTCGATAACCTCCTTTCCGAAAAGCGCATCCTGACGCTGACTGGAAACGGAGGAATTTACCAGCTCTACCACTTCATCCCGGTTGGCGACGGCAACATCTTCGGCCAAATGGGCGACAACCAACTTGGTGTCGAAGTGATGGGCCACTCCTGGAATGACCGGACTCGGTATTCAGCGGCTCTGATCAGCTCTGTCGACGGCAACGTCGGCCTGCCCTACGGCAGCGCCTACACCGGGTTCTTCACCTTCAGCCAGGCGTTCGATACTGGCAAGCTCGGAGTAGATCGCATCGGAGCTTACGCCATGATCGGGGAAGCACCGACCTACTACCTGACGCAGGCTGGCACGCCACTCGCGGGTTCGGGCATCACGAACAAGGGATTCAACCGCGAAGGCTTCGTCGGACAATTCTATTTCGGACCGCACGTAGACCTGCAGGTCGTTACTCAGCACGGTTCGGACAACGTGTGGTTCGGGCAGGGCTACGGGGATTTGATCGGTGGCACCGTCAGCGGCAACAACGTGCCGGGGACGGGTCTGCCGGCGGGGGCGCAATCACCGAGCTGGAACGGTGTCCTCGTGGAACCGCACTACGTATTCAGCCCACAGCTCATCCTCATCGGACGATATGAAACGATTCGGATGTCGCAGCAGGCAAACGGACCAGGCTGCGTAGCTTGCGGCGGTTCGGGAGGCCCTTCGGCTTCCAACTTCGGCAACATCTCCACCTATACAGTCGGCATGCGCTACAACCCGTTCATGACCAGCCGTGCCGGTTTTGCCTGGCATAACGAGTACAACTGGCTGCACCAGGACGGCACCGGGCCCACGCTCGGCCTCGGCACGGCCAACATAAGTACCAGCGAATTCCTGACCGGATTTGACTTCGACTTCTAGGAGAGGGAGACATGCGGAGAACACTGGGGAAGTTGTTTTTTTTACTGAGCGCAACCGTCGTATTGGCGCTGCCGCAGGTTTCTTGGGCGCAGCTCACAACCTTTCAGCTTGAAACGTGGCTGAATTCGCCTGCGGCGTCGAGCCACGTCGGCAATATCACCGGGGATGCCAAAGCGGCAGCTACGCCTTATCGAAGATATTGCGTCGGCTGCCATGGGGTGCTGGGCGATGGGAACGGCGAAAACGCTGTTTGGCTCGACCCCAAGCCTCGCGATTTCCAATTAGCCGTGTTTAAGTGCCGTTCCACTCCGACCGGAACTCTGCCCACGGACGAGGACCTCTACAACACCATCGCTCGTGGCATGGACCGCTCGAATATGCCTCAGTGGAGCACCTTCACCAAGGAAGAACGCGCGAACCTGGTGGCATGGATTAAGCATTTTTCTCCGCGTTGGCAGACCGAAAAAGCCGGAGCGCCCATCACGATTCCCCCCGAACCGGAGGTTACGGCGGAGCGCATCAAGGCTGGCCGGGAGGTGTTTGCCCGCGTGCAATGCTGGAAGTGCCACGGAGTGCAGGGGATGGCCAACGGCCCTTCGGCGGCTACCCTCACGGACGATCTGGGCCGCCCGATTCAGGCGTTCAATTTTACTGACGGAACTCGTCCCAAATGCGGCGACACTGATCAGGACATTTACAGAATTTTCATGACCGGCTTGGATGGCACTCCAATGCCTTCGTTTGCCGACAATATCAAACCTGATGAGGCGTGGGATCTGGTGTTCTACCTACGCACGTTTATGGCTCAGAAGAGCAAGGAAAAACAGATGGCAAAACAGCTTGGCCTGAAGCCAGTGGATCCAAATGCCCCAGCGGGGCAGCAGTAGCGCCAGAGGGTTCGATCAATTCGTACAGAGGAGAGATTTCAATGAGGAAGCACTTCAATTTCGCGGCTGTCGTATCGCTAGTCGCTCTCGTCTGCTGTGGCGCTCTGATCCTGGGCCAGAAAGTCAACGCTGCTGGCGAAGGCAAGATCACCGGGACTGTCAAACTCGACGGCGCTGCTCCCCACATGAAGGGCATCGACATGTCGAAGGACCCATACTGCTCCAAGGCACACGAGAACTCTCCGGCACACCTTGAGAGTGTCGTGGCAGGCGCCACCGGAGGATTGGAGAATGTAGTTCTCTACATCGCTGACTGGAGCGGGCCCGCCCAAGCATCCACCGCTGTCCCGGTATTCGATCAAAAGAATTGCATGTACACGCCTCACGTGCTGGCCATGGACGTAGGTCAGACATTTAAGGTCATCACCAGCGATCAGACCACCCACAACATTCACCCGCTGCCTAACCCGATGACCGGCAACATTCCATGGAACCAGTCACAGCCGCCGGGTGCGGCTCCGGTCGAGAAGAGCTGGAAGGCGCCGGAAGTGATCCCGGTGAAGTGCAATATCCATCCATGGATGAACGGCTGGTACGTGGTGGTGAAAGGGCCCTACGCAACCACTGACGGGAACGGAAACTACACCATCGAGAACGTACCGCCGGGAAACTACACGGTAACGGCTTGGCAGGAAACTTATGGCACCCAAACCGCAAAAGTGACAGTGGCCGCGGGAGCGCCAGCTAAGGCCGATTTTACGTTCAAAGCAAAGTAAGACGCCGGATCGATCAGGGTTGCGCGCTCGATAATTTTGCAGTCGTAGTGAACAAGAGGTGACGAGGCCGGGGCGGCAATGCCCGGCCGGGGGGCGAAGTATCATGGCGAAATTCTTTGCGGTCACCATCCTCGCAATCGCGATCATTTCTGCGATTCCGATCCTGCGGCACACATGGTGGATGGCAGAAGATATCTCGACGCACGGCGCGCCGATTGATGAGCAAATGTCGGAGACGATGGCGGAGGCTGGAATCGCGTTCCTCGCTGCGCAATTCATCCTGGCATTTTTTATCTGGAAGTTTTCCAACCCGAAGCCCGGGGATAAGGTCAAGAATTTCCCCGGCGGCGCCAAGGCCATGGTGTGGGCTGCAGTCCTGCTGGTGGGAACGGAGGTCATGGCGCTGGGCGTCTTTGGCGTGAAGGCCTGGGCCAACGTTTACTTCACTGCACCTGCCGCGGACGCCATGCCGATTCAAGTGCAAGCCGGACAGTTCGCCTTCTATTTCCGTTATCCGGGCCCCGATGGGAAGTTTGCTACCGCTCACCCTGATCTCATCAGCGAAGCGAATCAGAACTTCTATGGCCTGGATCTGGACCACGATCCGGACGCGAAAGACGACATTGTCACTGCGCAAATGGCCGTCCCAGTGAATAAGGAAATTCATTTACTCCTGCACACGAAAGACGTTGGGCATTCTTTTTTCGTCCCCGAGTTGCGGGTGCAGCAAGATTTCGTTCCCGGACTTGATCTTTCTCTGCATTTCACTGCGACCAAAATTGGTAAGTACGAGATCGTCTGCACCCAGCTGTGCGGTCTCGGACACTACAACATGAAGGCATACATTTCTGTGATGTCCCAACCGGACTTTGACAGCTGGCTGAAGCAGCAAGCAGCGATGCAGTGAGTGAATACTGTCCGCACCTCTGTGCGGCACAGAGATCTCCTGAGGTGAGTCATGCACGATATGGCGAAACACGACGCCGCCGCACATCACGCGCCGACGAGTTTTATCTCAAAGCACGTCTTCAGCCTCGACCATAAGGTCATCGGTAAGCAGTACTACGGGCTTGCGCTACTCGCGGCTCTGGTAGGCATGGGGCTTTCCTGGTTGATGCGCATCCACCTGGGGTGGACCAACTTTGCCATTCCCGGACTGCATTTGCTGACCAAGAACGGCGCTCCTGGCAACGTGATGACGCCAGAGTTCTACCTGCAATTGATGACCATGCACGCCACGATCATGGTCTTTTTCGTCCTCACTACGGCTCCTTTTGCAGCCTTCGGCAACTACTTCTTGCCGATCCAAGTCGGAGCCGAGGACATGCCCTTCCCCCACTTCAACATGATGTCGTTCTGGGTCACATTCGTGGCCTTCCTGGTCTTAGTCTCGTCGTTCTTTGTCGGCCAGGGACCCACGCTCGGCGGATGGACGCAGTATGCCCCGCTCAGCGCACTGGGAGAGGTTGCCGGCCCGGGCGAAGGAACGGGTGTAGTTCTCTGGGCGGCTTCGATTGGGATCTTCTGCATTGGCCAACTTCTCGGCTCTTTGAACTTCATCACTACCACGCTCGATATGCGGACCCGGGGCATGAGTTTGTGGCGTTTGCCACTCAGCGCGTGGGCTTGGTTCATTACGTCCGTGATGGGCCTCACTGCTTTCGCGGTGTTGATGCCTGCCTGCATCCTACTCATTCTGGATCACGTGGCAGGAACCAGCTTCTTCGTGTCCAGTAATATTGTCATCAACGACCAGATGCAACCGCACTCCGGCGGATCGACCCTCCTCTGGCAGCATCTTTTCTGGTTCTTCGGACATCCCGAGGTCTACATCGCGATCGTGCCGGGCATGGGAATCGTCTCGCATGTTCTGATCACCAATATGCGCAAACCGATGCTCAGCCACCGCGTGTTGGTTTACTCGATGGGAGCTCTGGCCGTCCTCAGCTATATGGTTTACGGCCATCACATGTTCGTGAGCGGGATGAACCCGGTTTCGTCGCTGGCGTTCTCCTTCCCGACTTTGGTGATCACGATTCCATCCACGATCTTGGTTCTGATATGGCTCGGCAGCCTTTACGGAGCGAAGTTGCGCATTAACGCGGCATCGCTTTTCGGTTTGGGATTCATTTCGATGTTCATCAGCGGAGGCGTGAGCGGCTTCTTCCTGGCTCAGCCCTCGACCGACATCATGTTGCATGCCACCTACTTCGTGGTGGGGCACTTCCATCTGGTGATGGGCGTCGCGGCTATGTTCGGGATTTTCGCCGGAACGTATTTCTGGTTCCCCAAGATGTTTGGCCGCATGATGAATGAGACCTTGGGCAAAGCTCACTTCTGGCTCAGCTTCGTGGGTGCGTATGCGATTTTCATGCCCTTCCACTACCTGGGTATGGCAGGCAATGTCCGTCGCTATCAGGCATTTACGCCTGACTACATGCAGAAGCTTATTCCCTTGCACCAGTTTATTACTGTGGCTGCACTCGTGACCGGTGCGGCGCAGCTGATCTTCCTCTACAACCTGATCTACAGCCGTTTCAAGGGCGAGCCCGCGACGGACAATCCGTGGCAGGCGACCTCTCTGGAGTGGAGCACGCCGACCACGCCACCGCCGCACAACAACTTTGGCGACAAGCTGCCGGAAGTTTTCCACGATCCGTACCAGTATGGAGTCGAGGGTGCGGCAGGCGACTACGTGATGCAAACCTCGCCCGAAAAAGTCACAGGGGCCGACGAGGCGTAACCGATTCTGCGATTGGAGTCTAGTCTTATGGCGACCACTGTACCCGAACCGCCAAAAATCGAAGAACGACGCGACCCTGCGCGGGCGACAGGAAACTCCGGCAATGGTGGCTGGAGGAACATGGTACCCGCAGACGGCAAATTGCCGGCTGTGAAAGACTACTCTCCGCCGCCCGCATCCACCGGCATCTGGGTCGTGCTCGCGTCGATTGCGATGAGCTTCGCGGCCCTCACCAGCGCGCTGATCGTTCGCCAGGGTTCCGCGCTGGATTGGCGGCATCTCGCTCTGCCTCGCATTCTTTACCTGAATACGCTCGTGCTGTTCGCTAGCAGCGTCGCTCTGGAAGTGGCACGCCGGCAGGTAGGCTCCTTCATGGTTGGCCGTAGGCATCAGGTGGCCAGGCCAGCTCGTTGGCTCTACATCTCGCTTTTTCTGGGCTTGCTTTTTGTTGCTGGCCAGTACGTGGCTTGGGCGCAATTGCGTTCTCAGGGAGTGTTTCTGGCCACGAATCCCAACAGTTCTTTCTTCTACGTCCTGACTGCTATCCATGCTCTGCATGTGCTGGGAGGACTGGGCGGGTTGGTCCGGGTTATTTATCGGCTGGATAAGTCGATTCTCCGAAAGAGCACGCTGGATGCGACGTCGTATTACTGGCATTTTATGGACGTGCTTTGGGTGTATCTGCTGTTGTTGCTGTGGTTCAAGCTATAGGACGCTCGTTCGAGAGGAGACACCGTGAGCCAAGCGGAAGTGACGATGGGAGCACACTCAGGCCTGATGGAAGCAACCGGCATTTTCGGTTCCGGCCAAGAAAATGGCGATGTGGCTGTTCATTATCGCTGACAGCGCGACCTTTGCCGGCTGTCTAGTGGCCTACGGATTCATACGCAACGCCACTCCGAACTGGCCCAGACCGTTTCACGGCATAACCAACGTAGCGCTGATGACCTTCATACTGCTGACCAGCAGTTTGACCATGCTATTCGGCGTACGGGCGGCTCAGAGAGGTGACAAAGCCGGAGCGTTCCGCTGGACGATGATTACGGCCGTGGCCGGAATTCTGTTCGCCGTCCTGCACCTTCGTGAATGGATGGCAATGATTGGCAAGGGGGCGACTCTCTTCCATAATCCGTGGGGGACGCCTCTGTTCAGTTCTATGTTCTTCAGCATCACCGGCCTGCATCTGCTGCACGTAACCGGGGGCGTAGTCGCTCTAATTGCTGTTGGATTGCGCTACCAAGGCGGTCGTTACAAGGCTGATGACCTCGAGATTACAGGGCTGTACTGGCACTTTGTAGATCTGGTTTGGATGTTCGTCGTGCCGCTGGTGTATCTTTTGAACTTGGCCCACTGAAAAACTGAAAGAGGCAGGCAACTTCTATGACTACCGCCGAAACGCAGAGTAACGGAGCGAAAAAAGACCTTATCGTCTACGTTGGCATACTGGCCCTGGCGGGGATACAGTTCCTCATCGCCTATCAGGACATTAGCGCGTCACAAATGTTGGTGCGCATGCTGATCGTGGCCATCGTTGAGGCAGCGCTGGCGCTCCTGTTTTTCATGCATTTGTGGGAGAATCGCGGACTGAAGTGGTTTGTGTTGATTTTCACGGTTTCTGTCATCCTTGGGATGCAATATGGATGGACCGACAGCTTCCGCATACTCGATGGCGCTCCTTGGGCAAAGTAGCCGGCGCGGCAGAGACCACTTCGGAAGAGGCAACCATTGAAGGCTCTGAAGCAAATCGCGTTTGGGATTCTCCTCGCGGGGGTAGTGATACTGCTGATGCCCTCGTCGGCCTTGGCCCAGAGTTGTGCCCTGTGCTATACGCAAGCGGCATCCTCGGGATCTCGCATGATTCAGGCCTTGAAGAGCGGGATTCTGATTCTCATCGTGCCTCCCACGCTCGGATCG
The DNA here is from genome assembly GCA_963710885.1 of uncultured Acidobacteriaceae bacterium. GTDB lineage: Bacteria > Acidobacteriota > Terriglobia > Terriglobales > Acidobacteriaceae > Sulfotelmatobacter. The sequence goes on from CAVQCF010000003.1 coordinate 743,151, forward strand.
GTGGGCATGATCTTTGTTATGCATCGGAAGCGCAATCAGGTGCGGCGGACCGACCAGAGTGACGATCAATCCGATCAAGAGTGGTAAAGTGGTGAACGCGCCATATATGGCGCGTCAAATCCGTTCGCGTCAAATCCGTTAAAGATAGCGCTCGTCCCCGGGCTTTTCTCATTGTGGGTTACGGGAATTCATTAACCGTCGTTTCGCGACAATTCTGGAATGGCTTCCTCCCGCTAGCAATTACCTCGCTCGGCCTGTTCGGCCCAGTAGTCGCTCCCGCTCAAGTCCCAGCCCCAGCCCCAGGAGTTCGATCAGAAATGCATCGCGTCCGAACCCTGCCTCTGACAAAGTTCTACGACACTCCTAACCCGTTGCAATCCGGCAACCCAGGAGACTTGATCCGGTCGAAGCCATTTGACGAATACGAACTCCCGCTCTCCGTCTCCGCCGTTCGCATTCTGTATCACTCTCGCTCCGCTGCCGGCGACGATGTGGCGGCGTCTGGAGTCGTGCTCTTCCCGTACGACAAAAAGCCTCCCGCCGGGGGCTGGCCCGTCATCGCGTGGGCCCACGCTGCCAATGGAGTTGCGCGGCAGTGTGCTCCTTCCCTGATGAGAAATGTAGGGCACGGTCCGTTCCTCGCCATGTATGTGAACCTTGGGTACGCCGTCGTGGCCACAGATTACACAGGACTGGGAACTCATTTCCGCAATGCGTTTCTGGATGGTCCATCCAACGCGACCGATGTAATCAATTCCGTTCCGGCAGCGCGCGCCGCTGTGCCGCAGTTAGGAGCGAGGTGGATTGCCATGGGTGAGGCCGAGGGAGCCTCAGCAGCCATCGCAGTCGCAGATATGGAAAACGAGGTTCGCGACCCTAACTACCTCGGAGCCATCTCGATTTCAGTTCTTGTTAGCGCACGCGAAACCTACGAGCACCCGGCGAACGGCTCTGCCAGCGAACTGCTTCCGTCCCTCGCTTATGGCATCAAGACGGTGTACCCGCAGTTCCAGGTAACTGACGTGCTTACCGACAAGGTCGTGGCACGCTACAACCAATTGGAGCAAACGTGCTCTCCCGCGACCACGAGCCCAGATTTGCCCGCAGCCGCGACCGTGAAGCACGCGTGGGAGGGCAATCCATTCGTGCGCAGATATTTTGATCGCAATGAGCTTGGCCAGACTCGCGCGTATGGTCCAATTTTCGTCATCACGGGGGATGCAGATCCGGCAATTCCCCCAAACATTCGGGCTCAGGCGTTTGCTCGCATGTGCAGACATGGCGATCGGGTTCAATGGGAACGGTATCCCAATCTCGATGCGGGAAGCGTGATTGGCAACTCCGTGACGGACCAGATTGGCTGGATCGAGTCCCGTTTCGCCGGTCGTCCGGCTCCGACCAACTGTCCTTGAGCATGGCGGCGTCGTGAAAAGCCTTTCGTCGCCGTACCGTTGCCCCGCAAAACAACACTGACGCTTTCCCCAGCCGCGTGGCATAATCTTCGGCAACATCTCCCAATCAGGTGCCAACCGATGCGTTCAGTCCTGACAGCCGTTCTGAGTCTTTGCCTTTATGTTTTCGTCGCAAGTACTCCCGCTTCTGATGCAGCCAGTCCGAAGGCTCTGCAGATTTATTTCATCGACGTGGAAGGCGGGCAGGCAACGTTGGTCGTGAGTCCCGTCAGGAGAGTCGTTGCTGATCGACACAGGTTGGCCCGGATATGAAGGTCGCGACGCTGACCGGATCCTTGCGGCGGCGCATCAGGCGGGCCTCAAGCAGACTCGACTACGTCCTGATCACCCACTATCATCGCGACCACGTCGGCGGCGTGCCACAACTGGTCGACGGAATCAAGGTCGGTACATTCGTCGATCACGGCCCGAATCTGGAAGACTCCGAAGTCACGCGCACCGACTATGCCGCCTATGAGAAGGCGATCGCCGGCCATGCCCACGTCGTCGTCAAGCCGGGATGGGGCCTTCCGATCAAAGGCATCAGGTTCAGGTGCTGGCTGCGGCCGGAGATCACATCACCAAGCCGCTGCCCGGCGCCGGGGAGGCGAATCCGTACTGCAGTTCCGAGCCCGCCGCTGCCGAGGACGATACCGAGAATGCTCGCTCCGTCGGAGTTCTGATCACTTACGGGCAGTTTCGCTTTCTCGATCTCGGTGATCTCACCAAGAAAAAGGAGATGGAGATCGCCTGTCCCAATAACCTGCTCGGCACCGTCGATCTTTTTCTGGTGACGCATCACGGCGCAGACCTATCGAATCCGAAGGCGCTGGTAGTGGGCGCTGCATCCGCGCGTGGCAGTGATCGACAACGGTCCGCGCAAGGGAGCGAGTCCCGCGGCGTGGCAGATCGTGCACGATTCTCCCGGCCTCGAAGACCTGTGGCAACTGCACTACGCCGCGGAATCGGACAAAGACCACAACGTCGCCGACGAGCGCATCGCGAACGTGAAAGAAAACTGCGAAGGGAAGTACATCAAAGTCGCAGCGCGAGCCGGACGGCACGTTCACCGTGACAAACGCGCGAACCGGCGCGCAGAAGACGTATGCCAAACGGTAATCAGATTTAGACCCTCAATCCATGATCGTGATCGTGATGGGAGTCGTCGGTGCGGCAAGACGACCGTCGGCCGCCTCCTGGCTGAGCAACTTGGCTGGGAGTTCGCTGACGCGGACGACTTCCATCCGCCGTCAAATGTCGAAAAAATTCGGCAGCGGCATCGCGCTCACCGACGACGACCGAAAGCCCTGGCTGGCAGCGCTGCGCAACGCGATCACCGCAATGGATCGCCGAAAATCGCAACGTTGTGCTGGCTTGCTCCGCCCTGAAACGCAGCTACCGGCAGGAACTGGCAGTCGGGACCGGAAGTCCGGTTCGTGTACCTGAAGGGAAGTGCGGACCTGATCGCCGTCGCGCCTGCGCGCGCGGCAGGGCCATTTCGCCGGCGAGCAGATTCTGGCCAGCCAGTTCGCCGACCTGGAAGAGCCTCGAGAGCGCGGTAACGGTCGAAATCGCATCCCCACCGCAGCAGATCGTGGCCGAGATTCGGGAAGGCTCGGCTTAGCGTAGAATCCTCGCACCACGGAACGTCGGCACCAGCTCGGCTGCCGACTGGAACGCACTTTGGAAACCGCCCCCGACCGCCTGGAATCCGCCGTTGTCTCCCGACTGATGTGGCGGCTGATGCCGTTTCTCTTCCTTCTCTATATTGTCGCCTACCTCGACCGCATCAACGTGAGTTTCGCCGTGCTGCAGATGCGCGGGCAACTCGGCCTGAGCGATCGCGTCATCGGCCGCGCACAGGGAATGTTTTTTGCCGGATACTTTTTTTTTCAGCTCCCCAGCAATCTGGTGCTGGAGAAGTTCGGCGTCCGGCGCTGGATTTCAGGCCTGATGGTGACCTGGGGAGTGATTTCCTGCCTGATGATCTTCATCCGCGGGCCCATCAGCTTTTATTCATGCGATTTCTGCTGGGCGCGGCCGAAGCCGGATTTTTCCCCGGCATGATTCTCTATATGAAGCGCTGGTTCCCGGCACGCGCTCGGGCTCGCGCCGTGGCCTGGTTCATGACCGCGAACCCGCTCGCGGGCATCGTGGGCAGCCCAGTCTCCGGGTGCGTTGCTTGGCCTGACCGGCAAAGGGCTCTCCGGGTGGCAATGGATGTTCCTGATGGAGGGCGTTCCGGCCATTCTTCTGGGAGCGATCGTTCTTTGGGTGCTTTCGGACCGGCCGGAGGAGGCCACCTGGCTGAAGGGCGAGGAGCGCTCCTGGCTGCTGGACAAACTAGCCGGCGAACAGCAGGCGGAGTCGAGTCTTAAACAGGGCAGCTTCTGGCAGGTTCTGATCGCCCCTAGAATCTGGATGCTTTCGCTGGTTTACTTTGGCGTATCTACGACCATGTACGGGGTTACGTTGTGGCTGCCGAGCGTGATCCAGTCGTTGTCAGGGCTGGGCAATTTTGAGACGAGCCTGGTTGCGGTTCTTCCGTTTGTGGTGACGACCATCGCAATGGTGCTGGTCGGGATGCGCTCGGATCGCACCGGAGAGCGGCGCTGGCACACGGCGCTTCCGGCGTTCTGTCGCAGCAGTGGCTTTGATCTGCGGCGGCTTATGGAAAGGCTCCGGCACTGGTGATTGCTGGCGTCGGACTCGGCATGGCCGGCGCCGAGGCGATGGTGGGGCCCTTCTGGGCGATGGCGACCTCGCGTATGGCTGGCCTTCCGGCAGCGGCCGGAATCGCGATGATCAACTCGCTGGCGAATCTGGGAGGATATTTCGGTTCGGACATCATCGGATTGTTTCGCACGTCAAATGGCGGCTTTCGCGGGGGGCTGCTGGCGATCGCCGCGACCCTGGCCCTCAGCGGCACGGTCGCCTTGATCGTCGGCCGTCGGCCAAGAGAAAGCGTCTGACCGTCGCGCCGGCAATACTCTCGACTGCGCTCACAGGGCAGCTTTGCCGGCTTTCGCGGGACCCTATCCTGAGCTTGCCGAGGAGTTATTTCGCCCGCGCACCATGGGGTATCGAAACCTCAAGCTTTCGACTTCGCGTCATCCCATCAATTGTTTACAATAGAAACTTCGTCTGACCCTAGCGAACGGAAGCCTCTTAGAGGAACGAAACACCAATTTTGGAATCGACAAACCACAATTCCAGTACGGCCCCCACCGTCTACTGGCGGGTAGAGGGCAGCCTGCTCGACCTGACCGTGGTCCGGCCCGTGGCGTTCTTTACCTGGAATGCCCAGACGTTCGCCGAGCGTTTCCGGCGGCGCGGACTGATCTTCCTGATGGCCCTGCTGCGCCCGTTTCTTTATTCCACGAACCGCAAGTTCGCCACCCGGGCGGTGCATACCGTGCTGCGCGGAGTGACCCGCGACCGCCTCGACCTGCTGGGCGAAGAATTTTTCCTCTACAAGCTGAAGCCGCACCTGAAAGAGCGTGGCGTCCGCAAAGTTCAGGAACTGGTCGCAATCCGGCGCGGAGGTTGTGCTGGTCAGCCAGGGGCTGGATCACGTCATGCGCCCGCTGGCGCAGCATCTGGGCGTTAAGCGGATCGTGGCCAACCGCCTGGAGTTTCGCGACGGCACAGCGACGGGCAGACTGCTGGAGCCGGTGATCCGCCCGCGCGGGGCATTCGCGCGCATTCGGGAAGAGAATCCCGACGGGCGCAGGGCTCCGAAGACTCTGGCGCGGCAACTGGACATTTCCGTGGAAGACCTGCGCGCGGCAGTTATTCCTGCTGAGCGCCGGCCGTTTGCGCCGACGCGGCCCATCGTCCATTTCGACGGGTCAGCAGGCAGGCCCCGGGCTTTTCCGTTCGCCAGGCATTCGCGGGCAAGCACGTAATGCTGATCGGCGTCACCGGATTCATCGGCAAAGTCTGGCTGGCGAACACGCTTCTGGATCTGCCCGACGTGAAGCAGATCTATCTGCTGATCCGCCGCCAGAAGTCGAATCCCGCCGAGCGCCGGTTCGAAAAGATGGTGGAAGAGTCGCCGGTGTTCGATCCGCTCTTCGACCGTCACGGGTGACCGGCTTGCCTCGATTTTCTGCACGACAAGATCGAGGTCGTCGAAGGGGACGTCACGCAGTCCGGGCCTCGGGCTCAACCCCGAGACCGCGCGCCGCCTGCAGAAGAATCTCGATCTGATCATCAATAGCTCCGGCCTGACCGACTTCAATCCCGACCTGCGCGACGCCCTGACGACGAACACCGACGCCGCAGTCAATATTCTCGAGTTCGTGCGATCTGCCGATCACGCCGGGACTTCTGCATCTTTCCACCTGTTACGTGGCCGGAGAGCAGGACGGGCGGGTCGGCGAAAAACTGACTCCCAACTACAATCCGCGCGGGTTGCCAGATTTCGACGCCGAACAGGAATGGCGCTCGCTCCAGGAATTCGTGAAGCAGGCCGAGGTACAAGCCGAGAGCGAGGAAGTCACCTCGGGCTTGCGCATGCAGGCGCAAGTCCAAGGAACATGCGGCGAAAGATCTGCATGGCGCGGCGCTCGAGAATCAGATCCGCAAGAACCGCGTGCGCTGGCTGAAAACTTATCTCACCGAGGCGGGAACGCGTCGCGCCAAGGAACTGGGCTGGCCCAATACTTATACGCTCACCAAGAGCCTGGCCGAGTCGCTGATCGCCAAACACGGCGCCGGACTTCCGGTCGCGATCGTGCGTCCCGCGATCGTCGAGACCTCGGTCGCCAAACCGTTCCTCGGATGGAATGAGGGTATCAATACTTCCGCGTCGCTGTCGTATCTGCTGGGAACATATTTCCGGCAGTTGCCGACCAACGAAAGCAAGCGGCTCGACATTATTCCCGTCGATGCCGTCTGCAGCGGGATGACTCTGATCGCCGCTGCGGTCATGGAACGCCGGCACGATCCGCTCTACCAGCTTGCGACATCCGTGACCAACCCGTGCGACATGGGCCGGTCGATCGAGTTAACCTCTCTGGCGCACCGCAAACACTATCGCGCGCAGGAAGGGCTGGAATCCTGGCTGCGCTTGCGCTTTGACGCGATCCCGGTTTCGAAGACCCGCTACAACCGCATGTCCGCCCCGGCGCAGAAGGCGATTGTGAAATCCATTCAGCGATCATGTCGCCATTGCCGCTGAAGAAAGCGCCGCTGGTGAAAACCGAGCGCAGCCTGGAGCGCCTGGAAAAACTCATCGAACTGTTCGAGCCGTTCATTCTGCTCAACGAGCATGATTTCGCGGCGGAGAACATCGAAAAACTTTCGTACGCGCTCGTGCCGGAAGAGCAGGAGATTTTCGCTTACGACACGCGCTCGCTCGACTGGTGGGAGTACTGGATCAATATTCACATTCCGGCCCTGCGCCGCTGGACCTATCCTTTGATCGAAGGCCGGCCTCTGGAAGCGCGGCCGCCTCGCAACTTTCAACTTGCGCCCGCCAACGGAGAAGCCGTGAAGACTGGGACCAACGGAGCCACGTGGCGATATTCCTGACCGGATCGACCGGATACATCGGCGCACACGTCGCCGCCAATCTGCTGGAAGGCCACGGCGCATGCACTTGAACGTGCTGGTGCGGGCGCGTGATCCGCAGGAAGCGCAGGGGCGCCTGTGGCGCGCGCTGCAGATGCATCTGGATTTTCCGCGCTTCTTCGAGTACCTGCAGACGAAGGTGCGGATCTTTTGCGGCGACCTGACTGCTCCCGGTTTTGGTCTGAATCGCGATGAGTATGATCGGCTGGTGCATACCACGGATTCTGTCATTCATTGCGCCGCGTCGCTGAACCGCAAGTCGGAGAAGAGCTTGTCTGAACGTGAACCTGCGGGGCACGCTCGAGGTGCTGACGCTGGCGCGGCACGCCGAGCACTACCACGGCCTGCGCCGCTTCAGCGAAGTCAGCACGGTCGCGGTGGCGGGCAAGCGCAGCAACGAAGTCGTCACCGAAGATCGGTCGATCGAGTGGGACCGCTCCGACTACGATCCCTACGCGCGCACCAAGAAATTTTGCGAGCACATGACGCGAGTGTTGCTGCCGGATACTCCGAAGACAGTCTTCCGTCCGAGCATTGTGCTCGGAGACAGCCGCCACGCGGAGACGACGCAGTTCGATATGGTGAAGGCGTTCGTGTTTCTGGCAGGCCTGCCGGCGTTGCCGTTTCGTCCCACGGACAAGATCGACATCGTGAACGTGGATTTTGTCGCCGACGCGATTGCCACCTTGCACCAGAAAGACCAGCCGCAGTACGACACCTATCATCTTTCGTCGGGAACCGGATCGCAGACCTTCCGCGAGTTGACGACGGCACTGGCCGCGGCGCAGCAGAAGCGCGGCCCGGTGTTTCTGCCGTTTGCGGAGAAGCCGTTCTCCGGTTCGGTCAACTTTCTCTCCAATCGCAAGGGAGCGATGGCCACGGCGCATCGCTGCTGAAAGTGTTCATGCCGTATCTGGTGTGGAACACGGTCTTCGACAATACGCGCGTGACCTCCGAACTGAAGCGCAAGCCGGTCCCGTTTTCGCAGTACAGTTTTCCGCTTCTGAAATTCAGCCGCGAGAACAATTTCGAATACAACGTACAAGCCCTGGCCCGCTGCCGCAGGAGGGACTGCCGCATGATGGACTTCATTCTGGAAGCCTGGGTCAGCGGCAACATCGAGCGCGCCAAAGCCGCGATGGATGCTGGGCGGGAACAATCCCTGGCAGCCCGGCGAAAAACTGAAGCTGCTCTTTGCCGGATACAACGGCACGCGCAACATGGGTTCCGATGTGCGCGTCGACGAAATGCTGCGCCAGATCCGTCACATCCTGGGCGCGGAGCGAGTCGAGTTCAGCGTGATGAGTCAGAACTTCGAGTTCTCGAAAGGATATTTCGAAGGCACGAAGCAAGTGCATCTTGCCGGATATTTTTCCGCCATTCCTGTCCAACGAAGTTCCCAGGCACCACGGCGTGGTGGCCTGCGAAGGCTCGATGTTCAAGAGCAAGTTCGCCAACGCCCTGACCACGATGATGATCGGCTCGCTCGGCATCGCCGCGGTCGAGAACAAACTTTCCGTCGGATACGGCGCGGAAGCCGGCCACATGGATCCTCTGGTCGCCAAGATGTGCGGACGCTATTGCAAGAATTCGCTGGTCATCACGCGCAATGAAGAGTCGCGCACGGTGCTGCGCGAGTTGGGCGTGCCCACGGAACTTGGCACCGACACTGCCTGGACTTTCGAGCCGCGTCCGGCGGAGTACGGCCAAAGCGTTTTGCGGCAAGTGGGATGGGACGGAAAAACGCCGGTCCTGGTTGTATGCCCGATCAATCCGTTCGAGTGGCCGGTGAAAGCCTCGGTGGCCAAAGCGCGCCGCTGCACAGCCTGACCGGCGCCTATAAAAAGAGCCACTATCGCGGACCGTCTATTTTCACAACTCGGGTCCGGCCGCTGATCGCGCCTACGAGCACTATCTGACTTCGATTGCCAATGCCGTGGATGCCTTCCGCAAGCAGCGCGAATGTTTTCGTCATTCTTGCGGCGACCGAGCGCCTGGATGCGCGCGCGGCCAACCGCATCTCCGAGAAACTCGGCGGCGTGCCGGTTCTCACCTCAGACCAGTACAACATGTATGAACTGGTCAGCATTCTGCGCGCCTGCCACATGATGGCTTCGTCGCGCTATCACGGCATCGTGACCTCCATGCCGGCGCTCGTGCCTTCGGCGGGAATCACTATGGACGAGCGCATTCGCAATCTGATGCGCGAGCGCGGCCATCCGGATTTGCTGATGACCGTCGACGATCCGGATCTCGAGCCGAAATTGTTGGTGGCGCTCGAAACGTTGGCCACGCAGGGCGAGCGCATCGCGGACGGCATCGCGCGCACGGTAGTGAAGAATCTGAAAGTGATGGCGCGCATGGGGGTTTACTTCGAAGAAGAAGTCCAGCGGCGCTATCCCGAATTTCCAGACGCGCACCGGCGAGTGGAGTTGGGAAGAGTATCTCCCGCCCATGAACGCCTCGCTTCGCCAGTTGGTGGCGGCTTACAGCTGAATTCACAGATTCTCCGGTACGAAAAACATGCCATTTGTCGGGGAAATATTTTCGCAACTCAAGGCCGCGTCGGACACCAAGGTGCTCCAGGAAATCCGCGACGGCCAAGTCACGGGCGTGACCGGGCGGCGAACTTGCTCGAGTTGATCGGCAAGGCGCGAACATTTCTGCTGCTCGAAGGGCTGAAGAAAGGCGACCGCTGCGGCCTGCTGGCGGCGAACAGCATTCGCTGGATCGCGATGGATTTGGCCGCGATGGCCGAGGGATTGATTGTCGTTCCGCTCTACTTCCGCCAGGCCCCGGCGGAACTGGTCGCGATGATGAAAGACAGCACGCCATTGCTGGTGTGCTGCGGCGATGCGAAACTGCGCGACGGAATCCTGCAGAACTGGCCAGGTGCCGGCGACTTTGAAGCGCCAAGCCATTTTCTTTTTGATGAAATCTTTGCAGGCGTCGAAGGAATCACCCTCGACCGGCCTCAGGTGCGCGATGAAGATCCCGGTCACGATCATCTACACGTCGGGCACATCGGGCGAGGCCAAGGGAGTGGTGCTGACGGCTGCGAACGTCGGATTCATGCTGGGTTGCACGTCGGCGCGGCTCGACTCGCTGATGGGCGGCCGGTCCGGGCAGGACCGCATTTTTCATTACCTGCCGTTCAGTTTCTGCGCGTCCTGGATTGCCGTGCTGACTTTTCTGCTGCGCGGAAGCCTGGTGACGCTGAACACCGACCTGACGAAGATCCCTAGCGACATGCCGGCGGTGGCTCCGCACTATTTCCTGAATGTGCCGCAGTTGCTCGAGCGCATGCGGCGCGGCAGTGGATGAACAGATCGCAAAAAAGGGCGGCATCGTGCACAGCGATTTACTCACGCGCCAAGGCCGCCTGGGTACGACAAAAGGAGAGAGCTCGCAAGCCGGCGATGCTATCTGGGCTGTGGCTGGCCAAGGCCGTGTGTCTTCCCGGCGATCCGCAAGAAAATGGTGGGCGAGAATCTGAAAGCCCTCATCTGCGGATCGGCGCCGCTCACTCCCGAGACTCAGGATTATTTCAGCATGCTCGGCATCCCCGTTCTGCAGGTCTACGGGCTGACGGAGACGACCGGAATTTGCACCATGGACGATCCGAACAATGTCGTGCCTGGGCGCGTCGGGCCCGCGATCTCCGGCATCGAGATGAGACTCGGCGAGAACGACGAGATCGTCGTTCGCGGGCCGAACGTGTTTCCCGGCTACTGGAATCGTCCCGCAGCAGACGGCGGACGTGCTGCGCGACGGATGGTTTCACACCGGCGACCAGGGCGAGATGGACGCGTCAGGGAACTGGCGCATCGTGGGGCGAATCAAGAATCTGATCGTCCTCGGCTCCGGCCACAAGATCGCGCCGGAGACAATCGAAGAGGAGATCGCCCGGCATTTGCCGGGCGCCAGCAAGTGGTGGTGGTGGGCAATGGCCGCGGATATCTTTCAGCGATCATCACGGGCAACGTGACTGGCGAACAAGTGCAGGCGGCGCTCGATGCGGTCAATCCTGCAGCTTCCGCACTACAAACAAGTGCGTGCGTTTTCGCCTGCGGCAGGAGCCGTTCTCCATCGAGAATGGAATGCTCACAGCAATGGGCAAGCTGAAACGCGACGTGATTTCGTCGCTCATGAAGGGCGAGATCGAGGAGATGTATCAAGTGAAGCAGGCGGTTTAGAGTCGAGCGTCGAGAGGAAGGCCTTGGGCAGAGAGCAATTCAAAGGGCAAGCGCTGTCGTGGCAGGTTGAGAGTGGGGTCATCGAACTGGCGCTCCACCGCGATCCCTGCAACGAGCTGGGCTCGCTGTCGCTCGATGAACTGGAACAATTTGCGTCTGCGCTCGACGACTTGGAGAAAGACGCGCATGCTCTCATCATCCACAGCAGCTTGAAGTGCGGGTTCTGCGCCGGTGCCGATCTGCGCGAACTCTACGAGCGCTCCCAGGCCATGGAGAAGACCGAGGCCGCCCGCGGCGTGCGCGATTTTCTGGAGCGGATTCACCGCGTACTGAATCGGATCGATGCCGCGCCCCTCACCACCATTGCCGCGGTTCACGGCGTAACGTTTGGCGGAGGATTTGAACTTGCTCTGGTCTGCGATTTGATCATCGCCGACAAAATGGCGCGTTTTTGTTTTCCGGAATTGAGGCTTGGGACTTGATTCCCGGATTCGGCGGAATCCCGCGCCTGAAGCGAGATTTAGGCAATGCAGTCGTGCGCGACCTGCTTTTAACGGGGCGTAGTTTCAATGCCACCAAGGCCCAGCAGATCGGTCTGGTCAGCCAGGTCGTCTCGGAGGGCGAGGCGTTGCGCGCAGCCCGCGCCACGGCCGCCCAGATCGGAAAGTTCGACCGGCAAACCGCGGTTGCGGCCAAGCAATTCATCAAGCCGATTCCGCACGAGGAATTGCGAAAAGGAGATCGACATTTTTTGCGAGTTGTTTTCGCGTCCGGCCGTGCAGGCGGGATTGAAGAAATTTGTGGAGAGCACGGACGCGCAGCCGTATTTGCCGTGAGCCGGGACGCTGTCAGAAATCCAAAACAGGTTAGAATAACTTATATGGAAACAGCTGAAAAGACCCTCGACGAGATCCTTACGCTGGCCGCGGCGCACTTCAAGGTGCCGCGCGAGAAACTCTCTCCCGACGAAGACTTCTTCAAGGCGCTCGGCATCGACAGCCTGCAGACGCTCGATCTGCTCACCAAGCCTGGAAAATCACTTTCAGGTCGAACTGCCGGACTACGAACTGCAAGGCGTGACCGACTTCCGCACACTCGCCGGCCAAGATTCAGGCGCGGCTGTAGAGTCCGTTGAAGTTGATCTGATTGTGATTCGGCAGGAATGAATTGATAACTAAGCCTTTCTGCCACTCAGTCCAGTCTACAATGTGGTGAGCAATTAAGGTTAATGCTCGATCTCCGCCAATACACTTGTCTAGGCGCCGCGCTGCGCGATGCGCTCGACCGTTTTTCCTCCGAAGTATGCCTGATCGAAGCGGAGCGCGATCGCGAAAAAGTTCGCCTGACGTATTCCGATTTCAAAGAGATCGCTCTGCCCCTGGCCCGCGCTCTCGAGGACGCCGACTACGATGCCGGCGACCGCGCCGCCATCATCATGACGAATCAGTCGAAGTGGCTGATCTCGGCCTACGCGATCTTCTACTGCGGCGGCGTGCTGGTCCCGCTCGACTACAAGTTGACCGCGACTGAGCACCTGCAACTGCTCGCCCACTCCAAGGCCAAGGTGCTCATCGTCGAATACCACTTGTGGCGCGCGATCATGGAGTCGCCCGACTTCCACAAGATTGCGACCAAGATCGTTCTCGTGACGGAAGCCCCGCTGGGCGTGGAGTTGGCGGGTGCGTTTCGCTGGGAAGACTTCAAGCGCAAAGGCGCTCCCGACTTCGTCATGCGCCAGAAGGACGATGTCGCCTGCATCGTCTATTCCTCGGGAACCGGCGGACGCCCCAAGGGCTGCGTCCTCACCCACGAAAATTATCTGGAGCAATGCCGCGCCCTCACCGCCTGGTATCCCTTCTGGCCCGGTGTGCGTTACCTGAGCATTCTGCCTACGAATCACGCGATTGATTTCATGGTGGGCTTCATCGGACCCGTTCGTGTGCGGGGCCTGCGTAGTGCATCTGCGCACGCTGCGTCCCGAGTTCGTGCGCGACGCTTTTGTGCGCTATCGCATCACTTACGTATCTCTGGTTCCGATGATCGTGAAGAACTTGGAGCGCGGTCTGCGCGCGAAATTCGACGAACTTCCATCGTGGAAGCGCGCTTTTCTCAATGTCATGATTGCGACGAACCGCCTTCTGACGCGCCGTCGGCCGAACGTGAAACTCAGCCGCATGCTGCTGCCCAATATTCATCGCGGATTCGGCGGCGAAGTGCTGGCGCTCATCACCGGTGGGGCTTTTATGGAGCCTTCCACCATGCAGTTCTTCTACGATCTGGGAATCCCGGTGGTGAACGGCTACGGGCTCACCGAAGCCGGCACGGCGCTCACGCTCAACGATCTCAAACCGTTCCGTGCGGATACGGTCGGCAAGCCGTTGCCCGGAGTCGAACTGCGGATTCTTAATCCGGACTCCGACGGCGTGGGCGAAGTCGCGGTTCGCAGCAAGACCGTCATGTCGCACTACCTCGACGATCCCGAACTGACATTGGAAACGATCGTCGACGGTTGGCTTCTAACGGGCGATCTGGGCCGGTTTGAGAGCGGCGGCCATCTGCAACTCTTCGGGCGCAAGAAAAATATGATCGTGACCGAGGGTGGAAAGAACATCTACCCGGAGGATATCGAGACAGTTTTCGATGGTCTGCCCGTCAAGGAGTACACCGTCTTTGCGGCGAACTATGTCTGGCCGAAAAAAGAACTGGGGCGCGAAAGCCTGGTCCTCGTGCTGCGCTTGGAGCAGAATCAGAAATTCGAAACCAAGTTGCTCGACGAGATCTCCGTGCGCAATCGCCGCCTGCCTGATTTCAAGCGAGTCGGAGGATATCTGATCTGGGAAAAAGACTTTCCGCGGACGGCTTCGATGAAGATCAAGCGACAAGTGCTTGCCGAAGACATTGGCAAGTCGGTGAACCGGGACGCAATTGTGGAATTGTGACCCGCTGCGGAAGTGATGTCTTTCACGCGACTTCTTAGACAGAAGTTATTCCCTGGTTGTGGAAACGGGACCTGAAACCTTGGGGCGAAGCTACCTTGCGATTGTGAATCCGGCGGCTGGTGGCGGGAAGAGCCGCAAACTACTGGGCCCCGCCCTGGAGCGCCTGCGAGCGGACGGCATCGAGGTTAAGATCGCGGCCACCCGGGCTCCGGGCGAGGCTACTGAGATCGCGCGAGAGGCCTATGGGCGCGGTGTCCGGAACTTCATCGCCGTCGGGGGCGATGGCACTTCGTTTGAAATTGTGAATGGCCTCTACCCCCAGGCCCTCGCAGGAGAGCGGCCGATCTTGGGGTTCTTGCCGCTCGGTACGGGCAATTCCTTCTTGCGCGACTTCAGTCACCAGGGCGTCGAGTTTGCGATCGAATCTTTGCTCGCTCATCGTAGCCGGCCCTGCGATGTGATGCGCTTGCGTCACCGTACTGGAGTCATTCATTACATCAATTTGTTGAGCATGGGATTTTCTGCAGACGTGGCCACCTTGCGTGCACGACGATTCAGCCACTGGGGAGAGTTAGGATACCAAGCCGCGATTCTGCTAACCCTCGCGCGTTTCAACCGCCGTCCCTTCCCGGTTCGCGTCGAAGGCGGGGAAGCCTTTGACGACCGGCGTTGCCTATTCCTGACTTTCAACAACAGCAAATTTACCGGTGGCACGATGATGATCGCTCCCCAAGCGGAGATCAACGACGGTTTAGTGGAGTATGTTCGCTGGGGTCCGATTGGGCGGCTGGGCCTGATCCGCAACCTGCCCGGCCTTTATGACGGCACGCACATCGAGCATCCGCTGGCCGAGCGCCAGGGCACGCGGCGTATCGAGTTCAAACTGGATGCTCCCGTCGACGTCATGGTGGATGGAGAAGTGCTGACTCTGCATTGCGAGGAACTCGACGTGCTCCCCGAGGCGCTCAACGTCGTGGCCTGATCGTCACCGATTCCCGTGATATAAGGATGAGTCATGTCTGAAGAACGGCGGAAGCGGCAACTGGAGCGCGAGGGCGGCGCTAGCGATGGAAAGACGAAGAAGATGGTCACCTATGGCGTAGTCGTGATCCTGCTCGCGGCGGCGTGCATCGCGGGCCGGTATTACAAAAATCACAAGTATGATGCTTTCGCGAAATGCCTGGCGACCAAGCAGGCCAAGATGTACGGCCTCTACTGGTGCCCGCACTGCATCGACCAGAAAGAGAATGTTTGGCGAAGCGTTTCATTACGTGCCGTACGTGGAGTGCGCGAATCAAGGGCTCACATCGGAGAGGCGCCGGAATGCAAGGTCGCAGGAATGAAATTGTTTCCCAGTTGGCAGTTTGGAGACGAGCCGCCGAAAGAAGGCGTTTTGTCGCTGGAGGCTTTAAGCGACAAGACCGGGTGCAGCCTGCCGTGACGGATCCTGCGGCGCGCAACCGGATTCTCTTCCTGCTCGTCGCGCTCCTGTCGCTGGCGGGTGTTATTGTTTCGGTCGTATCGCTCCAGCGCCACTACGCCAAGTCCGCGACCGCGTTCTGCGATTTCAACCAGAAGTTCAGTTGCGACATCGTGAACCGCAGCGAGTATTCGACCATCCAGGGAATCCCCGTGGCCGGGATCGGTGTCGTCGGGTATGGCGCTCTCTGCGTCCTGGCTTCCTTCTGGAAGTCGCGCGCCGAGACGCCAAACCGCCTGCTGGGGGCGGCGATTGGCCGGCCTCGCCTTTGCCCTTTACCTCACCTACATCGAAGCCTACGAACTGATGACCTGGTGCATTTTGTGCCTGATCTCTTTAGTGCTGATCTCTCTGATCAGCCTTCTTTCTATTGCTATAAAAGTCAGAACCGCGAGAACCTAAATCGCTTCCTCCGTTGTATTCTGGTAGTGCGCTTTTCCTGATGGAAGAAATCCAGCAAACTGAAAGCTATGCCCCCGGACCCGCTGCCGGCGTAATCCGCGCGCAGTCTGCGACAGGAGATTTGCGCCTGCACGAATTCCGCAGCCGAATTTTCCGAAACACGCGATTCCTGCGCGTCTGGCTCCCTCCCGGATACGACGATGCTGTCAACGCCGAACGGCACTATCCCGTCCTATACCTGAACGATGGACAGAACCTGTTCGAAGGCGGCGACCTCTTTCAACGGAGTCGAATGGCAGGTCGACGAAACCGCAGACCGCCTCATCCGCGAAGGGGTTGTGCCTCCCATGATTATCGTGGGCATGGATAATGCAGCCCGGACACGCATTCGCGAATACATGCCACATCGCTCATTGCATCCAATGATGATGCGGGCGCACGGTACGCGCTATCCCGCATTTCTGTTCAAAGAAGTGTTTCCGTTCATGGCCCGCAACTACCGCGTGGCCACCGGGCCCGAGAATACGGGGCTGGGCGGCTCATCGCTGGGTGCTCTGATCTCGCTATACACGGCTGCCGTGCGTCCGGGAGTGATTGGCCGTTTGCTCCTGGAGAGCCCCTCGCTGTGGGCCTCGAACCGTCAATTGATACGGCAGAGTCGGGGAGTTAAACGCTGGCCGGAGCGAGTCTTTCTCGCAACCGGAACTGCCGAGGCCGGACGCAAAGATAAAGATCAGAGCATGGTGGATGATGTGCGCGAACTGTCCGCGATCCTGCGCCGCGCGGGTCTGGACGGCACACGCCTGAGGCTGGTCATCGATGAGGGCGCTTCTCACCACGAATCGGCGTGGGCCCGGCGCTTTCCCGAGGCGCTGGCTTTCTTATTCGGAAAGCAGGGATAATCTCGGCCCGGCATCAGCGCACCTTATGAGGTCGCAATGATGTTCCCTGAGTCTCGCGCAGTTCCACCGCGCGACATACTCGATATCAGCCACAGAGCAGCCGCCATCGCAACTACCGAGAGCTGAACGCGCGTCCATCGATCGAAGGGGCCCAGAAGCGGAAGCATATACACCAAGTAAAGGAGAGTTCCCAACCATCCGGTCGATGGCGTGCGCTGCTGGTCCACCAGCCAGCCGGCCAACAGGATGAAGGCAGGTGCCAGTATCACCAGATCGTAAACCGTAAGGTGCGGCGCTACCAGCACACTCGCCAAGAGCAGCGCCGAATACCGGAGAGGCAACGATGCCGCTGAGCTCCGCTTCCAGCACGTGAACGTCAGACCGAGCACAGCTGTTGCGCTCAGAATATAAAGGCCGAAGGAGAGTCCCGGCCAAGGCACAAGCATCGACCAGAACGTCCGCAAAGAGTGCGTCTGGTAGAGCTTGGGTTCGAGCAGCGGTAACCCCTGCCGCACGTTTCGCAATGCGTGGATCCATCGGCGAAGAGGCTCGACTCCGTAATGGAGAACCCCCACGCAGAGTTGCGCCGCCGCCGAAAGGATTGCGCCGAGCAGGGTCCTCCAAGCTCCAATCGATACGAACAAGATCGCCGCAGCTAGCCCCAACTGCGGTTTGAAGATCAGACAGCCCATCACCACTCCGGCGAGGAAGTCCCGTTGGTCGCGCAGCAGGAAGAACATCAGCGTGAAGCAGGCGAGTGCAGCCGCAGACGTTTGACCCCAGGCGATGAGATGAAAGAAAGCAGGGAATGCTGCGGCGAGCAGAGCCACCGTTCCGCCATAGTCGCGCAGGTTCGGGCACGCGCGCCACATGCAATAGCAACAAATGCCGTAGACCGCTGCGCTACCGCACCACCACGCAAGAAGCGCCCAGCCGTAAGAAAGATGAGCCAGTGGGGCGAGGAAGACAGAAACCTGCGGTGGATACAGAGGCAAGTACCGAATGCCCGCTGCGTCCGGCACGCGGGCGGCCGCCAGCGCTGCCTGGGCATTCATGTCGTACAAGTCGGCTCCACGGTGCGCGTCGGCGAGCGACCCCAGCGTGTAGAGATGCAGAAAGTCGGTTCCCTTCAGGTTCCCGTTGCGGTCGCGCAAACCCGGAGTCGCGATATTCCAAACATACAGCGACCACAAACAGAGCGCAAGAATCGTGCCGTGAGCGCGCAATCGCCTGCCCGTCAGCCACCCCACCGGACTCATTCTAGTCACCATTGCGAATGCAGACAGATCCGCAGCCGGGCCACAATATCAGGATTCAATTCGCGGAGGGGGAATAGGCCTCCAGCTTGGGCGAGGGATCATCGGCTTCGATGCGCCAACATCGGCGGTCTTTGAAATAAATCAGCAGGTCCTGATTCCCGCGGTCCCCCATATCGCGCGCCCAGACTATTTTGGACGCGTCAATATCGGCCCGGTTCGCGATCCAGTCGATGTGCGCGCTATGCTCGGGACCATAGTGCACGATGACCAAGTGTTTGCCGGGCATGTCCTGCAATTCGCTCATGATCGCATTCCTCGCCAGATTTCCCCTTTGCCATTGAGCTTCGATCTCAACGCCCGCCGCTGCGGCGGAGAGGCGAAGAACGATCATCGCCACGCAAACTATGGGAATCGCGCGCGCCAGGCCATGACCAACCGGCCTGTCCCGCCAGCGATACAAACGCAAGTGCCGAATGCATTGTACGAGCAGGAGATAAAACAGCCCGAAAGCCGGAGCGAGATAATGATCGAGCGTCCAGGTTTCGATGAGCACTCCCACCGCCACTGCCGCCGCGAGGACCAGTGGGAACCTCATCTTGCGATCACGAAACAGCCACGGCAACGCGAGAAATGGCAAGGTGAAAACGGGACCAATATAAAACGTCCAGAGCATGCGGAACTTATGCCGCAGCCGGTATGCAAAACCCAGAGCGGTCCTGCCCGATTGATAGTCCTTCAGTTCCCACCGGACGTAGAACTCTCTCATCTCGGCGTGATGGTAGACGGGCTCCGGCCGCGGGCTCTGCCAAACGAAGTAAGGCGCCATGGCATAAGTCTCCCGGTCCACCTCGTAAGGCATCACGAATGGGCTGCCAGTTACCCGCCAGAAGTAGTAGCCCATCGCGCCCCCGGTTGCGCCGAGAATCAGGATGAGCGGCAATACCACACGGCGGAAGGCGGCAGCGGCAGGAATCCTTTTCTGCTTGGCGATCCAAACCAGGATGGCCCCTGCGATCGGCAGGCTCAAGACGAAGCCCTCAAACGGCCGAGTATTGGCAAGAATCGCCAGACCGACTCCCATCAGCAGAGCATCGCGCGCGCGGGCGTAGCGTTGGATGCGAGGCAAAGTGCCCAGCACCAGCAAACCGCCCAGCGCCGGCAGCGAACTGCCAAAGTAGCTGTTCATCCAATAGCTGAGGATTCCCACCTGCAGCATCGCCAGGCATGCTCCCAACAGCGCCCAGGTTGGCGGAAGCCAGGCCTGTAGCATCCAGCAAAGGGCGGCGCACATCGCCGCCGTGGTGAGCAGTTGCCCGATCCAGGGATGCCCGAGTAGTTGCCCGGCCGCCAGCAGCAGTCCCTGGGCCGGTGGGTACATCGACATGTACGTGGGGTGCTGAATGATGTGGAAGCCTTCGAAGTGGATCCACATGGGATGGGTCGGATTGGTCAGCCTGCCTTGGGCAAATGTGTCGGCGGCCAGCAGAAAACTGAACTCATCATGCCACATCGGTTGAGGCACGCCCCACACGGGAATCAGGGCCACTCGGATGGCGAGCGTGCCCGCGCCGACGGCGAACGCCGCCAAGGTTTTCCGGCGTGCCAGTCTCGCAAATGCACTTTGCGAAGATAAGAACACCGTAGTCATATCCCGAGACGTGCGTCTGCGCAGGAACGTCAGCGTCACCGTTGCGATGACGAGAATCGATTCAATGATCAGGAGCAGGAAGGGCGCGATGGTGAGGAAGATTCGGTCGGACGCGCCGTGCTCCATGGCTGCAAGTTTAACCTACCACGGTGCCGGGGCAGAGGACGACCGTAAAAAATGGCCTCCTCCCGGCAGCAGCGGATGGGCCCAAAATTCCTGCGATCTACTGGTTCGCCGCTTCCTTCACGCCAGTCTCTTCGAACAGGCCGTCAACGATCTGAATCATTTCATTGTCGACCACGCGGTTCTTGGAGATGGCTTCTTTCAGAGGAATAGACACGATCTTGTTCGACCGCAGCGCGGCCATGCAGCCAAACTCGCCGCGATGCACCATATCGATCGCGCCCAGACCGTAGCGCGTCGCCAGCACACGGTCGAACGCGCTCGGCGAGCCGCCGCGCTGAATGTGTCCCAGCACTACCGCTCGCGTTTCGTATCCTGTCCGCTTCTCGATCTCGCGCGCAAGAATATTGGCGATGCCGCCCAATTTGGCGTGACCAAATTCGTCTTTGCCCATGTCCTGCAGAATGGGCGCTCCCGAGCCGGCATCGGAGGAAAACTTTGCGCCCTCGGCGACGACAACAATGGAGAAGTAACGTCCGCGCTCATGCCGCTGACGAATCGATTCGGCGACTTTGTCGATGTCGAACGGCCGCTCGGGAATCAGAATCACATCCGCCCCGCCCGCGACGCCGCTGTACAGGGCAATCCAGCCAGCATCGCGCCCCATAACCTCCACCACCATTACGCGGTTGTGCGCCTCGGCGGTCGTGTGGATGCGGTCAATCGCTTCGCACACGATGTTGCAAGCCGTATCGAATCCGAAAGTGTAGTCTGTTCCCCCCAGATCGTTGTCGATGGTCTTGGGAACTCCGATCACTTTGACTCCACTTTCGTGTAGCTTCTGCGCCACCGACAAGCGTGTCGTCGCCGCCGATGGCAACCAGCGCGTCAATTTTGTGCTTCTCAATCGTGGCGATGCAGCGGTCAATTCCATCGGGACGCTTCGACGGGTTGGTGCGCGAAGTCCGCAGAATGGTTCCCCCGCGAGGCAGAATGCCGCCCACAGCATCCAGATCCAGAACCATGCTCTTGTCTTCGATCAGGCCGCGCCAGCCCTCCATGAAGCCCACAAATTCATCGTGATAATGAAATACGCCCTTGCGCACCACGGCGCGGATGACGGCGTTCAGTCCCGGGCAATCGCCCCCGCCCGTTAACATGCCAATCTTCATCGTTTGCTCCTGTTCCAGTATAAGTTCCGCATAAACTCCTCCGAATGCACCCCGGCCGCAGGGCGACGAAATGGCCCAAAACGCAGGGTTGAACATCGTTCGGAATGAATAGAGTAACATTAAATCGATCCGCGCCAAAGCCAAACGGCCCACAGAAAATCGTTCAGGCAGAGCCTTCCGCGCTGGTTTACATAGGCATTGCGCTTCCGCGCGGGATTCGACACAATGCTCGACGGACATGAACAAAACTGTGTCGATCTTTGCCTGGGTCGCGGTGGGCGTGGCTTGGCGCGCCGCGGTCGGCGTAGTCGCCGTTCACCGCGGAGAACCCATTAATGCCCTGTGGCTGGTCGTGGCTGCGACTTGCTGCTACGCCCTCGGATACCGCTTTTACAGCAAGTTCATCGCGGCGAGAATTCTGGCACTCGATTCCCTCCGCGCTACTCCGGCCGAGCGGCTGGAAAACGGCCGCGATTTTCTGGTCACCAACAAGTGGGTCGTGTTCGGCCATCACTTCGCCGCCATCGCCGGGCCGGGTCCCCTGGTTGGGCCGGTTCTGGCCGCGCAGTTCGGCTATCTTCCTGGGACGCTTTGGGTGCTCGCCGGCGCCGTCTTCGCCGGATGCGTGCAGGACTTCGTGATCCTTCTTTTCTCCGTCCGCCGCGACGGCAAGTCGCTCACCGAAATGGCCAAAGAAGAAATCGGACGCGTCGGCGGTTTCGTCGCGTACACGGCAGTCATCGCGATTCTCGTCATCCTGCTCGGCGTGGCCGCGCTGATCGTCGTCAACGCGTTGAAGGACAGCCCCTGGGGAACGTTCACGATCGCCATGACGATTCCGATCGCGCTGCTGATGGGTCTTTACCTGCGGCGCATTCGTCCCGGCAAAGTGCTGGAGGTTTCCGTCCTCGGATTCATTCTCGTGCTGCTGGCGATCTGGGGCGGACAGTGGGGCCTCGCGCAGACTCCGTGCATGGCGCAAGCGTCTTCACGCTGCAAGGGACCACCCTCGCGAAGTTGATCATCGTGTACGGGTTCGCCGCCTCCGCGCTTCCAGTGTGGCTGCTGCTGGCGCCGCGCGACTATCTCAGCACGTTCGTGAAGCTTGGGACGATCGCTCTTCTCGGCATCGGCATCGTCGCGTTGCATCCCACGCTGCACATGCCCGCGCTGACTCGTTTTGTTGACGGCTCCGGCCCGGTGTTCGCAGGAAAGATTTTTCCTTTCGCCTTCATCACCATCGCCTGCGGCGCGATCAGCGGATTTCACGCCCTGATCTCCAGCGGAACCACGCCCAAACTGATCGCCCGCGAAACCGAGGCCCGCATGGTCGGTTACGGCGCCATGATGTGCCGAATCTGCCGTTGCCGTAATGGCGATCATCGCAGCATGCGTGCTTCAGCCCGGCGTTTACTTTGCGATTAACAGCCCCGCTGGCGTAGTCGGACAAACCGCCACCGCCGCCACGGCTACCATATCCAGCTGGGGATTTCCCGTGACCGCCGCGGACATGCAGGCGTTGGCCCAGGCCGTCGGGGAGCAGACTTTGTTCAACCGTACCGGGGGCGCGCCTGCATTCGCCGTAGGAATGGCGCACATCTTCTCGCAGAGCCTTGGTGGCGCCGCGGTGATGGCCCTCTGGTATCACTTCGCCGTCATGTTCGAGGCGCTGTTCATCTTGACCATCCTCGACGCCGGCACCCGCGTCGCCCGCTTCATGATTCAGGATGCTCTGGGCCACATCTACAAACCTCTGGGTCGGACCAGTTGGTATCCCTCGATTCTGGCCACCAGCGCTCTGATCGTCGCCGCTTGGGGATACTTCCTGTGGCAAGGTGTAAAGGATCCGCTCGGCGGCATCAATTCTCTGTGGCCGCTGTTCGGCATCGCCAACCAGTTGCTCGCTACGGTAGCTCTCTGCGTAGCAACGACGATCATCATCAAGATGCATCGGGCACGGTATGCCGCGGTCACACTCGTGCCTCTGGCCTGGCTGGTCGCGGTTACATTCACGCGCGTCGTGGCACAAGATTCTCGACCCGAATCCGCGCGTTGGATTTCTGGCGCAGGCGCAGGTTCTGGCGGCTGGTCCGGCGACAGCCGCAACTGCGCGCCTGGTCTTCAACAATCGTCTGGACGCCGCAGTTGACAGCCGTTTTGGTCGTGATGGTAGCGCTGGTGTTGATCGAGTCCGCGCGCCAATGGATCTGCGAGTTCTCAGCGGCAGGGAAGAAGCGCGCGTGAAAGAAACCCCGTTTGTGATGACGCGTCTGGCGGAGGAGAGAGGATGAGCCGCATCGTCAGAGGCACTCCGAACGCTGCGAGCGACCTTCGCGAAATTTTCGACGAAGCCGCCTACGATCGTTTTCTGTCCCGTAGGCAGGTGCGGTCGTCGCCCGCATCATACGCGGCCTTCCGCCAAGAATTTGAAGAGGCGAAAACCCGCCGGCCCAAGTGTTGTTAGGCCCGTGCGGGCAGTTCGTGTGGGGCGGATATCCCGCACTTACAGGTTTTGAGGTGAATCCTGATCCAACGAAGCGTCGGGTGCTCCATCTTTCGCATTCATTGCGAGAAGTGGGATTCCACGAAACGAAACGCCAAATGAGGCACAAACTAATGTCACGAAAACCATCTCGAGTAAGCACATTCCTAGGCGTTCTTCTCTTCCTAGCGATCGTTCCCCAGTTCCACGCGCAGAGCGATCGATTCCCGCCAGACCATGCGCCCGGTCATTCGCGGACGCCACGCCGCCGTCGCTTCCATGAAAGCCGAAGCCACCGAAGCCGCGCGCCAAATTCTCGACTACGGGCGGCAACGCCTTCGACGCCGCCGTCGGCGGCCAGGCCGCGCTGGCAGTCACGGACTTCTCGCTCAACGGCGTGGGGAGCGATGCCGTCCTTCTCGTCTACAACGCCCGCGACAAAAAAGTCTATTCCATCAATGCCGAGCCTCGCGCGCCCAAAGCTCGCCACCATCGAGTGGTACGAGAAAAACAACGGAGGCAAAATTCCCGAGAGCGACGGCCTGCTCTCCGGAGGCCTGCCCGGCGTGTAGTGGACGCCTGGTACACGCTGCTCGACCGCTGGGGCACGATGAGCTTCGAGCAGGTTCTGCAGCCCGCGATCGACCTCGCCGAAAATGGTTTCCCGCTGAGCGAATACTGGCGCGTCTTACATCGCCGAGTCGAAGAAGATTCTCAAGTATCCAACTACCGTCAAAATCTATCTGCCCAACGGCCAGCCGCCCAAGGCCGGCGAGATCCTCAAGAATCCCAGATCTCGCGCGTACGCTCAAGAAACTGGTCGAAGCCGAAAAGGCGAATCACGTCCAAAGGCCGACACGAGGCGCTCAAAGCGGCGCGCGACCGCTTCTACAAAGGCGACATTGCCCAGCGAATTCGCGGCGTTCTCCGAGGCC
Organism: uncultured Acidobacteriaceae bacterium; assembly: GCA_963710885.1. GTDB lineage: Bacteria > Acidobacteriota > Terriglobia > Terriglobales > Acidobacteriaceae > Sulfotelmatobacter. The sequence goes on from CAVQCF010000003.1 coordinate 767,717, forward strand.
AACGGGGGCTTATTCCGCTACGAGGACTTTGCCGAATACACTGTCGGAAGTCGAGACCCCGGTTTCGATTAACTACCGCGGCTATCAGGTCTACAAGAATCCTTCGGCGAGCCAGGGACCAACCGAACTGATCGCGCTCAATCATTCTCGAGGGCTACGACCTCAAGGCTTTGGGCCACAACAGCCCGGACTTTCTGCACACCAGCGTGGAAGCCGTAAAGCTCGCTATGGCCGACCGCGAGAAATATCTCGGCGACATGGACTTCATCAAGATCCCCTACGATGGCCTGCTCTCGAAAGACTATGCCCGCGAACGCAGAAAGCTGATCGATCCCGCGAAAGCCTCGCTGGAACTGCGCCCCGGTTCGCCCGAGAAGTTCGCCGCGAACTCATCACTGTTAGAGCGCCCAGTACACGAGGTCCTCGACGGGGGCGCCAGCCACGACGGCGACACCAGCTACATTGCCGTCGTCGACAAGGATCGCAACATGGTCAGCTTCGAGCCCAGCCTGCACAGCCTGTTTGGGACCGGCGTGGTCATGGGAGATACCGGCATTATCTTCAATTGCCGCGGCGACTATTATTCGCTGGTTCGCGGCGAGGCGAACGCCCTCGAACCCGGCAAACGCCCGCGCAGTACCCTGCAGAGCACGTTGATTCATGAAAGACGGGCAGCCCTATGCGATCATGGGCAGCCCGGGCGGCGACGATCAAGTCATGCGCACCATGCAGACTTTGATCAACATGGTCGACTTCGGCATGAGCATCCAGCAGGCCATCGAGGCCGCCCGCTGGTCGTCGCGTGGCTTCCCGGCCTCGCCTTTCCCTCACACCATGTATCCCGGAGACATGGCGGTTGAGTCGCGCATCCCAGAAGCAACGCGGCAGGCGCTTATTGCCCGCGGTCATAAGCTGCGCGTCGATCCTCCGTGGTCGCTTGGCTCGAACGCGGGAATCGTTGTTGACGCCAACACGGGAGTCCTCAGCGCCGGTGCCGATCCTCGTGTCGATGCCTACGCCTGGGCGTGGTGAGCGTGGAAAATTCTTCGGCCGCAAATGCTTTCCGGCCGCTCGGTCTTTGCCGTATGGTTTGCCACTAGGACGGATCCCGGTTCCGCGATAAACTGCTTTCACATGCGAGTCTTGGGTATCGATTGTGGCGGAGAGTACACCGGCTATGGCGTGGTCGAGATGGACTTGCACGGAAAGCTCTGCTGTCTGACTTGCGGTGCCATCAAGCTTTCTCCCCGCGAAGTCCTGCCTCGGCGCCTGTCGCGCATTTTTACCCAACTGGGCGAAATCATTGTCCAGCACCAACCCGATGAAGTCGCGATCGAAGACGTCTTCTACGCCCTCAACGTGAAGTCTGCGCTCAAACTGGGCCAAGTCCGTGGAGTTGCCATGCTGGCGGCCTCTACTGCTGGACTGGAAGTCGCCGAATATTCGCCGCTCACCATCAAATCGTCGGTGGTCGGCTATGGCCGCGCCGAGAAGCAACAAGTGCAGCACATGGTGACACGGCTTCTGGAACTTGCAGCTCCCCCGAAACCCATGGACGCGTCCGATGCCCTGGCCATTGCCATCTGCCATCTGCACACCGCTGGTACCCTCAGCCGGCAGCGAGCCGTGGCGCGATAGAGTTCAATCGAGAATCCACTTTTGGCATAATCTGTGGGGGCATTTTGAGTTCACGTGGGACTACGAACCTGAGACTGATGAACGGAACGAACAAGGCGAGCGCGTATCGCACACGACGGACACAGCGATTCGACCGCTCATTGCCGATACGTGTAGTTGCGTGCGTCGTTTTTCTCTTCGGTCTGCCCGTTCGCGCCGCCGATCCCGCCACCATTACTTTCTCACTCGACTTTCCTAAGTCGGACCCCGAACGGTACTCCCTCACCGTACAATCCGACGGCCATGCCAGTTACGAATGCTCGGCACGAATCTCGCTGGAGTCCGAGGATCGCGAGACTTACCAGACCGAATTCACTCTCACGGACGCCACCCGCGCCCGGATTTTTGACCTCGCTGCCCAGGCCCATTACTTTTCCGGCAAAATCGACTCCGGCAATCGCAAGCTGGCATTCACCGGGGCCAAGAAGCTGACCTACAAAGAGGGGCAGCGCGAATCGAGCGCCGCTTACAATTTTTCCTCGCTACCCGCCGTCCAACAGTTGACGACTTTGTTCCAAAGCATTTCTGCCACGCTCGAGTTCGGACGCCGTCTCGCCCACGACCGCCGCTACCAGAAACTTGCCCTCGATGACGAGTTGAAGCGAATGGAAGATCAGACCCGGCTAGGCGAGCTCGTCGAACTGCAAGCCGTAAGGCCCGTCCTGCAGGAGATTCATGATGATGGCTCAGTCATGAACGTTGTACGGGCCCGAGCGCAACGGATCATGGAGACGGGGAACGCCCCGCCCGCCACACATTAATCCGCTGGCCCGGCTCCGGCATCGGTAACCAGACTGTCGATTACCCTCGCCTCAACCGGCATTACGGGCCTGAAATCCAGTGCGGAGAGGGATGCCACGAAGCCCAATTCAAGGAACCCAAGTCCCCGCTTTGGGCATGCGATTCGGCCCAATCGTTAAGGTGACGCAAGTTTTACAACTTCCTCTGTCAAACCGTGTTCTAATAGTCCAAGAATGCCTTCGGGGGTTGCTATGTCTAAGCTCTCCGTTTCCAGATTCAGCATTGTGTTTCTGACGGCCGCTGCCTGCGCGCTTTTCGCGTTGCCCGCTCTGGCCGGCTCGCAGGCGCGCATCGTTCGCCTGAGCGATGTTCAAGGTTCGGTTCAAATCGACAAGAACACTGGCATGGGCTTCGAAAGTGCGTTCCTGAACCTCCCCATCACGCAAGGGGCTCAGGTAAAAACGCATGATCGCGGGCGCGCCGAAATCGAGTTCGAAGACGGCAGTTCTCTGCGCCTGACTCCCAACACGACCGTGGAATTCAGCACGCTTGGCCTGAGCGATTCCGGCCAGCGCATCTCGGTCATCAATCTGGTCGAGGGCATGGCCTACGTCAACTGGCTGGGCAAAGACGAACTCACCCTGAATTTCTCCCGCGAGAAAATCTCGCTCGACGCACGCCGCCCACTTCCGCGTCGATACCTCGACCGCAGTCGCGAATCTGGCCGTGTTTAAAGGCGATGTCGACGTCGAAGGCCCAGCGGGAAAGGTCACGGTCGCCAAGAAGAAGACAGCGACGTTTGACGCAGCGGACGACGACAAGTACACGCTGGCGAACAATGTCGAAGAAGCCCCCCTCGATTCCTGGGACAAAGACGCCACCGCCTATCACGATCAGTACGCGAAGAACAATTCGTCGCCGTACGGATATGGCGTGAGCGACCTGAATTACTACGGCTCCTATAGCAACGTCCCCGGCTACGGCACGATGTGGCAGCCCTACTTCACCGGGAGTCGGCTGGGATCCCTTCATGGACGGCGCCTGGTCTTGGTATCCCGGCTTCGGCTACATGTTCGCCTCGGCCTATCCTTGGGGATGGATGCCTTACCGCTACGGAAGCTGGATGATGGTTCCTGGAATGGGCTGGATGTGGCAGCCCGGGGGCTGGAATTCATGGGTCACCGTTCCGCGCTATGCCGGAACGTTGCCGGTCAATTTCCACCCGCTCGTGGCGCCTACAACTGGCACTGTTAAGACCGTCGCCGTAGGGAAGGGCGGGTCGGTTTCAGCGATGCCGCCATCGCGCGTTCTGGTAAACGCGGGTTCGGCGGGCATGGGGATTCCGCGCGGCTCACTCGAGAATCTCAACCACCTGAATCACCAGGTTGCCAAGTCCGGGTTCGTCGAAGTGCGGCCCGCGCCTCAGTTCTCGACGAGTTCGCCTAGACCCCCTGCGGGCTACGGCCAGCCGCAGCAAAGCACGATGTCATCTTCGTCTCCGTCAACGTCAACGGGCCACACTACGTCGTCCGGTCATTCTTCGACGGGCTCGCATCACTAGACTGGAGTCTTTAACCTAGCAAAAAGGCGGCCCGTGGGCCGCCCTTTTTGCTAGGTGGGGACAGCCCCATTTTAAAGAGGGACGGCCCCTCGGGTCCCCTGGCGAAGCCGGGCGGCCGGCCCACAAACTAAATCAAACCACCACCACCCCGGCATATCCCACAACCATATCTCTGTCCCCGGAAATATCACCGGAGGTCGCATACTTCACCAGTTCCGCCGACTTCGCCCCCAGCTGCCGTGCCGCCGTCAGCATCGCCACCGCCGGCCCGAAGCCGCACATGCTGATGTCCTGCTGCGTGACGACGTCGAACAGTCCGCGCGGATCCAGGGTAAGAATCCGTTCAATTGCCCGATGATCTTTCACGCGCGTCACCGCGTCCGACTCGTAATGATTCATATCGCTCGAAGCGACAATCAGAACGGGATCGCTCTGCGCTGCAATCACATCCGCCAATGCCTTGCCGAATTGTTCGAGAATCTCGAACTGTCCCGTCCCCAGCGCGATGGGCACGAAACGTGAGTTCGGGCTGCCGCAGTAGCAGAAAGGGAAGCTCCACTTCCGCAGCGTGCTCCGCGCGATGCGCCGCCGAATCTTCTTGCAGGGCAGGGAACCGCTGCTTCAGAGCCGCCGCGAGTTCGGCATCGATGGGGACATCCCCAGCGGCGTCTGCCATGCTCCTTCACTCATGATCGCGAGCGCGCGGCCCATCCCGGTGTGATTGGGGCACAGCACAATGCAGCGTCGCGGCACTTCGACCCGCGCAAACACCGCCCCCGCCACATGCCCGGAATACACGTATCCCGCATGCGGAGCGATGCACCCTAAGGCTCGCACCGGAGGCTGCTTCTTGGAATTCGTCTTGTGACAGATAGCCGACGGCCTCCGCGCGCAGGTCGTCGGGATCGCCGGGATAGAATCGCCCCGCGACTGCGGGATGACGCAGGATAGTGGTGGCCATGGCCCCTCCTCGCCCTTCTGGGACGCAACGATGCAATGCTATGACTCAGTCCGCGATGCTCACGCAAGGCGCGATAGACCGCCGCGCTCTCTTCCAGAGCTCAACGTCTCAGCCCGCGCCGTAGGCTTCACTTTCGCTTCGGCCAGCGCCGCTTCAACTCTGCTCCCTCGTACTTCGCTTTCAGATTGTTCCACAGCGTCTTGCGTTTCTGCCCAAACGAAAGCCGCAGAAAATCGATGAACCCATCGCCCGCCACTCCCAACTTTTCCTGCTGCGGATCGATGGTCAACCGCAGCACCGTCGAGTGCACTTTCGGCGGAGGCACAAACGCTCCCGGCGGCAGCGTAAACAGTTTTTCCACGCGCGCATACAACTGCGCCGTCGCCGAGAGCATTCCGTAATCGCGGCCGCCTGGTTCCGCCGCGATCCGGTCGGCGACTTCGCGCTGCACCATGATCACGATGCTGTCGAAGTATTTCGAAAACTCAAACAGCCGCAGCAGAATGTCGGACGTAATGTAATAAGGAAGATTGCCCACCACCTTCACCGGCTCCGGCTTGAGTTCAATGCCCGGGCTGGCTCAGCCCCGGCTTCGGTCCGAACAGCGAATCGAAGTCGATGGCCAGAATGTCGGCCTCAATAATCTCCACGTTCCGCGCCATGCCAAATTTCAGCCGAAGTTGCGCCGCCAGCACGCGATCGAGTTCCACCGCGATCAGCCGCCGCGCCCGCTTGGCCAGCAAGGAAGTCAGAATGCCGCGTCCCGGGCCGATTTCGAGCACCGTGCTCTGCGACACGTCGCCCAAAGCGTCGACGATGCGCGCCGCGAGGTCTTCGCTGGCCAGAAAATGCTGTCCCATTTTAGGCTTGGTTTGCGGACGGCGCGTGGAAGCTACCTTTGGCACGTTGACCCTCACTGCCTCGGGAAGTAGACTTTGAAGTCGGTCCTGGCATCCTGACTGCCGGACCCTCAGTGCCCCGAGACTCATTCATAATAGCGTGCGCCGCGAAAACGTGCGCGCTCTGCGTGGAGGTTCCGCCCTCATGAACATCGTATTCGCCGCTTCCGAAGGCGTTCCATTTTCGAAGACCGGCGGGCTGGCCGACGTGGTCGGCGCCCTGCCCCGCGCCCTCGCTGCCCTGGGCCATCAGGTCAGCGTCTACCTGCCGCGCTATCGCCAGACCAAGCTGACCGAACCCGCGACCGTGGTTCGCAGCGTGACCGTTCCCTTCGACGACCAGTATCGTTTCGCCTCGGTGGTCAGCGGAGGCAGTCAGGGCGGTGTGCGCTTTTATTTCGTCGAGTATCCGCCATATTTCGACCGCGACGCCCTCTACGGCACGCCGGCCGGGGACTATCCCGACAACGCCGAGCGCTTTGCTTTGTTCTCGCGCACCGTGCTCGAGGCTTCGAAAATTCTGGGCGTCCCCGACATTTTTCATTGTCACGACTGGCAATCGGCCCTGGTTCCGGTTCTGCTCCGCACCATCTACGCCGAGGATCCCGCCTTCCGCGACGTCGGCACGGTCTTCACCATCCACAACATGGGCTACCAGGGACTGTTCCCGCCCGACACTCTTCCGCTGCTCATGCTGCCCTGGGATCTCTTCACCATGTCGAAGATGGAATTCTTCGGCCAGGTGAACTTTCTCAAAGGCGCGCTGACCTATTCCGACTTCATCACCACGGTCAGCAGGAAATACAGTCAGGAGATTCAAACCGCCGAATACGGATTCGGTCTGGAAGGCGTGCTGCGCGACCGCGCCTCGACGGTCACCGGAATTCTCAACGGCGTCGACTACGACGAGTGGAGTCCGCAGACCGACAAGTTCACGGCCGCCAAATTTTCGCCGCAGGATCTTTCCGGCAAAGCCAAATGCAAAGCAGGATCTGCTGGCCGCGTTCGGCGTCAAGAACGCCGACCCGAAACTGCCGGTGATCGGAATCGTCTCCCGCTTCGCCGCCCAGAAAGGTTTCGACCTGATCGCGCAGATCGCCGACCGCCTGGCCCGCGAAGAAATGATCATCGTCGCCCTCGGCGCCGGCGACAAGACCTACGAAGAAATGTTCCTTCGCCTCAACAAGCAGTTCCCCAACAAGATTGCCGTCAAAGTCGCCTACGACAACGCCATCGCTCACAAGATCGAAGCCGGCGCCGACATGTTCCTCATGCCGTCGCGCTACGAGCCTTGCGGCCTGAACCAGATTTACAGCCTGAAATACGGAACTGTCCCCATCGTCCGCGCCACCGGCGGGCTCGACGACACGATCGAGCCCTGGGACGCCCGCACCGGCAAAGGAACCGGCTTCAAATTCACCGAATATAACGGCGAATCGCTGCTGCTCACCATCAAGCAGGCGTTGACGGCCTTTCGCGATCAAACCTCGTGGCAGGCTCTCATGCGCAACGGCATGAATAAAGATTTTTCCTGGAACGCCTCCGCCCGCGAATACGGCAAGGTCTACGACAAGGTCCGGCAGACGCGAAGCACGGCGTCCCCAACGTCAGAAAAAGTGCTGGTTTAGTTACATTCGAAACCGAAAACGCCGCTCCTCCAACATGGAGGCGCGGCGCTTTTCGCCTGCTGCAAGACCTGTTACCAGTGCAACCCGCGTTCGGAGGACGACTCCGATAGGTTGGGTGGTGCTTGCGCGAAAGAATGTTAGCCCGTCGGACGGCGGCATCTGCGCTGCCAGTGCCCTCGTACCACCATCCGCACATGCCGCCGAAGAGTGTGTTGTTGGTTAAACGGGTCAGCCCGGTGCCGTCGCTTTTTATACTGTACAGATCGAACCCGGCACCAGACGTGATGCCGACGTTGCCGCGATTCGAGTTAAACGGAATTGTTCCAGCGAGGTCCGAGCCGCTCAGCAGCAGCGGATCCGAATTGATTCCTATGCCGTCGGTCAGTTTAGTAGCGTTCGTGACGTCGGCATTCATGATGTAAATGTCCGATACGCTTGGAGACAGCGTATAGTTTTCCCGGCTAAATCCGATCTTGCTGCCATCCCCGGAAAATGATGGCAGTTGATCTTCGCAGTAGTCGCAGGTATCCGAGAAAAGGGGATTGGTCAGGGTCACGGGATTTGTGCCGTCGATGTTCGTCAGCAGTATTCCCTGAAAGGGGGGCCCCGCATTAAGGTCGCCAATGGCTGGAGTTGCGATCTGCTTCGCGTTCGGTGAGAAGGTTGGGGCCATCTGGTACACGATGCCTGGAGGGATGGGCAGGACCTGCTCCGCTCCACTACCGTCGGCATTCATGATGGCAATTTGCCATTGCCATTGCCATTCGTCAGTGCTGTTACCCGGTATCGGTCGCAAGGATGCAAAGACGACCCTTTTGCCGTCGGGCGAGAATTGCGGCATGATGTCTTCATAGGCATCATTCGTGATCTCGACCGGATTGCTCACACCGCCTGAGTCGGCCACAAAGATATCCATCGGATTGGAATCTCCGTCGAGACCGCCCTACGGATCGATAGCGGCCTTCTTGCCGTTCGGGGAGAGAACGATCGAGTAGAACGCGCCAGTTATCGGTTGATTCGTCGAAGGATCAATTACCGCAGACGGGGTTAACACAATGTTTCCGTTGGCCGTCTTGAATCTGCCCAGCATCGGGGTGAAAAAGTAATTTTCCGCCTCCTGCATAAACGCGAATGTACCGGTGCTGGTTTGTGGCGGGGATACAACTGCCTGCTTAGCGGAACTCCCACAGGAAAGGAGCCAACCTAACGAAAGGGACAACGCTGATAAACCTAGGAGAGTCTTACGCATAAAGGGAACCCTTGGGAGATGAGGTTCCCAACCTGCATACGAAGTGGGAGGACCGGAGGCGACGGCCGAGCAGCCCGCCGTGCGGTCTTCGTGCAGGCAGCGTCTGCCTGCGGTAGCAGACCTTTCACCTCCACGTTCTGCCAACCTTATAGTTCCAGCTTGGGAAAAAAACGAGGAAATTGCGCTCCGTCACAAAGATGCGTGACAATAATCACACCTTTATTGGCTGCAGCGTTTGTAGTAAACATGGCTGCTAAAATCCGTCCAGCATGGCTGCATCGCAACAGCCCGGCTTCACCCGCACCATCTTCCACGTCGACATGGACGCCTTCTTCGTGTCCGTCGAAGAACTCTTCGATCCATCGCTGAAAGGCAAGCCAGTCGTGGTCGGCGGACAGCGCGACGAGCGCGGCGTGGTTTCCGCGGCCTCCTATGCAGCCCGCAAGTTCGGAGTCCATTCCGCCATGCCGCTGCGCACGGCGGCCAAGCTTTGTCCGCACGCCATCTTCGTCAACGGACATCCCGAGCGCTACCGCGAGTGCTCCGAGAAAGTCCACAAAGTTCTCGGCACATTTTCGCCCGCAAGTGGAAATGGCCTCCATCGACGAGGCCTATCTCGACATGACCGGCACCGAACGCCTGCACGGCCCTCCGCTCAAAGCCGCGCACACCCTGCACCAGCGCATGAAAGCCGATACCGGCCTGAACTGCTCCGTCGGAATCGGAACCTCGCGCCTGATCGCGAAAGTTTCCTCGGCGCAAGCCAAGCCCAACGGCGTGCTCTACATCGTTCCCGGCGAAGAGGCGAAATTCCTCGCCCCGCTCGACGTCCGCGAAATCCCCGGCGTCGGCAAAGTCATGGAGACCCACCTGCACGCGCTCGGCATCAAGAAAGTTGGGGACCTCGCGCGCCTCGAAGAATCCGACCTCGCCGACCGCTTCGGCAAGTGGGGCCTCGCGCTGGCCGGCAAAGCCCGCGGCGAAGATGCCGGCGGCTGGTTCGACGCCGAAGTCGGGGCCGAGGTCGACGCCAAATCCATCAGCCACGAGCACACCTACAACGAAGACACCGCCGACGTCGCCCAACTCGAAGCCACGCTGATGCGGCTCTGCGAAATGGTGGCCCGCCGCCTCCGCGAATCCCAGTTCCACGCCCGCACGATCCAACTCAAGCTGCGCTACAAAGATTTCACCACCATCACGCGCGCTCACACTCTGCCGTCCCCCACCCAACTCGACGCGGAAATCTTCGAGCAAGCCCGGGGGCTCTTCCGCAAGAATTGGAAGAAAGGCGCACAGATTCGCCTTCTTGGCGTGCAGGCCACGTCCTTCACCTCCCAACCCGATCAGATCAACTTGCTCGACGGAAACCGTCAGCAGCGCTGGAAAGATGCCATGGCCGCCGCCGACCGCCTGCGCGACAAATTCGGCGAGTCCAGCGTCAAACTCGCCGCCGGCATGAAAGGCAACTTCCGCGAGCGGGTCCACGAGAATCCGGCCAATCTTCCTGGCAAGAAAAAAGAAAAAACAGATAGATCGTAGCGAGAAACCGTAATGCGACGTCCCCGCCGGCTGTCGCGCGGTCATCTCTGCCCGCGCGCCCAACCATCCCAAAAGTTGAAGGGATCCCTTAGACCTCTTCCACTCTTCATCGTATCTCGCCTTCTTTCTCCGAGGAAATCTGCACCAACTGCGTCTTCTTCCTCACAAGCCGGTCTTTCCACCGGTTAGGCACGTCGAAACCACCGCGCAGCCTGCGCACCGCAGAACCCACAGCCCGAGAACCCTGCACCAGGTGTCCAACTTTAACGGGCCCAGCAACCTTCACGTCCCGAATCCAGTGCAGAGCGATGCTGATGCTGCATCCGCACTGGCTGCAATCCGGAGTCCCGCCAAAAACACATGGCTCAACATGCGTGCGCAAGTCGGCGGAATAGTTCATCGACATTTTCGAGAATAGACAGTCGTCCGGGCCGTTGGGAGGACTCACAAACGCTTTCCCCATCCCTTCCGGCACCAGCAACTTCCGATAGGCGCGTCCCAGCCTGGGCAACTCCACCGCCACCCGCTCCCGATCCTCCTGCGTGAGCAGTTCAGTGCTTTTCTCCCCGATCTGCGGACTGTACAGGCTCACCCAAATATGATCGACCTCCGGGCGCATCTGCCAGAACGCAACATACTCCTCCAGATAGGAAGCCCGCGCCAGCATGGGCCGCGTGATCACCCAATGCACGTTGATCGATCGGCCGGCCACATTCTTGAGAATGCGCTCGTAGGTCGCCGGCTTGCGCCGCTCGTCATGATGCTCGGGAAGCCCATCGATAGAAACGGCAACGCGCAACCGGGGAAGATTCATCCACTCTTGCGGAATCGCGATTACACCGCTGGTCACCACCATGGTGAACACACCCAGTTCACTGAGGATAGGAAGAATGCGAGACAACTCGCGATGCCGCATCATTGGCTCGCCTCCGACCAGCGAGACGTGCATTGGCTTGTGACGCCGCACCAAGTCGATCACACCTTCGACGAGCGCATCCCCGCGAAAATCGCTCAGTTCCCGCAGCGTGGTTCCTCCCCCCAGATGACTGTCGCCGTAGGCATAACACCCGGGACAGCTCAGCGGACACTCGCGCGTGATCTCAATCGACAGCATCGGAACATGACCGTTGAGAACACGCCAACCTGCCCGCGCCAGGTCGCGCGTGGTTAGACTGGAGCCGGATTGTACTGCTGACATATACGTGCCTTAGATGCGGCGTCCGCGTCTTGAGGTTCAACCGGGCTTTGCAGATTGATGCCAACCCGGCGCCTTGACCATGGTCTGACTCGCACACTAAGATTCCCCTTCACTTAGCAAGACTGGTTTGGAGCCCCTCATGCGTAAACTTCGTCTATTGTTGATCGCCCTTACGCCGATCCTTTCGCAATTCACCGCAGCCCAATCGAATCCGCCGCTTCTGCTCCGTTTCCCCACCGTCAGCAAGACGCAGATCGTCTTCACCTACGCCGACGATCTCTGGATCGTCAGCCGTGACGGCGGAGACGCCCGCCGCCTCACCTCTGGCGTCGGCATCGAGGGCCTTCCATATTTCTCTCCCGACGGCTCCCTGATCGCCTTCACCGGCGATTACGATGGCAACCGCGATGTATTCGTCGTTCCCGCTACTGGCGGCGTGCCGCGCCGCCTTACCTACCATCCCGCCGAAGAGTACGTTGCCGGTTGGACGCCCGACGGCAAGAATATCCTGTTCAACTCTTGGGGCAACAGCTTCATGCACTTCGAGGATCAGCTCTACACGGTTCCCGTCGAAGGCGGACTCCCGGCCGCAAGTTCCTCTCCCCATCGCCGAGGACGCATCGTTCTCGCCCGACGGTACGCACGTCGCCTACGTCCCGCATCCTAAATGGCAGCAAGCCTGGAAGCGCTACCACGGCGGCCAGACCACGCCCATCTGGATCGCCGATCTCAAAGACTCCAGCATCGTCAAGATTCCCCGCGACAACTCCAACGACCACCACCCCATGTGGGTCGGCGACACCATCTATTTTCTTTCCGACCGCAACGGCCCGGTCAGCCTCTTCGCCTACGACACGAAAACCAAGCAGGTCACGGAAGCTCTGCACAGCGACGGCCTCGATTTCAAAACCGCCTCCGCCGGCCCCGACGCCATCGTCATCGAGCAGTTCGGCGCCATCAAGCTCTACGACTTGACCACTCATCAGGCCAAAAACATGACCATCCACGTTGCCGGCGACATCGAGGCCGTGCGTCCGCACTTCGCCAAGGTCGATCCCAAGCGCATTCAGAATTTCAGCATTTCGCCCACCGGCGCGCGCGCCGTCTTCGAAGCCTGGGGAGAAATTTTCACCGTTCCCACCGACAAAGGCGACATTCGCAACATCACGCGCAGTCCCGCCGTCGCCGACCGCGATCCCGCCTGGTCGCCCGACGGCAAGTCCATCGCTTATTTTTCCGATGAGTCCGGAGAATACGAACTTGCCATCCGCGATCAGAACGGCCTGGGGACGGTGCGCCACATCAACCTCGGCAATCCGCCGTCATTTTTCTACACGCCCGTGTGGTCGCCCGACAGCAAGAAGATCGCCTACATCGACAAGCGCCTGCAGTTGTGGTACGTCGATCTCGACAACCCCACTCCCAAGCTTGTCGACACCGACTATTTCTGGACTTTTTCCTCCAATGCAGCTCGGCCAGACTTGGTCGCCCGGACAACAAGTGGATCGCCTATACCAGGCAGCTTCCCAGCGGACAGCACGCGGTCTTCGTCTATTCGCTCGATCAGGGCAAGATTTTCCAGGTTACCGACGGCATGAGCGACGCGCTCTATCCCAGCTTCGACAAGAACGGAAAATATCTCTATTTCACCGCTTCGACGAACGTCGCTCTGACCGACCGCCGGCCTCGACATGTCGAGCGACGAGCATCGCGTCTCGCGCAACGTCTACGTCGCCGTGCTCAGCAAGGATGAGAAGTCGCCGCTCGCCCCCGAAAGCGACGAAGAGAATAAGCCGAAAGACGAAAAGAAGGCCGGATCAGGACAAGGACAAAGCCGCCGGCCAAGCCAAAGAAAAGGCAACAGACAAGAAGTCAAAAGACAAATCGCAAGCGACGCAGATAAATCCGATCCCGCTGACGACGACAAGGACAAAGACGATAAGGACAAGAAGAAAGATGAGCCCGTCATCGTCAAGATCGACATCGACGGCATCGGCCAGCGCATCCTCTCGCTGCCGATTCCCGCGAAAAACTATCTGAACATGCTCTCCGGCAAATCGGGCATCCTATTCCTCGCCGAAGGCCCGATGGTCGTTACCGAAGACGACTATCCCAACATCAGTCAGACCATCCAGAAGTTCGACCTCAGCAAGCGCAAGGTCGACAAATTGATGGACGAGGTCAACGACTTCGCCGTCTCCTTCGATGGCGAAAAAATTCTTTACCGCAAAGGCGACTCTTGGGCTACCGCGTCGGCCGACGATGGCCCCGGTGGCGCGGGCCGCCCAAGCCCGGCTTCGGCCCGCTCAAACTCGACGGATGGGAAGTCTACGTCGAGCCCCGCGCCATGTGGAAGCAGATTTACAACGAGACTTGGCGCATCGAGCGCGACTTCTTCTACGACCCGCACTATCACGGCCTCGACCTCGACAAGGCCAAGAAAAAATACGCGCCGTATCTCGATGGCATCGCCTCCCGCGACGAACTCACCTATCTATTTCAGGAATGTCTCGGCGAGATGACGGTCGGCCACATGTTCGTCGGCGGCGGCGAAGCGCCCGAGCCGAAGAAAGTCAAAGGCGGTCTGCTCGGCGCCGATTACAGCCTGGAAAACGGCCGCTATCGCATTGCCAAAGTCTACGACGGCGAAAACTGGAATCCCGGCAATGAAGCCCCGTTGACCCAGCCCGGCGTCAACGTCAAAGCCGGAGATTACATCCTCGCGGTGAACGGCCGCGATCTGCACGCCTCCGACAACATCTACAGCTTCTTCGAAGAGACCGCGGGCAAGCAGGTCGTTCTCAAAGTCGGCGCGAATCCGGACGGCAAAGGATTCCCGCGACGTCACCGTCGTTCCCGTCGAGAGCGAAGAAAATCTGCGCCATCTCGCCTGGATCGAGGGCAATCGCCGCCGCGTCGATGAGGCCACCGGAGGCCGCGTCGCCTACGTCCACGTGCCCAACACCGCGGGCGGCGGATACACCAGCTTCAACCGCTACTTCTTTTCGCAAGTCGGCAAAGAAGGCGCCATCATCGACGAGCGCTTCAACGAAGGCGGACAACTCGCCGACTACATCATCGACTACCTGCGCCGCCCCATGATGAGCAAGGTCGTCACGCGCGAGGGCCACGACTGGTCAAGCCCGTCGGAAGCCATCTACGGTCCCAAGGTCATGATCATCAATGAAATGTCGGGCTCCGGCGGCGACGCTCTGCCCTGGTACTTCCGCAAAGCCGGCATCGGTCCGCTGATCGGCAAGAGAACATGGGGCGGCCTGGTTGGAATCGGCGGCTATCCTGAACTGATCGATGGCGGTCGCGTCACCGCGCCGCGCGCCGCTATCTACGGCCTCAACGGCGAATGGGAAGTCGAGAATCACGGCGTCGCGCCCGACGTCGAAGTCGATCTCGAACCCGCAGCCTGGCGCGCCGGCCATGACGCTCAACTCGAAAAAGCCATCGAGGTGGTGATGCAGCAATTGAAAGAGCATCCCCTTCCCGAGATCAAGCGCCCGCCGTATCCGAACTATCACGAGCACGACGATCTAGGCGCGCGAAGTAAATAGATTTGCTGCGACGATGCTCACGCGGGGACAGCCGCCTTCGGCTGTCCCCCAGAGCGAAGAGCGAAGCTCAACACGTTTTTAACTTTCGCCTACAAGCCCGTTCCTCTCAAGTCCGCAACCAACTCTTTTTCGACAAGCGCGGGGAGCGGGAACATGGAAAAACTACTGAGGATTGGCGGAGCGGGCTGACGACGCAAGCAGCGCTCCCACTCCGGGCTTGTACCCATAGAAGTCACCGATCACGTGGAGATGCTCAATGATCTCCTCGTCGTAGCGCTGCTTAAGAGGCGGAGTCAGAATATTGCGCTCGGCATTAGGGTCCGCCGCAAGGTCGAACAGATAGCTCTGCGCCGGCGAATCATACGTCGTATACAAATAGCGCCCGTCCGCCGTCAGGATTCCATACACTGCGCGAACATCTGACGCCAGCAAGAGATCCAGCCTAGGGTAGCGATCCAGTTCCCGCTTCGTCTCGGCAAGCAAAGGCCGGCCGTAGAGCGCGTTCTGGGCGAGGGGCCGATGCCCCAGCAGGTAATAAAGCGTTGGCGTAATGTCGGTCAGGGTCGAAAGGCGAGTATCGTCGTACACCAGATGCTCCCGCATCGCCGGTGGCACATGGATGATCAGGGGCACGCGCATCATTTCCGGCCATATCGAAGTCGAGTGGCTCATACGTCCGAACTCGCCTGTAGCATCGCCGTGGTCACTGGTGACGATGATGATGCTGTTGTCATACATTCCATGCCGCTTGAGATAACGGAAGAACTCGCCCAGGCATTTGTCGACCCAATGCACTTCATAGCTGATGCGGATGCTCATTCCATCCGGCGCCTGCCAGTGCTGCGAAGTCGGCGAGGGCACATCGTTGCGCGCAAACTGGTGCACGTTTTTTGGCTGATCGTAAAAGAAGATAGGTTCCTGCGAGCGGTTGGGACCGTCGAGTGCCGATTCAGCCTGCTGCACCGTCGATCCGATTTCCAGCTGGTTCCAGAGTTCCTTGTCGGTGTCCAGCTTGGTCAGTGTATCGGTCGGCAACAAGACCTCTTTCAGCACTTCGTCCATGCTCACGATCATGCGGTAGTTGTCGGCATGCAGCATCTGCTCCAGACCATTCACCTTCGAGAACGGCTTCAGGTAGTGTGCATGAAGCATCATCGCCCCGGCCCAGAGCGCAGGTTCGGAAAGGGAAGTGCCGGCATATTGCGAGTATGCATTGTGCAGCACGATGCTGTCTCGGGCAAAAGCGTCGAGATTGGGCGTGTAGTTAACGCGAGGATTGTAAGCGCCCAGATAATCTGGACGCATCGCGTCTACGACGAACACAAAGATGTTCGGACGCGCGCTTTGGGTTAGGGACAGGTTGTCGACCAGCCGAACTGCCGCATTCGTGCGCGTATCGCGGACATTGGTGTATTCCCGCATGATGCGGCACAGATCGCCGCACACTTCTCCGCGGCTATTGCCCAGCATGTGATGGGCGAGCAGGAACGATGGGTCGCCTGCACCGTATTCCTCGAGTTTGAGCGAAATTTCGTCGTCGGTTGAGCCGACGGACTTGCCCCAGAAAATCTCTGTGACTTGCAACCCCTTGTAGGCAAAAACGCCGACCACTAAAACGGCCACAATGGCCACCACGGAATAGTCGGTGCGCACTGGGCGCAGCCGGTACACGCATAGGCTCATCGCGATCCAGAAAAACAGAGCCGAGGTGCTCTCGACAAAGCCATTCCAGTCTTCACCGCCGATCAGCCAACGCGATCCCAACGCGAGCAACGTGATTATCACCATCGCGATCCAGATGGAAATGGTTTGTGCGAACGAGAGCGGCGGGCTGATCCCTGGCGCGGATGCAATTGTGGTGGTCTCAACTTTGCTCGCCCGAAAGGATTCGATCATCGAGAATCCCCAGAGCGTGAGGGTGAGCGCGAAGGCGCTCGCATATACGTACGCGCTCCATCCGTCGAAACTCATGGCGTTGCCCAGAAACCGCGTTAGCACAAATGCCAGGACTACAGTGATCAGCGCGCCCAGCAGCCCGCGGCGAACAACTTGAGGTTTGGAGGTCTTGGCGGCGAGCAGAAAGATCAAGTTCAGCGCCGACAGAACGATGATCGAGAGGGCGACATGAGAGACCAGACTCCAGAACGCGACCGCCGCGTCCTGCCCGTGAAATGCGTGTGTGTGGCTGTCGGAGTAGAGGCGGACTCTTGCGCCTATGCTGTAGATCACACTCACCACGACGGCGACCAGCAGTCCGGCGGAGAATCCAAAGAGCTCCGCTTTGCCATGAACGCGGTTCACTCCGCGTTGTATTTCCGCGCTCGTAGACTGCCATAAAGCCATCCCAATCAAGGGGAGCAGAGCAATCAAGCTCCAGGCATAGGCCGCGCTATTGTTTTCCAGTCCAGGCAGGAACGGACGGAAGGTCAGGTAAACTCCTGCCGAGAATAGCAGACCGATCCCAATCCAAGTTCGATGGCCTTTCTGCCACGGCCAAGCGGAAATCAGCGCGGCCGCAAGCGCGCACCAGTAAAGCGCTGCCTGATGATGCGCTAGCCAGGGCATCCACGCGTAAGGCGGTGTCTTGATGAAGGCGCAGAATGTGTACGGCAGAAAGGCCAGAAGACAATACAGCGAGGTCAGGACGAAGTACGTTCCCGATACGGCCTTCAGTAAAGTATTGAGCCAAAGCCTCAAAAGGGGTGCTTCCTCGACGCAGCCGCGATGCCTGGATGCTGATAACCTGATTCTCAACGAGCCTCCGTCTGCACCGCAAGTTACCGTGGGCAAGTTGACTCCGCCAACCGCGGGCCGCGGCGGCGGCATCACACATTCGTGACCAAAGTACCTATCTCGTTACTACTTCGGTGTTGGCGTAGAAGTCTCTTGCAGGTGCTCGATTGGGCTAGGATAAGAACCGCACGCTGTTTCTCTTTTCGCGAGAACAACCCAATGGCTGGTCAGGCTGCTAAGAGGTCCGCTGCGCGTTTGTCGTCGCTCGCACTGTTCACCCGGAATTTTCTGAAGAGTCCGACCATGCTCGGCTCAGTGGTCCCGAGTTCGCCTTTTCTCGTGAATGACATGATGGGCCAGGTAGACTGGGAGCGGGCGCGCGTTCTCGTGGAATACGGTCCTGGCGTGGGCACGTTCACGCGCGAGATTCTCAAGCGCATGCGTCCCGACGCGGTTCTAGTTGCGATTGAACTGAACACCGACTTCGTCGAGTACCTGCGCGACAACGTTCGCGATCCGCGCTTCCGTATGGTACAGGGTTCGGCGGCGCGGGTTCGTGGTGTGCTGGCGGAGCAGAGCCTTGCACCCGCCGACTACATCATCTCCAGTCTTCCGTATCTCAACATGACGGATTCGCTGCGCCGCGAGATTCTCGAAGAGTCCCGCCTGGCGCTCAAGGCGGAAGGATCGATGCTGCTGTTCCAGTACACGCGGATGATTCTGCCATACCTCGAGTCCAGCTTCAGTTCCGTCAAACTCAATTTCCAACTGTTCAACATCTTGCCGGCGCTGATCTTTCACTGCACGCCCTAGGTGGAGGTTGGCGATTCCAGCGGCGAGTGTCATTCCGGGCTGTTTGGAATTTTCGTTATGGAAACTGGGGAAAGGGTGGCCGGAGCCGCTTGGGATACGAGAAGCGTGCCGCACAGGCGGGGCCACCCTTCGCCGACTGAGCAAAGGGCGGAGCGGCTGCCAGGGTTCTCGGCCACCCGCAGACTTGATATCGTCTAGTTTCTGAAACTGCCCATCTGTAACCGGCGTTCCCGAGTGAAGACTCCTACATCAACATACAAGAGCTGTCGAAACCGGGAGTTGCGCCTACGATCCGGCCGTGCGATGTTAGGCGACGGATTTATCCGCTACTGTGAGCGCACAACCGGGTGAGTGGCCACACTCACACGCAATCTCGACATCGTTCGATCCCGCATCCTCACACGACTGACCGCAATATTTCTGGCCTTCCGGTACCACGCAAAGGCAAGGCAGGTGGGCGCAGGTTTTCGGTTCGTTGTTCGACATGCTTGACCTCCACAAGTTGTTGGCAACTCTATCGCTAAGTGGGGTCTTGGAAACCTGTCAAAACGAACAGTCTCCACACAGAACAGCATCAGCGCCCGGAAACAGCGTTTCGGACGCTATCTTGTGGGCAAGATCATACTTTTCCAGCCCCAGCGATGACGCGCGTCCTGCTGAAAGATCACGAAACAGCTGTAGATGCGCTCAGTGGGCGTACATTGCAACACGCGCGCAGGAGCGTTCGAACCTTGCTGTTGGTAAGGGCTTGGTTGTCCTCGGACCGCCTGCTGCAAGTTGGTCCATTGCAGGCCGCCGTCGGCATCGAGCCCTTTAAAAACATCCGCCGGCGACACATTCTGAGCCCGAATGAAACTAAAGCCGGGCACCATCAAGGTGGTCAGCGTGGCGGTGTCCTTCTGGGCTACGGCCGCCTTGAACTTTGCAAAGAAGGCGTTGAAGTCCTGTTGCGAATTCTGGCCGGTGAGCATTGCTGCGCTCAGCAACCAGAGCCCGACCAAGCGGAAAACGTAGGGTCGCATCATTGTTGTAGCCACGCCCAACTTCACGAGAAAGTTTCCGGGTACTCAGAACTTACGGAGCGGGAGCGTCTCATCGTGATTGCTCCCAAAGCTCTCGTGCGACACAGTCCAGCCTATCTGCATCATGGAAACGGGGCCATTGGCAAAATTGCCAGTGGACCTTGCACGCAGTGAACAATATTCTCTGCGAACGGAACGCTGTAATCGAAGGGAGGTCTCATGAAGAACGTTTTCGGAAAATTCGCGTTGGCCGGGCTGAGTGTATTGACTTTCGGACTGTGCACGGGCCAGGCCCAAATCATGAACCGGCTTGATTTCAAGGTGTCGCAGCCCTTTACGGTCGCGAACACCACGCTTGCGGCTGGAAGCTACATAATCCGACCGGTGCCGGGGCCGGTCAAACGGTTCTCGAGATATCAAGTGCCAGTGGAGACGACGGTTTACTTCGCCAACGGCAGCACTGAGATCGACGCGCAGTACAAACCGCAGCTCCTCTAACTGGCGCAGCAGGCCGTGGGCATTACAGCTTACATCATTCAAGTGCAAGGATACGCATCGAAGGTGGGCAGCGCCGCGCTGAATCAAAAATTAAGCGCGGAACGTGCCGACCATGTTCTCGAATTTCTCGAACAACAGGGACAAACGTTTTAGCTCCCGGCGCGATGGGAACTAGCAGTCAGGTCGCGCCCGATGCCACAGTGGAGGGTCAAGCGGAGAACCGCCGGGTCGTCGTCAGAATCCTGCAGAACAAGGGCATCGCTGGCACGTAGAAATGGGAACACAAGAGAAGGTACGAATCCGGGGACCCGCTGCTCGGAATGACGACGGGTCCGGCATTGCCCAGTTGACTGCCCATCCAAGAGATCTTGCGCACCTGTCAAAAGCGACAGTTGTGCGCACCCTGAATATTGCCGTACACCCTAGTCTGTAGAACAGAGTCAGACGACGACCGTAGACTGTGGGGCCCTATTCCGACACTTCTCTCTAAGATTCCGGACGAATTCAAACCACTTGCGGCGCTGGGCATCGGCGCGTTCGTCTTGGTTTTGATCGCGCTGTTCCATGGTTCTGGTTTGCACTGGATCCAAGTCCTTCAACACCGCGGCGAGCGACGTCTGCGGCTCGAGCGGCCTCATTTAGTGGCGGCTTCGTTCCTGCTCGGATGGTCCGTACTCCTCATGCTAATTTTGCATCTTGTGGAAGTCGCAATCTGGTCCTTTGCCCTCACTCAAATGGGTTTGATTGTGAAGGCCTACGATGCGATCTACTACTGTGCCAATTGTTACACCACACTTGGCATGGGCAGGGTTGACGTAGGGGAGCATTGGCGAATCATGAGCGCCGTCATTGGCATTTCCGGATTGTTCACCTTTGCCTGGACGACTAGCGCCCTGGTCGACGTCGTCGCTTCCAACCGGCGGCTGATTAATCAACTAGAAGACGAGCGCGAGCAGGAAATGTACATGCGCTTCGCCCTGCGAAAACAACAGTGGGCCACGCTGAAAACAGAGAGAGGCGCGGAGCAGGCGATAAGAGACAAAGCGAAGCTCGCCGCCGCAGGGTCCTCATTGGCCCACAGATTCCGAATCTGGCGGGAAGAGAGAAGGAACCTACAGGAACTCCGCAGGGAGAAGCTGCGCGAGTTGGAGGCTGTCCGCCGGCAAGAGCGATTGAAGGAATTGGAAATCATCACCAAAGCTGCAACGACGAATTCACCAGACAAGAAGCCGCAGTAATGGCGTCGAGTTGAAAGTTGAACCCCAGCGGCAAGCTGTACGGTCAAGCAACGAAGGCCGGGTATCCCGGAAGGAAGTTCCGGATCCCGGCCCACGTCTTCGTTCAACTTGGAGTAAAAGCCTTGCCCGTTAGTTACCCGAGCCATTTCTGGCGGCAGCGGTAGCCGGAGCTGGAGCGGTGGTGCCTGTACCATACCGGATCAACCGCGGAAAGAAGGGCGTCACTTCAAACGGCATTTTGTCACGCGCCGAGGTGATGGCGACCGGAGCCGTCTTCACCATTTCCGCCTTGTCGTCCCAGGGATTGATCTTCACGCGGCCGCCCAAAGGCAGAGCCGCGATCTGATCGAGTTTCGTGTTGTCCAGGGCTGGACCCTGCGTAGACAGAGCGGACAAGCGGCTGACTGTTCCGTTCTCCGCCAGCGGGTTGCCCAGGTGCGTGGTCAGCAATGCGCTCAGTTGCGGAGCGCGCAGTTGCAGCGCCTTCAGGAACAGGCCCACATTGTCCAGCTTTTGCGCGTAAGGTGAATTCTTCAGAAGTTCTACTGCCTTTTTGTCAGCAGCGGTTTCTTCTTCCGGAATGTGTTTAAAGCCGAGGTTCTGATATGTCCCCTCGTCCGAGAACAGCATGCGGTCGTTGAACGCGTACTTGCTGCCCAAGTTGTGGCCGAGCACGATGTGCGCGAGCTCATGCGAGAGCACGGCTGCGAGGCTGGCTTCGTCGGGAAGCACGTCCACCAGGCCGCGGCTGATCACGATGGTGTTGCCTACGCTGAACGTTTCCAGCGGAGAGGTGAGTAGCACGCGCGTCCGTACGGGGCGCGGCAGGTCGATGTTGTTGGTGACTTCCAGGTTGTTCACGACAGTCTGGAGAATGCGGTCGAGGTCGCCGTCGGGCGCGAGCAATCCTGCGTTGGTCAGGCGCTCGACAACGTTGTCTTCCGCCTGCTGCTGCCATACGCGCTCAGCCTGTAGCGGGGACGCATCCTGCGCGGCCGCGCTCTCGTCGGTCACGCTGTCCACGCGGATCTGTGTCAACTCGTCGTCCTTGCCACCCTTTTTCAGGTCATAGCCCCAGATGCGGGTCTGCGCCTTGAAGGCCAGTTTGTTCTTCACGCCGGCGCTGAAGTCGCCCTCTTCGCTGTAGATGAAGGCAGGTACCCAGTAGCCGGGGATCAAGTTCAAGCGCCAGCTGTCCATGTGAAAGAACATGGCGTTGCGCGGCGCCGGAGCATAGGTTCCATTCAGGCGCACGATGTTGTAGCCCTGATCTTCCACCCAGATGCGGCCCAGGAACCGGCCGCGACCGGATTTCGATTTCGGGGTCACGTCGAACACCAGGCAGCGCACGTCGCCCAGAAACTCGCGGCGGGCGTAACGAAATTCATAGTGCTCGCGGTCGAAGTCGGTGCGGTCGGCATACACCATCCACGAGAAGCCCAAGGGCTGGTACTGGACCTTGTAGAGTTTGCCGAAACCGCCTAACAGGCGCGACTGCATGCTCCGGTCTTCTTCCTTCAGGTAATCCTTGCGGTCGACGGTCTCGCCCATATCCATACGGCCGAGGAAGTAATGATCGGCGCTGGGCACCGGGCCGAGTTGGGGGTCGGCAGTCAGATTCTGCAAGTAGGTCTCGACCACAGGCGTGCGGGTGGCGAGCGCCTTGATCAGACCGTGTTCATGCTCAATAAAAAGAGTCACAACTTGGTCCATGGTCGTGGGAGCAGGCGATGCCGTCGGTGGCGCGATCGCAGCGGCCTGCGCCGCCGCTGGCTGCGCCGTTGCCGGAGTAGCTTGCTGAGACGATTGCGCTGTCTGCGTCGCATCGGGCGCCGGCGGCTGTGCGGACGGCTGTTGTTCCGCCGCTTGCTGTGCGGCCGCGCTCATCGATGCCAGCAACGCCGCAGTAAGTATCGCTTTCCAAGTACGCATGACTCTTTTCTCCAAGTTTCTTTGACCCAGTTTTCAGTACCCGAACCGTTTCTGTTGACTGGTCAATTGCCAGAGTTACTTCGCCAAAGTCTTCAGTACGCCATTTGGAACGTCACGTGAACCACTGCTGTGGAATCCACTGGTTGCCCGCCGCGTAAAGCCGGCTTGAACCGGATCTTGTTGGCGGCGGCGATCGCGGCTTCATCGAGCCCGTGACCAAGGCCGCGCACCACGCGATTCACATGCAACGTGCCGTTTGCAGAAAAACTAACCTCGAGAAGCACTTCGCCTTCCAGCTTCAGGCTGCGCGCTTCTTCCGTGTAAACCGGATTGGGCTTGAACGTGATTTCGACCGGAGTACTTGCCGGTCCGGAATCCGCCTGCACAATCTTCGGTCCGGCGTGCACCACCTGCTCCGATCCGAATCCACCTGTGGCAACTCCCTGGCCGTTACTGCGTCCGTCACCTTTGCCTCCGGTCGCAATACCGTTGCCAAAATCAGCGCTGGCCACCGTGCCTTTGATTCCTTTGGCTCCGCCTGATCCGTTGCCCTGTCCTGGACCCGCGGGCATATCAAAACCGCCTGCCTGGGCGGCATACAATTTCGCGCCCTGCTTGCCTTCGCCTTTCAGGCCATTGGGATCGCCAAACCCGCCCGTCTGAACTTTTTCTACGGCAGCGTTCACCGTCGGTTTCTGCGAACTGCCACCAAAATCTCCAGTGTGCACCAGTTGCGGACGTGCCCCACCCGCTGCCATCTTTAATTCCGGGGCCTTGAACTGGTTGACCACAACTTGTGGTGCTTCGACTGGCTTGGGCGCTTCCCGGCGAACTTCGCGCGGCACGACCAGCCTGGGCTGCTCAAACACCGGCAGCTTCACGGCGGGCAGCAGCTTGGGATGGATCTCCGGCTTTACCACCTTGATGGGCTCCGGCTCCGGCCGCAACGATGGCATGGGAATCAGTTCCGTCACGTGGTACTGCCTGAGCTGCAGCTTTTCCGGCAGGATCAGCCCGAGGTTGATCACGATGAGCAGGACCAGCGCCACTATTCCATAGGCGGTCGCCAGTGCCCGTTTGTTCACCTTGCGTTCGGGCAGTAGTCCGAGTTGAAAGCCGCGGTAAGCCGTCGCCATGCAATTTCACTCCATAGGGATCCCGGCTGGGGAGATACGCCGGGACTTGGAGCCTTAAAAATACGGGAGATAGGACAGGGGGTAAACGTGTCAACGGCTCTTGACCTTAGGTAACTTCAGAAGCGCACTTTTGGGGAATCGTCTCAAAACGGGCGTGGGACGGGCGGTATCGCTGTGGTCACATGGTTGGATCCGGCGAAACCGCGAACAAACGCGGAAATATGTATGGGAAACACGGAGGGAAACGGATCCGGCTTTCTATTCTCTGCGATCTTCGTGGACTTCTTAGCGTTCGCTGAGGTTATGAGCTTGTGCTTCTGCTGCGTCGCAAATGGGAGAAGACCGCAAACACAGGAATCCCGGCGAGAATGACGAAGACTCCGTACCCCGAATTCGGCCAGTCATTCTTGAAGGTGTAGCACAAGAGCGCGGCGGCAACGACGATGAAGATTGCTGGCACAAAGGGATAGCCCCACATGCGATATGGACGCGGCGCCTGCGGTTCGCGCACTCGGAATACAAATACCGTGCTGCCTGCGATCATGTAGAAGAGCCACTCCGCAAAAATTGCCAGAGAGAATAACTGCCGGAAGTTGGCCCCGACCAGCAACAGCAGGATCGACAACACAGCCTGTGCCACAATGGCCACCGACGGCGTGTGAAACCGGGGATGCACTTCCCCCAGTGCCCGAAAAAAGTATCCGTCCCGGGCTACGGCGAAAGGAACACGAGCTCCGCTCATGATCGTGCCATTCAGTCCGACGAGCATGGACAGTGCCATTCCTGCCGAGACGATGCTAGCGCCCATGCGCCCCATCACCAGCGCCACTGCATCCGATGCGGGACGCGGGGAAGCGGCGATCGCGTTGGCCGGAAGCACATACTGCACTCCCGCGTTGACCAGGATGTAGAGCACGCCCACGGTGGCCACGCCCGCAATGAGCGCAATCGGAATGTTGCGCTCCGGATGCTTCACCTCGCCTGCCACCATGTTCAGGTCGTTCCACCCATCGTAGGCCCAGAGTGCCGCGACCAGCGCGGCCATGAAGCCGGCAATCCCGCCCTTCGCGCCCGCAAATGTACTGGCGAAGTTAGCCCATCCCCGGCCCGGCGCGTTGCCGAATCCGCTGAAACAGACCACCACGATTCCCAGGATGATCGCCACTTTCAACAGAGTAAACACCAGTTGAAACTCGCCCGCTTTTTTCACCCCAAGATAGTTGAGCAATGAAATAAGGATGGCGGCGGCTATGGCGAAGATTTGTCCCCAGCTGACGGCAAAGGGCGCACTGATAACGTTGTCTGAGAGAAATGAAAAGACCGAGAAGGTTCCGAGAATTCGCACGAGTCCCGTGACCACGGTCGCGATCGAAGCCGGCTTGGCGATGACAAACCAAGTCCAGGCGTAAAGAAACCCGCCCAGCGGGCCGTACGCATCGCGGACGTAAACGTACTCCCCGCCGGCCTGCGGCTTCATCGCTCCAAGTTCGGCGTAGGTGAGGGCTCCTGCAAACGACAGCAGTCCGCCCACAACCCACGCCAGATATACAAGTTTGGCCGAGCCCACGGCCTGCATCATTTCGGCGGGCACAAGAAAAATCCCGCTGCCGATGATGGTTCCCACCACTACCGCGGAAGCGTGACTCACCCCCAGATCGCGAGAAAGTTCGGGACGAGACGGAGCA
The DNA here is from genome assembly GCA_963710885.1 of uncultured Acidobacteriaceae bacterium. Lineage (GTDB taxonomy): Bacteria > Acidobacteriota > Terriglobia > Terriglobales > Acidobacteriaceae > Sulfotelmatobacter. Next base: position 793,796 of record CAVQCF010000003.1, read on the forward strand.
AGACCGGTGACCTCAGTCATGTTGGAGTTGGAGTATACGCGAGGAGGGAGAGGGTTTGACCGCCAATCTTCGGGCGCAATTCTCGGCGCCTCTAGTGCGCTGACGACGCCTGCCGAACCGGTTCCGGCGCGAGCGGAAGCGGCACCTCCAGCGTCCCCATGCGATCATTCGTGCGGTCCCGCACCCCGACTCGGATCGACTTTGCGCCTAGCGGGACGATTAACGATTGGTGCAGCCGGTACAACCCCACCCTGTTTTCCGCAGGCTGTGTCGATTCCGCCGGGACGCCATCGTTCACGATACCGTTCAGCACCTTGCCGTCTTCATCGAACGCCGCTACGGCAAACTCCAAGGTTGCCTGCCGCCCGCTGCGTTCCGCCTGTGCCTTGAGCTGCGGATCGAGGACGCGATAGTCGACGGTATAAGTTTGAACCTTTACCGGCGGCAGCGGCTTAACTGACCGGTTCGTGCTATGGGTGCGGTAGAACGCCGATTGTTCCTCAAGGAGCACCATCTGCGTGGGCGTCGCGGTCACGATTTCGCCCTCGGTCCGCAAATGCGCTGAGAACACCAGGTCGTGCAACATCGGTGCCCCTGACTTTATATTGCCTTGCAGCACATCGCCCGCCTGAAGCGGAACTGCCACCGCCGCAGCTTTGGCATGGCTCCGATCCTCCTCCGTGGTGGTGGAAAGCAGAGGAACGCGGCAGTAGTCGTGCCGGTACGATAGCTGATATTTCTCCTGGTCGAGCTTCACTGTGATATTGTGACACTTTCCGTCATTGGTGAACGCCGGAGGGGAATAGGTCAGTGTGTAGTAGTTCCCGCCATCTTCGGTGGCCGTGTTCAGGATATCCACCAAGCCGTTGTCGCTGTAAAACGCACGGCCTCCGGTCAGGGAGGCGATTTTCTCCTCCGCCGCCTTACTCGCTACGAACGTGCCAGCGGCGGGATTCGGGTCCACTCCGCTCACATCTGCGGGAAAGACCGCGATTTGGGCCTGTGCCAGGGCGTTGATCTCCGCTTTGATCTGGTCTGCCAACGGAGAATTTCCCTCTTCAGGCGAAATTGACAGCGGAAAGGTTCCCGCTACCCAGATCAAATTCTTGCGGCCCGGAATGCCGTCCAGATATTCGCCGATGTGGGTCAGCATATCCACCGCGGTGTATGGATCGCGGTAACCGTAGTTTCGAGCCAGCAGGAAAACCTTCGGCACATGGGACTGGGGACGCTTGGGGTTCAACGCGGCATACAAAAGGTCTTTGTCTTCGGTGAACCCCTGTACCAGGTAAAGCTTGTCGGTCGTGACGAAGACGGCAAATCTCGTGCCTGCAGGCTTGCTCTTGATGAACTTAAGGACCTGTTGCCTGGCCGCCATCTGGTCGGCCGTCTCCGTGTTCACCAGATCGAGGAGCATCACGTAGAGTGGCCCGCGCTCGGGAACCTTGGGAATGTTCTCGAAGACGCCCGGTGGCAATGGAGGCGCATTCCGCGCCCGGGAAATCGATGTCTTATCGAAGTCATAGACATCGAACGAAAGAATGCGCTGCGGCTCTTTATCTTCGATGACGGAGAAATCGCTGGCCGTGAGTCCGTGTACCGGCTTGCCCTTGGCGTCCCGCACCATGACGTCGACGATCACCCGCCGTACTGTCTGGTGAATGGTCAGAGTTGACTCCTGTGCCTCGGTGGGCAGTTCTGGAGCAGGCTGCCCGACCAGTTTGGTTGTAGAGGCGCCGTTCTTCGGAGCCGGAGACGGGCGTTGCGCTTGGGACGGTGGCGCGTCCGACTGCGCGATTACCGGCGCGACCAAGAAACAGGGCAGAGCCAATAGTGGAAGGGCATATCGCCATAGTGCAGGCGCCATCATCATTTCGCACCGTCGCTTGTTCTCACAGCCTCTTATAGCAACCCGGGGGCGAGCATCTTGTCCCGCCCCAAACTGCAATTATTTTCGATGCCTGCGGCCCGGGTCAACCTGTAAGCCTTTCGTGTTGTTCGGCGGACCCGTCGACGATTGTGCTCACCATCCAGCCCACCACGAAGGTTACTGTCGTTCCAATCATTACCCACCATGTCCACGGGATGTGAGTCCCCAGCCACAAGTACAGCTCCATGCCAAAGCCGCAGGCCATCCCCACCATCGCGCCGCGCTGATTCGCCCGGCGGGTCAACACGCCAAGCAGAAATACTCCGAGCAGAGCCCCGTAGGCCACAGAGGCGATCTGCAGCCCTACTTCCACCACGCGGCCTACTTTGTGGAGCGCGATCAGCGCCAGCCCGAATAGCACGAGCGCCCAGGCCAGCGTGGCCAGGCGAGACAGGCGCATCTTTGTCTTCTCATCGGCCAGGGGCCGTAACCGCACGTAAAAATCCATGATCGAGGTCGACGACAGGGAGTTTAGCGCCGCACTCAAATTCGACATGGCCGCCGCCAGTATCGCTGCTATTAGCAGTCCCGAGATTCCATGCGGCATGCGCGTCACAATAAATGTCGGATAAATCCGGTCAGGCCTGCCAAAGATCGAGGACGGCACCCGGTAGAACGCCCACAGCATGATCCCAACCGTCAGAAACAATGCAAACTGAAAGAGCACGGCGAGTCCGCTCGATACTAGAGCCGTCGCGGACTGTTTCTGCCCGCGGGCCGCCAGCAACCGCTGCACGATCAGCTGATCGGTGCCATGACTCGCGACAGTGAAGAACGTTCCGCCAATCACCCCCGACCAGAACGTGTATGGAATCCAGACGCTCGGGCTAAAATCAAAGAGCTGCAACTTGCTCGCGCCCGCCGCCGCCGCATGAATCGCGCTCCATCCTCCCGGGACGAGATGCAGAATCGTCACCAGCCCGACCAGCGTTCCACCGACATAGATCGCGGTTTGCACGACGTCGGTCCAGATCACCGCCGCGAGTCCACCCTCAAACGTATAGATGACCGTCAATGTAGTAATGATGGCGATCGAAGCCACTTCGCCGGTCCCCAGCGCAATCGACACCACGATCGATACGGCATACACGCGTACGCCCTCTGCCGCGGCCCGCGTTAGCAGAAACAACCCAGCGGTCAACGATCGCAGCCCTCTGCCGAAGCGGCGCTCAATCAGTTCGTACGCCGTGTAAAGATCGCCGCGGAAGTAATGAGGCAGCAGCACAAAGCTGATGACGATGCGCCCCACCACGTATCCCATCACAACCTGAAGAAATGTGAAGTTCGTATCGTAAGCGAGGCCCGGGATGCTGATGATCGTGAGAGTGCTGGTCTCGGCCGCGACAATCGAGAGCGCGATCGCCCACCATGGAATATCCCGCCCCGCGAGAAAGTAGTCGCGCAGCGAGCGCTGCTTCTTGCGGAAGCGCAGCCCAAACAGAGTGATCCCTGCCAGATAGAGCGCGATGATCGCGAAATCGAGGTGGTTCAGGCCCATGGGGTGACAGTGGAAAAAATGAAAGTTGGTCTTAGGTCGTGCGCTGTTCCAGTGTACGGTCTCCCACCATGGCCATCGGGTCAGGCGGCTGTTTGGAAACCGGCGGAGTCCAGCGATCCTTCAGCTTCAGAAACCACTCCTCAAAATATTTCCGCGACAGGAAGGCAACGCCGACCGCCAGTCCCATGCTGAGCAGAAAGCATAGAAACAGAAACTCCACGCGCGAGGGCAGCTTCGAATAGAATCCCGGAAAAAAGCAAACCAGCCAGTGATCGGTGAAATCAACGCCAGCATGTGGACGAGATAAAGGCCGTAACTGATCCCGCCAAACCACTGCAGCACCGGGCGCTGCACAATCCTCCGGAAAAGGCTGGCGCCCATAAGAAGCGTCAGCGAAAGAACACTCGCGCAGAAGAGATTCCCCCCTGTGGGCCGAAATACTGAGCCGAAGAACCTACTGCCTCGCCAGATTCCAAAGCGCGTTCCGAGGACGAACAATCCGATGGCCGCAGCCATGCAAGTTGCGGAGAAATAGAACATTGGACAACGTTCGGCGAGCTGGCCGCGGCTGAGAACGCCCACTGGAGCACCTATCGCCAAACCGTCGGCAACCAGCCAGGTGTAGGGAGCGCTGGTGTGATGCCCTATTTCATATGCGATCGCGCGGATCAATGGAGATGCGATGAAAATTCCCAGCGCGCACCACCCTGCAGCCCGCCGGGAAAGGGCGCGCACCGCCGCAGGCCAAAGCAGATAAAAATGTTCCTCCACCGGCAGGAACCACAACACCGCATACTGCGCGGGTACTTTAAAAAGAGTAGTGAGGTTGGTGAGATAGAGGAAACTCAGTCCGATAAAGGGCCAGCCAACTCTTCGACCTTCCAGCCATCCTGTTCGAGGAAGCACGATCAATACCAGAAGAAGCAGGTAATACGCGGGTAGGATCCGGAGGGCCCTACGGATGTAAAACCGGCGGTAGTAGTGGGGCTTCGGCTTGCTGTCAAGCAGAATACCGGTGATAAGAAATCCGGAGAGTACGAAGAACAAGTACACGCCTGTCCAGTCACCCACGCTCGCGGTGATGAAGAGGCGAGCCGGCCGCTTGAAGTGCGACCACACCAAACCGGGGTAACCGAATCCGTGGAAAAACAGGACAACAAGGATTGCGATGCGGCGGAGAGAGTCCAACTCTGGCATTACGGGGCGAATCAGCTTGCCCGTGCAAAGTCGGGAGGTAAAACTCATCGAGGTGCGCCAAATGTAGCCTCTGAACGGCGTCCCTGTCAATTGATTGAGATTGTCGGAGGAAGGCGGCATTTCTATAGCACGGACCAAGGTTGATCCAGTCCTCAAAACTTGGCAATGGGTGACCCGGATTGACAACTGCACTGTGTTAGAAATAAAACGTGTCCTACTATCTCGGCATCGACGGCGGCGGTACCAAGACCACTTGCGCCGTGGGCGATGAATCGCACCTCCTCGCCACCACGACGGCAGGACCCAGCAACATTGTTCGCGTCGGAGAGGTGCAAGCCCGCGAGTCGCTGCAGCAATCGGTGCGCCAGGCATGCGCCGCCGCCGGCATTACTCCTGCGCAAGTGGTGCGGACCTGCGTAGGCGGATCCGGCGCCGCTCATCCGGAATTGGCAGAGGTGGTGCGCCGATGTCTGGCGGAGATTCTGAAGGCTCCCATCGAAGTGGTCGGCGACATGCAAATCGCCCTTGCAGCGGCCTTCGACAACGGCCCGGGCATCATCGTCATCGCTGGTACGGGTTCGATTGCGTACGGTCGCGACCCGCAGGGAAGCACCGTTCGCGCTGGAGGGTGGGGATTTGCCATCGGGGACGAAGGTTCCGCGCACTGGATTGGACGCAGCACCGTCAACGCGGTTCTGCGGGCGTCAGATCCGCGCGATGGAAGACCGGAGAGCAAATCGCCGCAAGCTTCGCCTCTGGCCGCAGCCCTCTGTAAAGCCTGGGGAGTGAGTTCGCTCGCCGAAGTGGCCCGCGCGGCAAACTCGATTCCTCCTCCCGACTTTGCCGCTCTTTTCCCTGCGGTGGCCGCCAGCCACGACGATCTGGCTGCGCACGTGCTCACCAAGGCGGGCAGGGAGCTTGCCCAGGTAGCCGCAGTGGTGATTCGCGGCCTCTTCGCAGAAGGACACACCGGTCCCGTCCCTGTGGCCATGACTGGCGGCGTCTTTCGTCACGCCCCGCTGGTGCGGCAGGTTTTCTACAATGAACTCCGTTCCCTCGACCGGCGGGTGGAAGTGAATCCGCAGGTTGTGGAACCCGTCGAGGGAGCGCTCCGGATGGCGCGCCGAGGCACATAGTTCGGGGCGGACACTCGTTTCGACAAGCGATGCTGCATGAATTCGGAAAACGAAAATGGGATCGAATCACCGCGCTCGCCGGAATCGGCACCCGGTCGCGCCTCTCCCAACATCGACGGCGCTGAATCTGTTCAGACTGCAGATCTCGCCCTCGCTGCCGTGAAAGATTGGAATTTGCCTTCCGAAGTGATCGAGCAGATCAGCCGCAATACCGCAGTGATGAAGTCGCGCAAAGTCCGCGTAGCTCTCGCCGCTCATCCGCGTGCTCCCCGGCGCACAGCATTGCGTCTGATCCGAGAACTCTACACCTTCGATCTCATGCAGTTCTCGTTGATCCCTGCGGTGGCGGCCGACCTGAAGCGAATTGCCGATGAACTGCTGGTGGCGCGTCTCGCCTCGATCACTCTGGGTGAGCGCCTTGCGCTGGCGCGCCGGTCTTCCGCCATGGTGGCCGCCGCCCTACTCCTCGACAAGGAAGCGCGCGTCTGGCAGAGCGCGCTCGACAATCCACGAGTCACCGAATCCGCAATCGTCAAGGCGCTGCTGCGCCCAGTTGCCACGCCGGCTTTCGTGAAGGCCATCTGCCATAACGCTAAGTGGTCGGTGCGTCCTGAGATTCGAATGGCGCTGTTGCGAAATGAATACACACCCATGGCCCGCGCCCTGGAATTCGCCCGTCGCCTGCCGCCCGCGCAGCTGCGCGACATTCTGCACGCGTCGCGATTGCCGGAAAAGATTAAGACGTACCTTCGAAAAGATTTAGAGACAAACGCCCGCTTGTGAAACTGAATTCCGAACACTGAACCGCTCCTCCTCACCGCCCGCCACCAATCTCCAGAATTGCTCCCGTCGTAAACGACGCCTCAGGCGACAACAGCCACAAAACTCCCTCAGCCACTTCGTGGGGCATTCCCGGCCTTCCCATCGGAATCGTTCCCATGAGGCGCTGCAGCCGGCCCGGTTCGCCGTTCGCAGCGTGCAGGCCGGTTTCGACCAATCCCGGCGCCACTGCATTCACGCGAATGCCCTCCGCGGCCACTTCCCGCGCTAGTCCTATCGTGAAACTGTCGATGGCGCCTTTCGAGGCAGCATAGTGCACCCACTCTCCCGCCGCTCCGGTGCGCGCTGCGAGCGAAGAAATGTTGACGATGGCTCCGCCGCTTCCGCCGTGCCGCGTCGACATCCGCCGCACCGCCTCGCGCGAGCAAAGGATGGTGCCGCCAACATTCACTGCCAAGACATTGGCAATGGCCGCACTCGACACCTCATCCACGCGCGCGAATCCGCCAGTCACACCGGCGTTGTTTACGAGCGCCTTGATCGGCCCCAACTCGCACTCCGCGGTTTTGAATAAACGCACGATGTCCGCTTCAAGCGAAACATCACCCTGAATCGCGACAGCGTGCCCGGCGCCAGCCGCAATCTCCGCGACCACTTTCTTGGCCTCCGCGGCGCCGGTCGAGAAGTTGACCGCAACCGCGTATCCGCGTTCGCTCGCGAGCTGGGCGACAGCTGCGCCAATCCCGCGGCTGGCCCCGGTGACGATGAGCGTGCCCAACTGTTCTTTGTGGTTGGTCATGTCAATCGGAAAGAGAAAAAGCCGCGTCGAATTCAGGGTTCCGAACTGCAAACTGAGAGATTAACTAAGAGTTAGGAGCTACTAGCCGGCTGCTCCACCTTCACCGCATCCCGCTTCCCGTGCATCAACCCCACGACTTCCGCATACAGCCTCTTCCGTGTCTCGGAACGTTCATAGGCGCGGGTGATGTAACGCACGGTCACTTGCACGCCTGATCCGCTCGGCCGCACATTGATGGCGGGCTTTGCCGAGATCGATTGCACCCGGTAGCGCGTGGTCGTATGCGACCATTCCAGTTCCGCCTTGCGCGCGTTCGCCTCTGTCTCTTTTTCGACCAGCTTCTGAAGCGCGTCGATGACGGCGTAAGGATCCTGGTCGTTGGGAATGGTCAGTTCCAGTTCGTCCCACATCCACTGGCCCGAAGTCGTGAAGTTAAAGAAGTGTCCCTCAATCGCAAAGGTGTTCACGAATGAGACTCTCCGGCCGGTAGGATGTCCAGCATCCGTCCAGTTCCCGGTTTCAAGCAGAATCGTCTTCAACAATCCGACTTCGACCACTTCACCCGCAACGCCGTTGATCTCGACCCAGTCGCCCACGCGCATGCCCGTTGCGGCCCATCAACACGAACCATCCGAAGAATCCGACGATGAAATCTTTCATCGCCACTGTGAGTCCGGCGCCCGCCAGTCCCAGCACGGTCGTCGCCTGGTTGGGCATGCCGAAAATCAGAAAGGCAATCAGGATTGCGCCCACGGCTTGCGCTGCAAATTTCGTCACGGCCCGCAGCGTGTCGATGCGCTTGTTCTCTGCAGTCATTCCCGTGAACAAGTGTTCAATGAGTTGACCCGCCATGTACACCGCTACTAGAACCAGCAAAATCCACAGCAATGATTCGATCATGTGGTGCAGGGCTGCGCGCTCGCGGTTGTCGACCAATGCCAACCAGTTTGAATAAATGTCGCTCAGTTCCTGCTCGTCTTGGATTCGCCTCCCCAGATCGGCCAGGTTCTTCTGGTCCGAGGTGTACTGCTTCAGGGAATCAAGGGCCGCCTGTGCGGTCGCTTTAGAGGCTTCGCGGTTGGAGACGTTGCTGCCTCGGGAGAATCCCTTCGCCTGTTGCTTGGCCGCCTCGCGGGTTTCTTTTTCCTTCTCGACCTTGCCACTCAAGATTGCATGCCGCTGGGCCAGACGCTGTTGTTTGTCGGTCGCCTCATGGCGCGCTGCTTCCAGTTGCGCTTTCTTGTCGCGCAGCGCCTGCCATGCCCGGAACACGCTCAACAGAGTGTGTGCCTGGTAGTCCTGCTCGTACGGACTCGCGGCCGAACCCGCGGTCGCTCGCGGAAGTTGATCGCTCGCGTCATGTTCCGCTTTCAGCCGTTTGATCTTCGCCTGCGGATCGCCGCCCGCCTGCTCCAGATCCTCCGCGGCATCGTCCAACTCGTCCTGATCAAGATCCATCTGCGCTTTGGCGACATCGATCTGATCCTGCAGGTTGTCTTTCTGTGCTTCCGGAGCGGCGGCCAGCTTGCGCGTCAGCAGCGCGATCCCTTCCTGATCGTCCTTGACTTCCAGGGCGGCCTTCTCCTTCCGCACTGCCAGTTGTTTGGACTCCGGCGACAGCGGGGAAGGATTTTCTTCGGCCGTGCGCAGCGAGTCAAAAAATGCCAGGTCGACTTCGTGGTCGCCGACTTTCTCCGCTTCATGGGCGAGCGTCGCCTCTTCGTGCGTGCCCGCGAGTGCCGTCATTTGCTTGGCGGTTTGCAACGGACGCTGATCTACTAAGGGACGCTGCACAGCTGGTGTCTTCCGTCCCATGAATGTTTTGGTTCCTGTTGTGGATGCGTCTTCGTTCGCCGCCGGTGGTTCGCGCGTCCACACGATGCCCACAATGGCCGCGACTACCAGCACTAGTAGCACGATCCCGGTTATCCATTGCCGCAGTTTCATAGGAATTCCACAACGGTTATCGCAGAGTCGTAGGCCGCTACGTCTATCCGGCTACGGCGGTTCGCGCCTCACGTCAGATCACTGTAGCAAGAAACGTCCCCTTCCGGCGACGGCCTAAGGTCCTAGTCATTCTTGAGCTAGACGCAGCGCACGTTGGTAATCTGCCGCGCACAAATTTGTCTCCGTAGAATCGTATAAAGCGAATGCTAGAACGACTCCAATCGATTCTCGACGCATCGTGTTTCAACGAACCGTGGAAACCGGTCTCCCGCCCCGCGCTCGTGGCGTGGCTCATCTTCTACGTGGTGTTCCTGGCCTACGCCTTCTCGGCCCATGGCAGCTGTCTCTTCATCGATAACGCCAACCTGATCGTGCACGAAGGCGGACACAACTTGTTCGGCTGGTTCGGCCCCACGCTCGGACTCTGGGGAGGCACCCTCCTGCAGTGGCTGGTCCCATTCCTGCTGGCCGCCTACTTCTTCACTGAGCGCCAGGCCGCCAGCTTCGTCTTCTGCCTATTTTTCTTCTTCGAGAACTGGCTCTACACGGCAACCTATATGGCCGACGCGCGAGCCCAGGTGCTTCCGCTGGTCACGACGGGCGATCCAGATTTTGTGGAGCACGACTTCCACGCCATCTTTACGAGCCTCGGCGTTCTCGATCACGACACCCAGATCGCGAGCGTAGTGCGCTTGCTCGCCTGGTTGGGGATGATATTGATTACCGCATGGCTGGCAAGTAGAGCCAGAAACGTGAAAGCGTACCGCCGGCGTCCCGTCGGTTGTCGCGAGGCCGTGTTGGCCTCGCATCCGGCCGCGATACAAGCGTCGAAATCTCCTACGGCACCCAATCCCCAATAAAAATATTCGTCTCGTGCGGCGCCTTCGCGTTGCGGTTCGAAGCCCACACCAACTTCTTCCCATCTGGCGAAAACATCGGGAAGCCGTCGAACCCGTCGCTGTAGGTGACGCGCTCCAGGCCCGTACCGTCGGGATTGATCAGCCACAATTCAAAGTTTCCCATGCCGCCCGTGGCGTGGGTCTCCGGATCGTAATTCGACGAGAAAATAATCCGCTTTCCGTCCGCTGTGTAAGCCGGACCGAAACTCGCCGCGCCCAAATTCGTGATCTGCTTCTTGTCGCTTCCGTCCGCCTTCATAATCCAGATTTCAAGCGATGTCGGACGAATCAGGTTCTGCGCCAGCAACTCCTTGTAGTCGGAAATCTCTTTCTCCGTCTTCGGATGGTACGCGCGAAACACAATCGTCTTGCGGTCTGGCGAGAATGTCGGCCCGCCGTCGTAGCCTAGTTCGTGCGTGAGTTGCTTGACGTGCGTGCCGTCGGCGTCCATCGAATAAATGTCGAGGTCGCCGTTACGCATCGAAGTGAACACTATCTTTTTGCCGTCGAGCGAGATCGTGGCTTCCGCGTCATACCCCGGAGTGTTAGTGAGTTGCTTCAGATTCGATCCATCTGGATTCGCAGTGAAGATGTCGTACCCGGAATACACGGCCCATACATATCCCTTCGAAAAATCAGGACGCGGAGGGCATTCCGGGCTCGCCAAGTGCGTCGACGCATAGAGAATCTTCTTGCCGTCCGGATAGAAAAAGCTGCAGGTCGTGCGCCCTTTGCCGGTCGAGACCATGTGTTGACCGCTGCCGTCAATGTTCATCTCGAAAATCTGGTCGCACTTCACATCGCCATGCGACGACTGGAAAATCAGCTTTTTGCCGTCAGCGGAAAAATACGCCTCGGCATTTTGCCCACCGAATGACAACTGGTGCACGTTGCGCAGATGCTTCTCCTGCGGCGTGGTCATGTCAGGAGGGTTCGAGGTCTGCGCAGAAATGATGGACAAGCCGCCAATTCCGACTGCGATAATCGCTAGAAATAATGCAAAGATTCGCGTCATTTGGGATGTCCGGTAGTGTAGCAAAGGCGTTCGAATTTTAACCACCGAGGACTCAGAGGACACGGGGGAAAGCGATACCTCGGATTTTCGCTCAACGGACAGTCCCTCTGTGTCCTGCGTGTCCTCCGTGGTTATCGGGGGTCCGGCAGCGTAGAATGACCGCGTCATTCTAAGGAGAATCGCATGAAGGCAGTCCTGCCGGTTCTAATCGTCCTTGTCCTGGTCGTGATCATGGCGCTCCCCATCGCGCGGACCACTGCTTCGTCCTCGCCGAGAGCCACCGCTGAGCTGCTAAAGCAACTCGAACTCGAATTCATGAAGGCCGCCATCGACAGAGGCTCCCAAGGATACATGTCGTACTACGCCGATGACTCCGTCGAAGTCCCCAACGGCGCGCCCTTGATCCAGGGCAAAGCCGAGATCGCAAAAGGCATGGGATTCCTCGACGACAAAAACAATCGGCTCCTCTGGACCCCAGTCGGTGCTGACATCTCTGCCTCGGGCGATCTCGGGTACACCTACGGCCATTACGAGTTCCACGCCAAAGACAAAGATGGCAAGCCGATCGTGCAGTACGGCAAGTACACCAGCATCTGGAAGCTGCAGAAAGACGGAAGCTGGAAGGTCGTCCTCGACATGGGAAACTCCAGTCCGGAGCCGAAGTAGCCGCCAAAGGGACTCAACTATTTCTGGAAGTGATTCTTGATCGCTTCTGCCTGCGTTCGGGTCACTACCGCCGACAGCGCTGCTGGATCCGCTTGCTTGACCGCCTGCACGCTGCCAAAGTGTTCCAGCAGCCTCCGCGTGGTGCTCGCCCCTACGCCCGGAATTTCCAGCAGTTCGGTCGACCGGTCGCGCATCTGCCGGCGCTTGCGGTGGAACGTCACCGCAAACCTATGCGCCTCATCGCGAATCAGTTGAATCAGGTGCAGCACCGGCGAGTGATGGTCGAGCACCACCGGATCTCTCTCCTGTCCGTAGACGTATAGAGTCTCCTCGCGCTTAGCGATCGCGGCCACCGCTTGGTTGATGATCTCCAGCGCATCCAGGGCTTCCGCCGCAGCGTGCAGTTGCCCCAGGCCGCCATCGATCAACACCAGGCTGGGCATAGGCTTATTTTCATCCTGTAGGCGCTTGTATCTGCGCGTAACCACCTCGCGCATCGACGCGAAATCATCCACGCCTTCCACGGTGCGGATGATGAACTTCCGGTAGTCTGACTTCTTCATCGTCCCGTCTTCCCATACCACCATCGACGCGACGGTTTCCGAGCCCTGTATGTGCGAGATGTCGAAGCACTCGATCCGCTTCGGCAGTTCAGGCAGGCTGAGCAGTTCCTGCAATTCTTCGCGAATTTTCCGTGCATTCGGTTTGAGAACGCGAAACCGCTGATCGTACGACTGCTTCGCATTGTTTCCCGCGAGGTCGATGAGGGACCGCTTATCCCCCCGTTGCGGCACAAGGATATGCACCCGAGTGGAACGGGCACCTTCGCCCGCGTTCTGCTCGGAGAGCAGGTCCTCTAGTGTTTCACGATCCTCAAAATCGACGGGCACATACAAGTTCCGCGGCACATAAGGTTGTCCGATATAAAGCTGCTTCAACAGCGCCGAGAAAAACTCCCCCGGGTGAAACTGATCATGTGGGGACGGCCGCCCTCGGCCGTCCGTGCCGAGCACAGCTCGGCTGCTGTCAACACTTTCAATCTCTTCACCTCCGGCCAAATTCACCGTCGAGCTTTGCTCGCTCGGACGGCCGGGGCCTGCCGTCCCCACATCGTCAGAGGCAATACCAAACTCCGGCAGTTCCTCCCAAAAAAACTCGCGCCGATCTACCATCTTCCCGCCGCGCATGTGAAACAGATTCACCGCCAGCATCCCATTCTCGTAGTGATAGCCGAATACATCCGCGTCGTCGCCTTCCGCCGCGGCCATGCGCTGCCGCTCCTGCAACTGCTCTACCGTCGAAATCAAGTCGCGATACCGGGCCGCGCGCTCGTACTCCTGCTCGGCCGCAGCCTGCTCCATGCGCGTGTGCAGCGAACGGCTCAGATCCGTCGGCCGCCCTTCCAGAAACAGTTTCACGTCGCGCACTGCTTCCTGATAAATCTCGTGCGCGGTCAAGTCCTGCACGCACGGTCCCAGGCAGCGCTTGATGTAATACTGCAGACACGGCCGCGGATGAAACCGCGTCAGGTCTACCTTGCACGAAGGAATCAGAAAATTGCGGTGAATCAGATCGACAATCCGATACGCCAGGTTGGCAGGAAAGTACGGCCCGTAATATGCGCTGCCGTCCTTGCGCAGCCGCCGCGTGACGTAAACTCGCGGCCAGCGCTCCGCAAGCGTGAGCTTTACGTACGGATAAGTCTTGTCGTCGCGCAGTAAGATGTTGAATCGCGGTTTCCTTTGCTTGATCAGATTATTTTCAAGCGCCAGCGCCTCTTTGTTGTTCGCGACGACGATGTAGTCGACGTCAACCGCCTCGCGCACCAGCGTTCCGGTCTTGGCATCTTCCCAGCGTGCTTCGTGAAAGTAACTGGCTACTCGGCTGCGCAAGTTCTTCGCCTTCCCCACATAGATGACGTCGCCCTCAGCGTTCTTGTAGAGATACACGCCGGGCTCGGTGGGAATGGTGCGGATTTTCTGAAGAAGGTCCATGTAGGGGCGAATCTACTATTTTACGTTCTCGCGCTGCTCCCGTGCCGACCCTGGCGCAAACAGAGTTGGAAGCTCGCGGGTCGGCCGGCGCTCATCCTGTGTTCCTTAACCCTGGTGAGTCGTAAATTGACAAATTCGTCAGACCGATGATCTTCACGTCTGGCTCAAGGAAACTGCCCGGTTGACGGGCGTGCCGGGTCTTACGACTGATCCGTAAGCACCTGGAAAGCGCCCGAGTTGGCGGTTGCAAACAGCGCTTCCTGCGACACGTCGGAGCGATCACTGGACTCGCTCTTGATCTTTACTTCGCACGTGGGCTTTTCCCGCCCATGATGGCAATGTCATAGGCTCCCTGCGTCCCACCATATAAAATTTCCACTCCGTGTGTGTGGTTTGCGTTCGGGCCCACCCGGTAAGACCGTCCAACCGCTGCAAGATATTTCCGCAAACCATTGAAAATGTATATACTTACGGAGCACATTTCCAGGCTACGAAACTGGCATCTGCCGTGCACAAGCAGAGGGAGAAGCTGTAAGATATCGAGTCGTTCCCAGGGCCTTAAAGATTGGATGTTCCGGCGCACGGGGCAACCCGCCAAGCGCCACAAGCGACATATAAGATCGAAACCAAGGAGCCTTAACCCTATGAACCGCACTTCGTTAGTAATTTGCCTGGCAGCCAGCATGGTGGCCACCGTCGGCTGCGCCAGCAAGAATTACGTCAAGCAGCAGACGACGCCACTGATCAACAAGACCAACGAACTCGACGACCTCACCGCCAAGAACACCAAGGACATCAAGGACGTTGACGCGCGCGCTCAGGCCGGCATTCAGGCCGTGAATGCCAAGACCGACCGAGGTGGAGCAGAAGGCGCAGGCCGCCGGACAGACCGCAACGCTCTGCCCAGCAGATGGCGGATGCCGCCAACGGCCGCGTGGGCGTGCTGACCAACACGGTCGCCAACCTCGACAACTATCACGCCGTCGCCGAGACGTCGGTGAAGTTCGGCTTCAACAAAGACAACCTGACGCCAAAGGCCAGGAAGCGCTCGATCAGCTGGCGGCCAGCATCGCCTCGACCAAGGGCTACATCATCGCGCTGGAAGGCGGAACGGATTCCGTGGGCTCGGCGGACTACAACTACGATCTGAGCCAGCGCCGCGCCAATTCGGTGATTCAGTACCTGGCGACCAAGTACAACGTGCCCGCGCACAAGATCTACGTGATCGGACTCGGCAAAGATAAGCCCGTGGAGTCGAACAAGACTTCCACCGGCCGCGCCGATAACCGCCGCGTCGATGTGCGCCTGATGACGAATACCGTGGGCGATAGCACCAAGCCGGCGCTGCACCAGCCACGACAGGCCAAAACATCCGTCATCGATGTAACGAAGAGTTTACCCTCCTCCCCGGAGGACTTCGCCAACCAGGCCGCTCAATGCCTCCCCCTGAGCGGCCTGCTTTTTTTTCAGTCAGACTGGCCTCTTGGCCTTTCGCTTTCGGCTGAGTAGGATTGCAGCCATGACTACTATGACCCGCCGTTCGTTTCTGGCTTTATCAGCTCACGCTCCCCTGGGCTTTTCGCGGCTTTTCGGGCGCAGCGACTTCCGGTTCGATTCCCGTCGGCCTCGAACTCTATTCCGTCCGCGACGCCCTCAAGCAGGATCCCGAAGGCACCCTGCGTGCCGTTGCTCAAATGGGATATCAGGCCGTCGAGTTCTATGCCCCGTACTTCGAGTGGACGGAAACTCAAGCCAAGCAGATGCGCAAGTTGCTCGACGACGTGGGCATGCGCTGCTACTCTACCCACAACAACGCGGACTATCTCGATCCGAAGAACATCAATCGTGCCCGCGACTTGAACCTGATTCTCGGCAGCAAGTATGTCGTCCTGGCCTGGACCGACCCCAAAACCGGCGTCGATGGCTGGAAGGCGGTCGCAGACAAATTGAACGCCGCCGCCGAAACCCTGGGGCCTTCCGGCCTCAAGCCGGGATACCACAACCATCAAGCCGAGTGGGCTCCGGTGAGCGGGCAGCGTCCGATCGAAATTATAGCCAAGAACACGAAGCCTTCGGTGATGCTTCAGTTGGATGTGGGCACTTGCCTCGAAGCGGGTGCCGACCCGATTGCCTGGATCCGAGCCAACCCGGGGCGCATTCGCTCCATCCATTGTAAAGACTGGTCGCCGGATCCCGGCATCGGCTACAAGACGCTGTTCGGGGAAGGGGAGGCGGATTGGAAGGGCATTTTCCAGGCCGCCGAAAGCGTCGGCGGCGTCGAGTATTACCTGATCGAGCAAGAAGGAAGCCGCTATCCAGAACTTGAAACCGCACGCAAGTGCCTCCAGACCTTCCGGGCGACGCATGCATAGCAAATCGTGTGTGAGCGAACATGTTGAGCGACCCGCTGTTGAGCGATCATGAAGCGCGGTAAAATAGGTTCTATGCGCAGTTGGCTTTTAATCTTATTGCTCGCAAGCAGCGTGGGCGTATGGGCGCAGAACTCGCCGCGCTCGAATTCTGCGCCGGCCGATTCTCAGACGCCAGACTCCAACTCGTCGCCCGCTTCCAAGCCGTCCGCGCCGCACAACCCGACACTCGCGCCCCCGCGCTCCGATCGCATTAGTGCGAATGACGTGGAAGACGGCGAAAGTTCAAGCAAAGATGCCCCAATCGACCTGAGCCCCCCGGCCGGCGACGAAAAGGCTCACCCCGAGAGTCCCGACATTTTGATGGACGTGGATGGGGGTCCCGGCAAAGGAGACGTCAGCGAATTCCGTCCCTGGAACCCACATAAAGCGGCCAAAGATATTGAAGTGGGAGACTACTACTTCAAGGAGCGCAAGAACTATCGCGCTGCCGCGGATCGCTACCGCGAGGCTTTAGCTTACAAACAGAATGACGCTGTGGCCACGTTGCGATTGGCTGTGTGCTTGGAGAAACTGGACCAGCCCGACGAGGCCCGCAAGGAATACGAAAATTATTTGAAGATCCTGCCCCACGGGCCGCAATCGGAAGAAGCACAGAAAGCGATTCAACGGCTGAAGGGTGTCGCCGTCAACGTCAAATCCGCGCGGTGAAATCCTGGCATGGGTTGGAACGCGGGATTGTCGTCGCGCCCAACAGCAACTCGCGGGCTTGGCCTCCGTCACCTGGGTGGTTTCCTGACTTTGGATTTTCCCTTCAGAGTTTCGGCATTGCCATTTCCGACTCGGCTTTGTCTTGCCCTCGCCCAGAATCAGATTCGAGGCCACTTCGGTCCCGACTGACCAAGACCCTTGGATCGCGCTGCCGAGTCGAGGATCCCGTCGAACGCGTCCAGACACGCATGGATCGTCTGCGTGCGCAGCAGGCCCTCGAATCCCCCGCGGATGATCAGCATGGCCGTTCCATGCATCAGCGACCACACCGCCAGCATGACCCGCGTGTGCTGCCGGGGATTACCGCCCAGACGCTTCGCCACCCGCTCGCGCATCAGGTTGAACGATGGCCAGGGCTCATGCAGGGAAGGAGGTCGAGCCACCCCATCAAACAGAACTTCGTAGGCATGAGGGTGTTCCAGCGCGAAATCCAGGTGCGCCTGGAACGCTTCCCGCAGCGTACGAGTGCAACTGAGCGCGGCGAATAGTTCGCTGCGGGTTTGCAGGCGCAGGGCGCGGAGAATGTCGTTGCGGTCGCGGTAGCGCTCGTAGACCGTTGGCGTGGTCGTGCCCGCTGCCTTGGCTACCGCTCGCATGGTGAGCGCCTTTTCGCCGCCGCGGGCCCACATCCGCGAGGCCGCGGCGAGAATACGCTGTTCCAGATCAGGGTCAGGATGCCGGGGCACTTCTCCTCCAAAAGTCGAATATCGAAAACTCAAAATAATTACTTGCACTACGTATTGTTAACGCTGTATACTATATTTACAGCCAGAACTGATGACCTCGCAGGGTGGGTCCGGCCGGAACCGAGAAAGTGGCAGTCCTCCCAGTACGGTTTCCGGGACCCGCCTGCGCTTACCCCCAAATGAATTGAGGAGTTGTAGATGGCGTCCGGAACGAAGAGACAAATTGATGTTGCCCGCCTTCAAGGCGGATCTGGCCGCGGCCAGCGTCGAATTGTTAAGCGCGCATTGCGCCGCCGACCGGGTTCGTCTCCAGTATTCCGCAGCAGGACGATTGTCGCATTCGGAGAGCGCCGCGCCCTGCAGCGCGCCATCTACTCCGCCGAGGCACTGCACCGCTTTTTTTCCCAAATCGAAGCCCAGATCAACCAGGACAGAAGGCGCGAACCGGTAAGGCAAGTTCCGTCACCGTGTACCTTAATCACTTCGCCATCGTGCGAATCTGAAGCCACGACACTGGAGACTACGACTTACTTTTCCACCCGGATAAACTCGCCCGTGGAAGCGTTGACCGCAACCGTCAGCTTGGCGCCCTCGCGCGCCGCGCCATAGATGACGTGCCAGGTCAACTCGTTGGTATTGTGATTCCAGTCGCAAATGTAGATGACCGGCGTGTCGGGCGCCTTCTCCAGAATCTTGTCGCCGCCGTGTTTCTGCGCCGTGGCGAAAGCCTGGTCTGAGTCGATCTTCAGGAACGCCATGTCGAACACCTGCGTGGAGGAGTTCGTCGGGCTGTAACTGTCTTCGATCCCGGGATTGACGCCGCGCGAAGGTGCGCCGTCGGCCGCGCTGCCCGACCAGGTGTAGGATTTTGCGTGACGCGCTGGGTGCCGAGGCGAAGCCGCCGCGCCAGACGGCCCACTTGCCATCCTGACCGTTGCCGTCGCTGGTCGCCGTCGACTCCAGGCGGTAAGGCTTCGCGTCCTGGTTCCAGCCGCGCGCCGCGACATACAGCTTCTGAAACGCTGATCGCGCGGTGATCAGTTCGGGGCCTTTGGCTTCGGGCTTGGTTTCCTCGGCGGGTTTCGGAATCCGAGGAGCAGGCGCTGAGCAGTGCGAGCAGCGCGATGGCAAGCATTGCCAGCAAACTCGCGCGCGAACCACTGCGGATGGGGCTCAGGAGATTTTGATCTGCACTACCCGACATTTCCGCTGCCGTCGCGGGACACTCCATCGGGGCAAGGCTGGCCGTCTGCATGACTTCCTTCCTGTGATAACTTTGGATGAGTTTTGTGATCGCAACATTTTAACCGAAAGATCGAAAAAGGTAAGTAACCCTCGTGGACCCTCGCCTGCAAAGATTGCAGGAAGAGATCGCGTCGGTGATCGCTGGACTCAGACCCGAACAGTGGACTTCACATCCGCCCGGGAAGTGGTCCGCCAACGAGGTCCTCGAGCATCTCTATCTAACTTACACCGGAACGATTAAGGGATTTCAGCGTGTAGCCGAAGCCGGAAAGCCGTTGGCCACGACTCAATCCTGGGCGCAGCGTGGCCGAGCACTTGTTGTCGTAGGCTTTGGCTACTTCCCGTCCGGTCGCGAAGCCCCGTCCGTCGCTCGTCCCCGCGGAGTGCCGGCCGAGAAGGTGAAGTCCGAGATCGGCCACAAGATCTCTGAGATGGAGGACATCATGACGGAGTGCGAAAAAAATCTGGGTGCGCACTGCAAACTGCTCGATCATCCCATCCTCGGGCCCCTCTCCGCAGCGGAATGGAGAAAGTTTCACCTCCTCCACGGCCTGCACCACCTGAAGCAAATCCGTAAGTTGAACGAGAACCTAAGAAAGTAGCGCCAGCGTTCCCCCAGCTGTCTCGGGAGCGTCTCGCCCGCGGAGCCAAAACAAAACGAGCGCCGGCCATTCGCCCCGACGCTCGAAGGTTTCTGACTGATTGTTTCTTACTCGCGAGCCGAAGCCGACGCGCCAGCCTTGCGCGCCTCTTCCTGCAGGTCTTCGAGCTTCTGCTTGGCGTCGTCGAGGGATTTTTGCTTGTCGGCGATCTGCTGCTTGTACTGCGCGTCCTGTTTGTCCCAGTCGGCGGAGTTGCGCATGCGGTTGCCTGCATCGGCGTACATTGCCGCCGCGCGAATCTGGTATTCGCGCTGCAGCACGTCCAGCTCGCGACCTAGCAAATCAATCTGATCTTTTTGAGCCGTGATCTTGTCGGCCCATTGCTTGTCGGCGGCTTCCTGGGTCGCTTCGTCCTCAGCAGCTGTTGTCGGGCGCTGCCGACGGAGCCTTTGGCTGATTTGCGGCCTTGTCTTGGGTTCCCTCCTTGTTGTCGCTGCCGGGCTTAGCCCCGGTCTCGGTGGGAGCCGTGCTATCCGTCTGTGCCGCCGTATTGCCGGTGGTGGTCGCCGGCGTCGGGCCTACGATCGAGAGCTTGTCTTCCCGTGGCAGATTGTCGTTGTCATACACTTTCGGTTTCGACGTGCTGCCCGGATCCTTGCGGACCTGCCGGGCATAGTCACCCAGCGATGAGCCCGAAGAATGCGAACCGGAAGAAGAAGTCTGCGAGGTCGATGGCGTCTGATTCTGGGCGCCGGCAGGCAACGCCAGCGATGCCAAGAATCAGCAAGAGTCCCATTCCACTGCACGCGATGTGTTTCATGATTTCCACCTTTTCTCCTACTTGAGTCTGTATTGCTGGGATGGCCGCGCCTGCCAGCGTCGTCAATCCGCCCAGTCAGATCACTTCGAAATTAATCCGCCGGGCCGCCCGCGGCCGCTGCCTGCGCGGCCCGCTTGGTGGTCAAGAATCCTCCAATGCTGCGATCCAGTTGCGCGGCTTCGTGCGCGATGTCGTTGGCGAGTTGCAACGCGAGTTCCGGATCGCGGCTGTTGGCCAGCTGTTGCGCATAGCCGGAAATCGTCGTCAGCGAGGTGCGCAACTGAAGCGCCATCTCCGCGGAAATCTCGCCATGCAGTTCCTGCTGCCGGCGGATCTGTTCCAGTTCGCTCAGATCGTTGATCAGGCAGGCGACGCCGAGCAGGCTGCCATCGACTGCCGGCACCGGAGAAACTGTCACCGCGATGAATCGCTTCTCGCCCGCCGGGCGTTTCATATTCGGCTTCGACTTCCCGCCGCTTGCTGTCTCCGCGCAGCACCGAGCCGACTTCGTCCGCCAGGCAAACCAGTTCGTCGTTGGCTTCGAATCCGCCAGCAGCGCCCGGCTCGCCGGACTTCGCAGTGGACTGACTACCGCGCCCCGGAAAATATCTTCCGCGCCCATTCCTGTGGTCGAAGCAAAACCCAGAATCGCCTTGGCCGACGGATTCGCCGTCTTCACCAGTCCATTCGTTCCGAAGACCAGCACGCCGCAGGAAAGATTCGACAGCACCGCCTGGCTGAAGTTGTCGCTGATCTGCGCCCGATGCTGCTCGGCCTTCGATTGCACCTGCAATTCGTGCTTCTGCTGCTTGAGTTGCTGGATCACGGTGTTGTACAAATGCAGCGGCAGCGTCTCGAGGCGACGGCGTAGGCTCGGCGGAAAAGTCAGCTCTCCTCGGTGATGCTCTTGCGCAGCGCGCGCATGCAGAGCAATCCCAGCAAGAAGGCGAACGTCGCGCAGAACAACACCACGGTCGCGCGCAGCACCAGCGGGTTAGCCAGGATTCTCACCAGAGCCCTCCGTACCAGTGCAGAAACTGGTTGCCGAAAAAGAATGCAATCATCGCCATGCTTCCCAGAAAAACGCCAAACGGCATCTGATAATTGCGGTAGACCACTTGCGCCGACTGCCATCCACGCCGCCGCGCCGCCTGCGCGTTGGCCAGTGCGCTTCATAAATCGGTGCGTGCGCTTCAGCCAGACCACAAAAACCGTGCGTCAATCCAAAAATCGATCCCGCCAGCGACGCGGTAAAAATCGGTAAAGACCGTCAGCTTCATTCCCAGAAACGCGCCCACCATGGCCATGAGCTTGACGTCGCCGAATCCCATGCCCTCCGTGCCGCGCCAGCGCAAATAAATTGCTCCCGCTCCGTAAATGAACGACGCACCCAGGGCCGCGCCCAGCAGGGAATCGAGCAGTGAGAGAAGCCGAGCAGAAATATCTCCGCTGAAGGGCAGGTTCATCATTCCCGGGCAGAAATTGGGAAGCCAGATCATTCACCGGCACGAGCAGACTGAAGATCAACCCCAGCGCCAGTCCGGGCAGCGTCATCGCGTCTGGCAGCAGTTTGGTTTCCGCATCGGTGAAAATCAGTCCCAGCAGCAGGAACGCGAACACGCAATATTTCAGCGTCGAAAGCGTCAGCCCGAAATGCCAGTAGCACGCCAGAAACAGCAGGCCTGTCAGCAACTCGATCATCCAGATACCGCGGCGAAATTCCGGTCTTGCAGTTGCGGCAACGCCCGCCCAGAATCAGCCAACTCAACACCGGAACATTGTCGTAAAAGGCGATCGGCTGCTTGCACTTCGGGCATGCCGAACGCGGCGCCACCACCGACAGTCCGAGCGGCAGGCGATAGATACACACATTCAGAAAGCTGCCGAAGAGCCAGCCCAAAGAGAAAAATCGACGATGCCAGGAACGGATCCACTTGAGTCTCTGATGATCTCGCCAGGCAGCGCCCGCGCCCTCACGCGCGAGCCTCTCCTGAAGAACGCTACAATTCTCAGTTCTTGGTTGGATTATAAGTCGATCATGCAGCGAGGGCTAAGGTACTGAAGTCACTGTCCAAACGGCCAAGGGGCAGTAAGATATTGACCACTGGTGGGTTACGGCCTCGAGACGGGAAAACAGGAGCAGGTTCCTTCCGGTGGAAAACCGCCAGCGGCGGCTATCTTAGCCAGATCAACGCGAGTCAAAAAGGCTTGTCATCCTGAGCAACGCGAAGGATCTCTGCATTCCTGGGACGCTGACGGCGAGTTCATAGGTCCTTCGCGTCGCTCAGGATGACAACTCTAAGGCCCTATATTTAAGAGCGGATTTTCCTGGTCTGGCCTTGAAACGTAGATAACGGACCCCGGAGCGCGCTATCCGCGCCCCGGAGCCTGAAGATTCTCTTGGTGAGGTCCTGGCCGCCTACTTGGCCCGCAAGCTCTCGATATACGTGACTAGATTCGTGATTCTCTGCTGTACCTGGCCTTCATGACCCTGGCTTATGCTCGAGAAAAGCGGTCCCTACACTGGCATGTCTTGGCTGCCGTGGGACGGCGTCACGGCCTGTCCCCGGATAACGGCCGCAACGTGCGATGCCGGGTACTGTCCACCGCTGTTCTTCGCCAGAGCCGTCAAGTCGATCGGTGGAGCCTTCATGGCCGAGGATGCTGGCCCGGTGCCCTTGCCGTCTTTTCCATGGCAAACGGCGCAATAGCTGTCGAACATGTCTTTGCCCGAGTTCGGCGCGGCGTTGGTGATCGAAACATGCTTTACGGTGGGTGCGGTCTGAGCCGGGGCCGCCTGCGCCACAGCAAATGTTGAGATCACTACCAGAATGACGGCAAGACTGATGAATTTCATTACACGCATATCTTCTACTCCTAGGGCTAGGTGGCCCAAACTGCCACGACAGTACTGGAACTCTTGCGCACCGAGGGCGAGAAATACGCCCAGGTTCTCGAAGGTGCCTCGGAGGCCTTTTTGGGTGAGCATGTCGAGTATCCGGAAGGGATAGAGCCGCGAATGAAATCGCGATTCGAAATGCTGATCGGGCCCAAGGAACACGAGATGCATCACGGCGGGCAGTTGATGGTGGTGGAGCGGATGATCGGCATCACGCCGCACCTCACACGACACAGAGAGGAGCGGATGGCGGCAATGCAGTCAGTCCAGACTGGCCGGGCAAGCCAGAAATAATGCGCCGTCACGGGAAGACGAAGCGCAGCAATTCTCCTTCCAGCACGATCGCCCCAGCCTCTTGCACCGGAAGTATTCCCTGCCACGCGTTCCATGCCAGAGGCACGAGCCGGGTCTGCGCGGCCGGGACCGCCACCCATCCGTCCGCGGTTTCTTCGCGAAGAAAAACAGAGTATGCCGGAGCCGTACGAGCTCTGTCGTGCAGCGATTCTGACTTCCATTCAAACAAGCTCGCCGCCAACTTCTCGGTCAGCGATTCGTGTGGGTCCAGACACAAAATCCAGCGCGAATTCGCGCCTGTCGATGGAGCGGCCCGGACGTAGTCCGCCGGCGATACTCCTGGCCTCGCCTGCAGAACTCTAGCCCCGTACTGCCTCGCGACGCGCCCAGTCGCATCTCCCGAGCCCTGATCCACAATGAGAATTTCGTCACAGGCGTACACAGTCTCCAGCGTCCGCCCCAGCCGAAGAGCATCGTTGTGTGTGAACAGCAGCGCCGTAATGGAAGCCATTGCCCAATGTCGCGCGAGATCCCATCCGCGCCGCTCTACCCGATGCTCCTGACCAAGAGCCCTTACTGCGCATCTCCCAGCTTCGGCCGGCTCGCGCCCGCTGGCGGAGCTTGCACCACCGTGATTGGAGCCTGCAGCGTGAAATTCAACACGGTCTCCGACGGGAGCTTAATCTGCTGGCCCTTGGTCGCGGCTTGCACTCCGCCTCCTACGCCCGCACCCGCGGCCGCGCCAATCGCCGCTCCTTTGCCGCCGCCGGCAATGGCGCCAATGATGCTCCCAAGTACAGCGCCGCCGCCCACCTTCTCAGCCGTGTTTTTACCGCGCGAACTTCCTGTTTTCTTGTACTGATCGGTCTGCAGGCTGTATGTCGTACCGCCGGCCGACAGTTTGTCGAGCTGCAGCACCACTTCCGATTGCCCCGCAAACTTGCCCGCGCTCTTTACGCTCACCAGGTGACCGGTGAGCTCGACGCCGGCCGGTACCGCCTCTTCTCCGTCGGAGCTCAGCGGCGCGTTCAGCGTGACATGAAACGTGTCGCCCGTTTGGTTCTTCTCGCTGTCGATCGGATCGATCAGACGCACCGTTACTGGTGTCCCCTGATCGATGATCAGTTTCTTTGGCGATGGCGGCGGAGGCGGCACCTGGACGGCAGTATCTGCGGGCGAAGGCGTTTGCGCTGCTGCTTCCGGCTGTCTGCCACCGCTCATCTGACTCGCGATCGAGGTATCCGCCGACTGCCCGTCCGCGTTGGAATTTTCGGAGCTTCGAGCCTTGCTACTTTTCTTGGCCGGAACTGGCTTCGCTTTCTCAGCAGGCGTACCGGCCGAAGTTTTCGTCACGGTCGTTGACTCCGGCGCAGTCGGGGGCGTCGCCGCCGCATTGCCCACCTGCAGATTGTTGATGACCGTCTTGACCCCGGCCTCCGACGCAGCCTGGCGCCCCGCTGCCGCGCGCTGTGCGTCGTTGTCGACCGCGCCTGACAGCGTTACCACGCCGTCCTCGGCCTGCACCTTGAGTTGCTTGCTCGCGAGTCCGGAATCCTCGTTGAACTTAGTTTGAATGTCGCTGGAAATCTTGGCGTCGTCAGGCTTTCGCGCGCACCCCAAGCCTATCCCTAAAGCGATCGCTAGAAGTAGGGACGTACTGCACGAAGACGTAAACTGGGAATTGATTTTCATACTCGACTCCCGACACAGCACTTGGGAACTCAGTTCCAATTCATCCAGAACAGTTTAGATGCGGATTCTTGCACATGTAAATGCGCGAGTAAAGATTAAGGAAGGAACCGAGAAAGTAGCGGTACGTCGCGCCGAAGTCCGAAGTAGCGCTGGCGATTGCCCGGCTGTCGCGGGAGCCTGATCTGCGGAGGGCCATCCCGGCCGCGCACCCCGCCTAGTGAATAAACTTATAGTCCACAATCGAAGCCGCCAGCACCCCATTCTCCTGGGCAGCCGCGTCCTCGGCCGTCGGCGCATCTTTAAACCGCATCACGCGCCCTTGGCACACGACGTTGCTGTTTTTCTGTCCAGAAATTTCTTCCGGCATCTCAAACACCATCTCGATCAGCGCGTTCACCGGAAGGTTCTGCGGACCGTTGAACAGTACTCCGCTCTGGCTGATGTTTTCGATGATCCCCTCGTACCACGTGCTGGTCTTGTTGACCCGGTACCGCAGAGGAATGTCGAGCTTTAACCGGCGCGCCCGCGGCACCCACGACGGACGCTTCTCCTGCGCATGGCTGCGACGGATTGTCGTCTCGGGCTTGGCGTGCTCCACGCGCTGTGTGCGGCGCATGGTCGTCCAGTCGTACTTGTATTCCGCGGCACAGAGCAGGCAGACCTGATAGTAGTCGCCATCCCCACCACGACGCGGCCATGAGAACTCGTGAGAGCAGCGCCCAAGCATAAGCACATCCATGAATTTTTGCGGCATGATTTTTACTTCCGGGTCAGGGAACCCTCGGATGCACGCTCATCATCTCGCGAAGGCTTTACTTTGGATAGGTTACTTTCGTGCACTGTGCCCCAGTCGCACTGCCGCAACTGACCGCAGCACAAGACCTTAGCCTGTGGAAACCGTCAGCGGGGCGCGCGCCTCGAGCGCTCCAATGCTGGATGAGTCGCGGGCTGGAACGTGGAAGAGTGGCGCTTCAGCGCCGCGATATAGGCCATATCTGAACAATCGAGCCCCGAGGGACGGCACACAACTTTCCCTCGAGCCGATGTATCATCCCCCATGCCCGCCCCGGCGCCCGCCATTACCGCATTCATCCTGGCCGGCGGCAAGAGCACCCGTATGGGGGCGGACAAAGCCTTCGTTACCCTCGACGGCCAGACTCTCCTCGCCCGTGCCTTGAATGTAGCCCGCTCTCTTGCTCCCGACGTCCGCATCGTCGGCGATTCCCAAAAATTCGCTCCCTTCGCTCCGACCGTCGAAGACATATTCCCCGACTGCGGACCGCTCGCAGGAATCCACGCCGCCCTCCGTTCATCGCAAACCGACCTGAATCTCATCCTCGCCGTGGACGTGCCCTTCATCTTGCCGGCGCTGCTGCAATGCCTGCTGAAACGCGCGAGCAATTCCGTCGCACTCGTCACAGTCGCCCACACCGGGGAGGGCTACCAGCCTCTCTGCGCTATCTACCGTCGAGCCTTTGCCGACGCTGCAGAGACAGCGTTGCAAGCAGGCCGCTACAAGATCGACACGCTCTTCATGCCCACCACTACGCAGACAATCACAGAAAAAGAATTGGAAACCTTAGGCTTCTCCCCGAAAATGTTCCGGAACCTTAATACGCCGAGGGCATTGGCCGAGGCCAGCGAGATACCTGACTCTCATTGATCGAAGCCAGCTCATGCAGGTCAACGAGCGCCACAGCTTGGTCATAATAATTACTGTTCTACGTTTCTTATCGGAGCATATCTCTAAGCCTACATTTTCACTCGCTGAAGGGGATTTTGTGGTCGCCGTGATCAGGTAAGCCCCGGCGCCATCTCTGCGGGCTATATCAATCAAGTTCACAACGTCCTGCCGCGCCACAATGTCGTCTCCGCCGACGTAAACCAGCCACTCTCACCGTCGGCTCAGTTCCTGCTTGAGCAGGCGCACCCACAAGCCCTGTGGCGTATACACAAAGGCCGCCGTCATTACCAGCATCACTATGGCGATGAGCGCGTAGACGATTCCCCCGATAAGCCCAAAGCTGGGAAGGCCCGAAATCGGTCGTCGCCGCGGCAGTTTCCGCGTCTATCGACAATCTTGCCCGACCGATACTGGCTCTGTGACCGTTTCTGAATACTCAAACGAATGCACGAATCGAACGACCGGCACGAATATCAGCAAAACGAATCCGATGTAGGTGCCGATCGACAAGCCTGTCCGCACAAACAAAGCGGCAGTCTCATAATTCTTAGTATTTGCCACTACCTCCAAGCGGGGAGGAATCGAATCGAGGTAGCTGAAGTTAAGACATCACTTCAACATCGAGCTCAACTAAGCCCGGCCCGGCACTGAAGCCCGAAGGCAATACCGTCGGCTCATCCGACCGGTCGATCACTTTCCCGTTCTCGTAGAGCACCCAACGGGTTTGCAAATGGCGGTACGGTTACATTCTGGGTGTGCAGAATCCCATCGCCAGTCGGTACGAGGAGCGAGATGTACCGAGTAATTGGCATCCAGATTGAGCCGGAACGGTCCGGTGCGGATGTGTCCCGGTGCAAGGGATACGGGCATGTCGACCGGATACACGAATCGTGTGCTCATCCAGTGACTGATTACCGTACCAACAGGACCAACCCAAGGCCAATCGGGAGCGAAAGCGGCACTCTCAATCGCATGTTCTATTTAGACACCAGCTCCCAGTCGTCAGTCAGATACCGGAAGTCACATCGCCCCGCGCGTTGACGCACTGGGGCGCTGCCGTCGATTGGCATTTGATTGGGTTACACGCATCGGCCAGCTTCGTCCATTGATGAGGTCTCCCGCGAAGATCGTCGCCAAAACGAAAAGCGGGTTAATCTAGTAGCCGGACACCGAAAGCCGCCCCATGCCAGACGACACCTCGCAATCCGTCCCGTACATCGAATTTCGCGACGTCTCCAAAGCCTTCGGTGACAACGTCGTCCTCGATCACGTCAACTTCAACGTCATCCCTGCCGAAACCGTCTGCATCCTCGGACGCAGCGGCGTTGGCAAATCGGTTTCCCTCCACCACATCATGGGATTCCTCAAGCCCGACTCCGGACGCGTCATCGTTGCAGGCGAGGACATTACCGACTACACCGAGGAGCAGCTCGAACACATCCGCAAGAAAGTCACCATGGTCTTCCAGAACGGAGCCCTCTTCGACTCTCTCACGGTCGGCGAAAACGTTGCCTTCCCTCTGCGCGAGAGCAGGGAACTGAACGAAGAGCAGACGTACCAGATTGTCGACGGCCTGCTGCAAATGGTTGGTGTGCAGGAGATGCGCGACCTGCTCCCCTCCGATCTTTCCACCGGCATGAAGCGCTCGGTAGCCATCGCGCGCGCTCTGGCTGCCCGTCCTGAGTGTGTCCTCTACGACGAGCCCACCACAATGGTCGATCCGCTCATGGCGCAACTGCTAGGAGACCTTATTAAGCGTCTCAAGATTCAGCTGAACCTGACCAGTATCGTCGTCACTCACGACATGCGCCTGGCCAAGAAACTCGCTGAACGAGTCGTCTTCCTGCACGAAGGCCGCGCCATATTTTTTGGCCCCTACTCCGACATGGAAAAATCGAAGGAGCCCATCATCCAGGAATTTCTAGAACTCGACGAAGTGAAATTGGACGTGTAAACCTAGTGCTCTGCGTCCTCATGTCCTATATGGTTCAAGCTTTCCCTCTAGACAACTGAGATCGCACAGCTTTTCCCCCTGCCCAATCTGCTTGTAGCCTCCGCCAGACTGTGGTAATCAAGGGACCCATGAAAACTCGACTCCCCGCAGCCGTTGCCCTAGTCGCGTTTCACTTGGCCGCCCTTGCGCCATCCAATCCCGCGCCTCCGGCACCCGCCTCCATCGTCGTGAAAGCCGCGAAACTGCTCGACGTGCGCAAAGGCGCCTACCTCGAAAACGCCGCTTTATGGATCGAAGGCGACCGCATTAAGGAAGTCGGCAAGGCCTCCGACATCCAGTCGCACGCTCCGAAGAATGCGAGAGTCGTCGACCTCGGCCACGCGACGCTCCTCCCCGGACTCATCGACTGCCATACCCACATCATGGCGCGCATCCCCGAGGGAGACGACGGCTACACCCTCAACCTTGCCACCAAGTCGCAAGCCTTCCGTGCCCTAGAAGGCGCCTACAATGCCCGCATCACGCTGCAAGCCGGATACACCACCATCCGCGACGTCGAGAACGAAGGCTCCGGCTACGCCGACGTCGCCCTGCGCGATGCCATCAAACAGGGTCTCGCCGAGGGCCCTCGCATGCAGGTCGCCACGCGCGCCATCGCCGCCGTCGGCCAGTACAACCCGTTCGGCGTCTCTCCTGATCTCACGAATTTTCCCACCGGCGCTCAAATGGTCAGCGGTGTCGAAGAGGCACGCCGCGCCGTACGCGAACAGATCGGCCACGGCGCCGATCTCATCAAGGTCTACGCCGACTGGGAGCACCCCACACTCACCGTCGACGAAATCCGCGTGATCGTGGAAGAGGCTCATAAACAGGGACTCAAAGTCGCCGCCCACGCCACAACCGCCGAAGGCATCAAGAACGCCGTGACCGCCGGAGTCGACTCCATCGAGCACGGACACCGCATCGACCGCGCCGATCTTGAATTGATGCAATCTAAAGGCACGTTCCTGGTTCCCACCGTCGGCGTGATCGATGGCATCGTCGATCGCCGCAAGAACAATCCCCTCACGCCCGAGCAACAGAAACATTTCGACGCCTTCCTGCAAGGAATCCAGCAGGAAGTTCAAATGGCGATGAGCCTCGGCGTGAAAATCGCGGCAGGTTTTGACGCGGCCGAAGCCGAAGGCCAAGCCAAAAACGCCAACGAGATAGTCGCGCTTACCAAGCGCGGCATGCCCCCGTTGGAAGCGATCCGCGCCGCCACCACGAACGCCGCAGAATTAATGGGATGGGAAGATAAAGTTGGCGCACTCGAACCGGGCCACTACGCAGATGTAATCGCAGTAGATGGCGATCCGCTCGCCGACATCACGCAGTTACAGCAGGTTCAATTCGTGATGAAAGACGGCACAGTTGTGAAAAATGGCATATCACCTGCGCATTGACCGCCATATGCGCACCCGCCGTGGAAGGGCGGCTCTTCCAGGGCAGCGTTGAGGGCAGAATGAGGGCGAGCTTCAGCCCCTGCTTGATGCTGCCTGCGGGACGTTTCTCCCTAATTCCTCAAAGACCCCAAGATTGCAACTGACAATTCGGGAGTCGAAACCCTAAAACCCCTGCTGTACCAAATCCTCCACCGTCAACGAATTCTCCGAAGCCTCACCCCTCATCATCTTCTCCACATATTTCGCGACGAGGTCTGCTTCCAGGTTCACCGGATCCCCCGTCTTCAACGAATGCAGATTCGTCGCCTCCACGGTATGCGGAATAATCGCGATCGTGCACCGGTTCTTCTCCAGCTTCGCCACCGTCAGGCTGATCCCCTCAATTGAAATTGATCCCTTGTAGACCGTATATTTCTCGACGTCCTCGGGCAGTTCAATATGCAGCCACCAGTTCTCCGACTCGGCAATGCGCTCAAAGGCGATCAGTTTGCCGACTCCATCCACATGTCCTTGCACAATGTGTCCGCCGAACCGACCATCGGATTTCATCGGCAGCTCAAGATTCACCAGCGCGCCTTCATGAATGCGCGAGAACGAAGTCCGTACCCACGTTTCCGGTGCGAGATCGGCGCAGAACGATCCCGGCTTGATGTCGAGCGCTGTCAAGCACACCCCACTCACGGCCACACTGTTTCCCGTCTGCAACTCCTTTGGCGCATGCTCAGCCGACACCGTAATCCGTCGGTTCTCCCCGCGCTGCTCAATCCGCGTAATGCGCCCAACCTCTTCTACGATTCCCGTGAACATAATTGCCTCCAGGATGAAGGGAACATCTTAACTCACCACGGACTCATAGAGACACAGAGAAGCCGAAACCGCGGCTTTTACCCTGTGTCCTCCGTGGTGGGGATGCTCACTCCCCGTACGGATCCCGCAAATACCCCTCCACCGCAAAATCCTCACCGAACCGATGTAGATGTACATGCTTCACCTGCGCCGCCTGGCTCATGTGATGAAATCCCGCTCCGGCCGCAAATGGAATCGACCCTGTCCCCGCAAGAATCTTGGGAGCGTAATAAAGGAAAACCTTGTCCACCGCGTTCGCGGCCAGCGCGGTCCAGTTCACTGTTGCTCCGCCCTCGATCATTAACGAAGTGATTTCTAGTTGTCCCAATCGCCGCAGGATCTCAGGCAGGTCCGGCCGTCCGTCAGGCATCTCTGCGGGAAGTTTCTCAAGGCGGATTCCCAGTTCTTCCAGTTGGGTTTTCTTCTGCTCGTCCGCCGAAGAATGGAAGATCAATACATCATTGGTTCGTTCCGCTGCCACGCTCTGTACCAACCGCGACTCGAGTGGCAGCCGCAATCGCGAATCGAGAATCACCCGCAGTAGAGGACGCCTCCGTGCTCGCCCGCTCCGGTCCGTGAGCAGCGGGTTATCCGACAAAATCGTCCCCGCGCCCACTAGCAGTGCGTCGTTCGCATGCCGCAACTCTTGCACGTGGGCGCGCGCCACTTCGCTCGTCACCCACCCTCCCGCCGGAGTCCCGTCCTGCCGTCCTCGTGCATCCGCCGGCGGAGGCGCGATCTTTCCATCCAGCGTCATCGCAGCCTTCAGCGTCACCAGCGGCGTTCCGTGTCGGATGTAGCGTCCAAACCCCTCATTCAGCCGGCGAGCCTGCTCTTCGAGTCGTCCAACTTCAACGTGTATCCCCGCTGCCCGCAGCTTTTCAAATCCGAGCCCGCTGACCTTCGGATTCGGATCCGCCATCGACGCTACGACGCGATAAACTCCCGCCGCAATCAACGCGTCAGTACACGGAGGCGTGCGCCCCTGATGCGCGTGCGGCTCTAGATTGATGTAAAGAGTTCCGCCGCGAGCTTTCCTTCCGGCGGCCTCCAGCGCGAGCACCTCAGCGTGCTTCATGCCCGCATAGGAGTAGGAGCCGGTGCCCACCACGTTTCCGTGAGCGTCAGCAATCACCGCGCCAACATAAGGATTGGGGGAGGCGAGCCCTACACCTTCTCGCGCCAGTTCGAGTGCGCGATGAAGAAGTGTCTCGTCGAGGGAGTGAGCAGGCATTCAGGATGAAGGTGCCGCGCGAAATCCAAAACGGCTTGTCATCCCGAGCGGCGTTCTTTGCCGCGAAGGACCTGTGCAACTGGCTCAGAGTCCTTCGCTTCGCGAAGGATGACAAGCGCAACTTTTGTTGCGACTTGCAATTGACTTAGCGCCGCGGAGGAAAACTTCGGTAAGAATCGTCGTCAATCTCCGCCACTGCAGCCCCGCTGCGCCCTTTCGGTCCATGCCGCAAAGGCGCCATCGCGTAAGCGTAAGGGTCCAGCGGCGGCGAGGGTTCCCGCCCAAGAAGACGCCGGATCGCATCTCCTATCCTCTTTACCAAGGAACGCTTCTGCTGACCGTCGCGCATACATCCTCCTACTCAAACAGCGAATCCACAAATTCCTTCGGATCAAATGGCAACAAATCTCCCGCCTTCTCGCCCACCCCGACATACCGAACCGGCAATCCCAGTTCGCGCGAAATCGCCACCACTACGCCGCCCTTCGCCGTCCCATCCAGTTTGGTCAAAACGATTCCAGTGACCCCGGCCGATTCCGTAAACATTCGCGCCTGCTGCAACCCATTCTGTCCCGTAGTCGCGTCCATTACCAGCAAAGTTTCGTGCGGGGATCCCGGAATAATGCGCTGTGCCGTCCGCCGCATCTTGTCGAGTTCCAACATCAGGCTGGTCTTGGTATGCAACCGTCCCGCGGTATCGACGACGACGTAGTCGACCTTACGCGCTACCGCAGCCTGCAGGGCGTCGAATAACACCGCCGACGGATCGCCTCCCGGCTTGGTCTTGATCACTTCCGTGCCAGTACGCGATCCCCAGATTTCCAACTGATCGATTGCCGCCGCGCGAAACGTATCCGCCGCGCACAGCAGCACGTTCTTTCCCTGCGAGCGAAACACCTGGGAGAGCTTGCCGATCGTCGTAGTCTTGCCCGTACCGTTCACGCCCACCACCAGGATTACCTCCGGCCCGCCCTCAACCTTGCTCACCGGACGCGTATTCGGCACTGACAGAATCGTCAGCAACTCTTCCTTTAGCAGTCGCTTGAGTTCCTGCACATCCTTGATCTGCTTGCGGTCGGCCCTCTCGCGCAGCTTGCCGAGAACTTCTTGCGTAGTCGTGCTCCCCAAGTCGGCGCCAATGAGTGTGGCCTCCAGATCATCAAGCGTGCCGCGGTCAATCTCCTTGCCGAACGAAACCACTTCCTCAATGCGCTCTGCAAGATTCTCCCGCGTGCGGGTGACCGCCTGCTTCATGCGGTCCATGAAGCTAGGTTTCTGTTCTTCCGTAAGGCTGCCAAACAGAGTCTGAATCATAGAAAGCCCGAACGTAGATTATACGGGCAAGAAGGGAAGACAGAGCTAGAGAGACCTTCGGCGACAGGTGAGTTCGAAGCTGGAAAGGAGAGGGGTCAACCCGCGAAGGTCACGAAGAACCTCGATTGGGAGGACTCGCTGCTTCCACCATCACTGACTCGCCCGGCGCCGAGCCAGCATGCATCCAGCGCAACCTGCATTCTTCAAGTACCGATAGAACCGCGGCTCTCCCCGCCCGCTCCAGTACTGGCTCCGGTAATCATCCGTCCCTGGCCCCGCATGCAGAAAACTAAAAAACACATGCCGCGACGGACGAATCACAATTCCCGCATGCCCCCGCCACACCACCAGATCCCCGGTCAGCGGCTGCGACACGCGCTGAAACCCCTGCACTCCGTCATACAGATCATCAGAACTCGCATAGGCATAAGGAAACCCAGCCCTCTCGTAAATCGCATGCACCAGGTGAGAACAGTCCCCCTCCGCAAAGCGCGGCGTCTTCGAATCGAGCGCTGAAGCAATCACCGCCAGCCGATCATCCGAAGTTAGCGTCTTAGTGCTCTTTTGCCAGTGCCCCTTTGGCGGAGCCGGATCCGGAGCCGTCTTCGTCGGAGCTGCCGCCGAACTCGCCGAAGGCTGCGTCCCCCGATCGTATCCGACTGCGCGAGCCCCTTCCTGCGCCCGCGCCTCACAAAACGCTAGCCCCCACAATCCAACTACAATCGCGGTCTTTGCCCAATTCCGCATTGCCCTATTGTGATGCCGATTCCACCCTTCGCGATGGTTACGATTGTGCAGCGACTAGATCGCAATCCCCCGAATCGATTCATGTGTGGGAACGTCCGCCTTCGGCTGGCCAGCCGCGAAGCGGGACAAACCGGAGTGAGTCGGGGCGAGTGAACAGTGGAAGAAAGTGGCGCAGTCTTGTCAACTTTTGTGGGGATGAGAGGAACTGCGCCACCCAAAAAAGGAAATTCTAGTATCAGCAATTTCCTCGTGCCGAAGCACTTATTCAATAAGTCAACACCAGGTGTGGTCTGGGGGGAACTGTAATAACTGACAGTCGTTCTCATGGAGGTACCCCTCCCCCTAGCTTTCGCGACTGCGAAAGCTGTCTTCGTGATCCTGCGTTCGTGGCTCAAGGCTTCTGCTCTTTCGCTCTCCCCGGAACTCCCCGGAAGATCGCCAAAGCAAGAACCTGGGCGCTCGTGCGAAGATAGACACCGGAACCACAATCCGCACGGAGCCCATGCTGACGCCAACGTTGCGCAGAATCTTCAAAGCTTTTCACTATCGCGATTTCCGCCTGATGTGGATCGGCGCCTGTACCTCGAGTATCGGCACGTGGATGCAGATCGTCGCACAAGGCTGGCTCATCTACCGCTTGAGCCATTCCTCCTTTCTGCTCGGGTTGGATCAATTCCTGGCTGGGATTCCCATTTTTCTGTTCACCCTAATCGGCGGCGTGGTCGCGGACCGCACCGAACGGCGGAAGATTCTGCTGATCTCGCAGTACATCCAGATGGCGAGCGCCGGAGTTCTCACCCTGGTGGTGACCTTCGGCGTCGTGCAGGTGTGGCAGATCTTGTGTCTCTCGTTCGTGTCGGGGTTCGCTCAGGCCTTCGGCGGGCCGGCTTATCAGGCACTCATTCCGACCCTGGTTGATCGCGAGGACATGCCCAACGCGATTGCTCTGAATTCGATTCAGTTCAATCTCGCCGTCACGGTCGGTCCGGCGCTCGCTGGAATCATGCTGGCGAAATTTGGCGAGAAATGGTGCTTCGGGCTGAATGCGCTTTCGTTTCTCGCACCCATCATCTCGCTTTCCCTTATTTCCGCGCGCTTCATGCCCGAGAGCACCAAGGAAACGATGTACAGCAGTCTCAAGCAGGGCATCCATTTCATCTGGCGTCACGGATCGATGGTTGGCCTGATCGTGCTCGCATTCCTCATGACGTTCCTGAGCATGCCCATGCGCACTTATATTCCGGTGTTTGTGAAAGACATCTTCCATCGCGGTCCGGAGACGTATGGCAATCTGCTTTCACTGATGGGC
The DNA here is from genome assembly GCA_963710885.1 of uncultured Acidobacteriaceae bacterium. Taxonomy (GTDB): domain Bacteria; phylum Acidobacteriota; class Terriglobia; order Terriglobales; family Acidobacteriaceae; genus Sulfotelmatobacter. Next base: position 829,568 of record CAVQCF010000003.1, read on the forward strand.
GTAGGATCGATCTGCGGTTCGCTCGGCGTGGCTGGCCTGGGCAACATCTCGAAAAAGGGCCGTTTCGCACTCTCGATGCTGATTGTTCTGGGTGCGGGGATTGCGGGATTCTCCCTCTCCCAGCATTTGCCCCTGTCCTATACGATGCTGATCCTGGTAGGCGCTTCGATGATGGCCGTATTCGCCACCGTGACTTCGCTCGTGCAACTGATCATGACCAACGAAATGCGCGGCCGCGTGATGAGCGTCTACAACTTCGCCTTCCGCGGCGGTATGCCGATGGGGAATCTGGTGTCCGGATGGCTCGTCCCCGCCTACACGGCTCCACTGGTATTAGCGGTAAATGGCTTCCTGCTGGTTCTGGTAGCCGTGTACTTCCTGTTGGTACAGCGGCGCGTCGCCGCGTTGTAAAGGATCATTCGAGCTCGCCGCCGTTCGTGAGCGAGTCGCCGGCGCTACACTCGGGTTCTTTCCAACGGCGCGCTCGCTGCGGGATTTGTCGGTGCTGCAGCGACAGCCGCTGCGACCGCCGGAGTCTCCACCACCGGCTGCGCGATCGGGCGCTTGATGGTGAAGCGCTGGATTTTGATTTCGCCGCGTGCGTAGACGGCAAGCAGTGCCGTCGACGGCCTCGGGATCGAGCCGTTTGCCGGCCAGGTTCTTGATGATCTGCAGAGCCTGATCAGGCGTGTGCGCTTGCTGGTACGGACGATTGGTGGTCAGAGCGTCGAAAGTGTCGGCGACGGCGATGACGCGCGCCAGCAGCGGGATCTGATCGCCCTGCAGGCCGTAAGGATATCCGCGGCCATCGAGCGCCTCGTGGTGCAACTCGATGCCGGGAAGCATTTCCGCAAGCTGCGTGACCGGGCGCAGAATGTTGGCGCCTTTGGTCGTGTGGGTCTTCATGACTTCGAATTCTTCTTCGGTCAGCGCGCCGGGCTTTTTCAGAATGTGATCTTCGATGCCGATCTTGCCCACGTCATGCAGTTGGGCCGAGATGCGCAGAGTCTCAAGGAAGGACTCAGGCTGCTTCATCTCCTTGGCGATGAGCAGGGAATAGCGCGTGACGCGGTCGGAGTGGCCGCGCGTGTAGGGATCCTTTTCGTCGACGGCTCCGGCGAGCATCTGGATGGAGCCCATGAAGAGTTCGCGATTCTCTTCGGCGGCGCGCTTCAGGTCTTCGACGAAGTGTTCGAGTTCATCCGACATAGTGTTGAAAGTGTGGGCGAGTTCGCCGATTTCGGTGCGGCTCCACAGGTTGACGCGCTGGGAGAAATCGCCGCGCGCCAGGGCGCGGCTGGATTGCGTGAGAACCTGCAAAGGATTGGTGATGCGGCGTGCGGCAAAAATGCTGACGAGGATGCTGACCAGCACCGCCACCAGAGCCAGCAGGCGCGCCGTTGCGCTGCATCTCGATGACGCCGCGATAGGCCTCGTTGCGCGGCTTTTGCACGATGACGGCCCAGTTCAGCGACGTGACCGGGCTGTAGGTGCCGAGCATCGCCACGCGCTCGGAGCCGTTGTTGACGGTGAATTCGCTGGGTTTCGGCAAGATCTGCGCCTTGTTGCCGCCGTCGACAAAGGTGCGCACGATGTCGAGGTTCTTCATGTCCTGGCCGGTGGCAAATCCGGGAGTGGCGGCGGCGACCAGGCGGCCCTTGAGCGTCGACCACGTAGGGCGTGAGGCCTCCGCTGGCGACTTCCTGCAGGCGGCGGATCAGGAATTGCAGGTCGACCACAGTGGCGATCATTCCCAGAAAACGGTCGCCGTATTTCACAGGATAGCTGACCAGAAACACGGTGCGGGCTGTGTTGCCTTCGCCGACGACCAGGGCCTGGCCGTTGTATTCGCGGCCATCGCGGGCGGCGGAATAGGCGCGCTCGAGTTCGCGGTTCAGGAAGGCATCAGGAGCGATGCGTTCCGGCGAAAATGCCCTTGGCGTCTGAGTTGAGCAGGGTGGCGTAGGCGATTTCGTCGGAAGAAGAAACGAAATTTTCCAGCAGTGCGCGGAGTTCGGGGGAATGGATATTGGTTTCGCCGATGTCGCCACCGCTGGCGATCTGAATGGCGGACGACAGGTTGGCCAGCATCATGTGCAGGGAGCGTTCGTGCTGGGCGAGATCGTCGGCGAGCGAGCGCGTCACCGTGTTCTGCAGCAGCATCTCGTTGGTCTTCAGACGCTCGCGGTTGATGGTCTCGACCTTGGCCGAGTAGAAATACATGGGGACGATGCTGATCACCAGAAGCACACCGAGGATTACATACAGAATCGGGATGCGCGCGTGATGCGGAGCGCTGGCGGACAAGTCTCTCCCTTCACTTCTCGCGGACGCCGAAGGCGAAGTGGCGGCGGCTTTCAAAGGTATCCTTAAAATTCTAATGGGGAAGTTGGCGGGTGGAACGAAAAGGTGGAGAGGTTGGCATTACCAAAGTACCCTCGGACGCGGTACTTGCGCGCAAGGCTGGAGCCTGCACTGCTGAAGGCGCGGAGAAGAGTGCTGCAACCGAGCGCCGCCGTCCCGGCGGCCGTGGTGCGGGGTCTCGCCCTCACTTGTTGGGCGAGTTATTGCAGCAGGTTCTTCAGGTCTTTCCAGTGAATCAGGATTATGTGATTGTCCTCGAGCGCTTTCTTGAATTCGGGGCTGGTGATGACGTCGTAATCGCGCTGGCGCCAGGCTGCGCCGTAGTCGGCGTGATCGACCGTGACGGCTTGCAGTTCGGCGTCGTCGTGGCCGAGGTGGACGATGATTTCGGTGACGCCGGGTTTCAGGTTCTTGATGGCATTAATGTAGAAGTCCTTCCAGTCCGCGGGATGGACTGACGGATCGGCGATGACCACGGAATTCAGAAGGACATCTTTGTCTGGAGAGAACCGACGACAGTGCTTTGGGAGTATCTGGGGCGATGAATGCGAGGAACGGCAATTTGTATTCGTGAGCGACTTTCACGTAGACGGCGAAAAGGTCAGGCCGCGAGAAGAGTGTGCCCATGTGGCTGTCGAGGTGGGTGGGATGGATTCCCATCGCGATGGCGCGCTCGATCTGGGCGCGAATTTCGCGTTCGGCTTCATCGGTTTTCAAAGCACCTACTGACTGCGGTGTATCGGGCCAGAGATATCCCGAGGGATCGAGAAGGCTCGGGACTTTGTCCTTGGATTCGACTGGGCCCCAGCGGTAGGTTTTCCATTCGCTGGTGAGGGTCAGGTGCAGGCCGAGGTCGGCATCGGGATGGGCTTTGGCGTAGTCGGCAACTTCGGTGAGCCAGGGGCAGGGAATCATGATACTGGCCGAGGTGACCGCCTGCTTGTCGAGCGCGTCGAAGCTGGCGGCGTCTTCGGAGTGAGCGACGGCAAGGTCGTCGGCGTGGATGATGAGCAGTTTCGAGTCGGCGGGATAGCCGAGGCGTTCGGCGACGGACTTGGTTTGGGCTGCGAGATGGAGAGGAAAGGGAAGAAACGAGAGGATCGCCAGTGCGACAGTAGCAGACGACAACCCGCAAGAGGGATTCATTGAGTGCCTTTCTTCTTGTTAAGGGAGGCTCGCTTCGTTCGGGACAGAGAGATGGCAAGCGCGACACCGCCGATCAAGAGGAACCAGATCAGCGCGTCAGTCGCAAAGCCTAGAAGTGTTTCTCTGGCAAACGCAGCAATACTCTGCTTATCGCCGAGGAGATCGTGTGCAAGAACCTGTCCCGGCGTGCAGGCCCAACAATCACGGGCTTCGGTCGCTTTGAGTTCGAGCCAAGCCAGTACAAGAGAACCGAAGGCAATCTCTACTGTGCGCAAAATTGAAACAGCGACGACACGCATTCTCAAAATAAGTCCTCAGAGAACCGTAAAGAGCAGCACGACCGGAGGGGCTCATGCGGTCGCGTAGGAGGCAGGCTCCCGCGGACTACGACAGCCCCGTTTCGCTTTTGCCTGTGCGGGACATCAACACTTGGATCGCTTCGCGCGGGGATTTGCCTTCGTGCAAGATCGCGTGCATCTGCTCGGTGATGGGCATCTCCACGTTGCGTGCGTGGGCGAGCCCGACAGCGGCCGAGGTGGTGAAGACTCCTTCGGCAACCATGCCATGCATGCCGGCAATGATCTCGGGCAGCTTTTTGCCGCGGCCGAGTTCGACGCCGACGCTGCGATTGCGCGACAGGCCACCAGTGCAGGTGAGGACGAGGTCGCCGAGCCCGGCGAGTCCAGCCATCGTTTCGGTGCGGCCTCCGCAAGCGACGACGAGACGAGTCATTTCGGCGAGGCCGCGCGTGATGAGGGCTGCGACCGAGTTGTGGCCGAAGTCCGAGTCCGTCGCAGATTCCGGCGGCGATGGCGACGGTGTTCTTCAGTGCTCCGCCGAGTTCGACTCCGACGACGTCGTTATTGGTGTAGACGCGGAAGCTCGAGTCACTGAATTCCTGTTGCACGGTGCGCAGAAGTTCGGCGTTTTGTGAGGCGATGGTGATCGCCGTGGGATCGCCACGCGCGACTTCCTGCGCGAAGGATGGGCCGCTGAGGGCGCCCACTGCAGGTGTGCTTCTGTTGTCATGCTGCAGAACATTGGCGATCACTTCTGTCATTCGTTGCAGCGAGCCTTCTTCGAGGCCTTTAGTAGCGCTGACGATCAGAGCTTGCGGTTCGATCAGCGGACGCATACGTTCGAACAGCGCACGGCAGTGCTGCGAAGGCATGACGCTGACGATGATCTGTGCGCCGCGGAGGGCTGCGGTGAGGTCGTTGGTGGCGGTCACCGAGCCTGGGATGTTGCGTCCAGGGAGAAAGCGATTGTTGATACGCTTCTGCGCGATAGACTCGCAGACATCCGTTTCGTGCGCCCACAGGCGAACGCGGTGCGTGCCCTTGCGTCCGAGGACGATGGCGAGGCCGGTTCCCCACGCGCCTCCGCCAATGACTGCAATGTCGCTCATGCGTGCTTCGATCCTGAAACGGTTTTCCGTGCCTGCGAGCAGGCGGCGGATGTTGGTGTGGTGCTTGACGACGATGAGCACCGACGCGAGAGACATGAGCACGAGCGCTAGGGCGACGTTGCCGTATTCGTGCAGCGCCAGCGCGATGTTCGGAAAGGCCGCGACGGCGGTGATCGATCCCAGAGAGACATAGCGGAATACAAGCACGAGAATGACGAAGATTGCGGCGGACAACAGCACAGCTTTGGGGGCGAACATGACGAATGCGCCCAGTCCGGTGGCGACGCCTTTGCCTCCGCGAAATTTCAGCCAGATGGGGAAGATGTGGCCGACTACGGCGAAGAGCGCGGCCAGAGCGGCGTAGAGGGCGAAGTCGGGCGAGGAAGCGGGAAGGATTCTGCGCCACGGGATCTGCGAGATCGGAATGCGCTGGAAGATGGGTGGACTGAGGATGATGCCGATGGCAACGGCGGTGGATCCTTTGAGCGCGTCGAGCAGCAGTGTCAGGATGCCGAGTGCGGGGGATTTCCGGGCTACGTTGGTGGCGCCGATATTGCCGCTGCCGGTGCGGCGGACGTCCTCGCCGCGGAAGATCCGGACGAGGAGATAGCCGAAGGGGATGGAGCCCAGCAGGTAGCTGGCGGCGGCGACTTGGAGCAGTCGGGGCATGGGGTAGAACGCGTCGGCTTTGATCGTGGTGCTCGGTGCGCGGGCTGGACGCCCCCGCAACAACCGCGAGACGCCAGCGCTACTTTAAATCAAACGCTAAGAGCTTTGTGTACTTTGATCCTTTCGGGGAGAGTTGGCTCTGGTACAGAAAGAAGCTGCGGGGCGTCATGTTACCAAACTCTGGTGCAGGCAGCGCGGCGAGTTTTTCTTGCAGGCGCTGGAAGATGCGGTTGGGTCCGTCTTTTTTATTGCGGCGTGGGGAGCCGGAGCCGCCTGCGCCGCGCGCCAGCGTCAGATGCGGGCTGAAGGCGCGGTCTTCTTTGGGGATTCCGAGCGCGGGCATCTTCTCGTCAACAGCCACGGCAAGTTCTGTAAGTTGCGGGGTGGCTTCCATTCCGATCCAGAACACGCGTGCGGATTTGGCGGTGGGGAAGAATCCGTAGCCGCGGAAGTGGATTTCGGGTGCTGGCGATTCGATCATGGATAGCGCTCGTTTGATTTGTTCGACGGTTGATTCGGGTTGCTCGCCGATGAATTTCAGGGTGACGTGGAGGGATTCGGGTTTGGCCCAGCGCGCGTCGGGAGCGAAGCCGGAGACTCCGTCGACGAAACGGGCAATCCGGTCGCGGATGGGGTCGGGGATGTCGAGGGCGAGGAAGAGGCGCATGCGAAGCTCCTAGTGTAGTGTCGCCTAAACGACTGGAGTTATTGTTTCCTCCTTTTTCGTGAACGCGGCAGGGTGCATCCCGGCTGGATGTTTTCAAGGGTTTGCCGGCACCGTTGCAGTTTCTCCACAATCGAATCCACGGTAGCTGTCCAGACAAATGGTTTAGGATTCCGATTCCAGGTGTCCATAAACTCTTCAATAGCCGTGATGAGTTCAGGCACATTGAGAAACGTTCCACGTCGTATGCGCTTGCTCGTCAGTTCGCTAAACCACCGCTCCACCAGATTTAACCAACTGGAGCTGGTCGGAACATAATGAGGTAGGAAACGCGGATGCTTCTTCAACCAGGCCTGAACCTTAGGATGTTTGTGAGTACCGTAATTGTCCATCACGAGATGCAGCGGTATCTCGCCGGGAAACTCTTGATCCAAACGTCGCAGAAATTTCAAAAACTCCCGATTGCGATGCCGGGCGAAGCACTGACCGACCACTTTGCCTTGGGCCCGATTGATCGTATCCGATTGCTGAGCTTGTTGCTCGGTCCAAGGTACAGGCAACTCAGTGAGTGGCTTAGGGGTAAATATGATTTAATAGTATAAAAAAACCTGCAGCAATCGTTTTGTCCTGTTGGCCTTCGGCCGCCGACAGGATAATTTGACAGCGCTGCGCGACTTGTTGCGGCGTGCCATGCGCTGCAACCCAGCGCTGCAATTCCAGTCGATCTGCCTGCCTCAGGGCAATGGGCTGAGCTTGGCGCGGCATGCACCCTAGGCTATTCCATTTTCATTAATAACTCCAACTATTTATGCGACACTACACTAGCTATTAGCTCTTAGCGTGAATCTCATTGGGTCGGCTTTTGCGCGGGCCCTAAGCCCTAACTCAGGATTGCCTTTAAGGGCACGGCTCAAGCCCCACTCTTCCCGGATGTGGTCGCGTCCGGATTGCACTCGTAGCGACCACGTATGAAATCCGCTGACACCGTTAGCCGCTAAGAGCTAAAAGCCAAGAGCCAAGAGCTTCTTCACATCAGTTTCTTTCTCACCATATCCAGCGCCATGGTCGAGGCGAAGCGGCGGATGCGTTTGCGGTCGCCGGGGAAATTGCGCTGGACGACTTCGGTGCCGGTGCTGCTGGCCACGGCGTGGAACACCAGGCCCACCGGCTTGTCTGGCGTGCCTCCGTTAGGGCCGGCGACGCCGGTGATGCCGACGCCCAGCGTCGATTCGCAGCGGTAGCGGATGCCTTCGGCCAGGGCGGCGGCGACTTCGCGGCTGACGGCGCCGTGGCGGTCGATCATTTCCGCGGGGACGCCGGCCAGTTCGGTCTTCAGGGCGTTTGAGTAGACGACGGCGCCGCCGAGAAAATAGCGCGAGCTCCCGCTGATCGAGGTGATGCGTTCGGCCAGCAGGCCTCCGGTGCAGGATTCGGCGACGGCCACGGTGGCGTTGCGCATCTGCAGCCAGTAGCCGACGATCTGCTCGAGCGATTCTCCGTTGCGCGAGTAGACCGCGTCGTCGAGTTCGTCTTCGACCACGCCGGCGACTTCATCGACGCGGCGCTGGGCGGCGTCTTGCGTGGCGGCGCGGGAGTCTTGAAGTGCAGTTCGATTTCTCCGGCGCCGGCGAGGATGGTGGTCTCGACGTCGGTGTAGCGCTTGTAGATGGGCGCGACGCGCGCGTCGACCGCGGATTCGCCGAGCATGGCGATCTTCAAGCGTGCGGATCGCGAGGAACGCGGGCGGAACTTTGGCGTGCAGGCGCTCGCGGACTTCGGTTTCGAACAGCGCTTTGAGTTCGTGCGGAGGGCCGGGGAGCAGCACGATGATGTGTTCGCGGCCGTCGAATTCTCCGCTGAGCCATTGTCCGGGAGCGGTGCCGTTGGGATTGGGCAGCGCAGTCGCGCCGTCGAGAACGTCGGCCTGCTTGGCGTTGTTGGGGGACATCTTCCAGCCGCGCTCGGCGAAGCGCTGTTCGAGGCGAGTGAGAATTTCCGGATCGCGTTGCAGAGTCAGGCCGAGCGCTTCGGCGACGGCTTCGCGAGTGAGGTCGTCTTCGGTGGGGCCGAGGCCGCCGCTGAAGATGACGAATGTCGGAGCGGAACAGGCCGTGCTGCGCGGCGGCGACGAGGCGGCGGCAAGTCGTCGCCGACGATGCTTTTGAAAATTACATCGACGCCCAGCAGGTTGAGTTGCTCGGTGAGGTAGAGCGAGTTGGTGTCCATGCGGAAGGGCGTGAGCATCTCGGACCCGACCGCGATGATTTCGGCGTTCACGCGTTAGAAGTTTAAATGAAAACGGCACCGAGGACGTGGAGGACACAGAGGAGTCGCTATTCTGGAATCAGCGGGCAGGCCCTGGATGTTCCAGGAGAGATGATGGACGGCGCCGCCGCCTTGCTGGGTTGTACCGTGGTGGCGAGGATAACGGAGCGCCCGGGAGCGAAGGCGAGGCCGACCAGGCCCTGGCCGGCGACTTCGAGATTGGCAAGGCCGTTCGGGCGCGATTTTCACGATGCCGCGGGTGCCGGAGAGCGAGGCGGCAACATAGAGATTGCCATCGACGTCGAAGGCCAGTCCTTGCGGCCGTCCCAGGCCTTTGTAGAACGTGGTCACGCGCTCCGTTGGGATCGATTTTGTAGACGCGGTCGTTGGGACCGGTGACGAACAGATCGCCGTGCGGGCCGAACGCCAGGTGATAGGCGGAGACGCTGGGTTCGAGCGTGGCGAAGACGAAGACCTGCTGGTCGCGGGCGAATCTTGAAGATGGTTCCGTTGCGGTCGCCGACGTAGAGGCTCTGCTCGCGATCGAAGGCGATGCCGGTGGCGACGCCCATGCCTTCCGCGTAGGTGGTCATGGTGCCGTTGGGGGCCACGCGATAGACGGCGCCGTCAAAGCGCGAAGAGACGTACATTTGTCCCTGGCGGTCGAAGGCGATGGCGGTGGCGTTCATCATCTCGGCGACGAACGGCTTCACGTTGTAGTTGGTGTCGATCTTGAAGATCGCGACGGGAACTTTCTGTCCGCGCGAGCCGGAGAACGTGACGTAGATGTTGCCCTCGGCGTCGAGCGGCGGGGCTGGTGACGGGGTGAAGATTTTCGGCGATGGGCACGGCGACCTTCACGGTGTGGGGATTGCTGACGTGGCCGTCGGTGGCCACGACGACCGGGCCGGAGGTGGCGCCTTCGGGCACGCGGGCGACCAGAAATCCGTCGGAGCTGACGACGATGGAGCCTTCGAACTCGCCGAATTTTACTTTCGGGACGATGCAGTTCCTGCGGGCGCAGGCCGGAACCAGTGATGCGGAGTTCGCCCCCGGCGAGCGCGGCAGAGGGCGCGACCATTTCGATGCGCGGTCCGCCGTTGACGGTTTTCTTGCCGAGGATGCGGTCGGAAAATCCCATGAAGAGTACCGGTTGCGAGTACTCGACGCTTCGTCTCGAACTATGTTAGTAGCCCAAAGTGCAGCAAGAGATGCATTACGACGAAGCGCAAAAATTCCTGCGGCCACATCGTCGAGCACGATTCCGGTGCCTTCGGGAAGTTTCTCCAGTTGGCGCACGCGGAGGTGGCTTGACGATATCGAACGCTCTAAAAAGTATAAAACCGGCGAGAAAAGTTTTCCACGCGAGAGGGACGGCGATGAGGGCGATGAGTTGTCCGGCGACTTCGTCGATGACGACGAATTGGGGATCTTTGCCGCCGGAGGCGCGCGCTACACGGGTGGCGGCGGGGATGCCGATCAGGGTGACGAACAGGGCCAAGACGATGCCGCAGCGGGAGTGCGAAGCGCTGGGCGGCAGGACGTGGGCGACTGCGGCCCAGAGCAGGACTGTGGCGGCGGATCCCCAGGTGCCGGGGCCGGGGTGCAGGCGGCCGATGCCGAAGAAAGTGGCGGTCAGGGTTGCCCAGAGCGGGGCGCTCTTGTTTGCCGCCCGCGTGTTGCTGACGGGAAGCGCCGTCTCCGCGGGATCGGCTTCACGATTCGTCCTCTAGTCTTCGGGATGCGGTCGCGGATCTGCTTCCTCGGCGTCGGTTACCGGAGAAGAGATCACGTAGCCGCCGCTGGCCCATTTGCCCAGATCGATGAGGCGGCAGCGGTCGCTGCAGAAAGGGAAGTCGGGTCAGTGCTTTTGACGGACTTCTTGCAGATGGGGCAGCGGAGTTTGACGGTGCGCTTGCGGGGCATACGATTCGTATTGTAGTTCGAACGAGGAGTCGACGAGGTTGCTACAGGATTTTCGCCACCAGGTCGTAGTCGTGGGCTTCGGTGATCTGGCAGCGGTAGAACTGGCCGGGCTGCGGGTCGATTTCCTCGGGGAAGTCGTTGACGAAGACTTTGCCGTCGATTTCGGGGGCGTGCATTGGCGTGCGGCCTTCGAGCAGCAGTTCGGTTTCTTCCGACTCGCCTTCGAGCAGCAGATCGAATTCGCGCCCGACCAGCGACTTTCTTTTTCTTTTTGCTGATCTGGCGCTGGATTCCCATCAGGTGCTTGCGGCGGCGCTCGATCTCGCGGGGCGAAAGTTTCTTGTCCAGAGCGTAGGCGCCTGCGCCGTCCTGGTCGGAGTAGGCGAAGGCGCCCATCCAGTCGAACTGGGCTTCGCGGACGAAGTCGCAGAGTTCTTCGAATTCTTTTTCGGTCTCGCCGGGGAAGCCGACGATGAACGAGGTGCGCAGGGTCAGGTCGGGGATGGTGCGGCGCATTTTCGCGATCGAGCGCAGGAAGACGTCGGCTCCGCCGCCGCGCTTCATGCGCTTCAGCACCGAGGCCGAGGCGTGCTGCAGAGGCACGTCCATGTAGGAGCAGATTTTTTCGTGCTGCGCGATCGTGTCGAGCAGCTTGCCGGTGATTTTGTTGGGATAGGCGTAGAGAAAACGCACCCAGCGCAGATCTTCGATGCCGGCGAGTTTTTCGAGCAGCAGGGCCAGGCCATCTTTCAGGCCGAAGTCTTCGCCGTAGCAGGTGGTGTCCTGGCCGATGAGCGTGATTTCGCGGACGCCGATTGCGCGAGGCGCTCGGCTTCGGCGATGACGGATTCGAAGCGGCGCGAGCGGAACTGTCCGCGCAACTGCGGAATAATGCAGAACGTGCAGGGATGGTCGCAGCCCTCGGCAATCTTGATGTAGGCCATGTGGCGCGGCGTGGCCAGAATGCGCGGCGTGGCGTCGTCGTAGAGATAGTTGGGCAGGTCGGCGACGGCGCCGTCCCATGATTCGCGCGAGAAGCGGCCTTGCGCGGCGCGGGCATCGCCTTCGGGGCGCGGACGGCAGAGTACAACAAACGGGGAATTGCTGGCGGTTCGGCGTGCGGTGCGGGACGCGATGCCGGCAGCGGCGAGAATGTTTTCCAGTTCGCCAGTGCCGACGACGGCGTCGACTTCGGGAATATCCTTGCGAATCTGGTCGCGGAAGCGCTCGACCAGGCATCCAGCGACGACGAGTTTCTTCGCCTTGCCGCCGGTTTTGTGCGCGGCCATTTCGAGGATGGTGTTGACCGATTCCTGCTGCGCGCTTTCGATGAACGAGCAGGTGTTGACGACGATGACGTCGGCGTCTTCGGCGCGGCGGGTGAGTTCGGCTCCGGCGCGCGCCAGCAGGCCCATCATGACTTCGCTATCGACGAGGTTCTTGGGGCAGCCGAGGCTGACGAAGCCGACCTTCTGCGGGCGATCGACCTGCGGGTGGTCAGCGGGCGACGTCTGCGCGGATCTTCTCCTCCTGACTTCTGACTTTCGATCAGGCTTGAGATCAGAGGGACACGCTAACAGTGAGGTCTTTTACTGGCATGCAATCTTTCTATTTTAGCATCCTGCGCGACGGCACTCAGTATTGCGGTCCGTCCGGTGCGATGGTGACGTATGTGCACCAGAAAAGATAGCACGGGCTGATCCAAAACCGCCGGGCTCGTGCTAGGCTATGTCTTACCGCCGTAACAATTTATGAACCACCTCGCAGGAGGCGAAATGTTTGGCAAACGTCTTGGGTTGCGGTCCTGTCGATGGTTGTGACCATGCTGGCGGCGTCGGCGGTTGCGCAGGATGAGAAGAATGAAATGGGCGGCGACATTGGCCGCACTTTCATCAGCAACCAGGGAATTACGGGCGGAACGGACCCGGACACCATCATCGCCTTCGGCAAAGGACTGAGTTTCGACGTCGAATATGCCCGCCGATTTATCGGTGACTCCGATCTATTCGATCTCCGGCGAAGTCGTCCTGATGTACAACCACGACGAAGATATCAACGGTGGCTCGTACGGGTTTGCGGTGGTGCCGCCGCAGTTCAGCGAGTTGTTTGTGACCCCGGCGGCTCGGGTGAATTTGTTTCCGACTACGGCGGTTTCTCCGTGGGTGAGTGTGGGAGCGAGGCTTTGGCCACATCAGCCAAAGCTCGACAACTGATCTATGGCGGTGCCAATCCTGGCAAGTCTGACGACGTCAGGTGTGTTGCAGGGCGGATTCGGTCTCGATGTGAAAGTGTGGAAGAAGCTCAGCATCCGCGGAGAAGTTCGCGACTTCTGGTCTGGGGAGCCGGATTTTCCTCTGGCTCCGACGGGGAAGTCGCGGCAGCACAATTATTTTGTGGGCGGCGGCGCGTTCTGGCGGTTCTAAAGCGATCCGAGCTTACCGCTGGCCGCAAGGTAATCGCGAGACGCAGAGTAAGCTGCGATTGGTCCGTTAGCGTCTATGCGCGCGGTCGCCGTTTCTACTTCTTCGTACAACTCCGGCAGGCGCTGGGCGTCGTCTGCGGAATTTCCGAAGCGCGCGGACTCGTAGACCTGGGTAAAGCGCGCGACGGGCTCGCGCAGCCGGTTGTCCTCAATCTTTTCCACAAATTCCTGCGCGGTTTGCGCGCGCGGTTTTTCCACTCCGCGGCGGGCCAGCGCGCGCGCCATCCGCTCGATACCACATGGCGGCGGCCTGTTCCGGGGACCGCTCGGGATGAGCGCTGCAGCCACTTTTCGTGCAGCAGGCGCGCGATGCGGCCGAGATTTCCAAGCAGCAGAAGAATGAGCACGATCACCGCGCCGAGGATCGCCCAGCGGCCGGGCGAATGTTCCACGCGATCCTGGCTGTGGCGGGCCCACTTCAGCATGGCGGCGTAATGATCGCGCGCCCACTTGCGCGCGCTTTCCCACAGACCGCGGGTGCCGCTGAAGGCGGCCTGGCCGAGCGAAATACTGGTGCGAACTGTCGTAGCTGACCACCCAATCGCGCCAGAATGACGCCATGGCGTCGACGTAGAGCGCGAGGCGGTTCCAGCCTTGCGGGGTGCCGCCGTTGCCCGCGGGAGTGGGATCGAAGGTCTGCCAGCCGTAGCCGGGGAAGTAGGCTTCGACCCAGGCATGCGCGTCTTTGGCGCGGACGACGTAGTTTCCGGTAAGGTCGTTGAACTCGTCGGTGCGGAATCCGTTGACCACGCGCGAGGGAATCCCGAGCGTGCGCAGCATGACGGCCATGGACGAGGCGAAGTATTCGCAGTGTCCCTGCTTGCGCTCGAACAGAAAATTGGCGATGGGATCTTTCACTGTGCGTGCGCGGCAACTGCAAGGTGTAGCCGAAGCGGGTCGGAGATAGTTTTCAATGGCGGCGGCTTTGTCGAAATCGTTGGTGGCGGAGCTGGTGATCTGCGCGGCGAGGTGGAGAACTCGCGGATCGACTGGCGGTAGCCGCAGATAGGGGCCGCGATCTGCGGCGGGATAATCGCCGCCCGCGGCGCGCAACTCCGCGGGCGTGGGGGTGGCGATGTCGGAGTCGGCTTCGTAGCGGCTGATGGCGCGCTGCGATGTCGAAGTTGAAAACCGCTCCGCCGGAATCGGCGGCCAGCAGGCGGTAGTCTCCGCTGACGCTGCGGGCCCAGGGCGCCAGGAAAAAAACGTTGGTGCCGATCGGTTCCATCAGCACGCGATAGTGGATCATGTGCTCGCGCGGCCAGAATCGAGGTTCGCGTAGGCGCGTCAAGGACGGCGTTGGCTCGCGGCACTCTGAAAGCTGTTGTCGGGCTGGCGCTGCAGGACGACCTGCTCGCGAGGGTTGGACCAGCTGCGGCCGTCGAAATCGGCGAGCGTCACGCCGCGCCAGTGCAGGTCGGAGCGGCCGACCGTGTCGCCATCGATCTGGATGTGCATGACGACCGCGCTCGACTGCTGGATCTGCCCGATCTGGCCCAGCTGGACGTGATCGCTGAAGCCGGAGGAGAGATCGGTGCCGAACGAGTAGCCGCCCATGTATCCGGCAGACATGCGGGGCATCAGGAAAAATACGGCGGCGCCGCCGATCAGAATCATCAGCATCAGGGCCGGGTGCGACGCGCGCCAGAGCGAAGGCCAGGTGGCGATGTTCCTGGGGATCGTTGGAGTGCCGGGCTTGAATGTTGGCGGCGTGGCCGGAGCGGCGCATTTCCATCAGGACGAAAGTTGCCACCGCCATCATCATGAATACGGCGAAGGAGAACAGGAACACGCTGTCGACGGTCAGCACCGCCGAGGCCAGCACCATCAGGAAGGCGAGAATGGCGAGCGTGACGTGGTCGCGCTCGCGGCGCAGGGAGAACATCCGCACGACCACGCCGAACAATGCGAGGTGAACCGTGGCAGGCAGGAAGCTGCGCGAAAAAATGAAGTAGTCGGCGGCGAAAAAGATGAAGTAGGCGACGGAGAGCGGCGTAGTCCAGGCTTCGGAAATCACGAACTGTGCGGCGTTTTGCCAGCAGATAGCCGCGGACTGCCAGGGCGACGCCCGACGAGAATGATCGACGGAAGGTCCAGCCCGCCGGTGCTGGCGAGCGTTGCAAAGCCAGTCAGCACAAGGAGATACAGGGCCAGCTCGAAGTAATGGTCGATGGCCTCGGGTCAGCGGGATCACGCCGGGTTGTGGGGACTGGGGCGACATTCGCGTGAATCTGCACGGTGAGCAGGCGGATGCCGGGCAGTCCTCTGCCTGTGCTGGGCTATAGCTTCCGCCTCGACCTCCATTGTTCGACAAGTGCCAGCAGAAGGGAAGGGTTTGGAGCGAAGATTCTTGCACCGAAAGTCACATGAACGTTTGGCGGAGGACGGAGTGCGGGCGCAAGGACTTTGTCCTGAGCGAGTCCAAGGATGCGCCCGCGACAGCCGGCAGGCTGCCGGCGCTACAGGGAGATCAACATGTCGGAATGCTAGAATGATTCAGGTCAGGCATCGGTCTTACGCGACGTACTCTCGCCAACCCCGCCAGGTCCGGAAGGAAGCAACGGTAACGGGCTCTTGCGTGTGCAGTGAGGTCCCCGGTGCCTGGCTTATTTTGTTTTGCACTTTTCCTACGAGTAGTTCCTGCCCTTCTGATTACCAAGATTTACACGCCTTTACGACTCTTTTCGCAAGAAACGGTTCCTCGAGCATCAACTAGATACAGCCGGGGCAAGATGAATTTGCCAGGCCGCGAGGAGGCCCATGAAGAGTCGCAGTAGCGCCCCCAGTGTCGCTTCCCATGTCACCATCCACGTATCCGGTAAATTATTCCAGGGACATCTGCCTTATCTGGAGCATCTGGTCCAGTCGGCTGCGGAGTGCCGTCTGTGGCCTCAGCTCAATCTTTCGCATTTGGAGGAGTTGGATCGGGCGGCGCTCTCTTATCTGATTGACGGGGAGAATCGCGATTTCGGGATCGTGTCTTGTCCGGGCTTCATCCGGGAGTGGATCGAGCATGAGGATGGTCTGGCTGCGGCCTGAGGGGCTGCCGCTGCTCACGCCACTCTGGCTGGAGCGTCTAGCATATGGCTCGTTTGAATCGGGTCTGACTCCAGGAGGGTAACGTGATCGGGCCCCGTCGTTGTGAGGTGTTGCTTGCTGTGTTGACTCTGGCATCGCGGGCGTGGCGCAGAGCACCAAGGTTAGCTCCGGCGCGACTGGCAGATGTCCAAGCAGTTCACGATCGACGTCGGGAACGCGATGCCTACCGATCAGTATGGCTTCAGGCCGAACCCGGAGGAAATGACGTTGGGCGAGCAGACGATTCACGTCGCCATGTCGAACGCTTTCCGCTTCAATCAGATCACCGGAATCAAGCCATCGTTTGGTCTGGATCTGCAGAAGCCGCCGAGCGCTGACAAGGAAACTGTATTGAAACGGCTCGATCAATCGTTCGACGATGCGCTCGACGTGTTGCCGAAGATCACTCCCGAGCAACTTCAACGCACCCGGCACATTCCGTCGTGGAAGGGACGCAACGATCCGGACGGGCGCGCCATGATCTTGAATATGTTGGTGCACACGGCGCACCACCGGGCGCAGTGCGAGGCGTATATGAGGGCTAAGGGGATCAAGCCGCCGGACTATACGTTCTGATCTCAATGTTCCTGGATTCCATCCCGCCGACCTCGCCTGGCGGGACCGCCGAGGCGGCTATTCCTCTGATCTCTGTGTCCTCTGTGGTTTTCTTGGCTTTACGCGAACAAAAACTCTTTCGTTCGCAACTCCTTGATCGCGTCCCTCAGCTTCGCGGCCTTCTCGAACTCAAATTTCTTGGCCGCCTCGCGCATGTCGCTCTCCAGTTTGCCGATGTAGCCATCCACTTCTTCCTGCGTTTTGAATTCCGGTATGCCTTCGGCTTCTCCGCCGGTCAGGTCGGCATAGTCAGCGGCCACGATTCCCGCCAGCGTCATGTCCAGCGGGCGTACGATCGACTCCGGCGTAATCCCATTCTCTTCGTTGTACGCCGTCTGAATGGCGCGGCGCCGCAGAGTCTCATCCATCGCACGCTTCATCGAATCCGTTTGACGGTCCGCATAGAGAATTGCCCGGCCGTTCAGATGCCGTGCGCAGCGGCCGATCGTTTGAATCAAGGACCCCGTCGACCGCAGAAATCCTTCCTTATCCGCGTCCAGAATCGCCACCAGCGACACTTCCGGCAGATCGAGTCCCTCTCGCAGCAGGTTAATCCCGATCAACACATCGAACTCGCCTTTCCGAAGGTCGCGCAGAATCTTCACCCGCTCCAGTGTCTCGATCTCCGAATGCATGTAGCGGCACTTCACTCCGACCTCGGCGTAATACTCGGCCAGATCTTCCGACATGCGCTTCGTCAAAGTCGTCACCAGCACGCGCTGCCCCAGTTCCACACGGGCGCGAATCTCGTGCAATAAGTCGTCGATCTGACCTTTGACCGGACGCACTTCCACCGGCGGATCGATCAATCCCGTCGGGCGAATAATCTGCTCCACCACCACCCCCGCCGACTTCGTCAGCTCATACGGCCCCGGCGTTGCCGAAACATAAATCAGTTGATTCGTGCGGTGCTCAAACTCCTCAAACGTCAGCGGACGGTTATCCAGCGCCGACGGCATGCGAAAGCCATATTCGACCAGCGTTTCCTTGCGCGAGCGGTCGCCCGCATACATGCCGCGCAATTGCGGCACCGTTCCATGCGACTCGTCGATAAACATCAGAAAGTCTCTCGGGAAATAATCCAGCAGCGTCGGCGGAGGCTCGCCCGGCAGCCGTCCCGTAAAGTGCCGCGAATAATTTTCAATCCCATGGCAGAACCCCATGGCCTTGATCATCTCCAGATCGAACATGGTCCGCTGATGAATGCGCTGCGCCTCCACCAGTCGGCCCTGCTTCTCCATCTCGACTTCCCACCACGCGAGTTCCTTCTTGATCGATTCCACCGCCGACGCCCGCGTCTCTTCCTTCATCACATAGTGCGTCTTGGGATAAATCGGCAGCCGCATGTATTTCTGCTTCACGGTCCCGAACAGCGGATCGATCTGCGTGAGCGATGAAATCTCATCACCCCACAGCTCGATGCGGTATGCCATGTCGTCGTAAGTAGGGAAGACCTCGACGACATCGCCGCGCACACGAAACGTCCCGCGTCGGAAGTCGCCATTGGTTCGCTCGTAGAGAATGTCGACCAGTCGCCGCGTGATGTCCTCGCGCTTGATCTTCTGGCCCTTCTCCAGAAACATCATCATGCCGTAGTACGCTTCTGGGGACCCGAGGCCGTAGATGCAGCTCACCGAAGCCACAATCAGCGCGTCGCGCCGCTCAAACAGAGACCGCGTTGCCGACAACCGCAGCTTGTCGAGTTCATCATTGATGGTCGCCTCTTTCTCGATGTAGAGATCGGCGGCCGGCACATAGGCCTCAGGTTGGTAGTAGTCGTAATACGAGACGAAGTATTCCACCGCGTTGTGCGGGAAGAAGTTCTTGAACTCGTGGTAAAGCTGCGCCGCGAGCGTCTTGTTATGCGCCATCACCAGCGTGGGACGGTTCGCAGCCTCGATCACCTTCGCCATGGTAAACGTCTTGCCCGACCCGGTGACGCCCAGCAAAACCTGATGCTGCTCGCGGTCATACACCCCGCGCAACAGCGCCTCAATCGCGCGCCCCTGGTCCCCTTGTGGCTTGTAGGTCGAAACGAGTTTGAAGTCCATGAAAAGCTCTTAGCTGTTAGCTCTCGGCTCTTAGCTGCTGATTGTGTGGGGCCGGGTCTTTGACCCGGCCGTGCCGAGCAACGCTCCGCTCGGTCTCGCCGGCAGCCTCACAGAAGTTAATTTTACCGACAGAGAATCCTTTTATTATAACGCGAGCAAAACACTGAAGACGGCGCCCGGAGTGAAGGCCGCGTCGGATGGATTGGCAACACAACGGAAGCGTTGTTATAGCACACTCGGCCGCAGTTCGACTTCCTTCGTCGTAATCGTTACTTGCGTGGACGGCAACTTCGGCCGTGGATACGGCTCCGTATAAGCCTCGACGGTGATCGTCCCCGGAGTGCGCGTCGACTGCACTATCACCTGTGCCAGCCCGTTGAACAGGCTCCGCTTCGGCGCCTTGTCCGACTCTTGGCAATTCGGGTCGCCATTGCCCACGCCAATCAGCGCGCCGTCGCCGCTCACTTTGAAGCTGATCAGGTTAGCCGCCGTAGGGATCGCCCGGCCTTCTTTGTCGAGCAGCTCAACCTTCAGCACAGCCACGTCGTCACCGTCGGCGTTAATTTCGGTTCGATCGGCCGTCAGCCGGATCGTATCTGGCCCGCCCGTGGTCTCGCGCTTTTCCGTGAGGATGACTTTGCCGTCTTTCGAGCCCCGCGCTTCAAGCACGCCCGGCTCGTAGTTCACCGTCCACTCGAGGTGCGTCAGAGGTTGCACCTTCTGCGAACCCTGGCTCTTGCCGTTGAGGAATAGCTCCACCGAATCGAGATTGGAATGCACCCAAACTGAGATCGGCTGACCCTCGCGCCCAGCCCAGTTCCAGTGCGGGAACAGATGCAGCACTGGCTCCGATCCCCACCATGCCTTGTAGTAATAGAAGTTATCCTTCGGAAAGCCGCACATGTCGACAATGCCGAACTGCGAATTCACCGACGGCCACCCGTAGGGAGTGGGCTCACCGCGGTAGTCAAACCCGGTCCACGCAAATCCTCCCGACAGCCATTCCCGCGCCGCGTAAAACTTCCACCATTCTTCTGCCAGTTCCGACCAATCGGTATGGTTCAGGTCGTAAGCGCTGACCCAGTTGCGGAGTTTGTCAGTCGAGTAGATTCCGCGCGTCGAGACCGTGCTGGCGGTCTCCGATCCCGTGCTCGGCGTCTGGGGATGCGCCTTGTGCCAACTGTCCAAAACTTTCAGGTTGTAGTTAAAGCCCATCACATCAAGTCGCTCCGGGAAGTGTGTCTCGAACGCGGTATTGACCGCCGCAGTGCAAAGACGCGTGGGATCGAGTTCATGAGTTCGCATAATCATCTGGTCAATCACGCGCACTCCCTGGGGCTGGAACATCATCGTCCATTCTTCGTTGCCCATGGACCACAAAATAATCGACGGTGAATTGCGATAGCGCTTCACCATTACCTCGAGCTGCGCCATACCCTCCGGATTCGAACTCATCAGCCGCGTCTCGCACATCATCATCATGCCGAGCCGGTCGCAGGCTTCCACCCACTCCGGTGTTGGCATATTGTGCGAGGTGCGCACGGCGTTGCCGCCCATATCTTTCAAAACACCCATCCTGAACCACTGCATCCGGTCGGGAAGCGCTGCACCGACACCCGCGTGATCGTGATGGTTGCAGGTACCTTTGAGCTTCACGGACTTGCCATTGAGGAAGAATCCCTTGTCGGCGTCCCACGCGATCGTGCGTACGCCAAAGCTGATGCGCTCGGCATCGCGCGCCTTCCCGCCTGCTTCGACCGTCACGACAGCCGAATACAAGTTCGGCGTCTCCGGCGACCACAGTGCTGGATTCGCGATCGAAGCACTGCCCGTGACGCTACCCGACCCATCAGCAGCCACGGATTGCGCCGCCGAATCCACCGTTCCCACCACTTTGCCCGCCGCATCCAGAATTTGCCAACGCACGCGGCAACTTTCCGCCTGCTGTCCCTGGTTCTGGACCACGGTCGCCAGGCTCAGCGTTGCCGCATTCCCCTTCACTGAAGTTCGAACCGTGCTATCCCAGTTCCCCAGGTGCAGGGCATCCGTTTTCGTCAGCCAAACATGTCGGTAAATTCCCGCGCCCTCGTAGAACCATCCATCGCCAAAACTGGCGTCCATACGCACCATGAGATAGTTCTTCCCGCCATAGTTGAGAAAGTCGCTGACGTCGAAGCGAAAGGGTGCGTAGCCGTTGTCATTGCGCCCGACGAAGTATCCGTTCAAAAATACCAGCGCACTCCGAAAGGCGCCGTCAAACTCCACCGTGATGCGCCGTCCGCTGTCTTCTTTCGGAATGTCGAACGTGCGCCGGTACCAGCCGACGCTGGTCTCCGGATAGCGTCGCCCCAGCGGCTTGTAGCCGTGTGACTTCTGTTCTTCATCCCACACAAACGGCAACTCCACGGCCCAGTCGTGCGGCAAATTCAATGCCCGCCACTTCGAGTCGTCAAATTTCTGCGTGGCAAACCAAAATTCTCCCGACTTGGCGAAATCTCCCTGGCCCATGCCAAATCCCAAATCGCGCAGCGGATCATTTGCGTGGCCTTGAAAGAATTTCCAGCCGAAGTCGAACAACAGATGCTCCCGCGGAGCCACCGCAGCCACGGCCTCCGCCGAAGCCGCCCCGGAATAGCCCGCCAGCAGTGCGTGAGCCCGCCCCACGGAGCCTGCTACCAAGGTTGAAGCGGAGAGTGCAAGACCGGAACGAAGCAGATCGCGGCGGGTGAAGGAATGAAGACGAGAACTCATTCTGTGCCTCTCGGAGAAAATCGAAATTGGAAGCCGGTCCCACGCGACGTCGGCGAAGCAACACGCCGCAACCCGTGCAATTAGGACCATGCATTATAAGGCCCGAGGGCCAAGGATGGAGAACGACATGCGTCCTCTCGCTTGTCATCCTGAGGCCCGCAGTCTTTGCGGGCCGAAGGATCTGGGCACTTGCGGGCGTGGCGTTGCTGCCCTCGAGTGCATAGGTCCTGCGCTTCGCTCAGGATGACAACGCTTGTTTGGATGACAGGCTTTTGAGTGACACAGGCTACATGTCTACTTCTGTTCGTGCACCTCGCCCATGCCTACGATCTTCGAGGACGTGCGGAACTTCTTATAGTCGCGATATTCCTGGTCGCCGTCGAGGTTGTACCCCTTGAACAAAGCGATGCGAGCATCAAGCTTGAAAGTCAGGTGACGAGGCAGCCAGACTTCATCGTTGACCCGCGTCTGTTCCAGCATGACGCGCGTCCCCTTGTGCACTCGCGCCAACACCCATCCGAACGACACTGTGTCGATCGCTTCGACCTCCATTTTCGCGAGTTGCAGATCTCCCTTGTCGATCCACACCCGCCCGTGGAACTTGGAGAGCACCTTCGCCTCTTTCATCTGCGGCTCAAAGCCGGGTCGCGGCTCGCCTTCAATCACCCACGCATCGCGCCCGCCCACCGGTTCCGTGCCGACCAGCTTGAAGTCGTAGGCATCCGCCACCTCGCGCACGAATTTGCGGCCATCCTCGCGTTCTTTAACCGCTTTCTCTTCCCGTTTCTTGCGCTCTTCGTCTGATTCGTTCTTGCGCTTGTCGATGATCTTCTGGATCTTCTCTTCTTCCTTGGCCGCTTCCTTGGCGTCCAGCGGCTTATCGTCTTTTGCGATCAGGCGCTGCACCTGCTCGCCGTAGATTTCCAGAACCTCATATGTCTTCACTTCGGTGGACTTGGTCTGTCCCTTGCCGTCGAGTTTGTTCTCGACCTCGCGATCGATGTAGGTATAGTCGCGCTGCCGCTTGTCGTTTTCGATGTCTTTATCCGCGACCACGCGCAGTAACTGCCGCATCTGCTCCTGAGAAAGTTTGCCATCAGGGCCGGGCTTGACATCGGGGATCGTTTCCGACGAGCTGGTCTCCGGCTGAGACTTTTCCTGCGACGCTGGGGCGGGCGCCTCCTCCTGCTGGCCGAACGCCGCCATACAAAGGAACAACGTTAGGATGGGAGCGAACCCACGAGACCTCATGACGTTAATCTAACCCATTAGACGCTTCGAAGTTCCGCGGGGAAGCAATCGGAAAGGTCAGATCTTTTCGCGCGCCAGAACCGGCTGCTCCATCGCCAGCTGGCTGCAGGTCCGTCCGATGACGTCGTGCGCGGATCTTTCCTCCAAGAACTGAAAGCCGTATCGGAACGCGCTTCGTTGCCGGACCAGTGCGAGAGCTCCACGTCGCCCAGCGGTAGCGTGAATTCCAGGCGTACCACTTCGCCCAACGCCGGAACCTCCTCGCGCAGCATGGCCGAAGTTCCCGACTCGCTGATGTCCACTGTGTCGCCACGAACCACAGCCGCGCCCCGGGGATAGACTCGGATGCCCACTTCCAGCCTGAACCGAGGATGGCGTCGAGCCTCCATAGGTATGTCGGTCAGGTCCGCGCCGAATTGACTGCGTGCATGCACGCCCATGCTCTCCCGGACCACTTGCTTGCGCCGGGCGCCGGGGGACGGACTGGCTCTCCACGTTGCGTCCAAGCTCTAAAGCAAGCGCGAAGGTTCCTTCAGGATGGATCGGCAGCGTGGCCGGCAACTTTAGCGTGGGAAATTCAGTCCCTGATCTTGTGCGCTTTTCCTAAACACTCCGCCTCGAAGAGTCGCTCGTCGACGCGATGCAGCTTCTTCTCCTGCGCCTTCGTCATGAGCGAGTAGTGCTTGATATCGAACAGGTGATACACGATGAACCACACTGGTTGCTCCGTGGTCATCCAGTTCTGCGGGTCAAACTGCTTCAAATTGACCGGGCCCGAATACCGCCGCAGAGTTCGTTCACGTCGCAAGTTGAAGTAGGCGTTGAAGTAGCTCAGCGCCAGTTCGCGCAGCGTGCGATACACCGGCTCGCGCCACCGGCAACCGGTGTAATTCGACTTGGCCACCGCGCCCCAGCAGCTGGCTTCGCGGAAAATCGCGATCACGTGGTCGGTGTCGTGCTCGGCCTCAAAATCCAGCAGCAGCGGAGGATATCCGTTGGCCCGCAGGGCGGCCGCGGCGAAAATCGCGCCTTCCAGACAGTGCGACGATTCCTCCGCCAGCACCTTCCGCGGCGACCAAGCCGTATCTTGCAGATGGTACGGCATGTCATCAAGAAACTTCTGAATGCCGTAGGGATTCTTCATGCTGCGCAGCTTGCGCAGTTCTTTAGGAGTAAAGCCAGTTGGCGGGCCAGAGTGGTTATCAGTCATGAGTTTTGCCGTTGCGTATTCTTTACCAGAGTAAAAATGTTCCGATACTAGAACTGGATCTGGTCTCCTAAATGGTTTTGAAAGGGCGCGGCTTCCAGCCGCGCCGTCCCTTCATCAGAAAATCCGCGGGCTTTAGCCCCTGAGGGGAGCCCGTCTGGCTCAGGAAGTTATTTATGAGACCAGTTCTATGCTTCAGCTATCGCGCGGAAAACAAGTCGCCCACCTCGTGTGGCTGATCGACCAGGACGTCAGGCGGTTCATCCTCGAGAGTGTGGGTTGCGAAACCGTAGGTCACGCCGACGGTCCACAGTCCTGCGTTACGGCCAGTCTCAATGTCGACGTGGGAGTCGCCGACAATCGCCGCTTGCTCCGGACGCATGCCGCTCTCCTCCAGCAGCTTGCGCGCGCCTTCGGGATCGGGCTTCTTCGTGGCAAAACTGTTGCCACCGTAAATCTGCGTGAAGAACGGTCCTAGCCCGAGAGCCTCGACAATCGCCCGTGAGGGAATTACAGGTTTGTTTGTGAGGACCGCCATCTTGCGAGGCGTGCCGTTCCCTGAACTCTGAACGACCCCCAGCGCCTCGGCGATTCCCGGATACACGGTCGTGTGATCCAGCTTGTGTGCCCGGTAATAGGAAAGAAAAAACTCAAGCCCCTTACGCACCACCACCTCGTCCACGCGCTCGCCACCCAGCGCCCGCTGAATCAGAATCGGCGCACCGTCCCCCACATAACTGGCGATCACTTCATCGGGCAATTCCGGCCGTCCGATATGTCGCAGCGCGGCGTTTACCGAATGCACCAGGTCGAGGCGGGAGTCAATCAGCGTGCCATCCAGATCGAAGATCACCAGTTTGATCGAGTGCGAGTCGAAAGCGCGGCGGGTCCGAATCATTCTATATCCAGAATAAAGCATCGGCACCCAGCCGTCAGCAACCTGCAACCCGGGAGTCCTATGTGTCCGCCGTCTGGCTTCCTAAACCACGAAGGGCACGAAGGATCACGAAGGCCTTTTTGCACAGGCTTTGCCTTCGTGTACCTTCGTGTCCTTCGTGGTGATTTCTGTGGTGCTGCCATCCAATTGACATTTCCTATATTTCCAGTAATATCGAAATATGGCAGCGCTCACCAAATCCTCTCCTACTCGTACCTCCTCCGAACGTGTCGCCAAGTACGCCGACATGTTCTCCGCCATGGGCACCGAGCCTCGCCTGCGCATCATGCAGTTACTGTTGACCGCGCATCCCGAGGGCCTCGTCGTCAGTGAGATTCAAGAGGGGCTCGAAATCCCCAACTCGACCCTCTCGCATCACTTGGACAAACTTCGGACCGAAGGCCTCGTCCAAGTGCAGCGCGAGGGGACATTCCTTCACTACACCGCCAACACCGTCGCCTTGCAAGAGCTTCTGCAATTCCTCTACGCGGAATGCTGCACCCGCAATCAAGCCCTCAAACCGCACGACATCATTCAGATTTGCAAATAGGAGCCCATTCATGAGCACCACCGAAACCACCGACATCAAGGAAGTCGTTAAACAGAAATACGGCGAAGCTGCCCTGCGCGTGAAGTCCGGAGGCAGTTCCTGCTGTGGCGCCACGGCCAGCTCCGGCTGCTGTGATCCCATCACTACGAATCTCTACCACGCAACGCAAGCCGGACAGATCCCCGAAGAAGCGCTGCTGGCCTCGCTCGGCTGCGGCAATCCCACTCTACTGGCCCAGTTGAAGCCCGGTGAAACCGTCCTCGATCTCGGTTCCGGCGGAGGCATCGACGTGCTGCTCTCCGCGCGCCGCGTCGGCCCGACCGGCAGAGCCTACGGACTCGACATGACCGACGAAATGCTCGCCCTCGCCAACGAAAACAAGCGCAAGTCGGGCATCGAGAACGTCGAGTTCCTCAAGGGCGAAATCGAGAACATCCCCCTGCCCGACAATTCCGTCGACGTCATCATCTCCAACTGCGTCATCAATCTCTCTGCCGACAAAGATAAAGTCCTGCGTGAAGCCTTCCGCGTCCTGAAGCCCGGCGGACGCTTTGCCGTCTCCGACGTCGTCACCCGCGGCGAGATTCTCCCTGAGATTCGCCAGAGCGTACTTGCCTGGGTAGGCTGCATTGCGGGCGCACTCGAAGAAAATGACTACCGCAGCAAACTAACCGCAGCCGGCTTTGAGCAGATTGCAGTCGAGCCCACTCGCATCTACCGCGCCGAGGACGCCCGCGAATTTCTCTCCGGGCACGGAATCGACGTCGACGCGCTCGTTCCGCAAGTCGACGGCAAGTTCCTCAGCGCCTTCCTGCGCGCCGTGAAACCAAGCAGCCCGAAGCAGGCATGTTGCGGTCCGACGTGCTGCAACTGAGGTCGAAGAGGACGCAATGCAGGGACACTACAACGTTTTGTTTCTATGTACCGGGAATTCGGCGCGTTCGATCATGGCCGAGGCCATCATGAATCAAAAGGGTCGCTCGAACTTCACCGCCTACAGCGCGGGTAGCCACCCTTCAGGAGTAGTTCGCCCCGAGGCGCTGCGGCAACTGGAGTCGGCACACCTTCCAACGACTGGCCTGCGCAGCAAGAGCTGGGATGAGTTCGCCAAGCCGGAAGCGTCGCGGCTCGATTTTGTTTTCACCGTCTGTGACAACGCCGCGAATGAAGTCTGCCCGATCTGGCCGGGCCAACCAATGACTGCCCACTGGGGCATTCCCGATCCCGCCGCCGTGCAGGGAACTAAGGAGCAAGTGGAGAAGGTCTTCCGAGAAGCTTTCTTTCTGCTGGATCGAAGAATCAGCCTCTTCCTGAGCCTCCCGCTCTCGACCCTCGACCGTTTCTCGCTCAAAAGGGAAATCGACAACATCGGCCGCCAATGAATCGCACCCCGAGCCTCGAACCCAAATGACCACCCATGTGACATCCCGTCTCAGCTTCTTGGATCGTTATCTGACTCTATGGATCTTTACCGCCATGCTCGTTGGAGTCGCAGCAGGATGGGCGCTGCCCGGCACCGTCCCTTTTCTGAATCGCTTCAGCGTGGGTACCACCTCGATTCCCATCGCCATAGGCCTCATCCTGATGATGTATCCGCCACTGGCGAAAGTCCGTTATGAAGAACTAGGCGAGGTCTTCCGCAACCAGAAAATCCTAGCGCTCTCACTGGTACAAAACTGGGTGATTGGCCCGCTCCTGATGTTTGCTCTGGCCATCATTTTCCTGCGTGGCTACCCACAGTACATGGCAGGCCTGATCATGATCGGGCTGGCGCGCTGCATCGCCATGGTGATCGTGTGGAACGAACTAGCCAAAGGGGACAGCGAATATGCCGCCGGCCTAGTGGCCTTCAATTCCGTCTTCCAGGTGTTGTTCTACTCGGTGTATGCCTGGGTATTCGTCACCAAGTTGCCGGAGTGGTTTGGATTGCATGGTTCGGTCGTAAATGTGTCGATCCGCGACATAGCCCGCAGTGTCTTCATCTATCTCGGCATCCCGTTCCTGGCTGGAATGATCACGCGCTTCGCGCTGGTCCGCGCGCGCGGAAAGCAGTGGTATGAAAAGAGCTTCATCCCGCGAATCAGCCCCATCACGCTCATCGCTCTGCTGTTCACCATCGTCGTGATGTTCTCGCTGAAGGGCGGATACATCGTGCGCCTTCCCCTGGACGTTGTGCGCATCGCCATTCCCCTGCTGATTTATTTCGTCGTGATGTTTCTGGTGTCGTTCTACATGGGCCACAAACTCGGGGCGGACTATTCGAAGACCGCGACTCTCTCGTTTACTGCAGCGAGCAACAACTTCGAACTTGCCATCGCGGTGGCTGTGGCGGTCTTTGGCATCAACTCCGGTGCGGCCTTCGCAGCCGTCATCGGTCCTTTGGTGGAAGTCCCCGCGCTTATCGCATTGGTGAGCCTGTCACTGTACTTTCAGCGTCGCTACTTCACGCAGGGCGTTGTAGTCCCCGCATTCGCGACTGCCGGAAAGCGCTGAGACCGGAGTTTCCCCCAAAAACTCTTCACGGTCCCTCCGATAACAGCGGTCGCGTGGTCGGACCACCGTCCCCGAAATTCCAAAATTTCCGTGCTTTTCCAACCCCCCGTTTCCATTTACAATCCAACCTGCTCCGGGCAGCTTCGTGGAATCGCAGGACGGCTGCCAGGAATCTAACTGAGCAGGACCCAGGAACCGGATGGCCACGACAAAGACCGACCCCAAGCTGGCCCTGACGGCCAACGGCGCGAAGAAGGCCAAGCTTTATGAAGGACTTACGCGCGAACAGCTCATCCAGGCCTACCGCCTCATCTACACTTCCCGGCGCATCGACGACCGGGAAATCCTGCTCAAACGCCAGCAGAAAATCTACTTCCAGATGTCCGGCGCCGGGCACGAGGGCATCGGCGTCGCCGCCGGCCTCGCGCTCAAGGCTGGCTACGACTGGTTCTATCCTTACTATCGCGACCGCGCGCTCTGCCTGGCTCTCGGCGTCAAGCCTTACGAGATGTTCCTGCAGGGCGTGGGCGCGGCCGACGATCCCAGTTCCGGCGGACGCCAGATGCCGTCGCACTGGAGCTATCCCAAGCTGCACATCGTCACGCAGTCGTCGCCCGACGGGCTCGCAGATTCTGCAGGCCGTCGGCTGCGCCGAGGGCGGACGTTATTTCGCGCGCCATCCCAAGTCCGCGACCGTTCCACACCTCCGGCTTCCGCGACTACCGCCAGTTCAAGAACGTCAGCTTCCAGGGCGACGAAGTCACTTACGTTTCTCTCGGCGACGGCACTTCCAGCGAAGGCGAATTCTGGGAGGCGATGAACGCCGCCGCCCTGGAAAAGCTGCCGGTCATCTTCTGCGTGGAAGACAACGGCTATGCGATCTCGGTGCCGGTCGAAGTGCAGACGGCAGGCGGAAGCATTTCGCGCCTGGTCTCTGGATTCCCCAACTTTCATTTCGAAGAAGTCGACGGCACCGATCCGGTCGCCAGCTACGCCGCATTCGCGTCGGGCTACGCGCTATTGCCGCGAGGGACACGGCCCGGCGTTCGTCCACGCGCACGTAATCCGTCCGTATTCGCATTCGCTTGTCGGATGACGAGCGCCTCTACCGTCCCGACGCCGAGCGCGAACGCGATGCCCAGCGCGATCCCGTCACTCGCACGCAGATGTTCCTGTTGCGCGAAGGCATCCTCGACGAAAAGGGCATCAATCAACTGGAGAAAGAAGTCGAAGCCGAGCTGCAGATCGCGGTCGACCGGCGCTCGAAGCCCTTCCGCCCGCGCCCGAGAGCATCATGAAGTTTGTCTATTCGCCCGACATCGATCCCGCGTCGTCGGCATTTGACACGCCGGCCCGTGGTCGCCGGAAGTTCCCGCCGACGGCAAAAAGCCCGCCGCGCAAAACCATGGCCGACCTGATCACGACCACGCTGCGCGACGAGATGCAGCGCGACGAGCGCATCGTCATCTTCGGCGAAGACGTCGCCGACTGCAGCCGCGAAGAATATCTGAAGCGCAAGCTGGTCAAAGGCAAGGGCGGAGTCTTCAAGCTCACCTTCGGCCTGCAAAGCGAATTCGGCACCGACCGCGTGTTCAATGCTCCGCTGGCCGAGGCCGCCATCGTCGGACGCGCCACCGGCATGGCCACGCGCGGCCTGAAGCCGGTCGTCGAGATCCAGTTCTTCGACTACATCTGGCCCGCGATGATGCAGATTCGCGACGAACTCAGCGTGATCCGCTGGCGCTCGAACAACGGATTCTCCTGCCCGGTCGTGATTCGCGTCGCCATCGGCGGATACCTGACCGGCGGCGCCATTTACCACTCGCAATGTGGCGAGAGCGTCTTCACGCACATTCCGGGCCTGCGCGTCGTCTTCCCGTCGAACTCGCAGGATGCCGCCGGACTGTTGCGCACCGCCATCCGCTGCGACGATCCGGTGCTGTTCCTCGAACACAAGCGCCTCTACCGCGAATCCTTCGGCCGCGCCGCCTATCCCGGCCCGGACTACATGATCCCGTTCGGCAAGGCGAAGATCGTGCATCCCGGCACCGACCTGACCGTGATCACCTACGGCGCAGTCGTTCCGCGCGCGCTGCAAGCCGCACAGAAACTCGAGCGCGAGCAAGGCGTGAAAGTCGAACTGATCGACCTGCGCTGCCTGAATCCGTTCGACTGGGACACCATCGCCGCGTCCGTTGCGAAGACGAATCGCGCGCTCGTGGCCTACGAAGATACACTAAGCTGGGGCTACGGCGCCGAGATCGCCGCCCGCATCGCCGACCAGCTCTTCGACAAACTCGACGCCCCCGTCCGCCGCGTTGCCGCGAAGGACGTGTTTGTCGCCTACCAGCCAATCCTCGAAGACGCGATCCTGCCCCAGCCCAACGATTTGTTCCTGGCGATGAAGGAACTGTCGGAGTACTAACGTCGGAAATACGTAAGACGGGAGCCCCATGTAAGACGGGTGCCCCATGTCTTGCGTTGTCTTGCGAGAGGTGGGGAATTGCTCCCATGACTTAGGAATTCCTTCCGGTTTGCCGTTCTTAACCGGCCCATGTCTCTGCATCGCATGTCAGAGGTTCGGTCCAGAGTGTTCTTAGATAGCGAGTAGGAATATTCTCCTTCAGTTGGTCTGTTCACTTCAGGCGGAGGGATTGCCGGTCCGACTGAGTAGCCGATCGGGAATTGATGCGTGCCAGGGTTTGTTTAACGGTCGAGTTCGAGCTCTGACGACCTGTACCCATAACGCACGGCAGTACTTCACGCCGAAGCGGGGTGTGCTCTGCTCAGCAGAAAGACGGCACGATCGGCACCGAACGGCACAATATTTTACACACAACAAGAATGGGAAGAGATTGGCCGGTTAAGCCCGCCATCCAGCACATAACAATTGTTTTATGATAGAAAATCGCTTTCGCGCCTATACTACTATTGTAGATAATCATAGTATGGGAAAACCTACCGATCTCGTTCAGGGTACGCTCGACCTCCTCATTCTCAAGACGCTCTCGCTTCAAGCCATGCACGGCTGGGCAATTGCCAAACGCATTCAGCAGGTTTCAAGCGAAGTGCTGCAGGTGCAGCAGGGGTCTCTGTATCCGGCGCTGCACCGGTTGGAGCAACAAGGTTGGGTCAAAGCCAAATGGGCGGAGAGTGAAACCGGCCGCCAGGCCAAATTCTATTTGCTGACCGCTGCCGGGCGTAAGCAACTGGAAGCCGAGACAGCAGATTGGAAGCGGCTTTCCACTGCGATCAACCTGGTCGTAAGCGAGCTGTGATTCAAGCGGTGTCGATTGGTTGCCTACCGGCTCCGGAGATTGAACGCGGCGAAGGCTCAGAACTAGGGCTGATGATTAAAGGAGGCGCAATGCGGTGGCTGAATCAATTGGTGATGCAGGTCCGTATGCTCCTGTTTCGCAGAATAGCGGATACGCAGCTCAATGAAGAGCTGCGTTTTCACATGGAGCAACAGATGGCCGAAAACCGGGCTGCCGGCATGAGCGAGGAAGCAGCCCGCCTCGCCGCTTTGCGGGTGTTTGGCAATCCTGATTTGGTGCGCGAAAAGACGGGAGCCACATGGAACTGGAATGGACTGGATCAGTTCTTGCGCGACCTTCGCATCGGGGCTCGCACGCTAAGCCGCACACCTGGATTTGCAGTCGTTGCCATTCTCGTCACAGCGCTTGGCACTGGCGCCAGTGTCGCGCTGTTTACGGTAGTACGCGGCGTTCTGCTTAGGCCGCTGCCTTTCCCTGATTCCGATCGGTTGCTGACGCTCTACGAGCGCAGTACCCCTGCTGCCGGCGGCGGCGACTTCCCTCACAACCAGGTTGCCGGCGGCGTCTACGCTACCTGGAATAGAGAGAACACCAGCTTCAGCAGTTTGGCCCTGGTCCGAGACGACAGTGCTGACTTCTCGGCGTCGGGCGGTCAACTGCCGGAAACATTGAATGGAGCACATGTCTCATGGAATCTGTTCCCAACGCTCGGAGTGAATCCTGTCTTGGGGCGCGGCTTCACATCGACAGACGATAGTCTTTCGGCGAACGGCACAGTTGTGTTGAGCTCGAGCCTGTGGAAGCGTCGATTCGGCGCTGATCCAGCCATCCTGAACCGCACCATCTACATCGATGCCAAGCCTTATACAGTCATCGGCATCATGCCGGCATGGTTCGAGTTTCCGGATTCCAGTACGCAGCTCTGGAGGCCCGTCTATCACGAATTCCCAGAGAGGATAATGTCCACCTTCGACAACCACATGTTTCGTGTCGTTGGGCGGCTGAAGCCAGGAGTAACGGCTGAGGAAGCAGCGGCGAACCTGAGCGTCATCTCTCGGCAGATCCATGACTCACACTTGGACAACCCGTTTGTCGCGGCGGCAGCGAACGACCGGCCCCTGCTGGAGCACCTGGTGGGGGATGTGAAGCGCCCGCTTTACATACTGCTCGCGGCCACTGTCTGCCTGTTGCTCATAGCCTGCCTTAATGTAGCCAATCTTCTCGTAGCGCGCGCCGCGGCACGCCACAAGGAACTCGCGATTCGTACTGCGCTGGGAGGAGGACGCATGCGGCTGCTGCGCGAGCACCTGACGGAGAGCTTCCTACTCGAGGCATTCGGCGGAACTGCCGGTCTGTTACTGGCCTATGGTGCGATCAGCTGGCTTCTGCACACCCGCCCCGACATGGCTCGCGTGGGTGCCATCCATTTCGATGGAGTGGTTGCCGGGTTCACTATAGCTGTAGTCATCCTCTGCGTGCTCTTTTCCGGATTGGTCTCCGCGTTCAACACGGATGACGCGCGTTTGCTTGGTGCCCTGCACGAGTCGTCGCGAAGCCACAGTGCTGACGGAACACGGGCACGCCTTCGCAGGACTCTGCTTGCCATTGAGGTTGGGCTCACCGTCGTCCTGCTGATGGGCGCGAGCTTGCTAGTGAAAAGTTACCAGCGCCTCCGTTCTACGAACGTCGGATGCGTCACGGACAACGTGCTCACCATGCGCATTAAACTGCCGGGCAAGCGGTACAAGACGCCAGGACCAGCGCCTGCGAATTTCTTTGAGACGCTATTGCAGCGAGTGCGGGCGCTGCCGGGAGTGGAAGCGGCGGGATTTGTGACTGGAGTTCCGGGACAGGGCTACATGGGCGACTCAGGATTCACGATCGCGGAGCACCCGCCAGTGCCGGGGGGCAAGGGCACGCTCGCAATCTATCGCTCGGCCGACTCCGGTTACTTTGCGGCCATGGGCATTCCTCTTTTGCGCGGCCGCACCTTCGGCGATAACCAGAAGTTCGATCAAGTCAATGAAGTGGTGATCAGCGAATCGTTTGCCAAGGAATTCTTTCCCGGCGAAGATCCCCTTGGCAAACATCTGCACGTGATGGACGGGAACAAGGTGCGGGTGATCGTGGGAATCGTCGGCGACACTCGGTACAGCATCGGCGAAGCGCCTCAGCCAATGCAGTACCATCCGCTCTTTGCGGGTGATCAAAACTACGGCACACTCGCGATCCGCTCCAGGCAGGACGTGAGCCAACTCGCACTTCCGGTGCAGCAGATCATTCAAGGTCAGGATCGTGACCTGCCCGTCTCGGATGTGCTTACGATGAATCAACTGCTCGGCAAGTCGACGCTCGACCAAAGTTTCGACGCCACTCTAATCACTTCGTTAGCGGTGCTCTCACTGTTGCTCGCGGCCGCTGGCCTTTTCGGTGTGCTGTCTTACATTGTGGCTCAGCGCTCATGTGAGATCGGGATCCGCATTGCGCTCGGCGCTCAACGAGAGCAGGTGCTGAGAGGGATGCTCGCCGACGGGCTACGCCCGGCGCTAATCGGACTCCTGCTGGGACTGCCGGCAAGCGCCGCAACGACGCAGTTCATCAAGTCCATGCTCTACCAAACCCAGCCGCTCGATCCCGGGGTGTTCGCTGCCGTCGCAGCATTGCTGATGGCCTCAGCCGCGCTGGCCTGCATGGTTCCGGCGTGGCGGGCGTCCCGACTGGACCCAATGCGGGTCTTGAGGATGGAGTAAGCAGAATCCAGGCTTTCCGCCGGAGCGACTTACTTCACCACGGATCACATGATTGGCGGAGGTTCCTCTTCCCCGCACATTTCGCAGTCATTTCATCTTTGCCAGGAAGGCTTATTCGTGGCGTAGCGAGACCACCGGATCGACCTTGCTTGCGCGGCGGGCTGGGATATGACAGGCATACAAAGCAACCACAATCAATGCGGGCAGTACCGGGCTGAGGGATTTGTCCGTGTCGGGTCACTTCGCGAATTGTCGGCAACCCTTCCCTTACCAGATCATCGAAGGGTAGCCCCGTGGCCCGCCCGCAAGGCGCCATCCGAGCGGACGTGCCTTCGAGGACCGATCCTTTAACGCATTTACGAAGCGGCCGTGCATCGCAAAACTTGCTTTCTAGCCGCAAATTGGCATGCGCTATGCGTAGACGAATGGCCGGTGTCGGTGGCTGCTCCAGAAGTACCCGAGAATGATCAGACTCGCGACCGCCGCATAGGCACACCAAAGCGAGGTGAACGCGTATCGCTTGAACACCATCACAGCCAGCAGTATGACCAGGTTTGCGGCGCCGAAGATCACCATCATCCTGATCTTGGAAAAAAAAAGAGAACCGCAAGTTGCAATCACATAAAGGAACGCAACCGCCGTATTGTTTGTCGCTTGATTGATGTACACGATACTGTTCCCCTTGATGTAAAGCTCCAACGGGAACGCCGTCAGCGCCCACAAGATATACAGCGTAGTTCCTCCGCCGACGACGAGAAACGGCAGCATCCTCCTGCGGCTCGTTTTGTTCGGCTCAAATAGCAGCACGCTGAGCGGTAGTAAGAAGGGCAAAAGCCCCTGCGCATAAAGCATGAACGCCGCGCCCATGTCGTGCGCCACCGCCGGGGAAAGAATCCCATCCAAACCCAG
The DNA here is from genome assembly GCA_963710885.1 of uncultured Acidobacteriaceae bacterium. Classification (GTDB taxonomy): domain Bacteria; phylum Acidobacteriota; class Terriglobia; order Terriglobales; family Acidobacteriaceae; genus Sulfotelmatobacter. The sequence continues at coordinate 864,362 of CAVQCF010000003.1, forward strand.
CCAGACGAATCCCTCAATAAACTGATGAATAGCGAATAGCACGGGCAGCGACGCGAAAAGCACTTCGCGCCGGTGCTTCACCCTCGTCAAGGTGACGACGCCGACAGCGCCCAGAACTCCGCTGCCCACAAAGTTCGCGGTGGCTGAAAAACACACGGCTTGTTATCTCCTTTGCTAGGATTACACCTGCGCAAAATGTTGTTCGTAACGCTTCGATTCGGATTGAGAAAACTTACTCTCCGAACACCATGCTGTAGATCGCCCCGCCGATCGCTCCGCCGATCAACGGAGCCACCCAGAACATCCACAACTCCTGCAGCGCCCAGCCACCAGCGTAGATCGCAGGCCCCGTGCTGCGCGCAGGGTTGACCGACAAGTTCGTTACTGGGATTCCCACCAGATGGATCAGTGTCAGGCACAGTCCAATCGCGATCGGCGCGAATCCCTTCGGCGCGCGGTTGTCGGTCGCGCCCATGATCACGATCAGGAAGAACGCAGTCAGCACAACTTCGGCGACGAAACCCGCCAGCAGGGAATAGCCCCCCGGAGAATTCGCTCCGTAGCCGTTCGATGCGAAGCCGGCATGCACATCAAAGCTCGCCGATCCGCTCGCGATCACATAGAGCACGCCCGCCGCCGCCACTGCGCCCACGACCTGCGCGATCACGTAAGGCAACAAATCCGACGCAGGGAAGCGCTTGCCGACCACCAGTCCCACACTCACCGCCGGATTCAAATGGCACCCGGAAATGTGGCCGATCGCAAAAGCCATCGTGAGAACAGTGAGCCCGAAAGCCAGAGCGACACCGGCGAATCCGATGCCGACCGAGGGAAAGCCTGCGGCCAGCACCGCTGCGCCGCATCCGCCAAATACCAGCCAGAAGGTTCCAATAAATTCCGCTGCTGCACGTTTACCGATGGGCATAGGAGATCTCCTTGAGCTTGAGATGGGATTTTTTGCTGCCAGTTGCGGGGCCGAGTTCCTGCGAGTCCAGAAGGGTAGCACAACAAAATCAGAATCAGAAGAACGTAGCGCCTCCAGTAGCGCTGCTATTCCGGACGACGTTGTAGCGCCGCCGTCCCGGCGGCAACTCATTCTTCTCCCGCCCACGTTACGAACGCTTTCCCCGCAAGCCGATGTTGATTGTCCGTTCCTCCCAACAATGCTAGGCTCCGAAGAAGTGGGTTCTGCGTACGCCAATCCGTTGAAATCGACCCCGTCCCTGACCAGCAGGCTGGCCCAGTGGCTGCAGTCCGCCTCCGCGGAAGTCTGGGTCAAATTCCTCCTCGCCCTTGTGGGTCTCGGTCTCGCCTTTGCTACGGCTTTGTTCTCCACCGTGTCGCGCGATGCCGGCAACGTCTGGGCCACGGTGATTCTGGCCTCGACCTCTCTGCTGCTCGCGACCATGGTCGGACTCGTTACCGTTCCCTACCTGGCGCGGCGCGTGGCTGTCGAGCGGCTGCGTGAGTCCTTTGACTACGATGTCACCCGCGCCGGCATCATCTATGTTCTGGTCACCATCGTGATCGCTATTGCCGCCCTCAACACCGGCAACAATCTTCTGTATATCGTGGTCGCGGCCATGCTGGCGGCCATTCTGGTCTCCGGAATCGTCTCTGCATGGGTGCTGCGTTGGCTCGAACTGGACGTTCGCCTGCCCGAGCACGTCTTCGCCGGACGCCCCGTCGCCGGTCGCATCGTCCTGCACAATCCGCGGCGCTACTTGCCCTCGTTTTCCATTCGCGTGATTTCCACGCGCAAGAAACGCAAGAAGACATCCAAGCAATGGCAGTGGGAAGCAACCACGTTTGCCTTCCCCTTCAACCGTCCGAAAGAGCAGCAGTGGTTGCGTCTGCCCGACCGCCGTTTGCGCCGGGTTACTCGTGGTTCCACCGCCTCCCGGAATCTTTCAGGGGATGGCCTACTTCCCGTTTCTTCCCCCGCAGTCCGACGCGTCCGCCGACCTGGAATTGCGATTCGACCAGCGCGGCCGCTATCGCGAAGACAGCTTCGGCCTGGCCACGCGCTTTCCCTTCGCGTTCCTCACGAAGACGCGCCACGTATCGCTGCCCCGGGAAGTGCTCGTCTATCCGCGAATCGATCCCACCGACGAAGTTTTTGAAGTCTTGCCGCTGGTGCGAGGCGAGTGGGAGAGTTTTGTACGCGGCCGCGGCTCCGACCTGTACATGATTCGCGAGTACCTGCCCGAGGATTCGGCCCGTCACGTCGACTGGAAGGCCACCGCCAAGTCAGGCTCGCTCAAGGTCCGCGAGTTTGCCCGCGAAGATGAGCGCAAACTCTGCATTGCCTTCGACAATCCCGAGTCTGGCCTAATCTCCGAACGCGCCTATGAAAAGGCCGTCGATCTCACCGCCTCGCTGGCATGGCATTTTTCCACGCAACAGGCGCAGGTTTCTTTTGTACTGCCCGGACGTCCCCGCACCCGGGATCTCCACGAGTTTCTCGCATGGCTGGCTGTGATTGAGCCAGTAACGACCGGGGCAGAGACCGGCAAGAACGCGCCCTCGGACGATGGCCTGCACGAAATGAATCTGGGTGGCTCCGATGACTACAACATCGTCATCACCGCTCGCCAGCGGGGAGGCCTGCCCACCGCGCTGTGGAACTCGTCTTACTTCATCTTCGCTGCCGACGATTCCTCGTCGAAGAACGTTCCACGCTGAGCTCGCCCTGCCTGCCGTCCGTCAGGGAATCCCTGAGCCGACTGCGTCGGTTTGATTTTCGAGCGCGCGAGGCAACGTTTTTCTGCCCGATCCGGGCGAGTTTTCTTTCCCGCGCAACCTTTTTCACTTTCTTTCCATCTCCTTTTCGGCATATACTCGCGCCCCGGTAGATGCTTTTGGACTGCTCGGAACTCTGTAACCGGGAGGTGTCAAAATGCGTATCTGCGACCTGATCAAGAGCCAGGACACATATCTGGCGGAACTCGGCCATACCGTTCTCGAAACGGTGCGTGTCATGGTCGACCGCAATATCGGCGCCGTCCCTGTCCTGCATAATGGCAAACTAGTCGGGATTTTTTCCGAGCGCGACCTTATGCGCCGCGTAGTGGCCGAAGGCCGCGACCCGCGCAGCACCTGCCTCGCTGAGGTCATGACCGACGATCCTCTCACCATCAACATGAACGAAGACCTCGAAAGCTGCATGGCCCTGATGCGGCGCCACGGCTTTCGCCACCTTCCCGTCTGCCACGAGGGACAATTGGTCGGCATCGTGTCCCTGCGTGACATCCTGCTGCATGATTTGAACGAGAAGGACGACGAGGTACGCATGATGCGCGCCTACATCCACTCCATGCCCGACGCGTAACCGCTCTCTAGAAAACCCGAGCCTGATTCTCACCCCACCCGCTGTTCTAACAGCCAAGGCTATCGCTATCCCCGCATAAGGATTGGCCTTAGTTCCCGGTTTGGCCGCCTTCAAAGTGCTCTAGCACGAAGGTAACCTTGCGTCGGTGTGCCTGCAAAGGTAACGTTACTTCGGATTACTTCAGAGCATTGAACATCGGGTTGGGAACCGCTAACGTTGCTGGTACCGACTCGTGTAGTTGCACCTTGGCCGGCGAACCAGGAAATGAGCGAGAAAATCAAAGTCCTTTATTACGCGCTCTGGGTTGCGCATCCCCTACTGGAGAGCGCAATCGCTGCCCTCATGTTCCGGCGCGGCCTGCACCGCAGGTTCAAGTTCTTCTTTGCATACATCTTCGTTCAGCTCATCACCTTCGCCGTGCTTTTTTCCTCCTACTGGCACAGTTATTCGCTGTTGTTCTACCTCTACTGGATTTGCGATGCGGCCAGCGTTGCGGTTGGTTTCGCCGTGATCCACGAGGTGTTTGTCGACGTTTTCCGCGCTTTCCACACGCTGCGCGATCTCGGCACCGTGCTCTTCAAGTGGGCGGGCCTGGTGATGTTGCTGGTGGCAGGCGTGGTCTCGGTTTCCACAAATTCGTCGGAGATGGCGCCCATCATTCAGGCCATTCTCACCGGCCAAAGATGCGTGCGGATCATTCAAGTGGGAATGGTTCTCTTCCTGCTTTTCTTTGCTCACTATGTCGGCATCAGCCGCCGCCAGCACAGCTTCGGCATCGCTTTGGGCTTCGGATCCTTTGCGGTGATTGAACTCATTATCGTCTCCTCCTGGCTCGGGAAGCACTTGACTGGCCCCTGGATGAGCATCTTCAACATGTGTGCCTACAACAGCACGCTGCTGATTTGGTTCGGCTACGTTGCCCTGAAGAGTCCGGCCCGCGACGCCTCCATGTCGCTTCTGCAACCGCAACGCTGGGAGCAGAGCCTCACCGACATCCACCACCCGCTTCCCGCCGACTCGCTCATCCCGATGTTCGAAGGGATGGTCGACCGCGCCCTCTCCCGCACCCAACCGGATGCACCCCTCGGTCAAGACGGTCGGACCGCCGGTACCGCCGCCCGGGGAGCCGCAGCCGCAGCCGGAACCGGCAGCTTCAGAATTCCCGTAACCCAAATCGACTCCAAGCAGTAGTTGCCCTCGTCCCAGCTCACTCGGAATTTCCTTCTTGCTCCTAGCTTTGCCCGCCATGTCTCGCGCGTGCATGTTCCAAAATTGTAAAAACTGCGCATGGGAATGTGCCACTGCGTTCGCTCTCGGAGGAAGCGCAAGCAATACTTGATTGGATCATCTCAACCAACTGATATTTAACGAGATACAAAATTGAAGCGGTCGGTCTGGGGAATTCTTTGCGGGGGCGATTCTAGGTGGGATGAAAATTGTTGCATACGAAACTTGACACGTGTCCTATAATGCGGCTCCGCGAAAAAGGTTCCGTTAAGGGTAACCCTAAGCGGATAGGAGACGAACCCATGAAACGCACACTCAGGATTTCGATCCTGATGGTAGGACTAGTGGGCACATTCGTTGCAGCTGCCGTCCAACAGGTTCCCGCCGCGGACGGTGGCCCACTGATTCTGTGCCCACCCAGACAACCCAACTGTCAAACAACCCTGCCACCGCAGTAGAACTGGGAGCAGGTTGTGACCGCAAGGTCACTAAAGTAACCTGTTGTAGCTGAATCTGGGCCGATCCAAGGCTCGCAATTTTTGGGCTGTCGGGACCTCCTATGACCCGGCAGCCCCGCTTTTTGCCGTGAATGAATCGCGGTCGCCGCAGGCCACAAGGTGAGGGTTTGCCGAAATGACCAGAGTTTGCGAACCAACCAAGAGTTTGCCGAGAAAACGGGAAGATTGTGCGCGAAGCGTGGTGAACGGTGGAAGAGCGGCCCTTCAGGGCCGCGTTAAGGCCCACAGACGAATCCCTCTTTAGCCGCTGGGGAATCCCGCCGCGAGAATCAGCCTCAACCCTTCACAATCGCCGCTTCCATCGCGCTCGCCAATTCCGGCGAATCGAAGATAGGCGGCTGGCACGACGACCCCGAACACAGCACCGCAAACGACTTTCCCGAGCCCAAAAAAGGAAGATTGGGGATGGTCTCCGCTAAAGCCGGTGGAAGATTCTCGCGAACCGCCTGATGGGTCCCCACCTTTAACATGGATTTATTGAACGCGAAATCCGCAACCGCCGCCGCCTGCAACTTCGCCGCTGTGCCACCATCTCCCTCGTCCGCAATCACCACTACCTGCACCGGGCTCTCCAGCAGATGAAGCACCGCAATCCCGTAGCTCCCGGCGAAGATTCCAAACTGTTCTGCCACGCCCGCAAACGTTTCCAGCGTCTGCTCGGCTGGTCGCGATAGCTCGCGTCGCCCGTGTAGTGATGCATGCGCACGAGCGCAATCGCCGCCATCGGATTTCCCGCCGGCGTGGGCGAGTCCTGCAGCGGTTTGCGCCGCGTCGCCAGCACGCCCAGGCTCAGGCCGTCAGCCGCGGGTACACTATCAAAGAAGCCTCCGGAATGCGCATCGTAGAAGCGCGCAATCATTGCATCCGTAATCGCATGCGCGAACTTAAAGTAGCTGAGATCTGCGGTTGCCTCATAAGCATCCAAGCACGCCAGCGCCGTGAACGCATAGTCGTCCAGCAGTCCCGCCACCTCGCGATGCGAGGCCGCCGGATCCGAATACGAAACCACATGCAACAGCAGCGAAGATTCTTGGGCGCTCCCACCCGCGTCTTCCCTCGAGTGTTTCCACGCTCCCGCCAGCACCCGATCCAGCGACCGCAGCGCAAACCGCCGCGCTTCCGCCAGATCCAGTACCTTCGCCGCCTCCAGATATGCCGAAACGCACAAGCTGTTCCATCCCACATACACGGTCTTATCCACATATGGCGTCGGACGCTGCAACCGTGCCGCGTACATCTTCTTCTTCGCGGACGCCAGCAATTCTTTGACCCGATCGGCCGTTAGCTGCAACCGCCCCACAATCTCGTCGACCGAAGCCCGCACATACAGCACATTCTTCGCCGGATTGTGATGCATCTCCCCGACTTCGTTGATGTCATAATGCAGCGCCGCCACCTGCGCCTCTTCCTCGGTCAATACCGCACGAGCCTCTTCCAGCGTCCACGTGAAGTAATCACCATCGTCGTCCAGGTTGATGTCGGCATCCTGCGACGCATAAAACCCGCCCCGCTCCCGATCACTCAGCCACTCATCCATCCAGCGAATGATGTCTCGCGCCACGTCCGCAAAAAACTCCTCGCCCGTAGCTTGGTACCCGTGCACATAATTCTTGAGCAATTCAGAATTGTCGTAACACATCTTCTCGAAGTGCGGCACCACCCACCGTTCATCCACCGAATATCGGTGAAACCCTCCCGCCAGTTGGTCATACATGCCTCCGCGAGCCATGTGCTCCAGGGTCGTCACGATCAGGTTGCGCAAATCGTTGTCACCAGTGCGCGGAGGGTGCCCCATCCCATCTCGCTCTCTGCGATAGGGTGGGGGTTCGGTGCCGCCAGCCGCCCCGGTCCCGCGTGCATATCTCTCAATCAACAAATCCAGCGCCGTCGGATGTGGAAACTTCGGCGCCTGTCCAAACCCTCCATGCTGCGGATCAAACATCCGAAACGCCGACGTCCGAATCGCCGCGATCACCGCCGCCGACACCCGCCCGTCTTTTCCCGCAAACGACTCCGACTGCGCAATCGCGCTCTCCAGCATCTTGGCCTGCTCGACCACATCGCCTTTCTTTTCCTTGTACGCGTTTGCAATGCTCAACAGCACGCGCCGAAAGCTCGGACGCCCATAGCCATCGCTCGGCGGAAAATATGTCCCTCCATAAAACGGCTTCCCATCCGGAGTAAGAAACGCCGTCAGCGGCCATCCACCCTGCCCGCTCACGGCCTGCACCGCCGCCTGATACCGGCTATCAATATCCGGACGCTCGTCCCGATCCACCTTCACCGCAATGAAGTGCTCATTCACAATCGCTGCGATCTCCGGATCGTCATACGACTCCCGATCCATCACATGGCACCAGTGGCACCACACCGCCCCAATGTCGAGCAGCATCGGCTTGTTCGCGCGCTGCGCCGCCACAAACGCCTCCGCCCCCCACTCATGCCACTGAATCGGCTGGTGCATGGCAGACCGCAGATAGGCCGACGAAGCGCGGGCGAGGGAGTTGGATGTAGTAGTGGTCATAGTCAATTCAGTCTAAATCGTTTCCACAAAGAACGTGGGGAGGTGGGGATTTTGATTTGCGATCTGAATTGTCCGTCGGCCCGTCGCTTGGCGATGGTCGAGGCACTCCCGGTGACATGCCAGGCTCGCCTCGCACGGAACCTCAGTTGTTACGCAGCGCAACCATCGGGTCGATGCGTGACGCTTTTCGGGCCGGAAGATAGCCGGCAAACACCGCCACCAGCGCCAGCACAAGAATGACCGCGGCGAACGTAACCGAGTCCGTAGGCCTTGTACCGAAAAGCAGCGCGCTGATTGCCCTCGCGACCACGAGTGACACCAGGATTCCCGTGGCAATTCCAATCAGTGTGAGCCGAAGGGTTGTTGCGATAACGCCCCACTGCACTTTCCCTGTGGTTGCGCCCAGCGCCATGCGAATGCCGATCTCCTGCGTCCGCTGTGTCACTGAATACGAAACGACGCCATAGATCCCGAGCGCAGCCAGCAATAGCCCAAGGCCGGCGAACGCCGCAACCAGCAGGATGAAGAAGCGTCGCGGAGACACAGCGCGGTCGACGACGGCCTGAATCGGCCGGAATTCGGCGGCCGGCTGTTTCGGGTTCAACTCGCGCAGCGCGCGCAGAACGCTCCCTGCCAGGGCAGCCGGTGGCAAGCTGGTACGAACAACCAACTGCGCTCCTGAGGGCCCTTGCTGCGTCGCCGGGTAGTAAATTTGCGAGCCCGTCCCGCCCTCCACAGTTTCTTCGTGGACGTCGTCGACGATCCCAACGACGTGATCCTCCTCTTTATCGCGCATCAGAATCTTGCCCACCGCGTCTTCCCCCGGCCAGTAGACGCGCGCTGCCGATGCGTTGATCAGGACAACTCTCTCGCTATGCGGCCCATCCGCCCAAGTGAAGTCTCTGCCGTGCAGCCCGATCCCCATCGCGCGAATAAACCCTGGCGTGATCACATACACCAGCGGATCTGGCAGTTCTCCGGGAGCAAAAATCTTTCCCTGCGGCACCGGAGTATCCCATTCGCGGTTCGGCCCTAGCGGAAGGTAATCGGACATCCCTGCGGCCTCGACCCCGGGCAGCGCGCCCACGCGGGCGATGATCTGCTGAAAGATCTCGCCTCGTTTTGCCTGCCTCCCTTCTTCCGTTTTGGCGCCGTCGTCGTAGTCCACTTTGATGGACGCAGCGTGGTCCGGCTGGAAGCCCAGGTCGACATCGAGCACCTTCAGAAAGCTGCGCAGCAGCAGCCCGGCACTCACCAGCAGCACGCAGGCCAGCGCAATCTCAGAGACCACCAGTGCAGCGCGCACGCGCTCATGCTTGCGGCCCAGCCCCGCGCCGGCGCCGGAGTCCTTGAGCACTTCCTGCAGATTGCCGCTCGCGATCCTGAGCCCCGGAAGCAAGCCGAAGATTGCCGCCGTAAGAACGGCGATGACCACGGTCCACCCCAGCGCCAGGCCATCGATGCGCAAGGTGCTGAGCAGCGGCAGCGCCAGAGATCCCTGGTGTCTGAGCCACGCGATCAGCATGAGGGCCAGTCCGAGCCCGAATGCCGCGCCCACCCCGGACAGCACAAGGCTTTCCATCAGCAACTGCCGCACGATGTGCCCGCGGCTTGCCCCAAGTGCTCCCCGAACGGCAAACTCCTTGGCGCGCGCGGCCGCCCGAGCCAGCAGAAGGTTCGAAAGATTCACGCAAGCGATCAGCAGAATCGCGCACACCGCGCACCATAATGCAATCAGTGACCGGCGCAGCTTGCCCGTCACATAATCCTTCAGCGGCACCGGAATCAGATCGCCCTTGTAGCGCCCCAGCGTCTGCGGATATTTCACGTTGAAATAGATACTTGGCGCGACCCGGTTGGCATCATCGAGAGCCTGGGCCACGGTCACGCCCGGCTTGAGGCGGCCGACGAAAGTGACGATATTGCCCCAATCCCGCTCCATATTCAAATCGAGAGGCGTGAACAGATCGACTTTCGCCCCTGGAGAAAACATTGCGCCAAAGTCGAAGCTGTCGGGTAACACGCCCACAATCGTGATTGGCGTCCCGTTCAGCTCGATCGCCCTGCCAACGATCGTTGCATCCGAGGCGAACTGCCTCCGCCAGTACGCGTTGGCCAGCAGCGCAATCGCATGCGACCCTCCGCGAGACTCGTCCGGCGTGAACACCCGTCCCAAGGCAGGTTGCACCCCGAGCACTTGGAAGAAGTTTCCAATGACCTCCACGCCCGTGGCCGGTTCCGGTAGGCCCCGGCCGGTGAGCCGCAGATTGTCAGGAGTGCTGAAGGCCATGTATCCGGTCACGCCTTGATAGACCCGGCTCTGGTCCCTGAATTCTTCGTAGGCATCGGCGGAATAGGTGGCGCAAGAAAGCCCGCACGCCGTCGGCGCCGGAGCAATCCACACCAGTTGGCGCGACTCGGGAAATGGCAACGGCCGCAGCAGCAGCGTGTTGACCACGCTGAACACGCCAATGTTGGCTCCGATCCCAAGAGCCAGGATAAGAACCGCAACCAACGTGAAGCTGCGGCCGCGGCTCAGCGTCCGGACGGTGTATTTCAGATCCTGCAGGAAAAGATCCAGTTTCATGCGTGCCCCGCCAAAAGGCTTGGAATCCGATGTGACACAGAATTTTCCCATCGCGTCGACGACAACTTGTTAGACGCTCTGTCCAGAGAAGTGTAAGCTCGCGGGCCCGGTTGCGGGCGAGTAACGCGTCAGGCTGCGTCCAGCGGTTCGAACTGCGGAGATTTAATACCCAGCGTCCTTAACGCCTCGTCGATTGTGCGTACCACTTGCAGGAGCGGCCGTTTGTGCTCACCGGCCATCTGGAACATACGGGATAGGCCAAATAGATGGGTGTCGGGCGCGATGATAAAGCACGGGCGATTCACGGGCATGGCCGGTTCCTGTTTGGCCACGCGCCGTATGGTTTCGGAGGCGACGTTCTCCGTGGCGGCCGAGAAGTCCCAAATACCTGCCCTGGCATCGGTCGCGATTCCATGCTTCCGGATCGCGTCGTAATAAGCGGCAGCGGATTCCTCGGTAAGCTGACCTTCGAACCTGCCAAGCAGGATCTTGTTAGCCGCGTCGTACTCAAAACGGAAGGGCATGCAGTCTGGCGGGGGATACGTCAGGCAAGACTTAAGTCTAAACTAAAATTCAGAAGCGGCCCGCCAACGCCATGTACACCAGCCCGATCACTGAGATGGCAACCAGGGCATAAGGCCACACCCACCCAACCCATTTCATACAGCACCTTCAACTTCATCAGACGGTGGCGGAGACTCTAGGTTCGCATATTTTCTCTGAGATCGGCCTCCGTGCGCAGTTTTCTCAGATCCGTTACGAAAACCGGAACGTGAACCGGCTCCAGGAATGTGCTACATTCTTGGACGCGCCCGCGTCTGCTTCTGTGTTGGGTTCCACAGGGGAGGGAAAATTGCCTCGAATTTTACTGACAACGCGTTGCCGCGACACCGGCCTCTACGATTATTTTCGCGAGAATGCTCCGCGGAATTTTCGCTGGCGTTTCGGAATGCCACGCACCATCTCTTTCGGCCTACGATTCCTGCGGCAGAATCTCCCCCAGTTGGACATCCTGGAATATCCCACGCGCGCAGAATTCTCTGCCCAACTCAAGCGTGGCTGGGATGCTGTGGGGTTTTCCTTTTACCTCGAAGAGACCAACGATATCCTGGCGATGGCCGCCGAAGCCCGGCAGGCCGGCGTCCGCGAACTCTGGGCGGGCAATTACGGTGCTCTCACTCCCTCCATCCAGTCGCACTTCGATCACGTGTTCACCAGTTACAGCGAAGACGCCCTGGCGCAAAAACTCGGCACCCATCTCGACGAGATCCAGCATCCACCTCTGGTTACCCGTTTCCGCCTGCCCGGCGGATGGTCGTTCCCGCTTGGCGTTTTGTTTTCTTCACGCGGCTGCAGTTTTCGTTGCACCTTTTGCCAGACCACTGCCTTCGCACCGCAACCAAAGGAAAATTCTCTTGCCTCGTTGGATCGAGTACTCCGTTTCTATGTCCAGCACGGCATTCACTTCGTCCTGCTGCTCGACGAAAACTTCGGCAACATTCCATCGCATGCCGGCGCGGTCATCGAGTTGCTCGCCCGCCACAAGGTTCGCTGGCTCGTGCAGTCCCGTGTAGATCTGCTCTTGCGTAACTTCGACGATTGGCGGAACTGCGGTATGGAAGGCGCGCTCTTCGGCATCGAGAGCTTTCATCAGGAGATCCTGAAGCAGATGCACAAGAACGAGAAAGCACAGTCTGCGTTCGAACTCGCGGAACGACTCAACCGCGACGGCATGTACGCTCAGGGTTATTACATCATCGGCCTTCCGCCGGAGACGCCGGGTTCGATCGCTCAGGATCTGACAACCTTGGCCTCTCTCAAGCTCGACGTCACGCAAATCACCATCGTCACCCCGCATCCTCAAACGGAAATGTGGCGCGAACTCGACTCCGGCTACGGTATTTTTGAAAAAGACTGGTCCCGGTTCGACACCAAGCATCTGGTCTGGAACCACCCGCATTGTGCGCCCGGAGAGCTAGAATCTCTGCTCGAGCAGGGCTTCCGCGGTTGCTATGGAAAAGACTGGCTTATGCGGACGACGAAAAAGTTCCTCTCCGCCAGACGAGCTCAAAAAGACTTGTCCAGTGTCTTGCTCGGCCCAGTGCGTTCGCGATGGGCTTCCTCATCGCGCCTGCCCTATCTTGCGACGCCAGTTCCGTCGAGCGACCAGCCCGTGCGCGGCGCCGTCGCCTGAACCGTCTTTTGATTGGAACGTCGGGTCCCCGGGGAACCACTGAACGATGGGGCGCCGAAGTGTAAAACGGACAGGCCTCGCTGCGAGCCGCCACCACTCTTTTCCACAGGCATTCACAGCCAATTCATGTGACGAACAACCCTGACCGAGGATTTTGAAGAGTCCAAGCTCACTACATGTGCGCGGCGTCTCTTCAAATGCTCGGTTCCGCAAGTAGCCTCCAGCCTGAAGATGAGTCACCGAATCGTTTGACTGTAAGCTCCCTAAATTCAGGATCTTACGCGAGCCGGCCATCGTTACGAATCCATCAAGTCCTTAGAAATCAATATCTTGGCTCAGGCGAGCAAGAAAAGATGCCGGCTCACTCCAATCGATTCCGCCGCTAAGTCCCTATTCCGGAAGCATTTATCTATAAGTCCTTGCGGCTCAATATTGTACGTGGATCCATGCCGACCTCGCGCTCGCAAGTCATTAGGAATCAATACTTTAAGGAATCGGAGCAAAAAATAGTGGGGGATAAGTGGTTCACCCCAGAAGCTGCTTCGCGATCTTGCAGTACAAATCAATCGACTCCGCCAGTTGCTGCTTCTCGATGTACTCGCCGTCGGTATGCGCCACATGAATCGATCCCGGACCAAGCAGCAGCGGCTCGCCCCAGTTGGTGAGCTTGGGAATGTCGGTCGTAAATGCGGCGATCATCGTCGGCAATCCATCGACGGTGCGCAGACGAAGAAAGGGAAGCTCCAGCGGAAACGTCACCTGCACCGATTCGCCGGCGCGTGGCGCAGAATCTGCTGCCGCAAATCGTCCGACGGCGCCGACCAGCCGGTAAAGCAAATCCGCGTGCGCATAATCCGGAATCACGTTGGGCGCGCGTCCGCCTTCAATCAGCCCAATGTTCAGCGTGCACGGCCCAATCTCCGGATCGGAAGGCAAGCGGCATCGCGCGCAACCGCGTCAGCGCCGGAATCAGCTTGTCGATCGCCGACTCGCCCAGCTCCGGATACGCCGAGTGCGCCATGCGTCCCGTCGCCGTGACCTCCACGCGCAGCGTTCCTTTCGACGCCAGCGCAATGTGATTCTCCGTCGGCTCGCCGTTCACCAGAAATCGGCATCGCGAACCGCTGCGCCGTTCGCGACAATTCGTTCGCCACTTGTGCGCCCAGGCTGTCGCGCTCTTCTCCCACAACAAACAGCAGCCCGACATGAATATTCTGCTGCCGCAATCGTTCCGCCGCCGCAATCTGCGCCGCGATAATGCCCTTGGCATCGCACGACCCGCGCCCATAAATCCGTCCCGCATCTTCCGACGAAGCAATGAACGGAGGAACCGTATCCATGTGCGTGGAGAACACTACCGCAGGATGCGGATGCTCGTACGACGTCGCATACACATTGAAGCGATCGCCCTCGACCGGCATCTTCCTGGTCTGATATCCGAGCCGGCAAAGTTCTCCGTAAAGATAATTCCCCACCGCAGCTTCATTGCCGGTGATGGACTCGATGTCCACAAGTTGCCGCGTAAGCGTAACAGCGTCCATGGAGGAGAGAATAGCAGACAGCAAAACGGACCTCGGACCTCAGACTCGCCTAAGACCCAAGACCGAACGCCTTTCCTGCTGTAATCTGGAAACGTGAGTTCTCCAACCCGACGATCCGTTCGCTGTTCCTCGACGGCCCTGCTGGACGCCTGGAAGCGCTGCTCAACGCCGGAGCAGACAACGCCACGCACGCTGCGCTGGTCTGCCATCCCCATCCGCTGTTTGGCGGAACGCTGCACAACAAGGTCGTCTTCCACACCATGAAAGCGCTGAACAGTTTCGGCTTTCCCGTGTTGCGCTTCAACTTTCGCGGAACCGGATTGAGCCAGGGCGAACACGATCAGGGCAACGGCGAAGTCGACGACGTCCGCGCCGCGCTCGACTGGCTCGACGCCGAGTATCATTTGCCGCTGATATTCGCGGGATTCTCCTTCGGCGCAGCGGTCGGATTGCGCGCCGCATGCGCCGACGCTCGAGTCCGCGCCGTCATTGGCGTTGGCACGCCCGTCGTTCCCGTTGCCGCGGACACGCGAAGTAGCCGCGCGTCTACACCTTCGACTTCCTGCAGGATTGCACCAAGCCGAAGCTGTTTGTCAGCGGAGCGCGCGACCAGTTCGGTCCGCGCGCCAAGCTGGAAGCTTTGGTCGCGTCCGTTCCAGAGCCAAAGAAGCTGGTGCATGATCGAAGGCGCCGACCATTTCTTCGAAGGCCGCCTGCGCGAGCTGCGGGAAGCGATTGAAGCGTGGGTGAAGGAAGCTCTCAGCTGAGCGTCATGCCGCGTCTGAGCAATCCTGCAGCATGCCCGAATCTGCGCTGATAGCTGAAGCTGATGGCTCGCGGTCTTAAACTGCGCTGATGCGACGCGATCCATTTTGCAGCAAGCGCGCGTGCGCTTCGCAGGCGTCGATCGCCAGGGGATTCGCGCGCCATGTGCACTGCGAGCGCGGAATCCTCCGCGTCTGCGAGGATCTCTACGATCTGCATTCCTATTCGCGAGTGCTGGTCGTATCGCTGGGCAAGGCCGCACACACGATGGTCGAGGCCCTGGCCGACCAAGTCGGAGCGTCTCTCGAAGGAATCGTAGCCAGTTCGGTCGAGCCCGCGTCGCAGGTTCATGGCTTCCGCTATTTTCGCGGCGGCCATCCCACGCCGAACGCGGAATCGATCCAGGCAGCGAGCGCAATGCTGCGGCTGCTCGATGCGCAGCCCGCTTCGGCTCTGGTGATCTTCCTGCTCAGCGGCGGAGGATCGTCGATTGTCGAGAAGCCCATCGACGACGAGATTTCTCTCGACGATCTCATCGCGACCTATCGCGCGCTGGTGCATTCCGGCGCGCCCATCGCCGAGATCAACGCGGTCCGCAAACATCTCTCCGCCGTGAAAGGCGGACGTCTGGCGCAGGCCGCGTATCCGGCGCAGCAAGTCTCGCTGCTGGTGTCCGATGTTCCCGACAGAACGCCCGACGCGCTCGCCTCCGGTCCGACGATGCCCGATTCGACCAGCGTCGAAGACTGTTACCGCATCGCCGAGAAGTACGACTTGCTGAAACAGTTTCCGCAGTCGACCCGCGAACTGTTCGAGCGCCACGCCCTGGAGGAGACGCCGAAGTCGGACGATCCGGCATTTCGTTCGCGCGCGCTGGTGGCCCGTGCTTTCGAATCAGACGTGCGATCGAAGAGGCCAGCGCCGCGGCGGAGCGCGCGGGCTTTATCGTGCACGTCGACAATTCCTGCGACGATTGGGACTACGAGAAGGCTGCTGACTATTTGCTGCAGCGGTTGCGCGAGTTGAGAAAACAGTTTTCCCCGGTCTGCCTGATTTCCGGCGGGGAAGTCACGGTGAAGGTCACGAACGGCGGAGTTGGCGGACGCAATCAGCAGTTCGCGCTGGCGTGCGCGGAGAAGATTGCGGGCGAGAACATCACAGTGCTCAGCGCCGGCACCGACGGAGTGGATGGAAACAGTCCCGCAGCCGGAGCGGTTGTGGATGGCACGACGGTCGAGCGAGCGCGAAGCTCGCGGGCTTGATGTTCGCGCCGCGCTCGACAAGTTCGACGCGTATCCGTTGTTCAAAGCGCTGGGAGATGCGATCGAGATCGGACCGACGGGGAACAATCTGCGGGACTTGCGAATCCTGCTGGCTGACTAGCGCGTCGTCGGCCGCCGGACTTCGCGCCTGACGGGACAGCCGAGGCGGCTGTCCCCAGCATGGGCGGTCTTAGTGCTATGCGGTCTTCTGCATCTTTTCTGGCGGCTGCATCTTTGCCATGGCTTCGTCCATGCTGCGTTTCATTTCGTCTGCGGACATGTCTTTGGTGTGGGTGGCGATCGACCACTTGTGGCCAAAAGGATCTTTCAGCTTGCCGTAGCGGTCGCCCCAGAACTGGTCCATCACGGGCATTTCAACTTCGGCGCCTGCTTTCACGGCCCGATCGAAAGCGGCATCGACGCCATCGACGTAGATGTGCAGTCCCATGCCGGCGCCGCCGTTGCTGAGCGGCGACAGCGCGCCGAATTCAGGCCACTCGTCGCTCAGCATGATGATGGAGTCGCCGATCTTCAACTCGGCATGCATGACTTTGCCGTCCGGGCCTTTCGCGACGCCGCGTTCTTCCGCGCCAAATGCCTGCTTGTAGAATTCGATGGCGCGAGCCGCGTCGCGAACGGTAAGAAATGGTGTGAGAGTGTGATATCCCTCGGGGATAGGTTTTACGGACATAAAGTACCTCCTAGGCAGGAAAATTCGAGACCCGCAGTGTACATCAAGGGCGAGGTCGTGTTAAGGCATTATGACCGCGCACTGAAGTCTCACGCCTTGGATGCGTAGTGGAGAAGCAGTGAAACAGATATTTGTCTGGTGTGTGATCGCAATGGCAACTGTGTCGCTTGCTGTCGGACAACAGTCATCCGTCATACGTCTGGATGGCAGCACGATTTCCGTGGCCGAAGTGGATGCAACCATGACACGGCTGATGAAAGCGGCCGAGGTCACCGGCGCGGGAATTGCTGTGTTCCACAACGGCAAGCTTGAATTCCTGAAGGCGTACGGCTTCCGCGACAAGGAGAGGAACCTGCCGCTGACGGTCGACTCGGTGATGTCGGCGGCTTCGATTTCCAAGGTGGCGTTCGCTTATCTGGCCATGGAACTAGTCGACGAAGGCAAGTTTGATCTCGACAAACCGATCTATCAATACTTGCCGAAGCCGCTGCCGGAATATCCGAAATACTCAGACCTGGTGAATGACCCACGATACAAGCTCATTACGGCGCGCATGCTGCTAAGCCACACTAGCGGGTTTGCGAACTGGCGCTGGATGGAAGAAGACCGCAAGCTGAAGATCCATTTTGAGCCGGGATTGCGGTTCGCATATTCGGGCGAAGGCATCGACCTGCTGCAGTTGGTCGTGGAGACCATCACGAAAAAGCCGCTCGATGAACTGATGCAGCAGCAAGTATTTGAGCCGCTGGGCATGACCCGAACCAGTATGGTCTGGCAGGACCGCTTCGAGAGCGACTACGCCAACGGATACGACGAATATGGACGATCCGTAGGCGCTCAGCGATGGAAGAACGCCGACGCCGCCGGTTCGATGCAAACGACAATTCACGATCAAGCCCGATTCCTGCAAGGCGTGATGGACGGCGGAAGTCTAAAGGGCAAAACGCGAGAGCAGATGCTCAGCCCGCAAATTCAGATCTCGTCCAAGCACCAGTTTCCCACGCTGAGCGGCGAGACTACCGACGAGAACAAAAGCATCCGGCTCAGTTACGGATTGGCGTGGGGTCTTTACTGGACGCCATACGGCAAAGTCTTTTTCAAGGAAGGGCACGATGATGGCTGGAGGAACTACGCGGTCTGCTTCGACAAGCAGAAGTCCGGCCTCGTGATCATGGCCAACAGCAGCAACGGCGAAGGCATTTTCAAGGAAGTGCTGGAGACGGTGCTGAAAGACACGTTCACACCGATCGAGTGGGAGGGGTACACGCCCTATAACCAACTTCTGCCCCGCCCGCCGCTCAAACAGCACAAGAACGTTGCTGTGGATGGCAAGGCGTTAGACCGCTATGTGGGACGCTACGCCGTGTCGCCCGACTTCATTCTGACCGTGCGCCGCGAGGGTGATCATCTTTCAGTGCAGGAAAATGATGAGCCGAGGCAGGAGTTGATGGCCGAGAGCGAAACCGATTTCTACTCGACTTCGTCGGATGACACGATGACGTTTCAGACAGACAGCCAGGGCAAGGTGACGGCGATGATTCTGCACGTGGATGGGAAGGACATTCCGGTTAAGAGGATCGAGTAAACCGGTTAGAAGAACCTCGTTACGCCTTCTTCCATTACTACGACTCGGTCTTTTGTTCCTGCGGCTTCGGCTTCCTGTTCGAGTAGTTGTAACGGTTCGTCGACGGGCTCGTTCGAGAGGCGGAAGGTGCCGTAGTGCATGGGGACCATCCAGCGCGATTTGAGATCGAGAAAAGCGCGCATGGCGTCGGCCGGATCCGCGTGAACGTTGCGAAACTGCGCCGGATTGTAAGCGCCAATGGGAAGAAGGGCGAGTTCGGGAGCAAGGCGGCGTCCGATCTCACTGAATCCCGCGAAATACGCGGTATCGCCGGCGTGATAGACGGAGTGTTTGCCCGTCTTCAGTACAAAGCCGCCATACCCACGGTGCGAATCTTTCAGAATGCGCGCGCCCCAATGGCGCGACGGCACGTGCGTGACCGACAAGTTGCCGCGGCGAGAAGTCTTCCACCAGTCGAGTTCGATGATCTCGGAGAAGCCAAGGTCAGAGACCAGATCGGAAACATGCGTGGGAATGATGATCGACGGGGCAACGCCGCGAATGCGCAAGTTGTTCTGTACGAGCGCGCGCAGCGAAGGACGATGGAGGTGATCGAAGTGCGCATGGGTAACCAACACCGCGTCGATGGCTGGCAGATCGGCGATGCGCAAGCCAGGACGGCGCAGGCGTTTTAACACGAACAGCCAGCGCGCGAAGTTGGGATCGATGACGACGCTCTGTCCGCCAATCTGGACGAAGAAGCTGGCGTGGCCGATGAAAGTGACGCCGAGTTCGCCGTTGGTAGCGAGGCGGGGCTTGTAGGTCTGGCCGTAGCGTGGAGTTACTGCGGAACGGCGCACCAATCGTCCGAACTGGGTGGCGCGTTTACGAAGGGCCGGATTGCGAAGCGTTTGTTTGATCATCCTGCTACGGAGCCCGGGGGTTGGACCGGAAGCAGCCTCTGTTTTCAATACTAGTCCGAATCGCCGTGAAGAGCAGAGTACTAAGGGCGATGCGTCGAATTTATTTACCGAACTGGCATTTTAGATGAATGTTGGGGACGGCGGGCTGCTTTTAGTTTTCGAGCCAGTGACGGTAGTAATCGTGCTGCATCGCACACTCTCCGCCATGGTGGATCGCGCAGGTCGTCTGCGATTATTCCTGGGACGCGGCAGAATCCGTCGTCGCGGGTGCGTCCTCGCTTGACCTTGATCGCGCTGGTCATATCTAATCCGAAAACGTTCCTTTTTTGCGTTTTCTCAGGACGAAGGAGAAGTCCGCATGCGAGTCGCGTTTATGGGGTTGGGAATCATGGGGCACGCGATGGCCACGAACCTGGTCAAAGCGGGGCACGAAGTGACGGTGTGGAATCGTACCCCGGGCAAACTCGTGGAGGGAGCGGGAGTCGCGCCAACGCCCGGAGCAGCGGCGCAGGGCGCGGAAGTGGTATGGCTCTGTGTGTCGGACACGGATGCGGTGGAGAGCGTGATCTTCGGGGCGGATGGCGTAGAAGCGTCGCTCACCGAAGGCATGATCATTGCGGATTCGAGCACGATCTCTCCGTCAGCTACGCTGAAGTTCGCGGAGCGCGTGGGGCAAAAAGGCGTGACCTGGGTGGATGCGCCGATGACCGGGTCGAAGATCGGAGCGCGGGATGGCACGTTGGTGTTCATCGTGGGAGGAAGCGAAGAACCGGTCGAGAGGTTGAAGCCGTTGTTCGCCGCGATGGGGAAGAAGATTTTCCGCATGGGCGAGACCGGCAAGGGACAGGCCACAAAGCTTGCGATGAACTTACAGATCGCGCTGATCTTTGAG
Source organism: uncultured Acidobacteriaceae bacterium (assembly GCA_963710885.1). Taxonomy (GTDB): domain Bacteria; phylum Acidobacteriota; class Terriglobia; order Terriglobales; family Acidobacteriaceae; genus Sulfotelmatobacter. Next base: position 884,381 of record CAVQCF010000003.1, read on the forward strand.
GGATTCGCCGAGGCGCTGACTCTGGCGACCAAGTTGGGTGTGGATCCGCAACAACTGCTGACCCTGATTGAGGCCACGATGGTGCGATCTGGAGTGGTGGATTACAAAGGGCCGTTTATAATGCAGCGCGACTTCACTCCGAATTTTCCCCTGCGGCTGATGCACAAAGATATTCGTCTGACCTTGGAGGCGGCGAAGGAGGCGCGGGTGAAGCTGCCGGCGCTGGAAACCGTCGAAGAGATTTACGAGATGGCGTCCGAGGATGGAAATAAGGATCTCGACTATGCGGCGACGTTGACGCTACTGGAGAAGTGGGCGGGCGTGCAGGTGAAGGGGAAGGCCGCATAGGGAGCCACCATGCGCTGGTATCACTATTTGGCGTACTTCTTCGGGGGCGCGTTCCTGGCGAACGCGCTACCCCATCTTGGGAACGGGATCTCTGGGCATGCTTTCCAGAGTCCTTTCGCATCGCCGCCCGGTGTCGGCTTGTCGTCGTCAACGGTCAATGTTTTATGGGGCCTGTTCAACCTCGCCGCCGGCTACCTGCTTGTCTGTCGTGTCGGTAGTTTCAATCTGCGCAGAACTCTACACGTCCTCGTCCTGGGGGCGGGTGTCGTCATCATGTCGCTCATGCTTGCCCACGCATTCGGAAGGCTTCACGGTGGCCTCTGAGGCTTGCCTCACCTGAGTCCCTGGCGACAGCCTCGTCCCGCAGCAGCTTCGCTTACCTTGCGATTACTCCGGTAATGGCGGAAAGGGCCGCTATTACACAAGTATTACAGTCACCCTGCCTGTCCCCTTGGTAGGTTAGTTACGGGGCTGATCGAACTCAAACGACCACGAAATGGGGACCTTCCTTGGATATGGAACTGCAAGATCTGGAAAAACGGCAAGCGGCAAAAGGGTGAAGTGAATTGGATTACGGCGGCCTTTATGGCGGCGTTTCATGTGGGCGCGATTGCCGCACTGTTCTTCTTCACGTGGAAGGCATTATTTGTTGCGATGTTTTTATGGTGGGTTTCGGGCAGCCTCGGCATCGGGATGAGCTATCATCGGTCTGCTCACGCACCGGGGATATAAGACTCCGAAGTGGGTGGAGTACTTTCTGACCGATTTGCGCGACGCTTGCTCTGGAAGGCGGGCCGATTTTCTGGGTGGCGACGCACCGCATTCATCATCAGTATTCGGATCAGGAAGGCGATCCGCATTCGCCGATCGACGGCAAGTGGTGGGCGCACATGGGATGGATTCTCATGGGCAAGTCGATGCACCACGACACGACCACTCTCTCCCGTTACGTTCCCGACCTCGCCAAGGATAAATTCCACGTCTGGATCACGAAATATCACTACGTTCCGCAAGTGATTTTGGGGATCGCTGCTGTACGCCATTGGGGGACTGCCGTTCCTGCTGTGGGGAACGTTCCTGCGCGTTGTGGTTGGATTGCACGCGACCTGGCTGGTGAATTCGGCGACCCACTCGTGGGGTACGCGGCGCTTCGCGACTCGCGATCTTTCCACCAACAGCTGGTGGGTGGCTCTGTTGACGTTTGGCGAAGGCTGGCACAATAATCATCATGCGCATCCGACTGCCGCGCAGCATGGATTCCGGTGGTATGAAGTTGACATGAACTGGTACGGGATCTGGGCGCTCCAGACTCTGGGCCTGGCTTGGGAGATCAAGCGGGTGAAGTTGGATGAAGTCGAGCGTGGTCTGGTGCCGACGCCCAATGGGCGGCTGATCACAGCGGCGATGCCAGAAGTTTCGGTCGCGGCGGGCGACTAAGCGGTTCGATTCAGTTTCCGGGAAATGAGCCTCGGCCTTTGGCGGGGGCTTTTTCTTTGGAACGTATTAAGCGAGTCAGGGCGCCTGAACAGGTGCTGCTTGATTACGTAACTCGGGCGCTAAAGCGCTCCCAAAAAGCAGCCTTACCGCGGCGCTGAAAGCGCTGCGCCACCCAAAAGCACCACACACGAGTGCGTCGTTTCTTGCACGATCTTTCTCACACGCGGATGATCATTACTTCGGTGGCCTTGATCAGGGCGGCTGCGGTTTGGCCCTTCTTTAATTGCATTTCGCGCGCGGAGGTTGCGGTGATAATCGATGTGATCTGCTGGCCGCCGATCGATATCTTCACTTCGGCCATGAGACCGCTGATGCGGACAGAGTCGATGCGCCCTACCAATTGATTGCGTCCGCTGACCCGGCGTATGACGTCCTGCCTCTCTCGTTCGGATTTTCCGCGGGTTCGGAAGAGGAGTTGGTCCACTTCGCTTTGCGGAATCCGGTGGTGTCCTCCGGCCGTGCGGACGCTGCGCAACTTGTTCTTGTAGATCCACTGCTTGATGGTGGGGAAACTGATCCCTAACTGCAAGGCCGCATCCCGCAGCTGTAGCAAATCGTCACTGTTTCGCGGGGACTGCTGTTTCGAGTGTTTCGTGGGCATCGGAATGAAATCGTATCGCTAGTACGGTGTGTGGTCAATCCGGGCCGTGCACAAAAAACAAGGTGCCGGATAATAAAAGCGGATTGATCTATTTCAGTTTTGACATACGATCCGTAAGTTCATATACACTGCACACTTCTCGAATCGATCTTCATCTTGGGGGTAGGAATGCGCAAGTTCGCCTGGTATTTGCCTTGATGGTTCTATGCTTTTTCTCGAGCGTGTCTGCTTTCCCGGCGCGGGCCCAAACGGGAGCGAGCCTTGCCGCCATGGTGACGGACCAGAGCGGCGCAGCCCTTCGCGACGTCACGGTGACGGTCAAGAACGCCGATACGGGTGCAACGCGCACGATCACAACCGACGGCGGGGGGCACTATCAGGCGTCCGCCCTCTGGGGCGCCTCGAGATTCGAGCGGTAAAGCAAGGGTTCGCCGATGAAACGCGCAGGGGAATCAGCTTGGCGGTTGGCCTGGACGCCGCCACGGTCGACATTAAGATGCAACGGAGTACCCCCGACGCCTGCGCGAGCGGCCACGAGTTCGCCACCACCGATTGCACGCTGACGTGGCACGGCATCACGCTGTACGGTGCGTACGACGTCGGCGTCGGCTGGGTCAGCCACGGCTTACCGCAGAACGGCTGTAACTATGAAGGCGAATCTCTGGTGAACCGAAACGGCTATCAACATCGATTCCTCGTCGCACCGAACAACCTGCAGCAGACGGGTCTGGGCATCCGGGGCAAGGGAGAGTTTCGGCCGGGTTGGGCCGTAGTGTGCAACGCTTCAACTGGCATCAACCCGCAGTCCGGCCTGCTCGCCAACGCGTCGGCCACCCAGATCGCCAACAATGGCCTTCCCAGGAACAGCTATTCGTACGCCATCGACGGCGGGCGCGCGGGCCAACCTTCAATGACGAGATCTATGGGGGCATATCGTCCACTCATTTCGGCACGCTGACCTTCGGTCGTCAGCGCTCTCTCGGCACTGATGCGATGCTTCTTTACGATCCGGTCGTCGGCGGCTATGCCTTTTCGTACATCGGATATAACGGCACGATGGCCGGCGGCGGCGACACCGAGAACAGCCGTTGGGATGACGACCTGAAGTATCGCCTCACCTATGGCCCTGTCCATTTCGGGGCGATGTATAAATTCGCCAATGGTTCTGGCGGCTGCTACTCGGCCTCGGCGGAGGCTACGGCAAGTTCTCCGCCGAGGTCGTTTTCGAACATTACAATCAGGCGATCAGCGTGTTGAACCCCTTGCTGGGACCGCAGAGTCCGACGCAGCCATACCAGTCGACCACCAACAGCATCAATACAAACCCCATCACCGGCGACAATCTGATCGGAACGACCAATACCGTATATGGCATCGTGACCGACAACAACGCAATCATGGCCGCTGCTAGTGTAGCGTCCGATAAATAACTGGCCAACTCAACGTTTCGCTTTTCGCCGTCGGGGTAAGGTACAGCCGGGCCGAATCTGTTCCAAAGTTTGTCGACAGCGCGATAGCTTTTTCACGATCGATTCCACAGTAGCGGTCCAGACAAAGGGCTTAGGATTCACGTTCCAAGCGGCCATGAACTCGGTGATCGCCTGCTCGAGATCTTCGACGCTGCGGAAAGAGCCGCGGCGGATTCGTTTGCTGGTTAACTCGCCAAACCAGCGCTCGACGAGATTCAGCCAACTGGAACTGGTGGGCACGAAGTGTGAAACAAAGCGAGGATGGCGCTTCAGCCAAGCCTGGACTTTGGGCTGCTTGTGGGTGCCGTAGTTGTCCATCACCAGATGCAAGCGGATCTCTTCGGGGAACTCCTGGTTGAGGCGACGCAGAAATTGCAAGAACTCCTGGTGGCGATGCCGCTCATAGCATTGTCCGATGACCTGTCCTTGCAAGACCTCCAAAGCGGCGAACAACGAGGTCGTGCCGTTGCGTTTGTAGTCATGCGTCATGGTTCCGCAGCGTCCCTTTTTCATGGGCAAGCCCGGTTGCGTGCGATCCAGCGCCTGGATTTGGCTCTTTTCATCCACGCATAACACGATCGCTTGTTGGGGAGGATTCAGATAGAGACCCACCACGTCCGTTAATTTCTCCAAAAACTTGGCATCCCGCGACAGCTTGAAGGATTTCACCCGATGCGGTTTGAGGTTGTGACTCTGCCAGATATTGTTGATGGTGGCTAGATATACCTCGGAGTCGTTCAAGTTTCTTGCCGGCTACGAATACATATGGCAGAGCAACCCGGCGAACCCATTGGGCATCGGCGCTTCGGACCAGTGCGGCTATAACATGAGCGGGGTCGAAGACAAGAATCTTGATTCTGAAAAGTTGGTGCAGATCTGGTGGACGGGCGTGAAGTACACCTACCGAAGCAAAACGGACTTCACTTTCTCCTGGTATCAGCAGCGGCAGAACGACTTCCGTGTTCCGCCGACCTGTTCCGGCCGCAGCCGGTTTTCGCGCTTCCTGCGCGGGGTCCCTCAACGAGGTGTCACTCTATACGGACCCTCACTTCACCAAGCGTTTCGACGGGTTTGCCGGAATTGCGTATTCTTACGTGAGCGGCGGTCTGGCCATCGCCATTCCTCACGGCCCGGGCGTGCCCTATTTTCACAACAACAACGTTGCTCCGACAGTCGGTGTTCGTTCCACCTTCTGATCGCTTCCCGCGGCGGGCTCGGTCAAGAGCCCCCACCGGGGGTGTGGTTGATCAAAACCTGCGGGCAGGGCTGGGTTCTGCTGACGCTATCGATACCTCCTGCGTTGTGGTCCGATAACGCACAGCCGGGAGCGCGGTAAAATCGGGCTGAGCTTCCATGCGCATCTCGAGCCGCCGCGGAACCATCGTCTTCTTCCTCTGCCTGGGCATTGGCCTGGTGGCGCTGGCGGTTGCCCTGAATGTTGGCTGGATCATCCTCAACTGGCGCGAAGGCGTGCTGCTGTTTTTCGGCATCATCTTTTTCGCGCTGATCATTGCGGGGATGGTGGTGAATACGATTTTTCTGGTGCGCGAACTGCGGCGCAGCGAGCAGCACGACAGCTTTATCAATGCAGTTACTCACGAATTGAAGACGCCGGTGGCGTCGATCCGGCTGCATCTGGAAACTCTGCAGCGCCGCGAATTGCCGGAAACGCAGAAGCAGGAGTTTTATCGGCTGATGCTGAGCGACACCGACCGGCTAACCGAGACGGTGGAGCAGGTGCTGCGCGCCGGACGAGCGGGCGACAAGAAAGCGGGTCGGGACAAGGTCGGAGGTCGATTTCGGGCAACTGGTTCGCGATTGTATGGACGCGACGCGGGCGCGGCATCACTTGCAGCCGGAGGCGATCCGGTACGAGGAGGCGACGAGCAACGGTAATGGGCTGCGAGTGCGAGGCAGCGCGGAAGATTTGCGGACGGCCGTATTCAACGTGCTCGACAACGCCGTGAAGTACTCCGGGGAGAGCGTCGATGTGCGGGTGCAGCTGGAATCGCCCGACGAAAAGCGCATTGTGCTGCGGGTGCAGGACCAGGGAGTGGGAATTCCTCCTGACGACATGAAGCGCATCTTCAAACGCTTTTATCGTGTTCCACACCGGTCGCTGGCGCATGTGAAGGGAACAGGGCTGGGCCTGTTTATTGTGAAGAGCGATCGCGCAGAAGCATGGCGGCAAAGTTTTTGCCGAGAGCGAGGGCGAAGGGCAGGGAACCACGATCGTGCTGGAACTGCCGAGGTGGGAGGCATGAGCCGGGTTCTGGTGGTGGAGGATGAAGCGCATCTGGCGCAGGGGTTGCGCTTCAATCTGGAAGCGGAAGGATATGCGGCGGAGGTCGTGGGCGATGGGGAGGCGGCTACGGATCGTCTGCTGGAGAAGAAGGAGAATTTCGACGCCGTGGTGCTCGACATCATGCTGCCCGGGAAAGACGGATTCAGCGTGGTGTCGGAGCTTGCGCGCGGCGCGGAATTATGTGCCGGTGCTGATGCTGACGGCGCGCGGGCGTCCGGAAGATGTGCTGAAGGGGTTTGCTTCGGGTGCGGACGATTATCTGGCGAAGCCGTTTGATCTTTCGATTCTGCTGGCGCGGTTGCAGGGGTTGCTGCGGCGTAGCCAGTGGGTTCGCGGAGGGCAGGCACCGCAGCACGGACGAAGCTCGGTCCGACGCCGGCAGCGTTGGAGATTTCGGAACATTTTCCTTTGGCGGAAAGACGATCGATTTCGGCGCGCTGGAACTGCGGTCGGGAGAGAGCACGATTCATCTGACGCTGATGGAGTCGGAACTGCTGCGGCATCTGGTGCGCAACGACGGCAAGATCGTGTCGCGCAAGCAGATTCTGGAAGAAGTGTGGGGGCTGCACGAGGATACCGACACGCGCGCCATCGACAATTTCGTGGTGCGATTGCGGCGGTATATCGAGGATGATCCGGGGCATCCGCGGCATTTGCTGACGGTGCGGGGCGTGGGGTACCGGTTTCTGGCGAAGCCGGAAAAAGAATAAGAACGCCGGTCGAAAGTTCTACGCGCGGCAGAGTTCCGCCAGCAGCGTTTCCCGACGATGGAGAGCGATTCCATCCATGCGATTCAGGACGACGACGTAAATCGGGATGGCGATCGCCGCGAACACGAGGAACAGCAGCGTGGCGATCCACAGATTGTGGTAGAGCCGAGCGATGACGAATCCCGCTATACCCAGGCCCACGATCACGATCTGAACACCAAAGCTGGCGAGGACTGTCGTTTGGGAAACGTTCTGGCGTCCGAAGGTGGAGAAGTCACGCTTCCTGGGCGAATACATCGAGAGCAGATTACCGGCCGCGAAGTTCAGAGGCACGGCAAAGAGGAGTCCAGCCAAGGTTGCGATGGAAACCGCGAGGTGCGGAGTGCCGTAGAGGTAGGAGACGGCGACCCATGCAAATGCAGTATTGAAGACGAGGATGCTGGCGTGGGTGAGGTTTTTGGCCAACACGATTTGTCGGAACGTGACCGGTGACGCAAAGAAGAACTGCATGCCGGCAGCGTCTCCGCCAAAGCTGTTGAAGACCAGGTTGGTGAGCACAAGAATTGCGTAGGCGGCGGCACCGGGGAATGCCATGTCGGGCGTACGGTTGAAGCCGCCGGATTGGCGCATGGGATTCATTGGTCCCATGCGAAAGATGATCAGCATGAAAATCGGCATGATCAAAGTGAGCAGCATGGGGCCGCTGCGGGCGAGGTAGCGGACTTCTTTTTCGAATACGGCAGCCACGGACTGAGAGACTCCGGGAAGGTTCCATCCCACTTGTAAGCCTTGAACCTGCTCCACTTTGGGACGTGCAGCGGCTTCGCTAAGATTCTCGCCACGAAACTGGGCGCGCAGACGCAGGTGCAACAGAAGGCCAATGCCCGCGGTCAGCGCTGCGAGTACGACCAGAGATAAGAGGCCGAGAGTGTACTGTGCGTGGGAGACCTGGGCGATGGCGTTGGCTGCGAGTCCTGGAGGAAGCAGTGCCTGAACCTGCGCCGTAATCTGGGTGGCGCGGCTGAATTCGGGGTGCGGACCTTTGCCGAGATGTTCGATGGCCGGTCCGATCAGTTGGAAGCTCAGCATGGCCAGGATAAAAAGCACGCCCATGATTTCGCGCGTGCGGCGCTGTGCCAGCCAGCGTTCGAGCCAGGCAAAGACCGTCTGCATCAGGACAAGGTTAAAGAGTGCGAACGTCAGCAGTACGAGCAGCGCCCAGGGGAACAGCGCGGGGCGGGCGATGCTGGTGCCGAGCAGAACTCCAAACAGGGCGACGCTTCCGAGCGCGCTGGCCGGGTCGAAATATCCGTAGGCGAGGCGAATCAGAAAATACGAACGGTAGGTGAGAGGGAAACGCAGCAACTCGCTGGAGTCGGGATTATTGGTGAAGGCGGTGGCCATCACGGGAAAGACTTGCCAGAAGAAAAAGATGGGCCACAAGATGAGAGCGAGGTATTCGGCCTTGCCTTGCGACACGACATACCAGGAGGCTCCGGTGGCAGCGGTAAAACCACCGAAGCCGCCGAAGGAGAAAGCTGCGGTCACAATGATGCGCGAGACCAGTTCCATTTTGCCGCGCTTGCTGCGCAGGCGATTGACGAACATGCGCCAGCGAAGCTCAGCGATGGCGGTCAACTGGGTTGAAACTCTTGGAGGCGTCATATCGAGTGGACTCAATTCTTGCACATCTGCATGGGATGTGCATTAGCGTAAGACGCTGAAACAGAACCGCTTGCGAGAGGAGTTGCGATGACGCAAAGTTCTGGCGTGATCTTAATCACAAGCGAGAGTGGGTCGGCTCACGGTTGGCGCGCGATTGCCGATGAGAACATTGAGTTCAGAGGGAATTGAAGAACATGGCATCCGACGAGGTTCCGTTGTGTGCGACTGTACGCATCCTTTCCCGAGCGCGTTGGAGTTCGCCTTTGGTTGCCACCATACAAAGTTGAGCCGCGTTTTTGCGATCGAAGGACACAGTCACAAGGTCTGCTGCGGTTGTGGCGCGCACTTTGAGTATTCGCCGGAAACTATGTCGATCATGACGCACCACAAGCCGTTTCACCCTCTGCGAACGCTGCGCGCCAGCCGCATCTATCGTCGAAGAAGGTTCCTGCGCCGAACTGCCCGCTCCTGACTCTACGTTAGCGCTGCCAGGATTTCTATCCCAGCCATGACAGTTCCTGCTCGGTGCGGCGCTCGCCGCCAACGATGCGCAGGAAGAGTTGTTCCAGCGTTAGCTTTTCGCCGGAGGAAGACCCGTTGCCAGACGCGGCTGGAGTTTGGGCTTCGACACCGGCGCGCAATTCTTCGAGTGAGCCTTGGGCGACCAGGCGTCCTTGATGAATGATGGCGACGTGGCTGCACAGGCGTTCCACGATTTCGAGAACGTGCGAGGTCAGGAAGATGGTGGCGCCGCGGGCGATCATGCCTTGCAACATGGACTTCAAGGTTCCGGCGGCGATAGCGTCCACGCCTTCGAAGGGCTCATCAAGGAACAGAACCTTGGGCCCATGAATCACAGCGGCCGCGAGCGCTAGCTTCTTCTGCATGCCGTGAGAATAATCGGTGACCAGTTTTTTCGGCTGGTCGGCAAGTTGCATGAAGTCTAGCAACTCGGCGGCACGCTTGGCCGCGGTGGTGCGGTCAAGGCCGTACATGCGTCCCGCGAAACTGAGAAACTCGGCGCCCGTGAGTCGGCCGAACAGAGCCATGCCTTCGGGCACAACTCCAATCTGCCGCTTGACTTCGACGGGATGCGCGTTGAGGTCGATGCCAAGGATTTCGATGCGTCCCGAGCTGGGTGCGAGCAGTCCGGTCAACATCTTGATAGTGGTGGATTTGCCTGCGCCATTGGGGCCGAGGAATCCGAAGAATTGTCCGGGGGCGACGCGCAGGTTGACGTTGTCAACGGCTACGAGTTCTCCGAAGCGGCGGGTGAGGCCTTCTGTAGAGATGGTGGGTGCGAGGTCCATCGAGTCTTCGAATCTAGCATACCCGGCGAGAGCGTGCGGTGAGGCACCGGAGATTGGTGAGACTTACCGGAAGCGCGTAGTGCGCCAGAGAGCGATTCCGCACGTGGCCAGCAGGGCGAACATTGCGATCGCGAGTGTACTCGCCCAACCCAGCGAAATGTCTAGGTGCGGCAGTCTCGCCATGGCCGCGAGAACAGCGAAGAGAGTTGTCGTGCCGAGGATGAGGACCCAATCGAGAATCGTTCGTCTGGTGGGGCCGCTTCCGTGCGCGCGGCCTTCCATGCCGGCGCGGACGTATGCGGCTTCGACGTTGTAGCGCTGGCCTTCGCGATCGGCGGCGTCCTGCCATGATGAGTGTTCGCGCTCGGTCGCCGAGGAGAGCGCAATCGCAACCGCGCCGAGGGCCATGAGGATCGAACCTCCTGCCACTTGAGCGTAGACGGTCTGGCCTGCGCCGCGCAGTTCATGAAAGACGAAGACGCCCCACAGCAGTCCCCAGAGCTGGTTGGTGTTGGAGAGCGGAATGCCGCGGCTGATGCCGACATATTTTGTGGCGTATTGCTGGAACAAATCTCCAAGGACCCAGACGAATCCGCCGAGCATCAGCCAGAAGAGAACCTCGCGGGCGCCGACGAGTTCGTGCCAGAGCGGAGTGGCGCCGCGGTAGGTGACGGCTAACACGGTCATGGTGGCGAGTTCTCCCACAGTAAAGAATGTTATGAATGAGAGCGGATTCATGCCGGTGAGGTAGGCCTTGCGGTAGGGGATATACATCGTACCCCAGAGAATACCTGCGCCGAGCGCGGCGAAAATTCCCAGAGCTGCCTTGCCGGGCGCCGCCTCATGCGACGACGCGATGGCGAGCAGGGTTGCACCCGCCGAACATGCAGACTCCTCCGCCCAGAACGCCGAGCCAGCGTTTCCATCCTGCGTAATGTAGTTCGTTGAAGAGGAGGAATCCCCAGAAGATGCCGAGCAGACCATTCGTATTCCACAACGGAAAGGCGATACTCAGGCCGACGTTGCGGATGGCGTAAATGGTGAGCGTGTTGGCGACGGCCCACATGCATCCAGCGAGCACGGCCCAGACGATGAGGTGCGGGGCTTGGCGGACATCGTCGCGAACGTGCGATGTTCCGCGGATGAAGGCGGGAACGCTCCAGCGCGCGAGGAAGACTCCGAGCACCATAATGAAGGAAACGGTGATCGGAGAAATGTCGGGGTTGACCAGTTTGATGGGAGCTTCGGCGCCGCCCAGCCAGGCTCCGGCGGCGAATCCGCAGAAGATGCCGAGAGCTTGCAGGCTGCGCAGGCGGGTGGCGTGTATGCTTCTTTGCGAAGGACGTGCTGCTGGCATGGTTCCCGGCGGTGAGTTCAACGGAGTTTATCCAGGAGGAAGAGGCCGCCGAGAAGGACAGTGAGAGGGATCCAGAAGTGGAGGTCGGTGGCGATGGCATAGAGCACGTTGTGGGAATGGTCGGCGTCCTTGGTAGACATTGCCGCCTCGAATCGAGTTTGCTGAATCTAGGGTGCCATCTTAGGGATAGATTATGCGGGAGTCAACGCTAGCTGTGGTACATGGTGTGACGCAATTCTTCACCGTAGAAGTTCCGTCGCAACATCCATACAACTCCATAGACGGCAAAAAACAGCACAAAACCAAGCAAGATGGCTAGCTCTCCTTGGCCGCGACTAAAATTGCCAACCCGCTGCGTCCAAGCATGGACAACAACAAGATGAATGGCAGACGAGATTGCCAATGACATCCAGAAGCCCATCTTTCGCCGCCAGACGTCGCTGGAGACAGCGATGAAAACCGACGCGAACATCACATCAACGGCTGCTTCCTGCCAATCGGGTTTCATGTGATATCGGCTGGGTAACGCGAGGTACGTGAACGAAATCAGGGCCATTGCTATCAGTGCCCAGAACACGTCAACCCATGAACGTCGGTCTCTTCTAGTGCCTAATATTTTCCGGCGCTGCCTGTTGGCCGCACGCTGGTCATTCCTCTTCACGAATTGCTGATATTTAGCTTGGTCAGACTCGGTGAGATTGCGCCGACGCAATTCAGCGTTTAAAGCGGCCGCAGCTTCTGTTGTCAACGCACATGGATCAGATGCCAACAGCAGGAGCTCATCATCACCCCACTCGGAGTATTCGGTAGAGAAGTCGTTAGACATCCGGTGTTTCCTGAAGTATGCGAAACCATCCTAGCCCAGAAGCCAATCGTAAGCCATAGATGTCGTTAACAGGTCGCCATAGATACTCATATCCTCGTCTCGTTAGCGGGACGCGAGTGCTACCAAACAATACGCCCCGGCTTTGGACCGGGGCGCGGACAGAACTGCGTGCAGTTTAGAAGAGATTCCAGAGGAACTGGTTGTAGACCTCGTGGTGGAACTGGACTTCCTGCGCTTTGACGAAGGTTCCCAGGGCGCGAGGGCAGCGGTCGGCGGAGGCTTCTTTCAGATCCGCGTAGCGACCTTTGACGTCTTCGCCGAGGATAGTCGTGATCCACGGAGATTTCTTGAAGTCGTCCAGCGCCTTGTAGATGTTGTCGGGCAGGTAGCGCTCGGCCTGGCGCAGGTTCTTGATCTTCGCGGTCTCGCCGTCGATGCCAGTCTTGAAGATCGAGTACATCACCAGGTATGGATTCGCATCGGGAGCGACGGAGCGTACTTCGACGCGCATACTCTTCTCGTTGCCGATGGGAATGCGGATCATGGAGCCGCGATCCACGGCGGACGCCTTGATCTGGTTGGGCGCTTCGAAGTGAGGATCGAGGCGGCGGTAAGCATTCACGCTCGGGTTTAGCAGCAGGCAGATGTCGTTGCCGTGGGTGAGGATGCGATCGACGAAGGCCCAGCCCATCTTGCTAAGTTTTTCTTCGCCTTTTGCGTCCCAGAACAGGTTCTTGCCGTTTTCGCTGATCGAAACGTTGGTGTGCATGCCGCTACCGTTTACGCCGACGACGGGCTTGGGCAGGAAGGACGCGGTGAATCCCATGTGGGTCGCGACCTGGCGGCAGATCAACTTGTAGAGCTGGATCTGGTCGGCCGCGGCCACGACTTCTCCGTAGCCATAGTTGATTTCAAATTGCGAAGGCGCAACTTCCGGATGGTCTTTCTCGTTCTGGAAGCCCATTGAGCGTTGCACTTCGGCGGTCGTATCGATGAAGGTGCGGAGCGGGTCGCCGGGCAGGGAGTGATAGTAGCCGCCGGTGTTGACGTATTCGAACTTGCCCCCGACTTCGTGATAGTGCCGCTCGGCGTCGGGGCCTTTGAAGAGGAATCCTTCGATCTCGTTAGCCGCGTTGAGCGTGTAGCCCTTTTTCTTGTGGAGTTCGTCGGCGTATCCCTTGAGCACGCCGCGAATGTCGCCGGAATAGGATGTGCCGCCCTTGTCGATGACCTCACCGAACACCAGAACCTTGCCGGAGCCGAAGACGTCGGCTGGCGCCCAGTAGAATGCGCCCCAATCGATGCCCAGGCGCAGGTCGCTCTCGCGCTGCGCGGTGAATCCGCGGATCGAGGAGCCGTCGAAGGTAAGGTTGTCATAGCTCTTCAGCAGGAACTTCTTGTCGTAGTCGAGCATGTGCAACCGGCCTTCAAGATCGCTGAAGAGCACGGTGACGGCCTTGATCCGCTTCTCGTCGGTCAGGTACTTGAGGCGGTCCTCCTGGACTTTGTGAGATGCGACGCGGTTCCTGCGCTGCTCCTTCGCCTTAAGGTTGAGTTCTTCCAGTTCGTCGTATGAGAGTGCCAGGAAATTGCGCAGTTCGGTGGGCATGGATGTCCTTCAGTCTCCTTCGCGTAGAAACATAGAATTTGGGCAAAACCACATCACGGATACGGGGAGTTGAAATGGCTGGTTTCAACACATTGACTTGGAACACGGAAGAATAGCGCGTGGGTCCGGTGGCCGCCAATCGAAAAAGCTGATGCACGGCATAAAAGAGATTTATTCGGAAGATTGTGGCGATTGCCACCAGAAAACAGAAGCGGACTCCAGAAGCGGTTACCTACAGTTTCGAGGACGAGACGAGCGAGCCGACCATCCAATCGTTCATGGGATTGAGTCTGCCGCAGTCCAGGCACCTGGTCTGGGAGAACTGGGTCGAGCAGTGGGGACAGACTCCGTGGGTTTGGAAGGTGTCGAACGGCTGGCCGCACTTTCCGCACTTCCAGTATTCGCCTATCGGCGGCGCGGTCTTGCAGGTTGGGCAGGCGAAGCCGTCGCGGCGCGGCAGCTTGGCCAGACGCAAGAGAGCCCGCGCATGTTGCAGGCCGCTCCAGCAGTTCATCAGCATGAAGACGGCGATTGCTCCGAACCAGAGCGTCTTGGCGCCAGAGCGCGAGGCCGATGAATCCGGCGACTCCGATCAAGCCAAGGACCGTGGCGACCATCAGACTGCGGGCACGTCCCATCACAAACCAGAGCAGGGAGCGAAGGATCTGGCCGCCATCGAGCGGATAGATGGGAAGGATGTTGAAGATCAGCAGGCCCAGGTTGATGTAGAACACTGACGGACGAACCGGTAGAGATCGGGCGTGGTCGCGGCCCATCCCGCGGACCGGCCGAGCGTGACGACGATCCGAACAGGATCGGAAACAGCGCTACATTGACCAGTGGTCCGGCGGCGATGCTCCACAGGGTTGCGCCCGGCGCGGTGGCGGGTCGACATAGGCTACGCCGCCAAGAGGCCACAGCACGATCCGGTCCGCTCTTCCTCCAACCTGGCGGCAGGCCAGGGCGTGGCCGAACTCGTGAATCATCACGATCAGAAACAGCGCCAGATACTCCAGCACATTCCAGGTGACGGAGGAATAACTGCCTTTTCGCGTCTGGATTTCGTACGCTGCCACCAGAAACCAGGACCAATGCAGAAACACGTCAATTCCGGAGAAACGAAACAGGTGGATCGATCCCTGGCGGCGCAGTCGGCATGTGCGGCAGTCTACTGCCATATCGCAGAATGCGGAATGGCGCGTTTCGATCATTCGGAAGAGTCAGACGCTGGGACTTTAGGGCAGGCTACTGGCGGTGGGCGGATGCGCCGGCGGCCAGTTCGCGCAGGGTGGTGAGGAAGCCGGCGGCGGTGCGGGGATCGTAGAGGGCGTCGAGCGCGATGGTGGCGGAGAACTGCGGAGACTCGGGGCGGAAGCGGACCTGCAGCACGTCCTGCTGGCGGACCGTCATCAGGGTGTTGAGTTCGGGAGTGGAATCCTGTTTCCAGTGAGTGCGGGTGGTCAGGATGACCGGGCCGGGCTCGTAGACGTCCCACTCGCGCTCGTCGCGTGCGGCGGGCGGTGACTCCGCGGCTGTGGGCGCACCAGCGATGGCGCACGACTTCCAGATGGAAGCTGGGCGAGCCGCCCAGGTCGGCCTCGAAGGTCAGTGTTTCTTTCTGCTTGTGGTAGTAGCTCAGCAGCCAGTGAACCGGCAAGGCGCGCGGCCGGAACTTCATGGTGACGTGGGCGTTTTCGAAGCTGCGGGAAGGGAACTGCAGGCGGGCATGCAGGCGGGAACTGTTCAGCCAGTGCGAGTCGAGGATGCGTCCTTTGCCGGCGCAGGCCGACTGCACCCAGCGCAGCGCTTCGGTCCCTTTGCGGCGGTTGTAGGCGGCAAAGAGGAAATACCACACCCCCAGGACCGCAACCGCGCCGACCACGTCAATGACTAGAAGGCGTCCCACAACGTCTTCCCTCACACCTCTGATGCTGATGGTACGTCCGAGGTTGCGGTCGGGGCAAGAGGACAATAGACCCCGATAACGATTTTTTCCGGGGACTGGTGCGGGTGGGCTGTGGAAAACCAGGCTGGCCCGGCGCGGTTGCGGTTCCGTGCCGGATTCGACTGTCCGGCGGACCGTGGACCGATACAATGGCGCCGTGGCCTTCGTCATCCGCGAGTTCAAGCCTGAAGATTTCGAAGTGCTCTGGCGCATGGACCAGGAATGCTTTCCGCCGGGAATCGCGTATTCCAAGCGGGAACTCAAGGCGTATGTGCGTCATCGGGGAGCGTTCACGCTGGTGCGCGATCCGACGGGGGACACGGGCAAGGTGGCGGGGTTTATCGTGGTGCATCAGGCGGCCCGACCGGGCACGTCATCACCATCGATGTGATCCGACGGCCCGACGCTCGGGAGTGGGGTCGCTGCTGCTGCGGGCGGCGGAGGAGCGGCTGCGCGCAGCGGGATCCAGCGCCGTAGGGTTGGAAACGGCGGTCGACAACCTCGCGGCCCTGGCGTTCTACAAGCGGCACGGCTACAGCGTGATCCGGACCTGGCCGCGCTACTATTCGAATGGCGTGGACGCGCTGGTGCATGAAGAAGGAATTGACCGCCTGAGCCGAAAGACGCAATTGCGCCAATATGCCTTCTCCAGATAACTTGCCTATTCGGGATAATGACGACATGAAAGTTGCCATCCAGGGAGAACTCGGGTCGTTCAGCCACGAGGCGGCGGAGCGGATGCTGCCGCGCTGCACGGTCGTGCCCTGCGCGCGGTCGGTGGAGGTGTTTGATCGGGTGGAGCGCGGATCGGTGGGCGCGGCGGTCATCCCGATCGAAAACACGCTGGCTGGAACCGTGGCCGAGCATGCCGATCTGATGCTGACGCGCGAGGTTTTCATTCAGGCGGAGTATCTGCTGCGCATCGTGCACAACGTGATTGCTGTGCCGGGCGTGCGGCTGGGGTCGTTGCGGCGGGTGTTGTCGCATCCGGTGGCGCTCGACCAGTGCCGCGATTTTTTTCAGCGACATCCGAAAATCGAGGCGGTGCCGTTCTACGACACGGCCGGCAGCGTGAAGCATGTGATCGCCGAAAAATTGAAAGATGCTGCGGGAATTGCCGGACAAGCAGGCCGCGCGGGAATACTCCGGGAACATTCTTCAGTCCGGCATTGAGGACGACAAGAGCAACTTCACGCGCTTTTTTCTGATTCGCAAAGTCGGCAGGTCGGCGCCGGGAGCCGCAGAGAAGAAGGGAGCGCGGATTATCACCGGCTGATTCCGCGCGGCGCGAACAAGACGTCGATCGTGTTCAAGGTGAAGAATGTGCCGGGCGCGCTGTTCAAATCGCTCAGCGTATTTGCGCTGCGGGATATCAGCTTGAGCAAGATCGAGTCGCGGCCTATGCGCGGGCGGCCATGGGAGTACGTGTTCTACGTGGACTTTCTGCGCGGCGACGACGAGCCGGCGCGCAACGCGCTGCGGCATCTGGGCGAGGTTGCCGAGTTCGTGAAAGTGCTGGGGATTTATCCGGCGGCGTGAATTCAGGCGAACTTTTCCGCAGGCATGACGTCGACGATAGAGCCTCGATCAGTGTCGAGGACCAGGGGGAGGGACGCGGTCGAATTACCCTCCGACCCGGCGAATCCTCGCGATACTTCGATCGCAGGCGCTAGGGCGGTTTACACCGAAATGAGATATGGAAGTCTTGTCACATCAGTTTGTGACGTGGAGCACATCGCGGATCGCCGTACCTCCTGGACTTGTTCTCGGTGTAAACCGTCCCCTCAGGTTACGACGGAAAATCTGCTGAATGGAGAGTCTATGCGTTTATTGAAGGTTTAGCATGTGTATGGTGACGGTGGGGTCAATGGCCGTGGCTGGATCGAAAACAGTATGGGCATTCGCGATGTGAACAACGTCACATTCGTTGCGCCGGTCCGAGTCGGAACGGTCCTGTTACCGGCAGGGGAATATGTCGTGCGACACGTGATGCAAGAGCAGGACCACATCGTGGTGTTCAAGAGCGTGCAAGGCAAAGACGTAGTCAAAGTGAAATGCACGGTTCCGCTCGCGACGAAGGCGACCACAACGAAGGGATTTACAAGTCGACGCCGGCAATGAGGGTCTGCAGAGATCTCGCAATTTAAGTCTTGGCAAGCGCTTATCCTCCGCGTTAGCCTCTGCACCTTAGGCACATTCCACGCGGCGCGATAAGGGAATAGAATTCAATCTCTTGCGGAAATCCTTCCGGGGCTCCTGAAACCTTTCCCGGAGGAGTATCATCTAAACTTGAGCGAGTTACACTCAAGGAGACATATGAGCCAGCAGCCGCCCGTCGAGCGCACTCCTAAGAATAAGGAAATCAGAACGAACAAAAGGCTCTTCCGGTGCTTCCGGTAAGGGATACGGTGTTGTTCCCGCACGCTGTTTTGCCCCTGACCGTGGGCCGGGAAAGTTCGGTTCAACTGATCAATTCGCTGGGGGAAGACAAGACCATCATCGTGGTGGCCCAGCGCGAGGCGCGGGTCGACTCCCCGCAGCCCAGCGACCTTTACACGGTGGGAACCTCTGCCGTGGTGCACAAAGTCGTCAAGATGCCCAACCAGAGCCTGTTCGTGTTTGCCGAGGGTCTGGAGCGAGTCAAACTGGGCGAGTTCACGCAGTTGACGCCGTTCATGAGCGCGCATTATTCCGCGTTGCCCGAGGGCACGACGCCGGTCGCGACCTCGGAGATCGAAGCGCTGCAGCGCAATGTGTTGACGCTGTTCCAGCAGATCGTTGCCGGTTCGCCCACGCTGTCGGATGAACTTTCGACCGTGGCCATGAACATCGACGAACCCGGGCCGCCTGGTGGATTTCATCGCATCGTCGCTGCCGTCGCTATCGACGCCCGACAAGCAGGACACGCTGGAGACGCTCGATATCCACGTGCGCCTGGAAAAAATCAACCAGCATCTGGCCAAGGAACTCGAAGTCCAGCAACTGCGCAACAAGATTCAGAGCGAAGTGCAGGACCGGGTGCAGCAGACGCAGCGCGAGTATTACCTGCGCGAGCAGATGAAGGCCATTCAGAAAGAACTGGGCGAGCAGGACGAAGGCCAGCGCGACGTCGAAGATCTGAAAAAGAAAATCGACGAAGCGGGCATGCCCGACGAGGTCAAAAAAGAAGCGCTCAAGGAATTGGGCCGCCTCTCGCGCATGTCGCCGATGGCCGCCGACTATTCGCTCACGCGCAACTACGTCGAATGGCTGGCCGTGCTGCCGTGGGCCAAGACTTCCGGGCAGGAAATTGAGATTCCGAAGGCGAAAGAGATTCTCGACACGGATCACTACGATCTGGAGAAAGTGAAAGACCGCATTCTCGACTATCTCTCCGTGCGGCGCCTGAAGCCGAACATGAAGGGGCCGATTCTGTGCTTTGTCGGACCTCCGGGTGTAGGCAAGACTTCGCTGGGCAAGTCGATTGCGCGCGCGCTGGGCCGCAAGTTTGTGCGGCTCTCGCTCGGCGGCGTGCATGATGAAGCAGAAATTCGCGGGCATCGGCGCACTTATATCGGAGCGCTTGCCGGGGCAGATTATTCAGGGCATTCGCCGCGCGGAGACGAAAGATCCGGTCTTCATGCTCGACGAAATCGACAAGGTGGGGCGCGACTTCCGCGGCGATCCGGCTTCGGCGCTGCTCGAAGCGCTCGATCCCGAGCAGAACTCGACGTTCCGCGACAACTATCTCGGACGTGACGTTCGACTTGTCGAAGGTGCTGTTCATCACGACCGCGAACATGCTCGATCCGATTGCGGAGCCGTTGCGCGATCGCATGGAGATCATCGAACTGCAGGGCTACAGCGAGGAAGAAAAAGTTCACATCGCGTTCCGCTACCTGATTCCGCGGCAGATTGAAGAGAACGGCATTACGGCGAGCAGATCGAGTTTCCGGAGGAGGCGGTGCGCTACACCATCCGCCACTACACGCGGGAAGCGGGCGTGCGCAGCCTGGAACGCACCATCGGCACCATCTGCCGCAAGCAGGCGCGGCGCTTGGCCGAAGGCAAGACCGAAAAATTGATCGTCACCAAGGAAGTGATTCAGGAATTTCTGGGCGGCATCAAGATTCGCAGCGAGGGCGAAATTGCCGAGCGGACGGAGCGGCCAGGCGTGGCCGTGGGTCTGGCGTGGACTCCGTCGGGCGGCGACGTGCTGTTCGTCGAAGCCAACGCGATGAAGGGCAAAGGCGGATTCACCATGACCGGGCAGATTGGCCAGGTCATGCAGGAATCGATGCAGGCGGCGCTGACCTGGGTGCGGTCGAATGCGGACCGGCTCGGGGTGGCGGAGGATTTCTTCGCCAACCACGACATCCACATGCACGTGCCGGCGGGCGCGATTCCGAAGGATGGGCCTTCGGCTGGAGTGACCATGGCGACGACCCTGGTGTCGTTGCTGACCAAGCGGCGCATCACGCCGCTGCTGGCGATGACTGGTGAGATCACGCTGAGCGGGAACGTGCTTCCGGTCGGCGGGATCAAGGAGAAAGTGCTGGCCGCGAAGCGCGCTGGGGTCACCGATGTGATTCTTCCGGCGGAAAACAAAATGAACGTGGAGGAGGATCTCACGCCGGAACAACTGGAGAACCTCACGGTTCACTACGTGAAGACGATCGACGAGGCTCTGCGAGTTTCGTTGCCTCGAGGTGGCGCGAAGATGGTCCGGCGCGCGAAGATTCTACTTCGACGCCGCCGGTGAAGGAACGCGGAGCGTTCACGAGAAGGTGCTGACGCAAGCCTGAAGGCGTTTGTGAAACATTCAAAGGCCAGCCTCGCTCGAGGCTGGCCTTTTCTTTTTGCCGTCGAGTGGCGGCTTCCACGCGATCGGTGA
The DNA here is from genome assembly GCA_963710885.1 of uncultured Acidobacteriaceae bacterium. Taxonomy (GTDB): domain Bacteria; phylum Acidobacteriota; class Terriglobia; order Terriglobales; family Acidobacteriaceae; genus Sulfotelmatobacter. The sequence goes on from CAVQCF010000003.1 coordinate 904,896, forward strand.
CGCGACTCGCGGTAAACTGAACGCCTGATGCGAGTGCGAGTCCTCTTTTTCGGGATGTTGAAGGATATCGGTGGGGAAGCCGGCTGACGTGATCGAGCTTGCCTGATGGCGCTTCGGTCCGCGATGTGCTCGCGCAGTATGAATCGCAGATTCCGCGACTAAAGGAATCTCTGCCGTCGCTGGCGCTGGCGGTGAACCAGCAATATGCCGGGCCCGATACAAATTGAAGCCGGACGACGAAGTCGCGCTGCTGCCGCCGGTGAGCGGCGGCGCGCCTGAGAGCGAGCGGGACGCCAGCGCTACGCAACGATCGTTCGCGAGGTCATCGATACTCCAGCGAGTCGTTGGCTGCGCTCAAGCGCGGGGAAGATGGCGCGGCGCTCGTCTTTGAGGGAGTGGTTCGCAACCAGACGCGGGGCCGCAAGACGCTCTATCTCGACTACGAAGCCTACGAAGAGATGGCGCTTGCAGCAGATGGAGTCGCTGGCAGGTCAGGCACTGCAGCAGTTCCAGATTCGCGATGTGGCCATCGTCCACCGGCTGGGGCGGCTGGAAATCGGCGAGACCAGCGTGCTGATCGCGGTCGCATCGGCGCACCGGGCAGCCGCTTTTGACGCCTGCCGGTGGCTGATCGACACGCTCAAGCGCACCGTGCCCATCTGGAAGAAAGAGCACTTCGAGGATGGTGCGGTCTGGGCCGACGGAGAGCCGTTCCCGGCGGAAATTCCGCGGGCAAATTCCGGAGGCTGAGGCAGCCCCGCGCCGCGCCCCGCATCTAACTGAGCGGCCGGGACCGGCTTCGTGCGCTCGGGCACAGCAGCTATAATTCCATCACTCGATGAGAAAACCCGCCAAGAGTCTGCTCCTGATCGGCCTGCTCTTCGTCTCCTGCGGCCTATGGGCGCAGCAGACGGCGGGCCAGCCGAATCAGCCCCAGCAACAGCGTCCGCCGCAGCAGAAACCGACAAACCAGGAATCGCCAGTCGGAGCCGACGACCACCATCCGCGTTGACGTCAACCTGGTCAACGTATTTGTGACCGTGACCGACGAGCACGGCGCTCCCATCGGCGGGCTGACGAAGGAGAATTTCGTTCTCAAAGAGGACGATCACGAGCAGAAGATTGCGGTATTCGACAAGGAGTCTGCGTTGCCGCATTTCGATTGCGCTGGCCATCGATACCAGCTTGAGCACGCGTCACGACCTGCCGCTCGAACAGGCCTCGGCCAAGCGCTTTGCGCATGCCATCCTGCGCCCCATCGACGCCATGTCGGTATACGGTTTTAGCGAGGTCGTGCGCGAAGCTCACTTCGGGATTTACTGCGGATCTCCGGCGTATCGACCAGAACATCGACCACATTTACCTGGGCGCAGCCACAGCCGTCTATGACGCGATGTATGTGGCGTCGCGCGCGCTTGACAAGCGAAAAGGACGCAAAGTTCTCGTCCTGATTACCGACGGCGAAGACGTCGACAGCAAGGTCGAATACAAGGAAGCAGTGCGCGCCGCACAAGAAGCCGAAGCCCTGATCTATTCGATCATCATCGTTCCGATCGAGGCCAGCGCCGGCCGCGAAATCGGAGGCGAGCATGCCCTGATCCAGCTCTCCGACGATACGGGCGGCAAATACTACTACGCGACCTCAATCAATCAACTGGACGACGCATTCCGCAAGATCAGCGACGAACTGCGCACGCAGTATCTGCTGGCATACTATCCATCGCAGCGCACGTCGTTCTCGGAGTTCCGCCGCATCGAAGTCAAAGTGAGGGGAGTGCCGGACGCCCCGGCCTATCGAGTCCGCCACCGTGCCGGATACTACTCTGTGAAATCGGCATTCTGACTGCGCTCTGCTAAACACGCTTCTCCACATAACACGGCAAGACCTGGCAGCATGAACAGACGCTTTCGGATGTTTGTAAGTATATGTAAACGCCAGACTAAGAGCGATTCAATTCCGTTTCACAGAACAGGCATACACAATTTGGAATTTATCGCGGTGTCTTGAGCCGCTGTCTTCTGGTGCCAAGACCTGTTGAGTAAGTGCAAGTGATTGAAAATGGATGGGCCCCCGGGTTGGGGTGAAGGTTCGCACCGCTTCTGGCCGGGAAATTGCATTGTTAAGGGACAAAACTCAGGGTGGGGTTCGTGGGGAACGCCACATTTCAGCCTGGATTTGTTAAGCTGCATGTCTTGATGCTGAGCCGTATTCCGTTCCCCGCCGAACCGTTAAGGCAGACTACTTTGCGAACGATCCCGACGAAGTGGCTGTTTACTCACACGACATGAAAAGATTCTGCGAACACTGAAAAAGGATGGTGGACGATTATGACCCTCAATTCCCCCCAGCGGTTTGTTGCGCGATGTAGTGTTTGGCTGGTTCTGCTGACCACACTTGTGCTGTTGTCTTCTGCGGCATTCACCCAAACAACGGTTTCGACCGGCAGTATCGTAGGAACCGTGACCGATGCCACCGGCGCCGTGTTGGCAGGTGCCAAAGTCACGATTGTCGGCTCTACGGGCCAGACGATCAAACTCACCACCAATGGCCAGGGGGGCTATTCCACCGGTTCGCTCATTCCGGGCTTGTACACTGTGCGCATCGAAGCTAAGGGCTTCAAAACCACGCAACTACCGATCGACGTGAAAGTCGACAACACTGCTAGTGGTAGTGTGAAACTTGAGATCGGGCAAGAAAGCACCGTGGTTGACGTGCAGGCCAGCGACATTCAGGTCAATACCGAGCAGGCGACGGTGCAAGGAGTTCTGACTGCCGGGCAAATTGAGACTCTCCCGGTCAACGGTCGAAACTTCCTCGATCTCGCCCAACTTGAGCCGGGCGTCCAGATCCAGGACGGCGAAAATTTTGATCCCACCAAGGTAGGCTATTCATCGATCTCGTTCGGTGGGCGCTTTGGCCGAACGGCGCGCATCAGCGTCGACGGCGTCGACGTCTCCGATGAAACTGTCGGAACGACAACCGAAGACATTCCGGCCAGCGGCATTCAGGAGTTCTCGCTGGCGCAGTCCACCTTGGACCTTTCGAACGACTTGACTTCATCGGGTGCGGTCAACGTCACCACCAAGTCGGGCACGAACAGCTACCACGGAGAAGCTTTTGGGTTCTTCCGCGACAGCACGGTGGGCGGAGCCAAACTGCTGCAACCCTGGGATACGGCCACGAATTCTTTCATCAACACTCCGTATCAGCGGAATCAGGAAGGCGGCAGCGTTGGGGGCCCGATCCTCAAGGACAAGTTGTTCTTCTTCCTGGATGGCGAACGGACTCTGCAGCATCTGGCGGCGCCCGTTCCGGAGGGTGCGCCGTACGATCAGTATTCAGGCACGTTCAGTGCTCCGTTTCATGAGGACGAACTGCAAGCGCGCGTGGACTATAGCTTGGCGAAGACGGCTCGTGTGTTTGGACGATTCAACTATTTCAAGAATTCGGTGGACGCCACATTTTTTCCCTCGAGCTTCCAGGTTTACAACAATTTGGACTACACGCGGAACTATGTGGCCGGCATCGACTTCAACACTGGCAGCATTACCCACACCGTTCGGTTCTCGTACTTGAAGTTTCAGAACCGGATTCTTGATGCAGTGCGCGGAAGCACTCTGCCGTTCGCGGACTATCCAGTAGCGATCAACATCGGAACGTTTACGGTGGGGCCAAACTTGCTGGCTCCGCAGGCGACTCCGCAAAGCGATCACCAGATCAAGTACGACGGCAGCAAGATCATTGGAAAACACATCCTGCGGTTTGGTTTCGGCTATAACCACATTCAGGGTGGTGGATTCGCCAGTTTCTTCAGGATTGCGCCGCAGGTGTTTACCAGCACGCTGGGTCTGACCACGATCCATGAACGCATCCTGGCGTAACGGGGTTGTGTAGGTTGGCAACGGCCAGGGATATTCCACAACACAGGCAGCGCTTGGTTACCCGGCTGGCGGATCTAGGGCCTGACAACCGCTTGTCGTTGTACATAGGCGACACGTGGAAAATTTTGCACAACCTCACCATTTCTCCCGGCTTGCGCTGGGAACGTGACACAGGCCGTACAGACAGCGATTTGCCGGCGATTCCAGAATTGAACGCGGCGTTCCCGGGCTACGGAAATCGGGTGCGACAACCAAACCGAACTTTGCTCCGCAGTTGGGAATTGGCGTGGGATCCGTACAGCAATGGCAAAACGGTCGTCCGTGCAGGCGTCGGTCTTTACTACGAGAACGTGATTTTCAACAACGTTCTGTTTGACCGGCCTCTGCGGCTGCAGAACGGTGCGTTCCTGCAGACCCCGCTTGGCTTGCTACGGGGGGAATCGGCGCAGCCGGTTCCGCTGCTCCGCCGGAAGGATCACCATCGACTCGGTCGAAGGACACGACCCCGCTACGAATCAGAGCTATTGCGCCGAACGATTGGTCAGGCGGCTCACGCTCTAGCTGCGTTCCAGAATACCTATCAGGCCGACACCCCGTTCAGTTTGACCAATCCAAATCCTGCGTTTATCGGCACGCAGCTCGCGCCGGCTTCAATCCTGCTATCGGCTTGTTTGCTCCCAACTATCGCTCGCCAGATCTCTTCAGATGAACGTCGGATTCCAACGTGAAATCAGCCACGGCATGATGCTCAGCGCCGATTACGTGCGCAATGTCGAGACCCACGGTTTGCTGGGCATTGACATCAACCACGCCGGTTCGACCCGCTACTTCAATATGAACGGGGCTCTGAAGCCATGACAACAACTCTAGCACAATTTCAGTGTCGCCCGGTTGATCTGCACTCGCATCAACGAGCTGCGACTGATCCACAACTGGAGTCAACGATATCCGAACCTGGGTTCCACCGGCTGTTGGCGCTGGCGATCTCAACTATGCCAGCGGGTTTAGGTACTCCAAACGACCACGGTTCATGCGTGCCCGAGTCCGGGATGCGCCTTTGGTGGCATTAACCCGCATCTATGGCCAGATGCTGTTCCTGGAGCCGATCAGCCGGTCGGTCTACAACGGTCTGCAAATGAAGTTCGTGGACAATAAAGCGAACCCCATGCGCGGCGTGAAGTCCGCGAATTTCCAGGTCTCGTACTCGCTCTCGCGTTTTGAGAACCCGCTGGCGTTTGCCGGAAACACTCCTCCTTCGAATCCAGTATCGGCCAACGATCAGGACTTCGTTCTGCAGGCGGCCGACAACGATAACCCGTTGAAGTTTATGGGGCCATCGCTGCTGGACCGGACCAACCAGATCTCGTTTGGCGGAAGCTTCGAGGTGCCATATTCATTCCGTTTCGGCATCATCGGACACTTCTACAGCCCGCTCTCCAGCCCCACCATCGTGGGCAGCAACGGATCCTCCGGGCAGATATTCCAAACGGATTTCAGCGGCAGTGGATTTATCAGCCAGCCGTTGCCGGGCACGACGAATGGTTCCTTTCAGCGTGACTTCGGCGTGGCGGGCTTGAACACTGCCATCAGCCGTTACAACTCCACGTTTGCCGGACAGCCAACTCCGGCTGGAGCGTTCTGGTTAGCAATGGACTGTTCACAGCGTCAGCAACTCGCACAGCTCGGGCGCGTTGCTCCCACCCTGACCACGGCTCCGGCGGACCAACTTACGTTTCCGTGGGTGAGGGCCTTCGACTTCCGTCTGAGTTGGAGCCACACCTTCATGGAACGCTTCAAGATTGAGCCCAGCGTGGGGATTTTCAACATCTTCAACTTCTCCAACTTCAACCTGCCGCCGGGTGCGATGAACGGCTGGTTGGATGCGGGTGCTAGCTCGATCAACAGCACCAGCACGCAGATTCAACCAGGGCAGACCGGCCCTCAGAGTGACATCTTCCGCGTAGGCAATGGTACGGGCGTATTCGGGCTCGGTTCGCCGCGGGCTATGGAGTGGGGTTTGCGGTTGACCTTCTAGGTCGCGTTTCAGAACCATGAGCCACCACTAAAGTTGGTGGCTCTTTTTTTCTTGGTGGGGCTTTACGGGTTCAGTTCTGTTCGCAATCGTTTCGACAGCTTCTCGATCTGCTTCAGCTTGTCGATCACGTCTTTGGGCAGCATGCCTTTGCGGACGCTGGCAACATCGATCGGGATGGTTTGCGCGGTACGGGCCAGGTCGTCGGCGTCCCGCTGCAGTTGCAACATATCGAGGCGCTTTGGGGCAGTGGTCGGCGCCTGGTTGATGTTCGCCGAATCCTGAGGCGCCGGCGGCTTTGGATAATTATTTCGAGCCTGCGGAACCGCAAGTGTTACGAACAGCCCGAGCATTACAGGGAGAGAAATCCAGGCACGTTTCTTCACGGTGCGCCTCCTGCCGGAAGAGCGAAGATTTCAGGCATTGTACTCCGGATTTGGGGCGGGTTTCGTCCCTTCGTGAGCCGTTGCGCTCAGCGCATTGTGTACAATGCCTGCATGCCTTTCCGCGCTGCCCAAGGGAATCCCAACGCCGCCAAACGCAGCCGGACACCTCCTCCGGAAGATACCTTCGAAGAGGCTGCTTTCCTCAAGGCACTGGGCGAAAAGCAGAAGCCGGTCTCGGTCAAGCTTCTGGATGGCCAGATATTTCATGGCTGGATCGAGTATTACGACAAGAATATGGTGCGGCTGACCCGCGAGGGGGCGCCCAATCTGTTCATCTTCAAGCACGAGATCATGTATATCGCGGAAGATGGCGGAAAGAAGAAATGAATCGGGCTTCCTGCTCTCGGCTTCCGTGTACCCGACCGAGGCTTGTTGTGACTGTTTCTGTTAGGTGAGACCTGTCGTGAGAAGTCCGGCAGCCGAAAGCCGAATGCCCGAAGCCTTTAAATCCATGTCATCACCCGCAACGCGCAATTCCGAAAGCTATCTCCCTACCATGTCGGCCATCGCTCGCGAGGCCGGAGCACTGCTGCTGCAGTATTTCCATCAAGGTCTGAAGATCGAGTACAAGGGGGACGCCGATCTGGTGACGGCGGCGGACCGCGCCTCGGAGGTGTTGATCCGGGAGCGCATTACCCAGCAGTTTCCCTCCCATGATGTGCTGGGCGAAGAGCAGGGACTCAACGATCAGGGCAGCGAGTATCGCTGGTACGTCGATCCGCTGGATGGCACTACCAATTTCGCACACGGATATCCGGTGTTCTGCGTGTCGATGGGGCTGGAGCATCGAATAGGGGGGCAGGGGCGCCGCATTGCCGGAGTGGTCTACGATCCGACGCGCGACGAGTTGTTCACCGCCGAGCGGGGAAGAGGCGCGCACCTGAACGGCAAGCCGATCCACGTGTCGAAGGCTGTGCATTTGAAGGAGTGCCTGGTGGCGACGGGATTTCCCAGCCATAAGCGGCACAAGAATCCGAACATTCATTTCTACCACCAGATCACGTTGCGAACCCACGGCGTGCGGCGGGCGGGATCGGCGGCGCTCGACTTGTGCAATGTCGCGAGCGGGCGCTTTGACGGTTTCTGGGAATTCAATCTCAATCCGTGGGACACGGCAGCGGGCACTCTCATCGTGCAGGAAGCGGGCGGCAGGGTCAGCCGCTTTGACGGGTCTCCGTTTGAAATCGACAGCCGCGAGACGCTGGCGTCAAATGGGTTGGTGCACGACGCGCTGCTGCACGAATTTGCGGAAATCTTTGCAGGACGAGGACTGGCTCCTTTGCCTGAACCCAGCACATACAAGGGGTAGAGTGGCGCTGCCGTCAGGGCGTCGCGCCGCTTGCCCGAGGTACAATAAACCAGTGGGAACGCCGGCCCGCTCCGCTCCGGGCGGTGGCCGATTCAAGAACACTTCAGGTCTACCGTGATCAATTCTCTGCTGGAACGCAAGATCGAAAAGCGGCCGGACAAGGTTCGAGTGCAAGGACGCATCCTTTTTCTTACTGAAGACCCGGACCTCATCAATCGCCAACTCGCGGGCGAAGACCTGCCCTGGGATACGAAGAATCCGGCGAACAATCCCAAATTGCGCGACGACATCTCGACGGACGAGATTACTCCGGCGCACTATTGCTTTTACTTTGACGAGACGCTGGGCGAGATTCCGTACCTCGGGCTGAAATGTGGGAGCGTGACACCGATCGGACGCGGCGACGTGAAGCGCGGCGGGTTCGTCTGCGCGGTGAGCGGGAAGCGGCGCGGCAAGGGATCGAGCCGCGAGCAGTCACCGTATGCGGAAATGTGCGCGGGGATTCGCGTGGTGATTGCCGAGAACATCGAGCGCATCTACAAGCAGAATTGCCAGAACCTGGGGCTGCTGACGTCGACTAATTTTTCGCTGATCGACCGCATCCGCAGCGGGGAAGAAATTTCGTTGAGCGAGTTTACCGCCGGGGAAGATGAGATCACTCGGCAGGTGATCGAGTATGGAGGGCTGTTTCCGTTCAACGTGGCGCGCATGCAAGGGAAGGCGTTCTTGCCGGCGATCGAGCGCAATGTGAAGTTGGAAATGGCGGGGAATGTTCGGCGCTACACGGCCCCTCCAATGACCCTCGCCGAGAAAATCTTCGCGCGGCACATGCTAAACGAAAAAGGCGAAGTTGGCGTACCGTCGGTGAAGCCCGGCGATACCGGATTCGCGCGCGCCGATCTGCGTTTCAGCCACGAGTACGTCACGCCGATGGCGGCGATTTTCTTCGAGCGCTATGTCGGCAAAGATGCCAAAGTTAACGATCCCTCGAGCATCCTGTTTTTCCGCGATCACCTGACGTTTCTCGATGAGGTGATTTCCGAAGAGAAGAAAAAACTCGGCTTGCTCGACCTGGCTACCCAACTCAAACTGAAGCAGCAGGATTTCGCCAAGAAGCAGGGAATCCGGCTGCACGGCGAATTGACCGACCGCAAGGGATCCGAGGGCATCTGCCACTCGATCGTGCTCGAAAGTTATGCTTTGCCGGGGCAGTTGAACATAGGCTCCGACTCGCACACGCCGCATGTGGGTGCGATCGGTTGCGTGGCCTTCGGCATCGGCACGACCGACGTATTCAATTCGTGGATCACGAAAGACGTTCGAGTGAAGGTTCCCGAGTCGGTGCGAATCGTGGTTCGCGGCAAGAAGCATCCCAACGTGACCGCGAAAGATTTCATCCTGAAGATTCTGAGTCTCGACTATGTGCGGAGCGGCAAGGCGCTCGCGAAAGTGATGGAGTATGCGGGCGAGGCCATCGAAGAGTTGAGCGTTGACGAGCGCGCCACCATGACGAACATGGCAGCGGAGATCGGCGGATTCACCGGCATCGTCGCGCCTGACAAGAAGGCGGTAGACTTCCTGGTCGAGCGCCGTGGCATGGACCGTGCAAAAGCCGAGGCCATGATTGAAGGTCTGTACAGCGATCCCGGAGCACAGTACGCACACGTGATCGAACTCGATGCCGCCGACATTACGCCGATGGTCGCCACGCCGGGCGATCCCGGCAATGGAAAGTATGTTCGTGAATTGAACACGCCCGTCCCGATCGAAATCGCCTACGGCGGCACCTGCACCGCGGGCAAGAATGAAGACATGGACATGTACGCCGCGGTGCTCGCCGATGCGCTCAAGCACGGTAAGCATGTGGCTGATTCGGTGAAGTTCTACATTCAGTTCGGATCGCAGGAGACCCGCGACTATTGTCTCCGCAAGGGATATCTGGATGTCTTCCAGAAATCTGGTGCGCAGGTGATCGAGCCTAGTTGTGGCGCATGCATCAACGCCGGGCCGGGAGTTTCAACGCGTCCTGACCAGGTCGTGATTAGCGCGCAGAACCGCAATTTCCCTGGCCGTAGCGGTCCGGGCCAGATGTATCTGGCGTCGCCGCTGACCGTCGCAGCTAGCGCGGTGGCTGGCTATATCGTGGAATACGAGCCGAGTGAGAAGAAGGACTTGATTCCAGCCTAAGCGCTCTGCTCACCGGGACTCCTTTCGGGCGTCTGAGCTCTTAAGGGAGGACCGTCATGAACTATTCCCGCCTTCTCATTGTCGCTTCCGTGGCGTTCGGTCTTGTTCTCGCTGCCGCATTCCGAACCGGTGCTATTCATGCATCGACATCGCGAGCCGGGACAGCCGGATCACTGACTCCTGCCTCGCCGATGCTCGATCCGCGCTCAGGACACACCGCGACTCTGCTCCCGGATGGCAAAGTACTCATCGCTGGCGGCATGCGGCGCAATCAGGATTTTTACAAGTCGGCTGAACTCTTCGACCCGGCGACCGGCAAGTTTCAGCCCAGCGGGCGAGATGAGCATCGGGCGAGTCGGGCAAGTGGCGGTTCTGCTGTCGACCGGGAAGGTGCTGATTGGCGGAGGATGGGTGGGCATGGGAGGCACGGATTCCGCGGAGTTGTATGACCCGGCCTCGGGCAAGTTTACAGTCATCGCGAAGATGACGATTCCGCGTGGGCGGCCGAGCGCCACGCTTCTGGCGAATGGAGATGTGCTGATCGCGGGTGGGGAACGACGCGATAACGAATCACTGGCTTCGGCCGAAATTTTCCATGTTAAGACGCTTTCGTTCCAGTCCACCGGTTCAATGCACCACGCGCGCATCTCGCACACGGCAACTCTGCTCCAGGACGGGCGTGTTCTCATTGCTGGAGGTTATGCGGACGACGAGGTGGAGTCCGGCGCGGAGCTTTACGATCCGAAAAGCGGTACCTTCACGGAAACCGGCAGCCTGAGGATAGCGCGTTGCAAACATACCGCCGGGCTAATGGGCGACGGGAGAGTGCTGATCGCTGGTGGCTCCGATTCGCGCGGATGGAATGGGAATCTGAATAGCGCCGAGGTCTACGATCCACGCACGGCGAAGTTCACGGTGGCCGCGGCAATGAACGACAGCCGCTTTAAGCTGCCGGACGAAGCCGTACAGCTGTCTCCCGGGAGGCTGTTGATTGCTGGCGGGAGCAAGCAAGTGGAAGTCTTCGACTCAGCCAGCGGGAAGTTCCTGGTAGCGGCAGGGCAAATGGACGCACCGTGGCATTTCCTGTCGGAAACCAAGCTCCGCGACGGCAGGGTGCTCTTGGCGGGGGGATATCCGAACAATCCCGAAGCTACCTCCCAGACCTGGATTTACCGCCCGTAACTGACGCCCGCCACGCCCGCCACGGACGCACTGTAGCTCGTAAGTGGTTGAATTTAGCCAAGATGGCTGAAATGAACCACCCTGGTTCCTGCAACTTTTCTGGGGGTCCCGCGTTCAAATAAGTAGTGGTTCTGGTTCGTGGTTGGCGGTGACAGGCAGCCCAAAACCAGACCATAGAAGGTATCCAGGGCTGATAAGAAGTTGTGGCTCTGGAGCCTAGGGGGTTCTATATGCGCTACATGAAATATTTGGCGTCGCTGGCAGTGCTGATGTTGCCGCTTGCGTATTCGCAGGCGCAGGTTGATGCGGGAGTTGCGGCCGGAAACAATCAGGGCTACGACCAGGGTCAAGCCGATCGCGGTTACCCCGATCAGGGCCAAGCTAATCAAGGCCCATCCAATCAAGGGTATCCGGACCGAGGTTATGCCGATCAGACATACGCCGGCCCAGGATACGCTGCCGGGCCGCCGGCATGTGCGTACGGGTACTATTCCTATTATCCGTATGCCTGCGCACCGTACGGCTTCTACGGTCCGCAATGGTTCGTTGGCGGAGTGTTTGTCGGTGTCGGCCCTTGGTACCACTGGGGCTGGGGCCACGGCGGATACTACGGTCGGCCGGGGTATTGGGGGCATGCTGGTTGGGGTCGCCCAGGCTGGGGTTATGGACGCGGCTACGTTGGCGGTTACGGACGCGGTTATGCTCGAGGATACGCCCGGGGCGGAGTAGTTCATGGCGGCGCAGGCTTCCACGGCGGCGGCGCAGTCCACGGTGGTGGAGGCTTCCATGGTGGAGGCGGATTCCACGGCGGTGGCGGTGGACACGGTGGCGGACATCGGTAACAGACTCGAACACCAGAAATAAGCATCGGCTGGCAGCTTAGCTGCCAGCCGGTTTTTTTATCTGAGAACCAGCATTCAACCTAGCGCGTCGGCCTGAAGCAATCTTCTAACGACTCTGATTTTTCTAGTTTGAATCAACACTACGACGTCTTCGCTGCCCCAGCACGAGCTTTTTCTAGCTCTTTCAGAGATGGAAAGGAGTTGGGAGCCACGACGGTGCGTTCAGCGGGCTGTGAACCGGCGGAGAGGGCGGAAGCCAGCAAGTGAAGGGCGTCGCCGACCAGCGGTGGCGAGATCACGGTTGCTGCCAAACGCTTCTGGCGGACCCACTCTTGGCCGGAGCGGGGAAGACCGTCACATCCAGTGATGGGAAGCCGGAGCCAGGCGTCACGCTCGGTCAGATTGCCCAACTCTTCCAGGGCCCGGCGCGCACCGAGGGCCATATCGTCGTTCTGGCCGGCGATCATTCCGACGTGCAATTGCCGCGACGTGCTGAGCGATAACCACGATTTCATCGCCTGATAACCGCTGTTCTGCGTCCAATCGCCTTTGAGGGATTTCACATCGACGCGCTGGGGCTTGGTCGACAGCATTCCCTTAGTGCGGAGCTTTGCAACGTCGCGAACCGAGGGGCCCTCAATATAGAGGACGCATCCCGTCTCCCCGAGAAACGCGCCGATCTGTTGGCCCTGAATCTTGCCGATCGCCTCGTGGTCCGACATCACGGAGAACACGGGAACCAGAGCATGTTGCCGGAGTTCGGTGATGTAGTTCACGTCGGTATTGATGATTGCCCAGGCAATGCCGGCGCCGACCGCCGCCTTCGCGATCTGGGCCATACCGGTGCCTACGGGTTCGGCGAGAATGGCATCCGGGCGCTTCGAAGGGTCCTGGATGAAGGTGAGAATCTGCTGCGTCTGTTGCACCGCATCGTTGCCGGAATAAATGATCTGAACGTTGGCCCCGAGTTGCAGCGCGGCCGCCTGGGCAGACGCTGCCTGTTCCAGTTGATAGTCGTTGTCGTTTGTAATGAGGGAAACGACAACCTTGAGTTTGTTCATGAATTGCGCCCTTCAACGAGGAGGTCGCACCGCACGTTTCTGCCGTCATTAACTCACCCCGGGCGGTAGGCGTCCAAATTACTTCGGTCATGGGCACTCTGGGAGTCAATACTGCAGGAATCGGGATGCCTTGGAAACAGTTCGAGGAGGTGGAGAGAGGTGGAGAGAGGTGGAGCAGCGATTCCGTAAGGTGGGGGTAAGGTCCGGGGGCCAGTCCGCGTATTTGCAGGGTTTCACCTGCGCTTGCAGATTGAGGTCATTCTTGCGAATCTAGGAAGGTACTTGATTTTATGCATTTCTGACACTATTGTGAATGTCATATGAAGTCCCCCGACGAACCCGACCTGGAACTGCGCGGCAAGCTCATCCGCAGCCTCGGTTTGTTCCGGGAAATGTTGCCCGGCTCGTTTGTCGAACGCCAACGGGCCTGTGGTCGGCCCACCTGTCATTGCGCCGATGGCAAACGCCTGCACGTGCAATATCAGATCTCCCTACTGGTGGACGGCAAGCCGAAGACTCTCAACATTCCCACGCCGTGGGTGGAGACGGTGCGCAAAAAGATCGCGATGCGCCAACGCTTTGAGGCTGCCGCCGCGACCATCTGCAGCGTGAACCTGCAACGATTTCTTAAGGAAAAACTCAGGGAAAAGGAAGATCGCCAAGTTTGAGCCGGCACCGGCACCGGTTCGAGGCTTATCTCGACAAGGTGTTTGGCTTTTCGGATTTGGTGAGCGCTCTGCCCGAAGGACGGCAGTTTCCCCAGCACGCATGGAAAAAAGTGTTTGACGCCGTTTTCTTGGGGGCGGCGATGCAGATTCCCAGTCTGCTGCAGATCGAGGCCGAGTGTCGCGATGGAGCGCTGGCCACACGCATCGGACCGATCAGCGACGACACCCTGGGTTATTCGCTGGAAAGACAATCTCCCGAACCTGTGTTCGCGCTCAGTTGTGAAATTGCCCGCCGCCTGAAACGCAACGGAGTTCTCCGTTCCGATTGGTCCCGAGGGTTGGTGGTAGGGGCGGTCGATGGCCTTGAAATCTGCAGTTCCTTTGCCCGCTGTTGCGATGCCTGTATGGAGCGCGAGGTGCAACACAAGGTGAACGGTGAGATGAAAACCGAGATCCAGTACTATCACCGCATCGTGGTCGTAGTCCTGGTAAGCACGTCGTTTCCCATCCCCCTGGGTGTCCGCTTTCAGAAGAACGGCGAAGGCGAGGTCGCCTGCGCCTTGGCTCTGCTCCAGGATCTGGTCGGGCAGTTGGGCCGCCGCTTCCTGGATGTGCTGGTGGGAGACGCTCTCTATCTGCAAGCCCCCTTCGTCCAAGAAGTGGAACGTCTCGGTCTGGTTTGGGCCTTCACCTTGAAAGAGAACCAGCCCGAGTTATTGCGCGAGGCGGAGCGTCTCACCCAGGAATCTCCCATCGGCGTTCAGGAGGAACCGGACCGCGAGATTCGATACTGGCACTTGCCGGAGGTCGATTGGCCGGTTGCCGATCGCCAGATACGGGTGGTCAAAACGGTTCGCATCGAACAGCAGCGTCGGGTCACGGTCCGCACAAAAAACGCTGCTCGAATTAAAGGTAAGATGGCGATGTCGCAACCGAGCACCAACTTCTACGCCACCAATTTCGAGCTGGGCTCGATCTCGCCTCTGTTCCTTCATCAGTTGAGTCGCAGCCGTTGGCGAATCGATACCGAAGTCTTTCAGACCATCACCACCGACTGTCATCTCAAACACCCCGCGGTCCACCAAACCACCGCCCTGGTGGTGCTGACCATGATCCGGTTTCTGGCCTATACCCTGTCCCTGGTCTTCTACCACCGCCAAGTCCGCAGCCATGCCCGCCGAAAATGCGACACCTTTCATGCCCTGGCTCAGCGCTTCGCCTACTGGTTCCTCGCTGTTTCGCCCAACACCAGTTGATCGAGCCCGCCGTGCCTGGCCTGGGTCGTGTTGGGCAATCTTTCCGGGTGTCCGTCCTGACGCCCTGACGCTGTATTCCTTCCGACTCTAAGAATCAAGCGCATTCTCCATCCCGCGAGCATTCCAACTCGCTCCAGCCTCCTTGCCTGCCACAACCACAGTCAAATCAGCGGCGTACTCGATGGGAAGATGGCACTTTACGGAATCACCGAGAGGTGGAGGAGAGCCCTGTACCAGCCGCATCGATTCTTGCTAGAATGTCCGGTCACAAAACCGCCGCAGTAGTAAAATAGAAGCAGAGACTCTCAGGAGACTGACACCTTTATGACCTACGTGATTGCTGAGCCGTGCATCGGCACCAAAGACACTGCATGCGTGGATGCGTGTCCGGTGGATTGCATTCATCCCAAAAAAGACGAGCCCGCGTACGCGACCGAGGAGTTGCTGTACATCGATCCGGTGGAGTGTATTGACTGCGGAGCCTGCGTTCCGGTGTGCCCGGTTTCGGCCATCTTCGCGCTCGACGATCTGCCGGAGAAGTGGAATGCCTTCACCGAGCGCAACGCCAAGTACTTCGGGCGGTGATACGGCTTTTCGCTCTTGGCCTTTGGCTTGGGAGCCCTTGGCTTAATGAGATCAGAGGCGCGCGTCCGTTGTGGGCGCGCGCCTTGCCATTTCTGGCAAACGGGCTGGACTCCGAAAACACTAGCGCTTTTTGGCATTTCCGAGAACCTCGGCGTCAATCCCCGTATGCGCCTTCAGAGCATCGAGAATTCGCAGGTAATTGCGGCTGTCCATGTGCAGGACGAAGACTTTTGGTGCGTCCTTATCGTGGTAGTGAATCTCCAGCCAGTTCTCTGTTTCACCCATCAGACCGATCGAGTATTCGTAAGCGCACTTGTCGATCTGGCTATAGGGAATGATCACAGGGGCGCCTTTGGAGGGGTGCACTTCGACAGCCTTGTCCTGGTCGCTGAAGGTCAACACGGCCTTGACGTCTTTTCCCTTCGGGTTTGGCACCTTGACGTGGTTGAACGAGGTCTCGTCGGCAAAACCAATAGCGGCGGCAAGCGGAATCAACAGCACGATCGAGACAAGTCTTTTCACAATCCTAGAAGTATATCGAAGCTGGAACCTGCCGAATCAAGTAGGACCGCTTTTTGCTGGAGCGCTGATAGCTGACGGCTGAAAGCTGCTTCCACTAGAATCAACCCTTCACCCGTCGAGTTCTCATGGCCCTGAGAGAGTCGGAAGCGATCGTGTTGCGCAGTTATCCGCTGCGCGAGGCCGATTTGCTGGTCACGCTGTTCACGCGCGCGGAGGGCAAAGTCCGGGGCGTGGCGCGGTCGGCCAAGAAATCGAAACGACGTTTCGGCGGGGCGCTCGAGCCGCTGACCTACGTGAGGGCGTTCTATGACGTCCGCGAACGGCAGGAGTTGGCCCGGCTCGATTCTTGCGAAGTTCTGGAATCCCCGATGGCCTCGGAAGTCAGTTATGCGCGGGCAGTCGCCCTCGGACACATTGCTGAATTGCTCGACGAACTTCTCCCCGACCACGAGGCCAACGACGCCATCTTCCGCCTGACGCTCTCCGTGCTGCACGTCCTCACGGGCCCAGACGTTTGGATGCCGGTGACGTATTTCGAATTGTGGCTGACCCGTCTCGTGGGATTCCTGCCGGAGTTGACGGAATGCATCGTCTGCGGGCGTAGTCTCAACGGCAGCCGCGCCTACTTTCACGCGCTGGCCGATGGGCTGATGTGCCCCGACGACAAGCGACTGGCGTCGTCGGAAATTTCAGGCGAATCGCGGGCGCTTGCCGGTCAAATGTTTCGTGCCCCGGTAGAAGGCTTCGCAGGTATGCCGTGGCCCAAGACGCAAGGTGCAGATCTGAGGAAGTTCCTGATCCAGATCCTGCAACGGCATCTCGAAAAGAAGTTGGTAACGGCGGGCATGCTGGAAAAGGGCGGATTTTAGTGCCTGCGTGGTGATTCACCCTGCGAACGCGCGAGGCGAAGTGCTAGATAAACTCCGAGCCGGAACCCGCACGATTTGCGGTCCCACCCCTTGGAGGAACGGGCGACTACTATACGCCACGAACACTTGTATTACGCCTGCGTCGGTCGGCAGGTTTCACAACGACAGCACCCAGCGGCAAAAGAGGATTCTTGCCCAAATTCTCCGGCCAGTCTAGGAGTCGACGTTGGAGCCTCCGATGCCGCGCTGATGGCGCAGATAAGAGCGGCCAGACGCTCGATCTTCATAAAGTTTCTCCCTCTGTTTTTCGATGTTGAGAAGTCACAACTGCGTGGGTCGTTGATTCTTCTGCGATGTTCCTTGCCGGTCACGAATTTGAGTGAGGGCTTCATTAGTTTTCTTCCTCGTTTGCCGCTCGGAGGTCACACGATCTCTGCATGACGAAGTCAAACCTTCTCTTGGCCGCTGCGAGCCCCGCGTGATTAAAGGGAGGCTGCACGGAAGCTATTGTGCCGAACAGCCAGTCGAAAAATGCAAAACCGATGCCAAAGTTCTTGTCCATGAGCCCTTCGTCGTTGACCACGCGGTGATGGATATCGTGAAGGTTGCGCGCCCAGCGGAACCAGTCCCTTACAACCGGCACACGCTCCATCCAGAAGCCTTTGATATGCATGCGGTCGTGCAGATAGCTGAAGACCCAGAAGCTCCAGGCGAGAACGATGCCGAAAAACAGAATCTGGTAAACCGGGCTGATTCCGAGGAACCAGAAAAGACCACCCAAGGTGATCAGCAGAACGCTGGCAGGGATGATCCACTCGAGTCCAATGTTGCCAATGGCAATCTCACCCGTGGTCGCATCCATGTACTCTTCACTGGGCCGTTGTTTCTGCAGGGGACCGTAAAGAAGCAGGTGGTGCTTCATATGGTTCATGCTCAGAAACTGGATCCATCCGCTGTGCAGCAGACGATGGAGCAAGTACCCGAGCAGTTCGGCGGCGACGACTGCCGATACAGCCCAGGCGGCAACTGCAATCGCTTTTGTCATGCGCTGGAAGCTAACGGCACGGTCAATGACGCGCAAGCGGCAAAGCACGGCACCGGGCAATGTCGCATTACGACACGGGTGCGCTTACCTTGGGAGATCTAGTTCTGGAGGTTTTAGAGGGAATTCGTGAGGAAGAGTCTATTCGGCGCGGAACCAGGACAACTCGTCAGTGCTGGGAGCGAAGTCCCAGCTTTTGAAGCAATTGGGGGAAGCGAGGGTCGCTGCGCAGTGGATCAGCCGCGGGTTCAGTGGACAAATACACCAGGTATTCACAATCTTCGTCGTAGGCCTGATCCAGCCAATGGAAAGCGCGGTTCCTATCGCCCAGCCCCGTCCATATCAGCGCGATGTAGAGAGCGGCTACATACCTCTGGCTGCGCATTTTCTCAAGCTGAGCCTCGATCTCGCGGGCTGACGCCGCGTCGCCGGAAACGGCATACTCATGCGCCATTAAAGACAGCACGCCAGGATCGTCGGGGGCAAATCCGAGCATCTTCTGATAGATAGCGCGCGCCTGCGGGTGCTGGCCTGCTTGTTCGTAAGCCCGCGCTAGATTGATCATGCTAACTGGGTAAGACGGGTCCAGTTCGAGCGCCTTCTGGGCCATCTGGATCGCCAAATCGAATTGGCGGTTTTGATAGTAGGCCTCTCCAAGCGCGGTAGTTAGCAAAGGCGAAACCGGGTCCAGTTTGCGCGCGGTTTCCCGCTCGGCGATGGCTTTTGTCATGTCTCCCATGGCAGTCAGGTAGTAGGCATAGTAGTCATGAGCCGTGGCAAATCCTGGACGCAGCTTGATCGCGCGCTCAAACTCTTGCCTGGCCTTCTCATAATTGCGTTCGTAGACAAGCAGCGAGTAGCCCAGCGAAATGTGGGCTTCGGCCAGAGACTCGTCCAGTTCGAGTGCTTTTCGTGCAGCAGACTCCGCTCTGGAGTAGCTTTCCTTGGGGGGAAGTTGAGTGTAAGGGGCTGAGCCGAGAAGGGAGTAGCAGGCTGCCAGACCGGCATACGCAGGTGCATATCGCGGATCTGCCTGGATGGCTTTTTGAAAGTAATCTAATGCCTTCAACAAGTCGTGGGTGGTTCGCTTGTTCAGGAAGTACGCGCCCCATAGATAAGCTTCGTAAGCCTCCGTATTGAGCTGCTCCGTGGGTTGCGCATTCGGAATTTGACTCAGAACAGCCTTGGCAATCGCAGACGAGACCTCACTTTGAATGTGCTGAATATCGCGCAAGTCTCCTTCGTACTGATCGTTCCACACGGAAGTCATGCCGCGGGCACCCACTCGACTGAGCCGAGCGGTAATCGACACCCTCTGACCGATCATCTTCGCGGCGCCTTGCAAGACGTAGGCCGAGTTAAATTCAGCCGCAACTTTCTCTACCGGAAGCTCCGCGTACCTTTTGGTGAGCAGTAAGACGCCCATTTTTTCGGGTTGAACCTGTTCTAACCTCGCCTTGGTCTCGGCGGTAAACCCATCGACGAGAGCTTCCTGGTCGAAGCCACCAAGGTTCTTGAAGGGAAGCACGGCGAGTACAACGTTCTGACTTGGTGGCCAGAGCAGATGTGCCCCAACAGCTGCGACTACTGCCACTCCCAAAATAGCGAGAGATACCTTCAATCGTGGAGACAGAAATCGTCGGACCGGTCCGGGTGGCGGCGGGGCAAATTCTTCTTCGGAATATGCCAGATCCTGCGGATCGTCTTCCGTCTCAACGTTATCTGCATCGGCGTCGTCGCTAAAGTCATCGTCTTGCAATTGACGACCCTGGCTCCATGCATCAATCTCTGATTTGAAGGCGTAGACCGTGCCTTGTTTCTCGTGAAGATGGCGGCGCACCGGGAGTTTTTCCATTTTCTCCCAGCGCTGAACGGTGCGGACGTCCCGCTTGAGATAGGAGGCAATCTCCTTCCACGAATCGAGACGGTCGGCCGCCGCGTATACGTCGTCCGAATAGGATTGGGGGCTCCCCGGCACGGCCCCTCCTTTGAGGGAGTGAGTCTACCGCAACGGCAGCGTATTGCATAGCTGTGGCAGCTGTGGCAGCGTCGGTGCGGGCTCGAGGCCATCCGGGACTGTCGTTTGTGAGTGAGCTGGAGTAATCTTGAAGGAAGGTTTTCTGCTCTCCTGCTGACGGCTAGCTCCCACATCCATTACAATCCAGGATTAACCTGCTGGTCTCCGGCTGCGCTGTAGGAGTTCGAGCGACCACTCGCACCCTGGGGTTTTGAGCCAAGAGCCAAAAGCAAAGAGCCGAGAGCAAAGACTGAACGTTGTGCCTCTGTCCTCCTCCAACTCGCTGACGTTCCAGGAACTCATCCTGCGATTGCAGGCATTTTGGGCTGAGCGCGGATGTGTGTTGCAGCAGCCCTATGACGTAGAGGTGGGAGCGGGTACCATGGCTCCGGAAACGTTCCTGCGCGTGCTCGGGCCGAAGCCTTATAAGGTTGCTTATGTGCAGCCCTCGCGGCGTCCCGCCGATGGTCGCTACGGTGAAAATCCTAACCGGCTGTTTAAGCACATGCAGTTGCAGGTGATCCTGAAACCTCCGCCCGAGAATGTACAGGAACTGTATCTGGAATCGCTGGGTGCAATTGGTATTGACCTGCGCCAGCACGACATCAAATTCGAAGAAGACAACTGGGAAGCTCCCACGCTGAGCGCGTGGGGCGTGGGCTGGCAGGTCATGCTCGACGGTTTGGAGATCACGCAGTTCACTTACTTCCAGCAGTGCGGCGGCGTGGATTTGTTTCCGATTTCGGCCGAGCTGACCTACGGGCTCGAGCGGATTGGCGCGTTTCTGCAGGACGTGGACTCGATCTACGACATCGTGTGGGCCCGAGATCCGGATACGGGCAGCGTGGTGAAGTATGGAGACGTGCGGCTGGCCGATGAGTTGCAATTCTCCGTTTACAACTTTGAGTTAGCCGATGTCGAAAAAGCCTGGAAACATTTCGAATTGTGCGAGGCGGAATGCAAGGGGCTGTTGGATCAGTATGCGAGGCTCACGAAAGATAAGATCAGTGGCGATGAAATCGGGCGCGAGAAGTCTCGCTTCCCGCTGCTGGGCGCTTACGACCTTTGCTTGAAGTGCTCGCACCTGTTCAATCTTCTCGATGCCCGTGGAGCGATTTCTGTAACCGAGCGCGTCGGCGTGATTGCGCGAGTCCGAGCGCTCGCGGTTGGGATTGCGAAGGCTTGGGTGGATCAGCAGAAGGCCGAGACGGCCTCGGAGAAATCCGACGAGCCTGCGCCTGCGGCCGAGACGAGGCCGAAGGCAAAAAAAGAGGCATTATCGCCGGTGGGATAGCGGGAGTGACGTTTGGGTTTGCGAAAGACTGGTGGTGATCCCAGTCACATTCGACGATGACCTTTTGAAACACTGGATGGTTTGAAGGCATGCCAGACTTCTTATTAGAGATCGGATGCGAAGAGATTCCGGCGCGGATGATTGGTGCGGCATCCGAAGAATTGCGCGAACGAGTGGCCGCGCTGCTGACCCGCGAGCGGTTATCGGGCGGTGAAGTCACGCACTTCGATACCCCTCGGCGTCTGGCGGTTATGGCGGCCGGAATCGCCGCTTCCCAAGCCGACATCGTCGAGCAGGTCACCGGGCCTTCGATCAACGTTGCATACAAGGATGGTCAACCCACCTCCGCAGCCCAAGCTTTTGCCAAGAAGGCCGGTGTTGACGTCGCTCAGTTGGAAAGAGTGACTACTCCCAAGGGCGAGTACATCGCCGCAAAGGTCACGAAAAAAGGCCGCAGTGCGGCTGAGATTCTCGCCGAGGACCTGCCCAAAGAACTCTCCACGATTTACTGGCCCAAGAATATGTACTGGCAGAAGTCGAACGAGCGCTTCGTGCGGCCGGTGCGCTGGCTGGTCGCGATGCTCGATGGAGAGACGATCCCTCTGGAGTTTGACGGCATTCGGGCTGGGAAGATTTCGCGCGGACATCGCATTCTGAGCGATGGCGCGGTGACGATTCCGAATGCAGGCCCGGTATATTTTGAACGCTTGCGAGCTGCGAAGGTGCTGGGCCGCGGGGAGCGCGAGCACCAGATTCGAAAGGCTCTCGATGCCGCCACGCGCACGATTCCCGGGTCGCGCTGGCGGGAAGATAAAACACTGCTCGACACGGTCGTGAATCTCACCGAATTTCCGTCCGCAATTCTGGGCGGTTTCGACCCGCAGTTTCTGGCGCTACCGGAAGAAGTGTTGGTCACAGTGATGCGCGATCACCAGAAATACTTCGCGGTGGAAGACGCCTCCGGCAAACTGGCGCCGCATTTTCTGGCCGTGCTGAATACCGATAGCGATCCACAAGGCTTGATCCGGCACGGCAATGAGCGCGTGCTGCGTGCACGCTTCAACGACGCCCGCTTCTTCTGGCAGACTGATCAGAAAAAGTCCTTGCTGGAGCGGCTGGAACTGTTGAAGCATGTGACCTTTCAGAAAGACTTGGGGAGCTACTTCGACAAGACGCAGCGCGTGCAGCGGCTATGCAGTTGGTTGAGCGAAATCCTCAAGCAGAGCGGCGTTACCGTGCGACCGGGAGTGATCCACAAGGCGGTGTGCCTGTCGAAGACCGACTTGACCACCGAACTGGTGAAGGAATTTACCGAACTGCAGGGAATCGTCGGCGGGTTGTACGCGCGAGCGCAGCAACTGGACGAGAGTTTGCCCGAAGCGACACGGTTTGCCATCGCCGATGCGATTTACGATCACTACAAGCCCGAGTCCACTGACGACGATGTTCCGCGCTCGACGGAGGGTGCGGTGCTTTCGATAGGCGATAAGGCTGACACGATTGCCGGAATGTTCGCACTGGGGCTGGTGCCGAGCGGGTCGAAGGATCCATTTGCCTTGCGCCGTCAGGCGAACGCGATTGTGAAGGTCATCGCGGAAAAGAAGTTGCCGCTCCGACTGGGCGAGTTGATACGGGATGCGCGCTCGGGATACCAGCGGTCGGAAGCGGAGAAGAAATTTGTTGACGATGCGAAGTTCGACGAGTCGGTCGCAACGTTCTTCCGCGAACGACTGGAGTTTTATCTAAAGGATGTCTGCGGTTACGCGTACGATGTAGTGAAGGCTGTGCTAGGAGCAGACGCGGAAGACGTAGTCGATGCGTTGCAGAGAGCCGAGGCGGTGAAACAAGTTTTGCACTTGCCAGAGTTTCAGGCAATTGGCGCGGCCTGCAAGCGCATGCGGAACATTCTGAAACAAGCGGTGGAGAAGGGGATCCCGCCGGCCGCATCATTCGAGGATCTGCCGAATTCTGCGCAAGAAGAGAAGAACCTCGCGGCCTATGTCGAAGTGAATGGCCCCAAGGTCGAGGCGCTTCGCAAGAAGAAAGAGTACGGCGAAGCGTTGACGTTGCTCTCTACCGCTCGCGGGCCTGTGGATGCGTTCTTCGACAAAGTAATGGTGATGGTCGAGGATGCGAAGTTGCGGGCGAACCGACTGGCGCTGTTGCGGACATTGCTCAAAGAGTTTTCCACGATCGCCGACTTTTCGGAGATTGTGACGGACAATAAAGGTGTGGGAAGTTAAGTCCCTCAGGGGCTGAAGCCCTGTTTCCTCCTGGGAGCCTATCGTAGCGTTAAAGTGCTGCGCCACCCAAAATCGAAATAGCAAGATTTAGACTCAATTCGCAAATCCAGAAACAAAGGACTCATATATGGCGACGATGACACTCCCCGAAACTGAAATGCAGGAATCCAAGAAGTCCACCACCAAGTACGTCTACTTTTTCGGCGGCGGCAAGGCCGACGGCAACGGCAAAATGAAGGATGTGCTCGGCGGCAAGGGCGCAGGCCTCGCCGAGATGACTAACGCCGCGCTGCCCGTGCCTCCCGGATTCACGATTCAGACGGAGGCTTGCCGCGAGTACATGCGGACGAACGCGACCTCGAAGGAAGTCGAGCGGCAGATGGACGAAGCCCTGGCGAAGCTTGAAGCGCTGCAGGGCCAGAAGCTGGGAACCGGCGAGAACCCGCTGCTGGTGAGCGTCCGCTCGGGCGCGAAGTTTTCCATGCCCGGCATGATGGACACGATTCTCAACCTTGGCCTCAACGACAAGAGCGTCGAGGCACTGGCCAAGCGGAGCAACAATCCGCGGTTCGCGGCTGACTCCTACCGGCGGCTGATCCAGATGTTCGGCAACGTCGTCCTCGACATCGAGAAGGCAGCGTTCGACGAAGTTTTCGATGCGAAGAAGAAGCAGCGCAAAACCAAGCTCGACACCGACCTCACCGCCAAAGATCTTCAGGAAGTGATCGTCGAATACAAGAAGGTCGTCAAGAAGCACGCCAAGCGGGACTTCCCGCAGGATCCGCGCGAACAGCTGGTGATGGCGCGCGACGCCGTGTTCCGCTCATGGCAGAACGACCGGGCGAAGCATTACCGCCGCATCAATAACATCGACGACATGCTGGGGACAGCAGTTAATGTGCAGGCGATGGTGTACGGCAACCTCGGCGACACCAGCGGCACGGGCGTGGGCTTCACCCGCAATCCGGCAACGGGCACGAGCGAGTTCTACGGCGAATTTCTGATGAACGCGCAGGGCGAGGACGTGGTTTCGGGTGTGCGCACTCCGGTGCCGATTCTCGAACTGCAAGAAGATCATGCCGAGTGTGTACGACCAGCTTCGCGAAATCACGACGCGGTTGGAAAAGCACTACAAAGACATGCAGGACTTCGAGTTCACCATCCAGGATGGGAAGCTCTACATGCTGCAGACCCGCAACGGCAAGCGCACGGGCCTGGCCGCAGTGCGAGTCGCGATTCAGATGGTTGAAGAAGGTTTGATCACCAAGGAAGAAGCCATCTTCCGCGTCGAGCCCAACCAGTTGTACGACTTCCTAGTGCCGCGTCTCGATGAGAAGAGCACGAAGGTGGAAGTGCTCGCGACTGGACTGCCGGCTTCGCCGGGAGCTGCTGTCGGGCAGATCGTCTTCACCGCGGATGAAGCGGTCAAGATGGCCGGCCACGACACGACAAAGAAGCCAGTCATTCTGGTCCGCGCTGAAACCACGCCTGAGGACATTCACGGCATGGAAGTCGCGAAGGGGATTCTCACCTCCCGCGGCGGCATGACTAGTCACGCTGCCGTTGTTACACGCGGCATGGGCAAGTGCTGCGTGGCGGGCGCCGGCGACATCGACGTCAACGAAAAGGCCCGCGAGATGCGCGTGAAAGGCCAGACGTTCAAGGAAGGAGACTGGATCTCGCTCGACGGCACCACCGGCCGCGTGATCAAGGGAAAGCTGGGTACGCTCGATCCGTCCCCGGATGATCCGGAGCTGCAGAAGTTCATGAACTGGGCCGATCCGCATCGCAAGATGAAAGTTCGGGCCAACGCTGACATTCCCCGCGATGCGGTTCAGGCACGAGCGTTCGGAGCGGAAGGCATCGGCCTTTGCCGCACCGAGCACATGTTCTTCGGTGAGGAGAAGATTGGGCACATGCGCACCATGATTCTCGCGGACAATGAGAAGGACCGCCGCACGGCGCTCAAGAAGCTTCTGCCGCTACAGCGCGCCGACTTCGCGGGCGTCTTCAAGGCCATGGACGGATTGCCGGTCACGATCCGCACGCTGGATCCGCCGCTGCACGAGTTCCTTCCGCGCCGCGAGGACTTGATGGTCGACATTGCCCTGCTGTCCTCCTATAGCGCCAAGCAGAAAAAAGACCTCGTTGCGAAATATAGAGACTATGGGGTGAAGGGAATTGGCGACTTGAAGAAAGCCTTGCCCCCGCTGCTGGGTCGCGTCGAACAGTTGCACGAGTTCAATCCCATGCTCGGGCACCGCGGCTGCCGTCTTGGCATCACGTATCCCGAGATTACCGAGATGCAGGCGCGCGCCATTTTCGAAGCGGCCGTCGACTGCACCAAGAAGGGAATCAAGGTGTTGCCGGAGGTCATGATTCCTTTAGTCGCCACGCTGAAAGAAATGGCAAACCAGGGCGCGATCGTGCGGCGTGTTGCCGAAGAAGTATTCAAAGAGAAGGGAATGAAGGTCGAGTACATGGTCGGCACGATGATCGAGTTGCCGCGCGCGGCGCTGGTCGCGGACGAGATCGCCAAAGAGGCGGAGTTCTTCTCGTTCGGCACCAACGATCTGACGCAGACCACGTTCGGCTTCTCGCGCGACGACGTCAACAAGGTGCTGCCGACGTATCTCGCCGAGGGTATTCTAAAGCAGGATCCATTCGCAGCTCTCGATCAGGAAGGCGTAGGACAATTGGTGAAGATGGCCACCGAGCGCGGGCGCAAGACGCGGCCAACGCTCAAAGTGGGAATCTGCGGAGAACATGGCGGCGAGCCGTCGTCCGTAGAATTCTGCTACAAGACCGGTTTGAACTACGTCTCGTGCTCACCGTTCCGTGTGCTGACTGCACGGCTGGCAGCGGCGCAGGCGGCAGCAGCTGAGACACTCAAAGTCGAAGGCGGAAGAACGAAGTAAGAGCATTTAACCACAGAGGACACGGAGGACACAGAGGACTTAAGACTCCGTGTCCTCTGTGGTTTTTATTGCACTTTCTGCAGGCGAGCGATCAGTTTCTGGGGCAAGCTCTCTTCTGATTCTGACCACAGGCGCCGCGAAGTAGCCCGCGTGTTACTTTCCGCTTTCTTGGTGAACTCGACCAACTTCGCCACGTTGTCGCGAATCTTTGCCTGAGTCTCTTCGTTCAGTTCGACATTCTCCTGCACGAACAGCGAGTCGAGGCCGAAGTCGATCTCTATGTGTCCGTTCTCGTGGTATGTGCTCTCATCGAATTCTTCCCCTTGCACAATGAACTTGACCAGGCTAGGGATCAGCGACCACTGGTGTGAGGTTTCGTCGGGCGTCCAAAGATCCCAATACGCGTCGAAGACGTAAGCGTAGTCGTCATGGATCAGATCGGCAGCGACCACGACCGCTTCTTCGGGGGTGATCCCCGGCGAGAATCGGCGCTCGAGCACGCTCGCCTCATTCCATGAGACAGGTTGCACGGAGGCGTAGGTCACGCCGGGACGAAGCGCTGAAAAAGGAAACTGCTGCAAGACGGCAAACATGTGTGGCAGCATCGCCGGCCCGGAGAAATCGGGAAACCACAGACTCAGGAATAAGGGATCGGCCATAGGAAAGACGAGGCAACCGCCTCGACTCATATTGTAAATGCGATGGATGCCACTGGTCCCGCCGGGAGCGGTTTGTTAATCAGCAGCAGAGGACTGTTGACCCGTGTCCATGAACGCGTTGCCGTCCTCGGGTTCCAGTCCGTCGGGGGTAGAGGCTGGAATGGTGGCGCGCAGCAGCGTGCCGTCCAAATTCGATTCGATTTCGAGTGAGCCCTCGAGTTCCTTCAACCGTTCACGAATTCCAGCGAGGCCTACGCCAACATTTCCCGTCCTCCAGAACCGATCCAATATTTCTCGGGGAACTCCCATTCCGTAATCTTTCACGGTCAGCACAACTCGGGCGTCATCGGCAGCCACGGCCACTTCGACCGCGCGACTCCCGGAGTGACGGTGCACGTTGGTCAGCGCTTCCTGCAAAATGCGGAACAACGCAGTCTCTGTCCTTCGCGGAAGCCGGTGCACATGTTCGGGAAGATGAAGTTTGGTTGCAATGCCGCTTCTCGTGCCAAAGCCCTCCACGTACCACTTTGCGGCGGACACAAATCCCGCCTCATCGAGCAGAGGGGGATGCAGCAGGTGGGAGAGAGTTCGTGTATCGGCGATCGACCGGTTCACTAGTTGCTGCGCATCCCGCAGGTACAGAGACTTGCTTGGACTGTCTTGGGCAAGCATGTCGAGGCTGATCTTGGCCGCGGTAAGATCCTGTCCGAGACTGTCGTGCAGTTCCCGGGCAATGCGGCGGCGCTCCTCGTCCTGCACGCGCAATAACTTCACTGAGAGCCGGCGCAATGCGACAGTGCGCTGCTCCACCAGGGATTCCAGCGCATCATGCGCGCGTTGCAAGGCTTCTTCGGCAGACTTTCTCTTCTGCAGATGATCGCGAAGCTCATACTGCCTGCGGCGCGCCAGCAGCGCGCTGCGAACCGTGCTGATCAAAGTAACCGGACGCAACGGACGTTCGAGAAGGGTCACGTTGCCCAGCGGAGCGCGCGAACGCACCGCCGACTCCGACGTGGCGGTGCTGAACCCGCTTCCCGTCAGCACGATGATCGGAAAATCGGACCACGGGGGCTGCGCGGAAAGCTTTTGTGCGAGCGCGCTGATCGCCCCATTCTGAAGCACTTCTTCGGTTACGATTGCCGCCCCGGCATTCTCGGAGATCGCGTCTTTCAGTTGCTGAAACGTGGGCAGCGTGCAGATGGTAATGGCAGACTGTGCCAATACTCTTTCGATGAGCGCAGCGTCTTTGCCGAACGGGGCGAACACCAGCACACGAAGATCGGTCAGCGTATCAGGCATCGACCGGATCTCTCCCTAAGATCGGAGCCAGTGACGTTGGACTGCCGGACAGAATTCCCTGAAAATTCGACAGCGGCGCTCCCACCCGTATCGTATTGGGGCCGAGACGTAGTTCGCGGATGGAGCGCTCGTGTCCTCCGCTGCGCTTCTTCATCATCGAGATGGCCTGGCGAACTTCGCCGCGCGCCTCGAAATAGCGAAGCACTAGAATGTTGTCCGCCAAGTAGCTGACGTCGATTGGAGTTTGCATCGCGCTGCCCACCAGCCCCATTTGCGCCAGCACGAGTAACGTCAGTACGCCGCGATTGTTCAAATAGGTCAACAATTCGTGGAGATGAAGCGCAAGAAACTGCTCACCCGGCATGGCCTGGAGAAATCCGTTGAGACTATCGATCAGGACGGCGCGGGCCCCGTCTTCTTCCACGCTGCGGCGGACCATATCGACGAACTCTCCGGGCGAGACCTCTGCGGGATCCATGTGCTCGACTCTCATTTGTCCGGATGCGATGTGGGAATTGAGATTCATCCCGAGCCCGATGGCGCGGCCTACCAGAGTGCTCACGGTTTCTTCGAAAATGAATGCCACTACCTTTTCTCCGCGTTCCGCGGCAGTGGTCAGCCAGCGCAGAGCCAGGGTGGTTTTACCGCAGCCGGCGGGCCCGATGAGTAGTGTGCTGGTTCCACGGCTAAGGCCGCCGCCCGCGAGGGCATCGAGTTCCGGGATACCGCTCTGCGCCATGCTCTTGTCAGTCTCATCGTTGGTATATTCAGATGCGACGAGCCTCGGAAAAATGACGACGCCGCCACTACGAATCAGGTAATCATGAAAGCCTTCGCGAAAAGCGCTGCCCCGGAGCTTCGTCACTTCGATCCGTCGCATAGTCTTGCCGTACTCCCGGCCAACCCGGCTCATCGAGATGACGCCGTGCACAATGCTGTGAAGCTCAAGATCGGCGTAACGGCTGGTGCGATCGTCGAGCAACAAGACCGTGCAGTCCTCTGGCGCATATTCCTTCAGGGATAGAATCTGGCGGCGGTAACGCAAGGGATCTTTGGCAAGCATGCGCACTTCGGAAAGCGCATCGATGACCAGGCGGTCGGGTTTCTGGCGGTCGACTTCAGCCATGATGGTTTGCACGCGATCGTTCAATTCGACTTCAGCGGGGTAGAAAACGGTGTACTGACCTTCCGGTTTTAAGTCCTGTTCGCTTGGCCTCACTTCGAGAATAGTAAGGCCGTTCAGTTTCAGTCCGTGCAACCGCCCCACCGTCAAGAGTTCGCTGCGCGATTCGGAAAGCGTGACATACAGAACTTTTTCGCCTCGTCTTAGCCCTTCGGCCATAAACTGCAGAGCCAACGTAGTCTTGCCGGTTCCGGGCTCTCCCTCGACGAGATACACGTGACCAACCGGCAGACCGCCGCCCAAAACATCATCGAGACCTGTACATCCGGAACTGCAACGTGTGATTTCTGGCGCTAACGTTTCTTGCGGCATAGGATTAGAGTCAGATCCTTTCGTTGATTTGTAAATTCCCTGGATGCATTCTTGCGATCCCTCTGTTCGTAGCGGAGCTATCTGATTGTTCGAGCAAGACAGCCGTCCCGTAAATACATTATTTTCTGTACTTAGCGCGAGACCATGCTGCTGAGTGGGGATGCAGAAAGCCGGATATCAGCAGAGGACGAAGCCTTTGGTCCGTAGGATATGTTTCGTCGGTGGGAAGGTCGTCGGCCTTTTTCCAAATCGACGGCAAGCAGTCACGAGGTCCTGATTTTGACAGGGTGTAAGGCGGCTGCTAACATCGGTAGTTCGCCAGCACTCCAGCCTGAGACTCGTCCCCGTCGTCTAGCCTGGCCTAGGACATCGCCCTTTCACGGCGGTAACACGGGTTCAAATCCCGTCGGGGACGCCAGTTTAGAACCAACAACTTCCAGCCGTTCGCTCGGAAACTCATAGGCACAAAAAGGCACAAATCTTCGAAGCAATTCAGTTCCCCTAACTCGGCGACGGCACCCTAAGCAGTTCTCGCGCTAGGAAAGAACTGTGTGACGACTGCGGTTTGAGCCGCTCGCTTCGCGGGCGTAACAGCCTGAGTGTAGGTGTCCAGTGTCACCCGTGTGGATGCATGCCGAAGCAGTTCCTGCATGACCTTTATGTCTGCTCCACTTGCCTTGAGCAACGTTGAATACGAATGACGGAAGGTGTGCCAGCCGATTCGTTTAGTGATGCCCAACTTTATTGCAGTCGGCCGGATGAAGTGCCGCATCAAAGTCTGCCCCCAGAAGGGCAGACTACCCTGAGTCGCCGGACTGGCGAAGACCCAATCCGTTGGCTGACGGAAGCGCGCACAGCGACGCCATGCACGAAGAGTCCGAACCAGACGGGGGTCTAGGGGTACGGGCTTTTGTGATGCTTCAGTCTTACACGGACCAACCGCCTGTTTAACGATCGATCGCAGGACGCTGGCCTGCTTTCCGGCGAAATCAATGTCCCGCCACTTCAGACCGAATAGTTCGCACATGCGCAATCCAGTGCCTGCAGCCAAAAGAACCAGCGTCCTTTCTCGGTTGTGCAGCCCCTGGAGGAGGCGATTGATCTCGGAAGGAAGAAGGACGTCTGGTACGGTTTGCCGCTTTGCACTCTGGCGGACAAGGCTGATGGGATTGCGGTCGATAAAGCCGTGCCGTCTCCCATGGTTAAACACAACACTCATAAGATTTCGAATCTTGGCTCGACTGCCCCTGGCGAGTGGCAGGGTTCCGAGCCACATCTCGACCTCGACTGCCCTGACTATATTGAGACTACTGGATCCCCACCGCGGTTCGATCCACTTTCGCAGATAACCCTCGTAGGTTGTCCGCGTTGACAGGGTCTTCCACTCATTTTCTGTCGCGAGCTCTCGCTGGCGATAGTGATTGATGAGTTCGGCGACCGTCAGAGGTTTTGCCCTGAGTCGAGCGTCGTTTCTGTTGATCTCTCTGCGCAGAGCCGCAGTAGCTTTCAGCGCTGCCGCTTTATCTCTGAGGGTGTCCAGCGATCCGATCACGATTCTGCGATGCTTCCTCTTATCGCCGGGGCAAGACTCTCTCCATCGATATTCCCAGACATCAGGTCCACGGCGCCGCGAAGATTGAATGAGGCTTCCTTTTTGCATGGCTGCTCCTTGAGTCAGGCCAAAAGCGCTCCGCTATGGCCTGTTGTATAGGCACAATATAGGCACAAATCGGTGGGCCGTCTTGTGTTCCTCGTTGGTGACATCCGGGCTGGGATCTCGATTTACGCCAGATGGAGTGGCTTGTTAGTCGCGATATCGAGTCTGATATCGCTTTCCTGCGGCGATGTCCTGAGTTCGAGAAGAAACTGTCGTAACTGTCGAAAAAATTGCCGTTGCGCTCATTGGCGGGCTTTGAGTCAAAAGGCCTGACAACAACAGTGATCTCCAGAACGGCCGACTTGCGCCGTTACTTCCGACCAACCGGGGACTATGCATTTGTGGCACAAGCGCGTTTACCAGTATTGATACAGTTTGATCTCGCAGAAGTGGTCTTGAAGGGGCGTAACCCGCTTACTTCAGCTTCGCGTATTCTGCCCTCGCTTCTTTCAGGATGGGGACGTCGGGGTCGGCGTCTTTCCAGAGCGAAAGGAAATCTTGATAAGCCGATCTTGCCTTGGTGTCATCACCCGACAGCACGTAAGCCCTGCCCAATTGCAGGTGCGCCAATGCGCCGATGGGTTCGTTAAACACAATTCCGCGATGATTGAGGACCTTCCGAAACTCCACTGCGGCTTCGGGACCTCGATGCGCGGCCAGATAGGCTTCGCCGCGGACATAAACAGGTAACAGGGCCTGAGGGAAGCCATATGCCTCCGGTGTCCCCAACTCGTAAGGAACTGACGCTTGCAGTATTTCGATAGCCTGTGAAGGTTGGTCGCGATTGAGAGCGATCTGCGCACGAAGGGTGGGCAGGTAGTTAAACCTCACCAGTGTATCGTCGGGGAAGCGGTTCGCCAGATCGTCTGCCAGGTTTGCGATCCCTATCTGCTCGCCGCGCGCATTGTTGGCCAGAGCCAATCCCAAAGCTGCACCGTACTCCACGTCGCGTCCCCTCCAACCGGAAAGTGCGGCGTGGGCATGCTCGCGTGCTTCTGCCGCGAAGCCAAATAACGCTTCCCACTGGGCAGCATCGGCTTGGTAGAGAGCCCCGGTCTCTTTCTCGTCCGCTCGCTCCGCTGAAGCGACGGCCCTGCGGAAAAAATCCCTAGCTTTGCCCACCTGGCCGGTAAAGACTGCAGTGTGGGATTCCATGGCCAGAGTCAAGTCTTCAGCTCCTGGCTTGCCAGAAGCCCAGGCCACTTGTTGCGCCATTTCCGACGCATCGTTCTCGAGGAATGCCAGCTCATAGAGGCTGTCGCGCAGGAAAGGCGAGTCGAGGTTTTTTGCGAGCGCCTCAGCGGCAGTCGCCCGGGCCTCGTTAAATCGGCCCAAGTTAAGGGAAGACAGGGCCAAGCCCCCATATCCTAAGGCGCTTGTCGGATCAAGACCAAGATTCGCTTGCGCTTCCTCGAGTTCCCGGTCATATTGACCCAACCCAGCGTAGATCCCGACTCTGAAACCCCGCGGGGAGTGGTCCCGTGGGTAGGTCTGTGACCACACCTCGCAAGTTTGGCGCGCCTTCTCCAGATCTCCGCTGACGAACTCGTAGTAATTAGCTTCGATCAAGAACTTCTCCGCTTCGCTCACTCCGGATCGCAACTCGTAAGCTTTCTCCGCAGCTCTCGAGGCCAAGTCGGTCTCCAGCAGATTGAGGTAGGTCAACACCAGGCCGGAGTAGGCGGCTGCGAAGTTCGGGTCCAGATCGATCGCACGCTGGAACAACGGCAATGCTGCATTGAAATCACTCTTGCCTATCAGGAGTTTCATTCCCAGACTGTAGGCTTGGAGTGCCTCGAGCGAAGGAGTCGTAGCCTGTTCGATGGGCGTATCGAACCTCTGCACGGAACTCAAAGACTCACCCAGCTGTCTGCGTAACTTGGTAGCTGCCTGAGCCAGCGACTTCAGGACTTGTTCCTTGGAGTCCGCTGTTACCTGCTCCTCGGCAAGAGCATTGCCATTCCTGCACTCGACAGCTTTTAGATCCAGAACATACTGCCGGCCAAGGCTGGCAATCGATCCATTGATGACGGCCACGCTGCCGACCCTCTGGCAGAGATCGCGGGCAATTTTCGGAGTTAACTGAGCATCGGACGGCTGCCCCATCAGTAGGAGTGTCCCCTGAATCCGCGCTTCGGACACGAGACTGAGAAAAGGCGACTGTTCCAATTGGACTGTCAGGCCCTGCCGAAGGGCTCCGTCAAAAACGGGGTCTCCCGTAGCGTTGACGAAATCGGAAACAACAAGCGTGTCCTTTTCGGTTAGGGCGCGGGTGTGATGGAGAACGCGGTATCCGCCCAATGTCAGCCCGGCCAAAAACATTACCGCCGCGGCGCCCCACAGCCCGGCCTTCGCTCTCCTGCTGGTTCTCCAGCCCTTGGGTGGAACCCGTGAACTCGCTCTATTATTCTCGACCGTTGGCTCGGTCGGCGAAACGCCTTCGACGGAACCGATAAATCGATACCCTCTTCGGGGTAGTGTCTCGATATATTGAGACGCATCCGCGCTATCGCCCAAAGCTTGACGGAGCTTCCGAAGCGCGGTTTTGATACTGTGCTCATACTCGACAACGGTTCCATCGGGCCACAGCTTCTTTCGGACCTCTTCTTGCGTCACCAACTCCCCAGGACGGTCCAGCAATAGGAGAAGAATTTGGATCGGTTGCCCTTCTAGCCGGATTCTGGCGCCGGACTCCTTACGCAATTCACCGGTGCGGAGATCGAGTTCGAAAGATCCAAAGCGAACCGCGTTTGAGCGAGAGTCCACCGCTTTGTCACGAGTGATCTGTCCCTTGCGGCGGATGGTACCACGCGCGTTCGGTCCTTCCAATCGGATTCGATGTCGTTCGTCAGTGGCTTGTAAACGACCGATTGCGTGGTGTTGGTGCGATTACCCAGGAATTACCTCGCCGTTACCCGGCGTGCCTCGACATCTGAAGTCGATTCTGGTCTGCTGCGTGTGGAAGGCGCTTCAGGCGAAAACGATTGACTCCGGATTGTTTCCTGCTTTGAGGTCCGGACTTGAGGTGCAGAGCGCGACTGTTTCCCCGTAGATGGAAAGCCACCGTAAGGCGCTGATGCCGTCTTTTGGGAGTTCCTGTTGAATCCCAGTCTGGCTGTATCCGGACCCCGGCCGGGTCCGCTCAGACATGTCTTAAGTGAACGTAGGGAGGAGGTTCTATGTTAGCGCGTCGTGAAGTTCTTCAAAAGTGCCTTACCTTGGGGTCCATTTTCATTGCGTCTGACTTTTCTGCTGACTCGATGCTCTTTGCCTTCCAGGAAGGTGAAAAGCCGGTTCCGAAGCCGACTTCACAAAATCCGCTGGGACCGTTTTACAAGCGGCTCACGCCCGTCAACAACATCCTGCGTGCGCCCGGAGATCCCGGCTTGCCGCTCACTCTTTCGGGACAGGTGGTGGACACACGCGGCGATATCGTGCCCGGTGCAACCATTGAGATCTGGCAGACCAACCACCACGGCCTGTACGACGTTGACGGTTATCGCTATCGTGGCAAGCAGACAGTCGATACGACCGGGGTGTACAGTTTTGAGTCCGTGATTCCGGGCCACTATCCCGATAAAAGCCGCGTCTGTCAGCACGTCCACTACGTGGTGATGGCGCCGGGGCACAAGCCGCTGGTCACGCAGCTCTACTTCGCCACCGATCCCGCCTTCGAGGGCGATCCTCAGAGGAACTACGCCCGCGATCCTTTGCTCCAGACGCCGGAGCTTATCCGTCCCGTAGTGTTGACCGGTGAACCGAACGAAGTGCATGCCAAAGTTCGATTTGAGCTTTGCCTGGAGCGCCAGTGATGAACATAAAAATCGCGGCTTTAACGCTCGTATGCTGTCTGCCCGTTGCCGCTTCGGCGCAATCGGGCCGGCAAGTGAAAACCATCAATCTGCCGGCGGGCGTCACGGTTCAGTACGGAACCATGTCCCGCGCGGGTACCGTGGTTGCGACCATTGACAGCGACAACGTTGTGCGCGTCTGGTCAACACGCTCGGGGGAACTCTTGCGGTCACTGGCTGACGGCAGGCATCCGCCCAGTGATGTGGAGTTTTCGCCGGATGGGCGGTACCTTGCGATCGCTTATCAGTTAGTGCCGAACGAGAAGGGAGTGGTCAGGATTTTCGACGTGGATTCGTGGAAGATGGAGCACGAGTTCGTTGTACCCGATGTGTTCGCAATGGCATTTTCGCCGGACAATCGGCGCCTCGCTCTCTCGGGCATGGTTACTCAGGCCTGGGACGTGGAAAATTCGAGGATGCTGGCCGATATATCGCCTCCGTTTGGAGGATCGACGTCGCTCTCGTTTTCAGGTGATGGCAATTGGGTTGCCACTGCTGACGGTGACGGCCACGTCCGGGTCTTCGATGCTGCCACCGGAAAGCCGCGGAGCACAGGGACAGAATTTGTGCTGGAGCCACTTGCGGTGGCATTTTCTCGAGACAACAAATCAGTCATTGCCGGTGGAGTTGACAAGACTCTCTCCATCATCGACCCGGAGACGGGTAAGGTCCTGCGGACGCTCACCAACCAACCCGGACTGATCATCTCCCTCGATATCTCTGCAGACAAAAAACAAGTGGCGGTGATCTACCGTTCCGCCGATTACTTTGCCGACGTTGACCACCTGATGCTGTGGGATCTGGATACAGAAGCCGTTCTCGCCGATTTTCGGAAGCCGGGAATCACCATAGTAGGAGGCGCCTTCGTGGGCGATCATTACCTGTTCGCAGCCACGTCCGACAATCAACTCGGCATTTGGTCCCTGCGCTGACGATTCTCTCCTCAAGCGCCAGGGGTGCGTTTCCACTGGCTTCAGGCCAGATGGAGCCCCTACCAGTAGGGGGCATTGGGAGTCTACTCGAACGCTTCCACGTGCCCCTCGTGTAATCACTCTCTAATTTCTTCCGGCGTAATGGAAGTCACTTTCTCAGCCGCCCGAACCGACCTGCATCCGGCCGTTTACACCGACGGATCAAAGAGCGTAGCCAGCGCGATTGTAGAGAACATCTATTGAACCTCGATTTGCTGAGCAACCTTCATTTTCAGGATTCCAATTGAGACCTGAAGCTGCAGCGTGCCTGCCACTGTCGGTTGATATTCAAAGTCGTAGACTTCTCCAGCCAGGGCAGACTGGCGCGCCTCTTGCATCACAGCTTGCGCGGGTGGCAGATCGGCTCCATCTTTTGCAATCGCGCGCCACTGAAGCAGGCCATCGGGGCCGAGCAGTGAGAAAAAGCCGCCATCGAAGGCGGCAATGCTGATGAGTCGCAGGCGGTACCTTTCCCCGATGCGCCAATGCAAAGTGGGCGGGTTTGTGCTGCCATTCAAAAGCAGAGGGCCCTCAATCGGACTGGGACCAGCCCGGCTGAGGACGGCAATGGGCTCGTGCGACGGGTCAAACTTCGTGCCCGGTTCGACTACGATCAGCGGCCCATACAACCCGCCGGAAAGCTGTTCTTCATCATGCAAATGTGTGTGATACATGAATGTCCCGGCACGCGGCGGGTTGAATCGGACACGGAACGAGTGACCTGGCTGAATCTCGGGAGTGACTTTATTGCCGCTCGCACCCCAGCCCGCCACTCCGTCGTAATAGCTTTCCACTTCCACGCTGTGCCAATGAACCGTAGTTGATTCATGCAGTTGATTGACGACGGTTATTTCGACTGGCTGGCCGCGCTCAAGTACCAGTGGCGGACCGGGCACCGTCAGATCCTTCGGGAACAGCCTGTGATTCTCCTCCAGTTGATAGCTGAATCCCGCTGGAAGACCGTGGGCAGCTGGGCGTTCCCGCACCCACAGCCGGATCTTGCGAGTTCGACCGTGTGAGGCCAGGGGTGGACGATTGCCGGTAACAGTGATGCCCAGCACCATTCCAGCCATGTGATCGTGGGTGTGTTGCATGATGAATTTATCGGCCAGAGCATTGGCGACGGTCATCTCGGGAGACATGTGGGGAACAAAGTGGCAGTGAAACAGCCAATGACCGGGCGGTGGAGTCCAATACATGGTCATGGTTCCGTTGGTCAGCAACCTGTTCGTTGCAGCGGTGCGCTGCTGTTCGGCCGTGAAACTATGATCGGTCTCGCTATCACCCGCACTGTCTACCCGGAAATAGGAGCCGTGCATGTGCATGGGGTGCCCGCCGTCGCTGGCATTGATCCAGCGCCAACGTACCGGTTCGCCCGCCGTGTAGGTCAGACGCTCGGTGTAGGGCCATGACTTTCCGTTGATTACCGGAATCATATGCGGCAGTGGGGCCTGCCCTCTGACTGCGGCCAAGTCGGATCCGCTCCTCCAAATTCCCAGCACAAAAATCCGATCTGACGCCACCTTCCCCGGCGGGTCGATCACGAACGCTCCCGCAAGCTGGCTATCTTCTCGAATCGGACGACCGGTATCGCCCAATTCTCCACCGGCGCTTGCGTAATATTGATACGTACCCGCAGCACCTGCCGCGAATCGCAATTCTCGCGTTTCTTGGGGAGGGACTTCCACAACGGCTTTTGCATCTCCCGGATGCTGATGCAAGCCGTGCAGTACCGCCGTGACCCGGAGGAGGTTGTGAAGGGTCACGTGGATCTCGGTGCCCTCCGGAACACGGATCAGCGGAGCGGGCACTTGCAGCGCTTTGCCTTCTTCGCAGAATGCGTACACCTTCATGCTCGGGCCGGTGTCGGCTTCCGGGTACCAGTCACCCAGCAGCAGTTCGAGGTGAAGCGTCAGGATTCCGTTCTCCAATTTTCCCGCGGGTAAGCGATTGGAGTTGGCTTGGATAACCGGTTGGTTAAGAGCAGACCCGGTCTGTGCGGACAATTCAGCGGCTGCGAGGAATGCTAGCGCAGCGACCAATAATGAATGGAGGGCCGTACGCGAGATAGCGTCTGTGAACATCCGTGCGCCTTACTGAGGAGCCCATTACAGGTCGCCGATCAGATTATGCACCGTGGGATGGCTGTGCGCCAGACATCAAAAGGAAAAAACCTCACTCGGCGGCCCCAAGCCGGAAGAAAACGATGCGTCATGCTTTACACTTGGCGACTAACGGGCCATGCGGTACACCAGCTAGAAGTTAGCGGATCTCACCGATGCGCTGCCCTTGCAGATACTTCCGACCAACCTCAGCGTCGATCACTACCTTCTTGTTCTGGAACAGCATCACGATGTCAGAACCGCCGAAGAGAAAGAAGCCGAACTCGTCGCCTTTCTGCAGCCTGGCGCCAACCTCGGGCGTCAGGTTGACCGAGGAAACGAAGCACATCCCGACCGGTAGCACAGCCACGAGCCCCACCTCGGGTGAGTCGATGACGATCAATCCTCGTTCCTGGTCGATCTGGTACGTCTCACCGTCGATCCCGTAGAGAGTGCCGTCCGGTCGCCGAGCCACGTCCATGTACACTCGGCCATGGATATTGCGTACTTCCTTGATCTCACCGGCGACGGGCACGTGGTAACGGTGGTAGTCGTCGGGGTGCAGGAACATGTGCGCGAACATGCCGTCCTCGAACGCATTCTGGTACGGGCTGCCTTCCAGTAGCTTAGCGACCGGCCAACTGACGCCCTTGACCGTAACCTTCGAGTTCGCGTCGATGTCCCATTTGCCTGCGAATGTGGCGTCGACCGGCGACACGATCACTCTGTCGTTGCGGGCCTCTGCTATCGGCCGCTTGCCGGGCTTCACCTCACGCGCAAAGAACTGGTTGAAAGTGAGCCAGCCGCTCGGTTCCACGAAGTAATCGCCAATGTTGTAGTTCGGTCGTGCCGCAAACGTTGGGATGCCCGAGGCGGACGAGGGCGTATCCAGGAACTGACCCCAGGCCTTGATAAGCTTGTTCATCCAGGCACTGAAGCTCTTATCGCGGTTCAGTTGATCCCCCGGCGCCTGGTTCACGATGTAGTAGAGATTCAGGGCCGTGGGTACCTCTTGTACGGTGGGGATGAACGTGACGAAACCGTCGAGATAGATCAGGAACGAATCCATGTCCGGAAGGCCCTTGAGGTCGGCCGTTCGAATGGCGCCTTCGAGCGCGACTCGCAAGTCTGGTCGCGCCTGCAGCAGTTGGACCAGATCCTCGACGACCGGGATATGCCGAGTCGATTGCTTCGGTGTCTGATCACCAGCGGCGGAGGGAAGAACAGCAAGAGTGAGAACCACGGCCAGCGCGGATACCCGCCGCTTCATCGACTCACTTCCTTTCTCTGAAACTGGATCGAAGCCATCATCGGCACTGCGCAGCCGCGCGACCACGGTCAATGAGTTCGTTACGTAATCAGGAACGTTCGCAATGCGGCCAGGGTCTCATCCGGTATTTCTTCCGGCAAGAAATGCCTTCCAGGCAAAGGCTTGCCGCTCACGTTGGCGGCGCGTTCCCGCCAGACAGCCAGGGTGTCAAACAACCGGTGCACCGCTCCGCGCCCGCCCCAGAGAGCAAGCACTGGACAAAGGATTTTGCGCTTAAGATCTTCTTCGTCGTGTTCCATATCGATGGACGCGCCTGCGCGGTAGTCCTCACAATTCGCATGAACCGTAGCCGGGTCACAAAGGCAACGCAGATACTCGGCGAAAGCGTCTGCGCCCATCCAGGTTGGTATCTTCGTGCTCGACATATCGCGGAACATCATGTACTTCAGGTAAAACTCGACATTGTTCGCAATAAGGGTCTCTGGAAAGGGAGACGGCTGAACTAGAAAGAACCAGTGATAGAAGGCCGTGGCTATTTCGTTGTTGACGCTGTGCAACAACGTATAGGTGGGCACAATGTCCAGCACCGCCAGCTTTGCGATTCTGTTGGGGTGGTCGAGCGCCATGCGGTGGCCAACCCGCCCTCCGCGGTCGTGACCTACCACGGCAAACTTCTCAAACCCGAAATGGCTCATCATTTCTATTTGGTCGAGCGCCATACTGCGCTTCGAGTAGTTGGAGTGATTTTCGCCATCCGCTGGTTTGCTGCTGTCGCCATAGCCACGCAGGTCGGCAGCCACTACGGTGAATTCCCTAGCCAGCCGCGGTGCGAGTTTGTGCCACATGACGTGAGTCTGCGGGCTGCCGTGCAAGAGCAACACCGGCGGACCTTGACCGCCCACAATCACATTGATGGTTGCGCCCGTGGTCTGGATCTTCGAGATCTTGAATCCATCAAACATACCGGCGGATGGGCCGTGCTGCGATTGAGCCTGCAACAGGTTTCTTACCGAGGTTCCTCCGAGGACTGCAGCCGCCCCTTTCAGGAAACCGCGCCGGTCGCAGTTGCGGAGTCGATCGCACATGTCGGATCGCAAGCGAGTTGAATTTGACATGATCGCGACCTCCTGTTTATTCCCTGCGCTAACAACTCTTGGACCGAGGCAATGCGGCTAACCTTCGTTTCTCGATTGACCGGCAATCGCTCCACTGCACCGCTCGATCTCTACGTAAGATCTGTCACTCCACATGGGCATCGAAGACTCCTGTCTGAACATGCCCAGAGCGCTTGACCTGCACAAAGATTCGGTACAGCCCAGCTTTGGGGAATCCGTAGGGAAATGAGACCTCCGGGGACGATACATTCATAGTCATCTCCATAGCAGGATGGGAGTCACCTTGATTTGCCAGTTGCGGTTCGTTAGCTCGCGGGGGTCCGGGCGGAAGACTCGCCTGTGCCATTTGCAGTGCGGCCATTGAGACTGAACCCGCGGGATGAATGTGCGCGAACACCGAACAGTCTGAACGCACAAAAGCTGCGTGTCCTGCCATTCCCATGTACGGCTCGAGATCTCGGGCAGCCCTACCATTTCGATCTTCGATCCGGAAGCGAAAAGACGTGGGGACATTTGCTCTCAAGGGCGAGGAGTCGCGCTCCCAGATCATGCGCCCGCCGTCGGGCAACTGCGCCAATGTGGCATCGTCTTTGGTCGGCGTTAGGGGGCCTTCGGATGCTTGAGAATCGTCTCCGGAGAGCGGCATGCCCGCGATGTGGGGCAAATCGATTTGCCCAACCGCGGTCCAGGGCACGCCATTGTCATCCACGATATCCGCGAAAATCTGGTACTTGCCTGCGACAACTGTAGGCAAGTTTTCCAGAAACGACACGCCTTCGACACGCTCAGGATGAAGATGGTACATGCGATCCATATAGGGGAGCCGAATCAGGAAAAGATGCATCAAGTGTCCGTGGTCAGGAATGAACTTCTCGGTCTTGATGTATGTCGTCCAGAGGTCACCCTGACCTTGGACGCGGAGAAGAAGGCGGCCGTCCGGCTGCAATGTCGCCAGCGCACTTGGAGAATTGGAGGACCAGGTCTGGGCTTGACTGTTGCTGGCGTCTACTTTCCACCACGCATTGCCGAGACAGATGACAATCAGCAGAAGGGCCGAAGCCCCAAACATGGCGGCCCGAGCCCTGCGGAGACCCTTCACCGTTGGAGCCTCCCCTGGTTGTAGTTGAGCTTCCCGTACCGAGGCGCCAACAACTGAGACGATACCGATGGCGAGGAAGATCATGCAGCCAAACAGGAGGGCGCCGAGGGATTTCTGCATACGCAGCGTGCTCTGCGCGAATGTGGGCATAGGTACGCCCAGTTCCGCCTTACCCCGCGCACCATCGATCTGTATTCGCACCTGCAAGTCATAAGTCTCCATGACCCAAATGCTCCCGACAAAGAATCTCGGGTCCTGTGGCGATCGTTGTGCCAATTCCGGGATCGCTTGCAGTTTGTAACCGAATCCGGAAAGGCGCAGGATATTCAGTCGAACCTCGCGAACGTCGGTGGACGCGTTACGAATCTCGACTTGGGCCAAGCCGGGAATGACCTTGGGCATGCGCACTGTCACAAACACGTGATAAGGGCCAGCATCATTTTCGTAAAATACGTCCGCGCTTCCGACGTGGGCATCGGCGGGTGTGCATACGACGAATGACAGGGCAATAAGAAATGAAGGAATACGCATGCGATGATCTCTCATAAAGACTCCGTTACGACGCTGGACCCTTTATCTTTTTATCTTTGAACCCGTTTTATCCAATTGGCCCAGATGAACCCCAGACGCGTGGTGAGAATCGCAGCTATCAAAGCAAGGGCCATCACGAACCAGAACTGGATACGCGTATTCTCTGAGGCTTGAAATTTATAGGGATCGTACATGAACCCAGCAGTATCGTCGTATGAGAAGTAATGCGTTCCGAAAATACGATTCCGCGACAACGGAGACATCAGGAAGTTCGCGAAGGGCCACTGGAAGGCAACAAAGCTCACCAATAACACCAGTCCAGTCGCCGCAGCCTGTAGCCATGGTTTCCAAGCCTTGGTTGCTCTCCACAGCAGGTCTAGCGCCAGTCCAGGTACTATCAGCAACAGCGGAAACGCCATTGGAATGAAGTGAGTCACATTTTGATAGACCGGCCCGAGTTTCGGTTGGGCTGCAAAGAGTGGAAGAATCCACAGTTGGGCTAACACAGCAGCCGTGTAAACGGCGACAACAATGGTGTTCCCCCACCGGTGTTCCGAGGCACGCGCCACGCCCACCAATGCAAGAGGAACCGCCAATGAAACCGCCAGATAGGCAGTCGCACTGTGCAGTGCTTGGCTCCCCGTGTATTCAGCGCTGAGGAAGCAGCCGCGCATGACGATGATCCCGCCGACGTAAAGAAATAGCCGACGGAACTTCGCTCGTGAATCGCCTTGGGCTCGGTTCATGGCACCGCTAATCAGAATCAAGGTGCCAATATCGATGGCGATCGACCCACTCATCAGCAATACGTGAGGCGGACTGAGGATGGTGACATCGAGACCGTATGCGTTATGCCACCAGTTGTCGAAGGGAGCGGATATGATCATGGCGAATCCACCCCAAGCAGCAATGAAAGCTCCGAGCGGTCCGCGAAAGCCCCATATTTTTACGCTTGCCGCTCTTCGTTGCAGTGCTGCCGAGCTACGGCCAAACGTCGTGGAAAGTATCAAGAAACCTGAAGTAAGACCACCAAGCGCTGCACAGAGCTGGATAGCCAAATGGGCCGGGGTCCAGAATGTATCGCGTCCAATCGTCTGGTGCCAGGCGACGTCCCAGTACGCTCCGATCATGTCCGAGGTTATGGCGACGAGCATGCACCAAATCACAGCGGGTATGCGGAGAGTGGAGGAGATCCCTTTTGCCTCCGAAATGTTGATGGAAACTGGCTGGCTGGTGTCTGGGACAGCGAGATCGCCGTTTTGTGCCGCCACAGCCCTCGTGATAAGTTCTGCATTCATGGACTGTCCTCACATGCGGGTTGACCATGACTCATTGACCAACTCGGAGTCATTAGGAAACGCTGAAAATCTACTGAAAAAACTCTGAAACCGCCATGTTCAAGAAGCCGCGACACTT
This sequence comes from uncultured Acidobacteriaceae bacterium, assembly GCA_963710885.1. Lineage (GTDB taxonomy): Bacteria > Acidobacteriota > Terriglobia > Terriglobales > Acidobacteriaceae > Sulfotelmatobacter. The sequence continues at coordinate 948,716 of CAVQCF010000003.1, forward strand.
ATTCGAGTTCGGCCGGTTTCGCCTGGATCGCACTGAACGTTTCCTCTTCCAGGACGGCGCGGCTGTTCCGCTTTCTCCGAGACTGTTCGACACCCTCCTGGTGCTGGTTGAGAACCGGGGCCACGTTGTGGAGAAGAACGACTTAATGCAGAAGGTGTGGAACGATGTCGCGGTCGAAGAGAACAACCTCACCCAGAGCATCTCAGCTTTGCGCAAGATTCTAGGGGACAACCTCGACGGCCCGAAATTCATCGAGACCATCCCAAAGCGAGGTTATCGCTTTATCGCTCCGGTCAAGGAGATCTCGGAGGAAGAAACCGGAAGCGACCGGCCCTCTGCCACGAATTTGAGCAGTAGGGAACACCTAGGAAGCGGGTTCCCCGCCGGAGGGAGCCCGCAAAAACGTCCACTACGCATCGCTCCAGCAATCATGCTTGGAACCATACTCCTGGTGCTGGTCGGAACGGTCGTGATTTGGCGCTCCTGGACCCCTTGGGGAAGACAGCTGCAGCTAAAGGAGACGCAACTCACTACGAACTCTTCAGAAGCTTCCGTGACCGCCGCTGCAATATCGCCCGACGGCAAGTACCTCGCGTACGCCGACAATGCCGGACTCTACGTACGTGTAAATAGAACCGGAGAGACGCACCCTATCTCTTTTCCTCCAGCTTCCGTCATCGGCGGGCTAAGCTGGTTTCCTGACGGCACAAGACTGCTGGCGACTGTCACCGGTCTGCAACCCAACGTGGACAGCGTCTGGGTGATTTCAATTTTGGGTCAGTCCCCGGTCAAGCTTCTGGACGGTGGCAACCAAGCTGCCGTCTCACCGGACGGTTCACAAATCGTTTTCGTCCGCGGAAAGGGCAAAGAGCTTTGGCTCATGGCTGCCAACGGAGAGTTGCCGCACCGGATACTAGTCGCAGCAAACGAGTTTCTTGCGGGCCCGGTTTGGGACTGGGATAGCAAGCATCTCGCCTATGGAAGAGTTTTCTCAGATTCAGATAAGGCAGACACAGTAGTTGAGACGCTTGACCTGGAGACGGGAAAAATCACGGTCTCCTTCTCTGATCCAGAAATCACGTCGGGAATACCTCTACCCGACGGACGGCTCGTCTACTCTCGAAACGAAGTCATCTCCGGACAATCCGGTGCCAGTCTTCTAGAGCTCAACACCGATCCACGTTCGGGGAAGGTAGTCGGAAAGCCTCGTCAACTCGCCCGTTGGCCCGGTTCCTCGATATCAGGTTTGGGCGTGACAAGCGACGGGATGCACTTGGTAGCTCTAAAGGGCCTTGTGCAGGCTGACGTATATATAGGAGACATTGTGGAACACCGTCTCGAAAACCCGCGCCGCCTCACATTCAATGACCGTGACGATTTTGCTTCGGATTGGACCCCCGACAGCCACTACGTCCTGTTTGCCTCAAATCGCAATGGCAGCATGGATATTTTCAAGCAAGGAGTGGAGGAGCGTACTGCAGAAGCTCTCATCACCGGTCCGGAGGACAAACTCTCCCTTCACCTCAGCCCGGACGGCCAGTGGCTCATTTATTTTGCTTTTCCTGGTGGCTACTCAGTGACGAAAGCGCCGCTTCTAATGCGAGCTCCGCTCTCGGGCGGTCCTCCGCAACTGGTATTCAAAGCGCGGCCTGCCTCCGATTTTCGCTGCCTGAAAGCCCCCGCAACTATGTGCGCCCTGAGCGAATGGGAGAATAAGCAACTCGTGTTTTATGCGCTTGATCCGGCCCGAGGCAAGGAACAGGAACTCGCAAGGCAGGAAATCGCCTTGGGACCGGAGATTGCGGAATCGAACTGGGACCTGTCCCCCGACGGCTCGCGCATCGCGCTGGCTATGCCCGAAGGCCCGCCGGCGCGTATCCGAATCCTCTCTTTAACCGGCGGTACGCTGCAAGATATCCGCGTCAATGGCTGGTCTGCCTTTCAGTCAATAGAATGGGCAGCTGACGGCAAGGGTTGGTTTGTGGCTAGCCGATCAGCCGCCGCGAACACACTTCTTTTTGTTGACCCGCAGGGACACGCATACCCGCTGCGTCAAACCGCCGGCGCCTACGACACGTATGCCATCCCGTCTCCTGACGGCCACCATCTGGCCTTCCTGGAGTACACCACTGCCAACAATGCCTGGATGATCGAAAACTTCTAATGGAATTCATCATTACTCTCAAGGGACGGGCAACTCTTCCCCAATTCTGTAACGTAAGATTTGCCGACAAATGAATATTCTTCTATTCTTGCATCGTCACACCAGTTCCTAGGGTAGATTAGTCCTCAAACCCATCCCGTTGCCTACGGTCGGCGGCCCCACGCAGACCACAGAATGGCTGACGGCATCATGTAGGCTGGCTCTTGCATTCTTGCCAAGTCCTGATTGAATTGTTGCTCGGTGATGTAGCCAGCTTGGATCATGGCGTCCCGCAGTTGCTCATAGTTTGCCCGCAAGAGCGAAGCACCTGGAGTATTCGCCTGCCACATGAATATTCGGCCCTCCGCTCCAGCGTTGACGAGCCTGTACGTGTGCAATCGATGCAGCAACAATCGGCCGAACCGCCTTTCAACTCCACGGCTCTCCATCAATCGAAACATAGCAATATGGGTTTTCAGAAGCGTTTCGCCAGGGTTTACCTCCGGATCGGGGATGAGCGAGGCGGAATCAAACTCTTCGCTCAGAAGCCATCCTCCCGGCTTGAGTGCGCTTATCATGCGCCGCAGGACTTCCTCCCGTTGAGGGACATGGATCAACACCAAACGTGCGTGTACCAGGTCAAAAGCTGCCTCCGGCAAGGGATCCGAGACAATATTGTGTTGCCACACTTCGACGAGCGGATGGTTTAGCGCTTTCAGAAAGCGTGGATCAATATCGGTAGCGATCACCCGGCCCGTGCTGCCGACGCGAGCGGCGAGCCAGTTCGCGATTGATCCGCCGCCGCCTCCGATCTCCAGGCATTGCCACCCGCGATCAACCCCGCAGTTCTCGAAATGGCGAATTGTACCGGAATCAAAGAGGGAGGCAAGAGCATTGAAACGCGCCGGCGTTTCACGTCCGGCATTGTCGAGCAAATAAGCAGAATCTTCAGGGACCCGTCCGTGGATGGTTTCGCTAGCGTCCATATGTTCTCCGTGTGCTTTGCCGAAAACAGGGCGATGAGTTCATTCCGGAAGTTGATCACTTCGCGGTTCCTGAAACCAAAAACTCGCGGCAAATGCAATTCCTAAAACCAGCACTGTCGTTATTCCTGCGGAGTAGGCGAGACGAGCAGGTGCATCGGTCCCAGGCATAGTGTTGGCGAGTTGGGTAGTAAAAAGAGCCGCCGATACGCCGATCACCCGGCCGCCGATGTTCATCGCGAAGCTCTCCCCTGTACCGCGCAAGTGGGTCGGATAGAGGCGAGGCAAATAGTTTCCCCAAAAGCTGTGTAGCCCATTGAAGAGCGCTTGCGCGCAGAAGACTGCGACCTTGAACATGGCCAACCCATCCCGCGCGGCGAAGAAGTAAAGCCACGAGAACGCCAGCAAGGCGGGCCCCAGAAAGACACGCAGGAGCCGCCGCCGCGTCACAATGCGAATTACGAGCAACGCAAAAACCAGCCGGCCAGTGATCGAGCCTAACTCTTGAATCAGATAGACGGTGCTGACCGTTTGCTGTACTTGCCTCGACGAGAGGTGGTGCCGCGCAACGATTCCGGGAACAATACGAGGCGTATGTTGAAGACCGCCGTATGGTATCGCAAAAGTACACGCCATCATGAGCGTCGCCAGCAACGTGGCTTTCCGCATGTGGGGCCGGAAAAGCTCTACAATGCTCGGCCGCTTCAACATCCCTTTGGATTTTTTATCCCGCCAAACCGGAGATTCGGGCAGGAAAGGCCGGACCACGATAAGCGGAATAGCGGGAATGAGTCCAGAGAGTAGGGTGTAACGCCATGCCTCGTGACCCCCGTGGATGGTTGGCAGGTGTTCCCCGAAGGTCACCGCCAGGTAATACGCGCCGCTCACCATGAGCCCGCCCAAAGCGTAACAGCTTTGGGTGTAAGCGAGTGCCAATTCTCTTTGTCGGGGAATCGGGAAGAGTTCTGCCAGCCAAGCGACCGCAGCCACGGCCTCGACACACACCCCTATCATCGTTGTGCACCGTAGAACCAGTAGCATTGGCAGAGAGGGGGCAAAGCTTGCCGCGCAAGCAGAAAAGGCGTACAGCAATATGCTCCAGACTAATACGCGGCGGCGACCGAATATGTCTGTGAAATAACCGCCCAACAAACCGAAGGTGCCGCCGGCGACAGCAGGAAGGAAGAAAAATAATCCGACCCACAAGTTGAATTCAGAGGTCCCCGGTTTCAGGTTTCCCAGAGTAGATACAACCGGCCCTACGATCAGAGCCGTCATCAGCGATTCGTACAGATCAAATGCGAAGCCAAGGCCGGCCACCGCACATATAAGCCACTGGATCGCGGTCAGAGCGCGGACGTCGAGAGTAAATGCGGGCGCTTGAGCTTCGATAGTGGACACAGCGGGTTGACTCGCCTGAAGTTTCATCACTTGGAACCTCTATCGAAAGCCCACTTTAAGCCACTTGCCATTTATGATACAAGTTCAAATACTTCAATAGTTATGGATAATTAATCAATAATGGATTTCAGCTCGCGGCAGCTTCGAGCTTTCCTGCTGGTGGCGCAGCATCACAGCTTCACACGCGCCGCCGAATCTCTGTTCATTACTCCGTCAGGATTGAGCGTCTTGATCCGGGAGCTGGAAACTCAACTTGGGTTTCGTCTCTTTGATCGAACTACTCGGCATGTGGAACTCACCAGTTACGGACGTGAATTGCTCGTGGCGACGCGGCGCAACCTGGAAGAACTGGATGCTGCCATGTCACGGATTGGACAAACTGCGAAGGACGCTGGTCAATCGCTATCTGTCGGCGCACCTGCGCTCGTCTCGGCCAATGTCCTGCCGCAGGCAATCAAGGAATTCCGGACTCAATGCCCCACGACACGCATCCAGTTGTTTGACTCTGACCTCACCACCCTCCTGCAAAGGGTTCAAGCCGGCAAACTCGACATGGCCTTAGGCACATTTGGGAACGCACCCGGAGTTCGGCGTATCCCATTCTTTCGTTTTTCCTTGATGTTGATAGGTCCTGATAAGGAACCTTCAATTCGGCGCGCATCCGCGACCTGGTCGACGCTAAATGGCAAGAAACTAATCTCACTGAGAGCGGCCAGTCCGATACAGCAACTGATCGACAAATATCTTGCGCGAGCCGATGTGGTGCCCAAGACCGTAATGGTTCTCAATGCGCTCGATACGCAGATTGCAATGGTAGAAGCCGGCGAGGGGATCGCCGTCATACCGTCGTTTGGCTTGCCCGCATGTCGCAATCGCAAGGTGGTGATGATCCGGCTAATCAATCCGGTGGTGACCCTGGACTTTCACCAAATCCGAAATCGAGGCAGAAAACTCCCTTCAGCTGCCGAAGAGTTCACTTCTTTCCTTAAGAGCTACATCGCCCGATGGGCGGGACGTGCCGGTGTTCTTTAGGATCTCAATGACTTGCTCTTGTCCTTTGAGGAGGGTCTCCGTCCTTGGAAGAGGCGGATGACAATGAGCGAGTGAGGCTCAAACCCGGAGTTAGGGTCGAGAAGCCTACTTATCTTTACTGATACGCTCGGTGCATTGGATCACTTCCGGTTTGCCGACGATCCGGATAGCATCTTCAGGGGCCCTCGAAGTAAAAAAAGGACGCCACACCAGAGAGACACGGGTAGTGACAAGGTTTAAACCTTGTCACTACCGAGACACGTCACCTCTGGAAAGCACCTGAATCTCATACGGCTTGAGCTTGCTTCCCGCCGCGAAAATCATTTCTTCCTAAACTCCTCGGTCCAGTTCTCCACAACATTGAGCAGTGCGGACGTCTGATCAGATGCCTCTGTTTCCACCAAGAACCGCTTCCCATCTGCACTCACATCATACGGGCTGCCACCGGTTCTCGTCGGAGATGCAGCTGTTTGAAAAAGCGTTTTCGTGCCCACCACCTGCAATGAGCCATTGGCCTCTTTCATCTCAGCTGCCATCAGTTTATTGTCTGGTGTCAGGTAATAGAGTTCTTTCCCATCGCCTCTCCAGCACGGCATGGAACCACCGGCGACTGATACTTGCAACTTTCCCGGCACATTCGGAAACGAAGAAACGTAGATCTCATCCGTTCCTGACTCGTCCGAGCGATAGGCGATCCACTTGCCATCAGGCGAGACTCGGGCGTATCCGAAGTTCGCATCTGGTGCCTCTAGAACCGGTACAGGGCCAGCATTGCCCTCAGTCGCAAGCTTCGCGATACGCGACTTGCCGGTACTGGACAGGAGCTCGGTAAATATCAAAAACTTCGCATCGGATGTCCAGTCAATCGAGTAAACGAACGAATCGGTAGGTCTCCACAGTACCTGCTCCGGTCCGACGACGTTAGCGGGTTTGACGTAGATCACCGCTTCACTAGCCTTCACCCCCGAGTAAGCGACACGTTTGCCGTCGGGTGACCAGACTGGGCTAAGGGGCCGCAAAATGCTGGCCAGAAGACTGAGTTGGCCGGACGTGAGATCGCGAATCCAGATATCCCTCTTGCCGCCGAGCGGGTCTATCTGAACGTAAAGCAGCCGCTTCCCATCAGGAGAGAGACGCACCCCTGTGTATGCTCCTGGGCCGCCGATGCTGGACAATTGCCTTCCCTCACGGTCGAACATCAGTAGTGAACCGGAGCCATTCAGACTTCCCTGCTGATAAAGGAGCAGACCGTTCTGTGAGGCCGAGAAGGCTCCATTGCTGATAATTGGGTTGAACAAGATGTTTTCTGCAACGGGAAAAGCGTTCCCGCTGAAATCCAATTTCGTAAGATCGAACGGTCTCGCCATCAGAACCTTATCCTCAATATAAAGAACGTGGCCCATTGCATACGCGATTGGCGAGCTCCCGTGAAATAAGAGCTTAGGATCCTTTCCGTCGAGCGAACCCACGTAGATAGAGTTTTCAGGGCTCACACTGCCAATGGGTGATGCCATGAAAAAGAAGTGCTTTCCATCAGGAAGGAAAAAAGGCCAGCGATGCGTTACCTCCAGGCGGCTCGCGTTCAGAGTCGTTACTCTCTCCGGGATGCCCCCGGAAGCGGATACGCGATATACCCCACCCACCACCGTGCTAAAAAGGACCACATCAAGGTGGCTCCAACTCCCACCGCGGCTGTCATGCACCTCGCAGAGGGGCTGAGCTGGGCCGCCGCTGGTCGCAATACGTTTCAATTTGTCCTGCGTAAAGTAGCCGAGGCTGGAACTGTCCGGAGACCAGAACGCAGAAACCACACCTTCCGTGCCAGGCAATGGCCGGCTGGAGAATGCATCGAGCGCCCGGACCCAGAGCTGCGTGACTTTATCTACCCTGGCAATGAACGCTACGCTTCGCCCATCGGGCGAAAGCACTGCACCACCCTCCACCCCGTTGAAAATATACGTTCCGTTCGGCGGTGGAGCGATCGTGAAACGAACCCCGTGCGCTTCAGGAGCCTGCCTGTTGTTGAAGTGCGTAAACGCTAGAACCACAGCAATGAGCGCCATACTTGCCGCAAGGGCCCAGGCGAACCGATTCGAACCCGGTCTCGGCCGCTCTTGCGATGTCGGCGCTCGCCCCCCTGAACCAGATTCGGCCAACCATTTCAGCTCAAGCCCCAGGTCCAGGGCCCGCTGCCATCGTTCCTCCGGATTCTTCGCAAGGCACCGTTGAATGGTGTGGTCCAGTACGGGCGGGGTGAATGGCTTCATCGAGCTGATTGCTTGTGGCTCTTTTTTTAGAATCGCTGACAGCACGCTCAACTGACTCTTCCCTTCGAAAGCTTTCTTTCCGGTCAACATCTCGTACAGCACTGCACCCAGCGAAAAAATATCACTCCGTCCATCCAGTTCCTTCCCCTCTACCTGCTCCGGCGACATGTACTGAAACGTTCCGACAATTGTCCCTTCCTGCGTCATTGGAGAATGCGCAGGCGCCGTAGCTGTCATCGTCGCAAGCGTGGCTGGTGTCGCCGTCGGCCGTGCCAGACCAAAATCCAGGAGCTTCGCTCCCGTCGTAGTCAGCATGATGTTTCCCGGCTTCAAGTCGCGGTGTACCACTCCATTTTCATGCGCCTTATCCAGTGCGTACGCGATCTGTGCTCCGTACCTCAGCACCTGGTCCAGTGCTAGCGGTCCTTTCTCCAGCCGCTTCGCTAGCGTCTCGCCCTCTATACACTCCATGACCAGATATTCCAGGCCATCCTGATTACCCACGTCATACAAAACGCAAATGTGCGGATGATTCAGGCTGGAAATCGTTTTGGCTTCCCGCTCGAACCGCTGCTTCTCGACAGGGATCACCGGAGAATTGTGCAGGCAGAATTTTGATGGCGACGGTTCGTTCCAGCCGCGTGTCGCGGGCGCGGTAGACTTCCCCCATGCCACCCGCGCCGAGCGGTGCAAGGATTTCGTAAGGCCCGAGTCGGGTACCTGGAGTTAACGCCATGCTGGCGCGATTATACCTTCGGTGGACTTCGTCTGTTACCTTCAGCCCTCAGCCGGACGCATGACGGGCTAACCCGCCGCAATCCGGTAAGGGAAGGTTAGCCGACCACTCGCTCGGAGTATGCCCGGCGGGAACGGCACTTCTCTATACAGTTCGTTTTACCTCGAACTGTCCGCCGGAGATGCTTAA
>CAVQCF010000004.1:0-64758 GCA_963710885.1 uncultured Acidobacteriaceae bacterium
CTGCGTCCGACAACCAACTCAGCGTTTGGTCCCTACGCTGATGATTCGCGCCTCACGCGCCATGAGTACGTTTCCACTGGCTTCAAGCCAAAACCGGGAGTTATCGCCTTTGTGGCGCAGCCCGAAGCGGGAGTGGTCGAGTTCGAGTTCGTCGAACTGGGACGATGCGGTCATGGGACGAATTGGAGGCCGATCTTCTTGAGCAGCGCATGGTAACGCGGGTCGGAATGGAGAAAGTCGAAGAGCGGTTCGTTCTGCACCTTGATCAGGTCCGGGGCATGTTCGCGGTAAGCTTGCTCGAGATACTTCAGGGTTTGCTCTTGGTCGCCGGTGAAGGCAATTATGCTGGCCATGCTAAAGGCGTAGACATAACTTTGGCGAGCTTGGGCTCTTATGTTCTCTGCACCCCATTGTTCCACCGCGCCGCTGCCCCATCAAAACCAGCCTCCGGAGGGCTCAAGGCCATTGAGGCGCAGATACGTGACGAGATTGCCGTAATGCAAGGCGTCATGATTTCCGGCTTGCGTCAAGATGAACATCTTGTTCGTCTTGAACCCAAAGAAGTCCGCCGGGTCATTGAGGTGCGCATCAGTGAACTTGGGGTAGACGCCATCGCAGTAGTCGAACGAGCCTTTGAGGTAGGCAATGATCTCGGTCTTCGAACTCTTCGTGGTAGGCGTGGCGGGGTTGGCTTCACCCTTCGCGTTTGAACACAAAAAATAGGATATATCCGCGACATGAGTCACGATCTGGCCAAACGAGCGAACATCCTTCGTAGGCCGGTAGCTGTACTTGGACTCTGGCATCGTGTCCGCCGCCTTCATGATCTTGTCTTGCATATTGCTGCGAAAAATGGATAGCGTCGTCGTCAGCGGATTCGGCGCCCCGGTCGGATTGGGCAGGTTCGGCGAGATCTGGGCGTTGGCCACCGACGCCAAGACCGAAACACATAACACGCAGAACAGATTTTTCAGGACGTTTTGCATTCCACTCCTCCTGCCTAGCGAAGCTTGCACGCAAGGTTCCAGCTGGCGCGCTGAGCGCTACCTCTTTGTAGTCAGCAGCTAACAAGATGGGAGGGTTCTGGACTCTCTGCCGCACTGTCCATTTTCGATTAACACTGTCCACTAGCGGGCGGCTATGGAAACGAGAACGGACAAACCAGAAGTCGACTGTCGTCAACAGGCGTTAACGCTCAAATTTCGAGTTCTTTCGATTCAGTTCACATTAGTCCGGTCGGACGATGAGTGTTATCGTGAGGATGTGGCTCGCGAGCCAGCCGATGCTCCTCTCGGCAGCGCATCGATCCGCTACCGCATGGAGCGAGTTTGCATTTGGCTTTGGCGTTATCGGGTGGGGCATTTGAAAGATGTCTCGGACAGCCGCGATTGCGGGGCTCAAAGTACGATCATGTTGACCGCCATTTTGAGCGAGTATAAACTTCGCATAATTTCGACGAACACATCTCCAGACAGGCATTCTCTCTTCTTGTTGTCCGATTGAGATTCGGCTCCGCGTTTTGCTCTCTCCTGCGTCAATTTGGTGCCCATTCTTCTCGGTCTGCGATAGAGAATGCGTTTAGGTTCAGTCAGGCCAGCATTCTTACATCTGGCTCGGATGTTTGCAGGCGCAAAACCGAACATCCCCTTGATTGATCCGACAGCGTTTAAGAAGGCCGCTGAGGAGTTGACCACAAAGCAAACCAAACTCTTTTACCCAAGCTTGGCTAAAGAGGATAAGCTCTCTCGCTGGCACCTGCAAACGAGAGCGGATCCACCCGCCCCAAACGGGCCAACTTGTTGGCATCGATGCGATCGCTCTTCCCCTTTAGCTCGGTCGCGGTCTGGCAACGCAGATCCCGCCAAGGGCAGACTGGTAAAAACCTGCAGCATCTTTGGGCCATGCCATGCCACTATCGTGGAATTTATAACCACCTCGTCAGCTTGTAGAGTCATCTTTGAGAAGTCGTCCTGAACGTTTTGGCGGCTTTGAAGCGGGGCCTCTCGGGGGAGGATGGTCCCGCTTCTTTACATGTAGACGACAATCAATCCACCCGTTTCTGGCGGTGAAACGGATAAATGACCGATTTAACGAGATTTGATGCAATCAAGACCCGCGCCTTTGAAGCTGGGCCACGATTCGATCAGCTAAGGATCCGGTCGGGTTCGGTCGGAGCAGTAGTGCAGTTTTGATCTAGCGCTAGGTTTGGCACCTTTCTTGCGGGGTGCCCCGACATTCTGATTCCTCTGTTCGGGCGTCTCACTTCCCCCAAGCCCGTTTCTGTTCGTGGACTTCAGCGAGTCCGCGTTTGCTCGAAACTCCGGGTGACAATAATGGTCGGCTTTGCCGTATCCTACTCGCGGTTTTCGTCGTGCTGGGCCGGCGGCTTCTTTCTCTTTCCGCCGCGATTTCGCTGCGGCGGTGTGGCTGGTTTTCCGGGAGGGTTGAAGTAGGCATCGCTAAAGACGACGTCGCCCTGAAACCTTTTCATGCTGTCGCGATAACGCTGGCTGGAAATTACGGTGCGGATCTCTGTCTTCACATCTTCCAGCCTCAACGTCTCCTTGCTGATCATTTTGTAGATGAAGTGGGCGCCGCCAGGATCGGAGAATACTTCGGAAACTTCTCCGGGATTCAAGTCCAGGACCACCTCATGTTGCGGAGGCAGCTCGGCTCGGCGTACCTTCACTATTCTCGTGTTGGGAACAGTTCGCGGAATTCCGGCTTGAGTGTAGGCCTCTATTTGCAACTTGTCCGGGTCTTCGCCGTTCACGGCGCGGGCGCGGAGATCGGCGGCGACTTTCGTCATGGCTTCCTCGGCGGCTTTTTCTTGTGCCTCGACTGGCTGCGCTGCACTTGTTTTCCCATCCACCCTGGCATCGGTTTTGGGCGTCACGGAGGACTGAGCATTTGCTGAGTTGGCGTCTTCATGCTCCTCGTGTGCTGGCACGATTTGCTTTGCACGTGGGACAAAAATCCGCGCAAGGGTAGCTTGCTCGTAGGAGGACTCGTTCTTCTTGTAATAGTCCTCGAGAACGGCGTCGGTGACATTGTTGGCTTCCGCCTGCAGCTCGCGGGTCAGGTCCTGGGCAAGCAGTTGCATGCGCGCATAGCGCATCTCTTCTTCGAACGCAGGCGTTTTGTCGAGACCGCGTTTTTCCGCTGCGGCGGACATTCTCAGATTGCGTGCATAAGCGTTTGCCACATTGAGACGAAGGGACAAGGACATGCCCGGCTGCAGCGCTTCGGTGAGCTTTTCAAATTGGGCGCGCGTGATTACGGTTTTGCAGACGCTACCCGGTTCGAACGGATCGGCGCAGAAACCATTCATGGTGATCACCGGTTCGTCGGGCCCAACTTTTATTTCGGGGGACTTATCGGCGGCGGGAAGTGTAGCCGGATGCGCAGCTTGTCCGTAGGCCAAGCTGGCGAGCAGGAAACACACGAGACACCGAAAACGCATGGATTAGTATCCCCGGTGCCGATGCTGCGGGGCAAATAAAGCGGGCACGCAGATTAGCTGCGTGCCCGGGTTGAACATACCGGTCAGCCCACTGGTCATTGTTCATAGGCTCCGATATTGATTTGTCCGCTGGAATTGACGCGCGGATTGCCGTTGAAATCGACCGTGCCGAAATCGGCCGAACCCAGACTGGCGTTGCCCGTGTTCTCAGCCGGGGAGCTGGTCGAGATGTCAAAATTCGGCGTGGGTGAGCAGGTGGTGATCGGGGTCGGTGGGCCGCTCTCTACGGTCGAGGTACAAGTGGTTAGAGTGAGGTAGTCGGGATTCGCGAATACCGAATTCTTATCCTGTCCTGTGGCTGACTGGTAGGACGCGAAAGAGGAGTAGCTCTTATCGTTCAACTCAAACGTCGTCGTCGAGCTGGTCGTGTAGTAATCGTTGTAATTGGCGGTTACTCCGCTGCCCGATGCGAAGCCGTGGATGAACAGACCCTGTGCGCCGGCATAGACAACGTTGTTCTCGAACACAATACCCGTGGCGCGGTACTGGATCTGAAACTCACCACTGCCGGTGTTTTGCGTGTCGTTATCGTACAGACTATTGTTCACGATGGTGATGTTGGTGCTTCCACCCGTCTCCGACTTGCATAGCCACCCACTGAAATACCGCACGAATTTGCGGCGTACGCAAGGTTGTTCCGGATGATGACGTTGCTGGCGACTTCGCCCGCAATTTCACTGGCCGCCTCGATATTCAAGTCGTTCCCATAAAACGTGTTGCGCTCGACCGTGACGTCCGTGCAGCCATCGCAGTAAAAGCCATCCTGATCATACTGACTGCCTTCCCCGGGATTGGCTTTGGCGCTGTTGTTGTAGATGAGGTTGCCAGAGAATTCTCCGTTCTTTGCCTGATCGAAGCCCGTCGGACCGACACCCTCGAAACCGATGGCATCCGTACCAATATTGTCGTTGTTGTAAATGGTGTTGTTGGAGACAACAAAGTTCTGCACGTTACCGTTAAAGGTAGTGGTCTCGCTCTGCCCGGTGAGGCATCCCGTGACCGTGTTGCCGCTGACGGTCACGCTCAGCGGGGTAGCGCTGATACCGAAGACGCCGATGCCGTAGGCGTTACCTCTCTTTCCCGCCGTTGTTTGGATGTTCTTAACGGTGTTGTTGAGGAAGTTGATGCCGGTGCCGCTGCCGACAATCAGGACGCCGAGGGGAACCTTCGCGGCGGTCGAGACTTTATAGTTCTGAATGGTGAAGCCTTCGATGGTCAGATAGTTTACCCCACTCGCAGCGCCTATGTTGAACAGCCCCTGGGTATTGGTTCCGATGAAGCCGTTGCTTTGGGCAAAGGCGGGTGAGACACAGCAGGAAACGCCCGTGCCATCGACGATGGCCACACCCTGACCGTTGAAGACGATGGGAGCCGTGGACGTTCCGGAGTTGGCGAACGTGACGCTCTCGTTATAAGTTCCAGCTCCCACATAGACGGTGGCGCCGGCTTGCGCTTGGAGGGCAGCGTGGCCGATGGTGAGCCAGGGAGCGCTTGCGCTGCCGCTATTGGAGTCGCTGCCCGTTTTGGCAACGTAGTATTGGGCCTGCGCGCAACAGGAAAGCGCTAGGCAGCTGCACAGGAAGAGAAACAGATCGCGAATCAACCGATGCTTCAGCGGGTAAAGCGTACTGCGGTGGAAGCGATTAGTCATGGAAAAGCCTCCCGATGGAATTTGGCGTAATCTTGCTTTGGGGTCCCAGGTTCTGCATTCCGCGTATTCCTACATCTTGGCCAAAGATGCTCATTCGTTCCTTCGATGTTTCGTTTATTTACTGCGTAGATTTCGTATTCCATCGATTCATTTCCTATTATTGCGAGATATTGTGAGCCGATCGGGCGCATCTGTCAATTCCTTTTGTACTTAATTGTTGTTAGCACTTGATGTGTGACCCAGGTGGGGCGAGCGCTGCGTGAGCTTGGCCGTTACTGCTCGCTGTGGTTATGTGACGCCGCAGGATATGCTGCCGGGACGACAAGCGGAGATTCATGCGGCGCGCGATCGTAAATTGGAAGAGGCTCGCCGGCAACGGCAACTTCGTCGGCAGCAAGCAACGCGCTCGATGTTTGCGCGGTCCGGCTCTGCAGCTACAATAACTTCGCCAGGTGAAACAGAAGTGGGCACTGCGGGGGCGCAACCATGCGGAGGGATAATCTGGCGGGGCTCATCGAGCTGATGGTCGACCCCGCGGACGCCCATCCGCGCGGTGGTCATCCAAAACAGGGACAAACCGGGGGATGCTCCAGGTCCACCGAGGAAACGATCGTCGCTCTCAAGCGATCCTGGCGCCAACTTTTTCCGTGGAAAACGGCGCGACGGGCAGAAAAGGGAAAAAGACCCGGTTTGGAAGGGACCACTGCGGCTCATGACTCTCGCGCGGTTGGCACTGCGCAGCACCAGAGTAATCGGACGATAGACCCCAATGCCTCAAAAAATCCCCGCCCCGAAGGGGCGGAATCTATGCACTAACGGAGAACGCCGCTTCTCCATTTCACGCTGAGCCAAGACATCATCAGCTTCCCACTGGTATTGCTTACGGCGATCACAATCGCTTCCTTGTGCACGTTCCATTCCGATATATTTAACGTCACGGCTCATGTGAGTTGCCTCCTTGGGGGAAAGATCATTCGCATCCACGGTAGTCTTTCCCTCAAGGTACAGTGCCACTCTTCTCCCGGTTTTTCTACGTCATTACCTCTCAGCGCGGCCGTAGCGGAACGGAGCCCCTGCATAGCGCAGTGAAGGCCGCGCCATATCATCTGCTCCAACCTTCTGAAGCAGGGTGCTCTTTCATAATGCATTGAGGGGTTTTGAGAAATCGCGATGTTACGCCAGTTACTTATGGGCGACCGTGGGAAGCACCGCAATTTTCCATGATGGAACTGCGCAGCAGGTGGCATCGATGGGAATGGACTGTTGGATCGCTCACCATTGTCTCGCTGCTTGTGTCCTCGCGTCTGGGGCATCCCCTGCCGATCGTCGTGCTGGATATTGCCTTTCTGTTCCTTCTCTCCTTGCCGCTGATCTTAGTGACACTGTCTTGGGTCGCATTCAGCTACGTACTGCGCGATGAAACTGTCGCTCGCTGGCGGATTTGGGCATCCTTTGTGGATGCGTTGCTCTATCTTTTGCGCGTGTGATCCCGCTTCTCGTGGTGTTCCTGACACTCGACAACACCCGATGGGTCATTTGGGTCATCGGTTCGGGCATCGTTTCGCTCGTTGCCGGATTCTGTGGGCCGAGATCGATACGATTCCCATTGTTGTTTGGCGGTTTGATCATGATCGGCATGGTTGTCGTAGTTCCTGTTGGCATTTTGTAAAAAGCTGGACCATTGGTTACCGCTCACTGTTGTTATCAGGCCTTAGCCCTCAAATTTCGATTTCTTTCGGTTTGCTTCATATCCGAGGGGTTTGAAACTGGTCAGAAGATGCATTATGAAAAAGCGCCCCCCCGTAGAAGGTCGAGGCCGGATGGGCGGGGAGCAACTGCTGTGGTGTACGCGGTGGGAAGAACTGCAGAAGGACATAGGCAAATCGGCTGGAGAATGGCATTTTGACCTTGGGGGGAAAGATAAGCGTTAGCACGAATACTTCCCCCCAAAGGAGGCAACTCAAATGAGTCACAACGTCAAATATATCGGAATGGACGTGCACAAGGAAGCCATTGTGATCGCGGTCCAGAATGAGAGCGGGAAGCTGGTGATGGAATCCGTGATCGAAACCAAAGCCAGCAGCATTCTGCAGTTTCTCCACGGTCTACGGGGCGAGCTGCATGTGACCTGGGAAGAAGGCACCTGGGCGGCCTGGCTGTACGATCTGCTGCAGCCGCAGGTGCAGCACATTGTGGTGTGCAATCCGCGCCGCAATGCCTTATTAAAGGAGGGCAGCAAGAGCGACAAGGTGGATGCGCAGAAGCTAGCCGACTTGTTACGCACCGGGATGCTGCGACCGGTCTACCACGGGGAAAACGGACTACGGACGCTACGCGAGTTGGGGCGCAGTTATCAGACCATCGGCAAAGATTTGATACGAGTGATGAACCGCCTAAAGGCACTGTATCGCGGCTGGGGCATTGCTTGTGCCGGCACCCAAGTCTATGCTGCGCGCACTCGAGAGGAATGGTTGAGCAAACTCCCACAAGCCGGGGTGCGGCGCCGCGCGGAGCTGCTCTATCAACAGCTGGATGGATTGCAGGCCTTGCGGCGAGAGCTGCGCCCCGAGTTTTTGGCGGAGAGCCGGAACATAAAGCTGCGAAACTGCTGCGCCAGATTCCCTGCATCGGTCCGATTCGAGCGGCCCGTTTGATTGGGCTGATGCAAACTCCGCACCGGTTCCGCAGCAAGCGGCAACTCTGGACCTACAGCGGCCTGGGCATTGAGACCCACGACAGTGCGCAATACCGCTTTGTGAGCGGACAAGTGCAACGCTCCAAGAAACCTCAGCAGGTTCGTGGGCTGAATCGAAATCACAACCATGAGATGAAAGAGATCTTCAAGAGTGCGGCCACCCGGGCCAGCTGTGGCAAGGGACCGTTCCAGGATTTCTACGCGGATTTGCTGGCCAAGGGCATGAAGCCGGAGATGGCGCGCCTGACACTGGCATGCAAGATCGCGGCCATTACGTTAACACTTTGGAAAAAGGAGGAACGTTTCGACGTCAAACAACTGAAGACGCAAGCAGCTTGAGCATCGAATAGAACCAAGGTGATCTCCCAAGTTTTCATGCCTCGGTGGTAGCCAATCGGTTCTTGCGATGCTCCGGTTCGAGGGAGAGTATCCATACACTCATTCAGGCACTCTGTGTGCTGTAGTCCAGCACCGAGTCTCCGGGTCAATCCTATGCCCCGTCGGATAACCAAAAAAAGCTATAGGCCTCGAGCCTCACATAGGATCTTGGTTGGCACTTAAGCCAACGTTTAGCTTGCGTAGCTTCGTAACCGAATGGCGTCGTGCGCTACTGACTTCATGAAACCAACGAGTAGGGACAAGCAACTGGAGTTGGCATCGCCGTGGGAAAGTGCGGCTAGCCAAAGCGACCAAACCAATAACCCCTCTAAGAATGAGGTGAGGAATGAGGTGGGGCTGGATGTAAGTCACCACGCCCGCATCTCTCAGAGGGGCGGGGAGAAGATTTTTTACTTGACATCCCTTTTCATAGGATGAGTGTAATCGAGAAGATGTTACGACAACACTCGAGACGGAGCCCACGGGTTCTGGGCTTTCGAGGCTTATGTCAAGCGGCACCGTGGTGCACCAAGGAGACCAATTTTCCGGCGAGGTCACGAGCCAGATGCCGTTGCAGTACGATTCGAACCTCGGGATTAGCAGTGAGATAACGCTCCAGCGTTTCAACCTCCCAACGCAAGGCGCGTACCGGCTCCATTGCCACCGCATCCACCTCAGACGGGGCGCCGCCCAGCTGCAGTGCAGAGCCTACGAGATTACCCGCAACTAGGTCGCCGAGGACACCTTCGTTTCCCGCCACACGTACTGTCCCGCGCACTATCAGTGAGATGGCCTCAGGACATTTGCCGTGCTCCAACATTCGCTCACCGGTCGCCACGGTGGCCCACGATCCGACGCTCAAAACCTGCAGGACTTTTCGAGGCGGCAAGTCCTCGAAGGCTAGGCGACGAACCTCCTCCTCCTCTGGGGTCAATTTCACAGGTCGACGTTCTACGAAAAGACGCCACGATTGGAACAGGTTGATTGCCGCAAAAACAGAACTCCAAGCGATTGGCACCCAAAGCGGTACCGGCTGCAGAACAAAATATGGGATCGCAATGACTGCTGATGCTACTGCGAACAGTCGCAGCCACAAAATGTCTCGAACGCTGTAAGCCACTAACAACAGTACATTCGCGGCATGAAGGAAATAATTTGGGTTGAATGAATTCAAGGCTGCTGACTCCCTTCGCACTCGGAGGAATGGGTTTCAGAAGTGGTCGCACGATTCAAGCCTAGTTAGGTGCTGGCGCAGCCCAATCCTTCAGGCCTGTTTGAAAACTAGAATAACACTCAGAACTCCGGGCGCACGAGTAGTTGGTGCAATGGGGGATGTTTCGACAGTTACACGGTTTGAGCAACGTTCGGCCACTGCCGAAGGATCGCCGCTATTAGGTCACGATCATCATCTGTCGTCGGTGTGATGCTCTACCTATATGCCTCGGGAGCGTATTGTTCGGCGCGAACTAGCTGGCCATCGCTCAACAACAACTGAGCCAAATTGTAAGCAGCAAACCCGTGATCCGTGGCGAACGGAAGAGCCTGTTCCTCGTAATGTATTTGGCGCTGACGGCCCCCCATTGAACCTGAAAGTACGGCAGCATGACGGCATAGAACCACCACCCATCTTGGGTGATTTCCCTGAATCGCCTCTGCTATGGCAGAATCCAAAATCTCACGTGCTTCCTCCTTTTTGCCCGATTCCACAGACTGCCGAAATACCTCTCCTCCGCGCTGCCATTCAGCTCGCATTGCGACTTCTTGCTTGAAGCGCTGGCCACCGTCTGCCACCATTTTCGCTATGAACTCTCGCAAGGTTGGCACCGTCATTGAGGTATCTCGAACCCGTTCCGCTCCGAGGGATATTAACAGAGCATCTATTCGCTCGTAGCGAGGATCGTCCTCGCCTATCTCAAACGTAACGGTTTGCCTGGTTAACTGGTGGGTTGCTTCAATCAGGCCGCATTGAGGACGCGGCGAAATCCCTATATGCGAGAGTGCAAACGAAGCTGGCGGAACTAGAGGCTGAAGCACGGAAGAGTGCGATCAACGCTCCCGCACTGCGCAAAGAATTGGCAAAAAAGAAGCAGGAAGCTTGGCATGTGACAGATTTTATTGCTGCCACTGGCCGCCAGTGTTTAGCAACGGTTCAATCTCGGCTAGAGGCAGCAGAAGCGGGCATAAAACAAATCGAGGAACTGCTGTCTCGCGCGAGTGAGCCCGATCCGGTCACATTCGCTCCCAATGACGTTGAGCAGTACCTGAAATCGAAGCTGCACGATCTCCAAGGTCTCCTGACTAGTGAACCTGTAACGGGGAAGGAGGTACTTCGCCGGCATATCGCCCGAGTAATCCTGACCCCTGGCCTCGTGGATGGGAAACGTGTGTTGTACGTTACCGTGGAATTTAAGTTTACAAACGGAGGCGGGAATTCTGACGTATTGCTGACTGGATCGATGGATGCATCCATGCAGCAATACGGCTTTAGCACGATCACAGTTCCGGGACTAGCGCTCGATACGAGTCGAGTTCGGCGAAAATCCATGCTTCCCAAGCAGACTGCCGAGAACGGGGATACGCGCGAGACTCCTTGCGCGGCGTGACAACGCAACGCGTCGGAATTGTGCCACACGGGCCACGAGTACAAACAATGCGCAAGGGCGATACAGCCTCATCCGCAATCCTTCTATAATTAGCCCGCAAATGCCTCTTGCCCCCGGCTCAAAGCTTGGCCCTTACGAGATCCTCGCCCCCCTCGGCGCGGGAGGCATGGGAGAAGTCTATCGCGCCCGCGATCCACGCCTGGGCCGCGAAGTGGCGATCAAGGTTTTACCCGCTGGCTCGGCGGGCGATTCCGAGCGCATGCGTCGCTTCGAGCAGGAGGCGCGAGCCACGGCTGCGCTCAGCCATCCGAATATTCTCGCCGTGTTCGACATTGGCAGCCAGGACAATTCCCCCTACATCGTCTCCGAACTACTCGAAGGAGAAACCTTACGAGCGCGCCTGATCAGTGCTCCGCTGCCCGTGCGCAAAGCAGTCGATTATGCGCTCCAGATCGCACGCGGACTTACCGCCGCCCACGATCACGGCATTTTCCATCGCGACCTTAAGCCGGAAAACCTCTTCATCACCCGCGACGGGCATATGAAGATTCTTGACTTCGGCCTGGCTAAGTTGACCATTCCTGAGCTGGGTGCTCCCGGCTTGTCGGCGGAGGCGACGCTCGATTCCGTCACTGGCCGCGGTGCACTGCTGGGTACGCTTGGTTACATGTCGCCCGAGCAATGCCGCGGAGCCGCTATTGACGCGCGCTCTGACCTGTTTAGCTTAGGTGCGGTGCTCTATGAAATGCTGAGCGGCAGGCGTGCCTTTCGCGGCGGCACGCCGGCCGATACCATTAGTTCGATTCTGAAAGAAGAGCCTCCAGACTTGTCCGCCACAGGCCGCGATGTGCCGCCCCTGCTGGAGCGCATCGTTCATCATTGCCTGGAAAAGGATCCGGCCGATCGCTTCCAGTCTGCGCGCGACATCGCCTTCGCATTGCAGGCGTTGTCTTCCATTTCATCGCCTGCAGCGTCGGCAACGAGCTCCGCTGGGCCCGCGGTAACAAAACCGGGAAAGTCCTGGCTCGTTCCCGCGCTGCTGGGAGTCATCGGAATCCTAGTCGCAGCCGTGGCGCTGCTTTTCGTTCGCCTGAACGCCCCTCCTGCTGAGCCGCCGAGCTATCGTCAGCTCACGTTTGGGCGCGAGTTCATCTCTTCTGCCCGCTTCGCACCCGACCAGCGAACTATCATCTACAGCTCGGCGCACGTCGGGATGCAGACCGAACTTTTCTCACTTGCGCCCGACAGTCACGCCCCAGTAAGCCTCGGCCTGAAAGATGCTGACCTCGAATCCATCTCTCCCACTGGAGAGATGCTCCTGATCCAGAAGCGACGAGACCTTAGTAGAAATGTCAAAGTTGGCTTGCTGGCGAGAGCGCCGCTAAGTGGCGCAGCTCCCCGTCCCATGATGAGCGATGTCGTGGACGCCGATTGGGGCCCCGACAACCAGATCGCCGTCGCCCACTACGTTGACGGACACTTTCGCATTGAGTACCCCATCGGCCACGTTCTGTATGAGGCCGCCACTGGCTGGTTAACCAACGTGCGCGTCTCGCCCAGGGGAGGCTGGGTGGCATTCGCCGAGCATCCCACCTTGGGAGACAGCGCTGGCAATGTGGTGACGGTAGACTCTTCCGGCCGCAATCGGACTCTGTCCCCGCGGCAGTCGGCCATTGAAGAGGTTAATTGGGCTCCCTCTGGCAAGGAAGTATGGTTCACCAGCGCGGAAGAAAGCACTAAGTTTCAGCTCTGGGCCGCCGACCTTTCGGGCCATACTCGTGTGGTCGACCGAATTCCGGCCACCCCAACCCTCTACGATATTGCTCGCGATGGGCGCGTTCTTCTCGGGCAAAATATCTTTCGAATCATCGCCTACGTACGGGGAATTGGTCAGGATCGAGAACAAGATGTGACCATTCAAAATTGGAGTGACGCTTCGGCCATTTCACCTGACGGCCGACAAGTGCTGTTGAATGAAGAGGGGGCTAATAGCGGACCTGATTACGACGTTTACGTCCGTGCGAGCGATGGCGCAGCGCCTGAACGCGTTGGCGATGGCGTGGGCTACGATTTCTCACCGGACATGAAGTGGGTTCTGGCGTCCCTTATTTTGCACATTCCCCGTCAGCTTTTCCTGATTCCCCTTGGCCCGGGGGAGACGAAGCAGATAACGCATGATTCCATCGACCGGAGTTACGCTCGTTTTCTCCCGGATGGCAAGAATGTTGTATTTTGCGGCACGGAACCGGGTCACAAATCGCGCATCTACGTGCAAGCCATCGATTCGGGAACGGGACGCCCGATTTCTCCCGAGGGAGTGAGCGGATTCGTCCCCACTGCGGACGGCAAGTTCGTGTTTGGCTTCTCCGATTCCGTGGCGCTATATCCCGTGGATGGTCAGGGAGCGCCCCGCCTGGTTCCCGGCATCCATCCCGACGAGGCAATCTTTTCTGTGTCGGGTGACGGGCGCTCGGCGCTGGTTGGGGTGCTCGGTAGCTATTCGGCGGATGTGATACGCGTGGATCTGGCCGCTGGCCGCCGCGAGTTGTTCAAGAAAATCGGGCCATCGGACCCCGCGGGGGTTGATTTGATCGATGCGGCATTCACTCCCGACGGCAAATCTTATGCCTATTCCTACTTCAACGCTCTGAGCCAACTCTATTTGGTGGAGGGATTGCGATAAGGCGCGGATTGTCGTTTCATCCCCTCATTCTTGATCATCGCCAGGTCAATGTTCTGCTCGAATATTCGTATGTCAATGTGGCAATGTAAGGCAGTGGATTGTCATCCATCCGGAAGTTCGTCAGAAACGGGCTTCGGGGAGATCTCCTCGAAGCCAACTTCCGGACAGCATCGTTGAGAGCCCATTTTAGGAATAACTTCCGACTTGCCCGTCATTCGTCCGTAGTGCGGACAAATCTGCCCAGCCTGCCGTGCCCTCCGAAATGAAGCCGGTTTCTGATTGGGAAAAATCTGTCGGGATCACAACTCTCGGCCTACGGCTGAACGTTGGTCACGCCTTCGTCACCTGGCTTCGGGAAATGCCTCTCGTACCAGGCGATAGATCGGTCGGTAGCGTCGATCTGATGTTTGACCTCGGACAGGCCGTGGCCTTCTCGAGGATAGCGTAGAAAAACCGTCTCGACGCCCACATCTTTAAGCGCAATGAAAAGTTGCTCTGCTTCCGCAATGGGAACATCATTGTCGTTCTCGCCGTGAATGATAAGAGTCGGCGTATGCGCGGCTGCGATATGTTTCATTGCTGACCGTTCCCATGCAACGTCCATCAGGTTCCCCTGATGCAGGAATTGTCCAAACTCCATCTCCTCGTATTGGTTGTAGTAGGTCATGTAGTTGTAGCTGACCAGATTCGCGATTCCTGCGGTGGGAATCGCCGCCTTGAACTGGTTGGTTTGAGTGATAAGCCAATCGGTGAGCTGCCCACCGTAGCTCACTCCCTCGATCCCCAGACGCTCTCGATCGATCCACAAGTAGCGCCGCACCGCCGCGCTTACTCCGTAGAGAATGTCCTGTCCTTCGTTACCGTCCTGGTCGCCGAACACGGCATCGGAAAACTTCTGGCCGTAACTCGTCGAACCGCGATAGTTCACATTGAGAACGGCGTAACCGTGCGCTGCGTAGATCTGATTCTTGAAGTTGAAGCCAGGACCATTTGCCCCGTGCGGACCTCCATGAATCACCACGATAAGCGGATGCTTGGATGTGCCGGTCATGCCGACGGGCTTGGTAAGAAACGCCTCGACGTCGAATCGATTGTCGTTACTGACAAAAGTGAACGATTCAACCTCGGCGATGGACTTATCCGCGAGAAGTTCATGGTTGAGATCCGTGAGCTTGCGGGACGCCGCCGCGCCGGATTTGTAGTAGAGCTGTGCGGCATCGCGCGGCGTCGTGAAACTGTAAGCGACCGCTTTGTTCTTGCCGACCGACCATGCTCCAACCCCACCGGCGTCGTTTACGACGTATTCGGGCTGTCCGCCGGAGATGGGCAGACGAACAAGATGATTGCTGCCCCGTTCCTGCACGGTGAAATAGACGGAGCTCCCGTCGGGCGCCCATTGTGGCGCGCCTTGACGATTGTCAATTGCGTTCCCGATTTCGCGGCGATTGCTGCCGTCGGCGTTCATGATCCAGACGTGGGTGTCTTCCATAGTCGTTTCGCGGTCGGTGAGGCCACGGCGCGTGCCACGATAGACGATGGATTTGCCATCCGGCGACCACAACGGATCGTATTCGCAGGATTCGGTAGCCGTTAATCGGTGAATGCTGTTGTCGGCAAGTTGCAGTGTGAAAAGGTCGTAGTTAAAGAACTCATCCTGATTGGGTTCGCGGTTGGAAGCGAAGATGAGTTGCTTTCCATCGGGCGACCAGTCAATGGAGTGCTCGTCGAAATTCCCTTGAGTGAGCTGGCGTACTTGTTTTGAGGCGATGTCGACAACGAAGATATGCAGGCGTTGATTGTCGTTGAACCGCGTCATCCCTTCGCCCGCGTCGGGCTTGTAGAGATAGCGGGTAATCACCATGGGATCGCCGCTAGCCTCGGCGCCTTCGCCGGCTGTGGACGAGACGAAGGCAATCTGCTTTCCATCGGGCGACCACGTGAAGTCCTTTCCAGTTCCAGGCAACGGGGAATTGGTACCCGCCAGCGCCGCCAGGAAGGTGGTACCGCTGCCGTCGGGATGTGCGATCAGCATGCCGTGCTGGTCGCCGTCAGCACCGCGGAATGCGATCCATTTACTGTCGCCAGACCACAGCGGACCGCTGGCGGGCTTGTCACCGCCGAGGCGGATGCTCTTCTCCGTGCTCAGATCCATCACCCAGAGTTGGCCGTAAGGCCGGCCGGGTCGATCGCGCATCGTTATTGTGTATGCAATGTAGTGGTTGTCGGGCGAGAGCGCTACGCCGCCGATGGAACGCAGACGAGACAGGTCGCTGCTCGCCAGGAGCTGAGCGCAGGCTGGCGTCGCGATAGCGGTTAGAAGCGCGGCAAAGGATAGACAAACAGAAACGCGCAACAACACAGTATTCGAGCGGTGACGCATGGAAATCTCCCACTTCCAAGTGTGTGCAAATGAGCAACGTCATGGTAGGTCCGCAGCTCCGGCCCGGTCAATCTGTAGGACCCGCAGAATCGCTGAGCGGAGGGGCCCATCCTGGGCGAGTAGTCGGCTAACGTGAAGCTTGGGCTTGGGGGAGATCAACGGCGATTTCTCCGAAGCGGACTTCGGGCCCAGAATACGCTCCGGTTGGTACTAGCAGCAGTCCTCGCACTTGCGGCCACCGTTTAGGACAGGAGCGTGGCAGGATATTGGGGTATGGGGAAAGAGAATCCAGTGCTGGTGCTGGCGTCGGGAGACGATCCGCAGTTCGCCATGCTGGACGAGCTACCACACATAGTATGTGGGGAGGTTGCCGCGTGTGCCCAAGCCGCGAAGGATGCGACGGTAATCTTGCTATGGTCGGGGACGCGGGAGTTGCTGCGCGAATTGTTTGGGATTTGCGGGAAGGTGCGCTGGGTACACTCCCGGGCCGCGGGCCTGGACAACCTGTTGTTTCCGGAACTCGTGGAAAGTCAAATCCTGCTGACCAACGGACGCGGCGTGTTCAGCGCGTCCCTTGGCGAGTTTGTGCTGGCAGCGATTTTGTATTTCGCGGAGGATTTCCGGCGGATGGTTCGGAACCAGATGGCATCTGTCTGGGAACCGTTCGACGTGCAAGAGATAGGTGGACAGACGGTTGGGATTTTGGGCTATGGCGACATTGGCCGAGCCGTGGCGAGCCGCGTGCAGGCCATAGGCATGCGGGTGCTTGCGACGAAGCGGCATGTTCCCGGATCGATTGATCCGCTCGTGGATCACTTCTACAAGCCGGAGGAAAGGCGGGAGATGATCGCGCTCTGCGACTACATTGTGGCGACGGCCCCATTGACCGAGGAGACGCGGCACATGATCGGCGACGCGGAGTTTGCGGTGATGAAGCCGACGGCGGTAGTGATCAACGTGGGACGTGGGCCGGTCATTGACGAGGCGGCACTGCTCCGTTCGCTAACGGCTAAGCGAATCAAGGGAGCAGGGTTAGATGTGTTTGAACACGAACCGCTGCCGGAGGGACATCTGCTGTACAAGCTGGACAATGTTTTGTTGTCGCCGCACTGCGCGGACCACACGGCCGACTGGCAGGATCAGGCGATGCGCTTCTTTCTGAAGCCGTATGGCAAGTTTGAGAAGGGCGAACCCTTGAAGAACATTGTCAACAAGCGGCTGGGATATTGAGCAAGGGGTGCCCCTGCAGCAATGAAAACGGCCGCAAAGGGCTTGGAGCGATCTCCCCCAAGCCGACGTCTCGGGACTAACCCGACCAACAACCTAGAAGGGAGTTGGGATAGCAACCTCGGACTGGAAGACACCAGACGGGGGTGATCCCGATCTCTAAGCGGACTCGCGCAAAGATCCCCCTATGATCCCGAGAAGGTGGGATCGAACTACTTCCGGATTGCGACAGCTAGCCCCAATACACATGATCTTTCGGGTTGGCAGGCAGGCCGGGAGTTATCTCGCTAAGTCCATTAGAAACGATCGCTGGTCTGTGGGGAACCAACTGGTATGATGACCTTCGTTAAAAGCCAGATGGTTCCTTTTCTGGAATTGAATCTGTGGTCAACCAAGGATAGTCATCTTTATTCCGCCAATGGGGGACGCATTGACCGACTCGAGCCATAACGCTTTCAATCGTCGCGAGTTCATCCACGGCGCGCTTGCTGGAGCTGCCTTCGCCGCATTGCCAATCTCTGCTTTCTCTGCAGACGATCCCAGCCACCAGTCGGTGCTGAGCCAAATACCGAAGATGCATGACGAAAATGTGAAGCGACTGCAGGACTGGATCGCTTTGCCGTCAATCGCGGCCGAGAACCGCAACTATCCGCAGGGCCCTGACTATATGGCACAACTCGCTCGCGATGCAGGATTCGCGAATGTTGAAATTGTGCCAACATCGGGCAAGCCTGGGGTCTTCGGCATTCTGGATGCAGGTGCGGCAACCACCGTCTGCATGTATTTTATGTACGACGTGAAACAGTTTGATCCTTCGGAGTGGTCTTCACCGCCCCTCGAAGGGCGGATCCTGGACAAGGAAGGGATGGGCAGGGTCTGCGTCGGTCGCGGGGCGGTGAACCAGAAGGGCCCTGAAACGGCCTTCCTTGGTGCCCTTCATGCCTTCAAGGCATCCGGAACAAAACTGCCGGTAAATCTCGTGCTCGTCTGTGAAGGTGAAGAAGAGATTGGTTCGACCCACTTTCCGGAGGTTGTCCACCAACCCAGGATTACCGCTGCGTTGAAGAAATGCATGGGTGTGTTCATGCCAGAAGCGGGGCAGGACGCGGATGGAGGGCTACAGATATCACTAGGCGCGAAGGGGGTAGTTGAGCTCGAATTGGTTTCCAGTGGAGAGCGATGGGGACGAGGGCCCAAACACGATGTTCACTCCAGCCTTGAGGCACAAGTGGACAGCCCGGCGTGGCACCTGGTGCAAGCGCTCAACACGCTCATCGAGTCCGATGCACACACGCCTGCTGTGGCGGGCTTTTTTGACAAGGCGAAGCCGCTTACTCCCGCCCAAATGAAGATGATTCAGGATGTCGCCGCCCGCCGCAGTGAAGCCACGGTTAAGCAGCAGCTAGGCGTTGAGCGTTGGGTGCACGACACAAACTGGCTGGAGTCGCTGGTGCTGCTCGAATCTAAGCCCACGATCAACATCGAGGGCTTGGTCGGTGGGTACACGGGCCCCGGGGGGAAGACCATCCTGCCGCATCGCGCCGTGGCGAAGGTTGACATGCGGCTGGTCCCTGACATGACGGCTGCCGGTACACTGGCGCTTTTGAAGGATCACCTTGCCAAACACGGCTTCGGTGATATCGAGGTCAATATGAGTGGTGGTTACGATCCGACACAGACCTCGCAGGATTCGAAGCTCATCCAGGCGCAGATTGCGACTTACCGCAAGCTGGGCTTGGATCCCGTGTTGTGGCCTCGATCCGCCGGCTCCTGGCCGGGATACATCTTCACTTCCGAGCCTCTCAATCTTCCCGCCGGACATTTCGGAGTGGGGCACGGGACCGGGGCACATGCTCCGAATGAGTACTATCTGATCGATTCCACCAATACCAAGGTTGCGGGGATTGATGGGGCCGTGCGTTCCTTCGTCGAATATCTCTATGCGTTGGCTTAAAGCAGAGTGAGGCAGTAATTATCGATCGTCAGCCAAGCCAAGCCGACTCTCAAAGGTCGGAATCAAGGCTGCACGCCTGCATAAAGAGGGATCGCGCCGCGCGCAGCGTTTTTGTAAACCACGCCGCCCTTCATTACAAATACAACGCGCCGAACGGCGGTGATGTCTTTCAACGGGTCTCCATCGAGCGCAATGATGTCCGCTTGAAAGCCGGGGGCGATCGAGCCAATCTGATCGCCCAAGCCCAGCGCTTCAGCGCCCAGCGAGTTGGCAGAGACCATCGCTGCCATCGGGTCCACACCGCAGTCACGCACGCGATCGATGAACTCCTCGGCATTGCGCCCGTGAGCACCGGCCACCGCGTCGGTGCCAAAGACGACTTTCAGCCCCGGAGTTTTTGCTGCGTGTTGCACGATCTCGTGATCCATCGGCAGGATCTTCTCCATTGCAGCAAATCCCTCGGCAGTGTAGCCCTGTGTTCCGAGATACCTTTTCCTGTTCTGCAAATAGTTCTCAATGACCAGCCCGCATTGCGGATCGAAATAGGTTCCCTTCTCGGCCATCAATTTCAAGTCGTCGTCTGCGGCCAGCGTACCGTGCTCAACCTCGGTGCAGCCCGCGAGAGTCGCGGCGCGGACCGCCTCTTTGTAAGCGTGCACGAGCGTGCGCAATCCCTGCTTCTTTGCTTCATCACACGCCGCGCTTAATTGCTCCTGCGAAAGAGTCATTCCTCCGCCCTGGCGAATGGACTTGGACGCGAAGATTTTGATCAGGTCCGCGCCGGCTTGCTTTTGTTTCATCACGTAAGCGCGGATTTCATCGGGCGTGCCGGTCGCCTCGCCTCGCCCTTCGAGCGGTTCGTTGGACGTCAGGATACGCGGGCCGGGGAGCATTGCTTTCGCGATAGCATCGCGCAGCGGAGTGTCGTTGGGCGCACCCACACTTTGCACCGTCGTGAAGCCTGCCATCAGCGTGACCCACGCATTCGACGCCGCTTGATAGGCATCCTCTGGTGTTGTGCCTTCCGTGCCTGCATTTTTCCCATCCTTGCCGAAGATCCATGTAATGTGCACGTGCCCGTCGATCCAACCGGGCAACACCGTCAGGCCGCGCAAGTCATAGTCCACTGGCCCCTCGACCTTAGGATCTATCGCAACAATCTTTGAGCCCTCGATCACGATCCGAACGTCATGAAGTATGTGACCCTTGCCATCGATCACCGCGCTCGCGGCAATTACTATGGGTTCTGGCAAGGCAAGCGTCTGTGCAGGAATTCGAGGTGCCAGGGCGCAGACGCCAACAATGCTGAGGATGCACGAAATCACCTTTGCTGGTCGCATGCCCGCTCCTTCTTCGGCTCGATCTGAAATGCGAACTAATTCTGACGCTCTTGAACCAGAATTCCGATTCGGACCTCTAGTTTGTGCATTGTAGGCATCTAGTTCGCAGCCTGTACAGAAAGCTGGTGGGCGATTTCGCCTTCGCCGGCAGGTCAGCTGCGTTCGAAACGGATCTGTGGCCCCAGAAACGGGCTTGGAGGAGATCAATAGCGATTTTCTCGAAGCCGACTTCTGGCCCGCGTCGTCGACCGTCTGTACCGGCCATAACTTCCGGGTAGCTCGTAATCCGCCCGCCATCTCAGACAGCGACGAAGTGCCCCCGACCGTTTACCTTCTGTCGTTGAGTCACAATTGAAAAACCAGCGGCAGGTGCGGCCTGAAATCCACTGTCCCTTTGCGCCGCTTCGCGTCGAATCCAATTTCGAGAACAACTGGAATCACCAGAGCTTTATGGATGTTGATAATTGTCCCAACCGTCGTCATGCATACCTTCTCCGGAAACGTGCTTCGGCACGTCCGGACCAGCACTCAAAAGATTGCACGCGAGGTTCGCCACGTACTCACCATGGAGTACCTCAGCAAACTTCACATCCTTATTCGTGCATCGTTGTCATCATTGACTACCTCTGCTGCCGCTTCGCAACAGTCTGAGGTCGGCTTCGATAAACTGTCTCCTAGGACTGACGGACGATTTTATTGTTGCCAGCCCCCGCCTAGCGCTTTGTAGAGTTGGACCAGGCTGCGATATTCATCTCCCCGCGCCGCTGCGAGCGTCAGTTCGGCGCCGTAAAGCGACCGCTGTCCGTCGAGTACTTCGAGGTATGTGGTCGTGCCGCCCTTGTAGCGAAGCGTGGAAATGCGAACGGTTTCCTGCAGATCGGCTACCGAATCTTGCTGGCGTGTCCGGACCTGATGAAGTTTCTCGTAACCGATAAGCGCGTCCGAGACTTCTCCGAAAGCGTGCTGGATCGCTTCCCGGTAGTCGATCAGAGCTTGTTGGTGTTGAGACTCAGCCAGATGCAAGTTCCCTTTCAGCGCGCCTCCGGTAAAGATTGGCTGGCTCACTTGCGCGCCATAAGACCAGATGCCTAGCTGCGTCGTCATGAGGCTTGAGAAGGCGGAGCTTCGACCAAAAGAACCGCCGCCTCCTCCGGTCAGAGAGATTTGCGGGAAGAACTGAGCTTTGGCGACTCCGATATCGGCATTCGCAGCAATCAAGATCTCTTCCGCCTCGCGAATATCGGGCCGACGCTCGATGATCGAAGATGGAAGGCCAGCTGGAACTTCCGGTGGAAGTGTTTGCTCGACGAGAGGAATCCCGCGTGCAATGTCTTGCGGGTAATTGCCGAGAAGGATGCTGATGGCGTCTTCTTCCTGGGCAATTTGTCGCTCCAGGTCCGGAATCGCCGCATTGGCGGTATCCAGCACCTGTTGGGCTTGAAGCACATCCAACTTGGTGGCAACTCCGAGGTCGAGCCGCAGCTGGGTAAGTTTGACCGAATCGGTCTGTGTCTTGACTGTCTCACGCGTGATCGCGAGTTGCAGATCAAGTTGCAGCAGTGTGAAATAGTCGGTGACAACATCGCTGACAAGGGTCAGTGCGACGACCTGGCGCGCATCTTCGGTGGCCAGCAGTTGGGCGCGGGCTGCTTCGTTGGCGCGGCGTAGCCGGCCAAAGAAATCCAACTGGAACGCCGCGTCGGCGGTCAAGGTCAGGAAGTTGTAACGGGACTGGATGACATTTTCCTTCCCACCGCTGAAATTGGCATTGCCCGATACCTGGGGGAACAGGCTCGAACGCGTCACCGCAAGCTGCGCACGGGCCGCATTGATGCGTTCCGTGGCGAGTTGCAAATCATAGTTCTGTTTGAGTGCCGTACGTATGAGTTCCTGCAGCTTTGGGTCCTGAAATACTTGCCACCAGGAAAGATCGGCATACGAGGCAGTCTGGGCCTGAAGCTGAGGATTGTCCGCCAGGTCTCGAAAAGAATTCGGAGTCTGAACGGCCGGGCGATGATAGTTAGGGCCTACAGCACAACCCGAAAGGACGCCAGAGAGCAACGCCGCGGCGAGCAATTTTGCGATTCTCATGATTACGCAAACCCCATTGCGCAGACTCCGCTTGATACCCAAGCTGTTGAACGCACTGCGAGGTCCCTCAGTCTCCGGGCGCGGGCGAAGGCGCAGCTGGCAATATGCTTGATGCGGGCTCCTTTCCAGCGCTCGTCCACTTCTCAACCATGTAAAAGATGCCAGGAATAAAGAAGATTCCGATCGCGCTCGCAGCGAGCATCCCGCCGATCACCGCCGTCCCCATGATCCGCCGGGCTACCGAACCTGCCCCGCTTGCTGTCCACAGTGGAACGCAGCCGAGGATAAACGCGAACGATGTCATCAGGATCGGTCGCAGCCGCAGCCTCGCGCCTTCGAGCGCGGCGTCGGCCAGCGGCTTTCCGTGTTCGTACCGCTCCTTGGCAAACTCGACGATCAAAATTGCGTTCTTCGCCGCCAGGCCGATCAGCATGATCAAGCCGATCTGCGAGAAGATGTCGCTTTCAATCTGCACCATGTAGGGCGGCAGGAAAACGCTGAGCAAAGTTCGGCGCAGCCACAGCACAAAAAACGCTCCAAAGACCGCCACCGGCGTGCTGAGCAGTACGCTGAAAGGCAGCGACCAGCTTTCGTACAGTGCCGCCAGAATCAGGAACACGAACAACAGCGACAGTCCAAAGATGGCCGCGGGTGGCACTCCTTGGCGCGCTTTCTGTTCCAGATACGAGATCCCGGAGTAGTCGAATCCCATCTCTCGCGGCATG
Source organism: uncultured Acidobacteriaceae bacterium (assembly GCA_963710885.1). Classification (GTDB taxonomy): domain Bacteria; phylum Acidobacteriota; class Terriglobia; order Terriglobales; family Acidobacteriaceae; genus Sulfotelmatobacter. The sequence continues at coordinate 23,251 of CAVQCF010000004.1, forward strand.
GTTTGTTTGAAAACTTCTTCGAGGGCTGCGGTCGCCTGATCAGCGCTGTAGCCCGGTGCCGCGCTGCCATTGATTTGTGCGCAACGGTACTCGTTAAAGCGCTGTGTGAATTCGGGGCCGAGCTGCGATTTGACCGTGGCAAGCGTAGACAGCGGAACGTTCTCACCCTTGTTATTGCGGACATAGAAGCGCCCAACATTTTCCGCGGTGGCACGATCCTCGCTCTCGGCCTCGATGTAGACCTGCCACTGGCGGCCAAAGCGGTTGAAGTAATTGATGAAATATCCGCCCATGAACGCCTGGATGGTGCGGTAGACGTCGGAAAGATTGACGCCCTGCTTCAACACCTTGTCACGATTGACGTCGACGAACTTCTGCGGAACGCTCGGCAGAAACGTCGTACTCAGGCTGGCGATTTCCGGCCGCCTTCGTGCCGCGTCAAGAAAAGTGCTCAAGTTTTGCGACAGGAATTGGATGCTGCCGCCAGAGCGGTCTTCGAGGATGAAGGTGAATCCGCCGGCGGTGCCAACGCCCGGGATGGCCGGCGGCGAAAAACTGAATGCGATTCCCGCTGGCAATTTGGAAAGCTGCTGATTCAAGTGCGCCTTGATCGCTTGAAACTGCTCGGCTCTGGAGGTGCGCTCGTCCCACGGCTTCAGAGTGACGACTAAGAAGGCGTTGTAGCTGGTGCGAACAAAACTGAGCAAGCTGAAGCCGATGACGCTGGTCGTGTACTTCACACCCGGAGTGTTAGCCAGAATGTTCTCGATCTGTGTCGCTGCCTGCGAGGTTCGCTCCAACGACGCGTCATTGGGCAATTGCAGATTCACATATGCATAGCCCTGATCTTCGTCGGGAAGAAAGCTCGACGGCACCCGATTGGCGAAGAATCCTGCCGCGAGGCAAAAGACCAGCAGTAGCACAACCACCACTGCTGTTTTCTTGAGCAGGACACCGCTCCAATTGACATAGCCCTCAGTAGCTCGCTCAAAAACTCGGTTAAACCATTCGAAGAATCTCCGCAACAGGCCATGGCTCTCTTCGCGCGGTCGAAGAAGCAATGCGGCCAGGGCAGGGCTGAGCGTAAGCGCGTTGAACGCGGAGAGAATTACCGAGATAGCGATCGTGACTGCGAATTGCTGATACAGCCTGCCAGTGATCCCGGGAATGAAGGCGGTGGGCACGAATACGGCGGAGAGAACCAGGGCAATTCCTACCACGGGGCCCGACAGTTCCTCCATCGCTTTTAACGCTGCATTCTTTGGAGTCATGCCCTCTTCGATATGCCGTTCCACGCCCTCTACGACGACGATCGCGTCATCCACCACCAAGCCGATCGCCAGCACCAGCCCAAAAAGCGAGAGTGTATTGACGGAAAAGCCGAACAGTGGGAAGAGCACGAACGTTCCCACGAGCGAAACCGGCACAGCCAGCAGCGGGATCAACGTTGAGCGCCAGCCCTGAAGGAAAAGAAAAACAACAATGATGACCAGGACGAGCGCGATCACAAGGGTCTCAACGATTTCCTTGATGCCCTGCGTCACAGAAAGAGTCGTGTCCAGAGAAACGGCGAAATCCATGTCCTCGGGGAAGCGCTCTTTCATCTGCGCCATTATTTTCTTGACTCCGGCAGCTGCGTCGACTGCGTTCGATCCGGGCAATTGGTAGGCTGCAATAATCGCACCCGGCTTGCCGTTGAAACGTCCGGCAACGCTGTAGTCTTGAGCGCCCAGTTCGATGCGAGCGACGTCGCGTACGCGCACAGTCGCACCGTCCGGTGTCTCGCGAACGACGATGTTGCCGAATTCTTCCGGCGACACCAGGCGTCCCTGAGCCAAGACCGAATACGTATATTCCTGGCCTTTGGGAGCGGGTTCGCCTCCGGCTTTGCCGGCCGGGTTCACGGTGTTCTGTGACTGAATCGCGCTGACGATCTCCGGAACGGTGATGCCAAGTTTCGCCAACGTGTCCGGCTTTACCCAAAGACGCATCGCATACTGACCAGCGCCGAATACCTGCACGTTGCCGATGCCGGGCGAGCGAAGAATCGGGATCGGTGAGATTGATGTAGGCGTAGTTTGCCAGAAACTTGGCATCATACGTTCCGTGCGGAGAGTAAAGCGCAACCCACATCAGCGGGGCTGTCACTGATTTTCGCACCGTGACGCCGTAGTTGTTCACGTCCGATGGAAGCTGAGAAGCAGCCTGGGTTTCCCGTGACTGCGTGAGAATGAAATCGGTATTCGGGTCGGTCTTTACGTCAAAGTCGACAATCAGGCTGGTGCTTGAGTTGCCCGTGGCATTCAGCGAGTACATGTAGTTCATGTTGTCCACCCCATTCATCTGCTGCTCGATGGGCGTGGCCACCGCTTGCTCCAGCGTTTGCGCGTCGGCTCCGACGTAGGTGGCGAGCACTTGAATTTCGGGGGGAGTGATGTTCGGAAATTGTGCGACGGGCAAGCTCAGCACAGTGAGCGCACCTACCAACACCATGACGATGGAAATCACCATAGCGACGATGGGACGGTTGATGAAGAATTTCGACATCGGTAATCCGGCCTTATCGATTAGCCGATCCTTGGTTTTGTGCCATGAATGGCTTCGGATTCACACGCACGCCGGTGCGCATCCGCTGAACTCCTTCAACCACGACTCTGTCTCCCGGGTTCAGCCCGTTCGCGATGATCCATCGGTTATCAACCCGGTCGCCCACTGTGACCGTTCGAAGGTCAACCTTGTTGTCGACGCCAACAACAGCAATCTGGTAGCCGCCCTGCAGTTCGGACACTGCCCGCTGCGGAACCAGCAACGCCCCCGGCTGGGTCCGGATTACTGCGCGGACTTTGGCATAGCCGCCGGGTCTCAAGATATTGTTCGGGTTGGGAAAGAGTCCGGCGATTCGAATCGCTCCGGTAGTTTCGTTCACCTGGCGGTCGGCAAAATAAAACTTCCCTTCGTGCGGGTATATTGAGCCGTCCGCTAAGATCAGTTGCAGCCGCAGTTCCTTGTCGGCCTGCAAGCGGCTCTCCTCGGTAGGAAAACGTCTCCGCCATGAAAGATATTGCGGCTCGCTCACCGTGAAATAGACCTTGATCGGATCCAGGGTGGAAACGGAAGTGACCACCCCGCTATTGGGGCTGACCAGCGCGCCAACTTGCAGTTGCGCCTGGCCGGCCATGCCGTCGATGGGCGAAACCAAACGCGTAAAGTCGAGATTGATTTTCGCTGTTTCAACCGCAGCCTCGTAAGTCTTGATCTGAGCCTTGGCGGTTTCTACGGTTGCGATCGCGGCGAGATTGTTCTGAACCGCGTTGTCGAGATCTTGTTGGCTGGCCGCCTGTTGCTCTGCCAGTGGCTTGTAGCGCTGGACGTCAAGTTCGGTGCGGTGCTGCACTGCTTCGGCATTGGCGAGCGCGGCCTTCGCCTGAGCAAGCTGGCCCTGAGCCTGATCGAGCGCCGCCTGAAAAGGCCGCGGATCGATTTGGAAAAGGAGTTGGCCCTGCTTGACCGACGCGCCCTCCTGATAGCCTTGCTTCAGCAGGTAGCCAGTAACCTCCGCCCTTACGTCAGCGTCGACCAGTCCGTCGAGAGTACCAATCCATTCGGCGTAGATGGGAATATCTTCTTTCTGAACCTGCGCCACCTCGACATCCGGGGTGCTTGGCGGCGCACCCATAGCGTGCTTGTAGGGCCGAACGGCTCCAACAATCAGACCGAGCACGATCAAGCCAAGAACTCCGCCGATCAACAGGTAGCGTTTCTGGACCTTGTTCATATTGTCTCCCGCAATGTTGCTCGAGCCTGGGCCGCGAACCGCATGTCCTGGGTCTACAACGAGGACACCTCGGACGGATCAGCTCATCGGTCGTCGATTGCGAAGACAGCCTGCGAGGCAACCGCTGGCGCAATCGATTGAGGATACGTATGCGTTATTACTACAGACGTCGTATAAAATCTACAACATATATCACACTTGATCGCTTCATGTGACAGACCCGCCGAGATCGATTACCCGCTCGTCGATTCCTGCGGTTACTGGCACACACCTACGCGTTGTCTTCTCACTGGCGATGGTCTCCGCTTGTGTATCAACACCCGCCGCCCAGCACCGACCTTCTGGAAGCTGCTAGGGCGGTGGCAATCGCTTCATAAAGGGTTTCGTCGGTCACCTCTATCGAGTGTTCAACGTCCTGGACATCTTTGACCGCAACTGTGCACGTTCGGATACTGGAGCCGTTGGCGACATCGAAGCTGACATCGAGAGTATGGGCGAGATGGCTATCTTCACTCCCGGCAATCCACAGTCGCACTGCCACGACTGATACGGTTCTCACTGACCGTCGTCCGCCTGTCTGAAATCGAGGCATGTTCTATGCTCACTCTGAGTACCCTTCGTTGCTTTCCTCATCATCTTCTTCTTGATCGTCGCGCTCGTCTTCGTCTTCCTCTTCGTCCTCATCCGGCTCTTCCCTAACGAGGATGTCGGCGGATACCGAGCGATCAGAGAGGTCAGGATCGAGGTATTCTGATTTCATTGCCTGCATGCCCAATGGTACGCCTCCCTGCCCTTGGCAACGACAGAGTGCCATGGCTGGGTAGCGATGCTGGCCAAATGTACAAACGCTTCGTGTCAAGCTATGAGAAGGGTTCGTGTTCGAGGCGACCCCTTCGTAATCTTCGCTGCATGCTTACTGCGAGGTATCCTTTCCGCATCTGATTCCACTCCGTCGAATACTTCCATGAATTTCCTCATGAGCGTTTTTTCCTCGATGCCGCTGACCTGGTGGTTAGCATTGGCCATTTCTGCTCTCGGAATCGCTGCAATATGTCTGCGGGCTTTTGAAAGCGAGGTGGAGCAAGCCAAGCGTGAAGAGCGGAACAAGAGGAAAGAATTGCGGTTGCTGGCTGAAAGAATCTCGTCGTATGGCCACACCACCCACCAACGGTATCCCACCGGGGACGTGATCGTCAGCGAGCGAGACTTAGCGGAGCAGCTTCGAAAGCGACCCGACGCAGTGATTACCGCGCTGAACCTGCTGTTAAATGAGCAGAAAGTCCAAAAGGCTCCCCTGAGAGGATATTGGAAATTGAACGTGTGAACTTCCCACCGGAGTTTAACGGGTTCGGATACAGGAGTAAGGATAGGGGCGTGTGTGTCGAACGTGCTGAGGCGTCCCCAAAGTTCACCGAAAGCTCCGTCGCGTCAGCGTTTCGGTGTCGGTCGCCGTCCAGAAGTGAGCATCACCGAAAGCTGGCGGAGGCTCTCCCGCAATGTTTCGAACGCCGCGTGGATAGGAGTTTGTTTCTGAACAACGTCGGAAAAGCTTGTACTGTGCATTTCTTCGGTAGCCGTTTTGAAGCGTTTGCTGCTCACGGAAATCCATCGCAAGGAAGGCGAATGCTTGCGCAAGTCGTACGCCGTCCGCTCCGGTATGCAGAAATTCAATGTTTGCCTTCACTTTCCCGAATACGGTAGCAAAAGCGATTTCAGCGAGCGTGCCCTGAGGAATAGGCCCTTTAAGGCGTAGAGCCGATCCTCCGGTCAACGACAGGCGTTGAATGATACCGACGAATTTTTGATTATCGACTATGAAAATTGCTCTTTGTTGATGGGGAACACGGATTCGAGGCGGTCCGCTGCGTTGGCGCGTCTTGTCGATCTTCTGCGGCACTCCAAGCCGGATCCCAACAGGCTCTAAAGCAGTCAACATTACCTAAGTGTTTCAGGCAAAGATGTTTACCTGCTTGGCTCGACCTCGGTACTTGTGCTTGCAAATACGGGCAGCGAAACCACCATGAGCGTGGCTGCTGCTCATTCCGCTAAGTTCTATTGAATTGAACTGGCTGCGGCCGAAAACGCATTGTTCGCATTGCTTCCGACTAAGCGGATCGTCCCAACCACTAATACCAGAATGACGGCCAGCATCACCGCATACTCGGCGATGTCTTGGCCTTCGTCGTCCCGCCACAGCCTGTGCAGAAGATAACTCATATTCGCGCCCTCGTCACACGAGCCAATTCTACGCGCATGTGCATCCAGCGCGACGAATTAAAGGGGGCCGGTTATGAGTTAGCTGTCGAAAACAGGGCGATAGCTCCCATTGACCCGTGATGAGGTGAGATGGTAATTATCACGCCAATATTTTGAATCACCACGCAAGGTGGGGTTTCGTGCGTGGTTCCTCGCATTGCGATGATCAAACTTGCTAAACAGGTATTCCTGTGCACCAAGGGCATCACTAGAATAAGTGGTTGGAGTAAAGAACTTGCGTTTGCATTTCTCGCAGCCTGCCATAACGGGAACCTTGCCCTCAAATCTCAGGACGATGAAGTGATGAAGTTGCGCTCTGCCATGGCGCGGACAGTCTGTCACAATTTAAGGGTAGTACCACTATTAAAGAGCTGCGGCCAAGTGAGGCAACTGTCGAGAACAGGCTGAGAACCCCTCGGCCGGTCGATGAGTAATATTGGCGATGTCTCGCCATCGATGAGACGCCGCTGCCTAGTGGGTACATTCATGATGGATGGAAGAGTGGATTTTGGGATTGTCGGCAAGGCTCCGGCCGCTTTGCCGCAGCAGGGTCAGTGGGCAGCCTCTGAGGACAGAGTGCGGTCACCGCGGTCGTTACGCGAGGGGAGAAAAGCTGGCTTCCCATCGGTCTGAATAATTACCGGGGTCTGTAAGCGTCGACGCAGCATTGCCTTTACTTGGGACCATACGTCGTGATCACATTCGATCTGAGTATGGCCTTTACTCAAAAGACGGCCGCGCCAGGAGAACCCGTGACATACCGCGGGCTCCCCCTTGTACTCCCAAAGGAAATTACCAAGGATTGTCGTGTGCGCCGGATCGGCGGCCACGATTTTTCGGCGACCTCGAATCAGGCCATGTGTCTGGTAGAAGTTCGCCGCTTCGCGGACATTGGCCGGAATTAGCCAATCATTCTGAAAAGGCTTCGCGACGCTATCTATCTGTATCGTTAGTGTCACCGGAATGCCCACCCGTTCTAATTTTCGAGACAGGCTCACCACAGCCGAAGCACCCCAACTGTGCCCGAACAATACAATGCGGGCTTCCCGCTTTTTGTCATCCGATAGCGCATCGCCCTCTTTTGTGCCCAGTAGCTTCAGGATGGTGTGGTAGGCTAGGCCGACCTTGCGGTTTTCAAACAGGCCGATATAGACCTGCTTGGAATACTCTCGACGTAGGTCCTCGATCAGCTGAACTTCGGGGTGGTGCGGCTCATCGTGACGAACAAAGCCACCTAGAAAGCCTACTACAATGTCTGCGGAACTAGTCTGACTCGAAGGCACAACAGCCGATGATTCTGAAGAAACCCGGCAGCGACCACTCGTCGCATGTCCTGGCTGAGCAAGCATACAAATATAGAGGAAAGCGAGCAGGCATCCAACGGTCCCAACTCGAGATCGTGCCGGCGAAGGTGAAACTACGCCTTTGAACCTACTACGGGAGATTGGTCGTAAGCACCCTTTTTGCATCACAGGGCATTTACGACGGAGTCGTTTTCGTCAGTCCAATCGTCAGGTACAAGAGACACTCCCCAAATATTCTCCGGTTTATCTAGTGCGATTCCACAGTGCCGGGGCCAGTCAGGATCGACGTAGACCACGTGGGCCAAAGCGCGTTTATCCGTCAGAATGACATGAATTTGGATTTTCATCCCAACCCGCAAAGGCACGGTAGTTGACATCCGTGCTCCATGAAGGTTGACTACGAGGGTCTCGCCTTCACAATTCAGACGTTCAGAAACACCATTGGCCTCAATCCAAACCTTCAAGGGAACCCGTGTGCTTCTTCGAGACTCACGAGCACCGCGCTCAAAAGACATTTATGCTACCTGCGTTTTCGTCATTAGAAGTAAAGAGAATCTGGGGAAACGACTCAGGCCCGAGCCGGAGTAGCGGCGTGCAGTCAAGCACACACGAAAAAGGAAAGCAAGCCCGAATACAGACTAGCTTTCATGTGGCTCGATGGTCGTTGCTCGGGAGCAACCAACCCGGTTTAGCCTCGCGTGTGGAAAATTCGGTGCTGCATGGGCACTCGAGGCGAATAGCGACGCGAAGATATACGGGGGCGTGACGAGCCTTGCTCAGTATCATGCCTTTGATGAACTGCGCGCCGAACCGCGCTACCAGAAGCTCGTTGCCCAAACTAAGGAATGACAATTCCATCGGCACACTAAGACTTGTTTGTGCCTATACCGTGCATAACTTGCCGATGGCCGCCCAAGCACCCCGAACCCGAAAACAATGAGCCATTGACACTCTACCCATAGATTATCTATGGTAAAGGGCATGTCCAAGAAACCCGACCTCCTGCCTGGAACCCTCGATTTGCTCATCCTGAAGACGCTTACCCGCACACCGCTGCACGGATACGGCATCGCGTTGTCGATCAAACGCCTCTCCGATGATGTACTGACGGTGGAAGAAGGCTCGCTCTACCCGGCCTTACAGCGGCTGCTCCTTCGCGGTTGGGTGAAGGCGGAGTGGAAGATCACTGAGACGAACCGCCGTGCGCGTTTCTATACGCTCACCGCGGCGGGTCGCAAGCGGTTCCGCATCGAAGAGTCCGAGTTTGAGCAGATGATTAAGGCGATCGGGCACGTTTTAGGAAACGCGCAGGAGGTCTAGATGAATCCGTTGACACTGTTGCTGAAGAAACTCTCGATTCTGTTTCGCGGCGGGCGATTCGGTAGCGAATTGGAGGAGGAAATGGCGTTTCATCGCGCGCAAGCCGAGGAGGAACTAGTGGCTAGCGGGATGACGCCGGAAGCGGCGCATTACGCGGCGATGCGGCAGTTCGGCAACGAGACGAAGCTAATGGAACAGAGCCACGAAGAAGTAACATTTCGAGTGGAGACGGTGGTACAGGACCTGCGTTTTGCGCTGCGGCAATGGAGAAGGAATCCCGGATTTGCGCTGACGGCGGTCCTGGTTCTGGCGTTGGGCATGGGTGTGAGCGTCGCCATCTTTGGTTTTGTGGATGCGGCTCTGCTGGAGCCGCTTCCGTACGCAAATCCCGATCGGCTGATGTCGGTGAACGAAAGCAACATTGAAGAGCCGCGCTGGCCTCTCTCGTATCTGGATTATCTTGACTGGCAGCGGCTGAACAAATCCTTCAGTTCACTCGATGTTTATGGCGGCGCGGGCTATCTTCTGCGCACTCCATCCGGTGCGGAGCCGGTCGAGGGCGCGCGCGTGAGCGGCAGTTTCTTTCAGACCCTCGGCGTGCATCCCGTGCTGGGGCGTGACTTCGATCCCGGCGAGGACCGGCTAGGCGGGCCAAATGTTGTGATCCTGAGTTATGGGGCATGGCTCCGTCACTTCGGTGCACGTCGCGATGCGGTGGGGCAGACGGTGGACCTGGACCATGAGGCCTACACCATCATTGGTGTCTTGCCCCGTGCGTTTTCCTTCGCGCCGAGCGGCAACGCGGAGTTCTGGGTTCCTATCAATTCTTTGAGCCATCACGAACAGATGCGGACTTTCTATAACTTTTGGGGAATAGGAAGGCTGAGCGACGGCGTCACCATGAAGGCGGCGCTGGCTGAAATGGCGGCTATCGCAAAGCAACTCCAACGGCAATATGGCATAACCGGTCGCAACCTGACCGCCAGTGTGGTTCCGCTCACTGAGATCATTGTCGGCGATGTGAGGCCCATCCTGCTGACGCTGCTGGGCGGGGCGGGGCTGCTGTTGTTGATCGCGTGCGTCAACGTGGCCAGCCTTGTGTTGGTGCGCTCGGAGAGCCGCAGGCGCGAAGTCGCCGTGAGATGCGCGCTGGGCGCAACCCGGGCGCGGCTGGTGCGTCTCTTTGCGTCCGAGGGCTTGTTGTTTGCCTTGTTCGGTAATCTGGCTGGCCTGATCTTTGCCGGAGTGATTATGCAGTTTCTTGGCCGCCTAGTTCCCAAGGATACGGCATCAAACATGCCATTTCTGGGATACGTGGGTTTGAACGCGCACACGAGCGCATTTGCGGTGGCGGTTGGGCTGTTGGCCGCGGTGCTGCTGGCCGTTACACCAGTGGTGCGGCTTTCGTTTCAAAAGGTGCGTGACGAATTGGCCAACGGAGATCGTGGCACAACCAGCCAGCTCTGGCGAAGGCTGGGAGCGAACATGGCGGTGGTGGAGCTGGCCGTCGCCGTAGTGCTGCTGGCAGGCGCGGGCCTGCTGGGGCAGAGCTTCTATCGGCTGCTGCACGTGCCCTTGGGGTTTGATCCGAACCATCTCGCAACTGTGCGAGTAATGGCTCCCGGCACGATTTATCGCAGTGACGAACAGACCGCAGGACTCTACCGGGAAATTGTGGGCCGTGTCTCAAGCTTACCGGGAGTTCAGTCGGCCGGCATGACCAGCCTGCTTCCGGTGCAATGCAACTGCGATATCGACGCGATCCAGATCTCTGGAAGACGGAGCCACGACGAACGTAATGAGGTTGTCGAGCGCCATGTGAGTACGGAGTATCTGCCAACACTCAACGCGAATCTGGTGCGCGGACGGCTTTTCACCGAAGCTGAGGATGTTTCCAAGCCTGGAGTGACCGTGATCAATCAAGCGCTGGCCCGGAAGTATTTCACAGGCGAAGACCCGATCGGCCAAAGGATCGCCGATAACGAGGGGGGCATCCGTCCGAGTGGGAGATTGTGGGCGTCGTCGAAGACGTTCACGAAGGGCCGCTTGACGTCGATACTTGGCCGGCGGAGTATTTCCCCATCAACCAGACGCGGGACCACTATTTCAGTCTTGCAGTGCGCACCGGGCAAGACGCGGGGATGCTGCTGCCGGTGCTGGTGAACACCTTGCATCAGATTGACGCGAACCTGGGTGTGTCCGACGAACAGACGATGAATGAGCAGATTGAGGGCACGCAGGCGGCATTGCTGCACCGCTTTTCGGCGTGGCTGGTGAGCGGGTTTGCATCGATGGCACTGGTTTTGGGCGTGGTTGGACTGTATGGAGTGATCGCCTACTCAGTGAGCCAGCGGACGCGGGAGATTGGTGTTCGCATGGCGCTGGGAGCACAGCGCAGCTCGGTGTACAAGCTCGTCATGCGGGAAGCGGGGTGGCTCACTTTGGCCGGGTTGGCGATCGGGCTGGTCTGCTCGTTGGGAGCGGCGCTGTCAATACGGAGCCTGTTGTTCGGAGTGCAGGCGTGGGACGCGATGACGCTGAGTTGCGTGGCTGTATTGTTGGGGCTGGCATCGCTGGCGGCTAGCTTCCTACCCGCTCGTCGCGCGGCATTGGTGAATCCAACGGATGCGCTGCGAGCGGAATGACAGGGTGGCCGCTTCATCTCTTCATTTTGGAGAACTGGTCGAGTCACTCGAAATAACACTCCCAAGTTGCGCAGAAGGAGGTTCAATTTTCTTGGTGCCGGGCGAGTCACGGGCAAACCGGAAGTTTACCGAGGACACATGAACGCGCAGCCCGGACAGCCCCAGCGTAATCGCGTTCGGAAGTGTGTGTTCTCATCCCCGACGTGACAACAACCGACACTATCCGCTGTACGTTTAGCTCGCGCCCGACGGCGAAGTTCCGGAGAAAATCCTCTGGCTTCTCCACATCTTGTCGATAAATATGCATGTCTTCGAGGTAGATCTCTTCGTCGTACAGCTCGCAGCTGGCTTCCTGTAAAGCTGGTTTGGAAAATCAAAGACAGAATGAGAGAGCGGAACGCTCAGCCACACGACTTAGTGTTTCCCATCGGCTGCAGAGTAAAGATCTCACCGAGTGGCAATTTCACAACTCAGATAAACTCGACGAGCGCGTCCATGGTCTCTTGGGGTCGCTCTTCCATGAGCCAATGCCCGCTGCCCTTCAATTCGATCACCTTGACATCGGTTGCAACGCGCTTCATCTGTGGACTAAGGATCCCGGCGCTGGCCTTTTCGCCTGCGATCGATAAGACAGGCATGGTCAACTGCGTCTGCGCCATTTGCGCGAAGTCTTTTGCCGTGTCGGGCCATGAAGCGAAGTATGCCCACCCCGCTCGCATCCGCCCCGGACGGGAATATTCAGCGACATATGACGCGCGGTCTGCTTCTGAAAGCGAGCGAGTCCCGTCGGCAGCCAAGTCGTTCCAGAAGTAAGCGAAATATATCTTCTCCCTGCCTTGGACCAAGGCTTCAGGCGTGGGACCGTGGAACCGAAAGTGCCAGAAATTTGGGCTGTCATACGCCAATTCCCACCCCGGCACTCCGGGGAGAAAGGCGTCCATGACGACGAGCTTCTCGACTTCGCTTGGAAACTGCGCTGCATAGGCGTAAGCCACCATCAGACCGATGTCATGCCCGACAACCCTCGCTTTGCTGATTCCGAGAGATTTCGCGAGAGCATGGATGCGAATGGCTGCGGTTTTCATATCGAGGCCATCTTTGGGAATGTCGGAATCGCCAATTCCCGGCAGGTCCGGGGCAACAACGGTGAACTTATCCGTAAGCCTGGGAATTAACGGCCTCCACATCCGGGAGGTTTGCGTGTAGCCATGGAGAAGGATCACGGCAGGCCCGTGGCCGGCTGTGAGGTAGTGAATCCTGATCCCATCAACCTCGCCGAACCGAGATTCGATCGCATTGGGACCGGACTGGGCTTCGCTAGATTTGGTCTGGCTCGTTGCTGCAACAGAAGCCGCCAAGAGAAAGCCGAGGAACAACCCTGCTGGTAGTCTCAGATCCACCCTCATTGAATTCCTCCCAACACGTAGCGATTCTTTCCGTGGCCATTTCGGTCGCGGCCTGTCCGAAGAGTGATTCCAGACTATATAGTCTAGAATGATGCGTGTCAATCTCGTCCACTTGTAGACTGGGACGTCCAGTTATGGCCCGTCCTAAGGAATTCGATCCAGAGCGCGCTCTAGCCAAAGCGATGAATCTTTTCTGGCGCTTGGGGTATGAAAATACCTCGCTGGAAGCGCTGATGAAGGAAATGGGCATCGCCCGACAGAGCCTCTATGACACGTTTGGTGATAAGCGCACCCTCTACCTGAAAGCCCTGGCACATTACCGGGACCAAACCAATAGCCGGATGCAGGAGATACTGAATGAGATTCCATCTGTTGGTGACGGTTTCGCAAGATTTCTATACGGCCTTGCCGCGGAGACGCGAGAACAACATGAACGAGGCTGCCTGTTGTTGACCGCCAACCTGCAGCGTGACCCAAAGGACGCGATCGCAAGGGATTTCTTGCGCGATAACCAAGCTAGAGTCGAAGCAATCTTTCTCCAGGCTCTCGCGAGAGCCCAAAGGCAGGGAGAACTGTCGCCTAAGGACGAGCCTGCTGCTCTGGCGCGCTTCTTTGTAGTCACCATTCAAGGCATGAGAGCAATGGCCAGGCTCAAGTCAGACAGGAAAGCGTTGGAACAGGTCGCTCGCGTCGCACTCGCCGTATTCAACTCGCCGAATACCCATAATCTGAAGGAAATGATTTGAGCTCTGATCGTTAGATCGCATCCGGCGCGGTGCGACTTTCTTGGCCGCTGTGTACTCTAATGAGTCCAGTCCGCAACGCAGGGTTAAAGGAACAAAAAATGGCTGCACCTCCAATACCCAGCGCGCTTGATGCGCGCACGCAAATTTTCCCGACTCTCACTCCATCGCAAATCGATCGGATTCGCCCTCAGGGCCACGTCCGGCACGTCGACCGCGGCGAAATTCTCTTCGATCTCGGCGACACCAACATCCCTTTCTTCGTCATCCTTTCCGGCAGCATGGAAGTTGTGCAGCCGGGCCTCGACGGCGAACGCCCCATCACCGTCCATCGTGCCGGCGGCTTCACCGGCGAACTCACCATGATTTCCGGTCGCCGCATCTTCGTTCGCGGACGCGTCATCGAACCGGGCGATTACATCGAACTCCCCGGCGAGGCCCTCCGCTCGCTCATCGCCAAAGACGCCGAGCTCAGCGAGATTTTCATGCGCGCTTTCATCCTCCGCCGCCTCGAACTCATCAGCCGTGGCTACGGGAGCCTCATCCTTCTCGGCTCCCGCCACTCTGCCCAGACCCTCCGCTTGCGCGAATTTCTCACTCGTAACGGCCATCCGTACACGTATATAGATCTCGATACCGACAAAGCCTCACAGGAACTCCTTGATCGCTTCAACGTCAAGATTGACGAAATTCCCGTCATAATCTGCGGCCAAGGCTATGTCCTCCGCAATCCCACAATTCAGAAACTCGCCGATTGCCTCGGGTTCAACGCCGACATTGACGCCGCGCAACTCCGCGACCTCATCATTGTCGGCGCCGGTCCCTCTGGACTCGCCGCCGCCGTTTACGCCGCCTCCGAAGGTCTCGACGTCCTTGTTATCGAGACGGAATCGCCCGGCGGACAGGCCGCCTCCAGCTCCAAAATCGAAAACTATCTCGGTTTTCCATACGGCCTTTCCGGACAGGAACTCGCCAATCGAGCCATCACCCAAGCCGAAAAATTCGGCGCCAAGATGATGATCGCCCGCAACGTGGTGCGCCTCGAATGCGCCCGCCGCCCCTACAAAGTCGTGCTCGATAACGGCGTCGAACTGGCCGGGCGCTCGGTCGTCATCGCCACCGGAGCGCAGTACAACAAACCGCGCATCGCTAATCTCGCCCTTTTCGAAGGACAGGGCGTCTATTACGGCGCCACCTTCATGGAAGCTCAGCTCTGCGGCGACGACGACATTATCGTCGTCGGCGGAGGCAATTCCGCCGGCCAGGCCGCCGTTTACATGTCGCAGACTCAGCGCAAGGTCCACATACTCGTTCGTTCCGGCCAGCTTTCAGACACGATGTCCCGGTATCTCATTCAGCGCATTGAGCAGAATCCCAACATCGAAATTCATTACCGCACCGAAATCATCTCGTTCGAAGGCGATTCCCACCTCGAGCATGTCACATGGCGCAATAACCAGACCGGCGAAATCGCCACAGTCCCCATTCGACACGTTTTCATCATGGCCGGCGCATCACCGCGAACCGAATGGCTGAAGGGTTGTGTCGCGCTCGACACCAAAGGATTCATTCTCACGGGACGCGATCTCGACGGTTCGACTGACCAACCCGCCTGGCCGCTGGCCCGCAGTGCGCAGATGCTGGAAACGAGTCTTCCGGGCGTATTCGCCGTGGGCGATGTTCGGTCGGGGAACGTGAAGCGAGTCGCTTCGGCCGTCGGCGAAGGTGCAATCGCCATTCATCTTGTCCACCGAGCGCTTGCTGAACTCTAGCAGCAGCCCACAAAGGCGACACACGTCCGGCGCGAGTCGCGTCTACGTCCATGATAATTCCCGCCGGGAATTCTCCATATGGCGATGAGATGAGCGGTACAACCGCAACCTTTCTGGCTCGGCGCTGGGGAAAGCGCCACGTTAGCGGCGGCAGATCCGGAGCTGTATTTATATTTGATTAAGTATTCGCACCTTCTCCAGATTTCAGGAACCATCTGCCACCAGGTACACATTTCGCTCGAGGGTTTTGATGACCGTGTCCATGTGTCCGGACAGCACCTGCTTGGCAATTCTGTCCATTCGTCCAAATGCGGAGGCTCAGATTGGACCCGATACTGACATCTTCAAGGTCATGCACGTAGCGGCCGTTGTCCACTCGACACTCGAAGCTATGGCCTCAACCGAGTGGCGGATGCAGAAGGCGGTGCAGTTGCTACACCAGAACGATAAGAACTGATTGAGGTTGCACAAATCGGTTGGCTATGAGTCCGACGCTGCGTTCAGCAGGGCATTCAAGCGAGTTGTGGGTCTTACGCCTGGCGAATACCGGCATAATGGTGGCGCAGCACAACGGCAATAGCGCCATAAGTTCTCGAAATCCGACAAACGCGCTTGTGTCCACGAATGGAGGTAAGTCACGAACTCTGGGCACATTATCGGACCCATCAAAGTGTTAGCCTTATGGCTCGATGGACCACCATACCGTCGCAGCCGTCAGCATTACGGGTACATGCCTTGATGTGCTCGGCAGCCTCTACCTCGCCTACGATTTGTTGGGTGGACAACACGGTCCGTTGCGACTGCTTACCCGCGCGGTCACGTACTCCATTGTCTTTGGAATCGGCTACGGCCTCGGCCTTGGTCTCTTCTTTGGTCTAGCCTCCGGAATTGCGACTGGCATCACATTGTCAGTCGAATTCAATCGGGCAGCTCGTGGGCTCGATCATTATTCGTTGCCTTGGGAAGGAGTGTTTTCCGCGATACGGGGAGTTGGCTTCGGAGGTGGACTATATAGGATTCTAGGCTTGCGATTCGCAATCGCATTTGCCATTCTCATCACCGTCGGCCAAATTTTGGCTTACTCTCGCGGGATGCGTCCTGCCATGGACTATGTAGCAGCTCGCCGTCCTCGTCTTACACGTCGTCAGTTCTGGGGAACGGTGGTCCGCACCTTTGGCTACATCGCCAGTGCCCTTATCTGTAGCGCCTTCATCCATCACGTGGATCACGCCTGGTCATTTGCGATTCGGGTGGGCTTGGTAACAGGCATCGTCACGGGTATCGGTGCGACGCTAAATCCTTACATCGAATACTATGCTGACAATCTTCCCGAGCGGCGCCTCGGCGCGTTCGGCATCGGACTCATCTTCTGCGGTTTCGCATTGCAGTCCCTTCAGTATTGGCTGGCGCTATTCGATGTACACCTGACCTAGGCAGCCGATGAACGTATGAGCGATCGAGGATTTCCAGAGCACTTTGACGGACGGCGTTTCTACAACCCGGGTGCGCCTCAAGCCCGCGGGCTTCTTGATGTTCTTCGTTGGAAGTTGCGTAGTCATCCGGAGCCATCGCCAGCATTCGTCTCGGACGTTCAGCAGTCCACTCCGCCGCGGCGCACGGAGGGTGTCGTATTACGAGTCACAATGGTGAACCACTCGACCGTCCTCATTCAGCAAGGCAAATCTAACATTTTGACCGACCCAATCTGGTCGGAACGAGCCAGCCCGGTGTCCTGGTTAGGTCCGAGGCGCCGACGAAAACCTGGAGTGCGGATGGAGGATTTGCCAGACATCGACGCTGTGCTCATCAGCCACAATCATTATGACCACCTGGATTTACGGACTTTGCGTCAGATTGCTGCTCGTGGACGTTCTACGTTCGTCGTTGCTGCTCGCGGCGCTCGCCTGCTTCGTTCAGAAAAAATAGAACCCGTTCACGAGCTGGATTGGGGAGAATCACTGACCCTTCCGGGTTTTAACGTCCACTGCGTCCCGGCTCTGCACTTCTCCGCTCGTGGGATCTTGGACCGCAACAAGACCCTTTGGTGCGGTTACGCAATCGAATTCCCGGAGCGACTCGTGTATTTTGCGGGCGACACTGCTTTCGGACGCCATTTTGTGCAAATTCGGGGAAAGTTCGGCTCTCCACAGCTCGCATTATTGCCCATTGGAGCGTATGAACCGCGCTGGTTTATGTCGCCCGTGCATATGAGTCCCGAAGAGGCGTTTCGAGCCCACGAAATTCTCGGCGCCAAGACCAGCATCGCAATCCACCACGGAACCTTCCAGCTGGCAGATGACGCGATCGATACTCCACAGAAACAGCTTATGGCTTGTAGGCGAGACGATTCGTTTCTGATTCTCAAGAACGGTGAATTCGCCGAAATGGCATGATGAATCTCCAAGCGGACCCCTTGATGTTACACTCGCCTACCTCAAAGGCAAGGATGTAGAGTCCGAAGAAGCTCAGGAACATGCGAACAGCAGCAGCCTGGCGCTATACGCATAAAGATAAGGACATCTCACGACGGAGATTCTTGGGTCATTAACCCGAGATCTCCCGTTCGTGTCTCTAGGCCGCTGGTTCCAGGTTACTCCTTTCTATCTTTTGTGTTGGAAAATAACGTACCGTGCCCGTCGTCATCTCTGTACTGTACTGTACCGTACCGGACGATGTACGTCCTAGTACGGTATCTCCCGGATGTACTCTCGCGGCTTGGGGTATAGGGTCGAGGTAACCCTTCCTCGTGCCGTCCGTCGGCCTGTACGTTGCGGCGCGGCCAGCAGCCTGCCAAGGGCACCGGAGGCTGCATATGTCTCACACCATTCTGATAGCAGATGACAATCTATTCATTCGGGACGCCTTGTGTAGACTCTTCGAGCGGGAAGAGGACTTCGACGTTTGTGGAGCGGCAGAAGACGGGAGACAGGCGATTGAGAAGGCTCAAGAATTGCACCCGGACTTGATCCTGCTAGATCTTTCGATGCCAGTGATGAACGGCTTAGATGCGGCACGCGTTCTGAAACGCGTAATGCCAGAAGTGCCAGTCATTATGTTCAGCGGGCACAATGATTCCGCCACCGAGAAAGAAGCTCGTTCCGCAGGCGTATGGGCGCTGGTCTCTAAGTCCGAGCACATTTCCGTCTTGCTCGCCAAAGTGCGCAGCACGCTGGAATCCCAACTTTCCCGGGTGCTCCGGATTCATCCCGCCAGCCGTCGTCGGCCGTGAGCGACCTGGCAATCACATTTCTCAACAAACTGGAGGCCATGCAAAGATGCACGATTTTAAACTTTCGACAGGCGATCTCTGCGGAGATCCAACGGGCTTGAGGGTCCGAGTAGAAGACGTCGACATGTACGATTACGTCCACTTCTCGGTCATTGAAAGAAGCGGATCGGGAGAGGATGAGCCGGAATCGGGGCAGATGTCTCATGTGGCGTTCGTTCATCGCTTCACTAAGTTGGGCAGCGGGTTGTCTTACAGGAAAACGACTTGACCGCACCTACGGCATTTGCTGCAGCGCAAAAGTTCCTCGGTCCCTGCCCGAAATCCTCGCCACTTCATCGGACTAGGCGCTTACCTTGCACAAAATGCAGGGCGCGAACCGATGGCACCGTTCGTGCTTTCGGAAAAATCGACATCGATGGGAGAAAAGTATGCTGAGTGTACATAGTGAACGTATCGGCGAAATTGCTGTCATTGAATGCGAAGGCAGAATTGTCCGAAGCGAAGCTGCCTTCAAACTGCAAAGAGCCGTGCACTCGCAAGGGCATGTTCGGATCATTGTGCTCGACCTCTCGGAAGTCTCTGCCATCGAAGGCGGAGGTCTAGGCATGCTCGTGTTTCTGCAGCGATGGGCCCAAGACCACCACATTCGACTGAAGCTGTTCAATCCTCGCCAGTCTGTGCGAGACAGGCTGGATCACGCTAACCCGATGCGACAGTTCGACATTGCTACGCTCGAGGAAATGATGGCGATCCTGGTATGGGCGGACAGTCGATACGCGCGAGCTGCATAAACTCGATTGAGTCTTAACTTCTTGGGCTGAGAGTTGCTCCGATGTCGTGTGCGCTTCACCGGGATTGTCCTTGTCCTGGGTTTTGCGGAAACCCTCGTTCCCATGAGGCTCGGTCTTGCGGGGCTGACACCAGATCCACGGTGATCTCGAGAGCCGTAGTTGAGTCTCTAAACTCAATAACATGCGTGTGTCCGGATATGTAATGTCCCTTCTGAGCGAGCCGAGTACCCCTCAGTCATACAGCGAGGTTCCTCGAAAAGCCAGGGGCCGCCCCAAGAACGACGCGGCAAGTTTCCGCGAAACTCTGCTTTACTTTAGGGGTTGGTTGTCCCATGATTATCAACCTAGCTGGGTCCTCTCCCGCGTGTTTTCCGAATGGATAAGGTTGGGATCATGGACAGCAACCTCTCGCATCTGGAACCAGTCTCAGCGCTCAATTGGGCGGGCTCCACGGTTGCGGTCGCGGCCGTTGTGGCGATCGTTCGGAAACCGGAGGCGGCTGCATGTTGACCACTCTGCATCGACGCCTGCTCTCAATCCTGACAATGGGTTTGCTCCTCACCCTCGCCGTGGTTGCATACACCTGCCGAGCAGCCCTAGGTTATGACAGGCTAAACGATCAAGTTCAGAGAACCCACGAAGTGAAAGAAGAGCTGAGTGCTGTTCTTGGCCTTGTGGTCGATGCGGAAACCGGCCAACGTGGATACCTGATCACGAATGATCCGGTCTACTTGGTGCCATACCAAGAGGCAACCTCTCAGATCGAGGCTCATTTGGCTAGACTGGACAGTCTCACGAAAAACAGCGCCGCTCAGCAGCAAAGGATGTACGAGCTTCGTCGAAACGAACAAGAGGAGCTTGTCGTCCTGCAGCAAACAATCCAGTTGGATAAAGAGGGTAAAGATCTTGAAGCAGGCCAGATTGTCCTTTCCGGCGTTGGCAAACAACGGATGGACGAACTTCGTCGAGTCGTAGCTGATATGGAGAAGGAGGAAGATCGGCTTCTTGCGATGCGGGCGACTCTCGCCAACCGCGGCCAGTGGACCATAGTACTCGCGTCCTTAGCAATTGCAATTCTGTCCATCGTTGTATACGTCTTGGTTGTCCGTGTGATGAGGAGCGCCGCAAGAAGCAAAGAAATAGCTCGCACCGAGGTTGAAAAGCGGCTTCTCGCGGAAGAACGCCTTCGGTCCGAGTCCGAAGCAGCTCGCGAACGTGAGCGAGCGGAGGCGAAGTTCCGGGGACTGCTGGAGGCGGCGCCAGACGCGATGCTGGTGGTGAGTCCTGTGGGCAAGATCGTCCTGGCCAATGCCCAGGTGGAGAAATTGTTCGGTTATCCTCGGGAAGAGTTGCTGGGCAAAGAAATTGAGATGTTGGTGCCGGAGCGCTTTCGCCGCATGCATCCGCGGCAGCGAGCCGGTTTCTTTGACGAACCGCGAGCGCGATCCATGGGTGCGGGCCTGGAGCTATTTGGTTTGCATAGGGATGGCCGAGAGTTTCCGGTGGAGATCAGCCTCAGTCCGTTGCAGACGGACGAGGGCACGATTGTTACGAGTGCGATCCGTGATATTACCGAGAGGAAGCGGGCAGAAGAGAGTGTACGTCTGCTTTCCGGCCAGTTGCTGCATCTGCAAGATCAGGAGAGGCGGCGAATTGCGCGTGAGTTGCATGACAGTTCTGGACAGCTACTCGCTGCCCTCGGCCTGAACTTGTCGTTAGTGGATTCCGAAAACTGCAACATGGCTCCCCGCGCCGCCAAAGCGATCCAGGAAAGCCTTGGGCTTGTGCAGGAGCTGTCGCGAGAACTGCGCACCATCTCCCATTTGCTGCATCCACCTCTTTTGGATGAAGTCGGGCTCGCCTCAGGCCTTCGTTCGTATCTGGATGGGTTTACAGAACGGAGCAAGATCAGAGTCGATTTGGAGCTGCCTGACGATTTGGGACGCCTCCCGCAGGATTTGGAGACCGCCATTTTCCGGATCGTTCAAGAGTGCCTCACGAACATTCACCGTCATTCTGGAAGCCAGGTCGCCAGAATTCGTATTGGACGTTCTGACGGTCAGGTCAGCCTGGAAGTGGAGGACAGAGGGAAGGGCATACCGCCAGAGAAGCGGGAAGCCATGGACTCAGGGGGCATGCCGGGGGTTGGAATCCGGGGAATGCGCGAGAGACTCCGGCACCTGGACGGCACCTTGGAAATCAAATCTAACGGCAGGGGAACGGTTGTGTTAGCGCGGCTGCCGGTTGCCACCACTTCTTTGGTCGTCCCTTGAAGTTGTGAGAGATCACCGAGACCGCATTCTTTGAGTTCGGAATCATACGTCTCCTTTGAGACGCAATTGCCTCTGAGACGCAATTCCCTCTTGTCTATGGATTAACCTTAGTTTTACGTTCGTCACATCTTGCGCAGCCAGTTTCTGTCGAAGATCCCGGCGTTCTCTTACTCCCAAAGGTGTTGATCTGCTTGGACTGCGGCGCATCGCGGTTTACCACGCCAGACGCTGAATTGAGGATGCTGCGAGAGCGGATGAGACCGTCTGCTGCATAGATACTGATGGTCTGAGCTTGCGTCGTGAACTCCTGACGCGACCATGTCCACGGTGCGCTAGGACGACATCCTGGCACCGCCCAAGAAAGCATCGGCTCCACGAGTAAGGCCATCATACCGCTCGCACTCTCAGGGCATTCACGAACGCGTAAAAAAGCTTGTGCATAGTCCTCACCTGATGAGAGAGTGCCTTATGTCGTGCCCATCATGCGCTTCACTGAACCAGGCGGAATTCGCCGGCGAGTTAATGCTTCACTTTTCCAGCCCGACACTGGCTAACAAACCCAGCGTCCTAACGTTCCGCAAGATTTTGGTTGGTATGGCTTGCGGCGCTTCGCGGTTCAGTGCCTCTGACGCCGACTTGCGCGAACTACGCGAAGGGATGGCACCGGCTGCTTAATCGGCGCTGGCAGTTGGAGTTGCGCCACGATCTCCTGAGCCAACAGTCCATCACTGATAAACTGCCCGCCGTCAAGAACCGCATCCACCGCGGCGAGTAGATCGCTTGCGATCCGTGTCTTCACAACGTAGCCCAACGCTCCCAGGCTGAGTGCCCCTTCCACTATGCCCGGGTCGGATTCCTGGGTTACGAAGATGATCCTGGACTTTGGCGAGACTGTCCGGATTTGTCGAGCTGCCGCGAGCCCATTCAGAGAGGGCAAGCCAACACCGAGCAGGATCAGGTCCGGTCGTAGCTCTTCCGCCTTGCGCACCGCTTCCAGCCCGTCAGATGCTTTGGCGATGATCTGTAAGCTGGACATCTTCCTCAGCAGCGAGCAAATCAGTCGGCGGAGCGGTTCGAAGTCCTCTACTACGAGGACCCGGACTGCTGACACAGTTCGGCAGTTGTCGTTAATCATTCCAACCTTTCGATGAAGAAGGTCCACTGCGGCTGGTGTTCCGGACTGCGAGCGGTCAGTCTGTCACTGCTATCGCCGAATAGTATCAGATATATGATGCAGTCTGTCTCTGGCACGTTGGTTGAGCCGCTC
Source organism: uncultured Acidobacteriaceae bacterium (assembly GCA_963710885.1). Classification (GTDB taxonomy): domain Bacteria; phylum Acidobacteriota; class Terriglobia; order Terriglobales; family Acidobacteriaceae; genus Sulfotelmatobacter. Next base: position 46,032 of record CAVQCF010000004.1, read on the forward strand.
GGCACTTTGGTGGCCTTAACGCATCGCCAATTCCAAGTGATAATCAAGGACGCTCCCGAGGGCCATCAATGACTGTCCTTCAAATGCCAATGCGCGGTGTCTGTGACTTCTGCAGTGGCCCGAAACCTGTTCGCATTATCCGAGCTTCCGACGTTATTTTGAACGAGCACCCTGCGGCGTTTCGTTCGCGGAACGGTTGGGCGGCTTGTACGCAGTGTGGCGCGCTCATCGACGCTGATGACTGGGGTGCGTTGCAATCGCGGGTGGTTGACGAACGTATGAAGCAGCCGAAGAATACCGAGGTCAACGGGTGGTCAATATCGCGCGACCTCATCGAAAAAGATGTCGCGGGCAACCTTGCGCTCATGCGGAAGCACATGCGGCTGGACAAGTGATGAGCCGCGCCAGGCTACAGTATTCTGTGTATTGACCTCATCCGCTTCGCCCGCTTATTTTCAGCATCACACGTTCCTGGTGGGCGGCCATGGGTTAGCGTCGTTCGCGAATCCGACGCTCTTCACGACCGCCCCTTCGTTTCACCGCCCGGCATTAGATCCTCAGCTTTTTGACAGTTCGTACACGCGATCACCTCATCGGCTCTCATCTGGGACCTCACGTAGTCGGGTCGCACCTGAATTGTTAGTCGGACCCAGGGGTCGTGGCTGCTTCTCGGCTGGGACGTCGGGAAAGCTTTCCCGCACTTCGCTAGTTGTCCGCACCTGCTGATAAAGTAGATCGGCACCCTGCGCGGCAGTTAGATCATCCCGTACCCTGCGGAACATGCTGCGCTTTGTTTCTTCCTGCACGCCGATGGTTTTGAAGAAAAGCGCTTTGCCTTTCATCGCTACATCCATAACGGCCAATTCCCAGTAACCGGGCTGAACTTCTTCCTGCTTCACATGGAAATGTCCACCTGCGTCCAAATGTCCCAATAGGCCACCGCCGAATTTCACTGGGTGCGTCAACTGCCCAGAAATTTCCACCAGGCATTTTTGCACGCCGTTGACCCACAAAACCCCTTCCATTGCATGCACCGCGGAAGCCTCATGGGAGGGAGGCCGGAAATGCGGATTGGGCTTGAATTTCAGTTCGAGCAGATCCCCTCGCTGTTCTCCATATTCAAAGACCAAGGCGTCCGGCAGCGTTTTCAGCAGTCGCTGACTTCGCCCCTGGTCCTCCTCTTTTTCTCGCTGTGATCTTTTCAGCTCTGCGGGATCACTGATCAAACGCTGGAGACCTCGTTGTCGCTCGCTTCGCTGGTCCGCCGGAAGAGGCTTTCCGTCCACCGAAATCAGCCGATCCAAGTCTCCGTCCTGGGTCTCGACTACTTCCCTCAATTCCGTTTTTCCAGATTTTCGCGTCTCTAGCCGCAGCATCCAATGACTGTGATCGTTTTTCTCGGCTGCAACTCGTTGTCGACGATCTGGCGTGCAAACTCGTTAGCGGGCGGTCGGCCCTCAGAAGTCTGCGAGCTACACGGGGAGCCAAAAGGCAAACTGGCTGCTAACACGAGCGCGGCAATGGATTTGAACACAATTATTTGACGAGCGATAAGATGGGACAGTTGCCAAGCATCTGCAGCGTGGATCGTAAGGGAGGCTGAAAAGTATTCAGCAAATTTCGTTCGTCGACACCGGAACCAGAGAATCCACGAGCAAGCCCAGCTAGAGTTGGGTCGACTCCTCAAGGGATGGATGATGGTCCATTTTTCTGCGGCCCACGGCAGCCCGGGGTTATTTCTGCCACACGCCGCAAACTGTAACCGAGGGTGCGAACTTCATTTTCTTGTACGGCATCACCAAGCCGAGTGATCCTTCGCACTACTCGCACATACCGACCAAACCTGGGCGTGTTCTTGCACGGCTCGCCGGAGCGTCAACCATTCTTCTCGGCGTTCTGCCTGCGTTCTCAGTCGTTGCCCCTTCGTTTCAGGCCGGCGATCTAATCAAAATCCTCGGTATCAGTGGTGTGGCCATTGGATTCGCCTCAGAACATACTGCAGAATTTCCTCGCGGGCTTGTTGTTGCTATGGGCCGAGCCATTTCGTGGTGGAGATGAGATCAAGTTGGACAACTACGAAGGCAGTGTGGAAGAGATCCAGGCGCGGGCAACGATCATCGAGACATACGATGGAAGGCGGGTAGTGATCCCTAACGCTGATTTATTCACTCACTCAGTCACAGTGAATACGGGCGCCCGATGTTCGTCGCTGGGAATACGACCTGACCGCAAAAGACATGGACATCGCTGAGCTTAAGTCTTTGGTCATCAAGACTGTAAGCAGAGTTCAGGGGGTTTTGTCGGATCCCAGGCCTGAGGTTCTCGTCATGGACTTGGGCGATCCAGACTCGAACACAATTAAGGTACGAGTGTTGTGGTGGACGAAGGCTCCTCGCACTTCGTACGACAGTGTCATAACTGCGATCAGACAAGACCTCGACCCTTCTGCGGTAGGCCACGATCGCGCCGCTTAATCGCGTTCGTTGCCGCTACGCTTCGATGAATGCGGTGATTTACGAATTCCCAGAAAACGGAGATTGGCAAGCGCTCTACCAGGTTGTTGCTGAGGTCGACGCGACCAAACTCCCTCATCGGATCGCGGGAGCGAAAATGGCAATATAGTCAAGCGCGCAGGGGAATTGTTCCCGACGAGTGGAGAGAATTTCGAGGAGGAGCAAGCTCTCGACACCGCAGCCTGCGTGTTGCAACCACTCCATGGCACGCTGAAGTCGCGATCGATCTACAGCTGGCGTGCAACAATCGTAAGACGGCTCGAGTTCGGCGTCTTGACGCCATTGCCACTCTGCTTCATGAGTTCGCAAATTGTGAGAATCGTTGCGAGTGTTGATCGTCCGGCATGAGAACTCCCTAATCAGTGTGATTTGAGATGCGAAATTGTGACAGTCCGGCCTATCAGTGTGATGAGGACATCTTGGGTCTCCCAACGTCAGTCTTCTTGCCGTGGTTGTGACCGACAACTCGAAAGGATTTGAGCGCATCCCATATCTGTAGGTCTCCGTTGCAAGGGAATCGCTTGTCCCCGGAAGGCACGTCGTCCGGAACACAAAAATCCCAACGGATCCCTCTCGCCCGCCATCTAACCGTGGTCTTTGATAACTTCCCGTTCAGGGGCAGTTTTAGGAGGACCGCTTGGCTAACAACAAGTTCCACCCAGAAGAATCCGTGCTGCAAACCAGCTCCCACCTGAAGGTTCTGGGCATCGTGTTGGCCGGAGGTAAAGGCACCCGGCTCTATCCGCTGACCCGCGAACGCGCTAAGCCCGCCGTTCCATTCGGAGGCAAGTACCGGATCGTCGATTTTGTCCTCAGCAACTTCGTCAATTCAGGCATTCACTCGATTTATGTGCTCACTCAGTTCCTTAGCCAATCGCTGCTACAGCATCTGAGCGAGGGCTGGCAGTTCGGCGGGCTGCTGAAGAGCCACTTCATCATCAACGTACCTGCGCAAATGCGTTCGGAAAACGAGTCGTGGTACCGGGGCACTGCCGACGCGATCTATCAAAATATTAATCTGATCGAGCAGTCCGATCCACACCTGGTGGCGATTTTTGGTGCGGACCATATTTACCGGATGAATGTGGCTGGCATGATTGATTTTCACCGCGCGAAGCGCGCCGATGTCACGGTGGCCGCCATTCCGGTGGCGCGCGCGCACGCGCACGAGTTCGGCGTGATCGAGGTCAACGATGTAGGCCGCATTATGGCCTTTTACGAAAAGAATCCGAACGCTCCGACCATGCCGGGCGATCCCCATCGCGTGTATGCCTCGATGGGCAACTACGTCTTCTCCACGCCCACGCTTCTGGAACTTCTTACGGCCGATGCCAAGACGCCAGGCAGTCATCACGATTTCGGCAAAGATATCCTGCCCCGACTCGCCGGCAAAGCACCTATGTACGCCTACAATTTTGAAAGCAACCGCATCCCCGGTGAGATCGAAGACGCTGTTCCCTACTGGCGTGACGTCGGCACCATCGAGGCCTACTACGAGGCGAACATGGACCTAAACCACGTTAACCCCGATCTGAATCTGTACAACCGCCAGTGGCCGGTGCGCAGCACAAGCTATCCCGATCCTCCGGCGAAGTTCGTGTTCGACGAAGAAGGACGCCGCGGCGAAGCGCTCGACAGCATCGTCTCCGGGGGATGCATTCTTTCTGGCGGCCTGGTGCGGAAGTCGGTTCTGGGACGCGGTGTGCGCGTCCACACAGGAGCCGAGGTCGAAGGCTGCGTCATCATGGACAATTGTGACATCGGGCGCCGTGCCAAACTGCGCCGCGCTATCCTCGACAAGAACGTCCGCATCCCCAAGGCCGCCACCGTTGGCTACGACCTCGAAGCTGACCGCGCCCGCGGATGGCATGTGACCGACACGGGGATTGTTGTGATCGGGCGCGAATACAGCAGCGTCCCCATGGCATTGATGATCGCGTGAGTACGGAGCCGACTTGTCGCCAATAACTCAAGGGGTCAGAGCCAATGCATGTATGGCAAGGGTAATCGTGCAATCTCCCCGATCGCGAACGCATGCGGACCACGGGGCGATCGAACTTCAGGCCACCCGCAAAGTCAAAAGAGAAGCTCTAGCGGTTCTGTGTTCCCTATCGGGGTCAATCGTTAAATCAAGCATCGTAACTCTCAAAAGGTCGACGTCGTAGTTCGCCATTTCTCGCGTCGCATCAGGCGAGCTGAAGTTCCATTGCTGCCGCACGATTTCCTGGAAGGACTCTCCACGATCTGACGACGATCTCAGGGTAAGTTCCTGCGTGCGTTGATTCTCCGTTTCGAGGAATAGCAAATAAACCCGTTTAATGCTTTGCGGCCGGTCGAAGATCAGTCGAATCGTTTGCGCACCCGGCTCGGCGGCACGCCAACCTTGGGTGTCTTTCAGCGCCAGCGCAGCTTCAATTGGGAAAGCGTCATCCTCGGACGTTACTTCAACGGATGCGATTTTCTCCAGGTCTAGCCACCCTTCGGGCAGCGAGATCGTGCAGGGCGAATACCAGGTTAACAAACGCTGGTCGGTCAGCATGGCGCGGGATCAACTTGGTGGCGTTTCCGTAGACGGGCGCTATCACACGCGCTTCTAAAGGTCTGGACGTCGAAGCGACGTACCCTGTTCACGCCAATTATTCATGTCAGAGTCTCCCGGCGCTCGTCTGCCGAGTGTAAAGGTGCCTCCCTTTCCATCTCCGCTGGTACAATATTGAGCCATCTGGGGGAACCGCGGCTTTCCTGTGCCCACCGCTGCGGCCGCGGTTTGACAATGGCGAACTATCTCTTTGGCAATTACGTCCTCGATGTGGACGAGCGGAGGCTGCTTCGTGACAACGAGGAAATCCGCCTGCGGGGCAAACTGTTCGACACACTGCGCGTTCTGGTAGAGAATGCCGGCAAGCTTGTACGCAAAGACGCATTCATGGAGTCCGTATGGCCGGACTCCGTCGTTGAAGACAACAATCTAGACTATTGCATTTCGCAGCTGCGGAAACTGCTCCATCCGTCGAAATATATAGAAACCGTTCCACGGTACGGCTATCGATTTGTTGGCGAGGTGACTATCCCATCGCCGCAGGGTCGATTGATCCGATTAGAGCCAGCCGTATATCCATCCGACGCTCCGCACCAGCAGATCGAATTCTTCACCACGAGCGACGGCGCGCGGATCGCATACAACATCGCTGGTCAGGGCCCGGTGCTTGTGCGTACGATCCACTGGCTCAATCACTTGGACTTCGAGTGGAAGACCCCGTTGCCTCGACAGTGGCTGTCGGAGATCATGAAGCACAACACACTGCTGCGGTACGATCAGCGCGGCAGCGGGCTTTCGGATTGGAACATCAGCGATTTCTCATTCGAACGGATGATCCAGGACTTTGAAGAACTTGTAGATGCCGCGGGCCTGGAGAAGTTTGCCATTCTCGGTGGTTGCCAGGGCGCCGCGGTCGGAATCGCGTACGCAGTGCGCCACCCCGAGCGAGTAACGAGGCTGATCATCAACGGAACTTTCGTGAATGGCTGGCCGGCGCCGGGTCCCGGAGCGCAGGAGCACTTGCACGCCATGCTCACGCTTATCCGTTCCGGCTGGGGACGCGACAATCCCGCGTTCCGACAGTTGTGGACAACTCTATTCAAGCCAGACGCGGATTCAGTCGAGTCGGCGTGGCTTAACGAATTGCAGCGTGTCTCATCGTCACCCGAAAACGCCGCACGCATGATGGCGGAGTTTCCCAACATTAGGGTTCTCGACATGCTGCCGAAGATCGCCTGCCCAACGCTGGTGTTGCATTCTCGCGATGATGGCGCGGTTCCAGTGCAAGAGGGAAAGCTGATCGCGGCACGAATTCCCGGCGCGCGCTTCGTCGAACTGCCCAGCCGCAGTCACATGGTCGCCCCGGGAGACGTCGCGTGGCAGCAGCTGGTCGAGGAGGTCTCTGCGTTCATGGGGTGGAGCGAAGAAGCCGCCGCACAAGTGGAGGGAGTCTTCGCCTCGTAATGAACTTTTACATTTAGGAAACGCAAAGGGGGGCGGCGTGAGCCGCCTCTCCTTTTGTCGCGATTATGCCGCTGAACCAGGTGCCTGCGCCATCCTCTCCTCCGGGGCGCGATACGGCGCGAGCGATGGGATCAGCTTCGGCACGCGCTTTTGATAATCCTGGTACTTCGACCCGTGAACCATGACCAGGTCTCGCTCTTCCCAACGGATCGCCGTCAGCATGTACACGGACGTAAGCACCGCAAACAGAAGGTGCGCCCCGGTCATCGTAGGCGTGGCCCAGAATGCGATCAACCAACCTACGTACAACGGATGACGCATGTAGCGGTAGAACAGGGGTGTGCGGAATTCGAGGTACGTGTATGGTTTGCGCGCAAGATACAACGCCACCTGCCTCAGGCCGAACAGATCAAAGTGGTTGATCAAGAGCGTCGCAACGAACACGAGTGCGAATCCCAAGCCGAACACCGTGTTGATGGCGTTCTGAACCACAGGATTGGTGACGTTCCAAACGACCCCGCCGATTGGCTGCCAGAAGGCGAACAGCGCGATGAGCAATAGGCTAGAGCACAAAACGTACGTGCTGCGCTCGGCGGCCGCCGGAATGAATTGCGTCAACTTCTCTTTGAATGCAGGCCGCGCCATAACGCTGTGCTGCACAGCGAACATCAGCAGCAGAACAGCGTCAATGACCAAGGCAGGCAGGAACGACATCCGGGCCGCCGAATCCATCGACTTCGGAACGTACAGGTTCCCGATGAACCCGACGGCATACACGAACGTCAGGAAGAATGTCAAATAACTGACCAATCCGTAAACAAATACCGCTAGTCTCTTTGCCATAATTATCATCCTCTCTTGGACCTGGCACTAGCCTAGGTCCCTCGCGAACTCAGGCAAAGACTAGCGGCTCACCGGTGCGAATGTCCTTTGGTGGTCCTGAAATCTCGCTGAGAAAATTCTGAAGGATAGCGGCAGGGAGAAAATGCAGGGAATGAAGCGGTTAGATTATCAATTTCTCCAACCAATTTTGGTAAAGCGGTCGCTTTTGCCCGTGGCACACCCGGACTTTCCCAGTTTGTCGAGTCAGGAGCAACTCTGTTAACGCCGGCGAAAAAGTGATCCGTTTTAGCCGGTCCCGGCCGGAGCCAGGGATCCAGAATCATGATCGATGGCTACCGCCGCTGCGATCTACCAGCATTTTTCGGGCACACTGCGAAGCTAGGGAACAAAACCAGACTACAAACCGTATCTCCCAAAAGGAAATCATAGAACACGGTGAATCGTCTTCCCTCGATTCATTGCAGTTGCTTTACCCACTTCGCTTCTCGGTCAGCCAGCGAAGATAGCCCTACAGTGGCACATTCGGGATACTCTGGCGACCAGGAGCTCACAATGCGGATGTTCTCTTCTAAAGTCTTAATTAAAGCGCTACTCCTTGTCGTCGTTCCAACAACGTCCGCGATCATGCTGGCACAACGCCCTGAAACTCCAACGGACTCCGGCATAATTTCTGGGGTACGCGAGAGCGGGTTGAGTGTGTACAAAGGCGTACCATTCGCTGCCCCTCCGGTCGGCGACTTGCGTTGGCGGCCTCCGATGCCGGTCACATCCTGGGCTGGCACGCGTAAAACGGATGCGTTTGCCCCGGCGTGTATGCAAACTGGTGTGTCGATGCCCGGCGAGGCGCCACCGGCGGTGAGTGAGGATTGCCTCTACGTCAACATCTGGACACCAGCCCAAAAAGTGCAGGAACATCTGCCAGTGATCGTCTGGATATACGGCGGGGGTTACATCAACGGGTCGGCCTCGATGCCCCTGTACTGGGGCGACCAGCTCGCACACAAAGGCGTGATCGTTGTCACCATCGCATATCGACTCGGTCCCCTCGGCTTTCTTGCGCATCCAGAGCTGACACGCGAGTCACCGCACCACTCGTCCGGCAACTACGGCTTGATGGACCAGATTGCCGCTCTCAAATGGATTCAGAGGAACATTGCGGCCTTTGGCGGCAACCCGAAGAATGTAACGATCGCCGGTCAATCCTCCGGAGCAATGTCTGTCAGCATTTTGATGGCATCTCCTCAGGCGAAAGGCTTGTTTCATCGCGCCATCGGGGAGAGCGGTGGACTCTTTGAGCCGCTCCAACTCGCACCAAAGTACCTGCTGGCCAATGCAGAACGCGATGGAGAAAAGTATGCTGTTTCGCTGGGTGCGGCCTCGCTCCAGGAACTGCGCCGGCTGCCGGCTGCCCGGCTCACTGGCAATGCCGATGGCATTGTTCACCCTGTGATCGAACCCTATGTGCTTCCCGTTTCGCCATATGAAGCGTTCAGTTCAGGGCAGCAGAACGATGTCCCACTACTAATCGGTTCGAACGCTGAGGAAGCGCGTTCGTTGACGGATGTGAGCCATGTGAAGGCCGCCACGTTCGACAGCGACCTTGAACAAAGCTTCGGCCAGCTGCCAGCTCCGCTTCTCGCAGCTTATCCCCACGCGACCGACGAAGAGGCAAAACAAGCGCGGCTCGGCTTTGAGCGCGACCTCCGCTTCGGCTGGGACATGTGGGCATGGGCGAGGTTGCAAGCCGGAACAGGGCAGAGCCGCGTCTACTACTACTCATTTCGCCAGCAGCCACCCTTCCCGGTCGGTTCAGTGTACGAGGGGTGGGGCGCGAGCCACTTCGCAGAACTTTGGTATGTCTTCGACCATCTGGACCAGGAGCCTTGGCGCTGGAGCGAGGCAGATCGGAAAGTGGCTGAAGAGGTATCTAGCTACTGGGTTAACTTCGCGAAGTCGGGCAATCCGAACGGCCCGGATCTTTCCCCGTGGCCAGTGTTCACCAACGCGGATAGCAAAGTCCTATATATTGGCGACCCGATGACCGTTGGCAGGGTAGCGAATATCAATAGCCTGAGCGTCTTCGATGCCGTCTACACGACGGTGCGTGGCACGCCATTTGCCGCACGGATACTAAGTAGCCATTGACGGGTCGCCGACAAACCGAGAGTTGTTAACACTCCTTTCCCAACGAACGTCTATGATTTTGTGGGGATTTTGCGCGAATGGCCAGGTCCGGCGACAGAAGTGACCTGTTCGCGGCAGGCCTGGGAGCCGGGCCGGTGAGGGAGCAGTTCGCGTCCAAAATCTCCGAGGACGTAACGTGGGTGGCTGCGGCGCAGGATGGCGACCGGGCAGCGTTTGGGCTGCTCTACGAGCGCTACGCTCGTATGGTCCATGGAGTTTTGCTTGCGAGGGTCCCGGTCGGCGAGGTTGATGACCTCGTTCAGGATGTCTTCATGAGGGCACTCCGTCGATTGTCAACGCTGCGGGAGGCCGCTAGCTTTGGCGCATGGCTGGCAGCCATCGCTCGCAATGTGGCGAATGACTACCACCGCCGATCAGCGCCAGAGGAACCGCTGACCGATGACGCGCCTGACCAGGAAATTCAGTGCGAAATGTCCAGCGGAGATCAAGATAGGCCGGCCACCGCAGTCCTCGATGCAGTCATGAGCCTGCCGGAGACTTATCGCGAAACTCTGATTTTGCGGCTGGTCGAAGGCATGACCGGTCCTGAAATCGCGGCTCGCACCGGCATGACGCATGGCTCAGTGCGCGTCAATTTGCATCGCGGCATGGAGCAGCTCCGCGCCAAACTGAGTGCGGGACCGACCCGCGTTTCGCCACAACAGGAGAACTCCTAGTCATGGACACGGGCAACAATAAAACCGAAAACAGACCCTCGACCGAGTGCGGCGACTATTTGTGGGACCGCTCCGGCGATCCCGATCCCGAAATTCAGAAACTCGAATCGTTACTCGGGGAGTTTCGTCATGACTCGCCCACTCCGGTTTTTCCAGCGATCATACCCGAGCGGCGATGGACATTCTTTCCCTGGCGCCTGCGATTATTTCGCGCTGTGGCCACAGCAGTAGTTGCCTTGGCAGCCATTGTTGCAGTGTCATTGGTTTACAGAACGAAGCCCGCGCCGACCGCTCTTGCGGGTTGGAACGTTTCCGAAGTGCAAGGGGCACCCCGAATCGGACGAAAAACGCTCAGCGCGAACGAGGGAAGGAGCCGTCTCGGAATTGGCCAAATACTTGAGACCGACAGTCAGTCGCGGGCCAGCCTTCAGGAGGACGATACCGGCAAAATCCAGGTGGACCCGAGCACCCGCCTGCGCCTGCTGAGCATGGGTTCGGGGCTGAAGCGGATCGCTCTGGACCGGGGAACGATTCACGCCTACATCTGGGCGCCTCCCGGTCAATTCGTGGTAGACACGCCTTCGGCCGTCACGGTGGACCTGGGTTGCGCCTACACCTTGCAGGTCGACGATTCGGGGGCAGGCATGGTGCGCACGTCCCTCGGGTGGGTCGGATTCAAACTGAATGGCCACGAGTCTTTCATCCCGGCCGGAGCAGCTTGCGCGACCCGGCCGAAGGTCGGCCCCGGCACGCCGTACTTCGAGGATTCATCCGCGGCGTTTCGCTCTGCTTTGACGAGGTTCGATTTTGAGGACCGCACACCGGAGCAGCGCGCGCACGATGTGGCGATCGTACTGAGCGAGGCTCGCAACCGCGATGCGCTCACGCTGTGGCATCTCCTGGCGCGTGTCGATGACCAGCAGAGAGTCCTCGTCTACGACCGGCTGATCCAGTTCGAGCCCCCCCCTGCCACGGTCACGAAAGAAGGCATCCTTCGACTCGATCAGCCCATGCTCGACCAGTGGTGGAATGAACTTGGGTTTGACGACATTTCAGTCTGGCGCCATTGGGAGCGTTCCTGGGCTGGAACGGCCACACGAGTTCGCGAAAAGTGATCTGCAGCATCCTTGCCGCGTACATTCAGCTGTCGGGTTTTCTCGGGTGCGACTTGTTTTGTTAACACTCGACTTTCTCCCGGCGTCTCTTGAAGCGTGGGTTAAGTCAGCAAACTGGGGGGAATCCAAAATGACTGCACGCACCTTTTCACGCCTCGGAATCAGCACCGTGGTCGTTCTGCTCGGGTTCACAAGTTTCGCCCAAGCCGGACCGCTTCTGATCTGCCATCCCATTGAAATCGGGCAAGCGAAGTCGCTGCCCTGGGTCGAGTTCAACCACAAAGGAAGCTCGGACTATGACCTGAAGAACCTCAGCCGGGACACGATGGCCATTCTCGATTCGCGCACTTTCGTCTTAGTCCGCATGGAGACCTTACGCCGGGCCACAATCTACTCACGCCAGGACCCGTGGGTAGCGAAGGAGCTGATCACACGACTTCAAGAGCGTGCCGCGAACTCAGACGCCGATGGTCGCCCCGACGCCCTCGCGTGGTTCGACGTCGGCTACCTGGCCGAGGCTTACAAGCAATGGCTGGGGAAGAGCGAGCCCAACCCCGCGGCGGGTCTGGACGGATACAGCTTGGTGCGAAAAGCAATCAGCTTGCGGGGCTCCGATCCTGAAATGGAATTTGCGGCCGCCCTGATCACTCTGCCGGGCCCCGAGAACGCGCACCGCGATCACGTTCAAAAGGCGATGGCCGGAGCAAAGAGCGATCCTCTGCTCTCTCAGAATCTCGCCTCCAACTTCAACCACGAGACGATCTCAGAACTTCTGGTCGCCGCCCCGGCAGGAAGGCTTGGGCGATGAACCCGGCAATCAAGCAGTCTCTTACGATAGGGGAAGTCAGATCGTGGTTTCCCCGCTTGTTGGCTTGTGGGCTGTTGGTCGCCTCGCTCGCGGGCTGGACCGCCGACGAACATATGGCTCCTGACCTCACGGTTCATGAGTGGGGAACGTTTACCGCCATTGCCGGTCGGGACGGTCGAGCCGCCGAATGGTCGCCCTTGGGCTCGCCAAGAGTCACAGCGTCGCCCGACCTGCCCCAATTCGTGGAGCATTTCGACGGCGTCAACTTCAAGCGCGGGTTGCGCGGCACCATTCGCATGGAGACGCCAGTACTCTACTTTTATTCTCCCCGCGACGTTACCGTGTCGGCGAGAGTGTCCTTCGCTAAGGGACTCATCACCGAGTGGTATCCCCATGCCGATCGTGTTCTGCCGGGCGGAGCCGTGCCCAATGCAATCCTGAGTCAATTGGCGGCGGATGGAAGCATTGCGTGGAACCACGTCGCCGTTTCTCCCAATCTCACCGGCGATTTCCCCGGCGACGCGCAATCGGATCGCTACTACGCGGCTCGCGAGACCGCTTCTTCGCCCCTCCGCGTCCAGACCAGTGCGGGCGAGCAGCAGGAGAAATTTCTGTTTTATCGAGGAGTTTCCGCCAGCTCGTTGCCGATTTCAGCCAAGTTGGCCTCCGACGGAAAGCTCGTGGTCAAGAGTCTCACCGGAGACGAGATTCCCAACGCCATCCTTTTTGAGCGCCGCGGCGAACGAGTCGGCTATCGCCTGACCGGAGCGATCACGGATGCAGCAACCGTGGATTCTCCAGTGCTGAACGGCAGCGTCGATTTTCTCTACGGCGATCTGGAAGAAATTCTGGTCGGTCAGGGCCTCTACAGAGACGAAGCCCACGCCATGATTGAGACTTGGAAAGACTCCTGGTTCGAAGAAGGCTGTCGCCTGATCTACATCGTGCCACGCGGCTTCATCGACAGCGTCTTGCCTCTCACTGTTGATCCAGCACCAGGACAGATCGTGCGTGTCTTTGTCGGCCGCCTTGAAATCGTCACGCCCGAGACCGCCATGGCCGTAAAAACAGCAGTAGCCCACAACGACGAAGCCACATTAGACAAATACAGCCGCTTCCTCGAGTCGATTCTCCAAACCATACGTCGATCCGGTTTTCGACAAGCTCCGCTCCGATCCGCGCTTCGCAGACCTGTTGCACCGAGTAGGGTTGCCTCAGTGACGACTCCGACATCCCCACCCTGAAGCCTGAAGCAAACCAAAACCGAGTGCGCGAAGAGTCAATGTCAGAGACCAACGAATCGGCAATCAAGTTTCCTAACTTCTGTAACAGGCCTTTCTTACAATGCCGGCGTTGTCAAGTACTTTTTTTCACTTTGTTTTCACTTTTGTTTCACACTACTGCATCCACTCAGAGATGAGCGCCATTTCGCTCTCGTAGAAATAAGTGCCATACCAACCAAGGCTCGCTCGTAATCAGTTCAGGTCAGAACTCGGTCCGACCCATGCATCTCTTCGGTCACAACGTCGATCATGATTCCTACTTCGAACGATAGTATTCCGCATTCCGAGCTACTTCAGTCGGTAGCTCGTCGGGTGGTTGATGGAGCCATGCTGCATCTGATCAAGATGTGGTTAGACGCTCCCGTGGAAGAAACCGACGAGCGCGGAAATAAACATCGGAGTACGCGAAATCGGGAGGAAGGTCGGGGTACTCCACAAGGAGCTCCGATCAGCCCGCTGCTCAGTAATTTATACATGCGTCGGTTCGTGCTCGGGTGGAAGAAACTGGGGCACGAGAAGCGCCTGAAAGCGTACATCATTAATTATGCCGATGATCTCGTGATCTGTTGTCGTGGCCGAGCCGATGAGGCACTGGTCCGGATGCGGAACATGATGTCGAAGCTGAAGTTGACGGTGAACGAAAGTAAGACGCGGGTCTGTCGATTGCCGGAGGAGAAGTTCGGTTTTCTCGGGTACTCGTTTGGTCGATGCTACTCGCCGAAGACGGGGCGGGTCTATTGGGGCACCACTCCCTCTAAGAAACGAGTGCAGCGTTTGTGTAAGGCGATCAGCGAGATGACCCGCCGGAGTCAAACCCAGCAGGATGCGGCAACGCTAGTAGCAGCGCTCAACCGGAAGATTAATGGTTGGGCTAACTACTTCTGCCTGGGTCCGGTCAGTAACGCCTACCGAGCCGTGGAGCAACATACGTGTCGGCGGCTACGCCAGTGGCTGTGTGTCAAACACAAAGAGCGGGCTGGAGGGAATACGCGGTTTCCCCAGAAGGCCCTGCATCAGAAGTTTGGCTTGGTTCGACTTACAGCGCGGACCCGCAGTTTTCCGTGGGCGAAAACGTGAAACTTTCTCCGAGAGCCGGATGCGTTAACTGCGCCTGTCCGGTTCGATAAGCGGGGGTGTGGAAACGTGGCATGGTGGGGATAATGAGGCACCGGCAAACGAAAGAGCCGGACTCGGCTAGGCCGCACCTAAACCGTCGCGCCACCCCTCGACTTCACCTCAGAACCCCTGATCCGCTTCGCCAACCTCAAGGGCCTTGATCGGAGGGGTTCATTCTCTTGCCGCTTTTGTAGAGGCTCGGCGGGTAATGCGGCCTGGGCAGCCACGCGCCACCGATGCTCTCGGCGATGACAAGGCGGCCGCACTGGCAATTCTCCTGCCTTATCGGCCCCCTGCCGCGCTCTGCGTAGTCGGCCTTAAGCCTCAGCTTTGTTTCTTCGTCGAACCCCAGCCGGCATCGTGGCATGTGCATTCAACGCGAGTATAGCGACACTGCCTTGCAACTGTCGAAACCATAGATGGGATGAGAAGGTCGATCCCCGATCACGGATGGCGTTAAGAACAGGGTCGGCAGGATTAGACGCTGGCTCAGGAAACTGTGGGGTTGTGGTCGCAGAATCGCTTCACGCTAAATACCCGGGTCGCTTGAATCTATGAATGCCGGCGCCCACACAGCGGGAGCAAGGTCTGCAAGGCGCTGGATCGGGAGATCGGCAAACCCGGGGAGAACCGCGGCCAGATAGTCGCGCACTCGGAGTTTCAACCGGCGGCAGCTTTCCACGACCGAGAGAATCGCCGCAACCTTCGGTCCCGATTCTGGGCCGCCGATGTGTATCCAGTTCTTGCGGTTATGTGCACGTGTACATAATCGGAATTATGTTCAGTCCGCTATTATGTGCGGCTGGCAGATGTGACGATGTCCTGAAGCGTTGCAGGACGGTTTTGTTCCCGTTCCGGTTTCCGGAGAGCTGCACATAATCGGACAATCTCCCCGAAGGACTACTGTCCTGAGGAGAGATCATGCACAGTTCTAGATCAACGGCTACACCGAATGCTGTTGATGTCCGAAGCTTGATTCGTCTTTATGTGACGACACTGGAAGCCCGCGGCTACCGTCCATCGGCGATCTGGGGTTACCGAGGTGCCCTGAAACACTTCCTTTCTTGGGCTGAACCCGCTGGTGATCGCCTGGAAGTGAGCAAAGCTGCGGTCCGGCGTTTCCTAAATGGGCACCTAGCGGACTGCAAGTGCCGTGGCCGCGTCCAGCGTGGAATAGTGACGACCCGTTCGGCTCTGAACCATCTATTGACGATTCTTGGAGAAACGAGACTGGCATCGGAGGTAACGTTTCCCGCGCATGTCGACACGGAACTGCGAGCGTACTGCGATTATGCGAGCGATGTTTGTGGACTCGCGCCTGCAACGCTTATCTCGCGGCGGCAGTGGATTGGACGTTTCCTGGTTCACCAGTTTCCCAAGGGAAGCGTCAATGTTTTTCTACTATCGCCGAAACAAATCAGGGGTTTCTTCACTTCACGGTGCCAAGACTACCGACCGGGCACAGCACAGGTGGTCGCTTCCGCTGTGCGCAGTTATCTACGATTCCGTAGTTTGCGACATGCGGATCAAGTGGAGTCTCTGCTGGCAGCGGTTCCGTCGGCCGCATGCTGGCGTCTGGCGGCTTTGCCACAGTACTTGGAGGCCGACGAACTCGCCTTGCTCATGGCTGGGTTCGACCGAAAGCTGCCTCAACAGCAGAGAGATTACGCGATCGTTCGCTGCTTGGTTGATCTGGGACTCCGTGCTTGCGAGGTCGCGGCATTACGTCTGGACGACATCGACTGGAAGAACGGCATACTGACCGTCCGCACGGAAAAGTCTCAACGATGTGATGTGTTGCCCCTGCCTTCCACTACCGGACAGGCGATCGCCGAGTATCTGCGCAAGGCCCGTCCCGCCAACGAAAGCCGTGCGGTTTTTGTTCGTCATCGAGCCCCATTCTACTTGCCGGTAAGCCCCAGCGTTATTCGTTCTGTCGTTCGGCAGGCGGCTGCGCGGAGTGGCCTCACGGACCGGCTACACGGTCCGCACCGATTGCGTCATAGCGCAGCTACACGGATGCTGCACCGGGGCGCGACCTTGAAGCAGATCGCCGACATACTGCGGCACAGAAGCCTAGATACGACTGCAATTTATGCCAAGGTCGATGTACCGCGGCTGGCTGCAATTGCGCAGCCTTGGCCCGGAGGTGCTGCATGAGACAGCCCACAATGACAAAGCAGGTCGAACAGTATCTGACATTGCGGCGTGCCATGGGGTTCGATTTGCTGGGTGAGGGATACCAGCTTCATGCCTTCGCGCGCTTTGTAGAGGAGACCGGCCACGCCGGTCCCCTAACGACGGACTTATTGCTCCGCTGGGTGCAAGCTGCAAAAAAGCCGGGGCCTGTCACAGCAAGCCGCCGTGTCGAAGTGCTACGTCCATTTCTCAAATACTGTCGGCAGTTCGACCCTGCTTGCCCGGTGCTTCCATTGGGGCTTTGCGGTCCCGCTCATCGACGGATCTCACCACACATCTACACAGAAGCGGAAATTATTGAACTGCTTGCCGCTGCCCGCGAACTCAAGCCCGATGGAATGCGCCCACTGACATATGTGACGTTGTTCGGCACGCTGGCGACGACAGGGATGCGCCTTTCGGAAGCGCTCCACCTGGAGCAAGCCGATGTTAACTTGAAACAGTCAACCCTCACGGTACGCAAGACTAAGTTCAAGAAATCGCGGTTAGTCCCCCTTCATTCCAGCACAACCGAGGCTTTGTCACGATACGCGAAAGCCTGCGCCGCAATATCCCGGCAACCCAGCGTCAAATCGTTCTTCCTCACCATCGGCGGCCGGTCTGTTCCCCGCAGAACGGTTCACCACACCTTCGATGTTTTGCGTCGACAGTTAGGCTGGGTTGCGCGTGGCGGGCATCCACAACCAAGAATCCATGATCTGCGTCACACCTTCATCTGCCGGGCGTTGTTGCGCGGCCAGCAAGAGAATCGACTTGATCATGTGGCTGATGTCATCGCGACTTATGTAGGGCACGCGAAGGTTTCCGATACGTATTGGTACGTCACCGCTATCCCGGAGCTGATGGGTATCGCCTCCGACCGCTTCTCCCGTTTCTCCTCGGAGGGATGCCGATGAAGAGCACTCCGCAAACCCATTTTGCGAAGCTGGTACAGGAGTTCTTCCTCGATCGCCTGATTCGCCAGCGGAACTCCAGTCCACAAACTGTGGCTGCCTATCGCGATTGTTTCCGTCTGCTGTTCGAGTTTGCCCAGGAACACCGGAACAAGCCGACGGACCGTTTGGTCCTCGCCGATCTCGATGCTCCTCTTGTACTAGCGTTCTTGGATCATCTCGAGAAAGTCCGGAAGAACTCCATTCGCAGCCGGAACGCTCGATTAGCGGCGCTCCGCTCCTTCTTGCGTTTTGCCGTTCTCAAGGACCCGCAGTCGTTGGCCACTATCCAACGCGCGCTCGCCATTCCGATGAAGCGTCACAGCAGGCCTTTGGTCGGATTCCTGTCGCGCGAAGAAGTGCAAGCGATAATCAGCGCTCCCGATCCTTTCACGCGGACCGGACAACGCGACCAGGCTCTCCTGGCCACACTCTACAACACGGGCGCTCGCGTGTCTGAGGCCATCAACATCAAGATTGCCGATCTCGCACTGGGTGCTAGTCCCAGCATTCGGCTTCACGGCAAGGGACGCAAGGACCGTGCCGTGCCGATCTGGCCTGCAACCGCGCTTCGGCTCCGTCGCTGGCTTATGCAGATCGAGCGGGCGCAGGATCACCCCTTGTTTCCCGCGTCATCGGGTGGCCCGCTGTCGCGGTCAGCGGTTACCGACCGTCTCCGACGGGCTGTGCAAGGCGCCAGAGGCAAGTGCGCGAGTCTTACCCGTAAGCGGGTCTCGCCACATACCTTCCGGCACACGACCGCAATGCACTTACTGCAATCAGGCGTTGATATCACAGTCGTTGCTCTCTGGCTTGGTCATGAAAGTCCAGCGACGACCCACATCTACATAGAAGCCGATCTAAAGATGAAGGAAGCGGCACTAAAGGCTATCCAACCACTAACCACGAAGCCGATCCGCTACCAACCGCCTGACGGAATGCTCCGTTTTCTCCAGGGGCTCTAACTTAATTATGCGCAGTTCGCAAGTGCCCGTACCCCGTCGGGCCGCATGCTTGGCCTACAGACTGCACATAATCGCGGACTGCGCGTAAT
>CAVQCF010000005.1:0-232500 GCA_963710885.1 uncultured Acidobacteriaceae bacterium
TGCGGCCCAGAGCCACAGGACGCATTGAATTCTCCGCGAGATTATTGCTCAACGGCAAGAAACACGGTACCGAGGAATTCAAATGGCGCGCCTGTCTCACCTCATGCAAGTTCCTTCTTGAAAAGGGCGATCTTCACATTCCCGTCTTCGAAAAGTTTTCGAGACTGGAGTGTCGAAAGTTATTCGTGTATCGAGCCTCCTGAAGAGCTCCCGCTCGGGCTGCCCCTCCCGCGATCGAAGGACTACAATCTTCTGCGAAGGAGGGCGTCCATGTCCCCACTCAAATTGTGCTTGTTCACGCTAGCCGTCGCGCTTGCCGGCTCCACGACGGTTGGGATGCTGAACGTACAGATCCAGGAATACGAAGTGCCGACGCCGAAGTCGCGGCCGCACGATCCGGCAATCGCGCCCGACGGCTCGCTTTGGTACACCGGGCAGGGGGTGAACAAGCTGGGCCGACTCGACCCGAGGACCAGCGAATTTAAGGAGTATTCCTTAAAGACACCCAATTCCGGTCCGCACGGGTTGACCGCAGACAAAGACGGCAACATCTGGTTCACTGCGATCTCCGGGGGTTACGTGGGCAAGCTCGATCCGAAGACTGGCGCGATAGCCGAGTATCGCCCGGCCGATGGCACCCAAATCGACCCGCACACGCCCGTATTCGACCAGCATGGCGTTCTATGGTTTACGAACGAGGAGACCAACTATATCGGGCGCCTCGATCCGAAGACCGGCAAAATGCTCCTCACTAAATTGCCAACCTCGCACGCTGTCCCCTATGGCATTGTGATCTTGCAGAACAATACACCGTTCTTCTGCGAGTTCGGCACCAACAAGCTGGCCAGTATTGAACCGAGCACAATGAAGATTCGTGAATATACCTTGCCGGCAGCGGGTGCTCGCCCGCGGCGGCTTGCGCTGGCGCCGGACGGCACGATTTATTACACCGATTACGCGCGCGGCTATCTGGGACATTTCGATCCCTCCGGGGGAACGCTGTTGAAAGAATGGTTGTCGCCGGGTGGTTCGGAGTCAGAACCGTATGGAATCGCGATCACAAACGATGGTGAGGTCTGGTACAGCGAGTCGGGCGTGAAGCCCAATACGTTGGTCAGGTTCGATCCTAAGTCGGAGAGCTTTAGTATGAAGCCGATCCCATCCGGAGGAGGAGTGGTTCGCAATATGGTGGCAACTCCCGATCAGCGGCTGTACCTTGCATGCAGCGGAGTTAACAAGGTCGCTGTGGTGGAGCTGAACCGATAGGTTACACACACGTCTGCTAGACGACGGCGTCACGATTCACAAACAGGCAAAAGCTGGCATGATACCGTCGTTCCGCATCGGCTGGGCTGACTGATTCTGAGTAACGAGCCCAGCGGCCTAGGTAGTCACGGCTCTACGCCTGCCGCCGGTCAAACATCGATGTGTCACGGCACATCGGAGTTAACAGAAATGCCCCAAGTCTTTAGCAGCCACTCGGGGACGTAACACCTGTTCCGATTGTCCTGGCACCAGCGGCGCAGTTCGTCAGATTCCACATAGGTCGGCGCGCTCAGTCCCAACTCACTCGCGCGCGTCTCGAACGCAGATGGTATGGCGGGTGGAACGGTGGCAGATTGCCCGCTCGACCAACCCGAGTTTCCACGTCTACCACTCATTGCATTCCTCACTGTTCGCAGAGATGTTCCCACCTGTGCCGATGTGCTTGACCGTGCCTATCGAACGGATTTCCGGATTCTCAACGAGTGAACGCAGCCTGTCTGTGGCCCGTTGGTTTAGTTGTTCGGCACGATGGTGGCGTTAGCGCAGCGCCGGTGCAGGAATAGACTCACCGGGCGAGACACGCTGGAGCCGTTGAGGGGTGAGTGCCGGTCGCGGCTCCAGTGTCTCTCGCGCCAATCCAACTTCACTGTGAATGTCCTCCCTTGCGGGAGTGGGGAAATAGAGTTGCGAAAGTGCGGGGTGGAAGATTGGATCATGTACTTGCGAAGATTGATCGGCGTACTGTCGTTATCTCTTTTGCTCTCGCAGCAACTGCTAACCCAAACACCCGCGAAGGCACCTAGTTCCGGTTCGCCGGCAGCACAGAAATCCGGTGCGGTCCAAAATGACTCGGCGCCATGGCCAGTGCTGTGGGAGGAAATAACGTTCTCCCGAAACGGAGCCGCAAATCTGATCCTTGTTTTTGGGATCATCCTGGGTGTGCTGGCTAGTTTTGTCGCGGTATCCGTGCGCTACGCTCTCGCGATCCAGGCTTGCGTGGTCGAGAATCTGGGCTCATGGGTGTCCATGAAACGCAGCGTTTCGCTTTCCAAGGACGGCCGCTTGCGAATTGCAGCCGTTTGCGTCCTCTTCCTGATCCTCTCATGGATTGCATCCGTATCTTTCGCATGGATTGCCCGTATGGCAGCGACTTCGTGGCACAGCCGAATCACTTCGATCGTAGTCATTCAGGTGGCTGGCTTTGTCACTGGTTCGCTGACTGCGCCGCTCGCGACGATTGGCATTTCCCTTCTTTACTTATGATGAGCGCGTACGCAAAGAGGCTTTCGATCTGCATCTCATGATGGCGAGCATCGACGCTGCGCCCCAGCCTTTAGTAGCGCAAGTCGAAGTATGAGACCTCTCCGAATCGTGCTATAGTGTCGGCGATTCCCCCAGGAGCCCTTTATGACTGAGTCCCTGCGGCCCATGTCCACAGGCGAACTGCTGGATCGTACGTTCATGCTGTACCGCAAGAACTTCCTCTTGTTTGTGGGGATTGCCACAATCGGACCGGTCGCCTACCTGGTTTTCCAGTTACTCACAATCGGCTCGGCGGTGGTTCCCAGATCGAGCCGAGCAACCGGTACCGCGGCGTTCGCGTCCATGGGAGTCGGTATATTGGTAGGACTCGTGGTCATGATGGCCGGAATGGCGATCTCGCACGCCGCCACCGTGAAAGCGGTGGCGGCAGTGCACTTAGGAAGAATGATCACGGTAGGCGGCGCCTACAAGGCTCTGCGGGGGCGGATCTTCCGTGTTCTGGCCGTTTTTAGCTTGGTCATGCTCCTGGTCATCGTGGGGGCCGGGGTGATCATCATGGTAGCGAGTGTGATCGCCAGCTTGGCGCTGGTTGGCGGAGCCCAGGCCGGGACGGCAGGTGCCATCGCAGGAGGATTAGTTGGACTGGTTGCAGTGGTGGCTGGGGTACTCCTGGCGATCACCATTTATGTTCGTTATTCCCTTGCGATCCAGGCTTGTGTGGTCGAAGACCTGCGCCCTGTTGCTTCCCTGAAGCGCAGCGCGGTGCTCTCGAAAGGAGCCCGCAGCCGCGTGCTCACGGTCTACTTCGTCTTCGGATTGCTGTCCATGATTGTCAGCCTCGCTTTGGGCGGAGGGATGGGCGCTGTTGGCGCCTTCCTCCACAACAGAATCGTCGCGCTGATTCTCATCTACCTGGCGAGTTTTGTTGCTGGATCTTTAACCGGTCCCCTCGCCACCATCGGCATCTCTCTTCTCTACTACGACGAACGAGTACGCAAGGAAGCCTTCGATTTGCAGCTCATGATGGCGACCCTTGATGAACCCTCCCAGCCCGTGGCTGTGCCGATTCAGGCATGACACGATTTCGTTTTCGAGGAATCGGCGCGCTTTTGCTGCTCAGCGGCTTGGCCTGCGCGTCGGATCAGCCTGCATTGACCGAGCCGCAGTATGCGGATCAGTTGCAGCATTATCAAGATCAGGTTGGCGAACTCAGTTCAGCCCCACAGAAAGCACCCGCCTTGAGGGACTCGATCCCGCCTTCGATTACGGTTTCTACAGCCCGCGGCGAGGTCGTCGTCAATACGCAGTTCTTGCGCGATGGCTTGGACCGTTACCTGACTACTGAACCGAAGGCAAAGGCCAGGATCCTGTCCGACTTGAGCGATCGTCTCCGAGGCATGCGCACGGATTCCGATTCCTACGAGCAGCCTGATCGCGCCGACGCCACCCGAAAACGTCTCGACGAAATCCTGGCCAGCCGTGAGTTCAGTCGCGTCAGCGGGCCCTCGGCTCTGGAGCTGTGGAAACAGCGGGTGGGCGCCTGGATCTTGAAGCAGCTCCGAAAGATCAGTCCGAAGGTTCCGGACCTGCAGGATGCGGGACAGATCTTCGTATGGGTCATGATTGGGCTGGCGGCAGGGGTCGCCGGCGTTTGGTTATACAGGATTTCTCGTGACAGCGTTGCCGGAGGCAGCCGCGAGATTCTCCCCTTCCTTCCGTCCTCTCGCGGGTGGCACGAATGGTTGGCCCAGGCACGGGAGCAAGCCGCGCAAGGCAATTGGAGAGATGCCATCCATCTCGGGTTCTGGGCCGCAGTCTCGCGCCTTGAGTCCAAGGGAGTCTGGCCTCCAGACAAAGCCCGCACGCCGAGGGAATATCTCACTGCGATCCCGACTTCGAGTTCATCGAGAGAGCCCTTCTCTGTGCTCACGCGCAAGTTCGAAGCCAGTTGGTACGGCGCGCGGCCAACCACGGAAACTGATTTCGCTCAGTTCACCGCTAATCTCGAGAGACTCGGATGCAGGTAACCACTCCCGAAAAGCGTGGCTTCCTCGCTTTAGGTATCGGAATGCTGCTCCTGATGACGCTCGTTGCTTGGCTGAATTCTGACGATCGCGACCAGGGGGACGGCTATCCTTCCAGCTATTCCGTGCTGAGGCGCGGAGGCAAGGCGGCATTCCTTCTTTTGCAGCAGAGCGGCTACCCCGTGGAACGCTGGGAGAAGTCTCCCAGCGAACTTCCCAACGAGGCCTCTGGTGTGACACTGATGATTGCGGAACCGGAATCGCATCCGCAGACACAGGAGTACAGCGCGCTGGTCCGTTTCCTGCAGCATGGCGGCCAGATCTTGATCGCCGGAACCAATCCTGACCGTTTTCTTCCGCAATCCGCGGCCGAGTTTGGCGACGCGCGCGTAGGGAATTCTGAGTGCACCCCGGCTGCTCTCACTCATCTGACGCGGGGAGGTCCGATCTCTCAGGACGGAGACCTGTCTTGGAGTCCAACCAGTTTTGCGGCGGTCGTACACTTCGAAGATACTGGCGCCAGGCCAGTCGTGGTTTCTTACGGGCTCGGCCCAGGGCGCGTGATCTGGTGGGCCAGCGCTCTGCCTCTCACCAACGCCGGCATTCGCGATCGCGGCAATCTTAACCTGCTGTTGAACTCAGTGGCTGACAGCAAACGTATCCTCTGGGATGAGTACTATCATCAGGAGCATTCGTTGGATGCGGCGCACCGCGACAATCCAGCGCAACTATGGGCTCTGGCACAGGCGGCTTTCTTTGGAATTCTGTTGGTCCTCACTTTTGCCCGTCGGAGCGGACCGACCGTCCCAATGGTCCGCGAATCACGATTGTCACCGCTGGAATTTGTGGAGACTTTGGGCAATGTTTTCCAGCGCGCACGCGGTACTCAGGTCGCCGTCGAGATTGCCTTGAACCGGCTTCAGCAACTGGCGGCGAAGCGTCTCGGTATTCGCGGAGCTTCCAGTTCCAGTGAAATCGTGCTGGCCATGGCCCAACACGGCTTGAAACTTCCCCCAGAAATTGCGGCGCCCGCAAGCGCAAGCAGCGATGCAGCGACCGATACTCAGTTATCGGAAAAACGGGCCCTCGAGCACATTCGGGCTCTCGTTCAAGCCATGACGTTACTGGATCCGCAGTCCGGAAAAAGAGAAAGGAATCGATAGCCAGATGGAAGCGATTACGAAACTGGTATCCCACGGGCGCACGGAATTGGCGAAGGTGATCGTGGGCCAAAGCGACTTGATCAACGGCACATTAATAGCATTGCTCTGCGGAGGGCATGCCCTCATCGAGGGCGTGCCGGGCCTCGGCAAAACACTGAGCGTGAAGGTCCTGGCCCAGGCGCTGAACGTAACCTTTCAGCGCGTGCAATGTACCTCAGACCTGATGCCTGCCGACCTGCTCGGCACCAACATCCTGAATCTGCAGAGTGGAACCTTTTCGCTCCACCGCGGCCCGATGTTCACCGACCTCTTACTGGTGGACGAGGTCAACCGCATGCCACCCAGAACCCAGGCCTCCCTCCTTGAGTCGATGGAAGAACGCCAGATCACCATCGATGGCACACGCCATTCGCTTTCCTCGCTTTTCACGGTGCTCGCAACTCAGAATCCCGTGGAGTTCGAGGGTACCTACCCCCTTCCCGAAGCACAGCTGGATCGCTTTCTTTTGAAGATCAAAATTGGCTATCCCTCGGCCAAGGAAGAGTTGGAAATTCTGGAGATGCACAATGCGCCGCAAACATCAGCCGACGCGAAAGACATTGCGCCCATCGATCCGGAGACGCTGCAGTTGGCGCAGCGCGAGTTGCGCGAACTGAAACTGGAACAATCCCTGCTCGGCTACATTTCGGAGATCGCGCGCAAGACCCGTAGCTGGCCTTCCGTCTCGCTCGGAGCGAGCCCGCGAGCCGCCATCAGCTTAATGCTGACCTCCAAAGCGCTGGCTGCCCTAGACGGACGCGACTATGTGATTCCCGATGATGTTAAGGCGGCCGTGCTCCCTGCCATGCGGCATCGCATCGTCTTGCGTCCGGAAGCGGAGTTGGAAGGCCTTGATACCGACCGCGTGTTAACCGATGTCTTGGCATCGATTGAGGTCCCGAAGTGAGCATTCCGCGCCCATTGGAGCCGCCGTCAATCGAGGCCGCCGGCAGTCCACGAGGTCGATTCAGTGGCGGTGCGGGCGCTCGCTTCTTTCTGCTCACAGGCGTCGGACTGGCGTGGATCATCCCGGCTCTCTGGAATCGAACCTTTCTCT
This sequence comes from uncultured Acidobacteriaceae bacterium, assembly GCA_963710885.1. GTDB lineage: Bacteria > Acidobacteriota > Terriglobia > Terriglobales > Acidobacteriaceae > Sulfotelmatobacter. Next base: position 6,813 of record CAVQCF010000005.1, read on the forward strand.
ACGCAATGCTCCTGTGGGATGTCCTGTTACTTGTTGCCTTTCTGGCCGATTGGTTTCGCCTCCCGCGCCCGCGGCAGTTAACCGTCCGTCGTGAGTGGAATAGCGCTCTATCCATCGGCGTCTCATCGCCGGTAAGCATTTTCGTCAAGAATCAGTCTGCCGTTCCGCTGCGAATCAAGGTCTTGGACGATTTGCCTTCATTCCCTTCGCACGAGATCACGATCGCTTCAGTGTCGATCTCGGCGGGAGCTACGAAGAAAGTGACACTGCACTACACGCCGGGCACACGCGGAGATCGAAAAACCGGCCGAGTTTTTCTGCGCTATCAGTCTCCCTTGCAGATGGCGGAACGATGGGCGGTCGCCGATCTTGTCCAAACGGTGCGGGTATACCCCAACTTCGAGCACGCCCGTAAGAGCGCCGTCTATCTCGCGCGCAGTCGCCAGATTGAGTTGCAGATGAGAATGATGCGCTTGCGAGGCATGGGGTCCGATTTTGACAGCCTGCGCGAATATCGCGAGGGAGACGAGCTGCGCAATGTGTGCTGGACCGCTGCCGCGCGGCGCGGCAAGCTGGTCTCAAAAACGTTTCGCGTGGAGCGCAGCCAGGCAGTGTGGATCGTACTCGACTGCGGCCGCCTGATGCGCGCCCGTACCAATGGCTTCAGCAAACTCGACCGCGCCGTCGATGCTGCACTGTGTCTGACGCAACTTGCTCTTTATTCGGGAGACCGCGTCGGCCTGCTCGCTTATGGGCGAGCTGTCAATCAGCGGGTGGTGCCGGGTCGCGGAGCGGCGCAGATGCGTCACATCGTGGAGCAACTCGCCCTGGTCGAGGAAGAGGTTCCGGAAGCCGATCACATCCGGGCCGCCGCCAGCTTGCTGACTCTACAGAAGCAGCGCGGACTGATTATCTGGATCTCGGACCTGGCCGAAAGCGCAATGACTCCGGAAGTGATTGAAGCGGCTGGACTCATGCTGTCGCGGCACCTGCTACTGTTCACCGTCATTGCGCAGCCAGAGCTCAAAAAACAGGCGCGCCACAGCCCCACCTCCTCCCAGGACATGTATCAGGTGGTTGCCGCGCAGGAGATGGTTTACCGCCGCGAACTATTGCTGGGACGCTTGCGCGAACGCGGCGCTCTCTGCATGGAAGTAGAGCCATCGCGCATCTCTGCCGCAATTCTCAATCAGTATCTTTCGGTGAAAGAGCGCAATCTGATCTAGGAAATAGCCTGCCGGGACTCCGGCCGCGATCGCGCACCACCCCACAAGTAAGCGATCAGCAGGGTGAATAGAGCTGCTCCCGCCATGAATTTCAAATAGGTTGCCGTACCCGATGGCGAGAAGAAGCCTTCGATCGAGCCCGCGACGACCAGCATCGGAATCACTCCGACCAGCAGTCGCACGGCATCGGCTCCCCCGGAGGCCAGGGAGTCTCTTCGCGACAACACTCCTGGAAACATCAGCGCTTGCGCCAGCCTGAGCCCAGCACCTCCGGCGATGAAGATGGCGGGAAGTTCCAGGACGCCATGGGGGATCACGAAGCTCCACAAAGGTACGCTCATTTGGTAATTGCCGCAGGCGACACCAATCACTCCGAGCATCATTCCATTAAAAAAGAGAAGGTATAGCGTGCCCAGGCCCCCCGTAATACCTGCGGCGAAGGTCATGAACGACACCGAAAGATTATTGGTCATGATCGCGCTTGAGGCCTGCGGCTTGATCGAAACAATGGAATGCGTCCACATCTCGTGACGTTCGATGCTTTGGACTAAATTCGAGGGAAGGAACTCCCGCATGTAATCAGGATCGGAAAGGGTAAAGAAAGCCCCAGCAATTGCCCCCAGTAAGAAGATCCCCGTAGCGGTGGCAGTGTAAGGCAGAAATTGCCGGAAGATTCTGGGGTATTCGCGAGTAAAAAACTTCCATATTCCCCCGACCGTCTTCTTCTGGCCGGCGTAGATGGCGTTGTGAGCGCGGCCTAGCAGTTGATTCAGATAGCGCGACTGCTGCACACTCCGCGGATCTCCCCGCACTGCCGAGAGGTCGGTCGCCGTCTGGCGGTAAAGCAGGCCCAGCTCCCGCAACTCGGTGCGATTGAGCGCATGAAGTCCTTGCTTTTTCACCAGAGCTAACAGAGACTCTAGTTTTTCCCAGTTGGCTTGGCGCTTTTTTAGCCAGGATACGGAGATCATTTTTGGACCCGACGGAGAAGCTTACCATTGAAACACCCGAACAGATCGCCCTGGAATTTCCGTTGGCCGGAGTGGGTAGCCGAGGGTTGGCCCTCTGCGTCGATACTTTGATACAAGTGATCGCCGCCCTGATCGTCGCCGTCATCGTGATGTTGGCCCTCCCCGATCTTAGCCGTACCTGGGTGGGCGCCAAAAATTGGGTCACCGCCATCGCCTGGTTCCTGCTTTTCTGCCTCTATTGGGGATACTTCGCTGCCTTCGAGATTCTATGGAACGGGCAAACGCCGGGTAAACGACAGGCCAAGATTCGTGTGATCAGTGCCAGCGGGCGTCCGATCACGGCGTTCGAAGGAATTGCTCGCAACATCCTGCGCGCGATTGACTCGCTCGGACTCTACGCCGTGGGGTGCATCTCCTCCGCGATTGACAAGAGAAACCGGCGCCTCGGTGATATGGTGGCCGGAACTGTGGTTGTGCACGAAGTCGAAGAGCAGAGCGCTTCTTATTGGTACGGCCAGGAGAAGACCGCCTTCGTACCGGCCGTGAATCAGCCCGTCACTGCACTCACGGCTCAGGAATTTCAGCTGATCGAAGCGTTCCTAGCCCGTCGCCTCGACATCCCCCACCTACAGAGGCTGCAGTCGGCTCAGACCATTGCCGATCGCATCGGCTCGCGCTTGAATGTTCCAAAGGCGGAGAGACCCGTCGATGAAGGCTTCCTGGAAGAGGTATCTCGGCGCTACCGCGATACGGTCCGGAGTTGAGTCCCTCCTGGAGGGAAGAGCAAGAAGGAAACTCGGGCCGGCATGGACGAATCGCACTTCGGACCTTATTTTGTGCATAAGCGATTTAGGGCCCGGCAACCTGGTATTTTGCATCGTCGTCTTACGAAGAGGAAGCAAGGTCTCGACGCGAACAATGCCGAAGAAGAAAGCGGCTAATCTCCCGCCGAAACTCACCGAGGCTGAACAAGACCTACTTTCCCACATCCAAGACGGATACCAGCTGGAAACTGATTCGCTGGGCGGGAACCTGGTTCTGCGGCGGTTGAACGATAACGAAGAAATGCGTCCTCGCTCTGCCACTCGCAACACCATCAAAGCGCTGGAAGAGCGCGGACTCATCACTCCCGGCAAAGGGCGGGACCCGCTCAGTTTGGTGTGGCGCCTGAAACAGAAATAAATAGAAGTCGCAAAAGACGCGAACGAAATTATTAGGGTATGGCAGTTGCGAGCGCTACTGGAACCGGTATCCCGGGTTTGGGTTGCAGCGATAGACGCGCCCTTTGTCGGGATTGACGCCCGCACCGCAGCTCGCCCAACTCAAAAACAGCGATGGTCCCATCGGAAAAATGATGGTCTGTCCGTCCAAGTCTGCCTCTATGCTTACACTCTCTGCAGCGGAGGGCAGCGTGAATGAGAGTCCCCCGCCAAAGATCACGGGATACGACCAGTGTTCGCTTTGACTCACCATGGGGCGAAAGACCTCAGCCTCCAAGAGAAAAGTAGCGGTATCGGACCAGTTTCGGGCTGACACTATAAAGACCTGCCCCCCTTGCGACAAGTGGTCGGATTCAATTTTCGTGAAGGGACAGGGACCGGCGATGCAGGAGGCGCGAGTGTCGCGAAATTGGTTACCCGTTCCCGCATCCAAAGTAGCTGACCCTAAGGCTGCTTTCCACTTACCGTCGGGCGAGCAGGGATGTTGATTCTTACACGGCACGTTGCCCTTGTTTTCGATCTCGAACGTTTGCACCGCGCTTCCGATGTTCAGCTCCGTCAAACCCCTGATCGTATATCTGATACGCACGTTGGTCACCTTAACATCCGGCTGATCCTTGGGAGCGGGATTGCTGGAGAGCGGAACGAGACGAACAACGTAAAGTTTGTTGGCGACAATATCCTTCAGGTCAAGCGGACGGTACTGCGCGGCGCGAAAAGAGAGCACGAGCGGATGCCCCTTCCGGATCGGTTTACGCAGCTTGAGCAAAAAAAATCCGGCGGAATCCGACCTCGCCTCGGTGGCAAGATCGCCCGCGGAGACCGTAACGCCCTCGACTGGCTGCTGTTTACGGGGGTCGGAATCCTCCATCAGGACCGCCCCACGCAGAGAGATCGGTTTTTGTCGCTGCCAATAAATCAGAGCCAGAACGCTGCCCGTGAGCAGGACGACCAGCAAAGCGATCCAAACCTCAATTTTGTGGGTACGGGTCATGCACTAATGATGATTACTACTAGCTATAGATGACGGGTCCCGCTCGCACCTTTCACCAGAGTGCTGCAACTGCGAAGACTTCCGTTGCATCTTTAAATGGGTGTCGTAATCTAAACAGATGGTTGCCTCTTGTCTGGTATATTGTGTTCCGTTCCAATGCCATGATCAAGTCACTACGATCCACATTGTGACAGACGAACTCGTTCGCAACAACCAATTCCAGGTCGCGACAATGTAAAGTTGCAGGGACTCGAAGTGCCTGGCCCAGAGTCAAAATGATCATTGAGAAATGGATCATTCGAAATGGAAACGAATGACAGATGACAAACCCAATCTGCTTTCGAGACGGCGGGTCCTGCGCCAGGTTTTTGCTGCGGGTGCATGTCTTCCATTTGCGAATCTGCTTGGCGCTTTGCCCATCCAGGCGCCGCCCTCGGTTCGAGTTGGCGGCGCTGCCGGTGCGTCGGTTTTATCTCCGGAAGACGATCAGTTCCTTAACGACGTAGAGGCTGCAAGCTTCCTTTTTTTCTGGGAGCAGGGTAACCCGAAAACGGGAATGGTCAAGGACCGCTGTAACGTTCACGCCGATAATCAAGGAGGTGCGTCGAGCATTGCCGCGACCGGCTTCGGTCTTACAGCCCTTTGCATTGGCACCCAGCGGGGTTTCATATCCCGCGACGATGCGCTGGAACGCGTCTTTGCCACTCTGCGTTTTCTGTGGAAGAAGCTTCCCAACCACCGCGGATTTTTCTACCATTTCGCCAACCCCGAGACCGGGGAGCGCATGTTCGACTCTGAAGTTTCCTCGGTAGACACTACGATTCTCCTGTGTGGTGTTCTTACCTGTCGCGAACACTTTCGTCATCCCGGGGTCACGGAGCTTGCAAATTTGATCTTCCGCCGTGTGGACTGGACCTGGCTCTCAGAGGACACGTCCCTGCTCACCCAAGGATGGACGCCGGAGGTTGGATTTCTTCCCTCTCGTTGGGATTACTACAGCGAACTGATGATGATGTATCTGCTGGGCATGGGATCATCGGCCTACCCCCTGAAGCAGGATACTTGGAATGCATGGAAGCGTTTGACGTTTGAATACGATGGCCTGCGCTATATCGGATCGTTTGCACCCCTCTTTGTGCATCAGTATTCGCAGGCCTGGTTTGATTTTCGTGGCAAGCGCGACAAGTTTGCAGACTATTTCCAGAACTCCGTGATTGCCACAGAAGTGCATCGGCGTTTTTGCATAGAGTTGGGTAAGCAGTTCCCCGATTATAGTGACGACCTGTGGGGGATTACCGCTTCTGATTCGCAGCACGGCTATGTCGCCTGGGGCGGGCCTCCCTCCATGGGACCCATTGATGGTACAGTTGTTCCAAGCGCGGCAGGCGGGTCATTGCCGTTTCAGCCTGCAGCCACGATGCGGGTTTTGAGGACCATCCGCACCCGCTACCCGTCGGCCTGGAATAAGTACGGGTTCGCAAACGCGTTCAATCCTTTGAACAACTGGTATGACTCGGATGTGATCGGGATCGATACGGGAATCGTCCTGTTGATGGCTGAGAATCTGCGAACCGGGTTTGTCTGGGAAACCTTCATGAAGACCCCGGAAGCGCAGCGTGGAATGGAGCGCGCCGGTTTCCATAAATACTAGCGATTGAGTCTGGCGCCGCATTCGGAGGTTCCTTTGCCCGGAGTCTTCTCACGCTACCCAACCTCACAGGCGGTTTTGTCATCGAACCATCGCTTAATCGGGCCTGATTTGCCTGAAATTCACTCGGAGTATCCGGCACTTCGGCCAACACCCCACGGTCACCCGAGTGGCGATGGCCGGGGACGACTCGATCCGGGCGGGCGGGGCCAAATTTTCAGTCGCGTTTATTAGAATCATATTGATTCGGTCATGTTGATTCGATCATGAGCGGGAAAGCAGACTTCTTTGGAGGATGGCGGGAGCGACTCTCAGCTCTTCGCAACGTCCCGGCAGTCCTACGTTTTGTGTGGGAGTCGGGACGTGTGGTCGTCATACTTGGGCTGATCGCGCGCGTGATCGCGTCGCTGCTTCCACCCGCATTGTTCTGGGTTTCAAAACTCATAATCGATGCCATCTACCGCATCCTCACTACGAATTACCCTGTCGGCGCCCGGCTGTGGTGGCTCGTTGGCATTGAGTTCGCCATCGCCGTAGCTGCGGGCGTTTTGGGACGTGCCATCGACTATCTTGATGTTCTTCTCGCGGGCAAATACACGCACCACATCAGTGTTCGCGTCATGGAGCACGCCGCTGGACTGGATCTCCTGGCCTACGAAGATCCCACCTTCTATGACCGGCTAGAGCGGGCCCGTGTGCAAGCCACGGACCGCCTGTACATGATCCAGGCGATTGGACGCCTCATCCAGCAAGTGATTACGACGATTACGCTGTCAATCTCGATCATGGTTTTTTCGCCCTGGCTTCTGCTCTTGCTGGTTGTGGGAGTAATTCCGGCTTTTGTGGGTGAGACTCACTTTGCATTTCTTGGATATGCCAAGAACTTTCGCCAGACTCCGATCCGGCGCCAACTCGACTACCTGCGCATTCTCGGTGGCAGCAAGGAGGCGGCTAAGGAACTGAAGTTGTTTGGTCTGAGAGATTTCCTGACTGGCCGATTCAAGGGACTTTCAACCCAGGTATATGAAGAAGACATTGCGCTGGCGCGTCGCAAAATGGGGTGGGGCGCGGTTCTCTCCGCGATCGGCACGGCCGGATATTACACGGCATACGTATTCGCGGTCTGGAGGACGGTCACCCGCGTCTTCAGTTTTGGCACCCTGAGCTTATTGGCGAATGCCATTCGCGAAGCCAGTTCGAACCTGCAGCAGACCTTTTCAACGCTCTCAACCATCGCCGATCAAGCCTTATTCCTGACGGACCTCATCGCATTCTTCGAAATGCGTCCCACGATCGAATCCAAGCCCAACGCTTTGCCGGCGCCGCGGCCCATCCGGCGCGGCTTTGAATTTCAGAATGTTTCCTTTCGCTATCCGGGAAGTTCGCGCCTGGTTCTGAATAAGTTGAATTTCCACCTCCATCCCGGCGAGCGCGTAGCGCTGATCGGCGAGAACGGGGAAGGCAAGACCACCATCGTCAAGTTGTTGACTCGCCTCTACGATCCGGCGGAGGGGCAGGTCTTGCTAGACGGTGTAGACCTGCGCGAGTATAGCCTGGAAGATCTTTATCGCGAGATAGGCGTCATCTTTCAGGATTTCATGCGCTACGAGATGACCGCGCGGGAAAACATCGCGGTGGGCCGGATCGAGCAAATTGACAACCTGGGGTTGCTCGAGCAATCGGCGCAGAAAAGCCTGGCCGATGGCGTTGTCCGAAAACTTTCCTCGGGATACGAGCAGATGCTCGGCCGCCGCTTTGATGGCGGTGTCGATCTGTCGGGTGGAGAATGGCAAAAAGTTGCGCTGGCCCGTGCCTATCTGCGCGATTCGCAGGTGCTGATCCTCGACGAGCCCACCTCGGCGCTCGATGCGCGCAGTGAATATGAAGTGTTTCAGCGTTTTGCCGAACTGACCGCCGGGAAGATGGCTTTATTCATTTCGCATCGATTTTCGACAGTGCGGATGGCAGACCGCATTGTAGTGTTGGAGAATGGACGTATTGCGGAAGAAGGAGATCACGATACGTTGACGCAACTCGGCGGCCGCTACGCGGAAATGTTCGAATTGCAGGCGGCTAGCTACCGGTAAGACCGCAGGTCGAAGAATCGTTGTAAGGATAGGTCGCAAGCATGGCTACCAATACTCAGACCGATGGCATCATTGGAGAAGAGCCGCAGCACTCTTCCAATGGTACCGGCGCAGGCGCTGAGGCGATGCGCCGCGCCGCCATGGAGTTGGCCGCGAGTCTGCGTTGGCTGCCGAAAGCGCCTTCATCGGATGCCTTCTCGAAGCGATGCCAAAAGCTCGCAAAGGCCTACGAGTCCATAGAAGGACAGGTAGAGGCAGCCTTTGCGCGGGCTCCCGATTCGGAAGATCTGCTATGGCTCCGTGACAACGCGCAGCAGCTTTCCTCGGCAACGCGACTAGTGGCAACTGAACTTGGGCCGCTTACGCACCTTCCTAACGCAATCGGTAAGGGCGAAATCCTGCCCCGTGTGCTGGCGATCGCACAGGCTTTTTTCGAGGAGGCCGGCGGCAGCTTTACCAAAAATGACTTCACGGCATTTTGTCTGGCTTTTCAGGAGAAGTCTCCTCTCGAGTTTCACGAGATCGGTGCTCTCGTCCCGACGCTGAAGCTTGTAGTACTGGAGCAGATTGCGGCGCGGGGCAGCCGCCTGGTGAAGGATCCGACAAGCAAGCCCGCGACGAGTGTGACCACCTGCATTCGCACCTTTCGCCATGTGACGCAAACCTCGTGGAAGGACGAACTGGAGACGCTCATCCCCTTCGATCGGATTCTTCGTGAAGATCCTGCTGCCGCCTATGCGGCGATGGATATTGAGAGCCGGAACGTCTATCGCGAAAGGGTTGCAAAGATCGCTCATGGTTCTGATCGAACGGAGTTGGAAGTCGCGCAAGCGGCCCTGGCTCTTGCGCGACAGGCTCAAAAAAATAAATTCGACGACGCCAGGATTGCACTGCGAGAGTCACACATTGGCTACTACCTCGTAGCTGAAGGAGCGACGCTTCTCTGCCAGAGAGTCGGTTTCCATCCCACCTTCGGGGAGCGCTTGCGGACTGTGTTGCGCCGCCATCCCGACGACTTCCTGGTTCTCGGAATTGCGATCCTTACTCTCGTCATCGTTACCGGAACGGTATGGCTGTTGACTCCCGCCACGATCTCACTGGGGCTGGTGCTGCTGGCCATATTGATTCTCGTGCTCCCCAGTTCGCAGGCGGCGGTTCAGTTGATGAACTATCTGACCACGAACCTTATGCCGGTTGAGGCCCTGGCCAAGATGGACTTCTCCGAGGGCATTCCCGACGACTGCACCACCATCGTTGCCATTCCGACGCTGCTGCTCAATGAAAAACAGGTGCAGGGCCTGGTAGAAAATCTGGAGGTACGTTTTCTCGGCAACCACGACCGCAATCTTCACTTTGCCATCCTCTCCGATCTGCCGGATTCGGATCAACCGGCGCCGGATGAGAGTGCACTCGTGGGTTTGTGTTCGACACTGATCAGCGAGCTCAATGAAAGATACTCCGGGAAAAACATGGGATCGTTTTTCTTTCTCCACCGCCACCGCGTCTACAACCCGCGCGAGAGAGAATGGATGGGATGGGAACGCAAGCGGGGCAAGTTGCTCGATCTGAACCAGCTGTTGCGTGGCCAATATGACAGTTTCCCAGTGAAGGTCGGCGATCTTTCGATTCTTCCCCACGTCCGCTACGTAATTACGCTCGACTCCGATACTGAACTACCGCGAGGATCGGCACACCGGATGGTAGGAGCGATTGCCCATCCGCTGAATCAGGCAATCATCAACCCCAAAACGAATATTGTGGTTGCGGGATACGGTATTTTGCAGCCGCGTGTCGGCGTCAGCGTGCAGTCAACCGCGCGCTCGCGGCTGGCAGCCATCTTTGCCGGTGAGACCGGCCTTGATCCGTACACGCGAGCAGTTTCCGATGTCTACCAGGATCTATATGGAGAAGGCACCTTCACGGGGAAGGGCATCTACGACGTGGATACAATGCTCCACGTCTTAAACCGACGCTTTCCCTGGAATTCTCTGCTCAGCCATGACCTGATCGAAGGCGCCTACGCGCGCGCCGGATTAGCCACCGACATTGTCGTGATTGAGGACTATCCCTCGCACTACAGTGCCTATAACCGGCGTAAGCACCGCTGGCTTCGCGGTGACTGGCAGATTGTGGAGTGGTTAACACAATACGTGCCCGATGAATCCGGGGTGCGGGTTCCTAATCCGATCTCCACGGTTTCGCGCTGGAAGATTCTCGACAACCTGCGCCGCAGCCTCGTCGAACCAGCGACCTTGTTGTTGCTTTTGTTTGGCTGGCTCGTGACCGGTCATCCGGTTCTCTGGACGCTCGCCACGATTTGTATTTTGTTTGTTCCAGCGTGGGTCGAATTTGCCTTCGGACTGACCCGCGCCGTCGTCGCGCGGCAGACGGAAATTGCTCGGGAAGCCGCGAGCAACCTTTTCGCGGCTAACTTTACTGTCTTCCTTACCTTGACCCTTCTGGCGCACCAGACGCTTTTGTCACTGGATGCCGTGGTACGGACGCTGGTCAGACTACTGGTGACGCGCCAGCGCATGCTCGAATGGGAAACAGCGGCGGAAGCGGAAATGGGAGAGCGCCGCACTCCGGTCGACCGATATATCGACTGGATGCCATTCTTTGGCATCGCACTGGGATTGGTGATTTGGCGGGTGCGCCCGCAATCGCTGCCGGGCGCGACTCCGATTCTTGTGCTGTGGGCCTGCAGCAAACTCCTGGCACTCTGGCTCAACGCCAGTCCGCTTGACCCGGCCCACGAAATTACCACTCAGGATGTCATGCTTCTCCGCAGATCCGCCTTGCACATCTGGCGATACTTTGCCGAATTTTCCACCGAAGAACACAACTGGCTGGTGCCGGACAACCTCCAGTACCAACCGCGAAAAATCGCAGCGACGTTATCCCCGACCAACGTAGGTCTTCTTCTTAACGCGAGGCAGGTGGCCAACGAACTCGGCTATATCACAGTGCCAGAGATGGTGGAACTCACACGGAAGACCCTCGGTACTCTAGTCCGCATTCCCAAGTACCGAGGGCACATCATGAACTGGTACGACACCCGCACACTCGCGGCCAAACCGCCGTTTTTCATTTCGTCGGTCGATAGCGGCAATCTCGTAGCTTCTCTCTGGACCTTGCAGCAGGGGTGTCTCGATCGCTTGCAGCAGCCTCTGCATTCACGAGCGCTGGCCGAGGGTTTGCTGGACCATCTTCGAGTTCTCGTCAAATTGCGGGCGGTCCCAAAGCGCGTATTGTCGCGTTCCGAAGCGCAGTTCCGAGACGAGCAGGTTCGCAATGACGACTGGTTGGCTTCTGTCTTGACTTTTGCCGAAGAGGTTCTGGACCAGAAGTATCGCGACAAAGCTGACGCCTCGCCCGATGTTGCATGGTTCCGACAGCAAGCGCACTTGCGAGTCCATAAAGTCCGCGAATTGGTGCAGGCTTATTTGCCCTGGATGCTGCCAGAGTTCGCCACACTTCGAGAAAAGTTGCGGGATGACACGAAGCCTTTTGACGAGGTCCCTCTGCGGCAGTTGCCGGACTTGATTTCAGAATTGCAGGTGCGTCTCAGTGACACGGTTCGTTCTGCTCAAAACGGCAATGCGTCGCTCGGCGAGCGTCTCGGTTTCCAGCTCGCTGCCGCGCGGCAGAATGCACTTCGTCTGATCGAGGATCTTCGGCAGACCAGCGAACAGGCAAGCGGCTTGGCCAATGCCATGGACTTTACGTTCTTGTTGGATAAGCAGCGTCTGCTGGTGTCGGTCGGCTTCGATGCGCAGTCCGAAGAACTGCAACCTTACTATTACGACTTGCTGGCCACCGAGCCACGCACTGCCATCTTCGTTGCCATCGCGAAGGAGGATATTCCACAGGATTGCTGGTTCCGCCTCGATCGTTCATTTACCAGCGATCACGGCCGCCCGGTTCTGCTCTCGTGGACTGGAACCATGTTCGAGTACCTGATGCCTTCGATATGGATGCGTAGCTACCCCAACACACTGCTCGACCGCGCAAGCGTGGCGGCCGTGCGAGCGCAACAGGCCTACGCGCTAGAGAAAGGCATTCCCTGGGGCATTTCTGAGTCCGCCTGCGCGAAACGGAACGAAGTCGGCGACTATCACTACGAAGCGTTTGGCGTGCCGAACCTGGCGCTGCAGAAAAGCGGATCGGAGCCGGTAATTGTTTCCCCATACTCTACATTTCTGGCCTTGAATGTAGATTCCAAAGCCGCGCTCGCCAATCTGCGCCGGATGGATGCCCTGGGATGGTTCGGTTCATACGGATTCTATGAGGCGGCCGACTACACGAGTCGGCGTAGTCGCTTCCGCTGGGCGCGCTGCGAAGTCGTCAAGTCTTGGATGGTTCACCACCAGGGAATGAGCCTGCTCGCGCTCGGCAACTTTCTCTGTCGCAATGTGGTGCAGCGCTGGTTTCACTCCGACCGGCGCGTGCAGGCGACGGAACTACTCTTGCAGGAAAAACCAGTCTCCCGCGTGCCGCGAAATTAAAAAATTCACCGGCCAGAGTGTCGGCTCCCCGACGAACTTATAGCCCAAGCTAGAGCAAACGCCGTCTCGCTCTTCGCCGCACAGAGTGACGCGAATGAGTCGTTCAGATGAATCACGGCGCGACTAGACCGAAAAGTTCGGAATCGTGTTTGTCCGGTTTTTCGAAACAAATCTGATGGGTCTTAATTCTTCTCATTCACAAGGAAGAATTCAGCGAAAAGCTCCGTAGGTACAACACGTTAAATGCAAAATCGAGTATTGGCCACATTGCCTATGTTTCAAATTCCGTAGCAATCTCAGATTGTTCTTGCCTTCACGGAACTTTCCCGCTAAAAAGAACATCATTCTTGCACCGGACGCCCCTGTGCCCGCCGTCCGACAGGTCCTGGTTTTGCCGCGTGCTTTGACGCCATGTACTCATGCGCGGAAACCCAACGGCCGTTGCATGGTTGAGAGTTTCAAGCTAACGCCACCCTCGTCTGCGTTGCCTGGAAGGTGCGTTTCCTCGTGGAAATCGCATTTTGCCCAAACCGACTCGAGGGGATCCTACTCCGATGACCTTGATTGATCCGCCTGATGATTTTCGCATTCGCCAAGTTTTGCTAGCGATTCAATCTGACCCATCTGCAAGTATCTCGGATCTCGCTGGTCGCGTAAATCTCAGCAACTCACGATTAGGCCACTTGTTCAAAGCTCAAACCGGCTTGAGCTTGAATGTTTTTCTGGCAAATGAGCGACTGGAAAGGGCTGCCGACCTGCTGCGCTGCACAGACCTGCGGGTGAAAGAGATTACTTATAGTGTGGGCTATGGCCAAGAGCCGAGTTTTACTCGGGCGTTTAAGAAGAGATTCGATATAAGCCCCGCAATCTATCGTAGGCAGCAGCGCCTCTTTTTGAAGGAGAGGCGCTTTGGGTGACCGAGGTTAGATTGACTGACCTCGATCCAACCATGATGAGCAACCACAATCCCAGAAAGACTGGTGGGCAGAACAGGCTTGGACCTCAAGTTCAATCGGTATCGAACTGGTCCGCATTCTCGCTGGAAGATCTGCTTGGAGAGAAAACCAAGTTCCGGATTATTGCGATCGAGCGTGAATGTGCCTGCGGCGCAGCCAGTATTTCTAAGAAGTTATCTCATATCCTCAATTGGAAGTTGTGGGACCAGTTGCTCGCCCGGGAGCTCGCCGATTCGATCCGCAGCGATCTGGCGACAGAGAAGCATCGCACGCAACGGACTGACGAACGGTTCTGCCGGGTTGCCCAAGTCTTCTGGCGCGGTAGTTTCGAACGAAGTGCCCAGTTCGGCGATTACCAGTGTGTCGATCCCGCTCATATGGTCGCCACGATGCAGAAAGTAATCGACAAGATCGCACGGGAGGGCAACGCGGTTGTCGTGGGGCGTGGCGCTCCTGGCTTTTTTCGCGATCGCGATGACACATTCCACGTCTTCCTCTACGCGCCGCGCGAGGAGAAAATCCGGCGGCTTATCTCGAACGGCAAGAGTGAATCCGACGCCTCTCTCGTCGAAGCCGTCGATCACGAGAGGAGTGCCTTTGTTAGGCATTACTTCGGAGTAGATTGGCCCACCCGCTCGACCTACGATCTAATGATCAACACGGCCATCGGAGAAGACAATGCGATCTCGACGATCCTCCATGCGATGCATCGCATGCAACAAGGCAGGAGATAGTTCATCACCAAGTTGATGGTCACTGGTGGTTGCTAGTCCGCGGTGTCTCCTCTTCCTTTTCAGTACGTCAGTTCACAGGCCGACCATCCACTTCTTCGTTTCTTTTCGAAATCAAGGTTCTTGATCACCACGAAAGAACTGAAAGCAACGGCCGTGAACGGTCGAAAGACGCAGGCTGGAGGCGGATAGCGCATTCTGCTAAGGAATAGCGGCTTCAGACAAGAGACTTTGATTGACCACTGCATGGGAGTAGTGGCATCTTCCAATCACTAAGTAACACCAAAAAGGCCTGGGGTCCCAGCGGCAATCAACCCAGTAAACTCCTCAACTTCGTCTGCAGGTAACACCTGGCAAATGTATTCGAGCAGATATTGTGACCCGAGAGATCGGGAGGAGGTGTCCTATGTATTTCAACGTGTTCGGCGAAAAGGTCTCCAGAGCTCGACACCGCGAAATGGTGAACGCGGCGAAGAACCGGCGTGAACTGATCGCGGCGGGGCTGACCAGCCGTCGCGATCTGATGAAGATGGGACTGTTGACCGCCGGCGGCATGCTGGTAGCCAAGAGCGGCTTGAGCGCCCGTGCCTATGGACAGACCCAGACCAATAACCCTCCCAGCTCCGGGAGCAATACCAGCCCTGGAACAAACCAGAACTGCGTACCGGGGAACCAGACCCAGAGTCCGCGGACCAGGCCTTTCCTCGATCCTCTGGTTGTCATGCCGGTCGCGCAAACCGTGCGCTCGCTGCATCCCACTCCCACAGAGGATCCCAACACTGCAGCCGGAGAAGTCCGCGCCGCGCCCTTCCAGGCTCCGCTCATCGATTCGAGCCGCTTCCCCGTCGTCCCACGCACGCTGTACAACTTCAACCAGCGGCAGTTCTCCGTCAGGCAGACGAGCGATCGAGATCTGCCGATACAGACCGTCTGGGGATTCGACGACGGTACTGGCCCCCGGAGCCCTGGACCGACCTACCAGGCCTTCTACGGTAACCCCCAGCTTACCCGCAATACCAATTCGCTTCCTCCGGTAACGCAGGTCAACAATACCGGCTTCGGCATGCCGTCCGTCACCACTCACCTGCACAACGCGCACAACCCTTCTGAGAGTGATGGCAATCCCTGCGACTTTTACACCAGCGGACACTTCTGTGATCAGTACTACCCCAACGTGCTGGCCGGGTTCAATTCCGACCATGCGCCGAATGGCGATATCAACGAAGCTCTGAGCACGTTGTGGTACCACGATCATCGCGTGGACTTTACTTCGCAAAACACATACAAGGGCCTGTTCGGGTTCTATTGTCTTTTCAACCAATTCGATACTGGTAATGACGATTCCGGTTTCCGGTTGCCGGATTTCCCACAGCACGACATCCCGTTGGCATTTTCCGACAAGGTATACGATCCCGAAACCGGCGAACTGGTGTTCGACCTGTTCAACCTGGACGGCATCCTGGGTGACAAGTTCCTGGTTAACGGCATGATACAGCCGTTCTTTAGTGTCGAGCCGCGGCGCTACCGCTTCCGCCTTCTGGACGTCGGACCCTCACGCTTTTATGAGTTCTTCCTGACCGATCTAACAAACCTGAGCGCCACAAATCCGTATTGGCTGATTGGCACTGACGGCAACCTGTTGCCGAATCCCATTCAGATCCAGAGCGTGCGCATCGGTCCGGCTGAGCGCGTGGACGTCATTATTGACTTCAGAAAATTCGCCGGCAGGACCATCTATCTGGAGAACCGCCTCAATCAACTCAGTGGACAGGGGCCGGCGGCAATTGATAGCCAGGTCGCGGCACAGAATGCTTCCAGCACGGAGTGCAGCCTGGTTCTCAATTCAAGCCAGCCTGCGATTCTGCCCGCGGGAACAGGCAATTTGCTGTTGCAGTTCAGAGTGAGCTCCAGTAGCGTCCGCGACGAAAGCGTAGACCCAGCAACCAAGCCCACGTTCTATCAGCTCCCCCACACCAACGTTTCACCTCGAATCGTGAGAACGTTCAAGTTTGATCGCTTGAATGGCCAGTGGTCGATCAACGGGCAATTCATGGACTGCAACCAGTTTCGGTTTGCCGTGCAGCAGAACAGCGTGGAGCAGTGGCTGCTGACGAACCTTTCAGGCGACTGGACGCACCCCATCCACATTCACCTGGAGGAGCACCAGATCCTGAGCCGCAATCGGGTCGCGCCAACGGTACCCGGCGACTTGGGGCGAAAGGACGTCACCCAGTTGCATCCGAACGAGCGCGTGCAGTTGTTCTTCCGCTTCCGTGACTGGCTGGGTAAGTATCCCATCCACTGTCACAACGTGGTCCATGAGGATCACGCCATGATGGCCATATGGCATGTGGTCGCGGAAGGCGACAACATCCTGGTGCCGTAGGGCTGGTGCAATGCTGAATTCCTGGGCCGGCAGGGCCGCGGCCCAGGAAACGAATAGGAGATGCTCCATATGCCTCACATTTCAAGAAGACGAATATTGAGTTGGGCAGCAATCGCGCCGGTTGCGGTAGCGACAGGCGCTGCAGTCGGAGTCACCGGCAAGCCCTCCCCCGGCGTCGGGAAACTGACGCCGTCCGAATTGGCGCGGCGTCGCATCCAGCGCTTGCACCTTCCCAACGTCCCTCTTTTCACGCACGAAGGCAAGCGAGTCCTGTTCTATGACGATCTGGTCAAGGGCAAGATCGTTACCCTCAATTTCTTCTTTGCCAAGTGCGACGAAATCTGCCCGCGGGTGACCGCCAATCTGGAGAAGGTGCAGAAGTTGGTCGCTGCCGACCTCGGCAGGACGCTCTTCATGTACTCATTCACGCTGAAGCCAGAGGAAGACGACGTGGACGCCATCCGACATTACCGTGAGATGTACCATGCCCAGCCCGGCTGGACGTTCCTGACTGGTACGCCTGCGAACATGGAAACCCTTCGCAAAGGTATTGGCTTCACCTACCCAGATCCAGCAATCGACAATGACAAGACTCAGCACATCGGAAATATCCGTTATGGAAACGAGCCCTTGATGTTGTGGTCGGCGTGTCCGGGGATGGCGCATGCTGAATTTGTTGCCGAAAGCATCTCTTGGATGCTTCGGCCTGACGCTAGTCACATTCAGCCGTCCTGAGGTCTCTTGAGACCGCAAGGCCTCACTGTGATGTTTTCAACGCCGGTCGCCGGTTCGTCCGGTAGTCATCGGAGGAAGGAATCTAGTGATGAAAAACTTTCGAAAGCATGCTTCGGCTTTTGTCGACATTTTAGCCCTGGCGGGGTTGTCTTTCTTGACGATTCCCAACATGGCAGCTCAATCCGGGCGCTACAACCCTCCGCCCTGCGACTACAACGATAGTTTCTATCAGGACAATGGCTTGGATCCAACCCAGTTGGTCGGTCGTTTTGGTACTAGTCGCCAGACCGGGCCGCCTGCGACCGGGAGTCAAGTGAACTGGATAGCGGACAGCAATTGCAGCGTCAATGATCCGAACCGCAGGAACTTCCGCATCCTCGCCACCACTGGTGGCTACGTCGACGACGGAACAGGCAGCCCCACAGATTTCATTTCCATCCTTGCCTTCGTCGTGAACCAAAGTGCTTTTGAGACCGCCTATTCGCGTACAGTTGGCGCCATCAACGGTGGTCTGGACGGCGACCAGCAGAATGCTGGCATCACCATCTCAATCGCCAACAGCCAAAATCCCCGCAGCATCGCCATGCAAGACATTGTCAGTAACTTTGAGGCTTACCCAGCAGTCAAACAGAGGTTGGCTGACGGCACCTTCGCCACCAATCCCTGCGCTGCCGATATGCAGAGTCCTCTGGCGCCTCCCACACCTTGCTTCGATGTCAGCACCGTGAATGCTGTCTTCACTTCGAACTTGCGGGAGGACTGGAGGTTCGCCACGAATCGCAACGCCATGGACGGGAGCGATAACAACTGCATCAGTACCGACCCCACGGTATGCCCCAACGGCGTCAGTGACAGCCCATTCGGCTACTTCTGCGACGACCTGCTGGGAATGTGGATCAACACCTATTTCTGGTTTACGGTGAGTCCGGATGGCATAGACCCGAATTCGACGTGCGGCCAGGTGTTCGCTTCGCTAGACGCCAAAAATGGCGTCAACTTGGACGGGTCTCCGATTGTCCTGACTGCTGACGAACTCAACAACCAGTTGGAGGCCAATGGTTGTGCCGCGGAAGGGCAGGAGGCCGTGGATGGCTCAGACGGGGGAGCGGTCTGGCTGGTTTGTCCTGCCATTCCAGATCCGACCGCCGGCGCAATCACCGCCGACGCTTTCCTGGATCAGGTGTTTCTCCCCAACGGTTCCCCGCAGAACCCCGCACTGACGGCGAACTTCAAAAGCCTGCAACAGACTGGGCAGTTCCCCAAAGCCGGCGTTCCTCAGCCTCGGAATCGAACCACAGTCAAGCGTCGTTCCCCCACGGACGCGAAGCTGTGACCGATGCTCTGGAAACCTCCCCTGCCCTGGCAGTGCACTCGCGCTGCCAGGGTGAAGTTTTTGTCTCTCGGGCGATCGGGTAATCAGAATGTCTAGCGCCAAAGGAAAACAGGTTTCTCGCCGTGATTTCATCGGCTGGACGGCTAGCGCAGCCGCCCTCGGACCATTCTTCCACTTCTCGGGCCGGGTTCTCGCCAGCCAGAAAACGCTCAAGATCGCGAAATGGTCTCATCTGGTTCCAGAGTTTGACCTCTGGTTTGAGAGCGCAGCCAGGGACTGGGGCAAGCTGCATGATACGACGATAACCGTCGACGAAGTCCCCGTTGAGCAAATCGGAGCCGCCGCGAGGGCTGAAGTCCAAGCCGGTTCAGGACACGATGTCTTCATGTTTCCCTGGCCTCCGGCCGAATATTTCCAACACGTGATCGACCACGGCAACATATACAGCCAGGTGGCTACCAAGTACGGCGCTATTCCCCAACTTGCTCACCGGTCGACTTTCAATCCCAGAACCCAAAAGTATTTTGCCTTCGCTGATTTCTGGGCTCCTTCTCCTTTGCATTTCTATCAGGACTATTGGGCTGAGGTAGGAATGCCCCTTGGCCCCCTGCATTACGGCAGCCTGCGCAGCGGTGGGCGAAAGCTGCGCGATAAGCTCGGCATACCTTGCGGCCTGGCCTTTTCAAACACCCTGGAAGGAAACGTCACCCTGCATTCCATGCTGTACGCCTTTCGAGCCTGGATCCTCGATGGCAGCGGGAATGTAACTTTCAACAAGAACGTCTTCGCCGTTGTGGCCCTGAAGTACATTCAGGCCCTATATCGAGAATCGGGCACCCCCGACCAGCTTTCATGGGGCTCCGGAGGCAACGTTCAAGCGATGCTGGCGCGCAAGACCTCCTCCAGCACCAATGCCATCAGCCTCCTGCGCACGGCCGAAAAGCAGAACTCACAGGTGGCCGCCAAGATTTGGCTTCAACCGCCCTTGCTTGGAACCAACGGAATGGGAGTCACGGCTCTCCCGCACATCACCAATTGCTCAGTCGTCTGGAGCTTTGCCCAAAATCAGAACGGCGCCCGCCAATTCCTTTCCGATCTGATCGACATTTCAAGAACCGGGTATGAGAAAAGCCTGGGCTGCAACTTTCCCATCTACCCGAAGACAATCCCTGACCTCGTTGTGCGCCTTGCCAAGGACCCGCAAGCGGATCCCTCCTACAAATACCAGGAGCTTAAGGATGCGCTGCATTGGACGCCAAACCTGGGTGTTCCAGGATTTGCTACGCCCGCATTTATGGAGATCTTCAGCAGTTCCCTGATTCCGCGCATGGTCCAGGCTGTTCTCCAGGGGGAGCGGACTCCAGAAAGTGCTGCCGCTAGCGCAGAAGGAGAGATCCAGCGCATCGCTGACAAGTGGAAGCAGGCTAGCTAATTTTGCGCGATCAGATCCTCATGAGGAAATTACGCGGCGCGATCGGCAGGTGTGCCATGAATACGCAGCAGGTGCTGTCCATATTTTTCGCATTCGTACTGATTGCCTCCGGCTGGGCTTCACCTTCGACGCGGGCACCTCGCAAGTCACCGGAATTCGCCATCCACGAACCGTCTGGCAAGACGACCATGCTCTCCAGTCTCAGCGGCAAAGTCGTGGTCATGGAATTTCTGTTCATCCCGTCGGAACACTGTCTGCGCGTTGCGAAGATGCTGAACAAGCTTCACGGTGAGCTGGGATCGCGAGGTTTCCAGCCGGTGGGCATCACCTTTGATCCGCCAAACGGAAACACCGGCCCGCAATTGGTAAGCTACATGGTCGACTATTTCAAGCTCACCTATCCCATCGGCTACTCGGCCAAAGCCGACGTGGACACCTACCTGGGCCGGTCGGGCAACCAGATCTTGAACATTCCACAAATCGTGGTCATCGACCGCACAGGAAGAATCCGGGCCACCAGCGGAGGCGCCGGCGGCGATCCCAAGTTAGAGGACGAAAACTCGCTGCGTAACCTGATCAACAATTTGCTCGAAGAAGGTAAAGCCACCAGTCCTAACCGGAGATAGTTGATCCGGGACCACGCTTAGAACTCCGTCCGTCTCGGTCGTCAGCGGCAAGCGTTCACGTGCGGACGGACTAATGGCGCCAGATCAGCGCGAGCAGGAGTACGACACCCAGCAACACCAGGCACGCCTGAACCTGATCTCGCACTGATATATTCCTACTTGTCTGCTGCGGGTTTGCTTCTTCTACCGTGAGGCCACAGTCGATGCAGCGCTTCCCATACACCGGCACAGCCAGAAGGGATAGGCCACCGGTTAGAAAGGTCCCAAGTATGGTGCCCGCGCCAAAGGCGCGCTTATGCCCTGTGTTCTTCTCGCAGTTCGGGCAATAAGCTATCTTCATTCAATTGCTCCTGGCAAGGTGTGGTGTTTGGTCCGTGCGACGAGACTACCTGCGCTCCAGTATTCTGTCTCTAGCACACGCGTGCCGGGCAACGTCACTTTCAGGCCATTTCGCGGCAGCCAATCGTGGACGTAGCCTTGAACCGCTGGCGGCGATGGCATTTCAGATAGCGGTGACAGAATTCAAGGTTCGCTAGTCTACGCCAACGTCGCCAGTCCAAACCTCAACATTCGCTGAGAAAAGTCTCGCCGCGAGTCGCGCTCGCCCTATTGCGTAGCTGCATCGGAAGCATTACGTTAATCGGGTGACCTTTCCCCGGCGCAGTGGAATCCTTCTCCATGTCACGTCTTTGCCCGGCGTCCACGGCATCGGCGATTTTGGAGATTCCGCTTATGAGTTCATCGAATTCCTAGCCGGGTCAGGGCAGAAAATCTGGCAGGTCTTGCCGCTGAACCCCACCGGATACGGCGATTCCCCTTATCAATGCTTCTCCGCATTTGCCGGAAATCCCCTGTTCATAAATCTGGAAGCTCTTCGTGAGGAAGGACTTCTGTCGGCGCAGGATCTCTCCAATGCACCGAATTTTCCGGACGAGCATGTCGCGTACGACCGAGTCATCGCCTTCAAACAGGAACTCCTTCGCAAAGCTGCTCGCACTTTCTTAGCAGACAGAACAGAGGCCGACCGTCGGGCCTTCGATACTTTTTGCCAGGAGAGCAGGGAATGGCTGGAGGACTATGCGCTCTTCATGGCGTGCAAAAAAGTCCACAATGATGTGGCCTGGGTCCATTGGGATGCTGGATTATGTCAACGCGATCCCGCCGTTCTGAAGGAATGGCGGAGCGAATTGTCGTCTGAGTTGGACTTTCACAGATTTGCCCAGTTCGAATTTTTTCGGCAATGGGACAGGGTAAGAAATCTCTGCAGGCGCCACGGAATTAGCATCATGGGCGACCTTCCAATCTATGTCGCTCACGACAGCGCTGATGTCTGGGCTCATCCGGAGTTGTTTCGCCTGGATGAACGAGGGCGGCCCACTGCCGTTGCGGGCGTTCCGCCCGATTATTTCAGCGCCACAGGTCAACTCTGGGGCAACCCTCTCTATCGCTGGGATGTTTCTGCGTCTTCCGGTCACCGTTGGTGGATTGATCGCTGCCGGGCATCCCTTGCAATGTTCGATCTTGTGAGACTGGATCATTTTCGCGGCTTCGAAGCTTATTGGGAGGTTCCGGCCACCGCTTCAACAGCTGCTGAAGGGAAGTGGGTAGAGGGCCCAGGTGCAGAGTTTTTCAGGGCTTCTGCAAGCTGAATTGAAAGAATTGCCATTTGTTGCCGAAAATCTCGGTGTGATTACTCCCGGTGTAGAAGCTCTTCGCACTAGTTTTGGTTTCCCGGGAATGAGCCTTCTGCAGTTCGCCTTCGGAAAAGATCCCCAAGGTCCCAGCTTCCGCCCGCACAATTATTCTCGTGAACTGGTCGCGTACACGGGCGGACACGACAACGACACTACTGTGGGGTGGTGGACGAGTGCAGGAGTCGGCGAAAGCACTAGAACCGAAGCGGATATTCGCGAGGAACATGATTTCACCCGTGCATATCTGGGCTTTCAAAA
The DNA here is from genome assembly GCA_963710885.1 of uncultured Acidobacteriaceae bacterium. Classification (GTDB taxonomy): domain Bacteria; phylum Acidobacteriota; class Terriglobia; order Terriglobales; family Acidobacteriaceae; genus Sulfotelmatobacter. The sequence goes on from CAVQCF010000005.1 coordinate 29,618, forward strand.
TGAGGAGGTCAATTGGATATTCATTCGCGCCGTCCTGGCCTCCGTCGCGAATACCGCCATCGTTCCGTTGCAGGACGTATTGGGCCTGGGCAGTGAAGCTCGAATGAATTTGCCTGGTACTGTGAGCGGAAACTGGAGATGGCGCTACAAGGCGAATAGTCTCACCCAGGAAGTTCGTGAAAAATTACTAGCTCTCACACTTTTGTTTGACCGTTGAAGTCTGTGAATCTGGCTTGCATCCAGGCCGCGTGGGATAATGCCGCATGCATGCCGAGGCGGTCCGGGACGATGCGACTCCGTCGAAGGAAGGACCGTTCCGTGACGAGAGCCGTCCTGTGAAATGCTCGGAGTGCGATGTCAACTACGCCCTGCACTATGACGACGAAGCTGAGGCCTCACTCACACTCTGCGGCATACTGGCAGAGGAGATTGTCACTGCGCGCCATCCGGACCGCGCCGGTAACGTCGTGCTCGACCTGCTTGCTCTGGATCGGACACAGCAACGAAAAAGACGAGTCGTCTGGTCGACCCGGACCTGGCTGTCGAGTCTCCTCAAGAAAAAGCCTGACCTCCGCTAGGAATACCCGATCCCCGCGGCAGCCAGCAGAGCATGCTTAGAGTGGCGAAAGTTCATCTTCGTCTTGCTCTTTTTTGTTACGCACGAACTTCTCCTCCAGGAAACGCCGTGCCAGATCCCTGCCGCCGATGCCAAATGCGATGGCCAAACCAAGCATCAGGGCTCCGAAAGCAATTCCAAAAGCAACCAGCATGGTCTGTTCCGCCAAGCCCAGTTCTTCAAAGACAATAGACAATACGAAAACCATAATGATGCTGCGGACGGCAAGGCTCAGAAGGCGCGGGGACGGAATATTCGCATTCACCGCAGCCAGCAGAGCAGCGCGAGCGGAAAAGCCGGCGGCAAGCATCCCGAAAAACAAGATCAACACCGCCACGAACAGACGCGGCAGAAACAGGAAAAATCTTGCGATTTGCTCCTGCAGGCCCAGGATTCCCAGCACGCTCACCCCCAGCAGAATGAAGCCAAGCCAGGTGACCCAGAAAACAAACCGGCTCAACATCTCCGTCGCCGAAGGCAGTGCCGCCTTGGCAAGCAGTTGAGAAGCGCCGGCATTTTCCGACAGCCGGTCGAACTTGATGAGCCGGAGAATGCTGCGCAGAACCACTTTGACCACGTAGGCGATCAACCATCCCACGAATGCGAGGATGAGCATTACGATGAGACGAGGAAGGTAGTGGGCGAAACCTCTGGCGAGGTCCTGCACCGCCTGAGTCAGTTCGTTGACAATCATTTCCCGCATAGTTGCCTCACTCTTTCGATTTCCACATCTCCAGCAGATATGGTTTCAATCGCTCGAACTCAAGGCATAAGCCTTCGATGTTATTCGCGACGTCCTTTGCGGATCCGTTGCGGTTCTCGACCACAAACGTGAACACTCTCCCGCGAAACAGCGGCGCGAGTGCCTGAATAATGTGATCCCGATTGATCACAGATTTCTGGTACGCCGCGGCAAACTCATATACCGTCTTGACCCATAATTCCGCGGGGTAACGAAACTCGCTCTTCCCCAAGCCCGCGATCCGCTTCAGTTCCGCCAGAGTGGAAGGAGAGAGAATCGACTGGAAGACGGATTCCAATTCGGATACTCCATCGAACGAACATCTCCCGCAGACGTTTCCGGTTGACCCGCAAGGGATCCAGGACCAACTCCTGGTCACTCCCGATCGTAGGCACCTCCTGAGAACCGGAAACTCCACTCCACACGGGGAAGTCGGGCTCTAATGCGGAGAACAACACGCCAACGGTTTGCCGCAAGGTAGGGACCAGGTCAGCGGCGCGCCGTTCGACGGGATTCTTCTCTCCGAGAAAGGACTGGCAGATGCGGAATCCGCCCGTGACCGCAGCCAGGGTAAAGCGGAGTTCGATCCCGTCTTCGCCGATCCCATCGTTCCATCGATTCTGGCCAAGGAATTGGCTTCCGAGACGACCGGAGAATCCGAACTCGGGCATGTAGGCTTCGCGGATCCTCACGCCATAGAGCGCGCGAACCATCGGGTACAGCAGGTTCGTCATCAAGAGCCCATCAAACTTGTGCCGGCGATAGGTGGGAGAGACTAGATCGAAGCCGTCGTAATACACCGGTCGGAGAAGAGTGGAGACCCATTCCGGAGTGATGTTTTCCGATTCGGGGGAGATCACAATACAGGCCTTGGCTCGGAGCAGTTCGGCGGCCGCCAGAATCGTCCGCAACGCAACTCCGCTCTGCGGGGTGCTGGCATACTTTGTGCTGATCGCGTGCAGCGTGCGGAGCGCGTACACACTGGAGGCCGGACGCACATCATCGATGGAAACGCCAGTGATCAGTTCGGGAGTGCCGTCGCGTGATCCTCCGTCGGCATTGATGATGACTGCCCGCTCTCGCGGAAATCCGCGCAGGATGCCGGTTCGAATCGTGTGGACGATCGAGCCCACAGTCTTGGCATTATTATGTGTGGGCAGGCCGACAAGGATATCGACCTCGCCAACATTGATGAGCTGGCGGAGAAAATCATCGGTAAGAAAATTCCCGTCTTCCAATTCAGGATTCCCTGTGATTTTGGTGAGTCTTTGGCATTCGACGCTCTTTCATCGTTCGCATTCGCCTAAACTCGTCGCAGCCGAAACCAATAAGACTGGTAAGGCCCCAGCGTCAGCAGATAAGGCAGGTCGCCGACGCGGGGAAACAGATTATTGCCGAACATTTCGATCAGAATATTTCCCTTGTAACGCCGCAAATCCAGTTCGACAGCTTGCGCGGCACTCGAAAGATTGTTGACGATCAGGACCGTCTCATTGCCGAGTCGCCGCAAGTAGGCCAGGATTCTGTGATTCGCTGGATAGAGAAACTCAATCGATCCCCTGCCGAACACCGCACTGGATTTCCGGACCGCGATGATGCGCCGCATCCAATGAAAGAGCGAATGTTCACTCTCCTTTTGCGATGCAGACATTTACGGCCGGATACCCATATACCGGATCATGAATAATCGGAGCATACAGCCTTTCCGGTTCCGCGGTTGAAAAACCGGCGTTCCATCCTCCACTCCACTGCATGGGAGTCCTGTACTCCGTTGCGGTCGCCGAGGCTTATGTTGTCGCCCATTCCAATTTCATCTCCGTAATAGATGATCGGAGTGCCGGGCAGCGACATCAGCATCCCGTTCATCAACTCGATCCGCCTGCGGTCATTATTCAATAATGGAGCGAGTCGCCTCCGAATTCCGAGGTTCAGTCGCATCGTCTTGTCCTGGGCGTACATGTCGTACATGTAGTCGCGTTCAATGTCGGTGACCATTTCCAGGGTCAACTCGTCGTGGTTGCGCAGAAACAGAGACCACTGGCAGGAGGGTGGGATCTCCGGAGTTTGCTGCAGGATTTCTGTGATGGGCTTGCGGTCTTCGAGCTTAAGCCCCATGAACATCCGGGGCATCAGCGGAAAATGAAACGCCATGTGAAATTCGTCGGAGTCCCCGAAATATGGGCGAAGGTCCGCAGGCCACTGGTTGGCTTCCGCTAGAAGCATTCTTCCAGGGAAGTGTTCATCCAGTCTTCGCCGCAATTCCTTGAGAATATCGTGAGTCTCCGGCAAGTTCTCACAATTTGTGCCCTCGCGTTCGACCAGATACGGCACAGCGTCAAGCCGGAAGCCGTCCACGCCCATCTCCAGCCAGAACTTCATCACATTCCACATCTGCTCCCGCACTGCCGGATTGTCATAGTTGAGATCTGGCTGGTGACTGAAAAAGCGATGCCAATAAAAGGATTTTGAAGTCGGATCCCACGCCCAGTTGGACTTCTCGGTATCGAGAAAGATGATGCGGGTGTCCTTATACCGGGTGTCGGTGTCGCTCCAGACATACCAATCGCGGCGGGGATTATCCTGCGAACTTCGCGCCTCCTGAAACCACGGGTGTTGATCGGAGGTGTGGTTCAACACCATTTCGATGATGACCCGGATCCCGCGCTGATGAGCCGAGTCGAGAACCTTGCGGAAATCCTCCAGTGTTCCGTAGCTGGGATGGACCGAGTTGTAATCCGAGATGTCATAGCCATCATCGCGCAGAGGCGAAGGGAAAAATGGCATGAGCCATATCGCGCTGATCCCCAGTTCCTGGAGGTAATCGAGCTTCTGTTCAAGCCCGAGGAAATCACCGATCCCATCGCCGTTGCTGTCGTGGAATGTGCGGACATGAACTTGATATATGATCGCGTCCTTGTACCAAAGCGCATCTTTATTTACGTTCAACCGCTTTCTCCTCAGGCCCCATCAGAACTCTTGGCAAAGCTGGACTCAAAACCCAGTTTAAACGAAGTGAGGCGTTCGTCCCCCTTCTCGCTTGATCGGACGCATACGAGTGCCAACTGAGGTACGCCCTGCTTGAAAGCGACGAAGTGGTCGCGCTTTCTTAGCTGGCTTTCGCCTCTGTGTCCCGCTTTCGGAACGCAGCCTCCCCAGCGTCAGACACCTCGACCCATTTCTGGTTCGGTCTAGCTTCGGCGTCGTAGTTGTCGTGCCAGTTCCACCACTTGTACGGCGCGGTCTGGGGATAACCTTCTGGCGAGTCTTCCCAAATCTCCTGACGGCCAAGCGGTGTGATGTCGAGATAGCTCCAGGTGCTCCCCATCGCCTCATCGCCGCGGCTGTTGATGAAGTATGTGCGGAACGCCCGGTCGCCGTCGCGGAAGAACACGTTGTGCCCGTGCCATTGATCGACGCCGAAGTCCGCGTCGAAGCTGTCGGTGATGGTGTACCACGGCATCTCCCAACCCATCCGCGCCTTCAGGCGCGCGATGTCCGCCTGCGGCGCGCGTGAGGCGTAGACGAGCGTGGTGTCGCGAGCGTTCAGATGGGCCAGGTGCGAGACCTGATCGGCGCCCAGGGAGCAGCCGCGGCAGGCGTGGTCGGGCCAGCCGAACACCCCGGGCTCGAAGAAGGCGCGATAGACAATCAGCTGAGGGCGACCCTCGAACAGGTCGAGCAGGCTAACCTTGCCCTTGGGTCCTTCGAACTCGTACGTCTTGTCCACAGCCAGCCAAGGCATTCGTCGACGCTCGGCGGCCAGCGCGTCACGGGAGCGGGTTAAGGCCTTCTCCTTCACGAGGAGCTGCTCCCGCGCAGCCTCCCATTCCTGCTGCGACACGATCGGGGGTGTCTTGATCGCGAGATGAGGTTTTCCGTGTTCCTTGTTTCTCTCTTGGTTCGTCGACATTTTCATTTCTCCTTGTCATTCAGATTCGAGATGATTTCTTCTGGTTCGTTCTTTTTCCGAGAAACTTTCACAGCCAACGCTGCCAACCCGCCGGTAGAAACCGCCCCGGCGACGACTAATCCCACGGTTGCAAAGCAGAATGGACACATTGTTTACCTCCTCGGCAGCCAACTCGACCGTTAAGCCGCCTCCATTGGGATGACGGGCCGGGTGGGGTTATTTCGACAGGGAAAATTAAAAAACTTAACCTCGCCGTTGCAGCAGGAACTCTCTCACTGCAGGGTCCTCGGTCAGACCAATCGCCCGGTCGAAGGCGTCCAAGGCCTCAAGTGTTTTCCCTAGCCCTTGCAACAGGTGAGCGCGAACCGCCCAGTATGGCTGATAGGCAGAGATGTCGTCCGGGTCGATCGCATCCAACGCTGCCAGCCCGGCTTCTGCTCCCTTCGCTTCGGCCACGGCCGCAGCGGAGCCGGTTCGCGTGCCGAGTGTCGGTGATATCCGGATCAGCTGTTCATAGAACATCACAATTGCGTTCCACTGAATCCCCCCGCTCCGCGCCCGCTCGGCATGTACCGATTGAATCGCCGCTTCGAGTTGAAACCGGCCGACGTGACCGCGACTCGCCGCTTCGGCGAGATGCCGTTCCGCCTCTTGGATTAAGGGCAGAGACCACTTCTGGCAATCCTGCTCCGAGAGAGGTATGTACCGGCCGTCCGGCCCCCGCCGCGCCGCCCGGCGGGCTTCGCAGTGGAGCATCAGAGCCAGCAGACCATGAACTTCAGCTTCGACTGGCATCACCTGCAGAAGCACTCGTGCCAGCCAGATGGCCTCTTGGGCGAGATCGCGTCCCCGCTGGTCTACCCCGGCCATGTCATCCCAGCCAATGCCGAAGGCGGCGTAAATCGCTTCCAGCACCGCGTCAAGCCGCTGCGGCAATTCACGCTCCTCGGGGATTTCAAACTGAATCCCCCCGTCGCGGATCTTCGTCTTGGCACGCACCAGGCGCTGCCCCATCGTGGTGGGCGAAATCAAGAAGGCGTGAGCGATGCGCGCGGCATCGAGGCCGAGAACGGACTGAAGCATGAGCGGGGTATGCATCGCCGGATCAATTGCCGGATGAGCACACACGAACAGCAGTTTCAATCGTTCATCGGGGAATTCCGGCGGCAAAGTCATGTCTTTGGATTCCTCTCTGAGGAGCGCGAGCGTGGGCTCGCTGGCCTCGGCCACTTGCCGATGTCGCACAAGATCGATAAAAGAGCGGCGCGCCGTGGTCAGCAGCCACGCCTCTGGATTTTGTGGCACGCCGTCCCGCGGCCAGGTTTCGAGCGCCGCCACCAGCGCATCACTGAGGGCATCCTCCGCGCTTCCCACGTCGCGCGTGTTAGAGGAAAGATATGCCACCAGCCGACCGTAGGACTCGCGAGCCACCCGTTCGATAGTCCGATGAGTGCTCTCTGGTTCGCTGCCGCTCATCTTCTTTCACTCACCCCGTGACTCGACGCTTGAATTCAGGCGAAACCGGGCGGACCTCCACAGCGCCGATCGAGGCGGCGGGGCATCGCGCTGCCCAGTCGAGCGCCGCGTCCAGCGAGGGAAGTTCCAGGATTGTGAATCCCCCCAGTTGCTCCTTGGTGTCGGCGAAGGGCCCATCCTGTACACGCCGCTTTCCATCCTTCAGTCGTACCGTGGTCCCGGTCTCCGGGGGTTGCAGTGGATTGCCGCCGACGTAGATGTCGGCTTCGACGAGCGCTTTGTAATACGCTCGCCAGGCACCGAGGTAGGGATTATTGTCGTTCGCATTGCGTGCCGCAAAAGCTTCCGGCGATTCGAAGATCAGCAGGGCGAATTGCATCACCGTTTCTCCTTGGGAACAAATTGTGAGCGGCTTTGCGCTCCTGAGTGTATGACGGATGAGACGCAGTCTATTCGACAGATTTCAGGAAATTTCGTGAAATTTCAAGGGGGCTGAGGCTATCGCGGAAGCGATCCGCGCAGAAGTGTCTCCTGTCGCCGTCGGCGCGATCGCACCCAACGTTGCGAGCGACATCAGGCGGCTCAGGATGATCCACCGCGAACAGGCTGGGATCCGCTCCCGGCACGATGTTTGCACGCGGCGGCGCTTCAGCCGCCGGGTCGGCGTGCGCGCTGCAACCTACCAGCAGCGACGCAAAAGAGAGAGCAAACAAGAAACGGAGCAACGCTGCAGTTCTAAATAACTGTCCAACGCTGCTCCGGTTCGTGTCGCGCAGGGTTGTCTCGTCTCCTTCGTCGCCCGGACTAGAACTTCACCATGATCGCGTACCGCATGCTGGGTTCGTCCTTCCTCAGGTCGGGGCAGAAACCCGAGCTGCCAGCCACGCACGTGAAGCCAGGTGTGGCGGAGAGGAATGGACCTGGTACGAAGGTAGTGTTTCCCACCACAGACCCTGCACCCGGGTTCGGAATCGTGCTGGGGTTGCCGTTGACCCCGGGCGTGATTCCTCCGCGACCCGTCCAGTACGGCACGTTCGCGTGGCGGTATCCGTACTCCGTTCGGAACGTGATGTACTGTTTGGGCATCCAGTCGAAGGTGATCGAACCATCCCAGGCTTTGTACGGATCGCCAGGGTTCTGCGTGAAATAGGGCGAGCCGCTGATGGCGTCGGCGCCATTGATCGGCGGAAGCAAGGTCAGGTAGCGCCCTGGATTGTCCATCACACCTCCGCCAATGGTGAGCCCGTATGTGTCCTTCTTGAACCAAAAGCGGTTGTAGAGCATCCAGCCGGCAAAGGTCTGCTTGCTGCTCGTCGCCGTGTTGTGATGGCAATTGACGTTGTTATTGATGACTCGGCCCTGGGCACTGACGAACGATCCGCTTCCGCCGTACTCGCATCCCAGATCGCCAGTAAGAGAGAATGCCATCTTGTCCAAGGTCTTTTCGGGATGGTCGTAGTACTTGATCTCAACGCTGTCGTCGGTGTGAATGCGCGAGCGGCCGAACTGGCCATTTCCGCTGCCCAGCGTGTCTTCACCCATTCCGTAGTTGTTGAAGACAAGAGAGAGCCAGGACTTCGGTCGATATAAGATTTGGCCGCCTAGACCCGGCTTGCCGCCTAGCCTGCCGTAGGATTGCCACCCGTTAATGATCCAGGGCTCAATCTTGAGTTTCTCCGTGGGGAACCACTGGATTCGCAGTCCGTTGAAAAACCAAGGTGTGTTCGATGACACGTAGGACGGCTGGTATGCCCAGTTGTCGAAGTTGTAATAACTAAAGAGACCGATGTAGGAAACGAAAATTCCCGCATCAACATTGAGTCCATGGTTTACGTCCCAGTGATAGCCGGCGTTTGCCTCCGAAACGTATTTGTACGCCCCACGAAGGTCCCACTGACCGCGCCCGGCGCTGGCGTCATTGCGCGGCGTGGTGACGCCGAACATTCCATTCATAGTCAAGATTCGAGCGTTTACATTTTGCCAGTGGAAGTTACCCCCAAAACTGATTTGCTCCACCTGGAATTCGTTCGACCGAAAAATCTCTGTCGAGCCGCCCATGGTGTCGTCCCTCGGATGGTTGAGATCCTGGATGTAATTGATGTCCATGCGGATCTCTGGGGTGAAGAATTGCGAATCCCAGACTGCATCCTTGTTGCGCGGGTTACCGTTCAGCCACGTCCAGTCTGCATAAGAGAACGGGGCTGCGGGGGCCGCCTGCGTTTGGGGCTTGGTCGCCGCATCCGCAACCTGCTGCGCCACCGGAGCAGCCGGGTTCGCAAGTGTGACTGCGGGTGTGGGTTGCGCAACGATCGCCGCTGGGGCCATAGCGCGTACAGACGCTGGCGCCAGTTCAGCATTGCCCTTCAACAAAGCTTTGAGCTCTTCAATTTCCGCCTGCATCGCGGCGAGCTGTTTCGCGACTGCGGGTGATATTTCCGGATCGGGCGCGGCTGCTGGCGCGCTGGGCGGGGCCTTGCTCGTCGTACCTCCGTCACCCTCCGGACCACTGGCCGCGGGTTCGTGGAGAGCCGCAAGTGTGGTAGGAGCGCCAGGCTGAGGCTGGGCCTGCGCATCACAGCGCTGAGCTGGAGCACAAAGCAGAATCGTTCCGAGGGCCAACGGCAGAACTGCCGCCGGTAGCGTCCGATAGCAATGCGTACTCATGGTCATCACGCCCCAATCTCCTGCTGATCTTGGTTTGTTAGTGCATCTCGCGGAACCGAACATTGAAGGTCCGACGAGCAGAACTCGGTGTTCCCATCGCCGTCACGGGCTGGGCAAAGTTAATTACATCCAGAAAGTCATAAAGATCGCGTAAAACAATCGTATGGAGTGCGTAAGGTCTGCAGATCTGCACGTGTAAAGGCGCTCGCGACGTTGCCGTCGCGCCCTCACGCACGTCCACTGCTGTCTTGGTCGGAGAACAACACAGGGCAGAGCATGAAGAATCCGCGAAGACCAGGATTCATAATTTGTTGGGGGGAGGCGGTTTCTTATGAGAAAGGTGTTGCCGGTGCGCGATCTTCAGGACATAGCCAATACAGGCACAGTGAAGACGCGCAGAATACTCCTTAACGCAGGCCGGAAGGGTATTGCTGAAACGGATTGAGCAGCCGGTATCCGACCCAAGGCTCGGTTAGCAGACACTTCGGCCGCGAAGAATTCTCGATCACCTGATCGTCGTTCCACTCGCGGAGCAGCGCTCTACCCCATTTCGGTCGTCATAATGAAGAGCGGCTTCATTTCAAAGCTCTTGTAATGGGGACGGAGACGTTCGATGTTGTACTGCGCTTTTACGTCGACGACTTTCTTACTCGCGGTCACTGTATCGATGGGCATGTTGTCGTAGCGGCCATTCCTCAGAACGACCAGCCGTCCGTGGATCTTGCTCAGCAGCAAGTCGAGGGCGAGGTTGCCATAGGCCATTGGGACGATGGAGTCGATCGCGTCGGGATCGCCGCACCGCACCAGATACCCCAGCTTCTGAGTGATCGTATCGATCGTCTTGCCATTGTTGTACTTGGGCGAGAGTTCCTTCAGCTTCTCCGAGACCAGATCTCCGATGCCGCCAAGTTTCTTGTGCCCGAAGGCGTCGGGGGTCTCGGCCTCGAAGATCATTTCTCCACCTTCGAACATCGCTCCCTCGGAAACCAGTACAACAGAATACCGGCTGGGGTTTTTCCTGCGGTCCGCGACTAACAATTCGGTGAGGCGCTCAATGTCGAATTTGTGTTCAGGAATCACGCAGCGATTCGCGGCCCCGGCCATCGTGGGGAGCATGGCCGTAAATCCGGCGTAGCGGCCGAAGACTTCCAGGACCATGAAACGTTCGTGCGAACCCGCGCTGGTGCGCAAGCTATTGGTCATAGAGATGGTCCGTGTCACGCACGTGCTGAAGCCGATGCAGTAATCGGTGCCAGGAACATCATTGTCCATCGTCTTAGGAATGGCGACGACCTTTACGCCCTCCTGATAAAGCCGCACGCCATAACTCAGAGTGTCGTCGCCGCCAATCGGAATCAGGTAATCGATGCCCAGCCAATCCAGGTTCTTGAGGACTTCCGGTGTCAAATCATTCTTCTCGGCGTTATAAGTGGACTGCAGGTGAGGCGGCACACTGCCCTTCTTCACCTTGCTGGGATTCGTGCGCGAGGAATGCAGAAACGTTCCACCGGTGCGGCCCGAGCGATTGACCAGATCCTCCGACAATGTCTGAAAGTTTTCGCTGTTGTCGTAATCCTTTTCGCGGACCATCTCGACCAGCCCGGCCCACCCGCGACGGATTCCGATCACTTCACAGCCTTCACGCAGCGCGCGAATCGTTACGGCGCGAATCGCGGGATTAAGGCCCGGGACGTCGCCTCCTCCCGTGAGAATTCCAATAACGCCCTTCTTTGTTTTCACGGATAATGCCTCGTTTTCCTTGGAATGGTGAGTCGTGCCCACTTAGATTGTGGAGCCGATCCGTTCGTGAGACAACCTTTCAATTTTCCGGGCAGAGGGCAAAGGGGGCTGTGATTCGAATCATGCGGGGCTGTGACGGTGGCACATGAAGCCCCTTCGCTCCCCACGGCCCCACTCTTTGCAGGCAGATCGGATGGATGATGAAAGCCCGGTCAGTCGATGAGAGGCGCTGTCTGACCAGCACCCCGCATCGACCGAGACCGTTCGCTTGCTGAGTTCGACTTCAGTGCACCGGATTGCCGTCGGCGTCGATCTTGTGGACCTCGCCCAGGTTCAATTCCCGCACGCCGGCCTCGACTTTACTCATGTCTCCCACGACCACCCAGATCAGATGGTCCGGCAAAATGTATTTCTTGGCCACCTCATTGGCGCTCTCCGGAGTGAGGGCCAGCGCTTTTTGAGTGAAGGTGTTGTAGTAGTCCTCCGGCAAGTTGTACTGAATGATGTTGCCGTAGGCGCCGCTGAGTTGCTGCACCGTTTCAAAGTTGCCCGGCAGCGCAAGCGTGGTATTGCTCTGCTCGTCTTTGAGTTCCTCCGGGGTGATTGGTTTTTCGCCCGCGATGCCTTTGTATTCCTTGACCAACTCAACCATGGACTCTTTGGTCTTGTCGGTCTGCACCGCCGAGATGCTGATATAAGGACGCTGGCCCTTGGCAGGCGGCAACACGGCGCGGACGCCGTAGGACCAGTGCTTGTCCTCGCGCAGGTTCATATTGATGCGCGCGCTGAATTTTCCGCCAAAGATGCCATTCACCAGTTGCAGTGCGATGGCATCCGGATCATTCTGCGGAGGCGCCAGTTGCGCTCCAAAAATCACGCTCTGGATCGCTCCCGGACGGTCGATCAGATAAACCACATCTTTTTCCGGCTCCCCTACTTTCGGGACCGTTCTCTGCGGCACGTCGCCCGGCTTCCACGACGCCAACAACTTTTCCAGCTTAGGCTTGATTTCCTCCAGCGTCGTATCACCGACGACGAGCAGCGTCGCATTGTTGGGCTTGAACCACGTCTCGTGGAACTTGGCTAAGTCCTCGCGGGTCATTTTCTTGACGGCTTCTTCACTGCCTGAGCCCGTGAACGGCACAGCGTAGGGATGTCCCTTGCCGTACAGCAGCGTCGGCACCACGCGCAACGCCATCGGTTGCGGCGTCACCTTCTCGCGCTGAATGCCGGCAATACGCTCCTTCTGCAGCCGCAGGAACTCTTTCTGCGGAAACGCGGGATGCAGAATCAGGTCCGCATAAATATCCAGCGACGGATCCATCGTGCTCTTGAGCGTATTGAGGCTGACCAGCGAATAGTCGAGACTCGTTCCGGCGTTGAAGTTGGCGCTGAGCGATTCCAACTCCTCTCCAATCTTCAGAGAATCACGCGTCGGCGTGCCTTCTTCCAGCATGCGCTGCGCGAAGCTGGCGGTGCCGGTCGCGTCGGCCGGATCCGCCGAGTATCCGCTCTCCACCATCAAAGTGAAGTTCACCACCGGAGCGGTATGGCGCTCTGCCAGCACAACCTTCAACCCGTTGCTGAGAGTGGCTTTTTGCAGAGGAGGCAGCTTGAGCGACATGGGGTCGCCCGCCGCCGGCTCTTTGGAACGATCGAGTTTCGCATCGGTCTTGAACGTGGTGGGATACGGATGCACTTCGAGCACGTAATCGCCGTCGCTCAGCCACTCATCGGCAGCCTTCTTCACCGTGGCGGGCGTCGCGGCCTTCACCCATTTCAGATAGTCTTTGTAACAATCGGGATTGCCCCGGAAAGTCTGGCAGCGCGCGAGCAGGTCGCTCTTGCCTCCAAACCCGCCGATCCGTTCCACGATCCGCGCGTACCTTCCGAGGATCTGCGTCTTGGCCAATTGCAATTCGGCAGCAGTCGGGCCGTTCTTCAAGAAACTCTGTAACTCTTCGTCCCCAGCCTTTTCCACCTTGCCGAGGTCTTCGCCCGGATTCGCCGTGAGCGTGAAGTCGAACTGCCCGCCGATCTCGCTGGTGTCATTCGACGCCGTCGCACTGGTCGCAATCTGATCTTTGTAGACCAGTCGCTTGTAGAGCCGCGACGTCTTGCCCCCGCCGAGCACCTGCGCTGCCAGATCAAGCTGAGCCTCTTCGGGCGACCCAAATTCTGGCACGTTCCAGATGCGATAAAGGCGAGCCTGCGGGACACGATCCTGCACCCAGCCACGATGCGTTCCGGTGCGCTTCGCAATCCACACTTCCTGTTTGGCAATGGGCGGGCCCGCGGGAATGTCGCCGTAGTACTTTTCAACTTTCTCCCGCGCCACTTCCGGCGTAACGTCGCCCGCGATCACCACCGTGACGTTGTTTGGCCCGTAGTAAGTCTTGAACCACTCCTGTACGTCGCTCATCGAAGCCGCGTCCAGGTCTTTCATCGAGCCGATCACCGTCCACGAATAAGGATGGCCGACCGGGTAAGTGTTCTCCGTGATGATTTCTTCCGTGACACCGTAGGGCTGATTTTCTCCCTGACGCTTTTCGTTCTGCACCACGCCACGTTGCAGGTCGAGCTTCTTCTGGTCGAGCACGCCCAGTAAATGCCCCATGCGATCGCTCTCGGCGAACAACGCGTAGTCCAGCATCGATGTGGGCACGTTCTCGAAGTAATTGGTGCGATCGTTGTTGGTGGTGCCGTTCAGGTTCGTGGCTCCCACCTTTTCCATGGCGTTGATGTAGGTATGGTTGAAGTCATCACTGCCGCTGAACATCAAATGCTCAAAAAGATGGGCGAAGCCGGTCTTTCCCGGCTTCTCATTCTTGGAGCCCACGTGATACCACGTGTTCACGGCCACGATCGGGGCCTTGTGGTCTTCATGCACCAGAACAGTCAGCCCGTTGGCAAGTGTGAACTTGGTGTACTTGATATCCGGAATCGGAATGTCAACGCCCGCGACTGCTACGGGAGCTTTGTGCGCCGGAGCGGGTTCCTGTGCAACGACGGAAATTGAAGTAGCGATTAGAGACGCCAACACTGCAAGCAAAATCACTGCAGATGATGTCAGTCTATTTCTCAAGTAGTGCCTCCAGATAGTCCAGATCAAGCTAGAAAGTACCGCACAACACTCTACACAAGAAGCGCTCCACTCGTCACGAAACTCAGAGAATGTTTACGAAGATCTGTCTTTTGGATTCCTTCGTGAACCTTCGTGTCCTTCGTGGTTAAAGTTTTTCTCGTGCAGCTCCAAGGAGACCCATACCGGGATTGGCCCTTAGTGCTGCGCCGGCTCCGCTTTCAAATAACGGTCGAACCACCCGACGAGCCGCTCCATGATGTCGCGCTGATGCTCCGGCTTGCGAATGGAGTGACCCTCACCCTCGTAGACGACAAACTGCGTTTCCACACCTAGACTCTTAAGCGCATGCCAGAATTCGCGGGACTGCGGCTCCGGCACCTCCCCATCGCGCTCTCCGACCAGGATCAGAGTCGGTGTTTTGACATTCTTGATGAACGTCATGGGCGAGCTTTTCGCATATACAGCAGGGTCGTCGTACACCGAGGCCCCGAAATAAGGAATCATCCACTCGTCGATATCATTTTCGCCGTAATAACTCAGCCAGTTCGACAATCCCGCGCCCGCTACGGCCGCACGAAAACGGTGGGTCTGCGTCACCGCCCACATCGTCATGTATCCGCCATAGCTCCAGCCAAAGATGCCGACTCGTTGATCGTCCACTGGCAAGGTCTTCACCACTTCGTCGACTCCCGCCAGGATGTCGCGGAAGTCTCCATAGCCAAAGTCTTTGACGTTCCCTTCGGTAAACTGCTCTCCCTGCCCAAAGCTCCCCCGAGGGTTGGGATAGAGGACGAAGTATCCCTTGGTGGAAAGGCTGTCGATATTGAAACCGCGTCCCGGCCAGCTTGGGCGGACCGCTGCCGCAGGCCCACCGTGCACCACCACCACCATGGGATAGCGCCGGCTGGGGTCGTAATCTTTGGGATACAGCAGCCAGCCCTGAATGCGCATTCCGTCGCTGGTCCAGTGCAGGCTTTTCATCTCGCCCCAGTCCGGGCGAACCGCGTCGTTATAGTGCGTCAGCTGTTTCCAACTGCCGATGGAGCCTACCCAAATCTCTCCGGGATGCTCGGCCGAGCTCCTGATAACCGCCGATTTAGAGTGATCCGCCGACAACGAAATCGCCAGAGATTCCGCTCCCGACCAGAGTTGCGCAACTTTTCCGTTCGCAAGATCCACCGATCCAATGCCGGACTGCCCATCAATGTTCTCAGTGAACAAGATCTTGTCGGCGGACGCCCAGAAAATTCGATTCGGCGATGCCGCGATTCCCGGAGTGACGTTGCGAGCTTTCCCTCCGCCCGCCGGCACAACATAAACGTCGCCGCCCGTGGACCCTTCATCGCTCATCAATCCTTCAATGAAGGCAATGCTCTTCCCGTCAGGCGACCAGCGCGGCTCCGCAATCTGCAAACGCGGCTTGTAAACCGGACGCGGTTCCCCGCCCGCCGCCCCCAGCGTATAGATCTGCGCGACATACCAATTCGAATCCCCTGCACCGTGGGCCGCGGTCACCGCGAAGCTCTTGCTGTCCGGCGACCAATCGTATTCGTAAACGTACATGTCCGCCGGAGACAGTTGCTGGACGTTGCCCGCTGCAACTTCAACTGTCGTCAGACGCTGCTCGTAAATCTTGCTGTCAACCACTCCAGACTCAGGCGTCATGGGCATCAAAGGACCAGCCGCTCGCGGCGCATTCTCCGTGAACAGGATCGCGATCGTCTTCCCATCGGGCGCCCAGGCCGGATCGGCCAAGAACCCCTTCAGGCTGGTCAGCTTGCGGGCAGGGGCGCTCCCCAAATCCGCTACGTACAGCTCCGATTGGTCGTTGCCGCCCGCATCCGATAGAAACGCGATCTGCTTGCTGTCCGGCGACCAGCAGGCATCTGCCTCATGCGCGGTGGCGCCTTCGCCCGCTGCCGAAATGCGCTGCGGCTGCAGACTCGACGACTTCAAATCCTGGACATAAATGGCTGATCCCCCGCCGCCGGTGCTCACGGGTTCCACCCACGCCACATGGGTCCCATCCGGAGAAATCACCGCCTGCCGAACGTTCTTGACGGATGGACCTGCGCCCTGTCCTACCGCGAAAGCGACTGCGGCAAGGTAGATCGCGCATCCGAAAGCGACTTGCATCAAGAGGGATTTGCCTCGTTTGGCCGGTTTCATGTGGGTACGTATCTCCATGGTTTATTAGGGAAACAGCCGCCATCCTACACCGATTCGGCCTCCTCGCGCAGGTACGGCGCGCCGGGGCCATATCGGGCCTTTGGGGTGCCCCCCCGGCGCCTCGATCAAAAAAAGTTCAGATCGGTGAAACGGTCGCGGCACTGCCTGCACTATCCCTATACGTGGAGGACATCGGCTGGTAAGCGATGAGCCACAGTTCAGGAACTCAGTCTGGCAACCGCTAGCCTGAGGTTCTCGTTAGTGCCGGAGTCGATCCGGGGGGAAGCGGCTCCGGCGCTTTTGAATTCAGTCTTCCCCAGGGCCCTAAACGTTCGATCCAAGCTTTTCGATCCAGTTGCATCGATCCAGGCTTCAGGAGTTGATTCCTCCCAGTGCAAAGCGCCCGGCCCAACCCGCCCTCTGTTTGCCGCCGCAGCGGCCTGTCTCTTGTGAAACGCTCCGCCCCGCCCGCACCCGCCCCGGAAAACGGCAGCAGTACGCCCGCCCCGGTGCTACACTTTCTGACACTTCAGAATGTGCGGGGCAAGTACTTGCAGTTCCAATCCTTTGACGAGTCCTATCTCAGCCTGCTGCGGTCCGGAGACTTCCGCACCCAGGAGCATTTTTCCGCCTACTTCGGCGCCCTGATCAAGATCAAACTAGGCGCTCGCCTGAAGTCGCCCGAAGCCGTTGAGGATGTACGTCAAGAGACCTTTGCCCGGTTTTTCATGGCCCTCCGCGACGGCAAGATTCTTCAGCCCGACCGCCTGGGATCGTTCGTAAACTCCATTTGCAATAACGTCCTGCTCGAGCACTACCGGTCGGCCGCCCGCAATACTTCGCTCGACGAGGAAGAGGAGAAGAATTTCCCCGCCCTCAATGTCGATCTGCTGGGTGCGCTCAGTGCCAAAGAAAGAGAAAAGAAAGTCCGGGAAATCCTCGACAAGCTTACCGAACGGGACCGCCGTCTGCTCCGCGAGGTTTTCCTGGAAGAACGCGACAAGGATCAGGTCTGCCGTGATTTCGGCGTCGATCGCGAATATTTACGCGTACTGTTGCACCGTGCCAAGCAAGCATTCAAGTCATCGTATCTGAAGCATTCGGGAGAGAAACCCCCAGATTTTGCTCCAGCTTAGAGAACGATGCTATGCACGCACGCATTTCGCCCGAGGGGGTATAAAACCATGGACCACACAGCGGTGGTTCGAGAAAAAATGACGGAAAGATATTTACTCAACGAGCTCGAGTCCGAAATGCGGGACGAGTTCGAAGAGCACTATTTTGACTGTCCGGAGTGCGCCCTGGATGTGCGCGCGGCTCACCAGTTTGTCGAGGAGAGCAAGGTTGTTCTGGCGGAGGAGCCCGAGCCGGTTTTCGTCCGCGCCGCCTCCCGCCCCGAACCTGCTCGCCTGGGATGGTTCGCCTGGCTTCGCCCCGCATTCGCCGCGCCCGCGCTAGCCCTTCTGCTGGCGGTGGCCGGATATCAGAACCTGGTTACCTATCCCAAGCTGCAATCGGAACTCAGGCGGCCTCAGATTTTGCCAGCGGTCTCAGTGAACGTGGGAACCTGGGCCGGAGCCGGAACGCCCACCTCCATACCTGAGGGTCAGGGCCTGCTTTTGTTCGTTCGGATACCGCCCGACGGCGCTTATGCGCACTATACGGCGGAGTTGTACAATCCTGCCGGCAAACTGGAGAGCTCCTTCACCATGGTGCCGACGGCAGGGCAAGACCAATGGCCGGTGACGGTCCCAAAGATTGATCGGGAGGCCGGAACCTACACCATGGCCGTCCACGGCGTCACCGCCGCGGGGGAGACCAAAGACCTAGGAAACACGTCCTTCCAATTACAAATTCAGAGATGAACTGCAAAAGGAGTGGAGGTACACTATGGCCACTATGACGGAAATCCCAGAAGCAGCCAGTACAGTCGAACGCTCGCATGACTACCATGCCGAAGCCCACGTCCTCAGCGGACATTTGCAGCGTCCCATCGAGCAAAAGATCGAAGAGCACGCGCCAGTCAAGTTAAAAGACCGTAGAGGCGGCCACCTTACCCGCTTTGCCGAAGAAGTCAGCATCGAGGGATTGATTACCTTCGCCAAGGGCCACACCCGGGTGTCAGGAGCCCGAAGCCTGAAACATAATGGGTGGATCACTCTCTCCACCTCGGTCGTCGAAGGCCTGAACGTCTTCGAAATCATCACTGCCGACCGCGTCGTATCGCAGGTCTCGACCGATCATCCCTATTTAAATGGGCACGTGCCCCAAGTGACGTTCCTGGGGACGCAGTTTCAGAACTTCCAGGTCGGCGGATTCCCGGTCACGCTGACTCTCAATCTCGGTATTTGCGGAGATCGGCCAGCCAACGACCGCTCTTATCTGCAGGATGCGAAGTTTCTCAATACAGTGAAAGAACAGACCGAAAAAATCGCCAAGGCGAACGGCCTTCCCAAGGACTTGAAGGAACAGTACCATGAGAAACTTGCCCGCATCGAGAAGCTCATCAAGACCAGCGACGCGAGCGACCAAGGCCACCGCGAGCCCATCACATGTTCCCTGGTGCAGAGCATCGGCGCGATTCCGATCCCCGGAGTGCAGATCTTCGGGCACGTAATCGTGATTCCGGAGTTCGGCAGCGTGGCACTGGGAGAGATCGAAGTGGGCGAGAGAATGGACGAGGGCTCCCAGATTCCCAGCCTTTACTTCGAACTGACGAACGTCAAGATGAAGCTAGGTTGCGTGGGGCATGGAACCGTCGCAGCGCCGGCACCGCCAAGGCCAACGGGCATACGGTCCCGTAGTTCTGCATTCTGAGCTTTCTGCTGGCCTGCGGGCTGGGTTGCATTCGCGACGACCCGCGGGCTGCGTTCGACATGCCTAAAAGGCTTTTCATGCACGGCGATCTAAGAGCAAGTCAGGACGAAGCCCACAGGGAATGCTTCAACGCTTCGCAAGCTTCGAACCCATGGATGGGCGCTGGAAGTTCAGGATTTTGGAAGCGGAGTGCTGTTCTTGGCGTGGGAAGAGTCCCGAGCAGCGCGTACTAAGTTCCTGCTCAACACCCTCAACGCCCAGCTCTTCGTCTGATCGGGCTTCAACCGTTCGATGCTCTCGCTATTACAGGCGTGGCCATAGCCCGTTTGCACTCAATTTCATCGGAGCGGAACAAGCCTTGGTCGAGCGGAGCAAATGTGCTCTCCCGCGATGCCGAACTACCTGCGGAGCCGTGGCCCGTTCCCAAGGTATCCTCGCGGTCGAGCGCGGACGACTTGAGTGCGGCTCTAGAAATACTTTCAGCAGAGCCTTGTCCTTTGCTCGACTTCACTCGGATCGTTTCCTAGAGGCGACTGCGCTTAGCAATCTTGGGCACTCACCGCCGCTGCACAAGAACACTTCGACGAGGCGAAAGACGGATCCGATGCAGCGTACCAGGCCGCCATAACTCTTGACGCGCGTCGGGATATGCGCTCAGACGCACATAGGCAATTTCGGCTGGGCTTATTACAGGCTTGGAGATTCCGAAAAAGCATTGGACGCGTTTCTGTTGAAGTCGGAAACGGCGTGCCGCTCAAGTCGGGGATATTATCGATCAAGTGAACTGAACTCACAAACACCGGCTACATCTATATGGACCAGCGGAAGTTTGATCTCGCGGCCCATTCCTTTCAACAGGCGCTAGAACTCGCTTCCCGAACGACAGCAAGGAGGACATTTACAACGTGCTCCGTGCGCTGGCCCGCTTGGCTCTGCAAACCGACGATCTCGCAAGAAGCAAGCCAGATATGCCGAACGAGGCTCTCAGCGATCGCCCACGACGATGGCAATCATTGGATGGACTATACCCATGCTAGTTCAAGGGACAGGTCGCGGCGAGACGCGGTGATATCGTCCAGAGCGCAAGGGATATTTAAGACGGTCGAGCAGGATCAGACCTGCCTGCCTCTCTGAAGTGGGAAGCCAGCATGGCTGGCGCGGCTCTACGAGGATGAGAAGGAACCCAGATATGCCGACCGCGAATATCGCGCAGCCCTCGCAACATTCGAGCAGGCGCGGTCCTCTACTGCATCGCGAGGATTTTCAGCTTCTCGTTCCTAACAACGCCGCGCACATCTACGACGATTACATCCACTTCCTCGTGGCGCAAGGAAAATCGGACGACGCCCTCCGCTGGGCTGACTACAACCGAGCTCGAACTCTCTTGGAAGGGCTGGGACTTCTCTCCAAGGGATCTTCAAACGCCAGCCACTCCGGTCCTCCCGCTCTGAATCCTCGCGAGATCTCCCGCCAGGCCAAGGGCGTGCTGCTTTTTTACTGGCTGGGCGAGAAGCAATCGTACCTGTGGGCGATCACGCCGCAAAAGACCAGCCTTGTTTACCCTGCCTCCCGGCGCCGACATCGAGGCGATGGTGCAGCGCTATCGCACCGCGCTCAAAGGTCCGCAAGATGTTCTCGAATCCAGCCAGGATGGGCGCGCCCTCTACCGCACTCTCATCGAGCCGGCGAAGGCGCTTCTGCGCGAACAATGCGAAGGTGTTCATCATCCCCGACGGCAGCCTGAACAACCTGAATTTCGAAACGTTGATCGTCGCCGACCCCAAGCCCCACTACTGGATCGAAGATGCCGAAATCACAAACGCCAGCTCACTGCGAGTGCTGGCCGCATCCTTCGTCAACAAGAACGCTCGCGACCATGCCCGTGAAAAGAAACGCGCCCACAACCTGCTTCTCATCGGCGACAGCGTCGCTCCCAGCAAGGAATATCCCGAACTCCCCCGCGCCGGCCAGCAAATGGCGAACGTCGCCAAACACTTTCGCGCCAGCCAAGAGCAGATTTACCAGCGAGACCAAGCGACTCCGGCGGCGTATCTGGCGGGCAATCCCGAAAAGTTTTCGACTACATTCATTTTGTCGCGCACGGCACAGCCAGCCGACTCAGTCCGCTCGACTCGGCCATCGTGCTCTCAAAATCCGCGCAGCGAAACCGACTCGTTCAAGCTCTATGCGCGCGACATCGTCAGAAAGCGCGCAGCACCCTCTGCACGCCGATCTGGTTACGATCTCCGCATGTTACGGCGCCGGCGAACGTGCCTACTCCGGCGAGGGCCTGGTAGGACTCGCCTGGGCTTTCCTGCGCGCCGGAGCCCACAACGTGATCGCTGGCCTGTGGGAAGTCACCGACGCCTCGACCGAACAACTGATGGACCGTTTCTACGACGAACTCGGCAAGGGAGCCGACCCCGATGTGGCCCTGCGTGCGGCCAAGCTCTCATTGCTGCGTGGCAGTGCATACCACAATCCCTTCTACTGGGCTCCGTTTCAGCTCTACACCGGCTCATAAAAGCCATCCAGCAAAAAGAGCGCGCCTCACGCCTGACGTATCCGGTAATGTAAGTCGGTCCTCGGACTGATATAAGCTCATATGTGTTCCTGGCGCTATCAGGCGCTCGACGTGTCCCTCGAAGATTGGCGGATGACGCAGGCAGACACCGTTTATGCACATTCTGCACGTAGTCGGAGCGCGTCCCAATTTCATGAAGGCTGCGCCCGTGTTGCATGCCCTGCAGGCACGGCCGGGAGGGCGGCAGACGCTCGTGCATACCGGCCAGCATTACGACAAGAATCTGTCAGACGTTTTTTTCTCGCAGCTGGAGATTCCCCCCCCGACGTCAATCTGGGTGTCGGCTCCGGTACGCATGCCCGCCAGACCGCGGACATCATGAGCAGCTTCGAGCCCGTCCTGCTCGATCGGAAGCCGGACATGGTGCTGGTCTACGGAGATGTAAATTCGACGGTCGCGGCCGCTCTGGTGTGTGCGAAATTGCTCGTCCCCGTGGCGCACGTCGAGGCGGGACTCCGTTCCTTCGACCGCACCATGCCCGAGGAAGTGAATCGCATCGTGACCGACCGGTTAGCGGATGTTCTGTTCACGCCTTCGGAAGACGGAGACGAGAATCTTCTCCGCGAGGGCGTCTCGGCGAAAAAAATTCACCGCGTAGGCAACGTCATGATCGATTCGGTGGTGCGCCTGCTTCCCGCCGCTGAGCGTTGCCCGACAAACGGACTGCCAGACCGTTTCGCGCTGGTGACGCTCCACCGCCCCTCCAACGTGGACGATGGCGAAACATTGAAGCGCATTTTGGACTCCCTGTTTGCTGCCAGCGAACAGCTGCAGGTAGTGTTCCCCGTTCATCCACGTACCCGGGACAGAATCTCCCAGTTCGGAATCAGCACCAGGAAACTGCATCTTCTCGAACCACTTCCTTACATCGAATTTCTTGCGCTGCAGAAACGTGCCTCAGCCGTCATCACCGACTCAGGTGGGATTCAAGAGGAAACGACTTATCTTCAAGTCCCTTGCCTTACGTTGCGGAGCAACACCGAGAGGCCGATTACTGTGACGCTGGGAACGAACACGCTGGTGGGTCAGGATAGTGAAAAACTTGCGCGTGAATTAGCGCTTATTCTTGACGGTAAGGCCAAACGAGGAAGCATTCCGCCTCTTTGGGACGGCCATGCTGGTGAGCGCATCGCCGACGTGCTCCAGTACCGTTGAAGGTCGTCGACCTTCGATCCTCGACCCTCAATTTCGCGGGCGACTTGATTCCCGATGTGTCGTTATTCGCTGGTGTAGTTGATTTCCATGCGCCGAACCCGAATGCTCGACGCATACAGCGCGATCAGCGCGACAATCAAGATGCCCAGCACCGCGACCGGTGCCGACACAGGATCGGAGTTGGAAATCAGCAATGCGAGCACTGGCGAGGTGCCAGAGTCGCTCGGGATATTCACCGGGCACAGCGCTTTGAGGTAATAAATGACGCTGAACTGCTTCAGGATATTCGGCAGGAACGGATTGATCGCTTCCCAGATCAAGATCACCGCCGCCGGAAGAATTGGATTCCTGAACATCATTCCCGCCACCAGAAAGAATGCTCCATAGCCAACGCACGCCAGCACTGTCACTCCTAGATAGATGGCGGCGTGCTGCAGGCCATGATTGTGATACAGGTAAACATCCCGCATGCTCGGAGGGAAGTGCCACAGGAACGCTACGGTCTGGAGCAGTTCGCTGGTGACAAAAATCGTGCAGGTCGCCAGCAATCCGGCAAGGAATTTTCCCACCATCAGCACTTCGCGACGTATCGGCGCAAGAAAATAGAAGTGAAGACTCCGGTCGAGGACTTCGCCGCGGAACAGATTCATGAAGATTCCGAGGCATCCGAAAAAAACCGCCAACCGAATGAAGAAAAACTGGAATACGCCGGCGAACATGATCGAATCCCGGCCCAGGTTGATTCCCTCCTGAATATTGATGCCCTCGACCTTGCCGTCCGCCAACTCCACAAACAGATCGCTTTGCCCGTCGGAATAGCGATAATCGTCATGCAGAATCTCGACAGCTCTTGTCTTTTTCTGTGGCTGGCTGCTGGGTTTCCGTCCAGCGAAAATCCCGGGGCGGCTTCCCCAGCAGAGCCACCACTTCCTCACTCGTCATGCCAGGCTTGACCGCCAGCAGATCCTGATAGGTCAGCGCTTCTCGTCCCTTGCCGCGCGATGTCCGCGGTCTGATGCTGTCGTTGGGCGCTCGCCACGATGTATGCGACGAAAATCAGCACCGGCAGCGCAGCCACCACATAAATCCAAAGGCCCCGCTTCGCGAAAAACGTCTTCCGCATCTCCAGCCGGATCACGGCCTTGATCTGCGCCCACCAGATTTTCGTCGCCATTCTCGTCATCGGACTGCCTCTTCATTCCCGATCAAATACTCATAGACGGAAAGCACATCGTCATCGGCCGGCGCAATCGATTCAATGTCGATCCCATTCAGCGCCAGTTGATTCAGCTCCAGATAAAAGCGGTCGGCATCCCGCGTTTTCAGCAGCAGGCCATGCTCGTCCTTGTGAATGGAGACTTCGATGGCAAGCTCGCCCTCCAGCATCTTCGCGGCCAGATCGCGCGGCCGGGTGCAGCGAATCAGAATCTGCGTAGGATGTTCCTGAATCTCGCCGCGCACGGTGGAGATCTGTCCCTCAGCCACCACGTACCCATTGCTCAGCAGGATGACCTGATCCGAGATGACGTCCACTTCATGCAGAATGTGGCTGGAAATAATCACATAACAACCCTGCGCCGCCGTTGCGCGGAACAGCGCAATCATTTCCGATCGGGCCAGCGGATCCAGTCCGTTCAGCGGCTCGTCGAGCACCAGCACCTTCGGATCGTGAGCTATCGCCTGCGCCAGCCGGATGCGCTGCCGCATTCCTTTGCTGTACCCCGCGATATTTCGCTTGGCGGCGTCGACCAGATTCACCCGCTCAATCACCCGCCAGGCCAGCTGTTCGGCGCTTTGCGTCGTCCCGGCCCGCCAGCCGCAGATACGAATAAATAAACTGAAATCCCGTCAGGCCTTTTGGAAACGCGTCGAATTGCGTGCGAGTATCCCAGAATCTTGAACAGGTTTTCGGGATCGTCAGTCTTGTATCCCAGTACCTCAACGCGCCCGCGCGTGGGCCTCACCAAGCCCGTCATCAGGTTCATCAGCGTCGTCTTGCCCGAGCCGTTCGGGCCCACCAGACTCGTGATCCCCGGCGGAATCGAAAGGTTCACCCGGTTCACGCCCAGAATCTCGCCGTAGAACTTCGACACATCTTCGAAGACGATGCGATCGCTCACCGGATCACCTCGTAAGCCCGCACCTTCGCATGAGCAGCCCGAGACAGATCGCGCAATAGACAAGCAGAGCAACCCAAGCCTGCGCGACCGGAATCGCATGTCCGAGTCAACCTGAAACAGCGCATTCCACACCGTCGCCATCAGGTAGGCAACGTTGAAGAAGTGGCCCGACTGGGTTCGCATCACGGCGTTGATCGCCTCGGCGAAGCCCGCTCCGAAGAACATCACGCCCAGCAGCAGGGCGCCCGCCACAATTCTCCATTTCACCCACGCCGAGAGCGCCATCGCCAGCAGAGACAGAAATGCGATCCAGATCAGCGAAGACAGGACCAGGCTGCCCGCAATCCAAAGATTCGATCCAGGTCCAACTCGCGCCCGCAAGGCCGGCCTGCATGGCAAACAGAATCAATCCCGGCACCCAGGTAATTTGCGAAAGCAAAATCGCCAGCACCGACGACTTGCCCAGCACGTATTCCGCTCGCGAAAACGGGCGGCAAAAATACAGCGGCAGCGCGCCATTGGCGAGATCGGGCGAAATCAACCCCGGCCCGGCGAACGCCGTCAGCAGAAACGCAAACACTCCCTGCACACTCATGAAATTGAAAAAGAATTTGTTGTCGATCGAGAGCACGCCCGCTCGGTACGCCCAATTGCTGCCAGAAAGCTCGCGCTGTGCGCCAGGTAGATCATGAGCAGGCACGCCAGCGGATAGAAGAAGCACACCACAAACAACCCAGTCAGAAACTTTGGAGCGAAAAAGATTTCGTCTGGAGTAGCGGAAAAGAACCAGGCACCGCGACCACTCCGGCGTCAGCGCTCCCGCATACGGCTTGTAGTTACGCCGGTAAACCGCCATCTGATCGTCCGCTCCAGCTCTCTCCATGGCCTTCAGGAAAATGTCTTCCAGCGTATCGCGCCGGAAGTTCATCCGCCGGATGCGAACCTCCGTTCCGCGGCCAGGCGGAAAATGTCGCGCGTCTCAACTCCATCCGCCAGAATCATCTTCATGCGATTCGCCGTCACCGCGCACTCGCAGCCGAGTTTCTCGATCGCTTCCGTGAAATCGCCGTTCGCGCCGTAAGTCTCGAGTTCCAGAAATCGCTTATTCGCGCGCCGCTCTTCGTCCAGATTCGAATAATGCGCGATCCGTCCCTGCTTTCAGGATCAGAACTTCGTCGCAGGTGTCTTCGACGTCGCGCAGCAGATGCGAGCACAGCACAATCCGCATCTCCTTGCCGTCGCGAATGTCCCGGATCATCCGGATCATGCGCTGCCGCGCCGAAGGATCGAGCCCGTTGGTCGGCTCATCGAGAATCAGCAGCTTCGGCCCGTGCACAATCGCCTGCGCCAGCTTCGCCAGTTGCTTCATGCCCAGCGAATACGTGCCCAGCTTGCGGTAGCGCGCCTCCGCCAATCCCACGTAGAACAGCGCTTCGTGCGCCCGCTCCAGCGCCATGTCCGCGGCAGGCCCGAAAGTTCGCCCATCATCTGCACGAACGAAACCGCGCTCATCTTCGAGATGAACGCGTCATTCTCCGGCATGTAGCCGACCAGGCCGCGAATTTTTCTGATTTCCGTTCCGATGTCGTAGCCAAACACCCGCGCCGAACCGGCAGTAGGATTTGTAGAAACCGAGAAGGGTATTGATCAGCGTCGATTTGCCCGCGCCGTTCGGGCCCAGCAGCCCAATCGAATCTTCCGCGCAACGAAGCCGTAAGACCGCGCAGGATGTCCCGGTCGCCAAACCGAACCGAAAGACCCTGCATTTCGACCAGCGGCGCAAGCGAAGCAGCCGCCGGCGCTGCTTCACTCGCGCCGGCTGCTGCTCCGAGTTGTGTCGTCGTACTCACTGAGTTTGAGTGTCGATCGTAGTTGGTTCATGGCGCCGCCCAGAAACATCTGCGGCAGGAACGGCCCATTATCGCCCATCGTCAACAGAGTGCCCAGATCAAATCCCATGAATCCGGTGTTGCTCGCGACCACAATCCGGTCGGGCTCGCCATAAGCATAAATCAAGCCCGGCGCGGAGTTCGCCGTAAGTGCGTCCACCGATTGTTGCTGCTGCCGGGTCAGCGCCCCGCTGGATTTCAACTGCGCCGCCAGCGGACCCACCACCGGCCCGATGTTGTGGTAGAAGATCGCCGAGAAATTCGTGTATCCATCACTCGGCAACAGCGCCTGAAAGCCCGACGAATGCGCCAGCGTGTATCCCGCCTCGCGCGATTGAATCGCCCGCGAGATGGTCGCCGATATCCGGCGCGGCCACCAGGTAATTGTCGACAAACGTGTAGTCAACCTCGGAGTTCGGCTGGTTCGGACTGCTGATCACGAAGTAAGTCCGCGACCCGACCTGCCGCTGTCGTCAACTGCACGCGCATGCCCTGTCGTATTGCCTTCGCGGTTGAAACTGTCGACCAGCTTCGCGATCGTCGACTGCAAGCGTCGTCGGATCATACACTTCGAAAATCAGCTTCCACCGCGGCGTCGGAATCATCGGCCCATCGAACGCCATCGTCACTTCGCCGCCCAGAGGCGCCGCGATGTCGTTCAGCACATTCACGCCCGTCTTCGATTCGAACTCAGCCAGATGCTGCGCGAAGTTTGCGTCGCCGCTTCCGATCATCTTGAAAATTTCTTCCATGATGCTTCTCGGATTCTTGATCACCGCCGACGTCACCATGCTGGCGTCGGGCGAAACGAAATCCAGCGATCCCATCGAAGCCGGCGCCGCCAGCCACGACGCCACGCCTTGCCGCTCCGAAGCGAACTTCAAGTCGGCATGGCTTTCCGTCTTGCCGCCAACCTCCCGGTGTTCCATGGTCAGGTACCGCACGTCCCCAATCCCCGGCGGCAATTCAGTGCCCTTGCTATCAGCTTGTACGTTCTGCGCGACAATTTGTTCCATGTCGGCGCAGAAAAGCCATTCCGCCCCCTGTTGGTAGGAACGAGCAATCTGCTGGTAGAACGGCGTCTCGGCGAAAGCGCTGGCGCTCTTGCTTTGCGCGACTTGCGCCCGCGTATGCCTGCTGCAGTTCCGCCAGATCCGGACTCGCGATCATCAGATCATTGCTGACATAAACCAGCAACGGCTCGGCCTGGCCAGCAGGGAGTCGCCGTCGCAACGGATTCGGGACCGACTGCAGCGCAGCTTGCGTTCTGCAGGAAAGTTTCCAGCCCGCCCTGCTTCACTTTCGCCAGCACGACCGGAGCCGAATAGTCGTGCCGTTCTTTGCCACGGCAAACACAATCTCATCTCCCAGATAGCTGTTGAACGTCTTCACCTGGTTCAGCACGTCTTCCAGCTTCGGTCCGTTTCCTTTCTGCTGCTGCTTCCACCAGTCCCGCAGCGCCGGACTCTGCTTGCAGCCGGTCCTGGAACAGCTGGCTGGCCTCTCCCAGAGTGTTCGCCAGATTCGGAATCGCCGCGTAGACCACGGTGTTATCGGGAACATACGCCAGAAGATCAGAGCTGTAGCGCAATCCCGGCCCCGGAATCGCCGCAAACTGTTTCTGCAGCACCGCGAAGTCGCCCAGCAACGCCAGATATTTCGCGGAATTCTTGCTCCACGCGATTTCGTTCTGGATCGGAACCTTCGACACGCTGGCGCTCGACGTCGCTTCGCTCCCCGGCGGTCAGATCGGTCGTGTTTTCGCCGTAAGTCCACCCGCACCACGCCTTCAATCACCGCCACGCGCGAACCCTTCGTCCCATGATTCACGGAGAAGATCGTGCCCTTCACCGAAACCAGGCCATCATCGGTCGCGACATACAGCCGGCCCGTACGTCTGCTTCGCCGCCTGCACAATGACCTGGCCGCCATCCAGATGAATCGTCGTGCCCTTCCATCGCCCGCGACACCGAAAGATCGGAGCGCTCCCCCAT
Organism: uncultured Acidobacteriaceae bacterium; assembly: GCA_963710885.1. GTDB lineage: Bacteria > Acidobacteriota > Terriglobia > Terriglobales > Acidobacteriaceae > Sulfotelmatobacter. The sequence continues at coordinate 58,579 of CAVQCF010000005.1, forward strand.
CTCGACCAGCGACCCGTCGAGCAGCCGCACCACCGCCGTCGATCCTTTCGCCGTGCGAACTTCGTCGCCGTTTCTGATCTCGTAGCCCGCGGGAATCAGCCGCATCTCCGCGCCAGATCCCGGTATAGAGCGAGCCGTCCACGGTCTGCACCGACGCGCGCACGACATGCTGCCCCGGAAGCATCCCGTTGCTGAACGCGACCACCGCGATCGCCGCGGCGAAAACCGCAGCCGCTCCCATCGCCCAGCTCCACGCCGTCGAACCGGGGACGCTGACTGAGGCGTCCGCACGGGCCAGACCGTCTGCACTTCTCTCTCCGTCGCGCGCGTGCTCCAGCGCATGCCGGCAAGCGACACACGCGTGCACGTGGTCCTCAAACAACATGGCCCGCGCCGGGGCAAGCTGCTTCTCCAGATATCCCGGAATCAGCGCCTGAAAATCCTCACAGCTGCGCAGCGTGTGCGCACTGAGGTCCGCAGGCCGGGGCAGCACCGGCAATCGACTTGCAAACTCGCTCGCCCGCCTGCGCGACAACCTGGTCATCTACTTGTTCATTTCGAATGTCCGACAGCAAACGTTCAAATTTCTCGTTCTTCATGGCCTGTCTCCTCAGTGAATTCGTTCTATCTCGGTCAATTCTCGGTAATCGTACGCCCAGTTCCTTGCGGAGCTGCTGCCGAGTGCGGTGGACAATCACCGCCACCCGCACCTGTGAAATACCCAGCATCCGCGCAATCTGCGGATTGCTGAAACCTTCAAGAAATCGCAATGCAAAAATTTCTGCCGGACGCGGCTTGAGTTGTGCCAGCGCCCGCCCCAACGCCTGCCGCAGGTCGCGAGGATCGTCGTGCGCAGGTTCGGCGGGCAGGTCGATCGAGTTCCACCGTGCGATCCGCCTGCCGCGATCGAATCACGTCCAGCGCCGCGTTGATCGCCGCCCGCCGCAGATAACTCTCTTCATTCTCCAGCACATCCGCGCCCGCGTCCGGCGGCGGAACAGGCGCAGAAACACGGTCTGCGACACATCCTCGGCATCCGCGGCGTTGCCCGTGATCCGGTACGCCGTGCGGAACACCAGGCCGTGATACGCCTGAAACACCCGCTCGAATTCGCTCGGAATCGCGATTGCCCGTTCCTCTGCCAGTGCGCTTTGCAGGGTACGCCTCCAGTTGCTCTCTTCACAACTAAAGACGGCGGCGGGGCATGAGTTATTACAATCCCATCCGCTTTTATTTTGAGTCGGAAGAGCGAGTCGTACCTGCGGCGCAGGCTACAACCTGTATCATATTTGGGTTTAACAGGTTAGCCGCACAATCATGGCGAAACTGAACATCAAGCCGAAACGCGACTGCATGTGGGATCTGGTTAGCCTGGGCGAAGTCATGCTGCGCCTCGATCCCGGCGACGAGCGCATTTCCACGACGCGCCACTTCCGCGCATGGGAAGGCGGAGGCGAATACAACGTGGCCCGCGGCCTGAAGCGCTGCTTCGGCATGGACACCGCGATCGTCACCGCGCTCGCCGACAATCCCGTCGGCCGCCTGGTCGAAGACCTAATGCTGCAAGGCGGCGTCAGCCAGAAATATGTTCGCTGGGCGCCCTATGACGGCGTCGGCCGCACCGTGCGCAACGGCTTGAATTTCACCGAGCGCGGCTTCGGCATTCGTGCGGCGCTCGGTTGTTCCGACCGCGGCCACACCGCCGCTTCTCAACTGAAGCCCGGCGAAATCGATTGGGATCAGATTTTTTCGAAAGACGGCGCCCGCTGGTTTCACACCGGCGGAATTTTCTGCGCGCTCTCCGAAACCACGCCGCTCGTCGCGCAGGAAGCGATGGAAGCCGCCAAGCGCGCCGGCACCGTCGTTTCCTACGACTTGAACTACCGCGCGTCGCTCTGGAAGTCGATTGGCGGAAAAGCGAAAGCCCAGGAAGTAAACCGCCGCCTCGCCCCGCTCGTCGACGTCATGCTGGGCAATGAAGAGGACTTCACCGCGGCGCTGGGCTTCGCGGTCGCCGGCCTCGACGAACAGCATTCCAAACTGGACTCGGCGGGCTTCAAGAAAATGATCGAGAACCGTGGTGAAGGAATATCCCACGCTGTCAGTGATTGCGACGACGCTTCGCCACGCCAAGACCGCCACTGTGAATGATTGGGGAGCGCTGTGTTACTGCGATGGCGGCTTTCTTCGAGGCGCCCGTGCGCGAAAATCTTGAAATCTACGATCGCGTGGGCGGCGGCGATTCTTTTGCCTCCGGACTGATCTACGGATTTCTGTCCGGCAAAGATCCGCAGTGGTCGGTGGAATGCGGCGCAGCGCATGGCGCACTGGCGATGACCACTCCCGGCGACACGACCATGGCAACACTGGCGGAAGTTCTTGCAAGCCATGAAATCGCGCACCGCCCGCATCGAACGATAGAGCTCACCGACTAAGTCGGCTAACGATATGACCATCGACGAAGTAATTCGCAGGATCGAAGAAGTAGGAATCATCCCCGTAGTCCGCGCGGCATCGGTCGAGGAAGCGACCCGCGCCGTCGAGGCGATCTGCGCCGGCGGCATTCCCGTCGTCGAAATCACGATGACTGTCCCGAACGCTGTGTCGGTCATCCGCGAAGTGGCGAAACAGCACGCCGCCACAGTTCTCGATCGGCGCTGGCACAGTCACAACCGCCGAACAAGCCGAATCGTGCATTCGAGCCGGAGCGGAGTTCCTGGTGAGCCCCGGTTTGTCGGCCCAGGTACTCTCGGTCGCACGAGCCTCGCGGAAAACTGGCGATCCCCGGAGCGTTGACTCCGACCGAATTGATGAATGCTCACGAGCACGGCGCGCGGCTGGTCAAGATTTTTCCTTGCGGAAATGTGGGCGGGCCGAAGTATCTGCGGTCGCTCAAAGCGCCGTTCCCGAAGGCAGAATTGATTCCAACCGGAGGCGTGAACGCTGCGAACGCCGCAGACTTCATTGCTGCGGGTGCGTTCGCGCTCGGCGTTGGCGCAGACTTGGTCGACGCGGTAGCCCTGCGAGAAGGCAATCTGGAGAAGATCTCCGCGGCTGCGCAGGAATTGGTTCAGGCGGTGATTTCTGCGCGAGCAGCGCTCCGCGAGAAGAAGCCCATACCTGTAAGTCGTTGAGTCCTCGTGGAAGTGATTGAGGACTCGTGCAAGTCAGTGAAAATTCACAGAACGCGCTACGAGGCTCCAGGGCGCAAGATTATTTCGCGGTCGATACTTTTCCTCATCCCCGACGTCGAATCGTCGCTGGCAGGGTCGTTCCCGGCTCAGGAAATGGCATTCCACGCGACGTTGTGGGCACTCCAGATGCGGTTAGGGCTTGAAAGCGTCAATATACTGTACAACAATGTATGTACAATTTTATCGAAGTACTGCGGATTGATGCACTTACTGATTCACGCCGCTGGCGAGCACGCCGCCATCGACCGGGAGCACCACGCCCGTCACAAAACTGGCCGCGTCGGATGCCAGGAAAACCGCCGCGCCCACCAGTTCTTCGAGTTCACCAAAGCGTTTCATGGGAGTGCGCATCAGCACTTCATTTCCGCGGCCGGTCCCGACGAGCAGCTTCTCACTGAGCGGCGTCCGGAAATATCCCGGAGCAATCGCGTTCACGCAGATTCCATGCTTCGCCCACTCAACAGCCAGCGACTTGGTCAACGATGCCAGGCCAGATTTGCTGGCGGAGTACGCGGCGACTTCGAAGAGCGCGAGAAATGATCCCATCGACGCGATATTGATGATGCGTCCGTACTGCCGCTCAATCATGTGGCGTCCAAATACCTGGCACGCTCGCAGCGTGCCCGTCAAATTCGTCTCCATGATCCGGTTCCAGTCGGCCTCGGGAAAATCCAGCGTCGGAGCGCGTTTCGTGATCCCCGCCGCGTTGACCATGATGTCGACTTTACCGAACGCGTCGACGCAATCCTTCAGCAGCTTTTCCAGCGACTCGCGATCATCCACGTCGCAAGTCACGCGCAACGATCGCCGTCCGAGAGATTCAATCTCATCTGCCAGCGCCTTCACCAGTTCCATGCGCCGCGCGCTCGCAACCACATCGGCTCCAGCCTGCGCCAGACCGAGCGCGATCGTCTTGCCGATTCCAGAACTTCCCCCACAACGACTGCGACTTTACCGTCCAGATCCAGTTGTTTGTAACCCATATCTCCTCGAATCTTTCGTTCAAAATGCCGCGCGCACCCTTACCAGTTGAACATCGTCCCATCGAGCTTCCGGTTCACCGGCAGATAGGCGCGCTCGTAGGGAAATTTCGTCTGCCAGCTTTTCGTCATAGTCGACGCCCAATCCCGGCGCATCGCCCGGATGCAGATACCCGCTCTTGAACGAGTACGCATGCGGAAAGACCTCGTCGGTCTCCTGCGTGTGCCGCATGTATTCCTGAATCCCGAAATTGTTCACGGAAATATCGAAGTGCAGCGCCGCCGCCATCGCCACTGGGGACAGATCCGTCGCCCCGTGGCAGCCCGTTCGCACATGATAAATCTCCGCCAGCGCCGCGATCTTCTTGAGATGCGTCAAGCCCGCCACCGTGCACCACCGTCATGCGCAGGTAGTCGATCAGTTGCTCCTGAATCAGAATGTGCGCATCCCAAACCGAATTGAAAACTTCGCCCACCGCCAGCGGCGTAGTCGTGTGCTGGCGAATGATGCGGAAGCCTTCCTGCAACTCCGCCGTCACCGCATCTTCCAGCCAGAACAGGTGATACGGCTCCAGACTCTTCCCCAGCCGCGCCGCTTCAATCGGCGTCAGCCGGTGATGCACGTCGTGCAGCAGATGCAGGTCATCCCCAAACTTCGAGCGCAACGCTTCGAACAGCTTGGGAACATGCAGCAGATATTTTTCCGTCGACCACGCATTTTCCGGCGGCAAGCCCTTTTCCGCGGGCTCGTAATACAGCCTGTCCTTGGCCACTCCATAGGTCGAGGGCAGTCCCGGGATTCCCGATCTGCGCCCGAATCGCGAGATAGCCCAGCTCCTTGATACTTCGCGACTTCGTCGGCAGTCTCTTCGATGTCGCGCCCATTGGCGTGTCCGTAGACCATCACTCCAGTTCGGCTCTGGCCTCCGAGCAGGTTGTAGACCGGCGTCTTCAGCGCTTTGCCCTTGATGTCCCACAGCGCCATGTCGACGGCCGCGATCGCCGTCATGGTCACCGGCCCGCGCCGCCAGTAGGCACCGCGGTACAAGATACTGCCACACGTCTTCGGTCTGAAACGGATCGCGTCCGATCAGGCACGGGGTCAGGTGATCGGACAAATACGACGCGACGGCCAGTTCCCGCCCGTTCAGAGTCGCATCGCCCAGCCCGTAAACTCCTTCGTCGGTCGAAATCTTCAGCGTGACGAAATTTCGTCCCGGGCAAGCTGACGAATACCTTGGCATCCGTGATCTTCACAGAGGTCTCCTCAGATCAACTTCCACGAGTGTAACGAAAGCTTCAGATCCGGCGCACCAGCCCTTGCTCGGTCGCGTCGGTATTCCGCAGCAGCAACAGCACCAGAATCATCCCGACCAGGGGAACCAGCCCCGCCAGAATCACGATGGGATCGAACGAATGCGTCCCCGTCGCCTGCCGGGCGTCGGAAACATAACCAATCAGTTTGAACGCGATGATGGTTCCGATTCCCGCGCCCGTCCCGCTCAGCCCGCTGACCGAAGCCACCGACTCGCTGCCGAACAGGTCGGAAGGCAACACATTCGCCATGGTTGTGAATCCGGCGTAAGTAAAGGTCACGACTGCAAACAGAAATGCGATCACGTACAGGTTGGTCGTGAAGATCGTTGGGATCAGCAGACGTCATGCCGATTCCGCCATAAATAATCGGCACTTTGCGCGCCGCGCCCAGCGACCATCCACGCTTGATCAGATAGCCGGAGACCCATCCGGCGAAGAAACTGCCCACGTCGGCTGCGACGAACGGAATCCACACCGCGATCGAGCCCGCTCTTGAGTTCGATTCCTTTCGCGACCAGATAAATCGGGAACCACTCCGTAATAAAGAAAAAGACGGGGTCGGTAAACGCCCTGGCGATGATCGCTCCCCAAGTCTGCGGAAGTTTCAACAGATCGCGCCACCGGGGACGGGTCTTGCCGTCTTGCGGTGCGTCCGATTCGCGCTTGTCGGCAACGATCATCGCCAGTTCAGCTGGCCTGATCCGGGGGTGCGCCTCCGGCGGATAGTACAGCCATCGCCAGGCAATCAGCCAAAGAAATCCCAGCGTGCCCGGAACCATGAACGCCGGCCGCCATCCCCAGCGAAAATAAATCCACAACACAATGAAAGGCGCGACCGCGCCGCCGATGGAAGATCCGCTGTCGAACAGCGCCGTCGCCAGCGCCCGCTCGCGTTTCGGAAACCATTCCGAGACCGCCTTGGTCGCGGCCGGCCAGTTGGCCGATTCTCCCGCGCCCAGCAAAAAGCGGAACGTCGCGAAGCTGTAAAAGCCCGCTCGCCAGCGACGTGAGCATCGAGATCATCGAATACCAGATCACCGTGAGCGTCAGGCCGCGCCGCGTGCCAATGCGATCCATCAGCTTGCCGAACCCGGTCTGCCCAATGGAATACGCCACGCGGAACGCAATGGCGATATTCGCATAGTCGGAATTGGTCCAGTGATATTGGAGCTTGAGATAGGGAGCGAGAAGAGAAAGCGTCTGGCGATCGATGTAGTTGATGACCGTGGAAGCGAACAGCAGCCCGCCAATCCACCAGCGCAACGACGGAATCGGTTTCCGGGCGCTCGCCATTTGGGGATGCTTCGGTACTTACGAACTCAAGTTACGAACTCACCGACTGCTTGTGAATCTTGCGCCAACGCGCTTCTGCAATGCCGGACTCAGCAGCGAAGCCGAGTCCGTGTCCAGATAGACCGTCGCATTCGGATGCCTGCGCAGAATCGACGCCGGCGCCATGGGGCTGATCTCTCCCTCAAGGCACGCTTTCACGGCCTGACGCCTTGCGCTGGTCCGGCACAACCACCAGCAATTCCTCGGCTTTGAGAATCTGGCGCGGCGACATCGAGATCGCGCGCGCGGGCACCTGCGAAATATCGGCAAACCATCCCTCGCCCACCTGCTGCCGCCGGCAAGCCTCGTCGAGATTCACGATAAGGTACGGATCTTCGGTCGTGAAATCCGCAGGCGGATCGTTGAACGCGATGTGCCCGTTTTCGCCAATCCCCAGAAATGCGACGTCGATGGGCGCCGAGGCAGTTGCTTGCCCACTTCGCGAACAATCAAGCGACGGATCGGCGGCGTCTCCCTCGATCAAGTGAAAATTGGCGATTCCGGTCTTGCTCGCCAACCGCTCCATCAGAAACTTGCGGAAACTTGCCGGATGAGTGGCCGGCAAGCCCGACGTACTCGTCCAGATGAAACGCTTCCACCTTGGTCCAATCAATGCCCGGAGCCTTGGTGAGCGCATCCAGAAAATCGAATTGCGACGCTCCCGTGGCCGCGATGATTCGTGCGGTGCCGCGCTCCGCGATCGCCCGCCGAATCGCAGTCGCAGCCTGCTCGGCGGCCGCGCGGCCCAACGAAACTTTATCCTGAACATATTTTGATAAGCATAGGATAAACGCTGTTGCGACGAAACCCAGCCGTTGTCGGAGCCGAAGAATTATACAAAACGCGCGTGGAACGCGAATCAGAGCTGCGCCGGTTTCAGCCGCGGCGCCAGCATCTGCACAAAGCCAAACGCAACCAGATAAGCCAGGCCAGCCATCACGAACACCGGCACATACGAACCCGTGCGTTGCAGAATGTATCCCACGGCCTTGGCAATACACATTCCGCCGATCGCTCCTGCCATGGTGCCGAAGCCAACGACGGAGCCGACCGCCTTCGCGGAAACATGTCGGAAGCCAGGGTGTAGATGTTCGCCGACCATCCCTGATGCGCTCCCGCCGCAATCGCGATCAGACCGACTGCCAGCCACGCATTCGTGGTACGCGCCGCAATCATGATGGGCGTCACCGCCAACGCGCACACCAGCATCGCGCTCTTGCGGCTGGCATTCACGCGTCCATCCGCGCTTCAGCAGCGAAGACGAAAGCCATCCTCCGCCGATACTGCCGACGCAGGCTCCGCTGTAGATGACGAACAGCGGCAACGCCATGCCCGTCAGATTCAAATCCAAGATTCCGGCTCAGAAAATCGGGCATCCAGAACAGATAGACCCACCAGATCGGATCGGTAAAAAATTTTCCCAGCGCAATTGCCCACGCCTGCCGCAGCGTGAGCAGGGTCCGCCACGGAACGGTCGTCGTCCCCGTTCGTCTTCTGGTCTGCAGGATCGCTTTGGATGTAGGCCAGTTCTGCCGCCGCAGACTCTCGTGTCTTCTTCCGGCCGGTGATAGAGCCACGAGCCAGCACAATATCCAGACGAATCCCAGCGCGCCGGTGGCGATGAATGCCATGCGCCAGCCAAAGCGATAAGTAATCCAGGGCACAACCAGCGGCGTGACGATCGCGCCGATGTTCGATCCGGAATTGAACAGGCCCGTGGCCAGTGCGCGCTCGCGCTTGGGAAACCACTCCGCCACCGCTTTCACCGCGGCGGGAAAACTGCCAGCTTCGCCCAGTCCCAAACTGAAGCGCGCCACGGCGAATTGAATCACCGAGCCCGCCGCCGCATGCGCCATGGCCGCCAGCGCTCCACGACAAATACCGCCAGAGAGAATCCCTTGCGCGTCCCCAGCCTGTCGATCAGCTTTCCCATGAACAGCAATCCGACGGCATAGGCGCAGGTAAATGCGAAGACGATGTTGCCGTACCCGTTTTCGGTCCAGCCAAACTGGATTTGCAGAGTCGGCTTGAGCAGCGCGATCACCTGCCGGTCCATGTAGTTCACGGTGGTCGCGAAGAACAGCAGGCCACAGATCAACCAGCGCCTGCGGCCGCCGGGAGTCGTCGACCTCGGGCGGCTTTCTTTCGGGAACGGCGGGAATGGAAGTTAGGGTCACTCGATTGTGCGTCATCGGCCGACTGTGCATCACTACACATGGCGAGGGCCTTCCGTCAAGGCATTGCTGAACTGATATGATTCATGGCTTGAATCGCCGGTTTGCATCCGCTCGCGACCGCATTCCAGACCGACAGCACGTGCCCATGAACGGCTTTCTCACTGAAGACTTTCTTCTGACGAACGACGCGGCGCGGCGTCTTTATCACAGTTCGCCGCCCCGCAGCCGATCCTCGACTACCACTGCCATCTTTCCCCGCGCGACATCGCCGAAAATCGGCAGGTTTGCGAATCTGTTCGAAATCTGGCTGGAGGGCGACCACTACAAATGGCGGGCGATGCGGGCCAACGGCATTCGCGGAAAAGTACATCACCGGAGATGCCACTCCCTACGAAAAATTTCTCGCCTGGGCGCGAACCGTCCCCTACACGCTGCGCAATCCTCTCTACCACTGGACGCACCTTGAACTGCAGCGCTACTTCGGCATCACCGAATTGCTGGATGAAAAATCCGCGCCGTCGATCTGGGAGCGCGCCAACGCCGCTCTCAAGAGCCTGACCGCGCAGGCGATACTGCAGAAATTCCGCGTCGAGGTCGTATGCACCACCGACGATCCCACCGACGACCTCCGCCATCATCAGGCGATCGCGAAGTCGAAACTTGCCGACTCGGTTTTGCCGGCGTTCCGTCCCGACAAAGCTCTCGCCATCGGCGATGCCGAGATTTCTGCCTTGGGTCGAGCAGCCTCCGCAGGCCGCCAACGTCGAACATTCGAGACCTATCGAAACTTTCTCTGCAGGCGCTCGCAATCGCGTCACGATGATTTTCATTCCCTGGGATGCCGTCTCTCCGACCACGGATTGAATCATTGCTATGCGACGCCGTGTTCCGAGCGGCAGCGGCCGCGGCCATCTTCGCGAAAGCCCGCGAGGCAGGCACGCATCCATCACCGACGATGAGCGCACTCAGTTCGCTTCGTTCATGATGCTTTTCTTCGGCCGCCTCGACGCCGAGAAGGGATGGACGAAGCAACTGCACCTCGGGCGCTCTGCGCAACGTGAACACCGCCGCCCGCCGCAGTCTCGGAGCCGACGCGGGTTTCGACACCGTCGGCGATTTCCCTCAGGCCGGCCCACTCGCCGCATATCTCGACCTGCTCGCCCAGGAAAATGCTCTGCCGCAGATGATCCTGTACAACGTGAACCCGGCCGACACTTTTCAGTTCGCGACCATGGTCGGCTGTTTTCAGGACGGCGAGCGCCCCGGCAAAATCCAATACGGCAGCGCCTGGTGGTTCCTCGACCAGAAGCAGGGCATCACGGCGCAGATCGACGCGCTCTCGAATGTCGGCTTGCTCTCGCGCTTCATCGGCATGGTCACCGACTCGCGCTCGTTCATGTCCTATCCCCGCCACGAATATTTCCGCCGCGTCCTGTGCGACATCGTCGGACGAGACGTCGCCCGCGGCGAATTGCCCGATGACGATGCCCTCCTAGGCCGGCTCATCCAGGACATCTGCCACAGAAATGCCAAGCAATACCTGCGACTGCCCACGTACTCGCCTGAGAAGCTAGGTCGCACGAGCTGTGCATCTCTTGTATTTTCAATAAGTTAAGGGATTAGCGAGGATCTTCGTCGTCTTTCCCGAGCCTCGAGGCAATCTCCAGCCTACTTTCATGCAACTAACAAATTAGTTGACGTTTCCCGTGAGCCACGTCTAACTTGTAGCGATCTGGACAGCCGAGGAGAAACGCATTGGCCCGCAGCAAGTCCGCAACCCTGACCGAAGCCGAGTTGCGCATCATGAACGTCCTCTGGGACCGGGGGTCGGCGACCGTCCACGAGGTGTTGGAGGCCCTTCCCGCCAAGCCGGCGCTGGCCTACAACTCCGTCCTGACCATCATCCGCATTCTCGAAAAAAAGGGATATGTGAAGCACGTGAAAGACAAGCGCGCTCACGTGTATACTCCCGCAAGTCGACCGCAAGGACGCTACCCGATTCGAGGTGCGGCACCTGGTCAGCCGGTTCTTCGGCAACTCCCACGAACAACTCGTGCTGAACGTTCTGGAAGAGACCGGCATCGACGCGGAGGAACTCGATCGCCTGCGCCAGTTGCTGGAAAGGAGCAAGTGACCCAGCGATGACCGCGCCCTTCAATCTGAACGCCAATCGCGCAAGCTTCGACGGTTCAGATCGTGGACTGCCTGGTCGAAGGCACGCTGGTCGCGATCTTTACGCGGGTGCGGTCTTGGGCTTGATCCGCCGGCAGAGCTCGGTCACACGATTTGCTGTCTGGTTTTCCGCACTGATGGCGATTGCGGTTCTGCCCTTTTTCGCCAATTCTTTGGGAACGCATGTTGCTCCGAGTCCGCTCGCAGCATTGCAGCGCGACCTGCGATCACCGTGCCCGGTTCCTGGGCGATCTATTTCTTCGGCGCCTGGGCGGCGATCGCCTCGTGGCAATTGATCGGAGTCGGCCGGGGCCTGTGGCATCTGTATAATTCTGCGTAAGAGTTGCGTCGCGGTCGATCCGCGCGACGTTAGAGCCGGTTTTGCAGAAACACGCTGGCTCGCAACCAGTCTCCCCGGCAGATCGAGCTCTGCACCTCCGATCTGTACGAATGTCCCGACAGCCATCGGCCTGGTGAAGCCCGCGATCGTGCTCCCGGCATGGGTGATGCAGGAGCTCTCGCCCGACGAACTGAACCAGATTCTGCTCCATGAACTCGCGCACCTGCGCCGTTGGGACGACTGGACCAACCTCGCGCAGAAAATAGTGAAGGCGCTGTTCTTCTTTCATCCCGCAGTCTGGTGGATCGAGAAGCAAGTGTCGCTGGAACGCGAGATGGCCTGCGACGATGCCGTGCTGGCCGAAACCGCCAGCCCGCGCGCTTACGCGGAATGCCTGGCGCACCTCGCCGAGAAGACGCTAATTCAACGCAGCCTCGCGCTGGCGCAGGCGGCTTTGGGGAAAATTCGTCAGACTTCGCTCCGCGTCGCGCAGATTCTCGATGCGAATCGTCCCACCGGGAACGGACGCGTCGTGGAAGCCCGCCGTCTCGCTCGTGGCCGTTTTCGCCGTCGATCTGCGTTGTCGGTATTTCAAGGGCTCCCACGGCTGATTGCATTCAGCGACAGCGATGACGAGCCCAGGCTGCCGCTGTCTGCAGATCGACTCGCTCCGCTCGATCATGTCGCGAGCTCCGGCGCAATGTCGGCCGCGCACGACGCAGTCGTTCCAGTAAGCGCGAAGCTTGCGCCTCAGCCGCGCAGCTCCGTCTAAGAATCAGCGACGTTCGACGCACCCTCGCGAACTCGCCGCAACGCGTCGCAAGGCTTCAGCCGGATGCAAGTCCGCGATCGGCAGCGAACTGACGATTCGGCCAGACGTTCCTCGGCGATCGCACCTGACGAGATGTTCGCCTGACGATTCTGATGTCGCGCCCGTGCTTTCACCGAGACATTGTTCGTCGTCGTCGAAGGCCCGCAGAATGGCCCACCGACGCAGCCGGTATTTCAGATCCAGATGTGGCGCGTCATGGTTCTGCATCCCGTGCGTCGATCCCGACAGCAACCGAATTCCCGCAAAACAAACATAACCATGAAACTCAGCACGCCAAATCGCGGATCCGCAGTTTTAGAAACTAACGAATTAGTTGTAACCAACTCTCGAAAGGATGTAACTCAAATGAATGCTAGAAAGCAGTTGAAAGACAGCACCAAGAAACTGGACGCGGCGCCTGGCCAGCCCAATGCTCGCATTGGCACTGGTCGCTTCGTTCGCAACCTATGAATTCGCCAAACCCGCCACGGCAAGGCGCTGCGACGCTGCGCCCGCTGCCGCACCGCTCGACACCGACAGCGTCGGCGCTCTCCTCGCTCTCGACAAGGCGATGGAAACGCTGGCGGCTCGCGTCACCCCCGCGGTCGTCAACGTCACCGTAACCTCGCGCACAAGCCGAAGACGCCCACGGCAGAAGTGCCCGACGACATGCAACAATTCTTCGGCCAGAACAGCCCGTTCGGCCAGTTCTTTGGCCCGCGCATGCAGCAGCGCCAACCCCAGATCGAGCACGGCATGGGCAGCGGCGTCGTGATCTCGCCTGACGGATACATCGTCACCAACAATCACGTGATTGATGGAGCCGTCGACATCCGCGTGACCACCAGCAATCGCCGCGTGCTGAAAGCGAAACTCGATTGGCACCGATCCCGTGACCGATCTCGCGGTCCTGAAAGTCGAACGCCAGCGATCTCGCCAGCGCTCCCTGGGGCGATTCGAAAGAAGTGCGGCCCGGACAAACCGTGCTGGCCTTCGGCAATCCCTACGGATTCCGTTTCACCGTAACGCGCGGCATCGTCAGCGCGGTGAATCGCGCCAACCCTGATCCCGACGGATCGCACCAAGCCCGGCGAATTCATCCAGACCGACGCGGCCATCAATCCCGGCAACTCCGGCGGCCCGCTGGTTGATGCCCGCGGCGAAGTCGTCGGCATCAACACCTTCCTGATTTCTCCTTCAGGAACGTTCTCCGGCATGGGATTCGCGATTCCGTCGCAGATCGTCCGGCCGACGGTCGAGACGCTGATTCGCGATGGCAAAGTCAGCCACGGCCACATCGGCATCGGCATCGCCGACGTGACTCCGGAGAACGCGAAGTTCTTCGACGAATCCAACGCCACCGGCGGAGTCGTCACGCAAGTCGAACCCGATTCACCCGGAGCCAAAGCCGGACTGCAGATCGGCGACGTCATCACCGAAATCGACGGCCAGAAAGTCAGCGACGCCGGCGAACTCCAGGTGCTGGTCGGACAGAAACAGCCCGGCTCGAAGATCATGCTCAAGGTTCTGCGCGACGGCAAGAGCATGACGATTCCGGTCACGCTGGAAGAACTGGGCAGCCGCAACGCCGAGGGCAAGGATGAGCTCTGGCAAAGGCGAAGGCAAAATGCACTGGGGCATCGGCCTCGGCAACCTTACGCCGGAGCTGCGCGATCAGATTCAGGCTCCGCAACGAGCATTCACGGGGCCGTGATCGAGCAGGTGCAGCCGGGCAGTTCGGCCGACAACGCGGGACTGCAGCAGGGAGACATCATCCTCGAAGTCAACCGCCACAAAGTCCAGATCGGCGAGCGATGTGCAAGCACGCCCTGTCGAAAGTTGCCAAGGGGCAGGATGCATTGCTGCTGGTTTGGTCGAACGGCGGCAACACCTTCCGGGTGCTGCACGCTCCTGAAGGCGCCTAAGGACCCGACGTCTAACTCAATCGCGCCGCACTCGCTCTCAACCGGAGAGGGAGTGCGGCGTTGCTTTTTTGGGCAGCAGGGCACAAGGGAGTCGTTGGGCGCAATCGCGCATCCAATCGCTAAGTACTATTAAGAAGCTATGCCCCACCTGTTCGATCCCCTGTCGATTCGCGGCATTACCTTTGCCAACCGAGTATTCGTATCACCGATGTGCGAGTACTCGAGCACCGACGGTTATGCGACCGACTGGCACCTTGTGCACCTGGGCAGCCGCGCCGTCGGCGGAGCGGGTCTGGTGCTCACCGAGGCGACTGCGGTTCTGCCCGAGGGCCGCATCAGCCCGCAGGATCTCGGAATTTGGAAAGACGATCACATCGAAGCGCTGGCTCGCATTGTGGGCTTCGTTCACGGGCAAGGCAGTGCCGCTGGCATGCAGTTGGCGCATGCCGGGCGCAAAGCCAGCACTTACCGGCCGTGGGAAGGGAACGGAGCAATCGCGGAGGGCGCGGGCGGCTGGAAGAAAGTCGTGGCGCCGAGCGCTCTAGCTTTTGCCGACAACTATCCGATGCCCCATGCAATCTCCGTGGACGGCATTCAGGAAGTTGTGGATGCTTTCGCAGCGGCCGCACGCCGCGCTTGTGACGCCGGTTTCCGTGTGATTGAAGTTCACGCCGCTCACGGATATTTGCTGCACGAGTTTCTGTCGCCGCTCAGCAATCGACGGACGGATTCTTACGGCGGGTCTTTGGAGAATCGCACTCGGATCGTGCGCGAGGTGGTGGCCGCTGTTCGCGAGGTGTGGCCGGAGCAATACCCACTCTTCGTGCGCATCTCGGCGACCGATTGGCTCGAAGGCGGCTGGGATATTCAGCAGTCGGTCGAACTCGCCCGTGGCCTGAAGAGACTCGGCGTGGACCTGATCGACTGTTCTTCCGGGGGCAACGTGGCGCAGGCCAAAATTCCGGTGGGTCCCGCATATCAGACACCCTTCGCAGAGCAAATCCGTCGCGAAGCCGGCATCATGACGGGTGCCGTCGGAATGATCACGGCCCCGTCGCAGGCGGAGCAAATCATCTCTGAAGAACGGGCCGACGCGGTTTTCCTCGCTCGCGAGCTCTTGCGCGATCCCTATTGGCCGTTGCGAGCGGCCCGCGAGTTGGGCCAGAAGATGTCATGGCCAATCCAATATCTCAGGGCAGCGCCGGAAGGCTCGCAACCCCGCGCCGCCTCGGTACTGGAGAATTCAGAGGCCGGTTCCGAGATCCCGGTCGTTGCGAGGAAGTCATGAAGACGAGGTCCAACATGAAAATATCTCAACTCCCTATCGCCATCTTCTCGTTGCTCGTCGCGCTCACTGCGGCTGCCCAGACTCCGCCGGCCGCGACTCTCACCGAAAACCCTGTCTTCCAGAAGAACTGCGCGAAGTGTCACGGGAAAAGCGGCGAGGGGCGCCACTTCGCCGGGCCGTCGCTCGTCTCGGAGAAAACTACGTCCACGTCGGCTGACGAACTTCGCGACATCATCACCAACGGCAAGCATCACATGCCAAAATTCGCCGACAAGCTGACCCCAGAAGAAATTAGTACTCTCGTGCAGCAGATCACTGCGTCGAAGAAGTGAGCGGCGTCTTACTCTCGCTCTTTGTCTCTGCGTGCGCCGCGTTTGCTGCCAGGATGAACGACGTCACTCCGTCCACTACATATTCGTTTTCGTACCACAGGAACGGCCATCCTTCCTTCAGTTCCGGAAAATCCGGTTGAAGAACGACGACGCCCGGAATGATGCCTCCGGGAACAAACGTATAGTCGGCGCGGTTATTGCCGTACGCGATCAGTTTCGACTCGTGCCCACGCTCGACACATAGGAAACGTTCGACACCGGATGCCGCCCGAGGACGTAGTCCAAGCCGTCGAGCGTGTACTGCGGGCCAATGCTCTCTGGGAAGGCCTGATGCAGCAGGTACATCTCCGTTGCGAACCTCGTCACGCCACCGGACCCGCCCCACGTGCCTAAAGAGATCGGCACGCCCCACGGGTTCTTCGAAAGCATCTCGGCCAGTTTGGGCTTGTAAGCATCGAGCGCCGATCGGAGTTCATCTTTAAATTCTTGATCCATGAAGGGAAGGGCGCGTGCCGCTGTCCCTCCTGCAAACGCGAACTGATCCTTCATCACGGGAAGGAGTTCTTTCAGTCGTTTGCGGTAGATGTCGCCGCCGCGAGTTGAGATGAGCAGTTCGACCGCGGCTTCTATTTCGGCCTGCCGCAGATCGCTTCCGGTCGTATTGAAGGAATGAAACAGCGCGGGCGGCTGCTTGTGCTCCTCGTCCCACACCCGGTTTGCAGTTTGCAGACACTCCTCCGCCATCTTGTCGTTGTATCCGCGAAGCACGCGGCTGGCCGCGGCGAGGGCGCCGACAGCGTCATAGCTCAGTGCTGTCGTGTGCGTGGTAAATGCCCAACGATCATCCGGAACGCCTGAGTGAATGCCGTCGGTTTCTAAAGGCGTCATTTTTTCCGAGTAAATTCGCCCGTCTGTCTTGGAGGCCGCATCTCCTAAGTGCGTGTACTCTTCCAGCGTCGGCTCGATGATTCCCGGAATCGCGTGCCCGATCACGTGATACTGCGCCAGCAATAGCAGGACTCCGTGTTCGACCTGTTGCACAACATCCGGGACGCCGTCCGGTTTTCGCATCTGGACGTAGCGCGCGGCCTCATCGACCGAAGTGTCATCTGACTTCACCCCGAACCGTTCCCACGCCAGCACAAGATCGCTGATCACGCGGGTTTGCGTCTGGGTTCGCAAGTCAAAGTCCCCGGCGTCGTACCACCCGCCTACATTCAGGCCCGGAATATGCTGCCCGGGACTGAACGGTGATTCGGTCGTCGGCCCTTGCTGGTATCCGTCGAAGTGCGTGTAGTTCACTGGAGCTTGTCGAGCATCATCGAGATGCGATGCTCCATGCCATATCCGATATCCTTCACGCACCTTCACGTGGTCCATCTGCTCGGGCAGATACGTTTCGAGCGAAGGGCGCCAAATGCCGTCGTACACATTGTGCGCGATGCGAAACGGTCCAGTCCTTTGCCCGGCGTATTCGATCGCATAGATTCCCGGCTCACGCACCGTAGAGAAATCGAAGCGCGCGTATTGGTAGCGCATCCATTTTCCCCAGAGGTTCACTTCACCGTTGAATGCCTCCTGATACTCGCCCTCCGGAGTAAGCCGCAGAACGCGCGCCACCTTGGGGGCGTCGAACTGCGGATCGAGTTCCATTACCGCAACTTTCTCGCGCTCTGGCGTATAGCCAACCTGGTTGTAGCCCACGACCGGCGGACGCATCCAGCCTGCAACCACGTTGGGGCGAATGTGCCACACCACGACATCGCCAGTCTTGCCCGCGGGAATCAGCGTGCGCACGACAAACCATCCGTTCTGTGCCTGGTTGCGGCCATCGAACAACAAGATGGAGCCGTGGTCGGAAGTGATGGTCACGCGCGTCGCGGGATCCTCGGGCGACAAAACGATGCGCTGACCGGAGGCCAGCGGCAACGGTTCAACGGTTCCATCCGCTACCGTCTGCATGGGGCCGTCCGAATGACGAGGGAACATTCCGGCGCCGTCGTCCACCAGATACGACTTGCCGAAATATAATGTCGGCAAAAACTCGAGATTGAAACCTGCCTTGCCCGCGAGCGCAGCCGGAACGGGTTGTTCCAGTTGCACGGCGACTCGAAATCCTCCTGGCTCCGGCCGCAGGTCGACGCGGTAACTGAGCCCGCGATCGGGATAGGTGCAGATGGCCGGCGACTTCGTCGGAAGCGATCCGTTTCCGTTCCTTGAAATCAGGAATGGGGTCCCACTGCTCGGGCGTCGCCGAGAGCCGCACGTCTCCGCTCGTCGCGATGCGTTGGTCCCTCAGGATAATTTCCATCCCGTTCATCTTCTGATCGCCGAATACCCGGTGATATTCGTTGTGAAACAGAAGTACGCTCAAGCCGTGGGTCTCGAGCACGTCGTGTTCCGTCAAATGCAGTTCGGCATTCGATGACGACGAGGCGGGGGAACTTTTTAGATAGCGCGCCGCAAACTTCAGGAACGTGGGCCAGTTCGGTGCGGTCGTGTGCCCGCCGCTATGTTGACGGAACGCAACGTCTCCGTCGATCAGCGTTGTCTCCATTGCCGGGAACTCGCTCGTCCCCAGATCTTTCTTGCCCAGGAGTTTGTAAACGGGCCCAGCGCCCACCGCAGCCCGGAACATGCCTTTCGCGTCGACCCACCCGTCCCCGTTGGCCAGCGTGCCAGCGCCAATAAATACGGGACGCGGCGCACAGAGCGCGATTAATTCATGCGCGTCCACCGGCAAATCGTCCTCGGTCAAAGGCCCCGCATATTTCAGGAAGTTGCCCGCCATCCAGTGATACTCACCGGTCCCGGCGATGTTGCCGATCTGCTCGCCGAAGTTGCGCCGGAAGAGTTTCGCGCCGGCTTCACCTGAGGAACTGATGTAGGCAATGGCAAACCGCGGGTCATTGGCCATCGCGACCAGCGCGGCCTTGCCATAGCGCGAGTGGCCTTCAATCCCGACCTTCTTTGCGTCCACAGATTCGTCGGTTTCAAAGTAGTCGAGCGCCCGGCTCGCGCCCCACGCCCAGGCTCGCAACGCGCCCCAATCGTCGAGCTTGCGGGGTTCGCCCTTGTTCGCCAGTCCGATCACGCCTTGCGTAAGACCTTCTCCGTTGTCGGCTTGCACGGTGGTTGGGATGTACTCGGCGTAGCCCCAACCCTTCGCCAGCACTTGCTGTTGCCACGTGGGACCGGGGCCGGGAGCCATCATTTGCGGGTAGCGCTGCTTAAGCATGGCCAGCACTTCAGGGCTCAACCCGAACTCCATCATCACCGGCACCGGCCCCGCGGCATTGGCTGGAGTCGTGAGCGTCAGATCGATTCCTACGGTCACCGCTGGAAAAGCTGAATTGTCGAGGCGGCCAATCAGTTTCTTGGTGATGACCGGAATGTCGCCGTTCATCTCCTTCGTCGTGCTGACAACTTCCCAACTCACTTTGGGCGTTTTGTCCGGCACGCGTCCGTAGATTTCGCGGTCGAAGGCTTCGGCAATCTCGGGCCGCCGCTGATCCCACCACATCTTCTCGGTTGTGACTTTCTTGCCGTTCTTCAAAAGCAGGGGATCGGGAAGCTTCGAGGTCGGTCCAGCCTTGGACTCGTCGTAATTCGCGGCATTCGGCGACTTCGGATCACCATCCGCGCCCCGCCGCAGCGAAGTGATGTGCAGCAAATCCATCAGGCGTTGATGATCCTGCTCTGACGTTAAGTGCGGGGGCGACGCAGGTTTGGCGGCCGTTGCCTGCGCGCCCGCGGGATGAGATGAACCGAAGATCAGGGCAATGAAAACAAAGGACAGCATCAATCGCGCGTTCAAGGTGAACTCCTGAAACGACAGACGAGCTATTTCGCGGGTGCGGTTTCTTCAATTTTCACGTTGGAGAACACTGCCGTTTCCAAAGTGGTGGCCACGTGCGAGCAGACGCCCAGACCGACATACACGGGATCCTGCAGCCCGACATATTCAATCGGGCCGACCATCTTCAATTCCTCGTTCGGCTTTCCGGCATACATCGTGAACCGGCTTTGTTTCCTCTCGATGCGCAACCGCACGGGTCCGTCGACCTGAGTGAAGACTTGATAAGTCTGTTCATTGGCCGCGCCGCGAAATTGCAGAGATGTCAGTCCGTTGCCATGAGACACGGCGTCTGCATACGCCGATCCCGGCTCCAGACTTTGCCGGATCATGAGCACTGCCTTGCGATGCTCAGCGCTGCTCGTGCCGACCCATTGCACGTCGGCCGAAAGAGTCATATCCCCGGACGCCTTCTTCCATACGAAGTAGAAGGCGTCAGACGGGCCCCACACGTTCGCGCCGCCCCCGGTAATGCGATACTCACCCTTCGCCGGATCATAGTGCACGATGCCACCCGGCGGCGTCTGGCCGACGCTTCCCTGGTTCGTAAAGATGCCCAGATCGTTGGGCTGCGTCTGGGATACGGCTATTAAAGCCAACATCATCACTAGGGCAAGGGAGAATACGAAGGAAGTTTTCACGTTTCACTCCGGCGGTGCCATGGGCGCCCTGATTCTAGTCGAATTACAAAGCGCGTTCAGAAAAACTCTTGCCCGATTTGCTTCTTTCGCAGGAGAATGTTGCCTCCACCGGCATTCAAACTCCACCTGCGAGAGCAGACACGAGGTTTTTTCATGCGCTGTGCTCCTGTCCGCACCATTGCATTTCTAGTTGCGGTTGTCCTCGCCTCTGCCTTTTGTCGCGTTCAGGCTCAGACCAGCCTTCAGTACCAGAAGCCTCCACAGGCAATTGTTGACCTGGTCGATACTCGTCCCACGCCCAACGTGGACGTGTCTCCGAAGGACGGCGCTGGCACGCAGTGGCTTTTGATCGAATCGTATTCCGGTCTGCCCACGGTTGCCGATCTGGCGCAGCCCGAACTCCGTTTGGCCGGCCTGCGTTTTAACCCGCGCACGAATGGCCCTAGCCGTGGACGCTACATCACCTCATTGATGCTGCAGGCTCTGCCCAACAGCGAAGCCAAGCCGGTGACCGGATTGCCGCCAGATCCCAAGATTCGTTTTGCCGCATGGTCGCCCGATGCCCGCCACGTTTCCTTCGTGAATGCCAGCGACAATCCCACCGATGCTGGCCTCTCTCTGTGGATTGTCGACGTGGCCTCGCTCCAGGCGCATCGCGTGTCAGGAATCGCGCTCAACGGCATCTTCGGCCGGCCCTGCGAATGGTCCAGCGACAATACCAGCCTCATTTGCAAAACCGTCCCTAAAGATCGAGGTTCGAACCCGAAGCGCAGCGAGATTCCCACCGGCCCAGTCATCCAGGAAAACCTTGGGCGCATCACCCCCGGCGCGACTTATCAGGACCTCTTGAAGAATCCTGAGGACGAGAAAATCTTCGATTACTACGCGACCTCGCAAGTCGAAGTCGTCCGTCTCGACGGCACAACCAAATCTATTGGCGATCCCGCGGTAGTCCAGAGCGCTTCGCCTTCTCCGGATGGTCATTATGTGCTCGTCGACGAGCGCCATCGTCCCTACACGTACCTGCTTCCGTACCCGATGTTCCCCGAGCGTGTTCTGGCCATCAACCTGGCAACGGGAGCTTCAAAACAGCTGGCCGACAAAGCGTTAGAAGATACCATTCCAAACATTCACGATGCGGTTGAGGCCGGGCCGCGCGAATTCGACTGGCGGAGCGACGCGCCCGCCACGATCTCGTGGGTGGAGGCGGCCGACGGCGGCGATCCCCGCAAAGAGGTGCCCATCCGCGACACAGTCTTCCTGCTCGACGCCCCGTTCGATGCCTCTCCGCGCAAACTGGCGGAACTTCCTGTCCGCTTTGCCGGCCTGACTTGGGGAAACGGCCATCTCGCGGTCATCGAGGAGGAACGCTGGAAAGACCGTAAGCGCATCATCCTCGCCGTGGCTCCCGATGCGCCGGCGGCTCCAGTGAAATTGTTTGAAGGATCGTTTGAAGACCGCTATCACGATCCCGGCCAGCCGTTTGAAACCCTGAATGGCTCCGGTAAGCATATATTGCAAACCACATCCGACTCTCGCGGAATTTATTTCCATTCTGAAGGTGCATCGCCGGAAGGCGATCGCCCATTTGTCTCCGCTATGAGCACGACGAACGGCGAGACCAAACACCTTTGGCAGTCGGCCGACAAATTTTTCGAGTCCCCAGTATCGGTGCTCGATGCCGTCACGCCAACCATCTTGCTCCGCAGGGAATCGCCGGAACTTCCCCCGAACTACTACCGCAAGAATCTCGGTAACGACGAATTCAAGCAGGTCACGTTTTTCCCCAGCCCGTACGGCAACGCGCCGCTTCCCAAGAAACAGGTTCTTAAATACAAGCGAGCTGATGGTGTGGACCTCAGCGCCAACCTCTACTTGCCTCCCGGCTACAAGCCCGCGGACGGACCGCTGCCAACGCTCATGGAGGCTTATCCCACCGAGTACAAGACGAGGTCGGCCGCCGGGCAAATCAGCGGTTCGCCCTATGAATTTCCTTTCTTGTGGTGGGGGTCGCCTATTCCGTTCGTCACGCAGGGATACGCCGTCCTCGAGAACGCCACAATTCCCATCATTGGCGAAGGCCAGGCCGAGCCCAACGACACGTACGTGGACCAACTCGTCGCCAGCGCGCAGGCCGCCATCGATGAAGGCGCGCGCCTTGGTGTGGTCGATCGCCACCGCGTGGCTGTCATGGGACATTCCTACGGCGCCTTCATGACCGCGAACCTGCTCGCCCACAGCGATTTGTTCAAAGCCGGCATCGCGCGCAGCGGAGCTTATAACCGCACTCTGACTCCCTTTGGATTTCAGAACGAGGAGCGCACTTACTGGCAAGCGCCCGAGGTCTATTACAAAATGTCGCCGTTCTCTTACGCCGACAAGATCAAGACGCCGATTCTGCTCATCCACGGCGAGGCCGACAATAATTCCGGCACCTTTCCGCTGCAGAGCGAACGTCTGTTCAGCGCTATCAAGGGTCAGGGCGGCACCGTTCGCTTCGTTCTGCTGCCGCTCGAGGCGCACGGCTATGCCGGGCGCGAGTCCGTCTTGCACATGTTCTGGGAGATGAACAATTGGATGAACACGTACGTCAAGAATCCGCCAGCGGCCACGGCTAGCGCGAAGCCGTGAGCGTGGGACGGCCTAACGATTCGTCGATGTCTCTGTTTCCCTTCAACGAAGGGTCCATCACCTTGGTCACTATCTTGTAACTCCACCACACCCCTAGAATCTTCAGTATGACGTTGGACTCGCTCCTCCTGAGCCAGGATCCGGAATTGGTTCGCGTGATCCGGCCCACGCTCGAGAAATTGTCGATTGATGTCGAGATATGCCATGAGGCGCGGGCTGGCGCCGACATCCTGATCTCTGACAAGTTCGACGCGGTCATTGTGGATTGCGACGATCTGAGCGGCGGACTCGCCGTGCTGCAGGGCCTGCGCAGCACTCCCAGCAACAAGAATTCGGTTGCCTTCGCGATCCTCAACGGACATAGGACGACCACGCAGGAAGCCTTTGGCATGGGCGCCAACTTCGTGTTGCAGAAACCCATCAGCATTCTCAATGCGTCCCGTTGTTTTCACGCGGCGCTGAATTTCATGATCAAGGAGCGCCGCCGCTACTTCCGCCAGCCAGTCAAGATGCTGGTCAAAGTGATGTACGACGGCAAGACTCTGAACGCGACCAGCACCAACATCAGTGAAGGCGGTCTTGCTCTGATGTTGCGCGAAGCGCTGCCGAAAGGGGCTGCGCCTCATCTGAAGTTCTCTCTGCCAGGCTCGGGTCTTGATGTTGAAGTCGAGGCCGAAGTGGCCTGGGTCGATGTCAAAGGTCTCGCCGGATTCCGGTTTCATAATGTTCCGCAAATTTGCCAGAAGCACCTGGAGCACTGGCTCGACGAACGGATCGAACAGGAATTTCCGGGAACCAAAGCGCGGTTGGCAGCCGCGGAATCCGAAACTTCGCACTGAGCAATTCACACCCTGCATTTCCCCTCTCCTGAATCCCGACGGCAGACGTCCGTATGCCGGGAGGGGTATCTCTCTTTAGACTTGCGCTCGGCTATGCCGTGGCAATCTGGGAGATCACCAGTCGAAGATTCCCGGAGGAGAAAACATGTTGACCAACGATTTCCGCATTGCCAAGGTGCAGAGAACACTGCGCTGGTTTGAAGAGGATATTCCTTTGCTCAACATGCGGGTGAAGGAGCTTTCGAAGGAGCGGCAGGAATCCGCCCGACAAGTTTGCCGCGGCGGTGATCGATCCAGACCCGCGCCGAGCTGGAAAGACTGCTGCGGGAGCAGCCGCACGACGTGCGATCCGAGCGTTCCACTGCGAACCCGCGGACTAGCGACGCGGCTCCGCGGCGCCATCGCTAGCTCGGCTGCGGTCGCGATGACAATTCTCAGAGATTACAGAGAAGATCCCGCGGCGGCCTCGGCGCTGAGGTGCAGGCTGCCGGCCCTGTCTTCGTCGGGGAAGGTGACTTCCTCCCATAGGGTCTTGTCGCGCAGGATGCGCGAGACCAGCGCGGTGTGCATGGCGTGACCGGCGCGGTCGGCGACCACATTTCCCAGAATCTGCTTGCCCAACAGCGCCAGATCGCCGACCAGGTCGAGCACTTTGTGGCGCACGAATTCGTCCGGGAAGCGCAGCGGGCCGTTCTCCACTCCATCGCGAGTGAGCACGATGCAGTTCTCGCGGGAAGCGCCGCGAATCAGTCCCATATTGCGCATGGCCTGCTCGTCTTCGCGTGAACCAAAAGTGCGCGCGCCCGCAATGTGCTTCAGATAACTTCCGTTGGTGAGCTCCACCTGAAAGGTCTCTTTGCCGATGAGGGGATGCGGGAAATTGATCGAATAGGAAACCGAATAAGTATCGGAGGGATAGACCGCGATGAACTTGTTTCCCTCGCGCATCTCGACTTCGCGGCGAATCTTCAGATACTTGCGGGCACGGCGCTGCTTGCGGATTCCCACCTTGCGAATCATCTCGACAAAGGGACGAGCGCTGCCGTCGAGGATCGGCAATTCGAGGTTGTCGAGCTCGACGATCGCGTTATCAATGCCCATGCCGATGAAGGCGGAGAGCACGTGCTCGGTGGTGGAGATGAGCACGCCTTTCTTCATCAGGCTGGTGGCGTAGCTGACGCGGGCGACATTGCGGCTGACGGCCTCGATCTCGAATCCGTCGAGATCGATGCGGCGAAAGACGATTCCCGTGTCGGACGGCGCCGGCAGGATGCGCATGGAGACAGGCGCGCCGCTATGCAAGGCCGACGCCACTGCATTCCACCGCGGAGCGGATTGTTTGCTCGTGGGTCAAGAATGAGCTCAGAGAAGTTCCGTGAATGGGTTAGATTACGCTGATGTTAAGAAAACTGGCTGTGGCAAAAAAGCCACAGTCCGTGGCGGATAGTCGCAGCAGCTTCAGACCTGCGGCTGGAATATTAAGCAACTATAACTAATCATGAATAGTTTGCGCTATCATAGCTGTCGGGACCTTGGCAGGTGAAAGTGTCTGGAAGGGAAACAGCATCGTCTTCAATTCCTAGCGCTTGCTGGTTTCTTGCTGGGGGGTTTGTTGGGGTTGTAGCCGGAATTGGGGTCGAACATGGCTTCATCGAGTCCCTGGTTGATAGTCACCGAGTTCAGAAAGCGCTGGTTTGCCATGTCCCCGTTGAAGAAGCGGGTAACGTTATAGGGCGCCATGACGCCGGAGACCTGGCGGTAGTTCTCGTAGACTTCTTCTTCCAGATTTTTCTGTCTGTCGACGGGATCGCGCCAGGTGAAGGATTTTTTTACCGGGGAGATGCGTGTCGGTATCGAAGTAGAGGGTGACGCTCTCGTCCTGGGAGTTGATCAGGGTTACTTGATCGGAAGAATGTTGCGCTGCGATCGCGGGGCCTTCGTACAATAGAATGACGCCGGGATCGTTGACCCAGATACGCAGCACCGTGTCGAGCGAGAAGCGACGGCGGCGCATGTAGTCGAGACGATCCTTTTCTTCGATGGCGATGCGCGCCTTTATAGGTAAGCTCGTATGCCTTGTCGCCAACATACAACTCCGCGATATCGCGCTCCTTGGTGAGTTCGACACGCTCCTTGTCCGGAAATTCAGAGAAGCTCCAAAAGACCGCGCCGCCGCCGCTGTCTCGGCCATGGTGAAAGCTATAAATACGGCCTTGCTGTTCGCGGTCACGAATGGTGAGGAAGGCCTGCCCGCCTAGCGCTTGAATTCCCTGATTGATGATCCCTTTGGCCTTGTGCGCATTTCCTTGATCCGCCGGGACGGCGCGCCGGAGACTGCGATGTCTTGCGGTGATGAGGCTTGCGGCGCGGGTGGACGAGCCGGTGCGTCCGCCTGGGCCCAGGCCGAACACACCAAAACCAGAATCGGGAAGAACAGTTTCATTCCACTTGAGGGAGTGATCGCGTGCAATGAGAATTGTAGCGTTTCTTGTGGACTTTCCGCCCGCAGCAGTGCCAGCTCCTCTTCCCTTGGATGCAGGAAACGGCCCGATTGCAAGCTGGCAGAGGCGTTTTTATGGGCTTTCTGAGGGTCGCTAACCCGCGAGGACTGCGCCTCCGTTCACATTGAAGATCTCTCCGGTAATGAAGCTCGGCGTGCTCGGTGCATAAGAACAGTACTGGCGCGGCAATCTCTTCGGGCCGGCCGGCGCGGCCCAGTGGGATCGTGCGGCGGATCTCGTCCCCACTCTTCGGATCGGCAAGGGCTCCAGCGCTCATGTCCGTATCGACCCAGCCAGGGGCAACGCAGTTCACGTAGATTCCGGCCGAAGCCATTTCGGTCGACAGGCTCTTGGTGAGACTGATAATGGCGCCCTTAGTCGCGGAGTAGTCGCAATGGAAGGCCTCGCCCCGCTGCCCGCTGGTGGAGCTGATCAGGACGATGTGTCCCGCCGGTCCCTTCGTGCGGGGCTGCGACTTGATCTGCGCGACCGCATGCTTCACCAGACCGAAAACTCCGTCAAGGTTGATCGACAGCGTCGAGCGCCACTGCTCATCGGACATGTGCTCGATAGGCACGTCCTGTTCCGGCCAGACGCCATGGTTGGCGACAAGAATGTCGAGCCGGCCGAAATGGCGGACGGTTTCAGCCACCAACGCACGTGCCGCTTCAGGGTTGTTCAAATCGGAAACAATGGGATGGCAGTCGGTCGCGCCGCATTCTTTAGCCAGCGCCTCCGCTTGAGAACGTGCGCTGCGATAGCTGAACGCAACTTTCGCGCCAGCGCCCGTGAACATACGAACCGTGGCTGCGCCGATGCCGCGCGAACCGCCAGAAATGAGAGCAACTTTACCGGAAAGAGAAAGAGGGATGGACATAGCAGACCAGTGTCCCGTTTCCCGTCTGCCGTTGCAAGTGGGGTCGATCAGTCTCCGGTGCCAGAAGACATGCGCTCCGACTTGAGTCCGCGCAGCAGCAAGCGCACCAGCATGCCGTCGTAGCGGGTGCCGCTCATTTTGGAAAGTTCCTCGAGTGCCTGGTCGGGCGTTCGTGCGGCCGCAAACGACTGTTCGGTGACCATGTTGGCGTAGGCATCGGTAAGCGCAATAATGCGCGCCCAGAGCGGAATCTCCTCGCCACGCCACGCGTCGGGATAGCCCGAGCCGTCGAACCGTTGATGATGATGTTCGATCGCCTCCCGCATCATTTGGGAGTGCGGAATCGTGCCCACGATCTCAGCCCCCACGCGGGCGTGTTTTTTCACTTGCTGGAATTCGTCATCGCCGAGCGGACCCGGTTTGTTCAAAATGCGCTCCGGCACAAAAATCTTGCCCACATCGTGCACCCGGGCGGCGTAGACCAGGTCGGCCGTTTCCTCGGACGACAGGCCGAGCGCGCGGGCAATTACTTCGGTATAACGCGCCACGAGGTCGCCGTGACCGGCGCTCTGCATCTCGCGCGACTCGGCGGCGCGGCTCAAGGATTCGATGGCCTCTTTGAGCAGAGGCACATTGCAGCCTTCGTCCCCGCTACACAATTTCTGCAGCGTGGAAGTCAATTCCTGAAGGTGTTCGGCGCCCGAATTTTCGCGTTGCAGGAAGCCCTCGATGTACGCCGAAATCTGCTGGCGCTGCCGTGCGAAATCCTGACCCTCGATGAATTCCTGCGCCGTCGACACGGAGTTTCCTCCAGAGCGCTTGGAAACGTACATGCCTGCGTCGGCCACGCGGATAATGTCTTCAATCGAGAATCCATGCATGGGGAAACTGGCCACCCCGAAGCTGCCGGTGATGTGGTGCTCGCTCAGCATGGGGTCGCCCGCCAGCCACTGGCGCAGGCGCTCGGCCAGCACCTGGGCCTGTTCGGATCCCGTCTCCGGCATCAACACGATAAACTCGTCGCCACCGTAGCGGGCCACGACGTTCGACTGCCGCGATTTTTGTTCGAGCAGGCGGCCGACCCGCGCCAGCACCAGATCGCCCTCGAAGTGGCCCATCGTATCGTTGACCTCTTTGAATTTGTCGAGATCGATCAGCACCACCGAGAAGGGGCGCCCGGAACGAGATGCGCGCTTCCACTCTGCCGACAGGGCTTCCCAGAAAAAGCGGCGAGTCTTGATGCCGGTCAGCCCGTCGGTGATCGATTGCTGCTGCAGCTTCTGGAAGACGAACGCGTTGTGCAACGCGGTGGCCAGCAGGTCGGCCAGCGTATTGAGAATCAGCACATCCTGCGGGGCAAATGCATTTTCGCTGCGGCTTTCAATGTTGAGTACTCCAAGCAGAGTTTCGCCGTAGGTGATCGGGATACAAAGCACCGCGCGCGAATCGGGCAAAATCCCAGTCAGATTGCCAGGGAAGGCGTTCTGAACCAGGGCGCGTTCGCCGGTGCGGGCGACACGGCCCAGAATGCCGGTTCCCAAGGGGATTTTTTTGCCGGTTGCATGGGTTGTTACTCCGGCCTCAGCCTTGATCTCGATCTCCTTGGTTCCGTAGTCGAGTAAACCGACGCCGATGTGATCGAAACTGAAATTCTTCTGGATCTCGCTGGCAATCTCTCCCAGCATGTGGACCGGATCGTCGCTGGAGATGGCGGTCCGGGAAACGTTGTTGAGGAAGGCGAGCTGCCGGGAACGGCGCTGCTCCTCGGCGAAGAGGCGCGCATTCTCCACGGCGACGGAGACCTGGCCAGCGGCAGTTACAAGCACGTCAAGATCGCGCTGTTCGAAGACAAATTCGCGGTCGGGGTGCATCGCGACCATAATCCCCGACGCCTTGTTGCCCACCTTGTTGCTCAGAAAGATGGGCGCGGCGATCAGGCATTTCGCGGGGCGTTGCGGAACGTGCGCTATGCCCAGGCCCTTACGCGTGTTTTCCAAATCGGAGCGGATCAGCAGAGGTTCGCCCGTGCGGATCACGTACTCAGTGAAAGCGTTCCGCAGTTCTCGAGTGCGCTTGGGCAGGACGCGACTATCTCGAACCTCAAGTTCGAAGCGAATCTGGTCGCCTTCCAGGAACGCAATGTAGAAGTGGTTGGTATCGAAGATCTGCCCCAGTTCCACCTGGATGGTGCGAAGGATCTCGTCCTGGTCGAGCCGGGAACTGATCGCCTTTCCGATCTCGGTCAACAGTTCGTATTCTTTTGTCCGGCGATGGGCATCGTGACTGAGTACATAGTTTTCGAGCGTCAGGCCCAGCTGCAGAGCCAGACCCACCATGAGCCGCGGGCCGGATGATCCAAACGCCCTGCGTTCGACATGGGGAAACAGGATCACGCCAAAATTGTGCTCGCGCGTCTGGAGGTTTACGGCGGTGAGGTGGCGGACGTCCGCGGCGGTGAGAATTCGCTTAAACTCCGCGAAGGTTCCCATCGGGGCAACTGGCAAGGGTTCGGTCATTTCCCCCAGATCCTGCACCGTATAGATTCCGCTCTGCCGGTACGCCAGTTCGCAAATGTAATCGCCAGCCCCACTCTTTTCGAGGGCCTCGAGGAGTCCCGGGGAGAAGCCCTGTTGAACCGAGGGCAACAGGCCCCGCCAGCGTTCGGTGATCACAATGGCGGCGCGGTCCATGGGCAAAGCGCTGCGCAAGCGCTCCAGTGCGGCCTGCATGTTCGGCACTAGATCCTCGGCGAAAAGCAGACGGCGTGCATCCACGCCCAAAGTCGACAGGGCGAGTGTGTTTTCCTGCACGGCGTTGCGCTGATTTTCAAACAGCACCATCACCATGGCAATTCCCAGCAGCATCTGCGGCACCGGACCGAACACGCGGCTGGCGTTACCAAATATTTGCATCCATGGATGCTGCAGCTGTCCCACGCCCATCAGAACCGCCCACAGCGCGAGCGAAATGGCGAGCACCTGGAAGGCCAGGGATCCTCGCTTGTGGCCGTTCAAATAGAAGACTGCGGAGCAATACAGCAGGATGCCAGCCAGGCCAATGCCGAGCCTGATGGTTGGCTGGGCATCGGGTCGAAACATGCCGTTCAGCATGTGCCCATTCAGCGTCAGGCTGGCGAGCGTGACCCCGATCGCCCCCACCACAACGTCATACCAACGGAAATGGTAGGAGGCGCGCATGAGGCGCGTAGAAATGAAGATGCACAACGCCATCGCGACCAGAAAAAGCTCGCCGACAAAAAAGGCAAAGGGAGACGACGGAAAGGCATCGAGAACGTAGTGGAGGGAGTAGAGTGCCCAGGCCCATTTCCACGCAAGAAAGTAGGGCTGGCGGCTTTGCGCGTAGAGATAGCTGAAGACGCCAAACAACAGAACCGAGACGAATCCCGGGATCAAAACCGTCGTGATGACTACACTGTTCATAGGCTCGGCGAAGACACCTCTGGCCAAGCGTGCTGGCTCAGTTTCGGGGGGAAACAGTGTTCTAATGTTTTCATATCGGGCACACGAACACAATAGGCTTTAAGTACACTGGCCCGCTTCGATATCGATTTGGAATCAAACGGTTGCACGCCAAATCGTTATGGTGTTCCGGCTTGACCGATGCTTTTAGCTGCCCGTACGATCGGAAGTCACTCAACCCAGCATTCCAGTGCCGTAATAGTTGCGGCAGAAATCTCTCGTGCAGGGACCTGCAGTTGCGGGATGCGGCTTTGTAGACCGACCCTGACCTTGATGTCCGAATCCTTATGTCCGAAGCTTTGAATTCATCTTCGCTCCACAAGCCGCGAGTGCGTTTTGCGCCCTCGCCCACCGGGTTTCTCCATGTGGGTAGCGCACGCACCTTCATCTTCAACTGGCTCTACGCACGCCGGAACAACGGGACGATGATTCTGCGACTCGACGATACCGACGTGGAACGCAACACCGACGCCTCGGTGAACTCAATCTTCGAGGGCTTGAAGTGGCTCGGTCTGAGCTGGGATGAAGAATATAAACAGTCCGAGCGCGGAGATCTGCACCGGCAGATGGCGGAGACCATTTTTCAGAAGGGGCTCGCTTATCGCGATTTCACGCCCGCGCACACGGGAGACAGTGAACGGTCGGGAGCGCAGGGGACGTGGCTGTTCAATCCCGGGATGCGCGAACTCTCGCGGGAGGAGAGCGACCGGCGTGCTGCCGCTGGAGAACCATTTGCGTTGCGCTTTCGCGTGCCTCGTGACGGTGGAGTCGTGCGCTTTACCGATGCGGTATATGGCGAGCAGATGAAAGCCGGAGCCGACATCGAGGACTTCGCTTTGCTACGCTCCGACGGCATGCCGACTTATCACTTGGCGTCGTGCGCCGATGACGCCGACCTGCGCATCAGCCACATCATTCGCGGCCAGGACCATCTCTCGAATACTTACAAGCATGTTTTGATTTTCGAAGCCGCGGGCTTCATGCCGCCGCAGTTTGCGCATCTTCCCCTGCTGGTCGCGCCCGATGGGACGAAGCTGTCGAAGCGCCGCCACGGCCCAGTCGTAAGCGTGACCACTTACCGCGACGCAGGGTTCCTACCTGAGGCATTCATCAACTTTCTGTGCCTGCTGGGCTGGTCGCCGAAAAACGATCGCGAGCAGATGAGCCGGCAGGAACTGATCGACGCCTTCTCGCTCGAAGGGATCAATCGCGCGAATGCCGTGGTGAACTTCAAAGAGCCGGCCACGACACCCGAGGAGACTTTCGATCCCAAGGCCGTATGGCTCAACGCGGAGCACATACGTGGCATGGCCATCGAGGAGTTGAGCCAGCGCCTGCTGCCGATCGTGCAAGGAGCCGGATTCAACATCACGCCAGAAAAGATGCTGCGCATTACGCCGCTGATCCGCGAGCGCATCAAACTGCTGCGCGACGTGCTCACGGCAGCCGATTTTTTCTTCGTCGACCAACTGCCCCCGTACGATTCGGCCGAACTGATCCCGCAAAAGGGGGACGCGGCCATGGCGTCGAAGGTGCTGACGCGTGCGAAGGAAGTGCTGGCGAATGTCGAATTCAAGCACGACCCGCTGGATCAAGCCTTGCGCGCGGCAGCCCAAGAACTTGGCGTCAAGGCGGGACAGATGTTCCAGCCGATTCGTGTCGCCGTTTGCGGGCGGAAGAATGCGCCCCCACTATTTGAAACGCTGGAAGTGTTAGGGAAAGAAACGACCCTGGGACGCATCGACCGAGCCCGCCACAAGATTCAGGAGCGGGCCGTGTACCCTCAGTAGCTCTTTGGCTTCTCGGTGGAATACTCCTGCCCGTACTTGTTCAAATGCCGCGCTGGAAGGTCGGAAGACTTCAAAGTCACAGCCAGGGGTGCTCCGCCGGTGGTGACTTCCACGTTGCGGGTCAGCGCAGCCAGTTCGGATTCCGAGGCGAGTTCATACCAGAATTCCATTTTGTAGCGTCCCGGTGGCAGGTGGCCGATTTGGAAGCCTCCATCGCCCGAGGTGACCGCATAATACGGCGTCGGCACTGCGACCACGGCAGCACTCATTTCGGGGTGGATGTTGCAGAAGATATAAGAGACTCCGGGCTGGGAAAATCGAACTTTCCGAACGGCTCCACTTTCATAGAGTCCCAGATCAAAAGGTTTTCCGCGATAGATGGAGAAGACATCGTGGAAGAACGGGTCCTGGTTGGGGAATTCGATCTCCGACCCTACGCGCACGGCGATCACATGCGGCGAGAATCGCTTGTCTTTCTGAATCAGGCGGGCGATGTGCGCGGGAGGCGGCGCGTCCTGCTGCTGCAGGGGAGTCAGCCAAACCACAACGTCCGAACTCCCCGACTTGGGTTTGGATTGGTGGATGACCTCGACCCCGCCCCGAAGAACCGCATCCTGAGCGGCCAGGCAGCTGCATGCGACCAGGATCAGAGCGAGCACGCGAAATTGCGTCATCAAAATTGAACTCCCGCTGCAAGATTGACGGAATCTCCGGACTGCCCCGCCGAGTTGGCGGGAAGAGTAAATAAGTGCCGCCACTCAACTGCGAAGAGAAGGAACGAGGTCGGCCGGTAGATGAAATTCACCAAGTCCGTTCGATTCTTCTGCATCGCCAGGAATCCCCTGCTGGTAAATGAGAACGGAAACACTCGCAGATCCTGTCCGTAATTTTCATCCTGGCCGAAGGCGCCGTTCATTTCAACACGGGTTGCCGGACGTACTTTCAACTGGGCCCATCCGCCAGTGGAGCGCAGGGGTTGGATGGCCGTGTGGGGCTCGGACGGTTCTGGAAATACGACGCTCGTCCAAATGCCGCCGCCAAGCCCACCAACCGCTTGACCCGTATACCATTCGCCGGAGACTTCGACATGCTTTCCAAAACCAGCCTTGAAGTCTGAATTCAACGTCCAGCTGGGGACGACCGGGAATGTCTGATATTGCTGTTGGCCGCGATAGCCGGCGAAGCCGACCGTGAACGGATAGCGCGCGGCCTTCGATCGGTCGATTGCGATGCGGCCGGCCACAGCCGGAGCACGAGTGGCTTCCCCGGCGGTTGGATCCCGCCCCTCGAACACTGGAACTTCTTCGGTCAGAGGATCAAGGATTCCACCCTGCAGCACCAGAGAAGAAGTTTCATTCAGAGAGATCCGGTGTGTGACTTCGATTCCTGGAGTCCACACCCACAGATTGCCGGACCATGACATTGCCGGCTCGAACACCGTTGCATACGAGGTTGGGGAGAGAGGCGAGAAGAATAGAACATCCTGCCCGATGTTGAGCGAAGTGTTGGCCCAGTCCAGGCTGATCTTGGCGGTTCGCAACCGAACCAGCCCGGTAGTTACTCCAAATGATGTCGTCGGGTTGCCACCCGCGAAGTCGACCTCGACTCCAGCAGAAGTGTGAGCGCCGAAGACCCTTGGGCCAGTTGCATCCACTCCCAGGATCGTTTGTCGAAGCGTGGCGCCGACGCTAGGGCTCGGTGCCCCGGGGAAGCTGGGCAGTGCGAGACTGGGCAGATCCTGGACGTCGACAATGCCTTTGTTCCAGTACGAATTGAACAGCACCAGTCCTGAGATCTTGACCGCATACTTGCTGGCGCTTTCAACCTTGTCCTGATGCATCTCCGCAACTTTCGCGGCCAGGAAAGCGGCGTCCTGATCCGCGGCGGCGGCTGTCGGTTCACTGGCGACAGTCGGGGCAGGTTCAACCGGGTGGCCGGCCTGCACTTGTTGGCGCAGTTTTTCCAGGCTCTGCCGCAATTGCTCAATTTGACGTTTGGATTCGGCCAGCTCGGATCGTGTTTGGTGTAATTCCTGACTCAACTGCGCGACGTCGGGAGCGCGCGGGGTGGCATCTTGCGCCAACGCATAAGACGCGCCGAGGCACAACAGGGCGCTGACCGCCTTGAGACACAAAGACATTGAGTTCTCCTCTGATTGTCGTCACTCGAAAGGAATCGCGGCAAGGTTACCAGCGGGCCAAACTGCGGTGCGAAGGTTACTGAAGTGTCTGGCTAGACCAGATCGCCTCACTTAGTCTTGCATTCAGTGTGCTGACGAAGCCTTTCAAACACCTGCGGACGAAATTTCTCGTCTCCATGCTGGCAGTTGTGTTTCTGCTGACGGCATCGGTGCTTGTGCTCGTCCAGGCACGAATGCGGAACCAAGTAAGGTTGGACTTGGCTTCGACGTTGCGCACGGAGTCCCGCGTCTACGCCGAGATCGAGAAAGTCCGCCGCGAGCAGGCTCGGCAAAGTGCGGAGTTGATCGCTGACCAGGCAAGCCTCAAGGCCCTGATGTCCACCAACGACCGGCTCACGGTAGAGGACGGTTCGCAATCCATTCTGCCGACCACCCACGCCGATCTGTTGATTCTCGAGAGCCCACTTGGAGAGATGCTGGCACTGCACTCCAACTCCGGCGATGTAACTTCCTCGGTCGTGAAACCGCTCATGCAAGCCTCGGCGAGTGACGAAGATTGGTGGCTTATCGGGGGCCATCTTTACGACGTGAACCTGGTGCCCATCGTGGCGGGAGCCGGGGCGGAGGAGCGACTCCTGGGGCGCATGGCGCTTGGGCGTGAGATCCGGCGAGATTCTATCTTGAATGGTGGCGCGTTCGAGAAATCGGCGTTCACTTTCGAGCGGCATGGCCGGGTTTTGCTCAGTTCACTGCCCCCGAGGTCTGGACCGAACTCGAATCGGTTCTACCGAAGAATCCGGCGCCGCCGAATGCGGTGCAAGAGTTTGAGGTTCGCGGCGAACGCTATCTTGCCAGTGTTGCCGAATTGCCCGGCGATCATCCGGTTCAGCTGTATTGCCTGCAGTCCTACGATCAGGCAACCAACTTCCTGCACGCCCTGAATCGCATGCTCTTGATCCTGGGAGCGGTGGCGGTGTTGGCGGGGGCGTTGATCGCTTTTCTGCTTTCGCGCCAGATCACGCGGCCCTTGGAGCAACTGGTGTTGGGCACGCAACAGCTGCAAAAAGGAGACTTCGAGTTCCAGATCCCGATTCGCGGCAATGACGAGGTGGCAGACCTGGGGCGCGCGTTTGACGAGATGCGGGGCAGTTTGAAGAAATCGCGCGAGAGCATGTTGCGTTCAGCCCGGCTCGAGGCCGTGGGCCGCCTCGCAGGAGGCGTGGCCCATGATTTCAATAATCTGGTGATGATCATCAAGGGCTACAGCGACATGCTGCTGGCTTCTGTTGCTGTGGAGTCGCGCCCCCACCTCGAAGAGATCAAGCGGGCTGGTGACCGAGCCAGTGCTCTGACTCGCCAGTTGCTCGCCTTCAGCCGCAAACAGATTCTGGAACCGCAGGTCCTTGACCCGAATCAGACCGTCCGCAATATGGTGAAGATGTTGCGCGTGCTGATCGGAGAGGACATTGAGCTAGTGACCAGCCTTTCGGATCAGATCGGCCGAGTGCAAGCCGATCCCGGGCAGCTGGAACAAGTGGTCATGAATCTTGCGGTCAACTCGAGAGACGCGATGCCCGACGGCGGCAAGCTGGTCATTGAGACTCAGGGCTGCTATCTCGACGACGCGTACGTCGCAGCGAACAGTGAGGCCAGCCCAGGGCACTATGTGCTGATCGCCGTTACCGACAACGGCAGTGGCATGAGTAAAGAAACACTGGCGCAGATCTTCGAGCCTTTCTTCACGACGAAAGAGCAAGGCAAGGGAACAGGGCTGGGCCTGGCGACCGTATACGGCATCGTCAAGCAAAGCCGCGGACACATTTCGGTCTATAGCGAAGTCGGCCATGGCACGACTTTCAAGGTTTACTTGCCTGCATTGGACAAGACGGTTCCCGTCGCTTCGCCCCAGAGCCCGGAGGCTGCGGTCAAGGGAGCAGGAACGGTTCTCTTTGTCGAAGACGAGCCCGCTCTGCGGACGCTCGCGGTCCAGTCGCTGAAGAAGCTCGGCTATACCGTGCTCGAAGCGGGAAATGGGCTGGAGGCTCTGGCCGTCGTCGAGCGGCACCCCGCAAAGATCGACGTCGTCGTTGCCGACATTGTGATGCCCCGCATGGGCGGCCCCGAATTCGTCGAGAAACTCAGGGCGGAGCGGGATGACTTCGCTGTGATCTTCATGACCGGCTACACCGAGGCTTCGGTCCTGGAGAACGCAAAAATCAAGAGCGGAGCCGTGGTGCTGAACAAACCCTTTTCCGCGGAAGTGTTGGCCGCGAAGATCAACGAACTGCAGCAGCAGTCCAGCAGTTGTTCGAAGCACATGGCAGCGGGCGCTTCCGGCTAGATCGTGCGGGTTTTTTCCGCTCTCTGCGTGCTCAACTTGATCGTTTATGCGCCTTCGAAATTCTTGCATCCATCGTCTTCCTTGACTGATCTATAGCGTTTTGCGGTACGCGCCACGCGGATCATCCCGCCGAACCTTGCACTCCGAAATATTCTCAGACGATTAGGAAAGGTGCATCCATGAAAGCAGTACAAATCAGTAAGCCAGGTGGAAATTTTGAAGTCGTCGAACGCCCCATCCCCCAGCCGGGTCGCGGCCAGGTGCGAATCAAGGTTGAGGCCTGCGGCATTTGCCACAGCGATGCTCTGGTGAAAGAAGGTCAGTGGCCGGGTATGCAGTATCCGCGGGTGCCGGGCCACGAAATCGCGGGCCGGATCGACGCGGTGGGCGCGGATGTAACTCTGTGGAAGCCGGGTCAGCGAGTCGGTGTCGGATGGCATGGCGGCCACTGCTTCCAATGCGATCCCTGCCGCCGCGGCGATTTCATCAACTGCAAGTTCGAGAAGATCACCGCAATTCACTTCGACGGCGGATATGCCGAGTACATGGTCGCTCCAGCCGAAGCAGTCGCGCTCATGCCGGACGACCTGCCTGCCGACGAAGCGGCTCCGCTGATGTGCGCAGGCATCACGGTATTCAACGCATTGCGCAACTCGGGAGCGGGTGCCGGCGACCTCGTCGCGGTGCAGGGGATTGGCGGCCTCGGACATCTGGGCATTCAATATGCCCGCCAAATGGGCTTTCGCACGGTCGCGATCGGGCGCGGCGGCGACAAACAAGTTCTGGCCAAGAAACTCGGCGCCCATCAGTACGTCGACACTAACGTGGGTGATCCCTCGGAAGCTCTGCAGAAATTGGGCGGGGCCCACGTGGTTCTGGCAACTGCCCCCGATTCAAAATCCATGTCGGCGCTGGTGAACGGATTGGGACCGAATGGCACGCTGATGGTTATTGGCGCCGGAATAGAATCGCTGAATGTAAGCCCGCTGCAACTCATCATGGGGAGCAAGAGGGCGCGCGGATGGGCCTCGGGCACCGCGCGCGACTCGCAGGATACGTTGGAGTTCAGCGTGATCAGCGGGGTTCGTCCCATGATCGAACGCTACCCGCTGGAAAAGGCAGCTGATGCCTACCAGCAAATGATCAGCGGGAAAGCGAGATTCCGGGTGGTGCTGACGATGAGCTAGGGGCAGCGAAAAATCCACAACCACGAAGGACACGAAGTATCATGAAGGACTTCGCCTAAGCAATGATTTCCTTCGTGCACCTTCGTGTCCTTCGTGGTTAAGGCGCTCGAATCGAGCTCCCTAGCTGGGGCCGCGCCTTGACATGAAGTACTTTGTATTATAAAGTACATTCATGATCGCATCCGACGAGCCTTTCCTTCACCCCATTCCCAAACGCTGGATCCCCCGCGAAATGACCACTGCGCCCGTTCTCGATCCGAGCGAGCCTCGGGGATTTCTCGAGCGGCGCTACGCGCTGCTGATCAATCCCTTCTACCCGAAAGACGCGAATGCCAGCTTCGGCAAGCACGTGCTCACGCCCACGCTCGCTCTGTCGAGCTTTGCGGCAACGACGCCCGCGCACTGGCGGGTCGAATACTGGGACGAGAACCTGCTCGACGGACGGCCGCCATTCCAGCCGATGCCCCATGTGGTCGGCATCACCGTGCACCTGACCTTCGCGAAGCGAGCCTTTGAACTTGCGGACTGGTATCGCGCGCGCGGATCGAAAGTGATTTTCGGCGGGCTGCACGTGCTGTCGTGTCCCGACGAATGTGCGCCCCACGCCGACGCGCTTGCCCTCGGCGATGGCGTGCAACTTTGGCCGCGCATCCTGCGCGACATTGAAGCAAACAATCTGCAGCCCCGCTACGTCGCCACTTACGAAAACGACTACTGCGACGATCCGTCCCCGCGGCGGTCGATTCTTCCCCGCCGCAGCTTTCTCACCACCACCAGCCTGATCGCCACCCGCGGATGCCACAACCGCTGCGGCTTCTGCTATCTCGCGACCGACGGCCTGCGCATGCCGTATCGCATGCGGCATCCGCAACAGGTCGTCGACGAGTTCCGAGCCGACGACCAGCCTTACGCCGTCTTCATCGACAACAATCTCGGTTCGCGCCGCGACTATCTGCACCAGCTTTGCGCCGCGCTGCGCCCGCTCAATAAAATCTGGAGCGCCGCCGTCACCATCGACGTTACCGACGATCCCAGCCTGATCCGCAACATGGCGCTCGCCGGATGCACCGGCGTCTTCATCGGTTTCGAATCGCTCTCCGACGACAATCTTGCCGACTCGCACAAGAAGACGCCGAAGACCAGCGACTACGCGCGCCGCGTGCGGATTCTGCACGACTACGGCATCCAGGTGAACGGATCGTTCGTCCTCGGCTTCGATCACGACCGCAAAGACGTCTTCGCCCGCACCGCGGAATGGATCGAAGAGAATCGTCTGGAATGCGCTACGTTTCACATCCTGACGCCGTATCCGGCTACGCCGCTGTTTCGCCAGATGGAAGCGCAAGGCCGCATTCTGCACCGCGACTGGACGCTTTACGACACCGGCCACGCCGTCTTCCAGCCTAAGCACATGAGTCCCGAAGAACTCGAGCAGGGATATGCCTGGATCTACCAGCGCCTGTTCTCGCACGCGTCGATCTGGCGCCGGCGCCCCGAAGACTGGCAGGCGATCCCGCTATATATCGCGATGTCGTATCTCTATAAACGTTCTAACCGCTTCTGGCACCTGCTGATCAAGCACCATCTTGTGAACCCAGTCTGGAAGCCGCTGGTTGAGATGACCCGCTGGCGACACGTTCACTACCGGCGTCGCTTGGCAGAACGAGAAATCCCAGTCGGTGCTCCGGGCCAGGTCGTTTCGGCAGGTGTGTGAAGGTGGATTGGAGTACGAAGAAAAAACAACGGACGCCCCGGATGGAGCGTCCGCTGCCGAACCAGCCCTTGGGCCACCGGCCGTTTACTTCGGAAGGACGGCTGTTCCTTCGGCCGCAACGGCGTTAAGGGACGACGGATTGAGGCCCAAGGTCTGGAGGATGGTGGGTGCGACCTGAGCAGTGCCCACGGAAGCGCGAATCGTCTTGGCTGGGTAGGACGGATTCGAAAGCAGCAACACGACGTTTGTGTCGTCATGAGAGAACCCGCCGTGCTCGGACAACTTCGCTTTACTGCCGGAATAGGTCACGCCGACATTCGGGGTCACGATGATGTCCGGTGTGCGTGGGTCCCGGGTTGGATCATTGTAGTTCAGCGTGAGGGAAGGACCGTAGTAGATCTGTCCCAGCGCAATTCCGGTCGCGTCCGCATTCGATTCGAGGATGCTGACTGCGGACAGTGTGTCTGACGAGTTCGTAAGCCAGACCAGCGAGACGTCATCCTCCGTCGGCCCAATGCCGGTTGGATTGTTGGTGGATTCCGAAAATGGAATGAAGCCCGCATTGGACAGCAGGGTGACGGGCGAAGTGCCGCTAATGAGTTGCGATACGTAGCGGCTGGGATCGATGGGCGACTGGCCGTGCTTGGCCGTAATCACGATCAAAGTCGAATCGTAGAGACCCTGCGCCTTCAGTTCGCTGACGAATTGCGCAATCGAAGCGTC
Organism: uncultured Acidobacteriaceae bacterium; assembly: GCA_963710885.1. Lineage (GTDB taxonomy): Bacteria > Acidobacteriota > Terriglobia > Terriglobales > Acidobacteriaceae > Sulfotelmatobacter. The sequence goes on from CAVQCF010000005.1 coordinate 99,166, forward strand.
GACAAACTGGAATTCACTCAGCAGCGCGGCGCCCGGCGTGCCCGCTGCATCGAGGTATCCGCCCGTCGTGCTGTTGCTCGCTTCAATCAGCTTTTGGCCCACGCTCACCGCCTGGAAGTTCATGCCGAAGATAGTGGGAACCCGCGTCTCCTTCTTGCCCAGATGGTCCTTCCCATCGATCCAGTTGAGGATCGCGTTCACTTTCAAGGTGTCGTAGCACTGAATGTTCTGGAAGCTGTTGGTCCATGCCGTCAGGTCTGAGCCGGGATCGCGGATGGGGTTGCAGGATGCTCCGAGAGGGGTTACCAGCCTGGGCAGCGCGACCACGTTGGAGTTGATTTCAGGCGCGTAGAAATCGTCGAGTGCAATGGGCCCGAGACCAGACGCTACCGAGGAGTAGGCGGGGTGCTTGTCAGACCATGCTGCGAATCCGCCAGCCTGGTGAATGACGCTGAAGATGCTGTTCGCGCGAACGAAATTCCATGGCCAGACCGGGTTGCAGCCATTGTTGGGATCGCGAACCAGTTTTCTCGAGTCGATCGAATCGATGCCGCCGTCGGTCAGCGAAGCGCCGGGTGCGCCGCCATTCAACTTGGTCTTGTCGATGTCGATCCCTTCCTCGTACTCCGTCGTGGTGCCCGTCGGCGTCCCGAAGGGGGTGCAGGGGCCTGCGGCCACGCCGTTGCCTGTGGTTTTTGCGGGTGCGTCGTAATTCCGCGAATACGCCACGTCATAGTAGACGCCGGTATAGGCCGGGCTTCCGCCGGTGATGATCGCGGTCAGGCCGGGAAACGAGTCCGAAGGCTTTGAGGTGCTGGCGGCGACATAGTTGAATCCGTTCTTGCCCAAGGCAGCCAGCGCCGGGCAAAAAGGTTGGCCGTTGTCAACGGTGCTCATCCCTCTGCTGCAGTTCAAGTAATCAACAGCGTGCATACCGTCGACGCTGATCAGCAGAACACGTTTGATTTTGCCTTGCAGGAAGTTGGTGGTTTGAGCGATTGCGGTGCCCGTTAAACAGGCAGCGGCGAGGGAGAGCAGAGCGATGGTTTTTTTCATTGTGACCTCGAGCCGCAATCGTAAGAAACCGCATATGACCGGAAGGTTACGGAGAGTTGAATTGTTCGTTAAAACTTCGAGATAGCTTGTGGAAATCGCTCTCGTTTACCTCACGGACTGAGGCGGGACGCGGGTTTCTTCAGCTGGATCTCGGCCCAATCCGTCTTCATGTCGACTGTAACCAGAGACGAGTGTGCAGGCCGGCGTGGCGCTTTCCACGCTGGGCCCCGACGGGCATTCCTAATGTGAGCAAAGAAAATGCTTGACAGACTATACTGTGTATCGTACAGTGTGTGTCACATACTATATGACGAACGGTAGCCAAGGCGCCCCTGAGATTCTCGAGAACCTGAAGATGGAACTGCGCCGGGGATGCCTGATTGTCGCGGTTCTGGCGCAGCTCCGGACCGAGCAATACGGGTACACGCTGCGCAAGGCCTTGGCGGACGATGGACTGGCGATCGATGAAGGCACGCTCTATCCCCTGCTGCGCCGTCTGGAGACTCAGGGACTGCTGGTTAGCCAATGGCGCGAAGAGGACAAGCGCAACAAGCGCTTCTATCGACTTTCACCGGAGGGCGATCAGATTCTGAATCAGTTGCTGAATGAGTGGCAGAGCATCAACACATCTCTCAACCGTATGTTGCAAGAGGTCTAAGCCATGGAAATACTCGATGGGTATTTGAGCGCCGTTAAGCGATGCCTTCCGCGCAAGCAAAGGACCGACATTGTCGCTGAGCTGCGGGAAGAGCTGCTATCTCAGCTGGAGGCGCGCGCAGAACAACTCGGCCGGCCGCTCACCAACGCGGAGCAGTATGCCGTGCTCATACAGCACGGCGACCCGATGGTGGTCGCACGCCGTTACTGGCCGAGCCGCCGCAGCCTGTCGGTGGGACGGGAATTGATCGGGCCAGAATTGTTTCCCGCCTACCTGTTTGTTCTGGGCCTCAATTTGGCCATCACGGTGGGGGTCATACCGATTTCTCTTGTGATCTATCACGTACCGATCACCGTGCAGCCTTTCATTCTCCCAGTCGCCGCTCAGATCGTCTGCGTGACCGCGGTGTTCATGCTTCTGAACCTGGTACGAATGAAGTTCCCGCAGCAGTGGATCTATCCTCCTGCCGAGTTGGCCTCGGTGATTCCGCTCCAGAGATGGTATTCGGTCTCAGGCCTGGTCGCATGCAGTGTACTCACGCTTTGGTGGCTGGCGATTCCCTATTTTCAGTTCTTGGTTTTGGGGCCGTCGGCAGGTGAGCTAAAGCTAGCTCCGGTGTGGCACCGCTACTACATCCCAGTGCTCTTCCTGTTGCTGGCGGGCATAGGACAAAGGGGAGTGGCCGTGGTGCGTCCGGACTGGACGTGGCTGCTTCCCACGTCGCGGTTCCTGATCTCTGGCGTGGGTGCGGTCGTGATGTTTTTCTTCCGAACCCATCTCCTGGTCGTCGTTGATGCCTCCGCGAAAGATTTGCCGCATGCCGAACAACTGGCGCGGAGTACGAACGCCTGGATGGGATGGGGGCTGTTCGGGCCGTGGCTGTGGATCTATCTTGCCGTCGGCGCTCTCTTCTATGCCTGGTACAGCCTGCCGCATCTGCGTCGCTTTCTGCAGGGGCGCCGCAACCACATCCGCCAGCTGCACGAGTTAAACGGAGTTTTGTAGGAGTCATGTCATGGACCTTCTAGATCGATATTTACAAGCCGTCCGCTTCTGGCTTCCGAAGGCGCAGCAGGAAGACCTGCTCGCCGAGCTAGGAGAAGATCTTCGCTCTCAGATCGAGGAAAAGGAAACGGAACTCGGCCGCCCGCTCGACAAGGGCGAGATGTCCGCGATCCTGAAAAGGTGCGGCAGCCCGATGATGGTCGCTGGCCGACTGGGCCCGCAGCGGCACTTGATTGGGCCCGCTTTGTTTCCTATCTACGAGTTTGTCTTAAAGATGGTGCTGCTGTGGATTTTGGTACCGGTATTCATCTTCATTGTCGGTCCGGTGAACGTCGCGAATTCCAATGGAAACTGGGGATTAGCGGTAGCGGAGACCTTCGGCAATCTGTGGTCCGGCCTCTTCATTGCGGCGGGAACCGTCACCTTGGTGTTTGCCATTCTCGAGCGCACGAGTGCGCACCTTGGAGCGGAATGCATATGGGACCCGCTCAAACTGCCTCCCGTGCGCAAAAAAGAAGAGCGCAAACCATCACGGATTAATGCGGTCTGCGAGTTCGGGTTTGGATTCTTTGGCTTGGCCTGGCTCTTGCTGGTGCCCTACTACCCTGTGCTGATCCTTGGCCCGGCGGCAGCGTTCTTGAAGGCTTCGCCAATCGTGCACACCTTCTACATTCCGATACTTCTGCTAAGCGTAGCCGGACTGTTGCGATCAGGAATCAGTTTGGCTCGGCCGCAGTGGACATGGTTTCCACTCTTGACTCAGATTGTGCAATCCGTGCTTACGCTGATTGTGCTGAACTACATGATTCAAGCCATCAGTAGGACGCCCGGCGCGTATCCCTTTGTGGTCTTGCAGGATTCGGTCAAGGAATCACGGAAGTATCTGCCACTGGTCGGAATCGTGAATGTGTCTATGCTGCTCGGCGTCGCGGGCACGTGGATCGGACTCTGCATCGCCGCGATCGGGCAGACTTGGAAATTTATGCGGTACCTCCGCCGACGGAATTCCGGCGCACAACCATCCGCGCAGCCGCGCGCGGCCTAGAGTTCCACTCAATCAATTCGGTTGTCCAGCGTGACCCCATGGTTCACGCGGAAGGAGACGTACGTCTTGAAGAAAGGTAGGCAAGAAGGAGAACCGAGATGAAGACCGACTATTTAGCCGAACTGTCAGGCGTGAGTAAACGCTTTGACAAGGTTGTAGCACTCGATGGACTTGAATTGCAGGTGCGGCCCGCGGAGCTGCTCGCAGTTCTGGGGCCGAATGGCGCGGGGAAATCGACTGCGATCTCACTGATGCTGGGATTGCAGCGGCCCGACTCGGGCACGGCGTGCCTCTTCGGCCAGTCTCCGCTGAACATTGCAAGCCGTCGCCAGATCGGCGTGATGATGCAGGAAGTGACCCTCGCGCCGGAACTACGAGCGCGCGAACAAATCGACCTCGTGCGCAGCTACTATCCTGACCCGCTTCCGGCGGACGATGCGATGAGGTTGACTCGCACTTCGTCGTTGGCCAACCGTCCGTATGGAAAGCTTTCGAACGGACAGAAGCGCCATGTGCAGTTCGCCATGGCGGTGGTGGGACGTCCAAAGTTGCTGTTCCTCGACGAACCCAGTGTCGGCCTCGATCTTCCCGCGCGCGAAATGATGTGGGCCATGCTGCGCGAACTGGTTCGTGAGGGTGCTTCGATTGTCCTCACCACTCACTACCTGGAAGAGGCTGAGGCGCTGGCCGATCGGGTGGTGGTCCTGGCCAAAGGCCGCGCGATTGCCGCCGGCACAGTGAACGAACTGCGCGCGCTGGTGGGTCGCAAGCGCATCTCGTGCGCGACTTCTCTGGCTCCCGAACGGGTCGCGGCCTGGCCCGGCGTGCAAACCGTGAGCCGCGATCGCGGACGCCTGCAGATTACCGCGAGCGATGCGGAAATCGTAGTCAAGCGGCTGGTCGCAGCGGATGAGAACTTCCACGAGTTGGAAGTCCACAGCGCCGGACTCGCCGAAGCTTTCACCGAACTCACACACGAGGTCGCATCATGAGCGCAACGACATTCGCAATCGAAAATAACCTGCCTCGCAGCAGCGAGATGACCGGTGCGCAGCTATGGCGTGCGTATCTTACGGAAACCAAGTACGAGTGTTTGCGGGCGTTACGAGCGCCAGCGTTTGCCATCCCGTTTCTGCTTCTGCCGATGACGCTCTATGTACTGTTTGGAGTGCTGCTGGCCGGCAGCATGAGCCACGGAGACGCCACCGTCGCCAAGATCATGTTCGTCAACTGGTCCGTGTTCGGAATCATGGGGCCGGGAATGTTTGGCTTCGGCATGTTTGTTGCGATGGAGCGTGAGCAAGGTCTGCTGACCCTCAAACGAGCTTTGCCCGCGCCTCCGGGAGCCTGCCTGGTTTCGAAAATGATCATGGCGACGCTGTTTGCCGTCATGGTGATGGGCACGCTGGTGGCGGCGGCTGCGGTGATCGGTCATCCCGGACTGAGCTTCGGCCAATACATGGGAGTCGCATTGCTGAATGTGCTGGGATCGCTGCCGTTCTGCGCCATCGGACTTTTCATCGGCACGCGGGCTTCGGCGAAAAGCGCGCCTGCGTTTGCCAATCTGGCGTACCTGCCATTCATGCATCTCGGTGGACTGTTCTATCCGCTGCCGCGTTCGGTGCAACCGCTCGAATTCGTCTCGCCCGCGTTCTACCTCGACAAGCTCGATCTGCGTCTCATTGGCGCGCCCAGCCTCGACCAACTGGCGGGAGTGATGGGCGCTTCCAGCCACGGAGCGCCGGTCATGCGAGTCGCCGTCCTCGCCGGTGTGACCTTGATTTTCACGTTGCTCGCCATTCGCAGGCTTGCGCGCGTCGGATGAGGCACCTTCACGAAAAAACATTTGCGAAACGTGTAACCGGAAGGAATCAGCCATGAGCGGAACCACGACAGTCATCGCACCGGAAATCGCAGAGCATACGACCGCCATCCAGCGCAACCTGGCGATCGGCTACTTGAGAGCGTTCATCACGTTGCTCGTCCTGGCACACCATGCCGTTCTGGCCTATCACCCATTTGCTCCTCCTCCGGGAGCGGCTCTCAACGGGCCTGCCCGCTGGTGGCAGGCTTTTCCCGTCGTCGACAGCCAACGCTGGACGGGCTTCGCTCTATTCGCGGGCTTCAACGACATCTTCTTCATGGCGCTGATGTTTTTCCTCTCCGGCCTGTTCGTGTGGAAGAGCCTGCAGCGGAAAGGCAGCGGACATTTTCTGCGCGATCGTGCCCTCAGGCTGGGCCTGCCGTTTATCGTGGCTGCGGCTGTTGTCGCGCCGGTCGCATACTATCCCGCGTATCTTCAGACTGGCGCTGCCGGCGTCGCTGGCTTCTGGCAACAATGGCGGTCGCTCGGCAACTGGCCTGCGGGTCCGGCTTGGTTCGTGTGGGTGCTACTGGCCTTTGACGTGTTCGCGGTTGCGCTCGCGGTGGCCTTACCCCGATGGGGCGACGCGCTCGGCCATCTCGCGTCTGGAGCGGATCGTCGTCCAATCGTATTCTTCGTACTGCTCGTCGCCGCGTCGGGCGCTGCGTTTATTCCGCTGGCAGTTGTTTTTAACGCATTCTCCTGGACTGCGTTTGGACCGTTCACCTTCCAAACCAGCCGCCTGTTGCACTACCTGGTGTACTTCCTGCTGGGAGCGGGCGTGGGAGCGTACGGCCTTGACCGGGGCTTGCTCGTATCCGGTGGAAAACTGGCTCGGCGTTGGCCCCTCTGGTCGGTTAGCGCACTGGTCGCATTCGGCTTGGCGACCGGCGTCGGACTCGCGGCTCTGACGGTGCACAGTCGGATCGCGAGCGTGGCATATCGCTGGAGATTCCGCCTTCGTGCTTTCGTGCGCCGCCTCCAGCTTTGCGTTCCTGGCTTTATTTGTGCGGTTCGCGCAAACGCGGCGCAGGATCTGGGACAGCCTCAGCGACAACGCATATGGCATGTACCTTGTCCATTACGCGTTCGTAAGCTGGCTGCAGTACGCCTGTTGAAGGCGCAGCTGCCCGCAGTCGCCAAAGGCTCCATCGTGTTCGCCGGTGCCGTGCTGTTGAGTTGGGGCGCAACCGCGGCTCTGCGCCGCATCCCCGCCGTCGCGCGCGTGATCTAGTAGCGCCGGCATCCCTGCGGCTTCGCTCAGAGTTTGTGACTTTTTTCGAGCGTTTTAGAGTCGCGTAAAGTTATATAGTTTGCATGAGCCATGATATCGAAAACCTAGAGGGAGCAGAGGCCCAAGGGGCGGTGCGGTTACGAGTGCCGGAGCGGCGGCAGATGGCGATGGTGGTGCAGTGTCCGGACGATCTGGTGCTGGCGCAGCATGCGGTGCGCATGGTGATGGCGCTGGTCGAGACGTTGGATGTGTCGCGCTTTTCCGAGTCCATCAAGGCGCGGGAGGGAGTGGCGGGACGGGACGCGACCGATCCGCGGTTGCTGGTGGGGTTGTGGTTGTACGCGTGTATTCGCGGGATCGGATCGGCGCGGGAGTTGGCGCGGCGGTGTGAGGAGAGCGCGGCGTTCCGCTGGCTGTGCGGCGGGGTGACGGTGAATCACCGGTTGCTGTCGGATTTTCGCGGCGATCACGGTGCGGCTCTGGATGAGTTATTTACGCAGGTGATCGCGTCGTTGGTGGACCAGGAACTGGTGTCGGTCAGTCGAGTAAGTCAGGACGGGGTACGGGTGCGAGTGAGCGCGGGGGCGAGCAGTTTTCGGCGGGAAGAGCGCTTGCAGAAGTTGTTGGCAGAGTCGAAGCAGCACGTCGAGGAACTGCGGCGGCAACTGGAGAGTCCGGAATCTTCGGCGGCGCTATCGGCGCGGCAAAGGGCGGCGCGCCAGCGTGCGGCTAAGGAGAAGCAGCAACGACTGGAGCAGGCGATCGCGCAGTTGCCGGAACTGAAACAGAAGCAGGCGGAAGCGGCGCGCAAGGCGGGCCGTGGAAAGCGCGGGCAAAAGATCCGCGACACGGAGCCGCGAGTGAGCACGAGCGATGCGGAAGCGCGGCGGATGAAGATGCCCAACGGAGGCTTCAACCCGGCGTGCAACGTACAGTTGGCGACCGACACGGAGAGTCGCGCCATCGTGGGCGTCGAGGTCAGCTACGAAGGGTCGGACTCGGCGGGGTTGAGCCAGTCGATGCGCGAGCAAGTGGAACAGCGCAGCGGAGGTAAGGTTGAACAGCACCTGCTCGATGGCGGCTATCTTCGAATACAAGATATCGAGCACGCGCACGAGCAGGGGGTGGAACTGTTCGTGCCGCCGAAACCGGCAAGAGATTTGCGTCGCCGGGGATGCGAACTGGAGCCGAAGCCCGGCGACAGCGAAGCGGTTCTGGCCTGGAAGCGGCGCATGGCGAGCACCGAAGGCAAAGAGATATACCGGCAAAGGGCAGCGACGAGCGAAACCGTCAACGCCGACCTGCGCAGTTATCGGGGGTTAACGCAACTCACGGTACGCGGCTTGGCTAAGGCCAAGTGCGTGGCGCTGTGGTGCGCGCTGGCGTATAACGTCATGCACTTTGGCGCGGCGCTGCTGCTATAAGCGAGCGATGAGAATCAAAATGCTCTGCCGCTGCCGAAGGTCGGTTTAGAAACCCGGCCCTCGCCCCGCACCGGGCGACTGATCGACAGTACGATCGACCGCGCAGGACTAAGAAATCTTGACGGCTGGGAACGATTAAACTAATTTAGTCACAAACTCTCAGGGCAGGCGTTGCTGGCCGTCGTGGGGGCGTCCCGCCCCCGCACGGTCCGGCGCGACGGTCGCGCCACCTTTGTCCTTGGCGCGGCTGGCCTTTTCTTTGCGGTAAGATCAAGAGATATGAAAACGTCAGACACCGAGGCCGAGACAGGCACGAATGCCGCCCCCGAGCCTCGCCCGTCCAACTTCATACGCGACATCATTCTCGACGACCTGAAGACCAATAAATACCACGGCCGGGTGCAGACTCGCTTCCCTCCGGAGCCCAACGGATATCTCCACATCGGGCACGCCAAGGCGATCTGCCTCGACTTCGGCCTGGCCGACGAATTCGGCGGGCATACGAACCTGCGCTTCGACGACACGAATCCCGAGAAGGAAGAGACTGAGTACGTCGATTCCATCATGGAAGACGTGAAGTGGCTCGGCTTCCGCTGGGACGGACTTTTCTACGCGTCGGATTATTTTGACCAGCTCTACGAGTGGGCCTTGAAGCTGATTCGCGATGGCAAGGCTTACGTCGACGATCTTTCGGCGGAGGAAATCCGCAAGTACCGCGGCACCCTCACCGAGCCGGGCAAGGACAGCCCGCACCGCAATCGCTCGGTGGAGGAAAATCTCGATCTGTTTCAGCGCATGAAGGCCGGAGAGTTTCCCGATGGTTCGCGCGTGCTGCGAGCCAAGATCGACATGGCCTCGCCGAATTTGAACATGCGCGATCCGGTGATGTACCGCATCCTGCACGCCGAGCATCACCGCACCGGCAACAAGTGGTGCATCTATCCCATGTACGACTACGCCCACGGCCAGTCGGACTCGCTCGAAAAAGTGACGCACTCCATGTGTACGCTGGAGTTCGAAGATCACCGGCCGCTCTACAACTGGTTCATCCAGCAGCTGGGGATTTTTCCGTCGCAACAAATCGAATTCGACCGCCTCAATCTGACGCATACGCTGCTGAGCAAGCGCAAGTTGCTGCAGCTGGTGCGTGAGGGAAGAGTTCGCGGCTGGGACGATCCGCGCATGCCGACGCTGAGCGGCATCCGGCGCCGCGGCTACACGCCTGAGGCGATCCGCAATTTCTGCGCGTCGATCGGCGTGTCGAAAACGACCGGCTCCATCGAGCTGGCCATGCTTGAACATTTCGGGCGCGAGGACTTGAACAAGCGGGCGCTCCGCGTGATGGCCGTGCTGCGCCCACTGAGGGTTGTGATCGACAACTATCCCGAGAACCAGACCGAAGAAATGGATGCGGTGAACAATCCCGAAGACGCGGCCGCCGGAAGCCGCAAGGTTCCGTTCTCACGCGTGCTGTACATCGAGCAGGACGACTTCCGCGAGGTTCCTCCGCCCAAGTATTTTCGTTTGGCGCCCGGCCGCGAGGTGCGCCTGCGCTACGGCTACCTCGTCACTTGCACCAGCGTCGTCAAGAACGACAAAGGTGAAGTCGTCGAAGTTCACTGCAGCTACGATCCGGCAACGCGCGGTGGAAATACGCCCGACGGCCGCAAGGTGAAAGCTACGATCCACTGGGTCTCGGCCGCGCACGCGGTTGACGCCGAAGTTCGCATCTACGAGAACCTGTTCTTGAAAGAGAATCCCAGCGACGTGGAAGAGGGCAAAGATGTTCTCGACAACCTGAATCCCAATTCGCTCGAGATCATCGCAGACGCCAAAGTCGAGCCTTCACTCGCCAACGCAACTGTTGGCACTCGCTATCAGTTCGAGCGTCTGGGATACTTCTCCGTCGACCCCGACTCGAAGCCGGGGAAGCCGGTGTTCAACCGCACGGTCGCGTTGAAGGACGCCTGGGCGAGAGTCGAAAAGAAACAAGCTGGCAAGCCGTAAAGGCTAACGTTCTCACCCGAGGAACGTCTCGGAGAGATGATGCACGCGACTATCGCCGCCCCCCTGTCCCTGGTATTTTCGCCGCTCGTTTTTTGGCCTTACTTCGCCGGTGCCGCGCTCACTCTGATTGGAGTGTTTGCGGTGAGGCGGGAACTGACCGAGGCTAGCGGCCTCGACAAGATTCTGGCATTAGGAGGCGTGTTCGTCGCCGCATCCCTCGCGGCTTTCAGCGCCGAGCATTTTGGGCTAGCCAAGTTCATTCAACAGGGTGTGCCCTCCTGGATTCCGTGGCACCTGTTCTGGGCCTACTTTGTGGGTTGCGCCTTGCTGGCCGCGGCTTTGAGCATCGCAACCAAAGTACAAGCACGCCTGTCCGCCACCTTGTTGGGACTCATGATCTTTTTCTTCGTGCTCTCGATTCATCTGCCCAAGGTACTGGCGAACCCGCACGACCGGATCGCATGGGCCGTCTTGGTCCGGGATTCCTCTTTCGCCGGAGGCGCTTGGGCTCTGGCCGGATCTCACACGGAAGAGGGGAGAAATCACGGTACCCACAAGCTGATCACGCTCGGGCGTCTTCTGATCGCTGTGGCTGCTGTGTTCTTCGGCGTAGAACACTTGCTGCATTCCCAATTCGTGCCCGTCGTTCCTCTTGGCAAGCTCATGCCCACGTGGTATCCCGGTCATATTCTTATCGCATATGGTCACGGGCGCGGTCCTGATCGCGGCGGGTGTGAGCCTGTTGGTCGGGATACGGACCAGAGCGGCGGCGACCTCGATAGGAATTCTGGCCCTGGCTGCGGTTCTGCTGGTTTACTTGCCGATCGCGATTGCGATCCCGCCTTCCGCGGACACCGGAGACAAAATTGAAGGATTGAACTATTTCTTTGACACTTTGCTCTTTGCCGGGATGGTGTTGGCGCTGGCGAACGCGCTACCAAAAGCGGAACGAACCCGCTGATCTGATCGGGGTGGCGCAGGAAACGGCGCCGTATCCGCACTGGGATCGCTAGGACTCGTCGTCCCATTGAGCAGCGGCAAAGCCACTCCCCGCTTTTGGTCTCTTGGGTCTGTTCGCGGTGACACCCGCTTCGTCGCCTCCAGACTCACCGCCACGGGGCACCTCTTCGTAGCGGGAGAAGTTCATGGAGTACTCGACCCGGCCTTGCGTGATCGAGCGCTATGTGTTGCGCATAGCCGATCATCGCGGCCAGTGGCACCGTGGCGCGGATCACCTGCCGATCGGCACGACGCTCCATCCCTTCAATTCGTCCGCGACGGCTGCTCAAGTCGCCTAGAATCGCGCCCGCAAATTCCTCGGACGTGACCACCTCGACCGACATGACCGGCTCCAAAATGACCGGTCCGGCCTTGCGCGCCGCCTCTTTGAAGGCCATCGAGCCGGCGATCTGGAATGCTATTTCGCTCGAATCGACGTCGTGGTAGCTGCCGTCATACAGCACAGCCCGCAGGTCCACCATTTCGTGGCCTGCTAGAATCCCACCCTTCATGCCCTCTTGAATGCCTAGATTGATGGGCTCCACGAATTCCTTCGGAACCACTCCACCTCTGATTTCGTCGACGAATTCGTAGCCGCTCCCAGATTCACGCGGCTCCAGCCGCATCTTCACGTGAGCATATTGGCCCCGGCCACCCACTTGCCGGATGAACTTACCTTCGCCTTCCGCAAGCTTGCGAATCGTCTCCAGGCGAATGACTCTGAACTCACCCACGTCGAGCGGGATTTTGTATTCACGCACGATGCGGTCGCAGATGATTTCTAACTGGAGCGCGCCAATCCCGCTGATGATCGTCTCCCCGTCAGTGCGTTCCGGTGCAATCCCGATGGTCGGATCTTCTCGCTCCAGATCGTTCAGCGCGTGTTGCAACCGCTTGTGTGGTCGCCGTCACTTTGCGGGTGCACGATGACCGAAATAACGCGGCGTTGGTTCGGCAATTTACTCACTGCCTGAGTCTACAGTTCTCTGCGAAGGTGAATTTCCCCATCTCGTGATTGTCATCCTGAGGCGCAGCTTTTGGCGCCGAAGGATCTTAGTCGCCGGCGGCGCCGGTGTCCGCAAGCGATTACATAGATCCTTCGCGTTGCTCAGGATGACAGAGCGAATGCGCTCGCTGGGAAACCCGCGCATCACCGATGCTCATTGCGCGGCCGCCTCCACTCCCGCCAGCATCTTGTCCAAATCCGCGCGCGAGAAATAACGCCCGTTAACGATCACGGCGCAAATCTTCTGCGTGTTGCGAATGTCATCCAGCGGGTTCGCGTCGAGCAGGACCAGATCGGCGAGCTTTCCCTTCTCGATCGTTCCCAGCCTGTCATCCATCCCGAGGAATTTCGCTGGATTCAGAGTTGCGGTCTGCAGCGCTTCCATCGGCGTGAAGCCGGCCGCCACGAATCGTTGGAGTTCTTCGTGCAGGCTGAAACCCGGGAAGATATACACGCCGGGAGGCGTGTCCGTACCCGCGAGAAAAGGGATACCGGCGCGGTGCATCGCATTCACGACTTCCAGTTCTTTCTCCACGAAACGCTTCCGCGTCGCGAGATCATCGGTAGTTGAAATCATGCATGATCTCCTCGGTGAAGCGCTTCCAAGTCACCTCTTTCCAGTACGCCGGCGCGTACTTGGCGCGGGTATCGTGCGCGAAGTCCGTCTGATCAATCAAGTTGCCTCCGCGCTCCCACACGAGCGTCGGGCACTGCCACGTGTGATTCTTCGCCAGCAGCGCGAACAGCGCTGCCGCCCGCCTCGGGATCGTAGGTCGAAAGAAACTGACCCTCGGTCTTCGTCCCCTTGATGAATTGCGTCTTCCAGCGGCGAACTGCCCTTCAAAGATTCCGATCGAGATGCTCAAAGCTCTTCTGCCCCGCGTTCGAAGCTTCCGACGCACGCACCGAGTCCGGGACGTGCCCGACGAAGGTAATTCCCTGCTTGCGCGCTTCGTCGGCAATCGCAAACACCGCCTTCGCGCGGAATCAGCGACTGCAGCTTGATGAAGTCCGCGCCCCGCCGCTTCAGATCATCGACGGCTCGGCGGCCATCTTCTGGAGTCGTAATCGCAATCGAACTGGGAAAGCGCGGCCGCGGACCGTCGAGCATCGGCCCAGAGATCACCATGCGCGGCCCAATCAGAGTTCCGGCAGCGATTTCCTTGCGCCATTGCTGCAGCACTTCCAACTCGCCGCCCATGTCCCGCACGCCCGTAATGCCATTGGCGATGAACAGCGGCAGCGTGACTTCCTTCCCGCGTGGGAACCAGTCCCCGAAAACCATGTGGACATGCATGTCCCAGAGCCCTGGGATCAGGAACTTGCCCGCTCCATCCACGCGCAGGCCCTGCAGTTCCCCGTCCGAGCCTCCCCCGGAACTGCCGATCTCCTCGATTTTTCCGTCGCGCACGATCACTGTGCGATGCGTCTGCGTCGGGCCACCGGTCACATCAATCACGTTGACCTCATGGATGATCACAACGGAGGGCGAGGCCGGTTGCCCAGCCAGGATGCCGCAGACGCACAACAGGAAGATCGCGCAGGCAAAAGTGTGCTTCATGGGACGGAATCTTAGAGACGCTGCTCGCCATAGTCAAAGAACGAGCTTGTTCCTGCGCCGGAAAAGAGCTAAAGTTACCGCCAATTTCCGGGCTCACCCTTCACAGGAGAATCAATGGCACGTCGAGCGTTTCTCACGCGACTGGCGCAATTGGCCGCCCTACCGTTCTTTGCCGCCACCGGCCCCCTGCAAGGGCAAACCACCCGTAAGCTCAAGATTCTGATGAAGAGCGCGTGGGGCTCCGACGATCCCACCAAAGCCGCGTTTCCCTTCTCGCACGCGCTGGCCCTCGCCGAAGCCGGGCACGAAGTGCAGATCTATCTGCTCGGCGAAGCGGTGGTGCTGATGCGCAAAGTCGTGGCCGACGCGGTTACGCCCGTAGGCTGGCCGACGGTGGGAGAGTTCCTGAACAAACTTTCCGCGAAGCATGTGCAGATTTATGCGTGCGGGGCTTGTTCGCGAGCGCGAGCCGTGACCGAAACCGACCTGGCCAACTACGCGGCAAAATTCGGCAGCCCGCCCGTCTTCGTGTCGCTGGTCGAATGGGCGGATCACATCATCACGGAGTAAGTGAACTGAGAGCTGAAGGTTGATAGCGGAAAGCTAGTTGTGCACGTGCGGACTCTGTGCCGGATTCGCGTGGTGCGTGGCCGGTTCCCTGATGACTTTCACTTCAAAGCTCACCGGCAGCGTTTTCGGTGGAAAACATTGCGCGTTGTCGCAAGCCTGATAGCGCAGTACGCCATGCATCACATATTTTCCCGGGGTCACAGAGAGCAGGGGATGCACGCCCACCGCGACCGTAAAGTCTCCGCTGTAGACATTCAGTTTCTGATCCGGCGAAAAAGGGAAGGTCAGATCTTTCCCCGCGGGATACTCGATCTTCCCCAGGATGATGTCAGTGGGCAGGTCCATTTTCAAACTGGTCGGAATCAGGAACTCATCCTTCGGCGCGTTGGAGTTGATGTGGAATCCCGAAGCGACCCGAAAATTCAAATTCACCATGGTCTGCGTCGTGCGTTGCGCCGTGACCAGCCCAACCGGAGCGAACGACACGGACGGCGCCTTTCCGCCCTGGGCAAAGGCCGTGCCTGCGAGCAGGGCGAGCAGCCAGATCAGTTTCGAGTTGTGACCGCGCAGTCTCATCGTGGAGACACCCAATCGTAGGCCGATCCTGACCTCGTTCCTATTGTCAATTCTGAGCCTTCGAGCCATCCATGGATGTTAGAACGATCGGCGACAGGATGCGACGTTACCTCTGAACAGGCCCGTTTTCGCGCATCGTCGGGGCCGATGCCTCATCCTTTGCGGCTTCCGTGCCCAGCGCCTTCTTGATGGAGTCCTCGATCTCGGCTTTACCCTTCAACCCGATAATCTTGTCGACAATCTTTCCATCGCGGCCAATGAAAAAGCTCTCGGGCAGGGCCGGAACGCCGCCGTACGCATCGCCCACTGCTTCCTTTCCCAGCAACACGGGATAGTTGACTCCCATATCTTTGGCGAACTTGGCGATCTCGTCTTTCCCGGAATCATCCATTGCGACCCCAATCACCTGCAGCCCTTGCGATCCGTATTGGTTCTGCAGTTCCACGAGCCACGGCGTTTCGATCTTACAGGGCCCACACCACGTGGCCCAGAAATTCAGCAGGACCGCCTTGCCGCGCAGGTCCGACAATCGCACGCTCTTGCCGTCAAGCGACTCCAGCGTGAAATCGGGAGCGGGCGAGGCCTTCATGACGATTGCATTCGCTTCCGAACGCCTGGCCGCGTGAAACCCGTAGAACAGCATTACTGCGGCGATCACGGCCACAGCGAACAGAGCCATCGGATTGCGGTTTCCCCCCGGAGCTGCTTGTGGGATTGCGCCGCCCGCGAAATCCGACTGCTGGAACGTCGTGCCACAAGCCCCGCACGTCACTACGCCAGGCCCACCCACCGACTCCGTGCCGACGCTCTGATGCAGCGCCGCTCCGCACTTTGGACAAAACTGAAATTCTTCAATCCTCAAAACCAGATCCTCCCTACAAAGCAAAACGGTTCAAAAACGACAGCCAGCTCGAGATCAGCGTGAAACGCCCAATCACCAGCAACACACCCAGCGCGATCATCAGGCCTCCGCTCGCCACTTCCAGCAAATGCATGCGCGAACGGAAGCGGCTGTAAAACTTCAGGAAGCGCTCCATCAGCAACGATGTCAGGATGAACGGTACTGCCAATCCCAGCGAATAAACTGCCAGCAGTGCGATGCCCTTGACGAGCGTGTCCTGCTCGCTGGCTAGTGTCAGGAGCACGGTCAGAATCGGCCCCAGGCAGGGCGTCCAGCCAAAAGCGAAGGCAAATCCAATCACAAAAGCGCCCACCGGCGTGCTGCTGCCTTTCACGTTGTGCAGCCGCGCGTCGGTGTACAGCGCTTTGATCTTGAAAATCCCGGTGAGGTGCAGTCCGAAGATAATGATGACCACGCCTGCCACGATCGACAGGGTGTGTTTGTAGCGCGCCGCGAGTTGTCCAATCTCGGTCGAGATCGCCCCCAGCGTCACAAACACTACGCTGAAGCCCAGGATGAACCCAATCGAGTTCACCATGACCCGGCGCATGAGCTGGCTTTGTGCTGACTTCAATTCTTCAACGCCCGCGCCGGAGATCAACGAAACATATCCCGGCACCAGCGGAAGCACGCACGGTGAGAGAAACGAGATCAAGCCCGCGATAAACGCGGCAAGCGGAAGCGGAAGGCCTGACAGGAAGCTGGACATTACGATTTTATTGTACCCGCTGGCTACACCCTTGATTGGATATGACGCATATTAGATCTGACGCGCATTAATCTGACGATCGGGGCGTCATTTAGTTGCAAAGGTTGCGCGGGCGATCGGGCACCCTCAGCGTGATTTGCCGGTCGTGGCCGGGGCTGCTGCCGGTCCGGGCTCCGGCATCTGGTCCGAAGCCACCCCCAGTTTGCGGAAGACACCGCCGGGCAGGATCGCCGAAAGCACTGCCCGGTTGCTCTCCTGCCGCACTCTCAGGCTGTCAAAAAAGGCCTTCACGTCGGCGTCCGTGCCCCCAGATCCGACCGACACTTCCGCGCTGCGAAACATTGTCAGAAATGTGTTTGCCTTGTCCGTAATGTTGCGGGCATCCTCGTCGCTGCCCGTCGAAGCCTCGGCGCGCAGGTGCAGCACGCCCGCCCGCAGTGGAAGATGCAGGGGGTTATAACTGGCAGAAATGACCAGGTCCGCGGATTTGGGAAAAATCGCTGACCATGCCTCAAACCCGGGCGATGCCGGCTCTACCCGCGCCACCACCCAAATCGGACTGGCCAACTGCACGCGTTTGAAATACCGCCGCAGGAAAGCCGGCCCTCCAAACGGGGACGCCAGCCGCCGTGAGCGGTCGACCATGCCGCGGATCACCGCCGGATCGTCATGATTCGAGGCTGCCACCGTATCCACGCCGAGAATCGCAATGCGGAACGATCGGCCATACAAAGGAAGCGTAAAAATATCGACCGAGTTGTAGTTCTCTACCGACTTTGCCGTCCTCTTCAGGTAAGCCAGGCACCGGCTGCCATCGAACCTTCCGGCGAAGACCTCCGAAAAGCGGGGCTCGGGTGCCGAGCCCCCGGTCCCGCCGCCGGGCCAGCTTTGCGGGTAGTGGACTGCAAACGCCACCGCATCCAAGTCGCGCTCGAAATCAAACCCGGTATCCTGAATGAACCGCTCATATTCCGGATCGTGGTTCACCGGGAACAGCAGCTTTCCGCCGTTTAACCGGCGGGCCCAGCCAAAATCGGCGTACACGAAGGCGTCGGCCGCGGGCAGCAACCGCGCGGACTCGGGCGGAGCGGCCTTGCGGAGTTGGACAGCGAGCGTCACCGCCGCGGCGACCACGACGACTGCCAGAGCGAGGGGGAGAGTGCGCCTTATTCGCATGAAATGCGGGTCAGGGATCAAATGATAGCACCCCCGGCCACCACTCACTCACGTCGCAAGGCCGTTATGTCGTCGACCTGAGAGGCCCGGCTCGCCCGAGACAGCGGAACGGGCTGATATCATTTGGACTTCCGGTCCGTCCAAACACACATGTTCCAGAACCGCGCAATCTGGGGAGATATCCGCTACGCGGTTCGTATCATGTACCGGGCGCCGCTCTTTACGGCCACAGTGGTCCTTACCGTCGCGATTGCGATCGCGGCCAACGCGACCATCTTCACGGTCGTGAACGCGGTCATGCTCCGTTCGCTGCCCTTTGCCGAGCCCAACCGGATTTTGCAAGTGGCGGAGAAGAACGACAAGCTCAACTTGCCGACGTTCGCGGCGTCGGTCCTGAACTTTCTTTCCTGGCGGGAGCAGACGCAATCGTTCGAGCAACTCGCGGGAGTGGGCTACGCCACATTCACGCTGAGTGGCAATGGGGAGCCCGAGCAACTCTCCGGAAATCGGATCAGCCCGGTTCTGACCCAGGTGCTCGGCACCCGACTCCTCGCCGGACGAGAATTCAAGATGGACGAAGAGAAACCCGGCGGCGCCGCAGTCGCCATCTTCGGCGAAGGCCTATGGAAGCGCCGCTTCGCTTCAGACCCGGCTCTTGTCGGCAAAACGATTTCTCTCGATGGGATTCCGACGACAGTCGTTGGCATCGCCCCGGCGAGCCTGAAACTGATTGGTGGCGGCGACATTTATACGCCGCTGACCATCGATCCCAGCAAGGAACTCCGTCTGAATCATGTGATCTCGGTCTTCGGAAAGCTCAAACCCGGGGTCACGGCGCAACAAGCTCAGGCTGAGATGGATACCATTTCGGTTCGCGTCGGCAAGCAGTATCCCGAAGTGCGTTACTGGGGCGTTCATCTTCTTACCATGTTCGATACGTTCGTCGGCGCAGATTTGAAAACGGGACTGCTCGTTTTACTGGTCGCCGTTGGGTTCGTCCTGCTCATTGCCTGCGCCAACGTCGCGAACCTTCTACTGGCGCGGGCCGCGACCCGGCAGAAAGAAATGGCCGTGCGGACCGCGCTGGGCGCCACGCGCGGCCGCCTGATTCGCCAGCTTCTGGTGGAGAGCGTCGTCCTCTCGATCCTCGGTGGAGGTGCTGGCCTGCTGGGAGCGGTTGCTGCCGTGCGCGTGCTGACTCGCTCCTTGCCCGATGGCACGTTGCCTTTCCCAGACGTCGCAGTTGATTCGACCGTGCTGTGGTTCTGTTTCGCGCTCACGATTGTCACGGGTCTACTCTTCGGTCTGGCGCCGGCGTGGCGCATTGCAACCGCCAAGGCCAATGACACGCTCAAAGAGGCCGGTCGCGGCTCGACGGGCGGCATTCGCAGCTGGTTGCGCGACAGCCTCGCCGCCGGTGAAGTGGCTCTTGCTGCGATTCTGCTGATCGGCGCGGGGCTGCTGATGCAGAGCCTCGCCAACCTCCAGCGCGTGCGGCTGGGGTTCAATTCCAGCGGCCTGATGACTTTTCAACTCGCTCCTCCTGTGCCGCAATATCCGCTGGCCGATAAAGGGCCCGCTCTCTATCACTCGCTGATCGAGAATCTGCAGTCCATTCCCGGCGTGCGCAGCGCGGCTGTTTGCAGCGGCATTCCCTTCGGCGCTGGAAATTACGCCAGGCATCCCATGATCACCACCGAGGCGTCCGTCTTGCCGCCCGGGACCGCAGTGCCGATCGACTGGCGGAGTGTCAGTCCTGGCTACTTTGACACTATGCAAATTCCGCTGCTGCGAGGCCGCACCTTCACTGAGGGCGACACACGCACCTCCCAGTTGGTGATGGTCGTCAGCCAGTCCACAGCCCAGAAATTTTTTGGCGATGCGGATCCGATCGGCAAAGCCCTTCGGCCCAGCGCCAAGCCGGAGATTGCCTACACAATCGTGGGAGTTGTGGGCGACATTCGCGATCAGGCCCTGAACCAGCAGACCCCGACTCTTTATTACGGACTCCAACAGCGCGGTACCTGGCCGCTCATGGACGTGGTCGTTCGAAGCGACGCTGGCACCGACGCTTCCGCGGCGGCGCAGTTGCCCTCGATTCGCCAGCGAATCCACGACCTTGACGCGGGACTCGCGTTGGCGAACGTGAATACTATGGATCAGTGGTTGTCGAACAGTGCTGCCCAGCCGCGGCTCAACACGGTTTTGCTGACGACCTTCGCCGCCGTGGCGCTGCTCATTGCGGCCATCGGAATCTACGGCGTGCTGGCCTATTCCGTGAACCAGCGCACGCGCGAGATCGGTCTGCGCATGGCCTTGGGCGCGACACCCCGGAGTGTGCTCCAACTCATTGTCGGTCAGGGGATGAAGGTCGTGCTGATCGGCGTAGGCATCGGCTTGGCTGGTGGGCTCGCCCTCGGCCGGGCGGTGGCGAGTCTCGTGTTCGGCGTGCCAATCCACGATCCGGCAACCTTCAGTCTGGTCGCGGTGGTCTTGACCGCGGTCGCGCTCGCTGCCTGCATCATTCCAGCGCGACGGGCCGCGCGCGTGCATCCCATGGTGGCCTTGCGCGAAGAATAGCTGGCTGGGCTGATTGGGCCCCAGTGGGCCCCCAGACGAGTTGTTGCACCCTAACTTGCCCTTGTGATAACTTAAATAATTGTCCCGGACATCTGGCAGGGATCTGAGGGATAAGTTTGCGCGAGAGCGCGTCTTTCCCCCGAATTTGCTGGCGTAGCTCAGTTGGTAGAGCATCTGATTTGTAATCAGAGGGTCGGGGGTTCAAATCCCTTCGCCAGCTCCAGTAAACGAACGAAGAGATGTTTTTCCGGCTATTCGGCGGACTCGGTTAGCGGCGCAACAGGTTTTTCCAACGCACTCCATTCGGTACTTTTCCGGTGTGCAGTGATCAGGCAGTCTAGTGATCTTCGCGGCGTCTTCTTGCGCGAGCCTTGGTTTCCTTG
Organism: uncultured Acidobacteriaceae bacterium; assembly: GCA_963710885.1. Lineage (GTDB taxonomy): Bacteria > Acidobacteriota > Terriglobia > Terriglobales > Acidobacteriaceae > Sulfotelmatobacter. The sequence continues at coordinate 119,920 of CAVQCF010000005.1, forward strand.
TGTTGCGAAAAAAGTAAAGCTGTTCTGCGTTTGATCTGCGGGTTTCGCGTGTGCTTTCGAGCGGCCCTAGTAGTGTAGTCTGCCGGACGGAGCGCAACAGCCGCATCGCCCGAAAGTTTTTGCACAGGTGGGTGAGTGGTTAAAGCCAACAGACTGTAAATCTGTCCCTCCTAGCGAGGTACGAAGGTTCGAATCCTTCCCTGTGCACCATTAGATTGAGCCGTTAGGCGGGCGTGACCCCCGGGGGCGAAGTGTTGGGGAGAGCCCGCTGGTGAAATCCCGAGCGGTCTTTGCGAGGGATCAAGATTTCAGTGAACCGCTTGTCCATCGCGCTGGTCTGTTACGGAGTGCTCGGAGCGCTGGCGTGGACTACGCTTCCCGACCCAAGGTTTCGGGCGGGAACGCTGGCGATCTTGGCGCTGCTGGCCGTGAAGTCGGTGTTGCGCCGGAATGAAGTGCTGCATCCCGACAAGGACGCGGAGTAGATTTCGCTGAGAGCTGAAGGCTGATAGCTGACAGCTGGTTTTCCGGGCCGATGTAGCTCAGTTGGTAGAGCACTCCCTTGGTAAGGGAGAGGTCACCAGTTCAATCCTGGTCATCGGCTCCAGATTTGAAAAGGCTTCGGCATCGACCGTGCGCAAGGGTGTTGTGGAGGGGTGCGGCTTCAGCCGTGCCGTCAGGAGTCGGAAGATGGACGCGGTTTTAGCCGCTGAGGTTTGTTGACGGCTGAGAGCTGACGCAGGGCGGGAGTAACTCAGTGGTAGAGTCACAGCCTTCCAAGCTGTTGGTCGCGGGTTCGATTCCCGTCTCCCGCTCCAGAAAACTGTTTCAGGAATTGAGAGTGTTCACCGATGACAGTGGTTTTCCAAAAGGCTGCCATCAAGATTGAGAAGGCGGAAGAGTTCGCCAGGCTGCAAAAAGCAGTAGAGCAGGCTTTCTTGCCTGAGAAGGCTGGAAAATTCCTGAAGCAGTTGGATCGCAAGGGAATTCGCGTTCGGGATTTTGATGCGGTGCTGGCGCAGCGTTTGCTGGAAGGTGTTGCCGGCGATTCGGGACTCGACGCGCGGCAGTTGTACCGGTCGCTTCCCGTGTCCGATCAGGCGCAGATGCGCGAGTTTTACTTATCGAAGCTCGAGGGCGTCGACATCTCGCTGCGGCACAAGTTTAAGAAGCTGTATCAGTACTACTGAAGTGGGAGCATAGAAGTTACATAGGTCCTTCGGCGCAAAGTGCGCGCCTCAGAATGACAAGGGTTTGGGGTGGAAGGGTTTTGAGCTAGGAGCTAGAGGCTGAGTTATGGCGAAAGAAAAATTTGATCGCAATAAGCCGCACTGCAACGTCGGGACGATTGGTCATATCGATCACGGCAAGACGACGTTGACGGCGGCGATCACTAAGGTTCTGTCGAAGCACAATCCGAAAAACACGTTCCGGTCGTTTGATTCGATCGACAACGCGCCGGAAGAAAAGGCGCGCGGAATCACGATCGCCACGGCGCACGTGGAGTACGAGACGGCGAACCGGCACTACGCGCACGTGGATTGCCCGGGCCACGCCGATTACATCAAGAACATGATCACGGGCGCGGCGCAGATGGATGGCGGCATTCTGGTGGTGGCGGCGACGGACGGTCCCATGCCGCAGACGCGGGAGCACGTGCTGCTGGCTCGGCAGGTCGGTGTGCCGTATCTGGTGGTGGCGTTGAATAAGGTTGACGCGGTGGACGATCCGGAGTTGTTGGAACTGGTTGAGCTCGAAGTGCGCGAGCTGCTGAAGTCGTACAAGTTTCCCGGCGACGAAGTCCCGGTGGTGCGGGTTTCGGCATTGGGCGCGCTGAATGGGGAAGCCAAGGCGGAGGCGCAGGTCGACGAGTTGATGGCGGCGGTGGACAAGTATATTCCGCAGCCGGCGCGCGAGTTGGACAAGCCGTTCCTGATGCCGATCGAAGATATCTTCTCGATCTCCGGCCGTGGCACCGTTGTGACGGGCCGTATCGAGCGCGGCAAGGTGAAGGTGGGCGAGGAAGTGGAAATCGTCGGCTTCCGCGAGACGCGCAAGACGGTGGTGACGGGCGTTGAAATGTTCAAGAAGCAGTTGGATGAAGGCATGGCGGGCGACAACGCCGGTCTGCTGCTGCGCGGCATTGGCAAGGACGATGTGGAGCGCGGCATGGTGTTGGCCAAGACGGGATCGATCACGCCGCACACCAAGTTCAAGGCTGAGGTCTACATTTTGACTAAAGAAGAAGGGGGACGGCATACGCCGTTCTTCAAGGGATACCGTCCGCAGTTTTATCTGCGCACGACGGACGTGACGGGCGTGGCGGAGTTGCCGGCGGGCACGGAGATGGTGATGCCGGGAGATAACGTGAGCCTGGTGATTGAGTTGATCACGCCGGTGGCCATGGAAAAGGGCTTGCGGTTCGCGATTCGTGAAGGCGGGCATACGGTGGGCGCCGGAACGATTGCGGAGATTATTCAGTAGCAGTTGTATGGCGCAAGCGAAGTGCATAGATCCTTCGCGAGACCAAACGCGTCTCGCTCAGGATGACAAAGTTTTGACTAGAGAGCTAGGAGTTGTTTTATGCCCCGAGAAATCGTGACGTTACAGTGCGGTGATTGCAAAGAGCGGAACTACTCGACGACCAAGAATCGGAAGACGACGACCGAACGGTTGGAATTCAAGAAGTTTTGCAACCGGTGCCGCAAGCACACGCCGCACAAAGAAGTGAAATAATTGTTGATTGATGATCTTTTGATTGTTGACTGCCGGAGGCGACGATTTTCAATCAACAATCAGCAATCACGAAATCAGCAATGATGTAGGGGCGTAAGCTCAACGGTTAAACTGTCGGTCTCCAAAACCGAACTTGGGGGTTCGAATCCCTCCGCCCCTGCCAGAGTTTACGCACAGGCGCAGCAGATAGAGCGAAGAGAAAGAAGCAGAAGATGGCGACCATGACGGAACAAAACGCACTTGTCGCGACGGTGAAGTCCTGGCCCGAGCGGACCAAAACCTTTTACAACGATGTGCGCACAGAAATGCGCAAGGTGACCGCGCCCTCGTGGAAGGAAGTTCGCGCCACGACCACGGTGGTCGTGATCACGGTCTTCATTTTCGCGTTGTACTTTGCCGTGATCGATTTCGTCATTCAGCACGGCGTAACGGCACTATTCAACGCGTTCAAGGTTCACTAGTCATCGACGATTTGCAACTGATGATTTGCAGCTCAGTGCTGCTTAGAAAGTAACGGCTGGCCGAGAAGAACCACCCATATGCAGGACGAAGAAAAAAACGAAGCAGCAGTGAGCGCAACGGGCGAGGCGCAGCCCCCCGCGGCGGACGGAGCCACGGCCACGACTGAGGCGCCCAAAAACCCGAACATGAAGTGGTACATCATCCACTCCTACTCGGGCTTTGAGCGCAAGGTGAAAGAGTCTCTGGAGTCGCGCGTCGCGGCATTCGGGCTGCAGGAGAAGATCGGCAAAGTGCTGATCCCGACCGAGTCGGTCACCGAAGTGCGCGGCGGCAAGAAGTACACCTCTGAGCGTATGTTCTATCCCGGCTACGTGCTGGTGGAAATGGACATGGACGATCACGTGTGGCATGTGGTGAAATCCACGCCGCGCGTTACAGGATTCGTCGGCACCGGCCAGCAGCCCACGCCGCTCTCCGAAGAAGAAGTGCAGCACATCGTCTACAAAGTCGCCGACAGCCGCGAGAAGCCCAAGCTCAAGGTCAAGTTCGAGAAGCAGGAATCGGTCCGCATCACCGAAGGCCCGTTCGCCAGCTTTACCGGCATCGTCGACGAAGTGAACGAAGACCGCGAAACGTTGAAGGTGATGGTCACAATTTTCGGCCGCTCCACCCCGGTAGAACTCGAGTTCAACCAGGTGGAAAAGGTCGCGTAGTAGGGAGATGCACAGATCCTTCGGCGACAAAAGCATGTCGCCTCAGGATGACAATTTCGAAAGGCAAGCTTCAGGTTGCCGGGCCGAAAATCCTAGACCCGGAGTTGAGGCGGAAGAGAGATTATGGCAAAGAAAGTTACAGGTTATGTGAAGCTGCAGATCGCCGCCGGCAAGGCGACGCCGGCGCCCCCCGTGGGCCCGGCGCTCGGCCAGGCGCAGATCAATATCATGGAGTTCTGCAAGCAGTTCAACGCCAGAACCAACCAGAAAGAGATGGAGGGACTGATCATCCCGGTCGTCGTGTCCGTTTACAGCGACCGCTCGTTCACCTTCATCACCAAGACGCCTCCGGCTTCGATTCTATTGAAGCGCGCCGCAGGCATCGCCAAGGGATCCGGGGTGCCGAATAAAGATAAAGTCGGTAAAGTCACCGCCAAGCAGGTCGAAGACATCGCGAAACAAAAGATGCCCGACCTGAACGCCGCCTCCGTCGAGACCGCCATCAAGAGCATCCGCGGCACCGCCCGTTCGATGGGCATTGAAGTGGTTGGGTAAAACGTTTCTTGGGGGGGCGGCCGCCTTCGGCTGTCCCGCAAGCGAAGCGAGCGCAGGTTTTGAAAGCTGATCGGAATGTGGCCAGCTTTCGCGGGCGAGGGCGCCCGTGCCACATAAGTCAAAAGCACCACGGCTCTTCGATTCAACGACGAGCGGTGGGAGACGAGGAAGAGCAATGAAAAAAGAAGGAAAGAACATCGCCAAGGCGCACTCCGCAGTCGAGAAGCGCCCCTACATTCTGCAGGACGCCGTTCCTCTCCTGCAGAAAGTGAAGTTCGCAAAGTTCGACGAGACTGTCGAGGTCACGTTGCGCCTGGGAGTCGATCCCAAGCACGCCGACCAGATGGTGCGCGGCACGGTCGTTCTGCCGCACGGCCTCGGCAAATCGAAGAAGGTCCTGGTCATCGCGACCGGTGACAAGATTAAAGAAGCGGAAGCCGCCGGAGCCGATTTCGCCGGCGGCGAAGAGATGGTCGAGAAGATCACCAAGGAAAATTGGACTGATTTCGACGCCCTCATCGCTACTCCCGACGTGATGAAGTCGGTCGGACGACTGGGCAAGATTCTCGGTCCCAAGGGCCTGATGCCCAACCCGAAGACTGGCACGGTCACCTTCGACGTGGGCAAGGCCGTACAGGAAGTGAAGGCCGGCAAGGTCGAATTCCGCACCGACAAGACGGCCCTCGTGCACTGCCCGGTTGGCAAGATTTCGTTCTCGCCCGACAAGCTGATCGAGAACGCGACGGTGCTGATCACCAGCGTGATCAAAGCCAAGCCGTCAGTCGCGAAGGGCAAGTACATCAAGGGATGCTTCCTGAGTTCGACGATGGGTCCCGGGATTTCTCTGGACGTGACCCCGATTGAGACGGCTGCGAAGGCTTAACGCGGCGCGGAAGCGCCTGGACAGCCGAAGGCGGCCGTGCCCCCAAAGATCATTTACGAGGGATTGAAAATGGCGGTTACTAAGGCAAAGAAAACCGAGCAGGTCGAAAAGCTCAGCAAAGACCTGAAGAACGTTTCGAACGTGGTGGTCGCGACCTACACCAAGATGACCGTGACGCAAGACTTCGAGCTCCGCAAGGCTCTGCGCGGCGCGGGCGCGAAGTATCAGGTCGTCAAGAACACCCTGGCCGAGCGCGCTGCCAAGGGCACCAAAGTCGAAGGTGCTCTGAAGGATCTGGCGGGCGTGACCTCGATCGCCTATACCACTGGCGATCCGGTTGCAATGGCCAAGGCTTTGACCAAATACGCCAAGGACGCGCCGGAGTTCACCTTCAAGATCGGCGTGGTCGAAGGCAAGGTCATCAACATTAAAGAGATCGAAGCCTTGGCGAGCATGCCGTCGAAGGAAGAGCTGTATTCCAAGCTCCTGTTCCTGATCAATGCCCCAGCGCAGCGTTTGGTCACCGCCATGAACGCGGTGGGCCGTAACCTGGCCGTGGTCGTCGATCAAGGCGTGCAGCAGAAGAAGTTCAAAGAAGCATAACGAATACGCGCCAAACCGCGCGATTTCGCATTCTCGCAAGGGAAGCGAGAATGTTCGCGCGGCGCGCCCAGGTCCTTCGGCGACCAAGGCATGTCGCCTCAGGATGACCAACGAATAGTTCTGGATGGCGCAAGCCGTCCGAAGAGATTTGGTTACCGGTAAGTCGGGGGTTGCGCGGTTCGTTCCAAGCGTTGTCTGGCGCGAGGAAATTGGACCTGGACGCACTGGAACCCTGGCCCACGGATAACGAAATCAACAAAACTGAAACAAGTGGAGAACTAATATGGCGGATCTGCAACAGTTGGAAGATTCAATCGTAGGGTTGTCGCTGCTCGACGCGGCGCAGCTCGTAAAGAAGCTCGAAGAGCGTCTCGGCGTATCGGCGGCGGCAGCGGCCCCGGTCATGGTCGCGGGCGGCGGCGGCGCGGCGGCAGCGGCACCGGCCGAAGAGAAGACCGAGTTCACCGTTGTCCTGAAAGAAGTGGGCGCCAACAAGATCAACGTGATCAAGGCCGTCCGCGAAGTCACCAGCCTGGGCCTGAAAGAAGCCAAGGAACTGGTCGACGGAGCTCCCAAGAACGTGAAAGAGGGCGTCTCCAAGGACGAAGCCGAGACCATCAAGAAGAAATTCACCGAGGCAGGCGCGGTTGTTGAAGTGAAATAAGCGGTCGATGTGGCGCGGGCGCCCTCGCCTGCGCTGCTTGCAGCAAGCCTGCAGGTGGTTGCGGACAGGGGTCCGCCCCACAGAAAGCCGGTCTGCATCTAAATCGGTGCAAAATCGATTATGTTGCACGTTCTTACTTGTGAACCGTGGGCGGCGATGTTAGCATCTATATAACGTCGCCTCCCAGGGCTTCACTCGAGCGCGGGCTAGTCTCGCGCGGTAAGTTTTGGGCAGGCTGCTCCGCGGGCAGGCGGGGCGGAAACAGGCCGACGAACTGGCGCGAAAGATTTCAAATCAAGAATGGCGAAACGCCTTGGTTGGCGTCTGCGGGAACGACTGTCCCTGCGGGCGCCCCGCTGTCTTTTAGGTTCCTGGTTTTGAAACACAAGCTTTTCCGGTACCACACACGTACGTCCCGCGGCGCGACAACAATGACGCGCCCCACATTCCGCGGTATAAGCGTGGCCCTCGGCTGCGCGTGAGATTGGGAGTTTCTGAAGATGAAAAATGCCTTCCGTAAGCGATTCGATTTTTCCAAAATTCCGGCCACCATCCAGATCCCGAACCTGATCGAGGTTCAGAAGCGTTCTTACGACCGCTTCTTGCAGATGGACAAACTGCCCAGCGAGCGCGAAGACGGCGGCTTGCAGGCGGTGTTTCAGTCTGTCTTTCCGATCACCGACTTCCGCAACGTATCACAACTTGAGTTTGTGGATTACGCCATTGGTAACTGGGAGTGCAAGTGCGGCCACCTCAAGGGCCTGCACCACCTCCGGACGACTTGTAAGAATTGCGGATCCACGGTTATCACCGATCCGTTCCACCCCGGCGAAGTTCTGTGCGGCAAGTGCGGTACCTACAACGCCAACACGCCCGACTTCTGCAACAAGTGCGGCGACCCGGTGGGATTGCAACTGAAGTACGACGTGGCTGAGTGCGAAGAGCGCGGCATGACCTATTCCGCCCCGCTCAAGGTCACGATGCGTCTGACGATTTTCGACAAGGACGCTGAGACTGGCAACCGCTCCATCCGCGACATTAAAGAGCAGGAAGTCTTCTTCGGCGATGTTCCCCTGATGACGCAGAACGGCACCTTCATCATCAACGGGACCGAGCGCGTCATCGTCAGCCAGTTGCACCGTTCGCCCGGCGTGTTCTTCGAGACCGCGAACAACCGTACCTACTTTCTGGGCAAGATCATTCCCTACCGCGGATCGTGGGTGGAATTCGAATACGACCAGAAGAACGTCCTCTACGTCCGCATCGACCGCAAGCGCAAATTCCTGGGCACGATCTTCCTGCGCGCTCTCGGTCTGCGCACCGGCGAAGACATTCTGAAGTCGTTCTACACGGTCGATCGGTTGGTCGTCCGCGACAAGCGGCTTTTCTGGACCCTCGACCCAACCAGCGAGAAGCCGACCAACCTTCTCGGCATGAAGCTCGCGCACAGCATCAAGAACAAGTCGGGCGACGAAGTCGCGCACTCCGGCCGCAAGATCAACGCACAGGTTCTGAAGGACATTCAGAAGGCGAAGATCACCGAAATCGAAGTCGACATCACCGACCTCGAAGGCGCGTGGACTGCCGGCGACATCGTCGACACCACCACCGGCGAAGTCATGCTGGAAGCCAACTCCGAGCTGACCGCCGACAAGGTTTCGAAGATTCTCGATTCCGGCGTCGTGGAAATGTCGCTGTTCTTCCCCGAACGCGACGACGTGGGCACGGTGATCAGCCAGACCCTGAAGCGCGACGCGGTCAAGACTCCGCAGGAAGCGCTGATCGAGATTTACCGAAAGCTGCGTCCCGGCGATCCGCCGACGCTCGACACGGCTACGGCGCTGTTCCATGGCATGTTCTTCGACCCGCGCAAGTATGACTTCTCGCGCGTGGGCCGTTTGAAGTTCAACATCAAGCTGTTCGAGAACCAGGAAGCCACCAGTCTGGACAAGCGCACGCTCGATCCGGACGACTTCTACGCGACCATCGCGTACCTGTTGAAGTTGCGGAAGAGCATCGGCGCAGTCGACGACATCGATCACCTCGGCAACCGCCGCGTGCGCGCGGTCGGTGAGTTGATGGAGAACCAGTTCCGCATTGGCCTGGTTCGCATGGAACGCGCGATCAAGGAAAAAATGTCCGTCTACCAGGAAATGTCGACGGCCATGCCGCATGACTTGGTTAACGCCAAGCCGGTGATGGCCGCGATCCGCGAATTCTTCGGGTCGTCGCAGCTCTCGCAGTTCATGGATCAGACCAACCCGCTCTCCGAGATCACGCACAAGCGGCGTCTCTCGGCCCTTGGGCCGGGCGGTCTGTCACGTGAACGCGCAGGATTCGAAGTCCGCGACGTTCACCCTACGCACTACGGACGTATCTGCCCGATCGAGACGCCGGAAGGTCCGAACATCGGCCTGATCTCGTCGCTGAGTTGCTACGCCCGCATCAACGACTACGGCTTCATCGAATCCCCCTATCGCAAGATCAAGGGCGGACGCGTCATCGACTACGTCACCGTCGTCAACGTTGGCGACAGCGATCACAAAGTCGGCGATCACATGGAAAAACATGAGATCGAGAAGATCAACAACGAGCTGAGAGAGAAGCGGAAGAAGCCGGCGACGATTGAGCCCTTCTCCTTCTACCTCTCGGCCTGGGAAGAAGACCGCCACACGATCGCGCAGGCGAACGTGGAACTCGACGACAAGGGCAAGATCGTTGCCGAACTGGTCAACGCGCGTAAGGCCGGCAACTTCGTCCTGGTCAGCCGCGATGAAGTCGACTACGTCGACGTCAGCCCGAAGCAGCTCGTTTCCGTCGCCGCCTCGCTGGTTCCGTTCCTCGAGCACGACGATGCGAACCGCGCGCTGATGGGCGCCAACATGCAACGCCAGTCTGTGCCCTTGCTCCGCGCGCAAGCGCCGATCGTGGGCACCGGAATGGAGGGCGTCACCGCTCGCGATTCGGGCGCAGTCGTTCTGGCTCGCCGTAACGGCATCATCGACTCGGTCGACTCCGAGCGCATCATTGTGCGCGTCGAAGGCGAACACCATCCCACGCAGTTGTCTCGTGAAGTTGGCAGCGACATCTACCAGCTCACGAAATTCAAGCGTTCCAACCAGAACACTTGCATCAACCAGAAGCCGGTGGTCAAGAAAGGTCAGCGCGTTCTGAAGGGCGAGATTATCGCTGACGGCCCTTGCACCGATCACGGCGAGTTGGCTCTGGGACGAAACGTGCTGGTCGCCTTCATGCCATGGCGCGGTTACAACTTCGAAGACGCGATCCTCGTCTCCGAGAAGATGGTGAAAGAGGATTACTACACCTCGCTGCACATCGAGGAGTACGAGATTGAGGCCCGCGACACCAAGCTGGGTCCGGAAGAAGTCACGCGCGACATTCCAAACGTCAGCGAATCTATGCTGCGCAACCTGGACGAAGCGGGCGTCATTCGCATCGGCGCCAGCATCAAGCAGGGCGACATCCTCGTCGGTAAAGTTACGCCGAAGGGGGAAACCCAGCTCACGCCGGAAGAGAAACTGCTCCGCGCGATCTTCGGTGAAAAGGCCGGCGACGTGCGCGACGCTTCCCTCTACTGCCCGCCGGGCATCGAGGGCGTCATCGTCGATGTGAAGATCTTCTCGCGCAAGGGCCAGGAGAAAGACGAGCGCGCGAAGGCCATCGAAGCTACGCAGATCGCGAAGTTGGAAAAGAACCTTTCGGACGAAATCCGAATTCTGACCGACGAGCGCCTGAAGCGCCTGGAAAACATCCTGGGCGGCAAGGAAGTGCAGGCCGACTTGCACGACGAGCGCACGAACAAGCGCCTTCTGACCAAGGGCAACCTGCTCACGCGTGACGAGATCGAGCGCATTTCCACTCGCAACCTGAAGCGCATCAAGTATGCGGATAAGGATCCGCGGGTGAACGAGCAGATCGATGAGATCGAAGAAATGACTTCTCGTCAGATCGACGTACTCAAGAAGATCGTCAACGAGAAGAAGGAAAAACTCACGAAGGGCGACGAACTGCCGCCGGGCGTCATCAAGCTGGTCAAGGTCTACATCGCCATGAAGCGCAAGCTGAGTGTCGGTGACAAGATGGCCGGCCGCCACGGCAACAAGGGCGTCATCGCCCGCATTCTGCCGGAAGAGGACATGCCGTACCTCGAAGACGGAACGCCCGTGGAAATCGTGCTCAACCCGCTCGGCGTGCCTTCCCGTATGAACGTGGGGCAGATTCTCGAGACCCACCTCGGATGGGCTGGCTTCGTGCTCGGCGAGAAGATCACGAACCTGCTCAAGGAGAACACGCGCACAGAAGCCATCCGGCGCGAGTTGAAGGCGCTGTTCAAAGACTCGCAGCTGGCTGACATCATTTCCGACATGAGCGACGAAGAGCTGGAGTCGGTGGCCCCGACCCTGACCAAGGGCGTGTTCATGGGATCGCCCGTGTTCGACGGATCGAAGGAAGGCGAGATCAAGGCGCTGCTCGAACACGCCGGTTTGCCAACCTCCGGGAAGACGACTCTTCACGACGGCATGACTGGCGACAAGTTCGAACAGCCCGTCACCGTCGGGTACATCTACATGCTGAAGCTGTCGCACCTGGTGGACGACAAGATTCACGCTCGTTCCATCGGACCGTACTCGCTGATCACCCAGCAGCCGCTGGGCGGTAAGGCGCAGTTCGGCGGACAGCGCTTCGGAGAAATGGAAGTCTGGGCGCTGGAAGCTTACGGTGCAGCGTTCATCCTGCAGGAGTTACTGACGGCGAAGTCCGACGACGTATACGGCCGCACCAAGATCTACGAGGCCATCGTCAAGGGCGAAGCCGCGATGGAGCCCGGCGTACCCGAATCGTTCAACGTGCTGATCCGCGAGTTGCAGTCGCTCTGCCTCGATGTGGAATTGATCAAGGCAGGCGAGAAGAAGCCCACGGCCAGCGCAGCAGCAGATTGAAGATCAGTTCTCAGTACCCGGTACTCAGTACTCGGTGAGAGCTGAGCTGGGATCGGGTGCTGAGGACATCGAAAAGAGATTTTGAATTACGGCCACTGCGGCATACGAGCTCGATGCCGCATGAAAAGGCGAAAGGTTCACTCGGTTCTAACGGAGTACGGAGTACCGAGTACTGAGAACTGGTTTACGAGCTCCGTCAGCGGACGCGTCAGGTCCGCAGGAAGCGGAGGACCACCTTGTTTCGTTCGAGCCCTTTCGAAATGGCAAATGTGATTGCGGACTTCGACGCCATCCGTATCAGTCTGGCGTCTCCGGAAAAAATCCGGAGCTGGTCGCACGGCGAAGTCACCAAACCCGAGACCATTAACTACCGTACCTTCAAGCCCGAGCGCGACGGCTTGTTCTGCGCGCGCATCTTTGGCCCGGTCACGGACTGGGAGTGCTTGTGCGGCAAGTACAAGCGCATGAAGCACCGCGGCGTGATCTGCGACAAGTGCGGCGTGGAAGTCACGCTGTCCAAAGTTCGCCGCGAGCGCCTAGGCCACATCGAGCTGGCTTCACCCTGCTCGCACGTGTGGTTTTTCAAAGGACTGCCCAGCCGCATCGGCCACCTGCTCGACATTTCTCTGCGCGACCTTGAGTCCGTGCTCTATTTCGAAGCCTACGTCGTGGTTGAACCCGGCGATGCTCCGGTGAAAGAGCGCGAAGTCATTAAGGACGAAGCCAAGTTCCGCGAACTCGACCAGCAGTACCGTCCCGCCGGATTCAAGGCGATGATGGGCGCTGAGGCGATCAAGGAACTGCTCAAGCGCGTCGACACCGACGGGCTTTCCGTCGAACTGCGCGAGAAGATGAAGAACGAGAGCTCGCTTCAGAAGCGGCTCAAGTACGCCAAGCGCTTGAAAGTCGTTGAGGCATTCCGCAAGAGCGGTAACAAGCCGCACTGGATGATCCTCGACGTGATCCCGGTCATTCCGCCGGAGCTCCGCCCCCTGGTTCCACTCGATGGCGGCCGCTTCGCCACGTCCGACTTGAACGACCTGTATCGCCGCGTCATCAACCGGAACAACCGGTTGAAGAAGCTGATGGACCTGCACGCTCCTGAAGTCATTGTGCGCAACGAAAAGCGCATGCTGCAGGAAGCCGTCGACGCTCTGTTCGATAACGGTCGCCGTGGCCGCGTGCTGCGTGGCGCCAACAACCGTCCGCTGAAGTCGCTCTCCGACACGCTCAAAGGCAAGCAGGGACGCTTCCGCCAGAACCTGCTCGGCAAGCGCGTCGACTACTCCGGTCGTTCCGTCATCGTGGTCGGTCCAGAACTGAAGCTCCACCAGTGCGGTCTGCCCAAGAAGATGGCGCTCGAGTTGTTCAAACCGTTCATTTATCACCGCCTCGAGCAGACGGGCAACGTCACCACCATCAAGCAAGCCAAAGAGATGGTCGAACAGCAGGAACCGATTGTTTGGGACATCCTCGAAGAAGTCATCAAGGATCATCCTGTCCTGCTGAACCGCGCTCCTACGCTTCACCGCCTCGGCATTCAGGCGTTCGAGCCGGTGCTCGTCGAAGGCAAAGCAATTAAGATTCACCCGCTGGTTTGCACGGCGTTCAACGCCGACTTCGACGGCGACCAGATGGCGGTTCACATTCCGCTGTCTCCAGAAGCCCAGGTCGAAGCCAGCGTCCTGATGCTGGCCTCGCACAACATTCTGTCGCCCGCTTCCGGTCAGCCCATCACCGTGCCCACGCAGGACATGGTCCTCGGCCTCTACTACCTCACCAAAGCGAAGCCGGGTGCGAAGGGTGAGGGCCGCTCCTTCGCCAACGTTGAAGAAGTGCTGATGGCACTCGATGCGGGCGCAGTCGAAACCCTCAGCCCGATCCGCCTCCGTTACTCGGGCGAACTGATCGACCTGACCACTGCGTACGACGATCAGGACATCATTCACACCGAGCCGGTACGAGTCGAACGAGCTTTCATCAACACGACGGTAGGCCGCGCGATTCTGAACGACCAATTGCCCGATGGCATGCCCTACATCAACGGCCTGCTGAAGAAAAAGGGGATCGGCGCGCTGGTGAACTACGGCTACCTCCGCTTCGGCCTCGAAGTGACGGTCAAGATGCTCGATGAAGTGAAGACGCTGGGCTTCAAGTTTGCGACCCGCGCCGGCCTCTCCATCGGCATCGATGACATGGTCATTCCAGACAGCAAGAAGGTCCTGGTCAAAGACGCCGAGAAGCAGGTGGTCAGCGTGCAGCAGCAGTATCTGGACGGAGCCATCACCAACGGCGAGCGCTACAACAAGGTCATCGAAATCTGGTCGGCGATCACGGAAAAAGTGGCTGACGAAATGTTCGGTGAAATGCAGCGCCGCGACAAGGAGGGCGAACTCAATCCCATTTACGTCATGGCCGACTCCGGCGCGCGAGGATCGAAACAGCAGATCCGCCAGCTCTCCGGCATGCGTGGATTGATGGCCAAGCCTTCCGGCGAAATCATCGAGTCGCCCATCACGGCCAACTTCCGTGAAGGATTGACAGTGCTGGAGTACTTCGTTTCGACGCACGGCGCCCGCAAGGGCTTGGCCGACACGGCGCTGAAGACGGCCGACTCCGGTTACCTGACTCGCCGCCTGGTCGACGTTGCGCAAGACGTCATCATCAGCGAGTACGATTGCGGAACCGTCGACGGCATCTACGTGCAAGGCATTGTCGAAGCCGGCGAGATCATCGAACCGTTGCGCGACCGCATCGTGGGCCGCGTTTCGCTCGAGAAGATCAAGGACTATGACGGCAACGTCATCGTCGACATCAACCAGGAAATTACTGAAGACCTCGCTGGAGCGATTCAGGCTGCCGGCATCGAGCGCGTGAAAATCCGCTCTGTGCTGACTTGCGAATCCAAACGCGGTGTCTGCGTCATGTGCTACGGCCGCAACCTGGCTTCGGGACGCCTTGTCGAACTCGGCGAAGCCACCGGTGTCATCGCGGCACAGTCCATCGGCGAGCCTGGAACCCAGCTCACCATGCGTACCTTCCACATCGGTGGTACGGCATCGCGAGTGTCCGAGCAGTCGCGCCTCGACGCCAAGAATGTCGGCAATGTGCGCTTCATCGGGTTGCAGACCGTTAAGGCCAAGTCGGGCGATCTGGTGGTCATGAACCGGCAGGGCTCGATCGCGGTCGTCGACGACAAGAACCGCGAACGGGAGCGCTACTCAGTCGTGTACGGCGCCAAGCTGAAGGTGAATGATGGCGATCCGGTCACGCAGGGTCAGGTGATGGTCGAGTGGGATCCTTACACCTTCGCCATCCTGACGGAAATCGGCGGCACCGTGCAGTTCAAGGACTTGCAGGAAGGTGTCACGCTCCACGAAGAAGTGGACGAGGTCACCGGCCTGTCGCGTCACGTGGTCGGCGATTCTCCTGACGAGAAGCGCCAGCCTGCGATCGTTATCAAGGGTAAGGCGAGCAAGCGCTACCTCATGCCTTCGCGAGCCCACCTGATGATTCAGGACGGAGACACGGTTACGCCGGGCGACGTGCTGGCGAAGATCCCGCGCGAAACCACCAAAACGAAAGATATCACCGGTGGTCTGCCGCGCGTGGTCGAACTGTTCGAAGCCCGCAAGCCGCACGAAACCGCGGTCATCAGCGAAATCGATGGCACGGTCAAATTCGGCGAGGTCTCGAAAGGCCAGCGCAAAATCTACGTGGTCGCTGACAACGGCACCGAAAAGGAATACTCGGTTCCGCGTGGCGTTCACATCAACGTGCAGGAAGGCGAGCGCGTGAAAGCAGGCGAACCTTTGATGGACGGCCCGCTCAACCCGCACGACATCCTCGCCGTGCTTGGCGAAAAAGAACTGCAGGCTTATCTGGTGAACGAAATCCAGGAAGTCTACCGCCTGCAGGGCGTCAACATCAGCGACAAGCATATTGAAGTGATTGTTCGCCAGATGATGCGCTGGGTGAAGGTCGAAGACGTGGGCGACACGCGGTTCCTGCTGGAAGAGCAGACCGACAAGTTCGCCTTCCGCGAAGAGAACGAGCGCGTGATTGCGCAGGGCGGCAAGCCGGCCACCGGTCGTCCGCTGCTGCTGGGCATCACGAAGGCATCGCTCTCCACCGACTCTTTCATCTCGGCGGCGTCGTTCCAGGAGACCACGCGCGTGCTCACCGAAGCCAGCATCAACGGCAAGGTCGATCACCTGCGCGGCCTGAAAGAAAACGTCATCGTCGGACGCCTCATCCCTGCCGGCACCGGCATGGAGTACTACCGCAACGTGCGCCTCTCGCCAGAAATGGAAGAGGCTGCCGCCAAGGTACAGGCGGAAGTTTCGGCTGCGTACGAAGAAGCCGAGCGCGCTCTCGAAATGATGCGTCACGAGGGCGAAACCGACGACCTGCCCGCGGAACT
The DNA here is from genome assembly GCA_963710885.1 of uncultured Acidobacteriaceae bacterium. Classification (GTDB taxonomy): domain Bacteria; phylum Acidobacteriota; class Terriglobia; order Terriglobales; family Acidobacteriaceae; genus Sulfotelmatobacter. Next base: position 135,920 of record CAVQCF010000005.1, read on the forward strand.
CCCCGCGGCCGAGTAGTCACATCTGAAGCCGGCTTCGGGGGCGAACTAGTTCGCCCCCGAACTTGCTTCTGGAGTGGTTCTAATACCCAATGCACGCCAGCCCCCAGCGATTGCACATTCAGGAACCCGGCCAACTTCCTTCTTTGCGCCCGGCCCCCGAGCAGCCTAAGCTAGATCAGCGCATGCTACGCTTCTTCCGTCTCTTGCGGCTCGCATTCTGGCGGGCCTTTGTCCACGATGCCTTTGCCACTGCCAAGGCTTCTGCCTATTCCATGATCTTCACTTTCTTCCCAGTCCTGCTGATCATCGGATCTTTTTTGGCGAATTGGCGAAAGGGTGGGCCGTACTTGCGCGAAATCTCCTACGCCTTAGGCAGCATTCTTCCCGCGGGAGCAAATACCGCGATGGGATATCTCAAAGGAGCCGCGCAGCATCCCGTCAGTCTGCTGACTACCACTTCCATGATCACGCTGTGGACCGCTTCCGGCGTCATGATCTCTTGGATGGAAGGGTTCCGCCGCTGTTACGAACTGCCAAAAACCTGGGGCCTGGTGAAAGAGCGCCTGATCGCATTCCTTCTGGTCATTTTCGCGCTGATCCCCATGACGTTCTCCACGCTTCTGGTCGCGGTGGGCAGCAAGTTCGAGACTCGCCTTCTCCCTTACGTCGATCCCGATTTCAGCGTCTACGTGCTGCTGCTCTGGGGCGCGATGCGCTGGCTGATCGCCACCCTGACCAGCATCGCGGTCATCGCGCTCATCTACCATCACGCCGTTCCGCGCACCCAGCCCTGGCACAGCGTGATGCCTGGCTCCATTCTCGCGACCGTGCTCTGGTTCTCCACCACGGTCGGGTTTCGCGCCTACCTGCAGCATGTCGGAGACTTCGCCACCATCTACGGATCTCTCGGAGTCGCCATGGCGCTCCTTGCGTGGATGTACCTGATTTCCCTGGTCGTCCTCGTGGGTGCGGAATTCAACGCCCTGCTGTTCCCGAGAGCCATGCTGGGGAAAGAACTCACGGCGGTGAATGGCCCCAAGCTGTAGCGGATCGCGGTATGGATGTGACAATAGCTCAACTGCAAGAGTTTCAAGATTGCACGGTCATGCTTCGACTGACCGACGGTGAAGTCTTGAAGGCCCAGATCGACTTCATCGATCTCGAATACGAAGACATCATTGTGGATGTCCTCGAGACGGGCAAGCCCGAGCAGTACAGGGGACCGAAAAGCTCTGCTTACACCATCAAAGCAACGGACGTCCTATCGCTTGAAAAGATCCCGGTGTAGGCTAACATCTCGGATGTATCCATTTGCCGTCAAAGAGCGGCCCTTTAGGGCCGCGTCAAAATGCGAGTTAAAAACGGGCTTTAGCCCCTGGGGTTCGCGTTCAATTAAAGCCGATGTTGTAACCTACCAACATTCCTCTTTGGGCCCGGAGACACTTTGAAACAGAGACAAGCTCCCGTAGCCGAAGGTGTTGCCGCCTCCGTGCCCCGCCGCGCCAAGATTATCTGCACCATCGGTCCCGCCTGCAGCACCGAAGCCACCATGCGCGACCTGCTCCGCCTCGGCATGGATATCGCCCGCCTGAACTTCTCTCACGGCACTCACGAAGATCACGCCCACAACATCCAGCGACTGCGCCGCGCCGCCGAGCGCGAGGGCCGCACCGTCTGTATCCTCCAGGATCTGCAAGGCCCAAAAATCCGCACCGGCCCACTGGAGCGCCACGAGCCCGTCTTACTGAAAACCGGCTCGGTCGTCACCATCACGCCGCAGGATATTCCCGGCACCGCCACCCGCATCTCCACCACGTTCCCCGATCTCGCCCGCGAACTCTTCGCCGGCGCCCGCATCCTGCTCAGTGACGGCCTGATCGAACTGCGCGTGCGCGCCGTTCCAGGAAAAGCCCGCGGCGAAGACGTGCTCTGCGACGTCATCAACGGCGGCATGCTCGGCGAACACAAAGGCATCAACCTTCCCGGCATCGCCCTCTCGATTCCGGCGCTCACCGAAAAAGATCGCAAAGACCTCGAGTTCGGCCTCGCACCACGGCGTCGATGCTGTCGCTCTCTCCTTCGTCCGCACCGCCGCCGACGTCACCGCTGGTCAAGACAAATCATCGCTTCCGCACAGCAGCGACGTCCCCGTCATCGCCAAACTCGAAAAGCCGCAAGCCATCGATCATCTCGAAGAAATTCTCGAAGCCTCCGACGGAGTCATGGTCGCTCGCGGCGATCTCGGCGTGGAAATGGCTCCGGAAAAAGTTCCCGGTCATTCAGAAGCACGTCATCCGCCGCGCCTCTGCATGGCGCAAGCCCGTCATCACCGCCACCCAGATGCTCGAGTCGATGATCGAAAACCCGCGCCCCACGCGCGCCGAAGCCAGCGACGTGGCCAACGCCATCTTCGACGGCACCGACGCCGTCATGCTCTCCGCCGAAACCGCCAGCGGCCAGTACCCGCGCGAATCGGTTTCCATCATGTCGCGCATCGTGGTCGAAGCCGAATGCAACATGCGACGACTTCGTCCAGTTCCGCCGCCGCCGCGAGCATCGCGGACTCTCCGTCGCCGAAACCATCTGCGAATCCATCGCCCACTCCGCCGAAGATTTGCCCATGGGCGCCATCGCCGTCTTCACCGAGACCGGCAACACCGCCCGCATGATTTCGAAATACCGCCCCAAGGTCCGCCATCTACGCCTTCACCCACATGCGAGCCCGTCGTGCACCGCATGAATCTCTACTGGGGAGTCCATCCCGTGCGCTGCCGCCAGGCGCACTCCGCCGAACAAATGGTCACCATGGCCGAGCAGGATCTTGTCCGCCGCGGCCTGCTCAAGCCCGGAGACGTTCTCGGTGTCGTCGCCGGCACGCGCCAGGCTCTCCGGTTCCACCAACCTCATGCGCCTGCACGTCGTCACCGACGAAGAAGCCGAGCGGATCGTTCATCCAAAAACCCAAGACGCCGCGAGACCGCAAGAAATGATCCGCACCGCAAGGAAATCGCGTCTCGCCTCACCTGGCAAGCTATAATCCCCCCGTATGTCGCAAGAGATACTTTCGGTGGCCGTCTGGGAACCCGTTCCCGACCATGGAAGACGCATCGCTCGCCACCCTTCGCGAACTCAGCTCCATCGTCACTACCAAAGGATACGGCCGCGATCTGCTATACCGCGACCGCGAAGCGCACTATGTCTTCTTGCGTTACTGGAAGTCCGAAGAAGCCCGCCAAGCCGCGCTCGAAGATCCTGACATGCAGCGCTGCTGGGCCCGCCTGGGAAATGAAATTCAAATCGTGAAAGTCTACGAAACCCTCACCGAAGTTCCCATAGATGTCCCGAAGTAGTCTTGCTGATCAGCCGCAGATCACGCGCTCCTGGCACCATTTCACTTCGAAAGACCCATTGAGAATTTCGCCGCCCTGAAATTCCATCTTGTAGTGTCCTTTTGCGCCCGAGCGCTCCTCGTAGCTGTCGAAAACGATCGTGGCTGATTGCGCAAGTTTGCAGTCGCCCTCTTTGGCGCACCGCGCTGCGGAGCCGGCGTTCGACCCCGGGCCAAAGTCGACGACCTGTCCGGCATGGATGGGCAGGCCTCGCCAGATCGCGAAGGATGCATAGGGCCCGCTGCTTCGTTTGCACGTGGACGGTTCTGAGGTCAGCGTAAGCGCGATGGCGGGCGCGTCTGTCGGTGCGCAGGAGCCTCGAATCGTCCCGTACGAGAAAGACGAATCGGTGGGTGTTGCGATCGCGGCAACCACGGTCAGAGCGAGGACGATCACTGAGCTGACCTGTTTTCTAACGAGCATGCGGCGGTTCTCCTTATGCGGGTTCTGGCCAGAACGATAACACACGCGTCCCGCGCAGCATCGGACCAGGCGTCTGCGCAGTCACAGGTCAAAAGGTCGGCAGGGCCGAGTGCCCCATTTCTCGCGTCTTTTCCGAGAAAGCCTGTCCTGAGCCTGTCGAAGGGTGGGGATTTACACTAGCGAGGATATGCCCGCCTCCATCCGCGATTTCGCCGACAACGCCGTCGACCCCAAGGTCCACGGCTACCTGCATCTTCCCGCTGCTCCCAACAACGATGCCCTCGTTCTGACCCACGGCGCTGGTTCGAACGCTCAATCCCCGCTGCTGATCGCGCTCGCCGAAACTTTCTCCGCTGCGGGATTCACCGTCTTGCGCTGCGATCTCCCCTATCGCCAGACCCGATCCTTCGGTCCGCCCGGCCCTGGCGACGCAGCCCGCGACCGCGCCGGACTGAAGAATGCGCTCGCCGCGCATGAGCAAGATGTCTCCGCGCGCCTGTTCCTGGGCGGCCACTCCTACGGCGGACGCCAATCCAGCATGCTCTGCGCCGAGCACCCTGACCTGGTTACAGGTCTCCTGCTGCTCTCCTACCCGCTGCATCCGCCGCGCAAGCCCGAGCAGCAGCGCACCCAGCATCTGCCCGACTTGCGCACCCCGGCGCTCTTCGTCTGTGGCACCCGCGATCCCTTCGGCTCCATAGCCGAGCTGAGCAGGCGCTGAAAATGATTCCCGCGAAAACGAACCTGCTCGCCATCGAAGGCGCCGGTCACGATCTGGGATTCAAAGGCAAAGCGAAGCAGGAGGAACTGCCGAAGCTGATCTTGTCTGAATTCACCAGATTCTTTGAATTGTCATCCTGAGCGCGGTCTTTGCGCGACAGGACCTATGCAATTTTGCCAGCGGCGAGGAAGTTGCAGAGAACTCCTCTTCGACTTCGCTCAGGGCAGGCTCTTCGCGGCAATAAAGCGCCGCTTTGGATGACAACTCAATTCTTAGTTCACCCACCCCGACTTCCCGCCGCCGTTCCCCTTGCGCGTGATCGTCATCCGGAGGAATGTAATTCCCGTGCTCGTCGAAGTGGACCTGGCGGTCATGCTTCGACATGTAGACTTCAAATTTCTTCGCCGCCCGCCGCCGCTTCCAGCGGTAATACGAATTGCGCATCCCGTAATAGCGTTCCGCGAACCCCACATTTACTAGCGCCGTCTTCGGCCCGCGCCGAGTGTAAAGCCAGCCAAACAGCAATCCGCCCAGATGGGCTACATACGCCACATTTCCGCCCGCCAGACATGGCGAAAGCCAGCGTCACCACAATCAGGATGCCGATGAAATACTTCGCCTTAATGAGAAAGGGAAACGGAATCATCATGATTTCGTTATCCCCAAACAACATTCCAAATGCCATGAGGATCGGCGAAGACCCCGCCCGAAGCCCCAATCGTCTGAGTCAGCGGGCTGCTACCCAGCACATGCGCGTAGGAAGTGGCAACCGTAGTCAGCGCCGCGCCGACTACTCCAATCGAGAACAGTTCCAGAAACGCCGCGTGCCCCAGCGCTCTTCGATGGCAGAGCCAAACATCCAGAGCCCCAGCATATTTCCAAACCAATGCCAGAAGTCGAAGTGCAGGAAACCGTACGTGACCAGTTGCCAGAGCCACCCGTGCTGGACAACGTCAATCGGGTTCAAGGCCACAGTGTCAAGCAAGAAATCCCTGACGTGCAGACCAGCGAGGCTCAAGGCCAGACAGAGCAGATAGACGCCGGTATTGATTCCCATGAGCCACGTCACCGCCCGCGTAAACGGGGGCAGGCTCAACGTCATGGGTTCGCCGGTTCGCCGCACATGGTTACCTCTCGTCCAATTCTACTCGTTCTGTTGCCAGGCGCAACTGTGCGCCTACCGCTCGCGGAACCGGCACAACCGGCAGACTGCGATGGCCGGCGCGGTCGACCGCCCGCACTGCAAATATCACATTATCCTTCGACAGCTTCATCGTGGTCCGAGTCACGTTGCCCACACTCTGAACGTGCTCCCACTCAGGACTGGTGGTCGCCCGCCACACTACCTCATAGGCCGTCGCGAGACCGCCCGGAGAGGCCTCCCACGCCAGGGTGGAATCATTCTCCAAATCCTTCGTCAGCAGATGCACATTCGCCGGAGGCGCCGGCGCCGACGCCAACGAGGCCAGCGTCGCCGCATTCAGTCGTGCCACATGCGCGACATAATCGAAGTCCACAAATTTCAGCGAATCGCCATATTCGATGCCGTTTTCCGTGCGCACGTTCTGGTGCTGGTGATGAAAGTCTTCGCGAAATTCCGTGAATCGCACCGCCGAGAATCCCTGCTGATTGAATGCAATAATGATCCCCGCCCCGCAGGTAGCGATCCAGCCGGAACACCAGCATCGGCTTCACTCCCGCGTCGTAGGCCCGTCCCACGTCGGCGATATACCGCGCCAGTTGCCGCGATCCGGAATCACTCTCGCCGCCCAGCCCGCGAATGCGCCGCAGGTCCTGCTCGGTCGCCGCCGCCGGCACGCCCTCGGAAAAAACTCGCACGCACGGAATGATCCTGCTCCGCGCTCTTGTCGCCGCCGACAATGTCGTTGTTGAGCACGGCTTCCAAGTCCCAGCCCTGATCCTTCGCCATCTTCGCGAAATGACGGCTGCCGTTCAGTCCCTGCTCTTCGCCGGCGACGGTGAGAAAAACGATCGTCGCCGGAAACTTCATCTTGCTCAGCACTCGCGCGCATTCCAGGCTAACGGCCGTTCCGCTGCCATCGTCGTTGGCTCCCGGCGCGTCGCCGCTCCCATCGAGGGTGTCGCTGTTGCGCGAATCGTAGTGCCCGGTCACCAGCACCATGCGCTTCGCATTCGCCGCGTCGGTGCCCTTCAAGACCGCATAAACATTGGTGATTTCGGTTGCCTGGGGAATCCGCTCCGTGGGTTCTTCGGTGAAGCTGTCGGTCTTCACCTCGAGGCATCCGCCGCAATCTTTGGAATAGCGCTCGAACTCCGACTTGATCCACTCCCGCGCCGCGCCAATGCCGTGTCCTGCAGCAATCGACGCCGGATCCTGCGCCGACAGCGTGAGCCGCGTTCCAAAGCTGACCAGTTTCTCGATGTTCGCCTGAATTCGTTGTGCGGAAATCTGCCGCAGCGCCGCCGCAATCTGCGGATCGGCCGCCGCCGGTTCAGCTCTGAGCAGACTGCGCCTGCGCATGCTATTGCCGCCAGGAAAATTCCTGCGGCCACAGCGCGCGCTATCCTGCGGAAATGGAGCATGGCTTGATGGTCTCCGTCCAGACAAATCCCACTGCCGAAGCACGATTCCTGGTTCCCCAGAAAATCTCGCAGACCCGGTCTACCCCCCTTGACCGAACAGCCGGGAAGAATCTAAATATTATCAGGAGGCTCTAATAGGCGAGGGAGGCTTTATGGTTCTGTGTCCCGAATGCGAAACCAATCTGGATGTTGAAGAGGAAGGCGTCGACGAGGGCGAAATGATTTCCTGCCCCGAGTGCGGCACCGACTTTGAAGTCGTCACCACCAGTCCGCTCGAATTGAAAGCCGTAGAAGCAGGCTACGTCGAAGAAGACGAAGAAGAAGTGGAGGAGAGCGAAGACGGTGACTACTCCTAAACTCCGCACGGGCCGAGCTCTTGCCAGTTCTGTCCCCTGCGTCTCCTCCTGATCGTACTTCTCCTGCCGACGTTCAGCTCGCATTGCCAGCCTCTCTTCGCCGCCTCGAAGCCCAAAGGCAAGCCCTACGCTCTCATCGCCGGAACGGTCTGGGGCCCGGACGATCGTCCCGTCTACGGCATCACGGTAAAAATCCGCCGCGCCAAAGACAAGAAGCCCAAGTGGGAAGTCTATTCCGACCACATGGGCGAATTCGCCCAGCGCGTTCCCGCCGGCGAAGCCGACTACATCCTGACCGCCGATCTCAAAGGCGTCAAAACCGCCGACGGCAAGCCCGTTCGCCTGGTCCAGGAAGTCACCGTCCACATCTACAACGACGAACGCGAAGACACCGGATTGCATCTAACCCACTAGTCAGCGCTGTGCCCCCCGCGAAAGCCGTGAGACAATAGCACCAGCATGAATCCAAACGATCCGTGTTCAAGGCTGTGACTGTAGCCTGCGCGCTGCTTCGTGGCTCTGGGCGCCGTTTCCAGCGCCGCACCCGACAAGAAAGACAAGGCCGTCGGCCGCCTGCTCTTCGGCAAAGTGCTCGACCCCCAGGATAATCCTCTTCCCGACGCCGTCGTCTACGTGACCAACACCCGCACCCGCGCGGTGAAGACCTATATCGTCGGCCCCGATGGCACCTACCGTTTTCCCGCGCTCTCCACCGCCGTCGACTACGAGGTCTACGCCCAGTACAAGGGCCACAAGAGCGACACCAAATCAGTCAGCCAGTTCGACGACCGCTCCCAGGTCTACCTCGACCTGAAGGTTAATACTCAGCTAGACCTCTCCACCTTTTCATGCAACTTTTCCAGCTCTTTCGGGTTCAATATACATAGGGATATTTGTCTGGAGGACACTGTGAACGGATTGCGTGCTTCTCGTAAACTCAATCGCACCGCCCTGGCCGCGAAGGCCGTATTGGCTTGCTTGACGCTTGCTTTGCGCCGCGTCTGCCTTCGCTCAAGGCGGCGCCATGAGCCCCTACCAGGATGAAAAAGATGGCGTCAGCGCCGGCGGCAAGTGGATGGAGTTTCAATCGGAAGACAAGATGACCGGCGCAAAGAAAGTCCGCTTCGAACTTCTGGCGGACAATTACTTCCGCGAAGATCCAGAATACAAGCCCAGAGTCGAACTGTTCTGTGAAGACGGCAAGCTCAAATTGTCGGACTTCAATCCCGGCGTGCGGCTGCCTCCGCCCAATCGTCCCGGCTTCTGGGGCCAGCCTCAGCTGGAAGTCGACGGTCCGCATCGACGACGTGCACAACTACCACGGCTGGAACTGGGAGCGCGGCCACTTCCTCTCCATGGACAAAGGCACCACCCGCGGCTTGATCGGCGCGCAGGTATTCAAAGTTGCAGCTGCCCACTCGCAGCGGACGCCAGATCGCCGAGTTCTCCCCCGCAGGCCTGAATCTGGACCAGGTCCGCAAAGCCTGCGACCTGACTCCCAAGAAGCCAAGCAAAGACTAAACAGAGTCGGAGTAGCTACGATGCATGTGGGGACGGCCGCCTCCGGCCGTCCCGGCTAATGCGCGAGGCGTCGGCGGCCCCGTTCCCGAAGGCCGGCGGCACATTCGGCGCATGCTCAGACGCAACCTCCTCTGCCACTTGCCTTCACTCACCCCGTGCTGGCACCTTAAAGTGTCACCGCCGAGGCCGCCGCCGAACAATGGACAGCAGCGCTATCACCGGTCTCGCGCTCTTCCTGTTCGTGGCCGGAGTGCTCATCTACGCCGTAATCCTCTACAACGGCCTGGTGCGCCTGCGCAACGAGAACGACCGCGCCTGGGCCAACATCGACGTCCTGCTCAAGCAGCGCCACGACGAGATCCCCAACCTGGTCGAGACCGTCAAGGGATACATGCAGCACGAGCAGCAAACTCTGCTCGCGGTGACCCAGGCCCGCACCGCGTCGATGAACGCCGCCAGCATCGGCCAGAAAGCCGTAGCCGACCTGAAAATGGAGAGCGCCCTGCGCGGACTGTTCGCCGTGGCCGAAAACTATCCCCAACTCAAAGCCAACGAAAATTTCCTGAAGCTGCAGAACCGCATCAGCGAACTCGAAGAGCGCATCGCCGACCGCCGCGAATTTTTCAACGACGACGTCAATACTTACAACACCCGCATCGGCCAGATCCCCGACGTCTTCGTCGCCAGCTTCATGAACCTCAAGCCCCGCCCGATGTTCAAAGTCTCCGACGAAGACCGCCGCCAGCTGGAAGTGAACTTCTCCAACAGCCAGGACTCCGGGGTGTAGAGCGGAAGATCAGGTAACACGAAATCGCAAAGTTCAAACCACAGAGTCCTGCGAAATGAGGTTGCATTTGACGCACTTTGTCAGATGTACCTTCCATGAGCGATCATCGTGGCAAACCGTGGCCTCTCGGCATTCCAATTGTGATCCGCAGAAGGGACAGAACCTGCTGACCGGACGAGCGGCCTGCGAGTCCAAAAATTCGATCACCTCTTGCCGAATGTTTTTCCTTGGGTGGTTCGGATCGCCATGAATCGGGGCTGGCTCTGGCGCGGTCGTATGGATACACACTTTCCGCACGTAGCACTCTTCGTGCACCGGCTTCCCGGACTCATCAATCTTTGCGGTTTCTAGTTCTACTGCTTCGTTGCAGACGGGGCAGTGAAGGAATTTGGGTCTGAACGCAAGATTTGAACGTATGGGCATTAAGGTCTCTGCGCGTGCGAATTATCAGATTGCACAGGAGACCGACGCCCAGGCTCGCCACGTCGGAAGGATGTGTAAGAGACTTTTACAGTTTACTCCATTTACTCGGTGGCCGAGCACGAACAATGTCATAACATTGCTATAGCAGTCAAACCCGCCAATAAGCGCTAGGGCCCGTTAACAACAGTCAGACTGGCGCGTGTCGTTCCTTTGTTCCTTTGGCCTAAAACTGAGGCTAAGAGGCTAAGAGGCGTGTTCCTTCGGAGGGCCGCCATGAGAATCCGAGCTGATTCGGCTTTTATATAGAGCGTGCTTTTTTCCATCGCGCTTGTTTCCGTCATCCCCACCGCCTTACGGGAATGCCTTAGAGGGGCGTGACAAAGGTGCTTGCGACGCTTGATGCAGGCTTCCGGGCGGAGGTCCAAACATCGCACTATCTCCCTGTCGCTTGTCTCGCAATTATTCTCATCGGCTTAATCGTGATATGGGCGGGCTACGTAAACTGTGCTCGCTCCGCTTGGCTGCTTTGGCTTGTGATGTTTGTGGTCACATGGGTGTGGGCATTTCCCCTTCTTCTTGTGTTGCAGCTGTTCGAGGGCAAGATGAACGTGACCTTCTCCGAGTGGCTCTACAAAGCCATCTCAGAACAGGGATTGGCTCGAAGCAAGAACCGAAGTGCCTGAGATCCCTCGGCCCTCACCCCAGCAGACGAGCGGCGTCCTTGGCGTAATAGGTGAGAATAATGCTCGCCCCCGCTCGGCGGATGCTGAGCAGCGACTCCATCATGACGCGGTCGCGCTCGATCCAGCCTTTTTGCGCGGCGGCTTCGATCATGGCGAATTCGCCGGAGACTTGATACGCCGCCAGCGGCAGTTCGAAGCGTTCGCGCGCCGCGGCGATGACGTCAAGATACGGCATCGCCGGCTTGACCATGATCATGTCGGCGCCTTCTTCGATGTCGGCCTCAATCTCGCGCATGGCCTCGCGCAGATTCGCTCCATCCATCTGATACGAGCGCCGGTCACCGAATTGCGGTGCCGAGTCCGCGGCCTCGCGGAACGGTCCGTAGTATCCCGACGCAAACTTGGCTGCATACGAAAGAATCGGCGTATTGATCAGCCCCGCGTCGTCCAGCGCATGCCGGATCGCTCCCACGCGCCCGTCCATCATGTCCGATGGTGCAATGATGTCGATCCCCGCCTTCGCCAGCGATACCGACGTCCGCGCCAGCAGTTCGAGCGAAGCGTCGTTCACGATTTCGTAGTCGATGCGGCGGGCATAGTCTGCCATTTGCGATGCGACTTTCTCGATTGCTCTTTCTTTTTCCTCGCTTTGGACCACAACTACGGGAGCGGATTTCAGCGTGTCTCGGGCGGCCGCGCCGAGAGACTGCGCCAACGGCGTGGCCTTCACGATTCCGCAATGCCCATGTGACATGTACTCGCACAGGCAAACATCGCCTATCAGAATGAGCCCCGGGACTTCGCGTTTGATCGCGCGCGCCGCCTGCTGCACAATGCCGTCCTCGGCCCACGCTCCGGTAGCGACTTCGTCCTTCTTGTCGGGCAGCCCGAACAGAATCACCGACGGCACTCCCAGCGAATGAACCTCGCGCGCCTCTTTCACCGCCCCGTCCACCGACAGATTGAACACTCCCGGCATCGACCCGATTGCCTTGCGGACACCTTCGCCGGGGCAGACGAACATGGGGTAGACGAAGGCCTCGGGAGTGAGGCGCGTTTCAGCACACCAGGTTGCGCAACTCCGCCGTGCGGCGAAGACGGCGGAGGCGGGTCACGGGAAATGCCATCGAGGTCACCAGGAGGAAGGATCAGCCGAAGCCCTTCCAGCCTTGATTCTAGAACATCTTAGCGGCTGCGGCTGGTCAAATCCTCCAGCGCCCGGCAGTCTTTGCTCTGAGCATGCTAGGTTGCGAAGGGTTGCCTGCAGCTCCTCCGGGGGTGTAACGGAAGTAACCTGCGGCATTCCAAACGTTCCTCGCGCATCCCCAATTGCGTCCCATAGAATTGGGTCGGATGAGTCTGTTCCGACGACACCGTTGGTTTGGCGCAGCGGCCGCGATTCACTGTGGCCTTTGCATGTGTGTCGTTCTTTGCTCGCCCAAGCTTTGCGCTTACCGTATTTTCCGATCTTCTGGTCCTGGCGCTGCTGCTCGCGGCTGCCGGGATTACTCTGTCGACTGCCTGGAGCCGTCCCGGTCAGGAGCGCAGCTTCTGGGCGTTGATGACTCTCGGGTTTTCGCTTTGGGCCTGCAGCCGGCCGCCGGGTCCTATTGTGAGATCGTGTTGCGGCGACCCGTTCCCGACATATTTTTCTTCGACATCATTCTCTTCATGCATGCGGTGCCCATGATCGCGGCGGTGGCCTGGCGTCCGGACCTCCCGAAAAAAGAAGGGAAGATCCATCTCAGCCTGCTGAATTTCATGATGCTGATGGGATGGTGGATCTTTCTCTACGCGTTCATCGTCTTTCCCCACCAGTATGTAGTCGAGAATGCCCATCTCTACAATCTCTACTATGGCCGGCTTTATCTGCTGCAGAACGCTCTGCTGCTCGCCGTACTCGGCCTTGCAGCGGGCACGAGTTCGGGAGGATGGCGGCGACTCTATCTGCACTTGCTCGGCGTTAGTCTGGCTTACACTGTCGGATCTCAGCTGCTCACCGCCGCCGGAATGAGTGGCTCGTACTACTCGGGCAGCCCGTATGACATTCCCCTCGTCGGCACTCTGGCATGGATGGCAGCGGTTGCCATGTCGGCGCGCGAGTGGGATCTCCAAAGCCGTCCGGCTCACCTTGCATCCACTCTGGTGGAGGAAGGTTGTTCCTCGGCTCGCCATGCTAGCGCTGTTGTCCCTGCCGGTCTTGGGCGTGTGGACCTTGCTGGCGGACCACTCGGCTGCGCCCTCGCGTGCATTCCGAGTTTTCACCGTACTCGCCGCCATGTTGGTGTTGGGTGCATTCGTCTTCCTCCGCCAGTATTTGCAGGACCAGGCGCTCATTGCATTGCTGCAGGAATCGCGCAGCAGCTATGAAGGCCAGAAGCGTTTGCAGAGCCAACTCGTGCAAAAGGAAAAGCTGGCTACGCTTGGCAACCTCGTGGCCGGAGCGGCTCATGAGATTAATCATCCCCTGGCCGCAATCATGAGTTATTCCGAGCAACTCTGGGCCAAGGAGCAACTCACCGACGAACAGAACCAGTTGCTCCGTAAAATTGTGAACCAGGCTCGCCGCACTCGCGATCTGGTCGCGGATCTGCTCCGCTTTGCCCAGCAGTCGCCGGGAGAAAAAATCCTGGTCGACCTCACCGTGCTCCTGCAGCGTTCGACCCAGATGCTGGAATTGCGGCATCCCGGCGGCAAAATCCGAGTGGAAGTGTCCATCGCGCCGAATTTTCCCCAGGTGCAGGGCAACGCCAACCAACTCTTTCAAGCCTTCGTCGAGATCATCGACAATGCCATGGACGCCCTCGAGGAAGCTGGCGGAGGCACCCTGCAAATCACCGCTCACCGTCTGGGGGCTGATGCCATGCTGCAGTTTTCCGATACCGGTCCCGGCGCTCGCGACCCGCTCCGCGTCTTCGATCCCTTCTACACCACCAAGCCTGTCGGCAAAGGGACAGGCCTCGGCTTGAGCGCTGTATACGGCGTGATTCAGGATCACAACGGACAAATTACCTGCCAGAACAAGCCGGAAGGCGGTGCGCTGTTCATCGTGAGAATCCCGGCGGCGGTTGAGCCTGCAGTGCAGGTTGCGGGCGCTGGGGGCGACTGAGCTCTGCCGCGTTCCGATCTTTTGTTTCCTGATTGTTCTCGTTTCTATCCCGACGTTCCGCTCCTGCTACCATAAATTGCGATGCTTGGCGCACTGACCCACAGTTCCGCGCGCGTGCTCGAGTTCGAGTCTTTGCGCGAACTCCTGCGTGGATATGCTTCCTCGCCCCTCGGGCACGAGCGTATTGCCGCGCTCGCTCCCTCCACCGATCGCGATTGGATCGAGAGCCAGCAGGAACTTGCCCAGGAGACTCGTGCATTCCGGCGCGTGGGTGGTCGCTTTGATTTTTCCGGGCTCATCGATATCGATCTGCTCGTAAAGGAAGCGCGCATCGCGGGCGCCGCTCTCGAGACCACCGAGATTCGCGACGTGATCCTGGTCGTCGATCGCGCCGCGGAATGGCGCGAGATCGTGCTCCATCCTCCGGCGAATATGAAATCCGACTGGCAGCGGGTGCGCGCGCTTTCGGATCAGGTCGTCGACTTCACCGAGTTTCTACGCGGGTTTCGCAACAAGATCCAGCCCGATGGCACGCTTGAAGACAAGGCCTCGCCTGAACTGGCGCGCATCCGCCGCGAGATCGAAAAGCAGCGTCGCTCGATTCAGGAGTCGCTCCGCGGCTACCTGCGGCGCCTTTCCGAAGGCGGCACGGTGCAAGATGAGCTTGTCACCATTCGCGGCGAACGCTTCGTCATCCCGGTCAAGGTCGAGCAGAAACGCCGCGTGCAGGGCGTAGTCCACGGCGCGAGTTCCAGTGGCCAGACAGTATTCGTCGAACCGCTGGAGACCATCGAGCAGAACAATGAGCTGGTCCGCCTGCTGGAAGAAGAACTCTCCGAAATCCACCGCATACTCCTGGAGATGACCCAGCGCATTGGTGCAAAGTCCGAAGAAATCCTGGCTGCCGTGGATGTCCTAGCCGAGCTGGAGCTGCAGTTCACGAAAGCGCGGTTCGCCGATGACTACAACTGCGCAGCGGTGGCGTTGAGTGGAAAGCAGCTAGACTCGGAGGATCTATCTGGGGAGGATCTAGGTGGAGAAGGTTCATGTGGGGACGGCCGCCTCGGCCGTCCGCCGAGCGCAGCGAGGCTCTTGCTGCATAATGCGAGGCACCCGCTTCTGGAGCGCAACCTGAAAGCGAAGGGAATCGCCGTAGTCCCCGTCACCGTGGAACTCGAAGGCGCCCGGCACCAACTCATCATCACCGGCCCCAACACCGGCGGCAAGACAGTCACATTGAAGACCGTCGGCCTGCTAGCCCTGATGGCGCAGTCGGGTCTGCCTGTGCCCGCCGACCGCGCCGAACTCCCCGTATTCGACTCAGTCCTGGCCGACATCGGCGACTACCAGTCGATCGAGCAGAATCTTTCCACCTTCTCCGCGCACGTCACCAACATCGATCTCATCTCGCGCACCGCCACCGCGCAGTCGCTGGTTCTGCTCGACGAACTGGGCTCCGCCACCGATCCCGAAGAAGGCGCCGCCCTCGCTGTCGCCATTGCCGGACACTTCGGCGCGATCGGATGCATGACGGTAATCTCTACCCATCACACTTCACTCAAGGTCTACGCCGCCAATACCCCCGGAGTCGTAAACGCGTCCGTCGGATTCGACGAGGCAACGCTGCAACCGACGTACGAACTGAAAGTCGGAGTGCCCGGCGCGTCGGCGGGCATCAACATCGCGCGCCGCCTCGGCCTGAATCCCGCAATCATTGAAAGCGCACGCTCGCACCTCGGAACCCAGGCCCGCGACGTAGGACATTTTCTCGACAAGTTGCACGCCGATCTGCGCGAAGCCGACAACGAACGCGTGCGCCTCAAGACGCGCGAACAGGAGCTCGAACGCGAGAAGGCGTACTTGGCCGCCGAGGGGCGCAAAGAGCAGCAGGTCAAAATCCGCGAGATGGAGAAGAAGCTGGAAAGCCTGCTGCGTGACTTCGAATACCACGCGCGCGAAGCCGTCAATGCGGTGCAGGACCGCGCGGCCGCGCAGAAACTTTCCAAAGACGCCGAGCGTCGCATCGCAAAAATGCGCCGCGAGTTCCGCGAGCAGTTCAATTCCACGGTGGTAGCCCATTCCACCGGAGCGGACCACGGCGATCCGCACGCCCAGCCCCAGGTTGTCAAACACGTTTCCGAGGGCGACACCGTGAAGCTGAAGTCGACCGGACGCGGGGCGCGAGTTGTCCGTAAAGTCGACGACAATCACTTCGAGGTCGAGATGGGCGCGATGAAGATGAAGATCGCGCGCGACGACATCGCCGAAGTGCTTGCGAGTGCCCAGGGAAAGGCCGCAGATACTCCGGTGAAAGCAGCCCGGGCTCGCGGCATTTCCGTCTCGCTCGAAAACGAGGGTGCGAACGTCCCCAGCGAAATCAACGTGATCGGCCAAACCGTGGACGAAGCTTCATCGAGAGTCGAGCGCTTCGTCGACCAGGCATTCCTAGCCGGACTCCCGCGCGTCCGTATAGTCCATGGCAGCGGCATGGGCATCCTCCGCAAAGCGCTGAGGCAACTGCTGCAGCAGCATCCCCACGTGGCCTCAGTAGCCGAAGCCCCCCAAAACGAAGGCGGCGGTGGGGCGACGATGGTGGAACTGAACGTGTAGTCGTTCGCTCGACAGCGCCATATGTTATTGATTAAATTGATTTAATGTAAGTCCTGTGTTTGTCATATAGTCGTATGATATAATGTAGGACGTGGAGGATGACAAATGTCGACCACTCCTCGAGTAGCCCGTCAGAAGATCTCAACTACAATCTCGCCTGACACCTTTGCCTACTTAGAGGAGTTAATCCGGAAAGGCGAGGCTCGAACGTTGGCGGAGGCGTTGGACCGCGCTGTGGGGCGATTGCTAGTGTTTGAGAATCGCGAGCGACTCGCCAACGATACGGCGGCCTATTTTGCCGGCATGACGGAAAAAGAAGCAACAGAGGAGCAACGACTGGAAGCTGTGCTGTCACAGGCCTCAGCAGGGATCGACTTTGACCAGTAATCCTCTACCGCGCCGCGCAGAGATATGGACCGCCCACCTCGGGAACCCTCCGATACGCCATTGGGTGTTAGTCGTTTCTCTGGATCAGCGCAACCTCAGCGAACGGACCGAGTCTGTGCTGATTGTGCCTCTTAGTAGCAGCGGGCCGGAAGGAGCAACGGTCATAGGGTTGCCTCCGGGAGAAACCGGGCTGCCCGGCCCTTCCTTTGTCAAAGGGCATTTTATGCAGGTCCTGGCCAAACGTGCACTGCTCACCCAAGAACGACGGATTCTCTCAGCAACGCGGATGCGCGAAGTGGCGTTGGCAATCCGGAGAAGCTTTGATCCGGATGCACCTTGGCCCGCGAGGTAGGGAATTGCTGTCCCATACCAAATTGGATCTGATCGCTCTGTGAGCAATAGCTACCAGTGCGCAATCTGCGGCCGAATCCTCGCCGCACTGCCGATGAGTTTTGCCGCCGAGTTCCCAGACAGGTATGCGAACATGAAGCGAGACGAACGGGACGCTCGCGCGGTAGTCGGCTCGGATCAATGCATCATCGATCAGCAGTGGTTTTTTATTCGAGGATGTTTGGAGATCCCAATGGTTAGTAGATCCGATGAGCCGTTCCTTTGGGGCTTGTGGGTGTCGGTCCGCCAGGAAGTCTTTGACGAGATAGAAGCCTGTTGGGAGCTGCAAGGAAGGGAACAGCGCGGCGGGCCGTTTAAGGGCAGACTCGCGAACTCGCTTGCTGAGTACCCCGAGACTCTGAATCTGAGGACAACGGTTTTGATCCAGCCGGTCGGGAGCCGTCCGCTGTTCGTCATAGAGAAGAGCGATTACGCGTTGACGATCGAACAATCCTCTGGGGTTACCCACGACCGAGCTCTGGCTATGGCTTCACTCTTGTTGCATCAGGAACGGAGCGGCTTTCCCGACGCCCTCAAGAGCTAGGTTTTCCGCCCATTTCAACTACCATCGCCCGATTCCCACAGCTTCTCCACAGCAATCCCGACCGGGTATATTTCAAACAGCGACTTTTTGCCTGACAATTCTTGTGGAGAAGTCTGTCCCTACGATGGCGAACCCCGGCGATTTCGCGTATACCGTCAAGCAGCAGGCGGACATCGTCCGGATCATCGGCGACTACATCAAACTGAAGAAAGCCGGGGCGCAGAATTATTCGGGACTGTGTCCGTTTCACGGCGAGAAGACGCCGTCGTTCTCGGTGCATGCCACGCGGCAGTTTTATCACTGCTTCGGCTGCGGATTGTCCGGGGACGTCTTCAGCTTCGTCCAGAAGATCGAGAACATCACCTTCCCTGAATCCGTGCGGATGGTGGCGCAGAAACTGGGCATTCCCCTGCCCAAGGCGAGCTATTCAACTTCCGGCGAAGCCAAAGAAGCCCGTCTGCGCGGACAGCTCCTCGATGTACACGAGCGCGCCGTAGCGTTCTTTCAGGAATGCCTGCGTCGTCCGGAGGGCGCCCGCGCCCGCGAATATCTCGCAGGTCGCGGACTCGATCAGGAGATGATCGCCCGCTTCCGCATCGGCTTCGCGCCCGATTCCGGATTCCTGCTGCGCGACCGTCTGAAAGAAGAATTCAGCGAAGAAGTGTTGCGTGAAAGCGGACTGTTTTCGTGGAAGGAAGCTGCGAGCTCTGAGCTGCGAGCTCGGAGCATGCAATCCCAAGGCGGGGATGACGAGCGCCAGCGAAGTGCAGAGATCCCTTCGGCAAGCTCAGGGCAGGCTCTTCGGGCGCAAGGGGCGGGCCCTCAGGAGGACAAGGGTGGAGGTGGCTCCGAGCTCGTGGCTCGCGGCTCGCAGCTCGCCGCCATGTACTCCAAATTTCGCAACCGCGTCATGTTCCCCATCGCCAGCGAAGCAGGAAAAGTCATCGCCTTCACCGGCCGCACGTTGGCGAGCGATGAAAAATCCGGCCCCAAGTATCTGAACTCGCCCGAAACCCCGATCTACTCCAAGGGCAAGGTGCTCTTCAATCTCGATCTCGCCAAGGAGTGGATCAAGAAGTTCGACTATGCCATCCTCGTCGAGGGACAGATGGATTGCATCTCCGTCTTTGCGGCTGGGTTCCACAACGTGATCGCCAGTTCTGGCACGGCATTCACCGAACTCAGGCCAAGCTTCTCGGGCGCTTCAGCAAGAATGCAGTCGTCAACTTCGATCCCGATACCGCCGGAGCCAAAGCCACCGAGCGCACGCTGGGACTGCTAGTCGAAGAAGAATTCACGATCAAAGTGCTCACACTCGAGCAGGGATTCGATCCCGACCTCTACATTCGCCGCAAAGGCAAAGAGGCCTACGGAGAAGCACTGAAGCATTCGCAGAAATATTTTGACTACCTGATCGAACGCGCCCGCACGCAGTTTCCCGTGCGCAGCGGCGAAGGCAAGCAGAAGGCCGTGAATTATCTGCTGCCCCATATCCAGCGCGTGCCGAGCCGGATCGTGCGTGACGAATTGGCCCATGAGATCTCGCAGAAACTGGGCATCGAGTCCGCCGTGTTGCGGCAGGAACTACGGCATGCGGCCGCTACACGCGAGACATCCGCCGTCAAAGCCCCGGCGGAAGCGCAAGTGACCGACGCGGAAAAAGTCCTGATCCGCGCCCTCGCCTCCGCGCGCCAAATCCAATCTGGCGAAGAGCATCTCTCCGCCCGCGACGGCGCCGAAGAAGAATTCGATCCCGCCCGCCAGGCGCAGTTCGTCCTGCAGAACGAAGGTCTGCATCGCGGCCTGGCCACCGAGTCGCTGGCCGAGTCCCTGCTCAACGTAGGTCGCGAATTTGCCGATGTCCTTGAAGTGCCGGCGACGGAAAGCGATCGCCGCATGCTGGCCCTAATCCTTCTGAAGGAGGATGAAGAACTCACGGCAGAAGTTCTGGAAGCCGCCGTCCGCGCCCTGCGCCGCATTCATCTGCGCCGCCGCCAGGAGGAAGTCCAGCAGGAACTGAAGAAGCCCGGCCTCGCCGGCGACAAAGACCGCTTGCGCGAACTGCTCACGGAACTGGAGCGAATCAGCCGCGCCCTGCGCGATCCGAGTCTGGCCGAGGAAGGCCTGAAAAACGCGGGAAACAAGAAAAGCGCTTGAAACAAAAAGGCCTCCGCAGCCATCTAACTATTTAAGGGAATTGAAGATAGCGGCGGGCAGTGGAGGCGATAAAGCGGGCAACCGATAGACGGCACAGCACTTGTTTGCTAAAATCTGATAGGTTTGTGCGGTAGGCGGAACCCCGCAATACCCACATTCCCACCCTTATAAGGAACATTATCACAAGCTCCTGTGGAGCGGAAATAAAGCAGTTCGAGGACACACCTTTTGGCTCTTGACGACAAGTTCGACGACATCAAAAAGCTGATCGACACAGGCAAAGAGAAGGGATATCTCACCTATGACCAGGTCAACGACCTGATCCCGCACGACGTGCATAGTCCCGAAGACCTGGATGATCTGCTGACTACGATCGGTACGCAAGGAATCGACGTGCTGGAAGGGCCCAAGCTGCCTTCGGCCACGCTCGACAAAAAATTCGAAGAATACGAGGAAGGCGAGGACGTAGAACTCGACCTGACTCCCGGAGCCCTGGAAAAAACCAACGATCCCGTCCGCATGTATCTGCGCGAGATGGGAACTGTGCCACTGCTGACGCGCGAAGGCGAAGTAGAAATCGCTAAACGAATTGAGCGCGGGCAAATTCGCGTGCTCAAGGCCCTGTCGCGGTCGCCGATTGTGATCCGCGAATTGCTGGCGATGGGCGAGGACCTCAAGAAGGGCGTGCGCTCGATCAAGGAAGTGGTCACCTTCGATGAAGAAGAGATCACCGACGAAATCCTGCAGAACCGTCTGAACGAGTTCACCGGCAAGATCGACGACATGGCCAAGCTGTACAAAAAGGCCGCGCTGCTCGAAGAGAAGTATCTCGAAGTATCGAAGACGAAGAAACCGAAGGATCATCGCCGGGCGCGTCGCAAGCTGGCGCGCGGCATCGTTGCCACCTCGCAGGCGGTGCGCAAGCTGGGATTCACCAACGCCGAGCGCAAGCGGCTGATTGAACGGCTGAACAAGACCGTCGACGGCATGCGTTCGCTCGACCGCCAGACGCAGAACCTGGAGCGCAAGGCCGACGCCACTCGCAGCGAAGAGCAGAAGAAAGAATATCGGCGGCAGGCGCGCGCGATTCGCGGCGAAGTCGAAAAGCTGGAACTCGAAACCGGCGTGTCGTTTCAGGAGCTCAAGCGCACGCAGCGCGAGATCATCCAGGGCGACATGGACGCGGAGCAGGCCAAGCGCGAGCTGATCGAGGCCAACTTGCGTCTTGTGGTTTCGATTGCCAAGAAGTACACGAACCGCGGACTGCAGTTCCTCGACCTGATTCAGGAAGGCAACATCGGACTGATGAAGGCCGTCGACAAATTCGAATACCGCCGGGGCTACAAGTTTTCGACGTATGCCACGTGGTGGATTCGGCAGGCCATTACCCGCGCGATTGCCGACCAGGCGCGTACGATCCGTATCCCGGTGCACATGATCGAAACCATCAACAAGCTGATCCGCACCTCTCGGCAGTTGGTGCAGGAACTGGGACGCGAGCCGACGTCGGAAGAAATCGCCAAGCGCATGGATATTCCGGTGGCGAAAGTGCGCAAGGTGCTGAAGATCGCGCAGGAGCCGATCTCCCTCGAAACGCCGATCGGTGAAGAGGAAGATTCGCATCTGGGCGACTTCATCGAAGACCGCGGCGTGGTGTCTCCGGCCGAGGCGGTGATCAACGTGAACCTGAAGGACCAGACAGGACAGGTCCTGCGTACGCTGACGCCGCGCGAAGAGAAGGTTATCAAGATGCGCTTCGGACTCGAGGACGGTTCAGAGCACACGCTCGAAGAGGTAGGGCAGTCGTTCGCGGTTACGCGCGAACGCATCCGCCAGATCGAAGCCAAGGCGCTGCGGAAGTTG
The DNA here is from genome assembly GCA_963710885.1 of uncultured Acidobacteriaceae bacterium. Taxonomy (GTDB): domain Bacteria; phylum Acidobacteriota; class Terriglobia; order Terriglobales; family Acidobacteriaceae; genus Sulfotelmatobacter. The sequence continues at coordinate 157,848 of CAVQCF010000005.1, forward strand.
CGGCATCCCTCGCGCTCGCGGAAGCTGCGGGCGTTTATGGACGGGGTCAGGGACTGAACTTCATCGCCGCCGATTTCAAATCGGGACAGGAGCCAAAATAATTCGGCCTTCGTTCTCAAAGTACGCTGGGCTTCTCCCTACAATCGCATCGGCGCAGACGGCGGTTGTGGAGGGTGTTGCCAGTGGGTACTGGCCGCCGCCTGCGAAGCGGTCGAGTGGCCTAGTCAGACATTGGGTTCGAGTCCCTCGCAGCCCGCACGGTCACTCGATATTACCGACGTCGTCTTGACAAGCTCCCGGGTCGGACTAGAACTAAAGGTGCAGGCGGCGGTTAGTACCCATTTCAAGCCCCGAGTGACTGTCGGGGGCTTTGGCTTTTTCGGTACGTGGTTTTCATCCTTCGAGAACCGTGAAGGGTGCGGTCGCCCGGCAAGTCTCATGTACACGGCCGCCTTCGGCCGTGCCTTTTTCTTGTCATCCTGAGGTCCGCTTTTTGCGGACCGAAGGATCTATGGAGTTGTCGCGAGTATCGGCGCTGCCGGCGGAGTGCATATATCCGTCGGCGCCAAACGACGGCGCCTCAGGGTGACAAGTGTGTCGGGATGGCGCGAACCTTTTGCCGTGATGCAAGGGCTGTTCGGGATGACGCCTTCCAAATGAGGAATCCACTTTGTGGTCGAATGTGTAGTGGCGAGAGTTTACTGCGGGTCGCTCGGCTTCGCCATCGCGGGACGGCCGAAGGCGGCCGTCCCCCCATGGCCGTTTCAAAATGGGCGTCCCGACATAGGGCTTTCTAACATAGGCGTCCCTTGGGGCCGGTCCTTGCATGCGTGAATCATTTACGCTGTCTAAGTTATTGAAAGGGCGGGCGAAGAGAATCTGTCTCGAAAATATTAATTCTTAGTTTTCCTCGGTCTTCCACAGGGAAGTCTCATCGTCCACAGCTTCTGCACAAGGGCGGAAGTTTTTTGTGTTGCGGGGCGCAACAAAGTGGCTGAGAGTGGGTTCAGCGAAACGTGAGAGTTCCTGAGCTTGCCGAATGATTGCGGCAGAGCCAGCGGCAGCTGGTGATTCTCGAGGGTGAATCGCCGGGGGACATTCCAGAAAACGCGCGCAAGCGCGACTGGTTGCCCGGGCGTTGCGGCCTCCTCCCCCACTTGTTCTGTTGCTCTTCGGAGCGGCAGAAGCAGGACAGGGCCGCTGGCCACCGCAGGCGGTTGCCAGTTCGTGATCGCGAGAATTGACGAATCGGGCAACTCGCTTTGGCAAACGCGGCACTCGCTTGCTCGTGAGAGCAGGAGCGCTGTCGGGCTGAAGCGGTCATTCCGCCGCCACGCGGTGACAGGCAGAGCAGGAAACCACGAACGATGCGGTCGGGTGGCTGGCCCGGCCGCATTTCCATTTTTCAGATTCATCTCTTTGGATCCATCTCTCCTCTTGATCTTCGTCTTTTGTTCTCCTACACTCGGAAGGGGCGACTGTCGCTCGGCTTTGATCTTCGGGTGCCGCTCGGCTTCGCCTTTGCTGGACGGACGAGGCGGCCGTCCCCACATGTGTTGTTTGAGTTCGCCAACTTTTTTTGGTTTTGACGGCGTTTTCCAGCGGGTGTGCGTCGCATTCACAAGGGGATTGCGGATAGTGTTCAGTTCGCGCTTCCGCAAAATTTACTGAGAGAGAAATCATTTGGCGACCACTGATTACAGCATCAGCACGCTTCCGGCGAATGTAGAGGCGGAGCGCTCGATTCTGGGCGCGATCCTGCTCGACAACTTTGCTTACAACCAGGCGGCGGAGCATTTGCGGATCGAGGATTTTTCGCTCGACTCGCACCGGCGGATTTATTCGCGGATGGTCGATCTGGCGGAGTCGTCGCGGCCGATCGACATGATCACGCTGATCGAGGAACTCGACCGGCACAAGGATCTGCAGCCGATTGGCGACGTGGCTTATGTGTCGAGCCTGGTGGATGGCGTGCCCGGACCGGCCGAGCATTGAGCACTACGTCAAGATTGTGCGCGACAAGGCGCTGCTGCGCGGGCTGATTTCGGCGGCGACGACGGCGATTGCGCGGGCGTCGGATCAGTCGGATGCTGGCGGAAGATGTTCTCAGCGATGCCGAGGCGGCGATTTTTCAGCTGTCGGAAAAGCGCATTGGGCGCGGGTTCATGGGCGTGCAGGAAATCGTCCGCGAATCGTTTGGGTCGGTGGATGCGCTGCTGCAGCGCGGCCAGCGGATCACGGGACTGGCGACGCACTACGTCGACCTGGACGAGATGACTTCGGGATTGCAGCGCTCGGATCTGGTGATCATTGCGGCGCGGCCTTCGATGGGCAAGACGGCGTTCGTGATGAACATTGCGGAGAATGCGGCGATTGAAGATCAGCAGGTGGTGGGCGTGTTCTCGCTGGAAATGTCGCGCGAGGCGCTGCTGATGCGCTTGCTGTGTTCGCAGGCGCGAGTGGATGCGCACAAGATGCGTACCGGTTCGCTGTGGCAGGACGACACGCGAAAAGTTGTGCGCGCGATGGAGCAGCTGGCGCACGCTCCGATTTTTATCGACGACACGCCGGGCATTTCTTTGAGCGAGATGCGGGCCAAGGCGCGGCGGCTGAAGCAGGCGCAGGGCGGGCGGCTGGATTTGATCATCGTCGATTATTTGCAGTTGATGTCGGGCGGGGGCAAGCGGTTTGAGAATCGTACGCAGGAAGTTTCGGCGATTTCGCGCGGGCTGAAGGCGCTGGCCAAAGAGTTGAGCGTGCCGGTGATTGCGCTCTCGCAGTTGAGCCGCGCTCCGGAGAGCCGCGGCGGAGATCATCGTCCGCAACTCGCGGATTTGCGCGAGTCGGGATCGATTGAGCAGGATGCCGACTTGGTGATGTTTATTTTCCGCGAAGAAATCTACAAGCCGGACGATCCGGAGTTGCAGGGTAAGGCCGAGATCATTATTGCCAAACAACGCAACGGCCCGATCGGAAGAGTGAAGATGGCGTTCCTGAAAAATAGCACCAGATTTGAGTCGCTGGCCGAGGGCGGGACCAATCCCGACGAGTAGACGGTTCGCCTACAGCGAACACTGTAGAAGAGTCTCGGTAAGTCCCTGTAGGGACTTGGGTTTGCGTGAGCCCCCGGCGGACACGCGTGAACCTGTGGAAAAGATTGTGGAATTGAAAATCGTTTTCGAGATGTCTGGCGGCAAAGACCGAGCGGTCGGTTTTGGGAGACACTGCATCCGCCCTTTAAATCCATGAGTAGTAACCAGTTATGCAATTCACCGGACATTAACATGACCGGCGGCTTGCGACGAGAGCGAGTTTCGTTCCGGTTTTGAGATTTGCACATTTTGGGGTCAATGTACTTTCGTTTTCGGCGCGATTTTAGCGGGGTTTTGCGGCGAGTGCTGGGCGATTGCCGGCAGCGAAAACTGCGGCCAGACAAATCGGTTTTTCTTCTAGGGGCCTAGTAGCCTCGACGACAAAAATATCCCACCACTTCCAACTCCTGCCTGGGCTGGAGGAGCGTCGCCGAGCGCGGTGCGGGCGACGAACAGCTCGGCCAGGAGGCGGGCTTCGGGAAGCGAAAGACGGTCGGCGAGGATTCGCGCGGTAGGAAGATCGTAGTTGGCCAGCTCTGCGGTCGCCTCGGCATAGGGGCGGATGAGCGAATTGCACAGGAAACCGTAGTTCAGGATCAACTCTCCAGATTCAAACGAGTGCTGGTAGGGCAAGAACGCGTCGACTGCGATGGCGGCGGTGAGCACCTGGTCCAACTGGCCGGCGGAACGATCGAGCAAGGAAACAGCTCGTGCGGGCTTCACATGGGCGAAGGCTTGCGCGACCCGCAACTGCGCCGCAAAGGACTGCGAACCGGCAGCGCGATTCACGAGGAGGCCACCGGCCTCCTCGAGCATTTCCTGGGCGAGTGCCGGCTGCTTCGCAAGTGCGGCACTCGATGCGAACTGCGCCAGAAATGTGGCGCGATCTTCCTCGGGAGTGATTTCTTGGGCGAGTTGACGGGCGGTAGCAAACTCTCCCTGATTGGCGGCGTTGGATGCCGATTGTCGAATCGCCTGTTGCATCACTTGCTCGCGCTGAAAGGGATCGGGCAATTTCTCGGCGATCTGGCGGGCGCGCTGCACGTCACCGTTGTTGGCAACCTGCCATGCGACTTGCTGAAGCATGTTCGTGCGAAGATCGTCTGATGCCTGTTCCGCGACCGCGAGAAGCTGATTAGGGTCTCCGCTGGCCTGCGCTTCATTGAACCGGTTCCACTGCTCTTGTTCCGGGTTGAGAGTACGAATGTATTCCTCGACCTTCGGGCGCAAAGCCTGCGCCCGGCTGGGCGCAAAGAGTTCGAAAGTTGAGAGCGAACCTTGCAGCATCGGCAGAGAGTTTGTGGAGAACTCGGGGTTTAGGACAGCCGAAGCCAAGGTGTCGGCCAGCGTCTTCAGAGATCCGTCGGGGGCTGCGCCATTGGTGAGCGAGTTGGCCTGTGAATTGAGCAGATTGAGTGCGAAGGTAAAGTTGCCGTCTTCGGGGAGACTTGTGCCGCGAACGCGGGCCACGATTTCGTGCAGCAATTGCGTTCCGGTTTCGGGATCTTTCGCAGAAATCTGGGTCAACAGATTGATGAGTTCCTGAGGCAGGTCGCCGGGAGTCTGCAGGTCTTTCTCGGCGAGGCGCAGGGCGTTGCGTGGATTGTGTTCAGCTTCTTGCGCGGCGAGTTCCAGACGCAGGCTGCGCTCCTCGGCCTCCTCCTGTTCAGGATTTCCGATTTGTACGAACGTGCGGGTCGCGTGCATGAAGCTGATTGCGAGTTCCGCATCGGCCGGGGCAATGGTTCGCAGCACAATCTGCCACTGCTGGCGAAGCTGTTGCCGGGTGTTCGGAGCCGGACTTTCCTGCTCGTGAGCGGCCGCTTGCGCGAAGTCGCCGATCATTTGGCTGACCAGGGTTCGGGCCTGCGGCTCGTTGCGGCTCCACAGGATAGGGAAGGCTTCAGAGGCGACGGAAATACGGTTTTGAGGCAGACTCAAGTTCTTGGCGCCGGCGAGAACGAGGTCGAGCAGCGTGAGAGCCGCTTGATGCCGGGCAAGCAGCTCTTTTTCTTTTTCGGCTTTGGAGAGTCGATAGATGCCGAAGGTAGGAGGTTCGTCGGGGCTGGTTGTGTATCAGGTGCGGGCTGCAGGGCGACGAGCTGCGCAAGTGCGGGCGCGGTCAGGATGGCGATTGTGAAGAGAACGAGTGCGAAACGGGCCCATCGGTGCATGGATTCCTCCGTCGCGGGTTGGTCTGGCCAAGACCGAGCGGATGGTCGATGGGATAGACCCCAGCGTCAGACTCGAAGTTCCAGAATCGAGCCTTTACCAGGTTGAGCGTTCAGAATTGATCAGATGGAGGTTCGGGCGCGGCAGTTGCCCGGGCTGATTGGGAGCTCGAGCAGAAAAGGAAAAGGGGGCCAGACATCGGCCCCGATCCTGTGGAGTTCGACTTCGCGCCTCTAGAACGAGAACTTCGCAACCAATGCGATCGTGCGTGCGTTGCTTGCGAACACGGCCTTCGGATTATTGAAGTTTGCAGCTCCAGGCGTGACGAAGGCTGTATAACCGGTTCCCACCGAGGAAAAGCCATTCACGTCGTTCACCCCCAGGCCAAAGCCCGGATTGCTTCCGGGAATGAACTGGGGATGGTTGATGATGTTCCCGAACTGCGCGCCGAACCGGAACTTCATGGTTTCGGTGATGCCCAGGTCCTTGTAGATTCCGAGGTCGATGTTGTTCGTCCCCGGCGTCTGCAGGGTGTTGCGCCCTGTGTTAGCCAGCGCACCCAAGCCGGGTCGGATGTATTGTGCTGTGGGATTGTTGGCCACATAGGCCACAACCGAGCCGGCATTCGGTCCGGAAAGAGCTGTCAATGGTGAAACGTCGGTGCCCGTTCCTCGTACCCCAGCAGGATTTAGGATGACCCGATCACCGGCGGAGTCGACATTCAGGTTTGCGTCCCGTTGCGCCTGCACCGTCACCCACTGGCCGGTTTCATAGGTGTAAACCGGAGTAAACGTCCAGTTGCCGACGACATTTTTCATCATCCAATTGCCGGCCTTGAAATAAGGCAAGTCGTAGACCATGGCCAACGTGAACCTCTGAGCACGGTCGAGAGCAGAGTTCGACTTTTCGGAATTAAAATCGAAAAAATCCTGCGGACGACGTGGGGTGATATCGCTCGTATGAAAGTCCGCAGTGCTGTTATCGATGGTATGGCTCCAGGTGTAGGCGCTCTGGAAGGTCAGACCATGGGTGAACCTGCGAGTAAGTCCGGCCTGCAGTCCGTTATAGTTGGACCAACCACGCGGCACAAACGCGGTGATGAATGGCTCGCACGGGGGACCGAACGCCCCATTGGACTGCAAGTTCCCGAAGCAGCCGAACCCCGCATTGGAATATGTCGAGTCGAAGCTGCCTCGCGTACCTACCATTTGGAAGCCAGTAGCTGGATCCGTATTTAGCGCGAGCGGGAGTGCATCCAGCGTGGCCTGGTTCGGTGCCTGCAAATAGGTTGGTAAGAAATTCGTGGGTGTGACTGAGGCCTGCAGACCAAGAATGTCCTGCAAGTTCAGATGGATCCCGCGAGTTCCTACGTAGTTGACTTCAGCCGTGTAGTTCTTGCCGAATGAATGCTGCACGCCGAAGTTCCAGTTAATGGAATAAGGATCTTGTACATTGGACGGAATCCAGTTGGCGGTGTTGGAAAGCGCGGTTGCCTTATCCAGAATCGTGATTCCGCTGCCGTGTCCCGACGGTAATCCTCCACGGCGAGAAAGCCAGGAGTCAGCGGTGTCACATTCTCAGTCGCGCCGATTTGCGGGGGGACAGCCAGGCTGCCGATGTTGTCATAAAGAGTGTCATAGGCTATGCCAAAACCGGCGCGAATTGAGGTGGTGCCACTGCTTCCTGGCGAGTAGGCGAGACCGATGCGAGGAGCCCAGTTCTTCTTGGGAGCTTCCGGCGCATTGAACACCAGCGGTTGGTTTCCCGCTTGCGGAACCAGGAGGCTCGGTGTATTCGAAATCGCATTCAGCGTCTGCCGGTTCTCTCCAATGGGCGTGGTGGTGTACTCGTAGCGAATTCCGGCATTGAGGGTGAGGTGTTGAGTCACCCGCCAGTTGTCGTTTACATAGAAGTAAACTGCCTTCTGATTGCCGTAGTAAGTGCTCGACCCAGTACTGCGTTGACCAAAATTGTCGGGTGCAAAGTCTTCCAGATAAACCTGCGTCCCGTTGTACTGATAGTCGCCGCGGGAACGTTGGGTGAAGCCTTGCGGTGAAATATACCAGCGGTATTCTCCGCCCACCTTCAAGGTGTGTTTGCCTTTTACGATGCTGACATTGTCCACAAACTGGTAAAAGTTCTGAATCGTGAACTGAGGCGCATTTGGATCCGGCCCGACGTTCAAGCCATTGCCGAGATCATGGAGAGTGATGTTCGGAAACGCATCCAATCCTGGGTAGCTGAAGTTGCCTGCCGGGATGTTCTCATCAAAGCGGTTGAACCCCACGCGGAACTCATTCGTTACGTTGGGCGTGAAGGTGTGGTATTCGCTCGCATTGATCAATTCGTACGTGATGGAATAGGGTGCGAAGAAAGTTCCCAGTTGCGCGGAATTGTCCAGCAAGTTCTCCTTGTTGTAGATAAAGCGTCCGCGAATCTGGTCTTTGTCCGACATGTTGTAATCCACGCTCTGGACAAAATTTGTCCAGCTCTGCCATGCCGCAGGAATGATCGGAACCTGACCGACCTCCACATTGCCGGCGGCGCAGACTCCATTCGCGGCGGCTTGGAAGGCATTGGCCCCTAACGATATTCCATTCGACGTCCCGTTATAAGCGATGCAAGGGTTGTTCGCATCCGGGGTCGCCGCCAGCGGAACATATTTTTGGAAGATCCCGAAGTTCGTGGCACTCAGACTTGGATCGGCACCAATGGCCGCGAGTCCGGCCGCGGTTGGAGCCAGCACTGCGCCGCCGCCCACGGAGATGAATCCGACTGGGTTGCGCTCAAAATTCGTGAAGAAGAAAAGTTTGTTCTTGATGATTGGCCCGCCAAAGGTGCCGCCGAATCGATTGGAGTCAAAACGAGGATTTGACGTCAGCCCCTGCTGCACCCACGTTTCGTCCACCGCGTTCAGATTACGATTTCGGAAATACTCGTAAGCGGAACCATGAAAGCTGTTCGTGCCGCTCTTGACTGTGGTGTTGAATTGGCCGCCGGAAGAGTGACCAAACTCCGCATTGAACTGATTGGAAAGTAGAGTGAAGTTCTCCACCGCTTCCGGGGGAACTGTAATCAAAGCGCCGGTAACGGACTTGTTGTTGTTGTCCACGCCCTCCACTGTAAAATTATTGTCCCTTGGCCGCTGACCTCCCACCGAGGGACCAACTCCATCCCCCATCGAACTGCCGTTGGTAACACCTGGAGTAAGCAACGAAAGATTCAAAACACCGGCTCCTGCGCCGCCTGCTGAGGTGAGGCCGAGATCCTGGGAGTATTGAGGATCGAATGTCGATTGCAGTTGGGCGGTGCTGGTGTCGATCATCGGCGCCGCACCCGTAACTTCTACAGTCACGCTGGCCGCGCCCGGCGTCAAGCGGGCATTTCGGGTGCCCGTTTTGTTCAGTTCCACATCGGCTTGCTCAACGAAGGTGGTAAAGCCCTGGGCCTTCACGGTGATTTTGTAGGTTCCAACCGGAAGGTTGTCAAACCGGTACTCACCGGTTGCGTTGCTATGGGCCACCACCGAAACGCTCGTGCCAACGTTGGTCGCTGTGACCTCTGCATTGGCCACCACTGCGCCGGTTTGATCGGATACTGTGCCCACCAGGTTCCCGCTGATCGCCTGGCCGAAGGTGATGCCGACGCACAACGTCAGCAAGCTGAACGACAAAATTGAAAATCTCAGGGATTTGAAATACCGCACGCCTCGCTTCATGATTATGCGCTCCTGACAGCTCAGGCCGCCTAACAGAAAACACGGTAGTCACGTTTTCCCGGGAGACACTTGGCCTGATGGCTTCAAGACAGTCCTCCGCACGTGCGGCTCCATAACAGATCTTGGCAAGTGCATTTGCTGTAAGTGGCTGTGCACAGCGTTATGGTGTTTCGCTTTCCAAATTTGGAAAACCGTGCTTCGGGAGTTATGGATTTTTGTAGTCGTTAAGACAAACAATTGTGAAGTGTCAGCGGCCGTGCGGCTCCGGCAAGCTCCCTTCAGGATTAGAGGCTGGTACTTCTGACAGTTCAAGGAACCGCGCAGAAAACGCCCTCGGAGCTCTAGTTTGCGTCTGACAGGCCTTTCACATTCTTCTTCAAGAACTCTCGGATCACGGCCCAAGCCGCCTGATTCTGTTCGTAGGAGAATCCGCCGTGATTGGCGCCAGGAACTGTGTGGAGCTGATTGGGCACCCCGGCGGCGTCGAGAGCCTTGTGCAAGCGCACGGACTGCTCGTAGGGAACGAGCGCGTCCTTATCGCCGTGAATGGTGATGATAGGCGGCGTGTTCTTGTCGACGTAGTGGATGGGTGACAGGCGCATCGCAAGCTCGTCCGCGTTGGGCTGATCGCCCAGCCATGCGACTGCATATCCCTTGGCGTTCGACCCATGCAACTCGTCGAGAACGTCGGCGATGCCGAACCAGTTCACTATCGCCGCGACGCGAGGATCCTTGTCTGTCCCGGGATTCTGGCTCCAGACGTTGTCCTCACCGGTGTAGCACTCGTGGTCGAATCCTGCCGCGGGCGTGAGCATGCCGGTTGTGAGCGCCAGGTGACCTCCGGCCGATCCGCCCTGAAGGACTACGCGCGTGGGATCGAAGTTGTACTTCTTCGCGTGGGCAATTACCCAATGCAGCGCGCAGCGGCAATCTTCCACCGCCGCCGGAGCCAGCGACACCTGCGCCATACGGTATTCGACATTCACGGCGGCGAACCCCATCTGGAGATAGGGCATGATTTCGAGGACGCGCTCTTCCTTCGTGCCCGCGATCCAACCTCCGCCATGGATCACGATGACGACGGGCGTGGGCTGCGATTTGCCGGCGGGTGTGTACACGTCGAGCTTGGCCTGGTAGTTATTCGCGGTGTGATAGACGATGTTGGGATGCACTTCGTAACGGAACAACTCGGCGGTGAATGTCGGCGCGTCGGCTTGCGCTACGGTCATCGATCCAGAAAGCAGCAGGAAGGCAAGTAGGAGTTTTCGCACGGATTCCTTGAATGAATTGATTTTCGCCGGCGTACGGCGCGAAACGGAATGATACTCCTCTGCAGGCGTTCCTCAGGGGCTAAAGCCCGGTCATTTTGATTGAGCGTGACGGCGCGGCTTGTAGCCGCGCGCCCTTTCAAGCAGAGGCAAGACGGCCCTTTCACGACAAGCGCAATTTAGCCTTTCAAAGCAAAGGCAGGGCGGCGTTGCTTAGCTGCTGCTCCCGCCGACTTTCAGGACGACGAGGAAGGGCATCTTCCGGCGTCTAGGAGATTTGCTCAATGGGCCAGCTCGCGCCTGCGGCTGCCTGAATGCGGTCCGCCAACAGGTCGCTGATTACGAATGGGATCTGCTCCTCGCGGCCGAGCAGCAATTCCCAGGCCTCGCGACGGAGATCTCGGACCAAGGGACGAACAAAGGCGGCTCAAAAGGGGAAAAACACGGATAAGGTGCAGTCCGGTCGGATCGGCCCCTACTATTATAAGGATATTTTTGTAACGGCACGATCAGCGCATGCGGGAACTCTGGGAACGCCAGGTTGGACCCGCGAAGATCGAGGTAAAGCGAAACCGTTTCGCTAGTGTCGTCCAGCCACTGACCAACGCTATCAGGATTGAAATCGCGCAAAACAAAAGAACGACGAACGGAACGACAACAAAGGGATAGTGGTTTAGGAAATCTTGCAAGATCTTTCCCTAGTTGCTGCTCTCGCCGACTTTCAGGACGGCCAGGAAAGCTTCCTGGGGGATGTCGACACGGCCGATGCGCTTCATGCGCTTTTTGCCTTCTTTCTGTTTCTCGAGGAGTTTGCGCTTGCGGGAAATGTCGCCGCCGTAGCATTTGGCGATGACGTTTTTGCGCATGGCATGAACGGTTTCGCGGGCAATGATTTTGGCGCCGATCGAGGCCTGGATGGGGACTTCGAACATCTGGCGGGGAATGAGTTCGCGCATTTTCGAAACCAGCGCTTTGCCGCGCTCGTAGGCGAAGTCGCGGTGCACGATGATGGAGAGGGCGTCGACGGGCTCTCCGGCGACGAGGATGTCGAGCTTGACCATGGGCGATTCCCAGTAGTCGGCGAGGTGGTAGTCGAGGGACGCGTAGCCGCGGGAGACGGATTTGAGGCGGTCGTAGAAGTCGAGAACGATTTCGTTCAGCGGCAATTCGTAGTGCAGCATGACGCGCGAGGAGCTGACGTATTCGAAGGTTTTCTGCTTGCCGCGCTTTTCTTCGACCAGCGCGAGGATTCCGCCGACGTATTCTTCGTTGGTGAGAATGGTGGCGAGGATGACGGGCTCTTCGATCTTTTCGATTTCGCTGGGATCGAGCCAGCGCGAAGGGTTGTCGATTTCGACCATGGTGCCGTCGGTTTTATAGATCTTGTAGCGGACGCCGGGAGCGGTGGTGATGAGGTCGAGACCGAATTCGCGCTCCAGGCGCTCCTGAATGATTTCCATGTGGAGCAGGCCGAGGAATCCGCAGCGGAATCCGAAGCCGAGCGCGACCGAACTTTCCGGTTCAAAGAAGAAGGAAGAATCGTTCAGGCGAAGTTTTTCGAGAGCTTCGCGGAGTTGGGTGTGCGCGTGGGCGTCGACGGTGTAGAGCCCGGCGAAAACCATGGGCTTGATTTCTTCGAAGCCGGGCAGGGCTTCGAGGGCGGGATTGGCGTCGTGGGTGATGGTGTCGCCGATCTTGGTGTCGGCGACGTTCTTGATGTTGGCGATGATGAATCCGACTTCGCCGGCGACGAGTTGGTCGATCTCCACGGGCTTGGGCGTGAGGACGCCGAGAGTTTCCGCGTCGAAGGTAGTGCCGTTCCACCAGAGGCGGATGCGGTCGCCCTTCTTGAGCATGTCCTTGGAACACGCGGGTCAGGACGATGACGCCGCGGTAGGGATCGAACCAGGAGTCGAAAACCAGCGCCTGGAGCCGGTTGTCGGGCGATCCCTTGGGCGGAGGGACGCGCTTCACGATCGCTTCCAGCACGTCGGGAACGCCCTGGCCGGTTTTCGCGCTGATGAGGACGGCGTCGGTGGCGTCGAGGCCGACGGCGCCTTCGATCATTTCTTTGGTGCGCGGGATGTCGGCAGCTCTGCAGGTCGATCTTGTTGATGACGGGAATGATTTCGAGGCCGTGATTGATGGCGAGATAGGAATTGGCGAGTGTCTGGGCTTCGACGCCTTGCGAGGCGTCGACGACGAGCAGCGCGCCTTCGCATGAGGCGAGGGAGCGCGAGACTTCGTAGGAAAAATCCACGTGGCCGGGCGTGTCGATCAGGTTGAGCTGGTAGGTCTGGCCGTCTTGCGCGGTGTACGCCATGCGGACGGCGTGGGCTTTGATGGTGATGCCGCGCTCGCGCTCGAGGTCCATGGAATCGAGCACCTGGGCCTGCATTTCGCGCGCGGTGAGGGATCCGGTGAGCTCCAGCAGGCGGTCGGCGAGCGTGGATTTGCCGTGGTCGATATGCGCGATGATCGCGAAATTGCGGATGTGCTGGGAATCCATGAGAGCGCGGTAAATATCGATTCTAACAGGGGGTGGTGAACTCACCGGCGGTAGATTCGCTGGTCCTCTCGCAGTCTCTTCGCGGCTTCTGTGAACTCCTTGCCACCTGTCCTCGGCTGATTTATCCTCGGTTGCCCTGGGGCGGGGGCGGAAGCTGGAGTGATCAAATGGACGCCTGTTCGCGGCCCTTGAAGGGGCGCTCTTCCACGACGATTGGCGTCTACGGAGGAGAGGCAATCCGCTGGCAGAAGGCGAAGAGAGTCGTTCACGGGGCAGCCAACGACGAAGTCGAACTTTAGAAAGATTTGGAGGAATCATGCGGGGTGCATTGGCGCTTGTCTTCGTTGGATGCTGCTCGTTTGCCGCGGCACAGACTCTTTCACCTGCGGTGCAGGCTTTCGTGAAGGTGAATCGCCGGTGGTGGCGCTAACTCACGTGCGCGTGATTGATGGCACGGGTGCGGCGGCGCGCGAGGATCAGACCATCATTCTCAGCAAGGGGAAGATTGAGTCGGTGGGCGACGCATCGCGACGAAGCGTGCCAGAAAGACGCGCAGGTGCTCGATCTGCATGGGTACAGCGTGATCCCTGGGCTGGTGGGGATGCACGACCACATGTTTTATCCGATGGGGAATGGGATTTTCGGCGAGATGGGATACAGTTTTCCGCGGCTGTATCTGGCGGGCGGTGTGACGACGATTCGCACCACCGGGGCGCTCGAACCTTATACGGATCTGGAACTGAAGAAGTCCATCGACGCGGGACAGACTCCCGGGCCGAAGATGCACGTGACGGGGCCGTATCTGGAGGGCAAGGGGTCGTGGGCAATTCAGATGCACCAGCTCACGGGACCGGAGGATGCGACGCGGACGGTGAATTTCTGGCTCGACCAGGGCGTCGATAATTTCAAGGCGTACATGTTCATCACGCGCGCGGAGCTGGGCGCGGCGATTCAGGCGGCGCACAAGCGCGGAGCGAAAGTGACCGGACATTTGTGCGCCGTGAATTTCCGCGAGGCGGCGGACCTGGGGATCGACGATCTGGAGCACGGACTGTTCGTGGATACCGAATTTATGGCGGGGAAGAAGCTGGACCAGTGTCCGGAGGATGGCGAGGATCCGGTCGGGATGGCGAAGCTGGACGTGAATTCCGGGCCGCTGCACGACACGATCCAGTATTTGGTGCAGCATCACGTTGCGGTGACTTCGACGTTGCCGGTGTTTGAGATGGGGAGTTTTCCCGGGCGGCCGACGATGCAGAGGCGAGTGCTGGACGCGCTGTCGCCGGATGCGCGCAGCGCCGTGCTGGCGAATCGCGTGCGAGCGAGCGACGTCAGTCGGATTCGCCAGCGTTTCGGCAGCGACGTGTCGCCGTATCGCAGGCGGCGTTCAAGAAGGAAGAGGAATTCGAGTACGCCTTCTCGAAGGCGGGCGGATTGCTGCTCGCGGGACTTGACCCGACGGGCATGGGCGGAGTGATCGCGGGCTTCGGCGATCAGCGCGAAGTGGAGTTGCTGGTGGAGGCGGGATTCACGCCGCTGGAAGCGATCCACATCGCTACTGCGAATGGCGCGCAGTTTCTGGGAGAGCTGGACCGCATCGGGACGATCGCGGCGGGCAAGCAGGCCGACCTGGTGGTGATCAAGGGCGATCCGTCGAAGAAGATTGAAGACATTGAGAATGTGGAGACCGTTTTCAAAGATGGCGTGGGGTACGATTCGGCAAAGTTGATTGAGTCAGTGCGCGGCGTGGTGGGTAGCCGATAGGATTCAGTACTCGGTACCCAGTACTCAGCACCCGTTCGACGCGAGGATTGATGGTGCCCGGTACTGAGTCGAGCGGAATCAGACTTCCATGATCGTTCTCGCTTCCTCATCGCCGCGACGCCAAGAGCTTCTGCGCAGTGCGGGGATTCCATTTACGGTTGAGCCGGCCAATATTGATGAGACTCCGCAGGCCGGTGAGGCGGCGCGCGAGTGTGCGGAGCGGCTGGCACGGGAGAAGGCGCTGGCGGTGTGGCGGACTCGGCCGCAAGATTTTGTGTTGGGGGCGGACACGATTGTGGTGGTGGACGATGCCATTCTCGGCAAGCCGGTTGATCCTGCAGATGCGGTCCGCATGCTGAGACTGCTTTCCGGGCGCGTGCATCGTGTGATCACTGGCGTGTGTCTGGTGAGGGCGGGCGACAGTCGCGACCTGTTAAGAGCAGAGGACTTGGCGTGCACGGCGTCGGAGACGACTCTGGTGACGATGAACGCGTTGTCAGAGGAGGAGATTCGCGAGTACGTCACCAGCGGCGAACCCGAGGATAAGGCGGGAGCGTATGCGATCCAGGGGATGGCTTCGCGCTGGATTCCGCGGATTGAGGGCGACTATAGCAATGTGGTGGGACTGCCGGTGGCGCTGGTGTATCACATGCTGAGAGCGCAAGGGGTAGTTTGAAATGGCGGCCGGATGGTTCGACAGTTTCCTCAGCTTGCCGAAGGGTTAGCGTGTCGACGTTCAGCTTACCCAGGTTGAGAATTCGCCGGCACATCCAAGTACAAGGCGACGACGCCATTGCCGTCCGGCACAACCACCTTATTTCTGGTGAATCCCATACCGCACAGACCGCCGCAGACGAAACCCCACTCGAGTGTCAGATCCGCGACCTAGACATTCTCGAAGGAATCTCTATTGTGCGAGTAGTGCTCGAAGTGTTTGATTGAGGTGGGGTATTTCAGGTTGGTGTTGACTGCGTCGCATCCCGATGGCACGTGTGGGTTCTGCCTCACGGCGAGGGTAAGATCATAATAGTAACGAATAGCTCGCGCGGTCACGATGTGCGTCGATTGTATGTCGTCACCGCCGCGCATTCCCCCAATCGGCGCCATTTCTTGAGACGGCTCGCTGGCCAAGTCGTCTGGGAACCGGAATACATCTTCCCAACCATCTTACTCGGGCTTGAATAAACTGCTTCGGCCGTCCTGAGCAGCGCTTCGTCGCTTGAATTGCTGAACGATCTCAGAATTTCAGCCTTGTAGGGAGCCTCTTTCTGGGATGTCTGGGGACGGTCTATATCCATATCCGGCTTACAGACAAACCTAGGGAGCTTCCTGATCGGTCGTCAGTCCCTGCAGGAACTGCATAGGGGCGAAGTTTTTCATATTTTGCGATCCACCGTTTGACGTATTCGACACGCTTTGGATCGTCGGAGGGCGACGCTGCCAGGTACTGCTGGCATGAGTCACAAGCATTCTGCGGAGCATTCTTGATATCTGTCACGCAGCGAGCGTAAGGACCGGTTGCAGAGTCATCTTGCGCTCGGCCAGGAAAAATGCTGATCCTGCAAGAAGGAGTGCTTTCACGGCGCACCGTTTTACGTTAGAGCAGCAAGCCACTGCACGCTGCGTTCATTCGCTAAGACTTCTTCTGCTCTTCGTCCTTCGGGGCTTCGTTCTTTGGCGGTTCAGGATCCTTCATGCCGGCTTTGAAGTTGCGAATGCCCTCGGCCAGGCCCTTGCCAACGTCTCCCAGCTTGTTGGTGCCGAAGAGCAGGAAGGCGACGATAATCACCAAAAGCCAGTGCCATACCGAGAACTCACCCATAATTTCTCCAGGGGAACGGCATTTGCGAGTCCTGCGTAAGTGGCCGAAATCCCTGAGAAAAGTTTAGGCTTCGGTGTCTGTGGAGTCAAAGGCGATGGATAGAGCCGGCCTTAACGGAGCCGGAGGGGAGTGCCCGCCTTGAAGAATGTGGCTCAGGCGGAAATGCTTACCTGGGGCTGCGTCAAGAGTCTATTCTCGAAGAGAACACCTGCTGGAGGCCGGCTCGGATGTTTAGACGCTGCGTGGTTGCGATTACTCTGCCCCTTGTGCTTCTTTTGTACGTCTTTTTGTACATGGAGAGCGCTGCGGCTCAAACCCCGTCCGGGGCAAGCGGCGCTTCGACCAGCGAGCAGCGCAAAACCAGTGACCCCTATACGGGAGATCTGTCCGTCTTCGATTCGCCCGGGCGTGAGGACCGGCTGCAGATCAATCGCGTGATGGACATTCTTGGCATCGCGCCGGGCAAGAATGTCGCCGACATTGGGGCGGGATCGGGATGGTTCACGGTTCGCGCGGCACGGCGAGTGGGCGCGGGCGGCATGGTGTATGCGGTCGATATTAATCCGGCGGCGATCCGCTATGTCGGCGAACGGGCGCAGAAGGAGAAGTTGCGGAATGTGAAAACGATTCTGGGAAAGGCTGACGACCCGGGGTTGCCTGCGGGTTCAGTGGATGCCGTGCTGCTGTTGAAGACCTATCACGAAGTGGCGCAGCCAGTGGCGCTGCTGCAAAACCTACGCGGTGCGCTGCGTTCGGGTGCAAAGGTGGGGATTATTGATCGCAACGGAAATGGAGAAGACCACGGAGTTGGAAAAGACGTTGTGATTCACGAGGCGCAGGAGGCTGGCTATCGCACTGCTCGAGCAGTACGATTTTGTGAAGGGCGACAAGATGGATTATTTTCTCGTATTCACGACAAAACCGTAACCTCGTCGACCGCGGACCAGGTCGTTCTGCTTAAGTCAGCAAATGCGGGAAGATCGGCGTCGGAGGCCGCGCCTTGCGGGCTCGCCCATGCAGCTTCCATGCTCGGCCAATCGTCGAAGTAGAGTTCTATGACCGCGTCCCACGCAGGTGCGCGCTTGCGATCGGGGCGGACGAAGTTCTGGATGTACCTGCGGACGCCGGGCAAGGCCTTCGCCAGGGGGCCGTGGATTTGTTGCATGTGCCGGCGGAATTCTTCCTGCGTCAGGTCGGGGCGTTTGGAGAGGACGACCATGAACTTGAGCATGTTCTGAGATACTCCCTACAAAATCTTTAACCACAGAGGAGGCAGAGGACGCGGAGGCAATTTCAACTTCTTCCCGCCATTCTGTCTGCTCGGGTGGAGTTCAGGTGCTCTCGATCATTCCCGCTAGAAGGAGCGCGCGGCGTGGTAGCTCGGAGATGATGATGTGTTCGTGAACGGCGTGCGCTCCCTGGCCGTGGCCACCCAGGCCGTCGAGCGTGGGAATGCCCATGCCGGCGGTGAAGTTTCCGTCGGAGCCTCCGCCGACGGAGGCTTCTTCGAGTTTCCAGTCGACTTGCTTTGCGATTGCTTGCGCTTTTTCGTAGAGCGCGGCGACGCCGGGGGTGCGCTCCATGGGCATGCGATTGACGCCGCCTTCGACGCTGAGTTTGCAGTGCTTGTCGAAAGGTTTGAGGGCGCGGAGTTTGCGGTCAAGGGCGGCGGCCTGTTTGGCGTGCTTGATGCGCACGTCGATCTCGGCGGTCGCTTCGGCAGCGATCACGTTGGTGCGGGTTCCGCCTCGAATGACGCCGGGGTTTACGGATAGGCCGTGCTGCAGGTCATTGAGCTTGGAGACGGCGATGATTTGGCGCGAGAGTTCGAGGATGGCGCTGTGTCCCTTGCCGGGGTCGAGGCCGGCGTGGGCGGCGACGCCATTGACGTTGAGAACGTACTCGCCGACGCCTTTACGCGCAGTCTTGACGGCACCACGCGGTCCAGCGGGTTCGAGCACGAGGACGGCGGAGGATTCCTTGGCGAGGCCCTCGGTGATTTTGCGGGATGAGTAGCTGCCGACTTCTTCGTCGGAGACAAGAAACACCGTGACCGGGCGCGGCAGGGCCCCGTGCCAGGTTTGCAGCGCCGCAATCGCATAGAGCATGAGCGCGATGCCGGACTTCATGTCGAGCACACCGGGGCCGTGCATGCGGTCGTCGGTGACCTGGCAAGGCATGGTGGCGAGCGTGCCAAGTGGGTAGACGGTGTCGAAGTGGCCGAGCAGCAGAACGGGCTTCAGTTTGTCGCGCGCCGGGGAAATCGATTTGCACGCTGTCGGCGAAGTCGTCGGCGTGATGCACGCGAGCGTGTCCGCCAACGGCTTCGAAACTTCCGGCGAGGAAGGCGCCCATGCGGTCGGCAGCGGGTTTGTTGTCGCTGGGGGATTCGATTTCGACGAACTCGCGGATGGTCTGGACGATCTGTTCCTGGCGCGCTTCGAAGTAGTGAAGGCGCTCGGTCCAGAGGGGATCCGCGTGGAATGCTTTGGCTCGGCTTGGCTTGGGACG
The DNA here is from genome assembly GCA_963710885.1 of uncultured Acidobacteriaceae bacterium. GTDB lineage: Bacteria > Acidobacteriota > Terriglobia > Terriglobales > Acidobacteriaceae > Sulfotelmatobacter. The sequence goes on from CAVQCF010000005.1 coordinate 176,704, forward strand.
TGCGTCTTCTTGCCTGGCATGATGCGTTGCGTCTCCGGCCCGTGCAGAGGCGCACTTGCGGGCCAAGTCGTACAGTATAATCTTCAAGCCGTTTTGAGACGAAACCAGTTTGGACAAAGCAATTTGAGACGAACATGAATGAGAGCAGCCCTGTGTCGGAATCTTCGCCTGGCTTGACGAAGACCGCGCTCGACATCCACGACATTCTGAAGATTCTGCCGCACCGCTATCCGTTCTTGCTGATTGATCGCGTGCTGGATCTGAAGCGCAAGGAGCGGATTGTCGCGATCAAGAACGTGACCATCAACGAGCCGTTTTTCGTGGGGCACTTTCCCGGGCTGCCCATCATGCCCGGCGTGTTGATTGTCGAAGCGATCGCGCAAGCTGGCGGCGCATTGCTGCTGACCGAGGTCGAGGACCGCAACGATAAGGTCATGGTGTTTACCGGGATTGAGCGAGCGAAGTTCCGCAGGCCGGTCAGTCCTGGCGATCAGTTGCGGCTGGAAGTTGAAGTGAAAGGCTGGCGCACGGTGCCCGGAATGACTGCCGCGAAGATGCAGGGTTACGCTTACGTAGGCGAGAAGCGCGTGGCCGAGGCGGCGGTTTCGTGCCAGTTGATCGATAGTTCGCGGGGGCGGGGTACGGATGATGGCGGTAATGCCGGATCTTGAGTTTTGGCGCTGAGTTCAAAACCTTTACCACCAAGGACACTAAGTTCACGAAGGAAACCCACTCCCCACATTCCTCGTCCATGAATCCTTCCTCCATGAACGTTCACCCTACGGCCCTGATTGATCCGCGCGCGAAGGTTCCGGCATCGTGCAAGATCGGGCCGTATTGCGTGATTGGGGCGGACGTCGAAATGGGCGAGGGATGCCGCCTGGTGTCGCATGTGGCGATCGAGGGGCCGACGAAGATCGGCGCCGACAACGGCTTCTTTCCTTTTTGCGCCATCGGCATGGCGCCGCAGGATGTCACTTACAAGGGCGAGCCGACGCGTCTCGAAATTGGCGACCACAACGAGATTCGCGAGTCGGTGACGATCAATCGCGGCACCGTGAAGGGCGGAGGGCTGACCAAAGTTGGAAGCCATCTGCTGATCATGGCGTACACGCATATCGGGCACGATTGCGTGATCGAGGATCATGTCATGCTGGTGAATGGCGCGACGCTGGGCGGGCATGTGACGGTGGAAGAGTGGGCGGTGGTGGGAGCGCTGTGTCCGGTGCATCAGTTTGTGCGCATTGGGGCGCATTCGTATATTGGCGGCGGGACGACGATCACGCAGAATGTTCTGCCGTACTCGATGACGTCGGCGGCGCGCGACACGCATGCCTACGGGATGAATAAAGTTGGGCTCGAGCGGCGCGGTTTTTCGAAGGAGCGCATCGCGAAGATTCATCATGCTTACAAGATTCTGCTGGCATCGAAGATGAATACGTCGCAGGCGCTCGAAAAGCTGAAGTCCGAACCCGATCACGGCGAGGATGTGGAGATGCTGATTCGGTTTATTGAGGCTTCGGAACGAGGGATTATTAAGTGAGCGGGTGGGGGGCGGGCGACAGGATCAGGAAATCTGGCGGCACCCGGTCGATCAGCCACACACCATTGTCTGATCGGAAAAACTTGAAACCCTGACGGTGCATGCCAAGCGCGTCAACTTTGAGGATCGCAGGCTTGCCGTGTCGCTGCCCGACACGTTCCGCGGTGGCTTCGTCCGCCGACAGGTGAACTTGCTGACGCACGCCTGCCTTCAATCCTTCGGCCAAAATCGCAGCGACAAATCGGGTTGCGGTCCCGTGACAAAGAATCGCGGGTGGTTCCTGTGGAGCGAGTCTCAGATCTACGGCGACGGAGTGCCCTTGGGCAGCCCGAATCATGCGCGCATCTGCCGATAGCGAAAATCGCTTCTTGTCGCTGGTCTCAACGACGCGCAACAGATCTTCGCGCGTAAAGTGGGTTCCGGCTGTCTGACTCTTGGCAATCAAGTCATCGACCGATACCCACCCTTGCGAATCCAACGACACGCCGATGGACTCTGGTCTGTGCCGAAGGACAAAGCTCAAGAACTTGCTGAGTTGAACAGAATCCATAGCGATCACGATAAGCGCCCAGCGCTTCCCTGCCTTCAGATCTTACTCCGGTGCTTTCGTGATGAGGCCGATGCTTGATCGAATCGTGGACGGATGGTTCATGAGGCGGAAATGAGCGAGAATGGCCTGCATGACTCCGAGTTGTTTGCGTTTTTGTCTGCTGCTTGGTCTGGCGTCGGCCGTCCATTCGGTTTCCGGCCAGACTGCGCCACCGCTTCAGCACACTGAAAGGCCGGCGCCGCCGACGCGGGATCCTCACACGCCTGGCTATGTCGAGGCGAAGGAGTTGCCTGATGGGGCAAATCCTCCTGCGCATGTGGATGGAAATTTTATTATTGGGCCGACCTACGCGGCACCTCCTGAGACGTCTGCCCAAGGCGATATTCCGAAGGGCACGGTGCATGAGTTCACGATGAACTCGGCGGACAGCAAGATTTATCCGGGGATTGCGCGGGATGCGGGAGCGCTCGGCAAGCCAGATCCTGCGGACCCTGCGAAGCTCATTGTGACGACGAGCCATCCCGCGCCGTACACGCGGAAGGTGGCCGTTTATGTTCCCAAGCAATACGTCGCGGGGAGCGTGGCGCCCTTCATTGTGGGAGCGGATGGACCTGACGGCTTGTTGTTTTCAACTCTGGATGTCTTGATCGCTCAACATAAGGTTCCAGTGATGATTGCGATTTCGATCGGCAATGGGAGCGGGGATGCCCAGGGGAGCGAGCGCGGGCTCGAGTACGACACGATGTCGGGAGTGTATGCCGAGTTTGTAGAGCGGGAAGTTTTACCGCTGGCGCAAGCGCAGGCGCACGTGAAGCTGACGAAGGATCCGGAGGGCAGGGCAACCATGGGCGGCAGCTCGGGGGGCTCTTGCGCATTGATCATGGCGTGGTATCACCCTGAGCTTTATCACCGCGTGCTGACCTACTCGGGAACGTTTGTGAACCAGCAGTGGCCTTCGAATCCGCAGACGCCGCATGGGGCGTGGGAGTTTCACGAGCATCTCATCCCGGGAAGTCGGGTGAAGCCGATACGGATTTGGATGGAGGTGGGAGACCGGGATCTATTCAATCCGAACGTGATGCGCGACAACATGCACGACTGGGTACTCGCGAACGAGTTGATGGCAAAGGTGCTCGCGGCGAAGGGATATCACTATCAGTTTCTGTTTGCGCGCAACGCCGGGCACGTGGACCGGGCGGTGAAACAGCAGACGCTTCCGGAAGCGCTGGAGTATGTGTGGCAGGGGTACGGGCCGCCAGCGGGAAAGAAGTGGGGGGCGGGATTTAGAGGAGAGTGATGGCGGCGGGACTACGATCGCGGAGAATGTTCAGCCGCACTCAAGATGACGTCGGCGGCATGTGACTCCATGCCTTAACTTCCGGCCAGCGCCGTCCCTTTTTGGTCTTTGTCCAGCAGTTTCTCCATCTCATCCATCACGCGATTCATCTTCTTGACGGTGAGCTCCAGGGGTTCGTCAGTTGTCATGTCAACGCCGGCGTCTTTCAGCAGTTCGATTGGATATTTCGACTTGCCCGCCGAAATGAATTTCAGGTAGCGCTCGGTGGCCCCGGGTTCACCCGACAGCACCTTTTCCGACAAGGCAGACGAAGCGGTGAATGAGGTGGCGTACTGGAAGACATAAAACGAATTGTAGAAATGGGGAATGTACGCCCACTCGTTTGCGATGTAATCGTCTACGATGCACACGCCTTGATCGTGCCCGTAGTATTTCTTGACGATCTCGCCGTAGAGTTTCGACAGAGAGTCGCCGGTGAGGGGCTAGGCCTTTTTCAGCCATTTCATGCATGCGAAGTTCAAATTCCGCAAACTGAGTTTGTCGGAAAACCGTCCCCTTGATGCTCTCCAGATAGTTTCCTAGCAAGGAAAGCCGGGTGGCGTCATCTTTGATCTGCTTGAGCATGTAATCGATAAGAAGAGCCTCGTTGAAAGTCGAAGCGACTTCGGCAACAAAAATCGGATACGACGACAAAGGATAGGGCTGGGTTTTGTTGGAGAAGTAGCTGTGCATGGTGTGCCCGAGTTCGTGGGCCAGCGTGCTCATGTCGTCGTACTTTCCGTTGTAGTTCAACAGCATGTAGGGATGAACGTCGTATGCCCCGCCGTTGGAATAGGCTCCGGAGGTTTTACCTTCGGATGGGATACATGTCGATCCAGCGTTCGGTGAACGCGCGCTTCGCTCCCGCGGCATATTCGGGGCCAAGCGGGGCGAGAGCTGCCAGTATGTTTTGTTCGGCCGCGTCGACCGAATATTTTGTGTCGACCGAAGACACGAGCGGAGCATAGAGATCGTAATAATGGAGTTCGGAAAGGCCCATCATTCGTTTGCGGAGTTTCAGGTAGCGTTGAAACGTCGGCAGATTGCGATCGACTCCGTCCACTAACCTCGAATACACGGAAACCGGAATGTTGGGCTGGTCCAGAGTAGCCTGCAGAGAGGTCTCGTAATTACGCGCATGGGCATAGAAGACGGAAGTCTGGACATTGGAATTCATCATGGAGCCGAAGGTCCCGCGATATTTTCCCAGCGCGGTGAAAAAAGCTTCCATGACTTTCTGGCGGTCGTCGCGGGAGGGTGCAGCGCGGTAGAGCGAAAAAGCTGCCTTGTCGAGCTTGACCGTCTTGCCGTCGCTGAGGGTGACGGAAGGGTACGGAAAATCGGCGTCGGCAAAGATGCCGATAGACGCTGGATGGTCCGCTCGCCATCACGGAGGATGCCGCCAGGAGCTTTTCTTCGGCGTTGCTGAGCGTGTGGGCGCGGCGCCGCGTGATGTCCTCGAGTTAATGGCGGAAAACATGCAGACGAGGCTCTTGGGCCAGAAATCGCTCGATGGTCGCGTTATCCATTTTGAGGATCTCGGGTTCGATGAAGGCGGATTCGGTGCCTAGAACGGATCCGAGCTGAATCATTTCCTGCTGCATGCCCTGATACGTACTGACTCGTGTGTCCTCGTCGGAACGCATGGCTGCATAATACGTAGAGGCGCGTGAATTCTTTGTCGAAGGAGCTTTGCGTCTCCAGAGCGTCCGCCAACCGGGCAGCTGAAGAAGCCAGCGTGCCTTGAAACTTCCGCAGGTTGGGCAACTCGGATGCAAGCTTTTCTTTCGCCGCACGCCAGGCCTGGTCGGACGGATAGATGGCGGTCAGATCCCATTTGTACTCATCTGGTACTTTGCTGCGATCGCGCTCCTGCGCATGCGAAACCAGGGTCGAGGCGGCGAACAGGACAAGCGCGCCGGGCAGGTGGCGGAGGATGAGTGCAAGATCAACGTGCATTGGAGATGCTCCTTCGCAATTAGACGAGCTCTGGGAGAAAACAGAAGCGGAGTTAGAACCCCGGGATCAGAAACATCAGACATTGTAGCTAGGGAGAGTTCACGGAGGCGGGTTATTTTCATGTGCTGCTTTGGCGTTCTTCGGCGATTTCTAACGGTTGTGCTCGAGCGCCACAAACCTCTATTCCCGGTGCGGCACGAAGAGCTTCTTCTTGATCCTAAGTGCTAGACTGACTGCGCGCCAGGGTGTCGGGCGCCTACTTCATGGCTTCGCAGCGAAAAACTTGGGCTCATTGCCGGGAACGGGAAGTTTCCATTTCTTGTGCTGGATGCGGCGCGGGCGCAGGGATATGACGTGGTGGTGGCGGCGATCAAGGAGGAGGCGTTTCCGGAGATTGAATCGCACGGGGCGGCAGCGGTGCACTGGCTTTCGCTGGGCGAGCTGTCGAAGCTGATTGAGATGTTTCAGCGGGAGGGCGTGCGGCGCGCCATCATGGCGGGGCAGGTGCGGCACAAGCAGATTTTTTCCAGCATCCGGCCGGACTGGCGGCTGGCGAAGCTGTTGCTCTCGCTGACCACGCGCAATACGGACTCGCTGCTGGGCGCGATGGCGAAGGTGCTGGCGGATGAGGGGATCACGCTGGAGAAGTCGACGTGGCTGCTGGAGCCGTTGCTGGTGAAGGCCGGCGTGCTGACTGGGCGCGAGCCGAGCGAGCAGGAGCGCAAGAACATTGAGTACGGGCGCGCGCGTGGCGCGGCAGCTCGCGCAGCATGATATTGGGCAGACGGTGGTGATCGCGGAATCGGCGTGCGTGGCGGTCGAGGCGATGGAGGGGACGGACGCGACGATCGAGCGCGCGGGGCAGATCATGCGGTCGCTGCATGGGGATGCGTCGACCCTGAGCCGCGCTTTGACTGTGGTGAAGATCGCCAAGCCGAATCAGGATATGCGGTTCGATGTGCCGGTGATCGGAGTGAAGACGATCGACGTGATGCAGGCGGCGGGGGCGACGTTGTCTTGCACTGGATGCGGGGAAATGTTTGCTGCTGGATGGGCAGAAGGTGATCGACGCGGCGAATGCTGCGGGGATTGCGATGGTCGCGGAGGGTTAAAGGAGTCATGGGAGTGAAAGAACGGAAGAAAGCATCCGAGGGAGTGCGCATCGCGGAGCAACTGCGCCGCGCTTTCTATGGTAGCGCGTGGCACGGGCCGGCGCTGCTTGAGTTGCTGAAGGATGTGGATGCCGCGACCGCTGCGGCCAAGCCGCTGCCGGACGTTCACAGCATTTGGGAGTTGGTGCTGCATGTTGCGGTGTGGGACGATGCGGCGTTGCGCAGGCTCGACGGAGATAAGTGGCAGCCGACGGGAGTGACGAATTTTCCGCCGGTGACAAAGCCGACGGAGGCTGGCGTGGCGCAAGGCAGTCGCGGCGACGAAACGCACGCATGATACGGCTGGTGAAGACTGTTGCGGCGTTGTCTGATTCCCGGCTTGGGGAGCGGGTTCCGGGGAAGCGGTACGATTTTTATCATATGCTGCATGGGATCGCGCAGCATGAGCTTTACCACGCGGGGCAGATTGCGATTTTGAAGAAGGCGATGGTTCGGGCCGGAAGATAAGGTCTACGATTGGCGCCGAGAAAGCGGGCCCTCAGGGGCTAAAGCCCTTATCTAAATCTACCGCTGAGGCACGGCTGAAGCCGCGCTCTTCCACAATACCCACGGGCCTTCCGCCGAGCCGCTGTGTCCTTACAAAAGACCCTGCCCTCAACCGAGCCGCTATGTCCTTCCACAAAACGAAGGATCTCCTCTCACCATTTTTTGAAAATTATGGCTACCGCGGCGACGATCAGGGCGAAGCCGGCCAGGTAATTCCAGCGCAGGGGTTGCTTCAGATAGATCACTGAGAACGCGGCGAAAACGGTCAGGGTGATGACTTCCTGGATGGTTTTGAGTTGGGCCGCAGTGAATTCGTAGGAGCCGATGCGGTTGGCTGGGACCTGGAAGCAGTATTCGAAGAAGGCAATCAGCCAGCTCACGAAAATCACTTTGTAGAGCGGGACTTCGCGGTATTTCAGGTGTCCGTACCAGGCGAAGGTCATGAAGATGTTGGAGATGGTCAGCAGCGCGATCGTCCTCATGGGGGATTTCAGTCCTTTCTATGTGTGTTTTTGATGACGCGAGACGATTTGTGAGCGTATCGCAGGAGAAGGTAACGTGTCGTCGTTGTATTCGGTGGTAACGATTCTTTCGGCCCTCCGGGGCTTGGCGTCTTCCTGCTCGACTTTCCCACAGCTTGCGCTGCGGGCTGCCTTCTATCGCCGCTCCGCCGCTGGCGCCGGTAACCACTCCCGAACTTTCCCTCGCGCTCCCGGCACTTCCGTGCCGGGCTATCACATGCCGCCTCTTCGCGGCTGGATTTTGGTGATGTTTGTTCCACCCCGTTCTCCCAGAAATCCGATTCTCAAGCTCTCCCTGAAGCCATATCGATTTCGCGCGCCTCACGCGGCCCTCGAAGGTCCGCTCTTCCACAATAGCGCACGCACACGGTAGCTCTCTCTCACGGTAGCGCACGCAGATTAGTCGCCAAGGTGCGAATTTTGTCCGCAAGGCCGGCGGAGTCGTGTCGTTCTTTCGACAGAGTCGAGATGGCGGCGCGGGCGGACAGAACCCCCACTTCTCGCAAAGGACGCGAGAAATGGGGCACCCGCATTCTTGGATTGCTTGCGCGCTGGTCTCGCGGGAGGAACGGTTATGCATCTGAGCGTAGGTCCGAAGGCTTTCTGGGCGTTGGCAGTGCTGGTAATGGTGGCCGGGCTGGTGGTCGTGGACCAGCGCGAGGCGCGGGCGGGACAGGTGACTCCGCCGGCGGGCTACAAAGTTCTTGAACCCATTCGGCACGGCAATCTGACGGTGTTTCCGGTGGTCGCTGCGAAGAGCTATCCGACTGCAGAGTTTATGACTCTGGATGAAGGGCTGCGGTCGGGAGAAGTCGTGGTCACCGAAGCGGGCAATGTGCAGGGGCTGATTCGGCGGCATCCCACACCGGCGATCCGGAGCGAGGGCGCACAGGTGAACCGGCTGGTGCTCGTCAACAATTCCAAGCGGCCATTGTTACTGTTGGCTGGGGAGATCGTTACTGGTGGCAAGCAGGATCGTGTCATCGGGAAAGACCGGATTGTTCCGGCGGAGAGCGATCCGGTGGATCTGAGTGTGTTCTGCGTGGAGCCGGGGCGGTGGGTTGCGACGAGCAGCAATTTTGGGGCGTCGGAGGCGATGTACGGCGGGGCTGTCGGCGGTCCTATGAAGCATGGGCAACCTCCGATGGCGATGATGGCGCAGCCGTCGGTCCGCGCCAAGGCCATGGCCGAGAAGGACCAGAATCAGGTCTGGGCGGAGGTGCGTAAGCAGCAGTCGGAGATGGTGACGGTCGAGGTCACGGCGGCGGCTCCCGAAGTGGCTACGGAGATTGCAAGAACTTCTTCGTACGCCAAGGTGAATGAAAATGAGGCGGTCAAGAAACAGGTGGAGTCGGTCGCGAAGCCGATCGAGCAGAATTATCAGAGCTTGATCCGGCAGTTGCGCGATCGCAATGCCGTGGGAGTCGTGGTGGCGGTGAATGGGCGCATCATCTGGGCCGATATGTTTGCCAGCACAGACTTGCTGGAAAAATACTGGCCCAAGCTGGTGCGCTCGTATGCTTCGGAGGCGGTGGTTACACGCGCGAAGGAAGTTGAGGTTGGTGTGAGCCAGGCGCAGGCCTTCCTGGCCGACATGGAAGGGCGGCGGGAGATGATCGAGAGCGAGCCGGGAATTTATCGTCACACGGAAATCACGGGCGACGGATTTAGGGCGTTCTCGCTGACGTCGTTGCTGCCGAAGACTGGGTTTGAGGTGCACGTGGCGAAGATGGCCGATTGAGGAGGCCCTCAGGGGTAAAAGGGACCGCTCTTCCACGGTTGTGTACAGGTTTGTAGGCTTCGCGCAGTTCGGAACGCTGTACCTTACCCAGAATCTCTTTGAGCCGGCTGCGTGCCAGGGTAACTTCTGGCCCAGGCCGCCTGCGCACTCCCGCTAATCCAGATGCTCTTTCCTGGGATACCGTTTACAATTTGTTTCCGGCAACCGGCCATCGAGAATTTCTCCTGCCAACGCAAAATCCGATTTCCGTCGCCGTCGTGGGCGTGGGCGTTTTCGGACGCAATCATGCCCGAGTTTACAAGGAACTGGAGCAGCAAGGGGAGCCGGTGCGGCTGCTGGGAGTGGTCGATCCGGACACGAGCCGCGCTGATGCGGTGGCGCGCGAGTTTGGGTGCAAGGCCTTCGGCTCGGTGCACCAGATGCTGACCACGCACAGCGAGCTGCAGGCCGCTTCGGTGGCGGCGTCCCACGGTGCATCACCTGAGCGTGGCCGGCGAGTTGATGAAGGCCGGCGTGGATGTGCTGATCGAGAAGCCGCTGGCGGCAACGCTGGCGGAGGCGGAGGAACTGGTTGCGCTCGCGGCGACGCACAAGCGGATCGCGCAGGTCGGGCATCTGGAGCGCTTCAATCCGGCAGTGCGGGCGACGGTTCCGTTGCTGACGCAGCCCATGTTTTTTGAAGTGCACCGGCTGAGCGTGTTTACTCCGCGATCGCTCGATGTGGATGTGGTGCTCGATCTGATGATCCACGATCTCGACATCGTGCTGGCGTTTGCGAAGTCTCCGGTCAAGGAAGTGCGAGCGGTGGGGCTGCCGATTTTGTCGGGGAAAGTGGACATTGCGAACGTGCGGCTGGAGTTTGAATCCGGGTGCGTTGCGAACTTTACGGCCAGCCGGGTTTCGACGGAGCGGGTGCGCAAGCTGCGATTTTTCCAGCCGCGGCAGTATGTTTCGCTCGATTACGGACGGCAGGAAGTGCTGGTGTTTACGGTCGGGACAGGATGACTGCGGCGGCGACGCCATCGGTGAATCCTCAGATTGGCGTGACCAAAGCTTCCGGTTGCCTCGGAAGAGCCGCTGCATGCGGAGCTGAAGTCGTTTCTGCGCGCGGTGCGGGAGCGGTCCACGCCGGCGGTGCCGCTGGAGGATGGGCGCCGCGCGCTGGCGCTGGCGCTGGAGATTGTGGCGGCGATTCGCGAACATGGGGCAGAAGGTAGGTCTTGCCGGCATTGCTGACGCGAGGCATTGAATGCCCCTGTCCGCATCTGCTGGGCTGCGCCCGGCGGATCAGCCAATGGCGGCTGTTCCCACATAACAACCATTCTCACTTCCACTGTATTTACATATGTTTACACACCGAAGTCGGCGGCGATTTGGGGTGAGCAGAATCGCGCGAAAGATGCGAAAATAGAGATAACTTGGTTGTAGGGTAGCGCGCGCTCATTGCATTTCTTCTTTGAAGGCCGGATGCAACGCCGCGAGTGGATTCGGTGTCTAACGACAGACGGATACAGCTAAAGCTTTCTCACTTAGGCTCGTACAGTTAAGCGTTTTCGGTTCGACGTTTTCAATCAGTCCAGCGCATGCCGATCACGCAGATTCCATTTCAGGATCCGGTTGCTCCCGAGAAGCCCCAGCCGGAGCAACTCGGCCTATACGACCGTCAGGACTGGGAGACTGCTTATCGTGATCTGGATTCGCGCGTGCCGCACCTGCTCATCCAGTTGCAGGACGATCTGGAGCGCTCGCGCTGGCGCGAAGCGATCTGGATTTCGATCATCGTGCACCTGGTGCTCACCATTGTGCTGTGGAACTTGAACATCGATTGAGAAGACAATTGGCTGGCACACGGCAGTCGTGGTGCCTCTAGATCGACCAAGGACAAGAATCTGACGTTCCTGGCACTGCCGCCGGATTTGCAGAAGCCCACGCGCCGGCCCAATACGAACATTGCTTCGGATAAAGACCGGATCGCGATGTCGCGGCATCCGGAACTGGATCCGAAAGAGTTGCGGAAGATTCTGGCGACGCCGCCTCCCGGAGCGCCGGGGATGAACGGTCCGCGGGCGCCACAGCCGGCGCCGCAGGCGATGGCTCAGAACCAGCCACCTGCGCCACAGCAAGGACAACAACAGACGCCGCGTCCGCAGTTCCAGAGCGATCAGACGGCACAGTTGCAAACGCCCGCTCGTCCGAATAATTCATTCTGCAAAGTACGGAACCGGCATGAGCGCCGGGCTCAGCGATTCAGGAGGCCACGGCAGCGGCGGCGGCGCAGCCGGGGAGGCGGGGGTGGTCAGGAAGGCGACTTTGGCCTGGGAACGGGAGCGCATGGGCGGCAACATGGGCAATCTTGAGATTCTGAGCGACACGCAGGGCGTCGATTTCGGGCCGTATCTGCAGCGCATTTTGCAGGACGTCCGCGAGAATTGGTACCACGCGATTCCAGAGTCGGCCGAGATGAAGAAGGGCAAACTGGCAGATTGAGTTCGCCATCACCAAAGACGGTAAGGTCGCGGACATGAGGTTGACCTATCCCTCAGGAGACGTTGCGTTGGATCGCGCGGCTTGGGCCGGCATCAGCGCTTCCAATCCTTTTCCGCCACTGCCCACCGAATTCACCGGGCCGTACCTCGCGTTGCGGTTCCGCTTCTACTACAACCCCGACAAGTCTGATTTGCAGTAGCCCCTACCGGGGTTGAGCATCGGGCAGCGAATCGTTCTCATCGTTGATAATCAAATAGTTAACAGGAATGAATGTTAACTGGAGCCCCTGACTTGCGGCTCTTGCCGGGAGATTTACGTTGGAGAAGATGCCGGTTTTGTTCGTCGGACACGGATCGCCGATGAACGCGATTGAGCACAATGCGTTTACCACGGCGCTGCATGGCCTGAGTGCGCGACTGCCGAAGCCCAAGGCGGTTTGCGTGGTATCGGCGCATTGGGTGACTGAGGGCGCGCATGTGCTGGCATCGGCTCATCCGAAAACCATTCATGATTTCTACGGTTTTCCGCGCCCGCTCTATGAAGTGCAGTATCCTGCGCCGGGCGCGCCTTCCGAGGCTGAGAAACTGGTGAAGAAGTCCTGAGATTCTTCCTGACGAACAATGGGGACTGGATCACGGGTCTTGGAGCGTGCTGCGGCACATGTATCCGAATGCGGACGTGCCGACGTTTCAGCTGAGTCTTGACGAGCGCCGCGGTCTCAGAGAACACCTCGAACTGGGCCGCGAGATTCAGGCGTTGCGCGAGCGCGGAGTTCTGGTGCTAGGCAGCGGCAACATCGTGCACAACCTGCGGCGCATCGATTGGGACCATCCTTCGGCGCATATGATTGGGCCGTGGAGTTTGATGCCCGGGTCAAGCAAGCGGTTGAGGCGCACGATGCGAATGCTCTGGCGCAGCCGCAGAACTGGGGCGAGGCGTTGCTGGCGACGGCGCACCCTACGGTCGAGCACTACTTGCCGCTGCTTTACTGCATGGGCAGCACGGATGAGCGTGATGCCGTGTCGCATCCGTATGAAGGGTTTGACTTCGGGAGCATTTCCATGCGGATGATTTTATTCGGCGAGGCAAAGGGCGTGGAATAGTAGGGGTGCGAGAGATCTTTCGCTCCGCCCTGAAAGGCGGCTTCGCTCGGGATGACGCGTTGATACACCCTTCTTCTGCAATCCCTTTCTCACTCCCGGAGTACCTGCTACATTTTGATGCGTGGTTCCCTCCGAAGAATACGTGCGGCGTCGAAACGACCGCGTGACACGGGTTGTGCATTACGAGAACATTCATATTCGCCTGGGAAACGCCCGGCTTGCTCTCGCCGTCGTCGCAGTGTTCATGGCATGGGCAGCGTTCCGGGCGCATTTTCTCTCGGCCTGGTGGCTGGCTGCGCCGGTAGCTGCGTTCGTGGTCATCGCGATCGTATCACTCGAGAATCTTGCGGGCTCGCGAGTTGGCCGAGCGCGCTGTCGCGTTTTATGAAAAGGGGTTGGCCCGCATCGAGGATCGCTGGACCGGGTCCGGAGAAACTGGAGAGCGCTTCGACGATCCGCATCACGTGTACGCCGGCGATCTCGACCTGTTCGGGAAGGGCAGCTTGTTCCAGTTGCTGTCGACGTCGCGGACGCGCATGGGTGAGGACACGCTGGCGCAGTGGCTACTTTCTCCGTCATCCGTGGAGCAGGTTCGTGAGCGGCATGCGGCCGTAGATGAATTGCGCGATCAGCTTGATCTGCGGGAGGATCTGGCGGTGTTGGGTGAAGACGTTGGCGTGGGCGTGCATCCGGAGGCGCTGCTGAAGTGGGCGGAGTCGCCGAACCAGATGAGTCCGCTGTGGCTTCGAGGGCTGTCGCCGTTCCTCGCGGCATTGGCCGTTGCTGGCGCCGTGGTGTGGGCGGTCTGGGGGATTGCGGCGTTGCTGGTGTTGATTGTTGTGATCGAGGCGGTCCTTACTTACCGCCTCAAGAAGCCTCTGGAAGAAGTGCTGCACGGAACGGAGCACGCGTTTCACGACCTGGATCTGCTTTCCGGCGTGCTAGGGCGCGTCGAGGCGCATACGTTTCAAGCGCCGCGTTTGCAGGCGCTGCAGCGGGAGCTTTTGTCGAGTGGTGTGCCTGGTTCCCAGGCAATCGCGCGGCTCAGAACCCTGGTCGATCTGATTAACTCGCGGCACAACATTGCGCTGCGAATCATCGACGCTCCACTCATGTATTCCGTGCAGGTGGCATTCGCGGCGGAACGCTGGCGCACGGCCCACGGCAGTGCGCTGCGGCTGTGGGTGGATGCCATCGGGCAGATGGAAGCGCTGTTATCGGTTGCGACCTACAGCTTCGAGCATCCTGACGACCCGTTTCCAGAATTTGTCGACGCTGTGGCACCGTTCGACGGCGAAGAACTTGGGCATCCGCTAGTGCCGTCGGCACTCTGCGTGCGCAACGATGTCAGCATCACCGGGGAGACGTCGGGTTCTCCTGGTTAGCGGTTCCAATATGTCGGGGAAGAGCACGCTGCTGCGTGCGGTTGGGATGAATGTTGTGCTGGCCATGGCGGGGGCGCCGGTGCGAGCGCGGCGCTTGCGGCTCACGTCCGCTGCAGGTGGGAGCTAGCATTCGCGTCAACGATTCCCTGCAGGAAGGTAGTTCGCGGTTCTATGCCGAGATCACACGGCTGCGGCAGATCTTCGATTTGGCGGGTGGAAACCCTCCGCTGCTGTTTTTACTGGACGAGCTGTTGCAAGGCACGAACTCCAACGATCGCCGCATTGGCGCGGAAGGCATCGTACGCGCGCTGGTGAATACGCGGCGCGATCGGGCTGGTGAGCACGCATGACTTGGCGCTGACCGATATCGGCGGGATCGGTGGAGGGCCGCTTGCGCAACGTCCATTTTCAGGATGAGCTTTCAAACGGGCGAATGACCTTCGACTATAAGCTGCGCAACGGCGTGGTTACGAAGAGCAATGGCCTCGAGCTGATGCGATCGATTGGGCTTGAGGTGTAGTGGCGCTGCGGCTCGCTTCGCGTCGCGGGACAGCCGAAGGCGGCTGTCCCCACATGAGTCGTTGCACAAGTCCCAAGCGTCGTGGGTTCACCAGACGCGACACTGGTTCTGATTCACCATCGGCGATCCCGCTTTGCAGTGGAAGGCTTCCTGGAATTGCGGCATGTTCGAGACCACGCCGTTGGTGCGATATTTTTCCGGAGAATGCGGATCGACGGTGGCGCGCAGGCGCTTGGTCTCATCGCGCGTCTGGCCGCACCAGCTCTGGCCGTAGCCCACGAAGAAGCGCTGGTCGGGCGTGAGGTCATCGATCGGATCGAGCTTCTGGCCGTTGGTGTCAGCCTTCCACGCCATGTACGCCAGCAGCAATCCACCGAGGTCGGCGACATCTTCGCCCAGCGTCAGCTTGCCGTTGATCTTGATGTCATCGATGATCGTGTAGCTGGAATATTGATCGGAGATGCAGCTGGCGCGCTTCTCGAATTCCTTGCCGTCCTCGGGAGTCCACCAGTCGCGCAGGTTTCCCTGAGCATCGAACTGGCGGCCTTCATCGTCGAAGCCGTGGGTGAGTTCGTGTCCGACGGTGCCGCCGGTGTCGCCGTAGTTGGGAGCGGCGTCAGATTTGGGATCGAACGCCGGAGGTTGCAGAACGCCGGCGGGGAAGTTGATGTCGTTCATCTGCGGGTCGTAGTAGGCGTTGACGGTGGGCGGAGTCATGCCCCATTCGCCGCGGTCGACGGGTTTGCCGATCTTGGCGAGCTGCCGGTCGAATTCGAATTTTCGAGCGCGTTCCACATTGCCCAGTTCATCCCCGCGGATGATCTCAAGCTTGCTGTAGTCGCGCCACTTGTCGGGATAGCCGATCTTGTTGGCCATGCCATGCAGCTTGGCCAGCGCTTGCTGCTTGGTTGCTGCCGACATCCAAGGCAGGTTGTTGATGTCCTGCTCCATCGCCGCTTCAATTTCGTTTGACAATCTTCAGCGCCCGCTGCTTGGCTTCAGGGCTAAAGTATTTTTCGACGTACGCCTGGCCCAGGGCTTCGCCCAGATAGCCGTCGACCGCTTCGGTGCAGCGTTTCCAGCGCGCCTGCAGTTCTTCCTGCCCGCGCAGAGTCTTTCCGTAGAAAGCGAAGTTCTCATTCAGAAACGGGGCAGAGAGATGCGACGCATCGGCATGCACCAGATGCCACCGCAGGTAGGTTTTCCAGTCCGCCAGACTTTCCTTTTCGAGCGTCTCGTCCATGGTCTTGAAGAACCCGGGCGAGCTCACGTTCAACGATGCGAGCGACGGCATTCCGACTTTGGCGAAATAAACCTGCCACTGAAATGCAGGAGCAATTTTCTCGAACTCCGCGCTGGTCATCTTGTGGTCGAGAGCTTTGGGATCGCGCCGTTCGACGCGCGTCATGGAACCCTTAGCCAGCTCAGTTTCGATGCGCATCACGGTTTGCGCGCTCGCCGCAGCGGTTTCAGGCTTATCGCCGAGAAGCTCAAACATCTTCTGTACGTGCGCGAGATACTGTTTGCGCAGATCCACCGACTTGGGATCATCCTTCAGGTAATAGTCACGGTCGGGGAGGCCGAGTCCGCCCTGATCGGCGTTGGCGATGACCTGGTCGGCGGCGTGAGGATCTTGCGTGGATTCAAAACGGAAGAGGACGTTGTCGTCAATCATCGCCGCGGCGGCGTCCGCGAGTTCTGCCTTGGAGTTGATCTTCGCAATTTGCTCCAGCGAAGGCTTGAGCGGGTCCGCTCCTTTGGCGTCGATCGCCTTCTCGTCGGTACAGGTGGCGTAGTAGTCGCCAATCTTCTGGTCGACGGCATTGCGCTTGGGGTCAGGGACAGCGGCCGCTTCCAGTATCCCGCGCAACTGGACCAGATTTTCATCCTGCATTTTGGAATAGGTATCCCACGTGGACTGGTCGGGAGGGATTGGATTCTTCTTCAGCCATCCACCACAGGAGTAGGCAAAGAAATCCACGCAGGGATCGATGGTCCGGTCCATCGCGGTGACGTCGAGCGCTGGGGCGTAGGTCGTTACGGCCGGTTGCTGGGCAGTGGCTAAGGACAGGAATGCACCGAGAATGATCAGGAGAAGGCCGGTGTGCTTAAGTGACATGGAGTATCCTTCCGCGAAACTTGGGCAATCGAATGTAGCGGAATTACTCTACTCCGTCTCTGGGACCATGCGGAACGTGGTTCTACGTCCAGAGCGGTAAATGGAGAAATCACGCTGGTCCAACGTAAAGATGGTTTCAATCTTCTCGCGGCTGGCAAGATAAACCAGAGCCACATCCGCCAATTGAGGATGGATGTCTTCGTACCGCTTCATAAGCGCCGCGATTGCATCGGCTTCTGCTCCGGCGAGGGGCAACAACTCGAGAAATCCACCATCGATGCTGCGCAACAGCTGCTGCACTGCCCTCGGCGATTTGCGGAGCAGCCATGCTGCCTCGGTGATTACCGGCCAGCAAGAGAGCAGCGGCCCAGGCATGTCCCGGAGAGCGCCTACGCAAGCAGCATGATACTCGTCTTCGCGGGAAAGAATTGCTACCAGCGGACCCGTGTCGACCAGGATCCGCTTCATTTTTTCTTTCCAAAGCCGTCAAAATAGTGGCGACTCGTGCTCAAGTCCTTCGGCGCGCGGCGCACGCAGCCGATCAACCCCGATGCCTCCGCCAGGTCATAGGCCGAATTCGAGCCGTCTCCCCGGACCAGATAGGTCTCAATCGCTATGCGCACAAGGTCCGACGGAGTCTGACCTTTGATGCGGGAGCGGTCCCGAAGGAGGATCCCAAGGGACTTGGGGACGCGAACTGTAATGCGCTGCGACGCCATAATGTCAGACAGTATAACACAAGTGTCTGACACGCCAGATCCGTACGTTCTTAACCCTTGCGCAAGTGAATCGATCCATCTCCGGTGCGGATGGTGAGCGGGCTGCCGCCGCCGTTGAGTTTGCCGTGAATTTCGTTCTGGCGGATCTTGCCTTCGGTGATGATGGGCATGTCGAGATCGATGTGGCCGTCGCTGGTGTGCAGGTCACGTCGGCCGCGAGTTCGCCGGGGACTTCGAGCGAAACGTTGCCATCGCCGGTTTCGAGGCGCCAGCCTGCGGCAAGTGTGGAACCCTGGGTCGCGCGGACCTCGACGTGGCCGTCGCCGGTCTTCAGTTCGAGTTCGTCGAAGCGGCCGTGGGCGGTGATGTGTCCGTCGCCGGTGGAGGCGCGCAGTTTGCCGTCGACTGCCTTCGAGATTTTCGGAGCCGTCGCCGCTGTGCAGATCCATATCACCCTTGAAACCGGCGAGATCGATCTTTCCGTCGCCGGTGCGCAGGTTGACGCGGCCTTCGCGCGGCATCTGGATAATGACGTCGACCCTGTGTGATGCCCCACTCGACGTTGAAGTTGTGGTGCGGGTAGTGCACCTCGATCTCGACCGTAGTCGCCGGTCTGGTGCTCTTCGACGCGAATGCCGCCTTCGCCGATTTTGTAGCGAGAGGTTATCGACCTTGGCCTCGATCGTGTTCTGGTCCCAGGTGGTGGCGCGGATGTTGGCGTCGGACGTCTCGATCCGCAGGTCGGGCTTGCCGCTGAGGTTGTAGGTCTTGGACCATTCGTCAGCGTGGGCGGGCAGCGACGGCGCTAACGGCAACAGCCAGGATAGCTAGCGACATGCGCTTCCGAGCAGCAAGTTTCATAAGATCCTCCGGCGGGCGAGCACACCCTTGCCCCGCCTGTTAGACGTAGTTACGGGGGATCGGTGAGGTTGGTTCCATGGAAAATCGTTGGTTAGTGTCGTGGTCCCGAGGTATGCCATGCGAATCAGGGTCCGCTCGGAAAAGGGCAGGTAGAGCAGGGCCGCGCTGACGGCAAAGGCCGCTCCCAGGCCGATCTGTTCGATTAACAGGAACGGTGCGACCGCCCAGAGCTGATCGAGCGCGAGGATGAAGGGGAACATCTGGCGGAATTTTTCGCCCAGACGCTGGTAGTCAAAGCTTACTGCCGAGAGCAAGTACAGGCGCAAGGGAATACCCACGCCGGCTGTGATCAGCACGGCACTTGCGAGGATTGTCCCGCCCCATGGGTTGCGGAACGAGTCTCCGATCTCCTGAACGTAGCGCAGGAGGAAGAGGGCCGAGAGATAGAAAGCCAGATACATCACCTGGGTCAGTGCGAAAAGGCTGCGAGTGATGGCGCGACGCGGGATGGGTACCTCGAGTTCGGGATGCAGCGCGACGGGTGAGGCTTTGGAGTCTGAACGGGCGGATGTTGTGGAAGCGGCCCCATCACTGGGCGCAACCGCGTTCGCGCCAGACGGAACCTCCGCGGGAGCCTCAGCTTGCACCGGAGCGATGAAACGGTATCCGCGGCGGGCGAGGGTTTCGACGTAGCGCGGGCTGGAAGCGGAGTCTCCGAGAGCTTCGCGCACCTTGTTGATCGCGGTGTTCAGGCTGTGGTCGAAGTCGACGAAGGTGTCGGAGGGCCAGAGTTTCTGCTGCAATTCTTCGCGGGTGACGACTTCCCCGGCGCGCTCGAGCAGCAGCGCCAGCACCTGGAAGGGCTGGCCCTGCAGGCGCAGCTTGACGCCACTCTTGCGCAGTTCGCCTGCGCTGAGATCGAGTTCAAACAATCCAAAGCGCGCGACTCGGCTACTTTTTTGCGGCACGACGCCGTAGTGTAGCAGGGACAGCCACGGGCCGAACACGGGTCGGCGCTACAATATTCGCGTGCCTGACAATCCTTCCCAGGACGATCACAAGCATCGCCGCCACGCGGTCTACGCGTCGGAAACCACTGGGCTGCTGCTGATCGCGTTCATGCTGCTGATTCTCACGCTGGTTCGCTACTGGCGCGAGATCCACTGGAGCCTGCGCTGAACGTGGGCTCAGAGCATCGTGAGACCGCGGCGTCTCAGCCGCTGCTGGTGG
Source organism: uncultured Acidobacteriaceae bacterium (assembly GCA_963710885.1). Taxonomy (GTDB): domain Bacteria; phylum Acidobacteriota; class Terriglobia; order Terriglobales; family Acidobacteriaceae; genus Sulfotelmatobacter. The sequence goes on from CAVQCF010000005.1 coordinate 196,436, forward strand.
TGATCCTCGGGCCGACAGCCAGCGGGAAGACGGCGCTGTCTCTGGCGCTCGCGCAGAAGTTTGATGGCGAAATCGTCAACTGCGATTCGGTGGCGATGGTACCGGGAGTTCGACATCGGCACGGCCAAGCCCACCGCCGACGAGCGAGCTCGCGCGCCGCATCATCTATTCGATTGCGTCGATCCCACCGAGTACATGACCGCGGGCGAATATGCCCGCCAGGCGCGGCGGGTTCTCGGGGAAATCAGCGGGCGCGGTCATTTGCCCATCGTGGTCGGCGGCACGGGACTGTATCTGCGTGCGCTTCTGGAAGGACTTTTCCCCGGCCCGCAACGCTCGGAGGAATTGCGCGAGCGTCTGCGCGAAGAGTGCTGCGAGACGCGGTCCCGATCATCTGCACCGAGTTTTGCGGCGTCTCGACCGTGCTGCCGCTGAGAAAGTCCATGCCAACGATCTACCCAAACTGATTCGGGCGATCGAGGTCTGCCTGGCCTCGCGGCAGAAGATGTCGGAACTCTGGCAGCAGGGGCGCGATTCGCTGCGGGGATTCCGTATTCTGCGAGTGGGACTCGATCCGGACCGTGCCGCACTTTACGACCGCATCAATCAGCGCGGCGGCGCGATGTTCGAAACGGGGCTGGTCGAGGAGACGAAGAACTTGCTGGAGAAATACGGTGCAACTGCGCGGCCACTGGCTTCTCTCGGATACAGGCAGGCCGTGCAGTTTTGCGCGGTGAACTTACTCGTGAGCTGGCTGTCTCACGCGGCGCAGCAGGCCCACCGCAACTATGCGAAGCGCCAGATGACATGGTTCCGGCGCGAGCCGGAGGTTGCCTGGCTGAAGGGCTTCGGGGACGATCCGCAGATCCAGCGGCAAGCCATGCAACGAGTGGCTGACAAGTCTGAGAGCTGACCAGGTGGGTGCAGCCGAAGGCGCCTATCCCCGTATGAGCATTGGAAACACCCGCAACCCCAACCTTTTCTTCTGCTATCGTTTCTCCATGCCACGAATCATGTCTGCCATCGTTCTCGTCCTGGCCCTTTCCCTGCCCGCATTGGCTAAAAAGCATCCGCCGGCTCCCGTCAGCGCCACACGCGGCGATAAGTGGGCCGACGAAGACGCTGCACTCGTTGACCGTCGAAGAGAAAATCGGCCAGGTCTTCATGATCTGGTGCCGCGCCAGTTTCCTCAACGTGGAGAGCCCGGAGTATCTGCAATGGCTCGAGGCCATGCAGAAATATCACGTCGGCTCGTTCGCCATGTCGGTGCACGTGGATGGTCCGTTTCTGTTGCGAACCGAGCCCTACGAAGCCGCGGAGATTGCTCAACCGGCTTGCAGAAGCAGTCGAAGCTGCCGCTGCTGTTTGCCGCCGACTTTGAGCGCGGGGTCACCACGCGCCTGATGGGAACGACGAATTTTCCGCACGCGATGGCGTTCGGCGCCGATGGCAAAGCCTGGAAGATGCGGAGAATTTCGGCCGCATCACCGCTCAGGAAGCCCGCGCGGTCGGCGTGCACTGGAATTTCTTTCCTGACGCCGATGTGAATTCGAATCCGGCGAATCCCATCATCAACACGCGCTCGTTCGGAGAAGATCCGAAGCAAGTTGGCGACCTGGTGACGGCCTACATCAAGGGAGCGCGCGAGGGCGGGATGCTGACCACGGTGAAGCATTTTCCCGGCCACGGCGATACCGCGACCGATTCGCATCTCGGAGTGGCCAGCGTCAATGGCGACCGCGCGCATCTGGATTCGATCGAACTTCCGCCGTTCCGTCAGGCGATCGCGGCGGGCGTCGACTCGGTGATGGTGGCGCACGTGACCGTTCCGGCGCTCGATCCCGATCCCAATCACGTCGCCACAATTTCCACGGCAGTGGTTTCCGATCTGCTCGAAAAGCAGATCGGATTCAAGGGGCTCATCGTCACCGACGCGCTCGACATGGCCGGACTGACGCATCTTTTTGCCAACGATATTGGCCGCGCCGCGGTGGAGGCCTTCAAGGCGGGCAACGATATGCTGATCATCCCTGCCGACCTGGGCGCGTCGTACGAGTCCATGCTGAAGGCAGTGCGCTCGGGCGAGATTTCGCAAGCAGCGGCTCGATCACTCCGTCCTCAAGATCCTGAAAATAAAGGGCGCGCTCGGCCTGAACAAGACTCGCACGGTCGATCTCAGCGCCATCGCAACTGCGGTCGGCAAGCCGGAAAACATCGCCTTCGGCCAGCAGGTGGCCGACTCCGCCATCACCCTGGTGCGCGACAACGGCAAAGTGCTGCCCCTGAAATCCAAGGGAACCGCCAAGGCCGGGCTTCCGTATACCACCAGAGAGGAGACCCACAACCAGGTGGTGGCCGTGCTTTTTTCGGACGACGTGCGCACGGAATCCGGCCGCGCTTTCGGACGCGAGTTTCGCAGCCGCATTCCGGATGCGCGCGTGATTTATGTGGATCCCCGCGTCGCCGCCGGCATGAGCGACGAAGTTTTGAAGGCAGTCGACGAGGCGCAAACCGTGGTGGCGGCCGTCTATGTGATTCCGACGGCGGGCAAGGTGGGCAACTCGGTGGCGATGGCGGACGCGACCGGCACGCTGCTGCAGCAGCTGCTCGATCATGCCGCAGCGAAGACTGCCGTCGTCGCCATGGGGAATCCGTATCTGGCCAGCGATTTCCCGAAAATCGAGAATTACATGTGTACGTTTTCCAATGCGACCGTATCGGAAGTAGCTGCGATCAAAGCGCTGTTCGGCGAGATTCCGATTCGCGGTCATTTGCCGGTCAGCATTCCGAATGTTGCGCAGCGCGGCGCCGGACTGGAACGTCCGGCGCAGGTCGCCAAGGGAGGGTCTCCACATGCGCAAAACTAGATTTCAAGCCGTCAGCATATTCGCTTTAGGGGTTCGCAACGCTTGCAGCACTTGCTGCTGCCCGCCTGCAGCGTCAACGTCAAGAAAGAACAGAACGGGGACGACAAGCAGGTCGACATCAACACGCCCGTCGGCGGCATTCACGTCAGCAAAGGCGCCGACGTGGCAGATGTGGGCATCGCAGTGTATCCCGGCGCGCGCCTGAAGCAGGATGATGCCAATGGCAACGACAAGAGCGCCAACGTGAACATTTCAAGCTTCGGCTTTGGGTTGAAAGTGGTCGCGCTCGAATACCGGTCTGACGATTCCCCCGAGAAACTCATCGCCTACTACAAAGACCAACTGAAGAAATACGGCAAGGTGCTGGAGTGCCATACCAGCCATTTCAACGTGAATCCGGATATCAAAGGGTCGGATCACGGATCGCATGAGTTGACATGCGAGGACTCGAGCGGAAACAACGTCGAATTGAAAGTCGGCACCAAAGAAAACCAGCACATCGTTGCGGTCGAGCCCGATGGAAAGGGATCGAGCTTTTCTCTGGTCTACGTCCGCACTCACGGCAAGGACGCGGATATTTAGGCGCCCTGAGGCGCTTTTCTGATTGGAGGTACCAATGTTTCGCTATCTGACAGCTACCCTAGCGGTCGCGATTCTGAGCCTGCCAGCGTGGGCACAGCAATCCAATACCGAAGACAAACCATTCGATGTTCGAAGTTCGGCCGGCGACATGCACGTCGGCAAGGATGCCGATGCCAAGAAGGCTGGACTTCCCCTATATCCCGGCGCGCGCCCGAAGGTGGAGAAGGACAATGACCCGCTCAATTTCGGCATTTTGACCGAGAGCTTTGGTCTGAAGGTGGTTGTTGCGAAATATGAATCGGAAGATTCTCCGGACAAGATGGTCTCCTATTATCGCGACAAGCTGAAAAAATACGGCAAGGTGCTGGAGTGTCATTCGGAGAAACATGGCGGCGATGTCGATGTGCACGATGACGACAAGGATTCCAAGGGCAGCAAAGAACTGAAATGCGAGGAGAAGTCTGGTCCGGTGACAGAACTAAAAGTCGGCACCGAGGATGACCAGCACGTCGTCGCCGTCGAGCCTCGCGATGCGGGCAAGGGATCGACGTTCGCTCTCGTCTACCTGCACACGCAAGGTAAGCGCGGAGAATCTAGCGGTGTTCCCAAAAAAAACCTCTACCACTAAGGACTCGATGTATCACGAAGGCGACCGCTAGCTAGACGCGGAACCTTTCGTGATACTTCGTGTCCTGTGATCCCAGCTTGTCGACGCTTGTGGCTCCCGGGTTGCTGCGCCTGGGAATACTTTCTGCGATACTTTCAAAGACGAGTCCTGTTTAGACCCCTGATGGAACGGCCTTGCTACAAGTGCGGACAAACGGTGGAGGAAGGCATACCTTTTTGTCCGCACTGCTCGGCCCCGCAGATTCGCGTAGTGTTAGCAGAAGCCGCGGTGCCGGCTGCTGCGTTGGCTGTGGCCGAGACGCAGGGCGCTCTGCCTGCGTCGCAAACTGTGCCCGTGCTGGCGCTTCCCATGCAGTGGTCGCAGGCGCTCAAGCCGTGCCTGCTAGCGGGCCTAGTCGCGTCGGGACTCATGTTTCTGGGGCTGCATCCATTTGTGGCTATGGTCAGTGTTGGATTCCTGGCTGTGATTTTCTATCGCCAGCGCCGTCCGGAAATTATGATCAAGGCCTCGTCCGGTGCAGGAATCGGCGGTCTCGCGGGGCTGCTCTGGTTCGCGATGTCGTCGGTGTTCGAGGCGCTGACGGTGACCTTGTTCCACCAGGGGCCGGAACTGCACGCCAAGTTCATGGCGAAAATTCAGGAAACGGCAGCTCAGACCACCGACCCGCAGGTGCTTGCCATAGTCGACCGAGTCAAGACCCCAGAAGGCTTTGAGTTTCTGATGATCGCCGGCCTGATCTTCCTGTTCTTCGCATCGATCGTGCTCGGGGGCGTGGGCGGGGCGTTAGGCGGGGCCATCCTGGGCCGGCGCAACCGATCCTAACTTATCTCTCCGGCATCCAGACCTCGCATCACGAGGCCCAGTGAGAGGTGTGCCAACGCTCTTGCGGTGGCCGTGCCTGCCGCGTATGATGCACGGTTTGCACTTTTCCAGATAAATATGCCTGCACGCGGCTCGCTGCTCGGAATCGAACACCTCGATGCGAAGGACATCGTGGGCCTGCTGAAGCTGGCCCGCCGGATGAACCCGCAGAAGGCGCGGCCGCTGCTGCGCGGGAAGCGGGTGGTGCTGCTATTTTACGAGGCGTCGACCCGCACCCGCTCATCGTTCGAATTTGCGGCGAAATCGCTGGGCGCGATGACTACGCTGGTACAGTCTTCCGGATCGAGCATCGAAAAAGGTGAGTCTGTGATCGATACCGGATACACGCTGCGGGCCGTGGGCGCCGATTGCATCGTGATGCGGCATCCGTCGGCGGGCGCGCCGCACCTGATGGCGCAGCATCTCGACATCCCTGTCATTAATGCGGGAGACGGGATGCACGAGCACCCGTCGCAGGCTCTGCTCGATGCCTTCACAATCCTGAAGCATAAGAAGTCGTTGAAGGGCCTGCACGCTACCATCATCGGCGATATTTTTCATAGCCGCGTGGCGCGCAGCGCCTGTCATCTGTTGACCAAGTTCGGAGTGAAGCTGACGCTCTGCGGCCCGCCGGAATTCGTGCCCGATGTGGCTGCCACTCTCGCGCCCGGCCTGCGGATTACCCGACATATGGAAGATGCTCTGCGCGGTACCGACGTGGTCATGCTGCTGCGCGTGCAGAAAGAGCGACTCGCGGGACAGAAGATCCGACTGCAGGACTACATTGCGCGCTACCAGATGACGACCGCGCGGCTGAAACTGGCCAAACGCGACGCGATTGTGATGCATCCCGGGCCGATCATTCGAGGGCTTGAGTTGACCGCCGAAGTCGCCGACGGGCCGCTGTCCGTGATTGTCGACCAAGTGCATAATGGCGTGCCCACGCGCATGGCCATTCTGGCGCGGGCGCTAGGGAAGGCGAAATGAACCGCGTTCCTGGTCAACTCCGAGAGTCTTGTCATCCTGAGCGAAGCGAAGGACCTATGCAATTTCGCTCGGACCGGCATAGTTATACGGGTCACTTCGACAAGCTCAGGGCAGGCTCTTCGCGCAAAGAGCGCGCTCGGGATGACAACTGGAATCTTGTAGGGGTGCGCCGATGACGCGCTTGGAGAACAAGAGCCTGCTAATCAAAGGCGGGCACCTGATCGATCCTGGGGCGAAGATCAATGCGCCCATGGATGTCCTGCTGCGCGATGGGCGCGTCGCCGAAATCGGGCTGCCAAATAAGACTCGCGGCAGCGCTGACGAGAAGTTCGATGCGCGCGGCCTCGTTGTCGCACCCGGCTTTATCGATCTGCACGTGCACTTGCGCGAGCCTGGTCAGAGCTATAAGGAGACGATTGCAAGCGGAACTGCCGCTGCTGCCGCTGGAGGATTCACTTCGGTCTGCACCATGCCCAATACCGCCCCGGTCGTTGACACGGCGGAGTGGGTTTCCTGGTTGCGGAACCCTGAGCGTGAGGCCGTGGTTAACGTTTTCCCGATCGCTGCTGCAACACGCGGCAGCAAGGGAGGGACTCTTACCGACTTCAACGCCCTGCAGCGCGCGGGAGCAGTCGCCGTTACCGATGACGGCAAGCCAATCCTCGACGATGACATCATGCGGATGGCGCTTCGCCTCGGTGCGGAACTTAATTTCCCGGTGGTGCAGCACGCGGAAGACACGCGCCTGACGGAAAACTGCTCGATGCACGCGGGACCGACCAGCTTCCGCCTGGGGCTGCGCGCCATGCCGGCCGCCGCCGAGGCCGCCATCGTCGACCGTGATGTAGCGCTGGCACAACAGATTCGCGAATCTCGCCTGCACGTGGCGCATCTTTCTACCGCTGACGCTCTCAAGGCTGTGCGCCGTGGTAAGCGCGCAAAAGCCCGAGTGACGTGCGAAGTAACGCCGCACCACTTCACGCTAATCGACGAGAACGTCGGCGAATACGATACCAATTTCAAGATGAATCCGCCGCTGCGCTCGGCGACGGATTTAGAAGCCATTGTGGTCGCGCTCTCAGATGGGACGGTCGACGCGATTGCCACCGACCACGCGCCGCACGCCGCCCACGAAAAGCAGGTTGAATTCGAGCGCGCGTCGTTCGGCATCACCGGTCTCGAAACGGCACTGGCGCTGGCGCTCACGAAACTTTACCGCGATCACAAGATTCCTCTGACCCGCATCGTCGAACTCTTCACAGCAGGCCCTGCCCGAGTGTTCGATCTTCCCGGACGAGGATCCTTGGCAAAAGGCAGCCACGCCGACGTGACAATCTTCGATCCCAAGAAGCGCTGGACCTTCGAAGCTGCCAAGTCGCACTCGCTCTCGCACAATACTCCGTTCGACGGCTGGCAATTTACGGGGAAAGTCGTAGCGACGATCGTCAGCGGGAAGATCGTTTACGGGATGGAATAGGGGCAAGAGTTGCTGCTCCGCGTCGTATACTCCTCACGAAATCACGGGAGAGAATGATGGTCCGCCTAGCCCGCTTCGTTCTTCCAGCCCTGGCAATGATTACGATCTTTGCCTGGGGGCAGACCGCCGGTCCGCCAGTTCCAGTTGCTTCGGTTCCGGCGAAAGTTATGCAAGCGGCACCGTCGTTCGACATTAACGCAGCGGTCGAAGCCTATTTCGCCAAGATGCCGCCAGCCGAACGTGCCCACTCCAACGCGTATTTCGAGGGCGGCTATTGGCTGCTTCTGTGGGATTTCCTGTCGACTGTCGTCGCAATGTGGATACTGCTGCGCTTCCGGTGGTCCGCCGGCATGCGTAGCGTGGCCGAGCGGCTTACCCGCTTCCGGCCACTCCAGACGGCGCTTTACTGGGTCCAATTCATTCTTGTGTTCTCCGTGCTCACCTTCCCGATGACCCTGTATGAAGGCTACTTCCGCGAGCACAAGTATGGACTTCTGAATCAGAGCTTCGGTCCGTGGATGCGCGATCAAGTCGTCGGACTGGCGGTCGGTTTGGTGCTGGGAGCGATTCTCATCGTGCCGCTGTTCGGGCTGGTAAGGCGCTTGGGGAAAAGCTGGTGGGTGTGGGGCGCAGCCCTGATGATCGTGTTTTTCGCATTCGTGAGCCTGATCGCTCCGGTTTACGTTTCTCCGCTCTTTAACGAATACAAGACATTAGAAGACCGGCGCATTAAGGATCCGATCCTCAGCATGGCGCGGGCGAACGGGATTCCCGCAACGAACGTTTACGAATTCGATGCGTCCCGGCAGTCCAATCGAGTGAGCGCGAATGTCAGCGGCTTCGCGAACACGCTGCGCATCTCGTTGAACGACAATCTCCTGAAGCGGTGCACTTTGCCTGAGATCGAAACCACCATGGGCCACGAGATGGGGCATTACGTCCTCAATCATGCCTACAAGGGGCTGGTCATGATTGGGGTCGTGATCGTGATCGGCTTCGCTTTTCTGCATTGGGGAATCGACTTCGCTCTCGCGCGCCGGGGAGTGACATGGGATGTCCGCGGAATCACGGATGTAGCTGTCCTGCCCCTGGCGGTGATGGTCTTCTCGTTCTATTTCTTGCTGATGACGCCGGTCACCAATACCATCTCGCGCACCATGGAGTTTGAAGCCGACATGTATGGTCTGAATGCGGCGCAACAGCCCGATGGGGAAGCGAATGTCGATCTGATGCTGGGGGAATATCGCAAGCTCGATCCGAGTCCGCTCGAGGAGTTCATCTTCTTCGATCATCCCAGTGGCCGTACCCGTATTACGGCAGCCATGCGCTGGAAGGCGGAGCACCCGGAATCCGCGTCGCCGGAAGAAGTGGCGAGACCCGTCTTTCGTGCTGAGTAATACTGCGACCGCAAGCCTCTCCCCCGCCTGTCGCGGAGGAGAAGCCCATGGGGACCGAACGCGAGCTACTTCGCGGTCGGTGGCGCTACGACTTCCTGCAGTTTGGGGTTCGCCCGCATCCTGCTGAAGTCTTCGTCTTTATAGACGTTGGCCAAGTCGCGATAGCCTTCTTCTTGGGCTTTCTTCAGGCACTGCAAGCAGCCATCCACGTCGCCTCGTTTGGCCTAGCTAGATCTTCGCCAGCACGTAGGAATACCGGGCGCGTTCTTCCGGACTCGCGATCTGGGCGGTGATGCCCACTCGCGATTCCTGTTTCAGCGTATTCGGGTCTAATTCCACGGCTCGCGTGTATTCCGCTATGGCACGCTCCAGTCTCTTCTGGCTGAACCATGCTGCTCCCAGGTTTACGTGAAACGATGCCCCGCGTCTCCTCAAGAGCAACCGCCTTCTTGAAGCGCTTCGCGGCGGCACCATAGTTCTTGTTCCTGTAGTCCACGGCGCCGATGTTGTTGACGGCATCTGCGTACTTGGAGTTCCACTTCACCGCGTTTTCGAAACTCACGCGGGCAAAGGCCAGTTCATTATTCTTCAGGAGTGAAGGTATGACGGCCGGCGCTGTTACGCGCCCCCCCGAGGCGATGTCGGGGGCATCAGTTGCCCAAAATCCCCATCCGCTTTCCAACGCTCTTAAGCACGCCCAACGCCTGCTCCAACTCTTCCTTTGTGTGCGTCGCCGTCATGATGGTGCGGATGCGGGCCTTGCCTTCCGGAACCGTGGGGAAGGCGATCCCGGTTCCGAGGACTCCTTCTTTGAACAGCTCGCGGGAGAAGTCCATGGTGAGCTTGCCGTCGCCGATGATGATTGGCGTGATTGGGGTTTCGCTGGCCGGAGTCGCGCGTCCGCCGATGTCGAAGCCGAGTAGGCCGAGTTCTTTTTTCCAGAAGCGCGTGTTCTCCCAGAGTTTTTCCATGCGCTCCGGCTCGTTCTCCAGAACGTCGAAGGCTGCGATGCAGGTGGCTGCAACCGACGGTGGATGTGACGTCGAAAACAAAAACGGCCGCGCGCGGTGATAGAGGAAGTCGATCAAGTCGCGGGAGCCGCAGACATATCCACCGAGAGCACCGATTGCCTTGGAGAGCGTGCCGACCTGGATGTCGACGCGGCCATGCATGCCGAAGTGGTCGATGGTGCCGCGGCCATTGCGGCCCAGGACTCCAGAAGCGTGCGCATCGTCGACCATCATGATGGCGCCGAATTGTTCGGCCAGATCGCACAAGGCGGGCAGCGGGCCTATATCGCCGTCCATGGAGAAGACGCCGTCGGAGATCAGCAGTTTCTTGCCGGGCTCGTTCTTAATGCTGGTCAGTTGCTCTTCCGCGTGCGCGATGTCCTTGTGGCGGAATACCAGGATCTTTGCCTTCGAGAGGCGAGCTCCGTCGATGATAGAGGCGTGATTCAGCGCGTCGGAGATGATGAAATCGTCCTTGCCGAGGACTGCCGATACGGTACCCGCATTCGCGGCGAAGCCTGACTGGAAGACAACGCAGGCTTCCACATTCTTGAAGCGGGCGATCTTCTCCTCGAGTTCCATGTGGATCTTCATCGTCCCGGCGATGGTGCGCACCGCGCCCGAGCCCACGCCGAATTTGCGAGTTGCTTCCAGCGCCGCCTCGCGCAGCTTGGGATGCGTGGTTAGTCCCAGGTAATTGTTCGATGCCAGGTTGATGACTTTCTTTCCGTCGAACGTGCAGACGGGCGCCTGCTCATCGTCGAGCACGCGCAGCTTGAAGTGCGTGCCCTTGGCCTTGAGTTCTTTGAGTTGGTCAGTGAGATAGGAGAGCGGGTTGGTGCGGATCGCGGTAGTCATGGATGCCTCGAGACTTCTTTGCCACGGATTCTCGCGGATGATCGCGGATTCTAAGGATCAGTGTAATTCGTACCGCCGTCATCCTGAGCGCGTTCTTTGCGTGAAGGACCTGTGCACTCTTCTCAGCCGCAGCAACAATACATGGGTTCTTCGCTTCGCTCAGAATGACAAACCGCGATCCTGGTGATCCGGGCCAAGATCAGCACCTTAAAACATAATCGGATTACCCGTCGCGATGCTAGCCTCGCATATGCGTTTCATAATGTGGAAGAACTCTTTTTCGCCCTCGGTCAGAATATCGCTGGAGCCGAGTACGAGATTAACTTCCCGCAACAGGGCGGGCGATTCTTCGACGGGAAGCCAGTCGCCAGTATGCGTGCCATCGTAGACCACCTTCTTCAGGAGAATCGGAAACTTGGGCCCGGGGTCGCCCTGCAATCCGCGCAGAAATTCGCGTACATGTTGGATCCGTGTAATGTTGCCCAGAGGCTCGGAAATCAGATAACCCTCGTGCTCACACGACTCCTGCATCCAACGGTCGTGTGCCTCCCACTCGTCTTCGGTCGGATCGCCGGAAAGAGAAGGCGAATCGGACTGGTCCCAGATAAACCTCTCGGGAAACGGATGCGCCTTGGCCTTTCCATCGCGGATGCAGGTGCAACGTACGAATGCGTCGAGACTCATAATTCACTTTCTGCTGCGGTTCCGGTCCCGCTGATGCATCGTTTAGCTGATGACAGTCGCGCGGCAGGAATACCCGCGACCACATGCATCTAGCGGACGCCGTTGGGATACACCAGAATCTTGCTGGCTTCCCCGGTCTTCAGCCGCTCCATCGCTTTTGAAAAATCTTTCATCGGGATGCGGTCTGTGATCACGGGATGCAGATTGAGTTTGCCGCTCTTGAGCAGCGCCGTCATCTGATACCAGGTCTGATACATGCGGCGTCCGTTGATGCCCTGCACGGTGATGCCTTTGAAAATAATGTCCTCGGAAAAATTCAGCGAGATCGGTTTCGACGTCAGGCCGAGCAGGGAAATTCTTCCGCCGCGCCGGACGATATCGAACGCTGTGCGAATCGAGTCCGGATGGCCCGCCATTTCCAACACGACATCCACGCCGAGCCCGCCGGTCTTCTCCATCACTATCGCATGGACATCTTCTTTTGCGGGATTGAGAACGTAATCGGCTTTCATTTCGCGCGCGATGCGGGCGCGGTGTTCGTTGACTTCAATCGCAAACACCGATGTCGCGCCTACGGCCTTGGCGACGGCAATCGAAAACAGGCCAATCGGCCCGCAGCCGGTGACGGCTACGCTCTTGGCCGCGATCTCTCCGGCCAGCACTGTGTGCACGGCATTTCCGAGCGGATCGAGAATCGAGGCGTAGTCCTGCGGAATGGCGGGATCGAGCTTCCAGATATTCGACTCCGGAATCACCACGTACTCGGCGAAGGCGCCGTCGGCGTCCACGCCGATAATTTTCACGTTCTGGCAAATGTGCGCTTCGCCGGTGCGGCACTGCAGGCACTTGCCGCAGGCCACGTGCATCTCGGCGGAAACGAAGTCGCCTTCCTTCACACTAGTGACTTCCTCGCCGAACGCCGCGACCTCGCCGCAGAACTCGTGCCCGGGAATCAGCGGAGGATGAATGCGGTTCTGCGCCCAGCGGTCCCAGTTATAAATGTGCAGGTCGGTGCCGCAAATCGACGCGACTTTCACTTTCACCAGTACGTCGCTGCGCCCGAAAGCGGGAATCTTTACTTCGCGAATCTCTGCGCCCGCCGCCGCTTCCGCTTTCACCACCGCCTGCATTGTTGTCGCCATAATTGCCACCTGGGAGTCCGGTACCAAACGCAAAGCTGAATCAAGCACAAAACGTATGATTTTAGCACCGCAGGCGGGCTCCCTTCTGTGCCGCATTTCTTCACCTGAGAGTCGCGAGCGCGCAAACCGTAGCGAAGATATCGGCATCCAACGTGCGGATGTCTTTTCGCCGGAGGCTGGAATCTGTGCATGCTCGGTCGATCGTGATTTCCCTGATCTGCGCGTGCGTTCTTTCTTGCGCATGGGTGTCGGCGTCCCCGGTACCGGTTCGCTACAAGGAAGGATTGCTGCACGGCTTTCTGGTGCTGAGTACGCTGGACGGAAAGGCGCTTGCGGAAGGCGATCTTACCCAGGTTCCTCATGGCAACCGGATCACGAGCCGCCTGAGCTACCGTTTCAAAGACGGATCGCGACAGGAAGAGACAACGGTCTTTTCTCAACGAGGAATCTTCCGGCTCATCAGCTATCACTTGGTGCAGAAGGGACCGGCGTTCCAGCACGCCACGGAAGTTACGATCATGGCCTCTACCGGCGAGGTCACGGTGCAGTCCACCGATGACGACGGCAAAGAGAAAACATTCAGTGAGCGTATGAAGCTGCCGCCGGATCTCGCCAACGGTTTGGTGCTTACTCTGCTGAAGAATCTGGGTCCCGACGCGCCGCCGATGGAAGTGTCGATGCTGGTGGCCACGCCCAAGCCCCGGCTGGTGAAACTGGCGATCAGTAGTCAACCGAAAGAGCCTTTCACGCTGGCCGGAGCTGGACGGGAAGCGCTGCATTACACCATCAAGGTTGAGATCGGGGGCATCACGGGGCTGGTGGCGCCATGGCTGGGGAAACAGCCGCCCGATTCGCACGTCTGGATTCTTGGGGGCGAGTCCCCAACATTCGTGAAATCGGAGACCCTCTCGTATATGGGTGGGCCGATGTGGCGGACGGAATTGGTGGCTCCGGTGTGGCCGCGGGGTGAGAGTTCGGAGTCGAAGAATGGAAGCGCCGAGAGCCGCTGATGGGTCACATCACGGTGCGAACCGAACTTCTTAGCCACGATACAATCATTCCGAATGCGGGTAGCTTCCAAGGCAAGAGCCGGAGTCGTCCTGCTGATCGGGCTTACGGCATGCGGGTTGTGGAGCCTGACCCCAACCTCGCCAGCGGCGTTGGCTTCGCGGCCGGAGTTCACGCGCCTCTTGGTCGCGGCCGCTATCGAACGCACGCATCACTCGGTCCGCTACGTCTCCGCGTATGTCCATATTTCGTACCCGGGCGGAGATGCTCCCGCCGACACGGGATTATGCACTGATGAAGTGATTCGCAGTTAGCGTGCCGTGGCCGTCGACCTCCAGAAGGAAGTGCACGAAGACATGCTGCAGAATTTCGCGCCGTACCCGAATAAGCGGCGCTGGCTAGTGGCGCACCCCGACGCGAATATCGACCACCGCCGCGTCCCAAATCTGCTGGTGTTGTTCCAGCGCAAGGGCGAGTCTCTGCCGATCACCGCGCGTGCGAAAGACTATACTCCGGGCGATCTGGTCACGTGGGATCTGGGCAGCAATGTGCCGCACATCGGGATCGTCGTCGATCAGAAGGCCCGCGGCGGGCGCTATATGGTTGTGCCCAATATTGGCGAGGGACCGAAGATGGAAGATGTTCTTTTCAATTGGAAGATTTTTTTTTTTAAACGGGACACTACCGCTACTTCGGGCCCTTAGGATTTCGAGGCTGGCCCTGGATATTGGAGTTCTTTCAGCGCTGCGATTCAATGTGGAAGAGCGGCGTTTAGCGCTGCGTTAAGAGTTGAAAAAGAGCCGGAGCTTTGCCCGGGTGAGAGGTTCCGACGGCCACAACCGAAGATGACCACTGCGGCTAAAGCCGCCCCAGCGTGACTTCCTCACGCGGCCCTACAAAGGGCCGCTCTTCCACGGTGCGACTGCGGTCTCCTCTTGATCCGCGTTGTCGCGAGGAAGAGAAGAAAAGTCGACACGCGTCGCGAATCTCACCGCTTGGAGGGTTTCGGCGCCATTGTCTTGAATTCTTCCGACTTTCCTCGCGGGATGGTCAGCGTCTTCCACTCACTCGACCGCAGGTGCTTGGCCAGAAACACGATCTGCCCGACGTGCGCCGCGTAGTGCGCGATCTGCCGGTTGATGGCTTGAAGAACGGTGTGCGGTTCGCCCCGAATGGTTACCGTGCGCATCACATCTTCGGGCTTGAGCGCATCAATCGCGCCGAGGACGCAAGCCCAGCCCTCCTCCCACCACTTGATGACTTCAGCGCGCGTCGAGGCGGCGTCACTTCAAATTCGCGATCGCGAAAGCGGTCCGGCTTTTCGCCGTCGGTGGTGAGGAAGTCGGTGAAACGCGAGCGCATATTGCCCGCCAGATGCTTGACCAGAATGGCGACCGAGTTCGACTCGGGATCGAGCGTGACAAAGAATTCGTTGTCACTGAGCTGCGCCATCGCGCCTTCGCCCATGCGCTTGTGGCCGCGCATCTGGCGGCCCGCCTCGTCGAGATAGTGAGTTGATGTGTCAGTCATTTTTTTAATACGCTCCCCGAACCGGAACACGCTCCTTCTCGTCCGGGTACTTTCCGTGAGCAAGGAGATTGTCTCGTTTGCAGACCTTGTCGAACTCCCAAAAGTAAAACAAGTCACCCGGCCGGGCTTCGTTTCGAGGTACATCTTGAGGTCGCCAAACTCTTCCCAGAATGTTCGCTGAGGCGCTCTTGAGCCTCGGTAAAACCAATGTTCAAGTATCAAGACGGTTCGGGCAATCGCGGCTTCGATCTTTAGAAGTTCGGACATTGCGTTTGCGCCGTCCGAACGCCAGTCATCGGATTCTACAATCAAAGGTGTCATCGGCTTATTCTACGTTTTCAAGAAATCGAATGCGCCCCAGCCGCCACCGCCCGGAGTTTCAATCGTGATTCGTTCGCCTTTATGCAGGCGCGTGCTGAACTTCGCGGGCATCGCCTCAACCGAGCCATCTAGCCGTGTAATCAACGTCTTCCCCGCAGCGCCGTCCCGCCGCCAGACAGCCCCCACGGCCCGCGCGAGCGCCGGTCGGCCAGCAAAGTCACTTCGCAGTCGGTGAGCACTTCGATCTCGCGAACGATTCCGTCGCCGCCGCGGAATTTTCCCTCGCCCGCCACTGCCCGGCCGCAGCGAATACTTTCGCACCCGCAGCGGATAGGCATACTCCAGCGGCCTCTGCCGGAGTGTTCAGCGAATTCGTCATGTGCGTGTGCACGCCCGAGACGCCGGGTTTGCCGGGGCGAGCGCCCATGCCGCCGGCGACGGTCTCGTAGTAAGCGAACGGCTCGCCTGTGCTGCGGATCGATTCCGCCGATGGTCAGATTGTTCATCGTTCCCGAGGCCGCCGCCGGAATGCGATCGGGAATCGCCTGCGCCAGGGCCCGCAGCAGCACGTCGACGATGCGCTGCGAAGTCTCGACATTGCCGCCTGCCACGGCCGCCGGAGGCCGCGCGTTCACGATCGTTCCTTCGGGCGCGATCACGTGGATCGGCCGCATCAACCCGGCTGCCGCCGGAACATCGTCCGCCAGCAGACAGCGAAACACATAGAAGCATGCCGAATAGGTGATGGCCGCCACCGCATTCACGCTGCCCGTCAACCTGCGGATCGCTGCCGCGTGAAATCGACTGTGATCATCGGAAGCGCAGCGCGTCTTCGACGCGCGACCGGGTCTGAGACCCGGTCCCACACTTTCAACAGTCACCGCGATCTTTACCGGCTGTTCGCTGATTCCATCTCCATCGAGGAAGTCTTCGGCCCGATATTCTCCCGCCGGCACGCGCTCTAAGAAGGCGCGCATCAGATCTTCGGAATAATCTAGCAGGTCTGCGGCAGCGCGCCGGGCCCGGTCCAGGCCATAGCGCGAACACACTTCGCGCAGCCGCTCGGCGCCAGTGTGGCAGGCGGCGATCTGCGCCCCCAGATCGCCTTCGCGTTCCTCGGGAGTGCGCACATTGTTGAGCAGCAGCGCGAGCACATCCGCATTCATCGCACCCCGCCGCATCAGCTTCACCGGAGGAATCCGCACGCCCTCCTGATAGATCTCACGGCAAAGCCCCATCGATCCGGGATAAGCCCCGCCCACATCCGCATGATGCGCCCGCGAAGCCACATAGAAATCGGGACTTGTGTGCGTGCGGGCGACTCGCCCGGCGCAGGTCGGCGACTCTCCACGGTACTACCGGCGCGACCAGCGTGATATCTGGCAGATGCGTTCCGCCGCGAAACGGATCGTTCAGCATCACCACATCGCCCGGCTCCATCGCGCCAGCATCAATCGCTGCCCGCACCGACATCGGCATCGATCCCAGATGCACCGGCATGTGGTCGCCCATGGCAATCACTTCACCCGCGCCATCGAACACCGCGCACGAGTAATCGCGGCGCTCCTTGATATTGGGAGAAAAGGCGGTGCGCCGCAGCGCCGCGCCCATCTCCTCGGCAATGGAGTGATACAGGTTCTTGAAAATTTCCAGTTCGATCGGATCGCGCCGCATGAGGCGCAGTGTACTGCCAGTCGTTGGCGCGTTTGTCGTTGGTCGTGACTACGCTCGCAGTTCGATCCGGTGCCGTGTTCGTGCTCGGGCGAGCGACGAACAGACCGACAGACTAACCGCGGCATTGCAAGAAATCAGCGCGAAAACTGCAAAATTGTGTTGACACTTTGTTCACACTGCCGCAATATCTTGTGATATAGGACCTTCCCATACTACAAGTAGGGTTGGTCTTTCAAGTACAAGGGCCCGTAGTCAACAACCTTTGCAAGGGAAAATCGTTCACGGAGGATCCTTCATGGCAACGAAGAAGAAGGCAAAAAAGAAGAAACATTAACCGTCAGCGAGGACATACCTCGCTTACACACGATTTCTCACTGGCCTCTTAAGAGAAGCACCTCTTGAGGGGCTTTTCCTTTGTGGAGCTACGAGCCATGAGCTGTGAGCCGCGAGCTCTCACCGGCGTATCCCCGGATGGGAGAAGCGGCCGAATCGGGATTCAGGTTGCTCATAGCTCATAGCTCAAAGCTCGCGGCTCGCAGCTCCACACAAATTCCGCATGTTCCGTGCCCGACCTGTGTCACAATAGGCAGACCACGCGGCTTTGCCGCGGTGCACGGAAAAATGGCGCCCCGCAAGAAGACTACGGCGAAGCACAAGTCGGATGAGGTCCTCATCCCCGACAAACTTTATTTCCGGATCGGCGAAGTGGCCGCCTTGTGCCACCTGCCCGCCTACGTGCTGCGTTTCTGGGAATCCGAGTTTCCGCAACTGAAGCCGGTCAAGAGCAGCACCGGACAGCGCATGTACCGCAAGCGCGACGTCGAAAGCGTGCTGCGCATCAAGCAACTGCTCTACGAGCAGGGATTCACCATCTCCGGCGCGCGCCAGCAACTGCGCAGCGGAAAGCAAAACCGACAAGACGCAGACCGCCATCCCGTTCCCGTCGCATTCCACGCCTGAGATCCAGCACATTCGCCAGGGGCTGCGCGAGATTCTGAGCATGCTGTCGGCGCGACACACGGGATAATCCTCTCTTCTTTGTTCTCCCCTTGCGGCGTTTCCGATGAGAAGCACATACAACCCACTGCGCAGAAATCGGAACATCGGCACAGCGAAGCAGGGTCACGGGCAGAACAATGATTTCACGATTCCGCTCGTGTGCCACGCTGACCGAATCTGGTGGGAGAATCTTGGTCAAGATCGGCTGGTGAATCGGAACGTCGGGTCGCTCGATCTCGCTTTCATCATCGAAGACACGCGTGCGGACTGCGTTCATGCGTGCACGGTGAAGGACGTCTGCAATCTTCTGTCGTTGGCCCCTGCCGCTGATCTCACGTCTTTAGAGACCTTTGTCTTCCGACAGCCGACACGCAAGCAGTGGAGTGTCCGTCCTGCATGGGGACGTCTTGCGTACTCTGCTGATTTGGGTCTAGCGGGCAAGAAAGATCGCCGGCAAGGGCCTGCCACATTCCTGAAGGCCGTCAATCCTGCGAAGGCGTGGAGATGGGGTCGGAATCTTGGGCCGCTCGATGTCCTCGAAGTCGAAAGACTGAGAGGCGATGGCCACGTTGTCGAGGACACAGGCAAGCGTCTACTGTTTCGCTCAAGCCAAGAATCGATAAGGGCCACGCAACTCTACCGCACGCTGCTCCGCGAGATCGGCCACTGGGTGGACTGGCTAATGAAGGTCGATCGGCCAGCCGCGAAGCAGTCCGTACCGTACGAGGTTCTGTCGGACAGGTACTTTGCAAGGCCCCGCCAGGTACGCGAGCAGTTTGTACATCGCTACGCAAGTGAGATGCGGGAGCGCCTCATGAAAGCGAAGCGAATCCCCTTCGCCAGCATTCCAGAAACTGACGGAGGCGGCCGCTAACCGGCAGTCGGTTGGATAATGCCTGATAGGCCTCCGCCCAGTTGCTGCGCGCCAGAATCGTGGGCGGCTCGTAGGTCTGTCCCTGCGCCAGCCGTTTTTCTTCGCGCCGCGTAGTCCACAGCAGCACGGGGCCGAGCAAGCGCTGGAAGCCTCCGCGACAAGAATCCGGATTCCTGTTTGAATTCCTGCGCAGCGCGCGAATCTGTTCGCTGACGTTGCCATCGACTTTCTTGAACTGCCGCTCCATGGCCCACAAGGCTGAGCTGTAGATGCCGCTCAGTTTCCCCATCTCGCGGGTCAAGCGCTCCCGCACGCGCGCGTCGGGATAGTTTGTAACGCTTGCATCCCGCCAGCAGGGTTCGCGAAATGCGATATAGGCTGGGGCTGTTCAGCTGGAAGTCGCGCCAGAAAGCCCAATCGAGAAAGCGCTTGGAATCCTCACGCGAAATTGCGGCGTGCTTGAAATTGAATTTTGAATTGCCCGTGCGCGTCGGCGTAGTCCGCGTCTTTCAGCAAACGTCCCTCTTCCGCCATTTGCGGAGTTCCCGGTCCCGGCGTGTACAGCATGAACTGGTGGAATTCGGTATCGTGGGACACGGCAAGGCTCGATTTCAGACATGATGTTATCCGCCGTATGGTGCTCGAGCCCAATGATCGTCGAGCCTTGCACGCGGATTCCATGCTCGCGCAACTCCCGCGTGAGTTCCCGCGTGTCTGAGCCTTGCAACTTGCTGTAGCCCGCTTTCCGAGATGCCAGGCCCATCCACAGCCATGACACGCCCAGCCCCACCAACTCCTGCATGGTGTACTTGCGGATCGCGGGCGTGCCGCAGCGGCGCGCTCGCAGATAACACAAAAAGATTACAAAGCGAGGACAGTGGCAAACGTAACTAGAGAAGTCTCAGAAGTGCAGGCCACTTGAACCCGGCTTGCCATCTAGCCTAGAATCGCTGCGCGATGGCTTCGGAACCGCTGGAGATCGAGCGTCTCGACCGGGGGGTGCTGAGCTTCCGCGGCCCGTTGACCATGGAGAACGTGTCTCCCTTCATGAACGCGGTCCGGCGCGAAGATGCTCCCACGATGATTCTGGATTTGACGAACGTGCCTTATCTGGATTCTTCCGGGTTAGGATCGCTCGTCAGCGCTTGTACTTCGTGCACGAAGTCCGGACGCCGTATGGCGCTCACCGGCGTGAACAAGCGAGTGCGGAAAGTTTTTGAGATTACAAAGGTGGAGCAGATTTTTCTGATGTTCCCCACGCTCTCCGACGCGCTGGAAGCCTTTACCAACGCCGGAACTGCGTAACGGCGTATGGGGGGACAGCCGCCAACCGGCTGTCCGCCGGGCGCAGCCCGGCATTAGGCACCCTCAGAGCCAACCCAGGCCACTATCTTCACGCGACGCGGGCGGGATTCGGCTTCTTCGATCCTCCCGCATTTACCGCGTCCAGCCGAATACGCGTAACCCGAGCCGTTTCCGACACGAGATCGCTGGTGAACTTAGCGCCCTCCCCGGCCATCACTGATCCCGCAGCCAGAGCGAAGCGCAGCGCATCTGCCTGATCCTCAAAATACAGAACCACTTGTCCCGACATAAGTACTTCTCCCCGGGCCCGGAAGGCCCCTCGGTCGCGAGCGGTGCGACCTGGAAATCAACTCGGCCAGAGCTTTCTTGATTCTCCGAGCGAATCGACCTCAAGTCAAAGTGATTCTCTTGGTTCCACCTACTCGGTAGGGCATCTTCCGGGTTCATGGCAGGAAAAATGGCAGCGGGAGGTCGACCGACTTCCACTATGATGTGCTTCTGGAATTACCCCCATGCGATTCTCGCTGGTCACAATCGTCCCTCTTCTGTTAGTCGCTCCGGCGGCGCCGTCGCAGACAACACCGGGCACGGGCGCCGTCGTCGGCCGGTGGGCGGGCGAATCGAAGTGCGCCGTCCCCGACTCTCCGTGTCGCGACGAGCATGTCGTCTACCGCGTCACCGCCGACAAGAAGAATCCAGCGCAGTTGAGCATCGATGCCGACAAAATCGTCGACGGCACGCCGCAGTTCATGGGAACGATCGTGCGCCAGTATCACGCAGACCAAGCAACGCTGAGGTGCACCGGCGGCACGCCCAAGCAGGACGACTGGCAATTCCACATTTCCGGCGACACCATGACCGGGACGCTAACGATCGGCCCGGAGAAGCAGCTCTACCGTCGCATCGCCGTTCGCAAGACCAACCCCAAAGCGAATTGAAGGATTATCCATGCCAGTACTCATCTCAATGCTTCGCGGGGTCAACGTTGGCGGCCACAACAAAATCAAGATGGACGACCTGCGGGCGCTCTGTGAATCGCTCAAGTTCGAAGATCCGCGCACCTACGTGCAGAGCGGCAACGTCATCTTCCGGACCAAAGAAAGGAATTCGCCCGCCCTAGTGAAGAAGATGCAGGACTCGGTCGAGCGGAAGTTTGGCTTTCGCCCGGCAGTCATCCTGCGCACGACGGACGAATTGAGAAGCGCCATCGCCGAGAGCCCATTTGCTGCCCGCCGCAAGCTGGAGCCAGGCAAAATCCTGGTGACGTTCCTGAGCGACGAGCCCGGCCCCGGGGTGCATGCCACTCTTCTCGGCCTGAAGGATTATCCCGAAGAGATTCATCTGAAGGGCCGCGAGCTCTACATCTACTTCCCAAATGGCGCCGGGAAATCGAAGCTTCCATGGTCGCAGGTCGAGAAACTCCTGAAAACCACAGGCACGGCACGCAATTGGAACAGCGTGACCAAAATGCTGGCCATGGCGGAGGAGATGGAAGCGACAAAATGAATTGCCCACCCAAACGGGGCGCAAGGGCAGCGCCCTTAACTGAGGACTCACAGTTGAAAAGCTGAAGAATCGTCGGCCCTAGCGACGATTTTAGAATTCTTCTCTTGCAGGGATCCCTTGAAATTCAGGGTCTGGAGTCTACGGGTCTAGTGTCCCTTGACCAGTGATCTGGGGGTTGGGCCTGGCCCGAGCCAAAGCGAGGGAGAATGGTCTTCAACGAAAGAAAGCGGCAAACTTTCGAATTCTTTGCCACTCGGCAATGGGTAAGGGTGCCGGTCTACGCTGTGACGGTAGGTATGTATCCCATCCGATCTTCTTATCGTTATCTCAAGAAGTTGCACAAGTACCATTACCTTCGCCGAGGTCACGACTTCCGCGGGCGCATCGTTTATCACCTTTCGCCTCTAGGGGTGCGAGATGGCTGTTGAGGAATCTGCGCTCCATGAAGTATTAAGGATGACCCGCTCGGCGGAGGGCGGCAACCTACGGTCGACTGAAATCGGGCCTTTTTTGAAGGGGGGTCAATGGGCCAGCCTCTGCTGATAGAGAGACAGACGATCGCAATGCGGACTTTCTAGGCTGCTCCATTCCCAACCCTGCAACGAGGGTAATGGGATGTTAGGCCAGTTACGCCCAATGCACTCCGGGCAAAGCTACGCTAGCTGCTTTTCGTGACGTCTGGGTAGCGAGGTATCCGCTGCTGTCTGTTGAAGACGAATGCCAGTGACTTTTTCAGCCCTTGCAAAATAGTGGGTCTACTCCGCGCCCATTCTTCTTCGGCATCGGAGAAATATCTCCGAAGCCTTTCTAGCTCTTCGTCATTCATGGGTATCGAGTGAAACGTTAACAACCGTGAAGGCCGTAGCTTAGAGGCGTGCTGGCGAATCAGGCAACTGTCAAAACTTACAGTCCCTATTGCGTGTAGCGGACGAGGACAGGACTTAGCCCTCAATAATCGTCAATGAGCATAATAGAGATGTTTCGCCATGTATTTTTGACGAAGGTCCAAGATCATCGCGATCGCCACTCCACACCCTTCGCCGACACACACCAAGTATGGACTCTCGCGACAGTTCATCTCCTGCGCCGTTCCACTCCAAAATCACATATCGGCGACCACAATTCCGCCAATTGGTACAGGGCGCACGATTAGGCTCTTCATTCCACGAAATCAATGCCCTACGCTCCAATTCCGATATTGCTTCTGCTCTTGTATGGAACTTTCCTTCTTGTAGTTCGCTCGTCAGTGATTTCGCCTTGAGAGTAAGTGTCAGAGCAAACACATGACTGACAGATTGAATCCGCAGCCAGGGCGACTTCGCCACTTGATCAACAAGTTCTCGGCGCCGGCCAACAATGAGTCGAGCGCCGGGGTCGAACCGGAAATTGTGATCCTTCTCGGGAGGACGCCGTACGGGCTGAAGAGCTGAGCTACTGCACCGTTGCAAATCAGATGTCCCCCCCGTGTCCGGTGTATCCGCAGAATTCTGAGTTTTTGCGATCAGGCGGACTAGAAAAACCAGATTGACCTATGCCTCTTGCGGTTCTTCGGCTTTGCTTTGGCCTTCGTCTTCGTTATTGTTATTGTCTCGTTTCGCAGCAAGTTCGACTGCCACGCTCTTCTGGAGCTCGTCCGTATCCGCACGGTGGCGCTTGGGGGCGTCCGTGAGAACTCATCGCGGCTGGCGATGGATCGCTGATAAGCCGAATCCAGCAGACTGATTTCCAGAAGCAGCCGCAAAGTTTGGACTCGTTGAAGGTATCCACTTGCTTGGTGAGAAGCTCCTGTGCGGACAGTGGAATAGCCGCGACCAGGGTGCCATCCACAACCAAAACGCCGCTCCGTTGGGCCTCGTTTTTCAACACCCACTCCTAATTTTTCCGATCCGGCCGGTATTGGTTTCTGTTCTCCCTTCCGGATTACGGATGACGACGATGGCCGAATTCTGGCCCTACCGAAAATGTTCGACGAGCATGATGTCGCTGTCAGGCTGTTCAACCCTGGCTAAAAGGAGCCAATGCTGGTCGGGCGAAACCGAGAGCTCCACAGTCCCTTTCACCATTTTGAGGACTTCCTTCACTTTTCTTGATGCAAAATCGAAGTACGATAGAGTGACACCATCCTCTAACTTGAAAAAGATCCCGTCCGGGACCAAAACCCAATTGGTTGCCAAGATGTCAGGCATTCCTTCCACCACCGATTGCGTGCCCGGGTGTTGGAGCGAGACCGTCTTGAGAACGGCACGCCCGGCGGAGTAGACCGCGAAATAAACTGTTTTTCCGTCAAAGGATTCTTGAGGATAGAATCCAGCTTCGGAGGATAAAGCCACGGCATTGCCACCCTCTGCTGGACAGCGATAGATACGTCCCGGGCTGCCGCCTGCTATGAAGTAGATCCACTTCCCATCGTGCGACCAGCTCGTGTGCGATGGTTCCGGAACGTTGGTAGTCAACTGGTGCGGCACGAGATCTGCGATGTCGACGATGTACATCCCATTATGGCCGCTGTGCCGCGAATCGAAGACTATTCTCTTGCTGTCCGGAGACCAGTTGGGTGTGCCCGTCAGTGGATTATTGAACTTCGACACCTTCACAATGCCAGTACCATTCGAGTTACTCATCCATATCTCGTTATTGCCGCTGCGATTCGAAACAAAGGCGATGTATTTTCCATCCGGGGAGTATCGCGGCCAATATGAAGCGCGGGTGGAAGCAATCACCTTCTCCGCCTCGCGTCCGGGATGCAGCAGGTCCATCCGGTATATGTTGACGCCGCTCTTGCGGAACTCCTGATAGGCGAGCCTATCGCCTCTGGCAGATATCGTCGGGTACATCCCACTTTCCCCAAAAGGGAGCGTTCGAAGCTGGCCGTTGGCAACCGTGACTTCGTACAACACGTCGGTCGGTGTCCCGTCCACATCTCTGGAGCCGACCAGCCTTTGGTCGTCGGACGTCCATGCGATCCCATTTGGCCAGCCCGCGTAGAGTCCGACCTGGTGCGGTGTCCCGCCTGGAAGTGCGACCGTATTTAGACCAAAGCCGCCGGAACCCAGGAGGCACACGTAAGCCAACTGGTCGCCC
This sequence comes from uncultured Acidobacteriaceae bacterium, assembly GCA_963710885.1. GTDB lineage: Bacteria > Acidobacteriota > Terriglobia > Terriglobales > Acidobacteriaceae > Sulfotelmatobacter. Next base: position 221,227 of record CAVQCF010000005.1, read on the forward strand.
CCGCGGGAAAAGGCGGGGGAAACTTTTTCCTGACACTTTTCGCTGTGATGAATCGGGGTGATCTCCAGAGATTGGACTGCCAGGAGGCTTAGGCGATGGTGCTCTCCAGTCGCCGTCGAGTCCGCGAAGGCGATCGATTTGGCGTCCGGAGACCAACTAATACTCAAAGCCTCACTTGCGGCGTGAGTGGATAGCAGCTTCCTTTCCGGCCCACCGAGGGCGGGGACAACATAGATCCCCGTCTCCGAACCAGCGAAGCGATGGAAAGCGATCTGCTCGCCGTCGGGGGACCAGGCGGGGCTGATCCGGGCTGACGGGTGGTTCGTCAATCGCAGCGGGTTTTCGCTGCCGGATACCTTGGTGTACAAGTCGTAACCCTTTGAGCCCGAGACTGGATCGCCATTCCAAGCGAACGCGATCTGTGATCCGTCGGGGGAGAAGGTTGGAGCGACTTCCATGCCTGGAAAAGACGTGAAAGGAACGGGGGTCACTGGCTTGAAAGCAAGGCGAGTCCACCCAGGCTGAAAATAAATGAAAGCGGCCATGAGGAGAGATAGTCCGGCAGCGGTCCCGATCGCAATGTTCGCCCAAGGCCGGGAGGTACTGGAGGGGGGCTTTTCCGGGTTGGGGGCAACGACCGCCGCTATTTCATGATTGAGTCGATAGCCCCGGCGGGGGACGGTCTCCACGAAACGTGGGCGGTCGGCGGAGTCGCCCAACACGTCCCGCAGTCGATTGACTGCCGTGTTCAGGCCGTGATCAAAATCCACAAATGTATCCGCCGGCCACAGCCGCTTTTGGAACTCCTCGCGGGTGACGATCTCGCCCGGTGTCTCGAGTAAGATCGCTAGCACCTCGAAGGGCTGGCCGCTGAGCTTAACCCTCTTGCCGTTTCGAAGCTCCCGCTCGCGAAGATCGACTTCGAAGGCGTCGAAGCGAACCAGGCTAGGAGCGGAGACGGAGTTCTTCACGGCTGAGCACCTCAAAGACGAATCAGTCTAACATCGAACGCAACCCATCCCGCTCGATGTGCCAGTAAACCGGCTCCCCTAACCCTCTTTGTTTCCTGAGCGATATCCCGTGACTTGCTTGGGATCTTGTTTCGAGGCTCTTTTGAGGACGGATCTATTGAGGTAAACGGCCGAAGGGGCGCAAGGTCATGCCCACTTACGAAACTTGCGGAGGTGGGGCAATGAAACCACAGATCATCAGTGGCTTAACGGTGGGTTTGATGCTGGTTGCGACAGCCTTTGGCACGGCGAAGAATGCTCAGAAGAGGAAACCCGTGAGTGACGGGCAAATCACAATTCGAATTCGCGACTACGCCCAATCTAACCCATTGGTTCGGCAGCACGCTGAAGAGGCTGCGGGCAACATCTTACAGGAAGCAGGCGTGGCCGCCCGTTGGATCGATTCCCCTGTCGGCTCATCGAGTACCGCAGATTGTTCCAGCACCGGGTCGCCTTTAGGCCTTGTTGTCAACCTGCTTCCCTACGCCATGTCCCAACGTTTGCACCAGGGCGGAGGAGTACTAGGTTTCGCCCTTGAAGCGAGCGGCAAGGATTTCGGGTTCATAGCATCCGTGTTCTACGACGTCGCAAAAGACCGCGCGGCAGAGCACCAACAAGATCTGGGCGAGTTGCTGGGAGATGCCATCGCCCACGAGCTTGGGCATTTGCTCCTGGGTACAAGCTCCCACTCCGGCTGGGGCTTAATGTCCGCCTTTTGGTCCGGCAATCAGCTTCGTCGTGCCTCACAGGGCTGCCTGGCGTTTTCGGACCGAGAAGCGGAGCGAATTCAAGCTGCACTGAGCGCCCGTGCTCTAGCCGCGACCGCGAGAGGGGAGGTCGCCGAATCGTCCCGCGTGGCGCCGACCCGCGGAACTTCCGCGGCGGGTGTCGAGAAGGGTTCGGGAGGCACCCCGTGACAATAACACTCAGGGTTGGATCGCGCTTACCATCTCACCTGTGCATCTATGTCTGCCGATGACTGGTTCTCTAGAACGAAAACTTCAGTGCCAGTTGGATCGTCCGCGGGTCGTAGGCAGAGGTGACGGCGCCGAAATTACTTGCGCCGTAGGAGGTGCTGATGCCCCCATTCAGTGTGTCACCGACCCATTGAGGGTGGTTCCAAATGTTGAAGAACTCCGCGCGGAATTGGAGATTGGTGCCGCGCTGTTCGTTGAACAGAAAGTTCTTGAACAAAGAAATATTCCAGTTGTCGCGGCCGGGGCCCCGAACAGCGTTATGCGGCTCGTTCCCCCAGGTTCCCGCGGCGGGCATCGAAAAGACTGAGGTATCGAACCACTCTTGGAGCGTATGAGGATTCTTCATTGTCCCAGCTATGTCGGGTCGGTTCGAAGTATTGGGGACGATGCTGGCCACGTTGTGGCCAGCTAATCCGATGTTTAATGGCGCACCGGATGTCGCCGTGACGATGCCCGACACTTCCCAGCCACCTAGAGTCCCCCTTAGTGGCCGGTTCCCGCTGTTTCGGAACAACGGAATCCGGTACACGAAGTTGGTGAAAAAATTGCTTCGAACATCGAACGCAGAAGGTCCAAAATCATATTTCCATCCTTCGTAGGGGTTGGAAGCGTTGTAGAGGTCCCCCCCACTCGCAGTCTGGCCATCGAAGAAATCGTTTGTGTGGGAATAGGTGTATCCGACCTGAAGGGTCAGGTCGTTTTTCAGCGTAGTCCCGCGGAAAGATATCTGAATCGAATTGTAGTCTGCGTTTCCCTCGTTCCGCGACATTTGCACGCTGTTGTACCCGACGTAAGGGACGGCCCCATTGTAGGTTTGCGCGAGGGAACTGCTGGAGACGAAGCCGGGCAGGAGGCTCTGCGGCGGCAGGTTCGTCTCGGCATAAAAGCTCTGATGTCGGTTCTGGCTGCCAACATAAGTTATCGAGAGCACCGCTTTTCCAATAGCCTGTTGGATCCCAAAGCTGAATTGGCTGCTTCTGGGAGCAGCGTAGTGATCCTGCTCCATGCCAACAATCCTGCTGACCGGGATCGACGCGGGAATCGTCGCACCTGTCAGGATGCTAGTGGTGGGATTCGAAAGAGACACATTGGGGAAATTGACTCCCGCTGAGAACGGCGCATTCCCCGCCATATAGTACACGTCGTTCCCTTGAATTCGCTCATGCATGATTCCGTAGCCACCCCGAAGCACGGTCTTGCTGTTCCGCGTTAAGCCGTACGCAAAACCGAGTCGCGGACCGAAGTTTAGCCATGCGCCATTCACGCATCCTGCTGGCAGCCCATGCGTCCCGCAAATCCCCACACCGTTCAGATAGAGGGGAGTCCCGGACAAAATCGGGTTTGCTCCGGTTCCCAATCCGGGGCTGGTGGCGAGAATTGTTTGATAATCCGAGCTGAGCTGCGCCGCATCGCCTCGGTCATACAGGTTCGGGTAAAAGTTGGACATCTGCTTGTTCGCTTCATACGTATGCGGAATGCCGTCCCAACGAAGTCCCAGATCTAACGTGAGCCGGTTCGTCGCTCGCCAGTTGTCCTGGAAGTACGCGGCGAGGGAAACGCTGTTCCAGTGACCGGTGCCTTGAACGGCCGACTCCTCATAATTGGTCGCGTAACCCAGCAGGTAGTCGGCAAAATCGTTCCCCGTGTAGAGACCCGTAAATCCGAACCCTCCCTCGGTGTTATCAAACCACTCCTGAACCTTCTGAAATAACATCCAACTGCCTCCGAACCGGAGCTGATGTCTTCCCCGGGTCCAGGAAATGTCATCCCGAATCTGATAACTATTCGCGGAATTTTTCCAGGGCATGAAACCGGGCGCGTAGATCGCGCCCGTGCTTCCGAACAGCAGGATGTCGGGAATGCGGTCGTCCGCGTTTGGGCCGTCAAAGTAGCGGTGGAACGTGAAATCGGACGGAGCGGTTACGAGACCCACTGGCAGAAGTGCAAAGCGATCCCCGTTGTAATTAAAGGCGATCTCGTTGACCAACGTCGGACTAATCACGTCAACCGTGTGGACGACTGCAGCGTAGGCAGGATTGCCGGAGGATGTCCCGATAGCAGGCGTATTGTCGGGGGTGAACACCGCGTTGCCGAATATCTGGGAGACCTGTTCGGCCACGAAGTGGCCATAGACCGTGAATTGGTTGCTGACGTTTTGATCGATACGAACGATTTCCTCCCGTACGTTCGTGGGCAGAGTGTTCCCGCCAATAAAGCTGTCGCCGACGTTGGGCGCCGGAAAGATGCCTCCATACTTACCACCAGCGGTCAGCAGCGCATGGGCGTTTGAGTTCAATAAACTGCTTGCGATCATATTGTTGTTGAAGGGCACCTCAAATTCGGGTCGGGAGCCCCGTTGGTGCAACCGCTCAGTGCCTGATGGGCAGCCGCAAATTGTGCCTGAATGGCCGAGGACACCTGGCAACCTGCTGGGGCATGCAGTTGCGCAGGGTTATATCCCGACGTAGAGAAATTACCCTGATAAAAGGTCGTAGGGGGAACGGTTTGGTTCAGGGTCTGGCCTTGAATGAGCCTGCGCCATTCCATGTTGTAAAAAAAGAACGTCTTGCTTTTATTCGGGTTGTACAACTTTCCAAACGTTATCGGACCACCCACATTGAAGCCGAACAGGTTGTATCTGAGTTCGGCAACGGGAGATGGCGCAAAGTTAAAGTAATTCCGGGTGTCCAGGGCGTCGTTGCGGAAGAACTCCCACAGCGAGAAGTGGAGCGTTTTGGTCCCGGACTTAAGCACGGAACTGATCGTACCTCCGGAAGAGAGGCCATACTCGGCACTGTAGTTCGAAGTGAGCGTTTGGGTCTCTGCGATGGCGTCGATCGAGGGCATGATGGAGCTGCCCGATCCACCGCGGTCGTCGTTCTCTCCGCCGTCCAACAAATACACGTTGTGAGCTTGACGGTTCCCGTTGAAACTCACGTTGGCGTTCGCGCCCAACGGCGTCGGTGGTTGAAACGATGGCATCAGGTTTGACGCGCCTGGAGCGAGCACGATGTAGGTGTAGATACTGCGGCCATTTGTCGAGAGTTCAGAGATCTGCGTCCCGTTAACGAGGGAACTCTGTTCACCGCTGTCAGCCTGCAGGCCTACGGGGGTAGCTTCGACGAAAACAGGCTCTGTCTTGACGCCGATCTTCATATGGAAATCGACACGCACGCGGTCGTTTGCGTTCAGTACTACGTCTTTGGACTCGCACACTGCGAATCCTGGAAAAAACGCCTTCACATCGTACGTTCCGACGGGCAATCCTGAGGCAACATACTGACCGACAGTGTTCGTTGCCGAAGTGCGTACGGCACCGGTTTTGGTATTCGCTATGGTAATCGTGACGCTAGGCACGAGACTGCCAGTTTGGTCGGTAATGGTTCCCAAGAGTGTGGCCTCTTGAGCCGCAAGAACGGGAGATGACGCCAGAAACAGCGTGAAGAGGCGCGCCGTTTGTCTGAGCCATGGAGGGTTGGCAGTCAAGATGGTGCAGAGCAACGACGAAGACGAAGAGCGCATATCTCCAATCTTCTCATCCGACGTTTTCCATAGATCGTCTGAACAGGGTCGGCAGGATTATACGCTGGCTCAGGAAACTGTGGAGTTGTGGTCGCAGAATCGCTTCACGCTAAATACCCGGGTCAATCGGGATTCATGTCGTTCTCACAGGCAAACGGGCAATAGCCGACGTCGTGTATGTCGATCCAGAGCAGCCGCGACACTGCGGAATCAATCTGGAAAAACCTGAGAAACATTTGGGGGCTGTCGTCGCCGCCGGATGATTGGCATGAGGGTGACACAGAGCCTGCCCCATAGTGTTCTCAACTGTTGATAAATCGCGATATCGCTCATTGACCCAGCGAGGGGATTTTGAGCGTTAAGGCTGGTTTAGCCAGCTGCCGAACCGGAGCATTCCTCTTTTTCTGTTTATGCTTAGATAGCACCGTTAACAACAGCGGAGGAGACAAATGGGACAATCGGATTTCAATGCTTTTGCACTCATCATTCTCACGGTTAACGCGGTGTGTTTAGCTTTCATCGCGAGAGGGTGTTTTGCCATTCGTGACGCAATCGCACAAAACCGCTCCTCAACAACCCCCCGCAACCCAGTCAAAGAGCGCAATTGATTCCATAACTTAACCGGCTCCCAGACCCGAGTAAGCTTGGTGGTACCAAAACCAACCATGAAGGCTCGGGTAGAAAGGAGCCGGACCATGATCATTATAGGATGCGATTATCACCTGGGCTTCCAGCAAATAGCGTTTGTGGATACCGAGACGGGAGATTACGGAGAGCCACGATTAGAGCACAGTAAGGGAGCAGAAAAGTTTTGTCGTGACCTCGCAGGCCAAGGCAAGAAGGTACGAGTGGGCATGGAAGCGAGTGGGCATGCCCGCTGGTTTGAGCGACTCCTGGCGGAACTGAGCTTCGAGTTGTGGATCGGAGATGCCAGCGAGATCGCCAGGAAGCACGAGACGCAAGCAGAAGACGGATCGGCAGGATGCGCAGCATATTCTGCAGTTGCTGATGGAGAATCGTTTTCCCAAGATCTGGGTACCGAGTGGGGAGAATCGGGATCTGCGGCAACTGTTGTGGCCTCGGCATCGCATGGTGCAGATGCGGACTCGGATCATGAATCAACTGCAATCAGTCGCTCTGAACGAGGGGCTACGCTGCAAAAAGAAGTTGTGGCGGCAGCAGGGACGAGAGCAACTGGAGGCGTTTCGCTTAGCCCCCTGGGCGAGTCGGCGACGGGAAGATCTGCTGCAGCTGCTGGATCGGCTGAACCCGACCATTAGCCATCTGACGCAAGCGATCGAGCAGGAAGTAGAGAAATGTCCGGAGGCAGGGCGCTTGCGGACGCATCCTGGAGTGGGTGCATTGACGGCCTTAGCCTTCGTATTGATCATCGGAAGGCCGGAGCGATTTCAGTGCGGGAAACAGATCGCGGCGTATGTGGGGTTAGTGCCCTTGGAGGACTCAAGCGGAAATCGGCGACGACTGGGGCATATCACGAAGCAAGGGAGTTCGATATTGCGCTTCTTGCTGGTGGAAGCGGCCCAAGTACAGCGCGCAGCCTTCCGGAATGGCGCAATAAGTACTTCCACCTGGCGATGCGACGAGGACGGAAGATCGCCAAGGTGGCGATGGCGCGGAGACTGGCGATTGCTTTCTACTGGATGTGGCGCAAGGGATGACGTTGTGAAGGTATTGACGCTCACGGATGAACTGCTCGAATTTGGGCAGCAAGGCTTCCTCCAAGGCGAGGGGTCAAACGCCCCGTAATTTAGAGGAAATTGCTTGTAACTTGTTGAATGGTCGGCTCTAGCAGACGATTTTAGAACTCTCCTGGTCGAGGGGAGTCTTGAAATTGACGGGCTGGATCGGTTCGCTCTGGTGTCTGCCTAGAAAGGGTCCTGGGGTCTCCGTTCCGGAGCGAGGAACGATGGTCTACAACGAAAGGAAGCGCCAGACTTTCGAGTTTTTTGCAATGCGAGAGTGGACCGAGGTGCCAGTCTATGCGGTGTCGGTCGGCATGTATCCCATTCGGTCCTCGTATCGCTATCTAAAGAAGTTGCACAAGTACAACTACCTTCGCCGCGGTCGCGACTTCCGCGGCCGCATCGTGTACCGTCTTTCACCAAGGGGCGCCAGGTGGCTTTTGAGGAATCGGAAAATAATGGTGTAAAAGAGGAGCTGCCCTACCTGCGCTTTTCCATAGCAATGCGTTCTCTGCCAATCTGATCTACTGAGAGTCGGGTTCAATCGGCAAGCGTCTGCTGTCACACAGACAAACTCACTCAGAAAAGTCGAATTTTGAGTCGGGCACCCTAGAATTGCTATTACCGAGATACCTTCTCAACCGAGCACCGGCAAAAGACCGCGATGAGGAGAACACAGTGTTGTAGGAACTGGTACCGATGCTTGCGTGCCTAAATTCAAGGGGAGCCGGTATATCTGTGTTCTGGTCGTCTGTCGTCAGCCACAGCCGTAGTTTGTGGCCAACCCGAAAATGTCGCGCACTGGGAACGAGAGGAATGCGGTAGGTCACTCGCTCGCCGATCGGCACAGGTTCGAAAGAGATGCAAGGAAGTACGGGCGCGCCGGGTTTGCTCGCAACTTCATCTAGCTGGCGCAAACCAGCTCGAAGCTCGCCCGCCGTGATGTAGGCAGCCTTCCCTTCTTCGTCCACGTCCTGCAGGATTGCGATGAAGGCGGTATCCGGAGCAGTGCAGGCCGCATCTAGCTGCAGCTCGATCGGACCAACCAAGTCGAGATCATGGGTAAGAGGTGGAGTTGTCCATTGAAGAAACGACGGAGGGTCGGTTTCACTTGCGCGTGGACGATTGAGACCGCCACCAAGGTTCATGTAGGTTCTTGAGCCGGATTCGCCTTCATCTTCGCCAAGACCTCCATCGGCTCTGAGAGCATACGCGTGCTACTTAGCCTCGGGTATCGGCCAGGTGTCTGTGGTTCGCCAGCCCTCGGCCTCGGGTAGAACGTAGCGGAAGCGTGGGCCTTCGAGAATGCCGGTGTCCTGTCCCTTGAGCCACTGATCGAACCATGCCAGCGCCTCGATGTGTAGACTCTCCCACGGCCATGCGAGGCCGTGTTCTCCCATCATGGCAACCCGCAGATGTTTGGAGTTGGTGATCCGTTCATAGGCCCTAAAAGTATGGGGCAGATGAAGTGGCACGTTCATCCAGTCGCACCCCATATAGACAGGTACTTCAATTCGATCGAGTAACGGCAGCAGATTGCGGTCCTCCCACCACGCATCGCGAAATGGGTGCTCTGCGGCGATGGCGCGCCAGAGATCATCCCATGGATGAGGGTCGTGGTGAAGTTTCAACAAGACCTTGAGGCCAGCGATTGCGGCTTCACCGTTGGCCATCTCAAACTTCTTATGGATGCGTGGGGTGAGCAGAATTGCCCGAATTGCGTCAATCAACTTGCTGCGCCAGAGCTTATTGGTATGGCCGGAGGTCATGCCGATCATGAAGAGAAAGGGAGTAAGAAAGCCACTGCTCACCATGCCGTGGTGGGTCGCCGACTCATAAAGATCGAAGGTTCCTGCGATGGGCATGATGGCTTTGAGGTGCGGAGGCTTCGACAGCAGCTTCCATCTGCGTTCCGGCGAAGTAGCTGATGCCGATCATGCCGACGTTGCCGTCGGACCAGGGCTGTTGCGCGGCCCACTCGACGAGGTCGTACATGTCGTGACGTTCCTGGCTGTCAAAGAAACCGAAGGTTCCCCCGGAGCCGCCGGTTCCGCGACAGTTGGCGATGACGTGAACGTAGCCTCGCGGCACGAAGAAGTCGCTGGCACCTGCTTCAATAAAGCCTGCGGGCGCGCCGAGATTTTGAATCTGACGCGGATAGGGAGAGGCAGCGACCAAAACCGGGTAGCGACCCGGCTGCGCGGGACGATGCACATCGGCCAGCAAGGTGACACCATCACGCATGGGCACGGGAACATCATCATCCTCTGCCATCGCAAAAGTGGGCTGCGACAGGTTGCGATACTCCCTGCCGGTGGTTTGTGGACCGTTCAAACGACGCTGTCCGGGTTCAATTCCTGAAGCCTTGATGTACCATTGCGTTCTTATCCTTTCGCAGAATCACGTCTGATCTTGGAGGAAAGTCTTTTGCTGGGATTAGTTGTCGATAAACACTACGTTGTTCTGAATAGGTTCACGGCCGACATGGACCCTATTCATGGGGAAGTCTGGGTCGGCGTAACCGACCGCAAGCCGCAAAGAATGGATAGCTCCGGCGGGATGGCCAACTGGGCCCGAACGATCTCCGGGTATCCCGCGACGGAGACTTCGACACAAGAACCTAGGCCTCGTTCAGTTAGAGCCAGGAGAAGTGTTTGGAGGAACATCCCCACACTGAGAGCATCAGCGAGGCCAAGATCTCGATGCAGGCAGACGATCCCTGCCATCGGCGCCCGAAAGAACTCCCAGTTGCGTAAGATTGCGGCCGCACGACCGACTTTGTCCTCTCTGGCAATTCCCATCGCTCCATAGATTTGAGATCCCAGTTCGGTCGGAAGTGCTGGAATTGTTCAGGCAGGGCGGCGCCGGTGGGCGGTCGACGCTTAGCTTCGTCTAGCTAGCGCGGCTACAAGGCGATCGCGAGGTGGCCCGGACGACGAACACCACATGCCAAGGTTCGATGTTGGAATTCGAAGGTGCGAGCTGGGCTAGGGCGAGCGCCTCATCCAAAAGATCTCGCGGTACTGGTTTGGGCAAGAACATGCGAGTCGAATGACGTTCCTTAATCGCTTCGTCTAGGTCTAACCGCAGGGCATTTGAGTTCGTAGCTTTCATCGTCCTTTTCCTTTCGTCATTGCAGTGAGAGCCGCCTCCAGGGTCCGAGCGGCCCGGCGCTCTCCGTCCTTTCGCGACGTCGCAAGATCGACCACAGCCATCCCCACCGACATCGAATGAAGCTGATAGCAATGCTCATCTGTCGGCTCGATATTCAAATTCCTAAGCAGCTTCCCGGCGCGAAGAATAATGCCATCCGCCAACTCGCGAAATAGCTCACGCAACGCTGGCTCCTGATCCGCCGCCTGTACGAGCGCCATGATCACACGTGTGTTCTCATGCCGCACCGCAACATTGGCGATAGCCTTCGCAGCTCCCGCACCGACGACGCCGCCAAGATGCTATCCACCGCCACTAGCTGCCGGTCAATCGCCACCCGAGCCACGCCCGCCAAAAGATCCACTCGTGTAGGAAAGTAATAGGTCAGATGGCTCTGACGTAGCCCCACCTCAGCCGCGACCCGAGGTTGCGTGAATCCTGAATAACCGCTCCCTTAGAACGGCCAAGCTCGCGTTGATAATGTCCTGTCTGCGGTCCTTCATAACATCTCCTAGATATTGGTAAGTATACCAACCAAAAAAAAAAAAAAAAAAAAAAAAAAAAAAAAAAAAAAAAAAAAAAAAAAAAAAAAAAAAAAAAAAAAAAAAAAAAAAAAAAAAAAAAAAAAAAAAAAAAAAAAAAAAAAAAAAAAAAAAAAAAAAAAAAAAAAAAAAAAAAAAAAAAAAAAAAAAAAAAAAAAAAAAAAAAAAAAAAAAAAAAAAAAAAAAAAAAAAAAAAAAAAAAAAAAAAAAAAAAAAAAAAAAAAAAAAAAAAAAAAAAAAAAAAAAAAAAAAAAAAAAAAAAAAAAAAAAAAAAAAAAAAAAAAAAAAAAAAAAAAAAAAAAAAAAAAAAAAAAAAAAAAAAAAAAAAAAAAAAAAAAAAAAAAAAAAAAAAAAAAAAAAAAAAAAA
>CAVQCF010000005.1:237500-379617 GCA_963710885.1 uncultured Acidobacteriaceae bacterium
AAATGCTGCCCTCATAGAAGGACGGAGCTTAGTGCGTGTTGCATTGCGGCAATTCTTGCATCCATATTTTCTCAAGCTTGTAGTCTCACTGATTTTGTGGCAGCCGAATATTCTCTTCCAGAGCTATGAAGAATCCAGCGACTACGGAAAACACAGCCAGCTGTTGGGGCTTGACTTTAAGAATATGCTGCATTATCTGTGATCTTTCGCAACGTCCCTCGCAAATTCTAGTGTGACATCGTCTATCGGCAGGCCCGCTTTCTGCAACCGTTCTCTGAGGTCTTGGACAGCGCGCCGAATCCTTTCCTCTTTCCTCATGGCGGTACCTGGTCAAAAAAGAGTATCCGGGATATTTTGGCATTTTTTCGCACTGAACGACGCAGACATTTTGGCATTTTTTTGCGAGATGGACCTGCACATTATGCGCCGCGAAACTAGGGTGCGCTACGGAACTTGGCGGACAAATCTGATCCCAGGTTCGTTGAACTATGAGGAACAAGCGGAGTGCGGTCGGGCTGAAATCCGGAACACCAGTTGCCAACTCTGGCCCGGTGCTGAGACGGCCAACACCTCCAGTAACAGCCGGACGAAACCCGGAGGCTTGTTCCTCTCCAGCTCAGCAGTCTGATCAGCTTTGCTCGTTCTCGGCTGTTGTTTTTGGCGCTCGCCCTACCTGCACTCAGACCAACCCCGGAACCCCGATGGGCGAGACGGAGAACCCGCGAACTAACCCCCGAAATGCGATAGCAGTGCGCTCCCCCTCAGGGGGCGGGGGGGTGGGGTGCCGTGCGATGGCGGAGGCAGACCAGCAGAGGGCGCGGAGCGCGAAGCGCCCGCGCTTGAGTTGGACGAAGCTGCGATCAGCGTTCTTCTTCGGTTTTTCCAGATCTTGGATGAGTGGGATCGAGAGCGCTGATGCAAGCCAGATCGAACGCGAGTTGCAGGCCCCGTCTAATAGCCTGCAACTCGCGTCATTACGACGAGGTACCCCAAACTCATTTTTGGTCAGGAGCTCCTGAAATGGCTGAACGAGATTGCAACGAGGGACCCCAACCTGATTTTGATCCGGAGCTCCTGAAGTGGCTCAACGAGATTGCGACAAAGTCTCGTCGACTGCCGGTATGTAGCCGCTGCGGAGTCGTTCACGTTTCAGGTCTTGTGATGCTGTTCCCCCCTCCGGGGGCGAAAGGTAGCCGTGATTGAAACGTCGGATGTTCGTATCCCGGCAGAGACTCCTTTCGTACGAGAGTTCGACTGTCTATGCCCGGCTCTGCGACGAACTCGGAAAAGCCCAGTGAGGTTAGGGAGGCTCGAGGCGGGAGTCGGCGATTTGAGGAGTGAGGGGCATGAGGTGGATTTGCACATGCAGGGGTCGAGATGATGGATAAACTCGACCTTCGAACTTCCCCGAAGATTCAGGATCCGTCCAGAAGTACTGCACTTTATGGGCGGTTTCAGTCTGGGACCCTACAAAGTGCACGCCCACCCCACCGCTCTTTACGCAGGAAAATCAGACCTGCGAGAACTCGGCATCGACGCCATCCTTTACTGTTGTCTGCAGATTCGGCGACAAGGGTCACAAGCTTGAAGATACTGAACGAAGGGGACAAGCACTACAGCGAAATCGTTCAGATCATCGACGCGATCTTTGATTGCGATCCGGACGATCTTGGCATTCTTCGAGTGGATTTCGCAGCCGATATTGAAGACATTACCTGTCTCTTGGTTCCAGGAACACGTCCTGTTTGCGTACAAGCGGCTCGGATGTGAGTACGGGATTGGAACGTATCAGTACGTCGGCAGAGGCGAGATCGAAACCATCATTGCCGGAAAACGTCCGAACGTCATTCGAATTTACAACAAGATCGCAGAATGGATGGTGCAGTTGCGGCGAATGCAGAGAAAGCAATCGAAAGACTCTGACCCTCTCTCGCTTGAAGAAGAGTTTGGCTATCGACCCGATTCGATCTTAACCAGGGTGGAGCGCCAAATTGGAGGCGGACGCGTTCCGGAAGAACTCGCAACTTTCGGGAGCTTGATTAAAAACGCAGCCGATTTCGATCCGTTCTCAGCGCTTCGATTTACCGATTGCAACTCGGCTCGCTGGCCCACTAAGGCTGAGTGGTCAGGGATTGAGTACTACACTGGGCTGGGACTACACGCAGAAGCACTTCGATTGGGAATGCAGAAATTTCGCAAGCAGCTCAACAAACAGACCAAAGGCAACGCTGCACGAACAACAAAACGGTACTCACCCTTCATGCCGAACTCTACCGGAAGACGTTTGTCATTGGAGGCGCTTCGCGAAAAGTATCAGCGTTCTGTGAAGGAGCAACTGGCGTCGTAAATTCCCATGTTGACACATGCCAATGGGGTAAGCATAATTAGGTCCTTTATGGATATGCCGGATGATGTGCGGGAGTTCTTCTTAAGAAAGGGGCATCGGCGGCAAACGTCGGATGAAGAAGCTCTCTGCTCAGGAACGAACTGAGATTGCGAGAAACGCGGCCCAGAGGCGGTGGGCCAACAGAGCGGAAAAGAGCTCGAAGATTACGAATTTTTTGGGGGGAAGGCGGAAATCGAATGCAAGGAATTCAAAATGAAGAGTTCAACGAATGTTGTGCTGGACGCGCGTGTAAAGGCCGCCACGAGTCGCTGGGCAATGGAACTGTAGAGAAATCAGACAAAACCCCGAAATCAAACCTGACACGAAAATCGAACACTAGGAATTCAAAATGAGAGACTCAAGGAACGCTGTGATCGGTGTCCTGGCTGTGATATATGCCCGTGTATCGAGTCGAGAGCAGGAGCAGGAGGGTCACTCATTTCCGCCCAATTGAAATTGCTTCGCGAGTATGCCAACCGCCTCGGGATTCGCATCGTGCGCGAATTCGTCGATGTAGAGACCGCCAAGACAACCGGTCGCAAGAGCTTCGGCGAAATGGTGGAGTTCCTGAAGCGTTCAAGCGATTGCCGCACCGTGCTTGTGGAGAAGACCGACCGCCTTTACCGCAACCTCCGTGATGCCGTGACCATTGAGGAGTCAGAGATCGAGATTCATTTTGTCAAGAGAATCAGGTCCTCTCCAAGGACTCCCGCTCCCAAGTCAAGTTTATGCAAGGCATCAACCTGCTGATGGCCCGCAATTACGTGGAGAACCTGAGGGAAGAGGTAATCAAAGGCATGCGCGAGAAGGCCGAACAGGGAATCTATCCCGGACGTGCTCCTTTCGGTTACCGCAACAATCGCGAAAAGCGAACCATCGAGGCCCATCCCGATAATGCGGAGATTGTGAAGTTTGTCTTTGAGCGCTACGCCAGCGGCCAGTACTCGTTGATCACACTGCGGCAGGCTGTTCGTGAGCGGTACGGGAAGACCATCAATCGCAGCTATCTGCACACCATCCTTACCAATCCGGTTTACATCGGAATCTTCGTGTGGTCTGGAAGGAGTTATCGCGGCACGCACGCGACCTTTATCTCGCCCGCCCTCTTCGAATCTGTGCAAAACGTTATTCGGGGTCATCACAAGGGCAAGTACCGCAAGCACTAGTTTGCCTTTCGCGGCATGCTACACCTGTGCTCATGACCACTGCACCGTCACAGCAGAGCGGAAAGTAAGGACAAATATGTAACTATTACCGCTGCAGCGGCTATTGCAGGAGGTGTCCGTTGCCACGCTTCAGGGAAGAACAGATGGCGGAGAAACTAGGTCAGATTCTCAAGAACATTCACATCCCTGATCAAGTCGTCGCGCAACTTGAGCGATCACTAGAGGGCGATCAATTGCAGCGGAAGAATCGGTCCGCCAGCGATCGCGCACGGCTGGAAGTGCGATTGGACGAAGTCCGCCGCCGCATCGACCAGGCCTACACGGACAAACTGGATGGGAAGATTTCCGAAGACTTTTGGCAGCGGAAAACGATCGAGTGGCAAGCCGAGGAACAAGGGACCGACAGGGCACTCATTGAGCTCAAAGCCTGTAGCGAGGATCGCATCCGAGATGCGAAGCGGATTTTAGAACTCGCGAACAAGGCCTATTTTCTGTACGTTACGCGAAAACCAGCTCAACAGGCCGAATTGCTGCGGATGGTGCTTTTGAACTGTGCGATCGACAGCGCAAGTGTTTATCCCACATATAGAAAGCCCTTCGATATGATCTTCGAAAGGGCCAAAAGAGAAGAATGGTCGGGACGGGCAGATTTGAACTGCCGACCCCTCGCACCCCAAGCGAGTGCTCTACCAGGCTGAGCCACGTCCCGACGAGGAAGGATTCCACCGGATGCGCCGGTTGCCGAAAGGGCAAGCCGTCAGCCTCCAGCGGAGGGGTTCACTCAACAATTCTACACTACGGCTGGCACAATTCACGTCCTGTGATTCTGAGCGAAGCGAAGGATCTGTGCAGTCCTCGGCGGAGTGCTTAGATCGTTCGGCCCGCAAAAATCGCGTGCCTCAGGATGACTATCATCCAGCTACTCCAAATCTCTCCAGTTCGGGCCCACGCCCATGTCCACTTGCAGCGGCACGGCCAGCGCGTGCACTTTCTCCATGTGCTCGCGCACCAGCGGCTGCATCGATCTCGACTTCGTTCTCGGGAACTTCAAACACCAGTTCGTCGTGCACCTGCAGCGTCATGCGCGATTTCATGCCGCGCTCGCGCAGCGCGGCGTCAATGCGGATCATCGCAATCTTGATCAGGTCCGCCGCCGTCCCTTGCAGCGGCGTGTTCACCGCCGTGCGCTCGGCGAATCCGCGCTGATTGGTGTTCTTGCTGTTGATGTCGGGGATCGGCCGGACTGCGGCCGAACAGCGTTCTCACTTTCATGTCGCGCCGCGCTTCTTCCAGAGTCTTGTCGATGAAGGCGCGCACGCCGCTGTATTTTTCAAAATACGCCGCGATGAATTGCTTGGCTTCGCCGGGCTCAATGCCAAGTTGCTGCGAGAGTCCAAACGCCGACAGCCCATAGACAATGCCGAAGTTCACGACCTTGGCCTGCCGCCGGTGGTCGGGCGTAACCATCAGCGGCGGCACGCCGAACACCTGCGAAGCCGTCAGCGTATGAATGTCGTCGCCGCGGCGGTAAGCCTCCACCAGCAGCGGATCGCGCGAAAAGTGCGCCAGCAGCCGCAGTTCGATCTGCGAATAGTCCGCCGTCAGCAGCACATGCCCGGGCTCGGCGATAAATGCCGCGCGAATCCCGCGCCCGAGTTCGGTGCGGATCGGAATATTCTGCAGGTTCGGATTCGCCGAGGACAGCCGTCCCGTCGCCGTTCCGGTCTGCCCGAAGGTCGTGTGCAGCCGTCCGGTCGCCGGATTGATCAGCGCGGGCAGCGCGTCGACATAAGTCGACTTGAGCTTGGTGAGCTGCCGGTAGTCGAGCACCATGCGCGCGATGGGATGATTCTCCGCCAGCTCTTCCAGCACATCGACCGCGGTCGATATGGTGCGTCCCTTGCCGTATTTCACCGGCTTGGGCAGGTTCATGCGATTGAACAGAACGTCGCCCAGCTGCTTCGGCGAGCCGACGTTGAATTCCATCCCCGCAACTTCGTAAATTTCTTTCGCCTTGACAGCGATCTCGCGCTCCAGTTCGCGTCGACATCTGCGACGAGCGCAGCGGTGTCGATTTTCACTCCCGCCTGCTCCATGCGCGCCAGCACCGGAACCAGCGGCAGATCCATCTCTTCATAAAGCTTGGCCAGCCCGGCCTGCTCGACCTCGCTGCGCAGCGCGGCTGCCAGCCGTCCAGTAATGTCGGCGGACTCGGCCAGTTCGCCGCCCAGCTTCAGATTGAAACGCCGCAGAGCCACGTCCGCCAGCCGGTGCGACGAATAGGTCGGATCGAGCAGATACGAATACAGCATCGGATCGTGCCGCACACCCGCCAACGATGATTCCGAGCGGATCGAGACGCGTGAATCGCCGCCTTGTAATCGTGAATCGTTTTCGGCACATTCGGCGTCTGTCAGCACGGAGCGCAGTTTTCGCCGGCGCCGCCGGAATCGAGCTTGACGATCGTGGCCGATCCCGTCGCAGCTGAAATCGCAATGCGCGCCGGGCCGCGGGCTCGGGCAGCGGCCTTGACCACAGGTCCCCACCATGCTCCGCCCATGAACGACATCTGCGCGTCCTGCGGCTCTTCTTCTTTTTCTCTCTTCCTCCTCGGTCTGACCGCCGTCTTCGCTGCTCGACCGCGACCGCCAGCGCGCCTCCAGCCGCGACTGCGCTGCACAACGCTTTCAACCTCCGTCCGCCGACTTCGCCTCAGTGTAGTGGGTCTCGCTCACCTCGACCACCGGCAAGCAGCTCTTTCAGCAGCGAAGTAAATTCCAGCTCGGTGAAGAGCGCGCGCAGGTCGTCCACGTTCGGATCGCCGGCACGCATCGCTTCCACATCGAGTTCGATGGGAACATTCGTGTCGATCGTCGCCATGCTCTTGCTGAACAGAATCGTGTCGCGATTGTTCTGCAGCGACTCGCGGTAGGTTTTCTTTTCCACTTCAGCCGCGCGCTCCAGCGCCTGCTCGACCGTGCCGAAGCGCTTGATGATCTCCACCGACCCTTTGTCGCCGATGCCGGGCGCTCCAGGAATGTTGTCGATCGCATCGCCGCGCAGCGCCATCACGTCGATCACGCGCTCCGGCGGCACGCCCAGAATTTCCTCGACTTTCGCCGCATCGCAAATCAAATTGTCTTTCGGCGGATTCAGAATCTGCACCTGGTCGTTCACCAGCTGCATCATGTCCTTGTCGCTGGAAACGACGTAGACCGGATGCGACGCCTCGGCCGCTTTGCGCGCCAGCGTGCCAATCACATCGTCGGCCTCGAAGCGGACCACTTCCAGAATCGGAATCCGGTAGGCCTCGAGCGCCCGCCGGATGTACGGAACCTGCTGCACCAGATCTTCCGGCATGGCCGAGCGGTTGGCTTTGTAGCCTTTGTATTCGACTTCGGTGAAAGTTTGCGTCTTGATGTCGAACTTGCGGATCGTGGTGACGGCCTCGGCCTGCTCGTCGCGGAACGTGGGCCCGGCGACGTCGAACACGGCCGCCAGATATTCCGGAGAAAAATCCTCGCGCAATTTGCGCAGCATGTTCACGAAGACGTAGATCGCCGCCGTCGGAAGCCCGGTCTTGGTCGACATGGGCCGCTGCCGCGCCATGGCGTGATAGGCGCGGAAAATGAACGACATGGTGTCGATCAGATAGATGCGGCCCGTGGGGCCGGCGGACCAGCCTGGGACGGCTTGCTGGTAGCCGTTTTGCGGGTCGAATCTGCCGCAGGCGAGGCTTGGATCCGATGATTTCTTACGCGGGGGCAACCCGTTTAGTGTAGCAGCAGAAAAGTAGCCGCCGCCACGCAGCTAGAAGTCGATGTGGAAGTCCGCCTGCACCATTTTCTTTCCAGGCTTGCGCGAGTTGTTGCGGAAGACCAGGTAGTATTTTGCGGGCTCATCGAGTGTCGGCGGCAGACTTGAGTTCACTTCCTGGTAGTGAGAGTCCTCGGCGGAAAAGACGGCTTCGCCAGGCCGTCCGCTGAGAAAATCGTCGTATTGCTTGGCATTCAGCACCAGAAACTCTACATCCGCTTCCGCTTCACTGGATAGTGCTCCTCCGTGCTTCACGAAAGACTGGTAGGTTCCGCGCAACTGCGGATTGGAAGCATTCGCCGGCACCTCAAAAGCCAGCTGCACGACTTTCGCGACCCCAAACATCTGGTGCAACAGATCGCGACTGGTTCCCACCGGCGAATCTGCCACTCGGGAGGAAGCGCCCGTTCGATGCATCGCTGGTGCGGCCGTTTGAACCGGTTGAGCCGGTTGCGCCGCCTTGATCGGATCGAGCGTTTCGATGTCGGAAGGCTTCTGACGCGCCATGTAGTTCGCCAGCGGCCCGGCGAGGTTCACGGCCTTCTGGGCATCCCGCACCTCATCATAGGTCTGATCAGTCGGAGTGCCCTGCGGTACAACCGGCGCCGCCGGCACAGCCACCGCGTCTGCTACGCGCTCACGGTGCGTCCACATGAAAGAACTTATCAATATCAGAATAAAGGATGTAACCATCCATCCGAGCAAGCGATTCATGACTGCTCCCTTGTAGAAATGTTAGCGAGAGGCAGGGGGATTCGGTAGCTATCAAGAGGTAGGAGGAGTTACTTCGGTTTGCCGTATTCCGTGTTGAAGTGGAGTTGAATTTCGCCGCACGTCCCTTGTTCGGGCGAGTACACCACGCAGGTGTCGAAGGGACGCGAGTATACATGCAGGCTGACCGCGCGCTGGTTGAAGTCCCGCGGATTCACGACGCGATGCACTGGATCGGCGGGATCGACCGCGCACGGCTGCGTGATGTTCATCTCGACGTGTTGGTGGGCTCGAGCCGGCACGTTCCACGGTCGCAGATCCTGATGAACCAGATGAAAGTTCTCTACCTGCAAGCGCCCGATCGGAACCGCCATCCAGCAATTCTGGTCGCGATGATTGTGCACCGAACTGGCCTGCCCAACTTCCCAGCAAATGGCCATCAATTCGTAAAGGGGCGTCCGGTCGATCAGATTCCGCGTGTAGTGCTGCCGGTCCCAGTTCAGATAGGGCGCAAGAGAATCAGCGCTGACCGGGGTGTCTTGCAGAAAGCGCCGCACCGGTTCGGTTGGGCCGAAGGCGGACTCGGGCAATTGCCGCAAGCCTTCGACGAAATTCTGGATGGAGACTGGTTTTACAGCGGTGGTCATGTCGGATACTCCGGAGAAAGAGTATAGCCCAGTCTAGAAGTAAGAGCTAAGACCGGGACGCCGGAGCCGCTCGTTACGGCTGCGTTCCCGCGTCCGCGATTTCTTTAGTTTGTCCCTGAGCCACAACCGGATACACGGCGCCTTTGCGCCGCCGCAAATCTCCCGGCAATTCCGAGCGCAGCAGCCACAGTCCCGCTGCCACCGCCGCTGCCCACGTCACCGAAACCAACGCTAGTTGCGTCACATCCGCCATGCGGCTGCCATGCCCCGCCGCCAGCGGCACAACTTTCGCCACTTCAAAGCTGACCGCTCCCGCGACGACCGCAATCACCGCGGCTTTCCCTAACTCCCGCCAGCGCAATTCACCGAGCGAGACGAGTTTCTTGTAATGCAGCAACCAGGCCAGCGCCAGCAGGTTGATCCCGATTCCAAGATCCGACGCCCACGCCAGCCCTATGACTCCGAAGGCATGAAACAAGGATGAATACATCGGCAGCGACACCGCCGTAATGACACTAACCGCCACCATCGGCGTTAGCGTGTCTCCGGCTGCATAAAACGCGCGCGCGTAGAGTCCCTGCGCCGACCAAAGCACCAGCGAGAGCGAAAACCAGAAAAAATAAACGGCCGTCGTCTGCGTGTCGTCGAAAAGGAACTTCCCCCGTCGATACACCAGATCGATCAGCGGCAGGGCGGCCGCCATCATCCACGCGGTCGCCAGCAACGACGCTGCCGAGACCCGATACACCGAATCATTCACCGTGGTGGCGAATTCTTTAAGCTTCTTCTCGTTAAACAGGCGCGCAAAAAATGGCAACGAAGCCTGCCCCGTCGCCTGTCCCAGAACCGCAATCGGCACCTGCAACAGCCGCTTCGCATAGTTGAGGCGCGAGATGCCGCCGACAACGCTGGAGGCGTAGTGACGCAGAATCCAATCGTCCGCTGTCACCAGCGACACGCCCAGCATTAATGGCACCGAAAGTTTCACCCATTCGCGAAACGCCGGATTCGTTACATCAAACGAAGGCTTGTATCCCGTCCCAATGCGCGCCGCTCCAATCACGCTGGCAAGAAACGGGCCAGCAACACTGCCCACTACTGCTCCATAGGCCAGGGAGGCGATCCCGAAATGCCGTCCGCCCACCACTCCGCCCAGAATGATGAACACGTTGTAAATGAGTGGGCCGAAGGCCGGCAGCAGAAACAGCCGGTGTGAGAGCAATACCGCCGAAACCACGCCACCGACATAAAAAAAAATCTGCGCCGGCAGCAGGATCCGAGTGAGGTGCACGCAGAGTTCGATCTGATCGGGCTTGAAGTCTTTCACGAACCAGCGCACAAACTGCGGCGCGAAAATTTCCGTCAGCAACGTTCCCACCATCATCACTGCGGTCATCACCGTGATGATGATGGAAAACGTCTTCTGCGCATCGGCGTCGCGCTTCTCCGCCAGAAACCGCGTGTAGATTGAGATGAATGTGATCGAAGCCGCGCCGCCGGCCACAATGTAGTTGAGAAAATCAGGCAGGGTGAACGCAGCCACATAGGCGTCGGTCTGCGACCCGGCGCCGAAGGCGAAAGCGATGTAAGCTTCGCGCAGCGTAGCCGATCACGCGCGACAGCATCACCGCCGCCATCAGCAGCAGCGTCGCCGAAAGCGCCGTGTGCTGGTGCGATGGCCGGAAGAAGCGCAGAAGTTTCGTCATTGAGACCCGATCAGAATTTCAATCTTATCGGAATCTCAACCCGTCAGGCAGTTGCGCAGCGGACACTCCCGTTCAATACCCCGTCGTCACTTCGGCTCAGCTTGCACGTACACTCGGTCAGCCGAAACCAGATCCACGTTCGGCACTTCTGTCCTCAATTTCACCGGTTGCAGGCCAGCCTTTTTCGGCGGCTTGGCAAGAAATGTCAGGAAATATTGGTGACTCAGCCGTTGCGTCAGGTCATCCAGATAAGGAGCAAAGGAGACCGGTGGGCCGTTGAACCCGATGTAATAGGCTTCGCCCCCCGTTCGGTCGGCAACTTGCGCGAGATAAAGCTGTCCCCAGTAGGTCTGCCAGTAGTCGTGACCGAAGTGTCCGACGCCCGGCGTATAAATCGCAGAGACAAGAATGCCTGCGCGTTGCGCATTGTCGATGGCCTCGTTCAGATAGGGATCATCCAGGTCCCCGGCGCCGTAATACAGGTCGATTCCATCCGAGACCATGAGCACCTCGCGGCGACCACTACTTTCCGGCCAGTGTTTGATCAGGTCGCTCAGCGAAAAATAAGGACTGCCGTTGGCCCCGTGCGATTCCCAGGGGCAGGCGCAGCGCCTTTGCCGCTTGCGCATGATCGGTCGTCAGATTCTGCACGATTCTCGCCATGCCATTCTGCATGTACGCAACGCCGATCTTCGTAGAAGCTGGCTGCGCATTGATGAACTTTCGAATATCGTCCAACTGCGTGCCTAGGCTGCTGTCGGATCCGTCGTCAAGTAGAACGAATAGTTCGAGTGCTGCACGATCGCCCTGTGCCGGAATCCATTCCGTCACCGTGTCCCGATCTTTTCCCTCATGCACCATCACATCTTCGCGGTTGACAGCAGGCACCGTGGAACCGTGATGCGGTTCGGCTGTGACCACCATGTGCGTCGGAACTCCGTTCGTGGCTGGAGTCTGCTGCGCCGAAAGGGATAGAGTCCCGCACAACCAAACCACCGTGCCCAATAGTGCGTTCGCCATGAAACGACATGCGTTCATACACGCTCCTTACAGAACGGCCCTGCTGCCTCAAACCTTGCGGTGGGGTGGAAGGCTCGTCCTAAGCTTTTAGATGTTCGAAAGAAGCAAAAGGTGGGACATTTGACATCTTAGCCGGAGAACGATCGCGTTCGAACGCGCCAATAGCTCTAATGCGATAATTCAGTGGTGGCCGACTCTCCGACCATCCCAGCCCGCTCCGCCGTCCTCCGCCGTTCCTTCCGCAAAAGCATTCCCACGGCTGTTCGCGGCGAAGGCGTCTACGTATGGGATGCCGACGGCAATCGTTATCTCGATCTGGCCGGCTCCGCCGCGGTCAATTTAATCGGACACGGCGTTCGCGAAATTTCCGCTGCCATAGCTGAACAGGCGGCAAAACTCGAGTTTATTCACACCAGCCAGTTCACCACCCCGGTCGCCGAAGAGTACGCCGAAGAATTGCTGGCGTTCGCTGGAGAAAACTTCCGCGGCGGTGCCGTCTACTTCACCTGCGGCGGATCCGAATCGATTGAGACCGCGCTGAAACTCGCGCGCCAGTATCAAATAGAGGTCGGACAAACATCCCGGTACCAGATTCTGAGCCGGCAGCAGAGCTATCACGGATCGACGCTGGGCGCTCTGTCGGTGTCAGGGAACAAGCGCCGACGCGAAATGTACCTGCCCATGGTGCGCGAGTTTGCCCATGTCGGCATACCCTACTGTTACCGCTGCGACTTTGATTGCACCGACGGATGCCGGAATTGTGGACAGCAATATGCCGCCGAACTCGAACGCACCATCGAAGCCAGCAACGGAGCGGCTGCGGCCTTCATCTTCGAACCAGTCAGCGGAGCCACCCTGGGAGCGGTCGTTCCTCCGCCCGGATATCTGCAGTCCGTTGCCGAAATCTGCGGTCGTCATGGCGTGCTGCTCATCGCCGATGAGGTCATGACCGGCATGGGACGCACCGGCCGCAATTTTGCCGTAGAGCATAGTAATGTCGCTCCGGACATTCTGGTTACCGCCAAAGGACTCTCCAGCGGATATGCCCCGCTGGGCGCCGTCATTGCGAGCAAGAGAGTTGTCGACGCGATCGCGGCTGGCTCCGGCGCATTCCTGCACGGCTTCACCTACAACGCGCATCCTATCTCCCTGGCTGCCGGGCGCGCTGTCCTAAAACATCTGCAAGCCCAAAAATTAGTCGAAGCCGCCGACTCCAGTCGCCCCGGCACAACGGCCGCCCAATTCAAGCAGACCCTCGAGACTTTGCGCACGGAACAAGCAGTCGGCGATGTCCGTGGCATCGGACTACTCTGGGCCGTCGAATTCGTCGCCGACAAAGCCAGCAAGCGCCCGTTTCCGCCCTCTCAGAACTTCGCCGGACGCGTTGGCGCCGCTGCCCTCAAACGCGGCCTGCTCGTTTACCCCATGCAGGGCAGCGTCGATGGCATCTCGGGTGACCACCTTCTTGTGGCTCCCCCTGCCGTCATCACGACGGGCCAGACTGCCTGGTCGATCGGTCAGTTGGCAGCATCGATCCGCGAAGCAACGTAGCGCCTCCACCCATTCGACTCGTTCCGAGCCGGTTCCGGCGGCTCTCCCGCGGACGGCCCGCCGCTCCCGTGAAGTTGATCACGCCGCTTATTGCCTGTGCTTTCAATCGATTGCCTCTTGATCTTCGTTTGATACCGGCTTGACTCCCGGTGCATTGTCTCCCGCCTCAGTGTGCGAGAAGTTGGACCCGTGAGCAGTATGCCGCGAAAGGCGGAGGCAACGATGGCAACTCCCAATTCCCAAACCATGACTGAATTCTGCGAGCAGGTAAACCCGCGCGTCCTTCTGGAGATGCGCCGCAGTCGTCCCTTCCCCGACATGCTGCGCGTGCAGGAAAGCTGGGTCGCGGCGGCAGAAAAGCGTGCGCTGCTCTGGCTGGCCGCCCGCACTCCCGAAGGTATCGGGCCCGACCACTTGACGGTCTTGGGCCTCGCCGCCCAGATCGGCGCCGGAGTCTTCTATGTGTTAGCCGCATTCAATCGCTATGCGCTCCTCGGCGTGATCGCCTGCCTCGCGCTGAATTGGCTCGGCGACTCGCTCGACGGGACACTCGCGCGGGTGCGCCAGCGCCTGCGTCCGCGCTATGGCTTTTACGTCGACCACATGGTCGATAGTTTCGGCGCCCTCGCCCTGATGGGCTGCCTCGCCCTCTCGGGATACATGCATCCCGTGATCGCTATTGGCTTGCTGATCGCCTTCCTGATGCTCTCGATACAGTCGTACCTGGCGACGCATGCGCTCGGTGAATTCCGCATCTCGTTCTGGCGTTTCGGCCCCACGGAGCTACGCATCCTGCTCGCGATTGGAAACGTGGCCCTGTTTTGGAAGCCGGTGGTGCACATGTTCGGCGGGATCTATCGCCTCTTCGACGTAGGCGGTGCCATCGGCCTCGCCGGCATGGGATCGATGGTCATTGTCTTCACTCTGCAGAACACCATCCGCCTCTACCGCGAAGAAAGGATCCCGCAATGAGGGTTCGAGCGGCAAGAGTTTCGCGCCACGACCATGCTCCGCCGTCCAAGCTCCTGCGGTGGTGCAAGTTCAACTTCGTCGGAGGAATCGGAATTGGAGTGCAGTTCGCCGCGCTGTTCCTGGTCAAGAGCGTGATGCACTTCAACTACCTCGCCGCGACCGCGATCGCCGTCGAAGCTGCGGTGGTCCACAATTTCGTCTGGCACGAACAGTTCACCTGGGTGGACAGAATAAAGTCGGGTCGGGGGCAGGCGTCCTTGCGCGCAGCCACTCCCAATGAGGCGGAACAGTCTGTGGAGAAATACGGTTTTGGGTGGCGCAGCGCTTTTAGCGCTGCGGTCAAGGCGTTCTTCTATTTCAGGGCTTTAGCCCCCGGGGTACCTCGAGGTCGCTACTTCCAGAGCTACCGGCGCCTCGTGCGATTCAACCTGACCAATGGAGGCGTCTCCATCCTCGGCAATCTGGCCCTGATGAAAGTGATGGTTGGCGAGGGCCACATGAATTACCTGTTCGCGAATGGAATTGCGATTACGCTGTGCTCGGTGGCGAATTTCCTGGTGAGTGAAACATGGGTCTTCGAGCAAGAGTGACCACCGCACAGCGGGACTTACTCGTCGGTTTCGCGCAACACGACTACGTCCGATTCGTCTTGCTCGCTCATCACGCCCAGAAACTTACCATCTGGTGACCAGCGGAATCCGTTGATACGCCCCCAGGTGAAGTTGGTGAGTTGATGGCCCGCCGACCCATCCAGGGGCTGCATCCAGAGGTTTGCGATCCCTTTTTCGGTGATGTCGTAAACGATAGCCTTGCCGTCCCGAGTGAACCTGGGTCCCCCGGTGTAAATCGACGTCGCGGTGACACCTGCCGAAAACCGCTGATCCTGAACAAGGACCGAGGGCGTTGCGCCCTCGGATGGCTCTACGCTGGCGACCACAAGATTCGAACGCATTTGGCGATTCGGGTCGGGCGTCATAGTCATAGCGACGAACATGAATCGCTGGCCGTCTGCAGAGAAGTCGATGTTCCCCAAGTACTCAAACGAATCCGGAATCGCAGTCCCGCGGACCACTTCGGGAGCCCCGTCTCCTTCCGTTGGAACACGCATCAGTCTCGCCAAAGTATCGAGATAGTAGATCCACTTGTGATCGGGCGAGCATGCTGGTGCGCTGTTGGACTTGCCACTCCTGACTTGTTGCGGGTGGGAACCATCGGCGTTGATTCTCCAAATGGTCGCGCCATCGGTGCCGGTGCGGTAGGCCCCAGTGAACCAGGTAGCTATCTCCGCAGCGGGAGAGATTGACCACCGCACCGCCGGGATCGCTGATCAGCGCCTTTACTTTCGTCCCGTCGGGTCGCACTTGCAACAGGCCAGAGCCATCAGAGATGACCAGGTTTCCGTCCGGAGTCCAGTCAAATGCGCTCACGTTCTCAATTTCAGATTGGGCGCGGCCGTGCCGGTGACGCCGCTTGCTGGAATGATGGCAAGGGTCCGCGTCCGTTTCATTTGTACCGTCGCCGCGGTTTTGCCGTCCGCCGACAGGGTTAGTCCCGAATAGCTGTTGGTGTCCCGCGTAATTGGTTGCACCTTGCCGCCTGACGGCGACAGCACTCCAATCTGCTTGCGGTCTGGGTCCGGTCCTTTTTGAGAATATTCAACGATCAGCCGGTCACCCTGCGGCTGCCAGCAGGCTGCGTACAGAAGGAAGTGCGGCAACCTTGCCGAGGGTGCAACGGTTCGCGATGGAAAATTGAAAAGCCTCATCAGTTCGCCATCCCCAAAGCTCCCGTAGGTGAGGGCGATTTTCTTGGCGTCGGGCGACCAAGCCACGCGTCGAGGCATCGCATTGTTGTCGCCTTCCGGCATTTTCTCGCGGAGAATAGTGGTTTCACCGCCCCCGTCGGAGTTCGCGGATAACAGAACAAACGTCCCTGCCTCAGGATCGTTTCCCCGAGCGTAAACGATCCGGCGTCCATCCGGAGAAAACGTAGCGTTGCTGTCGACGTCAACGGCCACAACCTGGACCGTTCCGCCCAGGACCGGTATCCGATAGAGGGTCGGATCGCCGTGGCTTCGTTGTACGAAATAGATGTAACTTCCATTCGGCGAAAAGGTGAGATTGTATGGAGCCGGCCCGGCAGGCAATATCTGGGTGTCGCTTCCGGTTTCAACGTTCCGCAACCACAGGCTTTGCAGCCCGTTTTCGTTTTGCGCGTTCACGATGTATTTGCCGTCGGGTGAGATTGCAGCCGACATCGCCTTGCCAGTGTTCGTAATCTGCGTGATCGTGAAACTCTTGAAAGGTTGGCGATTGCGTCCTACAAGAGAGTAGAGGCCGATCACCGCCACAACCAGCGCAATCAAGCAGCCAACGAGTAGAGCGGTTTTGTGTCGCTGGGCGGATGTCTTGATCGCTGATGCGCTGGCCGATTTCGCCGACGCGACATTTGCTCCTGAAGTCGTGTCTCGCCTCAGCCGTTGCAGATCGGTGCGCATCTCCGACGCGTGCTGGTAGCGCAGGGTGCGGTCTTTCTCCAGTGCTTTGTTGATGATGCTTTCCAGAGTTGGCGGCGTGTCGGGATTCAGGCGCACTGCCGGAACAGGTGTGCGATTCAGGATCGCGTCGACGATCGATCCTGACGTGTCGCCGCGAAACGGCAACGTCCCCGTGGCCATCTCGTATAGCACCGCTCCAAACGAGAACAGATCCGTGCGGGCGTCGAGTTCTTTGCCTTTGATCTGTTCCGGCGACATGTACGCCACCGTGCCTAGCGCCGCTCCAGGGCTGGTGAGATGATCTTCCTGCACCATGGCTGCGGTTGGCTCGTCGCCGGTCTCGGACCTGCCGGATACTTTGGCCAATCCGAAGTCTAGAACCTTGGCGCTTCCACGGCTGATTACAAAGACGTTGGCCGGCTTGATGTCGCGATGCACGATGCCCTTGACGTGCGCCGCGTCTAGCGCGTCTGCAGTCTCGATCGCCAGGGACAACAACGTTTCCAGTTCCAGCGGACGCCCGGCGATGCGATGCCGCAGCGTCATCCCCTCCAGGAATTCCATGGCGATGAAGGCGCGCCCGTCCTGCTCGCCAATGTCATGGAAGGTGCAGATGTTGGGATGGTTCAGCGCCGACGCGGCCTGAGCTTCGCGCTGAAAACGCGCCAGCGCATGCGGATCTCGCGCGAGGTCATCCGGCAGAAATTTGAGCGCTACGAAACGATGCAGGCGGAGGTCTTCGGCCTTGTAGACCACACCCATGCCGCCTCCGCCGATCTTCTCGAGGATGCGGTAGTGCGAGATGGTCTGGCCGATCAGGGGACTGCGCCCGAACTTCCGGGTGGCGGTATGTTAGGGTGCCTCGGCGGGGAAGTCAAAAGTCCCAATTTACGCGATCTTCAGCACGACCTTCCCGTAGTTCTTCCCGTCCTGCAGCAGTTTATACGCTTCGACGGCCCGCTCCAGCGGAAACACGTGCCCGATTTGCGGGGTCAGCTTGCCCTCCGCGATCCACGCGGATACTTGTTTCCATGCGGGCTCCATGATCTCGGCCTTCTGCGAAAGATAGGTAAGCCAGAGCCCCTGCACGCTAGCGGACTTCGCATACATCGCGCGCACATCGAGTTTTGGCTGTTTGCCCGTGGCCGTGCCGTACTGGACGACGCGTCCAAAGTCGCGCAGGCAGCGCAGGCTCTTGGCAGTGTGCTCCCCGCCTAGCATTTCGAAGACCGCGTCCACGCCTTCGCCGTGCGTCAGGTTCTTCACGACCTCTTCATAATCATGCTGCTTGTAGTTGATGCCATGCTGCAGGCCGAGCCCTTTCACCCGCGCGAGTTTCTCAGCGGACGACGATGTGCCGTACATGTCGACACCCAGCAACTTTCCGATCTGTACGGCCGCGGTTCCTACGCCACCCGCCACGGCATGAATCAGTACGCGGGGAGTGCGCCGCGGAGCTTCGGTCCCATGAACAGCTCCTTCGGCTTCGCTCAGGACAGGCGAGGTCGGCTGTCCCCACATGGGCTGCTCCGTCATGCCAGCCTGCCAGTAGCCGAGGTAGGCAGTGAAGTAGTTGACGGGGAACGCGGCGGCCTGTTCGTCGGTCCACTGATCGGGAATCGTCCACACCAGGTTGGAGTACGCTGCGGTCGTTTCCGCGAAAGCCGCCCACTGCGCGTATCCCATCACACGCCGTCCGCCGCTCTCCTCGACACCCGCGAATTCGCGTCCCACGACCAGCGGCGGCGCCGGGGTTCCAGGATAGCCTCCATGCGTGGTCATCAAGTCAGCAAAATTCATCCCTCCGGCACGGACGCGAACCAGTGTTTGGCCTGCTTTCATTGTGGGTTCGGGAACATTCTGGACAGCGAGCGCGTCCGGCCCGGACAGGCTGGTGAGCACTAAAGCTTTCATGCGGAAAGTTTAGCAGGGCAGGGTCATCACATGGCGCGCCCGACTCTTAATCTCGAATGCTGGAAAATGGCGGTGGCCCGCTCCGAGCCGGTCCACCTCAGAGGGGCCACCGAGTCGATCAACGCGAGCCGTTGTTACATCACCACGAACAAGGCAATCCGCATGCCGGGATGACGCAAATCAAATAGGAAATACTCGCCATTGACGTAATCGATATAGCAATCATCCGTGTAGGCCCAGTCGGCTGGCCAAACATCGATCAGGGCAAACGTGTATCCGCCGTATTCGAAACGCGGTTGACCCTCCACGACCACGGGGCGCTGCGCCCTGAAGGTATGGCTTCGGCCAAACTGCGCGTGGAAACGATCGTCGGGAATGTGGCCGCCCTTGCCCTCAGGCCGGGCGTGACCTTCCTGCGGCTCCTGCCGCCCCTGTTTCATTTCGTCCCGAGACTGCTTTTCTTCCTGTTTCTGCTCCTGCTTCGAAGGCTTTGCTTCGTCCTGACGCGGGGTCTTCATCTCATCCTGCCGGGACGCTGGCTTGGCTTGATCCTGCTGTTTGGGTTCCTCTTGACGCTTGGGTTCTTCCTGCCGGGGTTTCTCTTCTTGCTGCTTTTCGTCCTGGGCGTACAAGGCCGCTGAACTCGCGACAAGAACCGAGAAAAGCGCCAGACTTAGTAACCTGAAAGCTCGCATAGTATCCTCCAAGAATTGACGGCCGATGGCCCGGCGATCTGCCACTGCTGCAGTTCGCGAATACCTAAGTCAGATGCCGAGCGCCCCCGGACACGACCAGCGACGTTCACTGTAAATGGACGCGGGAGAGGCTGTAGGACGGTCGCCTGCCTCCGTCGCCGGTGGGCTGGGCCAAGGCTGTTCCCCCCTTCCTTACGGGCGGGTATATACTCTTGGCGTTGGCTTACTGATCGTCCGGCCGAGCCCCTGCCGGCCGGAACGGGGCGTACATTCATTCCACTAATTCTTTTGCGCGCCCCGCATAAGGAAGGGCCGATTCCCGCCCGGGGCGGCGAGGACTGGCACGGGTGCATTGCCCGGTCGTTTGGGCATACGGGCGACTGCATCCGCGGGGAGGTTTACCGTGGATCTTATTCTTGTACGTCTTCTTTTTGTCATCGTTGTAGCGGTTACTTGCTTCGTCATTGAGCCCTTCGGATTGACCCGCAATTACGACGCGGGCGTGGGCGCTGTGATCGGACTGGCAATCGTCGTCTTCGAATGGAAACTCCGTGCGGTGAGCCTGAAACGGCTCATCGGAGCTGCCATTGGAAGTTTCCTCGGCATCTGTGGCGCCTACCTGTTCGCCCTGGTGATTCGCAACAGCATTCCTGAAGGACACACGCAGAGCTTCTTGCAGATCCTCGTCATGCTGCTGATGGCCTACGTCGGCCTGATCGTCGGCGCCAATAAAGGCGATCTGCTGAACCTGGCGGCGCTCGGCGGTATCTTCGGTGGAGAGAAGCAGGGTAAGAAAAGTTACAAGATCCTCGACACCAGCGTCATCATCGACGGCCGTATCGCCGACATTGCCGAGACTGGCTTTCTCGACGGGATTATCGTGACGCCGCAGTTTGTCTTGCGTGAGTTACAGCTGGTCGCGGACTCCGCCGACTCGCTTAAGCGCAATCGCGGTCGCCGCGGCCTCGACATCCTCCAGCGCCTGCAAAAGGTGGCCACGCTCACCATTCAGATTGTGGAAGACGATTTCCCTGCCGTCCGCGAAGTTGACCTCAAGCTGATCGAGTTGGCCAAGCTCTACGAAGGCAAGATCATCACCAACGACTTCAACCTGAATAAGGTGGCACAACTGCAGGGCGTGGAAGTCCTGAATATCAATGAACTGGCCAACTCGCTGAAGCCGATCGTGCTCCCCGGCGAGACCATGCGCGTCTTCATTTTGAAGGAAGGCAAGGAATACAACCAGGGGGTCGCGTACCTGGATGATGGGACGATGGTGGTTGTCGATAACGCACGCAAGATGATCGGCAAGACCATCGACGTGTCGGTCACGTCGGTACTGCAGACCACTGCCGGCAAAATGATCTTCGGTAAGTGGGACGAGCGCGCCGCCTATTCCCGCCAGGCCGCTCCCGTTGCAGCGCAACCGGTTCCAGTGCCCGGACCTGGACCAACGGCGGTTCCCGCACCCAGTCCGTTGGAGACCAAGCAGGGCACATCGTAGGGCATTGATAAGTTAATTTATTTCGCTGCGGAGGACCGCACGCTCGTGGAGCGGCGGGTAGACGTTCGCCGCGAATAGCGGCCACTCCTGACCGGCCGTGCGTCTTTCATCGTTCCGTTATAGACGTACACCCAGCAGCGCAGGCGTTTGCCGTCATCCATGGTCACCGGCCAGGTCCGGCGAAGAAAGAGGCTAGAACTCCGCTTGTTCGGTTCAAACCCTTCGTAGTCGTCCAGCGAGGTTAAGGTGCTGCGGTCGCCCGGTAGTTCGAAAACTTCTCCCCGAATCACCGAGCGTGACTTCTCACTCAGCACCGCACCGGGATACTCCCCCAAATCATACAACCGTCCACGCACCGTCGCCTGACCCACCGGTCGCAGACGGCGGACGGTCGATGCGATCTCCGGCGGCGCGTGCCGTGGAGAGAGCGTGCCGTACACGAAAAGATGGTGGGTCATGTTCTCAACCGTTACTCGTCAGGTGGAAAACGCGGCAAAAGCTTCTTCAGATAGCCGTATCCGTTCCTGTCGTTACTCACATATTCTCGCACGTCTTTGTGTTTGGAGAGAACTCGCAAGTAATAATCAAACAGGGCCGCGACATCACGTTTCTTGAGCTGCCGGCGAGCCTCTAGGTAGGCCATGAACTCAAAGAAGTTTAGGTAATCGGTGAAGTCCGAGTCCTCCTCCCCCACCAACTCCTGAATGGCAGGAGAGTTGGGAGCGTTCTCGTCGAGAGCCTTCCGAATCCTTTTCAGATCGGGCGCTTCATAGAACTTCGAATACAGGCTCGAGAGCCAGCGAGCTCGCTCGACCATGGAATTCCGATAGTAGGTCAGAACGGCTACGAATGCCCCCGCGGTGGCCATCAGGTAGTAGATTTTTTGTGAGTTCTCAAAGACCCACTGAAAAAGGAATTTGCCAGAAAGCATGGGAACGTCCCCCGAAACTTTTGACATTGTAAGTCGAGACGGACGACGCGGGAATCCTCAGAAGATCCTGGATTTGAACTCACGATGCTCGCGCTCGTATACTTACAGCCCGCTATGAAGGTGATCGTCATTATTCCGGCTGCGGGCCTTGGGACGCGCATGGCTCCCATGCCCAGCGCCATGGACGCGAAGACCAAGAAGACTCATCCCTCGAAGCAGTTCAACGACCTGGCGGGTACGCCCATCCTGATTCATACGCTGCGCAAGTTTGCCGCCGTCGATGCGGTCAGCGAAATCTGGGTCGCCCTGCGTGGAAACGAAATCGAGGGCTTCCGCGAGCGTCTCGCGAAAGAGATGAAAGACGTGAAGAAGAAAATCGAACTGGTCGCTGGCGGCGAACACCGGCAGCAGTCGGTTGAGCACGCACTGAACGCGGTCTCCGCAGCGCCTGATGACGTAGTGCTCGTGCACGATGCGGTGCGGCCTTTGGTGACGCCCGAGATTATCCGCGACGTAATCGAAGCGGCCAAAAAATATGGTGCCGCAATCGCCGGCCTCCCTGCCGTTGACACCGTGAAGCAAGTCGAGCGCACGTCGGAAGGTGCCATTGTCAAAGCCACCATTCCACGCGCAGGTGTCGTGCTGGCGCAGACGCCTCAGGGATTTCAGTACAGCGTCATCAAGAAGGCCTTCGACGAGGCTTCCGCCGACGGATTTATGGGGACCGACGAGTCCTCCCTCGCCGAGCGCAGCGGCCACGAAGTCGCAGTTGTCATGGGATCGCCGCGAAACATAAAGATCACCAACCCCGGAGACATGGAACTGGCGGAGTTCTACTTGAAGAAGTAAGCACGGATTCCCCGAGTCCTCGTACACTAGACAACTTGAAACCTGGGACTCGAAACTCGAAACCTGCCAGCCGCATCGGCTACGGCTTCGACTCGCATGAATTCCGCCCGGGGATTCCTTTGAAGATCGGCGGCATCCCGCTGCCGCATGACAAAGGCTTGGGCGGGCACTCCGACGGAGACGTCCTGCTCCACGCCATCACGGACGCGTTGCTCGGGGCGATCGCGGCGCCAGACATCGGCGCGCTCTTTCCTCCATCCGATCCGAGATGGAAAGGCGCGGATTCCGTCATCTTCCTGCGCGAAGCTCTGAAACGCGTGCGCGACGCCGGTTACGCCGTGGCTAACGTCGATGCCAGCCTGATTCTGGCGGCTCCCAAGATCGGCCCGCACGCCGCCGTCATCCGCACCCGCGTTGCTGAGTTGCTTGGCCTGCATCGCGATTGCGTTGGCCTCAAGGCAAAAACGCCGGAGGGCCTCAATCTGGATAATGCAGCGATCGCGCACGTGGTCGCGCTCCTGGAGAGATCTGCAAGTGCGAAAGCCCGGAGTGCGAAAAGGAAGACGCGAAAGAAGGGCCGCTAAGGCATCGTCTTCCCGGTCAGTTCTTCGCGATGTTGGCTAGCCGCATCAATCAGTGCGCGGAAAATGGCGCGCGAGGCTGCGTTGTCGTCCACTGAGCGCTCGGGATGCCACTGCACGGCCAGCACGAAGTGATCGGGCGCGGTGCCTTCCAGCGCTTCGATGATGCCGTCGTCGGGACAGCGCGCGACCACGCGCAGGCCCTGGCCGATCGCTTCGGCTGATTGATGGTGGGAAGAGTTTACGGGCACGACCACCGGTTCCTGCGCGTTTTTGACGCCTACGATCTGCGCCAGCCTGGAGGCGGGATCGATTTCGACCGAGTGCGCTACTGGGACTTTCCTTCCGGCCTCATGATCGACCTGTGCGCGCGCGGCTTCGGGCAGAAACTCCGGAATGTGCTGCACCAGGGATCCCGAGCGGTAGACGTTCAGGCTCTGTAATCCGTAGCAGATGCCCAGCACGGGCTTGCGTTGCCGGTAGGCGTCGTCGAGCAGCAGGTCATCTACTTCGTCGCGCCGAGGATCGGCGGCGGCGGTGTGCGGCGATCGCGCCGCGTGGAACCGGGCCGGATCCACGTCGGCTTTGCTCCCGGGCAGGAGTACTCCGTGGCAGGTTTCCAGCAGCTTCAGGATTTCGTCCTGCGTCTGATCGAGGGCGACGCGGACCGGTTCGCCCCCCGCCAGCGCGACTGCGCGCTCGTACTGCGGTATCGCACGTTCGCCATACTTGCGGTCGGCCGAATGCGGTATCGGAATCGCAATGCGCGGCGCCGCGGGCCAGCCCATCCTCTCAATCGCCAACAGAGTCTTAGCCTGGCGGTAGTGGCGAATCTCCATCCCCAGCGCGAGCACCAGAATGATGGATCCCGCAACCACCGCCATGGGGAGCGCAATGTGCCGGTAAGCGATCCGCATGTCGGGATGCACGCCCCGCAGCGAGGCCAGGATCGCTGTGCCGAAGATGGCGAAGAACAGACTGACCGCGAAGCAGAGCAGCGTCCCGATCAATGTGACCAGGCCGACGCGAACCGGAATGGTGTACCAGCGGGGAGCGCGGGATATAGCTGCAGACGTCATACCGTCACGACTCATTCTAATGGCTCGAGCTCTTCCAGGCACGGTTCGTACCGCGTCTGTCGAATGCATCTGGTGGTCCTGCTTCGACGTGCATCGCTGCCCGCCGACCGATCGTTTATGGGGCTCTTAGTTTAAATATGCCTTGACACGTATATACGTTCTAGAGTATATAAAAAGGGTGGAATCTGTCTTCGAAATCATTGCGGAGCCGAACCGCCGCGCGATATTGAGCCTTCTGGTCTCTTCAGAACAGTCGGTTGGAGAGATCGAGCGCCAGCTTCGTATGTCGCAGCCCACCGTCTCAAAACATCTGCGGGTACTGCGCGACGCTGGTTTCGTGGAATCCACAGTGGACGCACAGCGCCGCCTCTACCGGTTGAAGCCTAAGCCGTTTCAGGAGATGGATGCCTGGCTGGCTCAGTTCCGACGGTTCTGGTCCGGTTACGTGGACGCCCTCGAACGCCACCTCGACCGCATGGATCCGTTAACACCAACGAAAAAGGGAAACAAGGGGAAGGCGCGCGGCCTAAACCGCGAACGTAAAAAAGGAGAAACGAAATGAAAATCAAAGTGACTAGCATATATGTGGACAACCAGGACAAGGCTCTCCGCTTCTATACCGAGGTGCTGGGGTTTGCCAAGAAAACCGATTTCAGTCAGGGCCCATATCGCTGGCTGACCGTGGCTTCGCCCGAGGAGCCGGAAGGCACTGAACTGCAGCTGGCGCTGAACAACAACCCCGCGGCCAAAACGTATCAGGAGGCGATTTTTCAACAGAACCAGCCTGCGATCATGTTCTTCACTGACGACATTAAGGGCGACTACGAACGGATCAAGGCTTGCGGCGCGGAGTTCACGATGCCGCCCACCGACGTCACCGGCTCGACCATTGCGATGCTGAAGGACACCTGTGGAAACATCATTCAGCTCACCAAGCTGACACACTACTCACGCTAAGGAGAATGAAGATGGCCGCTCGCGCGGAGTACACACCGGGCCCAGCTTACGGGGCGCACATACGAAAGGGCCGGGCACAAAACGGTGAAGAGAAGTGGACGCTCGTTCTCGTCCGGGAACTGCGCCACTCGCCGGAGACAGTCTGGCAGGCGCTAACCGACCCGGCGCATCTGCGCGAGTGGGCTCCCTTCGACGCTGATGGGACCCTCGGTACAGCTGGAACCACCGTGAAGCTCACCACCGTGGGAGCGCCGATGGCGCGCGTTACCGAAACAAGAGTGACGCGAGCCGACGCTCCCGAGTTGCTTCAATACAACTGGGGTGACTTCGATATGCGCTGGGAGCTGGAAGCTTCTGGGGGCGGCACACGCCTGACGCTGTGGACCAACATCGGTCACCGCTTCATCGCAATGGGCGCTGCCGGCTGGCACATTTGCTTCGATGTGATGGATCACCTGCTCAGTGGAACCCCCATCGGACGCCTGGTCGGCCCCGATGCCATGAAGTTCGGCGGCTGGCAGCGGCTGCACGCGGAGTACGCCAAGCAGTTCGGTATTGAAACGCCCAACTGGCCGCCTCAGGCGGATCAAAAGTCGTGAATCGAGGGGAATGAGCACGAATGCGCCTCGCCGAGAAATGGAGGACAAATCGTCATGAAAGACGTCACTAAACGTTCGATTCTTCGCTGGATTCACCTCGTCTTTGCCATTCCGATATTCGGTTACATTTACAGCCCGTTTGAAAGGCTTCCGGGCTATGCCCCGCCAACTCGGTATATCTTCTTTCCGGCAATGGTCCTGTCGGGATTGTGGATGTGGAAAGGCCATGTCGTTCGACGGCTGCTTTCGAAGCGATCGGCGATCAGTACAAGTTCGTACTCGAACCTGTGATCTTCGATCGGGAATGATGACGTTTGGCAAAGCGGGTCGCGCGACCATCGTTCTGTGAACCGTTTCTTAAACGTAAGAAGGAACATATGACAAACGGAACTCTTTCCAAAAAACAACGTGAAGAACTGCTCAAAGCATTGAAAGCGCGCTTTGAGAAAAACATGAACCGCCATAGAGGCCTTGAATGGCCTCGGGTACAAGCAAAGCTGGAAGCCAACGCTGAAAAACTGTGGTCACTCAATGAAATGGAAAGAACGGGCGGTGAACCGGACGTGGTTGGCAACGACAAAAAGACGGGCGAATACGTTTTTTATGATTGCTCGGAGGAGAGTCCCAAAGCCCGCAGAAGCCTTTGCTACGACCGTGAGGCGCTGGCTTCAAGGAAAGAAAATAAACCAAAAGGCAACGCGATCGATATGGCAGCTGCCTTGGGCATTGAGCCTCTAACGGAAGAACAATATCGAGAGCTACAGAAACTTGGGAACTTCGATACGAAAACGTCGAGTTGGGTGAAAACACCTTCTTCTGTCAGAAAGCTCGGCGGCGCTCTCTTTTGCGATCGCCGGTTCGACACTGTTTTTCTGTATCACAACGGGGCGGAATCTTACTATGCCGCGAGAGGGTTCCGTGGCTGGCTGAGAGTGTAAATTTGGCTAGTTGCGAGAGTTGGAGGTGAACATGAAAAAGACCGTTCAGGTGGAATCCGCCGCTACATTCATCGACGAGAAGATCGCGGAACTTGGGGACTGGCGCGGGAAGATGCTCGCGAAAGTGCGCGCCATCATACACGAGGCTGATCCTGAGATCATCGAAGAGCGGAAGTGGGTCAAGCCGAAATCGTCGGGGACTCCTGTCTTTTCCCACAGCGGCATTGTCTGCACGGGGGAGACGCACAAAAACGTCGTCAAGATGACATTTGCCAAAGGAGCAGCGCTGCAGGACCCTAAAGGCCTATTCAACTCCAGCCTAGAGGGAAATGTAAGGCGTGCCATCGACATCCACGAAGGCGACAAGATCGATGAGGCGGCGTTGAAGGATCTCATCCGCGCAGCCGTGGCGCTCAATCTCGAGGGCAAGAACAAGCAGAAGCCCAAGCCGCGCTGAGAATCCCCACTCCTTCGCCTCTTCAGGCACATCGAATTGGATGGGGCGAGACACGGAAATTGCGAGATCGGCCAAGTTCCCTGCCCAGTCTGCCGGGCGATCAGTGGATGTTCAGGTCAGCGTAGTGCGCGAAGCTGGAGAGTTCTACCTGGTCGTTGCCGGGTAGGTAGAAGCCAAACTTGCCCTGGCTGAGATTGGTCCCGGGTTGCGTCCAGCGATCCAGGAGGATCCAACGTTCACCTTGCTTGATCTGGTTGACGACCTCGGTGGGGCTAACGCGGATTTGAAGCGTGCGGAAGGTCTTCTTGTCGGCCTTATCGGGAACGATGATTTCGTCCGTTTTCTGCCCGTTGCGAATGATCGTGCGGTAGAAGTTGTTGTCGTCCACTTGAAACAGGACGTAGTTCTTGGGGTCCGCATAGTTCAGCACCCATTGCAGCAGGTGACCCTTAGTAAGCATCGCGGAAAAAACAAAGGTGCCCGAGGCTGGAACCACTCCATACAGGACGAAGTCCCCGCCTTTTCGAATGAAAGAACCGCTCTCGTGCTTCCAGGCGCCTGGGTCATCCCACTTCGACATACCGCTCGGGGCGAGAGACAGATCCAAAGTCCTGGATTGACCGGCCATGACTTCGATCGTGGACGAGCGCGTGATCCTTTCGGCAGTTCGCGCAGTAAGAGTGTAGGTGCCGGGGGAAAGATTGAGCGGGACACCACTACTTACTATTTTCAGAAGGTCCCCTTTCACGACAGCAACAGTGGCGTCAGGGGGCGCAAATGTTATTTTCAATTCGCCGGGAACGGCTTCCAGCGCCGCATCCGCAGCAGCCAAAGCTATCGTTCCGCCCGCAACGAAGTGTTTCTTGAATTGCCTGGGTTTGAATCGCTCTTTGCGCAGTTCGACGATATGGTCTCCGGGATTAACGGTGGAGACAGAGAGTGTGCCATCGGGCTGAATGGTGCCGACCAGAGCCTGATCGACGAGAACCGTGGTTTCGGGCGTTCCGCCCTGGATGGTCAGCGAGCCCAGGCGAGGCTGCGGTTGGAGGTGGAAGATAACCTTGGCTTGTTCGTCCTGGCGAATGCGGATCTTCTGCTGGGGAGGATCCTGAAAGCCGTTCTTAGAGACTTGTACAACGTAGTCCTTGAGCTCGAGATTCGGCAGGCGCAACTCGCCGGCTTGAGTGAGTTGCCGTTGAAGTTTTCCGTTGAGAAAAACCCTGGCGTCGTCTTGACCGGCAACGACAAGAAGCGTGCCCAGGTTCTGACCGGACTGGGCGGGGGGCTGATCATCGACGGGAGCTTTTCCGGGGGCGGTGTCGGAAGAAACATGCAAAGCCGGCGAAGATGGTTCGGGAGTTGTTTGTGCGGGAGTGGAGACGCTGGGTGCGGCGACAACCGGGGCGGAAACGGTGGGCGCTTCCCCCGGGGTCTTCGCTACCGAAGGGGCGGAATGTCTTCCCGCGAAGAAGAAGATCGCTGCGACCAGGATAATCGCCGCGGCGGAGACGAGGATCAGCGTCGTGGAGTTCGACCTCGTCGGCTGTTTTGGGCGGGGCGATTGAGATGTGACTTTGGCCGCTGGTGCGGCAGGCTCGGCGGCAGGAACGGCGGCGGTTGGTAGCGGCGGGAGCTGCGTCTCTGGCGGAGTGGTCGGGATTTTGCCCGGCGGCGCAACACTGGACGAAACTCTGTTGGGCGGAACTTTACTGGGCGGAACAATGCTGGACGGAACAATGCTGGACGGAACAATGCTGCTGGGAACGTTTGCGGTTGGGACCGGGTCGGGCGGAGCCGTGCTCGATGAAATCGGGCTCGGTGAAATCGGGGGCGGCAAAACCGGCCTTGGCGGGGCCTGGCTTGGCAGAGGCTGGATCGCATCACCGCGTGAAGCCTGCGGCGCAGCGGGTCGCGGGACATGAAGAATTACGGTCGCGCCTTTGCTGCGCGGCGACGCACCAGAACTCTCCTCTGGGACCAATCCCAAGCGAAGCAGCAGGGCATTAGCGATGGACAAGATTTCGCCATCCGTCCAATACTTGGCGGCCACGGTTTGGATGCGCACGGCTAATGCTTGTTTTGCAGCAACGTCCGCGGCCCCAGTGATTTCGTGCTGCATTCGCCGCAGTTCGTCCAGGTCGCCGCGACGGGCCTGGCGTCGCCGAATGCCCTGGTCGCGCTGGATTGCATCTTGAATCTGAATCAACTTGGGATCGTCAGGATGAACGGCCAATCCCTCTGCAACCCAAGCCAGGGCGGCAAACAGATCGCCGGAGGACTGCAGCTTGCGGGCTTTCTCAACCCAATCCTCTACAGTGCTTGTTTTTTTCTGCTCCACGATCAGGCCGTGGATCGTTTTGGCCGTGGGATGCGCGGGGTTCAGGGCGAGGGCTTGATTGGTCAGCGTTTCCGCTTCCAGCCAGTCGGTTTCTACCACCGAATGCGCCTGCTCGACCAGGGCATTGGCCAGAATGGCGCGGGCGAGAGAGTTGCGCTTATCCAGTTCGTAGGCTTTCCGCAACAACTGAATGGCGTCAGCCGACTTCCGCTGCGCGAACAGTTCCTGACTTTCGGTGATAAGGCGGTCGGCTTCGGCCTTCCGCTTGACGCCTTCCTGGGCGCGCTTTTCCAGTTCGGACAGCTCCGCATCGTTGGGGAATTCGTCGGCTGTGCCGCGCAACAAATCCAGGACGCGAGAATAGTCGCCCGACTGCAGACAGAGGTCGATTTGCTCAACAAGCCGCATTTTGGCGTCGGTGCGGGTTTGTTGGTCGCGTATTTTCTCCAAGCGCTCTAACCTCGAAGGTCAAACCTGGATATCGATGGTCGATGGTGCGCACGATCTCCCAGTCGTTCCGCGCATCGTGCCAATTCTCTCGATGAAGAGCGGATTATCATGGCGCACCCGCTGTGCGGGGGGCCTCAAAATCTTACTCGATTAGGCGGAAAAGGGTAGTGTCCTGGTAGTTTCGTGGCTGGCCGTATCTGCTTGTTGCGAAGGCGGCCTGAGTGTAAATCGTGCCATGCCCGATCTGCGGGACTCCCCGCGCCAACATCGCTGAGGGCCGAAGCTCTGCGCCGCTGTGTGTAGAATAGGGCAGATGTCTCAGGCAGCCCCAGCTATTACCCGCAGCCCCGCCGAAGTGGTTCGGGTCACGCCGGTTTCGCAAGCGCCGAACGGTATCTGCTATGCCGTCGCCGGCGAGGTCGCGGTCAACTCGTTTGACTTGGAGCGGATGATCGCCGCGGTGCCCACCAAGGTTGCGGCCGCGCTCGAGCGCAAGGCTTATTACTTCGTCCCGCTCGCGGTGAGCCAGGGCGAAGAAACGGTCATCGCGGACCGCTACGACGTCGCGCTCAGCGACAATGCCGTCTGCCATCGCAACCTGAACCTGGGCGACTCGCAGTGCGTTTTCATTTCCACGCGATTGATGGATGACAAATTTTCCGTGGCCTTCGAGTTTTATATCAACGTCGGCCACGCTCTGGTCGAGCGCGCCGGAGTCTCGCACGACTTCAGTGAGTTGGCATGGAGCCAGGTGGAAGCGGGAGTGCGCGGGGAGACTTCTCTCGATGCCTGGGAAGCGCGCAAGCTGGCTACCGCCGGAGGGCCAGACGCGGAGCGTTGCAAGAACGAATATCTCGACGCGACGTTCTCCGATACGATTTCGATTTATCTGTTGTCGCTGTATCTCGACGTGGACTATTACGATCTGCGGGAGCGCGACTATCCGCTTCTGGCGCCGTCGGCGCTGGCCGAGCGGCTGCGGAAAGTGGCGGAGTTGTTTCCCCCGAACAGCGGATTCGAATTCGCCGTCCTATACAAGCGGCGCGGGTGAAGCAAGCCCTCTCGCCACGAGTTCGGCGCAGAGTGGGTTCATCATCGCTCAGGGAAAGTGCTCACGCTCGCGGAGCAACTGCACGCAACTCCGGCGCAGGTCATATTCAGCTTTGCCCGCGAAGTAGGGATCTTGCCGTTGACCGGCACCTCTAGCGCAAATCAGATGCGGGACGATCTGGCGAGCCTCGACCTGACTCTTCTGCCAGATGCGTTGCCGGCGATTGAGTGAGCTGCGGGTTGACCGCCAGACTCTACGAAAATGCACCGGCCAGAGCAGCGCCGGCCAGCGAGAAAAACGCCCACCATCCAAAGACGATGGCAAACGAAGTCCCGCGTTTCACTTTGCTGACACAGGTAAAACCGATCGCCGTGAGCGCCAGTGTCCAGATCATGAAAATATCCAGTCCGGATGCCAGGCTGTATAGGAACACGTTGTCCGACGGATTCATGAAATAGCCGGGATTGGTGGCGACCGGGTTCTGAAATGAAAACGAGTCCGGACTCATGCCCGCCACCACCGACAGCAGAGCCAATAGCGTCTTCACCATCAGCGGCAGGGCGGCATAAATGACAATCGCGAGTGACACCTTGAACGTGATGTCTGCCCCGGCAGCAAACTTGAAGGTCCCAAACAAAGCGCCCGCGATGATGAGCCAGATGATCAGCGTGATTACCGGAAAGGCGTAGGAAACGATTCCCGTAAACTTGGCTCCTCCCGCCATCTGTTGCTCGCGCTGATCGGCTGGGAGGTTTTCCAGACGCGCTTGCGCCTTGGGCTGCGCCTGCATCTGGTTCTCCATGATCTTGCGGAATCCGATCTTCTGTCCCGCGGTGTAAACGAACACCGTCGAGACCACCACCATCAGAAGAAACGGCGCCCACCAGCTTGCGTTCCGCCGCAGGTCGGTGAATGTTTTCGAGGGCGCGATGAAGGTGTCAACGATGCGCGCACCTTCGGAAAGTGGCGCGGGTTCGGGGGTTGACTTCGATGAGGGTAGGACCGGAGCAGCGGCCATGAATGCCTCCTTACAAAGATTCCACGGAATTCTAGTCCGAGGCAGCCCCTTGCACAAGCGACTCCGCCGAATGCGAACCTATCCGACCATGTAACGAAAATATCATTCACCTCACTATCCGATTGAGCAAGAAGCTGGCAGCCTGGTTCCGATCGGCAGCAGCCGGCGAAATGAGATTTC
Source organism: uncultured Acidobacteriaceae bacterium (assembly GCA_963710885.1). Lineage (GTDB taxonomy): Bacteria > Acidobacteriota > Terriglobia > Terriglobales > Acidobacteriaceae > Sulfotelmatobacter. Next base: position 269,514 of record CAVQCF010000005.1, read on the forward strand.
CACTTCGCGGCTAGAGGGGGCGCCGGCGTTGCCTCGGCACAACGCACTTGCCGGGCGGTTGCACCGCCCGGATAAGATAGTGCGAATGTCGAATGCAACGCCGGTCGTAATTGCGGTCTTGATCGCCGAATTAGCGCCTGCGGCCGCCTTTGGATTTGCGGCCGAGCGCGTGGCAACGGCCGTCGCGCGCTGGCCGCGTGCCACAGGGGTGGGCCTGCCTGCGCTGCTGGTTGTCCCCTACGTCGTCATCGCGGCGACGCAGCATTTATTTCGTTGGCAGTGGTTCGTTTTATACGCCGCTCTGCCCGTCGTGATCGCATGGCTGCTGGCGCGCGCGGCAGCGGCTGATCCCGAACAGCGCGGCAACTGGCGCGACGCACTCGTTCTTCTCACCCTGGGATTGGCCGTCGATTTGCGCTGGTTCGACGTTGCCTGGCCGCCCGGCCTTCGCGGCCTGAACAACCTGCTACTGGTGGATGCGGGCCTCTACGGTTTTCTCGCCATTCGTCGTCTGGCCGGCACCGGCTTTGATTTTCACCTGCGCCTTAGCGACTGGAAGACCGGTTTGCGCGAACTGTTGTTCTTCGCTCCCGTTGTGATCGCTCTGGGGCTCGCGCTCGGCTTCCTTCATCCCCACGCCAACCTGCCTTCATTCGGCAAAGCGATTCTTTCGTGGGCAGGGATTTTCGTTTTCGTCGCTGTGTTGGAAGAGCTCTTCTTTCGTGCCTGGGTGCAAAACCTGCTCGAGCGGCGAGTGGGACGCCGCGCCGCTCTGCTGATCGCATCGTTGCTGTTCGGCCTGTCGCACTTTAATAAGCGGTCCGCACACTTCAACTGGCGCTATGTTCTCCTGGCCACGATTGCAGGAATTTTCTACGGCCGCGCCTGGCGCGAGAACCGCCGCGTGCCCGCGTCGGCGATCACGCACACCTGTGTGGATTGGTTGTGGTCGTGGTGGTTTTAGGGCTCGCAGAGCAGGAAAAGGGCCTCGCAGTACCGATATACGTACACGCATGTACGTACAAATCGCGCTTGATCCCGACGTGCCGAAAAGCCACTCTGTACGCCGCCTAAAATACCCTTTCCTGAGCCGGAAACGACCCCAGGAGCGACGACCTCTCCCGCACCCGGGCGAAGCCTTCGTCCGCGCGAAAAGGACGCGTCCTGGCGCCTTCCAGGCCCCTCCTGCGACTTTTTAATCACTTAGACGAAGGCGCAACGACTTACAGAAAATCGACCGGGCAGTCTCCGACTGAAACCGTTTGCCAGTTGCTTAGGGACGGGGCGGTGTGGAATAGCGCAGGTATCCCAGTCCGACGCGAAGATGATGATGCAGCGCATCTGGCACGCAAACCGCGAAGCATAGCCCGAGCAATCCTTGCGCGAGGCCGAGGGCGTAGAGGTTCTTGTAGCGCAGGAACAGTCCGCAAGAGATCACTCCCCAAACCAATGTCGCGGCCGTGAGTGGTAGGTTCGGCAAGTGAGCCGCCGAAAACAGCACCGCTGCGACACCGACGGCGACGCTCTCTCGGCTCAGAAGCCGGGTAAGCCGCGGCATGAACAAGTCGTTCATGAGGAACTGTTGGTAGAGGGTCCACGCGACGTAGCCGCCGACATGCTTGAAGTCGCCCTTGTAAAGCGGATGCAGTGTCCCGACTTGTTTCGCAACCAGCACGCTGGCGATCGTGACGACGATGGCAGCGGGAAGAATCCAGAACGCCCGCCCCAGCCCGCGGAAGCCCATGCCGAGATCGTCCAGGCTCGGACGCCGCGCCAGCACAATCGCCAGCGTCACCACCAGGGCGACCGGAGAGAGAATGCGTTGCGGGAACTCCGGCATCCACAGCACGAACAGGATCAACCCGTAACCCAGAATCAGTTCAATAAGATCGCGGGTAAAGCCGGGCTCGGAACGGGACATCTACAGAGTATGGCACGAGCACCCAGCACCGCAGGAGTGAACTGCCTTGAGGGTTTTCCTTCGTGAACCTTAGTGTCCTTAGTGGTTAAAGATTTTGGGGTTCACGCGAGCAACTCCGGCGTGGCGTCCAGCAGGCTGCGCGTGTAAGGGTGCGCAGGCCGTTCGGTAATCTGCGCGGTGTCTCCCACTTCGACAATTTTCCCCCGATACATCACCGCGATCCGCGTCGAAAGATAACGCACCACCGGCATCGAGTGCGAGATGAACAAATACGTCAGCCCGAAATCGCGCTGCAGTTGCGCCAGCAGGTTGACGATCTGTGCTCCGACGCTCACGTCGAGCGCTGAAACCGGCTCGTCGCACACCATGAACTTCGGCCGCAGGGCCAGAGCACGGGCGATTCCGATCCGCTGGCGCTGTCCCCCGGAAAATTCGTGCGGATAGCGCGTCCGCGCCGATTCATCGAGCCCGACGGCGCGCAGCAGTTCCGCAACTCGGGTGCGAATATCGATCTTCGCTCGACCACCATGAATGATCAGAGGCTCGGCAATCACATCTTCCACTCGAAACCGCGGATCGAGCGCGGCAAACGGATCCTGAAAAATAATCTGCATGTCGCGGCGCAAACCGCGCATCTCGCCACGGCCGGCCGCCAGCAGATCGCGTCCCTCGAAGCGCACCCTGCCCGAAGTGGGCTCAATCAAACGAAGAATTAGACGCCCCAAAGTGCTCTTGCCCGAACCGGACTCTCCCACGAGCCCAAGCGTCTCGCCCGCCTGAATGTCGAGTGAAACCTCATCGACCGCGCGCACTTCCCCCCGCGATTTCCCGCCAAATACCGACTCGCCATGCGGAAAGACTTTCGTCAGGTTGCAAATTTCAACGAGGGCCACAGTGCGATGCTAGCAGCACCAGTCGCCGGCCCGCGAGTGCCGAGCCCGGTCTCTCATTGCCCAGCGGTTGCATTCCGTTGTGGACGGGACTGTCTATTCCATATTCTGGAATATGGAATAGCTGTTACCCCGCCGCCAGCAACGGCACCGCGGCTAGCGCCGCCAGCAAGCCCACGAACTTCCACCGGCTGAAGTGCTCTTTCAAAACGAGGCGAGCCAGCAGCACCGTGACCGCTGGATACAACGAAGTAATCAGAACCGCTTCATCCAGGCGTCCGTGCTGGCTGGCGTAGATGAACATCGCGCTGGCGATAATGTCGAAGGATCCGGCTACCATTCCCAGCGCCACGCGTGGACGATCCAGTGTCAACGGCACACGAATCGCAACCACCGCGACTGCCGTGGCCGTGAACGATCCAACGCGCGACAGGGCAGCAATCCACACCGGAGAGCCGCTTGCCTGGTGGATGCAGAGATAAAATCCAGCGAATCCGACGCCGGCGAGAGCAGCCATGCCAACGCCTGCCGGCCGACCCGGAGGGTCTTTCTCGCCCGAAGGTTCGGGCCGCGTGATCAGCCAGATCGCAAGCACCGCGAGAAGAAAACCTCCGATCGTCCAGCGGCTTGGGGCCCCTTCCAGCGCGACATCCACCATCGTGGGTATGGCTGCGCCCACCAAGGCGGCAATGGGCGCTGTCAATCCTATTTGTCCAGAGGCCAGGGCTCGATAGAAAAGCGCGAGGGAGAATCCCCCCGACGCCCCCGCGATGACGGCCCAGACGATACTGGCGCTGGAAGGGAATGCCCCATGCTGCCCGAGCGCAATCGCAAACATCAGCGCGAATCCGCAGACGTGCGAAAACGCGGTGAGCACAAACGCGTTCGCGCGCCGCGCTCCGTATCCGCCCGCAAAATCGGCGGCGCCCCACAGAAATACCGCGGCGACGCTGTAGGCAGCGGGAGCGAATTGTGTCATTGAGGACACGCCGGACGAGGTTACCACGCGGGTGAACAAAGACCACAAACAGCGAAATCGGTGGATCGCACACATCGCTTGGGATACGCTGTTCTGAACCCTCGGAGGATAATATGAAGCGTTTGTGGATCGCTCTCGCCTGCCTCGCCTTCACTGTTCCTGTTCTGGCGCAAACTGGCGATGAACCTGCCTCGAAAGATGACGTCATCCTCTACCTTCGCACCATGCACACCCACGACATGATTCAGCAGGTTATGCAGATTCAATCCCAGAACATGCAGCAGTTATTTCGCGACCAGATCATCAAAGATAAAGGCAGCGTTCCACCGGAGTTCGACGCGCATTTCAAGAAAGCGATGGACGACCTGATCAAGGGCATGCCGCTCGATGAGATCACGCAGGCCATGATTCCTGCCTACCAGCAGCATTTCAGCAAAAGTGACATCGAGGCCATGAATACGTTCTATTCTTCGCCGCTCGGCCAGAAAGTACTGCAACAGTTGCCCGCGGTGATGCAAGAGGGATCGAAGGCCGCCATGCCGATCGTGAGCAAGTACCTCGGGGAATGGAAAGATCGCATGGAACAGGAGATGAAAGAAATTGACAAGCCCTCCCCTAAGAAGCCGGAAAGCGCAACTCCCAGCCACAATTGAGACCGGCGGTTAGTTTGACCTAGAGCTGTTTCCGGGCGTCACCCGGGTGCCCCGGTACCGCGTTCCCGCGTGTTAGAATTTCCACACGCCGTCTTGCTTGCAAAAAGGTCTGAGAAACAGGTTCTGAGAGCTCAGGTTTGATCGAACTGGCACCATCCATTCTTTCGGCTGATTTTGCCCGACTGGGCGAGCAGGTTCGCGCCGCGGGCGAGGGCGGCGGCAGTGTCATCCACGTCGACATCATGGATGGACACTTCGTGCCCAACCTCACGATTGGACCGCCTGTCGTGAAGTCGCTGCGCAAGGCAACGAAGTTGCCTCTCGACTGCCATTTGATGATCGAGAATCCGGACGAGTTCATTCCCATCTTTGCCGACGCGGGCGCCGATTGGATTTCCGTGCATCAGGAAGCTTGCCGCCACCTGAACCGAACCCTGCATCTGATCAAGAGTCACGATTGCCTGGCGGGCGTGGTGATCAATCCGGCGACGCCGGTCGATACGCTTTCGGAAGTGCTCGACATTGTCGACTACGTGCTGGTGATGTCGGTGAATCCAGGTTTTGGGGCACAGAAGTTCATTCCGTCCACATTGCACAAAATGCGGAGCTTAGCTGAGATTCGCAGCCAACGCGGCCTCCCCTATCGCATCGAAGTGGATGGCGGCGTGGCGCTCGATACCGTCGCCGACGTGGTTCGTGCCGGAGCAGAAATTCTGGTGGCGGGCAACGCCGTGTTCGGGAATGGTGATCCAAGCAAGAATGCGCTGGCTCTGCTGAAGGCGGCGACAGAAGCCGTCATGCAGAAAGTCTAAGTTTTTTGTGGGACCGGGTCTCAGACCCGGTCGGGGCCGGCAAAGCCTGGCTGGCAAGCCGCACGATCGAAGGCACGACAAAGAAAGAGCCGAGCTCCGCTCGGCGGCCGGGTCAGAGACCCGGCCCAACACCAGCAACATCGAGGTCTTATGTCACGTAGAATTCCGTTGATTGTCGTGTTCGGCATACTGCTCGCGCTCACCATCGCCTGCACCAACAAGAAGTCAGCGAACCCACTCGCTGGGGTCGGATCGAAACAGCCCGATAAGGTCTTGTTCGACAAGGCCATGGAGGCCATGCGCCACAACCGCTTCGACGTTGCGCGCCTCACGCTCCAGACTCTTATCAATACCTATCCAGACTCCGAGTACATTGCCCGCGCCAAACTGGCAGTCGGCGACTCGTGGTACGCGGAAGGCGGCACCGCCGCTCTGGCCCAGGCCGAGCAGGAGTACAACGACTTCGAGATCTTCTTCCCCAACATGCCGGAAGCGGCCGAAGCGCAGCTGAAGATCGCCAATATCCATTACCAGCAGATGGAGAAGCCGGATCGCGACTACACCAACGCCAAGCGCGCCGAGGATGAATACCGGAAATTGATTCTGCAATATCCCGAGAGCAAGCTCGTACCCGAAGCCAAGCAGCGCCTGCTGGAAGTACAAGAAGTACTCGCAGAACGCGAATTTGAGATTGGACGCTTCTACTACCTGCGCGAGTCTTATCCCGCATCGATCGCCCGTCTGCAAACTCTGGTGGAACGGTACCCGCTATATAGCCACGCCGATGAGGCGGAGTATCTGCTGGGCCAGAACTACGAAGGTCAGATGGCACGCATGCGGATCACGCCGACGTGCGACGTACACGGCCTGCCCCGAGGTTGTACCACCGAGGCGATCAAAGCCGCCTACCTTGACGAGTTCACCAAAGAGGCTACTAAGGCCTATGACAAGATCATCACGCGCTATCCGCTGATGGATCGTGCCGATGACGCCAGGAGACGCCTGGCCGCGCTAAAGCAGCCAATCCCGCGGCCCACCAAGGCTGAGGTCGCGCAGAACCGGGCCGAAATCGAAAGCCGCAGTGAATCCACTACGGTCCAGAAGTTGATGGGCCTGATGAAAAAAGGCCCCGACGTGTCCCAGGCGGCGAAGGTGGGGGATCCGCCATTGGTGGATCCAACCGCAATCGCTGCGAACCAAGTCATCCACCGAGAGACGATGGCAGTGGCCGCGGGCTTCCCCGGCAACAATGTGGCGGGCGTCGAAATCGTGAAACCCAATCAGCCGAGTGGGAGCACTCCGCCTTCGGATGCGACTCCCCCGGAAGGCTCTGCTCTCGCAGCGCCTCCCGCCGCGACTACGCCGCCCGCCGGACCTGATCCGAACGAACTGAAGCCGATTGCCCAGCCCGATCCCAATGAGCTGAAGCCGGTCGACAGCGGAACGGATCAGGCTTTGCCTCCGCCGGTGCAGGTGAACGAGATCCATTCGGGCCAGTCGTCATCGTCGTCCTCCGCCACAGCGAGTGCCGACAATACCCCCGCCAGCGACCAGGATATTTCCACCAGTAAGAAGAAGAAAAAGAAGGGATTGAAGAAGATCGTTCCGTTCTAAACCACTGTCAGCTAGCCGCCGTCAGCTCTCAGCCCGGCCCGAACCTGATTTCTGCGGGCCGGAGCTGTATCGTCTGAGCCAGTTCGAGCCAGGGCTGTCCAGCCTTTACGCACTAGGTGCTGACCACTAGTAACCGGTTACTTCCCTTCGGGATCATTGACTTACGTTGTGGCTCAGGTTACCTTCGCGTTATCTCCCCTCATCAGAGGATACCTTTGGCCCGGAAGATACTGCTTGCCGATGACAGCGTGACCGCTCAGAACATGGGGCGGAAGATTCTCGCCGATGCGGGATACGAAGTCATCACGGTTAACAACGGCTCCGCGGCGTTGAAGAAGATCGCCGAGGCAAAGCCGGACCTCATCGTCCTTGACGTCTACATGCCCGGCTACAGCGGGCTCGAGGTGTGCCAGCGCCTCAAGGAAGCGCAGGAGACCGCGCGCGTTCCCGTTCTGCTGACCGTAGGCAAACTGGAGCCCTTCAAGCCGGAAGAAGCCAAGCGCGTGCGCGCCGATGGCTTCATCGTTAAGCCATTTGAAGCCAGCGAGTTGTTGAGCGCACTCAGCAAGCTCGAAGACAAGATTGTGCCCCGTGCCGAATCCTCAAAGCCGGGACGCTTCGCGCGGGCAACCGCCGCCCTCGACGAAGGTCGTTACGACAAGACGGTCGCAATCGACGACGAAGATACAGGATGGAAGAACCGGATCGCATTCCCGCCCAAGAAAAAAGAGGCGGCCCCGCAAGAGGATGGCGAGGATCCGGCGATGTATAACACCATGAACAAGGACTTGCGCACGGTAGTGGAGCGCAAGATTGCGGAGCAGCCGCAAGAGCCCAAGGCTCAGGAAACGAAAGTTGATCTTGGGGCGCTGGCGCCCGAAGGCCTGCCCAAGGACGTCACTCCCGAAGAGATCGCCGCGTTGGCCGCGGCCGCTGCACAGGTGAAGGGCAAGATCGCAGAAGATAAGTCTGAACCGGAAGGCACTACGGAACAGAAAGCCGAAGCAGTGCCGTCCGCTGCCGTTGAAACTCCTCAGGCCGCTCCCGCAGGCCAGCCGGTAGCGACTTTTGCGGAACATAAAAACGAAGAAAAGATCGAAGCCGCTGGGGAAAAGCGCCGCGAGTCTCCGAAGGAACCGGCCGGCAGCGGCGCTCCGAACTCTGCCGATGTGATGGCAGCGATCTCTAGCCTGGAAGCGGAGGCTAACGCCTCGCACGCCGCAAGTTCCGGGAACGGGTCGTGGTTGCACAGCGCCTCCAGTCACACTGGCGACGAACCGGTCACCATGGCAGCAGCAGCAGGAGCGCAATCCTCCGCCGTGGTCTCGCGTTGGACCGCCGTCTCGGCTGCGCTTGCGCCCGAGGAGGCTGCGATTTCGCTCGAGCACGAAATGCAGAAGGCGTACGCCGCCTTCGCCGCGGCCGAAAGTGGTCACGCGGGCAAGACCACGGCTGTTCCAGAAGCCCAGCCGGCGGCAGTCGAAACTTCATCGCCGGCCGCGATCGCTGCGACCGAGCCCGTTGCTGAAGTGCCTGCGACGCCAGCGCCCGAAGCGGTGCAGACATTGACCGAGGTGGCCCACGCTGCCACCGACGCGATCAGCGCCGCCGTGAAAGAACTGGAAGCGGTCGCTGCATCCTACGAGCAGCAGATGACTCCCGCTCCTTTCGTGCAGGAGCCCGCTCCCACCGAAAAGGCCATTGAAGCTGAGGCCAAAGCGCCTGCGAGCCCCGAAGCCATCTCCGAAGCGACCGTTGAGGCCAGTCCTGCTCCGACCGTCGAAGAGGCGGCGGCTCCGAAAGAGGAAGCAGCGCCACCCGAAGTCGCGGAAATCGCGTCCGAAGAATCAAAAGCAGAGACGTCTGCCCCGACGGTGTCCACTCCCGTCGAAGAAGTTCGTGTCGAAGAATCGGCTACGGCCCAGGTTTCAGAAGTAGCTGCGCCGTCGACCAGCGAACCGACATCAGCGACCTCGGCGGATGTGGTCAGCGGCGAATCCGACGCGACCGAATCGACTGCGGCGGCATGGGCCAGTTGGCATCGCACTCGTGAAACGGGCGCACCCTCAGGATCGGCAGAACCGGCGCCGAAAAGCGCGGGAGAAGCCTCTGATCCGGCCTCTCCCCCTGAAGACGCGGCCGCTCGCGCCGTGGCCGCGGGCGCCGAGAAGACTCCCGAGGAAGCATCTGCGTCCCCTGATTCCGATGAAGGCATCGCGAGCATTGTCGATAGCGTGCTCGCTGAAATGCGCCCCAAGATCTACGAAGAGATTTCCCGCAAGATGGGAAAGAAGAAATAGGCTTTTCCGCATCCCGCTGTCATCCGCTGCGAAATCAGCCCGAACACAGCCGCGTCAATGTGGCACGTTCTTTGTGCACATTCCGGCCGTCGACTTTTTGGAACTCGAACTTCGCAATCCGCAAGTGCGATTGCACCCCTCTCGCGAACCTGACTGCCATACCAACTAGGAATCTAATCAGAGTTTCGCGCTCCCTCCCAGCCGACAGTGCGGGGCTGCTGTTTTGCTATAGTGTGACTTCTCAGTCAGAAATGGATCGTCGAGCTTGGAAGGGCTCCAGGGAAATCTATGAATCGTTGGTGTTTCGGGTTCTTTGTCGTCTCCGGTTTCTGCACTGTTCTCTATGAAGTAGTGTGGTTGCGTTTGGCCATGGCGCAATTCGGCGTGACCACGGGTCTGGTCTCAATTGTTCTCTCGGTATTCATGATCGGGATCGGTGTCGGTTCCTGGGGAGCTGGCCGGTTAGTGCGCAAGTATGGAGACGGCATAAGCTTTCCGCCCCTTCGCCTGTACGCCTTGGCGGAACTGTTCATTGCTATTTCCGCCGTCACTGTTCCTTACGAATTATTGTGGGGAAGAGAACTGCTCTTGCGGACGACGGCCAATGCACCTTTGACGTACCACCTCGTTTCGGGTGCCTGGATTTCTCTTGCGTTAATTCCCTGGTGCATGTGCATGGGAGCAACTTTCCCACTTGTGATGTTTGCCATCAAGAAACTCAATGCGCCCGACAGCCAGCGCTCATTCAGCTATTTGTATCTTGCCAACGTTCTGGGGGCCGTACTGGGCGCTAGCATTCCTCTTTTGTTGATCGAGGCGCTCGGATTTCGGGGAACTCTTCGCGTGGGCGCGGGGTTGAACTTGCTTCTAGCATCCTCGGCTGTCGCACTGACCCTCCGCGCTTCTCACGATCGCCTGGGTGCGACGCCGAATCTCACCCAGGAACCACCACTCCAGTCCTCACCCAGGACGCGGCCTGATGCTCAATTGTTATGGCTTCTGTTCGGTACGGGCCTCACGAGCATGGGGGCAGAGGTGGTCTGGATAAGACTCTACACTCCGTCCCTGGGAACCGTGGTCTACGCCTTCGCCGCGATCTTGGCGTTGTACCTTGCGGCAACTTACCTGGGCTCTTGGATATATCGCAGGAGACGCGAATACACTTGCCTGGAAGGCAGTGTCCTTTGGGCCATGCTCGGGTTCTCGGTGGTACTGCCCTTTTTGACCGCAGACCCGCTCGTCCCGATGCCGTCCGCACTTCGAGTCGTAATTGGAATCACTCCGTTTTCAGGGCTCGTTGGTTTTATAACGTCCATGGTCATGGATCGGTACTCGGGGGGCGATCCGGATCGGGCGGGCAATGGATATGCAGTGAACGTCATCGGGTGCGTTCTCGGGCCGCTGCTGTCTGGATTTATTTTGCTGCCTCTCGTCGGCGAACGCCTCGCCGTGTGCGTGCTGGCCCTGCCTTGGTTCGTGCTTGGTCTAGTAATGAGCTTTTCGCGCGGCTCCGCCGGCCGGGCGTTCAAGCCCCGCTCGGTCGTGTTCTCGTCTCTTCTTATATTGGTGTCGGTGGCATTGGTCGCCCATGCGAAGGGATACGAGCAGCAATATCAATCGCGGATTGTGAAAAGAGATCACACCGCAACCGTGGTTGCCATGGGTGGCCTACATGGGAAGAGACTGCTCATCAACGGCGTCGGAATAACGTCTCTCACTCCCATCACAAAAATGATGGCTCACTTGCCCCTTGCATTCCTGGGCCGGCCCCCGGAAAACGCGCTGGTCATCTGTTTTGGGATGGGAACCACGCACCGTTCGATGCTCTCCTGGGGCATTCACTCCACTGCGGTCGAACTGGTTCCCAGCGTCCCGTCTCTCTTTTATTTCTTCCACCCGGATGCTCCCGTGCTTCTCAAGTCGCCGCAATCGGAAGTGGTAATCGGTGACGGGAGGTTTTACCTGGAGAGTTCGCCGACTCAGTACGATGTCATCACCATCGATCCGCCTCCGCCGGTCGCCGCGGCTGGTTCCAGCCTGTTATATTCCAAGGAGTTTTACGCACTGGCCAGCAAGCATTTGCGTCCGGGTGGCATTCTCCAACAATGGCTGCCGGGAGGCGGTGCGGATGTCACTGCTTCAGTGGCCCGCGCTCTGCAAGAGAGTTTTCCTTACGTCCGCGCGTTCGGATCGATTGACGGCTGGGGCACCCACTTCCTTGCCAGCAATCAGCCGATTCTGCCCACGCCTCCGTCCGTCTTAGCCAGTCGTTTACCTCCGATTGCCGTAAAAGATCTTCTGGAGTGGGGTCCTAGTGCGACTGCCGAGGAGCAGTTAGGGGTTGTGATGAGCCGCGAGATAGCGCTGGACTCCATGATTGCGGCTTCCCCCCGGACGCCGGCTCTCGTGGATGATCGCCCCTTCAACGAATACTTCGTCCTTCGCGGTCTTCGCGATCTAGACTTGTGGCAAAGAGTTTGGCGCCGGTTCGGTGAGGGACAATACTAGCATTCTGAGCTCGAATGACCTCCCGCTCAGGATCGCGCGGCAATGCTGACGCCAGGACAAGTGCGGCTCCGGCGTAGATCAATGTGTCAAAGACGTAATTGATCGCTTCCATGATCTCCGGCGTGGTTCCACTGCGGGCTAGGATCCAAATCGGCAGATATAGGCATACGGTGAGGATGGTCATGAGCGCGCCAAGCGAGGTTGCGGCCATTCGAGGTTTTTTGTTCAGGGCCAAGGCAATTCCAGCGGCCAGGAGTATCGCTCCCGTGAGGTAACCCCATACGCGAGGGAATGGCACCCATGATGGCGTCATCTTTTCTAAAGGAAAGCCGGGCGCGAATTCGGGATGAAGAAAGAATTCCACGGCGAAAAAGATGGCAGCCATCCCGATCACGATGCGCCCAAATAAGATCATCCATTTCGACAGTTGCGGAGACGAGTCGCGGCTATGCAGTCCGGCGAGAGCCCATGCGCCTCCGGCAAGAGAGAGATCTCTGAGCAGGTAAGCCCACGCGAATCGATTCTTGGGATCCGCGAGCGCATTCGGTATATGCATCAGGCAGACAAATAGAAAGAACATCAATCCCAGCAGGGTGGACGACAAGCGCACGAACTTCCTCAGAGAAAGACTGGTAGCGGCTGCGAACAGCGAGCATCCGACAAAATACGCCCAGAAGACGTGCGCCGGAATCCAAGACGGGACCATGTCCGAGACTTTCATCGGGCCGCCGAAGTGTTCGGGCGCGAACACCGCGAGTGGAACGGCGATGAAGATACAGCCCAAAGTGATAACTTTGTCCCAGCCGCGCGCCGCGCTGAAGTCTTTTCGTAGGACAAGAACTCCCGCGACCAGATAGATAAGCCCGGCAAGACACATCCAGAAATTGATTGAGGACAGCATTGGGACCTCTTTCGCGAGGAGACTTCTAGAGTTGTTCGGAAAATGATCGGAGGCAATACCCACTTGACGCCATTTAGACATGGCCATTTAACGATTTGGCGAAATCCCCAGGGACCAAGCACTCGTTTAGAGGAGATCTCGATATCGTTCCAGTGCCACCCGCACGAGTTGGCCGCGAGTACGCACTTCGGTTTTGGCGAACAGTTGCTGCAACGTATTCTTGACGGCGCTTTCAGAAATCTCCATGCGTGACGCGATTTCTTTGTTGGCGAGACCCTGAACGACCAGCCGGAGGGCATCCAGTTCGCGGTTGCTCAACGCAGCCCGCTCTTGCTGGTCCGTTGCAACCGAGTTGGAAGAGGAACCAACGGGCGGATGCGACTGCTCTTCACTGACATCCGCGATGATGGCCGCGAGTTTGGGTTTCGCCCCATCCTTATAACTGGAGAACCACACATCCGCCAGGAACGTTTCCCCGTTGCCGCGATGCCCCCGGCACTGCATCGATGTCCGGAACTGGGGTCGGTCCTCCCAGCGCAACGCGTAATGCAGTTCGGGGAGGAAGGCGGCAATGGGGTAGCCGATCAGATGTCCATCGCGCGGCGCCATTAAGTCGATGGCGGCTCGGTTGGCCAGTTCGATGAAACCGCGCTCGTCGCCGGTCACGATCGCCGCCGGACTCGTTTCCACCAGCACGCGCAGCCGCTCCTGTGACGACAAACTCAACCGCCGGTTTCGCAGGACCTCCGACGTAAATAGCCCGCAGCCGCAGAGCGCCAGAGTTTCAAAAGTCAGCCGGACTGTCGAATCGGAGGGGTCGAGGTTGCTGAAGCGTTCGCTAAGAAGCGCACAGCCAATCCCCAAAAATATGATCGCCCAGCGCGGCAGGAACCCCGCGGCCAGCATCATGGGGAACAGGTAGAGAAACCCTAAAGAGAAATAAGGCTTCGTCCACCAGTCGAGGGCAGCAATCGCAAGGACGGCAACCGCGCTGGCGGCCAAGACGGCAGCCTGGCTTTTCTGTTCCCAGATCTGTTCAAACATAACGATCGTTCGGGTGCCGCATTATTTCATTGTTTCGATCAGCCAAGGCACCAATCAAACGATTTGTCCGCAAGATTTGATCCCCGGGGCCCACAACTTGGAAACTTTCCTCGTTATCGAAATATTCCCCCGCCGAGACGTTTGAGTGCCTCACCCTCGCGCCGCATCGCGATAGAAGGGAAGCAGCGATTGAGTTCTTCGACTTCGAGGCGACGCAAACGAGATGATCCGTTACCTAGTCGATCTGGCGCTGAACAATCGCATCCTGGTCCTCAGCCTCGCAGTCGTTCTCTTTATATGGGGCATCGTCTCTTTTCACAATCTTCCCATCGAGGCCTATCCGGATGTCGCTGACACCTACGTCCAAATCATTTCGCAGTGGCCCGGCCATGCCGCTGAAGAGGTGGAGCAGCAGATCACCGTCCCGCTCGAGGTCCAACTCAACGGTGTATCCCATCTGACCCATCTGCGGTCAGTTTCGCTGGCAGGGCTCTCGGTCATCACGATCATTTACGACGACGACATCGCCACCTTCACCGCTCGTCAGGAAGTACTCGACCGTCTCGCCCAGGCCACCACACCGCAGGGAGTGAACCCGGGTCTCGGTCCCGACTACAGTCCTACGGGACAGATCATGTTTTACACGCTCCAGAGCAGCAACCCTCAAGTCGACACCATGGAGTTGAAGGCTCTGCAGGACTGGTTCGTGCTCAATCAGCTCAAATCCGTCCCCAACGTGGTCGACGTCAACATCTTCGGCGGCCCCACCCGCGAATACCAGGTGCAGATCGAACCCGGAAAGCTGGTGTCGTTTGGCCTGTCCTTAAGCCAGGTGGAGCAAGCGCTCAACAATAACAATACCAATGCTGGCGGAGGGTTCATTCAGAGGGGCCAGCAGGCGTTGAATGTTCGCGCCGTCGGATTAATGCAGACCACCGACGACATCGCAGCCACCGTCGTCAAAGTTTCGAACGGAACGCCAGTCCGGGTCCGCGACCTCGGAACCGTGGTACAGGCTCCGAAAGTGCGGCTGGGACAGCTGGGAAAGGCCATCCGCCATGAAGACGGAACTGTCATCAACGATGAAGATGTCGTGGAAGGCATCGTCTTGCTCCGCAAAGGCGCCGAGGCACAGGCCACCCTCGCCGCCCTGCACCAGAAAATCGATCAACTCAACCACGGCCTGTTGCCTCCGGGAGTGAAGTTCATACCTCATCTGGATCGCAGCGACCTGGTCAAGTACACGAGCAACACGGTTCTGCGAAACCTCACCCACGGTGTGCTCCTTGTTACGTTAATTCTCTTCCTGTTCCTCGGAAACGTGCGCGGGGCACTCGTGGTCGCCATCACGATTCCGTTCTCCCTCCTGTTCGCTTCCATTCTGCTGGACCTGAACCATATTCCTGCGAACCTGTTGTCTCTGGGGGCGCTGGATTTCGGCATGATCGTCGACGGCGCGGTGGTGATGGTCGAGAATATCCTGCGCCACATCGAGTCGCACGTCGACGAGCACCGCACTCTGATGCAAGTGATCGGCGATGCCGCCCACGAGGTGCAGCGCCCGGTCTTCTTCGCCATTCTCGTCATCATCACCGCGTATCTGCCTATTTTCACCTTGCAGCGCGTGGAGGGCCGACTGTTCCATCCCATGGCCTGGACAGTGTCCTTCGCCCTGCTCGGAGCGTTGCTCTTCTCCCTATTGATCGCCCCCGTGGTGAGTGGTTTCCTATTCCGCCGCCAGCTCAAGGAAATGCGTAATCCCGTGTTCGCGTGGCTGCTCAGTCACTACCGGCGCGCTCTGGAGTCTTGCCTCGACCATGCCAACGCCACCGTGATGGCAGGCGGGGCGCTGGTGCTGGTCATGTTGTTTGTTGGTTTCGGCGGACTCATCGGCTCGGAGTTCCTTCCTCACCTGGATGAAGGAGCGATCTGGGTGCGCGGCACACTCGCGCCCAGCACCGGCCCCTCGGCCGGCATTGAACTCGCGAACAAGGCGCGCTTGATCATGGCAGAGTTTCCGGAAGTTACCCAGGTCGTCAGCCAGGTCGGTCGCCCGGACGATGGCAGCGACGCCAGCGGCTTCTACAATACGGAATTCTTCGTCGACCTGCGCTTGCGCAACCAGTGGCGAAAAGAATTCCACACAAAAGACGAACTGATTGCTGCCATGGATGATGCTCTCAGCAAACTGCCGGGCGTCATCTGGAATTTCTCCCAACCCATCTCCGACAACGTCGAAGAAGCCGTCAGCGGCGTGAAAGGCGAACTAGCCGTCAAGCTTTTTGGTCGCGACTTGAAGACGCTCGAGCAAAAAGCCGAAGCCATGCAAGCCGTGATGAGCCGGATCCCAGGCATTGCCGACCTGGGCACATTCGAGGTGCGCGGCCAACCTAACGTAAACCTCGTCGTCGATCGCGCCGCCGCCGATCGCTTCGGCATCAACGTCACTGACATTCAGGATGCCGTTGAGGGCGCGGTCGGCGGCAAGGCCATCAGCCAGATCCTGATCGGCGAGCAACGCTTCGACTTGACGGTCCGTTACCAGCCCCAATACCGCGCATCTGTGGAAGACATCGCCGGTATTCGCATCCTCGCCCCGTCGGGCGAGCGCGTCGCCTTGAGCCAGATCACCCACATCAGCCTCGACGACGGTGCTTCCACAATCTACCGCGAGGGCAACTCCCGCTACATTGCCATCAAGTACAGCGTGCGGGGACGCGATCTCGGCAGCACCGTTCGCCAGGCCATCGACGAGGTCGCGCACAAGGTTTCGTTCCCCGAGGGCTACCACCTGGACTGGACCGGCGAGTACGAAAGCCAGCAGCGCGCGAACCGTCGCCTTGCGTTCATCGTACCGATTACTCTGCTGCTGATGGCGTTCATCCTTTATTCGGCCTTCAGTTCGTGGAAGTGGGTCTTTCTGATTCTCGCCGTCGTGTCTCTTTCTCCCCTGGGCGGATTTCTCAGCCTGCTCATCACCGGAACACACTTCAGCGTGTCGTCGGGACTCGGCTTCCTGGCGCTGATCGGTGTCTCCGTGCAAACAGGCGTGATCATGGTCGAGTACATCAATCAGTTGCGGGTGCGTGGACGCACGGTCCGCCAGGCGGCTGAGGAAGGAGCGAGTCTCCGCCTCCGTCCCATCATGATGACGATGCTGGTCGCCACGCTCGGCCTGTTGCCGGCGGCTACGTCGCATGACATCGGCTCCGATTCCCAGCGTCCGTTCGCGATTGTCATCGTCGGCGGCCTCACCTTCGAGTTGCTGATCAGCGTATTCCTCCTGCCGACCTTGTATTGCGTCATTGCCCGTCCGGGCGACCGACTGCCCCCAGTTGAGGCACGATTCATGGAAGAGGGCGAACATGTTGACTGAGAAGGGGCGAGTTCAGTCTTTACGGCGGAGGGTTTCGCTCTATACCGAATATCCGGACCCTCACCGAGAAGAGTGGGAGACCAGAATTCTGCCTGTACTGAAGAAAATTCCGATAGCAGCCAAAAGGACAAAGAAGAGCGTCAGTTTCGTGTCAACGCTGTCCAGGTCCTCGCAAGGCTAACTTGAACAGGTTTTCCAGTAGCGCTAACTTGCCTTTTTCCGCGCTGGCGGTTTGCCCAGCACTGTCTCGGCGAATGACGGGAGCGGCTTGATCAGCGGGTCGAGCTGTTGGGCGGCGTCCTGAACAGTAAGGACATCGTCTGGGTTAAGTCTGATGAGCTCTCCCTTTTCCGGCTCGGGCTCCCAGACATCTTCTCCGACGAGCCTGCCTCGGTCGTCGTAAGGCCAAACCATCTCCACCGTCATCTTGTACAGATACATATCATTGTCGTCCGCTTTGAACTTCTTTGTGGCCAGCGCTTTCTTGAGGATTCGGGCGGAGAGACCGTGCGGGCAGGTGGGACAACAACTGGCCCTCCTTGCGTGACTTTCCCGAGACCTGCTGATAACCCGATGTGACGGTGGCGATGAAGTGGTCGGCGACTGCGACTTCTTCAGCTTCCGCGTAGAAGATGCACTGGTTGGTTTCCGCCCACATGCGATATAAGCCCTTGATCTGCTCCTGGCCCTCCAGACCGGCGTTGGTGCTCTCGCCGATATGTATATGGTAGGCGGGATTCTCGTTCATCATGTCAGGAGCGAAAATCTCCTCGTAACGCCCCGCAATCTCAAAGAAGCGGTGACGGTAAAAGGCCTGGAGAAGAAATCGGTGTCTGGGGTTGTCGGTCACCTCCAGCAGTTTTTCGATGGCAAGGTTGGTCTTGGTGATATCGCGCTACGCCATTTCAGTTTCCTCCAACACTCGTAAGAGTTGCGAAGCCAACATTCGCCGCAACGTCATCACGAAAATGTCCGCCTGGGAACTGTCTTTATGGACAGTGGACTGGCGGACACGACTACGGGCGGTTTGCACGAAGTCAAAAACCGTGGACAGTCAAAACCCGGGGACAGACGGAACGTACGCCGAAGTGATCGTGATCCGCTCAGGCTCCCCAAATTCCATTAGCTCCCTGCACCTATTTTCTCTCTCCTGAATAAATAGTTTGTGGCGCGTAGGATGTAAGCAAGGTCCCTGATCTTTGTCCAGCATCTCGTGCGGGAAATGACGCTCACACGTCAATCCTGCTTCGGAAGCCATCTGGACAAATTTTCCCGGTTCCGCCCAGAAAACCGCAGCCAAAGGATTGACAAGAACCGGGCCGCGCTGGGCACCTGTGAGAAGGCGGCGACACATGCGCTTCCACATTTACGACAGGAATTCATCGAGATTGCCGAAGCCTCCGGGTTGGCTATCGCCCCGGACGATGGAAGATGAAATCAATCACATCCTGTCGAGAGCCGAAAGCAAGTTCTGCAGCCCGAACGGCGGCATCTGCACGAGCAAAACCATTGGCCTGCTCGTGCGTCGGCACATCGTCGCAGGTGAGTTTCATTTCATTGGCAAAGAGGCGTCGACGCGTTGGGCGAGCGGGGTCGATCTGTCGATGTTAGCTAAAGCGGGAGACCTAGACCCAGCGGATAAGACTTCTCGCGAGTACGAAAGAGTGGTTGATCCGAAATATCTGGACAAAATCGGGAGAGAAGCGAAGCAATCTTCTAATAAGCTACTCTCTCGCCATTCCGGAGTTGCCAGGTCCGCAATCATGAACTTCAAGAAAGGACGGAACACGATCAAGCCCGGTACTTTGCGAAAGCTGACAAAGACTATTCATCACCTGCAAAACAAAGGTATGAAGAATTGAAATGGTTGAAGGTGATTTGTGGCAATACCTGTTTTGCAATGCTGGCTGGGGCAATGAGTGCATTGGGAATTTTTCGCCAATTGACACTTGAATCGAGGCGGCTGCTCAGAGCGTCTTCTTCAGTGTGGACAATTCCTAAACGAACTTCATGATTCGATTGCGTATCATAGGCTGCATGAACCACAAACCATGTTGGGCTCTCGACTGAGCACTCAGGGGAAGCGGTCAGAATGTGAAACGACCACCGACCGTCGGAGCAAAGTTGTTGTTGGAGTTATAGGGGACGCCGGGGCCATGAGGAATGGCGATGGCCAGACCGCCGCTCACCCAGGAATACGCAATCCCGGCAAAACCGTCGAAACGCTTGGTGAAGTGATAATCGACGTAGAGTGACCCCTCATTGAGGGTGCCCGCGCAGGAAGCGCGGAAATTTCCGGGCACGCAGGTGGGCGGAACACGGAAGGTGTTCTGCCGCTGTTGATACCAGGAGAAAGTGAAGTCGGTCTTGCTGCGGTAGGTATACTTCACGCCCGTCCACCAGATATTCACCAACTTTTCAGAGTCAAGATTGTTGTCTTCGACCCCGCTCATGAAATAACCGCCCTGGTCCGAGGCGCCGACTCCCAACGGGTGGTTTGGGTTGTTCTGCCAGATGTATTCGTAGCCGGCAAAAAACTTGAACGGGTCCCACGCATACTTGGCCGCGACTATAATTCCGTAGTTGTCGGTCACGATGCCATACACGGTGTCGTTCGGGTCGATCAGATTGGGTCCCATGCCGGCCCCCCCGTTGATGGGGTTGGTATTGATACTGTTGGTGGTCGACTGGTATGGCTGCGTCGGACTCTGAGGCCCCAGCAAGGGGTTCAACACACTGATCGCTTGGTTGTAATGTTGGGGAACGATGTCGACCGAGAACTTGCCGTAGTCTGCGCCGAGGTCGAATGCATAGGCGTTGTTACGCGCCTGTTCCGGCGCACAGGTGGTGGAAGTCCAGCCCGCGGAGGCCGAGTAGCAGCCGGCAGAACCGTCGGCGAATTTATACATCGCGCCGAAATGGACCGGGCCAATGGTGAGGCGATACTTCACGGCGTCATCCCAACGGCTGTTCTGGGTGTCGCCGCCACCGGCCATCGTGCCGTTGTACCCGATGTACGAAAAACCATAGCTGCCGCCGGCCGGATCGTAGCGGAGCATCGCGTCGGTACCGAGAGAGCGCTGACGACCGAAGGTCAATGTGCCGAAACGCGCAGACGATATACCGGCATAGATTTCGTCATTGAAGGGTTGGCCCGCGCGCGCTCCGTCGATGGCGTACGAATAGCTAGCCCTGGGAAGGCCGTTGTTGATGATGTCAGTCTTTGATGCGTTGGCGAGCAGGCCGGACTGCGGATTGATGCCAGTCGAAGCGTTGAACACAACGGACCAGCCAGGTAGAAATTCTTCCTTACCCCTGATGCCTAGACCGGTCTGCTGCAGGTTGTTCGGAGCGATGAGGAATTGATGTTGATAGCCGTTTCGGTTCACCAGAGCTGCACCTTCATAGTTGTAGCCGTTTTCCGGTAAGCCGTGACTGACCCAGCCGACGCCAATGTCATACGCGCCGTACACCGTGATGCCGTGCCAGGTCAGCGTGCAATCGGTGGTGGCGAACTCGTGGCCGCTCGTGCAGGGGTCGGGCGTTTTCTCCTGAGCAAAGGTCAAGGATGACGAAAGCAAAAAACCAACCGCCGCGATAAACAGGTAAGCCTTGCGCATTTCGACCTCGAAAAATCAATCGTTTGGCACAGAAGTCGAAAGTGTACATGAGATACGATTCTATTGTCCAGAAGTGTACGAAATAGTCTGTTTGGCAATGAGTCCGTGGGCTATACTTACGCGAATGCGACTGAGTTGACCGTGAACTTCGTTGTCGCTACGATGGCGGCCTGATGCAGAAGAGCAGCAAATCCGAAGGAAATATTGAGGAACTGCTGCGGCTGCGAGATGCAGCTTTGCAACTGGGTATCAGCTTTCCGACAATTAAGCAGTGGATTTACAAGAAGAAGATTCGAAGCAATCAGACGACGGGAGGACATCATCGTATCCCGCAGAGCGAAGTGGACAGGTTGCTTTTCAGAACCCGTGGCAAGACCGAACCGCAACGCGAAGAAGAAACCCGGCGCGTGAGTGGCCGTAATCAGCTAGTGGGACGAATTGAGTCCGTGCAGATTAGCGGCTTGTTGGCTGAGGTCAAGCTTTCAATCGGTGGTCAGCAGGTTACGTCGATCATTACGGCACACTCTGCCAGAGAGATGCAGCTAAAGCGGGGACAGACTGCCGCAGCGCTCATAAAGGCTACAGAAGTAATGATCTTGCGAGTGTGATCCATGAAGAAACGGTTCCTGCTCTGTGCATTGATCGGTCTGCTGTTGAGCGCCGCAGTGGCGCAATGTCAGCAAATCACGATTCGAACTGAGAGAGGGAAACAGACCGTTTTGACAAGGTCGGACATTGAGTCCCTGCCACACGTCAAGGTGGCTACTCATGGCTCCGAGACCTCCACGACATTCGAGGGAGTAGCACTAAGGGTTGTTCTCGAAAAGGCAGGCGTCGAGTTTGGTCATTCCATGCGGGGAAAGCGTTTGGCTTCCTGTCTTCTAGTGGAAGCTGCTGATGGCTATCGCGCCGTGATTGCGCTCCCCGAGCTGGATCCCGATTTCACAGACAAGGAGGCTGTCCTGGCATATTTGCAAGACGGAAGGCCGCTGGACGACAAAGCAGGACCATACCGAATCGTCATTCCTGAGGGAAAAAGGATGGCCCCGTTGGGTGCGACAGGTCACCAAACTCAAGATCGTGGATGTGCAATAGGGGTTCAGTCCTTCTGAATCATTACCTCAGTAGCTTTAACCACGGCAAACACCTTGTCACCCTTTTGGAGCTTCAATTCGTCGGCACTGCGGCGTGTGATGGCACTTTCGATTAGATTGTCGCCTACACGCACGTCCACGTGCGCCATGACATCACCCAATTGAACTTCTTCTATTTGTCCGGGGAGTTTGTTTCTGGCTGAGATGGGCATTCGCTAATTATAGACTCCGATGAGAGGGAATATGAGCAGACGAATACGAAATCTGGTTGCGTCGGTTGCGGTCATCTGCATTTGTGAATTCGGCGCGGCACAATCCATTACCGTTGCTGCCGCAGCCGACCTTCAATTCGCGATGCAAGATGTCGCTGCCCAATTCCAGAAGGAAACTGGGAAGGAAGTGAAGATGATTTATGGTTCGTCGGGCAGCTTCTTCCAGCAGCTAGAAAACGGCGCACCCTTCGACATGTTCTTTTCAGCCAATCTCGATTATCCAAAGAAGCTGGAATCCGCCGGGTTGACCGAACCGGGGAGCTATTACGAATACGCAAAGGGGAAGATCGTGGTCTGGGTTTTGAAAGACTCGACACTTGACGTGAGTTCCGGCATCCACTCACTTCTGAACCCTTCGATTAAGAAAATTGCTGTGGCGAATCCGCAGCATGCTCCGTATGGACAAGCCGCCGTAGCAGCGATGCAGAAGGAAGGAATTTACGACGAAGTAAAAGACAAATTTGTACTCGGCGAGAATATCTCACAGACCGCCTCGTTCGTCACGTCGGGTTCAGCCGACGTGGGAGTAGTGGCACTGTCTCTCGCCTTGTCTCCAAACATGAAAGACAAGGGACGCTACTTTGAAGTTCCTGCTGGCGACTATCCTGCCATTCAGCAGGCGTGCGTCATTCTCGGCTCGTCTAAGAACAAGGACACTGCGAAGCAGTTCTTGTCATTCATCAAGACCGCTGCTGCGGCAGACACCCTCAAGAGGTATGGCTTCGATGTGCAATCCGCGCAGCAATGACCAAGCTGAAGCTGTCGATCATGGATCGCCTCTACATCTCTATATCGTTGCCGACTACAAGACGAAGAACTGTATAGCGGATCACGTGCTGACCTACTTGGGAGAAAAGGGAATGATTCCAGCAAGCGTGGAATATTGGATGTCGTACCATCTTTTAATCGAGTGTCCGATCTGTGGCAACACCTACGATTACTCAGATTCAGAGGACAAGTTTCGGCAAAAGGAGCTTCCATTAGCCCCTCCGTTCGAACACTTCAATCGGCTGGCTCTGCCTGAATCCTGAATACATTCGCCCACGGCAACATGCCTGCTGTCTTTGATCACTTCTTGCTCCCTCACATCTCTACTCAGCCGAGGGGAAAAAGGGTTGAGTCCTGCCCCTGAGTGTTTGGAGCAGGGCTCGGCCCTCCTAGGCAGCCTTTACCGTAATCGGAACGTCCAGTTTCTCCTCCCACTTCGACCTTGAATGCGTGAATGTGCACGACAGCAAGAACTACAAAATGCTGAACTGCAACAAAACGAACCGGAACATTCCATACAACGTGGTCTTTGCATCGCAATTCGCGCATTTGCTGGTCCAATATCAGCAACATCCGGAAGCGAAGAGCCTAGCGCCGGATGGAACTGCTTGTGCCGCAGATACACAGGGACTGTTGCAACGCGCACACGTGATAGCGGGAGAAATTCGCTATGTGGGCAAAGAAACCGACCACAAATGGGAAGAAGGCGAGGATCCCAGCATCTTGGAATTCAAAGCAACCGAATACGGGCGAAAAGGTAAAGTTGTCGCGAGTGAGGACGTAAAGGCACGAATCAGCAGCATCGGAATCAACAAGTGCGCTCGCGAAAGTGGATTTGATCAGAAAAACTTCATTGGAAAACTGGTGCGAGGTTTGCCAGTAAAACGCCAGCTGCCCGGGAAGAATCGGGTCTTGTTCCGCACCGCCTCCGCCCAACAGCAGGTATTTCACGCCGTCGACCTGATAGAGTTCGTGTGCACGTGTCCATTGAAGACGACGATGTCCAGGTCTTTGGCGTACGCCGCAATCGTTTTGTGAGGATTTTGTGCTTCCGGAATAGGGCCTAGACCGGCAGAACGCACAACAAGGTCGCCGATGGCTACCCCAAAGAGCTGTACTGGAACGGCGAAGACCCCAAGGAAGACTACAGCTACCTGCATGTAGACGTCATCCCGGGACAGCCAACGAAGCTCACACTCAATCGCTTCCAGCCATGGTCGGCTCAGCCGTTCGAAGCGCTGGAATTGTTTCAAATGAAGGCCCAAAGTGGTATGTCTGTCCGCACAGCCCTTCCTTCGCCGGCGTTTGTCCTGCACCCTCTTACGGCTGTGGGCATCGCTGTCGTGCATGTTTACCATCCACGCTGGAGAGCCATTCTTCCTGCTTGGACGAGAACGCGCATACCAGAAGAACGCTTTCGTTCGATTGCCGATGGAATGCAAGTCCATAGACAGGATCGACCATCGGCAGCAGAACAAAGTTGTACGGACGTGCGATTTCCCACTCAAGCCGGCCCACATCGTTGCCGGAGAGTTTCGCTACATCGGCAAGGAAACCGACCACAAGTGGGAAGAGAGCGACGACCTCAGCGTGTTGGAGTTCAAGACGACGGAGTACGGCAGAGCGAAGAAGGTAGTTGCCACGCCTTCGCTCGCAGATGAAATCCGAGACATTGGCATACGCAAGACGATAGAGCTGACGAAGATGAGCCAACACACGATAGAAAAGCTGCTTCGTGGTGAAGCTGTGAAACGTAAGACGCACGAACAAGTGCTAAGAGCGATTCAAGCCCACAAGAATCCTCAGCTTACAGGCTGAAATCCATACTGCGGTGCTATAGAAAATCCGTAGCGACGCATTGCGATTAGGGAAGTGAGTGGCAATTGTGTTCGAACGCGCACGGTTATTGGCCAAGGAGCGTAAGAGCTGAGCGCAGTGGGGCACTGGAGAGCTTGATCAGTCCGCCGAAAGGCGCATACATCTCCAATATCAAGAAGATGGCGCCAGAAACTGCGCCCCCGGCGACGAACAAGGCGGTAATAACCGTTGCATTGCAAGGCGCGAACAGCCCGAAGCTGGTGAAGATCGCAACCAGCCAAAAAATCAAGATCACCAGCATGGGCACGGAAATCGAGTTGGTTCCCTGTTCGTACATCAGCCAGCGGGTTTGGATGAGACCAGCCGCCGCACTCAACGCTTGGGATTGGAGCGCGCGCTGCTTTTCGTCTTTCGGCAACAGTTCCTGAATCTTGTCAACGAGAGCTTCCGGGCCGGTAGGCGGCACTCCCAGTTTTGAGGGGGTTCGTTCCTCCGGCCACACCCTATCGAGGCTGTCGGCAATGGCTCCGCGCAGCAGATCGCGGACTTCCGTCGTTTCCGTCCCATAATGGGCCAATATGCGGTCCAGGAGGATGACCCTTGCCGACATTTGCGTCAGTTCGTTACTCTGCGCGTCGTAGAAACTTTTTGCGGAAGAGACTAGCAGGCCCAGGACAAGGGCAGCCATCGTAGTGACCAACCCCATGCTCATCTTCACGATATCTTTCGATTCACTGCTCAGATGATCGGAGGGCAAAGCGCGGCGAAGAAGGAGGCCGCCCAGGGCTCCTCCGAACACGCTCGCGAACACGATTAACCCGCCCGCGATAGAGCTCAAAGATCCTCCTACGGGATACTGAGGCGCCACGAGTAGTTCAGCACGGTCTCGGATAGGGTGGTAACTGTAACTTTTGACAGGAGCGCGGCCTTCGTCCGTCCGGGCGATTGCGAGCTTCGTTCGGGGAAGATGGGTTTGAGCGCAATGGCCTGCTTACAACAGTTGACTTCCGAATAGCCCGTGACGCAACAATTAATGGGGAATCACCATTGCTCACGCCTGGACGTCGGTAGCGTCCAAAGATCACGTGGAATAGAGGCGACAAATTCAGACATGGATGAAGCCAATTACTTCGGGTGAGTGGTACGGGTCGTGATCGCTATCCTGCCGGTCGTCGCGACACAAGCCCAGAAAAAGCCGTGTTCATAACTGTCTGGAAGCCCAGTGTTTGGAGGGTACGAATGAGAGTTCTGCTACAGGATCTGAGTTATGCGTTCCGCCAAATGCGCAAGACGCGGGGATTCACCATTATCGTGCTGCTTACGCTGGCGCTCGGCATCGGTGCCAACTCGGCCATCTTTACGCTGATCAATGCCATTCTGCTCCATAATCTGCCGGTAACAGATCCTAAAACCCTCGTCCGAATCGGCGCCAAAAACGACTGCTGCGTCAATGGTGGCTGGAATGATGAGGGGGATTATTCGCTCTTTGCCACAGACACCTATTACATGTTTAAGAAGAGCCTGCCAGAGTTCGAGGAGTTGGCTGCGATGGAATCTGGCTATGCCTGGCGCCCCATCACGGTCCGCCGTGCCGGATCCCAGATCACTGCGAAATCCGTCATCGGAACCTTTGTCTCGGGGAACTACTTCCGCGTCTTTGGTCTTTCGCCGGCAGCGGGCCGACTCTTGGTCGATGCTGATGACCAGAAGGGCGCGCCGATAACGGCCGTGATGAGATATGACACGTGGAAGCAGGACTATGCAGGCGATTCGAGCGTGGTCGGGGCCACCGTTTACATCAATACCAAGCCAGCCACAATCATTGGTGTTGCGCCAAAGGGATTTTACGGTGACCGCATCGATGCCAATCCGCCTGAGTACTTCCTTCCGATGAATTCAATGGATGAAGTCATCGGTGCGCCCTACTTCAATGATCCTGATACTCAGTGGGCCTACATCATCGGACGCGTTAAGCCGGGAACTTCTCTGCCGGCACTACAAGCTAAGGCCAGTACGCTGCTCAAGCAGCTATTTGCTCCGCTCAAGACATTTACCGATCAGCGCGCCAAACAGGTTCTTCCCCGCACACACGTAGTGCTCACTCCGGGAGGCGGCGGTATTCAGAACATGCAGGAAGATTACAAGGACCATCTGAAGCTGCTGCAATGGATTGCCGCACTGGTTCTTCTCGTCGCCTGCGCAAATATCGCCAATCTGTTGTTGGTGCGCGGCATGAGCCGCCGCGCGGAGCTTTGCGTCCGCACAGCACTTGGCGCACAGCGTAGCCGCATTGTGCGGCAGCTTCTCACCGAAAGCATTCTTCTCTCGGGCATGGGCGGCCTGCTCGGCCTCGCTGTCTCCTATCTCGGAGCGCACGCGCTACTGGCGCTCGCCTTTCCTAATCAGGACAACATGCCGGTCACTGCTTTGCCGTCGTTGCTCGTCGTCGGATTTGCGTTTGCGCTTTCGTTCTGTACGGGGATCCTCTTTGGCCTTGCGCCAGCTCTGATCGCCGCGCGCACGCAGCCCGTTGAATCCCTGCGCTCCAACGCACGTACCACCACTCAAGGAGCATCCTTGTTACAACGCGGACTTGTTGTCCTGCAGGCCGCGCTTTCCCTGGTACTGCTTGTCGCCGCAGGCCTCTTTACGCAGAGTCTCAACAAGGCCCAGAACGTCGATATGAAACTGGATACAACAAACCGCTACATCGCTCACCTCAATCCCCAAGCGGCTGGCTATAAGAACACTCGGGTCGAGCCGCTCTATCAGACCATCGTAGACCGATTCCATGACATTCCCGGAGTTCTCAAAGTCGGCCTTGCCACCTACACGCCAATGGAGTCGAATAATTGGGGATCTGGAGTAAAGGTTCAGGGCGAGCCCGACCTGAACAAAGGCGCATCGTGGGTGAAAGGCACCCCAGAGTATTTCGACTCCGTCGGTACGCACGTGGTCATGGGCCGTGGCTTCACATTTCAAGACACGCTAAATGCCCCTCCCGTCGCCGTCGTCAACCAGGAATTCGTCAAGCAGTTCTTCGGTAATCGCAACCCGATAGGCCACCGCTTTGGTTTCTCCGGACCCGGCTCGGCAGGCATGGATGGAGCGCATGAAATCGTGGGTGTGGTAGAGGACACTACCTATACCAGTATTTACTGGAAAGATCACGCCATGTACTTTCTACCGCTGACACAGCGCGCAGGAAGCGCCAATGACCCCAACAGCCCTCTTGAGAAGGATCTATCTATGTACGCGGGAGCCCTGGTTCTCCAGACCAGTCGACCGATTCAGAGCTTTGAAAAGATCGTTCGCGACACCCTGTCGAGTATCAACCCCAACCTCACCATCGTGAAGTTCCAGACATTCCAGCAACAGATTAACGATCGGTTCATTGAGGAGCGGCTGATCGCGCGTCTGACCTCGCTGTTCGGATTACTGGCACTTCTCCTTGCTGCGATAGGCCTTTATGGGGTCACGGCCTACACAGTAGTCCGACGCACGCCAGAGATCGGCGTTCGCATGGCGTTGGGCGCCAGCCGCGGCGACGTAATCGGAACGGTCGTGCGCGGAGCCATGCTGCAGGCCATCGTCGGCCTCGCGATCGGGATTCCGGTGGCAGTCTTCTGCGTGCGATACGTCAAGTCGCAGCTTTATGAGATCACTACGGTGAACGTGCCGGTCATGACCATAGCCATCGGGGTGCTGGTGCTAGCGGCTGCCATTTCTGGCATCATTCCGGCGCGTCGCGCAGCTTCGATCGATCCTGTACGGGCCCTCCGTATTGAATAAGCTGCGTCTTCGTGACATGCATTTCCTGGAGGCACGCACAGCATCGACGGGATGGAAGTATGCAGGCCACTGAGTGCCAACTAATAGCGAGAAAGGGTGGAGCACACTTGTGTGCCTGATCTCGCAGTTGCGCTTGGTTTGCCGGCTGTTTGGAAGTTGTGAGGCGGATGGTGATAAATCTCTATATCACTCTTCAACCGTGAAGAAAATCTTTTTCCTTTGGCTCACTTGTGTAAAGGCCTGGTTTCAACACTTGACTTTCCCTGAAATCCATCTGAATGGCTTGGCAGATATGTGGCATCCTCAGGAGAAGTTGCGGAGCTGGCTCCAGTCTTGCTGGATTGGGGCTTTTAGCACGCAGAATGTGACCGCCGCGCCCTGCTCCAGTCCCTGCACGCCGTAGGGGACCGTCAGGTGCCCCACCAGAGTCGCGGATGAGCACATCCAGGCGACGTCCGAAGGCTCGTAGTCGACCATCAGCGCGTTCGTCGCCACCAGATTGCTGGGAAGCCAGTACCAGTCGCTAAGCTGAGGACTGACGACCACGGGCAGCGATCTCTTGTCGCCGTAGATCTGCAGCGCACCTGGAACACCGTAAAAGGCCGAAATGATAATCGTTCCAGTTCGCTGGGAGTCGGGGAGATTGCGGTATATCGACTCCACCTGGTGGGCCACGTCCTCCCATCCCACGCTGTCCTTGAAGAGTTCGTTCTTGGCGTCGAGGCCGAGCGAGTGAATCCGGTCCGGCTTAGTGATGGGAAGTGTCAGCTGAGCAAACGTGAGCAATTGTAGCGCGCAGGCAGCCGCGACTGCGATCTGGAGACCGGTGCGCAGCCTCGGCCGCTTGACGGCGGCGACCGCCATGAGCCCCTGAGCAAGTGCGATCGGCACGGTGCCCACCGAGTAGTACGACTTGCCCACGAACATGAAAAGGACGAGAGGAAAAAGACAGGCGATCCCGACGGGTCGCAGGGTGGCGCTGCGAAACAGCGACACCAATCCCGCCACCAAGAGCGGAATCAAAAAGAAGAGATAGACCCCGAACAGGACCAAGTTGGCGACAAGGCCACCGCCGGAGCCCTGGTGATTGGCTATGTAGATAAGCGATGGGAAACCTTTCGGCACCTGCCACGCAAGGTTCGGCGCCCAGATAAGCAGCGCGATGCCGGCCGCGATCCACGGATACCGCGTCCGCAGGTCTGACCGCAGCGCGGGAGTAAACAGGATGGCGAGCCCGATGGCAGCCACCAGACCGCCGATCGTATATTTGACCTCGAGGCCTACGCCGAGCGAGAGGCCGAGGTAGATCCAGTACCTGGGGCGATGCTCTAGGAGCAGGCACAGAAACCAGTAGAACGCGACCATCCATGTGAACTCGTCGAATGTCACGGTCTGATAGACCCAGTTCGCACCGAGGAAGTAGGGCGCCGTGACCGCGATCAACAGGGCGAGGGCCTGCAGGCGGAGCGAGCCACCTAGGCGCCGCACGTACGAGCCCGAGAGAACCACCATGAACGCGCCGAGCAGCGTCGGGAGCAGGCGGAGGGCCCATGGTGTGGCTCCCAGGAGATTCGTCTCCAGACGCGCGAGCAGCGGGACGATCGGCGGAAAGTCAACATATCCGAGTTCAGGATGTCGGCCGCAATCGATGTAGTAGAGTTCGTCGGTGTGGAAGCCGAGATTGCCGTTAGTGGCGAGATGCACGACAAGGATGACTACCGCCGCGGCCCCGTAGAGAAAGACGCACTTGATGCGCTCGCGTCTTTGCTCTTTAGCTAAGTCGAGTTCTTCCATTGGCTCCTCGGGAGGAGGCAACTGCCGAGCGCGAGTTTACACTATATTGATCGACGTGACCGGTACGTCGCTAGCCTTGATCAGAAACATCGTCCCCATGAAATCGCAGGCACAGCCGATTCAGGCGGGGCGCCGCTCGTTCGGTCGAGGGGCCGCGCGCCTTGCTGCTATAAGTGCGGCAATCTGCGCATTGCTACTACTGACGTTCTCGCTCTGGAATCTGGCTGCGGCGACGTAGCAGCATCAGCGTAATCCTGTCCCTGGCAATTTCTACACCATCGAGGGCTTTCAGATGGACATAGATTGCTCTGGCTCGGGTTCACCCGCATTCGTCATGGAGGCTGCGTCTAGCGCTCCTTGGTCGCTGTGGCGAAAGGTGCAGCCGGGGCTTTCGCAAATAACGCAGGTTTGCTCATATGATCGCGCGGGACATGACTGGAGCGAGCCGCGCAAAGGTGCGCGAGATGCAGAAACAATTGTTCGAGAATTGCATTCGTTGCTTGATAAGGCTGGAGTGAAGCCGCCGTTCGTAGTGACTAACCCCATGCTCATCTTCACGACATCGTTCGATTCACTGCTCAGATGATCTGAGGGCAAAGCGCGGCGAAGAAGGATGCGGCACAGGGCGCCTCCGAACACGCTCGCGAGCAACGATCAAACCACCTGCGATAGAGCTCAGGTTCATCCTCCTACGTGATACCGAGGCACTACGAGCAGTTCAGCACTTTATGGCTGTTTAACGATGAATGGATCTGTGGAAGAGCAACATGACAACTTCTGCAACCTAGGGAACCTCTGAAGAACTCCCCGATCCACAGGGGAAGCGGGTAGGGTGTAAGTCGAGGTGAAAAGGCGGATGCGACAGCAAACTTTGGCGGCGCAGAAGGGTTTCGAGAAGTACGGACGGAAGACGAGGCGGGAGCGATTTCTCGAAGAGATGGAACAGATCGTGCCGTGGGCGGAGTTACAGGCGCTGGTGGAACCGCACTATCCAAAGGGAGAGAAGGGACGGCCTGTGATGGGCCTGAGCATCATGTTGCGGGTGTACTTTCTGCAGCAGTGGTTCAACTTGAGCGATCCCGGCGCGGAGGATGCGCTGTATGAATCGCCGGTGCTACGGCACTTTGTGGGCATCGATCTGGGGCGGGCGCCGGTGCCGGACGAGAGCACCATCCTTCAGTTCCGTCACCTGTTGGAGAAACACGAACTGGGCGGGGCGATGCTGAACGCGGTGAACCAATATCTGGAGAGCCGCGGCATCCGCATCACCACGGGGACGATCGTGGACGCGACCATTATTCACGCGCCCTCGTCGACCAAGAACCGGAGCGGAGAGCGCGATCCGGAGATGCATCAGACGCGCAAGGGGAAGCAGTGGTACTTCGGGCTGAAGGCACACATCGGAGTGGACTCCAAGCAAGGCCATGTGCATTCGGTGTGCACGTCGGCGGCTTCGGTGGCAGACAAGCACATGCTGCCCGATCTGTTGCACGGGGAAGAGCGCAAGGTGTGGGGCGACGGCGGATATCAGGGACAGGGAGAAACCATCCGGCAGGCGGCTCCGCGAGCGCAAGATATGACCAGCCGGAGAGTGCAATTCAAGAACTTTGTCGACGAGTTACAGAAGGCCAAGAACCGGGTGAAGGCCAGAGTGCGAGCGAAGGTGGAACATCCGTTCCGGATTTTGAAGCGCATCTTCGGCTTCGAGAAGGTGAGATACCGTGGGATTAAGAAGAACCATCATCGACTGTGCGCCAGCTTTGCGCTCGTGAACCTGTACCTGCACCGCAGAAGACTGGCAGTCGCGAGGGCGTAGTGTCTCTGGACCTCGCGTAAATAGCGGGTTCGGTAAGGCCGTAAGCAATACGGGGGCAGTTCGTGACCTGTGCAGACCCTGAAATTCCTCCTGCCTCCAAAATCGATGGTTGCTCAGAGCTTCCCTAGGCCATTACCCGCATTGCCCCAGAGAAGCAGAACGCTTGTGGTTGGCGGGACAATGGGCGTTGGTGTGTCATCGCCCCGCCATGTAACCCTTCAATTTTTGGGCCACTGCTGGAACATTTTCGTGATGGCTTTCTGGACCAACTGTTGATTCTTATTGCCGTTGTTGTTCAGACTGTTCTGAGCCATCCCCCGCCAGACGAGACTTTGGTTCTTCGCGTCGTACAGGTCCACGATCATCGTTCCAATAACATTTTGCTCTGGCGTGATGCTGCCCATACCGCCCCCGATTCCCCGCATTCCCCACGCACTATAAGAGGTCTCCTCTTTCATCCCGCCGTTGGCGGTGACGATGAGATCGGGATTCTGATTTTCCGCCACCTTCTGCAGTCCCTTGCCCTGCAAAGCAGCGTCGATGTCCTGGACCGCTACCTGCGCCAGTATCGAATTCTGGATCTGGTTGGCGTTCTTGGAACCCCATGCATAAGTGTGAAACGGCGAGAAACTCTGGCTGTGGTTGTAGTTGACTGAAACCTGTTGACCAACGGCAATGGCCGAGGTGATACATGCCAGCATCGCGCACAATGCAAGTCTTATTTTCATAATCATCATCCTCTTCAACTGATTGATTCAATCCCCATCTAGCGACGGCGCTCCGTTTGAAAAACAGCGCGGGATTCCCAGTCTGACCAGCCCATGTCGAGATTAGCTTGCGCCTGCTCTTCTCCTGATGGAACTGTCAGATTTGCCAGTTTTGTGAGGTTTATATGGCGCTGTTAAGGTGCGTCTTCTGGGCCGCGTGCGTCGCTCCCGCATAGATCGGTGTTGAGTTGATCTTGATCCAGCTCCACTCGCTGTTCAGCATCATGAACCGCTGTTCCCAGGTGGGACACTTTTGCGGCGCAAGTAGCTACACCCTGGTGGAATGTCGAGTGGTTGAGTGGGGAATGGGAGAGAGCTGGCGGGCGGAGTGGGCGCTCGGAAGATGAGGGCAATGGTTTCATTGAGCTCTGACCACCGCGCGCCCACTTATTCCCCACTCAACATTCCAGCCAGGGGGCGTGTAGCAATGAAACTGGTCGGAAGATGAGTGGTCGCAAGAGTAGAGAACTCTGCTACTCGAATCCCTTGAGCGCGACTCCTCAATTCGCTCCCGGTTTTGCTCCGCGCCCGCCCACGTTGCCCGTCAAGTGTTCGCACCCGCATAGACGCACATCAATCTTAATCCCCAGTCTGATCACTCGACATTCCGGCACACCCCACAGTGTTTACCACTTAGTTAGATGTAGCATAGCATTTTCCCCTCCGTGCGTATTACCCCGGCGCGCGTTTGACGGGGTGAGAATAACACGGGAGGGAATATGCACCCCTCGGCACCTGCAGCCGTCTTGCGCTTCAAGTAAGGGAAATGGTTGGCCAGCCCGTCCTATTGAACAGCAAGCTGGCCAAATGACAGCAACCTCCTTGACCGGCTTTGGCACTAATCCATCTGCGATCGCATTACTACCGATCTTTTCTTCCTGAGATTTTCGTTAGTAGGTCGACGGTGACTATCGCAGGACGGTTTGTGCCATCCGGCAGCACAAGCGCCTGCTCGACCGGGTAGCCCCCACGCATGCTATTGGCAAACACTAGGGAAAAGCTTGTCTGCCTAACCAGTGTTCCGGATTCGTAGACGCTGAAAGCTACAGTGCCGGTGCAGTCCGAGTTTACGGTCCATGTCCCAAGAAGCGTTTCGGTCGCAAACCCACCGCCTACATTGCGTGTCTCGCCTCCAGCGAGATTTCCCTCGTCATCGGCTGTGACTCTCCCAACGGCTGCTCCCAATACAGCTCCAGTCGGTGGCAGCAGTGATCCAGCCAGTTTGAATCCGTACCTTCCTGCGGCCTTCGCAGTTGAGCAGGTCTCGCCGATTGCGGCTGGCATTGCCACCGAGCACTAAAGCTAAGGATCGCGATGTTAGATCTTCGAACGGTTGTGCGGTTCATAGTCAGTCTCCTGAATGGAAATTTTGCGTCTCTGGAGGCGGCAATCTAACGCGCCACCGGTAGACTGACTGGTTGCTCCAGCCGAAATTCGAGGAGCGATTCGCTCGGCACCGATACCTGTTTACCCTTGCTAGCTGCGGAGACAGTAGTTCCGGCTGCAGCGCCGGCCCCTGCGCCGATGGCAGCGCCCTTACCGCCGCCGGCGAGCCCGCCTATGAGCGCTCCGAGTCCTGTGCCGCCAACGACTCTTTTTGCTGTCTTGCTACCCTGCCCTTGTGAGGCTACCTGGTAAGAGCTGGTTAGAAGTGGATACGCTGTGCCTTTGACGACAATATCGGTCAGTTCGAGAGTCAGTTCGGCACCACCGGATATGTTGCCCGCCGACTTAGCATTGGCAAGTCGGCCATAAACGGTGCTACCTCTTGGCGCCACTACCACGTCATCCACCTGCAGATTTGTCTCGAGATTGGCTGTAAAGCGATATCCCAGCTGCTGTTTGCTCGAATCCACAGAATCGACCATGCGGATCAGGATTCGCGTTCCTGCAGGAACAGTTACCTTGCTTTTCGCTGCCTGCGTTTGCCCTTGCCCTGCGACCGTCAGACCCAATCCGATGAACAGAGCCGCTGCGCAAACGATTGCGTATCGCATGTTTTTTCTCACCCATTCCATCTCAGTATCCTTGCCCCACAATGGGCAAGTTCGAGGTAATTTGAAGATCGATGATTGCCAGCAACTGATCTTCAATCTGGAGAAAGCGTGCGGCCTCGATCGACCCCAGTGATGCCTTCACGCGACCGTAGTACTTCTCTAACAGCTCAGAACGCTGCTTCCGATAATTGAACGCATTCTGGACAGACTCATCTGCCTTGGCGTCGGTCATCTGGTCGTAGTTGCGGGCATAGTCCTGAATCTTGGCGACTCTCAGGTTGTTGAGTTTGGTCAACTCCGCATCGTACTCTTCGTAGATAGGCCAAAATTTCGCCGCTTGATCGACATTCAATGCCATCACGGCGCCCATGATCTCGTCTTTCTGCTGGCGAACGTTAGAGCGCAAGAGCTCGATGTATTCCTGAAGGTTCTTTTGCTGCGTGTCTGTGATTGCCGAGGGTGGAGTCTGTTTCTGTGCTTCTTGTGATTGTGCAAGAATCCCGGAGTGCAACAGAACAGATAGGAGTGAGCAGCAGACTACAATCCATTTCTTCATGGGATGTACCCCGTCGTAATCCGAACGTCATCGGTCGCGCATACTGGGATCGAACCGCCGAACTGTCCGCGCCCGTTCAGGTGTTTCGACGGTAGCCGCGTGAATCCGCGTCGCTGCATCAGCCGACAAAGTCCACCATGCCAGTTGCCAGGTTGTACATTGCGCCGGCGATCTTGATGCTTCCCTTCTTTTCTAGTTCCTCCAGGAGCGGACTCCTCCGGCGAATGTCAGAAAGACCCAGAATTACGTTCGTTCGAGCAACCGCATCCACATAGCTCGGATTCTTACTGGTCTTGTCGCCCTCAAACTTGGTCGCCGGTATCGCCGGTTTGATTCGTGCCAGCAATGCGGTGAGATTCCCGAGCACAACATCGTCGATCGCACCTTTTACTGCGCCGCAAGCTGTGTGCCCTAAGACCACTACCGCCTTGGCCCCCGAAACGGCGCAGGCAAACTCCATACTGCCGAGCATGTCATCGTTGACAATGTTTCCCGCAACTCTGCCGATGAACGTGTCGCCGATTCCTACATCAAACACGATCTCGGCTGGGACTCGCGAATCCAAGCAACCAAGTATGACGGCGGCCGGGTATTGTCCCCCCGCACTGGATCTTTTCTCCCCTAAGTAGTCACGCGGAGCCATTTTCGCAGCTCGGAATCGCTCATTCCCTTTCTTGAGTTCGTCGATGACTTGAGATGGCTTCATGCCGTCCCGCTCTTCCTTTGTAAGTGATCGACTCATGTCAGGTGCTAATTGCATGGACAAAGAAGCAAGGCACGGAATAGCGCACGCGCCGATGGCTGCGCCCAGAAACGCGCGACGGTCCACAATCCTCTTATCGAAAGGCTCTAACGGCTCTCCGTGAACAGATCCGATTTGCATAGATTCTTCCCCTTGATGGCTCTGAGTGCCTTGGCATTGTCGGCTACAACGTCACTTACCCGCGGCCGGGACCCACGCATTGTTTGGAGCCAAGATTTCAGAGTTTGAGAGTTCAGTCTGGACATTGACCCGCTGGAAACCAGCTTTCTTTTGTGGTACCGCCTGGAATACCAAGTAGTACTGGTTGTTGAGCATCTTTTGGAAGCGTTCCACGTAAGGCTTGAAGCTGACGAGCTGCGAGGTACCGAGAGAAAAGCACTCCCCTCCGGTTTCGTTAGCCAGCTTAGTGAGCCCGGAGAGGCCGACGTCCAGGTCCCAAGAGCTTCGACCAGTGCGACCGACGCCCACCGCGTACACGGAGTAAACGAGAACGTTGTAGCGTTGACTGATTTCACTCGCCGAGCTCGCGTCGACACTAATGGTCGGCATGCTGTGGTACATGGTGCCGTAGTTCGGTCCCAAACGTGAGGGCTGAGGTCGTTCACCTCGAAGTCGATCAATTCCGTCGGTGACCATCAGTACGACGCGCCGGACATTCTGTTGCGGCCATCCTTTGACCAAGCTGATAAGAGACAGGTAAGGGCTGTCCATCGTAGAGAGATTGCCCCGTGGGAGCCGTACCGCTTTGACCGCGAGTTCCTTATCAGGCGTGAAATTTTGAACGATGTTCACGCCCCCGTTCGACATATATCCGACACCAACCAGGGTTGACGCTGGCTGAGCGCCTACAAACTCTTTTAGGTCATTGAGGTTATTTCCAATGGACGTGTTGAGAGTATCGTCAATCAGGATCATCATCTGGAGTGCTGCGTTATCACCCTGGGCCGGAATCAGTTGTGTGACTTGCAGGAAGCTTTTTCCCTGCTTGACCTTGATGTCTTGTTTCTGGAGAGGTGGAAGCTCTGCATCTTCTCGCAGCGCGGCGTCGGTGATCACCATGTGAACCTGTACTGCGCTAGGCGCCGCATTCTGTTGCGATTCCGCTGTTGGCCCACCGTATACCAGCAGACCAGCAACATAGACGAGGATAAAAAATGTCTTGTGCATGCTCGATGTCAACCTCCTTACTGTTCTGTCGTCAGAGCACGTCGTTTACGTCAAGAAGACGAGCCTCGATTTGCGGAGAACGGCTATAGAAAAATTCCGGATGCTTTTGTAACTTTCCTTCGTCGACTTCCTGTGGGGTTGCTAAAACTTGAACGAGTGCAAAATGAGTAGCTTCTGAATACTGCTAGATGCGAGACGGAAGAGTATTTTTATTAATGCCTGTACGAGCTTCGAGTCGGGATTCTGTGGTATAGCCACCAGGAATACAACTGGTACTTTTTACAGTAACTCTCATGGTATCCCCCTTTCGCAGTCCTCCCGCTCCGCGCATGAGACCAGGCAGCGGGATTTTGAGTGTAATTGTTTTCGTGACTGTACCTTTTGACAGTGTCCCAAGTCCCTGCTTCCTCCTATGCTGAGTGGAAAGTCCTTAATCCGTTTCTCCGTTTGCATGTCTGTGAACGACGTCGCATACCCCGATCGTCAAACGAGGTCGAAAGGAGAATCGACTTTATGTATTTCACCGATGACTCACTACTACCTGAGAATCAGGCACCGCTCATGATTACTGCTGCGCCCTATGGGCCGATGTGGATGCCGAACGATTTTCCCGGACAAGTCCCGGTCAGTTGGGAAGAGCAAACTCAGATCGCGGTGGACTGTTACAACGCCGGAGCCACGCTTCTGCACATCCATGTGCGCGATCCCAAGACCGGACACATCTCCAAGAACCTCAGGGAATATGGAGACCAGATAGCGCGCCTGCGCAAGACCGTGCCCAAGATGATCCTGCAGGTTGGCGGGTCCATCTCTTTTGCGCCGGAGCCCGGCGAAGAAGCAAAGTTCCAGAGCTACGACTCGCGCCACAAGTTGGCCGAGATCGATCCGAAACCCGATCAGGTCACGATTCTATGTGGCACGGGCCTCTATGACCTGACGGCACTACATCCGGTAGATGATTCCTTTGAGGGAACCCGCTTTGAAAACCCGGCGATGCTCCACGCAATGGCTAATATGGTCGCCGACTCCACGCCGGATTTCTATCTGGAGAACATCAAGCAGATGGTCCAGCACGGGATCCAGCCCTACTTCGCGCTCGGCCACGTCCACGGTCTTGAGCTCGTCGAGCGCCTCATCCGCAAAGGTTACTATATGGGACCGATGAACGGATTCTTCAGCATCGGTGCTGGTGGCACCTGCGGCGCAAATCCGTTTGACCTGATGGAGCTGATACGCCGCACGCCGCATGGCTCATTCTTCACCTACCAAACCACCTTCCGTCTGACACACCCACTTGCCGCGATTTGCATAGCTCTCGGACAACACACCCGGGCAGGTATCGAAGACAATCTGTGGAACACAACGAAGGGTGTGCGCATGACGACGATTCAAATGATCGAACGTCATGTCCGCATGGCAGAAGAACTGGGTCGCCCCATCGCTACAGCCGAACAGGCCCGCCAGATGTTGAAGATCGGCGTCACCTACAAATCCACTGCCGAGACGCTCGCTAACCTCGGCCTGCCGCCCAATCGCCGACCCGGAAACATGGGATTCATGGTGCATGAAACGGATGGGATGTTCCACCCGGCAGCGCAGGGCGGATGCGGACACATCCACGCTGGCGAGTGGGAGAAGGATCTGGAAGTCCCGATCACCGTTAAGGTCGCCTAAGAAGACCGGGATCCTTGCCCGGCTGATGGATAAGGGGCCCACTCTTTTTGGGAGCCCGATCCGCGCGGGCGAAATACTGGCGGGCATCCAGGAAGGCTGGAATTTCAACAATGATTGAAACAATCGCGTCAATTCTGAGGAACAAGAGGCATGAAATCTACTCCGTCACTTCGGAGGCAACAGTACAGGATGCCGTCTCGATTATGGCAGAGAAGGGAGTTGCAGCGGTGTTGGTCCTCGCTCAGGGGAAATTGGCTGGTATCGTTTCCGCCAAGGACTATGGCAGCAAGGTCGTACTTCAAGGACTTTCGGCAAGAGACTCCCCAGTTCACGAGATCATGACAAGCCCCGTCCTGACAGTCACGCTCGAACCCAGCGTCCTTGAATGCATGGCGATCATGACTCGCTGTCATATCAGACACCTTCCTGTTTTTGACAAGGGTGAACTCGTCGGGGTTGTTTCTATGGGCGACCTGGCGAGCGCTGTCATTGCTGATCAAGCGTTCCAGATAGACCAGCTGATGACCTATGTCGGCCAAAAATGAGCAGCCGCGCGGAGATGGGTCTCGATGACTGACGTTGCCGGAAAGACTATCTACATCACTGGTGCCGCCAGCGGCATGGGGCTGCTCGCGGGCAAGATGCTGGCCGGAGGCGGCGCCCACATCGTGACTCTTGATCGCAACCCGACCGACGCTGCGCTGCACGAGATCGAGTCGGCGCGGCGGTCGCCGGAGCAGCGCGTGGCTGGTTACAGGGTCAACATCGCGGAACGCGAAACGGTAATCGGGACGATCGGAACGGCAGTCGCTGAGGTCGGCCCGCCGGACATCCTCATTAACATGGCGGGAATCGGAGGCATGGCGGAACTCATTGACATGAAGTACGAGACTTTCGACCAAGTTATTCAGATCAACCTCTACGGCACGCGGCACATTGTTGAAGCGGTGCTGCCCTCCATGCTCGCACGTGGCAACGGCAAGATCGTCTTGGTCGGCTCGATGGGTGGGATCATCCCGGTTTACGGTTATACCGCCTATGGCAGCTCCAAGTTTGCAGTCGTCGGGCTCGCGCAGTGCCTGCGTTACGAGCTGAAGCCCCGTGGCATCAGTGTCGCCTGTTTTTGTCCCGGCGAAGTAGAGACCGCGGGCCTGGCGGGGGAGCGCAAAACCCTTCATCCGGCCGGCGCCGCGCTAAAAAAGATCGGCGGAACTATGCCTGTAGATGCCGCAGTACGCGGCTTGGTGAAAGGCATCGAGCACGACGAGGCCATGATCATCCCGGGCTGGAAGGTAAAGGTCACCTACTGGATGCACCGTGTCACGCCGGACCGCCTCTGGAACGCAATTACTGACGGCATCGTGGCGAAAGCCCTGCGCGAGACCAAAGTAGTCGATTCGCCCAAAGCGATAGGAGGAACACTGTGAGCGTGAACGCTCGTCGTCGCCTGCTGTTCCTCGTTGCGGCGGTTTTTCTGTCATGGAAGGAGAAATCATGGGCACCGAAATGCAAAAAGCAACAGACAACACGAATGCAGTGACTGATCCGCCTACGGGTCCTTGGGATTCGGCTTTGGACGCGTTGCCCGAGTGGGATCCGAAATGGGCCGAACTCTGCTTCAAGATGAGCACCAATCCATGGACCCACTCGGTTCTGCCTCGCAAGTTTATCGAACTGGTCAGCATCAGCCTGAATGCCGCCTGCACCAATCTCAATCCGGAGGGAACGCGCCACCACATTCGCGCCGCAATCGAAACAGGCGCGACTCGCGAGGAGACTTTGTTCGCCCTCAAGTGCGGATCGGCGTTGTCCATTCATTCGTGCAGCTTGGCCGCTCCCATTGTTCTGGAAGAAGCTAAAGCTGCCAACGTCCAACTGACTCCGCGAGCCAACCCCGAACCGACTCCCGCTTGCGATGCGGAAGATTGGACAGTGGAACACAGCATGGGACCCCTTCTTCGAACTCGATCCGGTATTCACCGACGAATTCATGGCCATGGCGGCGGCTTTGTACAAGAGTGGAGTCATGTCGCCCAAGGAGGTCGAACTCCTCAGCATCGCCCTCGACGCTTCGGTCACGCACATGTATGCGCCAGGCACACGCCGCCATATCAAAAACGCACTAAAGGCTGGCGCGACTATGGAGGAGATCATGGAAGTGCTGGCTATTGCTCTCTACTGGATGTGGCGCAAGGGATGGGATTACGAGCAGTCAAGAAAGTTCGGTTCGCACGCGGGCCAGCTCGGACCAGGTCATGGTGTGCAGTAGAACACCGAGCAATGGATTGGGCAGCCCGCTCCTCTTTAGGGAGGAGTTCGAAGTAGTAATCATGATCGACGTTGTGACCGAAGAGAATGCATGGGTCGGACCGAGTTCTGACCTGAACTGATTACGAGCGAGCCTTGGTTGACAAGGTTGCCGGAGCTTTGGGAAAAGAAAAACCGCCCGGAAATGGCGGTTTCATCTCGTCGGAACCTTGGTCGTTTCGTGTTGCCTATTGCAGCGTCACAAGCACTTGAATCACGCCTTTGCCTTCGCTCAATGGCTCCAGGGCTTTTCCGACGACCGCACCTAGCATCTTGCTTCGGTCTGTGCCTTTCATAGCGTAACCGGGAGAGGAGGAAGTCACCAGCAGGTCGCCTATCTGGATAGGGCCATTCTCTGCTATAGCTTTACAGGGCACGATCCCCACAACGGCGAGAGGAATTTCGTTTTTCGGCATCCCTTCATCCAGCTTGCGGGTGGTGCCCAGCATCCCCGGCTTGGTGGAATAGATACCCGCGACAAGCGTGGAGTAAGGCTGCCGTGCCAGAGCCAAGCGGCGGCTGGCGGCTGGATCGATTACCAGCAGGTCTCCTGCGGCATACTTGCTGCGATCTCCGGCGACCGCCAGGGACTCGGCAAAGTCGGCTCCGCTGGGTTGGAAGCCGCCGTCCGCAAACACTCTGCCTGTCCCGTCCACCCTAAAGACCGTCGTTTCAGGCTGGCCGAATCCGCCCTCTAGGATGTTGCCTCCAACAACATTGGCGAACAAACCGCCAGTACCGTCGGGACTATAGGTTTGGCCGAACACGCCTACTCCCGGGCCGCTCGTTCCCAGTGCGGCACCTGTTGTCCCAACTGTGAAACCCGTTGTCGAATTCGTTTGCCCCCGAACTCCTTGTCCGCCTCCGGTACTGGACGGATGGTTTCCGAGAACACCTACTCCATCGGGGCTATTAGTGTCGCCAACAACACCAATGCCGTTGCCCGTCATAGGAGTCGTGAAGCCCAAGACTCCAATGCCCAAGGGAGTGTCGGCCCGCCCGGAAACGCCGACCGCATTTGCGTTGCTGGCGTTGCTGGTGGCCGTGCCAGCGACACCCGCTCCAAACGGAGCATCAACGATTCCCACTACACCGAAAGGTTGGTTCGTGCCAGATGCGTCGGTAGCTGTTGCCCGACCGAATACGCCAATCCCAGATTTTGCAGGTGATATTCCGAAAAGGCTGATTGAAAGGTCGGTGCTATTACTGACGACCTGCAACGCGGAATTAGGGCTGGTTGTGCCTATCCCGACGTTACCGTTTGGCGATTGAAAAATGCTCGAGTTTCCCAATTTGTGGCTCCCGGTGAACTTCGCTATGAAATTCGGCGTTCCCACGCCGAGAATCGCGCTATCCACGTTTTGACTAGATGTCTGAGCCGAAGCCGTCGCGGCCAGAGACACACAGACGACCAGAATCGCAATGCTCCTGTATTTCATAAGATCTCCTCTAGCTCCGAATTTTCGAGACTAAATGAAGCCGGAATAAAGGGCCGACGGCCGACGACTAGCTTGTTGGCTCCTCTGCGAGGCGGTTAGCAGACAAAGGGGGCCTTCTGCCTATTTATCTCCCACAACCACGCCCGCCACGAGAGCGGCGTGATCGGAGGGCCAGAGACCGTCGGGCAGGCGGCTTGCGGGATTGGTGCCGATCAACTCAATTCCCCACGGAGTTACCTTGCCGTGGGTCAAGACCAGGTCGATGCGCTGATAGAGTTGCGATACGGGATTGTTGTCCGATTCAGCCTGACAGCAGGTCAATCCGGCGCGCTTGGGAAATATCTCAGACCAAACGTCGTTGTAGCCCGCAGAGATGAAATCGGTGTACGTCGGGTCTTGTGGGAGTGGGAATGCCTGCGCGTTTGAATCCATCGCGATAATCAGCGGTAGAGCCGTGTTGGCCGGCCCGGCCCGCAGTTCACCGCCCTGCAATTCGCGGATATTCGCATCGAAGGACTCAAGGTGGGTGTTGATGTAGTGGAAGGTGTGTCCGAAGAACTCCCCATCGACGGAGGCCCACGCCCTTGGATACGGAAATGGCCCAAGCGGAGTTGGCAGAACAAGCTCATTCTCGAATTGTCCGGATTGCGGGTTACTCCAATGGAAGATCCAGGAAGGCAGGTCCGTGCGAGCTAGGATAATGTTGTAGTCGGTTACTGCAACGCAAAAGTAAGTTGCGGGCGGAATCAGTCCTGGGGTTGGCGGGAATGCATTTTGCGTGACTTGCACGGCAACTTTGTAGTGTGCTCCCTGCGCGGCCAACGCACTGAGAAGCTCCTGCAACATGTCATATTGCAGGGTCGTGGTTCCGCAGGTGCCGGCAATCGGATCAAAGGACCCTGTGGACCACTGGTCTACTTCCTGCAGGCTTACCAGTTCCGGCTGAGCCTCGAGGATTTCTCGAGCCACCGCCTGCATCCGCTCCGGAGGATTGGTGCCTTGGACTTGGGTA
Source organism: uncultured Acidobacteriaceae bacterium (assembly GCA_963710885.1). Lineage (GTDB taxonomy): Bacteria > Acidobacteriota > Terriglobia > Terriglobales > Acidobacteriaceae > Sulfotelmatobacter. Next base: position 313,168 of record CAVQCF010000005.1, read on the forward strand.
AGCACCTGACCCACGCCGAGCAGGAATTGCGTCGGAGTTTGGGCGCCTACCACCTGCAGGAGATCGGTTCCTTCGTTCACGTTGTAGGTCATCACGGTGCCGAAACCGGGGAAAGATTGGGCTACGGCGGGGACGGCGATGGCTGAGAAAATCGCCGCGATGGAAAAGATCACAAGCGTTGCCCGTGCAATGTTGGCTTTCATGAGAGTGCTCCTGAATTGTAGTTTTGAAGCTCGAGGATGGAATTGCCCACACCTCCAAAAATGAACCGGTGAAAAGAGAGAGCGCTCGTATTCCGCCATTTGCTTTCCGCGAGTGCACGCTCTCCGACAGTCGATCACACGGCCAGTCCGATATCGTCTAGTGCGTGGCGACCACAGGGGCAGCGCGGTAGATGGTTGTGTGGGCGGGGATCACCGCCCCCACTATCGCCCCGCTCGTGGCGCCAATTGCGATGCCAATGAGGGCGCCCACTCCTTCCGAAACTCCAACCCAGGTCTTCGATCCGGAGCCAGCCGCGGCGCCGATGCCCGCCCCGACGGCTGCGCCGACCACCAGGCCAATCACGGCGTGCTCGCCGCGTCGGGCGCCGGATGCGGTCGAGACGCGGACGATGTCTTCACGCTTTACAGAGACGTCGGAGCCTTTTTCTTGCGGGGTGACCACGTCATCTGAGACGCTGACGAATTCTCCACCGTGATGCTTCATGCTGGATTCAATCACGTCAATGCCCTGGCCAACCTTCAGGCCACGCAGGTCAGACCATGAGCCCTGCTGCTTTTGAGCCCAGAGCGCGGCGGGAAATCCGAGGAACAACACCAGGATCAGGCAGGTGCGAGAAGTCACGTGCCACCTCCAGTTGGCCGGTCGAACAGGAGCCTCGATCCACGCAGCCGAGAGCAGTGGGCTCATAGAAAACTGGCACAGCTTGGCCCACTTTTCTGTTGCCTTTGGAATTGACTGGACCGCCGGTACCTTACTTTTCATTGTGTCTCCCTCCCATGGAATCAGTGGCCAACACTTCTTGAGATGGCTACATCCCCAGTTAAGATGGGAGGCGCGGACGAAGCAAACTGCAGGCGGAGGCAGGCAAAACGTTGCCCGGCCTCCGCTTGTGCTCAAATTACTCATAAAAGTCGGCATCGGGAACCCGCCCGAGCTTTTCGCCATCGCTGTGGATCGACACCGGAACCGCTGTGGTCGATCCGGGTGGAATCAACTGCGAGACGATCGTGTGAATGGTCCGGCCGTGGTTGCTCAGGACGAGCATAAGATTGATGACCGCGCCCGTGGATCCCGGGGGAGCGGGAAAATCGATCTTCGCCGTGCCGGTGCAATCTGAAAAGATGGTGTACGTGCCAGTCTCACTGGTGTGGAAACCCGCCTTGTCGGTGGGTCCCGCCAGCGGAAAACCGTTCGACATCACCCAGTCCACCTGGGTCAAATGGCCGGCACCATCAAAGTGGGTTAACGCGACTCCGTCGCGCTGTTGCACGACCGCGCCAGTCGGGCCGTAAATCTGTCCCGAGATCCTGAACGCGTACTCCCCGTACAACGTATTTGTTGTGCACCCACTGTCGATTGCTTGCGCCCATGCGGTTGCGGAAATCAGCGCCATCAGCGTCAGCGCCGCCAGAAATGTTGCAATTGCCCCACCCTTCATAACTGTCCTCCTCTTCTTCTCTGAAAATATGGTTTCGATACTTTGCTTTCAAGGCTGGGACTCACTCCATGTGCATTTCAGCACCGAGAGTCGGCAAATCTGCATGGAGCCGTCCAGTGCCTGGGTGCGTGAAGCCTCTTTGCCTCCGAGCTCGCCAGAATCCTGTGCGGGAGGACTCGGACCAGGGGCGCTCGCTTGCTCCCGCCCGGACGGCTGCGCCGATCACCAGGCCAATCAGGGCATGCTCGCCGCGCCTGGCACCCGAAGCGGTTGAGACGCGGACAACGTCTTCGCGCTTCACCAAGACGTCGGAGCCCTTTTCTTGAGTGTGAGCGTCTCGTCCGTAACGCTGACAAATTCTCCGTCGTGGTGCTTCATGCTGGATTCGATCACTTCAATGCCCTGGCCAGCTTTCAGGCCATTCAGGTTAGACCATGAGTCCTTCCCTTTCTGAGCCCAAAGCGTTGCTGGTAGACCCAGGAACAAGATGAGGATCGAGCGGGGTACTAGAAGTCCCGAACCGCCTCCAGTAGGCTTCCTCATCGTCCCTCTCCGATGTCGAGTCGCGTGTAACGGGCACGTGTTGCCCGACGGCCTACAATTTCGACTGTCTTTTTCGGTGGCAGTCATCCCGCTTTACCCCAGTTCACTCGGCCATTGCGCTCAGTTCCAAGCCACCGTAGAATGTGCTGCGAATGGCTTACCTAGCCGCATCCATGCCAGCTCAACGCGAACCCTAACTAAAATGCGGTTTAGAAGTCCTTCCGAAAACGCGAAGAAATCTTGAAGAATTCCTTCCCCGGGCTATGCACCAGAAAACAAGACATTTCTACAGCTTCGGTCCGTTTCGCCTCGACGCGAGAGAGTGTCTGCTGAATCTCGACGGCAAGCCCGTGCCGCTCGCGCCTAAAGCCTTCGAAGCGCTGCTTATGCTGGTCGAGAACGCTGGCCAGTTGGTGGACAAAGATGACCTCATGAGGCGGCTCTGGCCCGGTACCTTCGTAGAGGAGGGGAATGTCGCTAAGCACGTCTCCGTATTGAGAAAAATATTGAGCGAGGCGACAAACGGCGGGGAGTACATCGAAACGATCCCCAAGCGCGGCTATCGATTTGTGGTGGAGGTGAGGGAGACAGAGGCGGCAGAAGCTGGCTCCCAACCTCAAACCCTTCCCGGCGCAGGCATGACCGGCAAGAAAGTCTCCCATTACCGCGTGTTGCAGGTGCTGGGCGGTGGAGGCATGGGCGTCGTGTATATGGCCGAAGACCTGAAGCTGGGCCGCCGCGTAGCCTTGAAGTTCCTGCCGGAAGAGATAGCCAGCGACGCGAAGGTTCTGGAGCGCTTTGAGCGTGAGGCGCGAGCCGCTTCCACGCTTGACCATCCCAACATCTGCACCATTCACGAATTTGGTGAGCACGAAGGCCAGCCCTTCATCGCCATGTCATTGTTGGAGGGGCAAAACCTGCGGGATCAGATAGCCGCGCGGGCGACCCCGTTTGCGACCGACGAATTGTTGCACCTGGCGATTCAGATCGGGGAAGGTCTGGCCGCCGCGCACGAAAAAGGGATCGTTCATCGTGACATCAAGCCGGCGAATATCTTCATCACGAATCGCAGCGAAGTCAAGATTCTGGACTTCGGTTTGGCGAAGCTTGCGTACGCAGGAGATCGCGAAACATGCCAAGAAGGACAATCCCAGGAAGCCACGAGCGTACCAGCCAATGACCTTAGCCTCTCTTTGACCGGTGTGGCCATGGGTACGGCGCCCTATATGTCGCCGGAGCAGGTTCGCGGCGAGAAGCTGGATGCCCGCAGCGACCTGTTTTCGTTTGGCCTGGTGATCTATGAGATGGCGACGAGAAAGCGGACATTCAGCGGGGACACGGCAGCGGCGTTACACGAGGCCATTCTGAATCGCAAGCCTGTCCCCACGGGGAAGTTAAATCCTGAACTTCCGCCCAGGCTGGAAGAGATCATAAACAAGGCGTTGGAAAAAGACCGCGAAGCCCGCTACCAAAGCGCTGCGGAAATGTGCGCCGACTTGAAACGCCTGAAGCTGGACAAGGAGTATAGCCGCCGAGTCTCACCGTCGAACGACGTTGGGGGTACGGCGGCTGCGGTCTCAACCTCTGCTCACACGGCCGACGGTTCCCCACTGCTCGCCGTCGTCGAGGAGCACAAACGGGGACTAGCAGCGGGCCTTGTCATCGCCGGCTTGTTGTTGGTTGCCCTACTCATCTTCCAATGGCTTTCAACTTTACCGCCTCCACGAGTTCTCCGCACTACTCAACTCACGCATTACGCCCACGCTACCGGTCTGGGGGGAATCACCTCGGATGGCGCGCGAATTTTCTTTCGCGCACGCGAGGCTGCTCACTTCAACCTAATGCAGGTGCCAGTTTCGGGTGGGGAGGCGCAGCCCTTCCCATCGCCTTTCCGCGATCCCATCATTATGGACGTTTCGCCGGACCGGTCAGAATTGTTGATAGCGTCCGCCACGACTACAGGGTCTTATGAATACTGGACGTTGCCGGTCGTCGGGGGATCGCCTCGCCGCTTGAGCAACCTGACTGGATTTGGTGCTTTTTCCCCTGACGGTCGGCAGATCGCATACCACAGCATCGACGGAATCTACATTTGCAGCCGCAGTGGAAGCGATGCCCACAAGGTGGTTAGCCTGACCGCTCCTTCCTGGGGATTGGGCTGGTCGCCGGACGGCAAGACGTTGCGTTTCACCGTAGAAGATCAGAAGACCGACTCAAACATTCGTTCTCTCTGGGAGGTTTCTGCCGACGGGAGCAACCTCCATCCGTTGCTTCCGGGTTGGAACAAGCCCGCTCACGAATGCTGCGGGCAGTGGTCCGCCGATGGCCGATATTACATCTTCTTGTCGAATAAAGGTGACGGCCCGGGATCAGACTCTAGCGTATGGGTTCGCCGGGAGAAGGGTGTCTTCCCGCCGTGGTCCAAGGCGTCGGAGCCCGTGCGCCTTACTGCCGACCCAATCGGCTTTGGGATCCTCGCTCCGATCAAGGACGGCCGGCGGTTATTGGCCATTGGCGCTACACCCGATCAAATCGAGTTGCTCCGGTCCACTCCTGATCGAAAACAGTTCTTCCCAATGATCAAGCTCCCAGAAGTATTCGGAGCAGCTCTTGCACCAAAAGGAGATTGGCTGGCCTTGCTCTTGCCTGGAACTCCTGGCTGGACCCTATGGCGAAGCCGGCCCGACGGCACTGAACGCATGCAACTGGCATCGGATTTCCCTGGAGCTGTAGACATGCCTCGCTGGAGTCCAGATGGAACGAGGATCGCATTCCAAGGGCTGCGAGAGGGACGGCCCTGGAATATTTATGTGGTGGCTGCAAAGGGCGGAGCCACGCAGGAATTGCTGCCCAATGACCTGGTTCATGAATATCCAGACTGGTTGCCTGATGACGAGTCAATTGTTTATTCCACACGTGCGGCAAGTCAGGGGAGCTCACCGCAGGATAGTGGCATCTTTGTCTTGGACCTAAAGACCCGAAAGACAACGAAGGTGCCCGCATCGGACGGTTTGAGGAATCCTCGAGTCGCGTTCGGCGGCCGCTATCTCGCCGCCTTGTCAGCAGACCAAAAGAAAGTGCGGCTGTTCGATTTTCAAACGCAGAAATGGAAAGAACTCGCGAGCGCCGGCAAATTGTTCTATTACCTGGAAGCGACACGAGACGGGAAGTACCTCTATTTCCAAGACCTGAGTGAAGCGGGACAGCCTCTTTATCGCGTCCGCGCGGGCGATTGGAAGCTTGAGCGCGTGATGAGCTTTGAATCCTTACTCCAGACTGGCGTCCTTCGCTGTAGATTCATGGGTCTCACGCCGGATGGATCGCCGATGCTGCTGGCGACGCGTGGCGGTGGAGATGTCTACGCACTGGACTTAGAGCTTCCCTAAGAGTGGCCACCCAATCTGTGAGCAGCTGAAAAATAGGCATTCCCGCAAACCTGTAAGTAGTTGCAGGTTCAGGTTGAACTAGTCTCCTGTCCCATAAATAAGTGAACTAAGTAGGCCCGGGATTGCATCTAAAATGCAGGAGGCTCAGATGCGAACCGGACGTCCCAAGCAACCCTTGACTGTGACCAGCGAAGAGCGCCAGCGACTCGAATCGTTAGCCCACCGGGCGCGCAGCCAAGCCCTGTTGGCGCGTCGTGCTCGGGTGGTGTTGGGCTGTGCTGAAGGACTGGATAACAAAGCGGTCGCCAAGAAGTTGCGCTGCTCGTTGGGCATGGTGGGCAAGTGGCGGGCGCGCTTCCTGCAAGCACGCTTGGCAGGGCTATACGACGAACCACGTCCCGGAGCGCCACGCCAGATCAGCGATGATCAGGTCGAGAAGGTCGTGATTCAAACTCTGGAAAGCACGCCTCGCGGCCAAACCCACTGGAGCACGCGCGGTTTAGCCAAAGCCAGCGGACTGAGCCGGATGACCATTAGCCGGATTTGGCAGGCCTTCGGATTGCAGCCGCACCGAGCGGACACGTTCAAGCTGTCGCCGGATCCGCAACTGATTGAAAAAGTACGCGACATCGTGGGTTTGTACATGAACCCGCCCGAGCACGCGGTGGTGTTCTGTGTCGATGAGAAGAGCCAAATCCAGGCGTTAGACCGCACCCAGCCACTGTTGCCGATGCGGCCGGGGCAACTGGAGCGCGGCACGCATGACTACAAACGCCATGGCACGACGTCGCTGTTTGCCGCGCTGGAATTGAAGACCAGTCGAGTGATTGGCCAACTGCACCACCGCCACCGCTCGCAGGAATTTCGCCAGTTCCTCGATGGGATCGAGGCGCAAGTGCCCGCCGGACTCGATGTGCATATTATTGTGGACAACTACGGAACCCACAAAACTGCCATCATCCGGAAATGGTTCGCCAAACGTCCACGCTTTCATATCCACTTCACTCCCACCTACGGATCCTGGATCAACCTGGTGGAGCGCTGGTTCGCCGAACTCACCAACAAGCGAATTCGACGGGGCGTGTTCCGCAGTGTAAAAGACCTGGAAGCAGCCATCCGCGAATTCATCGACATGCACAATGAAGATCCCAAGCCCTTCGTTTGGACCAAAACCGCGGACCAAATCCTGGCCAGCATCGCTCGTTACGCGCAACGCACGACCGCTTCTAACTTATGACACGAACCACTGGGACAGGAGACTAGCTAGCTTCTGATTATCCGGTTGCTTAAGCAAACCGCAAGCTCTAGAGGCGCCGATCCAATCTTTGCGCAACATCTGGTGCTTTGCTGAAGCAACCAGATAATCAGAAGCTAGCTAGGCTACCTAGGTCCGAAAAGGTTGATGTCGGCACCCCTCGCCCCATTCGGCTCGCATCGCACCCTCGCTCCCGCCAGCATTTGACGCGGCTGAAACGCATGTCATGACGCGCGGAGGTGCATGAATACCGGCGATTTCGCAATGATGAAAACGAGAGTGTGTACATCGTTGCATCACGTATACACTACCCCGGCGCGCGTTTGACGGGGTATTACGCACGGAGGGGAAAATGCTACCCCCCCGCCGAAATGTCGAGCGTCACACTTGGGATGAAGATCGATGCGTGTCTATCCTAAATGCAAGTTCTGGTTCACGGATGATGGCTGGAATGGCAGCTGCGCGAATATCAACGCCGCATGGTTCTTTTCGCACTGATGGCCTTGGGCTAAAGAGTTGCAAGGGCGATGGAGTTACAGCTGCCCTTAAGCAGGGATTTCCGCAGGCACGCCACATATTATGGATAGACGAATGCTGCCTGCGGTTTCAGTGATGGGTATTCTTGCCTCCGGGATTGATTTGTTCTGCAGCGTGAATGTTTTCTGGATTAGGCGAGTTCATCGACGCCTGCACGATGTAGCGTTTGGGTGCACTACCGACGATGTAGAACGGGTAACAAGTCACTAGGGTGATCGAAGGTCGCGACCGCGGTGCTAACACATAGACATCAGCCGGCTTAACAAGCACAATGTGGTCGATCGTGTAAGTGTCCGTTCCTGTAGCCGTGACGAGTTCGATCCCGTCTCCCTCCCCGATGTCTTTCAGCCCACGGAAGAACCCATCGCGATGACCCGAAATGCCGATATTGCCGTCTTCTCCGGGCCGGGCCGTACCGGCAATGAACCCGACCGCGCGGTCCATGGTCAGGTCGTCGGTTCCTTCCAGCACAGGCACTTCCAGTCGGATCTTCGGAATCCGGAGCAGTGCGACTGGCGGGCCGAGTTGTGCTGACAAACTCTGCTGGTAGTGCTTGATTCGCTGTGGCGACCAAAGACTAAAATCAGGCTCCTTAACCACAAAGGTGAACCGGGCAGCATGTTCCTGGGCGACCGGTTGCCGGCTCTCCGCTGGCATGCTCTCTAATCTCCGGGCTTCCGACCGTGAAGAATAGGCCTTATAGACTCGCGAACCAAGGTAGATGCCGAGCATCAAGAGTCCGGAGAGCAGCAGGAAACGCCCGAGGTTGCCCATGCCACGCATTATTGTTTACCTCCTAGTGGTGACAGATCCTTCCCTTAGGTACCGACGAGGTGGGCGGATGGGGCGAATCGTAGCAATTTTCGACATAGTTGGAATTGTGCTTGCGCAATCGCAGAATCGTCTTACTCGGTGGGTGTCCAGGTCTTGTCGGGGTTGTATTCCGACATGGCCGTCGCCACCGTTGCCGTCTCCGGCCCAAGGTCCTTCTGAAACGCCCTGCCATCCTGGTTGATGATGAGGGTCATCACACCGGAGGTGTGGTACACCGCGGGATAGGCAAGAAACGCGACGCCGCTGGTCAGAACCCCATTCACCCTGTAGTCGCGGGCGCCACCCCTCGCGGCCGGTCCTTGGCGGGTAAGAAGCCGAAAGATGTAGCCATGGAACGGGGTCGGCTCACCCGCCTTCCGGGTATAGCCTTCGTCCGACGCGCTTGCAAGCAGAGGCCCGACGGGACTGGGAGGCTCGTCGTCGGCGGTCTTCCAGTAGAGCCCGTCCTGCTTCCCCTCGGTGCTGAAGAGCTTGCTGGCGTAGTGCTTCACTTTTTCGTCATCGTGCGTGGTGGAGGCATACTCCTTCTGGGCATCAATCAGCGTTTCCAGGACTTCGATGGCGTCGTTCTCGTTATTGCCGATGCGCCGGTAGAGGATCTCCTGGATTCCGCTCTGGGTGTCGAAGTACCATGACCCGCCCGCGTTCTTCACCAGCGAGATGGGCATAGGCCAGTTATCGGCTCCGACATAAAGGGTGGCAGTCTGGTCCGGCTCGATGACCACGCGATGCATCTGCTCATAATGAGAGGCGAACTTTTCAATCAGGTTTTTGTCCGCCACGTCGTCGCCGGTGTTCAGGATTTTGTCCTCGTTCGAGCCGAAGATCTCCTTCAGGCTGCTTGAGTCATCGGACTTGGCCGCCTGGTAAAGAGCCAGCGCCGCGTCGCCGGGAGTGGAGAAAGTCTTCTCATTCGCCGCCTGTGCACGGGAACCGGAAGGATAAGAGAGATAAAGCAGGATGAAGGCAGCCAGACATAAAACTACGGCTCCTCGGCGATCGGGTGATCGCCTTTCGTGAAGTTGCAACGTGCGTCTCACTGAGTTCCTCCTGACTTTCCGGGTTGTGGATACATCTTGGCCAGAAACCTGGACTGCCGGATCGGCGACATCCGCACCGACCCCGCTTTACTTTTTGGGACGGCCACCGCCGCCACCGCCGCGATTGCCGCCGCTTTTGGCGCTACCGCCGCCACCACCGCGATTCCCACCGCCTCCTCCACTGCCTCGGGCCTGGGTATTGCCGCCACCGCGGTTGCCGCCGCCATTCACGCTCTGCTGGCCCCGGGCGCTGTCGTTGCGGGCGTTGCCGCCCTGCTTGTAATTCCCCATCGCGTTGCTACTGGCTCCCCGGTTCGGCTGATTGCCGTAGCCGCGCTGCTCAGTGCGCTGGTTGCCGGGGCCCTGGTTCCGGTTGCTGACGCCTTGATTGCGATCGCCCGCCCCCTGGTTCCGGTTGCCGACGCTTTGATTGCGATCGCCCGCCCCCTGGTTCCGGCTGCCGACGCTTTGATTGCGATCGCCCGCCCCCTGGTTCCGGCTGCCGACGCTTTGATTGCGATCGCCCACTCCCTGGTTCCGGTTGCCGACGCCTTGATTCCGATCGCCCACTCCCTGGTTACGCCTCTGATCGAACTGCGGACTGTTGCCCTGGTTCAGGTCGTTGCGATTGACGTTGTTCGCGTTGATATTGTTCCGATTCACGTTGTTGTAATTGGCGTTGTTGTAGTTGTTTCGATTGACGAACGTATTGGAGTTGGAGATGTAGACATTGTTGTTGTAGTTCACGCTGGAGTTATTCCAGCCGGTGTTCCAGGAGTTATAGCCCCATCCGCAGCAATTATTGTTGTTGCTGATTGCCGCGCCCACCAACATGCCAACACCGAAGGAGACTAAGCCGGTGGTCACCAAGGCTTCAGTGGAGTAACCCGGCGGCGGCGGGACTGGGGCGCCGTAGACTGCCGTGGGATTGTAGCTGGGCACATACACAACGTCTGGCTGTGCCGGCTGAATCACGATCGTCTGCGGCGGAGACTGCACAACCGTCACTTGCTGCTGGTCGCCTGAGGACGCCGCAACGGGCTCGGTTCCCGCAGGCTGATTCTCGACCTGAACGTTCTGCTGGGGGGTCGATTTCAGATTGCCGGCCTGGTAGGCCCTCTCGCGCATCACCTGCACGGCGTTCATCACGTTTTGGGGTGCGTTGAAATACGCATCGCCCAGGGACGAGGTCCACGACAGGTTAGTGGCCATCTGCTGCAATACGTCAGAGAACTGGGTGAGCCCTTTGACGCTGGCGTCCCACGGCTGCTGATCCACCGATTGCATCAGCTCCGGACCCTTGAGCCCTCCGTTCTGCTGCATCCACTGCCAGGACGCGGTGATCTGGTCTGGGTAAGTCGAGCTCGCAAGCACTATGGCCACCAGGTTGTCCGGGAACAGGGCAATCGGAGCCACGAGCTGATAGAGCTGGTCTGGAGTCGGCATGGCATAGGTTGCGGTGGGCGCCTGCTGCCCGGCCTGCGATTCCTTCTTTTTGCAGCCGTCGAGCCCGATCGAACTGATCACCAAAGCGACGGAAGCTACAACGGCAATGATTTGCTGGGAGTTAGGCATCGAGTTCCCCCGAAACGGAACATACTCGAAATGGGAATCGCTTGAAATCTGTCAATATTGCCAGAAATGGTGGCCAATTTCTGACGCTGGCCGCCGATTGCGGACAGAGGGCTGTCGGCGGACGTGTGTAATGGTCAAGGTTAGCGTTGGTAATTCAGAAGGTCCGCGCCACCCGAAAAGACCGCGCCAACAAACTACGTCAAGCAATTATTCAAAGGCGATGCTCGGTACCTTGCCACTAGGGAAATCCCTAGGATGGTGAAACATCGCCATTTCAGTCATCATGCTCAATTGCCAAATTGTTAGTGGCTGCTTGGTATTCTTCAAGGACTCTTAGACATTTTGCGAGCCTGCTTGTTCGAACTGGCTGTTGTTGGCAGATTTTCTCTAACCTATGCTGGTTGACTCCCCTGCGCATGAATTCGCGCTTGGGAACTTTTGCGATCTGCGCTAGCTGTTCATCGGTCGCAACAGCGTTTCCTTTTCGCTTGTATTCCACTGCTTTGAAATCCAGCAAACTCAAGTCTTTGCCTTCTTCCCAATGCTTGTCAGACTCTTTGCCGATATAGATCGGCGGCCAGTTGGCGACGATGTGCGTTCGTCGCAGGAGTCCGCGAGTATCAAATTCACACGGTTTCTCATCCGACCCAAGGCTTTTGGCTTCAGGATGGTTCTGGTACGACTCCAAGAGCATGAAGAAGTTCTTGGTCAGAAGTTTCCGGCCATCGTACTTGTTCGTGAGTTCGTACACTCGCGATTGCGGATCGTGGATGTTGATGCATTTAGACTTCATCCACTCGTCGCGCTGGGACGAAAACTGGGTGATCGGGGTAAATTTGGCTGGATCGACCCCTAACGGATATCCGAACCTGCTCACTTGCGGAATCATCATGAAATTGTTCGGGCGCGTGAGTGGCCCCTTGGCGAGATTCCTCAACGCGTGGTGTGGGGTGCTGAGCGTCAGTTTCATCATCACCGGCAGATCGAACCATTCCGGTTTCTTCCGTTTTAGTCCGAGAACGCCGCGCATAATCCAGTCCCAAGTGGCGAATGTCCATTGCGGCGTTTCGTGCTTCCAGCCCTGGGGCGAATCTTTCGGCGGATAGAAATAGCCAAGCCCATGCGCTTTCGGCTCCACGATCTCAATATCATGGCGAGTCTTGGTGTACAGTACGTATCTTTTCGCAGCGATGCTGTATCCGTATGGTTGTCGTCGCTGTTTCTTGGAATCCCAGTTCAATTTGTGAATCTTCAAGATGGAGCTGGGAACGAGCTTGCGATCGTAAGGATTGAGTGACTCGAATTTATCAACGATGTTCTGTACTTCAGCCGACCAAAGCGATGTAATCGGTTTGGCTCCGTTCGGCATCGGGATCTCTTGTCTGCGCTCGGTTGAAACGATTGCGGCACTGTCGGTGTCACAGAACAGGTATGTTCCACCGGCATCGGTGATGCATTTCTCAAGCATTGCCAGAAGCAGGCGACCACCGGACGTAATCAGAGAAGCGATATGGGGAGCAAACCATTTGCCCGGTTCTTCCACTGTGTTGGAAGTCGTTTCGAACGAATCATTACCTGAAAATACACGCAATGCGGTTTTGCCAGATTCGTTGGGATTGAGCTCGACAAACAGCCCATACGAGCCGCTGTTGGCCAGAATCTCGAGCCAATAATGGAGCGCTGGATTTGACTCGTGTGCGTTTCGCTGCTCAATGACGTGCTTGAAGAAACTATGTTTCGCAGCGTCGATTTCAACCATTCCACGTAACGATGTCGAACCCAGTTCCGCCTGTTTGCCGCTCGGCACGACGCGGATTGCTTTCGATATGCGCGGAACCTTTCCCGTTAGGAGAATGGACGCTATGATGTCGGGCCCTGCAAACCAGACCGGTTCCTTGCTCGTCAGGTAGCTAATTCCAATGTTTTGGGGTGGTGCCGTTGTAGATTGTGCGGACGGGAAGAATGTCGTTATCGGCATGAACGAGCGCGAAGAAGTTGAAATGTCGCCACGTTGCCCTATCGAAGCACCGTTCTACGTTGAGGGTAGATAGGAACTGGCGCACTTCCTTCGTTGCATCGACAAAACGAACCGCGCTGGCCGTTCCGACACTCCAATTACCTAGGAGTTCGTTGACAGTGGGATATTGCGACATGAAATCCACGAGACAAACGGGACCTTCACAGTTGCGGATGCGGCACTCCGCGCGTCCGCCAAAATAGCTCTGCATGATAATGCCGTAATTTCTGTCGGCATTCGTCACTTTCTCGGAGGGATGCAGAATATGAAGTTCTTCAAGGTAGCTTTTTGCCACGCTCGCCGGGCTGAACATCCGGTCAGGGCCGGGAGCGATTGGATGAAGATCGAATTCTTTCTTTGCTGCATTTAGCAGATCAACCGTGCATTGCACGTCGGCTCTTTCGTATTCGATTTCTTCGACAGTGACTCTGCCTGCTGGTTGTGATCGATCTTCTGATGTGCTGTCCTGAATTCTTGGCATGCTGACTTTAGCGAGTAGGAGCGATTGCGAAGAGCACAACTAGAAATCTTGCGGCAGGCCAGAGCTTTGCTTTGTTGGTTCTCTTGCTGCACTCGGACATGGGCGCACGAGTGGAGTGCATAATCGCCGTTTTGCTATTCAGTGCCTTGATCACGAAACGCGGGAAATACTTGTTCGGCTTGAGTTCGCGGGTCTTCAGATTTCGCCACTGCGACAGAATCAGCGACCATCCGCCGTTGTCTGCCGTCTCCCAATCCACCGCGATTCTACTCAGATCAAATCCACAGTTGAAGCACACGATGAATGCCTTTGCCTGAATCGCAACACCCAGAACTTCGTCGATGAATTTCGAACGCTAATAAAGACGGATACGCTCACAGCCATCTCCGCTCGTGTCTGCTTTCCTTGCTGGCAGGATTGATCCTGCAATTAGGCTGTGGTGGGGGCGGAGCTAAATCACCGGCTTACACTGTTACGGTTACGGGTGTATCCGCCTCCACCCAGCATTCCGCAACGGTGACGCTCACTGTCCAATAGATAGTGTGCAGACAGAGCTACGCGAGCAAATTCGGAAAGGGTACCGACCTCACCCGCGACACTGGCAAGTCCTAGCAGAGCTAGTGCGGGTCCAGCAAGTGTGATACGGAGTTGAAAGGTCTCACTTTTTGCAGTTGTTGACACGACTCTGAATGCTTTCTAACAAACGCTCGTTCGTTGGGTGATTAGACCCCTTCGGTATCCCGGCCGCCCACCCATGCAGTGATTCCTCTCCGAATCTGCCTCCACTGTTCTTCTGAGACACGCCAGACGGTACCTTGGGCGACCGGTCCTCGCACCTGATTCGCAATGTTCTGTGCTTCATCATTCCACCAGGGGTGCATCTTCAAATGATTTGTCGGGGACACGGGACGGAAGTAGAGGGTCTCATTGTCGTCATGCGCTTTGTGAAATTCCAGAACGACCGCCCAGCCATAGAAGCCGGGATCGTCGCCATGGGCTTTGGCGTAGAAGAACGCCACGCTGTCTCCCGGTTGGGGCTCCCCCCCGTAGCGTAGGACAGCCAGGACCAGCGCTCATTTTCCCAAATCCCGATCCGAAATCGCTCTGGCTCCCAAATTTGTTGACTGATCTGATAGAACCAATAGCTCATGGTAGGCGTCCTCTTAGTATCGTCCGGCAGTCATCCTAGCCCGGCGCTTCGTACAAATCCTTCTATCGCAAGTGTCCCGCCGGGAAACACTTGGGCCCTCGCGAAAGCTCACCGCCGGCGCACTTGTCGATAGGAGACTAAGATTTTTCGCCAATCAAGTCGACTTCCGCCATCCGTCAGGTAAGTGCAAGCTATTGCACATTGACAAATCTGCATCACTAGAGAGACTATCCTTGCCACTGTCGGGCCGACCCAGGTTTTACCGATGCGGTCTCACCAATAACCGCAACTGAACCGGCTTGCAATCGTGCACTCAGCTACGAGCAATCCCGCAGTATCAAGGAGAAAAACATGACGTTCCAGACTCCATCCAGATACGTGAGGCTCAATTTGTTAGTCGCGATACTCGCCGCACTAAGCATTACCGTTAGTGCCCAGCGATCAGTCTCCAATGTGCCCGCGAGCGTTCAATTCTCCAAAGACCTCGGTCCTTCGGATCCGACCGAAGAGATCAACATCACCGTTCATTTTCAGCTCCCCAACAAGGCCGCCTTCGACAAAGCAGTCGATGCGCTCTATGATCGGTCCTCGCCGTCCTATCACCACTGGATGACGAACGCCGACCTCCGCAAGTTCGCACCAACCGAATCCCAGCGGCAGATCGTGCGTGAGGAGCTTACGAAGAATGGGCTCACCATCGTCGCCGATGACAAGATCGGTTTTTTCGTTCGTGCTCACGGCACAATTGGCAATGTGGAGAATGCATTTAACTCAGCGATTCACGACTTCGAATACAACGGCAAGAGCTTCCGCGCCAACGTGCGTGACGCCCGCCTTAGCGGCGAAGCGGCGAACTACGTTTCGACTGTGGCTGGCCTCGAACGTCATCAGGTACACCCACTCTACGCGCGAGCGGTGAATCCCCGCACACAAAAGGCTTTTCCGTCGGTTAAGGTCACTGCTTCCGCGACTTCCGACGGCTTTCCCGCGGTGAGCACGACGCAGTGCCTGGCGCCGGCAGAAACCCTGACTCTGGGCGGCACTTCCTTGCCCAATGCCACCTATACGGGCGCGGTGTACTCGCCCAACAACAGGTTGATTTGCGACTACCTTCCGAACGAGTTGCAGGCAGCTCTTGGATTGATCGATGTTTATGACGCCGGTTACAACGGGAAAGGTCAATCCATTGTTCTCGTCGAGGGATACGGTTATCCCACTCTCGAAAAAGACGCCAACACTTTTTCTAGGCTGGCGGGCTTGCCGCTGCTCAATTCTTCTAACTTCCAGATTGTCTACCCTGAGGGTAAGCCCTCGAATCCGAACCTCGGAATTCTCACAGGCTGGAATATTGAGATGGCCCTGGACATCGATTGGGCACACAGCATCGCACCGGGCGCCAAGATCGTCGAGGTATTTACCAGCGGGCAGGACAACGAAGATTTCCAATACTCAATCTCCTACGTGACCCAAAACGATCTCGGCAACTCTGTCTCCAACAGCTACGAAGAAGATCTGGACCTAATCGCCGGAGCACTGGAGCAGACTTCTTGGGATGAAGTGCTCAAGGTCGCAAGCGCCAAGGGCATCTCCGTGAACTTTTCTTCCGGAGATGGTGGGGATAATGGCCTCGGCACTCCCGTGGGCGCGCCCGGAGTTCCATCCGTCGGTCCGCATGCCACATCGGTCGGTGGAACCACCGTGCTGAACGACATCAACCATCCCGGCGCCACGATCACAACCTCCTGGGGAGATGTCGTTACGTACCTGGAATCGGGTGGCTTCGTGGAGGATCCACCTTTCTTACTGGGATTGCTCGGTGGCGGCGGCGGCGGTGAGAGCACATTTTGGCCGAAGCCGTCCTGGCAGTCTTCACTTCCAGGCAAAGGCCGACAAACCCCAGACGTCTCCGCCCTGTCTGACCCGTATTCTGGCGTCCCAATCGTCGTCAGTGTCGGCAGCGTGCAGCAGATTCAGTACGGTTGGGGAGGAACGAGTCTCGGTTGTCCAATTTTCTCGGCTTTTTGGGCAATCGCAAACCAGAAAGCAGGAGCTCCTCTCGGACAAGCTGCGCCTCTCATCGCCAGTCTGCCTTACGGGTCGCTTCAGGACGTGCTGCCCACAACCGACAGCTCCCCGAAAAACGTCAAGGGATCGATTACCGACTCCACCGGCACTAAAACCTATAGTGCTTCCAAACTGTTTGGCTCTGCATTGGAGGGCAATAGGGGATTTACTAGCACCATATGGGAACTCGACTCCGAGGACTTTTTGGACTTCGGCTTTGGGATTGACAGTTCCCTTACAGTCAAGAAGGGTTGGGACAATGCCACCGGTTTCGGCACGCCGTATGGCCTAACGTTCCTCAACGCCGTCGCTCCTTAGTATCGCTTCGAGAACTCGCGACGGTTCGATTCTCAGAGCCCATCCTGACTTCGCTTTTGCGAGTTAGAATGGGCTCTTGTTATGGACCGGGAGGCGAATACTGTCATGAGAACGCCGCTTTCTTGATAACTGTTCTACAAATATTAGCCCTCGCCCTCTCTAAGGCACATCCAGTGCCATGGGGATTTCTCAACAGTTACGCACGGACGGTATTACTATTGCGTTGCTGACCTCCGCCAAAGTTGCCGGGGTGGATTTTGAGTGCTGGGCGATTTTTCACCAACCGACAAATGCGTTTGATTTTGGAAAAAGCTGTTTCACTGAGGCTCCAGCTTTAGAATCAACAGGCCCTGCAGATCAGTCTGCTTGTTCCCCTTGCTCTGCCGCTCTGCCACAGTGATACTCTTCCTCATAGTCGGTCTCCTTAATGTATTGCGCCTCGAGCGCGTTATCACTGGGAGCTTATCGCATCCCGCCGGGAGACCGGCATTCTCATCCCATCTGATTTCGTCCGTTATCGCTTGGTTTGTCGCCAGTTAACCTGACACGGGACGCGGTTCAAGCGTAAACTTGCCTCACTGTGGGGCTTGGCGCGCGGGCTTCGTCGGGCGGGTGACTGTGACCCGCGACTTCGGAGGCCTGGATGAGCGAACAACCAGTCGCTTTTGACCGGTTAACCGGGCGGCGATTCGTCCGTGCGGTGAAGTATTTCTTTACGTCCGAGGTGCGCTGGCAAGCGGGTGCCCTGTTCGCCTTACTCATCGCTTTCGCGTTCAGCATCAACGGCCTGAACGTCCTCAACAGCTATGTCGGTCGCGACTTTATGACGGCGATTGCCCATCGCGACCAGAACGAGTTCATTCGGCAAGCCGTGCTCTACGTCGGCGTATTCGCGCTATCGACGGCGGTCGTGGTCCTGTACCGATTCACCGAGGAGCGGCTGGGGTTGTTCTGGCGGGTGTGGCTGACACGACGGATCATCGGGAAATACTTCTCGGATCGTACGTATCTTCATCTCAAGGAGTCGGCCACGGTCGAAAACCCCGACCAGCGGATTGCCGAGGACGTTCGCACGTTCACGGCGACCACTCTGTCGTTCACGCTGATGTTCATAAACGGAGTACTTGCCGTGTTGTCGTTCTCGGGAGTGCTCTGGACAATCAGCCCGTTCCTATTCGGTGTCGCGCTCGGGTACGCTGTGATAGGCACGGTGGCGACGGTCTATCTGGGCCGGCCGCTGATCGGGCTGAACTACCGCCAATCGGACCGGGAGGCCAGTTTCCGCTCGGACCTGATCCACGTCCGCGAGAACGCCGAGTCGATTGCCCTGTTGCGGCGGGAAGGCCGACTGACGGCCCGCATGCTGCGCCGTATAGATGACTTGGCGGACAACTTTCGGCGAATCGTCACGCTGAACCGCAACCTGGGCTTCTTCACGTCTGGGTACAATTACCTGATCCAAATCATCCCGATGCTGATAGTCGCGCCTCTGTTTATTCGCGGGAAGGTGGAATTCGGGGTCATCACGCAAGCGGCGATGGCCTTCACGACGTTGCTCGGCGCGTTCTCGCTCATTATCAACCAGTTCCAGTCCATCTCATCGTTCGCCGCCGTGATCGCACGGCTAAGCGCGTTGGTCGGCGCCGTCGAGAAAGGGCCGCCATCCGGTCAGACGGGGGTCGCGGTGGTTGGGGACGACGGACGCATCGCTTACGAGGGACTCACACTCTACTCACCCGATGGCGGTCGTGAGGTGCTCAAGAACCTGACTGCGAACATACCGCGCGGGAGGAGGGTACTGATTATCGGGCCAAACGAGGCCGCTCGTATGGCCCTGTTCCGAGCTACCGCCGGCATCTGGCCCGCGGGTGTGGGGACGCTTGTCCGGCCGCCGCTCGAGGAGATCTTTTTTCTACCCCAGCGACCGTACCTTCCACCGAGAACACTGCGGGACCTCGTCCTGACTGGGCAGGAGCAGGTCATGACCGACGACGAGATCACGGCTGCCCTGCGCGCGGCAGGTCTGGACTCCGTCCCGGCGCGGGCTGGCGGGTTGGACAGCGAGCACGATTGGCCGACCATGCTCTCGGTGGCGGAGCAGCAATTACTCGCCCTCACAAGGCTAACCCTCGCACGGCCTGCCTTCGCTATGCTGGATCGAGTGACTGCCGCTCTCAAACCGGCGCAGGTTCGTCAGGCGCTCCGGCGCTTAGACGAGAACTCCATAACGTACATCACTTTCGCCGAGGAAGCGGAATCGCTTGAGTTGTATGACGCACTATTGGAGATCGATGCCGACGGTGCGTGGAACTGGACACGGACCAGCCGGGGTACAAGCACCGAAGCGGCCTGATCCTGTGTGTTCGCCCCACCCACGTTTTGTCGCGGGATAATTTAACGCCAGCTCAGGCTGATCCAGTTCGGCGAGGGCTCACGTGGTTCCCGCCACTCCGTGCCCTCCGAAGACCTTGACTAGCAGGCTGTGAGGACTCTCTCCTAGGGATTTCCCTAGTGGCGAGAAGCTGCGCATGGCCCTATCAATAACTCCATCCTTTCGGGTGGCGCAGACCTTCCGTCTCTCACGGGTTGTTCGTCGACGCCACCATTTTTACAGTCAGGAAGAACAAGTTCAGGGGCCCGCACTTGCCTTGGGGGAGGTTGGTGCGGGCCTTTGCGGTTAGTCATTGTCATGCGGCGACCCATGAAGCAAAAACCTTCATCTGTATCGGGTTGGAGACGCGCTCTCGAACTGTGGCCATACTTGTTGATTGCCGTTTCGATCACGGGCTTGGCCTATATAGCCTTGAATGCCGCCCGATGAGGAGTCGCTCGGCTTCATTTTTCCGAGGGCCCCACGACTGGATCAGGAAGTGAACGGGGCGGGTGAATCGACGCAGATACGCGCGCGTTACGATACGGGCACAGGTGACTTGCGTCGCGGATGCAAGAACGATACGTGGGGTAAGTTGGAACCTCAGCCAAGGGGGAATGCAGGTCGAGGTGAGTGACGTGAAGCCGGAAGAAGCCGTCCAATTGTCTTTTCGGTTGCCCGTTTCTGGTGTAGCCGTTGACGTGGTCGGTGTTGTGGCCTGGGCAGACGAGAAGCGCCACGGAATCCGATTCACCTACATAGGTGCGCAGAATCTGCAGTCGATTCTCCAATACATAGCAGAACACGTGGAGCGCTAGATCGTGCACTGACGCGGTTCATCTGAACTTGGTTGCAATGTGATCTCCAGCTTGTTGGCGTGCTTCGCGGTGATTGCGACTGTCTGAGCTACCGGAGTGTAGCCGTAGTTCACCAACTCCACCTTATGGTCAACGGGACTCAGCTTCAGCGAGTGATACTTGCTCGCTTCGCCCACTGCGTGGTCATCCACGAAGACGTATGCTCAATTCGGCGGGACCGACGCGGTTCCCGCAACTTCGGGCCCTCTGCGAACCTTGACTAGCAGGCTGTGGAGACTCGCTCCTAGGGATTTCCCTAGTGGCGAGAAGTTGCGCATTGCCCTATCAATAACTCTATCCTTTCGGGGTGGCGCAGACCTTACATCTCTCACGGGTTGTTCGTCTGTGCCACATTTCTATAGTCAGAAAGTAGCCCTCACAGAGGACAATCCTATGAGACAACATGGCGGTAGATCCATCGTAGCCTGCACCGGGTTGCTGTGCATTCTGTGTGCCGGACTCGCGTTTGGCGCGGACAAGAAAGTGAAAGTAGAAGGACTGATTACCGGACGAAATGGAGATAGTTTTACACTCAAGTCGTCCAAGGCGGGCGACGTCGTTGTGACATTGACCGACGACACCAAAGTTCAGACCCCGAAAGGGCTATTCCGGCACAGCGAGAAGTCGGTAACCGCTCTCATCCCTGGACTGAAAGTTGAAGTCGAAGGAACGGGCACCGAGAACCAGATCGTTGCCAAGACCGTCAAATTCGAGAACGATGATCTTGTCCTGGCTGAGACCATCCAGGCTGGATTGACGCCGACGCAACAACAGCAAGCGATCGACCAGTCCCACATCGCTACTAACAAACAGGGCGTTGCGGAGAACAAAGCGGCGATTGCCGCAAACCAGCAACAAGGCTCTGCCAATGCCGCGGCGATTGCTGCCAATCAACAGGATATTCAGGCGAAGCAACAGGAGATTGCAGCCCAGAACAAGCGCTTCGACGAACTCTCTGAATATGAGACCAAGGCCAATGCAACTGTCTATTTCGCCAGCGGAAGCTCGACGATTTCCGACAGCGACAAGGCCGCTCTGACGGCGCTGGCGCAAACCGCGATTGGCACGAAAGGCTACCTTGTCGAGGTCAAAGGCTATGCTGATTCGTCCGGTAATGCCGCGATGAACCAGGAGTTGAGCATGGATCGGGCTGATGCGGTGGTGGCGTTCCTGCTGCAAAATTGCAGCGTTCCTCTGCGGCACATTGTGGCTCCGGGAGCGATGGGCGTGGCAGATCCTGCCGCACCGAACGAGACCGCGGGTGGAAGAGCCGCAAACCGCCGCGTGGATGTGAAGGTAATTGTGAATAAAGAAGTCGCCGGAGGAATGTAGGTGCTTGTTTGAGCGAATGACGTCATCGGTGCCTAGGCGTGCCGCTTGGCTGAGGGTCGAGCGGGCAACGCTGCCGCCTCGCCCAATCGTCGTTCGGGCAACAGGCACAAGGTCTAAGTATCGGGCGGCAGCCACCAGTGAATGTCATCTCATGGACGCGGGACAACCAGCTGATTACTTCCTCTCCCCTAAGTGGTCTTGCCTTGCTCAACCCCAACTCTGGCGTTAAGACGCCGCTATTGTCGCAAGCTGTCGCTGCAAATTTTGCTTGTACCTGTTCTGACGGGCGTATTGTTTTCGTCGCCGCAGCAACCGGGGGAAAGATACAACTTCACATATGGCAAGCCGATGCCGACGGAGGCAACCTGAAGGAAGTCTCCCGTGGAAAGGGTGATGCTGCTCCCGCTTGCTCTCCCGACTCCAAGACCGTGCTTTACGCGGACTCGGATACAAGGTTGGGCAGGATTTCTTTGGACGGCCGCGCTTCACCACAGATGACTGACCTCGCAGTCTTCAGCCGCATCACGATTTCACCGGACGGAAGGTTGGCAGCGTTTGCCACTTTTCGCTCAAATGATCCCAAAGAGAAAATTGCGTTGGTGACCCTTGATTCCAGTCAGCTGCCACGATTCCTGGACTATGAGCGGCCCAGCGCGCTATTCAGCCACGGGGCGGATGTGGCCCCGATTGTTTTCGCACCGGATGGTAAGGGAATCGTGTATCCAGTGCGCGACGGCATAACGACAATCTGTGGCTGCAGCACTCCGATGGCTCGCCGGGAGAACAACTCACCCACTTCAAATCGGAGTACATCCGCGACTTTGACTACTCACTCGAGGGTAGGCAACTGGCTCTAATCCGCGGACACCGAGATTCCGATGTTGTAATAATTCACGACGCGCAGAAGTAACTCCGCGCCATATGCGAAGCTGCAGTAGCTGACGATGACGCTTCGTTGCGTGTCCGGCCATCACTGGCGTTATCAGGCCATAACACTCAAATTCCGAGTTCTTTCGATTAGCTTCACATCCGCACGTTCGGACGATGAGTGAAATGGCGATTTATCGCCAGTTGAGGCGATTGCTTGGCGGCTTAGATTACTTCCGGTTGGACAATACATGCTCGATCAGCACACCTCGGCTAGGTAGCTGTTAGCTTGCGGGTCCAGCAAACAGCAGCAGATTTCCATCCGGATCCTTGACGACGAAATTCTTGGCGCCCCAAGGCTGCTTTTTCAGCGTCTGGTGAAAGGCAACACCAGTAGACTGAAACTCAAGAAACAGCAGCTTGATCTCGTCCGCCGTAGCGACCGTCATAGATACCGACAACAGTTCCTCCCGATCGCGAACCGCCGACTCGATTACTGGTCGCTCGACGCACCTTAGATTTAGCCGCGCCGCGTCGCGACCCATCTGTGCATAGTAGGGAGGCTTGCCGTAACTGAATACAAGCGAAAAACCTAACTTCTCACGAAAAAATTCGCAAGATCGCTTGACGTCGGTGACGAACAGTTGCGGCTCCGCCCCGACAATCGTTGCTTTGGACGGCGATGATTTCACTTTGCGCGACGTGGTCGAAAGTCCGGTTTTCAGGGCATGCCAATTAGCGAAGCCGTACTGTCTTGCGACCATCTCTTGCGCATCGCTGAGCTTAAAGCTCGCCGCAAGAATCTCGGAGTCGGACATATTCAGGAAACGAGGCAAATGCTTGCGGATTTGTGCGGCGACGGGATAGTGGCGTTCGCGATGCCACCGCAATATGAGCTTGGCTTGCTTTTTGAGGTTCTCCAAATTGGGCATGTAGGCCTCCACGATGAGATCGTAGGTGGGCATTGCCCTTCGGCGACGTGCCGTTGCTTCCTACATGCGCAGGTTGCAGTATCTGCGACCATGTCAGTACTTGTCAATTGAGACGACGCCGCGCTACACGTTGTTGGGCCACTTACGCATTTTGTTGTATCACGGGCAAACCGGAAGTCAACTGTTGATTACCAGGCCTTAGCAGAAGTTTGCGCCGTCTCTTCACCCCGTCAGGGATTTTGAGTGCTATGGGGATTTTTCGACAGTCTGATCCTAACGCGAAAAAGGTCCGCCCTTTAGAATGTCTGTTGTGCTTTCGCGGAAGGAGATTCCAATGAGAGCCTATGTCATCACGACAGGCATCGTCTTTGCTACCCTTGTTGCGTCGAGTTTTGGAGTCGTTGTCGATAAATCGCGATTGCACTCGTTGACCCGACTTGAGCAGCTTTTATGGTCGAGACGACCGACGGAGCAAGCTCATCGCCCACACGAATAGAGCTGCGGCCGCAAGTGTGGTGAGAATGAACGGAGGCTCTTTCAGCAGTTGTGGCCCTTCTTCGATGGCACGCAAAACGTGTACCGAGAGTTGACCCTTCTCGTGCGGCGCTTTTAACCTTTGCTGTCAATTCTGACAGTATGACGTGTCCCCCTCGGGCGCTAGCGTAATAGCAGAATCAAAGGGACCTTCTGTTGTTCCCCACATCAACCCGGAAAGCCGCTTCATACGAAAGGGCTCGCCGGTCTGGCTCGGAGATTGAATATGAAAAGATTCTTTGCTCTCTCATTTGTTCTCTCAGTTGTCACATCGCTGCTTGCGGCTAGTTCCGTTGCTCAGGATGTCCGCTACAACTTCGACAAAAATGCCGACTTCTCAAAATTCAAAACGTACAAATGGGTGCCGATCAAAGACGCGGACAAAGTCAACGACTTAGTGGATAAGCAAATCAAGGATGCAGTGGATGCGGAACTCGCTACGAAAGGTTTGACCAAAGTTGAGGGAGACGATGCCAATCTTTACATCGGGTATCAGCCAGCTATTGGCCAAGAGAAGCAGTTCAATTCCTACAGTACAGGTTATGGCGGTGCAGGTTATGGCTATGGGCCTGGGTGGGGAGGCGGCTGGTATGGTGGGATGGGTACAACCACAACCACTGGGTCGACGTCGACAATCTATAAAGGTCAGTTGGACTTAGACATGTACGATTCGGCGGCTCACGATATAGTCTGGCGAGGAGTGGTGAGCAAAACAATTGATCCGAAGGCCAAGCCCGAGAAGCAGCAGAAGAACTTGGCAAAAGCAGTAAAAAAGCTTCTGAAAAATTACCCACCTCCGGTAAAGAAATAGACTTGCTTCATCCAAAAATCCATGTAGCTCCGTTTCGATAACTGTCGCTATCAGGCCATTTCACTCAAATTTCGACTGCTTTCGGTTCGGGTCGGATCCGGTGAATCCGTCAGTAATCGAAAGATGAGCGTAATGATTCCATAACAATGATCGAGTCTTGGGCTATCAGGGCAGACTGTCGCCAAATTCCGGGCGCAATTGACTCCTCATTCTTCAAAATAGTCGGAATCGATTTGCTTCGTCTCATACGCCGCCACTGGCGACACTCCCACATTCCAATTAATCATCAGCTCCGAAAGCTGTCCTCCATCAATCAAAACTATCCTAGTCATCTGTATCGTAAATATCTTGACTAATAGCAGGGAACAGTGCATACTGGCAATATGCCTCTTCCACCCGCGCCTAAACTGTCCCTGACCGTTTCGGATCGCAAGCAGTTACTGGAGATCAGCCGGCATCGCAGCACACCCCGAGGAATTGTGCTCCGCGTCGACATTGTCCTTGGGGCGGCCGAGGGGATTGCCAATCACGTTCTGGCACGCAACCTATCTACGTCTCTGCCCACCGTATTGCTGTGGCGGAGGCGATTTAACAGCGGCGGCTTAGCGGCTGTACTGCAGGACCGGCCGCGTAGCGGGCGCCCCAAGCAGATCTCCGCAGCACAGGAAGAAGCCATTGTGAACGCGACCATGAAGACCACCCCGAAGGATGCCACGCATTGGAGTGTTCGGGCCATGGCGGCGAGCCAGAAAGTCAGCCCCGCTACCGTGCAGCGGATTTGGAAGAAGCACAAACTGCAGCCCCATCGAGTGGAGTCCTTCAAATTTAGTAACGACCCGCAATTTGCTCGGAAAGTGCGCGACATTGTGGGACTCTATATAAACCCACCGGACAAGGCGATCGTCCTCAGCGTGGATGAGAAAAGCCAGATTCAGGCGCTGGACCGCACGCAACCGATTCTTCCGTTGCGACCCGGCTTGCCAGCACGACAAACGCACGATTATGAGCGGCACGGTACGACCACTTTGTTTGCTGCGCTCAACGTTCTGGAGGGCACGGTGATCGCTGCCTGCCAGCCGAGGCATCGGCATCAAGAGTTCCTACGATTCCTGAATCGCATCGATGAGTCGGTCGATTCCGGTCTACAAATTCATCTCGTGCTCGACAACTACGGAACGCATAAACACCCGGCGGTGAAGGAGTGGCTGGCGGCGCGGTCCCGCTATCACGTGCATTTCACGCCCACCAGTTCTTCGTGGCTCAATCAAATTGAACGCTGGTTTGCCGAAATCACACGGAAACGAATTCGCCGAGGCACATTTCGCAGCGTCCGTGACCTGATCAAGGCAATCCAAGATTACGTCCAGCGCTACAACCGGAATCCACAACCCTTTCAGTGGGTCGCCAGCGCCAGTAAGATCATCCGGAAAGTCAACAAATATAAACAAACTTTAGAGACGGGAGACTAGGGTCGATGTGGGTGACGTACTCTCGTGCATCCGCAGAGAACGTGCTTGTAGTTATGAACACGCCTTTCTTTGCTCTCTTCCCGTGCAGCGCGCCCACAAACTTCTGGATCTCGGGCCGCCCGACAGACCCCTCCCACCGCTTGGCCTGCAAATAGATCACGTCTAACCCGAGCCGATCTTCGTTGATGATTCCGTCAATCCCCTCGTCCCCGCTCCGCCCAATTGCTTCCCCGGCCTCTTTGCGCGACCCTCCGTATCCCATTTTCAGGAGCAGCTCCACCACCAGCCGCTCAAAGAAGCCATGCGACGCCCTCTTGACGCGGCTTAAAAGCACCGCTGCCAAACCTCTGATACGCCGTCTCCAACATTTCCTCCGGCGTCTGTTTGTCGGCTCCCTGATCGGGGGGCTGAGTATCTTCCGCGATGTGCTTGGTTGATCGGAACTGTACAAACTCGGGAAACTGCTCAAGCTCTTTGATTGTGATACGGCTAGGCGAGACCTTGAGCAACCCATGGCCGCGCTCCGTAATCTTGAAGAATCCCCGGCGAGACGATTCTAAAACACCGGCTTTAGTAAGATACGATTTCGCCCACGCACTCCGATTGCTGAAGGTTGCCTGTCGACCGCTTGGGAGCGGAGATTGTCCAGCACCAGGATGCGCGGAGCACCGCCTAATCGGCGAAAGGCCTTCTCGTGGAGCTCGGCCCAGATCCGCGTGCTGGATCGGAAAACCAGCAACCGTACCGCTTTGCGACTATAGCCCAGCGTGAGCACGAACAAACGGGTGCGTCGATACTTGCCGCTTTTCGGTTCGCGCACCATCGGCCCGCTGCCATAATCGACTTGGCCTTCTTCTCCTGGAGCGGTGAGAATCACCGCCCGCGCTTGTGGTAGTTGGGCTCCGCGCAATTTGTAAGTGAAGCGTCGAACGCTTTGGTAGCCACCACGGAATCCGTAGTCGGAGACCAGATCCTGCCAGATGGCCATGGCATTGCGATCTCGACTTAGACCCAGTTCGATGATTTCCCGGTAGGCTTCACAGGTGCTCGCCGAACCCACGACTTTCGAGTTTTCTGGCTCCTAGCCGCTCACCCCCACGCCAAAGTCGGTGATCACCGCTATGGCCGGTTTTGAAGTTGCGGTTGCCTTTCCCTTCGGGGAAAGGTTTTCGGGGTTGAGGTTGAAGTTGGGGTGACCGCCGGACTCCGGAATGGCCGGTTTTGCTGCCTCCGAGCCGGTGATCACTTGTATGGCCGGTTTTGCCTTACCTTCGCGTTTCCATCTTCCCGGCGGCCATATTTCCACACCTGCGCCTCGCAGATAGGCGCTGATGGTCTCTCGACGTACCCGCGTGGCCTCTTGGATCTTTCGCAGAGACCATCCCAGTGTCGAGGCGGGCGATGAATTCGCTCAGTTCTGCGCGCGCCGCATCGTTTTCATCGACAAAGCTCCGGTCTACAATCCTCATCCTCACAGTTGTTTGGAGTTTATCAGGCTCTCGATTTACTCCTGATTCCGTTTTCAGTTCAGCAACAGATCCCACGACGAAGTTCGTCGGATCGTTCTTACTATCGAAGTGGATTCTGTTGTAGCGGTATTCGCAAACGTCTCCCAATTTTCGGGGAGAGAACACGCATGCCGCCGTGTTGGTTCTTGGTTTGCAGCCGGTCGATAAGACTTGGAGGTAGCTAGCTCCGTTCGCGGAAGATCCTTTTCAACGTCTTGCCTGTAACGCCAAACGGGAACTCGTCCCAACCGGTAATGGCAACACGTTCGAGTTGTTCTTCCTGATCAAGCATTGCATTGAGTTCGCATTTCAACTCATCTCTAGTTACGGTGGAACCCCGCCTGAGTGCGATCGCCGTGGCTGGTCGCTGTGTGCCATCGTGGTGCCGCACGCCATACACGCACGCGTCAAACACGGCCGGATGGCGGTGAATTTTTTCCTCCATCGGAAGCGTATAAACAGGACCACCAGCAGTCTGGATTACATCCACCTCGCGATCGAGTTGGACGATGTGGCCGTCAGTTCCGTGGCGAACTATGTCGCCTGTAAAAAACCAGTTCTTGCGGATGACACTTTTAGTTAGAACATCATCATTCCAGTAACCGTCAAAGACCGTTTTTCCTTTTACTTCCAGCTGGCCCGCGTGGCCCCTGACGACGATTTCACCGGTATCTGTAACGACTCTCGTCTTCGGACCAAAGGGCGTGGAACCGGGACGCCCGATTCGACGGCCGAATGTTTTAGTAAACGGCGTGATGTAGCGAAGGACGGAGGGTGTACCGACCTCGCTGGAACCCTGAGCGTCCATATAGACTGATCCATCGCGTGGCCAACCTGCACGTCGAAATGCACCACCGAACGCAACGAACCGCCGTTGAATCACTTCATGGCTTGCATCAGCCGTACTCACCCAAAAACGCATGCTGCTTAGGTCGTAGCTCTCCAACTCGACTTCCTTGAGCTGTGTGAACGTAACCGGAAATCCAAAGTAGCCGGTAAAGCGTCCATCGGCCAGTTCCTTGATGGTAGCTTCGGGCGCGAAATCGTCATGATCGTACCCGCCGGTCCAGTGGACTGTGGCGCCCAACAGCAGAAGACCGTTGAATGTGAGAAGGACAGCCTGATGGTTGCTGGGTACGGCAAGGTAGCCTTTGTCGCGATGACGCGAGATATGAACGTAACACAACCACCCGCGGACGGCGTGGGACTGGCGGCAATTTTTCAGGACGACCGCTTTGGGAAATCCCGTGGTACCGGATGAGTGTACGAGATAGATGATATCGTCTTTCGCTTTGGGAACCGCGGCACTCACCTCGTGTACATCCGCCAGAAGCTCTTCGAGCCATCGCACGTGGATTTGGGGATTCGCGGTCTGGAGAAAGTTTCCGATATCCGGCCGATTGTTGTCAGTCGGTCGTTTCTCAGCCAGCACAATTGTCTTGATTCCACTAAAAGCGCCGCTTTCTCGCCCCACGCGTCTGATTGTCAAAGTGTCCGAAATAAGTATCGTGGCGCCGATCTTTTCAAGGTACAAGCGCAGATCCGCGGCGGGGAACTTGCCATTAATCGGACAAGCGATCCCGCCAGCCCGAACTACTCCGGCGGCGAAGATATGAATGTCTATGTGGTTTTGCTTTAGAATGGCGACCCGGTCGCGACTCTGCATTCCGAGGCGATCTCGCAGCATCGTCGCGAGAATTCCGGCTGCCTGCTTGATTCGCTCAGCGCTCCAAGACTTGGCATCTGGATAGCGCTCGCGGAAGATTGGAATTTCCCATGCGCACGGTTTATCTGAGGTAAATAATATCCGCTTGCCGTAGTAGCGAGCGGCGCGGTCTGGAATGGCCTCAATCGAGATTCCGCGGAATGCTAGCGGAAGTCGTTCGTGCAGTCCCAGCGTGACCGCGACGAACACAGCATAGCCCGCCGCCAGCACCAGAACCGATACGGTTAGCCAAAGCAGGATGTGCATCGGAGTAAACTCAACATTGCTCGCGCTGCTCCAAGCAGTTGTCACCTTCTGTATGCCCATGTTGGTCATTAACTTGTTTGAAATTGTCCAAGTCTACGGACACGACAGAAACGAGTTTTCCGTTTGTGATTTGTGCACCCAAATGCTTGAGCAAAGACTCTTTGGATAGCGACTTCTTCAAGTAACTTCTTGCGAAAATACCCCACTTCTCGCCATGAACGCGAGAAATGGGGCCCGGCGTCTCCAACACCGCTACCTGCCGACGTAGACATTGTCGAATACTGACTCCACGTAGACCCATGTTTGAGCCGCCGTGCAGTTCGAGGGCAGAGTATCGGCCTGCAGGTTTTTCGTGGGATTCGCTGCAGGGGTTGAGTCGGAAAAGCTGTAAGGCATCGTTCCCGCGGTCGTGACGTGAGTCAAGTCGTTGGTCCAGTTCGTGAGGAACTGGTGATTGGGCTTGTCCCACGTCAACGTCAGGGTGACGGGCGTACCGAGCGAAACGTTACCGAGAAAAAAATAGGTATAGACACCGTTTTGGAAGAACTGACTCAATACCGTGAGCTGTCCTGGCGGATCGGAAAAGGCACGCCCCAGAAGCAACTGGGCTCCCACGTCGTCGTTCGGATCGCCGGAACCTGCGTTGAAGAATGTGGCCACGATTCCCGCATTCCCACCGTAAGACGGATTGGCGGTGCAGGGCGACTCCCGAACATCTCGGACGACCAAGTCGGTGGTGATACTTTTGATCGACGCAGGGTTAGAAAAGGATGCAGTCGTGACGCCAACCTGGAAGCCAGCGTTACTGTTTCTTTCTCCGGGAGCACGACGAGCCAGGCGGAGTTGACCGTCTTGTATCTCAACCGCGCATTCCAGCGAAACGTTGCTGGCGTAGCAAAATGTATTCCATAGCGCGGGGCTGAGAAATTCGTGGTTGAAGTTGTCGTAGAGCTTCGTGGTGAACGGCGGCACAGTGTAGGCTTTTCCGCGGGTGACGTCCTGGGCACTCGCCATGCCAACCATGCAGACACAAGTAATCAAGATCAGGCTGTTCCGTTTCATAAATCTCCTCTCGTAAGAGCAAATACGCTATGGATGTTGACCGCGCGCAGTCTGCCTACTCGCTCCCGACAAACACACCGGCGACGACGGCGGCGTGATCGGAGGGCCAGAGACCGTCGGGCAGGCGGCTTGCGGGATTGGTGCCGATCAACTCAATTCCCCACGGAGTTACCTTGCCGTGGGTCAAGACCAGGTCGATGCGCTGATAGAGTTGCGATACGGGATTGTTGTCCGATTCGGCCTGACAGCAGGTTAATCCTGCGCGCTTGGGAAATATCTCAGACCAAACGTCGTTGTAGCCCGCAGAGATGAAATCGGTATACGTCGGGTCTTGTGGGAGTGGGAAGGCCTGCGCGTTTGAATCCATCGCGATAATCAGCGGCAGAGGCGTGTTGGCCGGCCCGGCACGCAGCTCACCGCCCTGCAATTCGCGAATATTCGCGTCGAAGGACTCAAGGTGGGTGTTGATGTAGTGGAAGGTGTGTCCGAAAAACTCCCCATCGACGGAGGCCCACGCCCTTGGATACGGAAATGGCCCAAGCGGAGTTGGCAAAACAAGCTCGTTCTCGAATTGTCCGGATTGCGGGTTACTCCAATGGAAGATCCAGGAAGGCAGGTCCGTGCGAGCTAGGATAATGTTGTAGTCGGTTACTGCAACGCAAAAGTAAGTTGCGGGCGGAATCAGTCCTGGGGTTGGCGGGAATGCATTTTGCGTGACTTGCACGGCAACTTTGTAGTGTCCTCCCTGCGCGGCCAACGCACTGAGAAGCTCCTGCAACATGTCATATTGCAGGGTCGTGGTTCCGCAGGTGCCGGCAATCGGATCAAAGGACCCTGTGGACCACTGGTCTACTTCCTGCAGGCTTACTAGTTCCGGCTGAACCTCGAGGATTTGTCGAGCCACCGCCTGCATCCGTTCCGGAGGATTGGTGCCTTGGACTTGGGTAAGCACCTGACCCACGCCGAGCAGGAATTGCGTCGGAGTTTGGGCGCCTACCACCTGCAGGAGATCGGTTCCTTCGTTCACGTTGTAGGTCATCACAGTGCCGAAACCGGGGAAAGATTGGGCTACGGCGGGGACGGCGATGGCTGAGAAAATCGCCGCGATCGAAATTGTGATAAGCGAGTCCCGTGTCAGGTTGCGTTTCATGAAGTTCTCCTGAATTCAGTTTTGAAGCCGAGAATCGGATTGCCACAAACCGAGCTAAGAAATGTGCGGAGTAGACCCGCTCCTCTTCGGGGTCATTTGCTGAAAAAGCCTTGCCGGGAGTGGATCAGAGGGGGTCTAACCCATCCCCAAGCAAGGCGCGTGGGACTTCCCCCGAATGCCCACGACATCAAGGTTCTGGAGAACCACACTTCTCGGCGCTTCTGTTGAAACAGCGTGACGCTCGCAGAGACCCCGTCCGGCGGGGTGCTGGATAAAAGATCGAGATCATCACGCCCTTCCCCAAGTTGTCGGGCTGGCGGGGCGCTCAGAAAACGACCGTTTCGTTAACGAGGAAGGTTGTGTCCCCCCGGAGTTCGAGACGATTCGGATCCCGCCTTCCTGGAACATGAGGACCTCATCGGTCACGTCGATAAATTCTCCGCCGTGGTGCTTCATGCTGGATTCGACCACTTCAATTCCCTGGCCTGCCGTGAGACGATTCAAGTCGGACCACGAGGCCTGCTGCTTCTGAGTCCAGAACGTTGCGGGTAGACCCAGGAACAACACGAGGATCAAGCGGGCACCGGAAGTCACGAGCCGCCTCCAGTAAGCTTCTTTGCTCATAGTCCCTCTCCGATGTCGAGTCACGTGTAACGCGCACGTGTTGCCGACGGCCTCCAGTTTCGATTGTCTTTTTCGGTCGGTGGCGGGCATCCCGCGTTACCCCAGTTCGTACTCAGCCATTGCGATCAGTTCTAAGCCACCGTAGAATGTTGCTGCGAATGGCTTACCAAGCCGCATCCATGCCAGCTCAACGCGGACCGTAATTAAAGTGCGGTTTAGAAGTCCTTCCGAAAACGCGAAGAAATCTTGAAGAATTCCTTCCCCGGGCTATGAACCAGAAAACAAGACATTTCTACAGCTTCGGTCCGTTTTGCCTCGACACTGGGGAGTGTCTACTGAATCTCGACGGCAAGCCCGTGCCGCTCGCGCCTAAAGCCTTCGAAGCGCTGGTTATACTGGTCGAAAATGCTGGCCATTTGGTGGACAAAGATGACCTCATGAGGCGGCTCTGGCCCGGTACCTTCGTGGAGGAGGCGAATGTCGCTAAGTACGTTTCCTTATTGAGAAACATATTGAGCGAGGCGACAAACGGCCGGGAGTACATCGAAACGATCCCCAAGCACGGCTATCGATTTGTGGTGGAGGTGAGGGAGACAGAAGAGGCAGAGGCTGGCTCGCAACCTCAAACCCTTCCCGGCGCGAGTATGACCGGCAAGAAAGTCTCCCACTACCGCGTGCTGCAGGTGCTGGGCGGTGGGGGCATGGGCGTCGTGTATACGGCGGAAGACCTGAAGCTGGGCCGCCGCGTAGCCTTGAAGTTCCTGCCGGAAGAGATAGCCAGCAACGCGAAGGTTCTGGAGCGCTTTGAGCGCGAGGCGCGAGCCGCTTCCACGCTTGACCATCCCAACATCTGCACCATTCACGAATTTGGTGAGCACGAAGGCCAGCCCTTCATCGCCATGTCATTGTTGGAGGGGCAAAACCTACGGGACGAGATAGCCGCGCGGGCGGCCCCGTTTGCGACCGACGAATTGTTGCACCTGGCGATTCAGATCGGGGACGGTCTGGCCGCAGCGCACGAAAAAGGGATCGTTCATCGTGACATCAAGCCGGCGAATATCTTCATCACGAATCGCAGCGAGGTCAAGATTCTGGACTTCGGTTTGGCGAAGCTTGCGTACGCAGGAGATCGCGAAACATGCCAAGAAGGACAATCCCAGGAAGCCACGAGCGCAGCAGCCAACGACCTCAGCCTCTCTTTGACCGGCGTCGCCATGGGCACGGCGCCCTACATGTCGCCGGAGCAGGTGCGCGGCGAGAAGCTGGATGCACGCACCGACCTGTTTTCTTTTGGCGTCGTGCCTCCAGCTACCAAACAGACATCCAGTCTTGACTTGGCCCCCACTCGCGCGAGTGGGATTTGGATAGGAGTGGAAGCACAGGAAAAGCGTGCGCATGAGCAAGAAGATGAAGTGCTCGTCATGCCGCCGACACGCGATTACTCTTGTTCTGCCTGAGGTTTCGAAACCGGACTCCATAGTAACAAACTAGTAAACAGGAGCTTGGGCGCCGACGCGAGCGGGGAAATCGGCGTTTGGGGGCGTGGTAGAGCGTGCGACATGCGTTGCATCACGCTTGGGAAGAAGTGTAGGGGGAGCGATCAAATTTGATTTTGTTGTTCCCTACAATTTGGTCGCCGGATTGTAATTCGGTCTTGTGTGTGAACGTCGTCGTGCCGGACGGGCTGCCGTCTTTTTTGTTTCTTTTTCTTCCTTGTTTTCTTGTTTTTCAGTGGACCAGCGCGCGTCGCCGTTTCGCGAGTGCGTGTGGCTGGATCGTTTCGCCATACAGCGATCTGCCCGCTTACATTCTCGGACGCACTCCTCGTCCGAAAGGCTTCCGCTTATTTGTACGATTAATCGTCCCTACTCGAACCGACTCCCTGCAATGGGACCAAAGACCGGGCAGCGGATGAGATTCCGCCACATTTCAAGAAGCATCTTCTGACCTCTAGCACGCGAGTATCGTGTGTTCGCGTCCGACCGGATCGAGGTGCTTCACACCGCGCGGGGACTCGGGTGATGCGGGTCTCCTCGGTCATGAAGGTCAGTAATCGATCTCGCGCTCTTTGAAGGATCCCAATGGGAATGAAACGAGATAGGCCTGCGTTGATGACGCGTTAAATTCGCGACCACCCTCAGTAGCCAGGGCGTCGACGGCACGAGCATTCAAAAGTTCATCTTCAGCTAAGCCGGTCCTTTTCTCAATTTCTCAACCTGGTATTCCTGTTAACGAACAAATAGGAACCTCTTTCCCGGAACCCTTTCGCTCCATGGAAACGACGGACCGGCTTCGCTTTGGGATGTGCATACAGCATTCCCTGGCAAGGCTTTTCAGGAAGAAATCGATTGAATTCCCATGGCACCCCGCGTCCGCCGCACCCGCGGACGGCTGTATCGAAAGCGAACTCCCGAGGTCGAGGCTAACCGGAAGCGTCGTGTCGTACGCTTCCGATACAGCACTTCTAACGTCAACCGCTAGCTGCGGCAACTTATGGCAACTCCAAGTCGAGAGCGTAGATTTCGTCGGTACTCAAATCGCGGGTAAGGAGTCCCGAGCCGTCGGGGGCAATTCCGCTCCAGCCAACGGCAGGTGGGGTTATATACCTGAGCAGTCCCTTTAAATCGACCGGCAGTTCCGAGTGGGTTTGGCCGATCTTGACCCGGCGAAACGTCGGATGGTTGCTGTAGGCGCTGTCATAGTAAAGATAACGTCCATCTTGCGACCAGTTGAGATAACCAATTAAGCCCGGCTCAGTGATCCAGTCGGACCATTTTTGGGTTTTGAGTCGAAGAGCAGCAGCTTTGAAGAATCCGGGGCCAGCGCCGCCAGATGCTGACCATCCGGCGACCAGCGTGGGCTAAAGAGATTCTCCGAACCAGGGACAGTAGAGACCTGATGAGTGGTGAGTTCGATGATATAAATCGCCAATACTTCGGACGAACCTGAGACCACAATCCGCCCGAAGGCGATTTTCTTGCCATCCGGGGACCATGTCGCGTCCACCTGGGTGTGGTTTTCCGGTAGCATCTCCTGGCGCGCAGCACCCTGGCTAGAGATCAGGAAAATCTTGTAAGGCCGCCCGGGCTGGATATCTACATAGGCGATCCGGGCGCCGTCGGGAGACCAGTGGGGCAGGCCGGCCAAAACCGGCGGGTAGGTTAGTTGCAAGCGATCGCTGCCCTCCACGCGGCTGCGCCAAAGTGTGTGCTCGGGATAGGTAACATAAGTGACCCACTTGCCGTCACGCGAGAACTCCACTTCGCCCGCCGAAATCCCGGCAAGAAATGGCACGAATTGCTTGAACTTGGGGTCATAGCGGACGAGTTCCGCGCGGCCCTGACGCGCACTTACAAACAGTTTCTTGCCATCGGCACTGGGCACCAGGCTCTGGAATGACAGCGGACCGGTGGTCAGTTGGAAAGGCGCGGAAGAATGTCGATGAAACAGCCCCGACGGTTCGCGCACCGCCAAAACATTCCGTCCAGAGGGAGTCGAGGCTAGGAAAAAATAGTAACGGCCGTCCGGCGTCCACGCCCCGGGTGTAAATTCATGCACGCCACAGCATTCGCTGTTCGTAGTAGGCCATCCCGGTAGTACAGGATGAAGATCGCTGCCATCCGCTCGAATCTCCCAGAGCGCATAAGAGTTGTTCTCGGCCCGATCAAAGCGAATACGGGTTGCATCCGGAGAGAAGCGGGGCGAGAAAGACCTGCCCGATGCCGTGGGCAGCTTGTGCGGATCGGTTCCATCGGCATTCGCCTCGTATATGTTGGAGGTCTTGCAAAAGACGAGGTGGCGGCCGTCAGGTGACCATGCGGCACTATGAGCGACAATATCGTCGAGACGGCGAGGGGCTCCCGAAGGCAGAGGCAGACTCCACAGCGGAGATTCCCTGTCCAGAGAGTTACCCACCAACAACTGCGTATGATCGGGCGATATGGCTTCGGCATAGGCATTGTCAAACGGAGTTGCGATCGGTGAGGTCTCGCCTCCGCCGGTGGAAACCTGCACGATCCGGAATGTATCTCCTAGCTCGTTGCTGTATAGGCGGGAGCCATCGGTCGCCACGATGGATTTGGAGATGCCGTCGCGAGTAAGCTGCGTGGTGGCCAGCACTCGGGGTGGAGGCGGGGAAGAACTGAGCCAGGCGAACGTCCCGACTCCTATCACGATCACCAGTAAGATCGCGACCGCCCACTGCCAGCTAAATTTGCGAGCGCGTGCCGGACCAGCCACCACCTCGATCTTTCCGGAAGTCGTGTCCCGCTTCAGTCGCTGCAGGTCGGTGCGAATTTCCGAAGCCTGCTGATACCGCAGATTCCGATCTTTCTCCAGGCACTTGTTGATGATGTTTTCTAGCTTCGGCGGAAGATCAGGATTCAAGTCCTTCGCAGGGACGGGCGTGCGATTCAGAATGGCGTCTTGTAGCGCGGCTGCCGTGTCCCCGCTGAATGTCCGCTTTCTCGTCGCCATTTCATAGATCACAAGGCCAAACGAAAACAGGTCGCTGCGGGCATCTAGCTTGTCACCGCGAACCTGCTCCGGCGACATATATGGCGCCGTGCCCATCGCCACACCGGTCAAAGAGAGGCTAAGGTCGTTGGCTGGTACGCTCGTCGCTTCCTGGGATGGTGCTTCTTGGTATGGGAGGGTTTCGCGATCTCCTGCGTACGCAAGCTTCGCCAAACCGAAGTCCAGAATCTTGACCTCGCTGCGATTCGTGATGAAGATATTCGCCGGCTTGATGTCACGATGAACGATCCCTTTTTCGTGCGCTGCGGCCAGACCGTCCCCGATCTGAATCGCCAGGTACAACAATTCGTCGGTCGCAAACGGGGCCGCCCGCGCGGCTATCTGATCCCGCAGGTTTTGCCCCTCTAACAATGACATGGCGATGAAGGGCCGGCCTTCGTGCTCGCCAAATTCGTGAATGGTGCAGATGTTGGGATGGTCAAGCGCGGAAGCGGCTCGCGCCTCGCGCTCAAAGCGCTCTAGAACCTTCGCGTTGCTGGCTATCTCTTCCGGCAGGAACTTCAAGGCTACGCGGCGGCCTAGCTTCAGGTCTTCCGCCGTATACACGACACCCATGCCCCCACCGCCCAGCACCTGCAGCACGCGGTAGTGGGAGACTTTCTTGCCGCTCATGCTTGCGCCAGGAATGGTTTGAGGTTGGGAGCCAGCCTCTGACGCCTCTATCTTCCTCACCTCCACGACAAA
The DNA here is from genome assembly GCA_963710885.1 of uncultured Acidobacteriaceae bacterium. GTDB lineage: Bacteria > Acidobacteriota > Terriglobia > Terriglobales > Acidobacteriaceae > Sulfotelmatobacter. The sequence continues at coordinate 350,740 of CAVQCF010000005.1, forward strand.
TCGATAGCCGCGCTTGGGGATCGTTTCGATGTACTCCCGGCCGTTTGTCGCCTCGCTCAATATTTTTCTCAATACGGAGACGTGCTTAGCGACATTCCCCTCCTCTACGAAGGTACCGGGCCAGAGCCGCCTCATGAGGTCATCTTTGTCCACCAACTGGCCAGCGTTTTCGACCAGCATAAGCAGCGCTTCGAAGGCCTTAGGCGCGAGCGGCACGGGCTTGCCGTCGAGATTCAGCAGACACTCGCTAGCGTCGAGGCGAAACGGGCCGAAGCTGTAGAAATGTCTTGTTTTCTGCTTCATAGCCCGGGGAAGGAATTCTTCAAGATTTCTTCGCGTTTTCGGAAGGACTTCTAAACCGCACTTTAATTACGGTTCGCGTTGAGCTGGCATGGATGCGGCTTGGTAAGCCATTCGCAGCAACATTCTACGGCGGCTTAGAACTGAGCGCAATGGCTGAGTGTGAACTGGGGTAACGCGGGATGCCCGCCACCGACCGCAAAGGACAATCGAAATTGTGGGCCTTCGGGCAACACGTGCGCGTTACACGTGACTCGACATCGGAGAGGGACTATGAGCAATGAAGCTTACTTGATGCGGTTCGTGCGTTCGCCCCTCTGGATGCCCGTATTCTTGCTCGCTCTCCCGTTCAGCGGAACTTCAGAACAAAGGAGAGATATGAAACGCCTCTTCATCTTGATTTTGATTGTCTTCGCTGCTGGTTGTAGCTCTAGCAAGAATTCTGGCGCATCAGGGACCTCCATGCAGGGGATGTGGACCGTAACCGGCAACGTTAGTTCCCAGCAGGGTGGTGGATCCGCTACTTACCAAGTAGCGTTGGTCTCAAGTCCGTGCAGCGTCACCAGCCCAGTGGGCACGTTCACAGTGGATGGACCAGTTTGCTTTATCGCGAACAATAACAGCGGGCAAGGCTCCATCTCCGGGAAAGGACTACTCAGCTCCGCAAAGAACACGGGTGAAGGAATTTTGATCGGCGTAGCCTCCAACCCGGTTCCAGCCAATGCGACAATCAACCTGCTTTTTGTCTTAGGCGACGCGAATGGCAATGTAGTTGAGTTCACGGGCAGCGGTACAGTTACCAACGGCACGATGACCGGGACCGGATCCTGCACCACAAACACCCCCATGTGTCAGGGCATGAGTGCCACATTCTCGGGAACCGAACAGTAGCCGCAAGCCGTAATTATCGCTTTGACCAGTGGGCTGGTCGTGCCGGCTAGGGCCATCAACGCCGAGGGAGTCTTGATCATCGTGGCAGCGACCACGGCGGCTGCGGCGATTGCGGCAGTTGTAATCGTTGCCAGCGTTCAGCTCCACGAGCACACGTGACTCAGTAACCGGCGCGCCTGGCAAGCGACAGTGGGACCGATCATGACCACATTTGTGTAACGAGGACCGAATGACGAAAAAGATACTATTATGCGCGGGCCTTCATTTCTGTCCTGGTTTCCTATCTAAACATTCGGCCCTACGGTACCAAGATTCGATTTCCTCCCAGGAGTCCACCTCCATGAAGCTACGTACGCTATGTGTCATCGTCACTCTCGCGTGCGCGCTGGTTTGCACAACAGTTGCCCAAACCGCCGCAGCTCCAAACTCAAGTGCGGCTTCCACTCAGGTGCCGCGGCTCATTCGATTTTCGGGTGTCGCGCTGGATGAAACACACAACCCCATGACCGGCGTGGTTGGCATCACGTTCAGCCTGTACAAAGACCAGCAAGGTGGTAATCCGCTGTGGCAGGAGACGCAGAATGTCCAGGCCACTGAGGCGGGACATTACACTGTGCTGCTGGGTTCGACCAGCGCAGAAGAAGTGCCCCTGGAGTTGTTCACCTCTGGCGATGCCCATTGGTTGGGAGTTCAGATCCAGGGCCGACCCGAGAACGCCCGCGTCCTGCTGGTAAGTGTTCCCTACGCGCTCAAAGCGTACGAGGCAGAAACGCTTGCCGGGAGGAGCGTCTCTGATTTTGTGCTGCTCAACAAGACTGCGCCAGCTTCATCAAGCGCGCCTGGCACTCCGCAGGACTCTAACGGCGCTAGCGAATCGAACCTGCCTTGGAGAGTTGATGGCCCAAGGCAGTTTGTCGGAGACAACGCTACTCAGATTGTGAAAGTAACCCAGAAGGGTACTGGGCTCGGATTATCGGCCACCGCGAATGCGCTTGCAGCAGTGGCGGGCACGATCACCGGAAAATCAAACACCGCTGTATATGGTCTCGCCAGCAACGCCAGTAAAGGCAGCAATGCAGCCGGGGTGACCGGGCAGTCGAATACGGAAACGGGGCCGGGTGTAGCGGGTTATGCTAACGGCATAGACGGGACAGGTGTTCTAGGCGTAGCGAACGCCACAACCGGAGGAACTGGCGTATCGGGCATTTCAAACGCGACCTCAGGCAACACCAATGGCGTGTATGGTCAGAGCGCCAGCCCGACCGGAAACGGGGTGGTTGGCAATGCGACCGCAACTATCAGCTACGCCAGCGGCGTGTACGGTCAGAGCGCCAGTACAAGCGGAAGCGGAGTGAGCGGTAACTCCACAGCGACATCGGGCTACACCAGTGGCGTGTACGGTCAGAGTGCGAGTGTCAATGGTACAGGCGTGTACGGGAGTAGCGCGAACTGGGTTGGAGTCGGTGGCCAGGGCGCGACGCTAGGCGTGTGGGGAGACAGCGCCACCATCAACGGCACGGGTGTGGCCGGCTATGCCGACGCCACAGCGGGAAATACTAATGGTGTGTACGGCCAGAGTGCCAGCACCAGTGGCATTGGGGTTAATGGAAGCGCCACCGCAACCACTGGCGATGCGTACGGCATATACGGCCAGACTGCCACTACGGGTTTCGGCGCCGGCGTAATCGGAGTAACAACTGCGACTACGGGGAACGCGTTCGGCGTGTTTGGCCAAAGCAGTGGGACAAGTGGCAACGGGGTATTTGGAATTGCAAGCGCGCCTTCGGGTTCCACGATCGGAGTGGCCGGATTTGTAGAAAGCCCAGCGGGCACAGCAGGCTATTTTGTTGCCCGCAGCGGGTCCGGGTTGATCCTGCAAGGCATATCGGGCAACCCCGGCACCCAGGTCTTCACAGTCGACGCCAGCGGCAATCTAGATATCAGCGGCAATCTGACGGTGGCCGGGAGCAAGTCGGCGAGGGTGAAGCTACAAGACGGGCGAGAAGTCGCGCTCTACGCGGTGGAGAGCCCGGAGAACTGGTTCGAAGATTTCGGCACGGGGCAGTTGCAAGGTGGCAAGACGGAAGTTTCGCTTGAACCGGGATTTCTCCAGACGGTTGACACCGCAGCGGGTTACCACGTCTTTCTGACCGCCAACGGCGATTGCCGCGGTCTGTATATCGCCCACAAAACTCCTACTGGCTTTGAGGTGCGAGAGCTGGGACACGGGAATGCGAACGTCGCCTTCGATTATCGGATCGTCGCCCGCCGCCGCGGTTTCGAGAACGTCCGGCTTCAGGACGTGCATCTGCCGCAGGGTCCAAAAAACATGCAGGCCAGTCTCGCCAGTCTGCGATCGGGGAAGCATATGGTGGTTACACCACCGCCTCCGAGGGTCATTCCTGTCCAGCCGCACCCTGCTGCGCAGGTGCATTAGCAGCCTACGGCGTGGGAGGCGTTGGTGAGACACCAACCAGTTTCGCCAGCGCCTCCCAATGTCTCGGATGTGGCCGGTAGCCCTGTCGAATCCGACTTGCATACCAGCGAGAAACTCTAATCCGTGATCGGATAACTGAGGTTGACACACGGGCGAGCAGCGGCTGGATTTTCCGCGAGAACAACTCGGGGGCAAGCCACGCTGGTTGGCTGGATTCGTCCCATGCCGATTGTGCTTGTGCGTTCCGCTTACGGGAAGCCGCATGTTTGGCGCGAGCCTCAGGTCTCTGCGCGGCCACGCGACCTAGTTTGGCGGCACTAGCCAGCCGTTCCGTCGCTCCCTCAACGGCACACTCAGCGCAGTTGGAGCTTCCATTCGGGATCGTCCTTCCACAGCCCTGGTTCGTCCGGATAACGACATCCTTCCTGTGCGCACCGTCTACAACGGCACAACTCAGAACATCGGAATCAATTACCTCACTAGCAAGGAACCAATTTGGTATGCAGGGCCAGACGTCATTGCATCGATTCTCTTGACCGGGAAAGTACCGCATATCGAAAAAGCAATTCGCGTGAAGCCGCGCGGCAAACAGCAGGGATTAACTTCAACATCATTGCGCGGCCTGGTCAAAGTGGATGCAAACAAAAACAGCTTCTTTAGGCATGTCATCGAACAGCGAGCGGCGCACGAATCGAACAAGGCGCTCCATTATTGGCTGAAGATCCTTGCCAACAGCGGATCGTACGGCCTGTTCGTTGAACTGAACCCGAACGAAGCTGACGCGGCCAAGTTGAAAGTGTTCTCTGGCGAAGAGTCTTTTGAGACAACTTCAGACGTGGTGGAAGAACCAGGAAAGTGGTTCGCACCGCACATCGGTTCTCTCATCACGTCCGGTGGTCGCCTGCTCCTGGCGATGCTTGAAAAGTGCATCAGTAACGCCGGTGGAACATACCTGTTTTGTGACACGGACAGTGCAGCAATCGTCTCAACCGAGCGCAGGCAAAAGATCAGCATGCCGGACGGAGCTAAACCGATCACGGCGCTCTCGCGGAATGAAGTTGAGAAAGTTGTTCAGAGATTCGAAAGTCTGAATCCGTACAACCGTAAGCTCGTTCCAGGCTCAATCTTGAAGGTTCACAAATTGAATTGGGACTCCAATAAAGAGCGGCGACAATTGTACGGATACAGCATCGCAGCGAAGCGTTACGCGCTGTACACCAAGACCAAGAATGATATCGAGATCGTAGAGCCCAAGGCGCATGGACTTGGCTACTTCTACCCGCCAAAGGATTCGCCCAAAGATTGGAAGCATGAAACTCCGCAATGGATATTCGAAGCGTGGGACTGGATCATGCGTGGCGTTCTCGGATTGAAGCGCAAGAAACCCGCATGGTTCGATCTGCCCGTGATGATGAAGCTCACGCTCAGCACCCCACATCACGCGTTGAAGAGCCTTGCCAAAGGACCACTCACGCGACCGAACAACTTCATGATGCTTCCGCAAATCTGCCGGTTCGGGTGTCCGCCAGGCATTGATCCGAACAAATTCACGTTGATAACACCGTTCTCAACCGAACGCGATCAATGGATGCACTCGAAATGCATCAACATCCACGATTCCAGGTCTCCCGTTTACCAACTCACGAACGAATACGACGGTCGCAGAGCGTTAGTTAGTCAAGAATTTCTTCATGCTCCTGGACTCGTACCAGAACCACCCAGAAGCGAAGAGCCTCGGGCCAGACGGAAAACCGTGCGAGTTCGACACGCGCGGCTTGTTGCAACGGGCACGCATCGTCGCAAACTGGCCGCCAATCTATATCGGCAAAGAGTCCGACAAGCATTGGGAAGAGGGCGAGGACTTGAGTCTGCTGGACTTCAAAGCGGTTGAATACAAGCGGAAAGGAAAGGCCGTTGCGACCGATGAACAACTAGCGCGAATCGGCAAGGTTCCGAAGCGGGAGTTCATGCGGAGGGGAGTCAACCAGCACACCTTGGAGAAGATCCGTAGGAAAGACCCCGTGCGCGCGATCAAATTTATGGGTTGTTTGAGGGTGCTTGAACAATACGAGTGCGGTCAATGAGGCGCAATAGAGACTTATCGCCAGTTGATGCACAAGGGGGTTACGCCGCTCGGGTTCTAGTCCGAGATCGAGTTCTCCTTTTCCTGAAGGGCACGATTAGGCGGCCAGCGCTCTCTTGAAACGCATTTCTTGGATAGCATTCTGTGCCTCCTCGCTGAGGTTGGATTTGCCGACCTGGATGGTTACCTTGTTAATCTTGCCGGTAAACTTGTTATCGCCAACCTTATAGTCGTCGCTGACGGCGGTATAGAGGTTTTCGCCGACGTCCGTTGTTTCCGCGCCAAAAGCATTCGGATGAGTCTGCTCGATCCGCCCCGTGGCGACCTTTTCTCCATTAACGAAGATCGAACCGTTGCCTCCGGCGCCGGGCCTACCACCATCGTATGCAAACTCGAAGCGGAGTATCACCTTCCCGGCCGGGAGGGGAGAGGGGCCAACGGTCTTGTAGGTTTCGCGACCGAGAAAGTTGTAGGCAAACCTGGGTGCGCCGTCCTTGACATAAAGGCTCCACCCGCCCATTTCCCCGCCTTGGGCGATAACCACCCCTTCAGCGCCCGCCTCAGGGATTTCGATGTCGGCCGCAACCACAAAGGAGCGGTTCTTGACGTTGATGAAACCATTCTCGGGTATTCCTTTCATTCCTTCATAGACCGTCATCTCGGTGCGACCTTCCATCAGATCCGGACGGCCCGCCAAGGCGGCGTTAAAGCGCTCCCAGGCGCGGTCGTCGAGCGGAAGCACGTTGTACTTGACGGCCTCCTCCAGGAAAACGCCCTTCAGCTTTTCAAGCTTGTCGGGATATTTCTCGGCAAGGTCATGCGCGCAACTGAAATCTTTCTCTACGTCGTAAAGCTCCCACTTGTCGTTTTCAAATGTAGCCCGCGCCTTAGCCTCCCACGGCGGGCGGTGCACCGTCGTAGCGAACCAGCCGTCCTGGTAGATGCCCCGGTTGCCTGCCATCTCGAAGTATTGTATGGTGTGTCGCGATTTTGCCTGGGCGTTATTAAAAGTATCGAGCATGCTTACGCCTTCGATGGGTTTCTGCTTGACTCCATAGACGACGTCTGGCTGGGGCACGCCAACTGCCTCCAATACAGTTGGGACAATGTCAATCATGTGGTACCACTGCGTACGTAGGCCGCCCTTTTCCTGGATGTCCTTCGGCCAATGGACAACGATGGGTTGGCAGACGCCCCCGTAAGAGGCCACCTGGTGGCCCCAGGCAAAGGGCGTGGCTCCGGCGAAGGCCCAGCCATTGGGATACAAAATGTGAGATTGGGGCCCGCCGAATTTGTCCAGGTTCTTCAGCGCTATGTCGAGCGGCTCTGGCAACCCATTGAACACGGATAGCTCATTGAATGCGCCGATGGGGCCGCCTTGGAAAACCGAGCCATTGTCGCCGGTGATGTAGAAGACCAGTGTGTTATCCATCAGCTCCAGGTTTTCCATCGCGTCCAGAAACCGCCCGATTTCGTAGTCGGTCACCTCGCCAAAGGCGGCATAGATTTCCATGTATCTGGCAAAGACCTTTTTCTCATCGGCCGTCAACTGGTCCCATTCCTGGATCCCGGCTGGCTTGGGCGCAAGTTCCGTGCCCGGGGGCACGACCCCCATCTTGATCTGGCGGGCGAGCGTTTCCTTCCGAACCTGGTCCCAGCCTTGGTCAAATTTGCCCTTATACCGATCGCGCCACGTCTCGGGCACCTGGAACGGGCCATGAGTGCCAATGGCGGAGTAGTAGACGAAAAATGGCTTGTCGGGAGCAAGCGAATGCTGGGATCGTACCCATTCGACGGCCTTGTCGGTGATGTCAGCGCTGGCGTAGTAATCGGGGCAGGGATGCAGATCCACCCTGTTCATGTTGTCGTAAATGACCGGATGAAACAGGTCAGCCTCTCCAGCCATAAAGCCGTAGAACCTCTCAAACCCGCTATGCATGGGCCAGCGGTCGAACGGTCCGACAACGCTGGCTTCCCAAGGCCCCAGCTCGTGACATTTGCCGAACATGGCGGTGTTGTAGCCGTTGAGCCGCAAGATCTCGGGCAGCATGGTAACGCTGGCGGGACGCATCGCGGTGTACCCCGGGAAAGCGGTGGCAATTTCCGAGATCACGCCGAAGTTTGCGCTATGGCTATTGCGGCCGGTAAGGCAAGCCACGCGGCTGGGCGAACACAACGGAGGGACTTTGAAATTGTTGTATCGCAGCCCGGTCTCGGCCATTCGGTCCAGCGTCGGCATCTGGATCGGTCCTCCGAACGTCGATCCGTCACCGAAGCCGAAGTTGTCGAGAAGGATGACTACAACGTTGGGCGCGCCCTTCGGCGCTTTCACCTGGAACCTTGGCGGGGCTTGTGCATTGTGCACGTCAAGTTCGGTGATCGGCGGATACTGAGGCTCGGGGATCGGCAGCACTGTACGGTCCATGGACGTGGCCCTGCCCGGCGCGACGGTTTGGGCCTTTGATTTGTTTGTTTGTGAATTATGCTTTTTGACTGCTCTGTCATTGCCGCTCATCGTTTTCCCCCACAATCAAAAGAGGATTCCGCTTGTGCCGAAAATATCAGCGCGCTGTCGAACCCGACAACTGACAGAATTGCCAGTCGTCCGCGGAAATCCATCTGCGCCGGGGAAGGAATGGCTAGATCAGGGGCAAACCGCAGGCAACCATTGTTTAATCAGACGATTTCTTCCGGACGACTCGCCCCTGTCACTTATGCCAGTAGGAAACAATCCGTGAACCTCATAGGATTCCAACACCATAGCCGGTCTGAGCCCGCGCGGGGTAGAATATGCGCATTCCAGGGTCAAGATTTCGAATCTTGATCATGCCGCTAGTTGGTTTTCTTTACGTCGCGATCCTGATTTTCAATCTACATGAAAGCGAAAGGCGCTCTTTGCACCTTCGGGAGGTAAAAGGCGGGGACTGTGTCCGTGTGGGTATCAGAGTAATGGAAGCGAATCTGAATCGTTCAGAACTCAGAGCACAGATACGCCTTCGCCCAGTCGGAAATCTTACAAAGGATGGAGCGACTCCGGCACGTAATTTGAAGTTGTTTCTCAACGCTTCTCAGGGGCCTCAGGAGATCGATTTTCCCGTCGGAGAAATTATGAGACCTTTTGAGGCGGAATTCTCCTTGGACGGAGATACGAATCGATACCCCTTTGACCATCATCAGACGACCTTGGGGTTCCTGCTAACTGCGTCCGGACTACCTGATCGGTCTCCTACGCCCTCATCACACGCACTCACCGCGACCCCAATCCCCAATCTCGCGATCGGGCCCGCAGCGTTGGAGCAAAATCACGTTCCCATTTCTATTGATCTGACAGCGTCCATCCCGGGAGTCAAGTTCAGTGGACAAATTTCGAGGGCCGAGAGCCAGGAAGTCACCGGAATCGATCTGTACATAAGACGAGCCGACAATGTGATAGGTGTCACAATCATCGTGATGCTCACTATGATGTGCCTGGCGCTGAGCCTGCTCGCCATGGTTCTGCGGGCGACAGCAGTTAAGGGACAATCTACTTTGTTGCCGCTCTCATTGTCGGTGTCTCTTATTTTTGGCTTGCCAGCCCTGCGCAACAATATGGAGCCAGGCGTGCCTGCGGTCGGAGTGTTTGGCGATTACGTCTCCTTTACTTGGGCGGAATTTATTGTCGCTGCCTCCACAGTTGTAGTCGTTTGGACTTGGATTGTGAAATCGGAGAACGGCGATTAGAAATTGGGACCCACCGGGGTGTAGCGTTTTCCCCTCAATGCTGCATATCGCGTTCGCCTTTGACGTAGAGCACGCAGCGATAAGACGGGTTCGGTGCGACCCGCTATCATGGATGATAGACTTACGCTAAGTTCCGCCGCGACTTCCTGCTCGGCCAGCACACAGGGATTGCTTGAGGACTGGGTCGATTCCAGGAATCGAAGCGTCCGCTAAAGGATACGGGCCCCATGCTGAAGCGTGTACTTTCGGTTTTGGTTTCAATACCGCTCTGTCTGGCCCAGGGGAGTATTTTCGCGTCGCGTGAGATCGACGTTTCGAGCAGTCGTCCAATCCAAGCCCCTCCATTTTCATACTTTGGCGAGAGTCAGTGTGACCGCGACGGCAATATGTACTTCCACGCCGTCGACTCTGATTTCAGACAGGGCCAGATCTTTCGCTTGTCGAGCGACGGGACTTCTGGGAAATTTTTCCGAATAACAGGCAAGTTCGCTGATCCTGACTCGGCGGGCTTCGATAGTTTTTGGGTTACGAACGATGGCGAAGTGTTTTTGCTTGCCAGCAATGCAGAGGATAGGTACGTCTTCACTTTTGATCAAAATGGGGTGGTGAAAGCTCCAGCCGCCCTGAAGGTTCGCGAGGACGTGCAGCTCACAGACTTTGCCGTGTTCGATAACGGATTCCTTTTTGTGTGGGGATACCATGCTCAGAAAAGTCCGAGCGGTCTTCGCGGAAAGCCTTACGCGGCGGTTCTTACAGAGTCAGGAGCGCTCGTCAGAGAAGTTTCAATTGCGATGCCCACCGTCGATCTCGGGAATCTTGGTGCTCCAAGCGATGGAGCGGTCGCGAGCTATGCGGGAAATTTGTATTTCCTGGGCCCAGATCAGATAACCGTAATTTCCGCAGCTGGAGAAACGATTCGCAGGCTGAAGTTCCATAAGCGGGACCCGCAAGCCATTGCGACCAGGCTTTATCTTTCGGCGGGCATGGCTTTAATCGCTGTGAATAAGATCTCTACCAAGGGTTCTACCAGGGGAGAGGTGCACCGGAGTTTCATTGCTTTAGACCAGGACTCAGGAGACTTGATCGGTTATTACGAGCCGAGCGCGCGATTGGGCTCCAACGACTTATGTTTTTCACGCGCTGATGGACTAACATTCCTACAGTCGGACGGTAAGGCCCAAAAGCTCGCAACTGCACTCCTCCGATAGCCCCTAGCCTGGATTATTCGCTGATTTTCCTCGCCAAAAAAGAAAGGATGCTCTGCGATTCATTTTGACTGGTCCCCAGCTCCCCTGCCCACATTCCCTACTCAATCACTCGACATTACCAGGGGGGTGTAGCGTTTTCCCCTCAGGTCATAGTGCCCCGGCGCGCGTTTGACGGGGGGTGGTATAAGGCGACGGCAAAATGCTCCCTCCCCCGCACCGGACTCGATTTTGATTTTGGAGGCCCCCGCACGATGTACCATTCTGCGGTGCCAAAATCACGGCCAGTTGGTATATTCGTGTCCTCCATACGACAGGTGAAACCTTGAGACAGCTTCTTTGCGTGGTCCTCTATTGCGCTGTAATGTCCTACACCGAGCAGAACGTCTACCAAACGGACCACCCCGATGCGGGGGCAAAGGATGCAGAAAAGAATGCGTCGAGTGACGCGGCAAGCTTGAACAATTCGGCACAGGCGTTGGCTGCTCAAGGCAAATACGCTGAAGCGGAGTCGCTTTTCAAGCGCTCCTTGGCAATCGAAGAAAGAGCGCGGGGGCCGGAAGGTCCAAACGTGGCGATAGTCCTCAATAATCTGGGAACGCTTTATTACAACCAGGGCAAATTTGCGGAGGCAGAACCGCTTTTTGAACGCGCCTTACCGATTCTTGAAAAGGCGTTGGGGCCTGAACACCAGGCAGTGGCGAGAAACCTTGAAAACTTGGGATTGCTATATGTCGGTGAGGGCAAGTACGGCGAGGCAGAGCCTCTGTGCAAGCGGGCTCTAGCAATCGACGAAAAGACTCTGGGGCTGGAGCACCCGGATGTGGCGAGAGACCTCAACAGCTTGGGATTGCTGTACGTCGGCGAACATAAATATGCCGAGGCCGAATCGCTTTACAAGCGCGCTTTGGCGATCGAGGAAAAAGCGCGGGGGCCGGAGCACCCAGACTTGGCGAAAGGCCTCGACAATCTGGCGGTGCTCTACGACAAACAGGGAAGATACGCCGAGGCGGAGCCGCTTTACAGGCGCGCATTGACGATCGACGAAAAAGCGCTGGGGCCAGACCACCCGGTCGTGGCCAACATCGCAGAGGGTTTGGCTTGGGTTCTCCAGAACCTAGGTCGAGGCGCGGAAGCGGAGTCGCTTTTTAAACGGGCCTTACCAATTCTCGAGCAGACGTTTGGCCCCGAAGACCCGGCCGTGGCGCGAAACCTTGAGAACTTGGGAGAGCTCTATGTCAGCGAAGGAAGGTACGCCGAGGCGGACCCACTCTATGAGCGGGCTTTAGCAATCGACCAAAAAGCACTGGGGCCGGATCACGCTGATGTGGCCAGAGACCTCAACAATTTGGGAGAGCTCTACGCTGAGCAGGACAGGTATGCCGAGGCGGAACCGCTTTACGAGCTCGCTTTGGCGATCGAGGAAAAAGCGCAGGGGCCAGAGCACCCGGACTTGGCGAAAGGCCTCAATAATTTGGCGGTGGTTTACGACGCACGAGGTAAGTACGCCAAGGCGGAGTCACTTTGCAAGCAGGCGTTAGCGATTGATGAAAAAGCGCTGGGGCCAGAGCATGCGGTTGTGGCGACAGACCTCAACAATTTGGGAGAGCTTTCGGCCGAGCAAGACAAGTATGCGGAGGCGGTGGCACTTTACAAGCGAGCCTTGGCGATTCGCGAAAAAGCTGAGGAAACGAATTCTTTCTGGGTGACGGACAGTCAGCTCGGACTTGCGAACGTTTACCGCGACCAGCGACACTATCCAGAAGCTGAACCGCTGTATCAGAAGGTGATCTCCGCGAGGGAACAGGAGTCTAGTTCCGATCATCGAGGGCTAGTAGAGCCTCTCGAAGATTATGCTGTGCTGCTTCGGAGGATGAACCGACTTACCGAAGCCGAGAAAATCGAAGAACGCGCGAAAGCTATTCGCCGAAGCTTACCTGGACCAACCGGACACAGTAGACTGAAGCTGCGGAAGCGCGTGCAGATCGTCAACATCGCGCGGGCGGGCCTTGGCCCGACGCCCGGTAACCTGTGATCTTGGGGGCATACGGCCACGTCGCCATTTTCTCTCGCGGGTGCTATCACCGCGACTGTTAGTTAGTCTCAATGAGCGAAATGGGCTGGTTTCGCCAAACTGACATACACTAGCGAAATGCAATCAGGTCTCGAAAGCATCCAGTTTTTCTGGCTCTGCGCGAGAATCTGTAAAATCGTGCATTCTACGCGGCTTTCCGAAAGACACTATGTCCGTTCCGTCGGCCGCCCGAACAGCACATTCTCGACAGAATGGCCGATAAAACGGGACCTCGCTGTGGAAATGACGCTCCAAGGGCGGGATGATGGAGTCTCTGCCACAACGGTTCTGCTCGCCCTCGGAGCTTGGAAGCCCGCAAAGGACGCGGGTTTCCACATTCCCACAGCGACGGCGACTGCAGCTGTCAAATTGGGACAAACTGCTAAACCCGCGCCAATCGCACATTTCTACAGATTCTCGTGCAGAACCGTTTTTCTTTGGACATCAGGTCGTGGGGTATTTCGAGGACCAACCGCCCTCATCTGCCGGGCGGTATCGCTATATGCCTTTTCGCGGACCCGGGCATCTGTGCTTGGTGCAAGAGTTGGCTCGCAAGGGGCCTCAGTGCTGCCACTACGTTGTCAATGGCGAAGCCCGCTACTTTACCGTTGCGCACATACCGAGCCTGCACGTCTTGGAGGTATCGGAGTTGACCAGCAGTCAAAACGTGTAATGGCCTGGTTTCGTCAGTCATGTGCGTGTTGCTGGAATTTGGTGCATTCTTCGGCGTAAAGTACAGCCCTATGGAGCAGGTCAAGTTCGACCCAAACAAGCTTGCGGTTCTGTACTATTTTGGCGATCTGAGCTACTGGCAGTTACCAGCGATTTCCGCAGACGCACTAGAGCACGGGTTTGATGGCCGTTTCTTGCGGAGACTAGCAGGGCTGGTAAATCCTGTCGCCAGCGATATTCGCCCAGAAGAGATTGACTCGGCTTTCCAAGAGATGGGCGTGGACGCTCCCATTCCAAAAGACAAAGCGCAACTCGCCCTTGCTACCGAAGCCGCACGAAGAGCAATATCTGGCGAGTCGACCTTGTTTAACGAGGCCACGCACATCCGAATACACATCTGAAATCACCACGTTTTGGAAGCGTTGCAATTCACACATGCCGGTAAGATCGATTGCATTTACATTGACCCTCCTTACAATTCGGGAGCACGGGACTGGAAGTACGACAACAATTACGTTGATGAACACGACGACTACCGACATAGCAAGTGGCTAGCATTCGTGGAGCGTCGACTGCGTCTTGCGAAGGAACTCCTCAATCCCGAAGATTCGGTGCTGATTGTAACTATCGATGAAAAGGAATATTTGCGCCTGGGACTACTTCTGGAGCAAGTGTTTCCGGAAGGCAATGTGCAGATGGTAAGCACGCTTATCAATCCGGCGAGCGTACCTCGAGGCGCTGCATTCGGTCGAAGTGACGAATACATCTTCTTTGTGTCACTGGGTTCATGTGCACCACAACGAGTCCGATTAAGTCGCGAGTGGGTTTCTGCTAAGGGACGCACTCACACCGGCAACATCCGATGGGACCTTCTCCGGCGGTCGGGCGAGAGTGCCGCTCGCAAGGATTCTCCCGGTTGCTTCTATCCCATATATGTAGACCCCACGGGTCCAACGATAGCGAAAGTGGGCGAGGCTTTGGCAAAGGGCCAGTCAAAACCTAAAAGGTTAAAAAGCTGCGTAGCTGTTCTTCCGATTAGAAAGGATGGGTCAGAAGGTCGATGGCAATGGACCCCAAGAACACTTCGGTCACGGCACCAGCAAGGTCGCGTTCGCATCACTGGCTCGAAAGACAAGGGATTCGTCGTCTCGATCTTGAAAGATGGAGAGTTTCGCAAGATAACACGCGGTGAGTTCCGCGTCTCGGGAAAGAATAGAGATGGGTCGTTAATCGTCGACGATGTAGGCACTGAGACCGTACTAGCGGTACCCGGCAGTCAGTGGCGAATCAGTTCGCATGATGCGACTCAGTATGGCTCTCGGTTGCTGACTGACACACTGCTTCCAGGTCGAAAGTTTCCCTTTCCTAAGTCACTATATGCAGTCGAAGACACCATTCGATTCTTTGTAAACGACAAACCCAACGCGATCGTCCTGGACTTCTTCGGAGGATCAGGTACCACCGTTCAGGCGCTAGCACGATTAAATCGGCAAGATGGTGGAAGTAGACAGGCAATCCTCGTGACGAACAACGAGGTTTCCGCCGCGGAGGCCGATTTGCTCCGCAGCAAAGGACTGCTCCCCGGCGACTCGGAATGGGAAGCACTAGGGATTTTTGAGTACATAACACGGCCACGCGTTATCGCTGCACTCACTGGCCGCACTCCCGACGGTGAGGCAATAAAAGGAGATTACAAATTTACCGACGAGTTCCCGATGCCCGAAGGTTTTGAAGAGAATGCGAATGTTTTTGAGCTCACATACCTGGACGCCGAGGTAATAGAGCTCGACGCCGCGTTTTGTGGGATCGCACCCTTGTTATGGTTGCGCGCGGGGGGCCGGGGTTCGATCATCCAGGAATCACTCGATGCGGGTGGGCGAAGAAAGCCCTACGCGTGGACTGACTCCTATGGGGTCCTGTTCAATCCAGATCGATGGCGGAGCTTTGTCGAAAAATGCCCTGAATCGGCTTCAACGGTCTTTATCGTAACGGACTCACAAACGACTTTCTCCGGAGTCGCGTCGGAAATGTCTGGGAAATTGGATATTGCGCGCCTCTATGAAAATTACATAACTACATTTGCTATCAATCGGGGTTAACTCTAATGCGTTATGAACTGCGGGATTATCAACGAGAGGCCGCAATCCTCGTACTAGGGCGCCTTCACCTGGGCCGCCAGCTTTGGAAGAACAGCAAGATGTCGTCCTCTTTCGCTCTGTCCGCTATCACGGGGGCCGGCAAAACAGTCATTGCAGCAGCCGTCATCGAGGCTCTGATGCACGGCTCCTCCGATTTAGAAGCTGATGCCGACCCATACGCGACGTTTCTGTGGATAACCGACGATCCGTCACTGAATCGCCAGACGCGAAACAAGATGCTCGATGCGTCCGATCTACTCGTTCCAAATGCGTTGATTGAAATCGATGATAGGTTTCTTGAAGAACGACTCGCACACAAGCGATGCTACTTCTTAAACACTCAGAAGCTCTCGAAGGCAAGCCGGTTGGTTCAGAGTGGAACTAACCAGCGTCAAGTTTCGTTCTGGGAGGTACTTTCTAATACCATTCGCACCGAGAAGACAAACCTCTATCTCATCTTGGACGAGGCCCACAGAGGGATGAAACGCAGTGCAGACCGGACCACGATCGTGCAACTCTTGATCCAAGGGGAGAAAGGTTCCAACCCACCGATGCCGATTGTTTGGGGTATTTCTGCCACCATTGACCGTTTCACACGGGCAATCGGCGAGATGAAGGAACGCACATCCTACCCCCACGTAAACGTTGATATTGAAAAGGTGCGTGCCTCAGGTCTAGTGAAGGACACAATTGGTCTCGACCAGCCCGAGGAGGAGGGAACGTTCTCAACAACGCTCCTGCGCGACGCCGTGAAGGCGACAAGAGAGTTTGAATCCCGATGGGCGGCGTATTGCGAATCGGCAGAAGAACCGAAGGTACTTCCAATCTTGGTGATACAGGTCCCTGACAAAGCAGATGCCGACAAAATTGCTGAGATTGTTCAAGTCGTCGAGTCGGAGTGGCCAGGTCTTGGTCCAAGTGCTGTGTCGCATGTATTCGGCGAGCACGAACCGGTGGTGCTGGGGTCTAGGACAATCAACTGGGTTTATCCCGAGTCTATCCAGTTCGAGAATGATGTCAGAGTGGTGCTTGCAAAAGAGGCAATTTCTACCGGTTGGGATTGTCCTCGTGCTGAAGTGCTTTATTCCGAGCGACCCGCTAAAGATGCGACTCACATCGCCCAAGTGATCGGGCGAATGGTGCGACAGCCCTTAGCCCACAGGATCGCCACAGACGACGCGCTAAATTCTGTCACGTGCTACCTACCCTTATTCGACAGGAAGGCGGTGTCCTCGATCAAAGACGAACTAGAGGGCAAGGGCACGGACAACGGTGACAACGAAGTAGGCCCGGAGGTTATCCGCGATCCGAAAGTATTCGATCGCAATCGGGAGATTGGCACTGAAGTTTTCGATTTCATCGAAACCTTACCGAGCATACCTACACCAGACAAGTTAGCAAATCCGCTCCGTCGGGCGAAGAATCTGGTCAAGTTGCTGGCGGATGATGCAAAGGGCGAAGCCTTACTGGAGGATGCGGATGCCTTGCTCACAAGGACTCTCAATGCACGCTTAGCTGGCCTAGCTGCCGAACACGCCAATGAACTTGCTACGAATGTTGATGACATCAAGACAGTTAAGGTACACACATCCGTTGTGACCACTACGGGCCAGGATGTTGGCGATAATTCACGTGAACTCGAAACTCACGCAAAGGACATCGATCGGGATACTCGCGGAATCATTAGAGGTGTCAAGGAAGGCGTCGGTACGGCTTACTATACTCATCGAGTCCGTGAATCAGACTCAGTAGCCAATAAACTGGAAGTTCGAATCGAAGTAGCAGCTCTTCTCCTTATCCCAGGCGTCATCTCCGAGATTGAAGCTACTGCGAACAAATTCGTAAGATACCAATTGGACAAGTTCGCAGTCGAAATCAAGAACACAACCGGTGCTGTGCGCGATGCCTATCGCAAGGTACAGGAACAAACAACAACACCGGAAGCGATAACTGTAGAGCTCCGCTCCAATGAAAAGACAGCTACAAAGGATACCAAAGGCAAGCCTCTTCAGTCCTTTGTCGGGCACATCTACTCCGACACAGCTGGCAACTTTCCAGCCAAGCTGAACGAGTGGGAAGCGAAGGTTGTAGAGACCGAGATTGCTCGCCGATCTTTCGTCGCCTGGTATCGCGATCCGCAACGGGCCACGCCAAACTCGCTTCGAATTCCGTACACAGATGAATCTGACGATTGGTCATCACTCCAGGTCGATTTTCTGATCATATCCAAACGTGATGAAGGCACTCTTGCGGTCTCCATTGTGGATCCTCACGGTGACTACTTAGCTGACGCTAAAGCAAAACTGCGAGCTCTTGCTGGCTTCGCTGAGACGTACCAAGACCGTTTCCTGCGCATTCAATCCGTCGCTGAAGTCTCGGATGGGACGCCTCCGGTGTCTCGACTTACTCGACATAAAGACGCGAAAAGGGTAAAGCACCGAGACTTTGCCGCCCTCAAAATCTCTGACTGCAGTCCAAGCACTCAATGCCGTATAAATGGCTCTGCGCGAGAATCTGTAAAATCGTGCATTCTACGCGGCTTTCCGAAAGGCACTATGTCCGTTCCGTCGGTCGCCCGAACAGCACATTCTCGACAGAATGGCCGATAAAACGGGACCTCGCTGTGGAAATGACGCTCCAAGGGCGGGATGATGGAGTCTCTGCCACAACGGTTCTGCCCGCCCTCGGAGCTTGGAAGCCCGCAAAGGACGCGGGTTTCCACATTCCCACAGCGACGGCGACTGCAGCTGTCAAATTGGGACAAACTGCTAAACCCGCGCCAATCGCACATTTCTACAGATTCTCGTGCAGAACCGTATAAATAATCCGCAAACTAGTCTCGGGGATTAGAAATGCCGCTCCTTGTACCTCTGCAAATCACAGCAGCCAAGTACGACGAAATCGCCAGGCTCGATCATCTTGAAGATGAGGCTGCCCAACGGCGATCAGGTTATATCGGTTACAAGCACGCAGAGGTGGAACGCTGAACGGAACAAGCCATTTCTTGAGAAGATATCCGGCAAACTGCTGCGGATTGAGTTCGCCTCTGCTCCCCATGTCTCACATCGCCCCGGGTCACGCTCCAACATGGTGATCTGAGCTGAGCCGAATTGCAGTTGATGTTGATCTACGCTGCCCTCGTGTTCAGCATCTTGAACAGCTGTTCCCAGGTGGGACACTTTTTATGCCGAAGTAGCTAACCCCGGCGCGCGTTTGACGGGAGAAGGGAAAGAGACGGTCCCAGAGACACACGGCGAGATGGTAAACATGTGAAAATCGTGTTTGGACTTGGAATGGATCAGTTCAGCTCTACTTAGCCTCAGATCAACTCATCGCAACTCAACTCATTGTGTCCGGATCGGGCGTCGATTAGTAGCAAGTGCCTCTGCTGGAGTCGCTGCTGCTCGGAAGCAGAGGACGATTCAGTGGGGTGTTGATTTGGTCATGACGGGGTGATGCGACTGTGGGGTGTTTGGATGTGGGGACGTGGATGATGTGACGCGTGGACGTGGATTTTGGGGCGTGTTCCCACCAGAGTCGAGGCTTCCCCTCTATATACGCAAAGCCTCTACAGTGCTACGCAGAATGGGGTCCGACTGGACATGAACGGACTGTTCGGGACAATCCTTAGCTGCGTTGACCTCGATAATTTGCTGAAGGAGCATGAACAGTGGGAGCAGTCGAAAGGCAAATCAGGTGATCGATTATTCTTAGACGGGGCGAGCCTGAGTGTCACACGCTCAGGATTATTGGGGGATAACCGCATTGTGGTACAGTTTTGCGAATAAAACGATAGGGCCCTAACCCAATGAGGCCGACAAATGCGTAGACGAGTTGCACCGTTGATCTGCATTGTAGTCGTAGTAGTGGCACCCTTTCTGCCGCCGCAGGCGAGTTCCGGAGAAGCTACAAAGGAAGTCCGGCGCGTGCTCATTATTAACGACATTGGCGTTATCTCGTCGCCCGGTTTCGCTGAAATCGATCAGGCAATCTTCACTGGTCTAAAAAAGTCTCCGTACCGGATCGAGCTCTATGACGAGACCCTGAATCTCATCCTATTCCCAGACCGAGTTTCGCAGGACAGGTTTAGAGAAGAGATTATTCAAAAATACTCAACCCGCAAGCCCGATGTGATCATTGCCGCCGGGCCAGAGTCCCTGAAGTTCATCGCGAAGCTGTACGACAAATTCCAGGGTACCCCAATTATCTTCTGCACAATTTGGAGCGGAATTCCGGACGAGCTAAGGCACGGCATTCCCTTTACTGGTGTTGTCGCCCAGTTACACCCCGAGGGAACCCTGAATGTGGCGTTGCACTTGCTGCCCAGGACCAAGCATGTGGTAGTCGTCGGTGGAGTGGGTAAGTTTGACGAAGGATGGGAAGCCATCGCTAAGCAGAGTTTCCACAACTACGAATCGAAGCTTGACTTCACGTATCTCTTCGACTTGACCATGCCCGCACTGCTTGAGAGGCTTAAGCATCTACCCAACGATACTATTGTTTATCACACTTCAATCTCGCAAGATCCGGCGGGAGACCTCTTTATCGATTCAGCTCAATCGATACCGATGGTGGCCAGTGCAGCGAATGCTCCTGTCTTTGTAATGGACGATGTCGATCTTAGGGGAGGAACAGTGGGTGGCGATCTGGTGAACTGGGCCGACGACGCTCGCATAGCCGCAGAGATTGCTGTGCGGGTTCTCAACGGCGAGAAGCCCCACGATATCCCCGTCGTCACGAGCAACCACGACTACATGTTCGACTGGGGGGCACTCAAGCGCTGGGGGATCGAAGAAAAAAACCTTCCCCCCGGCAGCATCGTCCTCAATCGGCAGCCCACGGGTTGGGACTCTTACAAGGGGTACGTCATTGGCGGTATTTCTCTGATCATATTGGAGGGATTGCTGATTGGTGGGCTGGTATGGCAGCGAGCGAGACGAAGAAAGGCGGAAGCTGCGGGGCACGAGAGCGAGGAGCGCTTCCGCTTGGTCGC
Source organism: uncultured Acidobacteriaceae bacterium (assembly GCA_963710885.1). Lineage (GTDB taxonomy): Bacteria > Acidobacteriota > Terriglobia > Terriglobales > Acidobacteriaceae > Sulfotelmatobacter. The sequence goes on from CAVQCF010000005.1 coordinate 371,253, forward strand.
CAATAGTGCCCCAGTCCTGATCTGGATGTCCGATCCCGACAAGCTGTGCACTTACTTTAATCAGCCTTGGCTGGAATTCACCGGGCAGCCTCTGCAATCCCAGCTTGGCAACGGTTGGGCACAAGGAGTGCACCCTGAAGACCTAAAGAGCTGGATGGACACATACAGGGGGGCGTTTGATCGGCTCGCGCATTTCGAGGCGCAGTATCGACTCCGACGCAATGATGGCGAATACCGGTGGGTATTAGGCACCGGGGTGCCCAGGTTCAACCCCGACGGTTCCTTCGCCGGGTACATAGGTTCTTGCATCGATATCACCGAAAGAAAGATGGTAGAAGATGCCCTCGAGAGTTTGAGCGGTCACTTGATCGAGGCACAAGACGAAGAGCGCAAGAGAATCGCCCGTGAGATTCATGACGACTACAGCCAACGGGTAGCGCTGCTCGGCGTGAACCTGGAACAGTTGGCTGAAAACGTCGGGGACTCTTCAGCCGAAGCCAGCCAGAAGGTTCATGAACTCCTTGATCGCGTCGGCGACCTCGCTTCAGATCTGCACGCCTTATCACACCGCCTGCATTCTTCTACTCTGGAGAGTCTAGGGCTAGTCGCGGGCCTGAAAGCTTTCTGTGTGGAGTTCTCGGACCAACAGGGCATACAGGTCGACTTTGCGAGCGAGAATGTTCCGCACGGTATTCCTGGAGATGCGGCTCTCTGTATTTTCCGTATCGCGCAGGAAGCACTTCGGAACGTTAAGAAGCACAGTGGTGCGGACAGGGCTGTGGTGCGGCTGGAATGGGCAGGCGATAGGCTTCAACTGTTAGTTTCTGATCTCGGAAAGGGCTTTGACCCAAGCAGGCCCTCAGCAGAACGTGGTATCGGGATTCGGAGCATGGAGGAACGTTTGCGGCTTCTCGGAGGCCAACTGGAGATTCACTCGCTGCTCATGGAAGGAACCAGAATTGACGCCCGGTTGCCATTCAAGTTTGCCAACCAACGCGCGGGCTAGAGTGGATGAGGCAAAGTCCACCCTCCGATGGCGTGCGGTGCAGGGTGCAGGAACTCGACCACTCGGCGGGGTAACTGTTGCAAAATCCCCATATCACTCAAAATGCCCGGAACAGGGATTCTGAGCGCTTGACCTGTTCTCAAGAGTTGACTGAAAGAGAGGGCGAGACAAATAGCTTCCCTGCCATGGCTGAGTGAATGGCGGTAATCAGATCGGCTCTTGTGCGAGTCTTAACCACATAACCCAGTGCACCCTCTTCAAGGCAAGCCTGAACGAATGCGTCTCCGCTGTGAATCGTAAGAAAAACGACCCTCGCAGGTTGTCCCGCTTTTCGAAGTTGTTGTAGTGCCTCGATCCCCGTGAGGTTAGGCATGGTGATGTCGGCGACGATCACGTCCGGAGTTAGACGAAGTGCCTCCAAAATCAACTCCTGCCCGTCATGTGCAATGCCCACCACATCGAACGATGAAGCCAGATGCTCGGCTACCCGTTCCACGAAAGGCTCATTGTCGTCTGCGAGAAGAACGCGTGGACGATTCAGGGGATGTCCTCACGAGAAATTCATTTGGAATCACGTCAGCTCCACGAACCCGCGAGGAACCTAAAGACAGAGGCCAGGCCTTGCAGGACGGGAGTGCTCAGGTGGAGGATACCCTGAAGCTCATAAAGAAGCCATTAAGACGTTTAACCGAGGTCGGAGCAAAGCCCTGACACGCAAACGGTGGAGCGTAATGACCCGTTTCCGACGGCTACCTCGCTAAAGTGTTGTACTGCTCATCGTTTTGGCCGACAATGAAACCTTCCACCACAAACTTGGTGGACCCTGCAGCATAACCATAATGCCCAAGTTCTGGCGCTCTGCGGTGGAATCCTTATTAGCAAGCGTCGCTTTGATTGCAGTTACCGTTGTCTGCTACCGACTGCATTTCAATCTCGCCGCGACCGCCCTTCTCTTGATGACTGTCGTCGTGCTCGTTGCCCGCATGGGGAGCTTTTTTTCATCGGTCTTGACCTCCATCATCGCGGCTTTGTGCTTAGCCCACATTGCTCCCCCTGCCTTCTCTTTTCGGGTTGACGACCCGCTCGATGTTGTGGCGATCATTGCTTTCTTGAGCACTTCGTTCATCGTCGCTCGTCTGATGTCCACAGTGCGCCGTCAGGCGGAAGAGGCGCGGTCCAGCGTGAGCTATAGGGTGATTGAAGCAGAAGAACATGAGCGTCAGCGAATCGCGCAGGAGCTTCACGAGGGCATTGGTCAACGACTGGCTCTCTTGTTGTTTGATCTCGAACAACTCCGCCCCGATTCTCTCAACACGGCTGACGAGCCCAGTCCGATTGATGTCCTTCTTAAGCAAAGCTCAGAGATACTCAACGGCGTCAAGTCTTTGGCACACGAGCTGCACTCTCCAAGCCTCGAATATTTCGGAATCGCTGAGGCAATGAGAGGTTTCTGCCGAGAGTTCGGCCAGCAGAACAGAGTGGAGATTGACTTCAAGAGCGACGGTTTCCCCTGCTTCGTACCGCCGCAGACGCAGCTGTGTCTCTTCCGCGTACTCCAGGATGCCCTGCACAATGCGGTAAAGCACAGCGGGGTGCGGACGTTCGGTGTGCAATTGAAGGGAACACCGGAGGCGATTCATCTAACCGTTAGTGATTGCGGTTTGGGTTTTAGCGCCGAACAGGCAAAATCGAGCAAAGGGCTTGGTCTCGAGTAACCAATAATCGTCATTGTTTACCGCGTCGAAACCCATGTAAATGCTGCTTATGACGCGGGCCTGTAGCCGAAAGTTGGCAATCGAGATACTCGAGTTGCAATTAAGCTGGACAAATTACCGCCAGTTTGCGCATGTTACCTGCGAGAGCAGGCGATGGCGTGGCCTAAGTCGTTCAATCCGGTTGTCGTAATCGAAGAACTGAAACGCAAGCTCGCTTCGATTCAGGAACAGGGACGGGGAACTCGTCGTGAGAATGAGCAGCTACGGAAAGAAAACGAGCAGTTACGGCAGCAGCGAGAGCAACTGGAGCAAGAGCGGGAACGGTTGCGCCAAGAGAACGAGAAGCTGAAGCGGCAACTGGAGGAAGCGCAGCGGGCCAGTAAGCGGCAGGCGGCACCGTTCTCCCGCGGTAGACGGAAACCGAACCCAAAACCGCCGGGGCGCAAATCCGGCACCGCTTATGGCCAGCGTCATCACAAACCCATTCCTGAGCAGGTCGATGAAGTGATCGCCGTTCCGCTCCCGCGGCAGTGTTGCTGTGGGGGCGCGCTGGAGGTGGAAAAAATCGTTTCGCAGTTTCAGCACGAGATCATGCGCCAGACGATCTGGCGGCGCTTCGACATTGCCATCGGCCGCTGCACGGTATGCCACCAACGAGTCCAGGGACGCGACCCGCGGCAGACCTCCGACGCCTTAGGCGCCGCGGCCGTGCAACTGGGGCCGGAAGCCTTAGCGCTGGGGGTCAAGATGAACAAGGCTTTGGGCATGCCTCATGCCGATGTGGCGGCGGTCCTGCAGGACGGCTTTGGCTTAGGGGTGAACCGCAGTACCATGTGCCGCGCCGTGGATCGGGTCGCTCAGCGCGGCCAAGCGACCTGGCATGCTCTGCGGGGCGCCGCCCGCCGCAGCATGGTAAACGCCATCGATGAGACGGGCTGGAATGTGGAGGCACAACTGCGCTGGCTGTGGGTGGTGGTCAGCGAGCAGGTGACCTTCTGCGACATCTTGCCGGGGCGCAGCTTCGAACAGGCCGCTGCACTGTTGGGTGCCGATTATAACGGTTGGTTAACCCACGATGGCTGGGCGGTGTACTACAAGTTTCTCCAAGCCAGCCATCAAAGCTGCACCCAGCATCTGCTTCGTCGGTGCCAAGACATGGCCCAGGTAGCCTCTCCCGGAGCCGCCTGCTTCCCGCGGCGGGTGCATGCCCTGCTCGAGGAAGGCTTGGCCTTACGCGATCGCTATAAGAACCAGGAGATCTCGCTGCACGGATTATGGACTGCTACGGGGCGGCTGGAAGCCAAGCTGGATCGTCTGTTGGCGCGTCCCTATCGAGATTCGGCCAACCGCAGGCTGGCCAAACATCTGCAACACGAGCGGCCTTACATCTTTACCTATCTTTATTGTCCCGGCCTGGATGCGACCAACAATGTGGCCGAGCGAGCCATCCGAGCTCTAATCGGCGCGCGTAAGAACTGGGGCGGAAACCGCACCCAGAATGGAGCCCGCGCCCAAGCCGTGCTCACCAGCATTCTGCAAACCGCCAAACAGCAGGGCAAAAATCCGTTCGATGTCGTGGTGGAATTACTGTGTTGCAGCGAGAAGCAAAAGATTCTCGACCTCGTACCGCCAACCCCGAAAACGCCTCGCGAGTCTTCGCCGGATCCACCGCCTCAGATCATTGTTCCCGAGATCATCTATGCCCAGTCTATGGCAGGTCTCGCAGTCGCGGCTTGAGATCTCTCAACCCGGTAAACAATGACCAATAATCCAGCTATTGCATTAAGTCGAGCGCATCGCTGAAGGCGGCCTTGAGCTTCAGTGCCTTTTTGATTTCTTCACAAGTCACATAGGGATGCTCGCTGTATTCGAGGAAGCTCGGACACTGGTGTTCGCGGAAAAACTTGACTATGGACGCAGGATTGGTTGCGTAGTCCGCAGGCCACCCTTCGAGGGCCTCAAAGGCCGACTTGATGCCCGTCTTCCCGAAGAGGTAAGAGGCATCCTCGCAGTATTTATCGAAATCGGTATCGAAGATGGCCTGGTACATCAGGTAGTTCTCACCCTTGATGGTGAAGATCACCCATCTGAGATAATGCGCTTTCAGTATGGCGAGGGTGGTGGGATCGTCTGCGATTGCTTTCTCTATGACCTTGGCATGGTTGTATATGTGCTCTTCCCTTCCAGGGATGACCTTCGCAATGACGCTGAAGCCGTAGCACGCTGGAGTCTGGGGAAAGATCGGACCGTATCTGCCTTGCTCAACCTTGTCCTTGAAGAATCCCCCCTTGGGAATCGCCATCGCCTGTGGTTTCGTCCAATCCTGCTTCGAAAATGTTGAGGGTGTTGCGGGCGCTATTGTGGCCATGTCAGTCTCCTGTTCCGGTTCTTGATCCCCGGGCGTGTCACTCAATTCACTCCAAATCCACCAGACGAAGACCACCCTAGGGTTGACTCGATGTTTGGGCAACTAGGGAAATCCCTAACTGCGATCCGGAGCGGAACTTGGACCTATGCGGCCCAACTGACGAAACCAATTACACAAGTGAGCCAAAGGAAAACTATTTTTACTCCCGGTAGATGAGTGAAATCGCGATTTTGCAACAGTTAGTAAAACAAAAAAAGAGGGAGATCTTTTTCGATCTCCCTTTCGAAAAGCGCTTAGATCACTTGCTGACCAAAACGCCGTGGCTTGCGGCCGGTTTGCCCGCAGCAGCTTCCGTTTTCTTTTCCTGATATGCCTTGATCGCCGGCCCTAATTGCGCCAGTACAGTGTCAAGGTTGAATGACGCAGCCTTCTGGCGCGGCGGGTACTTGACGTAGTTGTCGATTTGCGCCGCCACGATGGCTTGCACCAGGTAGAGCTGAGGAATGTGATCGAACATCCAGTCAAAGTAGGTGTTCGAGTTATCGAGGGCCCGCTCGAACGGGTCGCGCCTCAGGTGGACTATGTCTGGCAGACGAAGTTGTACGAAAGGCTGCTGCCAGACCCGCAGCTTCTCTGCAAGTTGCTCTTGGAATATTAGTTTGTAGTCGCCCGCCCGAACGGCCATAATCCCGCCGTCATCGCTGACGTAGAAGAAGTTCGTTCTGGGGCTCTCTTTCACCTCGCCGGTCAGATAGGGTAACTGGTTGACGCCGTCGATGTGCACATTGAACGTCTTGTCTCCGGCCTTGTAGCCATCGAGGAGCTTCTGGTTTATGTTCGGTTCGCCTGCTGCGGCCAGCAAAGTTGGTAGCATGTCCTGGTGGCAGACGATGCCGTTCAGAGTTGAGTTCGCCTTGATCTTGCCCGGCCAGCGCATGAAACACGGAACGCGCCACGCGCCTTCCCAGTTTGTGTCCTTCTGGCTGCGAAACGGTGTATTGGCGCCGTCGGGCCAAGTGTCGTTCTCCGGCCCGTTGTCGGTGGAATACATGACGATGGTGTTATCGGCAATACCCAGTTGATCGACCTTATCCAGCATTTCGCCGATTTGCTCGTCGTGGGTCACCATCCGGTCGCTGTAATCGTCCTGCCCACTCTTGCCCCGGTTCTTGGCGGCAAGGTGAGTCCTTACGTGCATCGCGGTCGCGTTGTACCAGAGGAAGAAAGGCTTGTTGGCCTTGACCTGCTTTTCCATCCAAGTGATAGCGTTCGCTGTGATTTCCTCATCAACGGTTTCCATCCGCTTTTTGGTGAGCGGGCCGCTGTCCTTGATAGTCTGCTTGCCTACTCTGCCGAAGCGGGGATCAACCGTAGGATCATCCTTGTCCGTTGCAATGCAATGGAGCACGCCGCGTGGGCCGAAGTGCTCTCTGAATGCCGGGTCCTTGGGATAGTCGGGCAGTTCCGGCTCTTCTTCCGCGTTCAGGTGATAGAGGTTACCGAAGAACTCGTCAAATCCATGTACGGTCGGCAAGTATTCATTGCGATCGCCGAGATGGTTTTTGCCGAACTGACCGGTGGCGTAGCCGACCGACTTCAGCAGGTCGGCGATAGTCGGGTCTTCCGATTGAAGTCCGACCGGAGCGCCGGGCAATCCGACTTTGGTCAAGCCCGTGCGGAGCGGGTTCTGCCCAGTGATGAAAGCTGCGCGTCCAGCCGTGCAGCTTTGCTGGCCGTAGTAGTCGGTGAACTTAACGCCTTCGTTCCGGACGCGATCGATGTTCGGCGTGCGATAGCCCATCTGGCCATCGCTGAAAGCACTGATGTTCCAGATCCCGACATCGTCGCCCCAAAGGATCAAAATATTCGGTTGCTTTGTAGCCATGCTCTACTCCTTTTCAGTCAATTTAAGGTTGAGATTGGGTTTCACTAAGAAAAGCCCTAACGGTTCACTACGAGTGCAGCACCGGCGTGAGTTCTTGCCTACTGTCACTTTTTACAAGCTCATTGATGGGCCGAATCTGTTTTTTGATGAGTCCGACGGAAACCCGCCCAAGAAGGTTCTTGGACGGGTTACACGCAACTTAAAGGAAGGAACGTTCGTAGTTTGGAGGCCAGTGGACGTATTGGGAACTGTCAAAACTGATAGGAGCAATGAGAACCGGAAGAGTGCGATTTCTTCCACAGTTGACACTATCAGGCCGTTACACTCAGAACCCGCCAACCGAAATTCTACTGTTCGCGGCTGCTCTGCGACCTGTCCAACAGGTCTTGAATCTCGGACTTCGAAAGTAGGAACTGCGCGTCGTCTTCCGCATCAGCAAGAAACGCAAGATATAGGTCTTTCACCGCACCATCGCTGCCGGGAGGGAAGTCTGTCTCGCCTCTCCATTCCGACTCGATAACGAAGTTGTGAACGTCATTCCATTGCTTCTTACCAGCAAGGAAATCCCTCACAAGAGACTCGAAATCAATGATTCGGAACGTGGTCACCAAGGGCAGTGTACCCCGAGGTCCAGTCAACTGGCGAAACCAGGCCATTTCGCTCATTGAGAAATTGCCCCGACCCACCACCCGCTCCCCCGGCGCGCCCCCGCACCCGGTTTCGCTCCACGCCGCACTATTACTACTTAGTAACGTGTAGCACTTTTGACGTCGCTGTACACTACCCCGGCGCGCGTTTGACGGGTTAGGAGATAGAGAAATTGAAATGACATAACTGTATTAACTAGATGATAAACATGTGGAGATATCGTCGACAAAATGACACGCTGACGTTGATTTGGCGTTGCGATGGGGCGTGGATTTGTGACACACGGACGTGAATTTGGCGTAGATGATGTGACGCGTAGACGTGAATTTGAGGCGGTGGATTATGTGACGCGCTGGGGCGTGGATTTGGGGGGCTTTGAGGTGGGGCGAATGATGAATGGGGATTCTGAGATCGCGGTAGGGATACCGCTGTGCGCGGTACCCCCCGCACGGACCCGGACGGGCGCTTATTAGCGCATCCGGTTCTTATCGTGGATGAGCTGGCGGCGAAGCGATGTGCGGGATAAGGATGGAGCACGCGCGGTCGAGGGAGCCATCGGTCAGCCAGAGCGAGCATACGTGTCCAGGAGAGCCGGCGTTTCTGACTTCGGCGGCGAAGTGTCTGCCACCAATGCCCAGTTAACCGATCCCGGAATACGCTGAGACTGTCGATGTTTCCCGGTACCGCATAGTAGTGGAAGTAGCCTTGTACGACCGACTTGAGCCATTGGCCGGTTTGACGCA
>CAVQCF010000006.1:0-315000 GCA_963710885.1 uncultured Acidobacteriaceae bacterium
CCAACATCAGGATTGCCGGTGCGAAAAAAGGCCATGTGCAGACCATCGGGAGAAAATGTGGGCTCGTCGTCGAGGTTGCGCACCACCCGGCTGGGTGTGCCTCCAAGAACGGGCACGCGATAGAGGTTGTACAGAGTCGCATTTGTCTCCAAGGCCGTGTGACAAAAGTAGATATAGTCGCCATTGGGCGAGAACACGACACAAGAAAATTCCTCACCCTTCGCTGCGGCCGCTATCTGAGTATTGCTGTTGGTGGCGAGATGACGCAGCCATAAACTCTCATGCCCAACTTCATCGCGGCGAATGGTGGCAACATACTTGGCATCGGGCGAGAGGCCAACGGCGACTGCACCTGATGTACCGGGGATCCTGGTGACGGTGGAAGAAGCAAAAGGCAGTGGATGGCTGCGTGTAAGAACCAGCGAATGCCGATGCCCGCGGCCGCGAGCAAGAGCAGGACAACCGCAGTTGCGATACCGATGCCTAGTTTGTTCTGACGAGCGGCCTGCGCGATGACGGCGCTGGAGGAATCGCGTCCTGGAGCAAAGGCCGACGCTTTAGTTGAAGATGATGAGCTGGATTCGGCGCTTCCCTTCTGACTAGCGCTGCTATCCCGCTGCAAACGCCTTAAATCTCCGCGCAACTCGGCGGCGATCTGGTAGCGGGTGTCGCGGTCTTTCTCGAGCAGCTTATTGATGATGCGCTCAAGCTCGAGCGATATTTCGGGATTCATTCGCACCACTGGAATTGGCTGCCGTTCCAAAATGGCGTTGAATATGAGCCCGAGTTTCTCCACGAAAGGGCGAGGTGCCCGTCGCCATCTCGTAAAGCACCACGCCGAAGGAAAACAGGTCGGTTCGTGCGTCCAATTCCTTGGCTCGGACTTGCTCTGGTGACATATAAGCGATGGTGCCCCAGCGTAGAACCGGGACTGGTCAGATGCGCTTCCGAAGTTTCGGCTCGCGTAGCCTCATCGGACTGCTGACACTGATGTCATGACCTTGGCCAGACCGAAGTCCAGAATTTTGGCGTGACCGCGCGTCGTGACGAAGATGTTGGCGGGTTTGATGTCGCGGTGAACGATGCCTTTGGCGTGGGCTGCGTCGAGCGCGTCGGCAATCTCGATGGCCAGCGACAGGATCGATCGGTCTCCAGCGGACGCCCGGCGATGCGATGTGTCAGCGTCATGCCCTCCAGAAACTCCATGGCGATGAAGTGCGTGCCATCCTGCTCGCCAATGTCGTAGATCGTGCAGATGTTGGGATGATTCAGCGCCGAGGCCGCCTGCGCTTCGCGCTGGAAGCGGTCCAGCGCCTGCGGGTCTCTGGCGACGTCTTCGGGCAGGAACTTGAGAGCGACAAAGCGATGGAGCGTGTGTCCTCGGCCTTGTAGACCACGCCCATGCCACCGCCGCCCAGCTTCTCGACGATGCGGTAGTGCGAGATGGTTTTGCCGATCATGCGGGGTGCTTGGACTCAGGCTGCAATGTTAGGGATACGGCGAGGCAGAGTCAACGGTAGGTCTCACCATCCCTACCTTGAGGCAATTTTCTGCCGTCAGCATCAGTTGGGATAATTGGCACTCATCGGTTCAATGGAAGGGTCAAATGGGAGCGTGGTGTCGTTCACGCTTCGGAAGCGGCACAACCGTTAAATTATCCGTCAGCCGTTTTCTCGCTGACCGGGTGCGCGTCAGTAATTAGCACTCTTCCCTTGTCATTGGCCCGCAGGCCTGCAAAGCATTAACCGAGAATCGTCTTGACTCTGGATTCCAAAAAGTAACTACGGCCGATTGCTTCTCCGATAAGCTTCGCTGGTGTAGGGTGGAATCGCATCGGGTTCATCCAGAAGAAAAGTTCGGATTACGCGCTTGAGCAACTCCGGTTGCTCAAACTGGATGTAGTGTCCCGCCCTCGGTATGTAATAAATCTTCAGATTGGGCAATGTTTTTCGATAGTCGACCGCGCCTTTCCACAATAAGTAATTGCACTCCGGATACAACAGAATTGCAGGGGTATGGTTGTCGTGGAGAGCCGCGTGGGGATCACCTTCCGCGCTCTCCGTGTCCGAGATCAGTTCCTGCAGAACGAAGGGATTGATTCCGGGATTTTCGTGCCCGTCGACAGCACCGATCACTTCCTTTGACAGCTTGTTGTAATCACCCGCACAGACGACAGTACCCAAGGTTTGCCGGAACGAGGGTACCACCAGGATCTCCGATTCCAACTGGGGCACCAACTTTTCAGCGGCCTCCGGATTGCGTTCTCGCAGCAACAGCGCGGCCAGAAGGCGGGGAGCTGGGAGTCCCAGCGTGCCACCGGCGGTGCGCGCAAAATCGTAATCCTCTTGCTCCATCCGCCAGATCTGGCCAGGCGAGTGAAATACCACTTTGGCAACGTGCGTTGGAAACTTTGCCATATAACTCGCGGCCAAAGTCGAGCCCCAGGAATGCCCGATAAGAATCATCTTCTCATCATTTTGCCCTGATCTCTTCCAGATCGGCTACGGATTCGGGCGACCGTGTAATTCCGCAAATGTGGCAGAAAGCCGGAAAGGCCGCTCCCTGCTTGGTCATAGAGAAAGACGCGGAATCCGTTGGCGGCGAAGCTGCCGTAGATGTCCTGATCGAAGGGTGCCTGTCGCACTCCCGGCCCGCCGTGCAAGTAGACGATGGCGTCGGGTTTCACCGCAACTCCCGCAGGGGGCTCGTACTCGCCTAATGTGATCACCGATCCGGTCGGCAGTTGCCAGTACTTGGTGTTCGCATAAGAGAGCGACCTCTGCGAAATGAGATCCCGAAGGCACGCTCCGGGCCGCTGGCACTATGAAGTAAGCATGCGACTGTCCCGCCTCACGCTCGAAGGCAATGAAACGGCCATCTGGAGACCATGCAGGGGAGAGATCCGAAGCGCGTGCACTGGTAAGTCGAAGCGGCGAGCCTGCGCCCACAAGCTGCACGTAAATGTTATAGATAATGGGGTCTGTGCTCTCTTCCCCCTGCCAGGAGAATGCGACTTCATTGCCATCCGGCGACATTGCAGGAAAATCCTTGTCGCCCGCGGAACTGGTGAAGGGAACGACGCGCAGGGGTGGGCCAGAATATTTTGCGGAAGCAGAGAAATAGAGCAAACCTACAACGGCACCCAGACCGAGCAAAAAAAAGGCAATCGAGACCCATATCCAACCGGGAATTCTCTTCTTGTCCACCGCAGCGGACACCACCAGACTGTGCGTGGCTGTGTGCCCTGAACTGGTGTCCCGATGCAGGCGTTTTAGATCAGCCCGCAGGTCAGCCGCGGTCTGGTAGCGGAGGTCCGGCTCTTTCTCCAGTAGCTTGCCTATAATGTGATCCAGTTCAGCGGGAACTAAAGGATTTAGCCGTCCCGCTGGCGGTGGACTGCGGACCAGAATAGAGTCGAAGATCGCCGCAGAAGTGCTCCCCGAGAAGACCTGTTTTCCGGTCGCCATTTCGAAAAGCACCAGGCCGAGCGAAAACAGATCTGTTCGTCCATCAAGGGTTCGCCCAGAGCCTGCTCAGGCGACATGTATGCCACTGTCCCGAGCGCTGTACCCGGGCTGGTCAATTGAGGGTCGTCGAGTGTTGGCTGGACCGAAACCACCGGCCCCGATGCTTAAATGATCGGCAACCTTCGCAAGACCAAAATCAAGAATCTTAGCGTGCCCACGCGTGCGTGACAAAGATGTTTGCCGGCTTAATGTCACGGTGAATAATACCCGCGGCGTGGGCAGCATCCAGAGCATCGGTGATCTCGGTTGCGAGGAAGAGCAGACGATCAAGCTCAAGGGCTCGTCCAACCACAAGATGCTTGAGCGTTATGCCCTCCAGAAATTCCATGGCGATAAACGCCTGGCTCCTGCTGCCATCAATGTCGTAAATGGTGCAGATATTCGGATGGTTCAGGGCCGAAGCCGCGCGGGCCTCGCGCCGAAAGCGCGCCAGGGCTTGCGGATCGCGGGCTAGATCGTCGGGCAGAAACTTCAGGGCGACGAAGCGATGAAGTCCGATGTCTTCGGCCTTATAAACCACACCCATCCCGCCGCCGCCGAGTTTTTCAACGATGCGGTAGTGCGAGATGGTTTGGCCGATCATTCGAAGGTGCGTGGCCTTCGGGTCGCTTCATCTTACGGACGGGGCATTCGCGAGTCAACGAAAGGCGGCGCCGACCCCGAGCTTGTCGACTAAGAATCATTGCAGTTGGTGGAGGTTAGGAGATACCTCCCGGATTGTCGGCTAACCTGAAGTAATCCAGATTGGGAATGCGGACTGGTACTAAATAAGTCGGCATCGCGCAACTGATGCCGGACAACCAATCTAAGACGGCCACCAAATACGCCTTCAGCCGAAAATCTCATTCACCTTCTCCCGCACCTGCTGGCTGCGTGACGGCTTCAAATACCGCATCGTCGATTCCATGTCCGAGTGACCCAGCCACTGCTGCACCGTGCGCAGATCGACGCCTGCCCAAAGACACCGCGTAGCGAACGTGGCACGGAACTTGTGCAGCCAGAAGTTGTCTTCATCGAGCTTCGCACGCTCTGCAACGGCCTTCAGGCAGTCGAGGAAGTCGAGCTTCGGGTTACATCCCGCCGTGGGGAAAACAAGGCTGCACGTCTTGTCCGCCTTCGCCTTCCACGCCTTCAGACTCTTCACCAGCTTCGCAGGGATCGGAATCTCGCGTTCTTTGTACGCCTTCGGTGTCCATCCCCGGTCAGGCTTGTGACTCACCCGAACCGTCGCGGCTGCGAAGTTCACGTCCGACCAGTACGTGTACATCACTTCCTGTTCCCGCATCCCGGTCATCAGGAAGAACTCGTACCAGAGCCGCTCTTCGGCGTCGCAGGCTTTGAAGAGCTTGTCGAGTTCTTCCTGCTCGTACATCTCGGGCTCTTCTTCCGTGTAGCGCGGCCAGTCGTTCTTTCCCACCAGTCCGCGAATCCCATTCGCCTTCAAAAACGACATTACGTTCTCGAACTTGTTGTAGACGCTGCGGGGTGCCTGTTTCTTCTTGTCACGCAGGAAGGCGCAGAACTTCAGCAGGTCCATCCGCTCAATGTCTTCGAGATAGAGCTTGGGGCAGGACTCACTGAAGTAGTTCAAGGCTGTCGTATAGGCGGCCAGCGTCTTCGGCTTCTTCGTGAGTTCCGTCTCTTCGAGGTAGTCGGCGACCGATCCTGCGACCGACCTATGGCCGTTCGCGGCTATCTCCGGCACGTGGCATCGCCGTTGTTAAGCTCGGTTTCTTTCCGCAGGCGCATGGAACTGGCGTCGGCTGCGTCCTTGCCCACCGACAGGCGTCTGCGCCTGCCGTTGTCGTGCCATTCGATGTAGTAGGCCCCTTCGGGGTGGCGCTCGGGCTTGCCGTTGACCAGCACGGCGTCAGGCTTGACGCGGCCATTGGCAGACAGCACAACAGGGCAATACCGCATGCCCTTGCGGCGTTTGGACTCTTTTGGTGAGATTGACTTCGCGGTGCATCCGGTGACCCCTTCCTTGAAAACCGTATCAAGTGTAGGTATCACCAGCTTGCAAGTGCCAGATAACTAAGGTAATGGCGGAGAGGGAGGGATTCGAACCCTCGGTACAGGTGTTAGCCCGTACAACGGTTTAGCAAACCGCCGCATTCGGCCACTCTGCCACCTCTCCGGCGTGCGGAATTCCAGTTTACCACGGTCGGTATAAGTACACGGTCTAGAATCATTGGAGGGTGTAATTAGAAGTGCGAGTCAGTTATGCCGCTGCCTGATGCACGTTGGTCCAGTAATCTGCCCAACCTCCGTTCGCTCGCAATACCCGCAGAGCGATCATCTTTTGTAGGTTTTCTGTCTTCCACCAGCCCCCTGCGATCTTGAGCCGGTTCTGAAACACATAGCGGTGACCACTCTCAATCTCGCCCGAACCGATAGGCAATCCCGCCGCTAGGGCGCCTTTGTAATCCAGAAAATTCGAGTGGTTGGAGATGTATCGAAAGCAGGCACGAACCGGAGCTTCGGGGTCGGGGAGGTGGGCCGGTTCTAAGCACGGCCGCAGAGCTGCGAGAACATCTTTCCAGCGATTGTCTTTCAGCCAGTCCTTCTTCTCCTCCAGCCATGCCGCTTTGTCGTTACCGGCAATTACCTCTCCGGCCGCCGACAGGTAGTCGCACAGGTGACAGAAATCGACCAAATACCGCGCTTGGGTCCCAAACTGCGCCTCCATTTGCTCGGTAATCCAGACCGCCCCATCTCCCACCCCATGGATTCTGGTCTGGCTTCCCGCTCCCGCCTCTAGGGCACAGACCGCCAGGCGCTCTCCGGCTTGCTCCACGCTTCCCAGGGTCGCCCCGAAAATGGGAGTCACCGAACCCGGTTCATGAGCCAGCGCCAAGCGGGCTTCCTTCCAGCTCACTTGCCGGGTCTTTCTCCGATCCACGCGCGCTGCTCCCGCCACCAGTTCGGCCACTTCCACCACCGGCAACATGCTGCCGTCCATTTCGGCAATGAGCACGGGCACCCCCGCCGCATGATCGCACCAATCGCTCTTCTGCTTCTCTTGACACAGCATCGCCGCTCCATGTTCCTCGGTAAACCCACGGATGGCGCTCACTGCAACCTCAATCCCATAATGTTCCTTCAGCTTGGCCGCTGCTGCGGCAAAGGCATCATCGGCCCCAAAATCGGTCAGGGCTCGCTGCAGGGCTTCGGAATACCCACGGCACTTCACTTGCGCAGATTCGGAAAAGGGTCGAATCTGCGCCCTCCCCCGACCTTGACTGAAGATCTGTTCTGCTATTTCGATTTTCCCCAGTCGCGTGTACCAGTAGAGCTTTTTTTTCCTTCCGATTCACGCCCGGCTTGGTGTTGTACTCCTCTTCCTTTTTCTGTTGCTGACGGCGGGCCCAACTCTGTAAAACTTCGTTCCCCATCTGCCGCAATTCCTCGATAATCCGCCTCTCAGCTTCGGCCGCTTTCTCCACATCCCCGCCCGCGTTCTCGATAATGGCCAGCATGCTCTCGATCTTGGTTTTCAGCTCTGGGTATTCCTTCAGTCTTTCCTCCAGGCTGGGTTGGTTGATGAGAGGTTTCTCGATGTCAGAAAAACGTTCAGCCATGGATGCTCCTTGAGGTGGATTGACCCATGTCTATTTATGTCCTTCAGAGGGAAATCTTCAGCCCAAAACACTGGGGAGATCCTGCAAGATTACCCCCTTGCAGCCTGGCTCGCCAAAATCTGACTCGCACTTTTAATTGCACCCCTCATTGGACCCAGCGAGTGTCGGCTGTCCCTTCGCGCTCTTTTGGATCTTCTGGGGAGCAATTGGGAGGGTTGAAAGTTCCCGAACCGCGAGATCTTGTTCGTGATTCGTAACGCAAAACATTCTGCAGAAAATTTGCGCGCTCGCGTCGTGGACAATGCCCTCAACACTGAGGGGGGAGAGGAGTGGCTCCGGACGACTGCCCGAATTGCGGCGGTAGTGGATATGTTGCGAAGCCCGTGGACTTGAACGGTAAGTCCGAAGGCGTCGCGTTTATCCGCTTGCAATGTCCCGCCTGCGGGGGCACCGGCCGGAAGCGCCCGATCCCACCTACAACCGCCGGCTGACCGCACGGCCTGCGGTGCTTGCGAAACGTTCGGAACCGGGCCGTCATACTTCCCGTCCTACGGTTGACGGTCCGGGCCGCACGTATCCGCAGGAATATTCCGCCGCATCAATCTTTCCTGTTGAATTCTGCGATTCACGACACCGGATTGAGGCCGTTCAGGCAATTCCAGCGGCTTTGACCCGCGTCTTACGGCGGGGCGACAGACGCGATCTCCACTCGGTTGCGTCCGTTCTCTTTGGCGCGATAGAGCGCCTTGTCGGCCGCCTGCAGGACAAGATCGGGATCGGCCCCCTCTACCTCGGAGGTGGCGACGCCGATGCTGACGGTCACCGAAAGCAGCTGCCGGAGATTTTTCCTGCGCCAGTTCCCGAATCGCATGGCCTTTGCGCGCGCGGCCGCGAGCCCGTTCGTTCCGTCGGTCCGGCCCCCGCGGCGCCTGGCGCCGATCGCCGCCCCGCAGCGGAACTCCGAAGACTCGATCGCTGCACGCAACTGCTCGAGATGATCCACAACTTCGGAAGTCGTTTTTCCCGGGAAGAGAATGTTGAACTCTTCCCCGCCGCAGCGGTATGCCTGGCCTCCGCCGGTTACGCGCGACAAGCCGGCCGCGACCAGCCGGAGGACCTGGTCCCCAGTGTCGTGACCATAGGTGTCGTTGAATCGCTTGAAGTGATCGATATCGACGACCGCGATCGAGTACGGATACTGCAGCCGCAGAAGAGCATCGTTGAAGGCGCGGCGCGATGGCAGCGTCGTGAGCTCATCGTGATAGGCAAGAAGATACGAGTTCTCGATGATCGAAGCGGCGAGAATGCACGCCGCGGTCGCCGAGTACACGGTCGATAGGCGAACGACGCCGGTAAAGTGCAAGCACAGGAAAAAGCGGCGAGCGACCACAGCAAGGCGCTGTCGACCGGCTTACGCGTGATTAGAAATCTCGCCAGCAGGAATACGCCGGCAGCAACAAACACAACGAGCGCGTAACCCGGCAACGAGACCCCGGTAGCAATGTGATGCGCCCGAACAGCAGCCTGCGGCAAATCCTCAGCCGCGCGACACAGCACGGCCACAATCACGGATTGCACGAATAGAAACAATCCAACGGGTGCGATGGCAGAAATGGTAAAGCCGCGCTCATGCATCAAGGCGATCAGAACAAAATCCAGAGGCACCAGTACGGCTGCGGCTCGCACCGCCGTCCACCCGGCCGTTCCGGGGGAGACATGCCCCCCTCCGAAGGCCGCAATCGCTTCCTGGGCCAGAAACAGCACAACCAAAGCGAAGAAGATGCGGCTGGAATGAAATCGCCAGGCCAGCAACATCCCTCCGACAACGCGCAATAGTACAGAAAACTGAGGGATGGTAGAGCCAGCGTCAGCCAGCCGGAATATGCGAGCACCACGACACATGGAAGCAGAATCCCGCCGGGGACCAGCAAGGACTTCAGGGTCGCCTTGCTCCAGAAGCGCACAGCATGACTCCGGCGGGAAAAGTCCCTTCGGAATTATCGCTGGTCGAGCGGATCGAGGGAATTGGCCGCGGAGGTTCGTAGCGGAATGAAACTTCCTGAGCACGATCTCACGACAAATCTCCCGGTTTGAAATCGAGCGCCATTCTTGCTCCTACGACCCTTCGTGTGGGCTTGGTTTTGGCTGCAAGTTGAGCGGTTTCTAACTAGACTGGCCTGTTGGATTTTGGATTAAGGACGGTTCACTTTATGCGAATTCTTATTGCAGAAGATGATGAAGCGTTGGCGCGATTCGTTCGCCAGGGTCTCGAAGGCGAGCATTACTCGTGGATGTTATGCCGGATGGCGAACAGGCTCGAAGCGCAGCAACCGAGGTCGAGTATGACGTCGTCATCGTTGACCTGAACCTGCGGCAGCTGGATGGTGTCAGCGTCCTGCGTTACTTGCGTTCGAAAAAACCCAGCCCACCCGCTGGTGAACCTCGGCTGTGTCAACGAGCTACAGGTCACAGCAGCGTTAGCCCGCCAGTGGTCGTGCCCAGTTCTGCGCTCAAATTCGTGGAACCTAGCCCCTAGCCACGTTCCGCAGACTCCGGTCACACTACTCGAAGTTCTTTGCAATGAGGATTTTAGGGAGGCGGCCCAAAAAAACTCCACCACCACCTGGCCGCTCAGTCCCGCAAGCCTGCCGATTCCGCTTCGACGTGGACCTTCCTGATAATCTCAGAGGAGACCTTCACCCATGCCGCAGGAGATCGCACACCTTTGCCACCGCTGATTAATGTCCGCAGCATTTCCAAAGCCTTTGGAGCCGACCCGCTTTTTCAGAACGTTTCCTTCACCGTTTCTGAGGGAGATCGTGTTGGATTGATCGGCCCGAACGGCTCGGGGAAATCCACGCTGCTGAGGATCCTTGCAGGCACCGAAGACACGGATGATGGAGAGATCGCCGTCCGCAAGCGAATTCACCTGAGCTACGTGGAGCAGGAGTCAGCCTTCCGGGCCGGCGACACCGTGAGGTCGGTAGTTGATGCGGCGTTGAAAAAATCGGCAGTACCTCAATCGGAGCGGGGTACGCGCTTCGCCGAGACGCTGGGCCGCTCGGGTTTCGTCGACTTGGACGCCGAAGCGTCCGCGCTTTCCGGCGGTTGGCAGAAACGGCTGGCGATCGTCGAGGCGCTGGTGCAGGGGCCCGACATCTTGTTACTCGATGAGCCCACGAACCATCTTGATCTGGCCGGAATCGAGTGGCTGGAAGAGGTCCTGGAGCAAGGCGCCTTTGCGTGTGTCATCATCAGTCACGATCGCTACTTTCTGGAGAATGTTGCCTCCGAGATGGCGGAACTGAGCCGCGTGTATCCGGACGGCTTGCTGCGGGTGAAGGGACGCTACAGCACATTCCTAGAGAAGAAAGAAGAGTTTCTGCATGCACAGTCGAAGCGGCAGGAGGCCCTGGAGAATCTGGTTCACTCGGAGATCGAATGGCTACGCCGCGGGGCCAAAGCTCGCACTCGAAAATCGAAGGCGCGGATCGATAAGGCCGGCGAGTTGATGGAAGAACTCGCAGACCTGAACATTCGCACCCGCAGCAGCTTTGCTCAAATCGATTTTTCCGCCTCCGACCGCAAGACGAAGCGGCTGGTCGAACTGCGGGGCGTTTCATATGAAATCGGAGGATGTCGGCTGTTCCAGAACCTGAACTTCATTATTTCCGCCGGGCTCAGGGTTGGGTTAGTGGGCCCGAACGGCAGCGGCAAGACAACCTTGCTGCGCTTGTTACGTGGAGAAATTGCGGCGACCGAGGGAGAGATTCGCCGAGCGGAGAAGCTGCGCATCGTGTACTTTGACCAACGGCGCGAGCTCGATCCGAATGTGACCTTGCGGCGGGCCCTCGCTCCGGAGGGAGACTCGGTCATCTATCAGGATCGCGTGGTTCACGTCGCCTCCTGGGCAGCGAAATTTCTGTTCAAGGGAGAACAGCTGAACCAGCCGGTGGATCGGCTCTCTGGCGGAGAGCGGGCGCGGGTGCTGATCGCGCAACTCATGCTGCAGCCTGCCGATGTTCTTTTGCTGGACGAGCCCACCAACGACCTCGACATTCCGACGCTTGAGATTCTGGAGGAAAGCCTGCTGGAGTTTCGCGGCTCGCTGGTGCTGGTGACGCATGATCGCTACATGCTCGATCGTGTATCGACCGTCGTGCTTGGGCTTGGATGGTCAAGGCGGCGCCGAGCGCTTTGCGGACTACTCGCAATGGGAGACCTGGCAGGCGGATCGGCTGCAAGCAGCGCAGACCGAAGCACGCGACACTCCGCGAGCAGCGCCGCAATCGACAGTCGTCAAAGAAGAAGCTTTCCTATCTCGAAGCCCGCGAGTATGCCAGCATCGAGGAACGCGTCGCCGCGGCGGAACAGGTGTTGGACTCGAAGAGGACAGCCGCCGAAGACCCGGGCATTTCCAGCGATGCCACGAGCCTGATGAACGCCCACGCGGATCTGGAGAAAGCGCAGCACGAAGTCGATGAGCTTTATGCGCGTTGGGCGGAGCTCGAAAAGAAGCAAGCCTGATCGAATCGGATCAGGACGCAAGACAGAAAGCGATGATCGTATCTCCTCGCTTGCCAGTACTCTTGTCGAGTTCCTTGAGCAGGCGCGATTCCAGGTCGTCTGGGTCGGGCATCATTTCGCAAGCAGAAATCTCTTTGTCGGACGCGCCCTCAAAACAAAGCTCGCAGACGCCCAGACCGTCTTCCGATCGCACGGGAGGTCCGAAGACACGGCAGGTCATGGGGCGCGATTCGTAGAGCTCGCAGAGCCCCGTCTCGGGATCGAGAACCGGACAGGGCTCATCATTCGCGAACTCCTCGAACTGTCGCTCCGCGTCTTCTCCTTCGCGCAGCAGGCCCGTGATGGGATCGCCGGGGAACTCCGACAATAGCCGGGCCACTGACTCGCGCGCGCGCTGGCGGATGCGCGAGGCGCGCTTCGGGGCGCGCTTCTCCAAGTCGGCGAGGCCTCGCTGCAGGCGCAGAGCGTCGAGTTGATTGATGGGGAAGGCGCCGATGCAGCATTGCGTGCATCCAGGGCGGCAGGCCAGCCATTTTCCGCTGCGTTGCGTAGCATCAGCCAGGGCGGAATCGACGATCTGGATCAGCTTCTGGTCTCCGCGGGATGGAAAGCCGCCGCCCATCTTGGAAGGATAGCGCACGGGAGCACAAGATCCTTCACTTCGCCTGAAAAACGGCTCCGTTCTGGATGACAACGTTCTTACATTCCCATGAGATTGGTTTGCAGTTTGGCGTAGCCGTGCTCGCGGGCCCAGAGGTCGAGCGGAGCGGAGGCGAGTTCGTCGACTAGAGGTTCGGCCCGGCCGTTTTTTGTCAGGTCCACAGTCTTGAGGTAGGTATTGCAGGAGTCGCAGCATTCCACGCGAATGTAGTCGAAGTCGCTGGCGGTGTAGACCGCGAGCTTCTTATCGTTTTCCTCGCCGCATCCAGGGCAGACGAGGCGTCGGAACTCCCATTCTGCAAGGCAGAAGGAACAGACCATGGAGCGCGCGCCGCCATCTCCCATCTGGCGCAAGACGCCGAAAGCGGCTTTGCGATTACAGAAAGGACAAAGGGCGTGCGAAGTCTGACTGGGGCGAAGCTGGGCGCGCGCGCGCAGCAGCTCGGCATAGGGCTGGAGGAAAGCCTGGGCAAGGATTCCCGGAGCGTGCGATAGAGACTGTGCTGTCCAGCTGCCTTGCAGCAGCTCAGACCATGCGTCGCGCCCCTGAGTGCGCAGTTCATGACTCAGCCCGGCCAACGCCATCGGGCCATGCGCTTCAGCCATCGCCAGAAATGATTGAAATCTCGAACCGAGTTCCGACAGTTCTGATGCAGCCATGTCGCGATCCGTAGGCACCGCCGGAGATTGCAATACCGCGCTCAGCTGCTGATACAGCTCTTCCTGAAAACGGGCGACGTGGACATAAAACTCGAGAATTTCCCTTGCGAACGGATGCTGGTCGGCGAGCTCTTGCGCGCGCTGGATCCGCCGCTGCCGGGGAGAGACGGGCATCGGGCAATTATCATCTCTGTCACGAATTCGAGCAATCTGGCAGCGAGGCGATGCCCCGAGAGTTCGATCCTGCACTTCGCCTGAAGAACGGCTCCGTTCAGATGCGCGCCATGGGCCCACATACGCCGCCGGTCAACTAGATCGCCTACGACTTCTTACCGATTGACTCCTTTCCGCCGCCGGAGGTATAGTCTCAAAATTCTGTTTGGGGTACGACTCGGTCGCCGGTAGTCAGTGTTGCGGCGGCCGCAACCTTTAACCTCCGTCTGACATGCTAGTTTTTCAAGGTCCGGTCGCAGTCGAACGCGTTCGGTAGTTGTTGGAGGTTTCATGGAATTCTCCCGCAGGACTTTTCTCAAAGGGACCGTCCTCGGTGGCGCCGGCATCTCTGTACTTGGATTCGATCTCACTCCGGTCTACGCCCAAACCCAGAATCTGAAGATTTCGCGCGCCAGCGAGACACGCAGCACCTGTCCTTATTGCTCGGTGAGCTGCGGCATCATTATTTACACGCTGGGCGATAAAGCCAAGAACGCGATCCCGCAAGTGGTGCATGTCGAGGGCGATCCCGACCACCCCATAAACCGCGGAACGCTGTGCCCGAAAGGCTCGTCGCTCGAGCAGGACATCATGAATGAGCGGCGACTCCTGAAGCCGCAAGTGCGGCGGCCGGGCGCGACGGAATGGGAAGACATATCGTGGGAACAGGCCTATGACGAAATCGCGCAGAAGGTGAAGAAGACACGCGACGATACATTTATGGAGCAAGACGCGAACGGCCACACCGTCAATCGCTGCGAGGGCATCGCGTTCACCGGCGGCTGCACCGATACCAACGAGTTCAACTATCTGGTGGTCAAGAGCATGCGCAGCCTGGGGGTCTGCTACCTGGAAAACCAGGCCCGGGTTTGACACGGCCCTACGGTCTCCAGTTTGGGGCCAACATTCGGACGCGGTGCGATGACCAATGGCTGGATCGACATCAAGAACACCGACATGATGTTGATCATGGGTGGAAATCCAGCTGAGAACCATCCTTGCGGCTTCAAGTGGGCGATTGAAGCCAAGATCCACCGCAATGCGAAAACGATCGTGGTCGATCCACGCCTCACGCGGACGGCCGCAACCGCGGACATGTATCTGCAGATTCGCGCTGGCGCCGACATCGCGTTCCTCGGCGGGCTCATCAATTACGCGGTGCAGAACAACCGCATCGCTCGCGATTATCTGCTCAATTACACAAACGCTGCGTTCATTATTAAAGACGGCTTCAAGCTTCCGGACGACGGGCTTTACTCGGGCTTCGATCCGGAGAAGCAGGTGTACGACAAGGCGAGCTGGAATTACGAGGAAGGCGGAGACCTGACTGGGAAGGCGGTGGTGCCAACTCCAGTTTCCCAGGACCCGCCCGCAGCGCGCGCCACGGGCAGCGACACCGGGCAGGGACAAGGACATCAGGGTGCGAGCCCCGCGGGCGCAAAAGCCGGAGCCGCGGTTGGCCCCGCATTGCCATCAAAGATTGCGTTTGATCTTTCTCTGCAGCATCCTCGCTGCGTGTTTCAACTGCTGAAGAAGCAGTACGAGCGTTATACGCCGGAGATGGTCGAGCGAATCACGGGGATTCCAAAGGACCAGTTCCTGAAGGCGGCCGATCTTTACACTTCGGTTCGCAAAGACGGGGACATGAAAAAGGTATCGACTATCATCTATGCGGTCGGATGGACGCAGCATAGTTTCGGTACGCAGATCATCCGTACTGCCGCGATGTTGCAATTGTTAATGGGGAATATCGGACGCGCGGGGGGCGGTGTCAATGCCCTGCGCGGACACTCGAACATTCAGGGCGCCACCGACATGGCCGGCATCTTCGACATACTGCCGGGCTACTTGAAGATGCCCAATCCGTCTGACGCGGATCTCGCCACCTATCTGAAGCGGATTACGCCGACGACTTCCAAGCCTGATCCGTGGGACTCGTTCAACTACTGGTCGAACACGCCAAAATTTGCCGTGTCGTTTCTCAAGGCGATGTACGGCTCTGCGGCGACCAAGGAAAATGATTACGCATTTCACTACCTGCCGAAGATTGACCGCAACTACTCCTGGGTGAATATCTGGAACGACATGTACGAAGGCAAGGTCAAGGGGATCTTCGCGTTCGGCATGAATGGCGTGATGATAGGGCCCGATTCGCGGAAAAACATTGATGCCTTGAAGAAGGCCGACTGGCTGGTAGTTTGCGAAATCTATCCCGATGAGACCAGCGAGTTCTGGCGCGCGCCGGGCATCACAACCGACGAGATGAGGCAGATCAACACGACGGTCTATCGCCTGCCGGGCGCTGGCTTTGCGGAGAAGGACGGGACGTTCGTAAATTCAGCGCGCTGGCTGCAGTGGAAGAACGTGGCGCTGCCGCCGCCGGGTCAGGCCAGGCTCGATCAGGACATTCTGGCGACGATCTTCCTAAAAGTGCGCGCGCTCTATAAGAAGGACGGCGGCAAATTCCCCGACCCGGTCCTGAATGCGTCGTTCGCCTACACGAATCCGTACAGCCCGTCGCTGTCGGAGGTCGCGAAAGAGATCAACGGAAAAGCGCTGGCTGACATCCTCGACCCCAAGACGAATGTGACGATCAAAGCCGGGCAGCAGCTTCCAGGATTCTCGTGGCTGAAAGATGACGGCACCACGCTCTCGGGCAACTGGCTGTACTGCGGATCGTGGACCGAGGCTGGCGCGCTAACCCAACGTCGCGGCACGGAGGACCCTTCGGGCCTTGGCGTTTATCCGAACTGGGCGTGGTCGTGGCCGATGAACCGGCGCGTGTTGTACAACCGTGCGTCGTGCGATGTTGAGGGCAAACCGTGGGATCCGCCTCGCCGTCAGGTTTGGTGGGACGAGGGCAAGCAAACGTGGGCCGGAGTGGACGTGCCCGACTTCAAGCCTGATTCGCCGCCCAAGGACCACATGGGACCTTTCATCATGAATCCGGAGGGCGTGGGCCGGCTGTTTGTGCCGCTCGGCGCAATGGCCGACGGGCCATTCCCCGAATTCTATGAGCCGATCGAGAGCCCAATCGCGAACCCGCTGCACCCGAACCAGTCCAACAATCCGGTGGTCAAGAAATACAAGACCGACATGGACAAGTACGGGACGGTGGAGCAGGGCTTCAACGTGATCTGCACGACGTACCGGCTGACCGAGCACTACCACTATTGGACGAAGAACAACCCCATGAACGTGCAACTGGTGCCGGAACCGTTTGTGGAGGTTCCGGCCGAGCTTGCGGATCGCATGGGGATTCGCGGCGGAGAGGACGTCAGGGTCACGAGTGCGCGGAGCCATTACATTGCCAAAGCCATGGTCACGCGGCGCATCCGGCCGATGAAGATCGACGGCAAAGAAATGTTTCAGATTGGCATCCCAATTCACTGGGGATTCCGCGGGATTGCGGAGGACGAGGGCAAGACGGCGAAAACTCTCACGAATCAGTTGACTCCGACGGTGATTGATCCGAATGCATTCACGCCGGAGTTCAAGGGATTTTTGGTAAAGATCGAGAAGGTGTGAGTGTGAGGTTAGCATCGGGGCTAAAGCCCCGTGAAATTGTGGGGGGCTTTTCGCGGCCCTGAAGGGCCGCTCTTCCACGTTTGTTCGGGGCTTGATGTGGAGGCCGGAAGTAGACGCCATCGGAAGGCCGAGATTTACACGAGCAGGCAAGTATGAGCGACCGCAAGACACTTCAGATACGGCAAATCTCGGGACACTCCGGTCCGGCAGCCGGGTTCGACATGCAGCGCGATCCGGAAGTATGCAAGCTGATCGACACCACGATCTGTATTGGCTGCAAGGCTTGCGAGGTGGCGTGCGTTGAGTGGAACGACATGCCGTTCAGTCCCACCACGTTCGACAACACCTACCAGACAATGCCGGAGACACGCTGGAATTTCTGGAACCTGATCAAGTTCAACGAGCACCAGCGCGAGGACGGCACGATTCAGTGGCTCATGCGCAAGGACCAGTGCATGCACTGCGCCGATCCCGGCTGCCTGCGCGCCTGTCCGGCCGATGGCGCGATCGTGCAGTACACCAACGGGATTGTCGACTTTCAGCAGGAGAATTGCATCGGCTGCGAGTTTTGCGTCTCGGGATGTCCATACGACATTCCCAAGTTCAATCCGGCAACGAAGAAAGTATACAAGTGCACATTGTGCTCAGACCGCGTAGGCGGTGGACTGGAGCCGGCTTGCATCAAGGCGTGTCCTACGGGATGCCTGAAGTTCGGGACCAAGGAAGACATGAAGTACATTGCGGAGGAGCGCGCCAAACAACTCCGTGAGAATTTCGGATTTGAGCATGCCGGGGTCTACGATCCGCAGTCTATCGGCGGCACGCATGTGGTTTACGTTTTGCACGATGCGGAGAATCCTGAGCGCTATGGTGGGCTTCCGAAGAACCCGGTGATCCCGTGGAGCTACACGGTGTGGAAGTGGTTGTTTAAACCGGTGCTAGGAACATTCGCGCTGTTCGGGTTGGTGGGCGTGCTGCTGCACTACGTAACGGTGGGTCCGCGGCGGCCGCAGCCAGAACCGCCGCTCCGGGAACCGACGCCGAGGAAGGAAAGTTGATGCCGACTGCGATTGAACGTTTCGACGACAAAGCGCGCGACGCCTTCGATCACATCGGACAGAACGAAGTCCATGTGGGGGAGTTGTTGCGCCACCGCGTGTACACGCGCTTTCTGCATTGGATGGTCGCACTTTTCTTTTTTCTGGCGTTGTTCACGGGATTCGGGATTTATCTGCCGTGGCTCTTCCGTTGGTTCACCCCCATTTTCGGAGGGGGCCCGCTCAGCCGCGAGCTGCATCCCTGGTTCGGCCTGGGGTTTGTGATTTTCTTCGGACTGCAGATGCTGAACTGGATCAAGCCGATGACGTGGACCGCAGCCGACACGAAGTGGATGCGGAACATTCGGAATATCGCCACCGGGAAGGAAAAGCAGGATCCGCCCGACACCGGCTTCTTTAATGCGGGCCAGAAAGCGCAATTCTGGGAGATCGTGGGTGGCTGCGCCGTGTATCTGATCACCGGAATTATTCTGTGGGCAGGCACACGCACCTTTGGTCGCTGGGCGGTAGCGGTGAGCTATATTCTGCACGACATCTCGGCGATCATCATGCTGGGCGGAATCTTTATCCACATTTACCTGAGCACGATCGGCGAGCCGGGAACGTTTCAGGCGATGATTCGCGGAGCAGTCAGCGAGGCGTGGGCTTGGACGTTCCACCCTGCCTGGTACAAAGAGATGACTGGGCGTAATCCCGTTGAGGCGTGTGAGGAAGCGCGGCGACGCGGCCAGTTTGAAGGCAAGTAGTTTGGCGTAGACCGCAGGGTCGCGCGGAAACCTCGTTCAGGGAACTCAGGATCGGGGAGCAGGACGCACTTGCCTTGACGGCCCCCCTCAAGCAGGCGGTTGAGTTCTTCGACCAGAACCGAGAACGCTCTCGGATCCTGTTCAATTTCAATTCTGGCGATCAATTCCTTCAATCGCTGGTTGGCGTCGGTGTCGGCTGGCATGGCTCTTCCTCCGGATGTCGGAGTCGATATCTCTTGTGTGCGGCAATTTGCAGCGCGGCCATCTCGCGCATGTTGTGCTGCGTGCTCGTGCAAGGCGGACCGGAGTTCCGAGAGAATTGCGCAAAGTTGCTGTCGTCCGCCGATATGGCCGGGCGCACAGCTCGCGAATGCGGATGTCAAGGCGACGAGATGGCACGAAGCCAAGGTGCCGTAGATTGAGCCGCGGCAGCCAATACAGTGTTTTCTGTAGACCTGATCGATGCATCTCCTCAGGGAGCCGAACTGACACCCCAAAGCGCGCGGCCGACCCACACTTCAGCGCGCACGACCTGCCGCGGTCACTGGACTGATCGTTACAATGGATTTTTTGAGTTGGACTATCTGGCTTGCCTACTCCAAAGTAGTTCTACATCTTCTGCCGAGTCGCAGAGGACCATCCAAACGCTTTGTGGTTTGGCTTTCTCCCCGCGAATGGGTTCCTGTGGTTTGACCTCGTCGTCGAATGAGAGTCCGAATTGAAGGCCTGTACCCGCAACTGAATAAAGTGTGGCGTTTAAGAATCCTGCAGAAGGATCAGGGGGAAACGTGTCTGACAAAACCGCCGTTGTAAGCCTGCGCACTGTTGCCGAACGGGTAGGACTCGCCCCGTGTTCGGTTTCGGCCGTGTTAAACAATACGCCCGCCTCGCTGGCGATTCCGCAGCGGACGAAAGAACGGGTCTTCCGCGCTGCCGGCGAGTTGAACTATCGTCCCAATCTTTGGGCGCGGTCTCTGCGAACGAAACGAACCCGTCTGGTGGCCGCCGTCACCTCTGATATTGGCCGCGCCCCGGTTGCGCGGGTGGTGGCTGGAGTGCAAAGTCTGCTGCATCGCAAGGGCTATATGCTCGCGCTCGGAGCTTTTGACTGCGCTTCCGAATGGAACACGATCTCCGTTCAGCTGCAGCAGCGAGGGATTGAAGGCGTCATTTCGATTGACGCGATTCTGCCGCACGATCTGTCATTGCCGGTGGCTTCCGTCGACCTGGAATACATGACTTTTCCGAACCATTGAGCGAGCGAGATGCAGAGCGTGGCTGTCGGAATCTGGGCGAATCGGCGGCGGAGACCGTTCTTCGTCAGATTGAGAAGGAGACTGTTCCTCGCAGGATGAAGGTGTGTCCCAACTTCCAAACGCACACTTCGAATTGCCCAATGAAAGGCTGGGCGCGGTAGTGGACGCTCGCGAAAGGGCTTGAAGAGAGTCGCGCCGTTGGCGGCGGAACATCTTGCCTGCCGGGTTGGGCGGTAGGGTTGTCTCTGTGCGCGCTACCCGACTGAAGCACCCGCGCGATATCGATTGCCGCCTTCTTCCGCAACGTCCAAACGGACTTCGCAGAGATCGCCAATCAGCGTTCCCGCCCAGCGATACACGTTGTGCTCGCGCACCAGTTTTCGCATGCGCTGCATGCGCATTTGCTTCTCTTCAGGTTGCATTTCGAGCGCCGCTCGAATCGCCTCCGCAGTCTGATCGATGTCATAGGGATTGACCTGCAGAGCGTCGCGCAATTCGCGGGCGGCGCCGGTGAAACAACTGAGAATCAGTACACCGCGCTCGTCCTGTCGGGTAGCGACGAATTCCTTTGCCACCAGATTCATGCCATCGTGCAGCGAAGTCACCAGGCAAAGATCAGCAGCGCGGTAATACGGCTCGATCTCTTTGTGACTGTGCTGCCGGTTCAGCAGGACGATCGGCTTCCATTGATCCGCCTGGAATCGCCAGTTGATGCGGTCGGCTTCCGCCTCCACTTCGGCCTGCAAGTCGTGATAGCGCTTGATGTGCGTGCGGCTGGGGGCGCCAATCTGCACAAAAGTAAACACTCCCTGGTAGCGCGGATACTTTTCCAGAAAGCGCTCGATCGCAAGGAAGCGCTCCAGAATCCCTTTCGTGTAATCCATGCGGTCAACGCCTACGCCCATGAGCGCAGCTTCGACGCCGAGGCTCTTCAGAAGTGACCCGCGTTCTTCATAGGCCGATTCGCGCGGCAGGTCCGGCGGCGGTTGCGGCCTCCGTCGAATCTCCACGCTGATGGGGAAGGGCCGCACCGCCGTGCGATGGTCGAGGCGCTGCACCGAGAAGTGTTCCCAGTCGATGCGCGATTCAACGATCCGATCGACCGTCTGCAGAAAGTTGGTGCAATGCGCCTGAATGTGGAATCCGATAAGATCGGCGCCCAGCAAGCCGTCCACCAGTTCGCGCTGCCACGGACAAATTCCGAAAGCCTCCGGATTCGGCCACGGGATATGCCAGAAGATGGCCACGCGCGCATCGGGCCTGCGCTGCTTGATCATGCGCGGCAGCAGCGCGAAGTGATAGTCCTGCACCAGCACAACCGGTCGGCTGACATTCTCCATTTCTTCCAGCAGCGCGTCGGCGAATTTGCGGTTGACTTCCTGATAGTGCTTCCAGTCGCTGGCCCGGAACAGCGGGCGCGTGTGGGCGATGTGGCAGAGAGGCCACAGGCCTTCGTTGGCGAATCCGTAGTAATACCCTTCCTCTTCTTCTTTGGTCAGCCAGACTCGCCGCAGGGTATAGCGCGGATCGTCCGGCGGAACCGGCAACCGGTCATGCGCGTCCACCATTTCCGTATCGGCATCGCCCGATCCGTGCGCCACCCAGGTTCCATCGCAGGCGCGAAGCACAGGCTCGATGCGCGGTCACCAGACCGCTGGCCGGCACGTTAACCTCAATGGATTTTCCGCGCCGTACGTGCATATAGGGTTCGCGGTTCGAAACCACAAACAGCCTGCCGTCTTCCAAGCGGGCGCGAACGTGCACCGCCAGCCGGTCGGCGGTCCACATCGATTCTCCGGTCTCGCGCAAGTCGAGCCTCTAACTCGGCGGCCGAGCGCGCCGTATTCAGGCTCTCGGCAAAGGTCGCCACTTCCCGCGCCAGCGGACGAAACATTTCAAGATCCGGCACTTTGATCCGCACCGTGCCTCGCCCCGTGCGCAGAGCCTTCATCCAGTGGGCGGTTCGCGCGATGGGTCCCGCGATGCTCCAGCGGACGATCAGCAGCGTAATCAGGACAATGAGGACAACAATGTGCGAGCGCGCTCAGGAAGGTCTCGCGCCAAATGCGAAGGCTCTCTTGCCGGATGTAGCCGGAGTCGTGAACAATCGCCAGACTGCCGATGAGATCGTCTCCCCTGATGCAAGGGCAAGGCATAGATGTGAATCGAGGCGCTTCCCATCCGCAGGAAGGCGCTTGCGTCGTGATTTTCGCTGGAGGGATTGCAGAACGATCGCGGGCGCTGTCGCCATGAGCGGCTGAATGTTAGTCGTGACGGCAATGGGATGGCCCTGCGGATCATAGACGGCTAACCCGGCCAGATGGTCCCGGTTGGCAAACTGCTGGACGGTACGCTGCAGGGTGTGCTGCGCATCCCGCTCCAGATCGCGCTCTACGTTCCTGCCCAGACTCTCGCCCAGCACCTCGGCGCGGCGTTGCAGGTCCTTCTGCAGTCCTCGGTTCAGGACGATAACTTGGTAGTACGACGTGCACAGCGATACCAGCGTGACGCCAATAATCGAGCGAGACGATGAGTCGGGCGCTAAGCAATCGCATCTGGCACGTCCTCCGAAGCCCACGGTACAACGGGCGGTCTCAACCCTAGACATCGCCGGGAACAATTTGACACTGCCGAATGGTTCGGACTGCTGACGGGACAACAGCCTTCAGACATGCGGCGCGGTCCACAGCATCGCCTCATGAGACGAGGGGCGTCAGACGAAGCGCGCTTCTCAGCCATAGACTCGAATAGACGCAAACCTCTGCGTCCATCGCTTCACCCCGGAGAAGCAACAAGTCTCTATCTGAGGACGGGAGCGTGTAAAAGGTTGCACAGCACGTGCCAAAACCTAAGTTGCTGGTTTTAAGCTAATTGGAATGCCGCGAGCCGGGGAGCGGCGTGTAATTTTTGCACTTGAAAGCCAGCATGGCCCACATCACATCCATGATAGGGTCATCATGGAGTCCGGCGCAAGAGAAAGCTCGGCGATCTTGTCGGCTTGTTTCAGAGTTGCCGTCTTCGCGGGCCCGGAATTCGTTACGACAAGGACTTTTTGTCCATCTGGATTCTCAAAGGCCACCTGGTCTACGTCGGCAAGCTTGGTGGTGGAGTCAAATCTCTTTGCACCTCGTCTCACGTGGCGCGAGAAATGTGCGAACGCCCAGTATTGCCCGCTGCGCGTGATCTCCTTCGTCTGCGAATGGATCGTGACCATTCCACCACACGGAAACGGCCCAATATTCGGCCGGCCCTTTTCATCGAGCGCCAGATTCCATCCACTGATCGCCTGGCACCAATGTCGAATCGCCTGCGTGAACGTCTGCCCCCACTTGGCCCATTCGGTGGCATAGACGGGAGACGTGTAGTCGGGGCCGCCTTCTGTCCAATAGAGTTGCGCGTCGGGATGGGCGTCGTGCACCTTGTCCATCATTTCCGGCGTGCCGACGTATCCGTGAAATGCGATGGCGTTGCAGTATTTGCGCAGGCCCTCTTCATCGAGCTCGCAGATCGCGCGGCCCCATAGGTTGTAGTTGTGGTCGAGAATCCAGATCTTTGTGGATAGGCCATTCTGCTGAAGAGCGGGGCCCAAGTGGTTCTTGACGAATCCGATTTCGTATTCCTGCGGCCAGGAGCAAGCAGGCATGCTGCCGTCCTGATCGGTATCGACTTCGTTCTGCACCGTGACGGCCTGCACCGGCACGCCCTCAGCGGCATAGGCCTGCAGGAACTTCACAAAATACTGCGCGTACGGCCCGAAATAGTGCTGCCGCATGGAACCGCCCAGCATGGAACCACCCGCCTTCATCCATCCCGGAGGGCTCCATGGCGATGAAAACAGGAACAAGTCCGGATTCGCTTTCCGCGCCAGCCGCAACATCGGCAGAACATAGGCTTGATCGTGCGCGATCGAAAATCGCTTCATCTCAGGATCGGGATCGCCTTCGTCGTAGCTGAACACTTCGGTGGAATAGTCGCTGGATCCGATGCAGGTGCGGCAAACGGTCATCCCCATTTCCGACGGATGGAACAGGTCATGAAACAATTCGTCGCGCGCGGGCGCCGGAAGCTGGTTGAACATGTAGCAGGCGGCGTCGGTGAAAGCCGCGCCGAAGCCGAGCATCTCCTGAAACTTCTTGCTGGGGTCGAGCACGATCGCGTTCTCGGGCGTCGTGCTGGAAGTTCGCCATGTAAGGCCATCCGTGGCGGCGTAGCGGAGTTTGCCGCTCGTGACCCGTACCGAGATGTCTCCCGCTGGGGGCTGGGCTACGGAAGGTGCGAGGGCGGAGGCGAGATCGGCAGTCGCGGTGGCAGTGAGTCCCACGGCAGATATTTTCAGGAAAGTACGTCTTGTCTGTTCGCTCGACACGAGTTCTCCCGGCACGATTGGGTTCGCCGTGAAGTATAGTGCGTGAGCAAGTGTGTGAGTATAGTTCGAAAGTATAGGTAGAACATTCTCGAGATCACGGAGCATCCATGAGATCCAAATGGCATCGTCTTGTTCTATTCGCAATGATTCTGCTTGGCATGTTTGGAGTGTCTGCGGCTGCACGGGGTGGTGCGCCGCAGGCCCCCGTTACGCCCTGGAAGCTGGTTTGGAGCGACGAGTTCAACGGCCCGAACGGATCCGCAATCGACTCGTCAAAGTGGGTCTCGGAAACCGGCGGTGGAGGGTGGGGCAACAACGAGCTTGAGTACTACACCAGCCGTCTGCAAAACGCCTGGCAACAGGATGGGAACCTCGTGATCAAGGTGCAGGCTGAGAAGTATACCGGCACCGACGGCATCACTCGGAATTACACTTCCGCGCGCTTGAAAACCCTGGGAAAGTTCTCGCAGACACACGGGCGCTTCGAAGCACGGATGAAGATTCCACGTGGACAGGGCATCTGGCCGGCGTTTTGGATGCTGGGCAACGACATTGATAAACCCGGCTGGCCCGATTGTGGCGAGATCGACATCATGGAAAACATCGGCAAGGAACCCGCAGTCGTTCACGGCACGATTCACGGTCCTGGATATTCCGGCGCGGGCGGCATCGGCTCATCCTTTTCCCTGCCAGGCAACCCCAGCTTTGCCGACGATTTTCACATTTTCGCGGTGGAGTGGGAACCGAACGTGATCCGCTTCTATGTCGATGATCATCTGTACGCGACGCGCACTCCCGCCGATCTGCCCAAAGGAGCGAAGTGGGTATACGACCATCCATTTTTCTTGCTGCTCAACGTGGCGGTTGGCGGTGAGTGGCCGGGAAATCCGGATGCGACCAGCGTCTTCCCGCAGACTATGCTGGTGGACTACGTGCGCGTCTACGAACCCGCAACGGGCCCAAAACACTGACATTGTCCTCGCGTTGCTCGAACTTACTTGGCAACCCGTGTCGCCGATTCGGGTTGAGCGGCGGCTTGACTCATAACGAATTCACCTGGGTAAAATCGTATAAAATCGATTCCCCACGAAGGAGTCATTCATGAGCAAAGTCAGAGTTCTGGTAGGTACGCGCAAAGGAGCATTCATTCTTACTGCCGACGGCAAACGGCAAAATTGGGAAGTGAGCGGCCCGCACTTTGCGGGATGGGAGCTGTATCACCTGAAGGGATCGGCAGTCGATCCGAAACGCATTTACGCCTCGCAGACCAGCGGATGGTTCGGGCAAGTCATTCAGCGGTCCGACGACGGCGGCAAAACCTGGCACCAGCCCGGAACTCCGCCGGGTGAAACGGCTGGTCCGGGCGGCATGCCCAAGGGCGAGAGCAACAAGTTTGTTTACGACGCAGCCGCTGCGCCTCTCACGACGCATCAGTGGTATGACGGCACGCAGCACCCCTGGGAGTTCAAACGTGTCTGGCATCTCGAACCGTCGCTTAGCGATCCCGACACCGTTTACGCCGGAGTCGAGGACGCCGCGCTGTTTCGCTCGACCGATGCCGGACACAACTGGCACGAACTTCCCGGCCTTCGCGGGCACGGCACCGGCCCGAAGTGGCAGCCGGGTGCTGGCGGCATGTGCCTGCACACTGTGATTCTCGATCCCAGCAATTCGGACCGCATTTACATTGCGATCTCGGCCGCAGGCGCGTTCCGCACCGACGACGGCGGCAAGAGCTGGAAGCCGATCAACAACGGACTCTACTCGAAATACATTCCCAACCCCACCGCCGAAATCGGCCACTGCGTACATCACATTGCGATGAATCCGAATCGTCCAGGCACGCTGTTCATGCAGAAGCACTGGGACGTGATGCGTTCAGATAACGCCGGCGACCATTGGACGAAGATCAGCGGCAACTTGCCGACGGACTTCGGCTTCGTCATCGACATTCACTCGCACGAGCCGGAGACGGTTTACGTGATCCCCATCAAGAGTGACGGCGAGCATTACGTGATGGACGGCAAGCTGCGCGTGTATCGGAGCCGCACGGGTGGTAATGAGTGGGAAGCGCTGACCAAAGGACTTCCGCAAGAAAATTGTTACGTCAACGTACTGCGCGATGCGATGGCCGTGGATACGCTCGACCAGTGCGGCATTTACTTCGGCACCTCAGGCGGACAGGTGTACTGCTCGGCCGATGCGGGGGACAGCTGGAATCCGATCGTCCGGGATCTGCCAGGTGTCCTATCGGTGGAAGTGCAGACGTTGACATAGTCGAGAGAAAATGGCCAGGGTGCCCCACCCTTCTCGCGTCTTTTGCGAGAGGGTGGGGTCTTTGACTTTGCGGCTCTCAGAGTGGTAGCGTCGCTACGGTTTCCTCAGGAGAGGACATGAAAAGAAAGCTGGTTGCGGTTGCAGTGTTGTTGTTGTTGTCATTCGCAAGTGCGGCAGCAGCACAAGAGAAGCAACCGGCAGCCAAGCCCGCGACTCCTCCAATCGAAGCACGGGTGCGGAAGCTGTGGGACGCTTATAAGAACAAAGACAAAGCCACTCTCGCGGTGATGCTGGACGGTGACTTCCGCCAGTTCGAGGAGGGCATGAGTGCTTTCGCTGACAAGCGGGCACAAGTCAATTCCGTGGATGAGTTCGAACTCCTCAGCTATACACTCAACGATTTCAACGTGAAGTCGATCGGGCCAAATGCCGCGTTGGTTACCTACGTCGCTCAGTATGAGGGCAAATCCGGCGGAGAAGTTTCGAAGGCCAAAAGTGCCTTCGGCGAAGTATGGATCCGTGCGGGCGGCGAATGGAAGGGTCTTTATATGCAAGAGACATATGTAAAGTGAAGGTGCTCTTGAGATGGCAGTAACCATTCGAGTGGAGCTTCCGCAACATCTTCGCACGCTGGCGCACGTCGGTCGGGAAGTCCCGATCGAAGTAGAAGGTCCAGTGACGCAACGGTCGGTGCTCGATGCGATCGAGGCGGTGTATCCGATGCTGAAGGGGACGATTCGTGATCACGGCACCCAACAGCGGAGAGCGTTCTTGCGCTTCTTTGCCTGCGAGGAAGACCTCTCACACGAGCCGCCGGATTCGCCGTTGCCCGACGCAGTGGTCTCGGGGAAGGAACCTTTTCTGATCGTCGGGGCCATCGCCGGAGGGTAGCGGCGAGCCACCCACGGGCAATTTGAATCAACTTCGGCAGGACGAGGCAGACTGTTGGTCCTCACACCGGTTGCGCCCACTGTGCACAATTGGATGCCAACCCGCGGGCTAAGTGTGCCGAAATCTACTCCATCCACAATGGTTATGAGTAGCGTCTCACGAATGGATTTGGACTGCGCCAACGATGGCGTGAACGGTGTCGAGAAAACAGCAGGTTCCTCCCTGTCGGTCGCTTCGCTCGGCTCCGGTCGGCATGACAGGGTGGCGCTCTAATTCCCGTGCCAGTGCATCTGGTATCCCAAATAGCGTATGGACGCTTCGTGCACCGCTGCGGCTGTGGTTGAGAAGTTTGCCGCTACATGATGTTCGAATCCGTTCTCGCAGATGTAAGTGCAGCAACTTCTGCAGGTCGTCAATCTGCACCACGCCCACGCCGCCAAACGTGTTCAGTGAATCGCTGGTGAACGAGCCTTCGCCGACGTACCCGCGAATCACTCCGGCAGTATCATCGGTTGAGAAGCGCGCGAAGCTCATCGCACCGGGCTTCACGCGGCCTACACGGTGCCGAACGTGTTTTCCTTTGCCGACTGTTCCGGCGATGATCTCCTGGAAATCCATGCGCACGTCCTGGAAGAAATGCTTGGGCAGGTTGCTGCAATGGAAGCAGACGGCTTTGTTGGGATCGTCGCCGTAATTGTTGTTCCAGTCGAGCAGCGCGCTCGGCGTTTCTGAAGCCAGCGCCAGCGCGTGCATGCTCAGCGTGCCGCAAACATCGACTTCGCACGCGGCGGGCAGCAGGTTGTTGCTCATCATGCTCATGATGGTGCAGGGGACCACGCCGAAATATTCTTCCATCGAGGTCCAGCACTGCACGGCGCTGATCTTGACGTCGGTCTGCTTCATCCAGTCATCGATGACGTAGCCGAGTTTGGCCATCTTGATCAGCGCGGCATCGGGAACTCCGCTGGTGGTTACGTACTTGCGAATGTCGGCGAGTTTGCCCTGCACTCCGGCGTGATCGTCTTTCAACTTGGCGATGCGGCCGAAAACTTCCGACAGATCGAGAGTCTCGGTCGAGATGCCGTTGGCTTCGAGGATCTTCTCGCTGTAGCGGACGGTATTGAATGCGGTGGGCCGAGCGCCGATGCTGCCCACGCGCAGGTTGCGCATGCCGTTGGCCACGCGGCAGACCGCGGCAAACCAGGCCAGATCGTTCTCGAAATCGTCAGAGTCGGGGCTGACAGTATGAAGCTTAGTCAGCGAATAAGGAATGCCGTACTGCCGGAGGTTGTTGCAGGCCGACATTTTTCCGCAGAAACTGTCGCGGCGATGCAGGATCGTCATGTTTGTCGCGTCGTCGGGCGTGGCCTGCACCAACACAGGAACGTCGAGCCGGGCCAGTCGCAGGGTGTCGGCAATCGCGCGCTCGTCGCCGAAGTTCGGCAGCGACACGATCACGCCATCGATCCTGTCGCGGTTTTTTTGAAACAGCGCCGCGCAGCGCTTGGCTTCTTCGTGAGTCTCGACCGCGCCATGCTTGCTGTCTTCGGGACCGAGCACGACGCAATCCATGCCGGCCTTGGCCAGCGCCTGGATCATTTCTTCGCGGCCGGACTTCGCCAACTGGTCGGGAAAGAATCCGCGGTTCCCGACGATGACGCCCATCGTCATTTTCTTGCCAGTCATGACATCTCTCCCCTGAATCAGAAAATTCTGGCTCACTCGCTGTGCCCGCGAGGGGCATAGTGCCACAGTAAAAACCGCCCAGCAGGGTCAAGAGGCCACCCCACCACACACTCGCATGCAGCTGAAACAGCACGACCTGCTGCTGCAATGCCGGCGGATGCGCGTATTCATACAATCCCGCGCCCAGAATGATCACGCCATTGATCAGCAGCGAAAAACCGATGAAAAACCAGATTGAGGCCGAACTGCCAGCTGTTGTCATAGGTTCTCCGCCTACCAGAAAATGATATTCAGCACGATGAATATGATCCCAACAATCGCCGCCCAGAACAGCGGCTTTTGATACAGCGGGACGTCTCCCACGGACGGGAATCTCCGTCTCGCCATAGACCAGGCCCGCCAATGCACTGTCAGGTTGCGGCGTGGTAGCAAGACTCACCACGACGGTCACAATCACGCATGTTAGAAACGACCACAGCGCCTGATACATGTCTTGCGCCAGGGCCTTGGCATCGGGGGAGAGCGCAACGTAGCGGAGGGCGCTTGGATCGATCTTTACCCAGGCCCACATGCTGACCGAAGCACAACGTGCCGCAAAGCAGTCCCCAAAATCCGCCGGCATTGGTCGCGCGCTTCCACAACATGCCCAGCACAACAGTGCCAAACAACGGAGCAATGAAGAAGCTGAACAGGGCCTGAACGTAGTCCATGATGCTGGCCGAACGCATGACCAGATACGCCGTGCCTACGCTGATCAGGACGCCGATGATCGTGGTCCAGCGCCCCATATTCACATAGTGATGATCGCTGCCTTTGCTGTTGATGAGCGGGCGGTAAATGTCGTAGGTCCAGACGGTCGTAAAAGCGCTGACGTTGCCCGCCATGCCCGACATAAAGCCGGCAATCAGAGCTGTGACGCCGAGACCCAAAAGTCCCGGCCCGCAGTAACGGGCCAGCATCAGAGGGAGAACGTCGTTGTAGCTGTAGCCGTGAGTTATGCGTCGGCTACCGATTCCGGAACGAGTTTCATCGGGAGCAAGCCCAGACCTAGCAAGCCGGGAAGAATTACGATGATTGGCACCAGCATCTTGAATCCTGCGCCGATAATGGGCGCCATCTCGGCGCTGCGAATATCCTTCGCCGCCAGGATGCGCTGTACGACAAGAAAATCCGTCGTCCAGTAGCCCATGGAGATCACGGCGCCGAGTCCGAAGACAATGCCGGTCCAGTGAATGCCCATAGGATTCGTGCTGAAGGAGCCCAAGCCAGCCCACAGGTGGACATACTGTTCCGACGCGCGTTGCGCGATAAGAATCTTCAGGTTGCCCCACCCTCCGGCCTCGTAGAGTCCAAGGATCGGGATCAGCAGTGCGCCAGCCCAGATCAAGAAGAACTGCAGCACTTCATTAAAGATGGCCGAACGCAATCCGCCCAGCGTGACGTAAACCGCGACCGTGAGAGACGAAACCCAGATGCTGAAATTGATGTCCCATCCCAACACGATTTGCATGACCTTGGCCATGGCGAACATGTTGACGCCGCTCATCAGCACGGTCATGAAGGCAAATGAAACCGCGGAGAGCGACGCGGCGGGTTCGCCGAAACGGAGTTTCAGATATCCCGGGACGGAGTGCGTCTTCGAGATGTAATAGAACGGCATCATCACCAGCGCCAGAAACAGCATGGCCGGAATGGCGCCGATCCAGTACCAGTGTGTGGCCAGAATGCCGTATTGATAGGCGGAACCAGCCCAGCCCATCAACTCCAGCGCGCCCAGATTCGCCGAGAGAAAGCTCAGTCCAGCGACCCACGCCGTCATTTCCCGGCCCGCCATGAAGAAGTCTTCGCCGGTGTTCGCCCGCCCTTTGAGGTAGAAGCCGATGGCTAGCACCAGCGCAAAATAGAAAGCCACGATGACCATGTCCACCGGCATGAAGATGAACCAGACTGGACGAACCTGAGACCGCGAGGGCTAGATTCATTAATTTTTGACCTGTCCGTAGTAGGCGTTGCGGCCGTGCTTGCGCAGAAAATGCTTGTCATGCAATTCGTGCGCGAGTGGCCGGGATTCAGCGTTGATCGACAGCGTGTGGAGCGCCATGCGCGCCACGAATTCGAGAATCACTGCGTTGTGAGCC
Organism: uncultured Acidobacteriaceae bacterium; assembly: GCA_963710885.1. Taxonomy (GTDB): domain Bacteria; phylum Acidobacteriota; class Terriglobia; order Terriglobales; family Acidobacteriaceae; genus Sulfotelmatobacter. The sequence continues at coordinate 31,115 of CAVQCF010000006.1, forward strand.
GCCTCAGCGGCATTCGCGCCCCAACAGAAGGGGGCGTGACCGGCGACTAGCACCGCCGGAATCGCGTTGGGATCGAGCTTTGAAAACGTGCGGCAGATGGCAACGCCCGTCTCGAGTTCGTAGTCGCCCTCAATTTCCTTGGAACTCAGACGCTCGGTGACGGGAATGGGGCCGTGGAAAGAATCCGCGTGCGTGGTGCCGAAACACGGAATCGGAGTTTCCGCCTGCGCCCAGGCGGTGGCAAATTCCGAGTGCGTGTGGGCGACTCCACCGATTGTCGGGAAGTGCTTGTATAACTCGAGATGGGTTGGGAGATCAGAGGACGGACGAAGGGTACCATCCACGATTTTCCCGGTGAGATCGGAAATTACAATCTGCTCTGGCTTGAGTTCTTCATACGGAACCCCGCTGGGCTTGATGGCAACTAATCCCTGGCTGCGGTCGATGCCACTCACATTGCCGAAGGTATAGAGCACGAGGCCGCGACGAACCAGTTCCAGGTTCGCTTCCAGCACCTCTTCGCGTAGTGACTTCAGCTGCATCTGGGGAAAACTAGGAATCCTCTATGCTCGAATCGAGCAGGCAAAATCGATCTCGTAAACGTTTACGCAACGGAACATTAAATGGACGAACGTGTCTTTGTCAAAGATTTCAGCGACACTGACTTCTCCACTAGCGCCTCCGCAATCACCTGCCCCCTGGCGGCGCCTGCAGCCCGCGTTCAAGAACCGCCTGCGAAACCACAATCCGAAGTGAGGTATCGGTTCCTCTACTCTGAGGCAGCAGTGCAACAGTAATGGATATTGTCTACACTAATCGTCGAATTCGAGAAAGCTCGAACGGCGATGTGTGGTTCGCCCTTGCGTTACTGACATGAGTGGCAAAACCTTTGACGTAGTGATTGTTGGCGCCGGGATCGTAGGCGCCGCTTGTGCGGACGAGTTGGCGCGGCGCGGGATGCGGGTTGCGATCGTGGACCGCGACATGGTGGGCAGCGGTGCCACCGCCGCAGGGATGGGGCACATCGTCGTCATGGACGATTCCGAGGCACAGTTTGCGCTAACTCGATACTCGCAGCAACTCTGGCACTCGTTGCGGCCGGAATTGCCGGTGGATGTCGAATACGAGCAGTGTGGAACGATCTGGGTCGCCGGCGACGAAGAAGAGATGACCGAGGTGCGACGCAAACATTCGTTTTATGCCGAGCGCGGAGTTCCAACGACCGTGCTTGACGCGCAGGCTCTCCAACGGCTGGAACCGAACTTGCGCAACGGCATGGCGGGCGGTCTGCTGGTTACTGAGGATGTAGTGCTGTATCCGCCCTGCGCCGCACGCTTCCTGATCGAGCGCGCAGTGAAACGCGGGGCGGACCTGCGGCTGAGCGCAGGGGTGACACAGATGGGGCAAGAGCGGGTGCAACTGGCAGAGGGTGTCGAGATACGTGGCGAGATGATCGTGAACGCGGCAGGAGCCTGGGCGCCGGAGCTGATGGGCGTCGAAATCAAGAAACGCAAAGGGCACTTGGTGATTACCGATCGTTATCCCGGATTTCTGCGCCATCAGTTGGTGGAACTCGGATACCTGAAAAGCGCGCACTCAGTGAGCAGCGATTCGGTCGCGTTTAACGTGCAGCCGCGGCGAACGGGACAGATTCTGATCGGGTCGTCACGGCAATACGGGGCGGAGCACAAGGATGTCGATCAGGAGATCCTGCGACGCATGTTGCAACGTGCGCAAAAATATATGCCAGCGCTGGGACCAATGTCGGCAGTGCGTACTTGGACCGGATTCCGAGCAGCCACGCCCGACAAGTTGCCTCTGATCGGTCCGTGGCCGGGAGATAAGTCTTTGTTTCTGGCTACCGGGCATGAGGGGCTGGGAATCACGACCTCACTGGCGACGGCGAGGATTCTGGCGGATCAGATGACGGGCGCGAAGTCCGGAATTCCGATTGAACCGTACTTGCCATCGCGAGCCGGGAAGGAATTTGTCCATGCCTGATTTCAAGTCTGCTTCACTCACGTTGATCGTAAACGGATTGCCCGTGAGCGTACCTGCGGGCACTACAGTTGCGGTAGCTGTGGCGATTGCGGGACAAGTTTGCCGAACCTCTGTGAGTGGAGAGCCGCGCGGCCCGTTATGCGGGATGGGGATCTGCTACGAATGCCGCGTGTCGATCAACGGATTGCCGCACTGTCGGAGTTGTCAGATCTTGTGCGAGCCGGGAATGGAAGTGAGAACCGATGGCTGATTCGCAGCAACGGTTCGATGTGCTGGTGATCGGTGCCGGGCCCGCGGGCATGGCGGCAGCGGTGCGGGCAGCGGAGTGCGGTGTTCGCGTCGGAATCGTCGACGATAACCCCAGCTTCGGCGGTCAAATCTGGAGAGGTTCAGAAGCTGAGCATAGCCAAGATGCCGCGAGATGGAGTGAACGGCTGCGAAGCACCAACATCACGAAGCTATTCGGGATGAAGGTTTTTCATCAGCCGGAAGCCGGCGTCCTGTTGGCGGAGGGGGCCCACGACCTCCACGAATTGCGCTACGCGAATCTGGTCGCAGCGACTGGGGCGCGGGAGCGGTTCCTACCGTTCCCGGGCTGGACTTTGCCGAACGTGATGGGAGCGGGGGGTTTGCAGGTAATGGTGAAGTCTGGACTGCCGATGCGCGGCAAGCGCGTGGTGGTCGCAGGAACGGGACCGTTGCTCTTGGCGGTTGCGGCATATGTGCGCAGGCAGGACGCCGAGATTCCTGTAATTTGCGAACAAGCATCGTGGAGCCGGCTGTCGCGGTTCGGCGCTGCATTGTTGGCCTATCCGGAAAAGATCGCTCAAGGATTGCAATTGAAGAAACAACTGGCGGGCATCCCCTTCGCGGCGAATAGTTGGCCTCTTGCCGCGCACGGCGGGCGAGCGCTTGAAAGCGTTACCATTTTGCGGGGTGGTAAGACGGAAGTCATCCCCTGCGATTATCTGGCTTGCGGATTTCATCTGGTCCCGAACATTGAGTTGCCGTCGCTGTTGAACTGCAAGATTAGCGGCGGCTACGTGCAAGTTGACGAGCTCCAGCAGACTTCGGTCAAAGGAGTCTTCTGCGCCGGTGAACCCACCGGCATCGGAGGAGTGGAGTTGGCGCTGGTCGAGGGCCAGATTGCCGGCCTGGCGGCTGGCGGCCACGCGGCAGAAGCGCGAGAATTGTTCGGAGAGCGACGGAAGGCGCGTCGCTTTGCGCGAATGTTGGATCGGGCATTCCGCGTGCGCCCGGAGTTGAAAGATTTGCCATCCGCAGAGACGATTGTTTGTCGCTGCGAGGACGTTTCGTACGCCCGCCTGCAGGAGCATCGTTCGTGGCGCGCGGCGAAGTTGCAAACGCGTTGCGGTATGGGTCCGTGCCAGGGCCGAGTATGCGGGCCGGCCACGCAATTTCTTTTTCAGTGGAATCCGGATTCAGTGCGGCCGCCGGTGTTCCCGGCGCGCGTGGAGAGTCTGGGCAGAATGGTTGGTATTCAACAGTGATGAGGAGTGCATCTCGATGAACTGGAAGGGCGTGATGCCGGCGATCACCACGTGCTTCAACAACGATCTCAGCATCGATCACGCCTTCATGGTGCAACACTGCCGCCTGCTTCTCGACAACGGCTGCAACGGAATCGTTGCCCTGGGGTCGCTGGGGGAAGGCGCAACTCTGACGGCAGAAGAGAAGGTGGCGGTACTGCGCACGTGTGTCAAAGCAGTTCATGGGCGCGGCCCGGTGGTGGCAGCAATCTCGGCGCTTTCGACTGCGGAAGCGGTGTCATTCGCGCAGGTCGCAATGAACTTGAGCTGCGACGGGCTGATGGTTCTGCCTCCGTATGTGTATCCGGGCGACTGGCGCGAGATGAAGGCTCATGTCGCGGCTGTCTTCACGGCAACGCCCTTGCCGTGCATGCTCTACAACAATCCCGAGGCTTACGGGACGGATTTTCTTCCGGAACAGATTCACGAACTGGCGGCAGAACACGAGAACCTCGCGGCGGTGAAAGAGTCGAGCACTGATGTGCGGCGCGTTTCAGCGATCCGCGCGTTGCTCGGGGATCGGCTTGAAATTTGCGTCGGCGTGGATGATGCTGTTCTCGAGGCCATCGGAGTTGGCGCCTCCGGTTGGATTGCCGGCTTGGCGAACGCTCTGCCGCACGAGTCGGTGGAACTATTCAACTGCGGAATCAACGGAGAGACCGCTAAGGCGTTCGAGATCTATCGCTGGTTCCTGCCTTTGTTACGCATGGACACGGTCCCAAATTTTGTTCAACTCATCAAACTGGTGCAGGCGGAAGCTGGGATCGGCAATGCTCGGGTTCGTGCACCTCGCCTGGAGTTGGTGGGGCAAGAACTCGAACATAATAAGAAGATCATCTGTGATGCATTGCACTCCCGACCGCAGTCGGTGGGTAGCTATGCGTTACCGACAGGAAAATAAATGCTGGCATCCAACACAAAACTCGCAGGGCGGTCATTGATCGGATTTCGTGAGGGCACCGGCGTGGGTCACGCGATGTATGCGACGAATCCTACGACTGGTGAACGCTTGCAGCCGGGATTCATTCCGGCTACGGCGGAAGAAGTGGACATGGCGGCTCGACTCGCCGCAGAGGCGTTCGAAGTCTATCAGCGCGTTTCGGGGCGGGAGCGAGGCACATTCCTGCGCACGATTGCAGCCAAGCTCGAATCCATCGCAGGGGATGTGATCGAACGCGCCGTGCAGGAAACAGCTCTGCCGCACGCGCGTTTGCAAGGAGAAATCGCGCGCACCTGCGCCCAGCTTCGACTGTTTGCGCAGGTGGCGGAAGAGGGATCGTGGGTGCAGGCGCGCGTCGACCGTGCGCTTCCCGATCGCAAGCCCGCGCCCAAGCCTGACATTCGCTCGATGCTGCGACCGCTGGGTCCGGTGGTGGTGTTTGGCGCCAGCAACTTTCCGCTGGCGTTCTCGGTCGCCGGAGGAGATACCGCGTCGGCACTTGCGGGCTGCAATACTGTAATCGTGAAGGCGCACGCTGCGCATCCGGGTACCAGTGAACTAGTGGGTCGTGCTGTGCAGGAGAGCGTTCGCGAATGCGGCTTGCCCGAGGGAGTGTTCTCACTGCTGTTTGGCAGCGGTCCACAGGTGGGCACCGCATTGATGAAGCATCCTCTAGTGAAGGCGGGGGGATTCACCGGTTCGCGCGCTGCGGGAAGAATGCTGATGGACGTGGCGGCATCACGTCCCGAGCCGATTCCGTTTTATGCGGAGATGAGCAGCACGAATCCAGTTTTCATTCTGCCGGGCGCGTTGCAGGAACATGGCGAGAACATTGCGGCAGGACTGCACGGGTCGTTCACCCTCGGAGCAGGGCAATTCTGCACCAAGCCGGGTATGGTCTTCTTGCCCCAAGGTTCTGATGCCGCAGCATTCGCGAAGAAGTTGCAGCAACTGGTGGGCGCATCGGCTCCGTTTCATCTTCTGACGAAGGCGATCCACTCTTCGTATGACTCGTCGGTTGCTGCCCGCAAGAACGACGCATCGGTCAAGCTTGTTGCCGAGGGTCCGCAAGCGGCTGCCGATGCGAGTTTCGCCGTGAGTCCCGCGCTCTTCCAAACCGATGCAGCGTCGTTTCTCGGATCGGATCTGGATGCCGAGATTTTCGGCCCCACGACTCTGCTCGTGCAGCATTCCACCAGGGATCAGGTTCTGTCGATCGCGCGCTCGCTCGAAGGCCACTTGACGGCCACGATTCACGGCACAGGACGGGATCTGCGCGAGTTCGCGGATTTGATTGCCATTCTCGAAAACAAAGTTGGACGGCTCGTGTTCAACAGCTTTCCGACCGGCGTTGAAGTCACGCATGCCATGGTGCATGGGGGACCTTACCCTTCGACGTCGGATGGACGCTCCACGTCGGTAGGGAGCCAGGCGATTTTCCGCTTCACACGTCTGGTCTGCTATCAGGGGTTTCCCGACAGTGCGCTGCCCGATGCGCTGAAAGAGGGCAATCCGCTGGGCATTTGGCGGATGCTCGACGGAGAAATGACTCGATAGATTCGACGCGATTGAGCTGTGGGACGCGCTAGATCTGGTAGTCGATGTCTTCCATGATTCTTTGCATCGACTCCGACGGAGGTTCGCCCTGCGTTCCCGAACCTTCCAAGTGCTGGACGCGCTCGCGGAGTTTGTTTACTTCGGTCGCGACCGCGGCCAGCGCTTCCGAGAGCGGATCGTTGATCTGCTTGGGGTCGGTAATCACCACGCGCTTGCCTTCGCGGAAGATGATGTGTCCCGGCACGCCTACGACTGTGGAGTCTTCCGGAACATTGCGCAGCACGACGGATCCGGCGCCGATGCGGCAGTTCTTACCGACAATAATGTTGCCGAGAATCTTTGCTCCGTCCCCGACGACTACGTTGTCTTCGATCGTGGGATGTCGCTTGCCGTGCTCTTTGCCTGTCCCGCCCAAGGTCACACCCTGGTACAGAGTCACGTCATCGCCCACGATCGCAGTTTCACCAATCACCACACCGTAGCCGTGATCGATGAACAAACGCCGTCCAATCTTTGCAGCAGGATGGATTTCGATTCCAGTGAGGAAGCGTGCGGCCTGCGACATCATTCGCGCCAGCAAGAAGAGGCCGTGGTTCCACAGCCAGTGATTCATGCGGTAGAACCAGACCGCATGCAGCCCCGCGTAGCACAGGAAAACTTCGAGGCGAGACTTGGCCGCTGGATCGTGCTCCAGCACGTTGGCCACGTCTTCGCGAATTAGCGAGAGCAGATGCGGCATGGATGATCACACCGATGTTCGCAACAATGTACACAACATGGATCAGGCCGGCAGCTCGACCGTAGGAATCTGCAGCGCCTGCTCCCGCAGTTCCTGAAACAGAATGCTGCTCAAATAGCGTTCGCCAAACGACGGCAGAATCACCACGATCATCTTCCCTTTATTCTCGGGCCGCTTTGCCACCTTCAACGCCGCGACAACGGCTGCGCCGGAAGAGATTCCGACAAAGAGTCCTTCTTCGAGCGGAAGCCGGCGCGCCATGTTGATGGCCTCATCGTTGGTTACAGTGATGACTTCGTCGATGTAATCGCGGCGCAGGATGCTGGGAATAAATCCGCCGCCGATGCCCTGAATCTTATGCGGAGACGGCTTGCCCCCGGAGAGAACCGCGCTGTCGGCGGGTTCGACCGCGACGGCTTTGAACGACGGCTTCTTCGGCTTGATGTATTGGCAGATTCCGGTGAGCGTCCCGCCGGTGCCCACGCCTGAGATCAGAATGTCGGCGCGCCCGTCGGTGTCCTCCCAAATCTCAGGCCCCGTGGTTTCGAAGTGAATCTTGGGATTGGCGGGGTTGTCAAACTGTTGCAGCATGTAGCCGCCGGGAGTGTTGGCGAGTATCTCTTTCGCTTTCAGAATCGCGCCCGGCATGCCTCGCGGGCCCGGAGTGAGCACGATCTCCGCGCCAAAGGCCAGCAGCAGGACGCGCCGCTCCAGGCTCATGGTTTCGGGCATGGTGAGAATCAGCTTGTAGCCCTTCACCGCGGCAACGAAAGCGAGGCCGATTCCGGTGTTGCCGCTGGTCGGCTCGATGAGCACAGTTTTTCCGGGATGAATCTTCCCCTCGTGCTCAGCCTCAGTAATCATGCTCACGCCGATGCGATCTTTCACGCTGGCCAGCGGATTCTGGCTCTCGAGTTTCGCCACGACTTCGGCGACGCAACCTTCGGTGACCTTATTCAGCCGCACCATCGGAGTGTGCCCAATCAACTCAGTGACATCTTTTGCGATCTTCATATATTGCATTCGCCTCCCGCTCGCGCAGTCGCGTTCTCCGCCGGCTCATTGAGTCCAGTAATACTACCAACCTGACGGCATGTTGCGAGGGTGCAGTGGCTCGGGAAAAAGTCGACGAAGCGACAGAGCATCGGAACACATTCCATCCCTGATCCATCAATGCTGCATACGTCTCAATTACACGCTTCCGGCGACGGCGAGACACATAACATGACCAACATCGATCTCAGTTTTCTGCTTGGAATCAAGATCGAAAATCATTCATCTATTTCATAAATCAATAACTTACATGGAGTCTAAATCAAAAAACTGAATCGATACAATTAATACTTGTTTTTGTGCATTCAATGGTGTTAGTGTTCCCGACCTATTAGCGGGTTTTCGGAATAGCCGCACATGCACTATTCATCGGCAGCGGAGACCCGATTTCCCAGGGGCTCTCGGTATAAGCAGATAGAAAAAAGCGTTTCCGCGCAATCTGCGCGGGATCACTCTTCACCTGGAGGGCTTTGCAATGCGCGTCCGTCGCCAGATTTTCTCTTCCCTGTTCTGCAGTTCTCATTCTCTGTTCCGCCGTGCTCTGGCTGAGCAGCGTTCCGCCCGTCATGGGCTCAATCGACAGTCCACGGGCACAATCGTCGGGAACGGTCACTGACGCGAGCGGCGCGGTTGTGAGCGGCGCCACAGTCATGCTCACTGACACTGCTACGAAGACCTCGTAGATCCGTCACCACCAACGATGCGGGACGATACATCTTCGTCGACGTGATCTCCGGGCGACTACGACATCGTCATCAGCAAGCAAGGCTTTTCCACAACCAAGACGCAAACCACGGTCAAGGTCGGAGTCGCAACCACCGTCAACTATGACGTCTGCAGGTCGGAGGCAGCAACGTCGTGGTGGAAGTGACGGCGGTCGGCAACGAGCTGCAGACCATGAACGCCACGGTGGGCAATACGGTGACGAGTGTCGCCATCGACAACTTGCCGAGTCTGGGCCGAGACGTCAGCACGTTCGTCGAACTTGCAGCCGGGCGTCAGCCCGGATGGCAGCGTCGCCGGCGCAGTCGTCGACCAAAGCTACTTCTCGCTCGACGGCGGCAACAACACCAACGACATGGACGGCAGCATGAGCGTCTACACGCACTCCGTTCGCCGGCGACCCGACCGGAGGCATCGCCAATCAAAGTTCTGCCGTCGCCGGCGGCCCGACCGGCGTGATGCCGACCCCGCAGACAGCGTTGAGGAATTCAAGGTCAACACCGCCGGCCAGACCGCCGATTTCAACAGTTCCGCCGGCGCCGAAGTGCAAGGTCGTCACCAAGCGCGGCACGAACTCCTACCACGGCACGCGCCTACGAATATTATCTGGACAACAACTGGTCGTCGAACACCTGGGACAACAACCTTACACGGCACACAAGCTCCCGAGCTTCCACTACAGCCGCTTTGGCGGACGCCATCGGCGGGCCGCTCATCCCGAAGAAGGTTCTGGGCGGCAAGACCTATTTCTTCTTCAACTATGAAGGCTTCCGCTTCCCGAACTCCGAAACCATCGAAAGAAACGTTCCCTCCCCCGCCATGCGCTTGGGCTTTGCTGACTCCTCGGCGGCGCAACCTACAACCTGAACAATGCCCCGGTGACTTACAACGGCATCCCTATCCGCGATGCGAATGCACGGCGGCGAACGATTTGCAAGTGGCCTTTGCGATCCGCGCGGGGTCGGAATCAACCCGCTGGTGTCGCAGATGTGGAGCACGTACGAGCCAGCATCCAATGCACGGCTTGCGGTCAATCCTGCTGCGATGGCGTGAACATTCTGGGTATTCAGGCCAATGTGCGCCTGCCGCAGACCAGCAACTTCGCGTGGTTCGCGTCGACCACGACTTTGGCGACAAGTGGCACTTCATGGCCAGCTATCGCTATTTCAAACTGAGCATGCCACCGACGACCAGGTCGACATCGGCGGTTTCTTCCCGGGCGATAAGCTGGGCATGCCCGCTTCCCAGTCCAGCGATCCGCAGCAGCCTTGGTATCTCGGTGGCGGCTTGACCACCAACATCACTCCCAACGTCACCAACGACATCCACTACAGCTTCCTGCGCAACTGGTGGTCCTGGGGCCGAGCCGGGGACACCCTTCAGCTTCCCGGTCTGGCAGGAGCGTTGGAACCGTTGCGGCGAGTCCGCGACTCAGAACCTCAGCCCCTACAACGTGAACACGCAGCAGACCCGTACGCGCTTCTGGGATGGGCATGATCAGATGTTTCGCGACGACGTATCCATGCTGAAAGGAAACCACCTGTTCCAGTTCGGCGGCACCTATCAGCACAACTTCAACTGGCATCAACGCACCGACAACGGCGGCGGCATCAACTACCAGCCTGTCTATCAACTCGGCCACTACATCTGGCGCGGCACTGGCGTGGACACTCGACTTGCCGTTATGTCCGCAGCAGCGAGTTCACTCCAGCAGTTGGGGCCGCGACTACGCTGCGACGTTGGGTATCGTTTCGCATCGCCCAGATCGCCTATACCCGTTCGGGCTCAAATTTGACTTTGAATCCTCCGCTCACGCCCGCATTCGACCAGAGCACCATTCCTTATTACAACGTGTATTTCAGCGACACGTGGCACATGAAGCCGACCTTCACGTTGACTTACGGCTTGGGCTGGACGCTGGAAATGCCTCCGGTAGAGAAGAACGGCAAGCAGGTCGAATTGGTGGATCAGGCCGACCAGCCGATTGACGTGCAGGCCTATCTGCACTCCCGCGAACAGGCTGCGCTGCAAGGTCAGGTCTACAACCCGGAGGTGGGCTTTGCCTTGGTGGGCAACACCGGAGAATGGGCTGAAGTACCCTTACAATCCTTTCTATGGCTCATTCAGTCCGCGCGTCGCCGCCGCCTGGAGTCCGCATTTTGACAGCGACTCCACGATGGGCAAGATTTTCGGCGGACAAGATACAGTCATTCGCGGTGGCTATGGCCGCGATGTACGGGCGCTTGAACGGCGTGGATCTCGTGCTGGTGCCGCTGCTGGGTACCGGCTTGATTCAGCCGGTGCAGTGCTATCGGCGCGCTCAGCGACGGCGTTACCTGCGCCGGTAACGGCGGCGCCAGCCCCAATACGGCCTTCCGCGTTGGGGTCGACGGTCTAACTGCTCCCCTTCCTCCGTCGCCAATGTCAGATACGCAGACCTTGCCACAACCGCTCTATCCAGGTGTCAACGGCATCGCTGCCGGCGCGGGCGAGGCATTGGATCCGAATTTCCGGCCCAACGTTGTCGATTCGTTCAACTTCACCATTCAGCGACAGCTGCACCGGGGCATCACGGTGGAATTCGGCTATATCGGCCGCAGAATTACACACGAATATCAACCGATCAACATCAATGCCGTACCTTACATGATGACCATGGGAGGGCAGAGGTTCGATAAGGCCTATGCCAATATGGTGATGCAGTACTGTGGCGGGATCGCGAATCTTGCCGGAACCAACTGCGTGCCCAACGCAAGCTCCGTACAGCCACAAGCGTTCTTTGAGGCTGCGCTAGCGGGTACCGGGTACTGCACAGGATTCGCAAACTGCACACAGGCCGTAGTAGCGAATGAGGGTGTTAACGGCACAGGCAACCTCGTCACCGCAAACGGCAATGGCTTTTCACCTTTGGCTAACGTATGGAGTCTATGGAGCGACCTGGACAATGGGGGATTCAACTTCCCACACACTATGATGAACACGCCCTTCAACTGCCCGACTGGCACCGAGCTCGGATGTAGCGGTCAGTTGACGTCAGGTGTGGGCGTCAATGCCAGTATCGGTCACGGGAATTACAACGGCGGCTTTGTCTCTTTCAAGATGAGCGATTGGCATGGCCTAACCACTCAATCCAACTTTACTTGGTCCAAGACGCTCAGCACGGGAGCGGTAGTCCAAGCAACGAGCGCCGATACTGCTGTTGATCCGTACAACCTCAACACGGGCTACGGTCTCGCAGGCTTTGATCGCAAGTTCGTGTACAACCTGTTCTTTGTGTACGCGCCTCCTGTCTACAAAGGACAGAGTGGAGTCCTTGGACATGTGCTCGGTGGCTGGACGTTTGCGCCGATTTTCACCGCTGGCAGCGGACTGCCGATCACCCTCGGCACGATCAACGGTGGCGGGCAGGCATACGGTGAAGGCGATTCCTCCAACTTCTTCGGAAATGGGAACTCTGAGAACGCTGTCCCGGTTGGCCCCCTTCCGAAGGTTGGTGTCCACCAAGTGGTGGATCCTGTTCTGGGTCGGCAGTTGCCGAACGCGTTCAGCAGCGACCCGACAGGAGCAGCCCAGTCGGCGGTGTACAACCTGTTCCGCCAGCCAATTCTTGGCTTGGATGCCAAAGACGGCGGCTGGGGTGTTCTGCGCGGCCTCAACTACTGGAATATGGACATGAGCGTCCGGAAGAACTTCAAGATTACTGAGCGCTTCAATGCCGAGTTCCAGATGGTGGTCGTGAATCTCTTCAACCATCCCGTATTCTTCGACCCGACCGGAGGCGATTATCTCGACACCAGCGCCGGTCCTGGTGTAGGTTTCGGCACCCTGCCTGGCCAAGGCAATACTCCTCGTACCATGGAGTTTGGCCTGCGGTTTAGCTTCTAACTTCAGCTTCGAGGCGCGGCGAATTGTGGCGCCTCGAATCAAATCAAGACGCATGGAAAGAGGGTCGGGCTACGCCCGACCCTCTTTTTTGTTTGCTGAACACTGAAGAAAGCGTGTCGCCGTGTCGCTTATCGGTGGGCCAACCCGAAGCCCACGGCACCCGCCCCTGACGAATCCAGCCACCACGCTGCGGCAGAGCGATGCCATCGATCTTGCCGACCAGCTTCGACGCAAAATCGTCGATCCCAACTCGAACCAGTTCGCGACTCTCGCCCAGGTGCCCAGGTGTGGCCCGCGTGATAACGCAGGTTCTCTGGAATATGGAAGCCTGCAACCGGCGCGGGAACCACGCGCGGAGCCGTTTCATGATTCGCTGCTTGCAGCACAGGTTGTTTCGCCAACTGCTTCTGTTCACGCATAGTCAATCAGTAAGAAGGTTGCGAACGTCGGAAGTACCATGATGACTGTCATAGCCCACCTCGCCCGGAGTTCCCTTTTTACTTCTGAGGATCTCACGCCTTTCCTACAAGGCAATCGTCAAGGCGAACTGGAAAGCGCCGGTGATGGCGCATTATTGCGCACGCATCCCCATTGATGTGTACGAGTTAGAGCATTGCAGACTTGCATCATCACGAACCGTGCGGCGAAATGCGGACCGCCCTAACGATGAGAATCGCAACATGAAAAAGGCTGCAGGCCGCGAGGGTCGACTCCAAAGTGCGTCGGAACCAATTTGTTAACAGCAACTTGACGCGAAAAGCACGCGCTGACGCAATCCGCATCGCGATATTGCTGCAAAAAACAATGCTGAAGGAGTTCGTTGGAGGCGCCAGAATTCTATTGGCCGACCTCACCTGCAAGAGTGACGCACATCACCGCTGAGAATTCCAAATTGTTGAGAATACTACCTGTCTGAAGTTGCTGAATTTTCGCGACAGCCTCCGATCGGATGGGGTAAGCAGCTTATAAGTGATCCGATTCCCGGCTGCGGTTACGCCGGTAATCGCTCCTTTTTCTACCTCATTCAGCTGAGGCATCGGTCGAAAGGATCTCCGGGCGGCACTGGTGCGCTCGAACTGCCGTGTCCGGAGACATACTTCATGAGCAAAGCACTCGTATATGATTCCACGGTTTGCATCGGCTGCAGGCAATGCGAACAGGCTTGCGCCACCCAAAACAAGCTTCCCTACGACGACGCCATCGCCGCCGAGCAAATACAGTCAGGCCACAAAATGACCGTCGTGCTCACGCGCGGCGACAAGTTTATGCGCCGCCTGTTCATGAACTGCAACGATCCGTCTTGCGCTTCGGTCTGCTCGGTCGGCGCGCTGCAGAAGACGACGCTCGGCCCAGTTACCTACGACGCCTCGAAGTGCATGATCTGCCGTTACTGCATGGTGGCTTATCCCTTCAGCGTTCCGAAATATGAATGGAGCAAACTCGTACCTAACTTCAGAAGTGCACTATGTGTCCCGACCGAGTGCCCAGGGAAAGCCGACCGTCAGCGCGGAGATCTGTCCCACTGGCGCCACCAGGTTCGGCGACCGGGACGAATTGATCGCCGAAGCGCAAAAGCGAATTCACGACAGCCCGGGCAACTATGTGAACCACATCTTACGGGCTCGAGGAAGTCGGCGGCACGTCGGTGCTGGGAGAAGGGAAAGAGACATGCCCAGAGCCACGCGACAAGATGGTAAACATCTGAAAATCATGTTTGGACTCGGACTGGGGATCGGCTTATTTCTGAGCAGCGTCAGATCAACTCAGCACAGCTCAGCTCATTTCATGCAAGGATCGTGCGTCCCCGAAAACCGAACCAACGCAGGAAAATAGCGTGCTATAGTAACTGCCCTAGGGCGGCTGGGTGGAACTGAAGACCCGCCCGAAGCCAGCCCTGGCCGTCCGCGAGTGGTTGCCGACGGATGCCCACGTTTTCTCAGGAGCAATTCCGTGCAGTGCCCGCTTCCCCGCCCTTCGCGCAGGATTCTTGAGCGCTCGATCGCTTGCGTTCTCCTCGTGTGTGGGGCGGGGTCTGCGCCACAGCCCAGCGAAGCGATCCGGAGGGCCCGGTTCAAGTGACCACCGGTGTTAATGTCGGCCCTGATCCCCTCGCGCAAATAGACTTCCAACTGATGTACCTCGATCAGATGAACCGGCACGCGAAGGAAAGCGAGCAACGCCGGAAGCAAAACCAGAATCTGATTGATTCCGGTGTGGTCTCCGCGCTCGACCTGCAAGCCCCCAGCAAAGCCGTCGACGAGTTCAACCGCGCTACCTCGCTGCTAAAAGCCCAGCACTCGAAAGAAGCGATCGCGCATCTGCAAAAGGCGATCCACGTCTATCCCAGTTTTGTTTCAGCCCATGTTGGTCTCGGCCTCGCCTACCTCGATCAGGAAGACGCCGTCCTGGCCAGGACTGAATTTGAAACGGCTGCCAAGCTTGACCAGAAATTTCCAGGATCGTTCCTGAATCTCGGTCTGGTGGCATTGTCACTAAACGACTTTGCGACCGCCCAATCCGAACTCGCGCAGGCGGCATCTCTCCGTCCTAAGGACCCCCGCATCCTCTCCGCCCTGGCGTACGCGCAAAACGGAACCCATCAGTACCAGCAGACCCTCGAGACCGCGCAGCGAGTGCATGCGCTCGAACACAAAGGGATGGCAAATGTTCACTATGCCGCTGCCTCGGCAGCCATGTCTCTGAATGATTTCGACAACATGGAGCGTGAACTCGGTTTCTTCTTGAGCGAAGACCCAACCAACGCTTTCGCTCCCGTGGCCCGCCAGAATCTAGCCGCTCTCACTCATAACAAGCTTGTCCGCGCGGCAGATTCGACGACTCCTCCGCAAACAACAACCCTGGTCGCTTCGCTACGGCCCCAGACCTTCCCCAACACTGAAAGATTGAAAGCGCAGTTGAATGCCCTGGGGAATGAATCTGATGCGAGTGAATGCGAAGATTGCGGGGCCGTGGCCGAGCCGGCCCCAACCTCGGCGGATGGAAGCAGCAACGCAACTCCAATCCCGGGTCTTTCCACGCGCTCTACAGCATGGACGATTCGCACGAGCGTTGATCAAGTAACCATGTTTTTCTCCGTCAGCAGCCACGGGCGCATGGTGAACGACCTGCAGCAGTCCGACATTCGGATCCTCGATGACAACAAGCCTCCGGCAAGGATAGTGCAATTTGCCCCGCAATCGAAGCTCCCGTTGCGTCTGGCCTTGCTCGTCGACACCAGCGGTTCGGTGCGCGACCGCTTCGCGTTTGAGAAGCACGCCGCGACGAAGTTCGTCGAAAAAATGCTCAACGGCACCTCCGACCTCGGGTTCATTGCCGGCTTCTCCGAGAAGACAACCGTAACTCAGGATTTCACCGGTCAACAAGCTGAGCTGGGGAAGGGTATTGAGAAGCTCGCGAACGGAGGAGGAACTGCGCTTTTGACGCCGTGTCATTCGCGTGCGAGAAGCTGGCCGCCTATCCTGAAGACCAGCAGGTGGCTCGAGTCTTGGTGATTTTGAGCGATGGCGAAGATAATTCCAGCAACGGTACCTTGAAACGAAGCATCCGCGCTGCCGAGCTTTCGGGCGTCGCGATCTATACCGTCAGCACGAGAGAGGGCGTGGGAGACAAATCAGATGCCGACCGGGTGCTGGAAATGCTCGCCGAGCGTAGCGGAGGCGCAGCGATCTTTCCCGACAACATTCTGACGCTGGGCAAGTCGTTCGATAAGTTGCATGATTTGATTCGCAGCCGTTACTTCGTCGCCTATAAACCCGCCGATTTTATGCCGAATGGAAGCTATCGAACGATCAGCGTCAGCGCCGAAAAAGACGGAAAACATCTGCTGGTTCGGGCTCGCAAGGGCTATCACACTCGGATTGCGTCCCCCAACTAAACTGCAAGGCCAACACGCTTAGATCGCAAACATCGTCCGGTCTTCATGGCACCGCCTCGCCCGCCTCCTCTGACCGCGCGCTCTCGTTCCCGCGCACATCGACGGCCGACACCGAATACGAGTAACTCTTTCCCGCAACAGCTGACTCGTCCCGGTACGCAGGAGTTTTCAAAAGCGACGCATTCACCTTCACCGGCGCCCGCCTGCCAAGGCGCCGGGTGGGGCTCAATAACTGCCGAATGCGGGCGACGAAGAAAAGCAGTGGTCCTCCACCAGGATAACAGAATTTAGGCTCTATTCTGTGGGACGTTCAACTAAAGGTCCGTGACAAACTGTTGTAACCAGAAGGCCATTACACTCAGAACGCGCCCCTATGCCACCCCCGCACGCCACACCGCACGCCACACCGCCCCAACTCCAACCTCCGCCCATCTCCACTCATCGCCCCCGCGCCCCGTCAACCAAAGGGACGCACGATTCGGATACAAATGAACTGAATCGCGATGAGCTGAGTTGAGTCTGAGCACAGCCCCACTTACAGGTTATCCACGTCAAAATCCACATGTCGCCACATCGCGGCAATGCAATAATGACGGGCATGAAACGCATATGATGACGTGCATAACAGCATAAACATTGACGATTTATACAACGTTAACATTCTCAGGGGTGTCTCTGAGACCATCTCTTTCCCTTTTCAGCATCACACTCAAGATTCTCAGCATGTCTGATCATCAGCACGTCCCACTTTCAAGGAAGCCAGCGAGTCTGGCGACTCACCATAGTGGCTCCCCGCTTGTCCGATTATGATCCAAGAATGGCATTCGGCGCAAAGAGTGATCAGGTTTTCCTCGGCATCGTGCCCAGATTGGCTGCGGAACCTGTTGTGGTGTACTTCGAGGTTGGATAGCGTTCCGCACATCGACAACGCCATCTATCGCGTCGCAGCACTTGTTGCCGGAGGTCCTCGTAGGAAGACCGATCGAGTCGCACGCGCCTCGATTTCCGCAGACCTAGGGACATTCGACGTTCTCTCCGAGGTCTGATAGAAACTCATGCTTCTGTTCGTCGCGAGGAAACCGAAGAATCTCGTTATCGAGAACAGCAGAGTATCCGGATTTCGATTGTCGAGGCTAGCTCCGGCCAGAAAGTCCGCACAAATCATTTCCAGGCAGTATCCGCGTGATTTGTCCGAGCCCAGCATAAGCGCCGCAGTCTCGATGGCTCGTTCAATGACTGGGATCTGGCTCTTGTAGAGTTTGAGATAGACGATTTCGAACGGTTCGCTATCTTTACCGGTTACGCTTTTTCAACCTCATGCTTGAACTGATCCTTGGGTAACTCACGGGCTTTGTGCAACCAGGTTGCACAATCGAAGTGCTGCCTGTCCCTGCGAGCCAACTTCGCGAGTTCGACGCTCTTGGTCCATCCCACCTCCTGCAGGGTTTTTCTGGCTTGTGGAGGAATGTGCTCATGGATCGACATCAGATAGTACGCTTTCCTTCGCGATTCCGGGAATCGTCTTACGAGGAAATCATCAAATGATCCCAACTTCTCGATTCTCCAATACTGGCCGGCGCGCACCTCGCATCCACAGTCAAAGAAAAATGACATCTGACTGGAGATTCCAGCCGATGTGGACTCGTATCCAGTGAGTGACCGAAATGGAAGTTGCTACGCTAGCGGCTCAGAATTCCGTCGACGAGCCCGTAGATCCCAAGTGCCGTACGAAATTTCTCCTTCAGAACATCCAACTTGGTATCGAGATGCAGGAGCGCAGAACACAGGAGCTTATGGACGACATTGGGACCTGCCCATACGACAACGTGGCCGTACCGGAGCCGGACGCTCTGAACAGACTCCTCCGCGCAGAATCCGCCGCCGAGAGAAGCCTCACCCGTGCAATCGACCGGCTCGAGCGCCTGCAGCGACGCCGCTTGGGAGAATCGGTTCCTCCTCCGATTAGTGTTCGCCTGACGCGATAAGCATTGGATTTTGCAAAACGAAGCCAACAAGCAATGGCTTATCAAGACGTTGCAAAATGACATCCGCAATCGGGGCTGGGCCCGGGTATGCACGAAGCGGCGGGAAGCGCCAAGTCGCTTAGCGGTGCGCCAAACCGAAGCCCACGGCGCCCGCTGATCCTCCGATGTTGACCAGGCAGACCGCGCGCTCCAGTTTATGATGGCCGGTCTTGTGGAAGAAGTAGCTGAGACCAACGACTCCGGCGGTTTCACCAATAAAGTTCACTGCCAGTCCCGCCGTGGAGGTCCCGAATACGCGAACAATCGGATTCAATTCCTGCCCGCCACTTTGGAGGTTGGCGCGGGTAACAGCGAAGTCGGCGCCGTTCAAGGCTGCGGCAGCGATGAACAACACGCTGTTCTGCCTATCGAAGAATCTGTGCTCGGAGCTTGCGACCGGCTGCGTGAGGACGACTGGCATAACGGGCTCAACCGCGGGAACAGGCGCATCCGGAAGCGACGCGGATGCGAGCAAAGCTTGAGCATGCACTGACGGACAGAGGCAGGCGCTGACCGCCACCGCCCCGAAGCTCAACCAGAAATACCTTGCGAATCTGTGTAGGATCATAAGTGCCCGCCGAGGTCGGCGCGGCACAAAGGAAGGGGGCAAGCAGGTGGCCGCAAATCGAGCATTAGATCTGCGGCAACATGCTTGTAATCAATCACTTGATTGCATTTTTAATGAGAATCGGCGGCGCCTATGCATTGTTTTGCAGGTGCCGCCGGGTCTTTGCCCATCCGGGAGGGCGAGATTATTTCCTGTAGACAACGCCGCCCTTCATCACAAAGCTAACGTTCTGCAGCACGCTGATGTCCTGCAGGGGATCGCCTGGCACGGCAACCACATCGGCGAAGTATCCCGCCTTCAGCCCCCCGATCTGCCCGTCCCAACCGAGCAACTTTGCGCCATTCAGCAGATCCGCCTGCAGCACCGCCAGCGGCGACATGCCGTACTTGACCATCAGTACAAATTCGCGGGCCTGCGTGCCATGGGGAAACGGGCCGACGTCGGAACCAACGGCCATCGGCACTCCCGCCGCGACCTGCTTCTTGAATTCCTGGGCCTTCACATCGAGCATCTGGCGCTGGTGCACGCCCTGTTCGGGCGTCGCAGCGTGGTCGGCAAAATATTCGAAGATCGTGAATGTCGGTACGGCAAAGATCTGTTTCTCCTTCATCAGGCGCATGGTCTCATCACTCAACTGATCGGCATGATCGATGGAGACGACGCCGGCCTGCGCGGCGAAAAGCGTTCCCGGTTCTCCGGTGGCGTGGACGGCTACGCGGCGGCCTAAGCGCGCGGCTTCCTTCACGGCGGCCTCCAGCTGCGGCTCAGTGTATTGATATGGGGTCGAGAGTTTGCCAAACCGAAGCGCGTCGGCTCCGGTCTCGTAAATTTTGATGAAGTCGGCGCCTTCCTTGAACTGCTGGCGCATCACCGCTACGAGTTCGTCGGCGCTGTTGGCGTAATTCGCGTTGGGCAGGATGTGTTGTGCCGGGTTGTAGCCGATGGCATCCTCGTGTCCGCCGAGGATGTTGATCGCGTTGCCGCTGATCCGGAGGCGCGGGCCAGGGATGCGGCCTTCGTTGATCGCATTGCGGACTGCGGTGTCGGCCGATCCTGCGCCCTCAGTCCCCATATCGCGCTCCGCGGTAAAACCGGCCATCAGATCATCACGCGCCGCCAGCGTGGCGGTAATTGTGCGCTCCGGGACCGATTCCTGTACGGTTTGCAGGTCCTCCGCGCCAGGATGGAGGAAAAGATGGATATGCGCGTCGATCAGACCGGGAAGCAGCGTGCGATCGCCCAGGTCGATCACCTCGACGCCAGCCGGACGCTTGACCGACGTCCCTACCTCGACGATACGTTCGCCCTGGACGAGGATTTCGCCCGGCTTGACCAGGCGACCGGTCTTCACGTCGAGCAGGCGCGCGGCATGCAGCACGATCGGATGGCTCGGTGCGGCTTGAGACTGTGCTGCGGCATGCACGACGAAGGTCAGCAATGGGAAACAGATTGTGGCAAGGGCGAGGTTTCGCATAGTCATATCGCCCGCGATGGTACCACCCGGAATCGTGTCCCTGCCACAGGATCTGTGATGCCAATCACAGGCTGTGTAAGACAGATCACACGTAAATTCGCGCCTGGCCGGCGAAACTAAATCAGCGCATATGAACGACTTTGGGCGTCCTCCACAATCGCAAACGCGCCCTGATCGCCCTGATTTATTCCCTGGTCTTTCTGGGGATTGCGCTCCCGGGTTCGCCTTCCCCAAGGCCGGCGTGCTGCACGCGGGTCAGGCGGAGCGGGAGACTTCATCCTGATCGGGATCTACCTGACGGTGGCGTCGATTCTGGCCTGGCTGGTCAGTCTGGCACGATGCGCGAGAGAGCGCATGTATTTCGGCCTTCCGGTCGGTAAGGTGGAGATCTCTTTGCCGCACGAGTGCGCGCAGCGATTCCCCGGAGTCGCGGCGTCGCATGTGAGATCCTCCTCCCGTATCAGTTCGATCCCACTCCTTCGTATCATCCCGAGCGGCAGCAATATCATTCCTCCGAAATGCTACAGCGCATGCAACCGCTGGTGCGTCCTCAGGACTGGCGGTTCCTAGCGATTGCCGACGTCATCTTTAATATCCCGATCCTGAAATATGTTTTCGGAGAGGCCCAAATGGGAGGTCCTTGCGTCGTGCTTTCGGTGCACCGTCTGCGGCAAGAGTTCCACGGGCTTGACCGCGACGATGCCTTACTCCGCCGGCGTCTCATAAAGGAATCCATCCACGAAATAGGGCACACCCTCGGTCTGCGCCACTGCCAGGACTACAGCTGCGTCATGGCCTCGTCACATTCCGTGGAGTGGATTGACCTGAGGGAGACCACATTGTGCGATTCCTGCCGGTACCAGCTGGAAGCGAGTCTATCCACGACTGGGAGCCACGCCTAGCAGCCGTTCTTACCCGCGCTTCCGTTATGATCTGTTCGCTGCAATTCTATTCATTTCCATTGAGGTGACTATGCACGGCCAGACAGCTCTGGTAACCGGGGCCAGCCGGGGAATCGGGAAAGAAATTGCCCTGGAACTAGCGCGGAATGGGTACCGTGTTGCCGTGAACCATTACAACGATCCGGCAGCGGTGGATGCGACCATGGCGGAGATCCGCGCGCTGCAAGCCGACGCGTTCCCTGTTGAAGCCGACATCCGTTCGGGCACTCAGGTGACGGCGATGTTCCAGCGCGTGATCAGCATGTTCGGCCGGCTCGATCTCTTGGTCAATAACGCCGGCGTGCAAACTTGGAAGCCCCTGCTCGAAGTCACTGAAGAAGAGTGGGACCTGGTCGTCGACACCAACCTGAAAGGATGTTTCCTGTGCACGCAGCAAGCCGCACGGTACATGAAAGACCACGGCGGCGGTTCAATCGTGAACCTGGGCTCGGGATGCAACAAGCTTGCGTTTCCGTCTCTGGTAGCCTACACGGCGAGCAAGGGCGGTATTGAGATGTTCACCAAAGAAGCTGCGGTCGAACTTGGTCAATACAACATTCGTGTGAACTGCCTGGCCCCGGGATCGATTGAGTCCGAACGCACCCGAGCCGAGGATCCGGACTACGCGGGCACATGGTCGAAGCTGACGCCCTTGGGGCGGGTGGGGAAGGCGGCCGACATCGCGCCCACGGTGGTTTTTCTCGCCAGTAAAGGGGCATCGTTCATCAGTGGGCAGACCATCTGGATCGACGGAGCCTTGTTCACGAAGGCACAATGGCCATACAAGAAATGACGGGATCGCGTCGCGCTCACGGCACGAACCCGGCCCTCGTAGTACACTTTCCGGCATGATGCCAAGACATTTCACGACCGTATTCGTTACCGTCTTTCTAAGCTTGACGATCGGCAGTCTCGCCCTCGCGCAGGCCGCCACAAAACCTAAGCCAGGCGTTCAGGAAAAACCTTTTGGCATGCAGGATGGGAGGTCCGTCACCTTGTACACGCTTACCAACGCTAACGGCGTCGAAGTCGACACCATGAATTATGGCGGCATCATTCTTTCGATTCGCGTACCCGATCGCAAAGGCCAGTTCGCCGACGTTGTTCTCGGTCATGAGAAGTTGGAGGGTTACGTTCCCAATCCTCCATACATTGGCGCCATCGTCGGACGCTATGCCAACCGCATCGCCAATGGCACGTTCCAGCTCGACGGCAAGACCTACACGTTGCCCAAGAATGACGGCCCAAATACTCTGCACGGCGGAACTGACAAGACTTTCAACAAAGTCGTCTGGGACAGCGAAGCCCTGAAGGGCAAGACCGGCGTCGCTTACGCCTACCTTAGCAAAGACGGCGACGACGGCTTCCCTGGGAATCTGAAGCTCAGAGTGACCTACACGCTGACTGATAGCAACGAACTGGTTATCGACTACGAAGCCACGACCGACAAAACCACGGTCCTCAATCTGAGCCAGCACAGTTATTTCAACTTAGCTGGAGAGGGCACCGGTGACATTCTGAATCACGAGCTCATGCTGAACGCCGACCGCTTCACCCCGGTCGACAAGAATCTGATCCCGACTGGCGAACTGCGTCCCGTCAAAGGGACGCCGATGGATTTCACCACTCCTACCAAGATCGGTGCCCGCATCGACGACAACTACGAACAACTTGTTCTCGGCCACGGCTACGACCACAACTGGGTCATCAACCGCAAAGGCGATGGACTCATCCTGGCCGCACGGGTCTACGAACCAACGAGCGGCCGCGTGCTGGAAGTTTCAACTACGCAGCCCGGAGTTCAGTTCTATACGGGAAATTTTCTGGATGGCACCGTCATCGGAAAACAAGGCCATGTCTACAAACGCCGTTACGGCCTCTGCCTGGAGACGCAGCACTTTCCGGATTCGCCGAATCACCTGGACTTCCCGAGCACAGTCCTGAAACCGGGCGAGACATTCAAATCGAAGACGGTGTTTAAGTTTTCGACGAAATAGGGTCGGAGCTGCTTATTTCGCTGCCGTTGCCTGCGCCACCACGGCGGCCAGCGGGATCTCCAATGTCCCCGCCTTGCTTGATCCTTGATCGTAAACGCCAGAGCGCAAATAGACAGCCGCCGTGGGCACGTCGATCTCGAGGCTGAAGGAAACGCCCCTTGCCTGCGCCACGGCGTAACGATCGGGCGGTAACGTCAGCTGGAGCATCCGCACCATCCAATTCAGCGGCTTGCCGTCGCGGTCGTAACCGAGTAGCGTAACTTCGAGATTGCCGTGACGCACGCCATCGGAAGCGGGCTCGAGCGTGAGGTGATCGGCCGCGACATTGAAACTCACGCCGTAGCGGGTCGCCGGCCCTTTCATATTCTCGTTGTCGCCCGCGCGCTGGGCTCCCGCGGCTGGCTGCAGGCTCGCGGGCAACACGCGCATCGTATAAACAACCCCGGTTGAGTCCGGCGTGCCGTGGTCCATGAGCGGCCGCAGTGGATCCCCCGTGGGTTTCGATTGCGCCGGCGGCATAAATGTGTCGTTGGTGGCGTAATAGCCCCGGCGATAAGAGAGGTGATAGCTTCCTCCAGCCACCTTCGCTTCGATATGGCGCAACCTGCCGTCCATGTTCTTGTTCGTTGGTGAATAAGTGATCGTGTAGTAGTGCGTACCGTGACTGAGAACGCGGTCCAGCGCATCGTTCAGGCCGTTGGTGTTGTAGAATGCTTCACCGCCCGTATCCCTCGCCCATTCGTCCATGGCGGTGGAAGTGGCATTCCGCTCCGTGGTTCCCGCCAGCAGATCGTTTTTCTGGTACTCCGTCATCTGCTGTTCAACCTTCACGCCGGCAATCTTGGGCGGCAGCGGGCCGCTGAAGTCATATTGACGGTCTACGGCAACGCCTTGCGCGCCGATGGGATAGATCGCGACTTGTGACCCGGCCAGCAAATTCGCCGTCTTCGTGATCTCATCCTGATATTGCCGCATGGGGTCTGCTGCCCCCACACCGAAGTCGCCAAAGATATTGATGGGGAAGGAACCCGAGAACCAGATCACATTCTTGCGCCCCGGAATTCCTTGCAGATAGCGGGCAAGCTGCTGCATCGCTTCCAGCGTGAGATGAATGCGCGTGTCGGTCTGAGATGACGCATTCTCTTGCTGAAACTCCCGGAGTGCGGCGGCCGACGCCTGCATCTGAGCCGATCCTGTGGACGCCGCCATCTCTTGCATCTGCGCGACCAGTCTCTGGTTGGCGTCCGTTTCCTCACTCGTCTGGAGCAGGGGCGACAACTGCGGATTGCTTATCGACTTCTGGCCGTTTACAGCGGCCATCAGCACCGCAGGATCGCCCGTAAACCCTTGCACGAAGCGCAAGCGTGTCCCTAAGGCAAAGATGGCAAGGCGCGTTCCCAAGCGGATTCCTTGGACGTACTTGATCATCTGCGCATGTACGAAGCTTTGATCCGCCATCTGGGTGTTGAGCGCGTCGAGCAACAGAATGTTGGCCGCGTCACCAGCTTTGGCCAGCGGAAGGTTGGAAAAAGTATTCGGCGGCAGCTTGGCCTGGAGAGCCGACATATCAGGCAGCCCTGCATGTTCGTCGAACGAAGTTAAGGTCTGCGGGTGGCCATCCTCGAAGATTTGAAATTGTTCCTTGGGTAGACCTGTAACGGGCTCATCCTTGGCGTCGGTCACCACCACGTCCACCAGAACCCTGCGGACGTTGGCGCGGAACGTCGGCTGTTGACTGGAGGAATCAGGACTGGAAGTTTGAGCCCAAACTGGAGAGACTAAAAGTAGAACTACACTGAGCAGGCAACCGCGGGTCGCGAACATTGCGAGCCTCCTCTGAACCGAGAAGCCTACCACGAATGCAAGACCTGCGATGTCGACAAGCTGCATAGACTTGTATAGAAGTGTATAAACGTGCCGCAACAGGAATAAACAGCGGGGCCCAAGGACGTCACTCTCCGCGCAATTGTTCCACCAGCGCCTTCTCGACTCGTTTGCAGTGGTCCGCCTGTAGCTTCTTCCCGCCCGACGTCAGATAAAAAGTATCGATAGCCATCTGTCCCTCGGTATCGATAAGGGCAATCTCGATATTGCACTCCTGATCCGACAGGCATGACGCAATCCGGTGCAGCAGCCGGGGTCGGTCTTGCGTAATTACCTGCACCAGCGTGCTGGTCGAGGAGGACGAATCGTCAAAGTCGACCTTCGTTTCAACTTTCACCTTAGCGATTGTGCCCTTCTCGGAACGCTGGCGGTCGCGCAGCATTTTCTCCAAATCGGCCTCGCCTAGAAGCACATCGGTCACACTGCGCTTGAACCGTTCCCACTCCGAAAGATTCAACTCCAGGGTTCGAAAGCGATCTGTGAAGTAGAGCGTATCCACCACCGTTCCCGCCTCATTGGAGAACGCATTCGCCTTAACAATGTTCATGCCCCAGGCTGCGAGAACGCCCGCCAGCTTGGCAAACAGGAACGGGCGATCTCGGGTCACCAGCGTCAGCTCATACCAGTGGCGCCCGCGCTTCAAATCAACCTGCACGGGATCTTCGCCCAACTCGTCGGCCATTCCCATGTGCTGCATCACTTCTTCAGCGGTATGGACAAGCAAATAGCGCTGTGGGAAGCCCTCGAGAAACTGTTTGAACTTGCCACTGGTCACCGGAGCCAGCGACCGCAACTGCGCCAATTTTTCATCGTTCAGGTCGGCATGAACTCGCTGATCGGCGCTGCGGTTCAGGTAGTTCTCGGCGCCCATGTAGAGTTGCCAAACATTCTCGGCCTTCCAGGGAGTGAGGGCCTCAGGGTTCACCGCCTTGATGTCGGCATAGGTCAACAGTGCAAGCATTTTCAGCCGTTCGGTGGTTCCCATCTTTTCCGCGAAGGCCGCGACCGTTTCCGGATTGAAAATGTCACGCCGCAGCGCCGCCGACAGTTCGAGGTGACTCGCGATCAGAAAGAGCACCTCCGCTCGCTCCTTGGGATCCATGTCGAGCCGGTCCATTGCGTGATTCGCAATGTCGAGGCTGGCCTCCACGTGGTTGCCGCCCGGCACGCCTTTGCCGGTATCGTGCAGCAACAACGCCAGGTACAACAACTCGGGATCTTCCAGTTCGCCGAGCAGTTCGGCGTAGCGCTTGTCCCATTCCGACTGCGATTGTTTCAGCCGGTGCAGGCTCTCGATCGCCAGAAACGAATGTTCATCCACGGTGAACCGGTGATAGAAATCGCGCACCACGAGCGAGTCGATCAACTTGATTTCCGGCAGTAAGAGAGTCAACAGACGCAGGGATTGCATGGCGCGCAGGGCGTCGGCGGCATGCGGCTGCAGCAGTGTTTCCTGCAGATAGAGCCATAACTCTGCTCCCCGGGGCGGCATCGATGCCAAGGCCGGAAGCGCCTGCTCGATACGGTATTCGGTGGTCGCGCTCAGCTTCAGGCCGTGGTGCGCCATGAAATGAAATAGCCGCAGAAGCACTTCAGGATCCTGCAACGCCGAGGGCTGCTGCAGAAAGATGAGGCCATCCACCACGGAAAAATCCGGCGTCGTGAGCCGCGATCGCCAGCTTTGCACTTGCCGGTACAGCGCCGACCAGGCTTCCGGAATTTCTTCCAGCAGTTGCGTGACCGTCCGCTGCACGGCGCGGGCGTGCCCGAAATAAATCCGCATCCAATCGGCAGCGGAGAGTTCGCCGGAGTCCGCGCCTCCAGTCGGAGATCCGACGATCGTGGCTCCAACTTTGCATGCCGCCGCTTCATCCTGGGCTTCCCAGCTCAGCGTGTTGTCATCGCGCCCGTGACGGAAGTGCAGGAAGCAACGCGCCGACATGAGGAAGTCCAACGCTGCGTCCAGTTGCTTGCGCACCGGTGCCCGCAGGGAACTGGCGTCGGGCCAGTCGTGCAGCTTGTCCATCGCCGAAATCAGGGCGAGCCAGCTGGCGACGTTGCAGTCGCGCAAGCCACCCGGCGCTTCTTTCAGATTCGGCTCCAGGTGATAGAGCGTCATCCCATACTTCGCATGACGCTCGCGCGTGACCTCCGCCAGCCCTTGCAGCAGCGCCCTGGACTCACGCATCACCAGCTTGGGAATTACTTTGTCGTGCAGCCGCCGGAATAAATCGTGATCGCCCGCGAGGTAGCGGCAGTCGAGAAGAGAAATCGTAAACTCAGTGTTGTTCGGATCGTAGCGGTCGCATTCGCTGAGCGTCCGCGAGGCTGGACTCAACTTGAGCCGCAAGTCCCACAGTTCCTGCGAAAAGCGGCGGACGGGATCTTTGAATGCCTTCTCCGCGTCGCGATCTCCAAAGAGAAACAGGATATCGATGTCAGAATAGGGGAACATCCACCCCCGCCCGAATCCTCCAGTAGCGACGAGAGCGAAGCTGACGGGCTTGGCCGGGTCTGCCGAAACGATGTCGCGCCAGAGCCGCGCGAGAATGTCTTCCACCAGCCGGGTGCGTTGTGCTAAGGCCGCGCGCCCGTCCCGGGAGACTTCGAACTCCCGCTGAATGCGCGCCGATTCATCGCTGAGGGAACCGCGCAATTCGCTGATCAATGAGGACGCTGCCATGATGAAAGTAATTCACCCCATGCTGCGTGTCATGGGGGGAGGCCACTGCCTGTCAGATGCCTTCGGGTTGCGTCCCGGCGCTACTTGTTCTGGCGCGTTCGCGGAAGCCCCTAGGCAGCGCTGGCTACAGAGCGCCTTCGCCGCGTTCGTCGTTGCGGATGCGAATCGCCTCGTCGACGCGCGACAGAAAAATCTTGCCGTCGCCGATCTTGCCCGTGCGCGCCGCTCCTAGAATCGTCTGCACCGCTTTCTCGACCATGGCGTCGGCCAGCACCATTTCGAGCTTCGTCTTGGGGATTAAATCTACGCTGTACTCACGTCCGCGGTAGACCTCGGTATGACCCTTCTGGCGTCCGTGACCGCGCACCTCAAGCACGGTCATGCCTTCAACGCCGATTTCCTGAAGCGCCGTTTTGACCGCTTCCAGCTTGGAGTTTTGAATGACCGCTTCGATCTTCGTCATAATGTCATCAGATCCTGTTCCGCGTTCTTGAACATTGTCGCCGCGTCAGAATGCTCCGGCATCTCTGCCTGGCCTCTACGCCGACACTTCCCAATAATATCCCTCTTCTCCGTGTTGGGAGAGATCCAGTCCCTGTACTTCTTCCTCTTCTGAAACTCGCAACCCGATGGTCACATCCACCAGCTTCAAAATCGCCAGCGTTCCCGCAATTCCCAGGAACCACGCAATCCCTACACCTACCAGTTGGTTCAACAGTTGATGTGCGTTTCCCTCGAACAAGCCGGAGGCCAGAACGTTCCCTTGGGAATCCTTAAAGATCGGATTCACCGCGCTGACCGCGAAAACCCCAGTCAGCAATGCTCCCAGCGTCCCGCCAGCCCCGTGTACCCCAAACGCATCCAGCGAATCGTCGTAGCCGAACTTCGCCTTCACCTTAGCCACCATCCAGTAGCAAAAGACGCCGGCAATGAGCCCGATCGCCAGGGCAGGCATGGGTTTGACGAACCCAGAAGCTGGCGTGATCGCCACCAATCCAGCCACCGCGCCTGAAATTCCTCCCAGCACGCTGGGCTTGCCGTTGCGTATCCACTCCGCCGCGGCCCATCCCAACGCCGCAGCCGCGGCCGCAAAATGCGTCGCCACAAAAGCGCTCGTCGCCAGGCTCCCTGCTGCCAGCGCGCTGCCCGCGTTGAATCCGAACCATCCTACCCACAGCAGGCATGCGCCGATGAAGCTCAGCACGACACTGTGCGGCGGCATCTGGTCGTTCGGATACCCCACACGCTTCCCCAGATACAACGCGCACACTAGAGCCGAAACTCCCGACGTAACGTGCACTACCGTCCCGCCGGCAAAATCCAGCGTCGGGAATCGCCCGCCCAGCGACGCGTTCAACAGTCCGCCTTTCCCCCAAACCATATGCGCCATCGGGTCGTACACGATAACCGACCACAAAACCGTGAATACCAGCATGGCGCTGAACTTCATGCGTTCCGCGAACGCCCCGGCAATCAGCGCCGGAGTGATGATGGCAAACATCAGCTGGTAGACCATGAAGGTCTGCGCCGGGATCGTCGGAGCATACGTCGCATCCGGCGCCGCTCCCACGCCCCTCAGAAAGAGGTTCTGCAGTCCCCCTACAAAACTGTTGCCTGATCCGAACGACAAGCTATAGCTGAAGAGCCCCCACAGCACCGTGATGACCGCCATCAAAACGAAGCTCTGCATCATCGTGCCGAGCACGTTTTTCTTGCGCACCAGCCCGCCGTAAAACAACGCCAGCCCCGGGCCGGTCATCATCAGTACCAGGGCCGAACTGGTCAGCATCCAGGCGTTGTCGGCGGAATGCTTGGCTTCAACCGCTTGTTGTTCAAGCCGGGCCAGCCGGGAATTCAAATCTGTCGCCGGACTCGGCGTCGTAGCTGAGTTCTGAGCGGTAACAAACGGTACAAGCGTTAAGATCAGCAGGGCGGTTGCCAGCCCGGCCACCAAACTTCGAATTGACACTGTCACCTTGTCCCTGTTCGCGGATTCCGACGCTGCGAGGCGCCTCCATCCGAGACCGCCTCAATGTACAGTCCATGGCAGTTTCACGGAAATCGAAACTATTTATCGTGCCTATCAGGTTTTGTTATTGATGCGGCTCAGAACTTGAATTGCACGTCCAACTGCATGCGCCGTGGAGGCAGGGCCGCGACCGGCTGGCCAAACAGAGGCGAGGATTGCGTTCCGATGTAGGTGACGTAATTCGGGTGATTGAGCACATTGAAAGAATTCAGCGAAACCGTGAGAACCTTGGCTTCCTTTTTCGCTTTTGAAAGCGGGAAGTCATGAGCCAGGTTCAGATCGAGATCGATCATGGCCGGGGCCAGGCCATGGTGTTGCGCGCCAATGCCGGCGGGACGATCATTGAGGATGCCGTCGTGATTGTTGTCGCCGCCGGTGGTAATGTCGACTGGCTTGCCCGCGTAAAGCGAAAGGGCTACACCAGCGTAAAGAATCGCGTGGGCTGGGTCGACGCAAGCAGGTCGAATTTGTGCAGGCGATCGTTGTCAGAGCGTCCCCAATCGGCGGCGGCATCATAGCTATTCGCGGGAAAAAAGTAATGCCGCTGGTGTTGTTGTCGGTGCGGCCCAATGTGTATTGAATCTGGCCGGAGAAATACTTGCTCGGCTTCCCGCGAAAGGTCAGCTCCAGCGCATTGCCCTTTAAGTATCCCAGGGATTGCATCTCGCGGACCTGCCCGAGAGTCGGGTTGGGATACAGATAGTATTCCGCCCGCGAACCGGCGCATTGGCATCAATCGATCGAAAAGAACCGATGCCGCGGTTGCCGATATAGACTGCGCTCAACGTGCTCTTGGCGGTAACCTGGCGCTCCACTCCGAGCGCTGTACTGGAGAAGTACGGAATATGGGCGCGAGGATCGAGCACAACCATGCTGGCGGGAATCTGCGGACAAGATCGACTGGGTTGCATGGGAAAGTGGGACCAACGGAGAGTCCACGATGAATCGCAGGAGATTCGATTCCATTGAAGTGCAGCAGATCGCCAATGGGACTGGGGCCGGTGCGGTCGTAAAAGACTCCGGCCCCCCGCGGATGATGGTTTTGCTCTTCGCGCTCGGCGCATAGGCAAAGCTCAAGCGCGGAGCAAAGTTGTTAGTGTCGTCGTAAAAATAGTTCTGAAAGTAGTAGCGAACGCCCGCAGGTACATCGAAAGATTCGAACTGAACGCGGATATTGTCTTCGACAAAAGCCGCATAGGACTTTTTCCAGAAAAGCAACGTGACCTTGGCCGGTCTGGACCAGGTAGGTGGCCGGAATCCGGCTGGAGTAGTCGGCAGAACTCGCGAAGGTATAGGTTCCGGCGCGATTGGTAAAGTCGTCGAGTCCTCGGCGGCTGATATCAGGGATGTCGATGCCGAAGCTGAGCTGATGTTTGCCATTGGCGTAAGTGGCGAAGTCGGTGCCGTCGAAGTGGTATTCGGTTCGCCGAGAATCGGCCTGCGCGCCGCCCGCGGTAAACAACCCCGAGACCGCGATCTGCGCCTCAGGATCGAATACTCGACAACCTGCGATATCGAAGTGTCCAACGAGAAATCGCAACTGGTTCACCCAGTGTGGCGAGAATTGGTGAAGATGGCTGACGTTGATCTCGTGTTCCAGAAAGCTGCGTATCGGTAGCTGCGCTCGGAAGCATCGTGCCACCAGCACTTTGAATTCTCGGCACGAACGATGCTCGTAGGAGTATCCAATCCAGAACTGATCTCCATTGGCGAGGTCGTGGAAGACGGCCGGATCCAAAAAAATGATGCGTTGGATTGGCAACGGTTTGGGCGATCGGACCGAAGCCCAGCGACTCCGCCGCCGCAATTGCGCTTGAATCGACGATGGCTTGCAGATCAAGGACGTCGTAGTCGAGCGCCGCCAGAAAACTGGTGTGCTTGCTGTGGCCGATCGGCCCGGTAACGGAGCCTTCGTAAGTATTGCCGGCTTTCGGGGGGCTTGACGACGGCGAAAGCATTGCTGGCGTCAAAGACCGAGTTACGAAACATGAAGTTCAACTAGCCGTGATAATTGGAAGTTCCGCTCTTCGTAACGATTTCCAGCCGGGCGCGGCCAGGCCGCGAAAACCGGGAGAGTAGGGATTGTTATTGATCTTCACTTCCTGCACGGCGGAAGGCGTAACCCCCGGTCCGTTGGCTTCAATTCCGTTCACCACCAAGCGTCACCCCATTCGTCCCGGTCGCGTTGTCGTCGAGAAACCGCGACATGGTGGTGATGTAGTCCTGGTCGAAGACCGGCACGCGGTCGAGGGCATCCCGGTCGATGGCATTCGCATTCTGATTTCTCGGAGGTTTCGGTGCTGATCGAGCGGGACCATTGATTCCAGTCGCCACGGTGACGGTTTCCGCTTGTCGACCGGAAATCTGCATGACCACTGCGGATCGGAGTCGAACGACGTTTGTTCGTGACGATGAACTGCGACGCTGGAATCGCGAAAGCCCCCAGCATGAAATTCCAGAATATATTTTCCGGGAGCGACGTTGTCGAAACGGAAAGCACCGAGGTTGTCAGTCGCTGTCCGGCGAGAGGCGCCTACAGCCTTCGCACCCAGTCAGAGAAACATCCGCGTGGACGGGATTGCTGCTCCAGAAGGATCGAACAAGGTTCCGCTGATGGAAAGTGAGGCCGTTCGAGTTCTGCAGCAGGCCCGGTGATTGGTGGCTTGATCAGATCCCTGGGCAGAGACATGGGAGGGTTGCGTCCAGGCCGGCAGTAGCATCGCCTATAACAGTAGGCAAGGAAGCCAGCCTTTCAACATCAAGAGCCTTAACGGTGATTTGCTAAGCCCGCATCGATGTTAAGGGTACCTGAGGAACCTGAAAACGCTCTGAAAACTACCGCGGCTTCAGTTGCCTCAGCACGAGACAAATACGTCCTACAGTATTTCCCGTATACCGCCTACTGGAGAATGCCGGAGACAATGGTGGTTCGTTGCTTCAAGGTTTTTGCCGAGAGCGCGTTGGAAAGCGAAGCTCGAAGATAAAGAGCCAAAAGAGCAGTGGAGGTCCAATCGTGTCGAATGAAGCATCAGAAAGCAAGTACAACCCTCCCAGGGAAAGTCGAAAAAGTAATTAATCCTCATCCCAGTTCCGGTGAACCGGAAAAGGCTCAGATCGCCGTCGAGGGAGCAGATCACCTCTATCGGGAGATCCGTGTTCCGAACCGTCTGATCGACGCGAATGGAAAAAAAGTAAAGCTTAAAGAGGGAGCCGAGGTCGAAGTCAAAATCGAAGCGGAATCCGTGGTCACCAAAACGGTGCCGCATCATGACGAGGGCGCAAATCCTACGCCGTGATTCCGCCTCCGACCGCGCCCGGCCGAGGCGAGCATAGTCTGCCCTATTTTGCCGGTGGCTTTTGCTCCTCCGCAGGCTTGGCGAACTTCGCATCGTCCACCGGGACGTTCTGCTTCACCTCGCTCACTTGAATCGTGAACCGCCCACTCGGCCGCGCCAGAGTCCAGCGATAAGGAATCTTCACTCCGTTCGCGTCGCGGTAATCCGCATAATCGATTTGCGTTGGAAGCCATCCCAGCGCGGTCTCTGCGTAGCGCACCAGCCGCACCAGCAGTCCCGATTGCTCGTCAAAATACAACTGGGTCGGGGGCTTTCCCTCCCGCTGGCCCACTACGATGTAGGCCTCATGGTCCCCGACCTTCTCCGTACCCTCCAGTCGCAACTCGCTGAACATCGGCTTCAGATGCGTTGCCAGGTGCAGATCTGCATCCATCGATGCCGCATCCAGTTCACTTCCTTGCATCGGGCGAAAGCCCGGCCTCCCCGGCGCAGCCAGCCAACCGTCGTGCCCATTAAATGCGGTGACGCTATCTCCCTCCGGCATGTGGGTGAATGATATGCGCTCGTCCGGATCCTTCGAATAAATGTCGATCGGCAGCGATTTCCCGCCAAAATCGATCGTGCCTTTCAGGACGCGAGTGTTGACCCTGTCGATGGCCGCCGCTCCGCCTACCGCCTGCACATATTTGTCGAGCAACTGGTCTGGTGATGGTCCGGCGTTCTCTTTCGATTCGGCCGCCTTCGCGCGCGCCCATGGGTTCTTTGGGCTCCTCGGTCATGACCGCCGGGATCGGCTGAGGCATCGCGTCGCCGTGATGGCACGAGTTGCAGGTTACGGCGCGGTGTCCGTCGAAATTGTCTTTGTTGATGGCGAACATCATTTCCATCATCTTGCGCGCGGTCTGCTTGGTCTTTTTGTCGTCTTTCTCAAACGCGCCCTGCACGTGACAAAAGTCGCACTGGACCCCGAGCGAGGCCGCGATGAACTGCATGGTCGGGAACAGTTCCTCTGCCGGAATTCCCTTGAGCACCTGAATGTTCTTGAATTGCTCCTCCGCCTTCTTGCCCGCTGGGTTTGGAACCTGGCCGGGAGCCGGGGCGTGCGCAGTTGTGCTCGGCTGCGTCCTTGCAGTCGCGACCATGAGTCCCGATGCCAGAAAGAAAACGATAACTGCCAGAACGTCCGCGCGCCTTGCGTTCATCAAATGTCTGCCTCGGTTGGAGTCTTTAGAGTTTAACAAACGCTTAGAGTTCGGCGGCCGGCGAGGCGAGTATCAGTGGTCGATCGACGCCGATTACGTTACCTCCAGGCTGGCTTTGGAGCCGGAGTCCATTCCGCGCCCATATCATCGTCCGTGATTAGACGACGCGCCCCTAACCGTTGGGCGAGCACGTCGCCAGATTCCAGTCCTAATACCCGAGGAGGTTCTTTAATGCTGTCGGCAAATGCATTGTACGCAGCGAGCACGAGTCGTCCACGGGGCGTACTCGCATTAAACATCTTCTTCCCATCAATCTCATACTGGTTGAGCACAGAAAACCAACGCGCCTTATCCACGATAATGGGCGAGTCGCTCACCATGAGAAAAGTGATGACCCGCAGACCGTAACCATATTCATGCAGTCCCGTCAGGAATACGTCGGGAGACTCGGTAGCGTTGTAGTAATAGATCCCACCTGGCAGCAGGTGTTGCTTTACGATTTGCAGGAACTCCGTCGACAGCACCTGTGAACTGTGATCGCGCCAATGGTATGAGGTGTTGGCGACCATGACGTCATACCTCACCTTTGGATGAGCTACCAACCACCTGCGCCCATCATCGATGTACAGGTGGACCTTAGGATTGTGGAGGAGGGAACTTACTTCAGGATATTGCGCTATTAGCGAGAGATATCCCGGGTTGATTTCTACAATGTCGAGGCTCTCCACTTCGGGATTGTTCGCGACGACCTGGGCCCACGAGCCCGAAGCGAGGCCCAGCATGAAAGCGCGCTTCGGATGCGAATGGAACAAGCTCAGAACATATGCCCGGATGACAAAGTTCTTGTCGTTTGCTGGATCGATATTGAAATGCCCGTCATACACTCCACCCCCGAACACGGCGTCATCGGCCGTAACCGCGACGATTCCATTCCGGTTTTCGACAACATGCTTCATGTAGCCGACTTCCGCGGCTTTCGGGCCAAAAATCATCTTCCCGTAAAGATTGCCGTACGCCGGAGCCGCCAAAGGAATCGCTACGATGGCCACGAGCGCGAGCGCCCATGCCCCTCTCGGAGGAGACTCGAAATGCCCGTTGCGGAAAACAATCACAATCAAACCCGTGAGCGCGGTTCCCACAGCCAGCTGAACCGAGATCGCCTGGGTACCGAAGTGGTCCATCAAAACGAATCCGATCACCAGACTGCCCAGGGTTGAGCCAATGATGTTGGAAAGGTAGATCAGGCTCACGCTCCGGCCGGCCGAACTGTTGGCCGAAACGGACGCCTGGCACAGCAGAGGCAACACCGAACCAAGCAAGCCCGCAGTTAGAAAAAACGCTGGAGCACTCATCAGCACGGGAACGTTGCGCCAGGACAGGTTGGCCATCAGAGGAGGCAGGTACACCGAGACTGCCCCAGCCAGAAGCATCGCGCCACCGGCCACGGTTAAAGGATGGATGCGCTTCTTACGGCACAGCATCTCACTCAAGAACGATCCGGCCGCGATGCCGGCGAGATACGTGCAGAGAAGCAATGCGAATGCGGGAGCTCGATCGAACGTCGCCAATGCGAAAATGCGAAACCACGCAATTTCGAAGCCCAGAGCAAGAAACCCGGCAACCCCCGCAATCACCGCCGCGGTTCGAAGGCCTAAAGCCGGCCGAGATGCGGCGTCAGCAATATTCTCACTAGCAACCGCGGCCTCATCCGGCTCGCGTCGCTGGCTTCGCCCGTAGAGAAATGCTGTCGCTCCCACCGCGGTGTTCAAACACGCGGCCAGCGTCACTGATCCCGACTGCCCGAAGTCTCGAAGGAGCACTTGCGCACAGACGTAACACGCCACCGCCGAACCCAGCGTGTTTACGAAGTAAAGAGTTGCAACAGAATACCCCACGCTGCGTGAACTTCGCACCAGTTGTTCAACCAGCAGCGGCAACGTCGCCCCCATCAACATCGTGGGCACAATGAGAAGCAAAAAACTGAAAAGGATGATGTAGCCGAGGCTCGTTCCAGCCGTGAATCCAGACGCCCAATGGAACAGCCGCAACGAGATCAGCCCAAAACCTGCGACGGCCAGTTCACAGACACCGAAGATCGAAATCCCCCGGTCGGGAAACTTTTCGGATACTCGGCCGCCCACCAGGCTACCGATTCCAAGCCCCAGCATGAACGCGCTTACCACCACGGCCACCGATTGAACGTTCACGCCATAAATCGAGAACAATACGCGCTGCCACACGATCTGATAGATCAGCGCCGGAAAACCGGAGCAGAAAAACAGCGCTGCGATCAGGGCGGACTGCGCTCGGCTTCCCTTCGTCCGAGAACCAAAAAGAACAATCAGCAGCAAGAGAAAATCAAAGGCCAACACTGCAGCGACTGGCGCGCCTTCCATGGAACCTCACGGGAGTAAGTAAGACTGAGTTGATGAGTTCAGTTTGTTATAACTCAGGGGAAGTGATCGGACCCAGTAACAATGGTTATTCGATACACTTTAGTAAGAGCAAAACGCGCGGCAGGGTTGGCATTTCATTCGAAGTTAGATATCTACTTCCGCTGCCCCGAGTCTTCTTTCCCGGGCCGCATAAAAAACTTCCACTTATCCATTCCTGCCGCCACCGCAACATCGAAGAACCCTACCATCATTTCGTCGGAAGTCTGATCGCCCCAAGTCACCGTCTTCGTCGGATCGGGATTGTGCGGATTGTTTTTCGAATTGTCGTACCAGGCAATTGTCCGCAGCCGCGTTCCCGCTTTCAACGGCCGCGGCTCGGCCAGGCGGTAGCTCAACTGCCAGTGAAAGTGATAGTTCACGCGCAGCAGCACCTCCACGCTGCCATCGTCGTGCACAATGTCATACTCAAACCTTTTCCCGCGCAGATGCATGTGCGGAAACAGGCTCAACAGCGTCGCATCGTTAGGCAACGTCCCCTGCACTTCCACGCGAAAGTCATCCGCGCCCGGCGGAATGATCAGCGCATGATTGTTCAACTGCAGCGTGATTACCCTCTGCTTCGGCGGCGTCTTCGCAAACACAAGCCCGATGCTGGTCTGATCCTGATCCGCTGCGCCGTTGGTGGTGTAGTGCATCTGAAACACAAGATCCGAGCCCGCCGGAACAAACTTCGCCATTCCATCCGGCCATTCATCCGGCGAACTTCCCGGTGCATACACGAGCAGCAGATCGCTCGTGGTCTCGTGCGCTTCGCGCCGTTCCAGAGGATCGCTCAATGTCGAGGCCGTGAACGGCTCCCCCACCGGCGCGTGCCGCAGCCACTGCGAGTCCGGCGGGCGAATGTATACGACCGCGTGATGCACATGCGCCGGGCTGCCCGGCCGGAACTCCGACATCCGCACCCATCGGTCCTCCGCAAAATGCGTGGGCACAATCTCGTACGTGTACTCAACCTCACCGTGTGCGGGAAGCTGCACGGCCTTGGGCATTTTCGCCACCAGATCAGGCTGCGGAATATTCCAGCCCTCTGCCCACTTCCGGGGCGCGGGCGCATCGTGCGAATCTCCCGCAGGCGCACCAGCCTCGGCCCAGGCAACCAAAGTCGCGATCTGCTGTGGAGTCAAAGAAACATCGTTGGAGAAATGTCCGTAGCGAGGATCGGCAAACCACGGTGGCATCATCTTCATCTCGACCGCGTGCGCGATCGATCCCGCCCACGGCCGCGTCTGCTCGTACGTCACCAGCGGCATAGGCGCGACCTCGCCCGGACGATGGCAACTCTGGCAGTGATCCTGCAGAATCGGCAGCACATCTTTGTAAAAGATAGACGTGGAGGGCGACCCCGCCTTTTGAGGGGCAGCGCCTCCGAAGCCGATCACCAGACCGACCACGCCGAGCATGCCAAAAGCCTTGCCAATCATGAGGTGATTCTACAAGCCAAAGGATTTCCTCTGTGTAGTCCGTGCCCTCCGCGGTAAAGCCGCCTCGCCGCCCGCGATCACAACGCCTGCCGTGAAAAGCTGTTACATTCAAGAATTCATGTCAGCCCCTAATTCCCGCTTCGTTCGCGCTTGCAAGTCTCAATCTGTCGATCGCACACCAGTTTGGTTCATGCGCCAGGCCGGTCGCTACATGCCCGAATACCGCGCGGTCCGCAAGCAGCACTCGCTTCTGGAGATTTGCAAGAAGCCCGCACTCGCCGCCGAAGTCACCATCACAGCCGCCGAAATCCTTGGCATCGACGCCGCCATCATCTTCGCCGACCTGCTGCTGCCGCTCGAAGTCATGGGCCTGCCCTTTCATTTTTCAGCGGGCGAGGGACCGGTCATCGAGAAACCGGTCCGCAGCCAGGAAGACATCGCAAACCTGAGCACCGACCGCGCCGCCGAGCTAGGTTATGTTGCCGAAGCCGTCGCTCTGGTGGCGAAGCATTTCGGCGACCGTCTGCCCGTCATCGGATTCTGTGGCGCTCCCTTCACGCTCGCCAGCTACATGATCGAGGGCGGAGGCTCCCGCAACTACATCCACGCCAAGAAGATGATGTACAACTCTCCCGCCGACTGGGACGCTCTGATGCGCAAGCTGGTCGCTGTGACCGCTGCCTACTCCGCTGATCAAGTACGCGCCGGCGCCGACGTCATCCAGATCTTCGACAGCTGGGTCGGATGCCTCAGCGTGGAAGACTATCGCCGCTACGTGCTGGCCCACGTCACCGGCATGGTCAAGCAGTTGCAGAAAACCGGAGTGCCCATCATTTATTTCGGCACCGACAGCGCGACGCTGCTGCCCGCGATGAAGGAGACCGGGGCCGACGTCATTGGGCTCGATTGGCGAATCCCTCTCGATGAAGGCTGGGCCCGCCTCGATCATAAATGCGCCGTGCAGGGCAATCTCGATCCTGTTCTGCTGTTCGCCGACTGGAAAGAATTGAAGTCGCGCGCGGGAGACATCCTGCGCCGCGCCGCCAGACGCCCCGGCCACATCTTCAATCTCGGCCACGGCATCCTTCCGGAAACACCCGTGAACAATGTGAAGAACCTGGCCCGCTTGGTGCAAGAGTATTCGGCCCCGAAGAAATAAATCGCGGCGCCGCCGCCGCACCGCGCGACCGTTCGGAAGCACAGGTTTTTTTCGGGGCGACAGCTTTTCGGTAGCGTGGCTGTTGGGTGGCGCAGCCTTTTCAGGGTTGGGATTAGTATCTGTTTTGAAGTGCGGCTTCAGCCGCTGAGGCACTTAGCGCTCAACTCCATGACTCGGATCGCAATCATCGGGGGAGGCATCTCCGGCCTGGCCGCCGCCTACACGCTCGAACAGGATCGCCGCGCTGGTGTCGACGTCGACTACGTTCTTTACGAATCGTCCACGCGCCTCGGCGGGGTACTCCGCACCGAATACATCGACGGATGCGTCGTCGAAGCCGGCCCCGATTCTTTCATCACCGAAAAACCGTGGGCTGCCGATCTGAGCCGCGCATTGGGCCTCGGCGATCAACTCATCGGCTCCAACGACGCCGACCGCAAGACTTACATCCTGACCAAGGGACGCCTCGTTGCCATGCCCGACGGCCTGATGTTCATGGTCCCGACCAAGATCCTACCCACAGGCCTCTCGCCGCTGTTTTCGTGGAAGGCAAAGCTGCGCATGACGCAGGAACTGTTCCATCGGCCGCGCGCAGTGGATCACGACGAGTCCGTCGCGGCCTTCGTGGAGCGTCACTACGGCCCCGAGATGGTCGACCGCCTCGCCGATCCGCTGCTTTCCGGCGTGTACGGCGGGGAAGCCGCCAACCTCAGTGTCCGCGCAGTTCTTCCGCGATTTGCGGAAATGGAACGCACGCACGGCAGCCTGGGCCGCGCCATGCTAGCTGCGCGAAAGAGAATGCCGGCTGGCCCGCGAAAACCCGCCCCACCGCTCTTCACTTCTCTGAAGAATGGAATGCAACACCTGGCCGAGACCGTGGTCTCGCGACTTACGCCAAGGGCGCTGCTGACCAACGCGCCGGTGCAGGCCCTGCAACGCGAAGCGGGGAGCTGGGTCGTTTCGGCAGGCATGCAATCCGACGAATTCGATTCAGTCATCATCGCTCTACCCGCGCCCGCGGCCGCGCAAGTTCTTCGCATCGTTAGTCCTGAACTTTCCGCCGAACTCGGCGCCATCCAGTACAGCTCCTCGATCACGGTTGCCCTGGGATACGATCGCAGTGTGCGTCAGTCGCTTCCGCCGGGCTTCGGATTCCTCGTTCCCCGCAGTGAAGGAAAGCAACTGCTAGCCGCAACCTTCGTGCACAACAAATTCCCACACCGCGCCCCGGACGACCGCGCACTGCTGCGTTGCTTTTTCGCGGGAAAC
Source organism: uncultured Acidobacteriaceae bacterium (assembly GCA_963710885.1). Lineage (GTDB taxonomy): Bacteria > Acidobacteriota > Terriglobia > Terriglobales > Acidobacteriaceae > Sulfotelmatobacter. The sequence continues at coordinate 71,861 of CAVQCF010000006.1, forward strand.
AACGCGGAAGGCGTCTGGCCACTCGCCGACGGTCCGATCATCGGAATCGTGCGCAACGAGCTGCAGCAGATCCTTGGCCTGCGCGCCGAGTCTCTCTTCGCGCGCGTCTACAAGTGGAAATCGGCCATGGCGCAATACGGCGTGGGACATCTCGAGCGCCTCGACCGCATCGAACGCTTCCGCCAGCAACTACCCGGCCTTGCGCTCGCTGGGAACGCCTACCGCGGGATTGGCGTGCCGGATTGTGTCCGCTCCGGCCGCGACGCCGCAAAGGCCATCCTAGGCTCGTAGGTTGCTGCCTCTCGGCGGCCCGACGAGCAGCCTCCCACTCAGCTTGACTCGTCTCCCCAAAGAAGAAAGCCATCAACCCCCGATGGATCGATGGCTGCCTTCTGTTCACTGCTAAGGACGGTGACTGCTAGGCGCTCACCTGCGGTGCCGGTTCTGCTGCCTTTTCATACGAGATTTCGCCCTGGGAGGTCTGCCGCCGCCGCGCCTTTCGCCCGAACACAGCCTCCTTCACGAGACTGAAAATTGTATGCCGGTTCTCCATCACCACTCTCACCCATGCCAGCTTCCCCAACATGGGGAAATAGATTCCGCGGAAACAGATCCGCGCCAGAAAGATATTGATGCGATAGCCCAGCGGCTGGTCGTCCAGCGAATCGACGGCCTGCGCCAACGCTTCTGGACTGTAGGCATGGGCCCATCCATATTTCACCTCGGCGTGCGCCTCTTCGATGCTCATCTTAAGGGGCGTGTGCGCCATCGCGAAGGGGATGAACTCCTGCCAGTGCTTCACGCGGGTCAGACGCCCCGCAGCCTCCAGTCGCTTGTAAAGCGGTGTCGCCGGTAGCGGAGTCAGTAACCCAAAGATCGGCAGCCCCGGCGGCCATGTGCGCACTTGCGACAATGTTCGTTCGGCTACGCCAGCCGTGTCATTGTCCATGCCAAAAATAAAGGACGTGATCGCGTACACGTTGCGTTTCGCCAACCGCTCCAGCACTTCCGCGTATTCGCCGGGCTTGTTGAATCCTTTGTTCACGTCTTTCAGGTTCGCCGGATCGATCGACTCCATGCCGATGAACACCCACTTGCCCCCGGAAGCCGCAATCAGATCCACCAGCTCTTCGTCGCGCAATAGATTGGCGCTGATCTGTGCCACCCAGTGCACCTGCGCTCCGGCAGCAATAATGTCGCGCAGCAGAGACTTGGTGCGCTTCACGTTGATGGCAAAATTGTCATCGATGAAGAACACCGCCATTTGCCCTCTTTCTTTCCGCGCGCGCGCCTTCAGCAGCAGCAACTCATTCACCACGCTCTCGTTGGTGCGAAAACGAATCGAGTCACCGAAAAATCCCGTCACCGTGCAGAATTCGCAGCCGTACGGACATCCTCTCCCCGACTCAACGGGGATAATACGAAACGTTCCCCATCCTTCGCCGACCTTCTGCAACATGGCTTTCGCGGCCTGGGGCACAAGGTTGAACTGCTCGAGATCGATCGACTCCCACGGAATCACGGGATACTGCTTCAATGATGGCTTGCGCTCTTTGCCCGTGTCGTCGACTGGCGTATAGATTTCCTTGAGTTCGCCGCGCACTGCATCGTTCACGATCTGGGGCCAGGTTTCATCGGCCTCGCCCAGAGCCACCGCATCCGCGTGACGCGGTCCGCCGTCGCGCCCCAGCGCCTCGTCAGCCAACTCGGTAACGTGGGGACCGCCCATCACAACTTTCACTCCGGTGGCCCGAATTGCGTCGGCGATGCGGTACGCCTTCGCAATCATCCGCGTCATCGCCCCGATGCCGACTAAATCGATCTTCTCGTCGCGGACATATTGTGCAATCTGCGCCTCGTCCATGGGCTTGGCATTGCCGTCAATCAGCTGTACCTCATGTTCCGGTGGAGTCAGCGACTGGAGCAGAAACATCCAGAGGTGCGGCATGAAATTGCGAGTTACACCATTGTCGGGGTTATACAAAAGAATCCTCACGACTGCTCCCTTCGAAAAGCAAAGTACGTTACCGAACGTACAAACGTGCTTCACCGCACGGAAGCGTCACGAGCGATGCCAAGAATTGGCAAAATCTACTTATTTTTCATGATTGGATATGGTTGGAATGTGAACCCAAAGAATTGTACACCCGCGGTGCAAGTTCGGGGGTTCGCTCTTGTTGAGATGCCGGTTAAGTCATCATAGATGTCTCCGCTACTGATTAAGCCGGAATCGTCGCTCTTTTTTGCGCGTGCTTCCGGCGCAAGCACGCTACGACCAGCCGTATTTCCTCATACGTAATTTCTGGAGGCAGGGACTCTTTCAGCGGCTTGAGGCGCTGCAATCCTTCCACGTCAAGGCTCGTGCAGGCGGCCTCGATTACGGCCAGTTTGTTGCGATCAATCCATTCGGGACGAAATTCCAGCTCGCCTTTCTCGACCAGATTGGCGACGGCATTCACCACCGTCGCGATCTGCCGGCCGCGAATCTGGGCAATCTCTTCGAATGTCTTGCCCTGTGTGAGCAGTTGCAAGGTTTCCAAGGCCGGAGGCGTTTTCATTTCCAGCGGCGCAGAAGCCCGCGCGCCTTCGCGATACTGTCGCAGCGCGGACAGAATACCCTGCCCGTAGAGATCCGCTTTTCGCTCACCGATACCCGTGATGTTCAAGAGTTCCGCAATCGAGTTCGGCTTCGATCGGCAGATCTCGTCCAGCGAAGTGTCGTGCAGCACCACGTAGGCCGGCGTTCCCTTGTTCTTTGGCGGTCGTGCGGCGCCACTCGCGCAGATACTCACGCAGTCCCAGATCCGCATCAGCCACCGGGCTCGCCGAACTGGCTTCCGCGCTCGAAACTGCCCGGCGGACAACCTTGGGCGTCATGGGTTCGGTCAACCACTCGGGCGCGGCACCGCAAACATCGCAGCCTCCACAGGACGTCCACTTTGGAGTTTCACCAAAATGCGTGCAGATCTGGCGGTGACGGCATTTCCCGGCCTCGGCAAATGCACGAATCGTGCGGTACCGATCCCATGCGCGGTCACGTTCCGCCGCGTCCAGAATCTGGTTGGCAAAGTATCCCAGTAGACCTGCGTCCTGCTTACGCCACAGCAAAATGCAGTCGGCGGGGTTGCCATCGCGGCCCGCGCGACCTGCTTCCTGATAAAACTGCTCCACCGACTTCGGCAGCGCCAGATGGATGACGGCGCGTACTGTCGCCTTGTTGATTCCCAGGCCAAAAGCGATCGTGCCTACGAGCACGCGCACTTCGTCGGACATCCAGCGTTCCTGGTTGCGGCGGCGGTCGCCAGCGTCCATTTTGGCGTGATAGCCAACGGCCGCGATTCCCTGGTCTTCCAGAAAGTCCACGGTCTCTTCCACCTTGCTGATCGTGGGGGAGTAGACGATTACGTTTCCTTCGTCGTAGTGCCTCAACGAAGTCACCAGCAGCGCCGTGTGCTCGACACTCTCACATTGGCGCACCAGGTAGCGAGGTTCGGACGATGGAAGCTGGCGATGTACTTATCGGGATTGCGCAACTGAAGTTGCGCCAGAATGTCGTGCCGCACGTGGCGTGTCGCGCTCGCCGTGAATGCTGCGATAGGACGATCAGGAAACTTTCCGCGCAGACTGCTCAACTGCCGGTACTCGGGACGGAACTCGTGTCCCCACTCAGAGATGCAATGAGCCTCATCGATTGCGAAAAATGAAATCGGTACCTGCTGCAGCCAGCTCAGCGTGTCGGCGCGCTGCAGACGTTCAGGCGAAAGATACAGCAAGCGGAAAGCTCCCTCTCGCGCCTGCCTCATGACGCGGTTCTGTTCTTCGTTGCTGACAGAACTGTTGAGAACCGCCGCGGGAATTCCCATCTGCGCCAGTTGCGCAGCCTGATCCTGCATAAGCGCGATCAGCGGGAGAAATCACAACGGTGGTTCGCTCCGACACGACCGCGGGCAGCTGGTAGCAGAGAGACTTGCCGCCGCCAGTGGGCATGACGACGCAGGTGTCGTGTCCGGCGAGCAGGCTGCGCACGATGCGTTCCTGCAGAGGCCGGAACGAACTGTATCCCCAGTAGCGCCGCAACGGGGTCAGCAGGTCGGCTTCTGGAGTCATGCAGTCAGTATAGGGTGCGAGAGAAGCGAGTGACGATTCCGCTGGCGGTTTTGGCGCGCTCAACTCCCGAAACTGGAACCTGCGACTCAACTCTTCATTCTGGGGACGCTACGAATCCCAGCACTACAATGGCTTGCCGCTGAGGCCTATTCCCCGATGCATCCTCTCGAACGCGATCCACAGAGCCGCAATCACCACGAAGCAGAGCACGCTGCCTTCGGGGCCGACCGAGCCTCCACTGAGCCAGTCAGGTCCGTGCAGCGACGAACTCAGCAGATGCCCGGGCCAAACCATGCCGCTGTCGGGCACGGAATAGAAGAAGGTCTCGCCCCAATCCCAGGCCGCGTGAAAGCCCACGGCAAACCAGAGACTGCCGGTGCGGCGCAGGGTCAGGCAGAAGAAGAATCCGATGAGCGCCGCGGCCAGCAGGCCTCGCCATTGCTCATCGCTCGTTGCCTAGGTGAATCAATCCGAAGGCGCACGACAGGACCAATGCCGCAGGCCAGAAGCCGATGCCGCGGGCCAGCGTGAACTGGGTATAGCCGCGCAGGAGAAATTCCTCGAACAGTCCGACCAGCAGAAACATCACTGCCCAGAAAGCAGCGAACCTGGCGAGGCGAATGCCATGCAGCACAAGATGACCGAACGAAAACGCGTGCAGTCCGTAGAGCGCGCACATCAGCAGGCTGATTCCCGCAAATCCCCACACCGTGCCGATCCAGAACAACCGCCCGAAGGCTTGCCTTGCCGGCAATCCATAGGACTTCCATGGGCGACGCTCGACTCGCGCCAACACCAGCGCTGGAATCACGGCCGCGAGCAGAGTGCCGAATTCTTCCAGCATCATCGACCACAAGCCGCTGGCGCCGAAGATTCGCGCGACCAGGCCAAGTCCACCGCAAGGCTCTTGCAGCGGCAGGAACATGGCCAAATAGAACGCGAATCCCCAGCCGGCGCGCAGTCCTTCCGGGCCCAGAAACAGGGTGCGGGCGTAGGAAGGCTGGGTCGCGACGGCAAAGTCGGGACCGGATGTGATGGGCGAAGTCGGCTCGGAGCTGGCGGACTTCCATGTTCGCTCAGTTCACTCATTGACTTCGAGCTTCCGCTCATTGCGCAACTTTCCCGCAAACCGCCTCCGACATGGTAAAACACTCGGCTCGACCTTATGCGTCCATATTTCACGCGCGAACGCTTCGGACGGCCGCAGTTTCTCGCCGGACTGCTTGCTGCTTTGCTTTCTGGCGCAGGCCTTGTGGCTGGTGCATGCCGAGTTGCGGACGCGCGCAAGAGCCCTGATGGTCCGGAAGCGGTGCGCATCAGCGAGGGATGGAAGCAGTGGCACGGGCGGGGCGTCGCCGGCGGCTCCGTTTCTGGATACCGCGGGCAATGCCGCTGAAGATCCGTTTCGCGGCGACGACAGGGCTTCGACACTGAGCATTCGCCGTTGCTCTCCATCGTTTCCGCCGCGCCGCTGCTGGTCTGGCCGCAGACTTTGACGGCGATTCCGCGGCCTACTGGCGCTGGCTTCCGCGGATTCCGTTTCTCGCCTGCGGGCTTTTTCTGGGCGCGTCGCTGTGGTATGTGGCGCGGCGGCTGTGCGGAAACACTGGAGGGTTTGTCGCGCTTACTTTCTATTGTTTTTCGCCTTCTCTTCATTCAGGCGAGCGCGGTCTGGCATACCGAACCCGAGATCGTTGCGGCGTGGGGAGCGTTTGGGACGATCTTCACCGCGATCGCGGTCGCGCACACGCTTTATGCTCCGCGCGAAGTCGTGCTGTGGAACTGGCGGCGCATCGTGCTGCTCGGGATTTCGCTTGCGATCGCGGTGGGATCGCAGTTCTCACTGATCGTGCTGGTTCCGATGGCGCTGGGATTTCTGCTTTATGTCGCTCCGGTGCGAAGGCAGGGCAGGAGTGGTGATCTGGATCGCGGCGTGCGTGGTGGGATTCGTTCTGCTGTTTGCGATGTACTTCTTTCACGCGCATGCGTTTGCCGAAAGCATGCGGCACGCCGAGTTCTGGGGAGCGACCTGGCGCGGATTCACCGTGCTTGGCGTCTACAAGCAGGTTGCGGTGCGGATTGTGCGCGCGTGTCCGGCGCTGGCGCTGGGGCTTCCGGTCGCGTTGGTGACTTATGCTGTGTGGCCGCGCACGCGCTACTTTGGCAACACTGCGCCGCTGCTGGTCGCGGTGCTGTTTCTGGTGCTGGGGATGGCGCATCCGCACGTCGCGGGCGCGGGATTTCTGCTGGCGGCGATTCCATTCCTGTTCATCTTTGTTTCGGGAGTGCTGGCCGACTTGCTGGAGACGCAGTTATCGACGTTGGTGATGGCCTGCATCGTGGGAATGATGGCTGCTTATGTGGTTTGGAGCGTGGTGAACCTGGCGCAGGTGCCGCAAGGATAAATCTTCAAGCCGGCGATCCCCCGAATTGCGCTCCGGAATTCTACAGCGTACAACTGAACAGCACAGCGCATGCGGCACCTTGCTTATCTTTCGCTGGGATCGAATCTCGGAGATCGCAAAGGTCACCTGCGCGCTGCCATTGCGCATCTGAAGGCGAGCGGCCACATTGTTTCAGTTTCTTCGTTCTATGAGACGGAGCCGCTGGAGGTCACCGATCAGCCGTGGTTCCTTAACTGTGCAGTGGCTCTCGAAACGGCAGAATCTCCCGCGGAACTGATGACGGCGATTCTCCGCATCCAGCAGCAGATGGACAGGAAGCTCATCCAGAGAAAAGGCCCGCGGATCATCGACATCGACATCCTGCTTTTCGACGAGACCATCCTCGATTCGCCAGCGTTGACCATTCCTCATCCCGCAATGCACGAGCGCCGTTTTGTGCTGCAGCCTCTGGCGGAAATCGCGCCGCAGGCAAAACACCCACTGCTGAATAAAACGATCCAGCAACTGCTCGACTCTTTGCCGCCGGGACAGCAAGTGCGTGAGTATGAAGGAAGCTAGGCGCAGAGCCGTCACGGCAGGATGATCCGGCTCCCGGCTTCTGCAGGCGCGATCACCGCGGCTTCTTTCTCCGGAAACTGGGCAAAGAGAAACTCCACAAAGGCCCGCGACTTCGGACGCCCCGACGTCCGCCCATGCGCCAGCCGCACCAGAAAGACGAGGCCTTTCAGCACATCGGAATCCCGCAGGCTTGCATAGCCGGTGTGGTTCTGCTCCGCCTCGCGGTACTCCTTCACCATGGTCTCGACTTCGGCCGCAACCCTGCGCTGCGAATCGCTGGTCAGCGGCTGCTCGTAGTGCAGCCCGGAGTTCACCCGCCGTTCGTAGCTTGTCGACAACATCGTAAGAGCGGCAATCAGATCCTGATCATGCAGGCTGCGGTCGGCTCGCGCCGCTTTGGCCAGCGCGTAGGTCAGCCCCATCAGCAGATGTTCTTTCTCATACATGAACTGGTCGGAAAGCTCGACCTGCAGAAACAATCCAGCGGGGTCGATCTGGTCCGCCGACCGCGGTTTCTCATGCTCGCGCGCCTGCAGCAAGATAAGGGCAATCGCTGGGACAATCCAGCGTCACTTCGCGCTGCTCGCCGCAGCACTGCGGGCAAATGCGCCCGTGAACAGCGGGGCAAAACCGTTTCTCCTTGCGGACTTCACAAATCGCGCAACTCAATCGCAGGCTCCTGAAAGGGTAATTCTCTCATCGAAGGTTACCACGATGGTACGCATGCCAGGCCTGTGCCGGCATCCGGAGGCACGGAAAGCCCTGTAGACATGGCCTCTTCCGCGTTCGTAAATTAGAAAACCCTCGTAAAATAAGGTGTTTTCCACAGGCTCGCGGGTATAAGATAGGCCCCGCTGGTATTAAACCGATTTTTCTGAGGAGGAAATACATGGCATGCAGGTTTGACAAAGACACAGCTCATTCGGCATCTCGCCGAGAAGACCGAGCTCCCCAACAAGACCGCGGCGGCGTTCCTGGAGCACCTGGCCGACACCGCTATCAAAGAAACCAAGAAGAACGGCATTTTCGTTGTGCCCGGCCTCGGCCGTCTGGTGAAGGCGCACCGCAAGGCCCGCGTGGGACGCAACCCGCAGACCGGCGAACCGATCCAGATCAAGGCGAAGACCGTCGTGAAGTTCCGCGTCGCCAAAGCCGCGAAGGACGCGATCGCACCCAAGAAGTAGTTTTTGTTTGACTTCAAATTCAAAGGCCGGCCTAGGCCGGCCTTTGTTATTCTGGCGAATCGGAGACCAACACGTGGGGACAGCCGCCATCGGCTGTCCGGTCGAGCGCAGCTCGACAGCTGTCGCCGTCAGAAATGCCGAGTGTCATTAACTAATGCTCAACTGGATTGTCATCGGAATCGGCGATATCGCCACGCGACGCGTCATCCCCGCGATCCAGGCTGAGCCCCGCAGCCGCCTCTACGGCCTTGTCACCCGCGATCCCGCAAAGGCTGCTCCTTACGGCGTACGCGTTTGGAGCACTCTCGACGAAGCCCTTGCTGATTCCGAAGTGCACGCTGTCTATGTTGGCACTCCGGTCTTTCTTCACGCGCCGCAGACGATTCAAGTCGCTGCGCGCGGGCAAGCACGTGCTCTGCGAAAAGCCCATGGCGATGAACGAGGCCGAGGCCCGCACGATGGTGCAAGCTGCTGACGCAAGCGGCAAGACTCTTGGCGTGGCCTACTATCGCCGCTCCTATCCGAAGGTGCAGCGCGCAAAGCAACTGCTCGCCGCCGGCGTGATCGGCAAGCCCGTTCTGGCTGAGTCACGTACCACATGTGGTTCGACGGCACAGGCAGCCGCAGTTGGCTGGTCGATCCCGCCAAAGCCGGGGGCGGCCCGCTCTTCGACATCGCCTCGCACCGCATCGACGTTCTGAATTTTCTTTTCGGCCAGCCGCTGCGAGTCACCGGACAACTTTCGAATGTCGTGCATCACTATGCAGTCGAAGACAACGCGACGGTGATGATCGAGTACGCCGGCGGAGTTCGCGGCGTGGTCGATGTCCGCTGGCACTCGAAAGTCGGCTCGCGATGAATGCCGCATCCGCGGCACCGACGGCGAGATGGAATTATCTCCGCTGAACGGCCCCGATCTCGTCTATCCCGGCGCTCGCGAAAATCTGCCCGCTCACGCCAACCTGCACTATCCCATGCTGGAAAATTTCGTGGACGCGGTGGAAGGCAAAGCCCCGCTGGTCGCCAGCGGAGCGTCATCTTACTGGACGGACTGGGTCACCGAGAGAGCCCGCAGCTGAGCCGCGGAATGTGGGAACAGCCACCTCGGCTGTCCGCCGACCAAAGCTCGGCGTTGTCGGCTCCGCCCATGGTCCAGCGCTACGACCGAACGTCGCGAAGCCCCGTTACTTCCCGTACTCGTTCTTCACCACCTCGCCGCCCTTCATCACAAACTTCACCCGCTCCAGCGTCGTCACGTCCTTCACCGGATCCCCATCCACCGCAACGATGTCCGCCCACGCTCCCGGCTCCAAGCTGCCGACCTTGCCCGACCATCCCAGCAGATCCGCGGCATTCACCGTCGCCTGCCTGAATCGCCTGCAGCGGCGTCAGCCCCAGCTTCACCATCACGGCGAATTCGTGAGCATTCATGCCATGCGGATACACCGCGGCGTCTGTGCCGAAAGCGACTTTCACTCCACTGGCAAACGCATGCGCGATGTTCTTGCGCGCCGCCGGAATCACATCCTTCGCCTTGGCCAGCAACGGCGGAGGCAGGTGAGTCAGCCCCGCGTTTTCGAGCATCCAGTCGCCCAGGTAGAGCGTCGGCACCAGATACGTGCCGTGCTCCTTCATGGCGGCGATGCCGGCATCGTCAATGTAGGACCCGTGCTCAATGGAATCGACGCCGGCCTCCGCCGCCCAGCGAATGCCCTCCGCCCCGTGCGCGTGCGCCGCGACTTTGCGTCCCAGCCGGTGCGCGTCGGCAACAATCGCTTTCATTTCGTCCAGTGTGTATTGCGACGCCTGCGGATTGTCTCCCAGGGAAAGCACGCCTCCGGTCGCGCAGACTTTGATCAGATCCGCGCCGTACTTGATGTTCTCGCGCACCTTGTGTTGCACTGCCGCAATGCCGTCGGCCACGCCATCGCCGACCGCGTGATACTCCGAGGGCAGCATATTGTTGTCGCAATGTCCGCCCGTGATGCCCAGCGCCGGCCCGCTGACCAGCATCCGCGGCCCGGGCACGTCACCCGCATTGATCGCGTCGCGCAGGGCCACGTCGGTGTAGCCACTCGCGCCTACGTTGCGCACCGTCGTAAATCCCGCCAGCAGCGTGAGTCCGCGCATTCTTGGCGCCGATCAGCGCTTCTCGCGGCACGGAGATTGCCAGGCTCTCGTAGCCGAACTTGGGCTCCATGGTCAGGTGCGTGTGCGCGTCAATCAAGCCCGGCAGCACGGTCGCATTCGGCAGATCGATGCGCACCGCATCGGCGGGAATCTTCGCCTCCGCCGCGGCGCCCGTGCTGACGATCCGTCCATCTTCGATCACCAGCGTCTGGTCCGCGAGCAGCTTGCCCGTCTTCACGTCGAGCACATGCCCCGCCTGCACCGCCACGTGCCGCGACGTTTGCGCCATGCCCAGCGTCCCCAGACAAAACAATGCAGCCGCAACCACCGTGGTTCAGATCTTCTCGTTGCTCATGCTTTCCCTTTCCCCAGATTGTTTGTTTGATAACCGCGACTACCCGCGACTGGCCTGCTCGCGTCGTCCGTCGAGACCCCAGACCCGTCCGGCATTCGCCGCGAAGAAGATGATCAATAGCAGCAACAGTGGCAGATGATCAAGTTCGTTGCCAAAGTAGCGCCAGACCGGAACGCCGTGGCCTGGTTCCCACCATGTGGCAAGAAGCATGTTGATCAGAAACAGAATACCCAGAACGCACGCGGGACGAACCCACAACCCGATCAGCAGAGAAATGCCGATCAGCAGCTCGACGACTCCAACCACATAACCGAAAAACACCGCATGGGGCAGAACCACTTCCGCCAAAAATGGGCGATAGAAGCTGACTGCACTGTTCGCAATGTAATCCCGCAGATACGTTTGAAAGCCGCCGTGAGCAAAGCCCGGCCCTGTCACTTTGTATTCACCGAACAGCAGAAAGAACACCGACGCGGCCATGCGCACGCCAGCGATTGTCCGCGACAACGCAGAAGAGGGTGCTGTCATCCCAGGATTGAGCCATTTCAGGATCGACGTGCGAAATACGTTAGCCTCCGGGCCCGTCATTGGAGACATATTGCTCGAGCGAGTCGAGTTCGTGGCTCAGGTCGTCGACGCGCCACTCCAGCAGATTGCGTATGGAAAGAATGCCCAGCAGTTTGCCATTGTCATCGGCCACCGGCAGATGGCGGAAGTGCCGTTCCAGCATGATACTCAGAGCTTCGCCGGCGCCGGTGCCCCGCGTGGCCATCTCGACCGGCGTGGTCATCAGTTCGCGCACCGACGTCGTCCTCGGATCCACATGGCTCAGCGCCATTTTTCGCAGCACGTCGCGCTCGGTAAAAATCCCCGCAACCCGATACTCGCTGTCGACCACCGCGACGGCTCCAACATGATGGTCCAGCATCTTATGAATTGCGTCCGCGACGGTTGCTTCCAACCCTACCGCGGCGATCTCCCGGTCACAAAGATCGAGCACGCTCATAAATACCTCCTTCGGTCCCATCGCCCTGAACCGAATTCAACGCAGACTGGATTGACGCATTATGATCCCGGCAAAACGCTTGTCAAGGGAATTGCGACAAATTCTTCCATCCCGTCCGGAAATTTCTGCCTTCGCCCGCTCACTTCACCCGGAAAACCTGCCCGTCTTTCATGACAAATTGGACTCCCTCCAGCGCCTTGATGTCGTGTAGCGGGTCGCCACTCACGGCCACGATGTCGGCAAACGCGCCCGGAGCCACCACGCCGATCTTGCCCTCCATATCAAGCATCACGGCCGCCCGCGAAGTCGCACTCTGGATGGCATCCATCGGCAGCATGCCGAATTCCACCATCCGCGAAAACTCCTGCGCGATCGGCTCGGTCCATGGGATTCCGCCCATGTCCGTCCCGAATACGATCTTCACACCCGCCTTCAGCGCTTTCTTGAACGATACTTCGTGTGTCGAGGCCCGCAAGCGATCCCGCTGCCCGCCTGGGGTATCCGCCGCAGCCCAGTCGGTGTAGTAAACGCTCAGCGTCGGGACATACCACGTGCCCTGCTTCAGCATCTGCTCGATCTGAGCATCGCTGATGTCGAGCCCGTGTTCGATGGAGTCGCAGCCCCCGTCGAGCGCACGTTGCAAGCCAATCCCGCCGTAAGCGTGGCACGCCACCTTCTTGCCCCAGCCGTGCGTCTCATCCACAATCGCCCGCAGTTCCTCGACCGTCAGAGTCGGCTGCGAAACCAGTTCCCCGTCCTTTCCGACCCAAGAGCGGTGCGTCATGTAGACCTTGATCCAGTCGGCGCCATGATCGAGTTGTTCGCGCGCGGCCTTGCGCGCCTCGACTGGACCATCGATGATTTGCGCGCCCTTCGGCATTTCCAGTTCAGGCGCATAGCCTTCCAGCGGATATCCTCCGGTAGTCGAAATCGCGCGCGTAGCGACCAGGAGCCTCGGCCCCGGAACATATCCGCCCTCAATCGCCTGCTTGATGCCCACATCGCCATAACCCGCACCCTCGGTCTCCACATCGCGCAGTGTAGTGAAGCCTTGCTCCAGCGCCCGCCGCGCCGCCACCGTGGCTCGCGCCGCGCGCAGTGCCAACGGTGCCGTCAGAATGTTGGCATCGTAGCCGCCCCGCGCCGGATCCTCTCCCTGCAAAAAGATATGCGTGTGCGAATCGATCAACCCAGGTAGCACCGTCGCTTTCGACAGGTCGATCACCGTGGCACCGGCGGGGATCTTCGCGCTGCCTGCGTCCGAGACGCTCTCAATCCGATTAGCACGAATCAAGATCACCTGATCACGCCGGGGCTTGTCAGACTTGCCGTCAATCAGCGTGCTCGCGCGAATGACGGTAACTTGCGCCGACGACGGAGCGGCCTGCTGCGCGCCCACCAGCGCGGTGAACATAGCAGTGAACATCAGACACAAAATCACAGACAGGTGCTTCATGCGTTCTCTCCCCAGGCCACCCGAGATTCACAGGACGGCCTGCTCGCTGCTGCGTAAGATGATTTAGCGGGATGGATTCTATACCCTCATAGCGATATCCTGCTGCGCGATGGCGCGTCGCAGCGGAGGAGCGACGATGGATCGACACATCGAGTCCGCGGATGGCGAGATATTCCGGCTGCGGGTCGCGGACACCCAGGACGCGGAAGCGATCGTGTCCCTAATCAACGTCGCATTTCGCAAGGCCGAAGGTTTCCTCCTGGATCGTGATCGCATCGACTTGCCGGCGGTTCGGGAACTGTTACAGAAGGGAAAATTCCTGGTGGCGAAAGACAAGTTTCTGTGCGGCTGCGTTTACCTCGAACAGAGGGGAGACCGGTCTTATCTAGGGTTACTCTCAGTCGATCCGCAACTGCAGAAGTCGGGCCTCGGCTCCCGGTTGATGACCGCTGCCGAAGCCTACTGCGCGAAGGCGGGCAGCCGCTTCATGGATTTGCAAATTGTGAATGTGCGGAAGGAGTTGCCAGACTTCTATCGTCGCCGGGGATACGTCGAAGCAGGCACTGCTCCCTTTCCTGCCGGATTGAATCCCAAGCTGCATTGTCATTTCATATTGCTGTCGAAACCGTTGACCTGATCCCAGCCTGCGATTCAAGACACCACTGCGTCCGCCTCAATCTCCACCAGAATTTCCGGCGAGATGAGAGCGCTCACCTGCACCATCGACGTAGCCGGGCGAATGTCGCGAAAGAATTCCCCGTGCGCCTTGCCGACTTTTTCCCACTCGACGATGTTCGTTACATACATGCGGGTGCGCACCACGTCCTTCATGCTGGCTCCAGCTCTCTGCAAGGCGCTCTCGATATTCTTCAAGGTCTGCACCGTCTGCGCGTAAACATCCCCCACGCCGACGATCTTGCCATCTGGCCCGGTGGCGGTCGTCCCCGAAACATGTACGCTCGATCCCACTTTCACCGCACGAGAGTAACCAACGATTGGCTCCCACGCCGTGCCGCTTGCAATATTTTCCCGGTCCATTGAATCCTCCATGGAAGCCGCCATTTTACAGGGGTATAGCGACGAATCGGGGCACAAATTGGCAGCCGCTATCCTCGACTGCCAGCAAATACAGCGAAATCCGCTCCCGATTCCTTAACGGATTCCGTGCACAACGTCATTTTTATGCCACATCTTCTAACTGATTAGAAAAACGAATCATGCCGATAAACAAAAGTCACTTGCGTTCACCATCGAACTGAGGTATCAACACATCGCATGTGGCTGAAACTCCGTGCCGATGGCGGAGTTCAGGGGGATCAAAATGATTCCGGAATCGCATCCGTTGCAGCAGTTGTTTCAGGATTTAGTTGGACGGCACTACGCCTCGGAGATCGGCATTCGCGATCCGCAGATCGTGGCCTACGTCGCGCATCTGCTGGCGGAGTTCTGCGAAGCCGATCAAGTTCTTCAAAGTTCACGACGCGTCCGATCGTCCGCTCTCCGACGTCGGCGAGATGCTGCTGGAATCTGATCCCGTCTACGGCCCCGCGCCCTCGTTTGATCGCGAGCGCCAGGTGCGCAAACACATCGGCGACTACACGCTTTTCCTCGCGGGCATGTTCCCCGAAAGCATCAATCACTTCCGGCTGCGCCGCCAGCGTCTGGAAAATTTCGTCGAGTGGGTCAAGGCCGGCAAGGAAAGTTATTACATCGTCTCCAAGTTCGAGCACTTCGAGTACGCCAAGGTCGCGCCGCTGTTCGCCAGCCTCTCGAAGAATTTCGAAGGATGCGTCTACGGCCTGAACATGGTGAAGAACGATCTGGAAGAAATGCAGCATCCGATCGTTCGTCGCACCGAACGACTTGATCATGTAGCGTATTAACTCCGTGAATTCTCTGCGGCATCTCAAATCGTCCGCGCGCTCAGTGGTCAAGAGCGATTCCTGCCCTCACACCCGCAAATCGCCCGCGCTCCCCATGCGATAAAAACTCAGCGCCGCGCTCCCCTGCGCCAGGTGGCGGAACCTGCGCAGCGGCCCGAATTCCTCGCCCGGATCGAATTTCTTTTCATGCTCGGCAATCACCACCGACATCGCCCAGACCAGCGACGAATCCGCCAGCGCTCGCAGCGTCTTCATATACGCATCCTGCATGCGGTACGGAGGATCGATGAACACCACGTCGGCCGCCACATGCTGCCGCTCCATCCGCCAGAACGCGCGCGGCAATTCTTCCTGCAGAATCTTGAAGCCTGTGGCCGATGCCCAGACCTTCCAGATTGCCGCGGATCGCGTCCGCCGCCGCCGCCGAGTGTTCCACGAAATAGACTTCCTTGGCTCCGCGACTCAACGCCTCGATCCCCACCGCGCCCGTTCCCGCAAACAGATCGAGCCATACGCTGCCCTCGAGCGCCGCCGGATTCCCCGCCGTCAGCACGTTGAATAACGTCTCCCGCAGCCGGTCCGAGGTGGGGCGCACGTCCATCCCCTGCAGCGACCGCAGCGGCCGGCTTCGATATTTCCCCGCAATCACTCGCATGGCTCTGTACTCATCGGGTCCCGCACTCACTATATCCATCCATGTAGAATAAAAATAGCGAAGCCATTATGCGAAGCTGGTCCATCCCGATAGGACGCCTGTTCGGCGTCGATGTCCGCATCCACCTGACGTTCTTCATCCTGCCCACGTTTATTTTCTGGACAGACTATGCATTACACCAGGGCAACGCCACCGGACCTCGCGATCTGCGATGGTGGGCATCATTCTGGCTTGTGTGGCGCGCATGAATGCGCGCACATGCTGGCCGCCCGCCGCTTCGGCCTGGTCCCAAAGGCGGTGATTTTGCTGCCGCTCACCGGCGTCGCGTTGTATGACGAATCGCACACCGAGAAGCCGAAGCCAGCGCAGTCTGGTTGGCAGGCGAGAGGTCCGCCTAGCTCTGATCGGACCGCTGGCGAGCCTGGCCCTGGCATGCCTGGCGGCCGCCGTTGTAACCGGCTCCGGGCGCGGGATCGACCTATGGAAGTGGCCCTTCCTGCAAGCCACCAACCTGCCGAAAAGCCTGGTGTGGGCGAATCTTTATCTGGCGATCTGAATCTCATGCCCGCTTATCCGCTCGATGGCGGACGCATCCTGCGCGCGTTCTTATCCCGCACACTCGACGCTTCTGCCGCGACGCGACGCGCCGTCTCCATCAGCAATGCCATCGCCATGGTCCTGATGCTGGCGGGCCTGTTCAGCGATAGCTGGCTGACCATGGTCGGCGTAATCGTATTCTCCGCTGCCCAACTGGAAGAGCGCGCGCTCGTATTCCAGTCCGTGCTCGACAATGTCCGTCTCGAAGAAGTCATGCTCACCGACTTCGCCACGCTCTCTCCCGCCGACACGCTGGAAGATGCGCTGGAGAAGGCCGTCCACTCCCTGCAGGATGATTTCCCCGTGGTTCGCGGCAGCGATATGGTGGGAGTCATTTCGAAGCAGCGCATTCTCGACGCCCTGCGCGCGGAAGGAAACGGCTACGTCCAGGCGGTGATGAACAAGATTTTCGAAGTCTCCCTGCGCCAGGATTCGCTCGGCTCCGCCTTCCGCAAACTCACCGCCCGCAATTCCAGCATCATCCCCGTAGTCGAAGACCAGCGCCTGATCGGCATCGTCACCCTGCAGAACCTGATGCACTCCATGTCCCTGCTCGCCGAAACCCGCAAACTGCAGCGGGAAGAATCGGAGTAATAACACAAAGGAAACGAAGGGTCACAACGGGAGATTCCTGGTTGGGCTTCCTTCGCGACCCTTAGTGTCCTTCGTGGTTTACGTTTTTCTCTACAGCAGCCTCACGGCCTTCGCCTTCTGCACGGCCGGAATCGTCCTCAGCTTGGCCAGCACTTCGTCCGACACGCGCCCGTCGACGTGCACGACAGCAATGGCCTCGCGTGGCTGGTCGGATTCTTTCTGCACCTCTTTCTCAATGGCGCGACGCCCCAACGAGAAGTCCGCGATGTTGATCGACTCCTCGCCCAGAATCGTCCCTACCTTGCCAATCACACCGGGTACGTCTCGGTTCCGCAGATAAATCAGGCTGCGCTCCAGAGGAGCTTCTACGTCGATGCCATCGACATGCAACAATCGCGGCGCATCCCCGTGAAGCACCGCGCCTTTTACCAGGTGCTCTTCCGTCGCACTCTTCAGGAAAATGGACAGCACGCTCCCAGCGCCTCCGGTCGACGATTTCGGCTTGTGCGATTCCAGCACTCGCAGTCCGCGCTCCTCCGCAATCGTCGCCGCATTCACCAGATTCGCCTTCTCCTCCAACGCCTCGTTCAGAATGCCCTTAATCGCGCCATTACGAATGAGTTCCGTCTTCCATTCCGCAATGTGCCCACCGTAACGAATCGAAATCTCTTCGATGCTCCCCTCCGACACCTGCGACAGAAACGACCCCATGCGCTCCGCCAGCACAATGTAGGGCTGCATGGTGGCATACTCTTCCGCCGATACCGAAGGCACGTTCACCGCATTCTGAATCACTCCGTGTTTCAGATACTCTTTTACCTGTTGCGCAATCTGCACGCCCACGGCTTCCTGCGCCTCGAACGTCGATCCACCCACGTGCGGCGTGAGAATCACATTTTCCAACGCAGTCAATGGCGAGTTCTTCAGTGGCTCTTCTGTGAACACATCGAGAGCCGCCGCGGCCACGTGTTTCGACTTGAGCGCCGCCGCCAGGTCCGCCTCATCCACCAGTTCACCGCGTGCGCAATTCACCAGCCGGACGCCCTTCTTCATTTTCGCAATCGACGCCTCATTGATCATCCCGGTCGTCTGCGGGGTCAGCCCGACGTGCAGCGTGATGTAATCCGCCACGGCATAGATTTCGTCGAGTCCCGCCAGCCGGATCCCCTGATCCTTCGCCACCGCCACCGAGACAAATGGATCGTGCGCCAGCAATTCCATTCCGAACGCCCGCGCCCGCCGCGCCACTTCCATCCCGACCCGACCCAGCCCGATGATCCCCAGCGTCTTCGCACGAAGCTCGGTCCCTTGCAGGGACTTCTTCTCCCACTTGCCCGCGTGCATCAGAGCGTCCGCGCGAGACAGATGGCGAGCCATCGCCAGCATCATGCCCAGCGTCTGCTCCGCCACTGCGACCGCATTGGCGCCCGGTGTGTTCATCACTGCGATCCCTTTGTGCGTCGCCGCCTCGAGATCGATGTTGTCCACACCCACTCCCGCCCGACCAATCACGCGCAGCTTCTTGGCGTGCTCCAGCAGCTTCGCGTCGGCCTGCACCGCCGAACGCACAATAAGCGCATCCGCAGTCTCCAGATGTTGTTCCAGCTTGCCGTCGACTTGATCTGCAGTTAAGACAGTCCAATCCGGCTCCTGCAGTTGCGCCACCGCTGATGCTGAAATCTTTTCCGCTATGATGATTTTCACGAATGATTTCCTTTAAATGAGATTCCCACTGCAAAAACTTGCGTCTGACCAAATGTTGACGAAATTGTGACCAAAAATTGACGGCGAGATGACGCCCCTCTGACACACCCTCCCGCCGGGTTTTCTAGACTCACTTTCACTGGGCTCCGACCCTTGGGAGAACACGATGAAAACTCTGCAACCACCGAAATCAGTTCTGCTCGTGGCACTGATCGCCATAACCGTCGCGTGCGGCTACAGCTCCAAGATGACCGCGCCGGTCGCCGGGACGATGCCCACAGTCTCTGCGCTCTCGCCCAACAGCGCGGCCGCAGGCGGCGCGGCATTTACGATGACTGTGAACGGAACAAACTTTGCCGCCAAGGCGGTTGTGAACCTTAATGGCACCGCCCAAACCGCGAACAGCACCTTTGTCAGTGGCAACCAGCTGATGGTGACCGTGCCGGCGGCGGTCATCACGACCCCGGGCACCATCTCCGTCACCGTAACCAATCCGGCCACCTCGGGCACCGGGATGTACGGAAGCGGTGGGACGTTGGCCGCAACCTCGGCCGCCATGAGCTTTACGGTGAACTAGGTCCGACGCCATCCTTCAAGCGCCGACTAATTGCTGCTTGCCGGACTGGGTGCGGGCATAGACTTGCTGAGCTGCCCGCACCGCTGCACCGTACTCGATGCTCTTGCCGGTGACCTTGGCCAGCACATGTTCGAGCGCGCCCAGAATTCCGATGGTATCGAGATAGTCGTAATACCCAATGTGCGCGACGCGGAACAGCTTGCCCTTCATCTCCCCCTGCCCGTTCGCCACCACGGCATCAAACCCTTCACGGAACTCTTTGACAATCTTGCTTGAGTCAATTCCCTCCGGCGCGCAGATCGCCGTCAGTGCGGCCGCTGGAGACGCAGCATACAGCTTCAAGCCCAGAGCCTTCGCTCCCGCCCGCGTCATCTCGGCGCAAAGCTCGGCGTTGTTGACCAGCTCTTCTCGTCCCTTAGCCAGATCGCCGTTGCCCATACCGCGCACAAAATCCAACGCAGCTCCCAACGCTGCGAACAATGAGGTCGCCGGCGTGTACGCCGTCTCACCCTTCGCCGCCGACTTCCGCTCCTTGCGCAGATCAAAGTAGTAGCGCGGGGAAAGGGTTTTATCCATGGGCTTCCACGCCCGCTCACTGACCGCGCAGTAGGCCAACCCCGGGGGCATCATCAGCGCTTTTTGCGATCCGCCAATGATCACGTCCACGCCCCATCCATCGACGTCGAGATGCGTCGTACCCAGTCCGGTGATGGCATCCACCACCAGCAGGGCGTCGCCCTGCTCCCGCACGATTTTCGCGATCCCCTCAATGTCATGCCGCGCTCCGGTCGAACTCTCTGTCGCCTGCACAAACACTGCTCGGACCTGGTTCTTCATGCGTGCCCGGACGTCAGCCAGCGAAAATGTCTCGCCATACGGGACCTCGAGCACATCCACGTGGCAGCCGAACGCCTTCGCCAGCCCCGTCCAGCGCTCGCCGAACTTGCCGGCGGTCAGCACCAGCACGGTGTCGCCCGGCGACGTGAGGTTCGACACAGACGCCTCCATCACGCCCGTGCCCGAACAGGCCAGCACCAGTACATCATTCTTCGTGCCGATAAATTCCTTCATGTCAGTCAGCACACGCTGAAACAGCGCGCGGAAATCGGCGGTTCGGTGGTGCGCGG
Organism: uncultured Acidobacteriaceae bacterium; assembly: GCA_963710885.1. Taxonomy (GTDB): domain Bacteria; phylum Acidobacteriota; class Terriglobia; order Terriglobales; family Acidobacteriaceae; genus Sulfotelmatobacter. The sequence goes on from CAVQCF010000006.1 coordinate 92,199, forward strand.
TGAACGAGGCCATGGCCGTCTGCGCCGCCGGCAACAGCGGCGTTGGCCCGGGAGTAAAAAGCCGATTCTTATGCAACATGGTCAAATTCCTTATGAAAGGGATGGTCTATTAGTTTACCGGAACCGCGCCATTGCAGCACGCTTTCAACAGCATTTGTCGACCATGGTCTAACGCAGAATGGAATTTCGCGCCGTGATCCCCATCACACGTAAAGGTTGGACTACCGCTCATTTTTTCGACGCAAGAACCTCCGGCTTATCAATCTTTGGCGGAGTAGCAAGAAGGTCTTTCGCTTTAGCAAACAGCGCCTTGGCAATCTCGCCATTCAGATGTGCGTTGCGCCCATTTTCGTCGGCAAACGTATCGAAGATCCCATATTTTCCGGGCCCCATTTTGATGGCGTACCAGCTAAGCGTCCCCGGTTCCCGTTCAGCCAGCGGCTGCGCCGACTTCAAAAATTCCTCGAGTTCCTTTTCTTTCCCAGGTTTGGATTCCAACTGTGCCCAAATCGCAAGTTTTCCCATGATGACTTCCTCCTGCCGCATCTGATGCCGGACGCACCCTCTTCGATTGGATGATTTCCACGAACCTGGGTGACCCATCCTTCTTTCGCGTTCTTGGCGAAAAGAGGGTGTGGATTTTGGCTTTCCGCACCTTGACTGTGATCGAATCCTGCTCCGTCTATAATCCCCCCATGAGCCTAGTCGACCAGATTCAGAAAGACATCGTCACCGCCATGAAGGCGAAAGAAGAAGCCCGCCTCTCCACCCTGCGCATGGTAAAAAGCGCCCTTCAGCTGAAGACTGTCGAGAAGATGGCCCCGCTCGACGACAAAGAGTCCCAGGCCGTGCTGTCCACCCTGATCAAGCAACGCAAAGAATCCGTCGAGCAGTTCACCAAGGGTGGACGCCAGGAAATGGCCGACAAAGAAGCCGCCGAAATCGTCCTGATCGAAACCTACCTCCCCAAAGCCGCCGGGGAAGCAGAAATCGTCGCGGGAGTGAAGGCCGCCATCGCCGATATGGGCGCGCCCACAATGAAAGAAATGGGCACAGTCATGAAGAACGCCATGGCCAAATTCAATGCCGCCGGCATGCGAGTCGATGGTAAGGTAGTCAGCGAAATCGTGAAGCGGGAACTTGCAGGAAAGTAGCAATGCTCGTGTGGGACCGGGTCTCATACCCGGTCAGGTCGAACGAAGCTCGATTGCGCGCCGTCCGTTACCTAAACTATATTCTTGAGCAAAAATGATCGATGCGAGCCTGTTCCCGATCTTTGTCCGCCAGGGCAGGAGTAGAACACGCTTCAAGGTTGGCTATATCGATAAGCAGGGTCGTGTGGCCATCGCACCTCTCTTTGACGGCGGAACTCGTTTCCATGACGGGTTAGCCGCAGTGAACGCCAAGGGTCGCTGGGGCGTCATCAATGCCCGAGGCAATTTTGAGATTCAGCCGACCCTGTGGAACTGGTGCCGGTTTCATAACGGGCTAGCCAGTTTAGCGTCGAGAATGGGCAAGTATGGAGTTGTCGATTTGGCTGGTAACTTCGTCGTTGAGCCCAAATACGATTACGTTGGTCCTTTTGAAGGAGGGCTCGCATTAATCAGGATTGGCGAGTGCGGGAAAGCGCGGTATGGCTTTATCAACAAGAATGGGACCGAGGTGATCCCGCCGAAATTACCCGGTGCCAAGAGTTTCTCGGAGGCCTTGGCTGCGGCGAAGGTGGGAAATCTCTGGGGCTATATTGATCCTTCTGGACTCTTCAAGATCACACCTCGATTCGAAGGAACGCGCCGAGGACCACGTCGACTGGAAGACACAAAAGCCGGTTACTTTGTGAATGGTCTGGCTCCGGTTTGGTCAGGCCGCGACTATGGGTTCATCGACACGATGGGCAAGTTTGTGATCGAAGGTGGCTTCGACGACGCAAACAGTTACTGCGAAAATCGGGCCGTCGTTAAGAGGGGCAAGCGATTCGGCTTCGTTGACACCGAAGGTAGGATGGCGATCGAGTGTAGATTCACTCTCGCCCGCGATTTTTCGGAAGGACTGGCAAGAGTCCAAGAGAAAGATTCAAGAATTGGATTTTCTCCCCCTAGCGGATTCGTTGATCTGCAAGGCCAAATGGCCATCAGTCCGGCATTCTATACTGGGGGAAGTTTTCACGATGGCCTGTGCCTTGTGACAACCGAAGACTCGATTGGGTACATCAATAGATTTGGCGAATTCGTATGGAGGGACCATGTGTTGAATACGGAGTTCTGCTCTAAGTACCTCTGAACAGCTGGCGCATACTGACTTCCCTGCTGCTGTGTTCCTCACTTGCTTCTCTGCAACTCTCGGTACGCCTCGCTCTTCGAAACTCCCCGCTCCTTCGCCACTTTTTTCAGCGCGGCCTTCTCATCAACTTTCTCTTCTGTCATGATCTGCTCCACCCGCTGACGCACCGACTGACGGCCGATGGTGGCCGTAGCTCCCGAGCTCCTTCCTCCGCTTTCCCAATCAGCAGCGTGATCTCGCCCTTCACCGCCTCCCGCGCCTTCAAGTTCTCCAGCACTTCGCCCGCCAGCCCGCGCAGAAACTCCTCATGCAGCTTCGTCACCTCGCGCGCCAACACCACATGCCGGGCCTCTCCCAGAACCTCGACGACATCCTCCAGCGCCTCTACCACTCGGTGCGGAGCCTCATAAAACACCTGCGTCCGCGGAGAACTCTTCACCGCCTCCAGCGCCGCACGCCGTTCCCCGCGCTTCGCCGGAAGAAACCCGCTGAAGCGAAACGAATCCGTCGGCAGCCCGCTGGCCACCAGCGCCGACAAAAAGGCCGACGCCCCCGGAATCGGCACCACCGGCACCCGATGTCGAATCGCTAGCGTAATCAACCTGTACCCCGGATCGGAAATCCCCGGCATGCCCGCATCAGTCACCAGCGCAACGCTCGCGCCCTCCTGCATCTCCTTGACCAGCTCCGCGGATTTCGTCATCTCGTTGTGCTCGTGATAGCTGGCCGTGCGCGTCGAAATGGCATAATGATTCAGCAGCTTCTGCGTCTGCCGCGTGTCCTCGCACGCGATCACATCCACTTCCTTCAAAACGCGCAGCGCCCGTAGCGTGATGTCCTCCAGATTCCCGATCGGCGTCCCCACGAGATAAAGCGCCGGCCCGGCAGAAACCGCGGCCTGCCGTGAAACGGCAGTCTTCTCGCCGCTCGATTTCGCCTCGCTCTCAGGCTCAGAATCGTCGAACTCCAAATCCGTATCCTTCATGGCCGGAGTCTACCACCGCCCGTAACTTTCCCGTTCCAGAGTGTGTTTATGCTACTCGGAGATCCCCAGGCTGGCCTAAAGGGTCTCCCTTCGTGTAACTTCGTGTCCTTTGTGGTTAACGCTTTTGTGAAGCAGGAGCAGCATGACCGCCAAAGAATTCCGCAAGATCGCTCTCTCCCTCCCCGAAACCGAAGAGCGCGCCCCCACATGAACCATCCCGACTTCCGCGTCGCCGCAAAAATCTTCGCCACCCTCGGCTACCCGACAAAACTCGCGCCATGGTGAAACTCTCTCCCGAAGACCAACACAATTTTCCGAAGGATTATCCCGAGGCATTTATCCCGGTAAAAGGCACCTGGGGACGCCGCGGCGCGACCAGCGTCCATCTAAAGGCTGCGAAGAAGGAAATTGTAGCCAGAGCTATCCAAGCCGCCTGGCGCAACATCGCTCCCAAGCGTTGGCAGAACAAAAAGGGCTGATTCAACGCGACCGCAGCCGAGTTCCAGAATTGACGCAATCGTCCCGCGCCCCTAAAATCAATATGAAACCGGGTTGTCCCTCACAACCGTCTCATACTCATGCCACTTTACGAATACGAATGTAAGAAGTGCGGCCACCGCTTCGAAAAAATCCAGAAGTTCTCCGACAAGATGGTCAAGAAGTGCCCCGAATGTGGCGGCCAGGTCGAGCAGATGATCTCCGCTCCCGCCGTCCAGTTCAAGGGCTCCGGCTGGTACGTCACCGACTACGCCAAGAAGTCGTCATCTCAGGGTTCGCCGGGCAATAGCGGCGACTCCTCGTCGAAAGAGAAGAAGGACGACAAACCAAAGTCGGATAGCTCTTCAAAAGACAGTTCGTCGAAGGAAAGCTCCTCGAAGGAAGTCCTCATCCAAAGACAGCTCCTCCAAGGAAACCGTGCGCAAAGGTTCCGGCAGACAGAAATAAGCCGCTCCGGATTCCCCGTCACCGAGTCATCCTGAGCGAAGCGAAGGACCGATGCAGTTTGCCGGAGTGCATCGATCTTTCGCTCCGCCCAAGATGACAGTCGGTCAATTTCGACCGTGGAATCCGCAGACCGGAACCAAAACAACTTGCCCTGAACGGCGCCTACTTCAGCTCCCGCTCAAAGTGATCTGTCGATCATCGTGAACAGATGCACCCGCGCATCTTTCCCCGAAATGCTGTGCGTCTTGTTGGGATAGATCATCAGCCGGAACTGTTTCCCCGCCTTGATCAGCGCATCGATCATCTGAATGCTGTTCTGGAAATGCACGTTGTCGTCGCTCGTGCCATGCACCAGCAGCAGCGCCCCATGCAGCTTGTCGGCTGACGTCATCACGTCCGACTGTTCGTACCCCTCCTTGTCGTCCTTGAGCAGTCCCATGTAGCGCTCGGTGTAAATCGTGTCGTAGTTCACTCTGATCGGTCACCGGAGCCACCGCCACGCCCGCTCGAAAGCGGTCGGAATGCGTCATGGCATACAGCGTCATCGATCCGCCATTCGACCAGCCCCAGATGGCCGATGCGATCTTTATCGAGTTGCGGATACTGCGCTAGCAACTGATCCAGCGCGGTCAGCTGATCCTTCAACTCAATCGCGCCAAACTCGTGCCGGATCGCCGTCTGGAATTTCCGATCCCGTCCCGGCGTCCCGCGATTATCCACCGCGAAAATCGCAAAGCCCTTCCGCGCCAGAATTTCGTCGAACGCATCCGGCGACCCTTTCCTCACCATCTGCCCCGCCGGGCCTCCGTAGATGTTCATGATCAGCGGAATCTTCCCGCCAGCCGGCGCGTCCGGCGGCAGCAGCAACCGCCCATACAGCACCGTCCCATCGTCGGCCTTGAATTCCAAATACTTCGGCGCGCGCAGCCCGTACTCGGCAATCGAATTCTGCGCCGCCCACACCGGATTGCACGCTCCGCCCACCGCGCACAGCGAAATGCTCGGCGACTTCTCCGGACCAAAATACATGTGCGTATAGTGCTTCCCATCGTCGCTGAAATTTCCGAAGTGCATGCCCTCTTCCGTGGTCAGCGCCTTGAATCCCGACCCATCCAGCTGCACCGAAAAAATATGCACCTGCCGCGGATCGTCTTTATTCGCCGAGAAAAACACCGTCCCCGCGGCCTCGTCCACGCCCTCAATCCCCAGCACCTCGTAAGTCGCCCTTCTCCAGTTGCCGCTCCAGCTTCGCGTCCGCCGCCATCGGATTCTGCTTGTCGAAGCTGTAGAGATAGATGTGCATGTTCCCGTCGCGCCAGCTCGGCCACAGAAACTGTCCCGCCGATTTCAGGAACCGAACCTCGACATGCTCGAAGTCAATCCACGCCCCCGGCGTCGTCTCCGTCAGCACAATCCGCGACTTGCCCGATTTCGCGTCCACGAAATACAGGTCCATCTTGTCCTCGGTGCGGTTCAGCACTTCCGCCCAGATCACTCCTTCCTGCACCCAGCCGAATCGCGGGATGTACGTCTCCTCATCCGTTGGTCAGCGAAATCCACCGCACTTTCCCCTTGTCCGCGTCCACCACTCCCAGCTTCACCACCGGATTCGGATCGCCCACCTTGGGATATTTCTCGTTATCCACGTTGGGATGCGTCGGAATCCAGTCGGTGATGGGATAGGTCGGCACCTTGGTCTCGTCCATGTGCAGGAACACAATCTCTTTGCTGTCGGGCGACCAGAAATAATTGCTGCGCACGCCCAGTTCTTCCGCGTACACCCAGTCGATATCGCCGTTGAACAGGTTGTCGCCCGATGTCCTTGGTCAGCGCCTTCTCATCCTTGCCGCTCACCGGACGAACATACAAATTGTGCTTGCGCACATACGCGACACTTGCGCCGTCGGGCGAAAACTTTGGATCCCCACTCGGATCGCTTGCCGACGTAAACTGCACCGCGGTCTCCGTTCCCAGGTCATAGACCCACAACTGCCCCTGCGAATCGAAAATCAAATGCTTCGAATCCGGCGCCCACAAATACGCCGCCACGTGATACCGCGTCAGCCGCTCCTTCTCCCGCTCGTTCTTCACCTTATTCACATCAGGATCGAGCGACGCTAGTTTCGCCGCACTCACCAGCATCTTCTTTTCGCCGGTCGCCGCGTCCACGTACCACAGCTCGCCCTTCTCTCCTTTTTCGTCACGCTGCACATAGGTGAGCTTCGTCCCGTCGGGACTCCACTCTGCGTTCTCCAGCCCGCGCCCTCCCAATCCGCCGGGTTGATAGATGGTCTCAATGGTCAGAGGCTTGGTAGGTGAAGTCTGCGCTCCGGCCGGCGCAGCACTCATGGCGCAAAAGATAAAAGCGAACAGGACGAAGCAGGCGATCAAGGAAATCTGTCTTTTCACGAAGCGACCTCACAGGAAGAAGTGACTGCAGACGCACAACGCGCGAACCATCGAGTGTACACCGCCCTAGCCCCAACAGCGCTAGCTCACACCCCGGAATTAGCGACCTTCGGCGGTGTGGGAGACGGGCTGATGGCGGGAGTTCCTAAGTGAGTAATGCCTTGGTCAGGTAGGGTCGCACTGGTGATTCACGCGGTCGCCGGCCTTAACCTCGCCTCTGCAGGCATGCGCTTCGCGATTCTCGTCCAAGCCCGTAAATCGCGCTCCCCCGCATGCTAGAATCAATACATATTCAATGCTTCCTGACATAGAAAACCTGCTGAAACTGCAAGACACCGACAAGGAAATCCGCCGTCTACTGGACGAGGTTGCCGAATTCCCCAAGCGAGTCGCCGTCATCGAGCAGAAATTGGCAGGGACCAAGGCCCAGCTGGAAAAAGCTCAAGCCGCCGTCAAAGCCGATGAAGCCGCCCGCCGCAAGTACGACACCGCCATCTCAGACCTCCGTGGCAAGATTTCCAAGTATCGCGACCAGTCCCTCGACGTAAAGACCAACGACCAGTACAAAGCGCTGCTGCACGAGATTCAGTTCGCCGAAAGAGAAATCACCGCGAACGAAGACAAGATTCTGGAGTTGATGGTCAACGCCGATGCCCGCGACAAGGAAGTCAAAGCCGCGCACGCCGAGTTGAAGGCCGAGACCGCCGAGATCGAGAAAGAAAAGGAAGAAGCCCGCCAGCTCACGGCCAAAGACGAAAAGCTCCTTACCGAGTGGCGCGCCAAGCGCGATCAGATCCGCACCATCGTCAACGAAGACCTGCTCCGCCACTACGAGCGCGTGTCCAAATTTCGCGGCAGCGGCCTCTCCGAAGTCCGCGAGCAGAAATGCATGGCCTGCCGCGTCATGCTGCGGCCCCAAACGTATAACGAAGTTCGCTCCGGCCTGCAAACCATTATTTGCGACTCCTGCCAGCGCATTCTCTATTTCAATCCGGCCGACGAACTCGCCGACCTGAAGCCCTCCACCGCGCGCCCCAAACGCCACCATCCCAAGATCGACGCTCCGCAAGCCTGGTACTACCGCGCGGAATTCAATGACATCGGCGAAGTCTTCCTCTGCCTGACCACGGCACGCGGCCAGTCCAGCCGCCGCGTCTACGATGTCCACACCGGACGCCTCATCGGCGACATCCTCATCCGCGATGGCGACTACCGCCAAGCCTTCCCCGAAGACATCACCGGAGCCATGCGCCTGAACGGTGGATGGAGCGAAGACGAACTCGACGCCTTCGGCAACGAGCTGCCCATGGTTGCCTTAGACTCGCTTCGCGCCGACTTGGATTTAGCCCGTCACGAAGCCGCGAGTGGCTCACACGTTAAACAGCCAGTCGCCCCTGCACCAGAACACGCAGCCAGCTAACAGATTCGTGGGAACGGCGGCCTTCGGCCGTCCAGGCTTTGCTTCTGTCTTGCCCGTGTGGGTCCGGGTCTCTAACCCAGTCGTCGAGCGCAGCTCGACTCTTGTCTACGCAACCTCGGACGCCGGTGATTTAAGATTTCTCCACCCCTTCCAGGAGAAAGCTTGATGCCCGCAGTCGACACCTACCACGTCATCGCCAAATACTACGACGGAGCCTACGCCGCCAAGCAAGACCTAGTCGACCTTCCGTTCTACCTCGACCTAGCCGAGCAATCCCACGGCCCAGTCCTCGAGATCGCCTGCGGCACCGGCCGCGTCCTCCTCCCGATCGCCCGAAAAGGCATTGAAATCTGCGGAGTCGACAACTCCCAGCCGATGCTCGATATCTTGCACCAGAATATCGGCCGCGAGCCGCAAGAAGTCCGTCGGCGAGTCACCGTCTACCAAGGCGACATGCGCAGCTTCCGCCTCAACCGGAAATTTCCTCTGGTGATGATGCCCTTCCGCCCCATGCAGCATATGTTCACCGTCGAAGACCAGGTCGCCGCCCTCAAAACCGCAGCCGCGCATCTGACCGACACCGGAACGCTGGTCTTCGATGTCTTCTATCCCAAGTTCGACATGATCTGGGCCAAGGTCGGAGAAGAAGCCCTCGAAATGGATTGGACCTCATCTTCCGATCCCACCAAGCTGGTGCGCCGTTTCTTCCGCAAAGACGCAATCGACAAGATCAATCAGATTTTCAGCTTCACCTTCATCTTCCGCACCTATCAGTCCGGCGACCTCATCCTCGAAGAAACAGAAGCCTTCCGCCTCTGCTACTACACCTACCCGCACCTGCGCGCATTATTCCTTCTCGCAGGCCTGGAGTCAGTCGCAGAATACGGCTCCTTCGCCAAGACTCCCCTCGACAACAGCGCGGAACAAATGATCTTCCTCCTGCGCAAGTCTTCCTAGATTCATGTGGGGACCGCCGCCTTCGGCTGTCCAGGTCTTGCTTGTGTTTTGTTTGTGTGGGACCGGGACTCTGACCCTGTCGTCGCGCGAAGCTCGACCCTGTATGAAGCGTCCGTACTCTCAACGTTTAAGATGACTGCATGCCCAAAGCGCCCGCACCCGAGAATCTGCTCACCGTCAAGGTCTCCCCCCGCGGCGCCACCCGCCTCAAATCCGGCCACGTCTGGGTCTACCGCTCCGACATCGTCTCCGCCGAAGGCGTTGAGCCCGGCTCCCTGATCCTCGTCACTGACTACCGCGGCAAGCCCTTAGGCAGCGCCCTCTACTCCTCTTCGTCACAAATCGCGATCCGCATGATCTCGAACGACCAGGTTCCAAATCTTCCCGCCCTCCTTCGCCAGCGAATCGCCGCCGCCATCTCCTATCGCGAGCCTCTAGTAACAGACACCGAAGCCTACCGCGTGGTCTTCAGCGAAGCTGACTTCCTCCCCGGCCTCATCGTCGACCGTTATGGCGACATCCTTTCCCTCCAGATCCTGACCCAGGCGATGGACGCCAACCTTTCCCGCGAAACTGTCATCTCGGAATTAAGTCAGCAGCTTCATCCTGTTTCGATCATCGAGCGCGTGGATGCGCGCGTGCGTGAACTGGAGTCCCTTCCGCCCCGCGCCTCCGGTCTCTTACAAGGCAGCAAGACCGCCACTACCTTCGCCATGAACGGAGTTCAGTTTCAGTACGACGCACTCGAAGGCCAGAAAACCGGAGCCTTCCTCGACCAGCGCGAAAACTACGCCGCCGCCGCCCGTTATGCCAAAGGCGACGCCCTCGACGTCTTCTGCTATCAAGGAGGCTTCGCCCTCCACCTCGCTCCCCACTGCTCGCAGGTCACCGGCGTCGACAGTTCGCGGCCGGCCCTCGAAGTCGCCGACCAGAACGCTGCCCTGAACCGGCAGCTTCTGAACGGAAAAGAAATCGAATGGATCGACGCTAACGCCTTCGACCTGCTGAAGGACTATTCCTCCCCAGCTCGTCTTGACGAAGCTCGGCGCTACGACACGATCGTTCTCGACCCACCTGCCTTCGCCAAGAGCAAGCGCGATCTCGACGCCGCGCTCCGCGGCTACAAGGAACTCAATCTCCGCGCCGTCAAGATGCTCCGCCCCGGCGGGATCCTCGTCACGTGCTCCTGCTCCTTCCACGTCAGCCGGCACAACTTTCTCGAGATGCTCGCCTCCGCCGCCCTCGACGCCCACCGCACTCTCCGCCTGATCGAAGTCCGCGGACAAGCCAAAGACCATCCCGTCCTACTGAATATCCCCGAAACCTCCTACCTGAAGTGCATCATTGCGTCCGTAAGTTGATGAAAATACTAATAAATAATAAGTTGACAGTAACGCACTCATCTTTTATGCTTCTTTTACGCTAACTACGCGTCTAATTGAAGTGACCGGGGCCCTCCGTGGAAAAGCGGGTGCTTTAGGTGGAAGAGCGGCGCTTCAGCGCGGCGTCGAAGGCAACGAATGGCGCGGGCTTTAGCCCCTGAGGTCGCTGTCGTCAATTCCATCGAGGCCCGGTCGCGAAAATCAAATCTCTGACTTAACCAATTTCCGAAGGAGGATTTAGTCATGACCGTATTAACCCGTTGGGAGCCCTTCCGTGAGTTTGCCACCCTGCAGGACCGCGTCAACCGCGTGTTCCGCGATTCCTACAGCGGCGCAGGCCAGGACGAGGCTCTGACCACATCGAGCTTTGCCCCCGCCGTCGACGTCTACGAAGACGAGCACAAGGTCGCTTTGAAGATCGAAGTGCCCGGAATCGACGAGAAGGACATCGACGTCCGCGTGGAGAACAACACCCTCACCGTGCACGGCGAGCGCAAGATCGAGAAGGAAGAGAAAGAAGAGAACTACCGCCGCGTGGAGCGCCAGTACGGCAGCTTCACCCGCACCTTCACTCTGCCCACCACCGTGGACACCGACAACGTCTCGGCGACCTACGACAAGGGCGTGCTGAAGATCAACCTCCCCAAAAAGGCCGAAGCCAAGCCGAAACAGATCAAAGTCAACGTCGGCAGCGAAAAGACCCTGGAAGGCAAGGGTCCAAGCAAAGCCGCGTAAGGTAAATGTCTCTGTGGGACCGGGTCTCTGACCCGGTCATTGAGCGCAGCTCGGTAGTTTTTGCGGGAGGCGGCACACACATGGCCGCCTCCCGATTCTTTTGTATTTAAGAAATCTTGTCATCCTGAGCGCCGGATCCATGCACCTTCCCGTCAGCAAATTGCATAGATCGTCCGCCTGGCTCAGAATGACAAAAGGAAAGTAGAGGTTCCCCATGGCAATTCGTTGGGACAAATTCACCGTAAAAGCACAGGAAGCGGTTCAGCGCGCGAACCAGCTCGCCTCCGAGCATGGCAATCCCGAGCTGCGTCCGATTCACCTGCTCGCCGCGCTGCTCGAAGACAAGGACGGCATCGTCCCGCCCGTGCTCGAAAAAATCGGCATCGGCCCGCAAGCCGTCTTAGCCGAAATCTATAAAGAAATCGACAAGCTCCCCAAGGTCTCCGGAGAATCTGCCCAGGTCACGCTCTCCAACGAAGTCAACAAGCTGCTGGAGCAGGCCTTCAAAGAAGCCTCCAACTTCAAGGACGAATACGTCTCTACCGAGCACCTGCTTCTGGCCATCACCAGCCTCAAGCGTGATCCAGGCCAGCAGATCCTCGCGGCCCACGGGGCCACCAACGACGCGATTCTGAAAGCGCTAGCGGTCGTGCGTGGCTCGCAGAAAGTCACCGACCAGAATCCCGAAGCCAAGTTCCAGGCCCTGGACAAATACGCCCGCGACCTCACTGAGCAAGCGCGCCGCGGCAAGCTCGATCCGGTCATTGGACGCGACGAAGAAATCCGTCGTGTGGTCCAAGTCCTTTCGCGCCGCACGAAGAATAATCCCGTGCTGATCGGCGAGCCCGGCGTCGGCAAGACCGCCATCGTCGAAGGCCTCGCCCAGCGCATCATCTCCGGCGACGTGCCCGAAGCGTTGAAGAACAAGCGCGTAGTCGCTCTCGACCTTGGAGGGATGCTGGCTGGAGCAAAATATCGTGGCGAGTTCGAAGACCGCCTCAAAGCCGTCCTCAAGGAAATCGAAGACTCGCAGGGCCAGATCATTCTCTTCATTGACGAGCTGCACACGCTCGTCGGAGCCGGAGCGGCCGAAGGCGCCATCGACGCCTCCAACATGCTGAAGCCTGCCTTGGCTCGCGGAGAGCTGCGCGCCGTCGGCGCCACTACGCTCAACGAATACCGCAAGTACATCGAGAAAGACACGGCCCTCGAACGCCGCTTCCAGATTGTTTTTGTCGGCGAGCCCAACGTCGAAGACACCATCGCGATCCTCCGCGGCCTGAAAGAAAAATACGAAGTGCATCACGGCGTGCGCATCAAAGACTCGGCCATCGTCGCCGCGGCCACGCTCTCGCATCGCTACATCAGCGACCGCTTTCTGCCCGACAAGGCCATCGATCTCATCGACGAAGCTGCATCCTCGCTGCGCATTCAGATCGATTCCTTGCCCACGGACATCGATCAGCTGGAGCGCAAAGCGACGCAACTCGAAATCGAAAAGCAAGCGCTGAAGAAAGAAGACGACTCAAACTCCCGCGAGCGCCTTGCCATCATCGAAAAGGAACTCGCCGAAATCCGCGAGAAATCCAATACGCTCAAGGCCAACTGGAAGAAGGAAAAAGATCTCATCGCCCGCGTTCGCGCGCTCAAAGAACAGATCGAAAAGCTGAAGGCTGAAGAGCAAGCCGAGGAACGCAAAGGCAACCTGCAGCGCGTTGCCGAGATCCGCTACAGCCTGATTCGCCAGGCCGAAGACGAACTCGCCAGGCTCAGCAAGCAAATGGAGAACCAGGGCGGCAAGCGCATGCTGAAAGAAGAGGTCGACGAAGAGGACGTCGCGCGCATTGTCTCCAAATGGACCGGAATCCCGGTCTCGAAGATGCTCGAAGGCGAAGTCAAAAAGCTCGTCACGATGGAAGAGCGCCTGCGCCACCGCGTCGTCGGTCAGGACCAAGCTTTGGAGCGCGTCGCCAACGCCATTCGCCGTTCCCGCGCGGGCTTAAGCGATCCCAAGCGTCCCATCGGCTCGTTCATCTTCTTAGGCCCAACGGGCGTGGGCAAAACCGAAGTCGCTCGTGCGTTAGCAGAATTCCTCTTCGACGACGAACACGCCCTGCTCCGCATCGACATGTCCGAATACATGGAGAAGCACTCGGTCGCCCGCCTGATCGGCGCTCCTCCGGGCTACGTAGGCTATGAGGAAGGCGGACAGCTCACCGAGCAGGTTCGGCGTCGTCCGTATGCTGTTGTACTCTTCGACGAAATTGAGAAAGCGCATCCCGACGTCTTCAACGTCCTTCTTCAGATAATGGACGACGGACGCCTGACCGACGGCAAGGGCCGCGTCATCGACTTCAAGAACACGATCATCATCATGACCTCGAACATCGGCTCCAGCTATTTGCAGTCCGACCAGGTACGCACGCCGGAAGAATTCGAAAGAGCCAGCGAGCAGGTCCAGAGCCTCCTGCACACGCATTTCAAGCCGGAGTTCCTCAACCGCGTCGACGACATCATCGTCTTCCGACCACTGGGCAAAGAACAGCTAGTCAAGATCATCGAGCTGCGCCTGGAAGACGTTCGCCGCCTGCTCGCCGACCGCAAGATTTCGCTGGAACTCACGGACGCGGCGAAGGACTTGCTGTTCACGCAGGGCTACGACCCGAACTTCGGCGCCCGTCCGTTGAAGCGCTCTATCCAAAAGCTCGTGCAGGATCCGTTGGCGCTGAAGATCCTCGACGGCGAGGTCCTACATGGCGATCACGTCATCGTCGACGCCGACAAGAAAGCAGGCAAGCTGACCTTCGAAGTCAGCCCGCGTGTCGGCGAGAAGGCGCCAACCAAGACCAAGCGGTGATGGAGGGTTCAGAGCTCATGTGGGGACAGGCGCCTTCGGCTGTCCCGCCGAGCGCAGCCCGGCGTTGTGTCGCAATCGAGCAGACAAATCAAAATCCGTAGTGGTCTTGCGAACCCTTGCCGTAGATATTCGAGTATCATGTTCTCCGGCGCGCGAGGCGCCACACATGACCCGAACCTTCTCGCTCGCGGCAGTTATTCTGGTTTCGCTCGTCCAACTCTCCGCCGCACAAGCTCCCATGAAATGGAAAATTCACGATCTCAATCGCCCCTTACCGCCAATTGTTGATCCCGGAACGGCGAGCACGCAGGAAACACCGGGACGCGCTCCTTCAGATGCCGTTGTATTGTTCGACGGTAAAGACCTGTCGCGCTGGGTCGACAGCGACGGCAAGCCCGCAAAATGGAAAGTCGAAAACGGCTACATGGAAGTTGTAGCGAAAACCGGCAACATCTCCACACGCGATTCTTTCGGAGATTGCCAGCTGCACGTGGAGTTCGCCGAGCCTTCACCGGGCAAGGGCGAGAGCCAGGAGCGCGGCAACAGCGGCGTCTTTCTGATGAGCACGTATGAGATCCAGGTGCTCGACTCGTACGCGAACAAGACGTACGCCGACGGACAGGTGTCCGCAGTGTACGGACAATATCCGCCGCTGGTGAACGCTGCGCGTCCGCCGGCCCAGTGGCAGACCTACGACATCATCTTTCACCGCCCGCATTTCCAAGACGGCAAGGTCACGCAACCCGCGCGCGTGATCGTGCTGCACAACGGAGTGCTGGTGCAAGACAACGTGGAACTCACCGGCCCGACGGCCCACGGCGAACGTCCTCCTTACAAAGCTGGTCCAGACAAAATGCCGCTCCAGCTGCAGGATCACGGCAATCCCGTGCGCTACCGCAACATCTGGATTCGCGAGTTGCAAGAAGGGCAATAAGAGGACTCGAGTAGCGGCGGACGCAGCTTTCCCTGAGCAACGCCGAAGGGTCCGCTCGCAAGAAGTACTGTCTACGATGTTGGCGACTTCCCGGCGAAAGCATCGATCACGGTCGGCGCTTGTGCCAGATACCACGCAACCGCCGCGCGCAGCGCGATCTGGAACCCGTACCAGATCACTGGAAGACCAAGTTCCGCCATCGAGATCTTCGGGACAAGCGATGCGACGGCAACCACCATCACCAGCATCCCGGCCCAACGTGCCCAATTGTGCCGGCGGAATAGTCCCCAACCGATGAGCGCGTAACCAGAGCCCACAAGCATCGCCATGTACGGTCCGGCGAGTTCCAGTCCATACATGAGCTGCGCTCCGCTCATCAATGAGATCGCTTCCGGCGCGAGTAGCTTTACCACACCAATTGTCCACAGATCGATCGCGGCCAGAAAGAAGAGCGCTGAAATGACAGTGACACCAGCAGGCCGCTGCATAAGAGATAACCAGCACTTGTCATCCTGAGCGGTGTTCTTTGCCGCGAAGGATCTATGCATTCTCTCAGCGGCAGAAAGTTGCATAGATCCTTCAGGAGAAAAAACCGTCTCGCTCAGGATGACAATATACCTCGGGCATTCCAGATTTACGCCAGATCGAACAACAGCACCTCAGACTCCTCGGTGCCCTTGATGCTCAGCTTCTTCTCGTCGTTGATCGCAGCCCCGTCGCCTTGTGCCAGCTTTTTTCCGTTGACCTCGACCGCGCCACGAGCAACCTGCAACCAACCGTGACGTCCGGCCGCGAACTCGTGCGTGACCTCTTCTCCGGGCTTCAGCAACGTGACGTAGAGCTTCGCATCCTGATTGATCTTCACCGATCCATCGCTGGTATCCCGCGACGCGATCAACCGCAGCTTGCCTCGCTTCTGCGCCTCAGGAAACGACTTCTGCTCGTAGCTCGGGGGCAGAGCGGCCTTCTCCGGCTGAATCCATATCTGCAGCAGATGCACCGCGTCGATCGTCGACGGATTGAACTCGCTGTGGCGAATGCCACTGCCTGCAGTCATGCGCTGTCCATCGCCCGGAAGAATCACTGATCCGGTTCCGAGGCTGTCTTTGTGCTCGAGCTTGCCTTCGAGAACGTAGGTGATAATTTCCATGTCGCGATGCGGGTGCGTGGGAAATCCGGTGTTCGGCGCGACCCAATCTTCGTTGATGACGCGCAGCGAACGGAATCCCATCCACTTCGGATCCCAGTAATCGCCGAAGCTGAAGGTGTGATGGGTTTTGAGCCAGCCGTGGTCGCCGCCGCCACGTTCGTGGCTGGGACGAATCTGAATCATGGCGTTTCTCCGTTCCAGATTAAGTTTTCAGGGATTAATCAACTGATAAACATTAGATGCTGCAGGGATGCGGAAAGCTCCAACCGCGATCGGCGAGAAAAATTATGGAGAGGATCTTGGAACTGAAGGCCGAAATGGGAGATTTTACAGGTTCCTACCCGCCGACCCCCTCCCCCTGCCGTTCTGAAACTCGCGACTGGCTCGGGATCTGCTAAATATATCTGCAAGATATTGAGCCCCAACGGGTTAGAGGTCATAAACCTGAAAACACAGCACTTGGCGTGGCCGTTCTGCGGTTCACCCACGGCGACGCCGGCGCATATAATGCCGCACTTCAAAATACGACGCAAGGGCAGATGTCACACAATCAGAATTCCAGCCTGTGTGGATTTCCGTATACCTTCGAGCTAACACCACTTCCACGACGCAGACACAGAGAAAATATTTCTTGAATTGTTCCTCTCTATGGCTCCGTGCCTCCGTGGTGACTCAGGACGTGGCACACTAGCTGCATGCATCGGCTCACGCTTGGCGACTTTGAACTTAGCGTTTTTTCTGACGGCACTTACCCGCTCGATGGCGGCGCCTTTTTCGGTGTCATACCCAAAGTGATGTGGTCGCGCAAGGTCGAGTCCGACGACAAGAATTACGTTACCGCCGGACTGAACACGCTCGTCATCCGCACGGGGAGGCAGACCGTGCTCGCCGAGACCGGAATGGGCAACAAGCTCTCGCTGCGCATGGCGAAGTTCTACGGGCGGCCGGCTGGGTTGCTGGATGATCTTGCGGCGGGTGGCATCGCGCCTGAGGACGTCGACATCGTCATCAACTCGCACCTGCACTTCGATCACTGCGGATGGAACACCGTGCGCGACGCAAATGGCAAATTCGTTGCAACGTTTCCGCGCGCGAAATATTACGCGCCAGAAGGCGAGTGGAAGTATGCCCAGCATCCCAGCGAGCGCGACTCGATCAGCTTCATCTCCGAAAACTACGATCCGCTGGTCGAAAGCGGACAGATGACGCTGTTGAAGGGTGGTGAGGAAATCGTTCCCGGCATTTCGGTCAGGACCTTTCCCGGCCACACCGCTCACATGCAGGCCGTGATTGTGCGTAGTCGGGGAAAGACGGCCTGCTATATCTCCGACCTGATGCCCACCACGGCGCATATCGACCTGACCTGGGGCATGGGCTTCGACCTTTACCCATTGCAGACGATTGAGAGCAAGAAGCAGTATTATGCCAAAGCCCTTCCCGAAAAGTGGCTGACGGTTTTCACGCACGATTCGAAGACCCCGTGGGCGTATGTGGAGAAGGATGAGTTGGGGAAAATGATCGCGAGGGGAGTGTAAATCGTGTTGCTGTGGGTTTGCGCAAATGCTGAAAGTTGCGGTCCAAAAGGTGAAAGTCCGGACCCCAAAAGACGAAACGTAAGTAGACTTTGTAGAAGCAATGAGATAGGCGACTATCAACCGCTAAGAACGGATATTGAACATTCACAGACGAAGCGTAAGCCCAGTCCATTGGCAGATTCGCCCAGGCGTAGAGCCGATATGGAAGCCCAGCAGCGCGTATGGCCCGGACGCTTTGTCCTTAAACGATGAGGTGATCGACGATGTTAGAACCGTCCGCGCGGGACTGCCAGAATCTGATCCGTCCGTCCGAGACGCGGAGGCAGCCAAGAAACGGTTTCCGGACATATATACCCGAAAGTACATCTCGCTCCGAGATAAGCGGTTACCTACTCTGGCCAGACGAAAACAAACGACCCTTGCCTTACGCCGAGGTACGCCTCTTTCGGCCAGTCTGGACGAAAGATGGGCGCTTCGCCACAGTTTACGCGAACAAAAGGCGAATATGCTACGCTCTTGAACCTGGCTGAGGAGCGCAATCGTATTTTGTTGATTGCGGCGAACATCCTGGCCGCCCGGAAACTGGCACAGTTCGATGGCGGGCGGAAGGTCCCGACGACAATGAGTGAGATAGCGGACGGGTGCGGTGGGCGGAAGAGATTATGAAGGCAATCGATGAACGGTGGCCTCATGCAACACAATGAGAATCATCCCTCGTGGAACCAGTGTCCTTCCGCTTCGTAGCCGCGACGAGGCAAGCGCCTCAGTCATGCGAAAATGCCGCCTCCATTCAGGGGGCCGAGCAGCGGCAGTCTAAAGCGTGTGAGAACGTGGGTCAAACGTTCTCGGGGTTATACCGTGAGGGAAAAATTGTCGACCCCCTGCCCGCTAATGTCCAGCGATTAAGTTGGGAATGAGAGCCCCGAGCAAGGGGAGCCGTGGGTTGGACAGGCCGAGGGCCCGCCTGCTCGCGCGACGTGTGTGGGGCAGTGTTTGGGAAGAGTGGCGCAGGGATGCCGAGCATACGCGTGAGGGGCTAATGGCCTGATAACAACAACTGAGAATACAATTTTCAAGCATTGGCGGACGGAGGACTGAGATCTCATAAGGTCACGTCGACAGTCCACTCTTATGGCGATTGAAGATGGATTGAATCGGCTTGGATCTGAGGCGAATGCTGAGCCCGCTTGGGCATTCGGAGATGTGTCGCGCGTGTGGGCGGGCCGAGGGAATTGGAGAACTTGCGTATTACTTCTGCATCTCGAAGCAAATCCTCCCAATTTGGCTGGCTGGAACGAGCTGGTAAGAAAAACAAGACTCGCTCTCACCGACGAAGCCGAACTTCGTACCAAAGCCGGACTGTTGCTGTCACCCACCGAAATTCGGTTCAACGATGTGATGGAAGACTTCATCGCAGAGATGCATGCTGCGCAATACTTGCGATCGCTTGGTCACGCTGACATTCATTTTCTCCCCGAGAACGACGCGATTCGCACAGATCTACAATCTCGCAGTGGTGAGTGCGTCTATGTAACCGAAGCGAAGAACCTGCGGGAGCCACGTGCACTGACCAAAATCGCCTTCAGTCGCTGGAATATGAGAGAGGCCGCCGAGCCGGGATCATACGAATTCATGGCGAGGCTGGTTGCTATGGACGACCCCTTGGGCGATCTAACAATCGAACAGGCTAGCGCAGTTGATGCAATTATCGATGAACTGCCGACGTGGAAGCGTCCAAGCCAGCAACAAAGACAGTTGCCCGGAGGCCGCAGGATATCGATCCGGGTTAACGATGGGCCGTCACACATCGTGAGGTATGGGGCGGCCCCTTCCGTGTCGATGGCAACAATCGGATCGTCGCGGAGGGGCAGCGAAATGTGATCCTCAAGTTGCTGGAACGCACTAGAAAGGCGCTGAGCCAGTTATATGCTGACCCCGTTCCCGACGCCTATCGGCGCTTACTTTATGTGCGATGGAAGCCTCCTGAAGAGTTTTGCGTAACTCCCGACGGAGTGGAACAGGTGAGAACAAATGCGAGAGACGGTTTTCATTCATTGATTAGACCCTACTTCCCGCACTTTGCTATCGCCATCTTGCACACGGGTGAGGATCCAGAACACGCGGCCCCGGTTCGGTGGGAATAGGAGCGTCGTAGTCTGATCCCGGAAGCCGACTGCGGGAATCCTCCTGCGCCCTAGCGCTGAAAACAACCAAAAGACGGTCATGAGTGTAATGGTTACGTAAACTATCTCACTCCGTGCTTACAAACCGGCTCCCCTATCAGCGGACTTCCTCCGTTTGCTGCTCATCGCTTTGACGGCGCAGAGTGTTGTGAACGCCCTTAAGTATCATTCGCCGTTTCAAAACCCGTAAGCAAACGGCGCCACCATGATGACCACGACCCCGACCACCAGGGTAAGCGGTAGTCCTACTTTCGCGAAGTCTGAGAAGCTGTACCCGCCGGGCTCCTGTACCATCAGGTTCGTTTGGAATCCTGCAGGATTGATGAAGGCGCACGAGGCTCCCATCATGAGAATAATGGCGAACGGCAGAAAACTTACGTGCAGCCGCTGCGCCATCGACAGGGCCACTGGAAACATAAAGGCTGCGGCGGCAGCATTGGTAAGGATGTTGGTCATGATCAAGGTGCCCGCCAACACCACCGCTAGCGACACTCTGGGGTTGCCGCCTCCAATGCTCGCACACAGCTCCGCAATTTTTTGCGAGAGGCCACTGCCAGTAACAGCTGCCTCCAGCCCCACTGCCGATCCCAGCACCACTAACGTTTTCCATTCCAGGCTGCGCCAGGCGCGCTCAATCGGCAGGCAGCCCGAGAGCAGCATCGCCATGGTAGCCAGAAGAGCGGCATTGAGCATGCTGGTTATGCTTAGTGCGGCAGCGGCCACCATCATGACCGTAATCACAGCGGCCATCCATGCCCGGTCTACACGCTGTACTCGGAAGCCCTCAATCACTTTCGTCAAAGCGAAGTCCGTCTCGCGTCGGTCCTCATAGAAAAAGGAATCATCCACCTCCAGAATTCCGCCGTCACCGGCTTGTACTCGATAGTCACCGAGGGGCGTGTCGATCGCCAGGTTGTCGTGCGAGGCCCCTACGAGTAACGCATTGTACGGGCTGCCAGGCAAAGGAAGTTCCGAGACTAAACGCCCAACCGCCGGTGCGTGGGGCGACACCACAACCTCGACAAGTTGATGTCTGTACCGCGGGCTGGAAGTCTGGCTCTCGTTCAATGGAACTAGCCCGATCGTGGCCCATAAGCCCGGTAAAACTGTCGTTGGCGCAGCAAAAGCGAGGACGTCTCCCCCATTTAGTTTGAGCGTCGGGGTGATCTCGGCTTCCTTGCCGCCTCGCGTGACCGACAGCAGCCTGTAGCCCACAGGCTTGGCAAACCCCGCCACGTCCAGTGTTTTTCCATCCAGATTGGAGTGCGGTTGCACGCTGAGCTCAACTCGGAAAACTCGTTGCGCCGAGCTCGCGCTCGCTTGCAGCTTGTCGCCGGGCAACAATCTCGTCCCAATAAACACCATGAAGAGCAGTCCCGCGACTGTGGCCGGCAGCCCCACCCATATCGGTTCGAAGATGGTTAGAGGCTTTATGCCGGTGAGACGGCCGGAAGTCATTGCATCGACCACCAGCCCACCAACGATCAGGTTTACGGATGTCCCGATCAGCGTCATGGTGCCGCCCAAAATAGATGCGAAGCTCAGACCCATTAATAGCTTCGATCGCGCCAGACCAGTGACTCGGGTAAGGTCCCGAACCACCGGAATCATCATGGCCACGAGCGGCGTATTGTTCAGGAAGGCGCTGCCTAGGGCAACGGGCGGAAGAATCTTGAGCTGCGCGGCCCATACGCTCCTCGGCAACCCGATCATGTGCTGCGAGAGCAGCGAGATCGCGCCAGTCGCGTACATTCCCGCCGCCACCGGGAACAGCGCCGCAACGGTCAGGACGCCGGTGTTACTGAAACCCTTTAGCAGAGCTTCGGCCGGTGCCAGCTTCAGCGTCATGGCCACCGTCAGTGTGCCCATGAATACCACCCACGCCGGCAGGCGATCCCATATCAACAGCGCAAACATCAGTGTCAGCACCCCCAGCGTCACCCAGGCTTGCGATGGCATCGTCGCGCCTCCCGTACAAAATACTCTCGGTCACCTCTGCCTATTTGTAAGCTGCGACCGGTCGCAGCACAGCTAGAAGGACTCGCAATCGATCGGACATGTAGATCTCGTGGAAGCGCGCGCTGGAATGGCAGACCCTCTTACAGGGGACTCATCTTCAGCCGAGCAAGGTTACTTTGGGGAATCGAATGGAGGGTACTGTCAAGATTGCCAGTGCAGAACGAAAACAGCTGTAATGGTGACGACGCCCAGGGGCACAGCAAGTATCCTCTCACGTTCATCCATAAATGCTGAAGCTCGTCTGCAAGCCGTCGTCGCCGTTATGCGAAAACTGCTGCATGCTCTGTTTGTTATGTTCCGCACCAATCAGCCGTATGACGGGTCGAAGCTGTGCGCGGGAAACTCGACTGGCATCGCCGTCGCCGTTTGCGCATGACTGTTCGCAAAAAGAGAGAGGTTCTCCTGCACCTCTCCAGAGAGAAAAAGTTTGAATTGCAAGAGAGAATCTATAATGATCATCGTTCGGCTCCTTTCTCCCGAGCCTGTTGGTTGGTTTTGCCACCACCAACTCTACTCGGGCGTCGGAGCCGACATTATGGAATCAATTACGCTCATCAAGGCCGAAAAAGGTGAAGTAAAAGGTGGGCACTTGAGTGCAACTGGCCTGTTAACGTCAACTGAGAATCGAACTCATCTCAAGGTGTACCAAGGTGCGGCCACCGGAGATCAACTGAGTCTTATTCTCGTCGCAGCGTTTCGGCTGGATCTATAAGGGCGGCTCGGCGTGCGGGCAGAGCGACTGCAAGCAATGCTGGCCCGATCAGCACTAACGCAGAGCCCAGCAAGACGGACAGCGATGTAGCATGCGCGCCGTAGAATCGCGAACGAAAGACGTAGCCAGTAGCAATCGCGCAACCCAGCCCCAGCATTGTGCCCGCCATAAGCCAGCGACCCTCCTCGTAGAGCAGCAGCCTGACGATTCTCTCCCGCGAAGATCCAAGGGCTAAACGTATGCCGATTTCCTTTTCGCGCAGCGAGACTTCATAGGCAAGCAGGCCGTAGGTTCCAAGTATTGAGAGAAAGAGTGCGACCACGCCGAATGACATGGCCACTTCCATCAGGAATACACGTTCCAAAACCTCGCTCGACATTTCTTCGGCCATCGTCTCGAACGCGAAGACCGTCGCCTCCGGAAACTGGATTTTGACCCTCGTCCTAACTGCATTCTTCAGCAAAGCGGGGTCGCCACTCACATTCATAATGAATCTGGCAAAGCCATTCGGGTTCTCAGCGCGCGGAATGTAGAGGTCCGGTCCTGGTTCCGAGACCAGATCGTAGTTGTGCACATTGCCCACGACACCCACTACCGTAGCCCAGCTCTGGCCCTCTGCGATGTGGATCTCCCCCGTGTGCACGCGATGTCCCAGCGCGCTTTGCCCCGGCCATTCACGCGCAGCCAAAGCCTGGTTGACGATTGCGACATGATTGCGGCCATCGTCTTCCACATTAAAGTCGCGACCCTCCAGCAGCGATTGCCCAATGGTGAAAAAATAAGCCGGGCTGATGGCATACGAGTTGGGATTGATATGGATCGGCTGCCGGCATCGTTCCGGATGCACATCGGCACAGAAGTCGTAACGATTGACGGCGTGTCCGAGCGGCTGATGATCCGTCACAGCGACGGACACTACGCCCGGCATTTGACGCAGGCTCTCCGCCACCTGCGTCAACTTCAGCTCTGATTGCAGTGCTTCGGGCTTCGTCAGATGGTCCGAACCCAACTCCGCCTTCAACATCAGTAGATGATCCGGCGCGAAGCCGAGAGGCTGGTGCAAAAGTAGATACACGCCGCCGATCATCCATCCCGCGCAGGCCAGAAGCACCACGGTGAGACTGAGTTGCGCAACCACCAGCAAACGTCCGGCAAATCGCAGGCTGCGTCCCGCAGTACTTCGTCCCACACCCTGAAGATCCCGCAGCAGACCCGGTCGCAGTGTCCGCCAGGCGGGCAGGAGCGTGAGGAAGAAAGTGACCGCAGCAGAGACTGCGATCACGAACATGATGACTGCCGGACGCATAGAGGCATGGGCCAGCCGAGGAAGGTGTAGTGCCGTTGTGCTCTTCAGTAATCCCAAAACAACGAGGGCGAGTCCAAGGCCACTGGTCGCGCCAAGGCTAACGAGTACTGCGCTTTCGATCATCAGTTGCCTGAGGAGCTGAGCAAGCGTGGCTCCGAGAGTCGCCCGCGTGGCGAATTCGCCCCGTCGGCGCGTGTTACGCGCCAGCAACAGGCTCGCAAGATTTGCGCAAGCGATCACCAGCAGTAAGCCGCAAGCTGCAAGGGTCATCAGAAGCGCAGGCTTCGTTTCCGTGCCAACCAGTAACTCAATATAGGGAAATACCACGGGCGGTTCCTTGAGCGCAGCCGCGTAGTCGCGATACTCGTTGGGGTAGTCCTTCTGAAGCGTCTGCTCCACGCGCGCCAAATCGGCATTTGCCTGGCCAACTGTCACTCCTGGCCGCAGCCTGCCGATCAATTCAAAACTGCGGTCGCCTCGCGAATTCGGCCGTTCCTCGCTGTCGCAGCCTACCTGAACAAACACCTCAGGCTTATTCAGAGCGTAAGACCCCTCAATCGTCTGCTCCAGCGGCATGACCCCTGCAATCTGAAAGTCTCGTCCATCCATGTTCAGCATTCTGCTGCCCAGTTCGTTGCTTCCGCCCAGACGCTTCCAGAAACCGCCGCTCACCACCGCCAGAGGAGCGCAATCCTGCTCATTCCCCGTAATCGGCCAGCTTGTTCCGAGCGCGAAGCGAGTTCCCAGCGTCGAGAAGAAGCCTTGCGACACAGCCAGAATCCGATGCGCCGTAGCATCGGTTGTCTTCTGTGTCGGCGACCACTGCCGATATGCAGCCAGACTGCTGAATGTGATCGAACGCGACTGATAGTCCTGCATCGTGGGGATGGAAACACTGCGGTCCGGCTGTGATTCCACGGCGACGAGTCGATCTGGCTGTGGAAAGGGCAGCGGTTCCAGCAGCACCGCGTCGAGAACGGCGAAGATCGCCGTCGACGCGCCAATGCCCAGGGTGAGCGTCAGTATGGCGGTGGCGGCGAAACCCGGACTTCCCCGAAGCTGACGAAACGCATATCGAAGAAGTGCAAGCATAATTCGAGCACCCGAAGGATGCGGGAGCCGCACGGTCACGTATCATAACCCAGATGGCTGTGTGGATTACTGGCGAAAAATCCCCGTATCATTCATTCGGAAATTTGGGACTCTAACACTACAAACTCAGAGAGCCCTTTCATTGATTCGAGGTCATCTGGTTTTGCAATGGTCAGGCGAGCCAGCCTACGCCCTTGGGAGTCTTGTGACCGCGGCCAAGACCTCGCAGCGAGCGAACCCCGGTTGTGGGTAGACAGAATCGCGCCAGAGGTCATCCAGTGAGAATATGGGCACTTTATCAACGAGAGTGCTGGGTAGGGGGTAGAATCCGGCCACGGAGGACGGACCATGACGAGCCCGTCTGCGGCGCAAGACAGCTATCCCCACCAGAACGATCCGATTGGGTCGAGGGCAGAAAAGGCCATCGCCCGCAAAGCCTTCGACGCTGCTCTGGGGCGGGAGCTTCACGAAATAATTCAGGAAGCAAAAGAGGATGGCCAGCCAGGTCCGGGAGTCGTCGGATCTTTGGGACCTGGAACATTACCTGACCGAACGCCGTAGAGAGATCAACCGCAAGTACGACTATCGCTACTCGCAACTGACGCACGTGTTCGGGAGACTCTTGTACGAAAATCGCCTCGGCGAGGAAGAGTTGCGCGGCTTGCGGGAGGACAAGCTGAATTTGATCCGTTCTACCGCCCAATTCTTAGCGAAGTACGCGGCCCTGACCTGCATTCTGAGCGTTATGGCCTGCTAACAACAGTTATCCGCAGCGAGATTATTTCTCGCATGGCTAAAGGCAGGTTTAGGGAGTCTTGGAGTTGCGCGGTTGCGGTGTCCAAAAAGTTGCCCACGTGGCACAGATCAAAGCAATAATGAGGGCCTCAGTCCAGCCCATCTTGTGGAACCCAAGGGTCCGAACATCGACGTAATTGAGAACAAAAATCGTTGGCACTCCCAGCACCGAGAAAAAGAGAAAGCGGCCGAGCTTGTTGGGTATGCTTGGGACGGTTCTGGCGACGATGAACCCGAATCCCAGTAGGATTGCGCAACTGGCGATAATTGAAACCAAGAGCGATAGCATAGCTTTCTGGCTAAACAGTAGATTGCACGGCCCGTTGCGGTCTAGTTACTTTTGGTCAGTGAATGGAAATTCGATAAGAGTTGGGAAATCGCCATTACGCTCACAACCCCTCATGTTCTCGACAGTCATGCAGCATCGATCCCTTACAATTGACAGCCATGCAGGGAATACAGTTCGATGTCGAGTACGGAGGATTTGATGAAAACTCTTGCCAGTCAGCGCGCTGGTGATCTCGCGGAGGGACAGCCATGGTCAAGATTTCACGATATGGACAAAAATGCGGCGGGAATTTCGCGTCTTGGAGTCTTCTGATTTCAGCTTTTCTGGCCTTGGTAGGCCGTAAGTCCTTGGATCTCCAGCCTTGTGAGTTTCACCTCTCGTGCAGACGCACAGTCGCAGAACAAAATCGCTATGCCCGGTCGAAAATTCGGGCTGCACGCTGGTGCGTGGAAGAGCGGCCCTTCAGGGCCGCGTAAGCCGTATAGAATCTGTGTGGGCTTTAGCCCCTTGGGTTGTTGCTACTTCGGAGGCCGCTCTGGCTTTCGCAGGCGGGGCGCCCGAGCCACATCAGCTAAAACTGCTATATTGTCCCCGCGCGGTGGAGTGCTCCAAGCCTGGCTTGGACCGGGCTCTCGGGCCTGGTTGAGCCTCTCTGGGGTTACCCCAGGGGAACATGAGTAGCTGGGATTTTCGTCGCGTGAGCGTCTCTGCGCTCCGGCGCAGCCTTGCTCACGCAGGGTCAGACTCGTTGGAGCATTCCGCCGTCGTTTGTCATGCAGGACTCTTCTCTTCTCGGGGCGATGGCCCAGGCTTTTCTCGCCGGCGAAGCAACCGTTGAACTCCTCGTCTATCGTTGCAGCCGCACGCTGGGCAAGTCTTGGCGTTGGATTCGTCCGCTCGCCCTGCGCTATCTAGGGACGTTTGGAGTTGCCACGCGTCCACGGCATCGGGATGTCATTCAGTTTCTCCGGAACGACGCGGGCTTTCAGCGCGCGCTCTCGAAATATCCCGACGAACTGCTAGTAAAAGAGATGCTGATCGCGCCGCATGAAATGCAGCCCGCAGCGGCGGCTCGCGCTTGGGACCTTCCCGCGATCGACTCTCCCGGTGACTTGGCCAAGTGGCTGGGACTCGACCCCGGTGAGCTGCGATGGTTCGCCGACCTGAAGGCGCTGGGCTACAAAGGATCGGGCGAGCAGCTACGGCACTATCACTACCGGATTCTGGCGAAGCGCTTCGGCAGCGTTCGATTAATAGAAGCGCCAAAGTCGCGGTTGAAAGATCTGCAATGCCAGATTCTCCGGTGGATTCTAAACAGGATCCCGGCTCATCTCGCAGTACATGGATTCGTGACGGAACGATCGATCAAGACATTTGTCGCTGCGCACGTGGGTCAGCGGGTTGTGCTGAGAATGGACTTGCAGGATTTCTTTCCCACGTTCGGCGGGGTACGCATTCAGAATTTGTTTCGGACGTTGGGATATCCCGAAGCGGCAGCCGATCTGCTCGGTGGAATTTGCACAAACGCCGCTCCGCGCGACATCTGGGATGAGATCGCCAAGGATCTCGGCCCCGTGCGCGTGGAAGAAGCCAGGCGGCTCTACGCGCGTCCGCATCTGCCGCAGGGCGCGCCGACATCACCGGCACTGGCCAACCTTTCTTTTTACCGGCTGGATTGCCGCTTGGCTGCTTTGGCCGAATCTGCGGGCGCGAGCTACACGCGGTATGCTGATGATCTCGCGTTCTCTGGCGGTGATGAATTTGAGAAGAATGTGGAACGCTTCGGGCTGCGAGTCGCGGCAATTCTGCTCGAGGAAGGGTTCGCGGTAAACCATCGCAAGACGAGGATCATGCGTCAGGGAGTGCGGCAGCATCTGGCGGGACTCGTCACCAACCAGCGTCCTAACATTGCGCGATGCGATTTCGACCGGCTGAAGGCTGTGCTGACCAACTGCGTTCGACTGGGCCCGGAGAGTCAGAACCGTGAGGGCCGTCCGCGTTTTCGGGCACACCTTGAGGGACGTGTGGCGTTCGTGGAAATGATCAACCCGAGTAAGGGCAGGCGGCTGCGGGAAATCCTTGAGCGGATTCACTGGCTGGATTAGTTTTCTAGTTATTGCGGACGAGAATCCCGTCATCCGTTTCGCGGGCGGGAACCTGCCCTGAGTTTGCCGAAGGAGCGCCAGCGCCACACAACCTGGCTTCGAAGAACTCTTCTACGCGCGCCAGGATTTCGGGGGCGCTCTTCGATTCGTAGATCGCCTTGCGCAGGCCAGCCCCGCCTGGTACTCCGTGGGTGAACCAGCTGGCGAACTGTTTCATCTTGCCGACGGCGTCTGGGAGCTCTTCCTCGATCAGCATCTGGAAGTAGGTGCGGATCATCTGGTAGCGGTCTGCTTCAGAAGGGTGGTCGTAAGCCGCTGCGGTGAGACCGGGTCGGAGCCTGTCCTGAGCGGAGTCGAAGGAATCCGGTCGGGCCGGGCGAAGCCGGGCGGGCTCGATGCCGATGCAAGCTTCCGACTCCTGTCCCGAGTAAGCAGCCGAGCTAGGCTCTGCCTGGCCGGGTCTGAGACCCGGCCCCACACGAGCAGAATCGCAGTACTGTTCGATCTGTCGGAAGATCCAGGGGTTCGACGGAGCGCTGCGGCCGATCATGACGGCATCGCAATCAGTTTGCGTGACCATCGCGCAGGCGTCTTCGGGGCTGCGGATGTCGCCGTTGCCGATCACGGGAATCTTCACCGCGTCTTTGATGGCGGCAATCCACTCCCACCGAGCGTTGCCGCTGTAGCCCATCTCGCGCGTGCGGGCGTGCAGCGCGACGGCGCCTAGTCCGCAATCTTCCGCCATGCGGGCGAGTTCGACACAGACGATTTCCTCGTCGTTCCACCCGGCGCGGAATTTCACGGTGAAGGGAATCGTCACGGCGGCGCGCACCGCTGCGAAAATCCGGCCGATGGCCGGCAGATCGCGCAGCAAGCCAGAGCCCCCATTACACTTCACAACTTTCTTCGCAGGGCAGCCCAGATTCAAATCGACGAGGTCGAAGCCCAGGCCCTCAACCAGGCGCGCGGCCTCCGCCATCACCTTGGGATCGCTGCCGAAAAGTTGTGCCGAGATCGGATGCTCGTCTTCGTAGAAGTGGAGATAGCGTTTGGCCTTCTGGTCTTTTTTGCGCAGCACGCCGTCGGCCGACGTGAACTCGGTCATGATCAGCCCGCATCCGCCAAGGTTGCGCATGAACCGGCGGAAGACCGTGTCAGTGACGCCGGCCATCGGGGCCAGAACGGTGGCGGGAGAGATTGTGACAGTACCGATCCTGAGGCTCGACGGGACTGGCTTCAGGGACGACGGCTCGAGTACCCGCACTGCCGGCAGTACGCGGGCGGGAGCCTGCGCTGAGCTTGCCGAAGGGGCGCCCGCGCCACACGCGTCTGCTCCACAAGCACTCGAAGTGTCCCAGAACTTCTTCACCGTTTTAATTCTACCCGTGTTGCAAAACGAAGCCCCCGCCGAAGCGAGGGCTCAAATTTTGGATTGATCCGCGCGAATCCGTGAAGATCCGTGGCGGAGAAGTCACTTCTTCACCGGTTCGGCCTTGGCGTACTTGCGGCGGAAGCGCTCGACGCGGCCGGCGGTGTCCATCAGTTTCTGCTTGCCAGTGAAAAATGGGTGGCAACTCGAGCAGATTTCAACACCAATGTCGCCCTTATGGGTCGAACGGGTCATAAATGCGTTGCCGCACGCGCAATGCACACGCACTTCGTTGTAAGCGGGATGAATAGCTGCTTTCATGGGAATTCCGTCCTCGATTCGAATATTAGATTCTACCGGATATCCACAGGATTCGGCAAACGAGGAAGCTGTCAGCCATCGGCTGTCAGCTATCAGCCAAACCCTTTAGATCATTGGTCATACAAACAGTTCCAAGCTGAAAGCGGACCGCTGAGAGCTGACAGCTTCCTTCAGAACCCGAACGGATAGCTGACCTTCACAAAAAACTGGCGGCTGTCATTGATGTACCCCTTGGCGGTATTAGTGTCCAATGCGGGAGGCTGCGGCAAGCGCGGGATCGTCAAGGCAGGTGGCCCCGCCTCAGGCTTCGGCCCCGGTTGCTGTAAATCCTGCGGGAAAGAAGGGAAGGCTGCGAGCTCCATAGCTGACAGAGCCAGAACCGTGATGACAGCTAGCTTCGCTCGAAAATGAGCCCAACTCTTCAGAAGTCGAACCAGGCGCAAAAAGGTCCCTCTTCTCCCCGCCCCCCACGGGTGAATTGAGCAAGATACACTAAGCGTCCTCTTACAAAACAGCAAAATGATGTTTGTGAGGTTTGCCGAACAGGTACATCCGAGCGCCGGCAGCCTTAAGAGGTTCGCCGTTTAAGGCAAACTGGGAAGCACTAGAACAAGGAACTTTGTCTTCGAGTCGGTGTGATCTTGAAATAGTCGTACGCCAGCTGCGTAGCGACGCGGCCTCGCGGCGTCCGGTTCAAAAACCCAGCCTGCATCAGGAAGGGTTCGTAAATCTCTTCGATGGCGTCCGGTTCTTCTGCCAGCACAGCGGCCAGCGTATTCACGCCGACAGGACCGCCTTGATATTTTTCGATGATGGTCAGCAGCAACCGCCGGTCCACTTCGTCGAAACCATACTGATCGACTTCCAGCATCCCGAGCGCAGCTTTCGCCGTGGGCTCGTCGATCTTGCCGGCACCGCGCACCTGGGCATAGTCCCGCACGCGCCGCAAGAGC
Organism: uncultured Acidobacteriaceae bacterium; assembly: GCA_963710885.1. Classification (GTDB taxonomy): domain Bacteria; phylum Acidobacteriota; class Terriglobia; order Terriglobales; family Acidobacteriaceae; genus Sulfotelmatobacter. The sequence continues at coordinate 122,932 of CAVQCF010000006.1, forward strand.
CGGTTCGCGATGCGTGGCGTACCACGGGAACGTCCTGCAATTTCCGCCGCGCCGGAATCGTCCACTTCAACCCCCAGGATCTCCGCCGAACGCTCCACAATCACTTTCAAATCTGCGGGAGTATAAAACTCCAGCCGCAGCACGATGCCGAAGCGCGATCGAAGCGGCGACGAAATCAATCCCGCCCGCGTCGTGGCGCCCACGAAAGTAAACGGCTTCACTTCGAGCGTGTGCGTCCGCGCCGACGGACCCTGCCCAATGATGATGTCGAGTTTGTAGTCCTCCAGCGCGGAATACAGCAATTCTTCTAACACGGGTTGCAGGCGGTGGATTTCATCGATAAATAGCACTTGCTTGTCCTGCATGTTGGTGATGATCGCGGTCAGGTCGCCTTTAATCTGCAACAGCGGCGCCGCAGTGGGTTGAAAGTGCACGCCCAATTCGTTGGCAATGATGTTGGCCAGCGTCGTCTTGCCCAACCCCGGAGGCCCATAGAGCAGCACATGGTCCATGGCCTCGCCACGCGAACGCGCCGCCTCAATCGCCACGGCCAGATTCTCTTTGACCTTGTCCTGTCCGATGAATTCGTTCAGCCGCTGCGGCCGCAGCTTCAGCTCAAACGAGGAATCATCCTCGACGGGAGCGGCAGAGACCAGACGGTCCGGGAGTTTGGAGTTATCGGAAGCAGGCACGATAGGGCGATAGTAAAAGGAAAAGCGGCACACCGCAATTGTGGGTTTCTGCCCCTGGTAAAACAGCCGATTGCCTTCTTCCAGCTATCTCTCCCGCTGGGGGAAAAGCCCGCGCCGTGGTCCGAAAAAGAGGCCCCGACAAGCGTATGAGGAAAATCCGTATTAAATCGTTTCTTTTGGATCTCCTTGGCCCTATAATCAAAAAACTTCAGTCAGACCACCAGCCTCGGACATGTCGGATCTACTAGGCTTCAACAACTCCCCGCGCGGAGTTGAGTTTTAGCCATAAAAGCGGAGGCAGCTTGGAAAGACCCCAAATCCGGATTCTGGTAGTCGACGACTTCGATCCGTTCCGCCAATTTGTATGTTCAACCCTGGGAAGGAGGCCGGACTTTCAACTCATCGGCGAGGCCTCGGATGGACTGGAGGCGGTCCAAAAAGCCACTGAACTGAAACCGGACTTGATTGTGCTCGACATCGGACTCCCGCGCCTGAACGGTATCGGAGCCGCTCGCGAAATCCGCAAGCTTTCCCCACAGTCCAGAATTATCTTCTTGAGTCAAGAATCTTCGGCTGATGTTGTGCAGGAAGCTTTCGACCTGGGGGCATCGGGCTACGTGGTGAAGACACATGCCGGAACCTCGCTCTTAGCCGCTGTCGAGGCGGTTCTAATGGGCGGGCGGTACGTCAGCTCGGGTGTCTCGGGGCACAAATATACCGACGCGAATGAGATTCAAGGGCTCAAGCTCAGCTATCACAGCGTTCTCCCATCGCCGGTGCCGAGCAAACCCGACCCGTCCCGCAACCACGATGTTGCGTTCTATTCCAATGATGCCGCTTTTGTGGTTGGTTTTGCCGATTTCATTGCAGCCGCTCTCCATGCCGGAAAGTCGGTGATTCTGGTCTCGACCGGGACCCATCGCACCAGTCTTTCTGAGAGATTGCACGAACAAGGCGTGGACATTCTTACCGCCCACCGGCAGGGACGATATTTCCCCCTGAATGTCAGCGACATCCTGCCAACCTTTATGGCGAATGACCTGCCTGACCCGGTGCGGTTTTTCACGGTTGTCGGCGGTCTGATCGCCGACGCCGCGCGGGCATCCCAAGGGCAAACTTCGCGGGTCGCAATTTGTGGGGAGACTGCTTCAATCTTGTGGTCGCAAGGTAAGGCGGACGCCGCTATTCAGGTGGAGCAACTCTGCAATCGGCTGGCGAAACAACATGGACTGGATATTCTCTGCGGATTCCCGATGAGCGGCTTTGTCCGTGAAGAAGATCAGCAAATCTTCCAAAACATCTGCGGCGAGGGACTGAACCAACATTCGCGAACATGAACGGAAGCCTCTTTACCCGGCTTCTCTCATTGCTCTGCTTCTGCCAGTGAACGGAACGCGAGCGTGGATCGTAGTACCACGCTGAAGTTGCGACGCAATCGAAAATGATCCGTTCAACAGCTTGAGCCGCTCCTCCATGCTGATGAGTCCAAGCCCTCGGCCCGCCTTGGCTGCTTCCGTGTCAAAGCCAGCACCGGAATCCCTGACCGTGAGATGAATCTCGTCCGCCGTTCCCCAGAATCGCACTTCGAAGCGCCGCACCCCACTGTGCTTTAGCGAATTGTGCAAGGCTTCTTGTAAGACCCGGTAGAAGCATAAAGAAATCTCGCGCGACAACGGGACGGGCAAATCGTGCGTCTGGAAGTCAATCTCCGCTCTCTGCTTTGTGCCAAACACCTGGCAGAACCCTCTCATCGCGGCAGCGATGCCCCTGTGCTCCAGCCTTGCCGAGTGCAGCTCGTGCGACAAATTTTGAATATCGGTGGCCAAGTCGATGGTCCGCATCTGGAATTCACCTAACCGGCTCCGGACTTCAGGCGAACCGAGAGCCTCTTGCTGGAGTTGCTCTAACTCGACGGCCAGCAGGGCCACACGCTGGCCGATGTCGTCGTGGAGCTCTCTTGCAATCCGCGTGCGCTCCTGCTCCTGCGCCTCGATTAATCTTCGACTCGCGTTGGCGATCGCCGCTTCCGACAGCTTGCGATCCGTAATGTCCATCACCATTCCTATCATCCGCAGCAGCTTCCCCTGATCGTCAAAGAACCCGCTTGCGCTTTTTTCCAACCAAATCAACGAGCCATCCGGACGCAGAACACGGTAGCTGAGTTGCACGGCCGGATTCTGTGGAGTAAGCTGTTCCACCGCGCCGACAAACAACGCGCGGTCCTCGGGATGAATGCTCGCCATGAGTTGTTGGCGAGTAAAGTCTTTTGCCTGATCTTTAAAACCAAGGACATCGACGGATTCCGAGGATCGCACGATTTTGTCCGTTGCAACGTCCCACTCGTACGCATACATCCTTCCAGCTTGGATGGCTAAGTGCAGTCGTTGTTCGCTGTCGCGGAGTGCCTGCTCAGCGAGCACTCGCGCTTGCTCCGCCTGGCGACGCTCCGTGATGTCCCGTTGAATTCCCCACGTCCTCAGCAGCAAACCATTTTCGACAATCCCGATCATGCTGTTAAGGAAAACTTTAGGATTGCCCTGCGGGTCCACCTCATGAGACTCGCGGTCCACGACGCGGTAACCTCCGCGGATGTAGTCGCGGGTCAATTCGATGTTTACAGGATCCAGCGGATCTACGGTTTCGGTGAGTCTTTTACCTGCAAAGTCAGCAGCAGACAGCCCATACATCCGGGCCAACGCGTCATTGCACTCGGCCAGGTATGACTCATGCAGAATGCGCTGAACCTGCTCGTCTTCCGGCAAGTCCACCGGAATGGGACGGTCGAGTCCCTGGCAAAAGATTCCTTCCGAACTCTGCGACACGAACAACCGGTAATTCGACTCGCTCAGTCGGAGGGCCTCTTCCGTCCGCCGCCGTTCAGTAATGTCTTCCACAAAGGCAAAGACCAGCGGAGATCCTCCATCCTGATTCTTCAGAAGCGAGACATTCAGCCTTCCCCAAATCTGCGCGCCGTCCTTTCTGACATAACGTTTTTCCAGTGAGTAGTGGTCGATGGCGCCATCACGAAGCCGTTGAAACAGTGCCCAATCGTCTTGAGAATCTTCTTCGCTCGCAAATTCCGAGCAGCTCATTCCGCACATTTCATCGTGCCGGTATCCCAGCATCGAGCACAGAGCCGGATTCGCCACCAGGACCTTCCCCTCAAGGTCCTCCACTGCGATTCCCAATGACGCTTGCTCAAATAGATAGTGAAAAAGGTACTTAGCCTGTGCCGGTAATGCCTGCAGGGACATGGGCATCTCCTGAAAATCGTTGGCGAACACCCTAGCACTTTCTAGGGGGAAAGTGAAATTTGAGCGACAATCGTCGGCCCGGCAGCCGAAATTCACGCAATCTTAACCACGACGTCACCGCGCTGTAACAAATCCCCACTAGGGTTTCTGGGGTTGACCCCGGCTGGATCTCAGTCCCGGCAAGATTTGACAGTGCCCGGAATCCGATTTCCCAGCCCATGGCAATCCTCATCGATGAAGTTCAGGAGATCACTATGAAAAAGACCGCCCTTGCTCTGGGCCTGTTGGCCGCTCTCACCGGTAGCGCGATGGCTCAAGAAGGCGCCGTGCCCAAAGACATCCCGCATCTCGACCATGTTTTCGTCATCATGATGGAAAATCATGGTTACAAAGAAATTCTCAACAACCCAAGCGCCCCGTTCACCAACAAGTACGCCAAGTCCGCCAATCTCGCGACGAACTTCTTCGCCGTCGCTCATCCCAGCCTGACGAACTACCTCGAGACCGTGGGCGGATCGAACTTCGGCGTCCACAGCGACAACAATCCGGACTGGCACAATGGATCCTGTGCGACCAACCTCTCCAGCGGAACGGTCAACACTGACAGCCCGGCGAGCTCAGCCATTTGTCCGATCTCGGGCACCGGTACCGATGCCGAGACCCCGATCCTGGACTGCACTAACGAGGTCACCGGCCCGCCATGCGAAATCAATATCGACGGCAAAACGTCGTACCCGGCCGTTTCGACCACCCTCGGAATCACTATTGCCGACCAGTTGGCCGCCGCGGGTAAGACTTGGAAGACCTACCAGGAAAGTCTCCCGATTACTGGTCCGGATCGGGTCAACTACAGTGATGGGAACTTTACCAACAACACCAATTTCTCCCACATCAACCCGCAGCTGACCCCGCCTCTCTCGTCCGCCGACATCGTGCAGCTCTACGCTTCCAAACACAATCCCTTCGTTTATTTCCGCCACGTTCAACAAGGCACGAACCCGAGGGTGAGCTTTGCTCAGATGGCTGGCTTTGACGGCGCCACCGGGCTCTGGGGAGACCTCGCCAGTGGCAAGGTCGCTAACTTCTCCTACATCGTCCCCAACCAGTGCAACGACCAGCACGGTCGCGGTAACGGAACGGCCTTCTGCGGATTCGATCCCAACGACGACGGGAAGCAGGCCGGTCTCAACCCGGCTCTTATCCTCCTGGGAGACCAGGCGTTGCAGAAGCTCGTCACGGCCATCCACCAGTCCCCGGTGTGGACGCGGGGCCACTCCGCGATTGTCGTGATCTGGGACGAGAACGACTACTCCGTTCAGCCCATCATCAATCAAGTGGTGGCCATTGTTGACACCAACTATGGCTTTCACGAGTTGCAGAGCGGACAGTTCTATACCCACTTTTCCTTGCTGCGCTCGATCGAGGGCGGTTTCGGCATCCCTTGCCTAAACCACGCGTGTGATGCCAGCACCAACGCCATGACCGACCTGTTCGGCGAGCCATAAGGTACGGCTGTCGGACCGTATGTGTGCAAGATTAGGTAGCTATGCATCGGGGCCGGTCCTTCTGGATCGGCCCCAGTTTCTTGGGGTCCACTTCATCCCGTTCTTCCTTTCATCCTTTCCCGCGCTGCTAGCCAAGAATCGACTGAGACTCTTGAGAAATGCGCTTGACAGATATGTCAAGCGTGCTTTACATTTTAAATTGTCAAGGATGCTTGACTTGGAGAATCTGATGAACGCCAACAGCAAGCGCTATCTGAAAGAATTCCTGAGCTCGATGGCTGGCTACTCGGCGACAGTGCCGATTTCCGTATGGCTGCTGCGGGGCCACGAGCACACGCCTCTGGGATACTTTATTGCGTTCCTGCCGATCATCCCCTCGGCCTTCGCGATGTGGGCATTCATGCGATATTTCCGCGGGCTCGACGAACTGCAACGGCGCATCCAGCTGGAAGCGGTCGCTTTCAGCTTCCTCGCTACGTGCCTCATCACCCTGACCTGGGCCTTTCAGCAAAACGCCGGACTGCCCCGCTTTGATGTGAGTTGGGTTGCGCCCTTGCTGATCGTGCTGTGGAGTCTTGGCCTCGCCATCGCCAAGCGGAGGTACGAGTGAAAAACAGCGTGCGCGATCTGCGTGGCCAATTGAACTGGACCCAGGCCGACCTCGCCGAGAAACTCGGCGTCTCCCGCCAGACTGTCAACGCGATTGAAACAGAGAAATACGATCCCAGCCTGCCCCTGGCCTTCAAGATCGCGAAAATATTTCGCAAGCCCGTAGAGGAAATCTTCAAAGCATAAAGGTGAAAGCCTTAAGGTCTATGTGGGGACAGCCGCCTTCGGCTGTCGGTCGAGCGCAGCTCGACAATATCTTTAGCAAGCTCCTATTTCGGATACCAATCCAGCAACCGCACCTCAATCCCAGTGCCTTCCAAGCCCTTCTGAAACACCGCAAGATTCGACCCGCGATAGTGATAAGGAATCACAATCTTCGGATGGAAAGCTTTCACCGCGTCCGCGGCCTCTTCCGGCGGCATCGTGTAGGGCAGATTCATACACACGAACGCCACGTCGATGTTCTTGAGCGCCCGCATCTCCGGCACGCCTTCGGTGTCGCCCGAGAAATAAAATCGCTTGCCGCCATAGGTGAGCACGTAGCCGTTGCCGCGCCCCTTATCGTGAAAAAGTTTTCCCGGCGCAGGTCCGCGTTTCAAGTTGTAGGCGGGAATCGCCTCGATGGTGAAGCTCTGCCACGTCTTCGTCTCGCCGTTGGCGATCGGCTTCGCGCTGGTCACTGTCTGAACGACTGCCGGCGCGGCGAAGATCTCCGTGTCCGCCTTGCTGATTTCCTTAATCGAATCGGGGTCCATGTGGTCCCCGTGAATATCGGTGATCAGAATGAGGTCCGCCTTCGGAAGTCCGGCGAACTTCACCGGCTTCGCGGGATCGAGATAGATCACCTTCCCACCCGCTTCAATCAGCGTGCTGGCATGGTTCAGCGGAGTGATCTTCACCGGCCCCGCCGAAGTCGGAAAAACCTGCGGCTCAGCAGCGGCATGCGAAAGCGGCACCAGCATCGAAAAACAGAAAACAGAGCAGATAACGGTCAGAAGTATTTTCATCACAGACATTTCTCCCTGTCATCCTGAGCGCAGCATGAGCGCCTGAAAGGCAGTCATGCGCAGTCAAAGGATCCCTATCAAGCGTTCCGCCTCACAAGGCGCTACGAGGCGTTCTTCCCGAGCGACAGCCTACTCTTCTTCTTCCTTCACCTCACCCCGAGCCGCCTTCGCCTTCTCGATAATCTTCTCCTGCAGTTGCCCAGGCACCACGTCATAGTGATGCATTTCCATGTTGAAGCTCCCGCGCCCCTGCGTCATCGAGGTCAGCTCCACACCATAGGTCAGCATTTCCGACATGGGCACTTCGGCTTTGACAACCGTGTTGCCGCCCTTGTTGTCCATGCCCTGAATGCGGCCGCGCCGGCTGTTCAGGTCGCCCATGATCGATCCCGCGAAATCGTCCGGCACGGTGATTTCAACCGACATGATCGGCTCCAGGAGCGTCGGCTTCGCCACTTCCATCGCTTTCTTAAACGCAATGCGGCCCGCCATCTGGAACGACAAGTCATTCGAATCCACATCGTGATAAGACCCGTCATACAGCACGACGCGGAAATCGACCACCGGGAATCCCGCGAGATATCCGCGCGCCGCAGCGTCGCGAATTCCTTTCTCTACTGGTGGAATGTAATTCTTCGGAATCGCGCCGCCGAAAATATCGTTCACGAACTCAAATTCACCACCGCGCGGCAGCGGCTCCATCCGGATCTTGCAGTCTCCATACTGCCCGTGCCCGCCAGTCTGCTTCTTGTGGCGCCCCTGCACGTCAGCCTTGCCGCGGATGGTCTCACGGTATGGTACCTTCGGCGCCTTCAAAACAACTTCCGTGTGATACCTCTTCTTCAACTTCGAAACCGTCACTTCGATGTGCTGCTGCCCCGTGCCCGCGATCAGAAACTCCTTCGTCTGCGGATCGCGGAAGAAGCGCAGCATGCCGTCCTCTTCCATCAGCTTGTGGATGCCCGGCCCCAGCTTGTCTTCATCGGCGCGGCTCTTGGGTTCGATGGCAAACGTGATCGCCGGCTCCGGCAACTGCACCCGCGGATACTGAATCGGCGCCGACTTGTCGCCCAGCGTGTCGCCCGTCAGAGTGTCCTTCAGTTTCGCCACCGCTCCAATGTCGCCCGCATGCAGCTCGGGCACTGGAACTGGTGTCTTCCCCTGCATCACCTGGATGTGCGCGAATTTCTCCTGCCCGCCGCGGCTGTAGTTCACCAGCGTCGCGTCGTTCTTCAACACGCCCGAGAAGACTTTGAAGTACGAAATCCGGCCCGCGAACGCGTCTGACACCGTACGGAACACATACAAAGAAACCGGCTCTTCATCCGACTCATGCCGCTTCGGAGCATCGCCACTACCCCCAGCCTCTCCCTGCACCCACTCGTGCTCCGACGGCGCCGGCGTGTAGTCGACAATGAAATCCATGACGCGATCGGCGCCAATGTTCCCCAGCCCCGAACTGAAAATAACCGGGAAGATCTTGTCTTCACGAATCGCATTGTGCAGCGCCGGGATCAAATCCTCTTCGCCCAGCGTTCCGGCCTCGAAGAACTTCTCCATCAGCTTGTCGTCGCCCTCGGCCACCAGCTCGACCAGCATCTCGTGGGCTTCCTGTACCTGCGCCCGCATGTTGTCGGGAATCTCCGTCTCTTTCCCTTTGCCGTTTCCACCCAACTCGTAGGTGTAAGCCTTCATGCGCACCAGGTCGACGACGCCCGTCAAACTCTTCTCAGCGCCAATGGGCAGCTCGATCGGAATGACATCGCGCCCAAAGGCAGTGGTCAGTGATTCCAGCACGCGCTCGGCGTTGGCACGGTCGCGGTCCATGCGGTTCACCACGATCAGCCGCGGCGTCTTGTGCTCTTCGCAATAATTCCACACCCGCTGGGTCACGACCTCCACACCGGCCACGCCATCGACCACCACGATCGCCGCGTCCACCACCGGCAGCACCATCTTCGCCTCATGGACGAACATGCTGAACCCCGGCGTGTCGAGGATATTGATTTTGGTTGTGCCTGACGACGTTCCCCACTCGACTACGGCCGCGCCGGTCGAAATCGACATCTTGCGCGCGATTTCCTCCTCGTCGTGATCCGTTGTGGCCGACCCGTCGTCAACCCGCCCCAGGCGCTGGGTTGCGCCCGCCGTGTACAGGATGGCCGATACGAGCGTGGTCTTGCCCGCATGGCCGTGTCCCACCATCGCGACATTCCTGATATTTGCTCCAGAATAGACCTTCAAGTTGGGCTCCCTTCGGCAGGCGTGGGAAGGAGACGGCCATTAAGAAAAAAAGAGGAGTGATAAGGACAGGACGTGGCCAACCCAGCATCCCCTGCCAAAACCTAGGATGCTACCACGTAGGAAGCGGAAGCCTCAACAGGAGGAAGCCCGATCGGCCCGATCGGAGGGGTGCGAATGGCGAACGGGGTGCCTCACCCTTCCTTTCGCGCCTTTGGCGAAAAGAGAGTGGGGACTTTGACTCTCGCGGCGACACCGCCAACCGTAGTATGATCCCGACGGCATGCTAGGCAACCGCACCAACGAGCAGTGGATCGCGCAATACGCGACCAGTCACCAGCACCCCGTCAACCGCCTCTGCCACACGTTGGGCATTCCGACCATTCTGCTCTCAGGGGCAATTTTTTTCGCCGGATTCTTCCTCCATCGCCTGTGGCTCTACGCGTTAGCACTCTTCGTCATCGGATGGATCCTCCAATTCATCGGCCACGCCTTCGAAGGTAAGCCCCCCGAATTCTTCAGCGACTGGCGTTTCCTTTTCGTCGGCGTCCGCTGGTGGTGGGCCAAGATCAACGGCAAAGCCTGAGCCCGGGTGGGAATTTACCTCTCTTGCGCCCGCTCAGGATTCTGTTCTATGCTTGGCCAGCTTGGGTTCTGATTTCGCCTAACAAAACATGCAACGCCTGACCGCCAGATTTCTGCTCGTGTTCGCACTCATCGGAACTTTCGTTCCGCTGGCGCTGGCAGTCTCCGCTGCGCCTCCGCATGCTTGCTGTCTAAGAAAGTCAGCTCACCAGTGCCAGGGCTCTGACCCGGGTGAGCGCGCCATCCGCAGCAGCAGCTGCTGCAACCAGAACGATAGCCGCGCCGTAACCACATCGCAGTGGGCGCATCCGCAATCGTCGCTCGCGTCCTTCTCTGTGCGGACGATCGAATCCCACCTCGCCAATTCGCGCACGGAAGCTCCAGCCAACGAACTCCTCTCATCCCAATCCACCCGCGCTCCCCCGCAACTCTCCCTCGCCTGATCGATCTGGCACCTTAATTTCGGCTCATGTGGGGACAGCCGCCTTCGGCTGTCCGGCCGGGCAACGCCCGGCTGACTCGCGGTCGAAGCGATCGCTCGCAGATCCTCGGAGACTCCATTGCGTTTCGTTCGCATCCCGCTGCTCGCAGCCTGTCTGACCCTCGCCGCCTTCGCCGCGGTCGTCGGCTCTGTGCGCGGCGTCATCCACGACCCGCAGCATCGCCCCGTGCAAGACGCCATGGTCATGCTCAAAGCCAAGACCTCCGACTGGTCGACCACCGCAAACTCCGACACCAACGGAAACTTCACTTTCAACGCAGTCCCGCTCGGTGAATACGTCGTCACCGTAGTGGGCGTCGGCTTCGAACAGACCCAGCAGGATGTCGCGGTCACGTCCAGCGCGCAGCCCGTGCTGCATTTCGCGCTCAACGTCGCCGGAGCCAAGGAGATGATCAACGTCTCAGCAACTCCCGATGCCGCCCCCACTGATTCCTCAACGCCGACCACGGTCGTCGACCGCTTGGAGATCGCCCGCACCCCCGGCGCCGCTCGCTCCAACAGCCTGGCGATGATCACCGACTTCGTGCCCGGCGCCTACATCACGCACGATCAACTGCACATTCGCGGCGGACATCAAACCAGTTGGATGGTCGATGGCGTCCCCGTACCCAACACCAACATCGCTACCAACCTCGGACCACAATTCGATCCCAAGGACATCGACTATCTCGAAGTCAGCCGTGGCAGCTACAGCGCCGAGTTCGGCGACCGCACCTACGGTGTCTTCAACGTCGTGCCCCGCACCGGATTCGAGCGCAACCGCCAGGCCGAACTCGTTCTGAGCGCCGGAAGTTTCTACCAGACCAACGACCAGTTCAGCATGGGCAGCCACACCGAGCGCTTCGCCTACTACGCCAGCGTCAACGCCAATCGCAGCAATCTCGGCATCGAAGCGCCCATTCCGCAGGTCGTGCACGATGCCGCCAACGGCTACGGCGGCTTCGGTTCGCTCATTTTCAATTTCAATCCATCCAACCAGCTCCGTCTCGTTGCCCAGTTGCGCAAGGATGTCTATCAGATTCCCTATGACCCGAACTTCAATGATTTAGAAAGTTCGCAATACGATAGCAGCGGCCTTCGCGACGCCGACCACGAATCCGACGCGATCGTCAATTTCTCGTGGGTGCACACTTTCAACTCAAAACTGCTCCTCACCGTTTCGCCCTTCTACCACTACACCGCCGCCAATTATGAAGGCTCGCCCTACGACTATCCCACCGCCAGCACCAGCCATCACGTCTCGACGTATGGTGGCGGCCAGGTGAGCTTGAGTGCCAATCTTCCCAGGAACAATTTGCAGGCAGGATTCTACGGATTTGGCCAGCGGGACGATTCCCACGTCAGCGTGCTCTTCAATTGCCCGTCCAACGGAGACCCAAACTTTCCCAACTGTGGCGGCGGGCCGGTTGCCGACATCGAGCATCCCTCGGGCAGCGTTACCGCATTCTTCCTCGATGACAAATTCAAGCCCTTCTCCTGGCTCACGCTCTCGGCGGGCATGCGCCCCACTCGCTTTTCCGGAGACATCGTGGAAACCGCGATCAGCCCCCGCTTCGGCATCGCGCTCAACATCCCGCGGCTCAACTGGACCTTCCGCGCGTTCTACGGCCACTACTATCAGGCGCCTCCGCTGGTCACCGCCTCGGGCCCGCTGCTCGAGTTCGTCGACAGCAGCAATCTCACATTCATTGCGCTGCACGGCGAGCGCGATGAAGAAACACAGTTCGGCGTGACCATCCCGTGGCGCGGCTGGGTGTTCGACGCCGACGCGTTCCGCACCAATGCCGCAAACTTCTTCGACCACAACAACGTCGGCGAGTCCAATCTCTTTTTCCCGCTCACCATTCAGAACGCGATCATCCGCGGATGGGAGGCCACGCTGCGCTCTCCGCGCATCGCTCACCGTGGACAGCTTCACCTTGCCTATTCCAATCAGGTCGCCTGGGCCGGAGGACTCATCAACGGCGGTCTCACCGATCTTTCCTACATGCCTTGGGGTCCGCTCGATCATGACCAACGCAACACGCTCAACGTCGGCGGCGACCTGACTCTGCCCTGGCGCGCCTACGCATCGACCAACCTCTACTACGGCTCCGGTTTCACCAACGCGTTTCCCGGCCAGCCCTATCCCGGAAATTATCTGCCCCCACACACCACCTTCGATCTGACTCTAGGCAAAGATTTCGGCGAGCGCTTCTCCGCTTCCGTCAATGCCCTCAACGTGGCCAACCGACGCGTCGAACTCGACAACAGCGTCACCTTCGGCGGATTCCACTGGAACAATCCCCGCGAGATCTACCTAGAACTTCGCTACCGCTTCCATTATTAATATTCTGGCGGTTTTAATACCCAACTCCGGACTCTATAACGGGCTGCGAAGGGTAGTCGCACTTTGGTCCGATTTCGGCGGATTGCAGCCGACGCCGAACCCGTCCAGCCCCAGAACTTGTCTCACAACCCCTCTTCACACCCCGGAATCCAATACGCAATTCAAATGCGCAAAAGCGGAGGCCGCATGGACCAGCATCAGATCGCAATCCTAGTTGGAGTAGTCGCGGCAGTTGCAATCGTTGCCGTCGTCAGTTACATGCTCGCGCGAAAGCGCCGCAGCCAACAGCTTCGCGAGCGCTTTGGCCCGGAATATGACCGTGTGCTCAAGAAAGAAGGCGAGGTTCGCCGCGCCGAAGGCGTTCTTGAGATTCGCACCAAGCGTCGTGAGAAATTTGCCCTACGGACGCTCACCGAGGGCACCCGCGCTGATTTCGCCGAGCGCTGGCGACTCGTGCAGTCGAACTTCGTCGACGATCCCAAGGGTTCCGTTTCACAAGCCGACCGCTTAGTGAACGAGCTCATGGAAACCCGCGGTTATCCGATGGCTGATTTCGAGCAGCGTGCCGCCGATATCTCCGTCGATCATCCTGTAGTCGTTGAAAACTATCGCGCCGCTCACGACATTGCCCTCCGCCACAGTCGCGGCCAAGCCAGCACCGAAGACCTGCGAAGAGCGATGGTCCACTATCGCTCGCTGTTCGAAGAATTGCTCGGAGATGCATATCCCCAACGAAAGGAGGCACGAGCATGAGCGTGCCCATGAGAAAAGACGAACCGGAACTCGAGGAAGACCTAACCACGGCAGATTTGGCTCAGGGCAAGCGACCTATGTCAGAAGATCGCCTTAGAGACGATCGGCCCAGAGAAGATCGGCCCAAACCAGTGCTCACCGGACGCCCCTCCGGCGAAATCGCACAACCGAACGTGTCCGCCGTTTCCAGCGACGTTGGTAATACAAATACAGAAGCTCGCAACGCCTCCGATGCCACGCCGCTATTCCCCGGCAACGAATTGGACGACTTACGCGATCGCTGGAGTAGCGTTCAAACCACATTCGTCGATGAACCCCGCAGCGCCGTCGAGCAGGCAGATGGTCTCGTCGCAGCTGCCATGAAACGTCTCGCGGAAGTCTTCGCCGACGAGCGTTCCAAACTCGAGCAGCAGTGGGACCGCGGCGACAACGTCTCTACCGAAGACCTACGCATCGCCCTCCAACGCTATCGTTCTTTCTTCCAGCGCTTGTTATCGGTTTAAGAATCCCGGGCGGACAAAGCATCGTCCGCCCGCATCTTTCCAGCGATTCCACCCCGCATGCCCACGGCTGAACGTAGTCGAACAAGGTCATAAAACCAAAGTCCATGTGAAGTTGCTGGTGGCAGTGGAATAGGGTGAGGCCCGGATTGTTGGCGACAAAGTCGATCTCGACTTCCTGGTACCCGCCAACCATCACAACATCTTTCATGACTCCTGACGTGGGTTGTCCCGCGACCCGCGTCAGTTCGAAGGTGTGCCGGTGCAAATGAATCGGATGGATGTCATCACTCGCATTCCTCATGCGAATGCGATAGCGTTTCCCCTCGCGCAGATGAAACGCGGGCGCCGCCGTCATCTGCTCCCGCGCATACGCCACGCCATTAATCGTCCACTGATTGAACCCGTCGAGCGCAGCATTCTGCTTTTCGAACAGCATGTCGATCACTTCGTCAGGCTTGGCCGAAGGCGCGCTGGAATTCCCAAAGTGCGCATAATTCCACTCGAAGGGCTTCGGCGGCAGCCACTGTGGTTTTCCCTTAGAGCCGGCGTACTCCACCACAATGCCCATGCCGTGGTGACGATCGTCGCCCGCCAGGTCTCCCATCACCCACACCCCGGGATGGTTCATCTCCACGATCGCTGAAATTCGTTCCGCAGTTCCCAGCCACAGAACCGGCACCTGTACCCGCTTCGGCAGCGGATTCCCGTCCACCGCAACCACGTTGAAGCTGTGACCCGGAATCGCCAGGCTGCGAATCTCCGTGGCGCTCCCATTCAGAATGTGAAACAGCACGCGCTCGCCCTGCTTGACGCGCACCGGCTCGCCGTGCCCGAGCATCCGCCCATTGATGGTGAACGAATCGTAGCCCACTTCATATCCGTGCGGCATACCCTTGGCGAGCGAAGCCTTCATCTTGCTCTCGCCGGAGTCCTTGAGCGCGGAAACGGTCTGCGCTGGCGAGAGAAAGTTCATGTCCATGTCGCCGCCGCGACTCAACGTGGGCTGAAACTCTTTGAGCGTTAGAAAAGCTTCCCGGTCGTAGTTTCCGGCGTGCTGCTTCGGTTCAATGTAAACCGGCCCGACTAGGCCGCTATACTGTCCAGCCGCCAGATTCGCGCCCGCGCCCACGTGTGTATGGTAAAAGCGCAAACCCGCTGGCTGCGGAACAAACGAAATTCTCCGGCTGCCGTGCGCCGGGATAAACGGCGTACCCTCTTCCGCCGCCCCATCCACCTCGGTCGAAACGGACTGCCCGTGCCAGTGCAACTGCTCCGGCGTATCGGTTTCATTGCGAACATCGATGGTGACGCGCTCGCCCTCTTTCAAACGAAGCAGCGGCCCTGGAAATTGCCGGTTGTAATTCGTAACCGAAACAATCCGGTTCGCTGCCAGCTCGATCGGCGTGGTCGCGATGGTGAGCGTGTAGTCCGCCGGTCCGTCACTCTGCGGAGCGGCTAGCCCAGCAACGATCGTCCGACTCCAGAGTCTTGGCGAAGGAAGCAAAGCAGCGCCCGCAGTGGCTCCCGCGGATTTTAGGAAGGTCCGACGATTAGTGTGCAACCTAGACATAAACCTCCTACGAAACCGTAGCGGGCGTCATCCTGAGCGTATCCGGTTTTCAGGCGGAGCGAAGGATCTCGATCGCATTCGGCTCCCGAAAGCCCTATCCCCGAGCCAGCTTCTCCCGCAGAATCTCCTCCACGTCGCCAATCTTTTCTCCCAGCAGATTCAGCTTGCGCGCCAGCCCTTGAATCTCCACTTCGGCTCTGCGGTTGACATCGTAATCCAGTTCGCCGCGCAGCCGATCCTTCGTGTCCTGACGGTTCTGACTCATCATAATGATGGGAGCCTGCACCGATGCCAGCATCGACAAAAACAGATTCAGCAGAATATAGGGATAAGGATCCCATGCCTTCTTCCCCATCGCAGCGTCGATGGCCATATAAACCGTGAGCGCCAAACCGAACGCAATGATGAACGTCCATGACCCGCCAAAGCCCGCGACCACGTCGGCAATCCGCTCCCCAAACGTCGCATCTTTTTCAATTACCTCATTGGGATGCCGGTTTGCCCGCAGCCGCACCAGTTGCTGCGACGCGTGAAATTGCCGCCCCAGCACCCGCAACATATCCATTCCGGCGAGCGGTTTGCGCTGCAGCAACACGGCAATATCTTTCTGGTCGACCTCCAGGCACACCGCCTCATCGATCGCAACTGCTTCGGTCTGGTGCGGAGTCTGCTCCAACATCGATGCAAATCCAAAGAACTCTCCATGCGATGGCTCGTCGACCACCACTTCCTGCTGGTCCTGGTCGACCGTGGCGACACGCACGCGTCCCGACACAACCACGTATGCCTGCCCGCCGGAATCGCCGATCTTATAAATGCGCTGCCTCGGCGCAAACGTCTTCAGCCGCACCTGCCCGGCCAGCACGGCCGTTTCTTCTTCATCGAGCAGCGCAAACAGTGGGACGTGTTTCAATACTTCAGGATTGCATGCCATCGAAGGCCTCGCCATGTGAATTCTGGACCGCGTCCGATCGCCCTGAGGATTTCACAAAAGCCGTACTGCAAACAATATGGTGCCTGAGCCCACGAGAGAGTCCTGCGGAAACAGCCGCCCCCGGCTGTCAGTCGAGCGAAGCTCGACTGCCGCTTGCTCAAGCCTCACGGAACGATTGCCCCACAACGCGCGAGCCGTAGCACCGGACTCTCCCTCCGAGTTAAATTGGATACAACGTGAACACCCATACTCGCCGTATTATTCTGCTCGCTTTCATCCTTGCCGCCACGGTCTTTGTTTCTTCGTGCCATTCTGCGAAAACGCCGGTCGAGAAACGTTATCCCTTCACAGGCCGCGTTGTGTCGGTAGACACGCAGGGGCAGTCCGCCATCATCGACGGCGATGCCATCCCCGGCTTCATGGAAGCCATGGCTATGCCCTACAAGGTCAAGCCTGACGCCACCTTGAATCACCTGCATCCCGGCGATTCGATTTCAGCCGAAGTGGTAGTGGTTCAGCCCGATCCCAAGAACGAAGACGCCGCTCCCGACTACTGGCTCGAGAACATCCGAGCGACAACCCACATCGACCCCGTTCCTGCTGCCGGTGCTAACTCGCTGCACATGCCTGCGCCCGAAGAAGAGGTCCCTGATTTTTCCTTCACCGATCAGGGCGGCAAGCGAATTTCTCTCCAGCAGTTTCGCGGGAACGTTCTGTTCCTCACCTTCATCTATACGCGATGTCCTTTCCCCGATTTCTGCCCGCGCATGAGTAGAAACTTCGTGGAAATCTACAAGCAGATAGGCACGAACCCAGCGCTTGCCGGCGCTCATCTTCTGAGCATCAGTTTCGACCCAGAGCACGACACGCCCAAAGTCCTTCGCGACTACGGCTTCTCCGTTGCGCACACGCACGAGCCAGCGCTCTTCAACCATTGGGATTTCGCCGCGGCCAGCAAGACCGATTTACCGAAGATTGCCGACTTCTTCGCTTTGACCGTAAAGCCCGAGAATGGACTGATCACTCACAACCTCAGCACTGCCGTCATCGGACCCGACGGCAAGATCGTGAAGTGGTATCACGGCAGTGATTGGCAGCCGTCTGATTTAATAAAGGATGCAGCCGCGCCGCCGGCACGCTAGAATCCCAGCCGCGACAGCATGCCGCCCGGTGGTGCCCAGGGTGTCGCGCACGATCTGTGGCAAGATAGTGCGGCAAAAGAGTTCGAGGCAATATTTTGTGGTTCCCAGAGTTTTGTGCGGTGGCCTGAGACTTGGGCCGCACGAGATTTTGCATGGCGCAGTGCAAAATTGTGGATAGGCAGTACGATACCTTGCATGACGCAGTACGAGATTGTTCGCAGGCAGCACGAGAGTTTGCGTGGCGCCGTGCGGAATTTTGGGTGGCGCGAGTACGATTTCTTAGGTAAGCAGCCCGGGATTTTGGGTTGGCGCCGCGCTTTGAGCGCTGCGATAATCCGCCCTCGCCGTGAGTCAGGCTTTAGCCTCCGAGGTGCGTGAAAGCGACGGAATTCAAAACCGTCCACTGGCAACGAGGAACTTCATGAAACATCTGCTTCTGATTCTGGCCGTGCTGGGCATCATTGTCTCTTCTCTCGCCTTGCGCGAGCACTATCGCGAATATGGCGACTCCCCGTGCAGCATCAACGAGCACTGGGACTGCGGTGTCGTGAATCACAGCCCCTACGCGATCGTGGCTGGAATCCCCGTGGCCGTCTTCGGCATCGCCGGGTACATCCTCATGGGCGCACTCGCCTTCCTGCGCCGCTACCGCCTGCTGCTCATTCCCACCTTCGCTGGCCTCACCTTTTCCCTCTACCTCGCGAATATCGAGGCCAATGTGCTCGGTGTCTGGTGTATCTACTGCGTCATCTCCCTGGGAATCATTTCGCTGATGTCACTCCTCACTCTCGGCGTGGTGGTCGCGCAGTTCGTCCGCAAGCCGTCACCTGCCTAACATCTGGGTGAGTTAGGGAAACTGCTCGTCGCAATCGGGTCGGTCATGTTCGTTGTCTCTGCGATGCCATCAGCCCGGCACGCGAATACTGGGCGGGGGGCTTTGCCTGGTAGCCGCTGTTGGACTAATTCTCGCGGTGGTTTACGCGTGGGCAGCACACAAGTTGGCTGATGCTATTGATGACCGCAAAAATCGTTGGTCAGAGTCAGCGCAAGGGTGGTGACTGCGTGATCGGGACCCTCGGCCTGATCGTGGGCGTAATTCTCGGAATAGTACAGGAACGATCCTCAGCTGCTGGTCATTTATTGCAAATCGCGGTTACACTCGGACCCCTCAATGAGCGCGCTGCCGGTTTGCAATGACTCTTAGTTTCGCCGAAACGATAGGACTTAGCGGAGATGCGGGCTGCCGCGCATGCTTGCTTCGCAAGAGCACAGCGGCAGCCGCATTCTAGAGCTCTGGCTACGGCAAGACGATGATTTGTCCTACCATTCCGAAGTCATCGTGCAGCACGCATATGTAATGGTAAACGCCGGGGGCGGTGAAGGTGACGCGGAAGCGGGTTGCGCTCCCGTTCAACGGCACCTGGGGCAGACCGATACGATCCTGTGGGAGCTGCGTAATGAATCCAGAATGCACATTGTCGGATGGCGAACTGATGACGGCATGACGGGCGCCATCTGCATCGGTGGTGACATTGGCAGAGGGCGCAGTCTGCGTCGCAAGTGGGGGCTCTAAGCCGAACGTGATGGTATGGCTCGTCACCGCTTCGTCGGTCGTCCATTCCACGGTCTCGCCAACGTGGATTACTTTTGTGTCATCCATAAAGCGGTCGACCGAAACCGTTTGATTTCCGCCGCCATTGCCCACAATGTGTCCCACTCCGGCGGTGATACGGTCCGAGTGATGATGGTGGACCTCCATCATGGGGTCAGAGAGAAGCTCTTCGCGCTGCCGATCGCCCTGCCTGTCGTAGAACGCCTGATCGTGCGGCAAGGGCGTGGACGGATCCATCACGTGGATACTGGCCGTCATATTAGGATGAGCCAGGCAAACCAATTTGAAGTTACCAATCACCGGGAAAACTACGGAATAGGTGGGTGGGCTGGGTAGCGCGCTGCTATTCGCCAGCAGGCCACTGTTGACACAAGTCGTGGAGCCGTCGTACACGGAGAAGTCGGGCGTCGCGCCAGGACATCCAACCAGGCGCGACGGGCGGATCTGGGTCGGCTGCAAAAAAGTGACGGTATGCACCTCGTTGGCTGGGAACGTCCAGGTAATGGTGTCGTTTTGGTGAATCCAGATTTCGTTGGGCAGAAACGCCAAGGCTTGATGCGCCATGCTGTGGTTCTGGGCCCCGGCTTTGAGTTGCCAGTTCTCAGCCAGCGCCGGGAGGGGAAGAAGGATGGCAAAGAGCAGAGCGCAGCTGCGAAGAGTGGAACGGAATTGTGGTGCGAGCAGGTTGGTCATGTTTCCTCCAGAAACAGAACTGGAGCCGAGAATGGAGCAAAGCGCCCGGGTCGTCAATAAAACCCCGGTGAAACGTGAGTGACACCGGAAGCCATTGATTTACGGAGGCTTCCGGGTCGTCGTGACATGTGCCCCCGGTTGTAGAAATCCGGGATATACTTCCCGTGACCTGGAGTCCCACCAGTTGCCTCGCCCAACCAAGACCGATGTCGTGAGTTTTGGGGTATACGATTTCGAGCCCCACACGGAGGAGTTGCGAAAAGGGGGAATGCGCATCCGGCTGGAGGGCCAACCGGTCGCCATCCTGAAGCTGCTGCTGGAACGGCCAGGCGAACTGGTAACCCGCGAGGAACTGCAGAACAAGCTTTGGGCCACGGACCGATTTGTCGATTTCGACAACAGTCTGAACGCAGCCATCAAGCGCCTGCGGGCGGCACTGAACGACTCCGCCGATCAGCCCCGCTATATCGAGACGCTGTCGCGCCGAGGGTACCGCTTCATAGCATCGGTGAACTCGGCTGGTATCGAAATGGACGTTGCAGCGCCTGTGGACGTTCCGACGTCAACCGTTGTCGTGCACACAGAACCGGCGCGCGGTGGCCCAAACTCTTGGCTGATTGTGGCCGCAGTGTGCGTGCTTGCGGTTGGCGTCTGGGGCTGGCGGCAATGGCGGCATCGCATAGGTGTTCCGCCGCTGCCCGTGATTCGTTCGCTGGCCGTGCTGCCGCTGCAAAACTTGAGTGGAGATCCCTCGCAGGACTTCCTTGCCGACGGAATGACCGAAGAGCTCATCGGCCGGCTGTCGAACATTCACGGCCTGCGCGTGATCTCGCGCACCTCGGCCATGCATTTCAAGAACACTCAGCTCTCGGTGCCGCAGATTGCCACAAGCGTCGGCGTGGATGCGGTCGTGGAAGGGTCGGTGATCCGAGAGGGCGATCAGATTCGGGTGCACGCGCAATTGATTCGCGGCGCGACGGACGAGCACGTTTGGTCAGAAGAATACCAGAGGCAATATGGAAGCCTGCTAGCGGTCCAGGATGAGGTCGCGCAGAGTATCGCCCAGCGAATTGAAAGCAGCCTGACGCCGCAGGAACGAATGAGCCTGGCGCCTGCTCATCCCGTGGCCCCCGAAGCTTACGAGGATTATCTGAAGGGCCGCTACTACTTCAACCAACGAACCGAGGACGCGCTGAACAAGAGCGTCACCTACTTTCAAAGTGCAATCGGGAAAGATCAAAGCTACGCTCTGGCTTACTGCGGCTTGGCCGATGCCTACGCGCTGCTCGGATTTCGCTGGGGCTATCCTGCGAAAGATGCGCTGTCGCAAGCGAAGGCAGCAGCGATGAGGGCCATTGCACTCGATGAGACGATCGCCGAGCCCCACGCGTCTCTCGCGTTCATCGCCGAGACCTACGAATGGAATTGGGCGGCCGCCGAGCGTGAGTATAAGCGCGCGCTGGAACTCAACCCGGGCGATGCCCGCGCACATCACTGGTACGCCGGCTATCTCATGTATGTTGGGCGATTTGACGAAGGGATTGCGGAGGCCAGACGCGCTCGGGAGCTCGACCCGTTGTCGTTGCCGGTGAACAATGCGCTGGCGGGCAGGTTGCTGGTTGCGGGGCATTACGACGAGGCTCTGGAGCAAGTGCAGAAAACCCTGGAATTGGATCCGCATTTTGCGCCGGCCCACCAGACCCTGGGCTGGGCATACCTGAATCGGGGAAAGCAAGCGGAAGCGATTCAAGAGTTTCAACAAGCACTCAAGCTCTCCGGAACCAACGACACGGAACTCGATCTGGATCTCGGTTTTGCCTATGCCAGGGCGGGCAATCGAGCGGAGGCACAAAAGATACTCGCGAAATTAAAAGCGCTGCACGAACGCCGGCTTGTGTCATCTGCGTCCATTGCGATTCTCTATGGCGCATTGGGAAATTTGGATGAGGCATTCGCCTGGCTGGAAAAAGCGTGCGAGGAACGCGACCCTCAACTTACGTATCTTAAAGTGCCGGGACGTAGATTCGAGCCCCTGCGTCACGATCCACGGTTTCAACAATTGGTGCGCCGCGTCGGCTTGCCCGAGTAAAGCGGTCCGGTGTCGCAACGTTGCGAGTGCGAGGTTTAGGATTCTGCCAGAGCCACTTCCGCTCTTCTTCTTAGGGGATTCAGGCGGGTTGCTTCGAGGTCATCCCGATAGAAGAGGTTGTAGGTGTCGAAGGGGATCAGGCGGCCGTCGGGGTGGACGATGTGGACGCAGGTTTTCTTGACGCTGCGGACGTCGAAGGAGTGGGCGTCGATGAACTGCATGATGATGATGGGGAAAATGTCTTCGTAAGAGAGTGATGGGGACGATTCCGCCGCGCTTCGCGCGGGCGGGACGGGCGAGGCGCCCGTTGCCACATGGTCCGTGGTGACCTGATTCGGGATCCAGACTCTCGGTAGGCAGCAGAGGAGTCCGCGGAGTGCCGGCGCTGCTGGCGGGAGAATGATTCGTCGCGAAGAGCTTGAAGAGGTTGTCGCGGACGCCGGGTTCTGGTTCGTACAAAATTGTATTGGCGGCGCCGTTGATCAGGACTTCGGGTGGGATCATGCTGGTGAGTGGAGTTACTTTGCCATTCAGCTTCAAGGACGTGGGTGGACGAGGGTGGGGGAATTTGAAGCTCCCTCGGTCGATACGCGCGCGAATAATGTGGCACCCATGCCCGGTTGTGCGACGACGCGAGTGAGGTGCGGGGGAGTCAAAATCCCCACCCTCTCGCAAAGAACACGAGAATGGTGGGGCACCCAGAACCCTTGACAAGCGACTCAGTATTCTGTATATTCAGTTTGTACTGAAAGAAACGTTATGGCAGAATTAACTGGAGTGCAGAAGCAGTACATCCTTCACTGGGGTGAGATGGGGACGCGGTGGGGGATCAATCGGACGGTGGCACAGATTCACGCGCTGCTGTACTTGTCGCCCAAGGCGGTGCCTGCCGAGGAGATTGCCGAAACGCTAAGCGTGGCGCGATCGAATGTGAGCACATCGATCCGGGAGCTGGAAACCTGGGGGATCGTGCGCGCTGTCCATGTGCTGGGCGACCGGCGCGAGCACTATGAGTCGATGAAGGATGTGTGGGAAATGTTCCGGCTGGTGATTGAGCAGAGGAAGCGGCGGGAGATCGATCCGACGCGGGAGATTCTGCGGCAGTGCCTAACCGATCTGGATCCCAAGGAACTGGGCGCAGACTATACGCGGGAACGGCTGGCGGCGATGGCGGGATTCTTTGAAGCGGTGACCGAGTTGTATGACCAGATGAAACGACTGCCGACGGGGACGGTGCGGAAACTGCTGCGGATGGGAACGAAGGTTCGGAAGAAATCGGGGTAGAGCCCTTTTTTTGCGCGACCATTTCTGTTCAATTCAGAATGATCTGTAGCGTGAGGTTTGAAAAAGATGCGAATTAACCACGGGGGACACAGAGGAGACGGAGGGGTTTATGAACGGGACTCTGATGAAGGCGATGATCTGGGCGGCGGGGTGCGTGCATTTGGGGATCATGGCGGCGAATGTGCCATTGCCGGGGCGACTGAAGGTGCGCGAACGGCTGGCGGGAGTTCCGCGATTTGTTCGTCAAATTTTCTACGTGCACTGGGTGTACATCGTGATTGTGCTGGGGTTGTTTGCGGCTCTGTGCTTCGGGTTCGCGGCAGAGTTGGCGGGCGAGAGTGGGTTGGGACGGTTCCTCAGCGGATTCATGGCGGGGTTCTGGTTGCTGCGGTTTGTGCTGCAGATTTTCTATTACGACCGGGAGATACGGCGGGAGAACCGGGCGCTCGACTTTCTGTATTTGGCGTCTTTGATGGTGCTGGTGGTTGTGTTTGGAGTCGCGGCGGTTCGGCCGGTGTGAGGGAAGTCAAAATCCCCACTCTCTTTGTTGAAAGCGCGAAAAGAGGGTTGGGGCCCTCGAGGTGAAATTTATGAAGAGTATGAGGAAGAACATTCCGCTTGCGGGTGCGGCGGTTTGGGCGGGGATGGCGGTGCTGGCACGGTTGGGGATTGCGCGGGTGGGTGGGATTGAGTTGCTGTTTCTGTTTGCTCCGCTGGTGATTGTGCCATTGGGGATGGAGTTGTCGGGGGCGATGGCGGAAACCAACGCTCTGCACGAACTCGCCCGACGGTTACAACCCTTGGGAGCAGCGCTTGGGGTGGTGGCGATCTGGCTTCCTCCGGGGCGCAGAGCCGGATTGTTTTCGATTGGGTGGTTGCTAGTCTGCGGGTTGATGGCTGGTTCCGGAGTGCTGGGATTGGTTCGCGGTCCCTGGCTAGACTCGGATAGGCATGTCCGCGCCATACGAGTCGTGGTGGACATTGCACGATTCGATCTGGCGGTGGGCGGAGCGTGGCTGGTGGCGTCGCGGTGGGGGACGCGACCGATGGGGATTCAGGAGCCGATCGGACTGCTGACAGCGATGCATTTTCATTTTGCAGGATTTGCCACAGCGATCATCGGGGCTGCGACGCTGCGGTTTGCCGAGAAGAGCGCGCAACCCAAGTGGTTGCGGCGGCTGGTGTTGATGGTGGCGGTACTCCCCGTGGTCGTGGCGGCAGGGTTTGTGATTTCTCCGGTGGTGAAGATGGGCGCGGCGGTGTTGTTTTCTGCGAGCGTGGCGGGGCTGGCGATTGCGGTGCGCGCCTATGGCAGGAAAGCGCACAACGGTACGGCACGGATCTTTTTACAAGTCGCGGCGGGTGCGATTTTTATGGGGATGGTGCTGTCGGCGGCATACGCCGTCGCAGACTACATGGGGAGCGATGCTCTGACGATCCCGGAGATGGCGAGGACTCACGGCATACTGAACGCAGTTGGATTCTGTCTTGCGGGACTGTTGGGCTGGCTGGTGGAGGACCATGCCCACACGGCGGTAACCGATGAGCTCAATTTTCAGACGGAGGTGGAGCGGGAACCTGTACACTAGCAAGAATCCAAAACAAACATGCCGGAGCGTGCCCGGCAAGTTTTCATGACGCAGGAAAAGTCTCAACGGAACGATCCAGCGGAAGTCGCCAAGGCTACCGAGAACTCCGGACCAAACGGTCCCGGCGCGAAGTCGGGGGCGGGAGATCCGTCCGCGCTTTCGCCATCATCTTCTAGCCCTCCCTTCCCTACTCCCAGCGGCTTCTCTTCCCCGATTCCTTCCAATTCCGCTCGCGAGGGCGCCCTCAATAAAGAACTGCGGCGGCTGAACCGTTCACTGCACGCATTGAGTGCGTGTAACCAGGCGCTGGCGCAAGCGGGCAGCGAGCGGGAATTGCTGAACGAGATCTGCGACATCATCGTGCGGCTGGGTGGATACCGGATGGCGGGGATTGCCTATGCGGAGCAGGATGAAGAAAAAACTGTCCGCCCGATGGCGCACGCAGGACATGGCAGCGGATACCTGGACCAGATCGCGCTGAAGTGGTCGGATACGCCGGCCGGGCGAGGTCCGGCAGGAACGGCGATCCGTGAGAATCGGATTTGCGTTGTCCCCGATACAGCGAGAGACCCGATGTTTAGTCCGTGGCGGGAAGCAGCATTGGAGAGAGGATTCGCCGCCGTGATTGCCCTGCCCCTGCGAGTTGCGGGCTCGGCGTTCGGTGCGCTGGCCATCTACTCGGAACAGGCGGGATCGTTTGAGAGTTCGGAGGTCGAACTGCTCACCGAGATGGCGAACAACCTGGCCTATGGCATTACGGCGATGCGTTCGCAGGAGGAGACCCGGCGGGCGACGGCCGCTCTGCGGGAGGCGGAAGCAAAATACCGGCAACTGGTGGAGCAGGTTCCCGCGATCTCGTACGTGGCCGAGGCAGGAGTGCAAGGGCGGTTTCTGTATCTGAGTCCGCAGGTGAGGACGATTCTCGGGTACCGTCCTGAGGATTGCCTGGAGGATCCCCATTTTTGGTGGAGTCACTTGAATCCGAACGACCATCCGACTGCGCTCCTGGAAGACACGTGGGAAGAAGGGCCTCCGTTTCAAGTCGAATACCGGATGCGTAGGCAGGATGGAAGGGAAGTGTGGCTGCGCGACGAGGCGGTGATTGTCCGCGACCCGCAAACCGGGAAGCGGCTGACGCGCGGCATGTTGATCGACATTACGGAGCGGAAACGCGCCGACGACGCGCTGCGGCGGAGCGAAGAAAACTACCGCATGTTCGTGGCGCAAAGCTCGGAAGGAATTTTCCGGCAAGACCTGGATGCGCCGGTGGCGATTGACCTCCCGGAAGAAGAATTGATTCACCATATTCTTCATGATTCCTACATGGCGGAGTGCAACCAGGCGATGGCGCAGATGTACGGGCTCGAAGTTCCAGAGGATTTTCTGGGAAAGCGGCTGGCGGATTTGCTGGTGGTGGATGATCCGCGCAACATTGAATTGACCCGCGAGTATGTGCGGAATGGATTTCGGGTGCTGGAGCGGGAATCGCACGAGCAGGACGTGAACGGCAATCCGAAAATATTCCTGAACAGCATGTTCGGCATTGTGGAGAACAGGAAGCTGTTGCGGACCTGGGGAATCCAGCGGGACATTACGGAACGACTGAAGGCAGAAGAGGCGCGGCATCAAGCGGAGGAAGCGCGTCGCGAAAGCGAAGAGCGCTACCGGGTGTTTGTGGCGCAGACGTCGGAGGGCATCTACCGCACGGAACATGATCCGCCGGTTCCGGTGGACGCGACGGTGGAAGAGCAGATCGCGCTCAGCCTGGCGAGCGGGTACATTGCCGAGTGCAACGATGCCATGGCGAGAATGTACGGGCTCAACAAGGCTGAGGATATTATCGGCAAGCGGCTGTCGGAAATGTTGATTGCGGATGATCCGGTGACGAAGGAGTTCATGGAGACGTTCCTGCGATCGGGATACCGGATCACGGACTGGGAGTCGCATGAGCGGGATATGCAGGGACGCACCAAGATTTTCCGCAACACCATGGTAGGAATCGTCGAGAAGGGCTGCCTGATGCGGACGTGGGGCATTCAACGGGACGTAACCGTGCGGATGCACCTGGAAGAACAGCTCAGGAACGCGCAGCAACTGGAGGCCATCGGACGGCTGGCGGGCGGAGTGGCGCATGACTTCAACAATATTTTGAGCATCATCATGGGGCACGGCGAATTGTTGCTAGGCGCGGTGGGAGAGGACGAGCGAGCGCGCAACGGGCTGGAACAGATTCGGCGGGCGGCGGACCGCGCGGCGTCGCTGACACAACAACTGCTTGCCTTCAGCCGGAAGCAGGTATTGCAGCCGAAGGTTCTGGACTTGAATGAAGCCGTGGCCGACGTGCAGAAAATGTTGTCTCGGGTCATTGGCGAGGACATTGAACTAGTCGCAAGCCTGCATCCGTCGCTGGCATCGGTGAAGGCAGATCCGGGACAGGTGGAACAAGTGCTGATGAACCTGGCAGTCAACGCGCGGGATGCGATGCCGCACGGTGGGAAACTCGCGATGGAGACGTCGAACGTGGAGGCGGGGGTGGAGTTGGCGCGCACCCTTGACCTCCCGCTGGGGCGATACGCGATGTTGAAGGTCACCGATACAGGTCACGGGATGGATGCGGCGACGCTCTCGCATGTGTTCGAACCATTTTTTACGACGAAGCCGATGGGCAAAGGCACCGGGCTCGGATTGGCGACCGTCTACGGAATCGTGAAGCAAAGCGGGGGGAGCATCCAGGTCGAGAGTGAAGTGGGACGCGGGAGCACGTTCCGGATCTATTTGCCGGCGACAGAGGGCGGCACGCGCAAACCGCAGGCGACGATTGGGGCAGAAATGGTGGCGGGAGGGAGCGAGACCATTCTGATCGCAGAGGATGAACCCGATCTGCGGGACTTGGCGCGCATTTTCCTGGAGGGCTACGGGTACAAAGTGCTGGAAGCGGAAAGCGCAGAGCAGGCGATTCAGATGGCAGAAAGCTTTAAGGGGTCGATCGATCTGCTGCTCACTGATGTGATCATGCCGGGCATGAGCGGGGCGCAGTTGGCGGAGAATATTTTGAGCAAGCGTCCACAAACCAGGATTGTGTACATGACTGGGTACACCGACGATATGGTGGTGCAGCATAAAGTTCTGGAACCCGGGGTCAATCTGCTGCAAAAACCCTTCAGCAGGATCGACCTGGCGTTGAAGGTGCGATCCACGCTGGATGGGAAGCAGACTTAGCCAGTAAAATTCAGATTGTGGGTTTGAGATTGCGGATGGATCTTCCCGCGTACGAATTCTCCGAAGAACTTCAACCACAGACGACGCGGAGGCTTTGCGCTGGGGAACAGAATAGGGACTTATCACTATGGTGTAGGAGAATCACTTGACCACGAATGATGCGGGTGCGCCGGGGAAGAAAATCTGGGTCACGCTGAAAGGGCTGCCGCTGACGCTCCAGCTGGAGTGGCCGTTTCATCAGTCGACCTCGGGCGCGGATTTCTTCGTGCTGCATGGGGATATCCGGCTGGAGGGGTCTGAAGGCTTGCACGCGCCGGTGGCGGTGAATCTTTCGCAGACGGTGCGCGACGTGATGCCGTCGCTGGATCCGAAGGATGCGGAAGCTCCTGTGATTAACGCTCTGCGAAAGGAAGTCGACCGGCGGCAGATCGAGTTTGTGAAGTCAGGGAAGTTGTTGCCGGTACCGTTTTCGAGCCGGCACTACGACTTCAAGCGGCAGCAGTGGGTGTTTGGTAAAGCCACGGACGACGCGATGGCGGAGTTCATTGAGCGCAAGGTGTACTGGCAGACCAAGCTTGGTGCGGAAAAGCGGGTTTGGATTGGCGATCCGACAGAAGCGCAGTATCTGCAGACGACACCGGCGCACTTGATCGAGATTGCGGCGCGGCTGGTTGCGGCTCAGGGTCTGTTGCGGATCGAGGGCGAGTTCGCCGAGGCGACCGCGGGCCTCCTGGGGCAGGCGGAGCGATTCGAGAACGCGCGGCAGCAGGCGATGCAAGAGTTGGAGAGGAAGCACGCGTTCGAGCGAGGCTAGGCAGTATCGGTAATCGGTACTCAGTGCTTTGGCTGATTGGCTAGTGGTGCGGCATTACCATCATGCCCTGATGCGAGAAGTTCATTTGCACGCGGATCTCGACGGGCATGGGTTCTCCGTCGCAGGTGGCAGGTATGAATCGCCACTTCTGCACTGTAGCTAGAGCCTCGTTGTCGAAGAGCTTCCCTCCGGATTGATTCACCTTCAGGTCTTGCGGCTTGCCTTGAGTATCAACAATCAACGACAAGAGTACGGAAGAGTCTTTGCCCTCAGATCCCGTAGGAAAGCCCGGTTCGGGGCTGAGGGTCCTCACAGGATGCGCAGACACTCCCGAGCACCGGCCACGTTCGATCGCTCCCGGAGGCGGTTTGAACAGGGAGAGATCGGGGGATGGCTCGGCGGAGAGTTCCTCGACTTTGGCTTCGAGTTGGCGGTGTTTGTCTTCGAGGCAGGCCATTTCGCGCGGAAACCATGAATCGCCAAACTTGCGAAAGATGCCGTAGAAGCAGGAGTAGTCGGTCATGTTTTTGGGGCGGATGTCGGGTGAGAGCGTCGCGAGCAATG
Source organism: uncultured Acidobacteriaceae bacterium (assembly GCA_963710885.1). Lineage (GTDB taxonomy): Bacteria > Acidobacteriota > Terriglobia > Terriglobales > Acidobacteriaceae > Sulfotelmatobacter. The sequence continues at coordinate 152,422 of CAVQCF010000006.1, forward strand.
CTCCGCTTTTCTGATCGAAGCAGAATTTGTATTGCTCCTGTTGAGAACCACGCTTCGTGGTCGCACACTGTTCCGCAGGCTTCTGGTCCGGGTTGTCGGCGACGGACTCGAACTCGAGCGAACTGGACGCGGACTGGAACATGTTCATCACGCTAGGCAGACGGGTGGCTGGTTCTGAAAAGTCGGTGGCGCTGTCGAGAGTCCAAATCCTGTTTGAAGTGCCGACTTCGAGGCGGCGCGAATCCTTTACGACGGTCTCGCGGCGCCACTGCGAATCCGAGACCCAGACTTCGGTGTAGGTGCCTTGGGCGTTTTCGAGATCCTTTCCAACAAAAGTGAACGCGGCCTTGAGGCGGAAGGCGGGCGCGCCTTTCGCGCGGATGTCGGAGAGGTGGCGCGCCTTCGTCAGGAGTGCTTCGGCGCGTATCTGGGTGTCTGATTTCTCGACGACCGGCTTTGGAGATTCCTGCGGGAACATGGTGATTGCGAATAATCCGACAAGCACGATCGGGAGAACAGTGGCGCGAAGGGTCATGGATAGGAGGCCACGCACATGGTACTCCTCGGGGACGGGGGCGGTTACGGGCTAGCGCGGTGTGGAGGGAATCTCCATGGTCATGACCATCGGCCTGGGCTTGCCGTCACACGTGCCGGGTTTGAATCGCCAAAGGAGAATGTTCTCAAGAGTCTTTGCGTTCGCAACTTTCGACGCCGAGTGCAAGACTCTTATTTCGTGCGCTTTTCCCTTGGCGTCTACTACGAACCAGATCCTAAGCAAGGCGATGCGTTCTGGGTCCAGCCCTGGCAAGATGAGTTCATCCATCGATAGAGAGGGAGCGAGGGAGGCTCGCGCTTTCCAGAGCATTGGCCCACTTCAATGGCGCGCGCTGGTGGGTCGAATAAAGAGGGGTCCAAGGGAGGCTCGAGGGAGAGTTCGGCGACGCTGGCACTGATCTTCTTGTGGCGATCTTTAAAGCACATGGCTTCACGCGGGAAGGTGTAGGCGCCGAACTTGCGAAAGCTGCCGTATTGGCAGGCAGAATTTACGATGTTCCGGGGGACGTTTTTCGGGATCGACTCTTTCCACCAGGACTCCGCTTTTCTCTTCGAAGCACAATATGACTTGCAGGTTTTGGATGACAGGCTGGCTGAACCCACACTCGGCAACGACGTCACCGGCAATGCGCTCCCGGATGAAGGCAAATTCCAGCTTGAAGGAAGCGGGCGGCAGGTAGCCCATCAGGCTTGGAAGCATACTAGCCTGGTCGGCAAAGCCGTCGGGATAGACGAGCCAATGCTTGCCGGGTCCGGCAACATCGATCTGGTGCAAATTTCCGATGACCGTTTCACGTCGCCATTGCGTGTCGGAAACCCAGGTTTCGGTGTAGGTTCCCTCGACGGGATCGAGATTGTCTCCGGTAAACGAGAACATGGCCTTCAGGCGGAAGGCAGGGGCGTCTTTCGCGCGGATATCGGAAAGCTGGCGCGCTCGGTTGAGGAGTACTTCGGCGCGTTTTTGAACCGTAGGTTTCTCGGCGATGGGTTTCTGCGGTTCTTGCGCGGGCAGTGAGATTGCGACCCATGCGAGGAGAGCAATCGAGAGAATGCAGCGGACGCTCATGATCGCGGACTAGAAGCAGGGTATACCCGCGGGGACTCCCTGCTCGATGGCGGAAGCATACCACCGGGGCGAAAGTCCACGGCGTGCGGTGCTTTTATGGCACGACTGAAGTCGTGCTCCTCCTCGGTTCTCGCGGGCGAACACCGGGGCTAAAGAGTATGCGTGAGAATTCGTTTTGTAGATTCGGAGTGGTACAACACCGGCGATCTTCAGCCGCGAAGCGGCGCAAGAATACAGCCCACGGCCAAAGCCGTGGGTACGAGTGGGAAATGATCCAGCCCCGGAGGGGCGGAAGAGCAGTTCTCACGCACACTCTAAGGCCCCGTCGTTTGTGTTCGCTTTTCGCAGCTCTGAAGCGTAGCTCTTCCACATCAGGAGCTACGCCTCGACCAGAAAGAAAAGGCTTAATCGCAGCGCTCAAAGCGCTGCGCCACCTGAAAACAATGCCCCATCGTGAATGCCTGTTATGGCGCGATGTGAGTCGTGCTGCTCTCGGCCTTGGGCGAGAAGAGTCCCCAGCAGAATCTTGGGGCGATGGCGTAGTTCACTTGCACCAGGACAATGGCGGCGATGCTGTAGTAGGTGTTGAGAAAGCAGAATGCGGCGCCAGCGGCGTAGAGTGATTGGGCGATCACGATGCGGGGGATGATCGCGGGATGAATCTCCGCGGGAACATCATCCGCGAGCAGCCGTGCGCGGGTGGCGTAGCTCCAAGTCCAGAAGAGCATCAGGCCAAGCAGTAGAATGTTGAACCAGTAGGTCAGCAGTGCGATGCGGTAAATGGATGAACTCGGCGAGCAGCGACGTGGTGAACGGGCGTAAGCGTGATGGCGCAGAGCAAAGCGCTCGACGCTTTGTCCGGCAACACGGTTGTAGAGAGAGTGCATCGAATGGTATTTAGCTGGTTGCAGGGAAGCGGGCAAAGGGGTGGGCGAAGTTTGGCAGGCCACCCGCATTGGGGGCTGGCGAAGTTCGGGGAGGGGTAAGAGTGTAGGACCGTGCGTTTCGGATGGAGCGGATTTTACTTAAGCGCGCTGGTGATGATTTGCGGCGCAATCCTCGGCGGGACGGCGCTGGCTCAGGACGAACCCAAGCCCCAACCAGTTGCGCAACAGGGAAACTCGCAGACGGTTCCGAGTATTCAGCAGGAAAAGCAAGAGGAGAGTTCGAATCCCGCACAGGCCGCCGCAGACAAAACCAAGCAAGTGACGAAGCAGGCCGTGGCGGCTACGAAGAATGCGGGAACAGCGGCGCTGCTCAAAGCGCGGGATTGGGAGAGCGGCTGGCTCACCGGCGCATTCGTGGAAAAAGGCCGGGCGCTGGTTCCGATGAATGTCGAGCAGCGGCGGGAAATCTATTTGCAACAGACTCTCACGACTCCGGGAGCATACATGAAGCGCATTTTTGCGGCGGGGATCGACCAGGCCCGGGGCGTGCCGTCGCAATGGGATGACGGTTGGGATGGATATGTGGAGCGGTTCGCATCGCGGGAAGGACAGTTCATTGCGGCCAACAGCCTGGCGGCACTGGCAAATGCGAAGCTGAAATACGAACCGCGGTACGACCAGTGCCAGTGCAGCGGTTTCTGGGCGAGGACACGGCATGCTATCCTGCGGAACTTTCTTACTTACAACCAGACGGAGCAGGAGTTGCGTCCGCAATGGGGGTTGTACGCAGGGTCATTTGGCGGAGGATTGATTTCGACGGCGTGGAAGCCGCAACCGCGCAACGCGTTTGCGGAAGGTGGGCGCGCTATGCTGGGGCAGGCGGGCTATGGCGTGCTGCTGAATATCTTCATCGAATTTTCGACGGACATCAATCGCAAGATTGGAGTAAAGAGAAGGTAGAGAATTCCCCAATACGGCGATGGGAGTTGCTTCCTAACGGCCTTGGTGGGCTCATTGATTTGGGCTCGAAGGACCTCTATTCGTTGGCCGATTGGGGTTGGCGCTGCAATCGGCATCGGAAGCTTCCTGCTTGCAATATTTCTAAAGAGCAACATCCATGGTCCGAGTGGCGTTCTGTTGTTCGTCGTACTGTTCTCTGTTCTCGATGTCGCGTTGCTGGTCGGGATGAAGTATTGGTAAGCGTGAACAAAAGTCAGTGCAGCAGGAGCAGGATGGCTACGAGTTCTGCCAGAAGCAGATGGGCCGAATGCGACCAGCGGCTACAGCAGTAGGTCCAACAACTCGAGGACCGAAGCCACGGAGCCAGTCTGCCGGAAGAAAAAGAAGGGAAACGCGCCACAGTTCGATCTGCGCGCAGAACTATTTCGCGTGACCGGGACCGATCTGACCCAAATGGACGGGATTGATGTCACCACGACTATGACGATTCTCAGTGAGGCAGAACGGGGCGATATCGGGATTTTTCGCCAGCTGTCATTTACCGATGAGAGCAACTCCAAGGCTTTCAGTGACTTGCCAGTCTTGCCGACGTAAGCCCGGTGACCCAACTTTCAGTGGCGATCAGCACCGGACCCGAGTGGCACCCTTAGATCAAACGTCGAGAGATCTTTGGCTTTGACAGTAGCATCTTTGAGACATAAAGTTCTCTATCAGTCTCGTTGCTGCAAAAGGAAAACCGTCCAATGAATCCGAAAACGACGAATTTCTTCTTTGGAGTCGTACTGATTTTTGTATTAACCGCCAATCCACTCCCCGCACAAGATACCCCATCCACGCTCTCCGGATCGATCACGGACTCCTCCGGCAAACCCGTCCCCAATGCGAAAGTGACTGTGAAGAATACCGCGTCGGGACAATTGACCGAGACGCGGGCCGATTCCGCGGGCCTCTTCACAGTTCCCAACCTTGCCGCGGGCGATTATGAAGTCTCCGCTTCAGCGGAAGGAATCGGCACAGCTGTTGCCAAAGTCACCATGACGGCCGGAAGCCCACACACGCTCAGTGTGACGCTAACCTCCGTGTCAGTCGCGCCCGCCGAAAATCTCCCGAACGCGCCAGTCCCCAACAAGACCGAGCCCTCGCTCGAAGACCTGGGCTTCTCCAAAACCGAGACCCAAAGCAACGCCGCCCAGCAGGCCCGGCTCGACAGGCGTACCCACATGCTGAAGATGCACCAGCGCTTCGGACTCATCACCACCGTCCCTCTGCTGGCCACTTTGATCACTTCAGTCAACGCCGGAGGCAAGAGCACGAGCTCGACCGACCGCAATGTGCATCTCGTGCTGGGAGCGGTTACCGGTGACCTCTATGGCATTACCGCTTACTACGCCATTCGGGCTCCGAGAATCGCAGGCACCGAAACCAAAGGCCCAATCAAGTTGCACAAAGCCCTTGCCTGGGTGCACGGCCCCGGCATGATCCTGACCCCGATTCTGGGCGCGATGGCTTACAGCCAGAAAAGCAACGGAGAGAAAGTACACGGCATCGCCTCCGCCCACGGCCCAGTCGCCATCGTCACCGCCGGAGCCTTCGGAGCCGCCCTGCTGTCGGTGTCGTTAAAATTCTAGGCGACGTGGGTGGAGAATATCGCCTTTGAGTGGCGCAGCGCTTGCAGCGCTGCGAAGAGTGCGTGTTATGAATCGAGGCTTTAGCCTCCGAGGTGCGGCGCGCGCGTTCCGCTGCGAGAAACTATGAACAAAAAACTCCTGCCGTTCTTTCTCCTGCTCCCACTGACCACCCTCTTCGCTGCCGACCACCAGTGGGTCCTGAAGCACAGCACACTGACCTACCACGTCTCTCACCCTCTCCACCAGACCGACGGCGTAAGCCACGCCGCGCGCGGGAAAGGCATCTGCCACGAAGGACAATGCGACTTCCTGATCGCCGTCCCGGTCAAGACCTTCGATTCCGGCGACAGCAACCGCGACCTCCACATGATCCAGGTCACCCGTGGCGCAGAATTCCCCATTGTCACTGTCCGCACAAAATTGACCGAGTCTGCCTCCGTGTCGGCCACGATCAAAGCCGATCTTGAAGTTCAGTTCGCGGGCCAGACCGCCCACTACCAACAGATCGCTTTCGAAATCGTGAAGCAGGGGGACGAAACCCGCATCACCGGAACGATTCCCGCCACGCTCGCCGACTTCAAGATTGATCCACCCTCGCTCCTTACTCTGCCAGTAAAAAACGAGATTCCGGTACGCGTCGAGATGACCTGGAGTTCGCAATAGGAGTATCGCGCTGCCGGGAAATCAAGAGGCGTGCCCCCCAGTGCATGCCGCATAGGCAAAGGAATGTTCAACAGCTAACCGACCTTTTCGCGATGGATTACGAGCACTCGTGGGCATCGTATTTTGCCCGTATTCGCAAGAGGACATCATCGACTCTCTCGCTCGGTTTCGGTACCGCCATGAATTCCGTCCCGACCCATTGTGGGTTCCTAGGCAGCGTCCCGACGGATAGGGTCCTTACTCTCATCTCGATGATGTGAGCGCTCGCTCACAGGTGTGAAGATCGGCCGATAGTCCCGCCGGGAACACTCAGCACAGCGCACCGGCTGCATTAAGGTCAACGGAAGGATGTAGCGCTCCATCAGTGTGCGCGGGCGCGCGCGGAAACCGATCCCTTTGCCGCAGTCTCGACACCGATACGGCTTGGCAAATGGGAACCGGAGACTCTTCCGCCATCCATAGCTCAAACGCCGCAAAGGTTGTGAGTTCGTAAGAATTCTCAATCTCGCTGAGAGTCGCTCCGCTAGAAACTGGGCTCTGGTCACCCACCTCCTCCAGCTTCCGACCAATAGCGCGGTGCGTTGCCGGATGAGTTCGGTGTGCTGCACCGCGATTGTTAGATGGCGAGTGCGTGCTCGAAATGTCGCGAGCCTACGATCTTTCTGCACTGACTTCCAACAGGCACGCAGATTGTCAACCACGGCGGAACCAGTGAGTCGTAGTCTTGCGAGCCGAGAGCCCCATGCACGAGGAACTTCATTCCAGTATCTTGTCATCTCCCGGATGATGATCGTTGCCCGCGAATACAAAACTGCGAAGTTTGCGATTCTCAATCCGCCAGATGTTCCATGCGCCTGCGGCCGGGCCTGTGGCATAGCGGCAGGCCCCGTTTCCGCACCTCCGGCGCTTTCGGCGAGTCCTTCCGGGGTACTCTGAACATCGGGGGAAGGCCAAACCAAAGGCGATGGGACTGCAGTCAGTTTGTCCGGAACCCGGCCTCGAAAAGTGCGCTGGCGCTGAGCTGCTTGTAGCGAGAGTTCGACCATTCTTGCTGTTGGCTTTGAAAACTCCGCGAATGATCCTGTCCCGGTTTTTGGTCGACCGACCTCTGCACGTTCCGTGGTCTGCCAACTCCACGCACGTGGAACAGGCTGCTCGTCGTCATCAGGCTTCTTTTTGCGGCGCAGTAGCATACGATTGTCGGACTCAAAAGAGAAGTCAACCCCCCGCGGGCGAACACTTCTACCGCAGAACCGGGTAAAAAAGCAGGCATCCGATCAGCCCTGCGAGCAAGAAAAGAACAGTTGCCAGCGAGGCCGAAAGATCTCTGGCAGGTCTCAAGGATTCTCGAGGAGAGTCCAACATTTCGAAGCTGTGACCGCCGGGACTCCCGTGCTGGTCTTGCGGTAGATACTCGCGATAGTCTGACGACGAATCCAGGTAATAGATCTCCGTCCAGACGTAGCAGTCGCGAACGTGAATGCCTTCACTACCGATTTCCTTGCGCTGTATCGTATTTGCCATGACGACACCTCGGTCGTGGGCCCGTGACACAAAGTTACGATTGAACTCAGTAGCTGCACAACTGGGGAAATCCCTAATGTTTGGGGAGACCGCCCAGCTTGCGGGCGATAGCTTTTGCAACCCCCGCCTTAACGCTCATCGTCATTTTCGGCCTGGAATTTTCGGTCTGCACACGGGACAGCTTTGGAAACGATGGATGAGTCGTTTCCATAATGGCCAGCTTTGCTTTTCAACTTCGTGTTGCCATCGTGGTCCAAACACTTTCTTTTGAATTTCTGGATCGCTGAATCCCATACCACGACTCCCCAGTTGCCGGCGCAGCAGACTCAAATGGCGTTCTCAGCGGAGTGGCTTGGCTAAGATTGTGCAGCCAAGATCACGAATGTTGCAATCAGATGGGTGGGAAGGCCGGTCTCCGACGGGATGCCGTAGGCTCCCAAGTTATCGACCCGCTTTGCAGCGCTAGAGATAGAGGAACCCCGCAATAGAAGAAGATTAGCACTGCAGTGGTAAAGGGCCGTATGGAGATTTTTCAACAACTGGACCTGAAAATTTGGCTAAAATGTGATCCATTGTTTGTTTGTGGACTAGTCCGCCACAGTCAATGTTGGACACAACCTTTTGTCGGCACTCAAGCTGTACTTCCTTTGTGAGTCCGAGTTCAAGAGAATTGTTACGCAGGATCAGGAGGTGCTGTGGCTCGATTCAAGGTATTGCTCCTCAGTACGCTCCTTCTCGCTGCTATCGAACTCGCAACTAGCGGGCGTGGTACCGGAAGCCCCCGTCTTCGGCAATCCATCTCGGTAACTCCAGCCAGCGCGGAGGCACACACTTTTCCTAGCGGCCAGGTGCAATTCACCGCTATGGGTGCCTACAACAAACCCCCTTCTCCCTCCCAACCCAGTCAGGATGGTCGTTATCAGATCCCACTATTGCAACGGTTAGCCCCGCGGGTTGGCGCAATGCAATCCAGGCGCATCGAGAGTGGTCATCGTAAAGGTCAGCGCGTCGCGACCGTGCAGTGGCACGAGCTGTACACCAGTCCTGATTTCGGGCGTCGCACAACTCAGTTGTCCTTGACCTGAAGTTGACCAAAAACTCCGGTCGGCTTGATCGACCTCTGGTAGCTCGTTGGGGGTTCCAAGAGTAGTTCAAACGCTCAGGAGGATTTCGTGCTGCAACGTGCTTGCTCTCTCCTCTTTGTCTTCGCCCTCGCCGCTGCCGCGCAGGCCCCGAAGCCGCAGTACGCCCCGACTCACTGGCCCATCAGAGACGGAAGCTTCGACATCCAAAACTTCCGCTTCGGCACCGGCGAGACGCTCCCCGATCTGCACCTCCACTACCTCACGCTCGGGACGTTGCACCGCGACCCCGAGGGCCACGCCGACAATGCCGTCCTGCTGCTGCACGGCACGGGTGGTAGCGCCCACTCGCTGCTCAACCCCGTCTTCTCCGACGTCCTCTTTGGCCCCGGCCAACCGCTCGACATCACCAGATTCTTCCTCATCCTCCCCGATGACATCGGCCACGGCGAGTCCAGCAAGCCGTCCGACGGCCTCAGCATGAAGTTCCCCCGCTACACCTACGACGACATGGTCCGCTCGCAGCACGAGATGCTCGTCGACGGTTTGCACGTCGACCATCTCCGCCTCATTCTCGGCACTTCGATGGGCTGCATGCAGTCCTTCGTCTGGGGCGAGACCTATCCGCACTTCTCCGACGCGCTGGCGCCCTTCGCCTGCCTGCCCATCGAGATCGCCGGCCGCAACCGGATGTGGCGCTACATGGCCATGCAGTCAATTCGCGAGGATCCCGCCTGGGATAGCGGCAACTATACTCATGAGCCCATCGAAGGACTCCGCGGCGCCGCCGCCTTCCTAGTCATAGCCGGCTCCGCGCCGCAGCAGATGCAGAAAAACTTCCCGACGCGCCAGCAGGCCGAGGACTACGTCAACCGCACCGTCAATGCCATCGTCGCCGAAACCGACGCCAACGACTTCCTCTACTACGTCAGCGCGTCCCGCGACTATAACCCTGAGCCCAATCTCAGCTCCATCGCCGCTCCAGTACTCTGGATCAACTCCGCCGATGACTTCATCAACCCCCCGGACTTGAACATCGCCCAGAAGCTCGTCACCCGAATGCCGCACGCCCGCTTCATCTTGGTTCCAGCTTCGATGGAGACCTACGGCCACGGCACTCACACCCATGCAGCCGTCTGGGAAAACTACCTCATCCAGCTCCTGCAAGACTCAGCGAAGAAGTAGCTAACCTGAGCCAGCGATTATGCGCTTCGACCAAGGTCCACGATTATGTCAACCCGCTCGCCATTCAAATAAACGTTTCCGTCGTTTGCAAGCACGAAGACCAGCGTCTTTGGCTGTTCCGAGAGCTCTCGCTTCAATCCAACTGTCGTAGCAGACCATTCCGCTTATTGAGGGGGCTTTTGAGTGTAATGGCGAGTGGCTGTTGAAAAACTCCTGTTTTGTCAAAACAGTCGAAATTTGGGCGATAGCAATGTCTGGCACAACGGAAATCGTCGTTTGTAGGGCTTCGTTTTTGGACGATTTTCCGGCGAGTGAGTTTTTCAACAGCCACGCGATTTTTCATCAACTGGCACGGCGACGCCAGACTCGAATTCCCTCAACGCCGTCAACCGGCACGACGGACCACCAGAGAATTGAAGGCCAATTCCGCCGAACTGTGACTAGAATCCGAGTGTCAGAGGAAACGGCAATGACTTCAGTTCTGCAAATGATGCGGTTCAAGCACGGATCATCGCGCCGGTCCGATCCAATTCTCTTCTTGCCAGCATTGGTCCTCTGCCTGGCGGCGTCTCTTTGGGCAAAGTCTGGGTTGGGCCCCCCGGCGCAGTCTGGAGAAGCGCTTGCGCTTCAGGGCCAAGGACCCACACAACCTACCTTGCTCGCGTCGGACGCGGCGCAGGGCCTCATCAGCCTCGATGTCGTGGTGACCGACAATTCAGGGAAGACAATACCTGGCCTCGGACCCAAGGACTTTACTTTGCTGGACAATCACCAGCCGCAGAAAATTCTTTCCTTTCGCTCGTTTGATGGGGTCTCTGTCAAGCCCGATCCTCCGGTTGAAGTAATTCTGGTCGTCGATACGATCAAGATGCCGTTTAACCTGGCTGCTGAAGAGCGGGAGGAAGTCGAGAAGTTCCTGCGGCAGCGCAGCGGGCATTTAGCTCAGCCCATATCGATTTTCGGGCTTTCCGATGCGGGCCTGTGGCACCTTGCCCAGCCCTCCGGCGACGGGAATGCCTTAGCCGCGGAGATCGCTCACGACAAGCTTGTGTTTATCAACCCCCGCCGCCTTTTGGGAAACGGGACTGGGGTGTATGCCGACTCGTCAGCCCCTACAGATCCAGCCGGCTTGGCAGCGCTAAAGGCACTCGGCTACATTGCGACATCTGCGAGGCGAAAGCCTGGCAGAAAGCTGCTGATCTGGGTCGGACCCGGCTGGGCTATTGGGAGCGGAACGGACTGGGAAAGCTTACCGGACTATGAAAGCTTAGAACGTAGGGAAAGCACACGAGCTAAGCAAGTGACCTTCGATACGATTTATTGGTTCTCCACGCTGCTGCGGGAGGCTCGCATTTCTCTTTTCAGCTTTTCGGTGGGGGAACACATTCCGATCCGGCTCTCTTCGCTCACTTATCTGGATTTCCTAGATGGAGTGCAATCGGTCGAGCAGGCAAGCCTCAAGAATCTGGATCGAAGGGTACTAGCCGTCCACAGCGGTGGGCGTGTGCTTGGCCCGGGTAATGACTTGGTCAGCCAGATCGACAGCTGCGTTCAGGAGGCCAGCACCTTCTATACGCTGTCGTTCGACCCTTCCCGTGCGAATCATCCTAGCGAGTATCACAGCCTCAAGGTGCAAGTCGGCGCGCCGGGCTTGACGGCCCGCACCAACACTGGGTATTACGATCAACCCTATTATTCCGATCAACCAAGCCTTGCGGGCAGACCCGTGACGGTTGCGCAGTTGCAGCAGGTGTTGGCGTCGGCCCGGGGTGAGTCGGATGCAGAAGTGGCGCGGCGACTCTCCGATGTGGAACTAACCGAGCGGCTGAGCGAAGCAAAACTCTCGTCATGGACAGCGAGCTTGCACGGCAAAAGGGCCCGGCAGTCTCTGGATGCTCTGGCCGATGCGTCGGCGTTTCTGGAGCCTCCACCGGCGGAGGTTCCTGCTGATGCCCCACCCGATGCGGGTGCGCAGCGAAGCGTGATCTCGCTGGCCGTCGACTACCTGAACAACACGATTCCCAAGTTACCGAACTTCTACGCGATGCGGACTACGGTTCGCTATGAGGAAACTCCCCAATATTTTGACGCCAGAACCCCGGTCGACTACCAGCCATTGCATGCGGCGGCTACTTCCACAGCAACCGTCCTCTATAGCAATGGCAAGGAAGTCGTCGATTCAAGCGGAGCGAGAGGCAAGAAGCGCAAAGCGGCAGATGGGTATTTACTCACTTATGGTGTGTTCGGTCCTCTTCTCGGTGCGGTGACCGACGCAATTGCCAGCGGCTTGACCTGGAATCGCTGGGAGCAGGGCGCGGACGAGTCTCATGCGGTATTTGTCTATCGGATTCCGGCGGAGAGATCGCGTTATCGAGTGGGCGGCTGCTGTCTTCCAGACGGCGCCGGAACTAGTGCCTTCGAGAAAACCGCCGGGTATCACGGGGAGATCGCGATCGATCCGCTGAGCGGGGCCATCCTTCGCCTTGAACTGGTCGCAGACCTGAAATCAACCACGCCGCTTGTCCGGTCCGACATCATGATCACTTATGGCCCGGTCGAGATCGGAGGGAAAACCTATATCTGCCCGGTGAGGAGCGTCTCCATTTCGAGAGGAAGATCCGTGACAGTTCTAACGGAATGGGATGAAAGCTTCAGAACATATGGGCCCTATACGACGATGCTGAACGAGGTTGCTTTTGAGCGATATCACATGTTTCGCGCCAAGTCGCGCATGCTGACCGGCTTCAACCCAACACAAGAGGAGCAATCAGTTCCCCCAAAATCTCAGTGACAACCGCGTTGGTATTCCTGAGACCGTGCGACGCAGATACTTCGGGTCGGGAACCGTTCAACTGCTCTATTGCATCTGACGTTCGAGTACCTTTGCGCGAGCCGCTTCGAAATATGTGGTCGCGCTGACCGATTGCGTCAGTATTACATCCGTAAATTTCTTTTGGTGTTGTGCGGATTCGACGACAGAGTTAAACCACTCGTCTCCTATTTTGAAATTGTCGTTCCCCTTGGCACCCGCAAGCATTGCGATACGGCGGGCATTGTACATTTGCACAATTTGCGGAGGGTAGCCGGCACCTGTATCGATCGGCTGAAATAGATATCCAACCGGTCCGTAGCCGCCTTTAAGAAACTGGCAGCTTGCGGCGACCGTCTGGCCCCCTGCGGGAACCTCCAGCACGATCGCATCTGCCGGTCGCGTCACTTGCTGGTACGGCTCAGCAGTCACCACGATCGCGAAGCTGCGCACAGCGGACTTCGTATTCAACTCGAAATGGTTCCCTTTGGCTTCCATTGCTCCCAATTTAAACGCCTTCCCTGCTGGTGTTATGGCCCACACCACGTAGGTCTCAAACTGGGTTCCGAAACCGCCCGGTGCACCCAATCCGTTGGCTTGCGCTTCGACCGTGACTTCCACATCTCCCATTTTCAATTTAGCCTTCCCGCTGGCGTTCGGCGCTAGTTCCGTCCCCTTAAGTGTCGTTGCCACCGACCCACGAGCCGGCGAATTGATGACGCTTACAGTCTTCGTCACAAGTTGCGGCTGAAATGTAAGGCTCTGCTCCACGGTCGCGTTGCCAGATTGTTGGGCCTGCGGAACGCCAACGCCAGCCCAAAACAAACTTAGGAGGAAACCGCTTGTAATTATGTGTCGGACTGAGTTCTTCATTTCAGCTCACCATATCGCGGCATGCGTCGCCCGCAGTTGTGTTTTCCTAGTCCAACTTTCCAGCGAATCTATGAAACCAGCCAGGCTCGTTCGTTGCATCTGGAAAATCTGCTACGTGCCTCCAGCGGTGATTTAGGCGCGTGCGTTGGTCGGGGTGGTGGACCGCTTCAGCATTTGCCTGAGAACATAACATCCCTCGTGCATGGCTTTGCTGGCGACATCGTCTTCGGAGGTGTTGACGTCAACAGGCTTGCCGCAGATGACGCAAGTGTATTCCGTTTGGGAGGAACGGGCTATACCGTACCTCGGCGAGGAGGTCTGTTCAGTGATGGGCAAAAGCATCGGTCGGACGGCCATAATGGGACTCTTCTCCTGGATCGAACTGCCATTGGAGTTGAGAGGCACGGTGGCAGGCAACTGTCAGAAGTGATAGACAAGAGAGTGAGCAGAGAGCCAGGCCCTCTTACGAGGCATGGCACAGACAGGGGAAGAAAACGCGCGTGATTCCGAAAGAGCGCGCTACAGTAACTCTATCCAAAACTGTTCCTGACCTGAAGACGGATTGCGAGCGACCTTTGGTTGGATCGGCACATTTTCAGCAAGAGCGAAATGGCGCACTCTTCCGAGTGCCGGGACTAGTACGCTCGACAAGAGCTTGACACCGCCGACATTCTTAGCGAGGCGATTTAACGTCAACTACGGCCAGGTTTGTTGTCTCCGGGTGTCGACAGCCCCGGGGGCGTCCCGTCAATTACCACAACGGCGTTTAGGTGCTGATTGGTCATAGCGTTGACATTACTTCGGTTAGGCCGGTATAGGTAGACGAGTGGATATTGATTCTCCGTCCTGCTGGCTGTGGAAGGCGCGATTGGCGCCTTCCTCGACGGCGCCAATTGTGCACTTGCTGTAGAATCCAGAGCATCGGGGATGGGACCCGCTTTATGAATGCGAGTCTACCGGTCGCTGCGCGCGATGCGCATCCATTGTCTTCTTCGGCCAAGCTTGGTTCTGCAGTGCCTGCCGCGCACCGCAAGCGCCACTCCGCGCTCGTGCGCGTGACCCATTGGACTACCACGGTAGCGTTTCTCGCGCTGCTGGTCAGCGGAGGAGAGATCGTGCTTTCGCATCCGCGGTTTTACTGGGGCGAGACCGGCAACGTGAACATGCGCCCGTGGCTCAATCTGCACTTGCCATCCTCCAGGAATACAGTCCCCACCGGCTATGGATACGTGCTCCCTGATCAGAACGGCTGGAGCCGGTATCTCCATTTTCAGGCGGCATGGTTTGCGGTCGGGACGGGTTTGTTTTACGTGCTGTTCGGCTTCCTCGCAGGGCATTTCCGGCGCAATCTGTTTCCCACGGCTTCTGACCTTTCCATCAAGGAGCTTGGCGGTTCGCTGGTTCGACATTTGCGCTTTGAGCGGCCGGGCCAGGAAGAAGCGCGGTCCTATAACGTGCTGCAGCGCCTCACGTATCTGCTTGTGATCTTCGTGTTGTTCCCGCTGATGATCTGGACGGGGCTGGCGATGTCGTTCGGCTTCACCTCGGAATTCCCCCTGGCCGTTAGGCTCTTGGGAGGCCAGCAGACGGCGCGCAGCCTGCACTTCCTTGTGACGATATCCCTTGTGCTATTCCTATTGATTCATGTGCTGATGGTCTTTGTTGCGGGATTTCGAAATCGTATGCGCGCCATGATCACCGGCCGCTCTAACCCACCGACGGAGTGAAGCTATGAGCAATACCTCTCGACGCAAATTCATCACCACAGGGCTGGCTGTGGCGGCTGGTGCATCTGGCATTGCCGTCGCTGCCAAAATCGCGCAGGATCATGGGCTCATCCCGCCGGACGCGGGAGGACTCTACGGCCCGGGCGAAACGCTGACCTACGCGGCGCAGCGACTCTTGACCCGCCGTTCCGTGGCCCGTGAATTTTCCCGCAGCGAGATTTCGAAGAATCCCTTCGCCAATGAAGTCGATCCATTGGGCGATGAATTCAAACGGCTCCAGGCAGCCAGTTTTGTCGACTGGCGGGTGACTGTGGACGGGATGGCGGCGCGATCGTCTTCGTTCTCGCTGGCAGAGATCAGGAGTTTTCCCTCCAGTGCCCAAATCACCATGACCGGCTGTGAGGAAGGATGGACTTACATCGCCGAATGGACCGGAGTGCCGCTTTCTTACATCCTGGACCGTGTTGGCGCGCTGCCCCAGGTGCGTTACGTTGTATACCGCTCGATTCAACCCGACTGGTGGGAGAGTATCGACATGGCGGACGCGTTGCACCCCCAAACGCTTCTCGCCCACCGCATGAATGGAAACGAACTTCCCGTCCCGTTCGGAGGCCCCGTCCGCCTGCGAGTCCCCCGGCAGCTCGGCTATAAGAGCGTGAAATACATCAATCGTCTGACTCTGACGGACAACCTCAAACCCTTCGGCAAGGGTCTGGGCGGGGCTAACTCCGATGGTGGCTACGCGTGGTATGCGGGTATCTGACTATGTTTGGCGAGCTAGCTCATTGAGAGGTTTTGAGCGTACGTGCCGCCATGTAGCACGCGGGAGCTATTCACGAAGTTTGCTAACGGGATTACGTTGGAATTGAGCAGCACTTGGGGGAGGGCTGTTCAATGAAGCGTCCCGCGACTCGAGAGAGTTTCGGGGCTTTCGTTTTAAGTAGGTTCCTGCCCCCATGCCGGGCGTGCCTACGACTTTCTATGGCCACTGAATCGCACCACGCGCGCGCTCGTCGCTCCCTCCCATCCTTTCGACTTTCGCCGGTTCCGGGCTTTTCTTATCGGGAGCCGGTTTAGCATCGTGAACGCTGAGCCCTCGTTCCAGCTGGGTCATGAGAGTTCGGAGATTCTGCTCCTCGGCATCCAGGATCTTGCGGATTTCTCCGCTGGCCCTCATGGCTTCTTCATACGCGGCGCGAGCTGTAGCAAGAAGCGGAAGTTGTTGAATGAACGAGGTGGCGCTCTTGGTGAACTCGTCCACCGCGCCTGTGTACGCCTTCATGCTCGCGGACGGCGATGGCGAACTCTGATCTTCGGAGAGAACCCGCTGGGGAACAACTGCCAAATTCCCCTTCTTGAACTCGTCGTTCATTAAAGACTGAACGAGCGCGTCGCCGAGCGCAGCCAAGTCCGGTTTCTCCTCCGAGGTTAACTCAGGCTGCGTGGCTCCCTCTGGGTTGTCGCTTTTTTTCCACATTCGCTTCACTCCTTTGCATCTCCACGCCTGTCGGCAGCGATCGGGCCGACAGCTGTGCATTATGTGCTGGATCACCAAGAAGGTCAACCTTCACGTGCACCTACGAAAATGAGCGGCGTAGCGACTGACGATCAGATCTGACAGCCCCGCCACTCCTGCCCGCCTTCTAGGCTCTACAACACTACGGCTGCAAAGGACAACCACAATGGCAGCCCAGCCGATTCCGCCGATCTCAGACAGTGTTTGCGCTGGTTGAATAATTTTCTCCTGCCTCGAAACGATCCGCACTTTCGAACCATCATAATATGTGTCACGGAAGTTTTCCCGAGGAGAACCCATGACTATCCGTCCGAAGCTAAATCCCATAAGGGAAAGCCAGGCTGTGAGAGGCGTCTGGATAGTTTACGAAGCCAGGCCATGGCGCTCAAAACCCCTTGGCAGGGCGCCAATTAGAAAGACCTGCGGCCCCCACTGACGCCGCTCCTGTGCTCGAAGTAGCAGTTCCCCACTCTGGAGCAGGAGTAATCCGGCACTGGTGGCGCCCAGCACCACCGCAATCAATCGCACCCCATAAGGAACCAGAACAGTAAACACCAGATTGAGAATCGGTCGATCCATCCCACCCGATACCAACAGCTGAAATGAATCTCCCACCCTAACTCGCCCACAGAACAAATCCAGACCCTGATTTGCCACCGCAGGTGACAATGTTGGTTCCCCCCCAACTGGCCATGAAAGGAAAAAGGCGGCCGCCAGGCCACCTGGAAAAGCTCATGGCTCGCAGCTCGCCGCTCCCCCTACTTCTTCCCACGCAACATCTCCATCACCCGGTCATAATCATCCACCGTCGAATATTCAATCACAATCTTCCCTTTACCCTTGCGATCGCGGATCCGCACTCGCACCCCCAGCATCCTCTCCAACTCCATCTGCTCCGCCCGCACATTCGGATCCACCCACCGCGCTCCGCTTTTCTTCACCACCTCACCCGGCATCCCGGGAAACGGATCCAGATCTCCGTTCATCGACAGGACCAGCCTCTCGATCTGCTCCAACGTCAGGCCCTTTTTCACCGCATACAGCGCCGCCTTCGAAATCTGGTCGTCGCTCGACAGGGCCAGCAGTTCTTTCGCCTCGGCGAACGAAATCTTTTTCTCCGCCAGCAGTTGCATCACGTCCCGCGGCAATTTCAAAAGCCGCATGTAGTTCGTGACAGAGGTCCGCGACAACCCGACCCGCTCTCCGATCTGCTGCTGCGTCAAAGAGAATTCTTTGCTCAACACGCGGAACGCTTCCGCCTGTTCCAGCGCACTCAAATCCTCGCGCTGCAGATTCTCGACGATCGTCATTTCTGCCGCCTGCTGCAGCGAGACCCGCCGCACCAGCGCCGGTATCTGCGTCTTCCCGGCTTTCTTCGACGCCAGCAGCCGCCGCTCCCCCAGAATCAGAATGTAGCGTCCCTCTTCCTCCGACGGACGCACCATGATCGGCTGCACCACCCCATTCGCCTTGATCGAATCAGACAACTCCTCCAAAGCGTTGTCATCCTGCACATACCTCGTCTGAAACGGATTCTTATCGATATCCGCAATCGTCAGATTGACCACCAGATTCGCCGGCATCCGCGACTCCGCCGGCGCATAAATCGTGATGCTCTGGTCGGCCGCGGCCTGCGCCGAATTATCCAATGAAGAGCCCAATGTGGCGACAGCCGCCCCCGGCGGCCCGCTCGAGCGCAGCTCGGCGCTTGGTGCGAAGTCCTCCACGACGGCACGAATGTTCCCGTCAAATGGAACTCCCGCAGCAGGCGTCGGAACATGTGGAAATGAACCGTGTGCCGCAGGTACTCCCGCCCGCGAGCCCGCATCCGCCGGCACAACCGGCCGAGCCGTCGTCCCGCCGACGACCCGTGGCCCCGCCAGCAACGACTCCAACCCTCGTCCCAAAGCCCGCCGCTTCTCCACCTTCTCTTTATCCGCCACCCGCCCCGCCGTACTCTCCGCCGCCGAAGTAGTCATGAAATGTTTTTCCTCAATCTCTTTTCCTTACCCGCGCCCAACGCCCTGTCATCCTGGCGCCCTTCTTCCTTCCGCTCTGTCATCCTGAGGCGCCGCTCTTTGGCGCCGAAGGATCTGTGCACTCCCAGCCCATATATCGACGCTCATCAATGTAATATATAGATGCATATCGATATACAAAACTCAAGCCGTCTTGTCCATCTCCGCCACCGCGGCTGGAATCTCCTGCACCGCCTCCCCAGCGCGGCTCTCTGCGCCCTCAGCAGCAAGCGTTTCAGCGGAAGGCTGCGCGCTGACGGCTGAAGGCTGCCGTTCAATAATCTCCTTCGCTAGCCGTATGTAACTCTCCGCACCCTTCGACCGCGGATCGTATACCAGCGCCGCCTTGCCATGACTGGGCGCCTCTGCCAGCCGTATGTTCCGCGGCACTGTCGTGCTGCACAGTTTATCCCCAAAGTAATTCTTGAGTTCAGTCATCACCTGCTGCGCCAGGTTAGTGCGCTCATCGAACATGGTGAGCACCACGCCCTCAATCCCCAACTCAGGATTCAGTCCCGCGCGTATGCGCTCGATCGTGTCGAGCAGCTCGCTCACGCCCTCAAGCGCAAAGTACTCGCCCTGCATCGGGATCAGCACCGCGTCTGCCGCCACCAGCGCGTTGAGTGTGAGCAAGTCAAGAGCAGGTGGACAGTCCAGCACAATGAACTGAAAGCGCTCACGCAAAGGAGCCAGCGCATCGCGCATGCGATATTCGCGCCCCTCTGCATCGACCAGCTCAATATTCGCGCCGATGAGGTTCTTGTGTGCAGGAATCAGCCACAGCTGCTCAAGCTCAGTCGTGAGCAGCGCCTCTTCAGCCGAGGCCGCTCCCATCAGCAGATGGTAGGAGCTGACCCGGTCAGGATCCTTCACGAATCCCAGGCCGCTGGTGGCGTTCGACTGCGGATCGCAATCAACCAGCAGCGTGTTGACTTCCGCAGCCGCGAAGGACGCGGCTAGATTGATGGCAGTCGTAGTCTTACCCACGCCGCCCTTCTGATTGGCAACAGCGATGACGCGTCCCATGAGATTGTTTGGAGAACCAGTGCTACTCGGCAGCATAATCCGCATTGCATTTCAAATGCAATGAAGAATTGCTGTGCGCGTTAGTGAATTGTGTGCAAAACAGGTCCAAATGTTCCTCTAGGCACATTTCAGAGAGAAATCGCGCGATGCAAGTTGAAAAATCGGACCGCGCACTCCTGCAGGAACACTTCGCTTGATCGCACGAGCAGTGCGGAACGTCGCGGAGTGTTCCTGTAGAAACAGGATGATCTATCCGAGAACACATCTCGCTAGACGTACCCATCGAATCGGGCTGGGACTGGGCCCCTCCTGGCAACGCCGGCTGCCTCTACTGAAGGATTCGCAAAGTGTGTTCCCGCAGGAACGCTTCAGCGAAAATCACGCAACGCGGGTGTTCCTGAAGGAACACAGTCTGTGATAGTGAATCGATCGGGATGCAAAGTCGCCAGGCTTTTGGGCAGACAGAGGAAGAATGTTCCTGCGGGAACGTTTTCACGGTATCGCGGCCAGCTCGCTGGTAGCACGGCAGTCTACAAATTGCAGAAGTGTTCCTGCAGGAACACTGTGGAAATCTACCATGACGGTTTGCAACGGCGATGAGATGCGAACTCAATCCAGCACATCATCCCACAAATTACAGTTTCATAACCTTTATGATGGCGATTTCCGCAATTGACTGATGATTTACACCACTTATTACTTTCTTGGTTCCTCATAGTCTTTGGCTCAGGTTCTTGGATCGACCTGTCTCTCTAGGAAACACGCCATTTGGGTGGTGAATATCCTGCTCGACTTGAATATCATCCCACTTTTGCCGGTATTTAATCCTTGCGACCGGCTCCTTCATTAAGATTTGACCAAAATTTCCTGTTTACATTCCACTTAGCCAGTTTTTCGATCTTAATCTTTGTCACTGATTCCGGCCTACTAGCAAGATCCTGGAGCGGGACTGGGGGATTGGGGCGGGAGCGGACCAAGTGAGGTTAGGCAGGGTCGAGTACGCGATTTGCTCCTGAGCGGAACTGATTAGGAGGGCCAGGCGGCCTGAGGGGGCGACCAGGCGGGCGGCTGTGGGGAGGACCGCCTCGAAGCGTTCGACCGCGCGCAAGGTGACTGTGTCGAAGGTGGTTCCGGACAGGGCTTCGGCGCGGGTGTTTTGTATATTGACATCCGTCAATGTAAGGGCTCGGGCGACTTCGCGGAGGAAAGTTGCTTTCTTGTGGTTGGACTCGATCAGGGTCAGCGCGACGTGAGGCGCCCAGAGTTTAAGCGGGATTCCGGGGAGTCCTGCGCCGGAGCCCAAGTCCGCAACAGTGGGAAACCCTAGGGCTAAAGCCCCGATTTTTTCCTGGCTCCTTACGCGGCCCTGAAGGGCCGCTCTTCCACGGGGCGCGGCACTTCCGCCGGGCGACGCGCTTTCACCGGAGGCTGCACTTTCAATGGGGGCCGCCTGCGCAGTTGGGAACAGATGGCGGGCTACGAAAAGGGATTCGCCGAAGTGGCGGGTCACGATCGCTTCGGGGTCACGGATGGCAGTCAGATTGATGCGCGAGTTCCAGCGGATGAGTATATCGACGTATGTCGATATATGCTGCAACTGTGCGACGGACAGGGTCTTGGATTGCGCGCCAGGGTTCGCCGCTTCGGGATGATTTAATTGTGAAGAAGTCCCCACGGGTGCGCGCAGGAAAGGGTCGAGCAACTGGGCGATGCGGGCCGTGTGCATGGCAAGCCAGATTGTAGATGCTGGCCTTTGGATTTGGAAAAATTGGAAATGCTGACCATTTTGGGATTGCAGGTCAGGATAAAATGATTGATCAGCGCAGAAAGCCGGAGTCGCGGAAGCGGGATCAGGCATCCAAGCCATCATGCAACCTAAGGGAGATGTCTTCGACGAGAAGTATCGAGTGATCTCGGTAGAGAATCAGTGTCTGACGATCCGTGGAGTTCGGAGCGGGAAGATCCTGACGATCGTGAATCCGGATCCGGAGACGCCGTTGTCGGCTGCGGATTATCCGCCGGGCAAGTTGATCAAGTTGAGCGATCCATCAGCGGCGCCGTTAAACTAGTTGCGCCCTCCAGTTTGAGCCTTTAGTTTCGTGCTCCAGAATCTTAAGTAAGAAAATTCCCCAGTGGCTGTAAAGCCGGCCATCAAGGTGTGTCGTGTACGGCCGACTGAAAGTTGGGCCTGCCCAGTCCTTGGTGGATCGGCCCCGTTCGCACGTCTTGGACTGCCTCAATATCCCACTTGAGCACCTTCGTTCTTGAGCACCTTCGTTCCGCCGCGTTTCGCTCTGGCGGGACAGCCGAGGCGGTTGTCGCCACATCGGTGTGGTGTGCTTTCCGCGTTTCGACGCCGTCGGCAGTGATCGGACAGGAGTGCACGACTTACACGAGCCTGCTACTTGGCGACTTCTAACTCTTCGTTGGGGTTGTATTCGTGGATTCCGCGGATGACTGCCGTGGTGGGCTTTCTGCGGAGGATGTAGACGAAGCGGCGGGGAGATTCGCCTTCGTGCTCGCTCACCAGCTCATAAAAGACGCCTTCGTGCGCGATGGTGGTGAGTTGGGTCCAAGGCTTAGGGCGGCAGCTGGCGATTTGCAGGGAATCGGCGGCGACGGGCTGCACCTCATCGCGGATCCGCTGGCCGAGTTGTCTCTCGCGACTTTGCGCATCCAGTTTCGTGTGCAAAAACGCGATGACCTGGAGCGGCAAGCTGGGCAGGACCTCGTCAGCGCCGGTGGCGGCGATGGCGCGCACGAAGCCCTCGAGCATGAAGAATGCCAGCAAGATCGTCGGCGGAAGGAACAGGTACTCCAGCATGAAAATGCTGCCCAGGCCCATGATGGCGGATTCCCCGCCCTTTTCTCCGGCCTTGGTGAAAACCTCAGGAGGCAGGTTTGCCATGCGCCAGTTCATGTAGGCGTAGTAACCGCGAACCAGCAGTCCGAGGCTGGTGAGGGCTTCGATGAGCCCGCTCCAGATGCCGGGTGCAGACGGCAGTTCATGGGGCGTGAAGATTTCGCGATAGCGCCTGGGCAGGAACGAGAGCAGAGTAGAAAAAAAGAGGTCCATTGGAGAAACGCAGCGCGGAGACCCATGAGGATAAAGCGCTGCCTTGATCAGATTAACAATGGATGAGGGTTTTGCAAGATTACGGAGGTCCGCAGTTGGACGGTGTGAGAGCAGTCACAAATCAGCGGGGTGCACCCTGCGCGCCGCCTCGGTTCGTTGCTTTGCGGGCGCCAGGTTCCGGTTGGCTGACCACCCCCTGTGGCAAGCCATTTTCCCGGGTTGTGAGAGCCATGGGGATTTTGCACCAATTGACGACAAAAGCGATATGATTCTGGCAGGGGGAGTTCGAACAAGCAATCATGATGGCAGTTGGACATCGAAGAGATGGCTGGGTCGGACTGAGTTCCTGCCCCCAAACGATTAGAAGCGGGCCCAAGGTTAGAAAGCGCAAACCATCCACGAGAGCGAAATGGCGCCCTTCCAAGGGTGCCTGCGGTGGTGTGCGTTCATAGTGCTTGACTTGGCCGACATTGTTAGAGACGGGGGATGTTAGAACAGCGAATGGCGGACGGTCAGCGTCAGCACTCGATTCGACGCGATTACTCCTCAAACCCAATGGACGACTCGCCATAAAACACTTCGGTATAAACCACCGAGCCCTACAGTTACAGGCCCCAACATTATCCATTGGCGGGCGAGCGTCAGATGTCGCCACCCTTCTACTGGAATGTACCCCCACATAGCAGCGACACCCGCGCCAGCAAACACGAGGAAGATCCGTTTCAGAGTCGGACGGACTTGCAATTCTTTCGGAATCAGTATTCCCATCCAAGCGGCAAGCAGTCCGACGCACCCGCCGACTGCCTCACTCACTGTCCGAGCAACAAAGGGGAGCGTATATCCGTCTGGATTTGCAAGCGCGTGGGTCAGCTCTGCCAAGAGCGTGAGCGACAAGATGATGCCTAAGAAGATGAAACACATCGCGGGGCCAAGTGCAATCAATCCAGCAATCGCCCAAACCAGGGTTATAAATTTGTCGCGCATCACAGATCCGTTATGTGTCCACCCGGAATTATGCGCTTGGTCCACGGGTATTGAATAGCAACTTGCTGAAACCAGCGTTAGATCCCAATATTTGTGCGCTCCACGATGCGGGCAACGAAGCCCATGATCTCCAACCGGCCCGCGGACCCGAAACCATGAGCCTACAAATTTCGGTCTCGCTCCAGACCTCTGCAAGTTTGGCGCCCGATCACGGTTGCTGGGCACGGGCGGCCGTGAAAATCGTCGACTCCATCATCTGATTCCAACCTGCTTCGCCCAGCACTTTCCGCAATTGCTTTTGGGCAGATTGCCAGTAGGGCAGCGCACTCAGGTATTTGCGTTTTCCTTCGGCGGTTAGAGTCAATCGGACCTCTCGCCGGTCTGCACCAGGTTTCGTTTGAATCCATCCTTTTCCTCGCAGCAAGGAAAGCGTGCGCGTCAGAGTTGTGCTGTCGAGCCCGAGCAGATCCCCCAAATGACCCTGCGAGATGTTCCCAGCCTGCGTCAGGGCTTGCAACAAAGTGAACTGCGTTGCCTTGATCCGGGCGGACTGCAATTGCTGATCGTAGCGCTGGGTCACGAGACGGGCAGCGCGGCGAAGATTCGCACAAGCGCAGGGCAAAGAAACAATTTTGTTTCGAGGGGCCAATCCAGGCTGTTTCATAGTCTGTATATACATCGATCTCACTCCTTCCGGCAAATATTCGTGCATCTTCTTAGATGCATATACATCTATTCCGAACTGAAGAGGAGGAGCCCATTAACTACCTGGTTCAATTGAAACTCTCCAGCCGCCCCGCCACTCCACGGGAGGGCACCGTATTCATCGAGCAGTTCATCCTGCCGACGCTGGAACTGTGCAAGAAGCTCGAGGCAGAGAAAAGGATCGTTGCCGGGGGACCGCTCAGCGGAGCGATTGCGCTCGCCTTGATCGTGAGTGCCGAATCGGCCGAGCAACTGGACGATCTCATCACCAGTCTTCCTGTGTGGCCTCGAATGGAAACGACGGTCACCCCGCTCTCCACCTTCGACGTCCGCATGCAGGCGGTTCGCGCCCGGCTTGAACAACTGAAAACCCAAGGAGGTATCCAATGAACGCGTTCGCATTATTCGGAGCCAGCACCCTGGCAAGCTTTGTGAGTTCGGCGGTCGCGGCTCGACTGTTGGCATGGCCGCGCCTTCAGAACGCCGATCCCCATCGCGCGCTCACGTTGCTGGTCGCGCCTCACATGTTCCTTCGCTTCATCGGACTGAGCTTGCTGGTACCTGGAGTCGTTTCTCCGCTGCTACCGGCGGGGTTCGCGGTGCCCACAGCCTACGGCGACCTCGTCGCCGGCGTCCTGGCGATCGTGGCTACGATCGCGCTCGTGAACCGCACCACGTGGGCCTCCATGAGCGTATGGCTGTTCAATCTGTGGGGCACTGCTGACTTCCTATTCGCTTTCTATCAGGGCCCACGGGTCGGACTTCAACCAGGAATGCTCGGGGCGGCGTTCTTTATCGTGACCGCAGTGGTACCACCGCTCCTGGTCACACACTTTCTGATCTTCCGTTTGCTCGTCCGGCAGCAAACCGCACGCGAAATCGATAGCCGCCAGCGAGTGGAACAGGTTGGACTACCGAGCCGGGCGGGGCGGTAGCGGCAAAGAGTTCAAGCAGAAGACTCGCTATGAAACCGCCGAATGATTCGGGAGAGGTGCGACCGGGAAGAGCAGACGTGAGGTGAGCTAGCGGTGGTGGGGCACACCCTCGGCGGGGCTTTCGAGGGCAGTGCCCCTGCCGTCCCTGACCAGTTGCGGCGGCGAGCGGGCGGGGCGCCCGCGCCACATACCCATTTCTTACTGCTTTGCGCCGTGTAGCTTCAGCAGGGCGATGATTCGGGTGTAGTCGAGTTCGGAATCTCCGTTCGCTGCGGACCAGAGGGCTTGGCCCAAAGCGGTTCCTCCGTAGGCATTTTTTGCTTCCAGCGAGGCTCCTCGGTCTAAGAGTAGCTTGATCGTATCTTCGTGTCCGCCAATGACGGCCCAGTGGAGGGGGGTCTGGCCGGTGATGGCTTGCGCTTCAAGCGACGCTCCTTGGTGCAAGAGGAATTCCACTACTTCGTTGCGGCCATATTCGCAGGCCCATAGGAATCCGCGTCCCATTTGAACGATGGTTGCATCCGGACGCAGCGGGCCGGAGTCGTCGAAATAATTCTTAACTACGTCTAAGCGGCCCACGCCTGCGGCTCCTTCCAGGTCTAGATGCGCGCCGCGGGTCGCCAGGAATTCGGCGGCTCGGGCGCGGCCGTTCGCCAGACAAATGTTGATCAGGGGACCGGCTGGCGAATTCGCGGAGTCGATATTCGCACCGTGATCTAAGAGAAGCTGCATCAAGGCGCCTTGAACGCGGGCTCGTTCGGGATGGACACTGGTCGCTACGAGGGCGAGCGTCGTGCTTCCGCCGTAGACGTCGGCTACGGCGTTGACATCGGCGCCGCTCTGGAGGAGAAGCGTGGCGATCTGGACAATGTTTTTGGGAGTCTTCTGGCGGTAGCCTTCGACGCCGTTGGCAGAGATGTAGTGCAGGAGCGTGGCTTGATGTTGGCGCGTGGAGCGGGCTCGAATCAAATCAGGAAGATCACGGAGGAGTTTTTCTAAGATCGCCCGGTCGCCGGTCACGATGGCGTCTGCGGCTTGTTCGAAGTTGCTCACGGCAGAATCCGCACGGGTGGCCGCTTCGATGTGGTGCGCGAGTTTGGGCCAGCTTTCGAAGCCTTGGGCTCGGGCGATGACGAATTGGGCGGCGGTTAGGGCTGCGGCATCGGATCGCTTCGCTTCGCTCGGCGGGACGGACGAATGCGTCCGTCCCCACGTGCGCTGGGGCAGTTCCTTTCGAGCGAAGTTTTCTAGTTCATTGGTCCAGTGGTCGATTCTTACTGGGAGTTGCGGCGTGATGGTGAGGTTGGAGAGGCGGACTAGGGACGCGATCCAATCTGCGGCCCAAGCGCGGACGGCGGCGGGGTCGGAGGACAGGCTGGCTTTCAGCAAATCTTTGGCGCGCTTTTTGTATTGATCTAGATCGGGGCGCGGTGGGAGTGGGAGAGCGTCTTGCGGGTTGGGGAACATACGAAGCTCCTCTCAATGGGCCTGGAGTCCGCACGCGAGCAGGCTGAAAGAAGGTTCGTCGCCTTCGAAATTGTGTGGCAGGGTGGGCACGGCCCTTTCCGCGGACTGGAGGCGCCCTTCGCGCTCAGGGGTCAGCTTAGGGAATTCTTGCGGGGGAGTCAACTTGGGGACTCTGGAGAGAAAAGGCATAAACCACGAAGGACACTAAGGATCACGAGGGAGATCTAACCTCGAGCATGGTTTGCTGTGCAGGCGGGAAGTACAGAGATCCTTCGCTTTGCTCAGGATGACTACGCTATTCTGCCTGAGGGCTCTGGTTCGCAGTGCGGCGCATTGCAAAGCGCGGTGGGAGCAGAGTATCTTGCGCTGACGGGGAGAATCGCCCCTTCTCGCGCAAAAGGCGCGCGAGAAATGGGGCGCCCGGCTGACTTTTCGTCACGACATTTTTCTAGTTCACCTTTTGGAGAGCTTATGAATCGGTTACTGCAGCGGGTACAGGTGAGTGGGTTGGTGCTGGGATCGGTGATGGTGTTGACGGCGGCGGATACGGGGACGTTGCCTGCGCCGCCGGTGGCGAAAAAGGTTCCACATATGACCCAGGTCAACGGCCACAAGTTGGTGGACAACTATTTCTGGCTGCGGGACAAACCCAACCCTGAGGTGCGTGCTTATCTCGAGGCGGAGAACGCGTACACGGATGCGGTGATGAAGCCGACCGAGGCGTTCCAGAAAAAGCTGTATGCCGAGATGCTGGGGCGCATCAAGGAGACTGACGTCGAGGTGCCGTATCGCGAGGGCGACTATTTTTATTATGTGCGGACGGAGGCGGGCAAGCAGTATCCGATACGATGCCGGCGAAAAGCCAGCATGGACGCGCCGGAGGAAGTGCTGCTCGACATGAACGAGCTGGCGAAGGGCCAGGCGTTCATGTCGGTGAGGGCGTTCGACGTGAGTCCAGATGGGAATCTGCTGGCCTATTCGTACGACAACACGGGGTTCCGGCAATACACGCTGGCGGTGAAAGATCTGCGAACTGGAAAGACACTGGCAGATCATGCCGAGCGCGTGGGGTCAGTCGTGTGGGCAAACGATAACAAGACGATTTTCTATTCGCAGGAAGATGCAGTGTCGAAGCGGCAATACCAGCTGTATCGGCACACAGCGGGTGAAGTAGGGACGGATGCGCTGGTGTACGAGGAGAAGGATGAGCGCTTCGACGTGTCTGCCACGAAGACGTTGAGCCAGGCTTACATCTTTCTGATTCTGGCGAGCCACACGACCAGCGAGGCACGGTATATTCCGGCCGGCGATCCGATGGCGGAGTTCAAAGTGATGGAGCCGCGGAAGCAGGGAGTGGAATATTATCCTGAACACAATGGCGACTCTTTCTATATTCGCACGAATGATACGGGGCGGAATTTCCGGCTGGTGAAGGCTCCGGTCGCCACTCCGGAGAGTGCGAACTGGAAAGAAGTGATGGCGCAAGATCCGAAAGTCATGTTCGACGACATGGATTTTTTCCAGAACTATTACGTCTTGTATGAGCGAGAAAACGGTCTGCCGCAGATTCGCGTTACGGATTTGCGCAGTGGGAAGTCGCAGAAGATTGCGTTTCCGGAACCTGCGTACGCGGCGTATTCGTATGTGAATCGCGTTTATGAGACCACGGAGTTCCGGTATGGGTACCAGTCGCCGATCACGCCGGCGTCGGTGTTTGCGTATGACATGGAGAAGGGGACGTCGGTGCTGTTGAAGCAGAAGGAAGTGCCGGGAGGATATGACGCGAAGAAGTACCAGGTGGAACAGATTTATGCGGTTGCCGCGGATGGAGTGAAGATTCCAGTGTCGGTGCTGCATTTGAGGGGCGCGAAGCTGGATGGGACGGGCGCGCTGTATTTGTATGGGTACGGGTCGTATGGAGTATCGATCGACATGTTTTTCAATCCGAATATTTTCAGCATGGTCGATCGGGGAGTGGTGACTGCGGTAGCGCACATTCGCGGCGGCGGGGAAATGGGCAAGGCCTGGCACGACGCGGGGCGCATGATGAACAAAAGGACGACTTTCACCGACTTCATTTCGTCCGCGGAGTATCTGGTGGGACATGGATACGGGTCGAAGAACCGGCTCGTGATCGAAGGGCGCAGCGCGGGCGGGCTGCTGATGGGAGCGGTGCTGAATCTGCGTCCGGATCTGTTCAAGGCCGCGCTGGTGGGCGTTCCGTTTGTCGATGTGATGAACACGATGCTGGATGAAACTCTGCCGCTCACGGTCGGAGAGTTTGAGGAGTGGGGGAATCCGAAGGAGAAGGCGGCGTTTGATTACATGATTACTTACTCGCCGTACGACAATGTGGAGGCGAAGAATTACCCAGACATGCTGGTGAAGACGTCGTTCAATGACAGCCAGGTGATGTATTGGGAACCGGCGAAGTATGTGGCGAAGATGCGGGCGACGCGGGCGGACCACAATACTTTGATTTTGAAGACGAATTTGAGTCCGGCGGGACATGGCGGGGCTTCTGGGAGGTATGACCGGTTGAAGGAAGCGTCGTTCGATTACGCTTATATTTTGGGGGAGATGGGGATTCGGCATTAGGGGTTAGGCCCCCCCTTCTCGCGCAAAAGACGCGCGAGAAATGGGGCACCCGGAAGAGAATTCCCGTCAGCGCCGGTTGGGAACGATAGGGATCCTTCGACTGCGCCGTGACTCGCTCAGGATGACAATGTTGAGTTGAAGGCTTCTCTTGGAATTTCAAATCAAGCCGGCGCGGACGCGGCGGAGGAAGTCTTCGCCGTCGGCCTTGGCTTGGGCCAGCACTTTGGGCTGGTTGCGGTATTCGAGGGCGATCTCCTGCAGGAAAAGTTCGACAGCATCCTTGGGTTTAAAGCCTTGTTGTACTAGCTTGCGGATGCGCGGGGTGAAACTGTCGGCATCGTCGGCTGCGCCCAGGCGCGAGAGATGGTCGGAGCATTTGTGATCGCGGAATTTGGCCGCTGCCAGGCGGTCATAGGCGGTTTTGGCTTCGGGATCGTTCAGCAGCGTGGGGAGTGCGGAATTCCATTCACACTGGGAGCAGGTCCATCCGTGAAACGAATGGGTGGACGTCCAGATTAATTCTCTAGCGGTTTTCTGTTGTAGCGAACGTTGATCGTTACTGCGGTCCATGAGCTGCGCGACTCCCCCCGCAACTTGCGTGGCCCATGAGAATCTTCCTGCAATGATAACTGCATTGGCGCGGTTTGGGGCGTGCTAAGAACGGTTCGGGGCTGGCACGAATCTGAGCCGCGACCCCATGAATGAATAAAGAAAGAAAGCAAGGGCGGAGAGGCAGGCTGGCTCTCCGCCTTTCCGGTTTTGGATGTTCCGGCGCTGCTCAGAGCGAGCGCAGGAAATTCAGCAGGTCCTGCTCATCCGACGGTCTAAGCGAGTTGAACTTCCGGATCACCAGGTTCGCCTCGGATCCAGAACTGCTGTGCGATTCGATGACCTGAATCAGGTCTGAGGTACGGCCATCATGCAGAAAGAAGATTCGCTGGCCCAAGCCCCAGAGTGGTGCGGTGCGGAATTGGTTGGAGCCAGCCGCACCCTGGTGGATACCGTCCGCCAGCCCGCTCCCCATGTTGTGCAGAGCAAAGTCGGAATAGGGATGGTAGGTGACATTGGACATGCCCGTGAAAGCGGACGGGCCGGTTGTGAGAGTCGTGGAGTGGCAGAGATTGCAGCCAATGGCGTTGAACTTGGCAGCTCCGTTTTGAGTGGACCGAGTGGGAGGAGCCGGCATTGGAGGCGCGGAGAGACGCATGAACGCGGCAAAGTTGACCAAGTCCGACGACATCTCCGAGGCCGTGCCCAGGGAAGTGCCGAAGTTTGGGCTGTTGGAGTTATGGTTCAGCATGTTAGTAAGATCTTCCGGAGTTCCGTTGAAAATGCAGCCCGGAACGGAGCCGCGCTCATTGGGAAAGCTCTCGTTAGTAACACCCTGTTCGACGTTGTAAGCCTCGCCCACAAAAATCACCAGCGATTTGTTCTGCGCCTTCCATCCAAAGCGTGTGATGGTGCCATCATTGCCGCTGGTGTTGAAGATGCCTCCAATTCTCAGCGCGGCTCGCGCCGATTGCGTGGCGGCCAAGTTCGCTAGCAGAGTGGCGTCGGGCGTGGCCTCAACCAGGCCCAATCCAAATAGCGGCGTGGGAGTGCGGAAAATCACATTGTGGTTGGAAAGTGCGGTGTCGAAATCAGGCTGCGCCAGGGTGCATCCCGGGGCGTCGGAGCGTCCGGCGATGGTGTAGAGGTCGTGGACGCCGCCGTCGAGGGCGCCCGAGGACGTTCTGACCAAGCGAGCTTCGAGCACCGGCCCATTCGCCGTAATGAAGGAGGGGACTGAGTTGGCTGCGCCATCGAGCGTGGCATTGGGCACAGCTATTGCCGTTGAAGGTAGGGCCAAGACCAGATCCGTGTTCACCAGCGAGAGCGCCGGAGACGGAATCCACTTCCCGAAAGCGAAGCTGGGCCTGGCTAAAGAAGGTCTGCTCATTGGAGTTGAGAGTGGGATAAAAACTTCCCGCCGCCGCCGGGCCGGAACGGAAACCGGGATCGGTCTGTGCGTGAAGGGGAGAGAGCGCGATGCCTGCCAGCGCGAAACAAACGAGCGTGACAGTAGGAGTGAAACAATTCATTTTGCACCTCCGTGCAGGGTGAGACACACTTCGGGTTCAGATGTGGTGGTTTGACGACAGGCGGCGCGGGAGCTGGTTTTAGCTGCTCTGCTAGAGCTACGGCCCGGCGAGAAGGCCGGTGCCGTGCCTACCGCGAGCGGAACAGCGCTGTGGGAGCGGAATCCCACCTGGGACTTCTTTCCTCAGGCGAGGAAAGAGGATCGAACATTGCAAGGAACTCTAGGGTGAATCGAAAATTCGGTCAACAGCCCGGAAGTACAGCAACCGCGAAGAGTGCCCAAGGAGGCTCTGCCAAAGCCAAAAGCAGCGGGCAGGAGC
This sequence comes from uncultured Acidobacteriaceae bacterium, assembly GCA_963710885.1. Lineage (GTDB taxonomy): Bacteria > Acidobacteriota > Terriglobia > Terriglobales > Acidobacteriaceae > Sulfotelmatobacter. The sequence continues at coordinate 184,105 of CAVQCF010000006.1, forward strand.
GCCTGCTCCCCTCGAGCTTCCTTCTAACGAGCTTTCTACAAACGATCTGCTATTTGGCAAAGAAGTAGTCGAAGGATCGTACGGCGGTGAATTCGTCGTCTTTGATGTCGAAGACGGTATAGAGCTTGGTGACGTGGAGGACGTCATTCACTTTCTGGGTGAGGTTGAGGAGCTTGAGTTCGCCTCCGGCGTTGCGGACGGTAGTGAAGCAGCCAACGAGTTCTCCGACGCCGGAGCTGTCAAGGTAGTCGACGCCGTTGAGGTTCAGGATAATCTTCTTCTTGCCTTCGGCGACCAGACCGCGGACGGCGTCGCGGAGTACGTGAATCTCTTCGCCGAGGACGATGCGTCCGGTGACATCGAGGATGGTGACGTGAGCGACTTCGCGGGTGGCTATCTTCAGAGACATGGTTCTGGTCGCTAAGGCTGCTGGCGGGAATGGTAGTGGGTGTGGAAGGGCAAGTCAAATGCGAGGGAGTTCGAAGCGCCCTGACCGCGGAGGACACTGAAGGTGGGCGTCGTAGATTGCAATTTGGCCGGCCGGGCAACCTCGGGGAGTGGGACCGGAATCTGGAGAGATGGAATCCCAGGAAAACTCAGGTTGAGGAGAGCAACGATGATGCGGAGCCAGTGGGTTCGATTGCTTATGGGCATGGCGTGCCTGAGCGTGGCGGCGCACGCACAGTGCGGCAAAGACAACCGGGAAGATCCGACGGCGGGAGTTCTGGTGACGGACGTAACGATCACAGGAACGCAGACGATAAGCGCAACTCAGCTGGCGAGAATGACCGGCCAGTTGACTGGAAATTGCTTCAATGAGGACACGGACGAGATTGGGCAACGAGTTCGGGCGCTCTTTCAGAATCGAGGATATTTCTTGGTGGAGGTCAAGAGCGTGAGGCTCAAGGCAGGGGATCCGCTGGGAATTCCGAAGCCGGTGATGATGGAGGCGGATGTGGTAGAGGGCCCGCGATTCAGAGTCGGGGAAATTACATTCTCGGGCTATCGCGCCTTCAGTGCGGAGAAGCTGCGGCAGCAATTTCCGCTGAAACCTGGAGCGGTGTTTGACCGGGACAAGGTGGCTGCCGGACTCGAGAGCTTGCGGAAGCTTTATGGCACGCACGGGTACCTTGATATGATCGCGATTCCAGAGACGCAACCCGGGTCTAACGCCATCATGCGCCTCAGCCTTACGTTTCAGGAAGGACCACAGTATCGGCTGAACAAGGTTGAGTTCGTGGGCAAGAAGGAGATGATTTCCAGACTGCAGGTGCAATGGAAACTGGCAGCGGGCTCGGTGTATGACGCTACTTACGTGGATCATTACATCGAAGCTAATCGGGACTTCTTGCCGGAGGGATTTGGACGGAATGATGTGCAGATTGCGACGGATTGTCCGAAGGCCTTGGTAGAGGTTCGGTTGGTCGTTGACCCGGGGGAAGATGCGTCTCGATCGCCGACGAAAGATGTGCCTTGCGAAGAGACGCATGACAAGACGAAGTAGCTTCGAGAAGGCCGCAGCACACTCGAGGCATACAGGAAAGTCAAAACCCCCACCCCTTCGGCAAGCTCAGGGCAGGCTCTGTCGCAAAAAACGCGACAAGGGTGGGGCACCCGGAGAGCGCTTAGCACCGGTCTGAGACCCGGACCCACATAAAAACTTAGCTTAGGAGTGGGCGCCGTGGGGGCGGGCGTCCAGTTGGAGGGTGGGGAACTGAACTTTGTCGCGGATTTCCTGGATGGGGGACGTGATGATGGGAGTGGAATATTGGGGGTGACGGAATTCAAGGTGCATGCCGCGGCCGACGTATTGCAGCTTGAGCATGGAGCCTCCCCAGGTCGAGCCGGAGATCGCGACCTGTACCGGCTCAGGGCAGAACTCGGGATGGCCGGAGAGCAGGGCTTCGCTGCCGCCGAGAAGCACGGCGGTGTAGCAGTGGTGCATGGTCTGAATTTGTAGAACGGTGGAGGGCGGGAGGTCATCGAGAAAGACGCCGCCTTCGACTTCCGACTGGATGATGCTGCGGTTCACTTCGTCAGCCAGGTTGGGATGAGGGCTAAACATGCAGATGACCGGCATTCAGGGTATCGGTTTTTGGGGGCCCGGACAAGATTTCTTTCGGGCGGGGGTGGGAGCGGACGAGCATGCCCCTTAGAGGATGGGTGGGGCGGCGGGGTTGCAGATAGTTTTTGGGGGAGGGTTGTGGCCGGGAATCTAACTCAAAGTCCCCACCCTCTCTTCGCAAGAACCCGCGAAAAGAAGGGAGGGGGCACCCTCTCAAAGGCCTGGCCGAGCTTCGCTTTGCGGACAGCCGGAGGCGGCGGTCCCCACATAGGCAACCGGGGCTAGCGGTTCTAGGAGGCGGGGGGAGGGCAAATCCTGATAAAATAGGGGGATACCTACAAAGGGGTTTCTGAGGATTCATGCCAGTTCCTGTATCACAAATGTGGACCGTGACGAGCTATGTGCTGCGGCAGAAGCTCGCCGGCCGGAAACAATATCCCCTAGTGCTCATGCTGGAGCCGCTGTTCCGGTGCAATTTGGCGTGCGCGGGATGCGGGAAGATCCAGTATCCGGCTCACATTCTGAAGAAAGACCTGACGCCTGAGGAGTGCTTCCGGGCGGCGGAGGAGTGCGGGGCGCCGATGGTGTCGATCCCGGGCGGAGAGCCGCTGATGCACCCGCAGATCGGGGAGATCATCGAGGGGCTGGTGGCGCGGAAGAAGTACATCTATCTGTGCACGAATGCCCTGCTGCTGAAAGAAAAGATCGGCCTGTTCAAGCCGAGCAAGTATTTGACGTTCAGCGTGCATCTGGACGGACAGCGGGAAGAGCATGACCTGGCCGTGTGCCGCGAGGGCGGGTACGGCATTGCAGTGGACGCGGTTCGTGAGGCGCTGAAGCGCGGGTTCCGGGTGACAACCAATACGACGCTGTTCGATGGCGCGAATCCGAAGTCGGTGCGGGCGTTCTTTGACGAGATGATGGAGCTGGGAGTGGAGGGCATGATGCTCTCGCCTGGGTACTCGTATGACAAGGCGCCAGATCAGAAACATTTTTTGGGACGGGCGAAGACGCGGCGGATGTTCCGGGCGATTCTGTCGAATCGAAAGAAGAACTGGCAGTTCAACCTGTCGCCGCTGTTTTTGGAATTCCTGATGGGGAAGCGGACGTATCCGTGCACGCCGTGGGGCATGCCGACGTACAACATCTTTGGGTGGCAGAAGCCTTGCTATTTGCTGCAGGACGGGTATGCAGAGACCTTTGCTGAGTTGCTGGCTACGACCGAGTGGAGCAATTACGGGACGGAGTCGGGGAATCCGGCGTGCGCGAACTGCATGGTGCATAGTGGGTATGAAGCGTCGGCGGTGAATGCGACGTTCAGCTCGCTGGGCGGATTTTTGGCCACGGTGAAGGGGACGCTGTTCCCGGCTTACCGCGACGAAGAGGCACTGCGGATGCTGGAGGAGCCTGCGGCGGCGGTGCATCCACTGGTGCAGATCGCGGCGACAGATCGCGCGGAATCGTTGCAGGAGACGCGGGCGTAGGAGAGCAACCACGGGGCTAAAGCCCGGCGTATTCTTTTCGCGCTTCACGCGGCCCTGAAGGGCCGCTGTTCCACCTAAACAACGGCAAAGAACGGTAGACAACCGCACGGTAAGCAACCGCATAAATTATGACAGGTAAAGAAGGCGGGCATATCGATCACGCGTCGGCGGAGGCGATTCCTCCGCACGCGAATGTCGTGAATCCGGATGCGCTGGAAGTGGCGCCGGGGACGGCGCATGAGCAGCTGGAGGGCTGGATTCCGGAGCTGGCCAGTGAAGACGAGCTACGCGCCGCTTTGGAGAAGGCCTTCGACTATCGCGGCGACGTGACCATTACGCGCAAGGATGGGTCGAAGATCGAAGGGTACCTGTTCGACCGGCGGACGGGGGCTTCGCTCAAAGACTCTGTGGTGCGGTTGTATCCCAAGAATTCTGGCGAGAAGGTTTCGATTTCCTACGCAGAGATTGGTGCGCTCGTGTTTTCGGGGCGTGATACGGCGGCGGGTAAGAGTTGGGAAGCCTGGATGAAGAAGTACGGGGAGAAGAAGGCGGCGGGCGAGAAGGACTTGAGTTTGCATCCGGAGCCGCTGGAATAAGTTCTATCGAAGCCGTCGACCTCGGCAAGCAGCCGAGTTTTGTTCGGCCTATCTGGGTCTGAGACCCGAACTCCACACAACCTTTAAGATCACAACGAACCTTAAGAACCTCAGCCTTCCTGCGATCACAATCCCTTCTAATTTGGGTTGAATACTTTTTGTTCAGAGGGCGCTCTTCCCTCGTGAAGCAGGGAATTTGAGTCCGTCTATTTATGTAACTGAAATTCATCAACTTTCGGGACCAGTGCAGTTGGTCGACGTGCGTTCTGGGTCAGAGTTCGCATCGGGGCATATTCCCGGCGCGTTCAATATCCCGATGGATCAGATTGAGGCGCGTCTGGACGACTTGCGGCCCGGAGTTCCCATCATCCTGATCTGCCAGACTGGCAAGCGGGCGCGCATGACAGCCGGCCTGCTGGAGCCCTGTCGGCGCCAGATTTCGGTTCTGGAAGGCGGCACCAGCGCGTGGATTCAAGCAGGGCTCCCCGTGGTCACCAGCGTGAAGAATCGATGGTCGCTGGAACGGCAAGTGCGGCTGGGCGCGGGGCTGCTGGTGCTGGCGGGAGCCGTACTGGCCTTCGCGGTCGATGTGAATTGGCTCTTCTTTCCGCGTTTGTCGGGCTCGGCCTGACCTTTGCCGGGCTCACCGATATCTGCCCCATGGCGGAAATTCTCGGGAAGATGCCGTGGAACGGAGGAAGCCAATGCAACGTCCCGACCGCCGAGAGTGGATCTTCTCAGGCTGGGTCTTCCTAAGCTGGATCTCGGAAGTGCACCCGGTGAGGGTGGGCACAGCCACGTCGAGTGCAGCGTGACAGAATACTGGGATGGATGCGGATCGCGAGAGTCCTGAAGCGCCGGACGTTAATTCGCCGAACTTTGAGGCGCCGGACTCTAATACGAATTCGGCGGACTTTGAGGCGCTGACGCGGCAGCACCAGAACACCGTGTATCGCCAGATGCTGCGGGTTTGCGGCAACCGCGAAGACGCGGAAGATGTGCTCGTAGAAGCGCTGCTGAAGGCCTACTGGCATCTGGATCAACTGCGCGATTCTGCCGGGCCTCTCTTCCACGACCTAGTTTTTGCCCGCCGCAAAGGTGAGGTCGTCGACCAGGTCTTCTACTTCGTCGTCGGTGCCGCCGATTACCGTGATCGAGATGGCGTAGCCGTGCGAGAGCATGGCCAGAGTGGACTGGCGCATGACGCGGGTGCCTACGTTTTTGCGGAAGTCTCCGCGGACCAGGGTCTTGGTGCCGATGGCGATCTCGTAGGGGTCTTCATCCGCAGTGAAGCCCTGCGCTTTGGCAACTTCGGTGAGCGGGAAAAAATATTGGGCGGCCTCTTTTAGTCCGGGATATGAGGCGGCACTCTCGGCAGCGATCACGATGGAGGCGTTGATGTCTTCGGCTCGCGCCTCGGGAGGGCGCGAGAAGGCCGCCAGAAGGACTTTGGCACCCGCGCTGGAGGCTGATGTTGAAGGCGGCTGTGTGGCAGCGTCTCCTTGCTTCTTCCCCGCTTTTTCTGCTTCTTTTTGCTCTTCGCGCGCATTCATCTCATCTGTCCGCAAAACCCAGCCGGGAGGAATCTTGCACGAGAGCGCGAGGGTCTTGTTGGTATAGACGCTATTGACGATGGAGCCGGACTCAAGGCTGGACTCCGTGGAAGCAGCGAGCCTCTTCGCTGGCGTGACGGAGCTCGACGAAGACGTTGAGGACTGTGCTGGCGTCTGCGCATGCAGTGCGGCCGTCGTCGCAATAGCAAGCAGAGAAAACGAGAGACGCGCAGAACGCCGAAGGATCATCGTTCCATGGTACGCGAACGATCAGGTCACGACAAAAGCCCACCCTTCGACTTCGCTCAGAGTTTGTGACTTTTTTGATTTTTCGACCGTTTTGTCGCCGTAACTATATTGTTTGCAGCGCTGATTTTTGGCGATTTTAAAAAAGTCACAAACTCTCAGGGCAGGCCCTCTCGCAAAGAGCGCGAGAAATGGGGCAGCCGGCCTTTACTCTGTCAGTTTAAGACCTCTCAGGCTGCCTTGCCCAGCACGGGCTGGGCACAGTGCGCACATCGCCGGGCATCGATAGGAATCTCGCTGAGGCACTCAGGACACTTTTTCGTCGTGGGAGCGGATGTCTCGGCCTTGTGCATGCGGGAGAGCAGCCAGTTGATGGGCACGACCACAAAGAAATAGACAGCGGCGGCAATCAGGAGGAAAGAAATGCAGGCATTGATGAATTCACCGATGGGAAACATCGTGCTGCGGACGGTGAACTTGAGATTCGAGAAATCGGGCTTGCCTACTATGAGCGCGATCAGCGGGGTGAGGAAGGCCTTGGTGAGTTCGGTGACCACGCTGCCAAAAGCCGCGCCGATCACCACGCCGACCGCCATATCCACAACATTTCCACGCAGGATGAATTTCTTGAATCCGTCTAGCATAACGTGCCCCTCCCAAAATTTCAGTGCGGCCAATGTAAGTCAGGGGTGGCGGGAGGTCAAGGGGCGGCACGGGGCTTTCGGGAGGCGGCGACTGCCTCAGGGGCTAAAGCCCTAATTTGCATTTGAGTCTGACGCAGCGCTGAAGCGCCGCTTGTCCACAGTTAGATCCCTCAGATCCGCATCGGCATGACGATGTAGCGGTACTTGTAGTCGTCGCCTTCGGCAGGGCGGAATTGGCCGGCGGACTGCGGATCTTTCAGTTCCAGCCGGACTTCGCTGGTGCCGGCGGCTTTGAGGAAGTCCACCAGATACTGCGCGTTGAAGCCGATGGTCAGCGGCTCGCCGGTGTAGGGAGCCTCGATGGAATCTTCGGACTCTCCGGCTTCGGTGGACGAAGCGGAGATCTTCAGTTCGCCCTTTTCCAGCCGCAAGCGCACCGCCCGCGAGCGCTCGTCGGCAAATTGCGCCACGCGCAGAATCGCGGAATTCAGTTCGTCGGAATTCAGGGGAACGATCTTGCTGTTGTCTTTCGGCAGCACGGCTTCGAAGTTGGGGAACTGTCCGGTCAGTTGGCGCGAGGTCAGCAGACGGCTGCCGATGCGGAAGAACAGCGTCGATTCGTCTTTGGCGAACTCGATGGTCTCGGCGTCGGTCGAATCGAGCAGCGACTTCAGTTCGTCCATCGCTTTCTTCGGGACCAGCGTTTTCAGTTCGCCGGAGACGCCTTCGAATTTTTCACCGGCGACGTTCGCAGTGGGCGAGGCGATGTCCGTCGGTCGCGACCATGGTGATGGACTCGGGCTTGAGCATCATCAGCGCGCCGTTCAGCGTGTAGCGCGATTCTTCATTCGAAATCGCAAAGCCGGTGCGAGCAATCAGGCCGCGCAAAACCTGGGCGGGAATGGTGACTGCGCCCGCAGTCGGAAATGCCGGCAGGCTGGGAAAATTCGACTTCGCCATGCCGACCATCTTCGTGTTGGAGCGGCCGCAGCGAATGCTGACCCAGTGATTCTCCAGCAACTTGATGGTGATATCGGCGTCGGGCAGCAACTTCACGTAGTCGTGAAGTTTGCGCGCCGGGATCGTGCACGAGCCTTCTTTTTTAACTTTGGCGTCACACGAAGTCCGCAGGCTCGAGGTCGAGATCGGTGGCGGTGAGCGACAGCCGGTCGCCGGCGGCCTCAAATAAATAATTCGACAGGATTGGAATCGTGGTCTTGCGCTCGACCACACCTTGCGTGGCGGTCAATTCCCGCAGCAACTCGAACTTGCTGACCGTGATCTCCATGGTGCCCGCGGCAACGGCGGCTTCGACCGGCATAAAGTCCGTCTCCCCGAATACTTGCTACTTGCCGTGCTACTTCTAGTACTACCCTTATATCAAATGCAAAACCTATAAAACCAGCAGTAACAGTAGGGCCTTCGCAGAAGTGGAAAACCGGGGCAACTCGCCTGTTGTCACCGGGTTCCGACTCGACCCTTGATGTTAGAAATCGGTCCCGAACTCTGCGGAGACGGTAGTGAAATTCGGCCGATCTCCCGATTTCTTCCCCGCCTTACACAACTTCCACATCGCATTCACAGCCATCGCGAAGGAAGACTGGACTGCACAGTGGAAAACTCAACGAACCGCCGCGATTCATCCGCCTAATTGCTCGGTCAGTTTATTGATCAGCCTGTTCAAATCTTTATCGTTCTTGCGAAGCTCTTCGATCTTCTCGACGGAGTGCAGCACGGTGGTGTGATGCTTGCCGCCGAACTGGCGTCCGATTTCCGGCAGCGAGGCTTCGGTCATGTGCTTGGCCAGGTACATGGCAACCTGCCGCGGATAAACGATCGCGCGCGAATTGTTCTTCGCCTTGATCTCGACCAGCCGCAGACCGAATTGTTCGGCGACCATTTTCTGGATCGACTCGATCGTGACCTTGCGGGCCTGCGAGTCGATGAAATTCTTCAGAACCTGCTGCGCGTAGGGCAGCGTGATCTCGGCGCCGATCAGCGACGAGTGGGCGACCAGGCGGATCAGCGCGCCTTCCAACTCGCGAACGTTCGAGCGGATGTTGGAGGCGACGTAGAGCGCGACGTCGGTGGGCAGGGTAACTTTTTCCTGCTCGGCTTTCTTCTGCAGGATCGCGACTTTGGTTTCCAGATCGGGCGGCTGGATGTCGGCGATCAATCCCCACTCGAAGCGGCTGCGCAGGCGATCTTCAATCTCGGCCAGTTCCTTGGGCGAGCGGTCGCTGGCGATGACGATCTGCTTCATCGACTCGTGCAGCGCGTTGAAGGTGTGGAAGAACTCTTCCTGGGTGCGCTCTTTGCCGGTGAGGAACTGGATGTCGTCGATGAGCAGCACGTCCACGTTGCGGAACTTGTCGCGGAAGCTGGTCATCTTGTCGTAGCGCAGCGAGTTGATCATGTCGTTGGTGAACTTCTCGCTGGAGACGTAGCAGATGGCGGCCTGCGGCATGCGGCGCTTGACCTCGTGTCCGATGGCCTGCATCAGATGCGTCTTGCCCATGCCGACGCCGCCATACAGGAAGAGCGGGTTGTAGGCCTTGGACGGGCGCTCGGCGACGGCCTGGCAGGCGGCATGCGCGAACTGGTTGCCGCTGCCGATGACGAAGGCGTCGAAGGTGTAGCGCGGATTCAGTTGCGCGGCGCCGTCCCAATCAAAGCGGGACTGCGACGGATTCGGGGTTGCGGCGACGGGAGTCAGACCGCCATCGTGCCGCACCGGCGTTGCCGCCGGATCGTCCTCGGGAGTGACGAACTTCACATCGTTGAATCCGAGGCCGAGATTGTCGATCGCTTCCTGGATCAGGTCAGCGTATTTGTCGCCGGCGTGGCGGAACTCGACAGTCGGAACGCGAACGAAGAGAATGCCTCCGCTGGAGTGGCTGTAGCGGGTGGGCTTCAGCCAGGTATCGTAGGAATGGCGGTTGATTTTCTTTTCCAGCGCATCGAGGATGCGCGCCCACGGGTTCGGGGAGAGAGTTGTGCTGGGAACTGACATATATGAAATGTTCACCGCGGCGCTCCGGCGGCTGGTGGAGAGCGCCTGTTTAAAACTGCCGTTTTACGAAGTAGCCGGAACCATCAAGTTTACTGCGGAAATGCGTCCGAATACTCGATGCGTGGCTGCCGAATACAAAAAGAATTTCGAAAGCAAGATCAGTCCGGCATACTAGCACAAAATTTTTTGTTGTGTGGAAAACTTCGGCTGGAATTTTTCCGCGAACCACTATTCAGAACCCGAAGCGTGGCGCTGTCAAGTGCCGCGATGGTAACTGCCGCAGAGACGGTGCAGAGCGCGGAGTTGCGACGATGAGAATTAGAAAAGTCATCCACCACGAAGGGCGAAGGATCACGAAGGAAGCCGCAGAACGAATGAAGTCCTTCGTGTGACTTCGTGTCCTTCGTGGTTGAGGCCTTTGCATTTAGACCTGACCTCGGATTGCGGTTTGGAGGTATTGCACAGGGTGATTTATACTTATGGTTTGCCCTAACACTGTCGAACGAATCAGGAGCAAGTACTTTTCATGCCCAAGCGTACATTCCAACCCAACCGGCGCAAGCGATCGAAGACACACGGATTTCGCACGCGCATGAAGACCCAGGGCGGCAAGAAAGTAATTTCCCGCCGGCGCGCCAAGGGGCGCAAACGGGTCTCGGTGAAACCAGGATTCCGCGAATAGTCCAGCGGCGTGGGCAGGCGCCCGCGCAACCCGCTGTTGTGCCAGTGATGTGCACAGTCCTCTGGAGAATAGCGATCTGGAATTTAGAGTCACTGTGACTAACAGTGTGCCTGGAGAATCGAATCAGGAGGCTGTGCCCCGGGAGGTCGTGGCGCGGGGTGTCGAGCCGCGAGGCGACAAAGGTGCCTTTCCCCGCAGCGCGCGCCTGCTGCGTCACGCCGACTTCGAGCGTGTCTACAAGCAGGGGCGGCGGCATTTCTCGGCGTCCATGACGGTGTTCTATTGGCAGCGTCCGGCGGCGGCGACCACGGTTTCGGGACTGCGTGTTGGATTCACCGTGAGCCGCGCGCTGGGCGGAGCGGTGCAGCGCAACCGAATGAAGCGGCGTTTGCGCCATGCAGTGCGGCTGTCGTGGGTGGCCGCGGGGCCGAATGCGGATGTGGTGATCAATCCGAAAAAGTCTTTGCTCACCACGGACTTCGCCGCTGTCGTGAACGAAGTGGGCCGCGCTTTCGTAGTCCTACAAGAGAAGCTTGCGGGCAAGCCGGCGAGAGAAAACGCTTGAACCACCCTTCGGCTGTGCTCAGGGCCGGCGAAGGATCACGAAGGAAATCGTTGCCGATTTTTATGCGCCACGCCGGGAAACTCGTTGTGCGGCGGTTGCTCGGGGCCTACAAGTGGGGGATTTCGCCGATGTTTCCGCCGGCTTGTCGCTACGTTCCTACCTGTTCGGAATATGCGATGGAAGCGGTGGAGCGGTATGGTGCGCTGCGCGGCGGGCTGATGGCTTTGTGGCGGCTGCTGCGCTGCCATCCGCTTGCGCACGGGGGCTACGATCCTGTGGTGAAACCTAGTTTGCGCTATGAAAATCCCCACTTCTCGCAAAAGACGCGAGAAGTGGGGCACCCCGTGAGGGAACGGTAACTTTGCCAGACATTCAAAATCCACAACACGAACCCGGCAGCGAGAAGCGGTTGATGCTGGTGTTTGTGCTGACCTTCGTCGTGATGTTGCTGTTTCAGCCGCTGCTCAAGAAATATATGCCGCAGCAAAGCGCGGCGCCGCAGCAGAGCCAGCCTGTCCAGCAGGCCGCGGCCACCATGCCTGCCGCTAACATTCCAGCGCCGGTGGCGACTCCTGCGGGCGCCGCGAGCCGGCAGGCGGCGAGCGAAACTGATACCGTCATCGAGAACGATCTTTACCGGATCACGTTTACCAACCGCGGCGCGCAGGTGAAATCGTGGATCCTGAAGAAGTTTGACAACGACGCGCAGAACGGGCCGACTCGATCTGGTCAATCCCGCCGCGGCAGAGAAGTTCGGATATCCACTCTCGCTGTGGACTTACGATGAGGGCCTGCGCGGCAAGCTGAGTTCGGCGCTCTACGTGGCGTCGCGAGAAGGCAAGCAAACATCGCCGACCAGCGTCACTTTCGAATACGCCGATCAGGATTTGTCGGTGCGCAAGACGTTTGGTTTCGATGCCAGCTACATCGTGAACGTCGAAACCAGTGTTCTGTACAAAGGAAGTCCAGTGGCGGCGCTTCCCGCGTGGCCATCGGGATTTGGCAGTCAGACGACGCCCGCGTTTTACGCAGCGGCGCTAATCGATTACCAGTTCAACAAAAACATCGAGCGTCTGCCGATCAAAAAGATTAGCGGCGATGGCACCATCCCGGGGCCCTTCCACTGGGCTGGACCGACCGACGTCTATTTCGCCGCCGTGTTTATCCCCGACGACCCGAGCACGGCCGCGATGGTGACGCTGCGGAACTCGCTGTCGGTGGCGCGTGATCCGCAAAAGGCGGACTCGAAAGAAGTTGTAAATGTGGAAGTACTCGGCGCCGCAGTCGGCAACCTGCACGGCACGACCAACGAGCGCCTGTTTGCCGGTCCCAAGGAGCTGGAAGTTCTGCAGAAGATTCCAGTGCCCGGGTGTCGCGGACAGTGACCTGAACGGGTTGGTGGATTTCGGGTTCTTCGGAATCATCGCCAAGTTTCTCTTTGTGTGGTTGAAGTGGACCTACTATCACGTCATCCCCAACTGGGGATGGGCGATTGTGCTGCAAACGCTGATCGTGAGTCTGTTGCTGCTGCCGTTGCGCGTGACGCAGATGAAGTCGATGCTGAAGATGCAGCGCGTGGCGCCGCAAATCAAGGCGATCCAGGAGAAGTATAAGAAGTACAGCCTGCGCGATCCGCGCAAGGCGCCGATGAACGAGGAGATCAGCGCGCTCTATAAGAAAGAAGGAGTGAATCCGGCGGGCGGGTGTTTGCCGATGCTGATCCAGTTACCTTTTCTGTGGGCTTATTACCAGATGCTGAGGAGCGTGCTCGACCTGCGGCACGCGCACTGGCTGTGGATCCACGATCTGTCGGCAGCGGATCCTCTATTCCTGTTGCCGATCTTCATGGTGTTGAGCATGCTGCTGGCGCAGAAGATGACGCCGCAAGTGGGCATGGATCCGGCGCAACAGAGAATGATGACCGTGATGATGCCGCTGATGATGGGGTTCTTCTTCTTCCGGCTGCCGGCGGGCCTGAATCTTTATTATGCGGAAGCCAACGTCATTCAGATGGCGCAGCAAGCGGTGATGAACCGGACGTCGCTGGGCCGCGAAATGCGCGAAATGATGGCCAAGCGCGCGCGGAAGAAAGAGAAATAAAGCTCTTAGCCATTAGCTTTGGCTCTTAGCTTTTCAAACCGATTGAGGCAGAGATAAAAAGATTGAAGCAAGTCCGCGTGGCGATGCTGCACCCGGAGTTCTGATCCGATAAGATTTCTAACTAAAGGCTAAGAGCTAGAAGCTAAGAGCTGAATTCATGTCCATTCCCGATAAAGTTGCAGCTGCGAAGAAGATAAACGAATTTCTGCAGGCCGTCGTGACCCATGGCGGTCTTCACTTGAAATACCGGATCGTTGTGGATCCCCCGTTGCCGGAGAATCGGGATTGGGAGAAGCCTGAGATCCTGGTCGATTTTTCCGGGCCCGACTCGGCGCTGCTACTCGACCGGGGAGGCGAACTGCTGCGGGCGCTTGAGTTGCTTGCTCTCGAGATGCTGCGGCTCCCTTCGGGCGAGCACGAGAAGATCTCGTTCGACTGCCAGAACCAGAGGTCGTTGCGCATCCAGGAACTGAGAACGGCTGCCACGGTAGCCGCCGATAAGGTGCGGAAGACGGGAACGCCGTACCAGTTCAGTCCGATGTCGTCGCGGGAGAGACGGATCGTTCATCTGGCGTTGCGCGACGAGGCTGATCTGCGCACCGAGAGCGAGGGCGAGGGGATGCGGCGGTGTTTGGTGGTGTATCCCAGGGATTACAAGGGTGCGGGGAAACCGGTGCCAAGGACGCTGCCTTAATTCCACTTCCGTTTTGTTTTCACCGTCGGACTCGCGATTCAGGATCAAGATCCACGCAGGTGTTCCACTATTACCCGTTTGGTTCGTGTACGGAGTCGGCTTCTTTCGCCCCTGCGGAGCTTCCCTAATCAATTATTCTGCCTGAGCCACGACTTAAGTCACTTCGACAAGCTCAGGGCGGGGCCGTGGACTGCATTCTTTCGCCCCTTTCGCGGGTTGGCTCCCACTGCTTACGATTTCTAGCTGAGAATCGAGAGAGCGGAGTCCTTGGAGATCCGCTGTATTCCACCTGTTAACCAGCGTGATGCGTACTCCGTCGCGCTCGCATGCCTAAAGATGAAAAAAGGCGGTCCGGTTCGACCGCCCCTTTCGAGAACTAATGGCTGACAAACTTGGCTGAACTACCGCCCCGCGGCGGCACCGGCGGCTTTCGGCGTCATGCCGGCGATCTTCATGGATTCGATGCGGTTCAGAACCGTTTCCAGGCTGGAGCCGGTATCGGTGCAGGCGTCCACGTAGGGATGACGGCTGCCGTCGGCGTGCATGACGAGGACGCTGGTCTCGGAGCTGGCCTTCTTCACCATGTAGGGCAGGTGATGGCGATCGTTGCGGGTGAGAGTAGCGCCCAGCACGACCAGGTCAAAGGAGTTCTTCTGGAGAGCTTCGGTGACGGCCTTGCGTCCTTCGGCCGACTGAACGATGTGGCCAGCCTTTTCCATGGCCGCAGCCTGCGCTGCCAAAACCTCTGCATCCCCTTCGCCATAAAGAATTCTTAATTTCGCTTTCGCCATTGATAATCCTCGATTTTGTCGTACTCGCTGGTACCTGACGCACCAGTACCTACCAACGACGGTAGCAACCGCAGGGAGGGGAAGAAACATCACCGAAGACGCACGACGAACGGGACTAGGCAGGCGGGAAACCGTGTGTCCTCACGTAAAGGGCTTCCCCTTAAGGCAGTTGGGCGCTACACTTCTGCGCGGGAGGCTTTCCAATCATGTCGGCCACACTCGTCTGGAGAGCTGTAGCCTTATCGTTATTGTTGACACCCGCGCTGGCTGCGCAATCGGGCGGCGCCGCGAGTTCTACCACCTCGTGCAACCTGGATGATGGTCGCCAGGTGTACGTCCGCTATAACGCGGTTTCCAACAAAGAGAAGCCAGCCAACGGCAAGGCCTGGGCTCCCGGGGGAACGCCGATGACCTTGTTCACCGAGGCACAGCTTCAACTGGGAAGTTCGATGATTCCAGTTGGAGCGTACAGCCTGTATCCCATACCGGCGAAGGATCACTGGACCCTGGTGGTGAATAAGAACGTAACGCCGGGCGCCGCGTATGACGAGAAGCAAGACATCGCACGAGGATCCATGGAGACGGCGCAGGTGGACCAGGCGTCGGAGGCGCTGGAAGTAGCTTTCGCTCACGTGGGAGCGCGCTGCACGTTGCGGATTTATGCGGGCAAGAGCGCGTCGTTCGCGGACTTCACGGCGAAATAGACCGCATCGACGGCGAGCGGGAAGATTTTACTGGCCGGGTGGCGTGCTCTTCGGCGATTCCTCTCCAGCATTGGGCTTCGATTCCCGCTTGCCCAAACCAATCACCATCGCCATATCTTTGGGATAGACCACGTCGCGGCCCCGCGCGAGAAATTTGTAATAGATCGAACTCGCGGCTCCGTAAGCTCCGAATCCAGTGGCAACCACGCTGGAGCGCGCGGCGACACCGATAATCATGCCGACGAAGCGGAAGCCAGAGGCGCCATTCGCGGCGCTGCCACCGAAGTCACCACCTCCGCCTCCGCTGCTTCCGTGCAGATTACGATCGCCGTCGGGAGCGGCGGACGCTGCTGCCAGCATGATCTGAATTCCGGTGGTGAGGTAGCGCGTGCGCGGAGTGGTGACTTGCGCTCCGCCTTCGGCGTCGAGCTTGAGGTGTTCGTTCTTTCCGACGGCAACGCCTTCCAGGCTGGTCTGGACTTTCTGTGCAATTCCGTCGGGTGGGGCTACCTCGCGAAACAGGATGCGGAGCTGGCCGTTGCGGGCCAAACGGCGCGCCGGCTGCACCTGCATGACCGAGCCGCGAATGATGCTGCCCTCCGGCAAAATCAGATGATCGGACGCGACCAAGGGCTCGGTAATGAGCGCCTCGACCACCGCTCCTTTTTTCGACGTCGAGGAATTGAGTGGAGTGACCAAGCGGGCGTGCACAACGCTGCCGGTCGGGGGAGGAGCGCCAATGCTGGTGAGCAGCTCGGGCTGGACGGACTCCGTGCCAAAATCGAGCGGCTGCTGCAAGTTGGCGTTGAAGCTGGTGCCTAAGTCGATGTATTGCGGATGCACGGGAAGCTGCGCCACCGCAAGGCGTTTCAGCCTGTGCACTTTTCCAGGTTCGTGGATTTGCTTTAGCAGGTCGGCCCAATTTGCCGGATCTGCTGGCGCATCGCGCCGACTTTTTTGGATGCGGCCTCCTGAACCGGGTTTGTAGCGCCAGGCTTTTCCTTGGCTGGGACAAAGCGGAGCACACCACTCGGGGACGGGGACGCGATGGTGCGCAGAGGGAGATGCCGTCCATCAGCCAGGATCAATTCGTCGAACTGCACATGGACTCCGCGATCCGGAGAAAAATCTCCGTCCATGGCTTGCAGGGTGCGGGTCTTCTTAGAGACGTCGTCAATGGCCGACACTTTTCCGTTCACCGAAGTGCCGACGGGAATGAGTAGCTTGTCGAAGGCGTACACGGGTTCCGTGGTCTTGCCGTGAATCGGTTGTCCGACGGTCCGGATGCGCACTTCGGAATCGAGCGCGACTTTGATCGGGGTTCCTGAGGGGACGCTCATGGCTACTGTTACGGGAGGCGCCTCCGCGGGTTGCGGTTCGTCCTGCTTTATCGACTGGTTCTGCATTCTGTTCCGCTGGGGGACGAACTTTCAACGTTTGCCCCAGGATCCAGGGATTCGCAATCAGCAGCAACGTCACCGCGCAAATGGTGCGGGTAAGAACGAGGCGAAACATAGGAGCATACCTCAGCAGCCTTGCGATTTTTTTTTCGTTACCGCGACGCGTCAACGAGGGAGCGGGTCGCTCAGCTAGTTTGCGTGCAGTAAATGGAGACCAGGAAGAACGAAGGGCTGAAAAACTTGCTTACCACTATGAAGTCGGCGAACAAATAATGGTTGTAACCACTCAACGGATTAAAGGGCAAGCCAGAAATGCTGGGCGGAATGGTGGCGCGTCCGGGGTGCCAGGTAAGTAGAACGGAGCTTCGCTCATCGCCTTGATTCTGAGACAATTCGTGCATGCGCTGCTTGTTGATTCTTGCTCTTGTTGCCGCCGCTTTCGGACAATCTGGGCCGCAGCTACAGATCTCGCACACCACGGAAAACTTGCGCGGCGTGAGCGCTGTTTCACGGCAAGTCGCCTGGGCCAGTGGGACGCACGGGACTTATCTTCGAACGATTGATGGTGGAGTCACGTGGACTCCGGCGCAAGTGCCGGATGCGGGGGCGCTCGATTTCCGGGCGGTCTTGGCGTTCTCGGCCAACGAAGCTTTTCTCATGTCGGCGGGGCCGGGCGAGCAGTCGCGGATTTACTACACCAGTGACGCGGGCAAGCATTGGCAGTTGCAGTTTACGAACACCAATCCCAAGGGTTTCTTCGATTCGATGGTGTTCTGGGACTCGAAGCATGGGGTAGTGCTGGGCGATCCGCTTCCGGACGGCGAGGGGAAACTCAAGTTCGAAGCTCTTCTGACCGACGATGGGCAGAAATGGCGTACGGTTTCTTCAGCGCAGATGCCGGCTGCGATGGAGGGCGAGGGTGCGTTCGCGGCGTCCAATACTTGCATCGCGATTGTGCCTGGGGGATCTGACATCTGGTTCGCGACCGGGGGGAAAGTGGCCCGCGTTTTACACTCGGCGGACCGTGGACAGACCTGGCAGGCTGTCGATACGCCCATGGTGCATGGACCGGAGTCGGCAGGAATATTTTCGATCGCGTTCCGCGATGCCATGCATGGAGTGATTGCAGGCGGGGACTACAAGCATCCCAATGATGATGGGCCGAACCTGGCGTTCACCGAAGATGGTGGGAAGACTTGGAACCTTTCCACGCTGCATCCGCTGGCGTATTTTTCTGCCGTGGCGTATGACCGGAAAGTCAACGAGCAGGCGATCCGGGAAGACGCGATCGAGAAGAGGATGCGGGTCAAGGCAGTGGCTCCGCAGAGGATCTTTATTGTTGGCCAGGATTTTGTGTTCGACCTGCGGCCGCCTCGGGATCCCCGGCGCATGAATGGGAAGAAGAAGTTTGGGATTCAGTTCAATGCGGTCAGCCCGTATCCCGAGGGTGGAGCGCTGATCGTGGGACCGAAGGGGGCCATAGCAGTCCTTCCCTAACGGCTTCGAGGCCGCTCATTCTGTGGACAGACCAGACCAAGAGTTTCACCGCAGAGGACAAGGAGGAACCCAAAGAAAGTGCTTCCTGCTGGGCGCCTGGATGTGACTAAAGTGCTATCCCTTCCTGTTCTTTGCATTCCGCCTCACATCAACGAAGATTATTAGGCAGATTAGTCAGTTCTTATCTCCCCCAGAGTGAGAACCCTCGTGAAAAAACTGTCTCTGGCCATCGTCGTCTTCATCCTTGCGGTTGCGGCCACGATGGTCGCTCAAACGCCAACTTCTGTTTCCTCGAATTTTCCCACCGCTGTCGCCACGGTCTCGCGAACCACCAAAGCCGTGCATTACCGGCTGCAGGGTGGTACGACGAAAGTCGATTTTCGTGGAACCGACTTGCTGCAGCGCGCTTCGGGAGAAGCAAAAGTAGAAGGCAAGAAGACCAATTTCGAAATCGATGCAAAGTTTCAAGGGATGGAAGATGCGACCAAGTTTGGACTGGAATTCCTGACGTATGTGGCTTGGGCGGTATCGCCGGAGGGGCGTCCGGTGAATCTGGGCGAGCTGTCGCTCGACCACAACGGCAATGCGCACGTGAAGGCGTATACGGACTTGCAGACGTTTGGAATGATCGTCACGGCAGAACCTTACTTCGCGGTAACGCAACCCGGCAACATGGTTGTGATGGAGAGCGCCGCAGTGAACGGCAGCGGAGGCGAGGTCATCGACGCCCGCTACGAACTGGTGACGCGCGGCACCTACTCCTCGACCAATACGCATATTCAGGACGCGATCTTCGGAATTGACAGCAAGACTCCGCTTGAGCTATTTGAGGCGCGGAATGCGGTGCGCATCGCGCATATCGCGGCGGCCGACAAGTATGCGGCGTCGATCCTGTCGAAGGCGGGGCAGCAACTGTTGCATGCGGAAGAGATTTACCGGCAGAAGCAGAACAAGGCGGCCGTAGAAGCTGCAGCCAAGGAAGCGACCGAGACCGCGGAAGAAGCGCGGCTGATGGCGGTGAAGCAGAAGGCGGAAGACGAAGCTCAGGCTGCGGCTGCGGCGCGTGAAGCGAAAGCCCGCGCGGATGCAGAAGCGGAAGCCAAGCGGCGTGCCGATGCGGAAGCGGCCCGGGCGCAAGCGGAAAAGGCTCGTGCCGACGCGGAGCAGGCGAAGGCCGAGGCCGAGCGCATGAAGCAGGAAGCGGTGGCGGCTGCACAGGAAGCCTCGCGGCAGAAGGAAGAAGCGGAAAAGGCCAAGGCCGAAGCCGTGGCCCAGCAACAAGTCCTTGCCGCCGAGACGGACAAGGCTCGCGCTGCGGCCGCGCAGTCGGACAGTCTGCGGCAGCAGGCGGAGAAAGAAAAGCAGGACCTGCGCGCCCGGCTGTTGCAACAGCTGAATTCAATTCTCGCGACGCGCGATTCAGCCCGCGGGTTGATCGCGAACATGTCGGACGTGCTCTTTCGCAGCGGAAGTTTTGAGCTGCTTCCCGGCGCGCGGGAGCGGCTGGCGAAAGTTTCGGGAATCGTGCTCGCGTATCCGAGCTTGCATGTGGCGGTTGAAGGACACACCGACAGCGTAGGCAGCGATCAGTATAATCAGGATCTTTCGGAGCATCGTGCGCAGGCGGTTCGCGATTACTTTGTGCAGCAGGGGATTCCGGGCGGCGCGGTTGAAGCACGCGGATTTGGCAAGAGCGAGCCCATTGCGTCCAACGATACGGCAGAGGGCCGGCAACAGAACCGGCGGGTAGAGTTGGTGCTCTCCGGGGATGCGATTGGCAGCACGATCGACGATGCGCCTTCGGCGCAGACGGCTTCGGCAGTGCAGAAATAGGCGGCATGGCAGCTTTCGCGGATTGCTGGCGAGTGCCCGTGAGATCTCTCTCTACGCCTGAAGAACGGCTCCGCTCGGGATGACTCTGCTCTTTAATTTGCCGGCACATTGAAAGCCATCTACTCCTCGCAACTTTATGACAGGAGCGCTCGTCAAATCCTGCTGGCGGCGGCGCTACCCTTGAGCGTGCGCCGTACCGGAGGAATCGGATGACCACGGATCACGGACAATCCTTGCGTATACACCTGCTCGAGCTGCTCGCGGGCGGGAATGCGCACGCTAAATTTGAGGACATCATCAAGGGCTTGCCTACTCGATTGCGGGGTGTGAAGCCCGCCAAATTCCCGCACACCGCGTGGATGCTGCTGGAGCATCTGCGTCTGGCGCAGTGGGACATTCTTGAATTCAGCCGCAATCCCAAGCACGTTTCACCGCCCTGGCCCAGCGGCTATTGGCCGAAGACGGAGACTCCTCCGAGCGCGGCGGCGTGGAACAAGAGCGTCCAGCAGTTTCGGGGCGATCTGAAGGCGATGCAGGCCCTGGTTGCGAATCGCAAGACGGATTTGTTCGCGCGGATTCCATGGGGCGATGGGCAAACGATTTTGCGGGAGGCGCTGCTTGTGGCGGATCATAATTCCCACCACCTGGGACAACTGCTGGATCTACGCCGTTTGCTCGGAAGCTGGAAGTGAGGATGCGTTCAGTTGTCCCTGATCTGCCAGGAGCGAAAAACCGATAAAGAGTGGCGCTTCCATCGCGGCGCTCACCAGGATTGCGATTAGGCTAAGTGCCCAGCCGTAGGCGGGTGGCCACGTTGCCGCGATCGCTGCAATCGATTTCCACTAAAGCGTCGTGAACTCGTTCAGTTCGTAGAGGCTCCACTTGGCGGCGCCGCGGTTGAGGTTGCCCATGCGGTCGCGAACCAGCGCAGAACACCCGTGCGGAACAAATAAGCGGAGCCCCTCGACCAGGAACTTCCCCGCCGAGGACTGGCGGCAGGCCTCGAGCCACAGGATGCCAAGAGTCCGCGATGCGTCGATCGATGCCTGGGTCTCAGAGGCGTTGACTCCCAGGACCGCGAAGGCTGTCTGGCCTTGACGCAACAGCCCACGGGCATAGATGGGGCCGAAGGACTTTTCCAAATCAATGCCGGTGGTCAGGCAAGCAATCGCAAAGCCGGGAAAGTGACGTTCCAGCGTGCGGCGCAGCTTCTGTTCGTAGCTGGCCCGCGCTGCTTTCTTGGCGGAAGGCGAGCGGCGGTCGCGCTCGCGGCAAACTTCCAGTTTGGCAGGACGCGCGCCTGTGCCAGCCGCTGGACGGCCAGGCGCAAGGTTCCATTCTTCACCTCGGCATCGAGTACGCGGCGGACCGTGTTGCGTTCGGCCGACCACAGGTGAAGATGACATTTGTCCTACTGGCCCGAAATCGAGTACTTGGATTGGCCAAGATCGAAGGCCACGGCGCCATCTCGAGCACGACGGCACCTGCTGCTTCGCTGAGGAAGTCCGGCACGGTGCGCGTGAGGGCGTCGGGGGGCACAGGGGAACTGTCCATTTGGGCGGGACCGTGTCTGCGACGAGTGACCATCGTTGTCGGCGGGCTTGTGGAAGAAATTGCCCTGCCCGTCTGTGGGCGTCCCCGTGTGGGATAATGGAGCATCAGGGGGGCGGCCCGGCGAGTCTTCACCAGACTCGGCGGCATCTAATTCACGTGGATAAATCGAGCTTGGACAAACAACGCTTTTTCTTCGATCACTACGGCGTGACAGAGCATGATCTTGAGCGCTATCTGTCGGCCGCCCTGTCGGCCGGCGGCGATTATGCCGACCTCTACTTCGAATATCTTTCGTCGACCTCGCTGATGGTGGACGAGTCGATGGTCAAGTCTGCGTCTCAGGGAATCTCTGCGGGCTGTGGGGTCCGCGTGGTCTCGGGCGAGCGCACGGGTTATGCCTATACCGATGACCTTTCATCCGAGCGCATTCTGCATGCGGCGAAGACGGCCGCTCTGATTGCGAGCGCTCCGGCGAAGGCGACGGTCGCAGGATTTCAGAAAGCGGCGGCACGAAGTCTGTATCCAGTCACGCTGCCTTCGGTGGACGCTGAAATCAGTGCCAAAGTTGAGTTAGTGATGCGCGCCGATAAGGCAGCGCGCGCCTACGATCCGCGCATTCAGGAAGTGCGGGCGAGTTACGGCGATGAATTGCGGAACATCCTCGTCGTCGGGTCGGACGGAACTTTCGCCGAAGATTCGCAGCCGCTGGCGCGCATGAACGTGTCGTGCATCGCCAAGACCGAGGGCAACTCTGCGCGGGGGACATCGGGTGGTGGCGGACGAGTGGCGCTCGATTTCTTCTTCGGCGAAAAGACTCCGGAGTTTTTTGCCAAGGAATCGGCGCGGCAGGCAATTTTGCAGCTCGATGCACGCGAGGCGCCAGCGGGGGAGATGGAAGTGGTGCTCGGTCCAGGATGGCCAGGCGTGCTGCTGCACGAGGCCGTCGGTCACGGGCTGGAAGCGGACTTCAACCGCAAGAAGACTTCAGCGTTTGCCGGGCTGGTGGGCAAACGCGTAGCCAGCGAAAAGTGCACCGTGGTCGATAACGGGACCATGCCCTGGCGGCGCGGATCGCTGAACGTTGACGACGAAGGCGAGCCGACGCAGGAAACCGTGCTCATCGAAAATGGAATTCTCAAGGGATATCTTAGCGACAAGCTTTCCTCGCGCCTGATGGGCATTTCCGACACAGGTAACGGGCGCCGCGAGAGCTACGAGCACATCCCCATGCCGCGCATGACCAACACCTACATGCTGGCAGGCCAAGATGATCCCGGAGATATTATTCGCTCGGTGAAGCACGGAATTTACGCCGTGAACTTTGGTGGCGGGCAGGTCGACATTACGAATGGCAAGTTTGTATTCTCGGCCTCCGAGGCGTACATGATTGAGAACGGGCAGATCACGGCGCCGATCAAGGGCGCAACGCTGATTGGCAACGGTCCCGATGTGCTAACCCGAGTGTCGATGGTGGGCAACGATCTGAAACTCGACGAGGGTGTGGGCACCTGCGGCAAAGATGGACAGGCCGTACCGGTGGGCGTGGGCATCCCCACGCTGAAGATCGATCGCCTGACCGTTGGCGGTACTGCGCGGAAAGATCCCGGCGGGTTCATGCAGTAGCATGAATACTGATGAGGCAAGGCTTCCTCAGCTGGCAGCTGACGATGGATACGGAACAGGCGAACTCTCTGCAGAGGCCGGGACTGTGCAAACGCAATTTCCGAATATCCATTGCCCGAGAGGCACCGCTGTTCACTCGCTAGTGGCTTCGGCCCGAGCATCTCAGTATCGAGGTCTATCCGATCGACAGCCGGGGACACCTGGGAGTGCAGGTTCGAATGGCCACGCCTCTTTGCAACGATACAAGGCCCGACTCTCAGAGAACGGCAAAACTTGAGCTGCTGACTACGTATGACCGATCGCAAAGTCAGACCTGCTCGCTGTGTTAGAAGGCACAGCGGAGAAGCTGTCCTTGAAGAAGAAATGATGCCTTAACGAGTTTTCACAGGACGAAACCTCTTATGACCTCAACTGAACTGGAAACCCCAGGCTCGAAAATCGCCACTGATCTCCGCGAAATTGCGCAGGACATCGTCCGCCGCGCCATGGCCGGCGGCGCTACCGCTGCCGAGTGCGTCGTCCGCGAAGGCGATGAGTTCTCCACGCTCGTCCGCCTCGGCCAGGTCGAGACTCTGAAAGAGTCCGGCTCGAAGTCGATTGGCGTGCGTATCTTCTTCGGACAGCGCGCGGCCAGCACCTACTCAAGTGATTTTTCCCGCGCCGGTCTCGACCGCATGGTGAAATCGGCATTGGAACTGGCGAAGATCACCTCGCAAGACCCGTTCGGCGGCATTCCCGCTGCCGCGCAACTCGGCCAGATCTCCGGCGATCTCGATCTCTTTCACGAAGACGTCTATTCGCTTCCTGGCTCGGATCGCATCGACTACGCTCGCCGCGCAGAAAAAGCGGCACTCGATTTCGATCCGCGCATCAAGAACAGCGAAGGCGGATCGTTCGACGCGGCCACCGGGCACAAGGTTCTGGCGAATTCGCACGGGTTTGTTGGCGAGTACAAGCGCTCGTACTGTTCGGTCTCAGCCGTGCCCATCGCTCAGACTCCAGAGGGTGCCATGCAGCGCGATTACTGGTACTCCGTGGCGCGCACACTGACCAAGCTCGACGCGCCAGAGAAAGTTGGCAAGGTTGCGGCGGAACGCACGCTGCGCCGCTTGGGCGCGCGCAAAGCCAAGACCGCGCAGGTGCCGATCGTGTTCGATCCCATGGTTTCGACTTCGATCCTCGAGCACATCTTCGAGGGCGTGAACGGAGACTCGGTCTACCGCGGCGCGTCTTTCCTGGCGGGAAAGCTAGGGCAGAAGATTGCCGGCGACAACGTCAACATCATCGACGACGGAACGATTGCTGGCGGATTTGGAACGAGTCCGTTCGACGGTGAAGGCGTACCCACGCGGCGCACCGTCGTCGTCGAGAACGGCGTGCTGAAGTCTTATCTGCTGAACACCTACACCGCGAAAAAGCTTGGCCTGCAGACCACGGGGAACGCTTCACGCGGGCTGGCCGGGACACCGGGCATTGGGCCGGGCAATTATTTTCTGCAGTCTGGTTCCAAAACTCCGAAGGAACTGATCGGCGGGATCAAGGAAGGTCTCTACGTCACGGAATTTCTGGGACAGGGTGTCAACCTGGTGACCGGCGACTATTCGCGTGGAGCGTCGGGCATGTGGATCTCGGGTGGCGAGTTTGCCTATCCGGTGGAAGAGATCACGGTGGCGGGCAATTTGAAGGAATTGTTCTTCAACATTTCCGAAATTGCGAACGACCTGGAATTCCGCGGCTCCGTCGCAGCGCCCACGCTTCGCGTTGACGGGCTCACCGTCGGCGGCGAGTAGTCGAGCGCTCGGTAGAGCGTGCACGTAGCCCGGTGGCCGGTCAATTTGTCCAGTTGAATTTGGTCCAGCCTCAGGACTATTCTCCCTCCTGCCTTGATACGGGGAAGACCACGTCGTGCGACCACGCAGGGGAGATCTTGACACAAAGCCCGGCTCTCGTGGGGATCCTTTTGTTTGCCTCTGTTGTTGCTTCGGGACAAACAGAGAGCGCCCGGATTTCCGGCAGGGTGACGGATCCCACCGACGCCGTGATCTCCGGTGCCGAGTGCACCATCACCAACCTCGAGACGAATATCTCGATCGTCACCACCACCAATCAAGATGGGATCTACGTCATCCCCGACCTTCGTCCCGCTACCTACCGCCCTGACCATTCAGAAGGAAGGATTCCGCACCGTCGTCCAGCCCAGTCTGCAGCTGTACGTACAGGACGTGGTCAATGAGAATTTCAAGCTTGCGCTCGGCTCGGTGTCAGAAATCTCCACCGTGACTACGCCCCCTGTTGCAGACCGATTCGGCCACGGTCAGTACGGTGGCGACCAGCAGGTGGTACACAACATGCCGCTGAACGGTCGAAGTTTTCAGTCATTAATTGCGCTCACCCCGGGAATAGTCGAATAACCGTCGGTGGGGTGTTGCCAGTGGCCGGCTTTTATAGCACGCAGGCGGAAATCGTGCCCGGCCAGCCCTACTGGATTCCTGATCGGAGCCAGCCCAGCGGCAAAGCGCTGAATCCCGCTGCTTTTTCGCTACCACCCGCAGGGCAGGCGGGAGACTTCCCCAGGAACGGGCTGCGCAGTCCTTACTCGATCAACCAGACCGACATCGCTCTGCGTCGCCGTTTTAACCTGAGTGAGCGCGTCAAGCTCGACGTGCGCGCGGAATACTTCAACGTGTTCAAAAACCCGATGTTCGGGCTTCCCGGATCGCAGTGCGCGCGCCCGATGATCAATGGACTTACCCAGGAGGCTCGATCAATTCAGACTTTGGGAAGGTATGTTCCACAGCGAACCTCGACGCGGGCGGCGGCAGTGGAGGGAGTGGACAAAGCGCACTCTACGCGCCCGGCGGTCCGCGCTCGGCACAGTTCACGCTGCAGCTGACCTTCCAGGTTTCGACACTACGCGGCGAAACACAGACGAGATGCTGCTTCCTGTCTCTTGACCGAGCATTAGGGAAAGCGCAAACATGACTTCAGCGGTAACGGCTCATTTTCCAGAGGATAGCAAGATGAAATTCGCCAAGATCGTTTTCTGGATTGCTTTCATCTGGGGCGTTCTGGTTCTTACGCCTCTTTACTTCATGTTCGACGTCATCGGACGGCAGAATCCTCCCGCGATCACGCATCCCGGCTTCTACTATGGGTTCGTCAGCGTGGGGCTGGCGTGGCAGTTTGTGTTTCTGGTAATCGCGCGCGATCCGGTGCGCTTCCGGCTAATGATGATTCCTTCCGTGATCGAGAAGTTCGGATACGGGGCTTCCCTGCTTGTCCTCTATTTCCAACAAAGAATTCATCCGTCGGACCTGGTATTCGCGGGAGTGGATACTCTGCTCGGCGTGCTGTTTCTGCTTGCCTTCTTTCGGACTTCGGCATAGACCTTTCTGTTCGGCATTGGGGAGGTTCCATGGATCGGCGATCGTTTGTGAAGCGGGCGGGATGGGCTGGAATCGCAACTGGCCTTTCACCTGCGGCGGTATTTGCCGCTACTCCGGAGGAAGCGAAAGCTGGCGCGCATGCCGATGCTCCGGCAACCACAAAGGCGGCGTCGCCCGAGACCCTTCTGCTGAAAGACTACCGGCCGAGGTCGATCTATAAGATTCCAGTCACGGAGATCGCGAAGGCCAAGTTCCCTGTCATCGATATGCACTCGCATCCGTACGCCAAGACGGCGGTGGAGATTGACGATTGGGTTCGGAACATGGACGAAGTCGGAATTGAGAAGACCATGATCCTGACCATGTCGACGGGCGCGGCGTTTGACGAAATTCAGCGCAAGTATGCGAAGTATCGGGAGCGCTTTGAGATGTGGTGCGGCTTCGATTTCACGGGCTATGAGAAGCCCGGGTTCGGGCCTGGTGCGGTCAAGGAACTGGAACGCTGCAAGCAATCAGGGGCGCGCGGAGTGGGCGAGATTCACGACAAAGGTCAGGGGCTAAGGTCGGGAAAGTCGAAGGCTCCGGGCATGCATCCGGACGATCCGCGCATGGATGCGGTGTGGGACAAGTGTGGCGAGCTGGGAATGCCTATCAGCCTGCACGTGGCCGATCCGATCTGGATGTATCAGAAGATGGACCGCTACAACGACGGGCTGATGAACGCGTACGAATGGCGACTCGATAATCAGCCGGGGATTGTGGGGCTGTCGGGGATGGTCGACATCCTGGAGCGCACGACCGCGCGGCACCGCAACACGACATTCATCGCGTGCCACTTGGCGAACCTGGATTACGATCTGGCGCGGCTCGGCGAGGTGCTGGAACGTAATCCGAATCTATATGCGGACATTTCTGCGCGGTATGCGGAGACGGCGCCGATTCCACGCTTCGCAGCGCAGTTCTATGAGAAGCATGCCGGGCGGCTGCTGTACGGGACGGACATGGGTGTGGACAAGGCGATGTACCGGGTGACGTTCCGCATCCTGGAATCGCTGGACGAGCACTTTTACGAGATCGATCAGTTCTCATATCACTGGAGTTTGAACGGGTTCGGGCTGGACGATACGATTCTGAAGCAGGTTTATCACGATAATGCGGCTCGGTTGCTGGCGGCGCGGGCATGAGATTTCGAGGGCTCGTTTCATCTTGTTGTCATCCTGAGGCCCGCGTTGTTTGCGGGCTGAGGGACCCATGCAATTTGCTTGCCGCGAGGCGCTACCGGCAAATTGCATAGATCCTTCGCGCAAAAGACGCGCTCAGGATGACAAGCGCGGGACGGGGAAATCGACAACGGAAAAGCTACGGCCTACAATTCCACTCATGAGCAGCTTGGGACAGCCAACTCCGGTCGCTGAAGAACGCGACTCCAGCCGTTTGATTATCGGGATCGCGGTGGCCGTGGTGATTGGGGGCGCGCTCGCGGCTGCGTTTCTGATGCAACAGCCGCCAAAGGTTGCAAAGCCGGCCTCACCCTATATCGCCAGCCTGAAGTTTTCCGACTTCAAGATGAGCGCTGCGGAGAATTTCGTTGGGCACACGGTCAGCTACATCGATGGCACGATTACGAACACGGGCGACAAGATCGTGACGCATGTCGTGGTGGAGGTGACATTCCAGGATTCGATGGGACAGCTGGCGCAGCAGGAAGAGGTGCCGCTGCAGGTGGTCCGGACCAACGGAGCTTATCTGGAACCGGTCGACGTCAGCGTTTCCCCTCTCGCGCCGGGACAGGCGCAGCCGTTCCGGCTGACCTTCGACAGCATCTCGGCGCAGTGGAACCGAAATTATCCGGAGATTCGCGTGACGGATGTGACGGTGAAGTAGTTGCCCCCCGCTCGTTCTGCAGGTTCCCGCTACAATGAATCCATGTCTGAGAGCAAGCCGTTTCGGTTGACGGAGTCGGTGAAAGCTGCGGGTTGAGCGTCCAAGCTGAGTCCGGCGGCGCTGGACACGGTGCTTGGGAAATTAGCCCGGCAACACGACCCGAATGTTCTGGTCGGCTTCGATCACGCCGATGACGCCGGAGTGTATCGGATCGCGCCCGATCAGGCGCTGGTGCAGACGGTGGACTTCTTCACGCCAATCGTCGACGACCCCTACACGTTCGGGCAGGTCGCCGCGACGAATTCTCTCAGCGATGTGTATGCGATGGGCGGCAAGCCGCTGACTTCGCTGGCGCTGGTATGTTTTCCCGAGAAGGCCGATCTCGCGATTCTGGAGCGCATTCTCGCGGGCGGATTGTCGAAGATGATTGAGGCGGGATGCACCGTGATTGGCGGCCACAGCATTCGCGACGAAGAAACTAAGTTCGGGTATTCGGTTACAGGCATGGTGCATCCGAAGAAGGTCTTGGCGAATGTCGGCGCCAAGCCGGGTGACTCGCTGCTGTTCACCAAGGCGATCGGGACGGGTGTGATTTCAACCGCGATTAAGAAGGGCAAGGCCGAGACAGCGTGGATCGATGCGGCGGTGCGCTCGATGACTACGCTGAACAAGCGGGCGGCCGAGGTGATCACTGCGGGCGACTTTCGCGTCAGCGCGATGACCGACGTGACTGGGTTCGGGTTGATCGGGCATGCGCGCGAGATGGTGCTGGCGTCGGATGTGTCGATCAGCATTTTTGCTGGGCGTGTGCCGCTGATCGAGGGCGCACTAGACTGCGTTCGCGCGGGGTACATTCCCGCGGGACTTAAGAACAACCGGGAGTTTGCGGAGTGCCTGGTGGAGTATGAGGATGGAGTGCCGGAGGATGTGCGGTCGCTCCTGTTCGATCCACAGACTGCGGGAGGGTTGCTGATTTCTACGCCGGACGGGACGTCATTAGGCAATGCTCTGCGCGACGCGGATGTTGCCGCAGTGGAGGTCGGCCAGGTGTTGCCGAATGGCAAGCCGCGCATTCGGGTCTCGCGTTAATCTCGTCGCATCCTCGTAGCGATTCCTGACATCTTTATTAACTAGATTATCGGCTCCGTGGGCCGGACGGCCACCCTTCGACTTCGCTCGGGGTAGGTTCCCAGCCGGCGGGACGCCGGCGCTACGAGGTGCCATCATGCAGATTCGTGAGTTAGGACACAGTGGTCTGAAAGTCTCCGCACTTGGGTTGGGGTGCATGGGGATGTCGGAGTTTTACAGCGGCTTTGATGATGCCGAGTCGATTGCAACGATTCATCGTGCGCTGGAACTTGGAATCAACTTCCTCGATACCGCGGACGTTTATGGGCCGTTCAAGAATGAAGAGCTGGTTGGGCGGGCGATCAAGGGCAAGCGCGACAACATTGTGCTGGCGACCAAGTTCGGAATCGTGCGCGATCCGGCGAATCCGAACGTGCGCGGAGTCAGTGGGAAGGCCGACTACGTTCGCAAGTCTTGCGATGCGAGTTTGAAGCGGCTGAGTGTGGAGACCATCGACCTTTATTACCAGCACCGCGTCGATCCCAACACGCCGATTGAAGAGACGGTCGGAGCGATGGCGGAGTTGGTGAAGGCCGGCAAGGTGCGGTATCTGGGGCTGTCGGAAGCTTCGGTGCCGACGCTGCGCCGGGCGGTGAAGGTGCATCCAATTGCGACGTTGCAGACGGAATATTCGTTGTGGACGCGCGATCCGGAGGGCGGGATTTTGGCAGCCTGTCGCGAGCTAGGGATCGGGTTTGTGGCGTACAGTCCGCTGGGTCGCGGATTCTTGACGGGGCAGTTCCGTAAGTTTGAAGACTTGCCGGCGGATGATTACCGCCGAAACTCTCCGCGGTTTCAGGGAGAGAATTTTCATAAGAATCTGGATCTGGTGCAGCGGGTGGAGGAAATTGCCCACGAGAAGGGATGCACGGCTTCGCAGTTGGCATTGGCGTGGGTGCTGGCGCAGGGTTCGGATATTGTGCCGATTCCGGGAACGAAGCGGCGCAAGTATTTGGAGGAAAATGTTGGCGCGGTCGAGGTGAAGCTGACGAAGGCAGATTTGCAGAGGATTGAAGAAGCGTTGCCCGCGGATTCGGCGGCAGGGGGAAGGTATCCGGAGCACATGATGGCGCTGGTGAATGGGTAAGCGCGAAGCCCTCGAGAAAACCACTCAACGCTTTCGGTTCGGATCTGAGCCAGGGTTTTCGCGGGATTTGTCCCAGTTCGGGAAGATTTGTTCAAAGGAATATGCAACTAAGGCAGGTCTCCGTCGCCGCCTGTCTCGGAGAGTGAACATGATAGCAAGCAAAAATCCTGTCAAGGCTCCGAGGAGGCCTTCCGTAATTGAGAGGCTGTTGAAAGTCCGCAGCCCCTGGCCGGTAAGAAGGAATCCGGTATATGCCATAGCCACCGTCCAGAGAATTACGCGAACCGGGTTCATGGCCGATCACCTCTCGATCAACAAATATTGCCACAATTCGCCCTTGAGGAGTTGGACCATTTGAGGTCTATGAAAGGAGGCGACTTTCGACATTTCGCATTCCCGCCCACCTGATCCGTCGAGCGGCCCTGGCCAATGACTGATAACGCGATGGGCCACCCCCAGGCTCGTGGCTCCCTCTAACATCCGAGTTTCCCACTAAAAGGAATCGACCTATTGCTTTTCCGACGGAGGAACATCTGTCAGCACGCGTGTCTCTGCTCGGAATAAGTGATAGTTATCGAAGGCCATATCGTTCAGCATGGTCGAAAAGGGACCGTAAGTTCTGAACCATTCATTCCAATCGATGAGCGAGAAAATGCTCACGGTGCGCGACCTCCAGACAGCGAGGCTCCTCACGGGGCAGATGTAGGTCTTTCCTCCGAGTTCGACGGGGCCGTAGTCGACTAAGATGTCAGACCGGACAAGAGGCAATCCTTGCTTCAGGTCCGCCTCGATCGTCAAGCGAAGGACCGCGCCGGTCGCTGGATCGATCATGATTTCCCCGTGATACCCCTGAACGATTTGCAGACTCGTCGTTCCGTCACCTTCCGGAAGACAGCAGAATCCGACTCGAAAGTGCGATTTCTCCTGCGGGATTGCGTAGCTGAATACGGCTCGAAGCCGATCCGCGCCCCGTTCCCAGCGCTTCCAACTGAGATCGCTGCTGGAGACCGCGTCGTTTGCTGCGCCGAGAATCGGGCCGAACGTGCCATAGGCATCCAGATACGGTTCTACCGTTTTCGGTTTGTTGCGTTCCGCCACTGCTGAATTCACTTCCTCATGGCCGCGGCGGTAAAGCACCGTTGCCTTGGAACTCTCCACCATATGCAAGGGCTGATGCTCGATCCTTGAACCCCCATCCGCGGCTGCGGGAGTTTCCTCGAACCGATCTGTGGTACGCGTTGCAAAGAAATTTGGCAACTTCGAAATCGTCTCGTTCAGATATTCGTCGGCCAGCGAGATCATGCTTCGCTGCGCACTGGCGTCCGGCGCAGCATCGTCAGGAATCTCCGATGCGGGAGGAGCCAAGAACGCCGATGCATCGGCCAACACGTCCAAGGCCTCCCGCGCTTTTGGTCCACGCACCTCGGCTGACCAGGATGAGAGCTTTGCGCTACTCAATGGTTCGGTTAGTTCCAGATTAGAGAGCTGCTGTACCGCCTCTCGATCCGACTTGCCGCGAACGGCTTTGAGTACTTGCTCTAACTGCTCGACAGTGACGCGCTTAGCCACGACATTCGGTTGATCCTGATAATACGGCTGATCGTAATAGCCAGTGACGGTGCGGGCCGTCAATCCCGAAGCACCAACTCGCACGTTGAGGTCGTGATAGTCATTCGGATGATGTGCAGGAGACGGGTTGAACGACGCTGTATAGAAAGTGCTGTCCTCGTCGACACGGCTGGCGATTTCGCTGGCCAGGTCGTTCGTTGCTTCCAGCACGCCACCGCCGCTTTGCACTGCGAGCACCTTTCTGTCCAAGACGTTGAATTCCGCCTCGCGGACAGATTTCACGCCATTTAGGAAGTCCTTATAACGGGTGGCACGCGGATCGTGATCGTTCTCCCCTTCGGAAAAGCTGTAGAGAGCGATGCGGGCCTCTCGCAGCAGGGTTGAAAACCACACAATCATGTTGAAAACACGCTGCGGTTCGAAAGGTGTCCCGTTCTCTTCGCGGCGCGGTCCGATCCAGACAAGCAGCTTTCTGCCCGGTCTCTGCCGTTCACTCGTGGCAATGTCCCCGAGCGCCTTCAGCGCCAGCAGGCCGGGCGGATCTGGTTGAGGGCTCGAGCTGAAATGGGTGGCTGGGCCCACAGCTTTGCGAATCGGGCGGAGCTGACCATCATGAGCGATTTGCTCGGCCAGGGCGTTCCCGTCCCTCGAAGGCCCAGCCACCAACCATAGGCCAGAATCGAGAAGCTTGAAGATGGACACGGGTCGAGCCAGATGTCCGCCATTTCGCCCCAGGAATTTTTCAACCTCCTCGCGTTCATGGGACGCGAGCATGCCCGGCATGCGGAGAGTATCGATCACCAGAATGACTTCGACGGGCAGGTCTGGCGTGGCTGAGGTTCCATCGAATGCATGAAAGGAGAGAATCTTGCATGGCTGGCCGTTGTCCAGCAAGGTTAGGTCTGTTGGGCCGAGACTCGAGACCGGTCTCCCCGACCTATCGGTCACTACAACATCAACCTTGATCAAGCCCTCGGTAGCGGCAGAAGTGTGCTCGGACGATTGGTTGGGCGCAATATTCATCCGCGTAGCTGTCGCTTCAGATCGTGCCGGAGAGGCAGTCTGCGCGCGAAGAGCAGTCGCAAGACCGATGGCCGCCCATAGAGCCACTACGATACTCGAGCAAAAGTTTCTCCTATTACGTCGCACTGCCGCCGATTCGACGAAGGACCACATCTTAATTTCTGTTCCCTTGATGCTCAGAGTGTACTTCAGTCTGCTGGATTGGCAGTAGCGCGTGTTCGGTTGGTCATGGCTGATGGGATGTTGAATGCCGGCTTGAAAGGCCTCTTTCGCTGGTTACGACGTCTTGTTGCTGAGGCGAGGCGCGGGCCGGGCGCCCGCGCCACATTCGTTTGTTTTCCCTACTGAATCAGCGTGCCTCCGTTGCCGCCGTTTGGTTCCGCGTCGGGGGCGATCACGACCGCTGCGGCTACGCGATCGCCGGGCTCCATGTTCAGGAGGCGGACGCCTTGCGCGTTGCGGCCGGATTCGCGAATCGTGGTTGAGTCCATGCGGATGATTTTGCCGTAGTGGCTGATCAGCATGACCTCGCTGGTTTCGTCGACCTGCGCGATGGCGACGACTTTGCCGACGCGCTCGGTCGTCTTTACGTTGATCACGCCCTTGCCGCCGCGGTTGGTGAGGCGGTATTCGTCGGCGGGAGTGCGCTTGCCGTAGCCGTTCTCGGTGACCGAGAGAATCAACTTGCCTTTGACCGCGACGTCGATGACGTCCGGTTCGCCTTCGATCTTTTCCTTGGCAGGCGCCGGAGCGTCGGGCTTGGTGGTGGTCGCCATGCCGACTACGTAATCTTTCTCTTCCAGGTCGATGCCCCAGACGCCGAAAGCGCCCCGCCCCATGGGGCGGACGTGGCTTTCGTCGAAGCGGACGGCCATGCCTTCGTGGCTGGCGAGGAAGACGATCTGATTGCCATCAGTGATGCGGGCGGCAACCAGTTCGTCGCCTTCTTCGATTCCGATCGCGTTGATGCCGTTCGAGCGTACGTGCATGAACTCGCGCACCTCAGACTTCTTCACGAGGCCTTTGCGCGTGGCGAAGAAGACGTACTTGTTCTCTTCTTCGAGGTTGCGAACCGCAACCATCGTCTTGACGGTTTCGCCGGGTTGCAGGCCGACGAGGTTGCCGATGTGCTTGCCCTTGCCCGCGGCGCTGACGTCGGGGATTTCGTAAACCTTGAGCCAGTAGACGCGGCCCTTGTTGGTGAAGATCAGGATGTAGGCGTGCGTCGAGGCGATGAAGAGGTGCTCGACGAAATCCTCGTCGCGCGTCTTCATGCCGGTGCGGCCCGTGCCTCCGCGGCGCTGCATGCGGTAGGTGGAGATGGGCGTGCGCTTCATGTATCCGGAGTGGCTGACGGTGACGGCCACCTGCTCGTCGGCGATGAGATCTTCGAGAACGATCTCGGCGGCTTCGTCTTCGATGCGCGTACGGCGCTCGTCTCCGTAGGCCTTCTTCACTTCTTCCAGCTCTTTGATGATGACTTTGCGCAGCTTCGTCTCGGAGCCGAGGATGGATTCGTACTCGGCGATGTTGTCGCGCACTTCTTTCAACTCGTTCGAAATCTCATCGATCGAGAGTTTCGTCAGGCGATGCAACTGCAGTTCGAGGATGGCATCGGCCTGGCGAGTGGTGAAAGGCTTCTCGGGATCGAGCTTGGGCGCGCGGCCCGTAGTGTTGATGTCGATCTTCTTGCCGCCGAAGTAGAGGACTAAATTCTCCCGGGCGTCGGCGCGGTTAGCGCTGCCGCGAATGATGGTGATCACGTTGTCGAGGTGATCGAGGGCAGTGAGGTAGCCTTCGAGAATGTGCTCGCGGTCCTTCGCCTTCTGCAACAGGTACGCAGTGCGGCGGCGGACGACGTCGACGCGGTGCTCGATGAAATACTTGATGGTCTGCAGCAGCCCCATTTCGCGGGGTTGTCCGTTGACCACGGCGAGCAGGATCATCGAGAAGCTCTCCTGCATCTGGGTGTGCTTGAAGAGCTGGTTAAGAACGATCTGAGGCTCGGCCCCGCGCTTAAGTTCGACGACGATGCGCATGCCGTCGCGATCGCTTTCGTCACGGATATCTGAGATGTCTTCGATGTCTTTATCGTTAACCAGCTGGGCGATCCGCTCTACCAGGCGAGCCTTGTTCACCTGATACGGGATTTCTTTGATGATGATGGCCTGGCGGTCTTTGGTGACGTTTTCGATCTTGGCATCGGCGCGCATCATGAAGCGGCCGCGGCCGGTACGGTAGGCTTCGAAGATTCCTGAGCGGCCGTGGATGATGCCGGCGGTCGGGAAGTCAGGGCCCTGCACGAATTTCAAAATCTCGGCCAGTTGCGCGTTGGGATTGTTCACCAGCGTGATAGTGGCATCGACGATCTCAGTGAGATTGTGCGGCGGAATCTTAGTGGCCATGCCGACCGCGATTCCGTCGGAGCCATTGATCAGAAGATTGGGAATGCGCGCGGGAAGAACGTCAGGCTCAACTTCGCTGCCATCGTAGTTGGGATGGAAATCGACTGTCTCCTTATCGAGATCTTCGAGCAGCGCGGTCGCAACCTGGAACAGCTTGGCCTCGGTATAACGATCGGCGGCGGGCGGGTCTCCGTCGACAGAGCCGAAGTTGCCCTGGCCAAAGATCAGCGGGTAGCGCATGCTCCAGGTTTGCGCGAGGCGAACGAGAGCGTCGTACACGGCGAGGTTGCCATGGGGATGGTACTTGCCCATGACTTCGCCGACGATGCGTGCGCATTTACGCGTGGCCCGATTAGGCTGCAACCCCATTTGTTGCATGGTGAATAAAATTCTACGGTGGACGGGCTTCAATCCGTCGCGCACGTCGGGCAGCGCGCGGCCGATGATCACCGACATGGAGTAGTCGAGATACGACCGCTTCATCTCCTCTTCAATATTGACGGGTTGAATGTTCAACGCGCCGGGGCCTTCGCCGCCGGGAGGAGGAGTGAGGGGAAGTTCAGGGTTTTGATCATCAGCCATGAGTTAGCTCTTAGCCTTTAGCTGTTAGCATTTAGCCAACAACTTTGTTGCTTTACAATCAGGCGCTTCGATGGTTCACGAAAGCATGTAACTGCTTGTATTTACAGGATGTTATGTGCCCTAGGAACTGCCTTTATTATACCACGGTCTCGGGTAGAAATTGGGCGCGGATGTTGACATTGGTGAGGCTTGCGGCACGGTCGATCTCGGGTGAGCCGGGGAAAATCATCTACCACAGAGGACACTGAGGACACAGAGTTGAGCATCGTTCGCGGTTTGGATTCAAGCTTCCCGCGGCTGACTGCAGCTGTTACGGGCGGACGATTACTTCGTTGGGGGAGGAGGGAATCTGGAATTTTACGCCGCGAGACTGGTTCGATTTGGCGGTCTCAGACAGATCCAGTGAGGAGAGCGCGATTTTTCTTGTCCACGATCCGGTGGCGTAGTAGTCCGAGCGTGTATAGAGGACTCCGTCGGCGATGGTGTATTCGGAAGCTTCTTCGCGGTGGCCGTCGCGAAAGATCAGAACCGCGGGGGGCAGGACTGCAGTAGCGTGGGGCGGCGCGCTGGAGTGTTCTGGGAGCGAACGTTCCGGCATTCTATCGATCATCTCTGCTCCCGAGGTCTCGGGGCCGGTCACACGTACGTAGCGATCACCTTGCAGTTCGATCATGAGCGGCTGGGCTGGCGGCGCGAAACGCTCCGGTTCGGGTGCGACTGACGGAGGAGTTTGCAAGATGATCGGCGGTGGCTGAGACACCACGGGGTATCCCGTGCTGGAAAGATAGTCTGCGTAAAAGGGGTCAGAGTACGCGAGCGGAAAAACGGAAGCGTGCGGGTGGCCGCCCCGGTTGAATCGGGCTGCGAAGTGCGGGGAGGCGGCGCCCCGCTGCGCATTCACACACGTCGCTGAAGCAGCCAGCAGTGTGATGAGCAGCAATCGGCGCATGATCAGTTGGCCTGAGCGGATGGCGGAAGCTGAAAGGTGACGCCGCGATCGTCGTTCTCCTGGCGAGTGGCTTCGAGATCAAGGTCGGCCAGAGTGACTCTGCGCGGGTGTCCCGGTGTCAGATCAAAGAGCGTCGGGCCGACGATGGCGTAGTTTCCTACTTCCAGCTTGTGGCCGTCCTTGAAGACGAGCAGCGTCGGCGCTTGCGGAGGATCGGGATCGGCAGGTGTGGCATCGACATCCCGAACGGCGTGAGGCGTAGGAACGTCCTTTACGGGGGGGGCGTAGGAAGCGGCGCCGGATCCGCGACGATCGAAAATTGTGGGGCCTCCCTGATATTGCCCGTCCGGGTCATCGGTGTTGGCGTCGTCTGCATCGGTGGCTCCGAGATCGACGGCATAGGGAACCGGCACGGCGTAGGCCAGTCCAGGAGTCGTGAATTCTGCGTGATGGTGACGATGATGACCGTCACCGTTGTGGGGTACGTTCGTGGTGAAGGGGACGCCGTGGTTGGGAGCGAAGCCACGAGGGCCGAGCGAGGTGACGCTCGGGGGCGTACCGTTGACGGGGCGTCCACCGAATCCGGGAGAAGTCACGGACGAGGGAGTACCGTTGACTTGAGCGTAGCTGGTCGAAATGAAGATCGTGGAGACGAAGATCAGCGGCAGCGCGAGCAGGCTGAATCGTGCGAGCGCGACCGGGATGGAATGTCGCACAGAAATATGATACTCCAACGGGGAAGTCATAGCGCACCTCGACGGTAGAACGCTTGTATTTCATTAGATTGCAGGCGGGGATCGGCGGATGCACAAGGTCGCGAGGCAGTCAGAGCTGAAAGAGTATGTGTGATTGAAAAGGCTGAATTAGTCTTGTTTGCGGAGGGCGGACTATAATTCTGCTGAACCGGTTTGGCCAGCTTGGCTTTCGAGGTCTTGCTTGAGGATTGGTTCCATGCCTCAGGGGCTAACGGACCTCGGAGAAAAAAAAGAGCTTATCGCAGCGCTGAAGGCACTGAACCACCCAAAACCGCGCTCCCAAAACCGGTAACGCT
This sequence comes from uncultured Acidobacteriaceae bacterium, assembly GCA_963710885.1. Taxonomy (GTDB): domain Bacteria; phylum Acidobacteriota; class Terriglobia; order Terriglobales; family Acidobacteriaceae; genus Sulfotelmatobacter. The sequence continues at coordinate 222,213 of CAVQCF010000006.1, forward strand.
GTGTCTCCCAAGACTGGAGGCGCCCGACACCCGAAGCCGAGTTTTTCTGCAAACCTTTTAACTATGAAAACGGCGATCCAAACCGTTGAGACATGAAATCTGCGATCCGATTTGCGATGCTGGCGCTGGTGCTGGTGATTGTGGCCATGGTGTCAGCATTGACCGCGATGCGGTTCGCCATTCACGGGCAGGAAGTGGCAGTGCCTCTGGTGATCGGGCTGACACCGGCGGAGGCGGAGCGAGCGGTGGCGGGGTTCGGGTTGCAAGTGTCGATCGAGCGGGAGTATTACAGTCCGCAGATTCCTGAAGGACGGATCATGTCGCAGCTGCCGCTGCCGGGAACGAAGGTGCGGCGCGGGTGGCAGGTGCGAGTGGCGCAGAGTCTCGGAAAGATGCGAGTGACGATTCCGGATGTTACGGGACAGAGCGAGCACGCAGCGGAATTGAATATCCGGCGGCGCGGGCTGGATGTGGATTCGACGGCGCTGGTGCAGGAGCCGGGGATGCCAGCAGATCAGGTGCTGGCGCAAAGTCCGACGGCGAAAGAGACGCAGGTGGCGGCACCGAAGATCAGTTTTCTGGTGTCGGCGGCTCCGGATCCTCCGGCGTTTGTGATGCCGAGCTTTATCGGGCAGCCGCTGGGAAGCGCGAGCCGGAGTCTGCTGGATGCGGGATTCAAGTTGGGGAACGTGAATGTGGTGACGCCGGCGGGCACAGACGCCGGGGACTCTTCCAGTGCCGCTGCTTCGAGTTCGGAGCCATCGACTCTTGCGGCGCCGCAGGCACAGCAGGCTCCTCCGGCGCAGCCTTCGCCAGCCAGCATTATCGTGTCGCAGGTGCCGGTGGCGGGGCAGAAGGTGTTTGCGGGGGCTGCCGTGAATTTTGACGTGCGGTAGGGTGAAGCGCAGAGGACACAGTTGTGATCGATCAGCTTGAGAAGGATCAGGCGGCCAGACCCGATCTGGTTGACTTCTTCGGGGCGATACATCCAGAGGAACTAGATCAGTGGCTGCGCGAACGCAGACTGATTGTTCCAAGCGATCTCAGGGACTTTTGGCTCGAGACCGGCGGTGCAGACCTGTTTGAGTCCGAACCCGTCTAGGTCCGTTGGGGAACGAAGACTTAGGTGATGACATCGATTCAGTGCATCAATGGCAATAGCAAGAAGGCCTGCCCGCTGATTGGCTCGTATGCCACACTGGTCTCAGCCTTACAGTCGCAATAATGTCATTGGGCGAATACGCCAGCGTGCGAGAAGGCTCATGGCAATCCTAGAGACATTTGGGTCTCTCGAGGATGGTATATCCGTCTCATTCGCAAAGAATATGCACAGCGCTACGGACTGCTCTAACCAGCCTGCGATTGATCTGCAATAAGTAAGCGGTGAAGACTTTCCTGGCAAGTTGCCAAGAAACTCGTTGCTGTGTCGGCGGCATTCCCCAGCGGCGAAAGCCGAAAATTGATTTTGTGCGATTTTACGTCGTGGCTTGAAGCCGCGCCCTTTCAAGACATGGCGCAAACCTGAGTTTCTAGCAAACCGCTAGACTCTTTCCAGGATTGCGGCGAAGAAGCCGTCGCAGGGATGGACGCCCGGGATTGTGCGGAGGTAAGGACCGCGCGTGAGTGACGCCGGATCGGGCCAGGTTAGTTCAGCGGCTCGTTGCAGCTGGGCTAGTTCTAATCGGCAGTCGAGGACTCGGTAGGACTTGTTCTCAGACAGGGCTTGCCCGACGACAGTTTCGTTTTCCTCTTTTTCCAGCGAACAAGTTGAATAGATGAGGCGTCCGCCAGGTGCGACGTGGGCAAGGGCGGAGCGCAGGATTGCGAGCTGGCGCCGGGCTAACTCTGCGAGATCGTCAAGGGTGAGACGCCATTTGATTTCGGGATTGCGGGCGAGCGTACCGGTGCCGGAGCAGGGGACGTCGGCGAGGACGCGATCGAACTGCTGCGAGACCGGAAGGCGCTGGGCGTCGGCGGTTACGATCTGGATTCGTGCAGACTCCGAGGGATGGGCGCGCAACAGTTTTTGCAGCAGGCGCGCGCGGTGGGGATGAAGCTCTACGGCCGTGATTGCGGCTGTGGGATTGTGATCTGCGATAGCTAGCGTCTTGCCGCCGGGAGCGGCGCAGCAGTCGAGGATTTGTGATCGCTCTCCGGGAAGAGCATGGCCTACGAGTGCGGCGACGAGTTGTGAGGCTTCGTCCTGGATGGCGGCTTCGCCATTGCGGAAAGTTTTCGTGTTGGTCATGTCTCCCGCTTCAACCCGACGAGCGGAGGCAAGGAGGAGTCCGGCGCCCAGGGTGATTCCCTCCTGGTTGAGGTGCAGCTCTGCATCGGGCGTGCGGAGGCGGATTGCTGTTGTTGGAACGGATTGATTGTGTTGGCAGATCTGGTGAGCGGCGGAGAGTCCGAATTCGCGGGCCCAGCGCTCGACCAGCCATGTTGGGTAAGCGAAGGCGCGGGCCAGAGCTGCGGGGGAAGAGGGTTCGTGTTCGACAGGTTTGCTGGATCGCGGCGCGACGGAAAGTTTGCGCAGGACAGCATTTACGAAAGGAGCGGCCGAGCGTTTACGGGCACGTTTCACGAGTTCGACACTTTCGTGAAGAGCGGCACGCTGCGGAATTCGATCGAGCCATTGTAATTGATAGAGAGCCAGGCGCAGGGCGATGAGAATTTCGAGATCGAGTTTGTGCAGCGGTTGCGAGGACGCGGTGGCGATGTCATCGTCCAGGCGCGAGCGCCAGCGGAGGACGCCCATGACGAGTTCTGTCGCGAGTGCGTGATCGGGGGCGGAGAGGTGCTCGTGAGCCGTCGAGTGCAGGAGCTCGGAGGCGTAGGAAGATTCGCGTTCGATGCGGAGGAGAATGTCGAAGGCGGCGGCGCGGGCGGGAGAGACGGACATCGCGTTTCGATTGTAGGCGGGAAAGATAGAACTCACCACCCTTCGGCTGCGCTCAGAGTTCGTGACTTTTTTGATTTTTCGACCGTTTTGTCGCCGTAACTATATTGTTTGCAGCGCTGATTTTTGGCGATTTTAAAAAAGTCACAAACTCTCAGGGCAGGCTTCAGGCGCGGAGCTTGGCGGAGAAATCATTGGAGGAATTTCGTGGGGAGATCATGCCCTCAGGGGCTAAAGCCCAATTTCTTTTTAGCCCCTTAACGCGGCCCTGAAGGGCCGCTCTTCCACGGTCGTACGAGCCTTTTTTGGTTTCTCTGCAACTTCTGAAGCCGTGTCCTTCCCGGGAACCATTGACCAGGTTAGCCGAGTTTTTCGCCGGGCTGGGGGCGATAGCCGTGGAGGAAGTCGCGGGCGGAAGAACGCTTCTTGCCTTCCAGTTGGAGTTCCAGCAACTCGAGGGATGTGTTGTGGTCACAGCCTGCCAGCAGACGATCGGATGTGACGCGCAGTTCGGCTTGAGGAATTGAATCTGTCGTGGGGCGCGCTTTCGTGATCTGTAGAGTTTTGCCGCGGAATTTTGTGTAGGCTCCGGGCCAGGGTTGGAAGCCACGGATGCGGTTGTAGATTTCAGCGGCACTCCGGGAAAAATCTATGAAGCCGTCTGCTTTTTTCAAGATCGGGGCGAGAGTGGCTTGCGAGTTGTCCTGGCGGCGAGGATGAATGGAACTTGCTTGCAGACCAGGCAGAGTCTCAACCATGAGATCGGCGCCGATTGAGGCCAGGCGAGGGGCTAGCGTTTCGGCAGTGTCGTCGGGCGTGATTGCTAGTTCTCGTTGCTGCAGGATGTCGCCGGTATCGAGGCCGGCATCGATGCGCATGGTGGTGACGCCGGTGATGGTTTCTCCGTTCGCGACCGCCCACTGAATGGGTGCGGCGCCACGGTATTTCGGGAGCAGCGAGGCGTGCAGGTTGATGTTGCCGAGTGGAGGGAGATCGAGCATCCACTGAGGAATGATCCGGCCGTAGCCGACGACGATGATGGCGTCGGGCTTGAGTGCGGTGAGTTGGGCGCGGAATTCATCGTTGGTCTTGATGCGGTCAGGCTGGGTGATGGGAAGATTCAGTTTGAGGGCGGATTCTTTGACGGGCGATTGGACGAGGTCGAGGCCGCGTCCTTTGGGACGGTCAGGCTGAGTGACGACGAGATGGACGCGGAAGCCGGCGTCGACCAACTTTTCGAGTGTGGGGACAGCGAAACGCGGCGTGCCGCAGAAAACGAGATCCAGAGACATTTGCAATTTCGTAATTGTGTAATCGAAATCCGATCCGACCACGGGGCTAAAGCCCTAAACAGAAAAGAAATACTTTATCGCAGCGCTGAAAGCGCTGCGCCACCCAATAGCGAGTTTTCAGCAAACTGTGAAGCCCACAATCTGTCGATGCGCTTTACGCGGCCCCTTCGGCTGCGCTCAGGGCAAGCTCTTGAAGGGCCGCTCTTCCCCGGAGCGGCCGGTTTTAGTAAGTCGTCCCGCAGTGAGTGCTGAAGATCGCCATGTCGCAGCGCATGCGCATATCGTCGGGCGTGAGTCATTTCGGCATAGGTAGTTTCGGAATAAGTCATTCCGCGGTAAGTCGGTTCGCGATGGCAAACTCCAAAGCGATCCTAAATTACACAATTCTTAATTTCCTAATTCCACACTCTTCCAATTGCGAATTCCCAATTCCTACCACTCTCCCGCTTTCATCATCTTGCGGATTTTGCGTTTCATCAGGTCGCGCTTGAGGGCGCTGATGTGGCTGATGTAGAGCTTGCCGTTCAAGTGATCGGTCTCGTGCAGGAAGGCGCGGGCCAGCAACTCTTCTCCGGTTTTTTCGTAGACCTTGCCGTGAACGTCCTGGGCGCGGATGGTGACCTTGTTGGGGCGCGTGACGTTTTCGCGGAAGTCGGGGATGCTGAGGCATCCTTCACTCTGGGTGTGGCGGCCTTCGGTGTGAATGATTTCGGGATTGATGAGGACGAGTTTGCCTTCGGGGTCTTCTTTGAAGGTGACGTCGATGACCGCGATGCGGCGGCCGATGCCGATTTGCGGGGCGGCGAGGCCGACTCCATGGGCGGCATACATCGACTCGAACATGTCCTCGGTGAGTTTCTTAAGTTCTTCGTCGAAGACCGTTACGGTTTCAGAAGGCTTCTCGAGAACCGGATTGCCGAACTTTACGATGGGATAGATCATCAGAAATTGGATCGTCAGTAATTTTTCAGTTGCTGGCAGTAGCCCTGAAAATTTCTTAGCGTCTCGATCATGGAATCGCCGCCGAATTTCTCCAGAGCGCAGCGAGCGAGGGTCAGCGCCACCATTGCCTCGGCGGCCACCCCGGCAGCCGGAACCACACAGACATCAGAGCGCTCGTAGGCAGCCTTGACGGGTTCGCGCGTAGAAAAGTCGACCGACTGTAGAGGCCGACGCAACGTTGAGATCGGTTTCAGATAACCGCGGACGCGAATTTCCTGTCCGTTGGAGACGCCGCCTTCAATGCCTCCAGCGTTGTTGCGCGTGCGAGAGAAGGCGGTGTAGCCGGAACTGGCGGTGTATCCGATTTCGTCGTGAACCGTTGAGCCGGGAGCGAAAGCGGCCGCGACACCGGCGCCGATTTCCACGGCCTTGACGGCTTGCAGCGACATGACAGCGGCTGCGAGGAGGGCGTCGAGACGCTCGTCCCACTGGACGTAGGTGCCGAGGCCGGGTGGAACCTGGTGGGCGACGACCTCGAAGACTCCGCCGAGCGAGTCTCCGGTCTTGAGCACTTTGTCGACTTCTTCCTTCATGCGCTGTTCGGCTTCGAGGTCGGCGCAATTGAGCAGGACGTCTTCGCGAGCGAGCAGAGCGCGAATCTTTTCCCACGGTACTTGGTCGGGCAAGGTGACGGCTCCGGTGGTGACGACGTGACTGAGAACCTCGATGCCGAGTTCGCGCAGGAAAAGTTTGGCGATCGCGCCGAGGGCAACGCGGGCGGCGGATTCGCGAGCCGAGGCGCGCTCGAGCACGTAGCGAGCTTCGGGGAAGTTGTATTTCAAGGCTCCGGCGAGATCGGCGTGACCTGGGCGGGGAGAGGCAACCCGTTTGTGCTTGGCGGGATCGCCTTCGCCGACGGGCAGGGATTCCTGCCAGTTCTTCCAGTCCCGATTTTCGAGTTGGACGGAGATGGGCGAGCCGATGGTCATTCCCTGGCGCACGCCGGAAAGAATGTGGGCGGTGTCGCGCTCGATCTTCATGCGGCCGCCGCGGCCGTAGCCTTGTTGACGGCGCCATAGTTCCCGGTCGAGGAAGGCCTGATCGATTTTCAGTCCGGCGGGCATGCCGGAAAGGAAGGCGACCAGAGCTTCGCCGTGAGACTCTCCGGCAGTGAAGTAGCGCAGCATAAACGCTCGATTGTACCTGATGCGAGGCGGGATCGGGGTTGCGGAGCGGGCATCAGGGTATTCGTATCCTAAAGAAAAGGCAGGGGAGGATGGATTTTCACCGGAGCAAATGGTGCGCCAGAGGTTACAATGAACCCGAACCCTTTCTGATTCTGGGTTCAGAACCGACCCGCGCCGCGTCGCAAATCTCTCTGGCCATAAAGAAGGAGTTGCCACTGTGTGTCCCCCCGCACAGCTACAACGCGAAGATTTGTTAGGCAATAAAGAAATTCGTTGTCTTCTGGTGCACGACCACGTCCTGCTGCGTCAAGGACTGCGGCGATTGCTGGACGACGAACCGGATATGGAAGTGGTAGCGGAGGCGGGAAATGCCGCGGAAGCGCTGCGACGGGTGTTCGAGTATCGTCCTGAAATCGTAATCACCGATGCGCATATCTTCGAGTGCGCCGCCGATCAAGCCGAGTGGTTGATCCTGCAGGAATCTCCATCACAGCAAAGTGCTGTTCCTGACGACGCACGAAGGCGACGAACCTGCTGCGAGAGGCTCGAGCGAACACGCCCAGTTGCGTGGTGCGGCAGACTTCCGCGGAAGAACTGGTGGAGATGGTGAGAAGGACGCACTGCAGCGCCGAAGATGTGCGGGAAATGCCGGAAAGGCGGCGGGCAGAATGGCCATCCGAGGAATTGCTACCTCGAAAGCGGGTGTTGACCACGCGAGAGCGTGAGGTATTAAAGTTGCTGGCCGAGGGCAGGACGGTGCGCTCTGCAGCGGATGTTCTGGGACTCAGCATGAAGACCGTGGACGCGCACAAGTTCAACCTGATGCGGAAGTTGGGGATCCACAATAAAGCGGAATTGGTGATGTGGGCGATCCAGAAGAGAGTGGTGAAGTTGCCTGCGAGTTCCTAGCGGTAGCGATCTGCTACCCGTGCCGTCCCTACGGGACTGGCTTTCTTTTCGATCCCAGCCCAGCGTTGAAAGCGCTGGGCTATTCTGTGTGTGCCGAGCATGCTCGACAGCCTGGGGGTGATTGTGTCAAGAAGACGAGTGATCGTCATGCTGTACGAGAGATGAAGGTAGGTCCTTGGAGCAGCCGACAAGACCGCAAATCTGGAAAGGTGAAAGTCCTTTCTCCGTCAATTGCCTGAAACGGACGGATAGCATATCCAGTGCGTGCAGAGGCAACGAAGCACGTTCTGCCTGGAGGTAGAAGTCTCGGCCGCCCTGCGAAATTTGCAGCGGTGGGAGCGATCTGGGAGACAAGCAAACTCGGAGGCTTGAACGTAAGAAATGTCCGATGACAATCTCGAAACTTCACCGCGGAAAAATCGTGTTCGCGGACGAAACGGGAAGCCGACCTAAGAAGGACCTAGGGAAGGCCGATGACATCGAGGAAGAAACAGGCAAATGCACTCGATGAGACCGTCGGGATTGAGGACCAGGCATCTGAGGAAAGAATTGCGGAATAACGTCGGGAAGGTCCCACGAGCAGCAGAGGCTGGCAGCAACCTGCAAAGACTCCTCGAACGAGGCTACAAACCAAAGGAGGGGAGAGCTCGATGGGATTGGCGAATGAGTCTGTAGGAGCGATGAACGAGGAGTAATGTCCTCGGAGGAGACGGTACACGTCTCCCTGACGGAGGTAACGCCAAAGTCAGGCAAAGAGACTCTGGGCACTTGGTGGTCCCTACGACAGGCGCGGGCTCGGCTTGATAAAACCGAGTACACCAAACCGTGTAGCCAGGGATAGGGACGAAGCGGTCAGCAAACCATTCGCAGACGGGGTGTATGCGAACCAGCGCTTGAGCTTCGTGGCGAATGGGAAGGCTCATCGACGAAATGACCAAGGCTTGAAACCGGACCTGAGAAATTCGGCCGTCCGGCAGCGTGTCCAGGAAAAGGCTAGTGTGCTCAGTGGGAGACAGACCCACCAGGGTAATAGTCAGAAGCCCTGTAGCTTGAATAGCAGAGAGGAGAGAAATCGAATTTCTGATGCCTATCGACAAAGCCATCTTTAGGATGGTGAGCAAGTCATCGGGCCGTAACGAAAGTGAACGCAGATTTGGCCTCGAAAGGCCGGAGACCCAGAGAAAGCCGAGCTCTCTGCCGTAGAGCGAAGGCCGCATGGGACGACGCAAACTGACCGAAGCGCCGGACCACTCTGGCGGGGTTAAAGCGACAGCACGATGACAAGGGTACACCAAGCAACTGGAGAGACCCTCCTCGCCCCGTTCCAGAAATGGGCGGAAGCAGGAAGCCGTATAACCGGGAACACCGGGAAAGCGGTGGAAGACGAGAGGGAGTCGGAGGGGTCAACAGTAGCGGAGAAGCGGAGTAATGTCCGTGGAGCGAAGAGACCCTGCTGTTTGCAAGGTTCGAACAAAAACGGGAGGCAAGGGTGAATGATAAAAACACCCATTAGTTTGCAGGACCTGAGGAAGAACCTATACATCAAAGCGAAGACGGAACCAACCTGGCGTTTTTGGGGATTGTACGCCCATGTCTGCAAAAGGGAGACTCTTCAGGAAGCCTACGAGATGGCCAAGAAGAACGACGGGGCTCCGGGAATAGATGGAGTCACGTTCGAGGCCATTGAGGAAAGCGGAAAGGACAGTTTTCTCGAACGGATTAGGGAGGACCTAATCACCGGCACGTATCAACCCATACCAGTTCGGAAGAAGGAGATACCAAAAGATGGAGGAACCAAAGTACGAATACTCTCCATTCCTTCGATCCGAGATCGCGTGGTCCAGGGGGCCCTCAAGCTCATCCTGGAGCCGATTTTCGAAGCTGATTTCCAACCGGGATCGTACGGCTACCGACCGAAGCGGACCGCTCATGAAGCGATCAACCGCGTGGCCCAAGGGATCGTGGAGGCGAAGACCAAAATCATCGATTTGGATCTGCGAGCCTACTTTGACACGGTCCAGCATTTTCTACTGCTGGACAAGGTGGCGAAGCGAGTCCGAGATGATGAGGTGATGCGACTCTTGAAAATGATTCTCAAGGCAACGGGGAAGAAGGGGGTTCCACAAGGCGGGGTGATTTCACCCGTGCTCAGTAACCTCTACCTCAATGAGGTAGACCGGATGCTGGAACGGGCAAGGAAAGCGACCCGCTATAAACAGTACACGGCCATCCAATATGCACGATTTGCGGATGACCTGGTGATACTGGTGGATGCTCATCCGCGGCATGACTGGCTGGTGGCGGCGGTGACCAAGCGATTGCGGGAGGAGATAGGAAAACTCAGGGTCGAGATCAACGAAGAAAAGAGCCGAATCGTGAACCTAAGGAAAGGCGAAAGCTTTGGTTTCCTGGGCTTCGATTTTCGCCTCGTTCGCAGCTTGAAAGGAGCGTGGCGACCGCAGTACACGCCTAAGCTGAAAAAGCGAACGGCGATACTGGCGAAACTCGGGGAAATCTTCCGGCGGAACAAGAGCCAACCTGTAGGGAAGGTGATCGATCAGATCAACCCGATCCTGCGGGGCTGGGTGAACTACTTTGCGGTAGGACACTCCAGTCGGTGCTTTGCGTTTATCGAGGACTGGGTAGAAAAGAAAATCCGGCGGCACATGATGCGCGCAAAGAAACGCAAGGGATTCGGCTGGAAACGATGGAGTAAGGAGTGGCTCTATCAAGTGCTCGGGCTGTTCAAAGACTACCGAGTGCGAGGTTACGCGCCAAACCCGAAAGTCGCCCCGGCACGATAGGTCTCATAACCCTTGATGCGAAACAACCAGGAAAGCCGAGTGACCGAAATGGGCACGCTCGGTTTGACGCGGCGGGGTCTGGAAACCGGTCTACGGTTCGGCTAGTGAGCCCACTCCCAGAGGAAACGGGGAGCCCCAGGTAGGCGGAACCTAAGGGACACGGCGCCAGACCTCGACCCTACTTATAGGGGGGCTTAGGGAAACGTCGCCAGGGTGGAATTGTGAACCCGCCTTGCAATCGAAAGAGCAGGAGCGGAAAACCTCCACCTACAGCGGGGCGCGCCCTACTTCTATCCCAACCGGAGTCGCCTTGTAGGAGGAGGCTTCAAACTGCCATAAGCTGCTTCGGTCCAAAGGCCGCGGTGGTGAACGTTATGGTTAAAAGGCGTGACAGAAGATCACGTCATGTGTGGATAAGAGAGATGAGTGCAAACGATCCGCTGAGGAAGCATCGAAAAGATTAAGGATGACACCAAAACCAGGGTTTCACCTTGTCCTGGGATCAGCATGGAAGGTTACCTACTTACTGCCATGCGGGGTCCGGTGTATAGGCGGCATGACTCTTATCTGGGCTTTCGTACGGAACTTGAGAACCGGGTCGGTGATGCGAAGGGAAAAGGTACAAGTGGAGACCCCACGAGGCCGAAAGTACCGATGCACCGACCAGGGGCGCACTGCTTCGTAAGAGCGATGAAACGGGGTAATGCCCGTGGAGCAAAGGGAGCAGGCCACTCACATCGGGGTGGAGTCAACGGGAAACCGGAGGAACTCCTTGTCTTGATGGAAGGCGGCAGCCTTCTTTGGGTGGCACGAGCCGGATGAATCGAGAGATTCACGTCCGGATCTGTGGGAGGCTCGGAGTGAAATTCCCCGGGCCTACCCGGCAAGTCCTCTACCCAGTCTGATGGAGACGAAGGGTTAGTTAGTGAAGCGCAAGGGTGAAACAACACTCGCCGCGAGGCGGGGCCGGAAAGAAGCGTGGAGCAAAGACGCGAGCCGATGAACAAGAACCGGATAGGAGGCCTACGGTGGCGGGCGAGCGGGCACAGGACTGCGAAGCCCATATCCATCAAGCGCAATGGTGGTAAATCCGGCGGTTGCGGTGCGCCGTGAAAAGCGCTGGTCCACAGCGGGATGAAAGGCCCGCCCGGGAACTGGATCGCTCCACCCGGTAGCAATCGGAGCGGCGGTGGAGACAACAAAGCCGTCGGAGCCTCCGGTGTAGAGGGTCGCGTAAGGCGACTTGGCGAGTCTGTAGGTCGTAACGTGAGTGAACGCTGAGCAGGCCACGAAAAGATTAATGCAGGAGCTGACCCGTTCGCAACCTGGGGAAGGCCGAAGTCGATGGAGCAGTACTGAGCGAATCGGTTCCATCGGACCTGCCGGGGTAGTGGCGACGGCATGCAGACACAGTGGATCAGAGGCAACACGGGAAGCCCCAGCGGTGATCGCAGTCGGGATCAACTGGCAACTCGCGAGAGCCAGGCCGGGCCGTCTGGGGTGACGGAGAGGCTCGTAGTACTGATGAAACCGGGTAATGCCGGTGGAGGGAAGGGGCCTCAGTTGAAAGGGAACGCAAGAAGCGACGAAGACTGAGGGATTGACGATGAGTCCAGTAACCCCCGCAAGTGTTCAGAAGTTGCAGACGGCGTTGCACGCGAAAGCGAAGGAAGCGCCCAGCTTTCGCTTCTATGCTGTGTACGACAAGGTGTACCGAAGGGACATTCTGACCTACGCCTATGAATGCTGCAAAGCCAATGGTGGAGCAGCAGGAGTGGACGGCCAGAGGTTCGAGGACATCGAAGCGTACGGAGTCGAGCGATGGTTGGACGAACTGGTGCAAGAGCTGAAGAGTCGAACCTATCAACCATTGCCCGTGCGGCGGGTTTTCATACCAAAGCCGGACGGGAAGCAGCGGCCGTTAGGAGTGCCCGCTATCCGGGATCGGACGGCGGAAATGGCGGCAGTTTTGGTTCTCGAACCTATTTTCGAGGCCGATCTGCAGCCGGAACAGTACGCCTATCGGCGAGACCGCAGCGCGTTGGATGCCGTCAAACGTGTCCACAAGCTGATCTATGCTGGCCATCAAGAAATTGTTGACGCAGACCTCAGTAGCTATTTCGATAGTATTCCGCATTCCGAGCTACTTCAGTCGGTAGCTCGTCGGGTGGTTGATGGAGCCATGCTGCATCTGATTAAGATGTGGTTAGACGCTCCCGTGGAAGAAACCGACGAGCGCGGAAATAAACATCGGAGTACGCGAAATCGGGAGGAAGGTCGGGGTACTCCACAAGGAGCTCCGATCAGCCCGCTGCTCAGTAATTTATACATGCGTCGGTTCGTGCTCGGGTGGAAGAAACTGGGGCACGAGAAGCGCCTGAAAGCGTACATCATTAATTATGCCGATGATCTCGTGATCTGTTGTCGTGGCCGAGCCGATGAGGCACTGGTCTTGATGCGGAACATGATGTTGAAGCTGAAGTTGACGGTGAACGAAAGTAAGACGCGGGTCTGTCGATTGCCGGAGGAGAAGTTCGATTTTCTCGGGTACTCGTTTGGTCGATGCTACTCGCCGAAGACGGGGCGGGCCTATTGGGGCACCACTCCTTCCAAGAAACGAGTGCAACGTTTGTGTAAGGCGATCAGCGAAATGACCCGCCGGAGTCAAACCCAGCAGAGCGCGGCAACGCTCGTAGCAGCGCTCAACCGGAAGATCAATGGTTGGGCTAACTACTTCTGCTTAGGTCCGGTTAGTAACGCCTACCGAGCCGTGGAGCAACATACGTGCCGGCGGCTACGCCAGTGGCTGTGTGTCAAACACAAAGAGCGGGCCGGGGGAAATACACGGTTTCCCCAAAAGGCCCTGCATCAGAAGTTTGGCTTGGTTCGACTTACCACGCGGACCGCCAGCTTTCCGTGGGCGAAAGCGTGACACTTTCTCCGAGAGCCGGATGCGGTAACTCCGCCTGTCCGGTTCGATAAGCGGGGGTGTGGAAACGTGGCATGGTGGGGATAATGAGGCACCGGCAAACGAAAGGGCCGGTCTCGGCTAGGTCGCACCTAAACCGTCGCGCCACCCCTCGACTTCACCGTCGAAAGCGGTCGAACTTACCTCGGGAGGTCTGCGGCATGTCACGGAATCCTGACTGAGGGTGAAGCGATTCATCCTGACCGTGCCGCAGAAGTCCTATTAAAGGGGATGTCAAGTGAAAAACACTTCTCCCTGCCGGAACGCCAGAAATATTTTCTGGCATCCAGCCCCCTCGCCATAGTGCCGACACTTCTTCTTTAGCTGCTTGACCGTCCAGCCCGGTCGCGGAGCGGCCCTGTAAGGCGCGGAGCGACGGGGCCTCGATGCTGGCTCCATCCTTTGGTTTCATGTTCGTCATGACGGCGCCGTTCGGTTCTCTGAAACTCACAAGCTAATCTGGTTGCAGAGTTGCCAACCATGGTCCTATCTGAGACTCGTGGCCTACAGCTTTGTTGGATCATGCGAGGGGGCATAGGGTCAGCATGGAGACTCGGTGCCGAAGCACACAAATCGCCTAACTTCTGCGTAGATACTCTCCCTCGATCCGAGCGTCTCAAGAAGAACCCGACTCGCCACCGCCAAGGATGATCCCCAGGGGGATGGAACCCGGACTCTTGGTCCGAGACGCTCAAGCTGCTTGCGGTTTCACTTGTTTAGCGTCGAAATGTGCTCCCTTCTTCCACAGGATTAGAGTGATCGCCGCAATCTTTCGCGCCAAGGTGAGGCGAGCCATAGCTGGCTGCATGCCTTTCGTGAGCAAGCCTTGGTAGAAGTCATGGAACGCTCCCTCCTGGCTGCTGGCCATATTCGCCGCACTCTTGAAGATTTCTTTCATCTCATGATTATGGTTTTGATTGAGCCCACGCAGCTGCTGGGGTTTCTTGGAACGTTGCAGCTGTCCTCCCACGTAACGGTATTGCGCGCTGCCGCGCGTCTCAATCGCGAGACCGCTGTAGGTCCACAGTTGCCGCTTGGTGCGGAAACGATGAGGAGTTTGGATCAACGCGATGAGCAGCGCGGCTCGGATCGGACCGATTGAAGGAACCTGGCGCAGTAATTTGGTCGCGTTCTGTTTGCGACTCTCGGCCAACAGATCCTTCCGCACCGCTTGGCGCAACTCTCGCAGAGCATCGAGCTGTTGGTAGAAAAACTCAGCCCGCCGGCGGACGCCCGCTTCTCCAATCTTGTTCAACCACTCTGTGCGGTGACGCGGGGCATAGACTTGCTGCCCCCCACACACAATTCCCCAACTGCGATATAGAGCCTTCACCCGATTCATTACTCGAGTGAGATCTTTGCTGATCGTCAGATAACTGCGGGCCAGCTCCTTCAATGTTCGTAGGCCGTTCTCGCCGTGATAAACCGGGCGCAGATATCCCCCACGCAGCAGATCGGCGAGCTTGCGCGCATCAATCTTGTCGCTCTTGTTACCCTCCTTCATGAGCGCGTTTTTCCGTGGATCGCACACGACCAGCTCCGTGACGTGTGGTTTCAACAGGTCATACAACCAAGCCGCCCACGTCCCCTCTTCCAAGGTCACATGCAAGTCACCGTGTATTCCCTGAATACACTGCAGGATGGTGCTCGCCTTGGTTTCGATGATCGACTCCATCACCACTTTTCCCTCGCCGTTCATCACCGCAATCGAAATCGTTTCTTTGTGAATGTCCAGGCCGATATACTTAATGTTCATAAAGGGTGCTCCTTTCGGTAGAGTTTTGCTTCACACTCAAAATCTACCTCAAAGGGGCGCCCTTTTATAATGCGTCAGCAGAGGGCAAAGTAGGTCACGCCGTCGGCGAGGATATGGAGGCACTCCAAGGCCGAAAGGCAGAGCAAACAAGCTAGGCCGAGCCGGGAACGGTGATCGAAGGCCCGAACGGTACCCCGCAAGGGGAATAAAGGGAAAGGCAAGTAAGCACTGCGATCTCAGGGACGATACGCGGCAGAAAACCAATATTGTTTGGCCTTCCGGAGGCAAGTAGGGGGGAAGCCCCGAGGGGCGTCCAGGAAGGGACCGAATCGTCTCCTGGCGACGCACTATGCAGAACGCCTGGCTATTCACACCTAGCTCAACCCGCCGAACCGCCGTATGCGGACCCGCACGTACGGTGGTGAGGGAGGGGAGGACAGGCGACTGTCCCCCTATCCCGATTCCGCCCCTCCGGGGCCGCGTGGCAGTCTATTCGTCGTCTATTCCTGGACCGCGGCTGCGGCGAGTTCGGCGAGGCTTGCGACGGTGAGGTCGGGCTTGGCTTCTGCAGATTTTACAGCGCCGACGCCGGGGCGGGCTGAGGGACGGTTCACCCATACGGTGGCGAGGCCCAGGGCCTGTGCGGGAATTACGTCGTGATAGATGCTTTGGCCTACGTGCAGGACGCGATGGGCGGGCGCGTCGACCCGGTTAAGGGCCAACTCGAAGGGCTTCAGCGAAGGTTTGTAGGCTCGGGCCTGCTGCGCGGTGATGACCTCATCGAATTCAACTTCCAGTTGCGGGCGCGTCTTGGCGAAGAGGTCGTCGTCCACGTTCGAGAGGATGGCGAGGCGAAAGCGCGTTTTCAGTTGGCGGAGAGCGGCGACAGTGTCAGGCCAGGGCTTCCAAGTAGCGAGAGAGTCCGGTAGCGAGCGCGCTTCTTCCGCGGTGGCTGTAAATCGAAGCTCGGCGCCAAACTGGCGGACCACGGATTCCAGCACCTCGCGGTAGGGGCGAAACGCACCTTCCTCGGAACGCTGCTCAAAATCGCCGTAGAGCTTTAAGAGGGTGGCATCATCGATCTGTTTTCCGTGAGCGGAGAGAATGCGTTGCAGTGCAGGGATGATGCCGGCTTCCCAGTTGATTAGGGTTCCGTAACAGTCGAAGGTGAGAATCTCGAAGCGTGAGAAGTCGAGCATGGTTCGGGCCGGTCCTGCCGGTTGAGTACTTTAACGCCGAGGCTCGATACCGGGCAAGGTGGGAGTGGGATCGGGAGTTTCGTCGAGTTCGGCATCGGGAGTTGCGGCGGGATCTTCGGGAGGCGGAAGGCTTTTTCGGAGCCAGAAATTTTTCGGTGTTGAGGAGCGGACGGCCGAGTGAGGAGTTGTAGCTGGTCCAGGGACTGTCGAGGCCGGCTTCGCGCTCGAACTGGGCGCGCATGGCTTCCATCTTGGAGTCGAGGTCGTCGAGATAGTGCAGCATGAGAGCTTCGGGGAACATGGGCAGCTTGGGCGAGCCGAAATCGTACTGGCCGTGATGGCTGATGATGAGGTGCTCGATCATGATCTTGAGTTCGTCGGGGAAGCCGGGTTGCAGGGCGAGCTTGGCCTGCAACATTTCCAGTTCGATGATCATGTGGCCGAGCAGCTGGCCCTTGGTGGTGTAGGAGAAGGAGCGGTTGTAGGTGAGTTCGTGAATCTTGCCGATGTCGTGCAGAAATGCGCCGGTGAGCAGAAGGTCGCGATTGATCTGGGGATAGTTCTGGCACATCAGATCGCAGGAACGGAACAGCGAGACGACGTGATCGAGCAGTCCGCCGATGTAGGCGTGATGCAGAGTCTTGGCGGCGGGGGCGTTGCGGTAGGCGGCGGCGATTTCAGGATCGGCCATGAAGGACTGGACGAGCGACTTGAGATGCGGATTCTGGAATGAGGCAGATGAAGTTGGTCAGAGTCTGCCAGAGTTCGTCAATGTCTTTGGTGGTTTTGGGAAGGTAGTCGGCGAAGTCGATTTCGGATTCGCCCAGCTTGCGCAGCTTGTGGACGGTGAGCTGAAAACGGTTCTTGTATTTGTTGATGAGGCCCTTGATTTTTAGGAAGTCATCCTGCTCGAAGGCGTCGAGAACTTCTTCGACGTTGTCCCACATTTTGGCTTCGAGCTGGCCGCTGCGGTCGCCGAGAGTGAGCGCGAGGTAGGGCTCGCCGGTCTTCTTGGGCTTGATCTGCTTGCCGACCACGACGAAGCTCGAAGTGATGATCTTGTTTTCGTGGCGCGCGCAATCGCCGATGTAAAAATCTTTCATGAGTGTGTCCGAGTATGGCCGTCTGAGTATAAAGCACGCGCCTCAGGCACGCAGAGATCAGAGGAAGCCCAGCTTCTTGTGTTTCTTCTTGCCGAGTTTCTTGGCGTCGGCTTCCTTGGCGGCGGCGGTTTCGACCGGCTGGGTCTGGTTGGGGCTCACCCGGTATCGATGTAGCCGTCGGCGTATTTGATGTAGGCGTCTTCGCGCAGCTTGGTCAGGTAGGCGCGGAGAGCGGGCTGCAGCTTCTGGTAGTAGAGAGCGTCTTGAATTTTGGGCAGAACGTCTTTCAGAGGAGGAATGCCGGCCATGCTGGTGCTCGACGACCTTCAGGATGACGTAGCCCTGCTTGGTCGGATGACGTCGGTGATTTCGCCGGCTTTCAGCGCAAAGGTTTTGTCTTCGATGTGTTTGGCGAGCTTGCCGCGCTCGAAGGTGCCCAGGTTGCCGCCATCGGCGGCGGAAGGGCCATCAGAATATTTCTTGGCGATGTCTTCGAAGGCGGCGCCGTCGTGAATCTGTTTGAGGAGATCGTTGGCTTTGGCTTCGGCTGCGCGTGAGAGCGGCGGCCTCCGCGGCTTTCTCAGCTGCGTCACCTGCGGGGGCGGCATTCGGCGCGCCGGCCGCAGCAGTGGCGGGGTCCGTGGTTGCGGGCGCGGCGATCGAAGGAGGCGCCGTGTTAGCAACCGGCGCAACGGCTTTGGGCGCGACCAGGATTTCGCTCAGGCGGATGTACTCCGGCTGCTCCATCTCGCTCTTGTGCTCGTCGTAGAACTTCTGCTCTTCTTCTTTGCTGACGGAGAGATGGCTGCTGACTTCCTCGCCAATCACTTTCTGGGTGATGATCTGGTTGCGCTTGTTCTGCTTGAAGTCTTCCCAGGAGACGCCTTGTTTGGTGGCTTCTTTTTCGAGGTCTTCCAGGGAGTCGAGCTTCATGTCCTTGCGCATCTGGTCGAGGTCGTTTGATGAGTCGGTATCGCCGGTAATGCCGAGGTCTTTGCCTTTGTCGAGCAGAAGTTGCTGGTCGATGAGATCGCGGAGAATGTCTTTTTCACGCTCGGCGTAGGCTGTGTCGGGATCTTTGGAGTTCTGCTGTTTGACTTCGTCGCGGAGCTGGTCTTTGCTGCGCTCAAACTCCGACTGGGTGATGATCTGGTTGTTGACGCGGGTGATGATTTCTTCGACGGTCTGCCCTGAGACCTGAACGGTGGGTGCGGGAGTCGCAACCGGAGCCTTTTGGGCGGCAGGCTGTGCAGCAGTTTGTCCGGCCGCCAGGGCGGGCACGCAGGCGAAAGCAATCAGGAGCAGGCAAAGTTTCTTCATAGGATGTATAGGGCCGCCACGCTTCCTGGGCTTGCGGGCAAAAGAGTGGGTTCGGGCCGATAGGGTATTTTACTCCTTCGGAGAGAATCCAGGAGCGCAGCCCCATTGGTTGGACGCTGGTATTGGAGGGGAAAGTTGGCCGCGCGTGAGATCAGGCACTGCGCATCAAAGCCAGCGCCGTGCGATCGTCGCAGAGGGGTGCTGCTCCGCTGAATTCGCTCACGGCATTCAGGACCGAAGCGCAGAGGTCCTGAGCGCTGCTGGCCGGCGCCGACTGGAAAAACTGTTTGAAGCCGGGCCAGGCCAAATTCCTGGCCGCGCGTTTCGTGGTGGCCCTCAGCAGCTCGATCACTCCGCGAGAAACCAGCAGCAGAGCGGCACCTTTTTCCACGGCCACGGTGGGAGCGTCGGTGGTGGCGTGGGAGAAAAGTCCCAGCGGCAGGCCGGTCGGAAGCGAGTTCGGCGATCCCGTTGGCGTCGCGGAGAAGCCCGGGAGTATGTCCGGCATTGGTGTAGCAGAGCGTGCCGAACTTTTCGTGGTAGCAGGCGATGAAAGCCGGGCAGGAGCGGACGCCGCTGGAGATCTCGATGAGGCCGCGATTGATGCGAAGGCTGAGCTCCGTCATGGCCTCGGATTCGTTGATGTCGGGGCGGGAGAAGAGTTCGGCTCCGAACGTTGCGAAAGATTTCCTGCGCGGCGGCGAGGATGCCGCGGTTATCCTCGCGGCGTCCGGCCACGTCGAGCAGGCCAAATAGAACGCGCTCGGGGCTGACGCGGAGGGAGTCATAGAAATCTCCGGCAACGCGCTTGCCCACGAAGACCGCGGCGATATCGGCTCCTTCGATCTTGGGAAATACAGTCGGGACGGGTTCGGCCACGGGTGCGGGATCTGGGTCGCGGGAGTGAAAGAGAGAACGCATGGAGAGCAGGCCCCAAGCGAAACTAGCACAGGAACGGAAGGGGAGCAAACGTGGAACGCATGGGGGCAAGCGGAACTATTCGCCGTACTTGTCGGCGAGATAGCGGGCCAGGTCGGACTCGAACTGGCCGTAGTCGGAGTGGATGGTGGCGCGCAGGGCGGCTTCGGTGGAATTGCCCTGGCTGATGCGTTGCAGGATGCGTTGGATATCGCTCATGCCGTAGGAATCGTTGATGTAGGAGACGGCGGCGAGCGATTCGGCGTAGGCGACAGTAGGCCTGGGCGCCGGAGAAATCGCATGGAAACTGCCTTCCAGAGCGTTCAGCGGAATATTGCGTTGCGCTTTGAAGAGCAGAGAGAGCTGGCGCCCCTGGCCGCCAAGGCTCCGGGGCTCGAGGAACTGGGCGATGCCTTCGTGCAGCCAGGGCGGGCAACGGCCGCCGGAAAGCTGGGTAATGAAAGAGTGAGCCAGTTCATGCTTCAGAACGTGCGCCAGTTCCGGCGTCATGGAACTCAGGCCGCTGATGGGGATGCGCAGCTTGCCGTCATTGATCGCGCCGGACCAGGTGGGGGCGTGGGTGACATCGAAGAAGGCTTGCTCGGTGTAGAGGGTGACCAGAATGTTGTCGCGAGGGCGGATTGCCGAGATCGCGAGCCAGGTCGTCGTAGTCGGATTCGAGCGCGGCCAGGATTTGTCCGCGAAGGGCTCGGAAGTTTGCTTGCCTTCATAGTGCAAGACGAAATGGGTGCTCTCGCCCTGGGCGAAGTCGGATTCGACCGTTTGCTCGCGCTGGGCCTTGGCCAGGAACTGCTCGACCTTGGCGTCGGGGCGCAACTCGAGGGAGCGCTTCCAGGAAGCGACGGCATCTTTGGTATGGTCGGACGCGAACTGGGCGTAGCCGAGCATGGTGTAGGCATCGGGCGAATTGGGCGCGGCACGTGTGGCGCGCTGGGCGTAAGTCAGAGCCTGGGCGGCGTTTCCGGTGCGGACCAGCAAGGCGGCGTAATAGATCAGGATGGTGGAATTGTTCGGCTGGAAGCGAAGAGCGCTTTCGAAATACTGCCGCGACTGGGCGATGTTGCCGTGTTCGAACTCAAATTTTCCGGCGATAAAGTCGGCGGTCGCGCTCAGCTCGGCATTGCCTTTGCTTTCCAGGCTGGCGAGAATGTCGGCGTTGACCTTGCCTTCTTTGATGATCCGGGCGACGAGGTCGCCTTCATTGGCGAGGCTGTCGGCGGGAGTGAAGGCGGGAAGATCGGCTGACCTTGAGGGCTGCTGATCCGGACGTGAGCGGGCATGCCTCCGGCATCGATGTGATCGACGGACGACTTTGGGATGGCGTAGGAGTCGTCGCCGATATCGTATTCGTAGCGATTGCCGTTTTCGCGGACGTGATCGGCTAGGATGGTGCGGCCATTTTTCAGGTGGATGGTGTCAGCCCACGCACCAGTGAGGGCAGACGCCACCGCAATATAGAGGATGGTGACACGTAGACGCATTCAGGCGCATTCTAGCAACTGGAGAGAGCCGCAACCACGTGACGAAGGTACTACTCAGCATGCGAGGCTTGCGGGTTGCGGCGGCGATCTGGATCTCGGCCAGCGCGCTGTGCGGCGCGCGCGGCAGCGTGAGAACCTCTCCGGACAAGCCGGCTGAGGCGCTTTACCTGCAACTGGGGCAGGTGGGGCTGGATCCGGCGCAGGTGTATCAGGTGAGGGGAGCGTCGCTGGATCGAGTCGGCGGTCCACATTACGTTGGAGGACGGCACGATTGCATTCACGCAGGACGTGATGGGGCGGATCACGGGAGCGTTTTTCGAGGGCGACGGTGAAGTGCTGCTTACGCCTCCGAATATGTTGAACGAAGATCGATGAGCTTGTTCACGGGGATGGCAATTCTGGAGGAACACTTTGCCACCGCTTATTTTCGCTTCAACGATGATGTGGCGGCAGAGCTGCGGCCTGATCTGCGCGCGACCACGGAGAACAAGCAGGAATTCGTGGACCGCTGGAGCGCGACGGCGAAAAATCTGGCCAGCGCTGATGCGATGCGGTTGCTGATGACTTTCAGCCGGATGCTGCCGGTGGAAGGTAAGAGGACTTCATCAGGAGCCGGGGTCGAAGCGCCGAACGGGGAAGACCGGTTTCTGCACGCTCGGTTACAGGGGACGAAGCTGGGTGTGTTCGACGTCGCTTTCGATTCGACGGCGCCGGAGCAGGTGCAGGCCGGGCAGGCTCGAACTGCGGAACACGGGAACGTCTATTACGACGTTTGGGCATCATTTTCGATGACAAATCCGGAGGCTCCTCGGGTGAAACGCGACGGATCAGTGGTACCCGAGGACGAAAAAGAGCGTGAGAGCCCGGTTGCGGGCCGTCGCTACACGGTCAGGACAGAGGTGGAGCCGCCCAAGCGAATTCACGCGACGGCCCGCGTGCAGTTTGAGGTGAGATCGGTTGGCGCGCGGACCTTGTTGTTTGAACTCTCGCGATTCCTGCAAGTGGAAAGTGTCAAACTCGCCGGCCAGCCCGTGGAATTCATTCACAACCCGGCGGTGGAGGGGACGCAGCTTTCGAGGCGGGGCAACGATCTTGTGGCGGTGATACTGCCGGCGCCCACCCGAGCCGGGCAGCAGCTCGACCTTGAATTCGTGTATGGCGGAGAAGTCCTGGCGGAGGCGGGCAGCGGATTGCTGTATGTGGGTGCGCGAGGGACTTGGTATCCGAATCGTGGGCTATCCATGGCGGACTTCGACCTGGAGTTCGAGTATCCGCAAGGCTGGACATTGGTGGCGACCGGGAAGCCAATGCCAGTTTCCTCCGCGGACACAGCGGCCAAGGGTATTGGGGAGCAGACAGCGCGCTTTTTGTCGGAGAGGCCGATTCCTTTGGCGGGATTCAACTTGGGCAAGTACAAAGAAGTCACGGCGAGAGCCGGGGACGTGATTGTGGAGACGTATGCCACGAAAGGCGTGGAGCGAGATTTTCCGAGGGCGCGAGTGGAAGTGATCGAGCCGGATCCTTCCGATCCATCTTCCCGGGAACGACAGGTCATCACGCCCACCAACCCGTCGCCCGCGCAGAACGAGCAGGCGGTGGCGGAGGCCGGGGCGCACGCCATTCAGTATTACGCAGAGCGATTCGGTCCCTATCCCTACAGTCGCCTGGCTCTAACGCAAATGCCGGGGCGGGACAGCCAGGGCTGGCCCGGACTGGTGTTTCTTTCTTCGTATGCATTTCTCGACCAAGAGGAGCGCGAACAACTGCACTATGCACCCTACCGGATCCTGCTGCAGCAATTGATTCCGGCTCACGAGGCAGCACATCAATGGTGGGGAGATCTGATCAGCTGGAGCAGCTATCGCGACCAGTGGTTCTCCGAGGGCCTGGCGAATTATTGCGCGCTCATGATTCTGCAGGAGAAAGATCCGATGGGCTTTCGCCAGGTGATGGAGAAGTACCGCCAGGATTTGGTCGCAAAGAATAAGGATGGGATGTCTCCGATGGAGGCAGGGCCAGTAACGTTGGGCATGCGGCTGCTGTCGTCGCGGTTTCCGGAGGGATATGAAGCGATCCTCTATGGGCGGGGTACGTGGCTGTTCCACATGCTGCGGAGCATGATGAAAGATGCCGACGCGCAAGAGGGTGGACGCAAGGCACAACCCGGGGGCGTGGATGAGCCGTTTGTGCGGGCGCTGAGGAAAGTTCGGCAGCGGTACGAAGGCAGAGCGATCAGCACAAAAGAATTGATCGACGTTTTCGCGGAAGAGCTTCCTCCGCCGCTGCGCTACGAAGGCAAGAAGTCACTGGACTGGTTTCTGGAAGGGTGGATCAACGGTACGTCCCTGCCACAGTTGGAACTCAAGGCCGTGAAATTTACTCCGAAGGGTACGGCTTCGGTAGTCAGCGGAACCATCCTCCAGAAAGACGCATCAGAGGACCTGGTGACGTCGGTTCCAGTGTATGCGGTAATGGCGGGGAAACAGACGGTGCTGCTGGGACGCGTGTTCGCCGACGGCGAGGAGTCGTCGTTCCATCTGCCCGCTCCGGCGGGGACGCACAAAATCGTGCTCGATCCCAACGAGACGATTCTGACGAGTCCAAAATAGCGGTGGCTTGCGGAACGGTGACTCGTGAACTGATTTGTGGTGCTGAATTGGTGCTGCATTCTCGAATTGGTTCCCGAAATGGGCTGACGGAAATCTTGCGCGCCATGTGTCCACCCCACCTCCTCACTTAAGGGCTGCAATTCCTTCGGCCAATCCCGCGACCGTCTCTGGAGTACGGTGGCAGCTTATCTGCATATAGAAGAGCGCGGATTGGAAGATGGGTCATCGAGGCTAATCGTGGATGTCAAAATGGCAGAGACGCTGGATGAAGTAATCGGGTGGTGTTCAGGCCCGACGAGAGCATGTTGTCGAGGACGGAGATGATCCTGTTGGTAGAGGACGAAGCGTTTGTGCGAGAAGTGACCGGCGAAGTTCTGCGATCGGCGGGATATCGAGTTTTCAGCGCAAAGAATGCAGCGGCAGCGATGCGCATTTACGAAGCACGAGGTGACGAAGTGGAACTGTTGCTCAGCGACGTGGTTCTGCCGGGTGAGAGCGGGCGCGTACTGGCGGGGAGACTCCGGCGAGAGGATCCCTGGCTCAAGATTCTGCTGGTCACCGGATATGCAGCAGATGGGACCGGCGGCCCGATGCAGGAGGAATGTTTGGCCAAGTCATTTTCTGCTGAGGTGTTGCTGGGAACTTGTGAGGCAATTGCTGGCTCGGGTGAGATGGCCGATGGGGACTGAAACCGCGCTCACGCACGCCTGCGGTACCGTGTAGCCTGCAGGATTTGCGCTGGAATCTGGGGGAGCGGAACGATTCGTGTGAGGATGCCCAAGCCGGCACAAGCGCGCGGCATGCCATAGACGGTGCAGGTAGCTTCGTTTTGGCCAATTGTGAGGCCACCCTGGCGATGAATGGCATTCATCCCGGCTGCGCCGTCGGAACCCATTCCCGTCATGAACACTCCAAGCGCACGGTTTCCAAAGGCCTGAGCGACCGAGGTCATGAGTACGTCGATCGGAGGAATGTGAAGATAGTCTTCCGGGTGAGTGTCGAGGAAAATAATGGCGCGCGACTGGGAGGCTGTTCCACACGCATATGCACTCCAGCGGGCGCGATTTAGACCCGCCAGGCTGGATGGATTCACTGTGAGTCGCCTCGTGCACTTTGAGGAGCACAAGATGTTTAGCCGTTGGGCGAAGGGCGCGGTAAAGCCCGGTGGAATGTGCTGCACGATCAGGATAGGCACCGCAAGGTCTCGCGGAAAGAGAGGCAAGATTTCCTGCAAAGCTCTCGGGCCGCCAGTGGAAGTCCCCAGGGCCACGATCGCCGATACAGAAGGGAAGGCTGAGTTGCAGTTTTCTGACTGGCACGAACGGGCCGGTTTTCTAGACAAGGCGTCGAGTGTAATCGAGTTTTGTGATTGCGCAGCCGCTCTGATCTTGGCGATGAGCTCCAGTTTGATATGGAGGGTGTCGAGTGAAGTGGGGGAGAGTTGCTTGGGGACGTAATCGAAGGCTCCGGCAGCGAGCGCGTCGAAGGTATTGTCGGCGTCCTTCTCGGTGGCAGCATTGACCATGATGACCGGGCGCGGGAACCGACGCATGATGCACCGCAAAGTTTGCAGTCCGTCGAGACCTGGCATTTCGACGTCGAGCGTGATGACATCGGGATCGAGCGAGGGAATTTTGTCGAGCGCATGCGATCCGCTACGTGCGGTGGCGGTGACTTCGAAACCAGACTCGGAAGCGATCATGCGAGAGAGGGCCGTGCGCCTGAAAGCGCTGTCGTCGACCACAAGCACGCGAATTGGAGGGCGGGTTGCGGCGTCCCCAGTCATATCCGGTAAACCGTGCGGACGAGCGCATGCATGTTGTCATATCCCGCTGATCCTCTCGGGAGGCGAACCGGCCGCGAGAGTTAACGGGGCCGACTCGTCCACCGTAGCTCAATATCGGCAGACAAAGCCGGGACTTTAGACACTATTGGAAGTTTCTTTGCCCGCTGCGGGGCATTATTCGTTAGGATTTCTGGGACGGGAGGAAATTCAGAATCCCCGAGGGCCAACTTTAATGTTTCCGCTCGTAACTTCTGGATGCCCATGGAAAGGGCGTTGGTCATTATCGGGGGAAATTGTGTCGGTGGTGGCAAGATCGTAAGCATGGCCACGCGCCCGTGCGAAGCGCGCTCCTTACCAGGCGGGCTTGCCGTCCTTGAAGCGTAAGGTCAGCGTCTCTCCACCTTTGACCACTTCGCGGGCCAGCGTCAAGTCCGCTCCATCCTGTTTGACCTTGGACCCCGTCACCTCGATCGCCTCCTGCGCCTTAAACTCGATCCCCATGTCGTCGAGAAATTTCTTGGGGCAAAGAAAAATCTGAACGGCGTCGCTACCGTTTTTTAATGTCAGATAAGCGACAGGCTTTCCGCCTGAGGGCGGAACCAGTCTCACCTCTTCGACGATTCCCTTGATCGTGCCTTCAGTAGCGGGATCGTATTTGGGAGACGCCTGAGAGAATGCGGAAGTGGATAAGAACGTAATCGCGGCAAGCGTCAGGAAACTGTTGTAAATTGGGCGGGAGGCCGTCATCGTGGACCCTCCAGCCGCGAATAGTAGGCCAGTGACGCCCCAAAAGCAATGAGATTATGGCTCGCCGACCGGCGGTCTCCTCTTATACTCGTTGCGATGCGGTCGACCCGGTTCCGGAGAGCAGCGTTGCGGTGCGCAGTCCTGAGGACTGCCTTCGTCTGTCTTATGGCGGCGACGGCCGCGGCCGAGACCGGCGCGGAAGCCTGGCTACGCTACTCTGCGCTGAGTCCGCACGCCGCCAAGACCTACCAGCACTTGCCGCGCAAGCTTGTGGTGCTCGGCGATTCCGCAGTGCTCAAGACTGCGCAGCGGGAACTGGTGCTCGGTGCTTCGCAAATCTTAGGCGAAACTCTGCGAGTGTCGGGGAACTCGTCGCCCGAGAGCGCCATCATTCTGGGAACGTCGACGCGGATCCGCGCCCTCGCCCCGGCATTACATCCTCCGCAGAATCTGCAGCCCGATGGCTATTGGTTGAAGACAGCCAAGATCCACGGATCCGAATGTCTGGTGATTGGCGCCTCCAGCGATCGTGGGGTTCTCTACGGCGCGTTCGCTCTGTTGGGCAAGATCGCGCGTGGGGAAGCCATCGCCGACATCGATGAGGTGCAGCAGCCGTTCGCTCCTATTCGCTGGGTGAACCAGTGGGACAATCTCGATGGCCGCATCGAGCGCGGCTATGGCGGCCCATCAATCTTCTTCGCCAACGGAAACGTCCGCAGCGACCTCACGCGCGCCTTTGCGTACGCCCGTTTGCTGGCTTCGGTCGGCATCAATGGCTGCACCATCAACAACGTCAACGCTGCGCCCGGCATTCTGGAAGACAATTTCATTGCGCAGGTCAGCCGCATCGCCGACGGGTTTCGTCCCTGGGGTGTGCGGCTCTCGCTCTCGGTAGATCTAAGCAGCCCCAAAGTCATCGGTGGTCTCGACACATTTGATCCGCTGGATCCGCGAGTCGTCGAATGGTGGCGCAAGAAAGTCGACGAGATCTACCGGCACATCCCGGACTTCGGTGGCTTCGTCGTCAAGGCGGACTCCGAGGGCCGGCTCGGTCCCTCCACTTACGGCCGAACGCCCGCCGACGCAGCCAATGTCATCGCACGCGCTCTCAAGCCGCATGGCGGCGTTGTCTTCTATCGTGCCTTCGTCTACAACCATCATCTCGACTGGCGTGATCTGAAAAACGATCGTGCGAAAGCAGCCTACGATAATTTCCATCCCTTGGACGGAGCGTTCGACGACAACGTGATTGTCCAGATCAAGAATGGTCCGATCGATTTTCAGGTGCGCGAACCCGTATCCCCGCTTTTCGCTGGTTTGCGCCGCACCAACGAATCGATCGAACTGCAAATCACGCAGGAATATACCGGACAGCAGCGCCATCTCTGCTTTCTCGTGCCGATGTGGAAGGAAGTCCTGGATTTCGACATGCGTGTCGATTCGAATTCCACGCCAGTCAAGGATATCGTCGCGGGCCGAGTCTTCCATCGCCCCGTGGGCGCCTTCGTGGGCGTGGCCAACGTGGGCATGGACGCGAACTGGCTCGGCAGTCCGCTGGCCATGGCCAATCTCTACGGCTTCGGACGGCTCGCATGGGATCCCAATCTGGGCGCCGAGAAGATCATCGACGATTGGACGCGTCTCACCTTCGGCGCCGACCCGCTCATGCTCAAGACCATCACTTCGCTGCAGCTAAACTCCTGGCACGTTTACGAGAGCTACACCGGCCCGTTGGGCGCAGGAACGCTCACCAATATTGTTGGAAATCATTACGATCCCGGGCCCGAGTCGTCGGAGGAAAACGGCTGGGGACAGTGGCACCGCGCCGATCATCAGGGAATCGGCATGGATCGCACCATCGCGACTGGCACGGGATATATCGGGCAATATCCGCCCGAGGTGCAAAGGCTGTATGAATCTCCGGCCACCTGTCCCGACAACCTGCTGCTATTTTTCCATCATGTCTCCTACACCTATGCCCTGCATTCCGGGAAGACGGTGATTCAACACGTGTACGATTCGCACTATGACGGCGCCGATCGTGCCCGAGACTTTATCGCACAGTGGAAAACGCTGGAAGGACACATCGACGACGATCGCTACCGCGACATCCTGGCGCGCTTCCAGTACCAGGCCGGAGAAGCCATCGTCTGGCGCGATGCCATCTGCAACTGGATCTATCGGCTCTCCGGCATTCCAGACGACAAAGGGCGCGTTGGCAGTCAGCATCAGCCGTGACTGCCGAGCTTCACTCCAATACAGACCAGGCGGCTGTCTCTTCTGTTTTTCTTGGAATATTTCTTGGAATACGGCCTTGCGCATTTGAAAGACTTCCGTTAACGTTTACGGTTCCGGCGCCTACTCAGCCCTCCCCAAGGCTACTTTGCGTCGCCGCAGGCCGCTGGCAGGAACACGGGCCAAGGAAAAATGGGCAAAACTCCCACGACTCTCCGTGACATTGCAAAAGCTCTGGGCACCTCGATCGGTTCCGTGCATCGGGCGCTGCATGATAACCCAGGGGTGAGTCCACTCACCAAAGACAGAGTCCTGCAGATGGCGAGAACTCTCGGGTACCGGCCAAATCTTGCGGCACGGTATTTGTCGTCCAAGAAAAATCTGCGGATTTCGGTCAACACTCTTCAGGGGACTACATCGTTTTGGGACGAGGTGCGGGCCGGCATCCGCGAAGCAGCCGGTTCCCTTCTGCTGGAAAATGTCGAGGTTGAGTTTCGAACTTACCCGCGTCTCGGCGAAGGCGAAGAAGAAGCTTTTGAAGCGGCTATCAACGACAAAGTTGATGGCATCATTAGTTTCCCGAGCCGCCCCCAGGTCTTGCGGGCTTGGATTCGCCGCTCCTCTCGCGCTCTCATTCCCGTTGTGTGTGTCGCGACCGATGCTCCTAATAGCGGTCGTCTCGGCATCGTCGCGATCGACACTCTGGCCAGCGGATCCATTGCTGCCGATCTGATGGGGAGATTCATTGGTCCGCGGGGAGGATCTGTCGCAATCACCCTCTTCGACATGGGCATTACCGAGCACGCGGAAAAGTGCGCCGCTTTTGACAATACCTTGCGGTCTCTCTATCCGAACCTTCGTCTGCTGAAGCCCATCGAAGATCATGACGTGGAGGCGGAAGCGTACAACAAGTGCCGCAGGCTGTTTGAAAAAAATCCGGACTTGTCCGGCGTCTACGTATCTACTGAGGCCTCGATCCCTGTACTGAATGCGGCCCGTGACGCACAGTTGCTGGACCGTTTGACCATCATCACGACAGATCTGTTTTCCGACCTCGTACCGCAGATTCGATCCGGCGCTGTTGCGGCCTCCATCTACCAGCGCCCTCGCGCCCAGGGCCAGATCGCGTTCCGCATGCTGCACGAGTTTCTGGTGGAGAGCGCGACCCGATCGCATCAAGTGGCACTGACTCCGCACCTCGTGATGCGGGGGAATCTGGATTTTTTCCTCCAGAGACAGACTCGAGAATCAGTCAAAGAGAAAGAAGAGCAGCAGGCCCGGGAAGCAAATGGCGAACTGGCGGAAGACTTCGCCTAGCGGTCGCACGCGCTGCGAGCGAGACTGAAGAGGGACTTCGTGGAGGGAATATCGCGTACCTTGGAATCGACGTAGGAACAGGCGGCACCCGTGCGCTTGTCATGGACGCCGCGGGGACGGTCATCGCTTCCGGGTCGGAGGACCACGAGCCGTTCGCCAGTCCGCGGCCGGGTTGGGCCGAACAGGATCCGCGCGACTGGTGGCGCGCCTGCCGATCCGCGGTCCGCAAGGCGCTGCAGTCTTCGAATCTCAGCGCCAACGAAATCGCCTGCGTGGGATTTTCGGGACAGATGCACGGCGCCGTACTGCTCGACTCCTCCGATGAGGTGGTGCGCAACGCGATCATCTGGTGCGATCAGCGCAGCGAGGCCCAGACGCACGAACTCGAGAAATTGTTTGGCCGCGACGCGCTGATCCAGCTGACCTGCAATCCTCCACTCAACAATTTCACACTGACCAAGCTGCTCTGGGTGCGCGAGACCGAACCCGCAAACTGGGCGCGCGTCGCGCATGTCATGCTACCCAAAGACTATGTGCGCTTCCGCCTCACGGGAGAACGAGCCATCGACATGGCGGACGCTTCGGGCACGCTTCTTCTCGATGTGGTCAACCGCCGCTGGTCGACCGAAGTTCTGAGTAAGTCCGGAATTGATGTTCGCCTGCTTCCGACGCTGCACGAATCACCCCAAGTGTGCGGAAAGGTATCCGCTGCCGGCGCCGAAGCCACGGGCCTGCGGGTCGGAACGCCGGTCGTCGCGGGAGCAGGCGACCAGGCAGCCGGCGCAGTGGGCATGGGCATCGCGCGTGCTGGCGCGGTCAGCGCCACCATCGGGACTTCCGGCGTTGTCTTTGCCGCGACCGATCGTCCAGCACTCGATCCTCAAGGGCGCCTCCACACTTTCTGCCATGCGATTCCCGGACGCTGGCACGTGATGGGCGTCACGCAGTCTGCGGGATTGTCTCTGCGCTGGTTCCGCGACCGCTTCGGTGTGCTGTCAGGGGTGAAGACTAATGATGGGCGCGATCCCTACGACATCCTTGCCGACGAAGCGGCAGCGGCGCCCGCCGGTTCCGAAGGCGCATTCTGGGTTCCTTATCTCATGGGCGAGCGAACCCCGCATCTCGACCCCAACGCTCGTGCGGCTCTGCTTGGGCTCACCGCTTCCCACACGCGCGGGCACATCATTCGCGCTGTCATGGAAGGCGTTGCCTACAGCCTGAAAGATACATTCACGATCTTCGAAGAGATGAAGATCCCCGTAACGTCGATTCGCCTCGGCGGCGGTGGCGCCCGTTCGCCCCTGTGGCGCCAGATTCAGGCAGACGTGTATTCGCACGAAGTGGAAATCGTTGCAGCAGAAGAAGGCGCGGCGTACGGCGCAGCGATTCTGGCAGGCACTGGAGTCGGCGCGTGGAGTTCGGTTGACGAGGCGTGTGACAAAGTAGTGCGCGTGGCCTCGCGGATCCTGCTGAGCCAAACGAATTCAAAAACCATGCAGCAGAACTACCGCACCTATCGCAAAATCTACCCGGCGCTCCGTCAGGTCTTCAGTTAGCAAACCTGTAACCGGCAAGCCTTGTCATCCCGACCGGAGTGGAGGGACCCGCTCTTCCAGCACGCCAGAAATGTTCTAACCTCACTACCGCGCCGGCTCCTTCACCGCCACGACCCGATCCCCCACCACATCCCGCACCTGCTGCACGATCCCCGAAGGCCATCGAATCTCCACCAGATCCGCAGACGCATGCGTCCCCAGCCCGAAATGCACCGGCCCCGCGCTCGACGACGCATACCCCGCGCTCGTGGTCATGTGGTTGTATTGGGCCCCGGATTTCGTCACCACCTTGATCCGCGCTCCAATGCCGTCGCGGTTGCTCTTCGTCCCCTGGAGCTTAAACTCGATCCAATGATTGTTCCCAGGACTCTGGTTGATCCAGATCTCGGCCGGCGCACTGATCGCGGTCACGACCACATCCAGACGACCATCTCCATTCAAATCCCCAACCGCCGATCCCCGGTGTCGCGATGCAGGTTGTGCCGTCAGTCCAGCCTCCGCCGTCAAGGCGGAAAACTTCATGCCACCCAGATTGCGGAAGACCGTATTCGGCTGGGCCACCACGAGATTTTGCGATGCCAGCAGCGACTGCACATGCCCGCGCGAAACGAAGATGTCCTTCCATCCGTCATTATCAAAATCGGCGATCGTCGGTGAATACCCCGCCATGGGCAGGCTCAGCTTCGTCATGTTGCTCTCGCGAGTAACTTCGATGAAGCTCCCTTTCCCGGTGTTTTTGTAGACCGGGAACGTCTCCCCGTCGAGCGCAACCAGAACAATGTCGGGATAGCCATCGTTATCCAGATCGCGGAAATCCACTCCCATGCCAGAGATGTATACTCCATCCTCCCGCAGCGCGAGGTTCTCTTCGAAGCCGACCTCTTCAAACTTTCCACCTCCCTTGTTTTTGTAGAAGGAGTTCATCAGCTTGTCGTTGGGAATGATCAGGTCCATCTTGCCGGAGAGTTCAGAGTCAGCAGCGGCCACGCCCATGCCCTTTCCTGGATGCGCGCGGAACCCTGCTTCCAGCGAGGCATCGCGGAACGTGCCATCCCCGTTATTCATGAATAGTTGGTTGGGCGTGGGCTTGTAGAACTTCGGATGGCAGTAGTCGCGATGTCCATAACCCTCGCACACGGGCTCGTGATCAAAGTCCCACTTCAGATAGTTGATGACGACGAGGTCGAGCAGCCCGTCGTTATTCACATCGACCCACGCGGCGGCGACGGACCACAGCGGTCCGTACTCAGCATCGGGCTTATTCAGTCCGGCCTTGGTGGTGACATCGGTGAAAGTGCCGTTGCCGTTGTTGTGGTAAAGGGTGTTGCGATACACGCCCGCCACAAAAATATCTTCATAGCCATCGTTGTCGTAGTCCCCAATGGCAACGCCAGTGTCATAGCCCGTTCCGGCCAGTCCGGCCTTCTCCGTCACGTCGGTAAAATGCCCGTGGCCGTCGTTTTCAAAAAGCCGGTTGGAATATTTCGCGGAAGTCTTGTGGAGCGTCTTGATGTCCGCTCCGTTGGTGAAGAAGATGTCGAGCTTGCCGTCGTTGTTGTAGTCGAAAACAGCCACGCCGCCGGCCATGGTCTCTGGGGCATGGCGTTCGGGCGTCTCGTCGCTGTCGAGTTGGAAGTCGATCGGCTGGAACGCGAAGCGGATCGGGCCGTCAACTGCGGGCCCAGTCGGATGTGTAAGCAGTTGCACCATCGACCGCGGATGCACAGCCGGTTGCTGCATCAAGCTCACGAGCAAAGGTAGTAGTGTCAGCGAACCGGCAAAGCTGCGGATGTTCATTTTCGCGGGGGCACATGTGGCCTGCTCTCATCTTAACCCGGCGTGGTCAGGACAAACGACTGCCGAGGGTCGCCCCGGATGAGATCACCGGTAGATGAGGATAATCGGCGATTTTTTATCACCAACTGACTTCGCGACATATTGACATTTACGGCTTCGGCGACCGGCCCCCACGCTCAACTAATTGTGAGACAATTTCTTGCAGTTTTTCAGTGTTGAAGATGAACCTCGGCCTCTCGACTCGCCGGCAGAATCTTGCTATTGGGAAGTCATTGGCTGGAGTGCCGGAGCTGCTAACGCGTCTGACCTTCTTCGTCATGGCTTTGTGTTTAGTGGCCGTTGTCTTTGCCGTTTACAGCCCCGCATTGAAGTTTCAATTCGTCCTCGACGATCACCGTTTTACAGGTGATCCGCGTATACAGTCCCCCGATCATGTTTGGGACTACTTTGCGAACTACGTATGGGCGCAATACACGGGCGGGCCTCCGAGTTTCTATCGGCCTCTATTCATCCTGTGGCTGAGGGTAAATTTCATTCTGAGCGCAATGTCTCCGTGGGGATGGCACGTGCTCAGCATTGCGAAACACCTGGCGGTGGCGGTTTTGCTGGGCTTACTGGTGCTGAGACTGCTGCGCGATCGCGTCGCCGCGTTAATCGCCGCGAGCTTGTTCGCCCTGCACCCGGCACAGACTGAATCCGTGGCCTGGGTTACCGTGCCCGATCCCTTGATGTCCGTGGGCATATTGGCTACCGTGCTCCTATACCTCAGGTGGGCCGTAGTTCTTCCCGGTGGCCAAGCTCACGAAAGAACGTCGCGCAAGAAGGCCCGGATGAGGAAGGCCGCTCAGCCTCAGGCGTCTTGGCTAATGGCCTCCGCGGCTGTTTGCTTTGCGGCACTGTTGGCGAAGGAAACAGCCATCGTATTGCCTGTCTTAATTTTTGTGTTGGCGCTGCTCATGCCTCAAGGCGAGAACGCAGATGCAGATTTTGGAGTTCGGCTGAAGCGGGCCTTCCGGCAAACCGTACCATTTTTGTGCGTGACGGTGTTGTACCTTCTGATGCGGTTCAATGCGTTGGGGGGAAGGCTTGGATCACGAACCCAGCGCTTGCCTTGGAGCACCGTCCTGCTGTCGTGGCCTGCGACGCTCTGGTTCTACGTGAAGGTTTTGCTCTGGCCCGACCGCTCACGCGCCTTTGCAGACCCTACTCTGCAAGAGGGGTTCTCTCTCCATGGTGTCCTGATGCCGGGCCTAGGCGTGGGTTGCGCTGTTGCGATCCTGGCAGTGGCATTGTTCTGGGCATGGAAGAAAGCTCGACGTGAGTTTCCCCAGCAAGACGCAGCGAATATCGAGTACGCCCTATTGATAGGCATGCTCCTGTTGGTGCTGCCGATTCTTCCCACGCTGGACTTGAATGCTCTCAACCCGGGAGACTTTCTGCATGGCCGATACACCTATCTGCCCTCGGCTGGCTTGATGCTTCTAGGGGCGACAGCATGGCACCTCGCCGGAAAGCTGCGCGTTCCCTTATTGTTTGCAGGCGGACTGTTAGCCGTTGTTTTCGCGGCGTTGGCCGTCTCGCAGGAAAAGCAGTGGAAAGATGATTTGACGGTTTTCACCGTCGCTCACCAGCTGGCGCCGCACAACGAGCCTGTGGCTCACAACCTTGCCAATACTCACGTGCAAGTGGCCTTGCAACTGGCCGACGACGGGCGATGCAGTGAGGCTATGCCAGTCTTCGAGCAAGTCAGTCATGACTACCCACAAGATTGGTATGCATGGGCGGGTCTCGGAGATTGCTTAACCCAAGTCAACAATCTTCCCATGGCTGAGGAGTCGCTCCGCAGGGCTGCCGAGCTCTCACACGACTCCCGAGTCATGCAGCAGTGGCAGGAACTACGCGCGCACATGGGACTGCCGAACTCCATTCCGCGTGATTGAGCAACCCCAGCCTATTCGGGTAATTTCTGCTCTCCCGCAATCATCAAATGAGAATCCGCATGGGGCGCCCCGGTTCCCGGCTGCCCTCCGCCGATCGTAATCAGGTAATCGCCAGTCGAGACCAAGCGATCTCCCGCTTCATTCACATAGCTGAGGTCCCGCGGACCAAGCGTCAGCTTTACGTGTGTCTGCTCGCCTGCTTTCACATGGACCCTGGTGAATCCTCGCAGAGCACGTAGCGGTGCACCAGGAAGTTTCGGGAAGCTCACGTAGAGTTCGGCCACTTCGTCGCCATCCCGCTTGCCGGTGTTCTTTACGTCCACCTCAACGTCTAGCGGATTACCGGCTTGCAACTGCGGGTTCGACAGCTTCATGCCGCTGTATTCGAAGGTCGTGTAGCTGAGTCCATGCCCGAATCCATACAGCGGCTCCCCAGTGAAGTAGCGATAGGTGCGATTCTTCATCGCGTAATCTTCGAACTCCGGCAGCTGCTCGACACCTTTATAGAAGGTGACAGACAACCGTCCGGCGGGATTGTTCACGCCCGCGAGAGTCTGCGCGATCGCCGTGCCGCCCTCTTCTCCCGAGTACCACGCCTCGAGGATCGCGTTGGCATGATCGTTGGCCCAGTTCACGGCCAGCGCGCTGCCATTCATCAAAACCACAACCAGTGGCTTCCCCGTCCCCTTCAACGCGCCCAGCAGCGCTTCTTCCTCGGCCGGAAGGTTGAGGCTGGTGCGATCGCCGCCCTTGAAGCCCGGCACATCGACCTTCATCTCCTCGCCCTCGAGCTTTGAGGTGATGCCGACCACCGCCACGACAACATCGGCCTGCCGCGCCGCCGATACCGCAGCCACAAGTGGATCAGAGGTGGTAGACAGCCAGATCAACTTCGTCGTACGCCCACCGGCGTGGTACTCGATTTTGATCGCGTAACGATGCCCTTTCTCCAACTGAACGGTAGCCAGTTGCGGATTGGGATCGTGACCGATGTCGTCATCCACAATCAGTTTCCCGTCGAGCCAAAGGCGCTGCATTGACCCCATCAGCCCGATTTGATACGTGCCGGACTCTGCGGGCGTGAGAAATCCGCTCCAGCGAACTGAAAAATCCTTCATGCCGCTGGGCACCGGCAAGGCATGGGCATCGGGGTGAGAGAGTTGAAGATCGACGTACGGATCGACCCGAACCAACTGCGGCGTGCCGGATATCTCGCCCGCAAAGTATTCGCCCTTGAGCCCGAGCTTGCCGTCGTCCGTAGATAACATCGGTGTCGGAACGACAGGATGTTCGCGCAGAAAGTTCGTCCCAGCCTCGAACGAGACTTGAGCACCGGCAAACTGCTTGCGAATGCCTTCCAGCGCCGTGACGGCATGGGAGGCCGTGCCACTATAGTTGCCATGCAGGACCTGGGCAGAGTCAGCCAATGGGCCCACCACGAGAATTTTCTTCACGCCCGTCGCCAAAGGAAGCACGCCGTCATTCTTCAGCAGTACCATCGATTCGCGGGCAATCTTGAGGCAAAGTTCGCGGTGCGGCGCGCTGTCAATCTCAGAATCAGGAGTCTTGGCATAAGGCACCATCTCCGGCGGATCGAATATCCCAAGCTTCATGCGCGCCGTAAACAGGCGTCGCAGGGAAACATCGAGGTCGGCCTCGGTGAGCAGGCCTTGCTTCACTGCCTCCACGAACGGCTTGTAGTCGTGGTCGTCTTTGGTGATGGTGAAGAAGTCCGCACACTCGTTGTCCATGCCAGCCTTGATCGCGGCGGCCGCGGCCTCGGCCTGGCTCTTCACGAACTTGTGCCCTTGGTAAATATCCACGATCGCGTCGCAGTCCGATACTACGTACCCGTTAAACTTCCACGCGCCCCGCAACTGATCCTGTAGCAAGAATGTGTTCGCGCAGGCGGGCTGGCCGTTTACGCGGTTGTAAGCGCACATCACCGATTCCGCTTTCCCCTCGGTCACTGTGGCGCGAAACGCCGGCAAGTACGTGTCTTCCATATCGTGCTTCGACACCAGCACGTCAATTGTGTGCCGCGAGGTCTCCGGCCCGCTATGCACGGCAAAATGTTTGGGCGTCGAGATCACGCGGAAATATTTCGGATCATCTCCCTGCAGCCCGGTTACGAATGCTACGCCCATGCGCCCCGTAAGAAACGGATCTTCGCCGTAGGTCTCCTGCCCCCGTCCCCAGCGTGGATCGCGAAAGATATTGATATTCGGCGACCAGAAATCCAGCCCTTCCATAATGTCGCGCCGTCCCGCCCGCACCGCCTGGTTATGCTTGGCCCGAGCTTCGGTCCCGATCACAACTGCCATTTCGTGGATCAACGAGTCGTCAAATGTGGCCGCCAGTCCCACCGGCTCGGGAAACACCGTCGCCGTTCCAGCATTGGCGACCCCGTGCAGAGCCTCACTCCACCAGTCGTACGCCGGCACGTTCAGGTCAGGAATGGCTCGTGCCTGGTTTACTAGTTGCGTAGCCTTCTGCTCGAGAGTCATGCGCTTGATCAGATCATCAACACGCACATTGATGGGCTGTGAGGGGTCCAGATACAGGGGGCTTCCCGCCGTCTGCGCGCCTGCACGAACCAGAATGAGAACTAGAAAGAACGCCACCTGCAGGGTGGTTCGCGTGCGCGGTACCATGAAGACTTCCTCCCCAACCCGCGCGGTCAACAAGCGAGGCGAGAGCGCTGGCTGATTGGTAGATGTAATTGCGTTAACGATTACGGTCGACCGTCGCTTGTAGCACAGCGGAATCGCACGGTCAAGGAGGCTGGTCACGGTCAAGTCCTCTTGGCCCTCGCCGCAAGGACTGATTCGGGAACGAAATTTTACTTTGCCGGTAGCAGGTCGCTGCCGGACAGCACATACGTCGTCAACTTATCCAACTTGATGTTGGTTCGCTTGGAAACCAGTGCGACGGCTCCGTCGGAAGCGCGCGTGCTCTCCACCTCTTCCATCAGCACTCTGTGATTCCCAGCGATCGCCGTCGGCGTATCGGGAACGGCCGATCCTTGATCCGAGCCGCTTCCTGGAAACGGCTTGTAAACCTTCGAATTCGGATCGGGATACTGCCCTTCTCCGTTCCAGGTCCGGTTCGCGGGTTGCTGGGGTCCGTACTGGAGGTCCTGCCCGCCCGCCGTTCGGGCAGGGTAATACCAAGCCGTTACGTACACCTTGACC
Source organism: uncultured Acidobacteriaceae bacterium (assembly GCA_963710885.1). Classification (GTDB taxonomy): domain Bacteria; phylum Acidobacteriota; class Terriglobia; order Terriglobales; family Acidobacteriaceae; genus Sulfotelmatobacter. The sequence continues at coordinate 260,193 of CAVQCF010000006.1, forward strand.
GCAGCCGATCCATCCTTCCACTGCACCGAATCCATTCGCAGAACGACGCGGGAGGGATCGGTCTTTGTCTTCGCAACCGATTCCACCACTTCCCCGGAGAAAATGGCGTTCCTTGGGATCACAGCGCCGTCTACCAGCGTAGCCACCCAGAGCTTTGCCTGGATTTTGCTTCCCACCGGCGTCTTGCCCGCTGTGACAGTTTGCTGGAGGATGACGGGAAACTCCTGGGCCTTCGGCGGGCCGGCTTCCGGTCCCTTCTGTTGGCCTAGCAATGGGTAGGAACAAGCCACACTGAGTACCAAGCTTGATACTGCCACCTTCAAGGTAAGCATAGGAATACACCCCCTTGGCCTCAAACCCCGTACTCTCAAAAGAAACTAGCCCGTCTACCGGGGGAGGCGACAGTCTGTTATCGCCAGAGTATACGCCCAATTGGCAGAGGGAGGCCTCTCCGAGGGCTCAAACCGCTCCGGAAGGCCATTACTATATCGATTTTCTTCTTGACAACGGTCATCGATGGGGCGTAACACCGTAAACGTTTCCAATTGCAGGGATAGTCCCAGCTCTACGTAACCGCTGACCAACTGTCGCGAGCGACTAATCGCGACTGACGAATTCGGAGGCTCCACATGAAATCTCTCTCGCCCCAGTTTGCCGGGAGTTTTGGCTTGGCTGTGAGACGCAACGGCGCTCGCCTTGCGGTTCTGCTCGCAGCTTTCTTCGTAATGTTTGCCGCTCAAGCCCTGGCTCAGGAAGCGACCATCCTGGGTACTGTGACCGACCCCACGGGCGCGACAGTTCCCAATGCCGCCATTGTCATCACGAATACCGAAACCGGAGTAGCGCGTAACACGACGACCAACAGCGACGGTCAGTACGTGACTCCAGATCTGGTCATCGGGCGTTATAGCGTGCGCGTGACAGCGAGCGGTTTCAAGGCCACCGAGCAGAAGAACATCGTTCTGGCCGTCGGAGACCGCACTCGTCTCGATTTCAAGCTGCAGGTCGGTAGTGCGCAGGAGCAAGTGACCGTTGAGGCGAATGCGGTCACTGTGCAAACTGACACCGGCGAAGTCAGCACGGTCATTAACGGTGCGCAGGTATCTGATCTTGGCATCAACGGGCGCACGCTGTACTCTCTGTTTTCGCTCACGCCTGGTGCCTCCAGCATTCAGACGGACCGGATTCCATTCACCCCGGTCAGTGCCGACAACAATGTGAGCATTAACGGCCAGCGAGCTGGGCACAATCTTCAGCTGATTGACGGCGGCGAGAACCTGGACCGTGGCGGCAGCAGCGGCAGCGTCGCCCCTTCCATTGACTCGATCGCCGAGTTCCAAAACATGACCTCGAACTACAGCGCCGAGTACGGACTATCCTCCGCCGCGACGATCGCGACGGTCATCAAGTCCGGGACCAAGCAGTTCCACGCGTCGGCATGGGAGTATTTCCGCAACGATGCTCTCAATGCGCGCAACTACTTCAACCCGGCTCCGGCGAAGGTCACCGAATTGCGTTACAACGTTTACGGCTTCAACTTGGGCGGCCAGGTTCCTCTCTGGAAGGAGCATCCGACATTCTTCTTTTACAACATGGAATGGCGTAGTGAGGTCGATGGCGGCCTTCTGAACCTCCCCGTCCCCTTGGCGAGTCAGTATCCTACCGCTTCTGGCTCTGTGATTCCCACTACCTATAATGGCAAAACGATCGTCGCCGTGGACCCAAGTTCTGTTCTCCCCTCGATCCAGTTTGCGAACTGTCCTGGAGGGGTGGCTCCTGCTGGCGTTACGCCCGGCCAACCATTTCCGAGCAACACAATTCCTGCCTGCATGATCAACAGCAACGCTACGTCTTTGCTGACAGCGGGTGGCAAGTACGGCGGCATCTTCCCGCTGCCGACCAATGGCGTGAACTTTGTCGGTGGCAACAATAGTCCGACGGATTTGCGGGAGGAGATAGCCCGCGTCGATCACACCTTCAGCAGCAAATTCTCGGTCTTTGGGCACTGGATTTCCGAGCAGATTTCGCAGACCTACGGTACAACGCAGTGGAGCGGCGACAATGTGCCGACGGTCAGCAATACCTTCGGCAACCCCTCCTATAGTGCCGTGATCCACACCACGTACGTCATTAGCCCGACCCTGCTGAACGAGGCCTCGTTCAACTACAACGGCAACCGCATTAACATCATCCCGCAGGGACTGGTCTCGGCCCCGTCCTCTTTCCAATTCAATCGTCTCTTTACCGGGCCGAACGTTGACACGCGTATCCCGTCGATCAATCTAAACGGCGTTACTGGAGCCAACTACACCTCGAACTGGACGCCGTGGGTCAACAAGGCAGACGATTACCAACTTCGGGACGACATCTCCTGGACCAAGGGAGCGCATCAGCTCAAGTTCGGATTCAGCTGGGCACTCTATAAGAAGAGCCAAGATGCGTTTGCCAATACCCAGGGAAACTTCAATTTCAATGGTTCGTTCACATCGCCCACTGGATGTGTTAGCTCGTCGACACAAGCCTGCGGATCGGACTTTGCTGACTTCCTGCTTGGTTATGGCCAGCAGTACACGGAAGACGCGGCTAAGATCACCGGTCAGTGGAATAACGTTTCCTATGCCAGCTTATGTACAGGACAACTGGCGCGCCACTAGTAGACTCACGCTGAATCTTGGGCTGCGCTGGGATGGCGTGCCCCACACGTACGAAGCCAACCAGCAGTCCACGAACTTCTACCCCAACCTCTACAACCCAGCCAACGCAGCCGTGCTGAATTCGGTGAATAACAGCATTTGCACTGCGATTGGCCCGGGTTGCGCCGGGGCCACCCCAGCTTCGGCTTTCGGTACCAGCCCCAACCCGGTCTTGAACGGTGTCAACTTCTATCTGAACGGCATTGGCAGAGGCGGCGTCAATGGCATTCCGAAAGGACTGGTCGACAATCACTGGGCGAACTTCGGACCCCGTATCGGATTTGCGTATGACCTGACCGGTCAGGGCAAGACTGTGATCCGCGGCGGATTCGGCCTCATGTACGAGCGCATTCAGGGCAACGACATGTATAACGGCGCCACCAACCCGCCCGGCGATTTGAACCCCACGCTCAACGGCGTGTCTCTTCCAATCCGGGACAAAACCTCACCAATGGCAGCGTCATCACTGCGGCGGCCTTGCCGATCCTTCCGGCCGGCGTCACCGGCATCGACTCAACGTACAAACTCCCTCGTACCTCCCAGTACAGCCTTGGGGTACAGCAGGCCATCGGAGCGCGTGCGGTTTTGTCGGTGTCCTACGTGGGCAGCCAGGCCCGGCACGAGAACTACTATCAGGAGATCAACCTCTTTCCCCAGACCGATATCCCGATGTTGCTGCAGCCCGGCGCTCCTAGCCCGAATCAGTTCATGAACTATCTCGGCTTCTCGGGTGTCAAGGAGTCCATAAACGGTGCTAATGGGCATTACAACTCGCTCCAGGTCGGCCTCCATGGGAACGTGACCAAAGACCTCCAGCTTCAGGCCGGTTACACGGTTTCGAAAGCCATGGATGCGACCACCAGCACGGGCAGCGGCGGCGACCTCCAAAATGTTACCAACCCCTACGCGGGATGGCAGCGGTGACTTCGGTCCGTCCCAGTTCGACCGCAGACAAATCGCATTCTTCAACTTGTCTACGAGATCCCGCTCTTTAAGAATGGCAGCCGCCTGCTCAAGGCAACGCTAGGTGGATGGGAACTGTCGGGAATCGTGACCATCGAGTCGGGTGCGCCTCTGAATCTAGGGATCAGCGGAAGCAATGCCTCCAGCGTCGTTCCGAACTCGGGCAACCGGCCGGATGTTAATGGGTCGATTTCGTATCCGAAAACCGCGGCTCCTGGTTTAATCCGGCCGCCTTTAGCGCTCCGGTCTGCGCTACAGGCCCCGACTGCTACGGGAACCTCGGATTCGACGCTTTGCGCGGTCCCGGCCGCGACAACTGGAACATGTCGCTCCTGAAGACCTTCGCTTTCACCGAGCGCTTGCGCCTCCAGTTCCGTGCCGATGCCTTCAACATGTGGAACCATACCCAGTTCAAAGGGGATGCGAACAACGGCGGCATCAGCCTCAACCAAGGTTCCAGCAACTTTGGCGCTGTTACGAATGCGTTCGACGCCAGGCAGTTCCAACTCGCCCTGAAGCTGATGTTCTAACGTGCTTCAGTCGCATTATCTGTGCCCCGCTCGCGCTCAATACGAGTCGAGCGGGGCATATTTACGTGCTCACCGTTCTCCATCCACCCAGTAACTCTCTTTGCAGGGCAGCATCGAAAGGCTGTGCGCTGCCTGCGAATGGACAAGATGAACAAGATTGTTTGCACGACGCAGGCGTAGAGGTCTCGGTTCCCTAGATTGAGATCCCTGAGCTCAAGCATGAAGACGTGGAAGTCCGAATTCGTTGCCGTCGCGCTGCTCTTGCCAGCCCTGCTATCGGTCAGGACGGTCGCCCAGACACCGGCGGACGCCATCGCGCTCGAGCAGCAAGGGAAGCTGCCTGAAGCTGCCGCCGCCTGGCGCGCGGTGACCGCGCGCAATCCCCACGACGCCGCGGCCTTCGCCAGCCTGGGCGTGGTTCTCTCTAAGGAACAGAAATATTCCGAAGCCGCTTCCGCCTACAAAAGGGCTCTGGCGCTCAATCCCAAGCTTCCCGACGATCGAACTCAATCTTGGCCTGGCTGAGTTCAAGCAGGGCCACTTCCACGCCGCCGCCGAGGCTCTGCGAGCCGCACTAGCCGCCGACCCCACCAACAACCAGGCGCGCACCCTGCTGGGCCTCAGCTACTACGGCGAGCAGCGCTTTGCCGATGCCGTCAACTTTCTCGAGCCCGCAGCCAAGAGCGATCCCGGCAATACCGAACTGCATCGCCTGCTGGCGCAAAGCTGCTTCTGGGCGAAGAACTATCCCTGCGCGCTCGAAGAATTTCGCCAACTATTGCAGCAAGACCCCGATTCCGCCGCGGCGCATGTCCTCATGGGCGAAGCCTTGGACGGCTCGGGCAAGACCTCAGAGGCCATCGCCGAATTCGAGGCCGCCGCGAAGATTTCTCCCTCCGAGCCCAACGTTCACTTCGGCCTCGGCTACCTGCACTGGAAGTCGCAACAATACGATGAAGCCCGCCAGGAGTTCGAACGCGAACTTGTCCTCGACCCCAATCACGCTCAGGCTCTGGCCTATCTCGGCGACATGGAATGGAAGAACAACCATCCCGACGCTGCTCTCGCCCTGCTGAAGCGGTCGATGAGCGCCCAGAAGAACCTGCGCATCGTCTATGTCGACCTCGGCGCGATCTACATGCAGCAGAAGAATTACAAAGAAGCCCAGCCCGCTTTGCAGCGCGCTGTGGCGCTCGATCCCGCTCTCCCCGATGCTCATTACCAACTCGGACGCTTGTACCAAGCCCTTGGGAAATCGGCGGAAGCGGAACAGGAACTTCATAAGGTGCAGGAACTGCACAAAAAGGCAGAAGACAGCCTGGTCGGGAAAATCTCTTCTTCTCCGCCGGCTTTGAATCCATCGGAGGCAAGATAACGTGACTGCGAAAGTGAAAGGGGAGTCAACGAGCAAGACGAAACTACCAACCCAAGCCCGAACACAAGTTTTCTTTCGGACTGTGGACTCTGGGCAACCGCGGTCGCGATCCCTTTGGCGACGCCGTGCGCCGCACCATGCCTCCCAACGAGATCGCGTCCGTGCTGGGCGAGATCGGCGCCTGGGGCGTCAACCTGCACGACAACGACCTGGTCCCGATTGATGCTACGCCTGCAGAACGGGACCGTATCGTTCGCGAATTCGCAAAGCCTGCAAGCAAAGCGGCATCGTCGTCCCCATGGCGACCGTGAATCGCTGTTCTTTCATCCCGTCTTTCGCGACGGCGCTTTTACCGCCAACGATCCCGAAGTGCGCGCCTATGCCCTGCAGAAAACTCTGCGCGCCATGGATCTAGGCGCCGAACTCGGCGCGAAAATCTTCGTCCTATGGGGCGGCCGCGAAGGGGTCGAAACCGATGCCTGCCGCCGCGCCGACGAAGCCGTCAAGCGCCTGCGCGAGGCCGTCAACTATCTTTGCGAATACAGCATAGCTCAAGGATATAAATACCGCTTCGCCCTCGAAGCCAAGCCCAACGAGCCCCGCGGCGACATCTACATGTCCACCACCGGCCACTATCTCGGCTTTATTCCTACGCTCGACCATCCCGAGATGGTCGGCGTGAATCCCGAAGTCGCTCACGAGCAGATGGCCGGACTCAACTTCATGCACGGCGTCGCGCAAGCCTGGGAAGCCGGCAAGCTCTTCCACATCGACTTGAACGATCAAGCCCCCGGACGCTATGACCAGGATCTGCGCTTCGGATCGTCCAATCCCAAATCCGCATTCTGGCTGGTGAAATTCCTGGAAGATGTCGCGCTACAGCGGCCCACGCCATTTCGACGCCCACGCCTATCGCACCGAAGATTACGACGGAGTGAAAGATTTCGCCCGAGGTTGCATGCGTACCTATCTTAATCTTAAGGATAAGGCCGCCCGCTGGAATGCGGACGGCGACATCCAGGCGATTCTCAAGGAAATTTCCGCGGCAGTCCCCGGAACTCCAAAAGCTGGGCGCTACTCTGCCAAGGGATCGGCAGCCTTGTTGTCCCACGTCTTCGACAAAGACGCGATCCTGCAGAAGCGCCTGCCCTACGAAAAGCTCGACCAGCTAACGATCGACATCCTGCTCGGAGTGAGATGACAACGGCGATTCACAACCGAGATAGCAAGAGAACAACAGAGATAACGCGGCGATCACAACGAGAGATCACAGATAAGATTTGCCCTGCGATAACAACCGCTGGAAGAGCGGCGCTTTAGCCCCGCGTTTTGAGCCGATAGAGACAGGGCTTCAGCCCTGTGGTTCGTGCGAGCCCATAGCCGCTACGCTCGCCCCTTCTTCGCCGCGCGCGCCGCCTCTTTCCCGGCAACTTCCCACGGGCGCTTCGGCCGGTCCACCGGCGCCTTATCGCGATCCTCGATGCGATCGTACTGATACGACTCGCTCACCGTTCCCAGCGACTCGTTGTACAGGCTGGGCAGACCCAGCGCTTCCTTCATTTCCTCGGAGAAAGTCTGCAGCGCCTTCAGATGGTCAGCCGTGGCTGGGATTTCAGTCTTGGAGGTCTTCAGAAACTGCTGGTACCCGCGGTTCACCAGCTTCGAAATCTCGCTGCCAATCAGATACCCGGGATAGGCGAAGATCTTCACCGCATCGTCTGGCCCCTTCTGGATGGCGGCCGACACGTTGTACTTGCGCAGGAAGACCCGCACGGTGGCGCCCGGTGCGTCGGTCACGTCGAACCCGTGATCGCGCAGCCAGGCTAGCGCTTCTTCGTAGGTTCGTGCTTCAATAGTTTTAGCCATTGCGTTTTAACTTCAACCTTTCCTTGCCGGCGAACGCTCGTCTATTAGATGCATCCTTTATAAGGACCGACCGTAACTTTACGCAAGCTGCATCGCCGGGCGAAACTATTCATCTAATCAAACTACTACATAACTCGTTTCTGGCCCTATAGCACATTACGTTGGTCACGACGTTTCGGTTCATCAATGGCACACGGATCTTCAAGAATGGCGGCAATGTCGGCTCCCGCATCACACAAGGAATCACTCGAAGCAGCGTCAGGACTGGGGGAAACGCTCGGCCACAGCCTCGATCGAGCGCATCGGCAACACTCCGCTCTTGCGTCTGGACGCGCTCACCGCCGAACTGCCGGGCGTAGCACTTCTGGGTAAAGCCGAATGGTACAACCCAGGCGGATCGGTCAAAGACCGTGCCGCCGCCAGCATCGTCTGGGATGCCCGCCGCCGCGGCCAACTCCGCCCCGGCCAGATTCTGCTCGACTCCACCAGCGGCAACACCGGCATTGCTTATGCCATGCTCGGTGCGGCCGAAGGATTCCCCGTCACCCTCTGCATGCCCGAAAATGTCTCGCGCGAGCGCAAGCAGATTCTGCAAGGCTACGGCGCCAACATTCTTTATACCGATCCCGCCGACGGTTCTGATGGCGCGATCCGACATGGCGCGCGAGCTGGCCGCCAAGCATCCTGACCAATATTTCTACGCCGACCAGTACTCCAACGAGGCCAACTGGAAGGCGCATTATCATGGCACCGCCAACGAAATCTGGCAGCAGACGCAAGGGCGCATCACGCACTTCGTCGCCATGCTCGGCACCAGCGGCACCTTTGTCGGCACGACGCGCCGCCTGAAAGAGCTGAATCCCGCGATCCAGTGCATCTCGCTGCAGCCCGACTCTTCCTTTCACGGAATCGAAGGCGCCAAGCACATGGCCAGCGCAATCGTTCCAAAGATCTACGATCCGCAACTCGCCGATCAGAATCTCGAAATCTCCACCGAAGACGCCTACGCCATGGCGCGCAATCTTTCTCGGAATGCTGGATTGCTGGTCGGCATCTCATCCGCAGCCGCAGTCGTCGGGTGCCTCAAAATCGCCCGCGACCTGCAGCCGCAGAAGAAAGGCCAGCAGGCCGTGATGGTGACGATTCTCTGCGACTCCGGCGAAAAGTACCTGAGTGAACGCTTCTGGACCGAAGGCTGATGAGAATTGTTGATTGCTGATTTTCGATTGTCGATTGAACCCGATTCGCCATAGGCTTTTCAATCAGCAATCAAAAATCAGCAAGCAACAATCGCTCTCCATGCTCAAACTCACACGCGCAGGCTACGACGCCCTCCGCCACCACGGCGAAGAAACCTATCCCCACGAATGCTGCGGAATCCTGCTCGGCCGCATGGAAGACGACGGCACCCGTATCGTGACCTCAACCGCCCGCTGCGGCAACACCCGCACCGACTCCGCCCACAACCGCTACAACATCGATCCCAAGGAACTCGTCCGCATCCAGCGCGAAGGCCGGGAGCGCGGGGAAGACATCGTCGGCTTCTATCACTCCCACCCCGACCACCCCGCCCAATGGTCGAAGACCGATCTGGCCGAAGCCCATTGGTTTGGCTGCTCCTATGTCATCACCAGCGTAGAAAAAGGGAAGGCCGTCCTGACGAACTCATTCGAACTGGCGGGTTCCGACGAAGCCGACAAGCGCTTGGTAGACGAATCAGTCAACGTCGATTGACGAGATGTGGGGACAGGCGCCTGCGGCTGTCCGCCGAGCGAAGCTCGGTCTTTGAGGAGGCAAGCCAGGGCCGTTCGAATTTTCCGTCAGACTACGGGGGCAAGAGGCAGGTCCACGGAGAGGTAGCTTGGCACCCTCTGTCCAAATGGAAGCGTTGCAGGTTCTGAGCCGGGGACGCGTTTCCACATCGGCAGATGCAGACAGGGTTTAGGAGCACCGCCGCTCGGCGACTCGGGATCACAATCCATGAACTCCTTCAGAACTGAATCGGCGTCTCGATCCCGCTTCAGCCGAAACTTCTGTAAGTATGACTTCCGACTGAGCCATTCTGGCGATTTGTCGCATGGAATAGAGAACCGAACCTCGACAAATTGTGATGGAATGTTCGGCGCGTGATCCTGAACATGAATGAGCATCGACCAATACCCATTTCCGTTCAAACACGTCAGCCCGTCGGCGTACGCTACAATTCGCCCCGTCACCGTTTCGACTTTTGAGGAAGGTTCGGAAAAAGCAGGGCTAGTGCTGATGAGGATTCCCAGCGACAAGAACACTCTGGCCAGCGGTCGCATCACGGTTGAATTGTATGATGCGTTCTAGTGTCCCCATATAATTCAAGTCTAAGTCCCTTGTTGGGCACGGCTAGTGCGCGATTTTCACAAGCTCAAAGCCGGCTCCTACCGTGCGCTCCACATCGATTTGTGTCAATGTTGCGGGCGAAACTCCGCGGTTGACACGGGGTTTGCGAGAAATGGATCCGGGGATTGCACCAAATCCGGTCACCGGCTTGTGGACGGCGTGCACTTGATTGAAAACACATGTACTTACAAACGCGTATTTTTGATTGACGGAAAAAATAGAAGGAGTACAACAGGATCGTTCTTTGACAGCTTCTTAAGTTTTTCCGGTTGGTGCGGCGTCCGGGGCTCAAGCGGAGTCACTGTTCTGATCGCAAGGTTGGAACGGAGGGTGAGCAAGGGTCTATAGCAAAGCGCTGGTCGAGGCGAACGAAGAAGAAATGTCGGAGCAAGATAGAGTTCCGAGGCGTAGGGTAGGTTTATCCGGTTGGCGGTGAGCCCGGAGCCCAAGCGAAGATCGCGCGCAGTTTCCCGCAAGGGAAGCAGCGAGAGCAGGTCGAGCGAGGGTCAAACGCGAGCTACTGGCCGAGACGAATGGACCCCACACCACCTCGGAGCTCTTATTTTTTGGAGCACGAGTTATGAGCTCGAGTTGTCGGCTCATGGCTTCATAGCCAACCCCGCCGTCGTAGTCTCAGGTTTGTGTGGGGACAGCCGCTCCCGGCTGTCCGCCGGACGGAGCCCGGTCGTTCTAGGCCATCCATCTCTTACTTCCCCGCATTCCCCGGTCCGCCCACCGCATAAATCCGCGGAATCCTCTGCTCCAACCCTGGCAGTGTCGGAAACGCCGCGTGCGGCTCGCTCTGATACCAGTACGCAACTGAGAAATAGTTGTCAGACCGCACATTCGCGTGCCCATGCTCAATGGTCGCCCGCAACGACTTCGTGAACGGGATCGGGGAATCCAGATGAAACCTGTAGAGCGACCACCGCCCGCCCGCCACTTCCTGCCCTACCACCGATGCGCCGTACAACTGATACGCAAACGGATGCCCGCCAAAATCCCACGCTCCCAGAAAATAGTCTTCTGAACCCGTCCCGTTGATCGATGGCATGGTCTCTCCATCGACGAAGAACATGTCATCGCCCTCGCCCCACCACCCATCCTGATTCTCGAGCACCGACATGGTCACGCCCACAAAATGGCCGTGCCCCGTCGCCTCCATCCAAACGTAATTGCCCTCGCCATTCAGATTCTTCTTCTCATTGACGATCGCATCGCCGTTAGACTTCCACTGATTGGTCCACCCTTTTGCGGGCGCAGCCTGCCGATACTGCGCGTGAAAATACAGAAGATCCGACGGAAGATCCTTGCTGTATGCCCGATAGTCGATGTTGAAATAGAACGCGTCGGTCTTGCGCGGCCCTTCATTCGTTACCGTGATGCGCGCATGCTTCTGAAACGGCATTGGGAAAAAAGAGTTCAACGCTTTGTCTGCCCCTACCGACAACGGCTGCGACTGGTACAGATGATAATCCCCCAGCCCCAGCCCAAAGAAATCGCCAATAGGGGTCTCCACGCTGGGCGTGCCTTCCCCATCCCAATACATCCGCAGCACCAAAGCCTTCAAATGATTTGGATCCTCGCTGGCAATCGTCACCCAGACGTGGCTGATCAGCCCGGGCCCCGCCTCGTCGAGCAGTGTGAAAGTCTCTCCCGGCGCGATGCTCCGCGCATCCGCATTCCCGCCAGTCCGGTCATAGCTGGAAACCCGCTTTTGCACATAATCTTTAGCTTGCGCCAGCGACGTAATCAAGGAAGAAGGAGTCTGCGAGAAAAGAGGAAGCGCCAAAAAGCAAAAGGCAATTAAGGAAAGAAGTTTTTTCACTGGTTTCTCCACTATGTGTCTTTATTGCCGTGAGCGAAGGCGTGGTGATTTTATCCCGTTTTCAGCAACGTCGTGGATCACAAATCGACGTGGAAATGATTTGACGACGGAAGGATTTGTGGAAGGACACGGCTTCAGCCGTGACGTAAAAGCAGCAAAATGATGTTGGGCTTCAGCCCCTGAGGGTTCTGATCGCTGGCCACGACACCCGCTTACAGCGGAATATTCCCATGCTTCTTCGGCGGATTCTTATCCCGCTTCGTCTCCAGCATGGCCAGCGCCTGGATCAGCTTCTTTCGCGTCTCCCGCGGTTGGATGACCGCATCCACAAATCCGCGGTCGGCGGCCACATACGGGTTGGCGAAGCGTTCGCGGAACTCCTCGATTTTCTCGCGGCGGAGTTGTTCCCGGTTCGCGGCCGCGTCGAGTTCGCGCTTGTACACGATGTCCACCGCGCCCTCCGGCCCCATCACCGCAATCTCGGCGGTCGGCCACGCGTAATTCACATCCGTGCGGATATGCTTCGACGCCATCACGCAATAAGCCCCGCCATACGCCTTGCGCGTGATCACCGTAACCTTGGGGACTGTAGCTTCGGCAAACGCAAACAGCAGCTTCGCCCCGTGCTTGATGATCCCGCCATACTCCTGCGCCGTTCCCGGCAGAAATCCCGGTACATCCTCAAACGTCACCAGCGGAATGTTGAAGCAATCGCAGAAGCGCACAAACCGCGCGCCCTTCACCGACGCATTAATGTCCAGCGTTCCCGCCAGCACCGACGGCTGGTTCGCCACAATCCCCACCGACCGCCCATCCAGCCGCGCAAATCCCACGACAATATTCTTCGCGTAGTGCTCCTGCACTTCGAAAAAGTAAGCCATCATCGACCACTGCGTGAATCACATCTTTAATGTCATACGGCTGGTTCGACTGCGCCGGAACAATCTTGTCGAGCGCCGAATCAGCCCGGTCGACGGGATCGGTACACACTTTCCGTGGAGGCTCATCCAGATTGTTCGAAGGCAGGAAACTCAACAGCTCCCGCACCATCGACAAACACTCGGCATCGTCATGCGCCAAAAAGTGCGCCACGCCTGAAGTCTCGTTGTGAGTCATCGCGCCGCCCAGCTGATCCTTCGTGACTTCTTCCAATGTCACGGTCTTGATGACGTCAGGCCCGGTAATGAACATGTACGAAGTCTTATCCACCATCAGCACGAAGTCGGTGATGGCCGGCGAGTACACCGCCCCTCCCGCGCACGGCCCCATGATCGCCGAAATCTGCGGCACCACTCCGCTGTAGATCGTGTTGCGCAGGAAAATGTCGGCGTACCCGGCCAGCGACATCACGCCTTCCTGAATCCGCGCGCCCCCGGAATCATTCAGCCCAATGACCGGCGCGCCCATCTTCGCCGCCAGATCCATGATCTTCACAATCTTCGCCGGCATTGGTTTCCGACAGCGACCCGCCAAACACGGTGAAGTCCTGCGCAAACACGTACACCAGCCGTCCCTCGATGCGCCCGTAGCCAGTAATAAAGCCGTCGCCATAGATTTTCTGCTCGGCCATCCCGAAATCGTTGCAGCGATGCGTGACCAGCTTGTCGGTCTCCTCGAACGTCCCCTCATCGAGCAGAAACTCGATGCGCTCCCGCGCCGACATCTTGCCTTCTTTATGCTGCCGCTCGCGCCGCTTGGCGCCACCGCCATCTTCGGCCAACTGGTTCCGCTTATTGAGTTCGGCGACTTTTTGTTCGAGATTCATGGGCAGGGATTATAGCCTCTGCGGCCGACTCGACGTATGACACAAATTGCTGCGCGTCAGGCACTAAACGGCCGCGCGAACATAGAGAGACCAAACGGGTAGCATCGACCGTGACCTACCGTAATCTGTCGGCCGTCTGGATATTTTCGATAAGCTGGGCTTTCCGCAATCATCAGGAGGAGTCAATGTCTTTAAAGATCTGGTTCCGGGCCGGCGCGATCGCAGTTCTATCGCTCGCGCTCTCTACCACCATCGCCGTTGCCCAGGACCACGGCCACGACAAACACGATAGCGACGACGAGATGACCGGGATCATGAACACGGAAACGGCCACGGCCACGATCACGACAAAGGCCGAGGCCACGACCACGACCGTTACGACGACCATGACCGCGACGCCGCCCGCAACTGGTACCGCGCCCATTACTCGCATCTGCCGCCCGGCCTAGCCAAGCGCGATCGCCTTCCTCCCGGCTTGGAGAAGCAGTTAGTGGTTCGCGGAACTCTGCCTCCGGGTCTTCGCCGACAAATGCAGCCTTGCCCTCACGAGCTGGAAGCGATGTTCCCGCCTCCACCTCCGAACTACGCGCACGTCGTGATCGGCGGCAACGTAGTGCTGGTCAATCGTCTGAACTTTCAGATCGCTGACGTTATGCATCTAGAAGTTAACTTCTAAACTCGGGTACCCCATCCTTGCCAGCATTCTTTCGCGAAGGGGTGGGGACTTGGATTTTGTAGTTTCCTTCCAGCTGATCTCACCCGCGAACCCGTCCTGCGGTACACTGCCCACAGTGTCTCTCACCGACCAGATGGGCTTCAGCTTCCGCCCGCCCGAGCGCCGGGTCTGGAAAGTCCGCGAACTGGTTGGGGCGGTCCGCTCTCACATCGAGCGCGAATACTCCGACGCGTGGGTGGAAGGCGAAATCTCCAACTTCCGCGCCCCCGATTCCGGCCATCTCTATTTCACACTGAAAGATGGCGACGCCCAGATTCGTGTAGTCATGTTCCGCTCCTCCGCCCGCCTGCTCCGCTTTCGCCCCGCTGACGGCCAGCAGGTCATCGTCCGGGGCCGCGTGACCGTTTATGAGGACCGCGGCGAGCTCCAGATTTCAGCCGAGCACATCGAACCCAAAGGCGCCGGCTCGCTGCAGTTGGCCTTCGAGCAGCTCAAGACCAAACTGGAAGCGGAAGGCCTGTTCGCATCCGAGCGCAGAAAGCCCATCCCATCGCTGCCCTCGCGCATCGGCCTCGTCACGTCGGCGCAGGCGGCAGCGCTGCGTGACATCCTCAATGTCCTCCGACGCCGTCATCATTCCGTGAATGTGCTGATTTATCCCGCGCAGGTGCAGGGTGACGCCGCTTCGCACGAGGTCGCCGCAGGAGTTCGCTTCTTCAACCAGCACGACAACGTCGACGTCATCATCGTTGCGCGTGGAGGAGGCTCCGCCGAAGATCTGGCCGCGTTCAACGATGAAACTCTAGCCCGCACCATCGCTGCCTCCGAGATCCCCGTAATCTCGGCCGTTGGCCACGAAACCGATTTCACCATCACCGATTTCGTTGCCGACCTCCGCGCCCCCACGCCCTCGGCGGCCGCGGAGCTGGTCATCCGCTCCCGCCAGGAAGTCGAAGATCACGCTGCCGCTCTGCACGAGCGACTGAGCCGCGCCATGCGTTACCGCTTGCTGATGGGCCGCCAGGCCTTGACCGAACTCGCGCAACATGGCGCCTTCGCCCGCATGATGGAACTCATCCGCCAGCGCCAGCAAAAGCTCGACGATCTCACCCACCGAATGGAACTCGCCGAGCGCAACCTGCTTGAGCAGATGCGCCGCCGCTGGGAAATGATCTCTGCCGCCGTGCGCCACTACGATTTGCGGCTGGTCCTTTCCGGCATGGGAAAGCAACTCGACAGCGGCACCGCCGCCCTCGTCGCCATCATGCGCAACGTTCTCCTGCAACATCGCGTGCGCAGCGAGCGCGTCCATACCGCTCTCGAATCGTTGTCTCCCCTAGCGATTCTCGAGCGCGGATACGCACTGATCTTCGATTCCCAAGGCAAGCTGCTCAAGGACGCGCAAGGTCTAAGAGTCGGTGACGAAATTTCCGCCCGTCTGGCCCATGGCGAGATTCGAGCGGCAGTGACGAAAAAACAAGAATGAGCCCGCGCACCATAACGTTTTTGCAATTTCATGTAAAAGTTCGTAAGGCTGACAAAGCCAGAAATCCGCTGCATTACAATGGATTTTCAATTCCCAAGCTTTGGCAGAGCCCAAGCGAGTGTGTGGAACAAGGGCACGGCTTCAGCCGTGCCGCTAGCAGTTAGAAAACAAATTGCGGGCTTTAGCCCCCAAAGGAACGCTCGCAGATCGGCACAGGAGCGATTCGAGTGACGCCAGTCATCACGTCATGGACGCAAGGCGCGTGGATCGCGCTCGACATTCTCCTCGTCGCGCTGCTCATCTACCAGGTGCTGATCATGATCCGCGGCACCCGCGCCGTTCCCATGCTCGTCGGACTGGTCGTCGTCGCCGTCACCTTCTATCTGGCACGCGTGGGTGAACTCACCACGCTCAACTGGGTCGTGAGCCACGTGCTCCCTTATCTCGTGTTCGCGCTGATTGTCGTCTTCCAGTCAGAGATCCGCCACGTGCTCGCCGACCTAGGCAGAAGACTGACTTTCTTCAGCGGATCTTCCGCTGACAGCGATTCCTACGACGATATCGTGCTAGCCGCCAATCTTTTCTCGCAGCATCAGACTGGCGCGCTCATCGTGATCGAGCGCGAGATCGGGTTGCGTACCCACATCGAAAGCGGTGTTCCTCTTGACGCGCGCCTTTCCTACGATTTGCTGGCCACGATTTTCCGTCCCAGCGCCCCGCTGCACGATGGCGCTGTCATCGTTCAGAAAGACCGCATCGCCGCTGCAGCCTGCTTCCTGCCCCTTTCCATGAATCCCCTGCTCTCCACACAACTGGGCACGCGGCACCGCGCCGGCATTGGCATTACGGAAGAAACGGATGCCATCGCTGTCATCTGCTCCGAAGAGACTGGCGCGATCAGCCTGGCCATCGGCGGCAAAATCGAACGCGATCTCACCGTCGAACAACTCCGCGAGCGTCTGGGCGCCGAACTCCGCCGCCACATGGCCCCCGTCACTCTGCCCACCTCGATCGCGCAGAATAACGAAGACGAGGCGGATGCGCTGCTCGACTCGCCCCTGCACGATCCCGCGCCGCAGCGCAAGTCGGAATCTGGCGCGCAAGCGGAGCCGCGGCCATGATCCAATTCTTCCAGCGCTATGTGCTCCACAACTTTGGACTCAAGGTGTTGTCCCTGCTTCTTGCCACCGGGCTGTGGTTCCTGATTTCGCGCGACGAGCAGCCCGCGGAAGTGGCACTCCACGCGCCCATCGTCTTTCAACACTTCCCCTCGCAGCTGGAAATCAGTTCCGAATCCATTCAGGAGGCGCAGATCCGCGTGCGCGGCCCGGAGCGCGTCATCCGGCAGTTGCAGGCCAATGAGGTGCACGCTGAAATCGACCTCGCCGACGTCAAATCGGGCGAACGAACTTTCGATCTCACTTCGCAGCAGGTTCGCCATCCGGGCGACATCACCGTGGTGCAGGTCGTTCCCAGCCAGCTACATCTGGCCTTCGATACCAGAATGACTCGGGAAGTCGAGATTCATCCCCGCGTGACCGGAAACTTTGCCGACGGCGAACAGCTTGTTAAGGTCGACTCCGATCCGCCACGCATTACCATCACCGGCCCGAGACATCACGTGGAGCAAATCGACGCCGCCACGACCGACCCCATCGACGCCACCGGCACCCGCGGCAGCGCCGTGTTCACCACGAACGTGTACGTCTCCGATCCGCTAGTGCAGGTCGTCCAAGCAACCTCAATTCGCGTGACCGTCCTCGTCCAGAAAGTCGGCAGTGCGACCACCCACTGAGCAGCCGCCGTCACCGGGCACTTTCCTCTATCCTCATTTATCATCGATAGTCCTCTTTACTTTTTATGAGCGATCCAAGACAGTTGTTCGGAACCGACGGGATTCGTGGCGTCGCGGGAGAATTCCCCCTCACCAGGCAAAGCACTTATTTGATTGGCCGCGCCCTCGGCCATGATCTGGTCCGCGCCAATGCCAAGGCTCAGGCCGTGATCGGCCAGGACACGCGTGAATCTAGCGGATGGATTGCAGACCGCGTCGCCGAAGGCCTCGCTGCGGTAGGCGTGGATGTCCACAGCGCCGGCGTGATCACGACCCCGGGTGTGGCGTACCTCGCGCGCTCACGGGCGCTGGCAGCCGGCGTGGTCATTTCCGCGTCGCACAATCCCTGGACCGACAACGGCATCAAAGTCTTTTCCGGCGATGGCTTCAAACTTACCGACGCGCGTGAACTCGCCATTGAAAAAGAAATCTTCGCTCTGTTGCAGAATGCCTCTGCCGCCGATGACACCGCGCTAAAGATTCCCAAGCCCTCGCTCCCGGGTGAGGCCAGCCTTCGTCATGCCTACGTCAAATCGCTTGCCGAGGGCGTGAAGTCTGACCTGAGCAAACTGCGCATGCTCGTGGATTGCGCCAACGGCGCGGCCACAGCCGAGGCGCCGGAACTGTTCCGCACCCTGGGAATTCAAGCGACCTTTATCCACGTCTCGCCTGACGGAAGAAATATCAACGAAGGCTGCGGCGCTTTGCATCCCGAGACCCTCGGAAAACTCGTCGCGGAATCATCTTCCAAGTTCGACCTGGGCGTGACCTTCGACGGCGACGCCGACCGCGCTCTGTTCTGCGACGCGGCCGGGCGCGTGGTGAATGGCGACGCCGTCCTGCTTGCCGCGGCCCGCGACCTGCACACCCAAGGAAAGCTGAAGGCTGACATCGTGGTCTCCACCACCATGTCGAACCTGGGCCTCGAAATCGCGCTGAAGAAATCCGGCATTCGCATGCTGCGCGCCAACGTGGGTGACAAATACGTGCTCGAAGAGATGTTGAAGACGGGCGCCACGCTGGGCGGCGAGCAGTCCGGCCACATCATCTTTCGCGATTGCGACGCCACCACCGGCGACGGCCTGCTGACCGCGCTCCGACTCATGGACATCATCGTACGCAGCGGCAAGCCCCTGGCGGAACTCGTCGGCGACCTGAAGGTGTTTCCGCAGAAAATTCAAAATGTGCGCGTACGAGAAAAAATTCCCTTCGCTCAAGTCCCAGCAGTCCAGTCAGCAATCGAAGCGGCGGAACGCGAATTGAACGGCAACGGCCGCGTAGTAGTCCGCTATTCAGGAACGGAAGCCTTGGCGCGTGTTATGGTCGAAGCCGAATCCGAAGACAAAGTGCGCACGCTCGCTGCCGCAATTGCCGCCGAAATTCAAAAAGCCCTCGGAGTGTAGGTAAGATTTTTGTGGGGACAGCCGCCTTCGGCTGTCCGCCGGGCACAGCCCGGCGGCTTGCTTCCATGCCTTGGCTGGCCTAATGCCTCTTGCGCTTGCCCTTCGCTCGCACCGGCTCTTCCTCCAGCACGGCAAACTGAATCTTCTTCTCCACCGGATCGATCCGATCCACCAGCACCCGAAGCTTCTGACCCAGACTGTAGATCTTGCGCGACCGCTGTCCGATAATCTCTCGCGTGTTCTCGTGATAGGTGTACCGGTCGTCGGTCAAAGTATTCAGCGGTACCAGTCCCTCAACGAACAGATCAGTAAGCTCCACGAAAAATCCGAACTTCGTGAGGCTGGTGATGAGTCCGTCGAAGTCTTCGCCTACCCGGTCCTGCATGAACTTCACTTTCTTGCCTTCGATCAACTCGCGCTCCGCCTCGGCCGCCCGCCGCTCCGTCCGGCTCGCCTCTTCAGCGATCTCATGCAATTCTTCGATCCCAATCGGCCCGCCCAAGGCCTCATGCGGCGCTTCCGCCCGCATGCTGTCGGACGTGGTTCGACGCTTAGACCAAGGAGAAGCTTTCTCCTCCAACTGCGGGTGCCCAACGCTTGTCGCGTTTCTTGCGCCGGAGCCTGCCCAGACCTTGCCGAAGGGGTGGGGAATTTGACTCGGGTGACTTGAGCTCGGCCCCGAACTTCGGCGCAGCACATCCTTCAACACCCGATGCACAATCAGATCCGGATACCTCCGGATGGGCGACGTAAAATGCGTGTACGAGGTTGCCGCCAGCGCAAAGTGCCCCAGATTCTCCTCGGAATAGCGCGCCTGTTTCAGCGACCGCAGCATCAGGTAGCTCAGAATCCGCTCCTCGGGCTTACCCGCAATTTTCTCCGTCAGCTTCTGATACATGCGCGGTGTAATGTGCACTTCCTTCGGCACTTCAATCTCTCTCGCCCGTTTGCCCATTCCATAAGCCGAGCGCCGGTCGGTTTTCGTCTGTACGCGATGAATCGGCAGCGGCCCCACACCCAGCGAATATCCAAACGTCGCCGCAATCACTTCAAAGTCGTACACCCGTTTTGCATCCGGCTTCTCGTGGATGCGATACAGCGATCCCACATGCCTCGACTCCAGATCGTGCGCCACGCACTCGTTCGCCGACAACATGAACTCCTCAATCAGCCGGTGCGCGATATTCCGTTCCGACCGCGAGATACTCTTCATCAATCCAAACTCGTCGAACTCGATTACGGGCTCCGGCAGATCGAAGTCGATCGATCCCCGCCGCTCCCGTTTGCGGTTGAGAATCTGCGCCAGGTCGCGCATCAGCTCAAATGTCGACACTAGCGGCGCATATCGTGAGCGCGCGGCCGCATCCCCTTCCAGCACTGCGTTCACCGCGGTATACGTCATCCGCTCCACCGATTGGATCACGCCCTCACTCAGCTCGTAACTGACGATCTCGCCGCGCTGGTCCATTTCCATTACGCACGACAGCACTAGCCGTTCCACCTGCGGACGCAAGCTGCAAATGTCGGTCGAAAGCTCCAGTGGCAGCATCGGTACGGCGCGGTCCGGAAAGTAAACGCTGGTGCCCCGCAGTCGGGCCTCCTGATCGAGCGCCGACCCCGGCGTCACGTATTGCGCGACATCGGCAATGTGCACCTGCAACTCGAAATTGCCGTTCTCGAGCATGTGCACGTAGACGGCATCATCAAAGTCGCGTGCCGTCTCGCCATCGATGGTCACAATCCGCAGACCGCGAAAATCGCGGCGGCGCTCCAGTTCGATCGCCGGTATGGCTGCCGAAGCATCCTGCGCCTCTTCCAGCGCCGCGGCCGGAAAATGGTGAGGCAGATGAAACTTGCGAATCGTGATCTCGACATCCACGCCGAAATCATCTTCGCGTCCCAGAATCTCAATCACCCGCCCCCGCGGATTCTGCGTAGGCGAAGGCCAATCGGTGATCTCAACGTCAACCACTAGCCCCTCAAGATCGTCCCATTCCGCCGGCCGTGCCACCTCGTCTCCCAACACGCGGTCGACAGATTTCTTCCTCTGTGTCCTCCGAGTCCGGAGCCTGCCCTGTACGGAGTCGCAGGGTGGTTCGCCGCCTTCAGCCTCGTTCCCTACGGAGGACGCAGGGGACACGGAGGGAAATTCCATCCCCATCGGAATCAAAATCTCCTGCGTAATCTTGCTGTCGATGGGCCGCACATATCCACCGTGGCTCCCGTAGTGAAAAATCCCAACCACCGTCGGATGCGCCCGCATCACCGGCCTCACAATGCGTCCCTCGGCGCGCCCGTCCGGCCGAACGTTGCTGATGTCGACCAGCACCAGATCCCCGTGCATGGCATTGCCAATGAGATGTGGTGCGATGAAAATATCGCCCGTCAGCTTCGCCTTGAGTGCTGGGCTCAGCGACTTCGCGTCCGGAATGACAAATCCGAACCCGTCGCGGTGCATGGTCAGCCGTCCCGCAACCAAATTCTTGTCGCCGGCCGCCGCAGGCAACGTGTAGCGATCGGAGTCGACCGAAAGCAGCGTTCCCCGCGCCACCATCTTCTGCAGCAGCACATCAAGCTCACGCCGTTCGTCCCCGCCTACCCCAAGTTCGCGCACCAGTTGCTTGAACCCGGCCGCACGCTTCGGCTGCTTCGCGATGTGTTTCAGGATTGTCGATTCAGGAAGCATAGGAGAAAGCTGTCAGCGATCAGCTCTCAGCATACCGCACCAACAGTTTTGTCATCCTTGAGCGAAGCGAAGGATGCAATTTCCGGCAGGATGCATAGGTCCTTCGGTCCGCCAAAGCGCGGACCTCAGGATGACCACCCAGCTCGCATCACCAGGTATCCCCGCCCCCGCGCGGAGGCCACGCCCCCAACGCGCGCCGCACCACCGCGATCTGCCCCACGTGATAGCTGTTGTGTGCCACCATCTGCCAAAGCACCGCTTCGAGCGTTCCGGCAATTTTCTTGTCGCCGTCGTGGGCGCTTTCAATCTCGCAGTGCAGTTCGTGCGCCGGCGACTTCGCCAACTCGCCAAACTCGGCGAGAAACTTCCCCATCTGCGTTCGGAGACGATCCCATTCTTGTGCATCGCACGGTGCTGGCGCTGCCGGAAAGCTCGCCGAGTTATGTTCCGGATACATGGGCCTCTCCCCGCGAATCCGCCGCAGTTCATACTCCATCCAGTAATTCATGTGGAAGACAAGCTGCCCGACTGAGTGCGGAAACCCCGCCGCATGCCGCGCCGCCAGTTCGGCGGAGAGATCCTCCACGCACGCGATGGGATCGACGTGCGCGCCCTTCCCGCGAAGCAATTCCGTCAGCACTCTCGGAGACATGAAGGAATAAACCCTGTAATCCTGAGCGAAGCCAAGGCTCTATGCACTCTGGCGACGTCAGCAAACTCCATAGGTCCTTCGCCGCGCTCAGAATGACACATCGCTCAGATCAGCACCGATAAATCCGCGTGAATCCGTGGCAAAGAAGTTAGCGGCGCTCACCGCCCCGGAAAGTACTTCTCCTCCAGAATCCTCCGATGATGCAGTTCGTGTCCGGCGATCATATAGGCCAGCGCGCGCACGCTTACTTCGTTCTTGCTCGCCACGCCGCGCCGCGTCCACGCCGCCTCATCCAGATTGCGCAGCAGCGTCAGTGTCGCCCGCCGCACCGCAATGTAATCTTCAATAATTTCCTCCAGCGCGGCCTTCGCGAACGGACCATTTTCCACATAATCGTCCTGCTCGAACCCCGGCAGAGGTGTCTGGTCCCCGCGCGCAATCCGCAACGCACGATACGCGAAAATTCGCTCCGTGTCGCACACGTGTCCCAGCACTTCTTTCGCGCTCCATTTATCGGGTGCGTAGCGAAAATCCCCCTCGCTCTCGTCGCGCCCCGAAAGCAAAAGCATCGTCTGCCGCCTCTGCGCGTCGAGAGTGCCGAGAATGTCGGTCCCCGTTATCAAGGCAATGTAGCGGTCATAATAAGGCGCATATTCGCCCGGCTCAGGCCGCGCAATCGTGAAAGTTGCTCCATTTACCACGGCTGGTTCTGGCATGCTTGGCTCCAAAGTTAGAAGTCTGTCCCAAGGCCCATTTTCTGAAGAAGATTCGCGAAGAATTAGACTCCCCACATCGGTTTCGGTTTTCGATAAATCTTCACCCTGCCAGCATAACGCCCGGCGCCTGTGGAAGGGTACGGTCCGATGGATTTTTCCGGGAATCGTTACACCCCCATCGCGCAGAAAGTATGCAGCCCTACGCGTCGTGCGACCATGCCTCTCATGTCCAATCGGACGTATCAACGGAGGAACTCCCGATTGAAAATAAAGGATTTTCCACAGGGCTCACTCTGAGACGCGGGAGTACAATCGGGTTTGGTCACCAAAGTGCGGCCAGTGACCCCTAATGCCAACTAGGAAAGGAACTTTTACGCCATGTGGAAGCCGACCAATCAGCCTCAATCTCCTGCACAACCTGCCGTGCCGGAGCGCCCCACTACGTCTACCCCCAGCGCGCCAATGGCCTCCGCTGAGCCCGCTGCTCCCCGGCCGGTAACCACCACCACCGCTGACCAAGCCACCATCGGCAAGTCGCTCGTCATTAAAGGCGAAGTCACCGGCTCCGAATCGCTCTACATCGACGGCCGCGTGGAAGGTTCCATCAATCTGGCCGGCAACCGCGTCACCATCGGACGCAATGGCGTTGTCGCCGCCAACATCAACGCGCGTGAGATCGTTGTTCTCGGCAAAGTCCGCGGCAATCTCACCGCCAGCGATCGCGTCGACATTCGCAGCGACGGCTCGCTCACTGGTGACGTCATCGCCGCTCGCATCTCCATCGAAGATGGCGCCTTCTTCAAGGGCGGCATCGACATCCGCAAAGGCGGACAGCCCGCGCAGCAGAAGCCCAACGGCGAAGAGAAGTCGGTTCCGGCAAGTGAGCCGGCCGCAGTCGGCGCCCGGGCGTAAGGTTTCGCGCGAGAAAGGTTTGGCCGGTATTCAGCAGCGGGCATCCAAAAGGATGCCCGTTTCGCTTGTGTGCCGAGCATGTACGACAGCTTGGAGGTGTAAGTCCTCTAGCCAGTCTGATGGAGACGAAGGGTTAGGGAAGCGCAAGGGTGAAACAACACTCGCCGCGAGGCGGGGCCTGAAAGAAGCGTGGAACAAAGACGCGAGCCGATGAACAAGAACCGGATAAGAGGCCTACGGTGGCGGGCGAGCGAGCACAGGACTGCGAAGCCCATATCCATCAAGCTCACTGGTGGGAAATCCGGCGGCTGTGCGTTGAAGGCGGTCGAACTTACCGCGGGAGATCTGCGGCATGTCACACAAGGTGACTGAGGGTGAAGCGATTCATCCTGACCGTGCCGCAGAAGTCCTATTAAAGGGGATGTCAAGTGAAAAACACTTCTCCCTGCCGGAACGCCAGAAATATTTTCTGGCATCCAGCCCCCTCGCCATAGTGCCGACACTTCTTCTTTAGCTGCTTGACCGTCCAGCCCGGTCGCGGAGCGGCCCTGTAAGGCGCGGAGCGACGGGGCCTCGATGCTGGCTCCATCCTTTGGTTTCATGTTCGTCATGACGGCGCCGTTCGGTTCTCTGAAACTCACAAGCTAATCTGGTTGCAGAGTTGCCAACCATGGTCCTATCTGAGACTCGTGGCCTACAGCTTTGTTGGATCATGCGAGGGGGCATAGGGTCAGCATGGAGACTCGGTGCCGAAGCACACAAATCGCCTAACTTCTGCGTAGATACTCTCCCTCGATCCGAGCGTCTCAAGAAGAACCCGACTCGCCACCGCCAAGGATGATCCCCAGGGGGATGGAACCCGGACTCTTGGTCCGAGACGCTCAAGCTGCTTGCGGTTTCACTTGTTTAGCGTCGAAATGTGCTCCCTTCTTCCACAGGATTAGAGTGATCGCCGCAATCTTTCGCGCCAAGGTGAGGCGAGCCATAGCTGGCTGCATGCCTTTCGTGAGCAAGCCTTGGTAGAAGTCATGGAACGCTCCCTCCTGGCTGCTGGCCATATTCGCCGCACTCTTGAAGATTTCTTTCATCTCATGATTATGGTTTTGATTGAGCCCACGCAGCTGCTGGGGTTTCTTGGAACGTTGCAGCTGTCCTCCCACGTAACGGTATTGCGCGCTGCCGCGCGTCTCAATCGCGAGACCGCTGTAGGTCCACAGTTGCCGCTTGGTGCGGAAACGATGAGGAGTTTGGATCAACGCGATGAGCAGCGCGGCTCGGATCGGACCGATTGAAGGAACCTGGCGCAGTAATTTGGTCGCGTTCTGTTTGCGACTCTCGGCCAACAGATCCTTCCGCACCGCTTGGCGCAACTCTCGCAGAGCATCGAGCTGTTGGTAGAAAAACTCAGCCCGCCGGCGGACGCCCGCTTCTCCAATCTTGTTCAACCACTCTGTGCGGTGACGCGGGGCATAGACTTGCTGCCCCCCACACACAATTCCCCAACTGCGATATAGAGCCTTCACCCGATTCATTACTCGAGTGAGATCTTTGCTGATCGTCAGATAACTGCGGGCCAGCTCCTTCAATGTTCGTAGGCCGTTCTCGCCGTGATAAACCGGGCGCAGATATCCCCCACGCAGCAGATCGGCGAGCTTGCGCGCATCAATCTTGTCGCTCTTGTTACCCTCCTTCATGAGCGCGTTTTTCCGTGGATCGCACACGACCAGCTCCGTGACGTGTGGTTTCAACAGGTCATACAACCAAGCCGCCCACGTCCCCTCTTCCAAGGTCACATGCAAGTCACCGTGTATTCCCTGAATACACTGCAGGATGGTGCTCGCCTTGGTTTCGATGATCGACTCCATCACCACTTTTCCCTCGCCGTTCATCACCGCAATCGAAATCGTTTCTTTGTGAATGTCCAGGCCGATATACTTAATGTTCATAAAGGGTGCTCCTTTCGGTAGAGTTTTGCTTCACACTCAAAATCTACCTCAAAGGGGCGCCCTTTTATAATGCGTCAGCAGAGGGCAAAGTAGGTCATGCCGTCGGCGAGGATATGGAGGCACTCCAAGGCCGAAAGGCGGAGCAAACAAGCTAGGCCGAGCCGGGAACGGTGATCGAAGGCCCGAACGGTAACCCGCAAGGGGAATAAAGGGAAAGGCAAGTAAGCAGTGCGATCTCAGGGACGATATGCGGCACAAAGCCAATATTGTTTGGCCTTCCGGAGGCAAGTAGGGGGGAAGCCCCGAGGGGCGTCCAGGAAGGGACCGAATCGTCTCCTGGCGACGCACTATGCAGAACGCCTGGCTATTCACACCTAGCTCAACCCGGCCGAACCGCTGTATGCGGACCCGCACGTACGGTGGTGAGGGAGGGGAGGACAGGCGACTTGTCCCCTATCCCGATTCGTAAAGCCGTGAATCTGTGCGCCGTCGTGAACACCGCTTACCCGCGGTGGATGCCTGCCTTCCCGTGGAACATCGGCCCTTCCAGGGCGGCGCATGACGCTGCAAAACCGGAGCGGGCTTTAGGCCCCGAGGTATCCTCGGGATGGCTCGCGGTCCGCAACTGAGAACCGATGACCCGCCTGCCGCGTCCGAGTCATCAAAGAGTCATTACTCACACGCCGGGTTCCGCCCCATCGGAATAATTCATGCCTCGATTCCGGCCCGAGTATGTATACTCATCGGATTTTCTGTAAGGCCTTCTGCACGGAAACTTGGAATGGGACGCATCTTCCTCATCTTCCTTCGCCGCCTCTGGCTCCCGCTCGTAGTGCTCGCGGGTTTCCTGGGAGTGTGCGTGATTTTCTACATACGTGTCGAAGGCCTGCGCCCGCTCGACGCCCTCTTCTGGGTGATCCATCCCCACTCCATCGAATACCGCGCCGTCCACAAGTCCACCAAGATTTTTTCGATGTTCGTCTATGCGGGAGTCTTCGCGCTGCAGATCTGGATTGCCGAGCGCGTCCTGCTCACCATTTTCAGCCGCCATGGCGTGGAGGCTTGGAGAACCATGATCAACGAAGTGAACGTCAACCGGCTGAACGACCATTTCATTATTTGCGGCTATGGCCAGGTCGGCCGCACCGTCGTCGACCAGCTGCAGCGCCTCGAGATCCCCTTCGTCCTGATCGAAACCAACGAAGGCCTCTACCGCGAACTCCTCAATGACAAGATCCCCGTTATCCAGGGCGACGCCAAGCGCCACGACGTCCTGCTGCAGGCCGGACTCGACCGCGCTCGCGGCATCTGCATCGTCATCGACAACGATGCCGACAACCTCTACATCACCGTGACCGCGCGCTCGCTCAATTCCAAAATCAAGATCATCACCCGCGCCGGACAGCAGCGTTACGCCAACGCCATTCGCAGCTCCGGCGCCGACGAAGTCATCATCCCCGAATACGAAGGCGGCCTCATGACCGGAAGAATGATCCAGAAGTATTACCCGATTCCGCTGGCGATCAAGTAGTTCCACGAAGCCGTCGCACAAATCGATTCGGGAAGGGCACGGCCGCACGTCATCCTGCGCATTTTGAACATGCATCATCATTGCCGTACTACATTAGGGAATGCGGTATTACAGTTCAGCTCGTAACTTCGACGACAATCCATGAGGATCTCTGACGCCCTCTTTTGTTTTCTCGGTGTGGCGATGCACGTAGCCGCAGTTGACGCCCAGATAGCGTCTGCCCAGCAGCTTTCCGTTGATCTCGAACGTTACTACTTCCATTCGCCGGAGACCGAAATCGCCGCCCGCGCCGATCTGGATGCCGCTCTCAGACGGTTCGGCAAATTTCAGGCGAAACTCAACACAGGCCCGCGTCTACTCGACGCGTTGCACTCGTACGAGGAGGTTCTGAAGCTCTATCGGCACCACGAGGCATATCTTCGCTTGCGGTGTTCCATAAGCCTCAAAGACCCTGCATGCGAGGCCAACGGTAAGCTCGGATCCGAAGTCAACGCACAGACTGCGTTCTTTGTTCCTGAGATCCTGAAGATCCCCACAGAACAGCTGCAAGCTTTCGAGACGCGCGAGCCCAGTCTCAAAGAGTATGAATTTGCGCTCGAAGATATTCGACGAGATGCTCCCCACACCCTGTCTGGCGTTGAGCAAGCTTCTCTCGATCGGTTGAACCCTGAAATTGCGGACTGGCAATACCAACTGTATACACAGATCCTGGCAGGCATTTCATTTGGTACAGTGCAAACGGCCACTGGCCCGTTCGATGTCGTCCGCCAGCGAAATCTGCTGGCATCCTACCCGGACGCCCGTGTGCGTGAAGAGGCGTTCAAACGTCGCTTCGATGGATTCGCGAGCCGCCGCGATCTGCTCGCATTCGCGTTGATCCACACCGTGACGGCACAGGACTCCCTGGCGAAGGCACACCACTATCCGGACGCACCAACGCCCAAGTACAGCAGCATCTATCTGGATCCGTCGCAAACACGCGCTCTCCTGGTTTCGATGGCGCAACATGGAGAGGTTGTCAAACGCTTCGAGAAGATCCGGGCCGATGATTTCCAGCGCTCAAACCACGCGGAACTCCGGGCCTGGGACTTGGCCGCTCCACAAGCTGACTTCGGCCTGCCAATCACTCCGCTTCAGCAGGCGCCCCGCATTTTTCACCAAGCCTTTGCTGGTTTGGGGGCTGAGTATCAGGAAGCTTTCGACGCGTTGTTGAATCCTCTCAACGGACGCGCCGATGTCTTGCCCGGAGGCGGCCCCGACCGTTACTCATCGGGTTTCTCGGTGGGCTTCAGCGGGAGCACGAGCGTTCTGTTTTTCGGTCGTTACGACGGCACCTACAAAGATCTGTCGGTGATTGCCCACGAGGGCGGCCATGCCACCCATCGCAGTCTGATGACTTTGCACGGTGTGAGACCGTTATACGCAAACGGACCGAGTTTTCTTTTTGAATCGTTTGCAGTCTTCAACGAACTCGTGCTTGCGGACTATCTCGCCGAGCATGCCGATGATCCTCGCTTGCAGCGCTTCTACCGTGAGCAATGGATGCGGATCAAGGGTTTGGACGCTTTCTACGGGGCCCAGGACGCACTGCTTGAACAACAAATTTACGACGGCGTGTCTCAGGGGATCATTCGAGGTGCTGGTGACTTGGATAAAGTGACCGTACAGGTCGATGAGCAGTTCTCAATCTTCCCCGCGACCACTCCCGAGCTTCGTAATCGGTGGGCAGCCGTTTCGCTCATGTACGAGGACCCACTTTATGACGTGAACTACGTCTGCGGAGGGCTCTTGGCCTTGAGGTACTTTCAGCTTTACAGCACGAACCGCGAGCAGTTCTTGCCACGGTATATTGCACTGCTGAAAAACGGCTTTGATGCTCCTCCCGCTGTTCTGCTGAAACAATTTTTAAACATCGACCTGCTCGACGCTTCACTTCTTTCTGACGATCTTGAACTGCTGAATCGGCGCCTGGATCAATTAGAGGCCAGCGCGGCGCCTGGGCACGGAAAACCGTAATGCTGCCTTGCCACATGGCGAACGGATGATAGGCCACTCCCGATCGATTTCGTGGCGCGGGCTTACTCCACCCACATGCAATCACCATAAGAATAGAAACGATACCGTTCGCGGACCGCATGCTCGTACGCGCGCATCACCAACTCTTTCCCGCCTAGCGAACACACCAGCATCAGCAGCGTGGATTGCGGCAAATGAAAATTCGTCAGCAGCGCCTGCACTACCTGGAACTTGTACCCCGGATAAATGAACAGATTGGCGTCACCTGACCCCGCGCGCACGTCTCCCGCATTCTGTTGGGCCGCATACTCCAGCGTTCGTACCGTGGTCGTGCCGACCGCAACAATCCTCCGTGATTCTGTCCGCGCCCGCCCGATCTTTTCCGCCGCATCAGCCGAGATGCAATAAGCCTCGGAGTGCAGCTGATGCTCTTCCACCCGCTCCGCCCGTACCGGCTGAAACGTTCCCAAGCCAACGTGCAGTGTGACTTCGCAAGTCTCGATCCCACGCTCGCGCATGCCCCCCAAAATCTCAGGCGTGAAATGCAATCCCGCCGTCGGAGCCGCCACCGATCCGCGCTCTCGCGCATACACCGTCTGGTACCGCTCCCGATCGCGCGAGGAATCCTCCCGCGCAATATAAGGCGGCAACGGAATATGCCCAATCTTCTCCACGAGTCCGAAGAATCCATCCCCAAGATGATCATTTGGGGACAGCCGCCTTCGGCTGTCCGTCCAGCCAACGGCTGTCGGAGCGGGCGCAAACCGAATCCTCCGCTCTCCAAACTCTCCCCGCCCGATCACCTCAGCCTGTAACTCGCCGTGCTCGCCAAAGAAAAGATGTTCCCCCACTCCAATCTTCCGCCCTGGACGTACCAGGCATTCCCATTCATTCGGTTCCTGCTGCAATTGTTTCGTGAGCAGAACTTCAATCCGCCCCTGCAGGAATTCCCGGGCCGCCGGATTCCGCTCACTCACCGCCTGCGACTTCAGTCCGCCCCGCCGTCCATATAGCCGCGCCGGAAATACCCGCGTGTTGTTGAACACGACAAGGTCGTCGGCCCGCAACAACTCCGGGAACTCACGAAATCGCCGATCCTCCAAACTCCCCGATCTCACATGCAGCAGTCGGGACCCCGCGCGGTCCGCCAGCGGCTCCTGCGCAATCAATTCTTCCGGAAGTTCGTAATGGAAATCAGAAACCAACACGCTTCCCAATTATAGGGACACTGTTTCGATCGAGTCTCGCTGTGTGGCCATTTTTCGGGACGTGCGCCCCTTCAAGACGGAGCGGCTCTTGCGCAGTGCAGCGTTGTTGGGTCGCACCAGCGCTCCCAGCGCTGCGATTCGAAATCCGTTTTTCACCACAGGGTTTTAGGCCCCAAGGTCCCTCAACCGCGCGGACTTTTCCACCTCATTCTGCCTGCTTTTTCTCCAAATTTGGATTGTCTCTGCCCGCTCCTGCTGGTACTATGCGAAGGTCGAGTCGCGACCTGCTTTTTACCATCTCCCCCAAGGGTAACCATGCCTTCGGAACGCAAACATAGGGAAGAAATCGTCCGCTACGGACGCATGCTGCATGAGCACGGCTTCGTCGCAGCCATGGACGGCAATCTCTCCGTCCGGCTCGATCACGACCGCATCTTAGTCACCCCGACCTGCGTCAGCAAAGGCGCGATGAAGGCCACCGACATGGTGATCGTCGACTTGGACGGGCAGAAAGTCGCCGGCCGCCGCAACGTCACCAGCGAAATTGGCATGCACCTGCTGGTCTATCGCATGCGTCCTGACGTCGAGGCCATTGTGCACGCCCATCCGCCGACCGCGACCGGATTCGCCGCCGCTGGAATTCCCCTAACCGAGCCCCTGGTTTGCGAAGTCGTCATGGGGCTGGGATGCATTCCGCTCGCTTGCTACGGCACGCCCGGCACCTCAGAGTTGGCGCAGACACTCGAGCCCTACGTCCCCGCCTACGACGCCATCCTCATGTCGAACCACGGCGTCGTCGCTTATGGCGACACACTCGAGCACGCCTATATGAAGATGGAAACCGTCGAGCACTTCGCCCAGATCGCGCTGGTCACGCACCTGCTCGGTCGCCAGCAACCTCTGAAAGAAGTCGACATCGAAAAACTTCTTCTCGCCCGCACGAGATATTTCGGCGCAAAAATCGCCGCCGCCATGCCCCTGCCGCGCGCTCCCCAAAAAGTTAGTTAGTCCGCTGGTCCGACGGCACCGCGGAATTCCTCCTCGCATGTGACGCGCCCCGACAACGAAGCGTCCGCGGTCTTACCCCCTCAATTTTCAATAGGCAGGCACTATGACCTTCAACACTTGTCCCGGTCCCACGGGGGAGGGCCGGATCCTAAGTTCGAAACATACAGGTTTCCATCCGGACCGAAAGTCAACGCGGTCGGCAACGACAGCCCGGTCGCAATTTCCGTGTAGTTGTCCTTACCATCAACACGCAGGATCTTCCCCGTGCCGGGCGTGGGGAACTGGTTGCCCGTCGTATTCTCGAGCACGTAGAGGTGGCCTTTCTTGTCAAACGCCATCCCCACGATGTCGCTGAGGTTTATGAAGACCGTGGTCAGCTGACCCAGGGGCGTGATTTTGAAGACTTTCGACGAGCCCTCCTTGATGGGGAAAGTGTCCAGGTTTCCGACGAAAAAGTCTCCATCATGGAGAGACATAGCGGTAGGCACGATGTGACCTTCGATGCGCGAAATGTCCACGACTCTTTGGATCGATTGACCGGGCCAGATGGCATCGAGTTCGCCATGATTGGGTTCGATCAACAAGACTCCATAGGCCTCGACCATGCTGTACCACGTGCCATCGGGCTCAAAATCGCCCGGATTTGGGTTGGCGATCGGATTATTTTTCTGGAATTTAGAGAGATGGGCAACCATCGTTGTGGTGCCATCAGGGTTCACCTGGAGTACCCCGTTTTGGGTTCCAGCCAAGCCCTGAGAACATTCCGCTCCCGCCAGAAGCGCATATAGGGTGTGGCCAATGAATGCCACGTCTGCCACGCTACCGTGCCATCGCAAAGAACACGGGATTGCTGCCCGGCTAACTTCAGCGTGCAACCGGAAGCTCCGTCAGTTTTTCTCTCACCCTGAGCACTGTCATTTTTGCCAGTTTCGTGTTCCTCGAGAACTGCGCACTATAGGCCATAAGAAGGCAGCATAGCCCGGAGTGAATCCGCCTCCGATTTTCCACCTCGTCGAAAGGAGTAAATCATGAAGGTTGCCAAGCTGGTGGTGTTCTGCGTTGTTTTGTCGGTGGGAGTCGCCGCGAGGGCCCAGGACTTCTATCGAGGAGAGGTGACTGCCGATTACTCATACGCTCGCTTTTACCCAGTCGCTCAT
Source organism: uncultured Acidobacteriaceae bacterium (assembly GCA_963710885.1). Taxonomy (GTDB): domain Bacteria; phylum Acidobacteriota; class Terriglobia; order Terriglobales; family Acidobacteriaceae; genus Sulfotelmatobacter. The sequence goes on from CAVQCF010000006.1 coordinate 292,817, forward strand.
GGCACTCAGAGCCTAAGTCTGAATGGCGGCGGTGGCGCGGCGGTGGTGTATTTCAACGATTACTTTGGAATCAAAATGGATCTCCAAGGCTATGGCAGCAACACGGTTACCTGGACGAATCCGGCGGGCGGAATTTTCAAGGCGCAAGGCAATCTGTTCACCTACATGTTCGGTCCCCAGGTTAAGGTCCGCGCGCCGAAATTCGAGCCGTTCGGGCATATCCTCCTCGGCGGCGCGCACAGCAATGTGTACGCCAACCTGACCAAAGCCTGCCAGAACTCATGCATTACGTCCGCATCACCTGCAGGAAATGCTTTCGCCCTGGCGATAGGCGGCGGCTTTGACATTCCCGTCAATAAATCATTCGAGATTCGCCCCGTGGAGATCGATTACCTGATGACACGCTTCACCAACCAGTTCAACAACTCGTCGCAGAACAATTTCCGGTATTCGGGCGGTGTCAGTTTCAGGTTCGGAGCTAACGGCAGCAAATGAGCCATTTCTTTGGCGCACGCGACTAGATGCGAGGGAACGGATGCGGCCCACCCCACCTGCCGCTCTGTTCTCGGGTGGCGGGGTTATCCCTAACCCGAAACACTCCGCCACCTTCCCCGGGCCAACGAGTGCAGGGCGATTTATCGTCAGCTACGGCGAAGTTGACACCCTCCAGAGCGGCGTCCTTGCGGGGACATCGTGCCCTGGGGCCAGAGTTGCTCAGCCACCGGAAAACTGGCAGCATATGCACTGAGAATAACTCTGTAATCTCGTGGAGCGTAGCTCCCCACATCTCAGCGACAGAGGTTGGTGTATATATGCCTGCCGAAATAAGGAATCTTCTTGACCCCCGAATTCTTCCTCTCTGGAATGCAGTCTTCTGCTTGGATTGCGAGGTCATTAGTGGCAGCCGAGGGGACGAATGTCCCGCGTGCAAGAGCCGCTCGCTCGTGAACCTCGCTCGAATGTTAGGGGGCAGTCTTCTCGCGCATCGAGCACAACAGTCGCACGGATGTGAATTGTTTGACATCACAATTGTGGTTGAATTACAGCAAATGCACGCCAAAGACTTGAGCACAACGGTTGAGAGGTTGACGAGTGTTATTGGCCCTAAGCTCGCACGGGACCAAGCGTCATTCCACGTCAATGTGAAGCCGGAAGTTGGTAAACCCGACTGGCAACCCTCGCTTTTTCTGGAACGGGATGCCGCATAGAGCATTGCCATTTGCTGAGGTGCGGCGCGAACGAGCGTAATGGGGGCATTTCAACAGCAATCCAAGGAAGAGAAAAAGTCATTTTGCTGAACAGCGGCGAAAACTGATTGTAATCGCAAGCGTTCCTGCTGTTTCGTCCGGTTGCAACTCCGCAAGCGTAACCGAATCCCGTGAGAGCAGGTGCTCCCGGTGCTCCATCCACACGTCAAGGAGTCTCTGGTCGTATATGGCGCCCGGCTTTAGTGGAAAATCCTTCATAGCCTACTGCGAGGTCTGCTCGTTAAGGCCGAGGGCGTTGATGCTGCTTACCTAAAACTGCTTGCCCTCATCGAGATCCACATCGAGCGAAATCGTCTGGTCCTCCTCATTGAACCGAGTGTCGGGAACAGAGGTAAAGTTGATATACCCAAACTGGCGGTAGGCCGCGTTCAGTTTTTCCAGGCCTTCGCTAACCTGGGCGACGTTGAACACGTCGCCATCCTTAATCGCGAACAGGCTGCGCAAAACCTGCTCGCTGCGAATCGCCCTGTTGTTCTTAAACGTTATTCCACCCAATCGATACTGCTGCCCTTCGTGCACCTGAAGACTAACCGCAATGCGGCTTTCGAGGGGCCTGCTGGTGAGAATCATCGCATTACCACGGACCTGCACTTTAAAATATCCGCCTTCCTGCCACGCTCGTCGGACTTTTTCCTCAACCTCAGACGCCACGCCATTAGGATCGCCCGAGTAACTTCGTCTCTTGAGCGAAGCCGCGATCTTGTCCTGCTCGGAGACCCATCCGGACGCTTCCCACGAAGTTCAATTCGGCAATCACAACCTTAGGGCGGGCAATCTGCTTGTCAGGAAATACGACCCTCGGCGGACACTGCAAAACGGCTTGAGCAACCGGCATTTCGGAAGGAGCGGCAAGCTGTGCTTGAGTTGGCGGGTGGCACCCAACGGCATACGCCACCGCCCAACGCAGGCCTTGTGGGAACCTCCGCCGCATCACTACCTTATGAGCACCCCGACGAAAGTTGTAAAAGCCACAGCACAAGGAAGCGCGAGGAAAACTGTTTTAAATTAGTGCTGTGGAGATTTCTTACCAGTCAAGCGGGCAGTGAGTAAGATTCGCGTGACGTAGTACCTATTTCCTGGTGAGCTTTACTTTTGCAAAATGCGTTAGCTTGCCGCCATCTTCGTTATCTATAAGCCAGCTCCGCCTGCATTGCTCTTTACCTCCATTGTGGCCCTGCGCGGTCATTTTTGATATGAGGGTGGATTGACAGCACACAATGACTGCCGTATCGTCTTGCCCAACTAGCGAGCCGGAATCGGAAGGCTTGTTTTCTTGTGTTCTAAGAAGAAAAAACTTATGAACGACGATGCCAAGAAGGACCTATTTTCACGGCGCGGTTTCCTCGGAGTTGGTTCGGTCGCGCTAGCGGGCGGGATACTATCGGCGGGGGCCTCAGCGGAGCAAGATCAGAAACCGTACCCAAATAAGACTGATCGAAGCGCCAGCGCTCCAGGTCCCGGGAATTCCGCGCTCGATGCCCAAAATCCAGACTCTTTTCTACCTCCACCCACCGATGCAGGCGGCGTACCAACGTTTAAATACCCTTTCGGAATCGCTCACAAACGGATGCAGGAGGGTGGATGGTCGCGCGAGGTTACAGTCCGGGAGCTGCCGGTTTCCAGATCGATCGCGGGAGTGGACATGAGATTGACGGCGGGAGGCGTTCGAGAGCTGCACTGGCATACGGCTGCGGAGTGGGCCTACATGCTCTACGGAAATGCGCGGATCACCGGGCTTGATGCAGACGGCAAGAGCTTCGTGAGCGATGTGACCGAAGGCGATCTCTGGTACTTCCCCACGGGGATTCCACATTCCATTCAAGGCTTGAATCCCGATGGTGCCGAGTTTCTGCTGGTGTTCGATGATGGCAATTTTTCTGAATACGAGACGGTACTGCTCACCGACTGGATGGCTCACACGCCCCACGATGTGCTCTCGAAAAACTTCGGTGTGAGCGAGCAGGCAATGGGCAAAATGCCGCGGAGGGAGAAGTTCATCTTCCAGGCTGCGGTTCCCGGCCCGCTTGAGGCGGACCTGAAGGCGACAGCTGGATCCTTGGGCCTATCGCCGCTGAATTTTGCGTTCCGTACTGCGCAGGAGCCGATAACGAAACGCACCCAAGGAGGCGAGGTGCGCATTGTCGATTCGAGCAAGTTCAAAATCTCCGCGACGATAGCAGCTGCGATCGTCACGGTTCATCCGGGAGGGATCCGCGAACTACACTGGCATCCCAATGCCGACGAATGGCAGTACTACATCAGCGGTACTGGAAGAATGACTGTGTTCGCCACCGGAGGCCGTGCCCGCACCATGGACTTTCAAGCTGGGGACGTTGGATATGTCCTCAAGACGCTGCCCCACTACATTCAGAATATCGGCGACAACGACCTGAAATTTCTGGAGATGTTCAAGAGCAGCTTCTATCAGGATCTTGCGCTTTCGGAATGGCTCACCCACACACCACCGGAGCTCGTGATAGCCCATCTGGGCATCGATAGAGCTACGCTCGACGCAATGCCGAAGGAGGAAGTTGTTGTGATGCCCAAATAGCAGGGTGTGCCCCAGAGAGACCTCGCTTAGAGTAAGGTTTCGCAGCATCGGCTCCGCAATGGGGATACTCGTTGAAGATTGTCCGACAAGGCCAATGAGTGAAACAGAGATTTTGCAACAGATAAGTGATAACCTTCGACGTCGCATCGAGCCTCTCCTCCCGCCAACCGAGTAGCAATCCAGTTAGCCCACTCTTAAAGGCGGAAATGGAGAGAAGAGAGAGAAGAATGGATCGTCTGAAAAAGTGAATGAATCCGGGTTGTCCCGTCCCTGGCGTTTACACTAACAACCCCGTTCGCAAGGTCCATGAGCGTAATGATTCCATAAACAATGCCGGCTCCCGGGCCCGAGTTAAGACTTTGGAAGCGCTAACAATCAAAGCGCGCGTTGACCGCAGCCACTCTCCTTGCAACTCACATCGCTCAACTGCAGCCAGCCACCCTGCGCCTACTCGCCCCCGATCCGAAACCGCACCCCAGCGCGAAAATTGATTGGCAGCGCAGGATATCCCACCACCTCGTTATAGCGCCGGTCCAACCCGTTCTCCACGTTCGCATATAGCGTCAGTCGCGGCCGTACCGCATACCAGCCCCCGAAATCGACGCGCACATATCCCGCCGCATGATCAATTCCAAACCCCAGAAAATCTGAGTCCGGCCGCGGCCCCACAAAACTGCCCGCCAGGCTCCCTCCCCACCGCGTTCCCAAATACGACAGCAAGGCCGTCGCCGAATTTTTCGGCCTCCGCAGCAGCGGCTGTCCCACGTCGTAGAGAGAATTGATGGGCGCCGGATTCTCCAGAATCTGCGTCGAAGTGTAGGTATAGGCCGCGTTCAACAGCAGTCGCGGCATCAGCTTCGCCTGCACTCCCACCTCAGAGCCGTGCGCCAATGCCGAGTTCACATTGACGTATTCCCCAACAAAGTTCACCGGATCCACTGTCACATAGTTGATCTGGTCGTGGAACAGATTGTTAAAGTACGTCGCGGTGAAAACATATTTTCCCCGCTGCATGTCCTGCTGGATCCCGGCCTCAAACGCCCTCGTATGCTCGGGCCGCAGACCCAGATTTGGAATGTTGAAGGGGTCCGGGGGAATTCCATTGAACGTCTCTTCCAGCCGCGGCTCTTTGAACGCCGTTGCATAAGAAAACCGCAGCCGCGTTCCGGAAAAAAGCTCGCTTCCACGCAAAGCCTGCCACGTCAGTGCGACTCGCGGCACCCCGATGTTTCCGAACTCGCTGTTGTGCACGAACCGTCCGCCCACAATCGCCGACAGCGTCTTCCACGTCACGGCCTGTTGCGCGTAGATCTCATTGCTCAACCGCTGGCCATGATTCTGCGCCCCATAGGCAAGGTTCCCCACAAACCCGTTCTCGTTCTCCACTCGATATCCGAACGTGGTGTGCACCCAGCTTCGCTCTGAATAATCGCCTTGATACTCAAACCCCACGCGATTAATGTGGTCGACCTCATTCGAGGGAAAATCAAACTGCCCAAAAGTAGGACTCACGCGATTCGGGTCTCCCGGATTCAACTCGTAATACCGGTAGAGATAATCGAATCCCGTGAGCCGGTGCTGCCATCGATTCTGCGCTACCGTCAGCTCGGCGCTCCCCAACAAGTTATTGAGTTGCGACCAGTCATACGGATTCGGTGGCAGAGGATACGACGGACCCGTTCCCGACGACACAAGGGGATCGTAGCCGTTGAAATTCCACTCCCCCGAAACCCCCGTGTGACTGTTTGCATGCCGGACCCGCACGCGCAGGGAAGCGACGTCATTGAGCGTCACTCCCACATTCGCGCCCTCCAGCGAATCCGAGTAAGCATTATTGACGCCCGCGCCTTCGGTATTGAGCTGACTGCCGAACAGGTTGTAATCGAACCGCCCCCGCGCCCCCGCCAGCGCCGCGTATCCTCTTGCCGTCCCAAAATTCCCGCCATCCGCACCAAACGATAATTCCGGAACCCGGGTGCTCCCCGCCTGCGTCCAAACCTGCACCACACTGGTCATCGCGTCCGACCCGTACAGCGTGCTCTGCGCTCCTCGCACAAACTCAATTCGGTCGGCCTGATCCAGCCGCAGAGTGCCGAAGTCAAACGTTCCCCCCGGCTCGTTGATCGTGACTCCATCCACAATTACCTTGTTGTAGCGCGACTCTCCCCCGCGCACGAACAGCGACGTCAACCCGCCCCGCTGTCCCGCAGAGTTCACGACCGCGCCCGGCAGAAACCGGATCGCATCGCTCGCCGCAAGCGGCTGGATCGTCGTCAACTGCGCCGCGCTCAGAGAGTCCACGTCCGCTCCAGCGGCCTGCGCGGGCACAGGTGTGCGCATCCCGCTCACAACCACGGTTTCTGAAGCCGTCGCCAGATGCAAATTCACCGTGATCTCCGCCTGCGACGAGACCGGCAGCATTTCAGCCGCGAACCCAGGCGCCAAAACCTGAATCTGAAATGATCCCTCGCCCGGCACCCGAAATACGGCCGCGCCTTCCGCCGACGTGTTCTGCGTCGCCACAACTCTGCCGTCACTCCCGAGCAGCGACACTTGTGCCCCGCCCACCGCCGCCGTCTGCGGATCCACCACTTTTATTTTGAGATCAGCCGCACCAGCAGCCAGGGAAAATGAGAGAACCACTCCAAGAAGAACGAATACGCGCATACTCTCCTCCTTTGCTCGCGAAAGGGGTTGTAGTAGACGGATCGCGCCGGTCTCCTGGCTTCGCGAGTAAGGATCGTCAAATCCGGTAATGCCCCCGGCCTTCCCGGAATTTCTCCCAGTGGCCGATGGCAGTTTCCTCGCTTACAGTTGCGCGGCAGCGCGGGATTTTCACCCGCTTCCCTGTCTTCACCGAGCGGTAAAGACGCGCGTTCCGAACGACATCACAGATCAAAGAACTAACAACCGTCGCCCAGAATCTAACGGCTGCAGATACCGAAGTCAAATCCGCGGCGGATCAATTTGTGGACGTCACGACGAAAGCCGCGATTCGCACGAAGAAATGCCTGAAAGCAAAGGCTTCGTGATACTCGTGTCCTTCGTGGTTCGCGGTTTTGTGTCAACGTTTCAACCTCCCCACCACATACATCACAATCGTCAACACCACGCTCACCACCACCGACGTCGCCAGCGGAAAATAAAATGTCGTGTGCTTCCCCCGATACACAATATCTCCCGGCAGCCGCCCCAAAGGCAGGTTCGTCCGCCCCAGCAGCATCACCACACCACCGGCCACCACCAAAACCAAGCCTAGCCCGATCAGCAGCTTACCTAGTTCCGACATGGCTTAAAACTCCTGTGCGAAAGAAGAAGAAAGCCCCATCACATTTACGCCCTTTCCCTGTACCCTGTACCCACAACGGTCACCCCCTGACCGGGACCCGAGGAGGCCCGCGCCATGACGCTATACCAGCCCCCCGTCGTCCGTTCCCTGTTCCGAAGTCTACCAGCGCTCCTGCTCTCCGCCGTGTGCACGCTCTCCGCTCATTCCCAGGATGTCCTCACCTACCACAACAACAATGCCCGCACCGGCTTCAATAGCAAGGAGACGGCCCTGACTCTGGCCAACGTGAATTCCACGACGTTCGGCAAACTCTTCGTCGTTCCCGCCGACGGCCTCGTCGACGCCGAACCGCTCTACCTCTCGAAGGTCTCCATCTCCGGCGTGACCCACAACCTGTTGATCGTCGCCACTGAGCACGGCACCGTCTACGCCTACGACGCCGACACCGGCACGAACCTCTGGCATATCACAACTCTCTTGCCCGGCGAAACCACTTCCGACAATCGCAGTTGTTCGCAAGTCGCGCCTGAGATCGGAATCACCTCCACTCCCGTCATCTTTCGGCCCACAAAAGGCAACCCGGTCATCTATGTCGTTGCCATGTCGAAAGACGGCTCCGGCGACTATCACCAGCGCTTGCACGCTCTCGACGCCACCAACGGTGCCGAACGTTTCCACGGTCCCGTCGAAATCTCCGCCCGGTATCCCGGCACCGGCGACAATAGTTCCGGCGGATTCGTGATCTTTGACCCCGCACAATACAAAGAGCGCGCCGGCCTGCTCCTCATCAATAGTACGGTCTACCTCGCATGGGCGTCTCATTGCGACTTCCGTCCTTACACGGGATGGATCATGGGCTACAACATCACCACCCTCGCGCAGACGACTGTTCTCAACGTAACTCCCAACGGCAATGAAGGGGCAATTTGGAATTCCGGCGCCGGCATGGCCGCCGACAGCGCCGGCAATATCTTCCTCCTCGACGCCAACGGACTCTTCGACACCACCCTGAATTCCTCCGGCTTTCCCGAAAACGGCGACTACGGCAACGCCTTCCTCCACCTCACCACCAAAGGCGGGCTCGCCGTCGCCGACTACTTTGAGATGTTCAACCAGTCCGCCGAAAACGGCTCCGACACCGATCTCGGCTCAGGCGGAACCCTGCTGCTCACTTCGAGAGATTCCACTGGCAAGACCTGGCAACTCGCAGTGGGTGCCGGCAAAGATAGCAACCTCTACGTCGTCGATCGCACCAATATGGGCAAATTCAATTCGAAGACCAACAACGCCTACCAGGAATTGAAGGGCGTCTTGAAAAGCGGCGTCTGGTCTATGCCCGCCGCCATGTACACCAATATTTACTACGGGCCTGTAAACAGCCCCATCTCCCTATACCAGTTCAGCGACGCCAAACTCCGCACCACCGCAGTCGCGAAGACCGCCAACTCGTTCGGCTATCCCGGAGCCACTCCCAGCGTCTCCGCCAATGGCAGCCTGAACGGCATCGTCTGGGCCGCCGAGAACACTAAGCCCGCCATCCTCCACGCCTACAACTCCAAAACGCTCGTCGAGATCTACAACTCCGGCCACGCCGCCAATGGCCGAGACCATTTCGGCGCCGGTAACAAATACATCACACCAATGATTGCCAACGGCAAAGTCTACGTCGGCACAACGAGCGGCGTCGGCGTTTTCGGCCTGCTCGCCGGCAAGTAAGACAATTCGGGGGAGGGACTCCCCTCCCCCGAGCAGCGTCCACAAGCGAACACTGATTCGCGCAAGTGGACAGCAGATCTCCGAGTTCGAATGGACCGTCCCGCCTATTTCAATGCTGGCACGCTAGTTGAGAGCTTTTCCGCATTCAAGTTTTTTGGCAGGCGAATTGCCCCTCAGCATAGCCAAAGCACCACTCCAGGGAGGCTTGTCATGGCGCACTTTGAACGCATTCGCGATGTGATCTCCGGCCCCTTTAGTCCCGAAGTCATGCGGCAGCGCACGGCAGCAGGTTGGCAGTTGGTATCGATCGAATGGCGGCGCGAGTTGCCCGACTCGGAAGCTCCCACCCAGGGCGCCTTTGCCGAAGACATCCCCTATGGGCTGCGCATCTCCGAAGATTGCCAGCGCCTCGAGATTGACCCTGTCGAAAACCGTACGCTCATGCTGATGATGGAGTTGTTGGTCCAGGATTTCCCTTATTCCAGCATTGTCAGCGATCTGAACGAAAAGGGACTTCGCATGCGCGACGGCCGCCCGTGGACCCGGGTCGCGGTCTTCAATATGACGCCACGTCTCATTGAAGTCGGGCCACGCTTGTTCTCAACCGAGGAGTGGAACAGAATTCGACAGCGGTTCGCTTCGCCAAGACCGCAAGAGATTTTCTAGGCGGAAAGTGAAAGCGGACGCTGACCAAGGTGGTTCTCGGGACTGAGGGCTCGTTTGCTTCCCGCTGCCAGTGGATGGCAAAGATCTCTTAATGTACCAGGCTGGTGAGGACGAATGATAGCTTCATTGCGTCAAGACCTTCGCTACGCGTTCCGGCAATTGCGCAAAAACCCCGGATTCGCCGCAATCGCTGTGCTAACCCTTGCCCTCGGAAGCGGGGCTACAACAGTTATCTTCACGGTGGTTAGCGGTGTTTTGTTGAAGCCGCTGCAATATTCGCACCCGGATAGTCTGGTCACGCTTCACGTTCAAGCCGACAAGCGCGGAGACAGGTGGGGCTTTTCATACCCGGATTTCCTCGATTGTCAGCGTGACTGCCGCTCGTTCGAAGGAGTTGCCGCATGGACCTACGCCGGCGGAACTGTCAGTGCACCAGGCGAAGCAGAGTACGTCGACGGACGTCTGATCTCTTCCGCCTTGTTTTCCGTACTACGCGTTCCCCTTGTGAGCGGGCGTTCGTTTGTGGCGGCGGATGATCGGGTTGGTTCGGCGCCCGTGGCCATTATCAGCACGCGCCTGTGGCAGCGTCGCTATGGCGCGAACCCGAAAGCCGTTGGCATGTCACTCACCTACGAGGGCAACGCCTACACCGTGGTAGGAGTCGCGCCGCCCGGCCTCCAATTAGAGGGAGATGCCGATGTCTTCACACCGCTCGGTCAGCGCACCGAACCCCGCATGCGTTGGCGCGCTGCACACTTCATTCATGTCGACGCACGCTTGCGTTCTGGCGTGACACTCGCCGAAGCTCACGCCGAATTGGCACTGATGAGCACGCAACTGGCGAAGCAATATCCGGACTCAAACGCGGGCATCACGCTCGTGCCATACCCGCTTCAACGCGAACTAGTCCAGGACGTGAGGCCCACTCTGTGGCTGCTCCTGAGTGCGGTGAGTCTAGTCCTGCTCATTGCGTGCGTCAATGTCGCCAGCCTGTTATTAACGCGTGTTGTCTCGCGCGGGCACGAATTTGCATTGCGTCTGGCCTTAGGCGCGCCCAGTGGACGTATATTCCGCCAGTGTTTGATTGAGAGCAGCGTGCTCGGCATTTGGGGTGGCTCGCTCGGGCTCTTGCTGGCGATCCTTGGCACGGGTGCTTTCGTGCGCTTCTGGCCTGACCGACTGCCGCGCGCCGACGAGGTGCATGTCGATTGGCGCGTGTTGCTCTTTGCCATTACGAGTTCGATCTTGACGGCGTTGATCTTCGGATTGATACCGGCTCTGCGAGCGAACAGGAGTGCAATCGAGGATACCCTGCGATCGCGCTCCCGCAGCGTTGCAGGAACTGCCCGCAGGCCGTTGAGCGGCTTTGTGGTATCCCAGATCGCGCTGGCGCTTGTGCTGCTGAGTGCCGCCGGAGTCATGGGTCGCACGCTGGTGCGCTTTGCCTCGCTCAATCCGGGAATTGACATCCGGAACACGATGGCGGCACGGGTAGCTTTGTCCCCGGCGGTTCTTTCCAATCCTGCCCAGGCACGAGCGGCGTGGCAGGAACTGATGGATAGCATGCGGCGCGTTCCCGCCATTCAATCGGTTGCGCTCACCGATATCGTTCCGATGCGCGAAGGCGAGAATGTTCTTGGGTACCGCGCCACAGCAACGCCTCCACCACCGAATCAGGAAGCCGAAGCACTGGCATCCGCAGTGACTCCGGATTATTTGCAGGTTATGCGGCTTCCACTAATTCGTGGCCGCTTTTTCAATGACAACGATCGACTCGGCAGCCCGCAGGTTGTGGTGATCGACGAGAACCTCGCGCACCACGCCTTCGGTCGAGAAGATCCCGTTGGAAAGGCTCTATGGATCCAAGGGATAGGCGACCAGCCCGTTCAAGTGGTAGGCGTAGTGGGGCACGTGCGGCATTGGGGTCTCGCGGGAGACGATCTCTCGACAGTTCACGATCAGATTTACTACCCGCTTGCCCAAGTCCCTGATCATTTGGTTCGATTCTTCTCTTCCGTCCTTTCAATCGTAGTGCGGACCGATGTTTCTCCTCTGAATATGGTCGACGCATTACAAAGGCAGGCACGTGGCTCCGCCGGCGATCAGACTCTTTATGAAGTACATACGATGGAGCAATTGGTAAGCGCGTCGCTTGCGAGACAACGATTTCTGCTCCTGCTGTTTGCGATTTTTGCCGGGCTTGCTCTGCTGCTTGCTTGCGTCGGCATCTACAGTGTGATTGCCTACCTGACGAGCCAGCGCGTACCTGAGTTCGGCGTGAGGATTGCGCTCGGTGCGCATTCCTCAGACATCATCAGACTCGTTCTGCGCGAGAGCCTGGCAGTTATCATGGTTGGAATCGGGATTGGCCTGCTCGCTTCCGTTGGCAGCGGGCGCGTTCTGCAGCGTTTAGTGCCTGGTGTGCAAACAGCGCAGGGACTCGTTCTTGTGGTTGTGCTGCCCGCGCTGATTCTGGCTGCTCTCTTCGCCTGTTATATTCCTGCCCGTCGCGCTGGCAAGGTCGATCCTGCGGTATCACTGCGGTACGAATAGAGGTAGACATTCAGTTTCAAATCAAGCCACCAAGGTTTCTTGAGCTTCCGAATTCTGACCCGTGACTTCTGACTTTCCGCCCCTACTCGTGCCGCAGTGCCTCGATCGGATCCAGCCGCGACGCCCGGAACGCCGGAATCATCCCGCTAATCAGTCCCACTGCTCCCAGAATCAGCGTCGACGCGATCAGCGTCCCCGGCGCAATGATCAGCCGGATGTCCCCCGCTTCTCCGTTCTTGGCAAACGCGCTATACAACGTGAGCCTCCCTACCGACAGAGCAACCGCGTACGCCAGGATCACTCCCAGCACGCCTCCGATCGCCGTTATCGTCAGCGCCTCCGCCAGGAACTGCCAAAGAATATATTTCCGCGGCGCGCCCAGCGCCTTCTGCACGCCAATCTCCCGCGTCCGTTGCGTCACCGACACCAGCATGATATTCATCAGCCCCACGCCGCCGATCCCTAGCGTCAGCGTGCCAATGAATCCCATCAGCACCTTCAATCCAATCGTAATAATTTCGAACTGATGTACCTGGGTCATCAGGTTGAACACGAACACGGCTTGGCGGTCCGTCTGGTTGAATTTGTGCTCCGTCGCCAAAATCGAGCGCACGGTTTGTTCCAGGCTCTCGTACTCCGGAGTCTGGTAGGTAAACCAGATCGTATCCAGGTAATGCGTGCTCTTCAGATCGCTCATCGTGGTGAAGGGAACGTAGATCACGCGATTGATGTCGTCATTGCCCTCCTGCATTTTCCCCTTCAGCACGCCAATGACTTCGAAGCTCAGGCCGTCCAGCCGGATGTGTTCTCCCACCGCATTGCGGCCCGAAAAAAGCTTCTCCCTGGCTTCGGACCCGATCACCGCCACGCGCGCGCGCTGGATCTCGTCTTCAGGGTTGTAGAACCTTCCCTGATCGACTTTGAGCGATCGAACATCCAGCACATTCGGATAATTCCCGCTAACCGCCCACGTGAAAACCCGCGTGTCGTACTGCACGCTCGACTGCTTACTCACCTCCGGTGTGATGTGCGTGATCTGAGGAAGGTTCGTGGTGAGCGTGTCTACGTCGTCCACGGTAAAGCGCACCAGGATTCCGGCCTTCTGCCCGCCCGCTTGCATCGAAGTGCGGTTCGGAACCACGATCACGAGCTTATTGCCAAAGTTTGCAAAAATATTCGCGCACGCCTGACCAAAGCCGTCGCCATACGACAGCAGCATCACCACCGTGGCGATGCCCCAGGCCATGCCCAGCATGGTCAGCGCCGTCCGGCGGCGATTGTGTCGCATCGCTCCGTAGGCTTCGTTGAACAAATCACGAAACATGCATTAACCTTTTTAGAATCCTTCTTGCCGCAGCGCTTCCACCGGCTGCAGCATTGCCGCCTTCCGCGCTGGATAAAGCCCGGCCACCACCCCCGCCAGCGTCAAACTCCCAATCGCCAGCACCGCCGACATCGGCACCAGTTTTGGCGGATCAAATCCTCCGGGTCCCTGAATTCCCCCCATCAGACCCATCAATCCCGCCGCCAGCATCATCCCAATCATTCCGCTCCCCAATGTCAGCAGCAATCCTTCCAGGAAGAAGTGAAACAGAATATTCCGGTTCGTAGCGCCCAACGCTTTACGCAATCCGATCTCGTGTGTTCGTTCGCTGACTGCCACTAGCATGATGTTGATTACGCCGATCGCTCCCAGCGCCAGGGTCACCATTCCCACCGCTCCCAGGAACAGGTTCATCACATCGAATATCGTTCCCACCATCTTCGATTCCTGGATCGAATCCCACCCGTCGAACGCGTTTTCATCGTTGGCATCAAAGCCATGATTGCGCGCAATGATCTTGTGCACATCGTCCTGCGCCAGCTGGTGTTCCGCCGTCGTGTGAGGCTGGTATTCAACAAACGAAATCGAATTCAGATGGTTCTCCCCCTTCAGCGGGAAGTTCGTGGCCATCACCGTGAATGGGATGTAGCCCCGCATGTTCAGCCAGGTATTCTCACCGCGGCCAAGATGCGGCATGCTGCCGATCACCTCGAACCGAATTCCGTTCAGCAGGATGAATGCTCCCAGCGAGGGCCGCCCCGGGAACAGCGTCTTCAGCAGTTCGTTCCCCAATACGATCACGTTCCGCTGTTGCTTCAAATCCATTTCATTCAGCCACCGTCCCTCTTTGAGCGGAAGATAACTGATCTCGTTCAGCTGCGGCTCCACTCCCAAAATCTCCACGCTTGCACTGGCGAACTCGCTCACCTGATGCATGTCTGAACGCGAAAGCACGGGCGCGGCATTGCCCACGTGCGGCGCTTGCGTCCGTATATCGACATAATCCTGATACGTGAGCAAATACGGACGCGCGGAATTCATGCTGCCCGCTACCGCCGGCGCACGCCCCGGAAAAATGAACATGATGTTGCGCCCGAATTCCGCCAACTCGCGCTTGTTGCCCGATCGGAATCCTTCCCCTACGCCTACGAGCAGCAGCAGAGATCCCACGCCCCAGGCGATCCCGAACATGGTCAGAAATGAGCGCAGCTTGTGCGTCCACAGGTTGCGGAAGATTTGCGCGAAAATATCCCAGATTGTGCGCATATGAATAAAGACGGTCGGAACCTTCAATTGTTACGGGCCGGGGCCAAGCTAAATTTCCAGACCATTGAAGGACGCCGGTTGCCGTCCTTGGCGAGCTATCCCGTGGTCAACCTTCAAGTTAGATGCCGTCTTGCAGCGCGAGGTGGTATGTCCTAAGGCAGTGGACCGCGCCCGCGTCTATTGCTCCAGGCGGCCTTGCAATTCCCGCATGGCGGCAATCCAGTCGTTCAGTCCGTCCGCCTCCATCCACAGGTCCTTCAGCTCCGAGTTTTTCCGGACCCGTTCCAAGGTACGCATCGCCAACGCTTTAAGTTCCGGACGAAATGCTTGCGGATGCCTCTTCGCCCACTCTACGACCGCGGCGGGCGCTTCTTCCGCCGGAGCACCATGGAGAGCCGCGACCACTTCCCCCGCCGCGACCGCCTCGTTGGCCGCTTGCGTTTCCAGATACGCCGGGTGATCGGCCGCCTCAACCAGAGCCTTCGTCAGATCCTCAGGCGTGAGCGCGCCCAGTCTCCCAACCCAATCCGCCGCGTCATCATTCTCAAAACTGCCCGTACCCCAAGCCCCCACGAGCCCTCCTCAACGCATCAAGGCTGTTGTCGATTATAGAGTGGGTGCCCCAACCTTCGCGCGTACGTTGCGAGAGAGCCTACCCTGAGCTTGTCGGAGGGGTGGGGGATTTTGAACTTGCGCCATGTCTCTCGTCCCCTTTGCGTTGACGGGATAGGAGTTGAAGACGATGAAAGTGCAATCTCTCTCGCTTAGATGATTAACACTTGTCGGTTTCATGGGTGATGTAACGCGCGGACGTGGATTTGGGCCGCTGCATGGAGGGCCTAAGACAGGGAATGTCGCCGATCAAGAAAAGTGTCTTGATGTTCGAGGTGCTCAACCTAGGAGTTCTAATCATCCTTGTGAGTAGCGTCTTCACTGGCCGAATCAATCCAATGCTGGCTGGCGAGGTCCCTGGGATAGCGGGTCTGCTGTACGGGGCATACTTCTTCTTTCGTGCTCTCTATCAGAAGGAACATGGCAATCTTCTGCTTCGACTTCGGGGAGATGACCGAAGAATTCCTACTACAAAATGGCATCGAGCCATGAACTTACTTTTTGCCACTGGAATGATTATGTGTGGGGTTGCGTTGCTCTTTCTTAGCCGGTCCGCCAATCCGCAATGAGCGCTAAGGGCTTGGTATCAACAGTTATCCCGTACAAGGAAAAAGAGTGACTGTGCAGCAATTCTGGCCAGTCTTTTGCGGCGAAAACGACCAACTCTGCTGGGGACGTTCCCGTAAAAGGTTGATCGATCTTTGCATCACAAAGTACTTGACACTATCCATCCGCGGAGTTACCCTATCCTCCATGTTCGACCCGCGGCCCCATCGTCTCCGGCGCTTCCGCCGATCGCTAGAGCACAGCTCGACCGAGCGAAGCTCCGCGCCCTCGCGCACCGCCCCCGAAGTCTTCGAAGACCTCCGCTTTATCCGCGACACCATGGAGCGCTCCGCCGCCTTCACAGCCGTTTCCGGCTGGGGACAAGTCCTTCTCGGCTTCACCGCCCTGGCTGCCGCCTGGCTCGCGGCTCAACAAGCCTCTCCGTTCGCTTGGCTCCGCGTCTGGCTCGCCGAGGGCCTTCTCGCTGTCGCGATCGGCTTACTCGCCTGCACCTGGAAAGCGAACCGCCGCGGCTTGCCCCTATTTTCCGGCCCAGCCCGCAAAGTCGCTCTCAGCCTCGCTCCGCCTTTAGTTGCCGGGGCCTTCCTCACGTTCTTGTTATTCCGCGCGGGCCTGCAGTCCGCCCTGCCCGCGACTTGGCTCTTGCTCTACGGCGCCGGCATCATCACCGGAGGTGCCTTCTCCGTCCAGATCGTCCCCGTTATGGGCCTCTGCTTCATGCTTCTCGGCGGCCTCACCGTCCTCGGCCCCGCCGCCTGGGGCAACTGGTTCCTGGCTGCAGGCTTCGGCGGCCTCCACATCCTCTTCGGACTCTTCATCGCCAGGAGGCACGGTGGCTAGACCTCTTCCAGTTCATGGCAAGCATGCCAAGCATGAGCCCGCTCATCGTGAGAACGTCCATGAAAAGGTTCGCGAGAAGACTCGAGCGCGCGCGCATGACGAAGCCCGCGAGCACGCTCCAGTAGCTCCCGAACTCCCCGAACTCGATCGCCTGATTCACGAGCGCATCCGCCTGGGCATCGTAAGCGCTCTCGCGACCAACGATTCACTCAGCTTCAACGACCTCAAGCGCGTGCTCAAGACGACCGACGGCAACCTCAGCGTCCACGCCCGCAAGCTCGAAGAAGCCCAATACATTTCCTGCGTGAAGTTTTTTGAAGGGCGCGTCCCCCGCACCGAATACCGCCTGACCCCAACCGGCCGTCGCGCCCTGGCCGAATATCTCGACCAAATGGAGGAATGGATCCGCGTCACCCGCGAAGATCACTGAGTCGAAGTCATGATCGCTCTCCGCAGAATCTTGGGCGCGATAGCAGCCTTATTATTCGGCCCTCTGCTCGGTATCGTAGTTGGCTTTGTTGTCTCTGGCTTCGTACTGCCGCCAGATCCCAGCTTTGATACCAATGGCGGGCATGCATCACCCGGAGACGGATTTCTGATCATTACCTCCTGCTTCCTCAGCCTTGTCTTCACCGTGCCGCTGTCAATCCTGGGTGCCGGGCTGGTCTTGTTCTGGCCAGTAAAAAACGAAACCCATTTCAAAATGGAAGGGACAAAACTAGAATCCTCCCCGATATCGAGTTGAAACAATGGGTGTTTTTTTGCCGTTCTCGACTTTGTAGAAGAAAGTACATCTCGGTTTAAGGAGCGCCAATGAGAATCGGCCCATCCAACACCCGCGAAATCACCCGTGGCCCTCGCGAAGCCGCCCGCTTCTGGGAGCGCCGCCGCCTCCTCTACAACGCCATCCTCACCACCATCGTCCTGCTCTGGCTGATCCTGAGCTGGCCCCAGTTCCGCCCGTCGCTCACCCTCGGATCCCTCGAGGCCTTCTTCATCCTCGGACTCCTCGCCAACCTCTGTTACAGCAGCGCCTATCTCACTGAATTCTTCATCCAGCTTCTCGCTCCCGGCGCAGCCCGTCGCCGCGCCCGGATTGCCCTGCTCGTGCTGGGCACGCTCTTCGCCATCGTTCTCGAAAATTACTGGATCGCCGACGAGATCTATGCCCACGCCAACAATCCTCCTCCTCATCTCTTTGCCGGAGCCATCACCATGCCGACTGCCATCGCCAGCAATATGAATTTCCCCGCACCGCTCGCCGTCCTCGGATTCCTCGCCGCCATCGGCGGCCTCTTCTTTGCCGTCGCGGCAGCGCTCGTCTTCTGGTTCGCCCGCAAACCGAAATTCGCCCGCATCACCGCTATCGTCACCGGAGCATGCGCTGTCGTCTACTTCGCGCTCCTGCTCAGCTTCTCTGTCGCCAGTCACGAAACCGCCCTGGCCCACGGACAGGAAAAATACTTCTGCGAGATCGACTGCCACATCGCCTACTCTGTTCTCGACGCCAAGACTCAACCCGACGGCCACCTCGTCGTCACCCTCCGCACCCGCTTCGACGAAACCACCACCTCACCCACCCGTCCCAAAGACTCTCCGCTCACTCCGTCCCCGCGCGAAGCCCGCCTCATCGACAGCTCGGGCCACGACTACACCCCCGTCGCAACCGCAGGCACCCCGCTCCTCACGCCCCTGAAGCCCGCCGAGTCCTACACCACGCAACTCGAATTCAATCTTCCCAAGGACGCCACCGGCCTCCGCCTCCTGATCAACACGACGCCGCAATGGCCCGACCGCATCGTCATCGGCGACGAAAACAGCCTCCTCCACAAAAAAACCTACTTCGCAATCTAAGACCCGATCACGTGGGGACGGACGCATTCCTCCGTCCCGTCGAGCGCGCGACACGAGGTGTTGATCTCGTCTTTCCGAACGAAGTGAGAGCCTGCCCTGAGCGGAGCCGAAAGGCATCTGCTTCTTCCCGCCCGGTGCGCGGATGACTCGATCGCTTCGGGCGCCCGCCCCGATGCTACAATCCCCGCAATGGCCCGCCTCGCCTTCGCTCTCTGTCTGACAACATTCCTCACAGCACAATCCCAGCAACCAGTCGAAATCGCCGCCGAGCCCCACCACCACCAGACCTTCGCCAACGCCCAAGTCCGTGTCTTCACCGCAGAACTTCCGCCGCACGCCGAGACTCTGATGCACTGGCACCGCCACGACTACATCTACGTCACGCTCGGCGATTCCGAAGTCGCCAACAAAGTCCAGGGCAAAGACCCCGTCACCGTCAAACTGCAAGACGGACAAACCGGATTCCTTCCCGGCAACTTCGCCCACCAGGCCCGCAATCTCCGCGACCAGCCCTTCCGCATCGTCAACGTCGAACTCCTGCAGGACGACAAACTCCGAGCCTCGTCCGCAAAATGGGACGAAGAGCGCGGCCTCGACATCCTCCACGGTGGCACCAAAGAGATGCTCTTCGTCAAAGACGGAGTCCGCGTCTCCGAGATCGAACTCCAGCCCGACGGCGTTATGCCTTCCGTTCCCCGCTCAGGCCTGGTCCTGCTCGTCGCCATCAACGATCTCGATCTCTTTACCAGCGATCCCCGCACCCACGGAGGCCACGAACCCAGCCCAACGGCGGCGCCAAACCATCTCAGCTCTGGAAGTACGCTCTGGCTCCCCGATGGCTTCCAGCGCTCCATCATCAACGCAGCCCACCACCCCGCCAAATTCATCACCTTGGAATTTCACTAGAGAAGAGTCGCCGGAGCGGCAAACGCGTGGGAAATTCGTAGATACTATGTGCGATGACTGTGTCGAAGGGACACATCCAATGCTTGTGGAACTTGGTCGCGGAGCAATTCTTGAGCCCGTGCAAACTGCTCCTCGGTACCATATACTTTCATCCGTCGCCCTTTGTCTGAGACGAGCAACTGCATTCGACCATTTCCGGCCCACTCCATCTTGACGCGTTGAATATCCACGTACCGAAGACGACGAACAATTCCGGGAAAGACCCTTTGTTCAACCGTGCCGCAGGAGAATACACTGCGGTAGATCAAGATGTAGAGCGAGAACCAAGCTCCGACCGCAACAAGAATACCGACCCTCGAGAACGTCCAGTGTCCTGTGCCCTCTATAGCCCACGTAATGCCATCGCCGAAATCACTACAACAGTAGTGGGGATGAGGATTCGCATCGCCTTGTTATGACGCACGACCAGCCGTGTCGTCATGGAGCTTGCCTTTTGCATTGCTGATGGCACTGCGCCCGTACTGGATGGATGGCTCCTCTGTCCGTCCAGCCGAGCACGACTCGACGAGCCTACAAGAGGTCGGTAATCCGAGGCACTCCAGGCGCCGCCTGCCCGCTCGCCACCGCCTCCCGCCACTCCCCCAACGCCGCCAGCAACTCCCCCACCCGAATCCCCCCAAACTCCCCCGGACATCCTGCTAGATTCCGCCGCGCCCTCGCCATCAGCGAACACGCGCCCACCACATTCCCAGTCGAATGATGATGCAGCGCCACCGCCGCCTGAATCAGCCCCTGCAGAAATCGCTTCTCCATCCCGTGCGACTCGCGCCACACGTCCTCCCAAACCTCATGTGCGTCATAAAACTCCCGCGCATTAAAATGCCGTATCCCCACCTGATATCTATCCCCGAAAGTCATGCGGAAGATTCTACGTTGAGAACGGAAGGATGTGCTGAGGGTGTTATGTGGCGCGGACCCGCCCCGAGCGAAGTCAAAGGGCCCCCCGCCCGCGACTGCCGGCGGAAGAACAACAGCCAAGAAGAAAAGGGTTGAATATTGCAGACAAGCAAAAGCGCGCCGAGGAAATCCTTCCCCGGCGCGCTCCAGCAAAACTTTCTAGAGCAGCTTGACCGACGTCACCTTCAGCGTATCCCCCTGCAAGTCTCCGCTCACGTCGACCCGCAGATGATCCTTCTTTTCCGAAGCCTTCAGAGCCTCCGTGATCTTCTCATTCCCGCTCGCATCGAACTTCAGAAACTGCTTGTCCGCCGTAACGATCCCGAAGCCGCTGGCCGCGCATTTCAAAGCGCAAGCCCGCGTATGCGCGTCTGGATCAGCCGCGACTTTCTTCGAGCAGTTCACATCGACCACCGCGACGTCCTTATAGGTTTGCTCCGCCGCCAACAAAGGCAGCGCACAGAGCCCCAGCATCAAAAAAGCAGAAGCAAGTTTAAGCATCACGATCCTCCCATTAAGTTTGTGTTGCTACTCGACAAAAGTCCCCGCTAATTCGCAGCCGGCTTCTCCTCCCGCACCGCCGACAGCTGCGACAGCGCGAATCCCCCCAGAGCAATCTCCACATCGCGCATAGCCAAGTCGTAGAACATCCCGGTAGTCACCAGGTTCGCGGCGATTCCCAGCAGCCACAGGGTCACGATGTAGCTGCCAATCTTGGTCCACCGGCTCAGCACGATCAGCCCCGCAACAATCTCCACCACTCCCACTACGCGCATGAACGTCGTCGGGCTCACCGGCACGATCTTGGTCGCCAGCGGACTCAAATACATTCCCCAGTCCGCCAGCTTGTTGAAGTACTTATCCAGCCCCGTGATGATCGGTCCAATTCCCAGCCCGATCCTTAGGCCCCACCACGCACCATTCAGCCGCTTGTCGAATGCAGTCATTTCCTCTCCCACTCAAGAGAGTGGCGAGCCTGCAAATGGATACACCTCTCCCCCAAAAAACTTCCCTCCTGTCCTTCGAAAGCGCTGTAACCTTTTGAAGAGTCCCCGCTCTATCTTAGTGAGAGGCCCGCATGGAGACGACTGCAGTTCGCCAGGCTGCCGGATCCGACCTCACCGACAACGAGGTCGTCGACCGCGTCAAAGCCGGAGACACCGCTCTCTATGAGATCCTCATGCGCCGCTACAACCAGCGTCTCTACCGCGTGGCTCGCGCCATCCTCCGCGACGACGCCGAGTCCGAGGATGTCATGCAAGACGCCTACGTCCGCGCCTACGAGCACCTCGATCAGTTCGCGGGGCGCTCCCTGTTTTCCACCTGGCTCACCCGCATCGCTGTTCACGAAGCCCTGGCGCGTCTCCGCCTGCGCACCCGTAATCCGCAACTCGACGACACCGACGCTGACGGAGACCCTGCCATGAACCTCGCCAGCCCTTCGCCCGGCCCGGAAGAAAACGCTTCCCGCTCCGAAACCAGCCAGCTTCTCGAGGAGGCCATCCTCGACCTCCCCGAGCAATACCGGATCGTCGTGACGCTCCGCGATATCGAAGACCTCAGCACCGCCGAAACCGCCGCCGCCCTCGACCTGACGGAAGAGAACGTCAAAGTCCGCCTGCACCGCGGTCGCGCCCTGGCCCGCACCTGGCTGCTGTCCCGCGTAGGAGCCTCGGCCAAGCAAGCCTTCCCCTTCATGGGAGCCCGCTGTGACCGAGTAGTTCGCGGAGTCTTCGAACGCCTGGCCACACTGAACTGAGAGGACCATTGTGGGGACGGCCGCCCTCGGCCGTCCGTCGAGCGCAGCTCGACGGG
>CAVQCF010000006.1:320000-574494 GCA_963710885.1 uncultured Acidobacteriaceae bacterium
TGAGCCGGCTAGTTATTCTTGTCAGCAAGGTTAAGCGAAAGCGAGCCGTAGCGAAAGCGAGTCCGAATAGGGCGAATCCAGTTGGCAGGAATAGACGCGAAGCGGGATGATCTACCCTTGGCCAGGCTGAAAGTGGGGTAACATCCACTGGAGGGCCGAACGGGTGTTTGTTGAAAAAAGCTCCGATGAGCTGAGGGTAGGGGTGAAAGGCTAATCAAATTCCGTGATAGCTCGTTCTCTCCGAAATAGCTTTAGGGCTAGCCTCGGATGATTTGTCGTGGTGGTAGAGAACTGAATGGACTATGGGGCTTTCCAGCTTACAGAATCCAATCAAACTTCGAATGCCATAGAACAACCAATCCGGGAGTCAGACGGCGGGGGCTAAGCTTCGTCGTCGAGAGGAAAACAGTCCAGATCGCCTGCTAAGGTCCCAAAATACAAGCTAAGTGGGAAAGGAAGTCGGAACGCCCAGACAGCCAGGAGGTTGGCTTAGAAGCAGCCATCCTTTAAAGAAAGCGTAATAGCTCACTGGTCAAGCGGTCCGGTGCCGACAATTTAACGGGGCTTAAGCTTGTTACCGAAGCAGCGAATGCATGGTGTAACAGCCATGCGTGGTAGGAGAGCATTCCCAACAGTTTGAAGGTAGACCGAGAGGACTACTGGACGGTTGAGAAGAGACCCTGCCGGCATAAGTAGCGATAACGGAGGTGGGAACCCTCCGCGCCGAAAGTCTAAGGTTTCCTGAGAAAGGTTAATCCGCTCAGGGTCAGGCGGTCCCTAAGGCGAGGCCGAAAGGCGTAGCCGATGGACATCCGGTTAATATTCCGGACCTCCCTTGTTTCGTTATACGATGGGGTGACGCAGTAGGATAAGCAGGCCGTTCTATGGCTATAACGGTCGATGCGTGTAAGGTGTTTTCCGTAGGTAAATCCGCGGGGAAGTTATCACTGAGACGCAAAGCAGTACTCCGTATGGAGGAAAGCTGCCGATTCCACACTGCCAAGAAAAACCTCTAAGGAGAAAACAAGGGAACCGTACCTCAAACCGACACAGGTAGACGAGGAGAATATCCAAAGGCGCTCGTGAGAACAGTTGGTAAGGAACTCGGCAATATAACCCCGTAACTTCGGGAGAAGGGGTGCCCCGGTAGAGTGCATAGCTCGAGGGGGCCGCAGCGAAATGCGCACTGCGACTGTTTAACAAAAACACAGGTCTCTGCAAAGTCGAAAACGACGTATAGGGGCTGACGCCTGCCCGGTGCTGGAAGGTTAAAGGGAGAGGTCAACCGCAAGGTGAAGCTTCGAACTGAAGCCCCAGTGAACGGCGGCCGTAACTATAACGGTCCTAAGGTTAACGAATTCGCTAGCCTTAGTAAAACTGAACTATATGCGGGAAACTCCTCATACAGCCGATCGGTACTCGTTGTCTTAACCGACAGCAGTCAAAATCCGACGGACAAGGGGACAATTCGCAGGGAAGGCTCCAAGCATGGAGAACCCTCAGAGACTTTACGTTCAGCCACATTCTGAAAGGCTGGAGGCGCAATGGGTGGTTGGGTTTGTTGACGGTGAAGGATGTTTCTTCGTCGGAATCAATCCACATCCGGAAATGACCTCTGGATTTCAGGTTCTTCCTGAATTCACAGTTGTACAGCATCAGCGAGACATCCAGTTGCTTCATGCACTTAAACAGTTTTTTGGGTGCGGCGTGGTTCGAAGGAATCACGGGGAGCGAATGGCTTATCGCGTGCGAAGTCTGGACCATCTCAACCAGCAGATCGTTCCCTTCTTTGAAAAGCATCCGCTGAAATCAAAGAAGCGAGTCGATTTTGCGAAGTTTAGGAAGGTCCTGCAACTGATGACAAAGAAAGAGCACCTGGAAAGCGAAGGCATCGAGAAGATTCGGGCCATCGCCAAGATGATGAACACAGGATGTGAAAGATAAAGTCCAGCTCCTCCGGAAACGGAGTGAGAGATGACTGAGCGAAATTCCTTGTCGGGTAAGTTCCGACCTGCACGAATGGCGTAACGAAAGTGCGACTGTCTTGCCGACTGACACGGCGAACTTGTAGTGCCGGTGAAGATGCCGGTTGCCCGCAACTAGACGGAAAGACCCCGTGCACCTTTACTATACCTTTACCATGAACTATGGCCCTTGCTGCGCAGGATAGGTGGGAGGCTTTGATTCCAGGCTCTCGGGCTTGGAGGAGCCAACGGTGAGATACCACCCTGCGAGATCTGTGGTTCTAACTTACTCCCGTGAACCGGGAGAGGGACATGGTAAGGCGGGTAGTTTGACTGGGGCGGTCGCCTCCTAAACGGTAACGGAGGCGCGCGAAGCTACGCTCAGGCTGTTTGGAAATCAGCCGACGAGTGCAAAAGCATAAGCGTGGTTGACTGCGAGTCCTACAAGACGAGCAGGTACGAAAGTAGGCTTTAGTGATCCGGTGGTTCTGCATGGAAGGGCCATCGCTCAACGGATAAAAGGTACGCCGGGGATAACAGGCTGATCGGAGCCAAGAGTTCATATCGACGCTCCGGTTTGGCACCTCGATGTCGGCTCATCGCATCCTGGAGCTGTAGAAGGTTCCAAGGGTTAGGCTGTTCGCCTATTAAAGCGGTACGTGAGCTGGGTTCAGAACGTCGCGAGACAGTTCGGTCCCTATCTGTTGTGGGCGCAGGAGATTTGAGAGGACCTGTCCTTAGTACGAGAGGACCGGGATGGACGAACCTCTTGTGTTCGAGCTGTCATGCCAATGGCACCGCTCGGTAGCGAAGTTCGGTTGTGATAACCGCTGAATGCATATAAGCGGGAAGCACTCCTCAAGATGAGATCTCCCAACCCGTAAGGGATAAGAAGGGCCCAGGAAGACTACCTGGTTGATAGGCTGGAGGTGGAAGCGCAGTAATGCGTGTAGCTTACCAGTACTAATCGCCCGTTCGGCTTGACCATAAAATTTACTCGGTGCAGAAAACAGTTGTCAGTACTCAGTTGCCGGTTCTCAGTTCGAAACTGAACTGGAACGGCGATGTTGTTTGGAAGTCGTTCGAACCTGGACGACTGAGAAGCAAGACTGATGACTGTGCGCCGACGCAAATGCCGAAGTAATACAGGCTGAAATCGGAAAACAAAGCAAGATGAAAGTAAGCCGTCCAATCTATTCAGTTGTGAGAGATCGTTCTCAGGATCTTTTACAAGTTTGCAGCGATGATCTCTCCACGAGAGATCTTAGCTCGAGGCTCATCGCTCGACGCTCGCTGCTACAAGTTGTCGGTAATCATACCGCGGGGGATCCACCCGTTCCCATCCCGAACACGGAAGTTAAGCCCCGCTGGGCCGATTGTACTGCACGCGAAAGTGTGTGGGAGAGTAGGTAGTTGCCGGCATTAATAAAGGCCGTTGAGAGAAATCTCGACGGCCTTTTCCTTTTGGTGCTGTAGGTGGCGCGAGGCGCGAGCGCGAGGTCCGGTGGCTCGAAAGAGTACCAGTCGTTGGCTCCTGCTCCTCCGGATCGTTAAGCTCCTCCTTCACAAATCTGTCGACAAAAATAATTTTGGTTTTGGAGCTTTCAAGAGATAATCGGTGCGCGGTGAAAAGGTACTCGGTTAAAGCGTGCCTTACCTCGATAGCTTCTTTCCTCGACTTGCAGAAAATTCGAAAATCATCCACGTAACGAAGAAATCTACATCCCTGCCTAAGAAGGAATAAGAAGGAAGTTGTCCACATCGTTTAGGCATGCCTCCGCCAGTGAACTGATGCAAAGGGCCCTACCGGAAGTCCCCGGCCGTCGAGAATTCGGCAGCCTTTTCTGTTGCTCTCGTTAAGATGTAGAAAATCAGATATCGCCCGCGGGCCTCTTGGCTGGCGGGTTTTTCTTTTGGAGGAAATCATGACCGCCTTCAAAGCTAATAGCATCGTCCATGAATTCACTCAAACCAACCCGGCTCCGCCGGAGAGAGTTTTTCCACTTCTCTGCCCCGTTCGCGAGACCGACTGGCTTCCCGGCTGGCAAGATCGCCTAATCTATTCGGATTCCGGAGTCGCCGAACTGGGATGCGTGTTTCACGGCCCCGAATCCGCCCGGCCCTGCCGTCGAGGAACGCGCTGCCGCCGAAACAACCCGGACCGTCACCGACTACGATCCCGCCGTCTTTCGCATCGCTTATCTGTGGATCGATCCGGGGCATGTCATCACCGAGCTAAGCATCCAGCTAGCTCGAAGCGGCGCGGCAGAGACGCGCACCCGCATCCGGTACCGCTACACCGGCCTGTCGCTGGAATGCAATCGCGCCCCGGAGCACTATACGCAGCCGTGGTTTGAAGACAAGATACAAAACTGGGAGACGATGATCAATCATTACCTACAGACTGGGAAGAAGATTGCGGCGTAGGCTGCTCTGATCAGACAACGGAAAGGCCGTTACTGCAAGCTGCTTGGTGCCCACCCCTCGAAACCACGAAGGGTGGAGCACCCCCCACTCTAGCGTCGCAAATGTGCGACGTTAGAATGGGGCACCCGGCGGAGGAATGCGTCCGCCCCTGCACGAGCGGCTTACGCTGCAGCTTGATGTTGATAAGCGGGGGCGAAGGAATCGGCTGCGAAGATTTCAAACGTGGTTGGCGTGGTGTTCTGTTGCGTGCGAGCTTCGAGGGCGCGCATGTGTCCGGAGTTAAGTGCAGCCGTCATCTCCAGGAGCAGCCGGGCAAATTGCTCCGACATTCCCATTTGAACCATGGCGCCGCGAACCTGGTCGTCGGGCAATTGCATATATTTCAAGTCCGGCTTGCCGATAGCCTTGCCAATAATTGCGGCGAATTCGGTGTAAGTGAGCTCGCGCTGTCCCACCAGCTCATGGGTTTGTTTGCCGCGGACGGTAGGGTGCAACAGCGAGTCCGCCGCCACAGTCCCGATGTCGCGAGTAGCGATCATGGGAAGTTTTAGATCCGGGCGGAGAGGTCCTACCATGTAACCCATTTTGCGGATTGCGTTCACTTGGGGGAGAGTGTTTTCCATGAAGTAGGCTGCGCGCAGACAGAGAACGTTCGCGCCGATGATCTGGTTGAGCTTTTGTTCGAGATTGTGAAGGCCCACCACGGGTCCTGTTCCGCTGGATTGTTCGGCTCCGATGCTGCTAAGCGCAACCACATTTTTGGTCCCAGCATTTTGTACAGCGACGGCGATCGCGTCGCTGACACGGTTCGAATAGCCGAGCGGGTCACTACTGGTGACATTGGGTGGAATCATGACGTAGGCGGCGTCCGCCTGGTGGAAGGCTTTGGCGAGAGCGGTGGCGTCGGTGACATCGGCAATGAACGCCTCGGCACCTTTCGTCGTGAGAGGTTGCAGATGGGCTGAGTTTCTGCCGACGACACGAACTTTCTGCCCGCTGGCTAGAAGGTTGGTCGCCACTACATGTCCGGTATTGCCGCTTGCTCCCAGTACAACATACATAAACTTACCTCCATGTTCCGCTTGGATGCCGGAGGGTGCGGATTGGACTCGGGAGTTGGGGAGAAGACTTGAGGTATGCGAACCCGCTTCGCCGCAAAAGATGCGGCTCAGGATGCTCAGATCAAGTCGAAAATCCCCGCTCTAAACGTCGCACACTGCGTGACGTTTAGGGGCACCGTCGAGTGAATCTTGCAGTCACGGATTCGGCGCAGGATCCAGCAGGTCGCAGTGGTCGACGCACTTCACGGTCTCGACCTCGACAGTGGCTTTCTTGTGGCCGGAAAAATCGATGTCGGGGAGGATCAGCAGCGTTTGCGTACCATTGGCGACATTGAAAGTGCAGTTGAAGCTCATCGACTGGACGCCGCGTTCCTTGCAGCCCGTCTGGTCGAGGGCGTCGGTGAGGGTAACGGTCTTGTCGTTGACCTGATCGGCAAGATGCGATGGGAGCAGGGCGATCGTAAGAGGGATGGGCGACTTGATCTTCACGCTGAGTTCCTGGCCGTCGTGGTCTGGAGTCATCAGACTGTAGACCTTGGGTGCCGGCGTGATCTGGTATTTTTCGTCGAGGATACGGCGCCAGTGGAACTCAGGCTGAACGCAATTGTAGTACTGGATGTGAAGATCGTTGGGGGAAATGAACTGCCGCACCCCCGGTCCGAGGATGGCGCCAATGGTGGAGACGACGGGCTTCTCCGGTTTGCGCTCATCGCGGAAGGTGATGATCATGGGGCGTTCGGAGGGAAGCTGACACTCGTAAATCGTGCTGGTGACATGCTCCTTCAGGCAGAGGAAGCTGAAATTCGCAGGCGCTCCGGGCTGCATGGCCGCGTTCCATTCGTCGGCCCAGGCCATCGCCACGGTGACCGGATACCTGGAGTCGATCTGCACGTGCATGCCGCCGCCCCCGACAGCGGGATGGTAGACGCGGCCCGCGTGGAGGCTGGCGGGCTCCAGAGGGATCGTCTCGCTGTCGGCAGCACTCCAGTAAAGGCGATTTTGTGCATACGAATTCGCGGCGAAGGCGCAGAACAGCAGCGTCGCGAAAATGGAACAGTTCCGCATACTGGAAGTATTTGCTGGGTCCATGCTCGTACCTAGCGAATTCGCGAGGAGAGGATTACGAAGGTACCAAGTGCCCTGGAGCGAAGCCGAAGGGATGGGGCACCCTGCACTGCCTTCGGGACGCGACTCAACTTCTCTTTACCGACTGCTTAGTTTCTCGTGGGGACGAACATGTCGGCTTCGGTCAGGTGGCATTTCTGGGCCATCTGATAGCAGTAGTAGAAGTGCGCGGCGTTTTGGTTGCGTGACTCGGTGCCGAAGGTGAATTTCAGGCAGGCTCG
This sequence comes from uncultured Acidobacteriaceae bacterium, assembly GCA_963710885.1. Lineage (GTDB taxonomy): Bacteria > Acidobacteriota > Terriglobia > Terriglobales > Acidobacteriaceae > Sulfotelmatobacter. The sequence continues at coordinate 326,799 of CAVQCF010000006.1, forward strand.
TTTTGCCTGGGTGATGAAGGTTTCGTCGGGGACGTGCGCCACTTCATTGATCTCGATCGCAATCTTTCGGGCCTTCGCGAGGTCGATGATGCGGCCGGTGCGCCGCCGCGTCCAGAGCTGGCTGTACGGGCGCGCGATGGGGACCGGGAGGAAGGTTGGCCAGGCGAAGATGTCGATGGGCTCGGTGGTGAGCACCTGCTCGATACACTGCATGTAACGTGTCATGAATGCCTCTTCGTCGTCGACCGTGGTGTCGATTTGCCAGATCGGCAGCCAGCCGCCCTCGGGGCGAGGCAGCGTGAGCGCGTCCATCAGGACGTAATCCAATTCATCCAGCAGAGTTTTCGAGAAGGCTTTCGACCAGCCGGGATAGACCGGTTCCAGGCCGATACGCACGGGATACTTGCGTAAGCCGTCGATGCATTGCTTGAGGTCGGCGCCAGTGTTGAGGGGGTAGCCAGGGGCCGGGATGCTCGACGATGCCGATCTGAACTCCGCGCTCTTTGCCGAGTTGAAGCGCTGGGTCGATCGAGAGTGTGGGACTCAGGTGAACGTGGTAGTCCGCAACCGGGAAGGCGGGCCTTGCGGGCAGGGTGGACGCGACGGTCGGCGTCGACGCGATGAGATGGCGTTGGGTAGCGAGAGCGGCCCCCGCGATCACCGAGGTGTGAAGGAAATTTCTGCGGGAATAGATGTGATTCACGATTGGTCTCTCCCTGGAACGGTGATGCGGTGTTCCGAAGTTGCTCTTGGGGCATAAAGAGCGGGGGACAAAAGCTTCAGTGACTGGGGTCACGCGGTAGAAGATTGTCGACGATCTAAGGGCGTGGGATGAATTCACCGGCACGGGTTGAGTAGAATTACGTAGCCCGGATGCATTCGTCCGGGGGCGCTCGCTTCCCCTCGCGGGGCGGACGAAATGCGTCCGTCCTACGTCTGGATTATGAGGGACACCATGAGCAAAGTTAAGGTTGCGGCGTTTTCGATTTCGATTGACGGGTTTGGAGCTGGGCCTCGGCAGGATTTGCAAAATCCGTTGGGAGTGCGCGGGGCTGAGTTGCATGGGTGGTTTTTTCCGACTGACATTTTCAAGAAGATGCAGGGGCAAAGCGGCGGGAGCACGGGCGTCGACAACCAAATGGCTGCGCAGTCGTTCGAGAATGTGGGCGCGTGGATCCTGGGACGGAATATGTTTGGGCCGGTACGGGGCGCGTGGCAGGACGATTCGTGGAAAGGATGGTGGGGGGCGAATCCTCCGTACCATACGCCGGTGTTTGTGCTGACGCATCATGCGCGGGCACCGCTGGTGATGGAGGGCGCGACGACGTTTTACTTTGTCACCGAGGGAGTCGAGTCGGCGCTGAAGCGGGCGAAGGAGGCGGCTGGCGGGAAGGACGTGCGCATTGGCGGCGGGGTGTCGGTGCTGCGGCAGTTTCTGGGTGCGGGGCTGATTGACGAGATGCATCTGGCGGTGTCTCCGGTTTTGTTGGGCGAGGGGGAGAATTTGTTTGAGGGGATCAATCTGCATCAGCTGGGATTTGCGGTCGCGCGGACTGTCGCGGGGGAGAATGCGACGCATGTGGTTATCAACAAGACGTAAGGAGCAGCGCAGGGGGAAGTCAAAATCCCCACTTCTCGCGCCAAGAACGCGCGCGCCGAAGTGGGGGCGCCCCGGCTCCGCGTTCGTCTTTCCCACAGTGATCTATGTTCATCCAACCTTGACTGAGATTCTGGCCGCGACAAATCTTGAGGCGAATTCAGAGATTCCTTCCGCACAACTAGCCTAGGACTTTTAAGACTACGGCGGTGATGTCGTCGTGGGGACCATCAGAAAAACTCTGAAGGCCGGTGTAGAGGTAATAGAGGGATTCGGCGGCGGACTTGGATTGGTATTCGGCCAGAGTTCGGGCAGGCGGTCGGAGCAGAATTCGACAGCGAGGACTGGAGGAGCCGGGCCCCGCGCACGTAATCCTCACAGATGCGGCCGCAGGTTGGAGCTTCCTTGTGTGGCGTTGAGTCGGCTTTGGTCCCGGGGAGGATGGCTATCGGGTTCAGGGCGTGGGTGTCCTCTGGAGAGTTGATCGGCAGGGTGTGGGCTCGGCTTCAGTGTGCTCGGTCCGCGTTGGGCCGATTTGGGGAATTTTTTATTGGGGAATTCTCGGAATCGATAGTGCGGATTGGCGGCGCGGGACGCGGATGGCCACGACGAAGATTGCGAGCAAGACGGTGGCGGCTCCGAAGGCGGTGAGGGCGAGGAAGTCGATGAGAGCGTGATCGAGGCGGAGGGAGAGGAGGAGGGCGCGGGTCAGGAGCTCGAGGTGGGTTGCCAGGAACGGGCGTGGTGCGGGCATTGCGGACTCCTGTTTCTCTTCTCGATCGAAATCTAGCCGGTCAAAATCTCTTCCAATCAAAATCCCCACCCTCTCGCAAATTGCGCGAGAAGGGTGGGGCACCCTGAGCGTTTACTGGGCCGGGGTTGCGGCTGGCGTGGGAGTTGGAGTTTCGGTGGCGACTTCCGGCGCTTGGACCGGAGTGATCTTCACGGTCGCCAGGATTTGTTCGAGGCGGTTGAAGACCTTGTCGCGGTCGACGTGCTTGGTCAGGCCATCTTCCGACGCTACCGTGGTGACGTTCAGCGCGAACTCGTAGCAGGATCCATTCTGAAAAACATGGAAGTACTTGGAGTCGCTCTGGCGCGTGCCTTCTCCGGAGACGGCTTCGGTGGCTCGGAGTTCGAAGTCACCAAGCATCAGCTTGGAGTTCGATGAGTCAGTCGACGGTGCGGGCGAGGATTTCGCGACGCTTGCCGAATCCGAAGTCGATACGGCTGGTGCGGAAGCGGACGGAGAGTCCGTCTTCGAAGCGGACGTCGTGTCCTGCTTCGCGACTTCTGTTGAGGACGTCGAGGTTGAGGACACCGACGACGTGGGCGCCAGCTCCGTCTGTGCTACCTGCCTGGGCTGCGGCACAGCGAACTCAGTGCATTGATCGGCGGTGAGGTTCTTGTTGACGCTCACGTTGAAGAATGCGGACGAGAAATCCGTATTGGCGTAGCTCGTCTCGGGCAACTCAACCGCCGCGAGGGCTACTCCGCCGGGCTGCACGAAGTTCATCGCGATCGGATTCTCCGCGAGCAGTTCGGTGGCGGCATTGCCGGTTTCAATGGCGTAGCGGCGCGGATATTCGAAGGTCACGCCGTAGGTCTTGTCGGCATAGTTCACGGTTGCGGGCTTCTTGCGTACGATTTTCTTTGGAGCCGGAGTGGTCGTGGCCTGCACGACAGGCGCGGACTGAACCGGGCTCGGGGACTGCGTCACAGGAATCTGGTTGTTGGAGCTAACGGGTTGCGCTTTGTCGCTGGAACAGCCGACGGTTACGGAGCAGATGATCAGGATGGCGCCGAAAACGAGCGCGCTGGTCTTTGTGCCCCAGGCTACGGAATGGGTTTCTGCGGTGTTGCGAATAGCGTTGATGCGGGTCATTGTGGTTGCCTCCTGCCGACTCGCGGCGCTATGAGAATTGCACGGGGTGAGCCAAGTGAGAGGGCATTGATTTGGCAGGAGTTAGAGTCGTGAGGGCCTGAAAGCCGCGTGGGGTGCAGGACACGATGTGGGTGGGGCAACACGCGGGAAAGGTAAGGTTTCAACGTTTCAGGGTTTTAAGTTTCAAAGACCGCGAAAGGCATCGATATTCGCGCGAAGCCATTCGTGTTGAGTGAGCTAGTATCCTTGGGCGGTGATAGTGCAATCGACGACGCTGTACCCGCCGGTTGGGCAGGCTGAGACGGATCTGGTTCGGGCCAGCGGGTTTCGCAGGGTATGTGCTGCGATTTCAGGTGCGGTCGGAGTTTCTGTGTAAGTACGATGTGCATATTGTGGGAAGCTCGGTGCATCGCGAATACTGGATTCCTGCGGATTCGTTGCAGGAATTGAATGCGAATATGTTGGGGAAATTCAGATTGTGTCGGAGTTTCACGGGGCTGTGAGGTAAAGCCAAAATCCCCACACTAACGTCGCAAAATTCGCGACGTTAGTATGGGGCACCCTGGAGAGCGAAGGAGAGACGATGAGTCGAGCCAGCCGAGGATGTGTCTCTTGTTTGGTCTTGATACTGGCTGGGTGCGTGGTGGGATGGGCGCAGGGGGCGGCTCGCGCGCCGGAGAAGATCATTATTGATACTGATATTGGCGATGATGTGGATGATGCGTTCGCGCTGGCTCTCGCGGTGAAGAGTCCTGAGCTGCAGGTGTTGGGAGTCATGACTACATTTGGGGATACCGAGGCGCGGGCGAAGATTACGGACCGTTTTTTGGGCGAGGTGGGGCGCGGGGAGATTCCGGTGCTGATGGGGAAGGCGACGGCGACGAAGAATCCGATGTCGCAGCGAAAATATGGGGACGGACGCTTTGCGAAGAGATCGCATGGCGATGCGGTCGAGTTTTTGCTGGAGCAGATTCGGAAGTATCCGGGGGAGATCACTCTGGTTGCGATTGGTCCGCTGATGAACGTGGGGGCGGCGATCGATAAGGATGCGGCGACGTTTCGGAAGTTGAAGCGCGTGGTGCTGATGGGCGGGTCGGTGCGGCGCGGGTATGGGGACTTGGGGTATACGGCGCCGGTGCCTCCGATGCCCGAGTGGAATATTTTGAATGATATGGCGTCGGCGCAGAAGTTGTTTGCGGCGGGCGTGCCGCTGTTTGTGATGCCGCTGGATTCTACTCAGTTGAAAATGGATGAGGTGAAGCGGGCGTTTTTGTTCAGCCAGGACACAGCCGTGACGGATCAGTTGGCGCTGCTTTATCACTTGTGGGGGCAGGAGACGCCGACGTTGTTTGATCCGATGACGATTGATGTTTGTGCTGCGGCCGGAGTTGTGTCCGGTGACCGGGATGCATATTCGGGTGGATGAGAAGGGGTTCACGCGGGAAGAACCGGGGGCGGTGAATGCGCAGGTTTGTTTGGATTCGAATGCGGAGGATTTCTTTCGGGTCTATTTGAAGAAGGTGGCCGGCAATTAGAGAACGGAGTTGGTCTCACTGAGGTCTTAAGTCACGCGAGATTGGAAGTCAAAATCCCACCCTCTCGCGAAGAGCGCGAGAAGGGTGGGGCATCCAGAGAACACTATGCGAATTGAGAAGAATGCGAGGCGTCGATTTCTGAAGGGCGCGGGGCTTGCTGTGCCGGGATTGGCGCTGGCGGGAGAAATCCCCACTTCTGCCGCAAAGGGCGCGGCAGAAATGGGGCACCCGGAGCAAGGTGCTGCGACGGCGTTCTATGACGTTCGAGCGTTTGGCGCTACGGGGGACGGGAAGACGATTGATACGCCTGCGATCAACCGGGCGATTGATGAGGCGGCATCGGCTGGCGGGGGAGCGGTTTATTTTCGGGCGGGGAATTATTTGTGCTATTCGATTCACCTGAAAAGCAAGGTTGCGATCTATGTTGATTCGGGGGCTACGATTGTGGCGGCGGATCCGGCTGCTGATTCTTCGCGCGGTTACGATCTGGCGGAATCGAACCAACCTTGGGAGGCCTATCAGGATTACGGGCACAACCACTGGCATAACAGCTTGATTTGGGGCGAGGGGCTGGATGGAGTTTCGATATGCGGGCCGGGGCTGATCTGGGGCAAGGGGTTGAGTCGCGGGTGGGGCGATGGGCCGGTCGCGGAACACGCTGGCGTGGCGAACAAAGCAATTGCGCTGAAGAATTGCCGCAACATGATCTTGCGGGATTTTTCGATTCTGCATGGCGGGCATTTTGGAATTCTGGCGACGGGCGTCGATAACCTGACGATCGACAATCTGAAAATCGATACGAATCGCGACGGCATGGATGTTGATTGCTGCCGGAATGTGCGGATTTCAAATTGCAGCGTGAATTCGCCGTGGGATGACGGGATCTGCCTGAAGAGTTCGTTTGCGCTGGGGTATGCGCGCGCCACCGAGATGGTGACGATCAGCAATTGCATGGTCTCAGGCAGCTACGAAGAAGGGGCGCTGCTCGACGGGACGTTCAAACGATTTGCCGAGGACGAGAAAGTCCCGCGCAGGGGGCGGATCAAGTTTGGGACGGAGTCGAATGGCGGGTTCAAGAACATCACGGTTTCGAATTGCGTATTGGATGGATGCTGCGGGCTGGCGATTGAGTCGGTGGATGGAGCGGTGATTGAAGATGTGAGCGTGACGAACGTTACCATGCGGGATGTGTACGGGGCACCAATTTTCATTCGGCTTGGGGCCAGGATGCGCGGCCCAGAAGACTCTTCGGTGGGGCAGATTCGCCGAATCATTCTTAGCAATATTACGTGCCTGAACGCGCGTGGTTCGGAACGGATTTGTTCGATCTTGTCGGGAATTCCGGGACATCCAATGGAGTATGTGAAGATCAGCGACATCATCATCTCCCACATGGGAGGCGGGACGAAGGAGAATGCGGAACGGCGGCTGCCGGAGAAAGAGAAGGATTATCCGGAGCCGAACATGTTTGGCGTGACTCCGTCGCATGGATTCTTCATTCGGCACGTAAACTTTGTGGAGATGAATGGGATCGAGATCTCGCATTACAACCTTGATGCGCGGCCGTCTTTTGTGCTGGAGGACGTGGAGGGGGCAGATTTTGGCAGGATCAAAGCGGGGACGATGGCGGGCGCTCCGACATTCGTTTTAAACAAGGTGAAGTCTTTCAGCGTGTTTCGCAGCAAGCCTGTGCTGGATACGGAGTTGGAGAGCGCCGAGAAGAAGGAGATCTAGCGGAGCCAAAATCCCCCACTTCTCGCGCCAAGAACGCGCGAGAAGAGTGGAGCACCCTTCAGAGTAGTTGGGAGAACACGGAAGAATGAAAACACTGAGAGTACTTTTGATGTGGATCGCAACTGTGGGTGCGCTTTGCGCCGCGATGTTTGGACAGGCTCGGCAGGATGTGGATCTGATCGTGAGCGGCGGGATTGTCGTGACCATGGATGGGGCGCGAGCGATCGTTCCCGACGGGAGTGTTGCGGTTCAGGGAGATTCGATTGTTGCGGTGGGGCCGCGGGCCGAGATCGAGAGTCGATACAAGGGCGCGCAGGTGATCGACGCGCGTGGACGCCTGGTGCTGCCGGGGTTCATCAATGGGCATACGCATGTGCCGATGACTTTGTTTCGCGGGCTGCATGATGACGTTACTCTGAACGACTGGTTGTACAAGTACATTTTTCCGGCGGAAGCCAAGAATGTGAATGAGGAGTTTGTGCGGTGGGGGACGCGGCTGGCTGCGGCGGAGCAGATGCGGGCGGGCGTGACTACGTTTGCGGACATGTATTACTTCGAGGACGCCATTGCCGAGGAGACCAAGGAGGCGGGAATGCGCGGGGTGCTGGGGGAGACGTTCATTGATTTTCCTGCGCCGGATAATAAGTCGAACGCGGAGATGATGGCGTATACCGAGAAGTTTCTGAAGCGGTGGCAGGGGGATGCGCTGATTCATGCGGCTCCGGCTCCGCATTCGATTTATACGTGCTCGAAGAAGACGATTCAGGATGCGGCGGCGCTGGCGAAGAAATATCACGCGCCGTTGTTGATGCACGTGTCGGAGATGAAGAAGGAGTGGGAGGACAGCGAGAAGGCGAATGGGATGTCTCCGGTGCAGTATCTGGAGAAGATTGGAGTGCTGGGGCCGGACCTGGTGGCGGCGCACTGCATTTTTGTGGATGCGGCGGACTGGAAGTTGCTGGCGGAGCGCGCAGGTGGGGTGCGTGCATAATCCGTCGAGCAACATGATGATTGCGAGCGGAGTGTCTCCGGTGGCGGAGATGCGGGCGGCGGGCGTGGCGGTGGGGCTGGGAACGGATGGTCCGGCGGGTAGCAATAACGATCTGGATTTGATGGAGGAGATCGATCTGGCGGCGAAGCTGGCGAAGATATCGAAGATGAATCCGCTGGCGCTGAATGCGAAAGCGGTCGTGGAAATGGCGACGATTGATGGAGCCCGGGCGCTGCACATGGAGAAAGAGATTGGGTCGCTGCAGGCGGGGAAAAAGGCAGACTTGATTCTGATCAGTCTGGATGAGCCGAATGCAGTGCCGATGTATGACGTGTATGCGCAGATTGCTTATTCGCTGAAGGGGAGCGATGTGGAGACGGTCGTGATTGGGGGGCGGGTGGTGATGCGGGACCGGAAGTTGCTTACCGTGGACGAGGCGGCGGTGTTGGAGAGGGCGCGGGAGTATGGGAAGTCGGTGAAGGCGTCGCTGGGGATGGAGTAGTGCGAACTGGTTGAAGTCAAAATCCCCACGCGAGACATTGGGCACCCTGAGTGGTGGAGTTTCCTATGATCTTGCAGCATGTGCTGGTGATTTTTCTCGTGGTCGTGACGCCGTGGTGGGATTGGTATGAGATTCCGCGGCTGAAGGCGCGCGGATCCGGGGAAGAAGATCCGGTTCTACGGGAAGATCATGGTGGCCTCATGGGTGTGTGCGCTGGTGGCGGCGCCGACCGTGGGGCTTGCGGCCGTGTTTACGATTCACAAGATGCCGGGAGAGGGCGCGTGGCTCGATACGGGTCGCGGGCGGGCTTGTTTCTGGCGGGGGCTGACGGCAGGCCTGCTGATTGTGATCCTGGTGCCGGCAGTGCTGGCGCTGGGGAGCGAGAAGATTCGAGCGAAGGCGGGAAAGGCCGCGAAGAAATTGCCGTTTCTGTTGCCGTCGAGCCCTCAGGAGCGGAGATGGTGGTGGCTGGTGTGCATCACAGCGGGCGTGTGTGAGGAGACCGTGTATCGAGGATTTCTGCTGCACTATTTTCATACGCTGCCGTTTCATTTGAGTTTGACGTGGGCGATGGTGGTCGCGTCGGCGATCTTTGGGATTGGGCATTTGTACCAGGGAGTGGCGGGCGGGGTTCAAACGGCGATAGTTGGATTCGTGTTCGCGGGGATGTTTGTAATGACGGGGAGTCTGGTGGTTCCGATCGTGGTGCACGCCGTGATGGATTTGCGCGTGCTGGCGATGCTGCCGGTGGGGTTTGAGAGTGCGGGGGCATGAGATCCGCGATTCGAGAGTCAAAACCCCCACGTCTCGCAAAAGATGCGAGACATGGGTCACCCTTGCGTTGGAGGTCCCTTTTTCTCTTTTCTTTAGTTCTCTTTTGCAGCGTCTGTGCGGCGCAGAAGGTGGCGATTACGTTCGGGCTTATCTGCAGGCGCGTCAGTACCGGGTGGCGCAGGTGACGCTGGATTGGGAAGACTATTTGTGGAACAGCGCGTATGCGCGGTGCGAGGCGAAGAACGCTGCGGCTTCGATTGCATGGTTGCGGTCGAGTTATTTAGATATCGCGTCGCAGTATCTGGATTTGGGGCGGGCAATGGCGAGGCTGGTGTACGGGCACGACATCAATCACGTGCTGTTGCTGCACCTAGGAGCATTCAGCAGCACGATTTTGCCGGATGCATTGGATCTGCTGAAGAAGAAGGGATACACGCTGGTGACGCTGGAGGAGGCGGAGAGTGATCCGGCGTATCAAGGGGATCTGGATGCGGGGTCGAAGTATGGAGGGACTCTGCTGGAGGAGTGGATGGATGCGAGGAAGATTGCGTATCCTCCGGTCGCGAAGAAACCGTATAAGGAGTTGGCGGACATTTGTAAGTGAGTTCGCAGGCGCGATTCTGGTAAACCTCGGTAACGTCAAAATCCCCACTTTTCGCGCAAAGAGTGCGCGAGAAATGAGACACCCCGGAGTGACGCAATCGAACGTAAAGTCCCCACCCCTTCGACAAGCTCAGGGCAGGCGCTCTCGCAAACTGTGCAAGAAGGGATGAGCACCCTCACAAACTCGTTCGATTTCAGAGATCCTTCAGATTGATTTGTTAGCAGTGTTTGGAGTGCTTGGGGAACGCTGTTGATGAAGGCTGGGCGGAGAAGTGTCGGCGGACTCGCCACGAGTTTGGCTCTGTTGTTCATTGGAGCTCCCGGGCAGGCGCAGGATCAGCCATTGGGGGCGCAGGTTCCGGCGGAAGGTGGACTCCGCTCGGCGAAGGCGGTGCGCGTGGAACGCGCGCCGCGAATGGATGGCACTCTTAACGATCCGATCTGGCGGCTAGCCACTCCTATTACTGATTTCCGGCAACGCGAGCCGTACGAAGGACAGCGCGCAACCGAATCGACTGAAGTGCGGGTGCTGTATACGCGCAACGAGGTGTACTTCGGAATTGCATGCCACGATGCGACGCCACACGGAGTAATTGCCACGCAACTGCGGCGGGATGTAAGCCAGGAATTCGACGACTACTTTGAGATCGTAATCGACTCGCGCCGGGACCGGCGGAATGCTTACGTGTTTCAGGTGAATCCGCTGGGCACGCAGCGGGACGGGCTGTTGACCGACGTGCCGCAGATGGACAGCACGCAGGACGGCGATTCGGGATGGGATGGGGTGTGGACCTCGGAGGCGCGGATCGGCGAAGAGGGGTGGACCGCGACGGTGGAGATTCCATTCTCGACGTTGAACTTCATGAAGTCGAGCGATGTAGTCTGGGGGATTAACTTCAAGCGGTTTATTCGCCGCAAGAATGAAGAGGATTTGTGGAGCGGGTGGCGCCGGTCGTTTGGGGTGTCTAAGATCAGTGAGGCTGGAGAACTGGGCGGTATTACGGATATTGGGAGCGGGCGGCTTTTTATTGTGAAGCCTTACGGGCTGACGGGATTCAGCCATCTGCCGGCCAGCGCGCAGGGCAGCGGGCTCACGCCGGGAACCAGCGCCCTCTATACGGGGGGGCTTGATGTGAAGCTGGGGCTTCGGTCGAACCTGGTGGCGAACTTGACCGGGAACACCGACTTCGCAGACAGCGACGTGGACGTGCAGCAGTTCAACCTGACTCCGTATCCGCTGTTCTTTCCGGAGAAGCGGCAATTCTTTCTGGAGAATGCGGGCGTGTTTTCGTTTCCGATGAGCATCGACAATGGAGACCAGCTGTTCTTCAGCCGGCAGATCGGAATTGATCCGAACTCGGGGCAGGAAGTTCCGATCAATGGTGGGGCTCGGGTGACGGGTTCGCTGGGCGGATTCGAAGTGGGGCTGATGGATGTGGATACGAGGTCGTCCGGGCCGAATCCTTATGCGAATTATGCGGTGGCGCGCGTGAAGCGGTCGATCGGTAGAGATGGATCCTATATTGGCGCGATGGGGATTGATAAACGATTCGGAAATCCGGCGGGGAATTACAACGAGTCCGCGGGCGTGGATGGGAAGTTGGTGCTCTTCAAGAATCTTGCTCTGAACGGGTTCGCGGCGCAGACGCGGACTCCTGGATACACGTTGTGTGCCCTGAATCCCACGGACTGCCAGGGAGGGCAGACCAGCCTGGGGGCCGGGCTGATTTATAAGTCCAATTGGCTCGATCTGTTTGCCGAGCATCGCAAGATTGGGCCGAACTTCAATCCGCAGGTTGGGTTTTTGGAGCGTGCGGATTGCGTTTGCGATTTTGCAGACGCGAATTTCAAGACTCGACCGCAGGTAGCGCGATTGCGCGAATTGAATTTTGAGGGCTTCATTTTGCACGCGCCCGACACGCATGGCGTGGTCCAGACACAGGAATGGCAGGCGACGTTTCGCGCGGAGTTTCACGACGGGTCTTACAGTGATGACGATATTGTCGACGTGTTCGCGCAGCGGCTGAGTACTCCGTTCAATATCTATAAGAGCCTGTACATTCCAGTCGGCGTGTATAACTGGACGCGGCACCAGATCACCTACGGGTCGGCGATGGACCGGAAGGCGACGGTGAGTTTCTATGAGAGATTCGGCGGGTATTACAACGGGACGCTCAATGAGGCGCGAATTCGGGCGACGTATCGCGCGAACCAGCGGCTGGCCTTCGCTTTCAGCGAGCAGTGGAATCGATTTCACCTGCTGGTGACGAATGGGACTGCGGGCAGCGTGCCACAGGCGGACAATTTTTCCGTGGTGTTTGGGTCGCTGGAGACCGACTATGCGTTCTCGCGGTTCCTGTCGCTGTCGACCATTCTGCAGATGAATACGGCGGACGCGCAGGCAGCGAGTGCGAATATACGGTTGCGATGGAATTACCGTCCGGACAGCGATTTGTATGTGATTTACACGGCGGGGCAGAAGTTTGCGAGCCTGGCGGCGGCGAATCCAGCGCAGTTCTATGAGAACAAGTTCGTGATCAAGTATACGTATTCGTTCCGGCCGTGAGTCTAGCGGCGATTCAGGATCTGGCCTGTTTTCGCGCCTTACGGCGTGAGTCCCTTATAATCAACAGATTCTGTATGGCTGCCATTCTTGAGCGGATTGTTGCGGCTACGCGGGCGCGGGTGGCGGAATCGCGGCGCGGAGCCGACCTGCGCGAGCTCGAACTGCAAGCGGAACGGCATGTGCCGCGCGGGTTTCGGCGGGCACTGCGGGCCAAAAGCGGTGAGAGTGTGGCGGTGATTGCGGAGTTGAAAAGGGCTTCGCCGTCGAAGGGATTGATTCGGGAGGATTTTCGCCCGGCGGAGTTGGCGCGGGAGTTGGAGGCGGCGGGAGCTGCGGCTTTGTCGGTGCTCACCGATGAGGAGTTCTTTCAAGGGTCGTTGGGGAATTTGCGAGAAGCCTCAGCGGCGGTGGCGATTCCCTGCTTGCGCAAGGATTTCATCGTCGATGAGTTTCAGTTGGTGGAGGCGCGGGCGAATTTTGCGGATGCGGTGCTGTTGATTGTGGCGGCGCTGTCGGCTCAGGAATTGAGTACGCTTGCGGCGGGGGCGCGGCGGCAGGGGCTGGACGTCCTGTGTGAAATACATGATAACGACGAACTGCAGCGGGCGCTGGATGCGGGGTTTGATTTGATTGGAGTGAATACGCGGGATCTGCGGACGTTCAAGGTGGATCTGGAGACGGCCTTTGGGTTGGCAGAGCGGTTCCCTGCTGAGGTGGTGCGAGTGGCGGAGAGCGGGATTCATACCGCGGAGGATGTGGCTCGGTTGCGAGCGGCGGGGTATGACGCGTTTCTGGTGGGCGAGTCGCTGATGCGGGCGGCGTCACCGGGGGAGGCGTTGCGGGGATTGTTGGGACCCAGTTCTCGGTACTCAGTACCCAGTGGGCGCTAGAGTGGATTGGTTCGTGCAGAGAACTCCTGTTTGGGACTCGGGTGATACGTGCGAGCACGAGGTCCTTCGACTGCGGTTTTGCTTCGCTGATCGCGAAGCAAAATCCTCGCTCAGGATGACAAAGTTAGCCCGGTGACAAAGTAAACAATGACTTGGGTGAAGATTTGCGGGATGACGAATCTGGAGGACGCGCTCGTGGCGGTCGAGGCGGGGGCGGATGCGGTGGGGTTTGTGTTTTATGAGAAGAGTTCGCGGTGCGTGACGGTGGAGACGGCGCGGAAGATTGTGGAGAAGTTGCCAGAAGGAGTGGAGAAGGTGGGAGTGTTTGTGAATGAGCAGGCGGACTTCATCTGTGCGGTGGCTGACCGGACGGGGATAGCGACAGTTCAGATGCACGGCGACAACGAGGATCCCCATGTCGCGGATCTGATCGTCGAACGGCACCCAAACGCGAGAGTCCTGGCTGCGATTTCAATGTACCGACCGAACCCGCAGGGCTGGGCAATGATGTGGCATCCGCAATCGGTCCGAGCGTTCCTCGTGGATTCTGGGTCATCTGCGAAACACGGTGGGACCGGCGAACCGTTTGATTGGAAAGGCGCCGTTCCAGTTCTGGATGACATTCGAACAATAGGGAAGGTGATCGCCGCCGGCGGGCTGACGAGCGCGAATGTCGCCGAGGCGATCGAGATTCTTCAGCCTTGGGGAGTAGATGTGGTCTCGGGTGTCGAGGCTGCGCCTGGCCGGAAGGATCCGGAGAAGCTGCGGGCGTTTGTGAAAGCTGTTCGTGAGATGGATCGGAAGGTTGGTTAGGGGATGGCTACGGTTGCACGGAGTACTAAAGTCAAAGTCCCCGCTCTAAACGTCGCCAAAGCCGCGACGTTTAGAACGGGGCACCCTCGGGGTTCTTCTTCGCGCGTCGCTGCTCGCGTGAACGAGCCCGGAAGGTTTGGGGTTTATGGCGGGAGATATGTGCCTGAGACGTTGATGGCGGCGCTGGAGGAACTGGAGCGCGAGTATCAGACGGCGAAGCGCGACAAGAAATTTCAGGCGCGGCTGGAGGAGTTGCTGCGGACCTATGCGGGGCGTCCTACGCCGTTGTTTTTGGCGCGGCGGCTCACCGAGAAATTGGGTGGGGCGAAGATTTATTTGAAGCGCGAGGATCTGCTGCACACGGGTGCGCACAAGATCAACAACTGCCTGGGACAGGGGCTGCTTGTGGAGCGAATGGGGAAGCATCGTGTGATCGCCGAGACTGGGGCGGGGCAGCATGGAGTGGCGACCGCGACTGTCTGTGCGCTGCTGGGGTTTGAGTGCGTCGTATACATGGGGACCGAGGACATGCGGCGGCAGGAGTTGAATGTGTTCCGCATGCGGTTGTTGGGAGCGGAAGTGCGCGGGGTGTCGTCGGGATCTCGCACTTTGAAGGATGCGATCAACGAAGCGATGCGCGACTGGGTCACCAATGTGCGGACTACACATTATTTGTTGGGGAGCGTGTTGGGAGCGCATCCGTACCCGACGATGGTGCGGGATTTTCATCGGGTGATTGGACGCGAGGCGCGAGCGCAAATTCTGAAGGCTGAGGGGAAGTTGCCGGCGGCGATTATCGCTTGCGTGGGCGGGGGATCGAATTCGATTGGGATTTTCTACGATTTTCTGAACCACAAGAAAGTCCATTTGATTGGAGTGGAGGCCGGGGGGCGCGGCGAAAAGCTGGGCGATCATGCGGCGCGGTTTCGGGGAGGATCGCCGGGAGTGCTGCAGGGGACTTATTCGTACGTGCTGCAGGATTCGGGTGGGCAGATTGCGCTGACGCATTCGGTGTCGGCGGGTCTGGACTATCCGTCAATCGGGCCGGAGCACGCGGCGTTGCGGGATGCGGGGCGGGCGGAGTATGTGCCGGCTTCAGACGCGGAGGCTTTGGCGGCTACTACGCTTTTGGCGCGGACGGAGGGGATTATTCCGGCGCTGGAGTCGGCACATGCGGTGGCTGAGGTCGTGAAACGCGCCCCTAAGATGAAGAAATCGGAGATTGTGATTGTGAATGTGTCCGGGCGCGGGGATAAGGATATTGGGATTATGCGGGAAAATCTGAAGCTGGATTAGAACCAAGATCTTCTACCACCAAGGACACTAAGGTACACGCAGGAAAACAGAGTCTTCATGCCTCTTACTTTTCATAAGAAGCCAGCGCTGGTGGTTTATGTGACTTGTGGGGATCCCGATCTCGCGAGTACGCGGGAGATTGTTCTCGCGGCTATTGAGGCTGGGGCCGATGTGATTGAGTTGGGGGTGCCGTTCAGCGATCCTGTGGCGGATGGGCCGGTGATTCAGCGGGCCAGCGAGCGGGCGCTGAAGCACGGGACGTCGCTGGCGCAGGTGCTGACGCTGGCGGCGGAGGTG
Source organism: uncultured Acidobacteriaceae bacterium (assembly GCA_963710885.1). Taxonomy (GTDB): domain Bacteria; phylum Acidobacteriota; class Terriglobia; order Terriglobales; family Acidobacteriaceae; genus Sulfotelmatobacter. The sequence goes on from CAVQCF010000006.1 coordinate 342,282, forward strand.
CGGGAGCATGCGCAGTCGACCGGGATCATCATTTTTTCTTATCTGAATCCGATTTTGCGGATGGGGATGGAGAAGTTTTGCAAGGTGGCGCGGGCTGCGGGCGTGGACGGCGCGCTGGTTACGGATCTGCCGGTGGAAGAGGCGGGGGACTATTTGCTGGCGATGCGGGGGCATGATCTGTCGCCGGTATTTCTGGCGGCGCCGACGAGTCCGGATGAGCGATTGAAGCGGATTGCGGAGGCTTCGCGGGGATTCGTTTATGCGGTGTCGCGAACAGGAGTGACGGGAGCGCGGCAGGAGCTGGCGACGGATGCGCAGAAGTTGGTGAAACGGTTGCGGCGCGTGACTAAGTTGCCGGTGGCGTTGGGATTTGGGATTTCTACTGCGGAACAGTTTGCGGAGGTGGGTTCGTTCGCTGACGCGGTTGTTGTCGGGAGTGCGATTGTCGAGACGATTGAGCGGAATCGGGGGCGGGAGGCTGCGGCCGTGGGGGAATTTGTGAGGAAGCTGAGCGCTGTGAGCCCTCAGGTCCTGTCTACGGTGCGGTGATGTAGATCGGCCGGGGTCCGGAATTCCAACCCTAGCCGCAAAGAGCGCGGCTAGGCACCCGGCAGAAAGTCAAAATCCCCACGTCTCGCAAAGGACGCGAGAACTGGGGCACCCAGAGCGGGGATGTGCTAGGCCTTTATGGACATCGAGGATTGGCGGAAGAAAATCGATGAGCTGGACGAGAAGCTGGTGGAGCTGATCAGCGAACGGGCTCGGGCTGCGGTGGAGATTGGGAAGCTCAAGCGTGATACTTCTCTGCCAATTTATGAACCCGACCGGGAGCGGGTTGTGTTTGAGAATGTGCAGGCGGTGAATCGAGGGCCGCTGGCGGGGCGGGATTTGGTGCGGATTTACGAGCGCATTATCGACGTGATGCGGAATGTGCAGAAGGAAGAGATTGTCCCGAAGAGCGGCGCGGTCGAGGGTGAGACGGAGTTGGATTCGGACGTTAATGATTGAAGCAGCTCTTAGCTATTAGCTTTTAGCCTTTCGCTAAACCAATCGCCGTTGGGCTGACGCGCCTGTGGAGCTAGCAACAGCGGACTCCCCGCTTGCGCTTGGAATGACGAAGGTTGAAGGAAAATCAACATCCCCACTTCTCGCGCAAAGGGCGCGCGAGAAGTGGGGCACTCGGAGCTAAGAGCGAATCGCTAGGAGCTGGTTTTTATGATTGTGGCGATGCAGGAAGGCGCGGATGAGGGGCTGATTCAGCAGGTAATTGAGCACCTGGTGAAGATGGGGTTTGAAGTGCACCGCTCGACAGGGGCGCGGATGACCGTGCTCGGGGCCGTTGGGTCGGGGATTGATTTTGATATCCGCATCCTGGAGTTGTTGCCGGGGGTGCAAGAAGTCCATCGCATAAGCTCGCCTTACAAACTGGCAGGGCGAAGTTTTCGTCCGGAGGGGACGATCGTCAAGCTGGCCAATGGGATTGATGTTGGCGGGAACGAAGTGGTCGTGATGGCGGGGCCGTGTTCCGTGGAAACGCGCGAGCAGATCTTTTCTACGGCCCAGGCGGTTGCGAAGGCTGGCGCGAAAGTGCTGCGGGGCGGCGCGTTTAAGCCGCGGAGTTCTCCGTATTCGTTTCAGGGGCATGGGGAAGATGCGCTTAAACTGCTGCGGGAGGCGGGCGAGACGTTCAACCTGCTGGTGATCAGCGAGGTCATGGAGATTTCGCAGATCCCGATGATGCTGCCTTACGTGGACATCCTGCAGGTGGGAGCGCGCAACATGCAGAACTTTAATCTGCTGCGCGAGTTGGGGAAGGTGCGGAAGCCGGTGCTGCTGAAGCGCGGGATCGCGGCGACGCTGGAAGAACTGCTGCTATCGGCGGAATACATTATGGCGGGCGGAAATTACGATGTGATTCTGTGCGAGCGCGGGATCCGGACGTTTGAGACCTATACGCGAAACACGATGGATATTTCGGCGATTCCGATTATTCACAAGCTTTCGCATTTGCCCATGACGGCAGATCCTTCGCACGGGACTGGCCGGCGGGATAAGGTGGCGCCGATGGCGCGGGCGTCGGTGGCGGCGGGAGCGGATGCTCTGCTGATTGAAGTGCATTGCGATCCGAACACGGCTTGGTCGGACGGAGCGCAGTCGCTGTTTCCGGAGCAGTTCGCGAAGCTGATGGATGAGTTGCGCATGATTGCGCCGGCTGTGGGACGGAAGATTGGATAGGGTCACGGCTGAGGGAACTGTTGATTTTTGATTTTTAATTGCTGATTGAAAACCAAATGCCTCGGGCTAGGATTTTTCAATCAGCCAATCAAAAACCACCAATCAACAATTTTTGCTATGGCGATTCGCCAAATCACGATTATTGGCACCGGCTTGATTGGCGGGTCGCTGGGGCTTGCGCTGCGGAAGAAGAAGTTTGCGGGACGGATTGTCGGTTGCGATCGCGAGGGAACACTGGAACGCGCACGTATGCGCGGGGCGATCGACGTCGGGATGGTGAATCCCGGGGATGCGGTACATGGGAGCCAGGTCGTTGTGCTGGCGACTCCGGTGCTGGCGATTGTGGATCTGATTGAGCGCATCGGACCTTCGCTTCCCGCGAAGGCTCTGCTTACCGATGTTGGCAGCACGAAGACTGCGGTTGTCGAGCGCGCGGCGAAGGTGTTTGGGAAGAGTGCGGGGAAGCGGTTTCTGGCGGGGCATCCGATGGCGGGAAAAGAAATGAGTGGAGTGGATTATGCGGATGCGGATTTGTTTCACAAGGCAGTGTGGTTTCTGACGCCGCTGCCGGGGCAGAATTTGAATGAAGGGTTGTGCTCGGAGTTTGCAGGGTGGATCGACGCGATCGGGTCGCGGATTGCACTGCTGCCGGCGGAGGAGCATGACCGGCTGTGCGCGTGGATCAGCCATGTTCCGCAGATGATTTCTACGGCGCTGGCAGCGGCGCTGGTGGAGGAGTTTGGAGACGAGGCTCCGCTGCTGCCGGCGGGTGGGCGCGCGTTGCAGGAGATGACGCGGATTTCGGCGAGTCCGTACTCGATGTGGCGGGATATTGCGATCAGCAACAAGGGAAATCTGGAGAAGGCGCTGTGGAAGGTGGAGCAGCGGCTGGCGCATATCCGGGAGAATCTGGCGTCGCGGCAACTGGCGGAGGAGTTTGAGCAGGCGCATCAGCTGAGAAAGAGTCCAGTGAAGAAACGCAATTGTTGATTGCTGATTGCTGATTCAAAACCGAGGGTAATGAGATTGCAAATCAACAATCAGAAATCAACAATCCACAATTGCTTCAGTTAGAATGCGGACGCTATGAATAAAGTTGTGGCCAATGCGGATGAGGCCATCCGCGACGTGTTTGATGGGGCGACCATCATGATCGGAGGATTCGGCTTGTGTGGGATGCCGGAGAATTTGATTCGGGCGCTGGTGCGCAAGGGTGCAAAGAATCTGCGGACGATCAGCAACAACGTTGGCGTGGACGGCGTGGGAAATGGATTGTTGCTGGCGGCGGGGCAGATCGTGCATCACATTGGATCGTATGTGGGCGAGAACCGGCTGCTGGAAGAGATGGTGCTGAAGGGAACGATCCGGCTTGACCTGGTGCCGCAGGGGACATTTTCGGAACGGATTCGCGCGGGGGGCGCGGGGATCCCTGCGTTTTATACACCGACCGGCGTGGGGACGGTTATCGCTGAGGGCAAAGAGACGCGGGAGTTTGATGGACGCACATACGTGATGGAACGCGGGCTGAAGGCCGACTTTGCGTTCGTGAAAGCCTGGAAGGGCGACCGCGAGGGGAATCTGATTTACCGGAAGACGGCACGGAATTTTAATCCCATGATGGCGACGGCGGCGAAGATTACGATTGCTGAGGTGGAGCATCTGGTGGAGGTGGGGGAGTTGGATGGGGATGCGGTTCATACGCCTTCGATTTATGTGAAAAGGATTTTTCCGGGGGAGTTGTACGAGCGGAGGATTGAGCGGAAGACGGTGAGGAAGGTGGGTGTTTAGGCGGCCCGAAAATCCCCTATAGCGGTGGTTACGCATCGTTAGCGGGTAGGGATTCTTCGACTGCGGTTTTGCTACGCTATCGCGAAGCAAAACCTTCGCTCAGGATGACAAAGTTTATTTGACGGACCCAATTATGAATCAGCTTGGTAAAGATGTCGATAAGCGGGAGCGGATTGTGAAGCGGATTGCGCGCGAACTGCGTGATGGGTTCTACGTGAACTTGGGGATTGGGATGCCTACACTGATCGCGAATTATGTTCCAGATGGGATGGAGGTCACGCTCCAGTCGGAGAATGGGATGCTGGGGATTGGGCCTTATCCGGTGGAGGGGGCTGAGGATCCGGATCTGATTAACGCTGGCAAAGAGACTGTAAGCGAGATGCCGGGGACTTCCTATTTTTCGAGCGCCGATTCGTTTGCGATGATTCGCGGCGGGCATATTGATTTGAGCGTGCTGGGCGCGATGGAAGTGGATGAGACCGGGAGCATTGCGAACTGGATGATCCCGGGGAAGATGGTGAAGGGGATGGGCGGTGCGATGGATTTGGTAGCGGGGGCGCGACGCGTGGTGGTGGCGATGGAGCATACGACGCGCGACGGGGCTCCGAAGATTTTGAAGAAGTGCACGCTGCCGCTGACTGGAGTGAATGTCGTCGATACGATTGCGACCGAGATGGCGTATATTCGCGTGACGAAGGATGGGTTGGTGCTGGAGGAAGTGGCGCCACGCTTGACGGCGGAGGATGTGCAGCGGGCGACAGAGGCGCGCTTGATCGTGAGTCCGGGGTTGAAAGTGATGGAGAGTTAGGTGGGTTGGGAGAGCAAGATCGTCAACCACGAAGGACACGAAAGATCACGAAGGACTTCGTGAGCGATGTTTGTTCCGCAGGAAGCTGCCTCCTGGTCTGCTTATCGCACTTCGCTGAAAAAACAGAAATCCCAAGAGAGTCAAAATCCCCACCCTAGCCGCAAAAGGCGCGGCCAGGATGGGACCCTCACGTTTTCTCACGCGGTGGCGATTCGCCGGATCAGGTCGTTCTGTTCTTGCTTGCTTTCGGCGCCGATGGTGAAGGCGTCGAGGATGCCAAGCGACAGGGCGTATTTGATGGCTTCGTCCTGACGGTTGCGGAGTTTGCCCTGGCCGAGAATTTTCATTCCTACGATTGCCTTGCCGGAGGTCTTCATTTCTTTCAGGACACTCACGACGGTTGCGGGATCGGCGTCCATGAAGGCGCCGACGGGATTGATGCGGGCGAGATCAATTTCGACCCACGGGGAATTCGCTGCAGCACGCAAAGCTTCGATGGTGTGGCAGGAGCAGCCGTGGGTGCGGATAACGCCCTTCTCTTTGGCTTCGGAGAGCACGTCCATGACACCGCGGAAGCGGTCGGTCCAGTCGGCTTCGGTGACGCAGTGCATCAGGCAGATGTCGAGATAGTCGGTGCCGAGTTCGCGGCGGAATCGGTCGAGATCGGCGCGGGCGCCGGCGGGATCGCGAGAGAACGTTTTGGTGAGAACGGTGACTTTGTCGCGGGGCACGTGCTTGAGGGCTTCGGCGACGTGGGGATGGCTGCCGTAGGAGTCGGCGGCGTCGAAGAAGCGGAGGCCCTGATCGTATCCGTTGAGCAGGAGACCGGAGAGCCCTTTCACACCAAGGTCGGTTTGGTCGGAGTGATGTCCGGAGCCGACCGTGCCGGTGCCCATGGCGAGGCGGCTGGTCTTGATACCGGTGCTGCCGAGAGTGACGGTGTCGAAGGCGGAGAACTTTGCGGGGAGCGTTTGTTCGGCGATGGCTTGGAAGATTGCTCGCGAGGAGAGCCAGGCGGCGCCTGCGGTGGTGGCGGAGCGAATGAGGAATTCGCGTCGACGCATAAGGTCCTCCTATGAGTTCAACCACAGAGGACACTGAGGACGCAGAGGAAGTCTGGACCTCAGCGGGTTCTGGGTGATGGCATTGTTATGAGGCTACACCAAGGGCCGGGGGAGGGGAAAGGTCTGGTTGTTCTGAAATTTGTTCCGGGGGTAGGGATCCTTCGACTGCGGTTGGTCCTTGCGCTTGGCGCGCAAAGACCAATCCTCGCTCAGAATGACAAAACCTGAGTTGACAGATTGTTTAGATGCGGAATGGGGCGGCCAGCAGGCGGAAGGGGAGCGTGATGGCCAGATAGATCACCTCAAGGATCCCGTGAACGGCGACGCCGACAATGCGGAACGGGAGCAGCAGAAGCCAAACCAACGGATACGCAATCAGGGCCAGGAGCGCGAGAGGCCAGCAAAGTACAAACAGAAGGCACCAAAGCAGGAATGTAAACATGGCGGGGACCTCCTTCTAACTTATGGTACGCGTGGCGCGCGGCGAATGTTCCGTGCTGTCGAGATCCGCACGCCGCAGGATCTCCTGTATAAAATCGGTTTTGGCGTGGGTGTAGGTCTCGCGATCGACGGAAAATTTCCCGGCGAGGCTGCGTTTCAGTCGGGCGTAGTCTTCGGCACCTCTGGGGTGCGCGCGCAGGTAGTTGCGAAAGGCGACGTGGCGGAAAAACTCCGTATCGGGTGTTGAGCAGACGTAAAGATGGTGTTGGATGTCGTGTCCCGGAGCCTTGAAGGCGTCTCGGCCGGGAACGCCGAGGGTTCCCTCATGCACATAGCCGACGGCCTTCAATTTGGCGATGACCTCGGGAAGGTGTTCGGTAGATTTCAGGAGGACATCGATATCGATGATGGGCTTGGCGGCGAGTCCGGGAACCGCGGTGCTGCCGACGTGTTCGATCGCGCTCGCGAAAGTGGCTAAGACTGGGGCGATTCGCGAGCGAATTGCGTCGAATTGCTGGGGCCACTGGGGGTCGTATTCTTCGATCATGATGGGGGTAGTCATTCGAATTGTCTCCGGAACGTGTTGAGTTGTTGCTGGACTTCGAAGAGTTCACGGCGCAGGCGGGAGACTTCTTCTTCGAGTGCCGTGAGACGGTCGGCTGTGGAGTCTGCTGCGGCGGGCGAGGGTGCCCGCGACCCATTCACATCTGCCCGCCGCCCGACATTCGCATCCTCTGCGGCAGCCGACATAGGCGGTTCGCCTGAGAAGAGGTGGGCGTAGCGCGATTCTTTGGTGCCGGGCTGGCGCGGGAGACCTCGAGCTAGCGGCGGTTCGCGTTGGGCCAGCCGATCCAGGGTTGAGACGACGTCTTCCAGCGCTTCGAAGTGGTACATGCGGTCGGTGCGGCTGCGAAGTTCGCCGGGGGTTTGCGGGCCGCGAAGAAGGAGCACGCAGACGACGGCGATTTCGCGGCGGTCGAAGTTGAAGACTTCCTGCAGGCGGTGTTCGAACTTTGTGACGCGGCTATCGGCGCCGCTGGCCGGGCCGGCGAGGCGTTTTTCTTGCAGCGTGTTCAGGGCATCGCGAACCGTGGATTCGTCCAGAGTCATCACTGGGTCGCGATTATTTTTCTGGTTGCAGGCGTTGACCAGGGCGTTGAGCGAGAGCGGGTAGTAGTCGGGTGTGGTGATGTCTTTTTCGATCAGGGAGCCGAGGACCCGGGTTTCGATATCGGTGAGGAGCACTGAGGGGATGTCCGAGTTGTAATCTTAATTCATGAGCACTTCGGGGGATGGAGATTGATCGAAAGAAGTTAACCACGAGGACAAGGTGGAGGCTACGTCAAAATCCCCATCCTAACGTCGCAAAAGGCTCGACGTTAGGATGGGGCGCCCTCTAGATTCTTCTTAGAACAATGCGGTGGAGCGGCGCTTCCAGGATTTGCCCTTCTCTTTTGCGATGTTCTCCATGTCGTTCACGAAGGCGCCGGCTTGGGTGAGGACGTGGTGGAGGTCGTTGCCGATGCTGATGAAGGTGAATCCTTTTTCGAGGAACTCGCCGACGCGCGCGGTGCCGAACAGGAATAGGCCGAGAATTACGTTGTTCTTGCGGGCGTGTTCGATCAAGCTCTTCGTGGCGGCATCGAGTTCGGGTGAGGTGTACATGTGGGGGAACTCGTATTTGTTGTACAGGCCCATCGACATGCAGAGATCGTTCTGGCCGAGGAAGAGGATGTCGACGCCGGGGACGGCGGCGATCTCGGCGATGTTCTCGATGCAGGAGGCGGTTTCGACCTGGAGCGCGACGATGCCTTCGTTGTTCCAATTGCCGGCGTAGCCGAGCAGTCCGCCTTTGTTCATGCTGCGCTGCGGGAAGTAGACGGAGCGCGTGCCGACCGTGGGATACTTGGCGCAACTGATGGCCTCGCGGGCCTCGGCGGCGGTGTTGATGTAGGGGATGAGGACGCCATCAGCGCCCATGTCGAGGGCTTGCTGAATGCCGGGGCGGTCGGCGTATCCGCCGACACGGACTAGCGATTTCGCGCCGCCGTTCGAGATGCCGCTGAGCATCGCGGAAAGTTTTTCGTAGCCCATGGGGCCGTGCTGGGTGTCGACCAGGAGCCAGTCGTATCCGCTGTGCGCGAGTTGCTCGGCGACCGTCGGGCTATGGGCGTTGAGGAACAGGCCCATCTTGGGCTGTCCTGCGCGGAGTTGCTTTTTGAATTCGGATCCGCTGAGTGCGGGGTCGGGCATGGGAAATCCTCCTTGAAGTCGAATTGATGAGTGTACCGTATGGGGCGAGTGGGATAGAGAATGAAGCGTTAATTTTCTTATGGTGTGACCGGAGGACAGATCGACAGCAGATTCCTCACTTGCCGTCGCGTTCGCTCCGGCTGCGTTCGGAATGACAAGAAACGAAACGGGGCCTATAGTGGGTTTGACAAGGAGAGATCGCGATGCGAATGCTGCTGAACTGGGTGTTGAGCGCACTGGCGGTGTGGATCATGGCGCAGCTGGTGCCGGGCATTCACGTAAACGGCGCGGTGGCGGCGCTGATTGCGGCGCTGGCGATTGGGTTCATCAATGCAACGATCGGCTTTCTGCTTAAGATTCTGACATTTCCTTTGACTCTGCTGACCTTGGGCTTGTTCTGGTTTGTGATTAACGCGCTGATGCTCGAGCTGGCGTCGGCGCTGGTGCCGGGATTTCGGGTGCGGGGATTCATCGCGGCGTTTATCGGGGCGATTGTGTTGAGTATCGTCAACCTGCTGCTGAAGGCGATTGTGATGCCATCGCAGGAGAAGCGCTAAACCCTCACGTTCTGGACACAATTCCCCACAGAGGACGCGGAGCGCACAGAGGAATTCTCCGTGCTCACCCATTCTTCGGGGCTGATTTCTTTGGCTTGATTGCCTGCCAGTCTTCATCTTTGAGAACCCTTCCCAAGCTGCTAAATTCTCCGGCGCCTTGTAGGAATTCTCCACCGTCCATGCGGATGACTTCGCCGTTGATGTAGGCGGAGCCGTCGCTTACCAGAAAAGCTGCCAGGTTCGCGAGTTCTTCGACGGTGCCGAAGCGGTGTTGCGGATTCCGCTCAAGCGCGATCTTTTCCAGGCCGGGGCGGGGGAGGAGGCGGGAGAAGGCGCCTTGCGTGGGAATCGGGCCAGGGGCGATGGCGTTCATGCGGATACCACGGTTGCCCCATTCGACGGCGAGGCTGCGGGTGAGGGCTTCGACTCCGGCTTTGGAGACGGCGGAGGGGACGACATAGGCCGAGCCCACGGGCGCGTACGTGGCGGAGATGCTGAGGACGGTGCCCGGGTGTGAGGACTGGAGCCAGCGGCGTCCGCAGGCCATGGTGCAGTTGAGCGTGCCCATCAGGACGATGCCGATGACAGAGTTCCAGGCGCCGGGAGAGAGGTCTTCGGTGCGGGCGATGAAATTTCCGGCGGCGTTGTTGACGAGGATGTCGAGTGGAGCTTCGCTCCAGATGGAATCGATCATGGCTTCGACGGCTTCGAGGCTGCGCACGTCGCAAGGGATGGCATGGATTGCGCCTTTCGGGGAGAGCTCGGCTGCAGTCTGTTCCAGGACTTCTTCGCGGCGGCCGCAGATGTGGACGGTGGCTCCGAGTTCGAGGAAGCGATGGGCCATGCCTTTGCCGAGGCCGCTACCTCCACCGGTGATGAGGATGCGCTTGTCGTTTAGGAGGTCGCGGCGGAACATTTGGTTTTTCGCCTCTCGGGGCAGAAGCCCGGTCATCTTCGAGACTTTACGCGGCGCTGAAGCGCCGCTCGTGCACATTCGATACCCTACGCGTGGCTGAAGCGCCGCTCTCCCAGATTCGATACTCGACGCGGTCGCGGAAGCGTGCTCTTCTACGCTGCCACGATCCTAATCTGTGTGCAACGGATTCGACGAACTACAGGCTACGCGGAAGCCGTAGTCGGCGTATTGGAATTCTGGCGGGATGCTGGAGCGCGCGCTGCAGCGGGCGACTTTGATGTGGTGGCGCCAGGATCCGCCACGAGAGCATTTGCGCGGCGGCTTCATCGCGCTTTGTTCGGGGCCGCGCGGGTTGCGTTCCGGAGAGACGGCGTAGTAGTTGGGATCGTACCAATCGCTGCACCATTCGTGGACATTGTCGGAGATGTCGTAGAGTCCGAAGTCGTTGGGGGCGTAGCGGGCGACTGGCTCGGGGCCGGTCTGCCAGCGCATGGCGTAGTCGGGGAGAGACTGCGGCGGGGCGTCGCCCCAGGGGAAAGCTTTTTGTTCGAGGCCGCCGCGGGCGGTGCGCTCCCATTCGGCCTCGGTAGGCAGGCGGTAGGCGCGGGCGGTTTGCTCGCTCAGCCATTCGCAGTAGTGGACGGCTTCGTGCCAGGAGACGGCGGTCACGGGTTGTTGGGGATGGTTGAAGTTTGGATCTTGCCAGAACGGCGGCGGCGCGGTGCCGGTGGCGGTGAGGAAGCACGAGTATTCGGCGTTCGTGACTTGCGTGGCGGCCAGCAGGAAGGCGTCGCCCCAGACGCGATGGATGGGACGCTCGCAGTCCTGGCCGGCGTTGGAACCCATCAGGAACCAGGCGGCGGGAATAGGGATCAGCGACGGTTGGACTGCCTGAGCCGGAGTCTCCGATTGGGTTGGAGTAAAGGGCATACGGTTGCCGCTGGTTCTCTACAGGGGTAGAGTTTACCAGCGCGGAGGATTGAGATGGTGGGAAGAAGCTGCGGTTTCAGGCGAAGATCGAGGGGAAAGAGGCGGGGGTGGTGGCTGCGATCACTCCGCCGGTGGATGTGATCGAGTGGTTCGGAACGCGGGCGCGTGTGCCGATTCGCGGGACGATCAACGGGTTTCCGTTTCGCTCGTCCCTTATGCCCTGGGGCAGAGGCCGCATGATGCCCGTGAACAAAAATCTGTGTCAGGGCGCAGGCGTGCAGCCGGGTGCTGTGGTCGAAGTGGTGATGGAGCGTGACGTCGAGGAGCGGACGGTGGAGGCTCCGCCGGAACTCAAGAAGGAGTTGGCGAGAAGCAAGGTCGCGCGGGAACGTTGGGATGGGCTGGCGTTTACGCATAAGAAGGAGATGGCGAATTCGATTTCCGGCGCGAAACAGGAAGAGACGAAAAAGCGGCGGCTTGCGAAGGTGATGTTAGTTCTGAAGACTGGGGCGAAGTGGACGGGGTAAGAGAACCCCAACTAATTTGCAGTGATCGAGGAAGTCAAGATCCCCTCCCTAGCCGCAAAAGGCGCGGCTAGGCTGGGGCACCCTCGGAGTTAGGCGCTGAGACGAAGATGCTGCACGATTTCGGCAATGTTGTTGTCTTGGAAGAGGCGGATGGCAGCGATGCCCGCTGCGCCGGCTTTGAGGCAGGACGCGGCATTCGTTAAGCTCATTCCGCCTAGAGCTAGGACTGGGATGTTTGCTGCGCTAGCTTCGTGGAGCAGGGATAGGCCGGCGGGAGTGGCGTTTTTCTTTTCGAAGACTGGGGCGAAGACGGCGAAGGTCGCGTTTGCCGCTGCGGCCTGGACTACTTCTTCTGGGGAGTGACAGGAGACTGCGATCAGGGGATGTCGTGGTGAGTTTGCGCGGGCGGGGGCGCCCGCGCCACATTCGTCGTGGCGCTGCCACACTTTTCTTACGTCTTCCGGGGACGTGTCATCTGAGCGTAGGTGGACGCCGTCGGCTCCGACTGCCAGGGCGACGTCAGTGCGAGAGTTGATCAGGAGGGCGGTTCTAAGTTCTGGGTTCGTAGTTCTGAGTTCGGCCAGGACCCGGATGGCGTCTCTCGACAAAGATTCCAAGTCTCTCGTGGGGAGATCCTTTTCGCGGAGCTGGATGTAGTCGATGCCGGCGACCGCGGCCTCACGGATTTTTTCGAGGAGGCAGCGACGGCGGGCGGGTTCGTCGCCGGGGAAGGCGGTGCGGTCGGTGATGTAGTAGAGAAGGCAGCGAGGCATGGGCTCTCAGCTCTCGAACGCGTGCTGATAATTCTCAGTGTACAAAGCCCGGGCCGCGCCCGGCGGACAGCCGAACGCGGCTGTCCCCACATAAGTCTTCTGTTCCCAGGTAGGTGTTCGGTCCCCACATGCGTCTTCTGTTTCGACGTCTACGGTCTGGTCTTGGCGATCTCCGGCAGGACTTCCCCTGTTTTCTTGGGTGCGCCGCCTAAGTGATATTTCGTGAGGCCGTCGCGCAGATATTCGAAGGCGTCTTCGGGGGTGTCGACGATTTTGAACTGGTTGACATCGTCGGGAGAGATCGTGCCCGCGTCGGCGAAGGCCTGGAAGTTTAGAATGCGGTTCCAGTATTCGCTGCCGTAGATGACGACCAGGATTTTCTTGGCCAGCTTGTCAGTTTGCGCGAGGGTGAGGATCTCGAATAGTTCGTCCATAGTGCCGAAGCCGCCGGGGAAGATGACCAGGGCTTTGGCGAGATAGGCGAACCAGAATTTGCGCATGAAGAAATAGTGGAACTGAAAGTTCAGCGCCGGAGTGATGTACTGGTTGGGGCTCTGTTCGAACGGCAGTTGGATGTTGAGGCCGACGGTCTTGCCTCCGGCTTCGTGGGCGCCGAGGTTGGCGGCTTCCATGATGCCGGGACCTCCGCCGGTCGTGACGACGAAGCGGCGGCGGCGGGCGGGAATCTGGATCGACCACTTGGTCAGCATGTGCGCGAGGCGGCGAGCTTCCTCGTAGTAACGGGCCATGTCGACTCCGGCTTGGGCGCGCTTCAGATCTTTTTCCAGCTGCGCGGCTGTCGTCGAGGCGCGATTCTTCTCAATGGCAGCGAGGGCGCTCGTGGCGTCCTTGTGTCCTTGAAATCGGGCTGAGCCGAAGAAGACTACGGTGTCCTGAATCTGTTCGCGGCGGAAGCGGGCGAGGGGCTCCTGATATTCGGCCAGGATGCGGAGGATGCGGCCATCGGGACTGCTGAGGAAGGCTTCGTTCTGGTAGGCAACCGGCGCGGACTTGAGGTGGTCAGTCATAGATTGGGTGTCGCGTTCAAAATTCAGGGTCCGAATCGCAGGTTATCAGGACACCAACAGTGTGCCGCAGGGGCTGAAGCCGCGCCCTTTCGAAGCGTGATTCAGCGTTATTGCTGCTCGTGGTAGTGGAGCGCCTCCCAGAAACCGATCCAGATATCGAGCAGGCCCAGGCCGCTGCAAATGCCGCGGAAGAAGCCATTGGAAACTACCGAGCGCAGCGAGGGGAAGGAAAGCAGCAGGTAATTGTCGGTCCACTCGGGCGTCCACGGAAGAATGATGAGCAGCACACCCGCGACGGCGCTGATTAAGACGAAAAGAAAGACAGAAATGCGGTGCATCCAGACTTGTAGGGGGCCGTGGGGCTGGCGAACCTCGGCTTCGGGAGGTGGATTGAGAAGTGCAGTGCTCGACTCAGCCTGCTGCGGAGTTGATGTGGGTGCGTTCCTGGGAGCGCTGGAGAACGGAGTCGGCTCGCTCATGCGGGGCAGCTCCGGCGCCGCGAAGAAACAGCACGGCGGCAGGCGCTGCACCCTGGGTAAGAAAAATTGGGGAGAAAAGCCATCGGGCTATTCTACGACTTCAGGGCCTTAATGCGCTCGGCCACATCGCGATAATCGATATTGCTGCCGTAGACGTCCATGAAATGCTTGAGGGCAGAGGCTTTGTCGCCGGCGGTCTCGAAGGCGGCAGCGAGTTCGTAATGGAGCGCGACACGCGTTTCGCCGTCGATGGTCGGAACGGCGAGAGCCTTTTCATACCAGCGGACGGCGGCTTCGGGCACGCCTTTTTCCAGGAAGCACTGCGCCAGCCAGGTGTAGGTCTGCATGATCTGGGGGAACGGACGCCCGTGATCGAATGACTGGCAGGCCTTTTGCAGCTCTCCAATGGCCTCGTCGAGCAGGCCCATTTCGCGGAAGGCGATGCCGAGGTTGTAATGCGTTTCGGGATCCTCGTCGGTGGAGGCCACATCGGCTTCGAGATCCTGCTTGAGTTCGCCAAACATTTCCGCAAGGTCGATACCGGCTTCTTCGGCAAACGGAGAAGCTTTTGCGACGGGAGGTGCGGGTGCGTGAGAAACCGGGATGGCAGGCGGCTGTGGCCGCGGAGCTTGGACGGGCGCGTGCCAGGCGACTGAAGCCTGTGCGCTCGGCGCGGCCGTTACACTCTGCGGCGCAGCGGGCACCACGTGGTTCGTAGCCGAGGCCGATGCGGCAGCGCTGGCGGCCAGGGGTGGAAGCACTCTTGGGGCGATGACGGGAGCAGCAACCTGTGGCGCAGGCTTTGCGGCCGCACCCGGAGCAGGCGCCTGCGGGGTGACGACCGGCGCGGCTTTCAGGAAGTCTTCGCCGAGAGACGCTTCGATATCGGCAACGAACTCGCCCAAAACGGGGGCGGTGGGCGCAGACGGGGCCGGTTGGGCTACTGGGCGGGGCAGGAAGCTGTCGCCCAACGAGGTTTCGAGATCGGAAACGAATTCGTTCAGAACGCCGGGTTGAGCGGGTTCGGGTACGGGCGCGGGCGGAGGCACCTGCGCCGGCTTCGGCGCGGGCTTCGCTGCGCGAATGTGAACCGCAGGCTGCGGCTTGGCGTGCACCTGCGCTTCGGCAACCACCGGAATTTCTTCGGCAGCCGGCGGCTCGGGCTCGACGAGTTCGGGCTCAACCACTGCGGGCTCAACCACCGCCGCTTCAACTTCAATTTCTGGTTCAACGACTACCGGCTTAAGGATTGCCGGTTTGGCGATGGGAGCCGGAGTTTCGTGGACCGGCGTCTCATCGATCTCGACTTCGATGGTCGGAATGTCGTCGGCGGTGAGCTCTTCCATCACAGGCTCGGAGGCCACGGCAGCCTCTTCTTCCGCCTGCTGCGTGGCGGCTTCGACTTCGGCTCGGAGTTCAGCAATCTTGGCTTGATCGCCGGTCAGAGTCTGAAGTTTCGCCAAGGCTGCCATCGCCTGCTCGGGCATGCTATGCGCGAGATAAAAACGAATCTCCTCCATGGTTTCGGTGGTTTTGCTGGATTCTCCAGGATCGCTACTGGCGGTGGCGACCTCGGCTTCGGCTTCGGGCGCTTGCACCGCGGGGGCGTCGGTCTCGACGGTCAGCGAGTCATCCCACTCGGACGAGAGATCGATTTCAGCGGTTCCAGCAGCTGCCTCGTCTGATGCTGAGGCGGATTCATCGACAACAGCGAACTCGGGTGCGGCAGCAGCAGGCCAAGCTTGGGCAACGGGGGCTTTTTCTGCTGCGGGCGCTGCTTCCTCGACGGCTGCTTCTTCCGTAGGAGCTTCGTCGACAGAAAATTCCGGTACGTCGCTCTCGGGCTGTTGAAACTTGGGGGGTGCCGCGGGAGCATCCAAGAAAATATGCGGCTCTTCCGCTGACGCGCCCGCAGTGGGCAGCGAAGAGCGCTCTTCATAACGCTCGGCGAGCTCTCCGTAGCGGGTTGCTTCGTCGGGATGCTCGGCGTCGGAGTAGAGGGTTTGCAACGTGCGGCAGCAAATAGCAGCCTCGGCGAAACGGCCCGCCCGGGTGTGCAGGGCGGCGAGGCGCTGATTGAGGCGCAGATCGTTCGGCGCCAGCGGTAAGACTCCGACCAGAGGCCCGAGGGCCTTGGCGGGCATGTTGTAAGAAATAAACAGTTCTGCGTCGGTGAGGGCGGAGCGGACCGCCAATGAAATCTCGTCGGTGTAGTGCTGGTGAACTGAAGGCGCGGTGGCTTCCAGATCGTCGATAAGGACGACCGCTTCCTCAGGCGTGATCAGCTTGCCGCCGGAGGTGCCGCCGATCTGCCCGACCACCTGCTGGTAATTCTGCATGTGCAGGGGGTTCTGCGGCTCGACGGTAGCCAGCTTCTGATAAAGATCGCGGGCGCGCGGCAGGTCACCCGCCTGCACGCTGGCGTGGGCCAACAGTTCGATGACCTCGCTGACGTGCGTGTTCTCTCCGGCCTTGTGGAACAAGTCGAGCAGTTTCTGCAGAGAGTCGGGATTATCGCGGACGTGCCCGATGATGGTGTGCAGACTTTCGAGAACCTTGTCGGAGTTCTCCGCGAGCAAACGCTCCGCGTGCTGGTCGAAGACCTGGAGTGCCGTCTCGTATTGACCGGCTTGCATGAGAGCGTCGGCGAAGCTTGAGATCGCCGCCAAGTCGTTGTGCACGGTCAGCAGTTTGTTGGCGGCGGTGCCGGCTTCGGAGAGTTGTCCGGCCTGCAAGTACGCCTTGAGCAGATCCTTGAGACCGTCGGGATTGGAATCGATGTCGGGAACTTTTTGCAGCGTGGCCACGGCGCCGGCAGCGTCGCCAGACTCGAGCATGTTCTTGCCCTGCATCAGCAAGGCATACGCATTGCCCGGATCAAGGGTCAGCATGCGCTGCAAAATTTCTTCAGCGCCGCTGAGCGAGCCCTTGGAGCGGAGGCTCTCGGCGGCGGCGGAGAAAATCTGCCAGGCTTCGTTCTTCTTGCCCAAGCGAATATAGACTTCCGCCAGGCGAACCCGCATGCTGCTGTTTTCCGGGTCCATCTCCACAATCTTCTGGAAGATGCGGACTGCGTTGTCGAGCTGACCGGCTTTCAGGAATTCTTCCGCGACTTGCAGATACTGCGCGCGGGCGTCGTTGAACAGACCCTGCTGACTGTAGAGTTCCGCGAGTTTCAACAAGCCCTCGAGCGAAGGCTGGAGCTTGCAGATTTTCTTGTACATCGCGATGGCCTTGACCGTGAAACCCTGGCTGGCATAGGCATCGCCTACAGCCTTGAAACATACAGTGGCTTTATCGGTTTCGCCGAGGCGGGAGTAAAGATCGCCGACGGTGTTGGTAACGGTCAGATCCTTGGCATCGTTCTTGAGAACTTTTTCGTACTCGGCAATGGCATTCTGCAGTTTGCCCTGCTGGACATACTTCTCCGCACTGGCCAGAACCTTTTGCTTGTTGAAACCAAACAATGCCATAAGAGTACGAACTCCAGAACCTGTTGTTCAAGACAAAGTCTTGATGCAGAGCCCGTCGAACGTTCGGGGAAACTGTTCCCGGGTGCCGCCCGAGGGTCATGTCACATATCGGCAGATGGACCGACCCAACAAGGCCAATTGTACGTCGGGGAGTCATGAACCGCATGGTTACCAAGGGTTACCAAAAGGGAGTGTACGAACGGGTTACCAAGGGAATCAGGGGAGGGTGACTTCTACGATTCCGGTCAGCAATCACGGTTTGGGGCGCCTCTAAGGCTGCGAGAGCACTGTTCGGATGTTAGCTTCCACGTTATCTTTATCCACCTCGCCGGGGTAAGCGGCGGCGATTCGTCCCTGCCGATCGATGAGAAAAGTGTCTGGCATATTCTCGATGCCATAGGTCTTTGCCATGGCATCGTTACCCAGCACGACTTGGTACGGGACCTTGGCCGTCTTGAGGAATGGCGTGACTACTTTCCAACCATCGGAATCCAGCGAAACGCCGACCACGGCTAGACCTTTCCCAGCGTACTTGCGGTGGAAGTCTGAGAACCACGGGATTTCTTCCTGGCATCCATGGCACCAGGTGGCCCAGAAATCAAGCAGAACCACTTTGCCGCGGTAGTCGTTCAGGCTTACCGTCTTGCCGGAACTGTCTTTCAGAAGAAACTCGGGCGCGGCCTTGCGCTCGGGTGCGGGCTGCACGGCGGCGCGGACATTATTCTGAGCAACCGCCATTCCGACGCCAGCCATTGCAAGGAACAGCATTGTCGCTGGGACATAGATTCGAGTGAGAGTGACGTGCATACGTTTCTCCTTTTGACCGCGGCTAAACCGGGAGGGGCCGCGTGTGCCGGTGGCGCCCAATCACATGCGAAGCTAAATACAGAACCGGCCAGAACACTATAAGCTGCAACAGCCGTAAGACCCGACCCATGCCAGGGCCCGGATGGAAGTAAGCGTTCGCGATGTCTCTGTTCACGAAAAGCCAAAGTCGCTTCTCCTGAAGAAACATCGCAGCCAGAGTTGCGACTGCGGCGAACCATATCACCGCGCGAAAAGATAATCGGACGCTGCCGACTCCGGTCCCCTGACGCATTCCCCACAGTGCGGGGAGTGCGACCAAGAAGACCTGCACGATTAGCGGAAACATCGCCCGATAAAACGTGAGCTCAAAAACCGCGGCGTTATAGTCCGGCAGAGCGGGAACCCCGAGGGTGCGATGCAGATACTCCTGACAGTACGCAAAATACCGCGGAGCTCCGATGAGTTCTCCGAACATGAGCATCAGAAACAGCAGGACGCCATTGATCTGCAGCATGCTGCGCGAAAATGCGCCGAGGACAAAGCCCGCATTCCACGAGAAGCAGACCAGGGTGAGCAACCACAGAGAGAGAAGGGCAATCGTCTCGGCCAACAAGCGCCAGAAGCCGGGATTCGTCATCAGGGCCCAGTCCCAGTTGTTGGCGTAGAGCCAGACGTAGATGGCGCTGATATCGGATGTGCTCCTCGACACGATGGAGAGCAGCATGCCGAGTGGGAGGATCAGGGCTAGCAGCGTCAGCCAGGGCCGCCAACCAGCCCACAAAATGGCCTGCCTCCGGATGACTAAGCCAAGCACGTCGCGCAGGGCCCGGCTACTGGTCAGCCTGGACTCGGTGACGTCTCCGAGAACGACTTCGCGTTCGTCGGGCTCCAGCATTCTGGACACAGCGTCGATCAGCCAGCAGAGAATTTGCGTCATAATCGGACCGTAGTGCGACTCGCTTCCCACGAGACACCCCGGCTTACCCGCTTCACTGCTTCATAGAAATCGCTCGCCGCTTGCACCCCTTTCCCGGTAACGCGAACCATACGCTTGCGTCGGCCACCTCGTTGGGGGGTCGCTTCTCCCATCCGCGTTTTGAGGAGGCCCTTCGTTTCCAGGCGATCCAGGGTCGTGTAGAGTGCTCCGATGGAGCAGGGGCGCCCAGTTGCTTCTTCGATCTCTTGCCTCATTGCGGCGCCGTAGGCTTCATGGCCAAGACGTGTGGCGGCCGTCAGAATCAGGTATTCAAATTCACCCAGCATAATTAGTAGCACATTGTGATTCTAATCGACGGTTGTGTCAAGACCTTCATTCAGACCTTCATTCAGCCCTGTTCCGGAGGGGAGGAGCGGAGGGGCGCTAGTATGAATGTGCTATTTGGCGAGGGCCGGGCGGCAGTGTATTTTTTCGAGATCGAAATTCTAAGGAGTACGACTCAGCACGAATAAGGACAAACATGACTTGGATTCGAACTGTGTCACTGACTGAGGCCGACGAGAAGCTGCGGCAGGCGATTGAGGGCGAGAAGCTGTTTTATCCGAAGGAGTATGCCGAGCCGGTGCATCCGGATCCCTCGGGGGCGTCGTCGATTGTGGGGTCGCATACGCTGATTCCCGAGGCGCTGTATCACGCCTTCAGCACGTTTGGGGCGCTGATGTCGCCGGAGTTGCCACTGGAGCGGCGGCAGCACGAGATGATCGCCACCATGGTCTCCGTGACCAACCGGTGCGTGTATTGAATCGAGTCACACGCAGAGTTTCTGCGTAGGGTGACGTTGGATAAGGAATTGGTGGAAGCGCTGGCGAAGGATTACACCACGGCGCCGATCTCAGCGCAGGACCGCGTCATGCTCGACTACGTGGTCAAGCTCACCAAGGACGCGACCAAGGTTTGGAAAGATGATATCGAGGCACTGCGCGTAGCGGGCTTTGATGATCGCGGGATTCTACAGATTACGTTGATTGCTTCGTGGTTCAACTACATCAATCGGGTGGCGGACGCGTTGGGGGTGGGACGAGAGTAGCCCCGGACGACCTCAGAGGGACAAAGCCGACGGAAGCGTACCAAACGTCTTGATGTAAACCTGCCGGAACAGAGGTTCGTTTTTCTTCGAAAGTGGTATCGAGAGTTCCATAGAAAGTGGGTATACACAAATACCACGAGCTGAGTCAGTCTAAAAGGGTGGCATTAGTTCAGTTTGAGTCCGGAGGGGACGATGAACGCGTATCGGCGAAATGGAGTTCAAGCATTGTTGAGAACTGGCTACCGCCGAAATTCAAAAGGGGGCATCGTGAGTATTCATCACCGTTCAGTCATGATCGCGCTGCTAAGTCTGTGTCTGGCAGCGCCTGGACAGTTGGCCGCACAATCGCACCAGGATTCGGGCCCCGGGATGAATCAGACAGAGAGCGCAGTGCCCGGTCTTCACGACTTCGACTTCCTGGTTGGTCAATGGCAGGCCCATCATCGAAAGCTGAAGCAGCGACTCGCCAATAATCACGAGTGGATTGAATTCGAAGGCACGTTGTTGAATCAACCGCTTATGGGGAGTTACAGCAATGTGGATGATACCGTGCTCAGCGTTCCCGGTGCTCCCTATCGCGGTGTCGCTCTGCGGTCCTTCGACCCGAAGACCCAGCAGTGGTCAATCTGGTGGCTCGACAGCAGGACACCATCCGAACCATTGGATCCGCCCATGATTGGAGGCTTCCACCATGGCGTGGGCACTTTCTATGGGGATGATACGGTCAAGGGAAAGCGAGTTCGGGCGCGCTTCATCTGGTCCAACATCACTCCGACATCGTGCCACTGGGAGCAAGCGGATTCGCCAGACGAGGGCAAGACCTGGGAGACTAACTGGGTGCAGGACATCACACGAGTTCGTTGATCCAGGGGATCGACAAAGGGGATCGACAAATAGGAAAAGTGGCCTTAGATTGTGCTTGGCACATTCGTCACGCAGACTTTGAATATCCGGCAATTGTTGAAGGTAAAAAGCGAATGCGGCTCAAGACCTCAATGTGCTCACAAAATACCGCAGAAAAGGTATCGCAAGTCGTTTACTTGACCGCGCGGAACCTGAAGCAGCCCGCCGTTCGGGTGTTGTAGGCATCGCAATCGCACTGCATCCGGGGTACAACGCCGCTCAGCGGCTTTATGCGAAGCGAGGCTACACCCCGGATGGTCGCGGCATTACGTACCGAAATCGCTTTGTGGAAGAGGGGTGCGAGCGTAGTGCTTGATGATGACCTCGTAATGCATTTCACGAAGCAGTTACCACCGGGGTGACGATGGTCCGCTGCGTAACTGGTGAAAAATCCCCACTTGATAGGGATTGAAACCCTTCTGCCAAGAGCAGCTGCTGCGATTGAACGTACACTCCCGGGCTCGCTCACTAGACTAAGGAATTGGTCTTTGGGGAGCGTCAGGATTTCGGGCCCGGCCGCATCGCCATCGCCACGAGCGCGGCTATCAGCGTCGCGGGAAAGAGCTGGCCGACGATGGCCTCAGCGATGGTGAAGGAGCGGGCGAAGGGATCGACCGGCGCGATTGTGCTGCCGACGGTGGTTAGTGTGGCGAAACTGAAATAAGTAAGTTTTGAGGTGAGTAGGTCAAGGTCGATCGGCGCAGAAGCAAAGTAAAAGGATCCCGGGCGTAGCTGCTCCAGAAACTGAAAAGCCGATGCCCAAACCATCCCCATCAGCAGATACGCGCAGACTCCGCCCTGGATGTGGCTCCAGGTCAAGCGACCTTTGAACATCACGAGCAAGACAATCCGCACGTAAAGAAGCAAAGTGACAATGACGAAGGCGCTGCCCAACAGATGAAGAAACGGCGTCGGATGGAGGCGGCCCGAAGCCAGGACCGTTGCGGAAGCCAGGACAATCGCGATCGCGCAGGCTTTGGCGATGCGGCTTTGGTCGATGACCAGAGTGCCGGAAATCATCAGCGTGACCACGACCATGGCGAAGAAAAGCCGACTGGGGAGGCCCGCTTCGCGGAGCGGCGTTACCACGAAAACGATGACGGCCAATGAGACTGTGAGGAGGGTAAGGCCAAGGTGAGAGGACCAGAACTGGTTTAGATCGATATGAGAATTTGGGTTTTTGCGGTCGACCCGTACGATTCGTCATGCTAAGCGTCCTCCGCAGGATTCCGTCGTAGCGGATTCGACGAGTTTGGACGCGGCGCTCGCAACTCGTCCACAGTTATTTCCGCGTGGATAGTGGGGGTGGGCTCCGGCGGCGGGGTTCGGCTAAAACGTCCTGCTTGCCCGAGTATCAAGGTTGGTCCCACAAAGCAGGTCGGCCAGGGCTGATTGACAAGGCCTGCCAAGGGTTGCCTTTCGTGCGGTTGCATGCTGATTTTCGTCATTCAGCACTCAAGGTCTGAAGCCCAATTCAATGAGGGCGACTTTCGCGGCCATGAAGGGACGATCTTCCACCGTGGTGCGGGCGTTTGTCGTCTTTTCGCGACGGCCCAGGCCGTGTGCGATTCCCGACCCTTACTATTGCCGATCCGTGCGATTCCTGACCCAGTTGAGGCCGGGGGCTCTCGAGGCGCTTCCGGTTAGGCAATCTTTTTTGAGGTTTTGTGAAGGCGAAGACAGGGCATCAGAGGGCATCATTGTCTGGAAGGAACGCTGTATTGCGACGCCACGACTTGCCATTTGCCGCCGACTTTCATCCAGATATCGGTGAGGCGATCATGATACTCGTAGGGCTTTCCGTTTGATTCGCCTTTCTCGTGATAGGCGCCGGTCACAACGGCGGTATCGCCGTGCATCCGCACTTTGAGATCCGATAGTTCGGCTATCTGTACCTTGGTCGCCGGGTCGGCACTGTGGCTGATGTATCCCGCCTTACTGTAGATGTTGCCGTCTTCGATGGTGATGACGAAATCCTCGGCCAGCAGGGACGACAGAATGTCGATGTTGTGCTGCTTGTAGGATTCGGTCCATTTCAGTTCCAGAGCGCGGATAGCGGCGGCGTCCGATTTGTCCTGCGCCAAAGAGATGGCTGAGGCGGCCAGCAGACATAGCGTCAGGATGCCGATGCGGTCAAAGTGCATGCTTCTATGTCGCACAATCGGTATGGATAGGGCAAGTTCCTTGGGTAACCCATCCCCGGCACGGCCGGGTGGGGCAGTTTGAAGACTGTACTATGCTCCGTTCGGCGACCGAACAGTTCTTCTAGACTTGATATGGGAGAGAGTCCAGACTCAAACTTCACTCGTTTTGCCAGCCATGGCCGAATCGATCGCAGAATTCTTCACGGAACACTTTCGGGCACACCGGCGTGAAACCGCCTACCGGCAGCGGCGCGGGTACCGGATGGAATCGTTCACCTATGGTGAGGTTCTGGAGATGGCGTTCGGCTTTGCCTGCAAGCTGGAGGCGCGGGGGATTACGAAAGGCGATCGGGTGATGGTGTGGGGCGAGAACTGCGCCGAATGGGTCGCGGTGTTTTTCGGATGCGCACTGCGCGGCGTGATCGTGGTGCCGATGGACGATGGATCGGCGGCTGACTTTGCGCTGCGGGTCTTTCAGCGGGTCGAGGCGAAGCTGCTGGTGGGGTCGCGACGGCATGTGCACGAGTGCGCAGCTGCGGGACATTCGATTGCGACGCTGGACTTGGAGGAGGCGCGGGTCATGCGCGGCGAGAACACCACGCCGCCCAAGGTCGCGCTGGGAGGCGCTGACACGCTGCAAATTGTCTTCACGTCGGGAACGACGGCGGAGCCCAAGGGCGTGGTCATCACTCACGGAAATGTTCTCGCGAACATTGCTCCCGTGGAGCGCGAGATGCGAAGCTACCTGAAGTATGAGCGACTGGTGCATCCGCTGCGATTCTTGAACCTGCTGCCGTTGAGCCACGTGTTCGGGCAGTTTCTGGGCATGTTCCTGCCCCCGCTGCTCGCAGCGACGGTGATTTTTCAGGAGGAGCTGAAGCCTTCGGTGGTGATCAGCACGATCCGGCGCGAGCGGGTGTCGGTGCTGGTGAGCGTGCCGCGCGTGCTGCAGTCGCTGAAACAAAAGATGGAAGGCGATCTGGAAGACCGCGGAGAGGGCGAAGCCTTCCGGCGGCGGTTTCGATTATCCGAGAAACAACACTACCTGCGGCGGTGGTGGACGTTTCGCGCAATTCGCCGGCAATTCGGCTGGAAGTTTTGGGCGTTTATCTCCGGCGGCGCAGCACTCGACAGCGAGACGGAGGAGTTTTGGGGACGGTTGGGCTACGCGGCGATCCAGGGATATGGGCTGACCGAGACCACCTCGCTGATCAGCGTGAACCATCCATTTCGGCTGGGAAAGGGATCGATTGGCAAGGTGCTACCAGGACGCGAGGTGAAACTTGCGAACGACGGGGAGATTCTGGTGCGGGGCGGTGGGGTGTCTTCTGGATACTGGGATTCGGGGGGCATGCAGCGCGTCTCTAACGAAGAAGGATGGTATCGCACGGGCGACATTGGCGCCCTCGATGAGGCTGGCAATCTTTATTTCAAGGGCCGGAAGAAGGAAGTAATCGTGACACCGGGCGGCACGAACGTGTATCCCGACGATCTGGAGGCAGTGCTGCGAAAGCAACCCGAAGTGAAGGACTGCGCGGTCGTCGGAATGGAGCGCGGCGGGAACGCGGAGCCGTGCGCAGTCGTGATTCTGCGTGGCGACGCGAAGCTGGTTGAAGTGGTGCAGCGCGCAAATCAATCGCTAGCCGAATATCAGCGCATGCGCATGTGGGTTGAGTGGCCGGATGAGGATTTTCCGCGAACGAACACGCAGAAGCCGCGACGGAATCTGATCCGCGAAGTGGCGCAGGCGCAGTTGCTCAACAAGCAGGCGAGTGGTAGTGCAAACAGTCCGCTGGCGGAGTTGATCGCGCGAGTTACGGGGCGTTCTGTGGGCGCGCTGCGCGAAAACGCGAATCTCGATTCCGACTTGGGCTTGAGTTCGCTCGATCGTGTGGAATTGCTGAGTACGCTGGAGGACCGCTACCAGGTCGATCTCAGCGAAACTCGATTCAGCGCGGTGCGTAGCGTGGGCGATCTGGAACGCATGGTGCGCGGCGAGGCGCCGCCGGGCGCGGCTTATCACTATCCGATCTGGACCCTGAGTTGGCCAGTGAACTGTCTGCGGGTTGCGGTGCACTATCTGTTGATGCGTCCTGCGATTGTGTTGCTGGGATGGCCGCGCATCGTGGGGCGCGAACATCTGCATGGTGTGGATGGACCGCTGCTCGTGGTTTCGAACCATGTGGGAGACGTGGATGGTGGTTTTATTTTGACCGCATTGCCTGCGCGTTTTCGTCACCGACTGGCGACGGCTACGGGTGGAGAGGCGCTCGAGGCGCTGCGAACGCCTGCGGAAGAGCGTGGATTCGTTGGGCGGATGTACGATCGCGTGCAGTGGATGTTGGGAGTATCGCTGCTGAATCTGTTTCCGCTGCCGCGCGAGGCTGGCTTCCGCCGAAGCTTCGCGTATGCGGGCGAGGCTGTGGATCGCGGCTACAGCGTGCTGGTCTTTCCTGAGGGACGGCACACGACGGATGGAAAGATGTGTCCATTTCGTGCCGGGATCGGGCTGCTGGCGGGGAATCTCAGCATTCCAGTCGTTCCGATGCGGATTGATGGACTGTTTGAGGTGAAGAATGCGGGCCGGCGGTTCGCGGCTCCGTGCAAGATCAGCGTGCGGATTGGAGAGCCGATGACATTTGCAGCTGCGACTGATCCGCAGGAGATCGCAGCGGTATTGCAGAATGCCGTTGAACGGCTATAGTTCCCGCGCGAAGCCTCGTCGCCGTTACCACAACGGACAGAATGCTCAACGTCGAAAACTCACGCGGACGCTGCAAGGTGCGCAGGGTTATTCTTCGTCCACCTGCGGCTCGTCCTGGTGAATGTCAGCTTCTAACTGGACTTCGGGGACTTTGGATTCGCGCAGGAGGCGGTTGAGCGCGGGCAAGTCCGTGCTCTTGAATTCGCTCCAACGTTTTAGGACATCGGCACTGTCATGCTCCATCGCGGACAAAGCTGCCAGTTGAGCGGCTGTAGGTTCGGCGTCGGCTGGCCATACTTGCTGGTAGAGCGTGCCGGCTTGTCCGTTGACGCGACTGAGTGATGCTTCCTGAGAAGGCGGAGCCAAGAATCCGCCAGCAGCGCCGAGGAGTCCGCTGAGCTTCTTGTCGATGGCGGCGATCGCGTCTTTAGCCGGGTTGTTCTTTTGCGCGTTGAGCTTATCGAGTTGGGCGTGAATGGAGCCACCCTGCAGAAGGGCTTGCGTAGATTCCGTCATGATGGACGCAACCCGCATCTCCGTCTGGAATTTTTTCTCGAGTCCGGCCGTGGAAGTTTTGACGCGCGGGTCCATCTTTATAGTCAAAGGTGCGCTGGAAGACTTTCCGTCGACGGTGAGCCGCACCGTGTAGGTGCCGGGCAGAACCGTCGGGCCCAGAGGTAGACGGGGTGTGTCATGCGGAATCGCAGAGATTGGATAGTCGTGGCGCGTCGAGGCCGGTGCGGGATAGTGCAGATCCCAGACCCAGCGGTGCATTCCGGCGGTGGTGGAAAGTTGGCGAGGCATGCGGACCCAGTACAGCGGGATCAACTGCTTTTGTAATTCTTCCTCGGTAATGTTGGGCTTATCGGTATTGGTGAAGCGACGGACGAGATGGCCCTGGGCGTCGAGGATTTCGAGCGTGACGCTGGATGTTGCAGCGGGCAGGTAGTAATCGAGAGGGGCTCCGTCGGGTGGATTGGCCGCGACAGGCTCGTCTGGGGGAAGCGGAGTGTCGGTGTAGGTGTCGCGCTGAACGCGATAAGCGGGCGCGGGAGCAAAGAGTTGCACCGAGTTCGCAATCGCGGCCGAGGCCTCACGCAGCGGCGCGATGTCGTCGAGAATCCAGAAGGAACGACCATGCGTCGCCACGATCAGATCGTCTTCGTGGATCCATAGATCGCGCATGGAGGTGTGCGGCAAATTCAGTTGCAGCGACTGCCAATCGTCGCCATCATCGAACGAAACCCAGACGGCGTTTTCCGTACCTGCGAATAGCAGGCCTTTGCGCACGGGATCCTCACGCACCGTGTCGACGGGGCCGAAGTCGGGTAAACCGGCGGTGATCAGTTTCCAACTCTTGCCGCCGTCGTGCGTGCGATAGATGTTGGGATGAACGTCATTGATGCGGAAGCGGCTCACGGATGCATAGGCGGTCTGTTCGTCGAAGTGCGAGGCTGAGATCTGCGTGACCTTGCTCCACGCAGTCAATTCCGGGGGCGTGATGTTGGACCAGTTCTTTCCGGCGTCGCGTGTGATCCAAAGCTGACCATCGTCGGTGCCTGCCCAAAGAGTGTTCACGGTCTTGAATGACGGCGCGAGTGCGTAGATCACCCCACGTTGTTTCTCGGCACCCTTCGGGACGAGTGCGCCCACGCTCTCCGGTACGCCTGGATTCTCGCGAGTTAAGTCAGGGCTGATCGTCTGCCAAGTGTTTCCGCCGTCGGTTGTCTGGAATAGAACATTGGCGGCGAAGTAGAGGATGTGAGGATCGACCGGAGAGAACATCAGCGGTTCAGTACGGTTGGTGCGGTACTTGGGATCGCGCAGCGGGATCGGTGTGACGTTTTGGACCTGGCCGGTCGACCAGTGGAACTTCGAGACCTCGGTTCTGCCGCCGCCATAGACCAAATCCGGGTCAAGAGGGTCAGGTGCTACATACCCGTACTCGATTACGCCCACGGGATGCCAGTCGCGAAAAGTGATGGCGCCATCGTTGCCGCGAGTGGAAGTGCAGACTGAACCGCTCTCCTGCTGTCCGGCGCAGACGTGGTAGGGGAATTGATTGTCGGCGATGGCGTGATAAAGCTGCGCGGTCGGCTGGTTGTACCATGAACTCCAGCTGGCGCCGCCGTTCACGGTGATGATCGCGCCTTGATCGCTGACAATCAGAATGATGTTGCCGTTGTTGGGATTGATCCAGAGATTCTGGTAGTCGTCGCCGCCGGGTGCACCGCGGAATCCGGACCAGGTTTTTCCCCATCGCTCGACTTCATGGTCACGGTGCTGACCACGTAGAGCACGTCGGGATTTTTCGGGTCGACCTTCGGGATGCAGAGGTCGCCGCCGCCGATACGTCCGGCCGGACGCGGATCATCGGTGATCTTCGCCCAGGTATCGCCAGCGTCGTCGGAGCGGTAGACGTTGAGCTTTCCCGAGGCTGCGGCAAGAGTGGCGTAGAGACGGCGCGGAGCGCTGGGCGCGATGGCGACGTAAATTTGGGAGAGATCCTTCGGCAGGCCGTTGGTCAGTGGATGCCAGGTGCTTCCGCCGTCAGTGGACTTGAAGAGTCCGCCGCCGGTTCCGTTGACTTCGTTGTTGTCCTCCCACGGGCCCTCGCGGGCTTCCCACATCGAGGCGTACATGACATCAGGGTTCGCGGGATCGATCACAACGTCGGAGGCGCCGGTGTTTTCGTCTTTGGCGATGACCCTCTGCCAGTTCTGACCACCGTCGGTTGAGCGATAGAGTCCGCGTTCTTCGCTGGGCCCGTAAGGATGGCCGAGCACGGCTGCGAAAACCTTGTTGGGATCGCGCGGGTCGACGGCCAGGGCGGGAATCTGTTGTCCGTTGACCAGGCCAAGATGAGTCCAGGTTTTGCCGGCGTCCGTGGATTTGTAGATGCCGTTGCCAACGGACAGATCGGGTCGATGCAGTCCCTCACCGCTGCTCACATAAATGATGTTGGGATCGGAAGGCGCGACGGCGATGGCGCCGATTGACTGCGTCGGCTCGT
Organism: uncultured Acidobacteriaceae bacterium; assembly: GCA_963710885.1. Classification (GTDB taxonomy): domain Bacteria; phylum Acidobacteriota; class Terriglobia; order Terriglobales; family Acidobacteriaceae; genus Sulfotelmatobacter. Next base: position 371,149 of record CAVQCF010000006.1, read on the forward strand.
GATCGAAGATGGGGTTCCAGGTGCGGCCGTAGTCGTCCGATTTCCAAACGCCGCCGTTTACTTGTCCGACGTAGAAGACGTTCGGCTGGCTGGGCACGCCGGCGGCTGCGCGCGTGCGGCCGCCGCGAAATGGGCCGACCATCCGCCAGTGCAATTCCTGGTAAGTGTTCTCCGGAACCTGCGTCCAGGCCGGAATTGTGAATAGAACAGCGGCGAGAAATGCGCACAGACGAAAGGCAACGTGCATTCGGTTCACTCGAGCCCCCTCAATGACCAAACGGCAAAGTACATAGAGTAAACCATAGACGCAAGCGGTTGCTGCCCAGCCCAAATAACGCTGGCAGCTGCCTTCCTCCGCATTTATGATGACGGAGTTTTCAAATCATGAGCATTCATCGCAGTCAGAAGCGTCGCGGCACTCTCGCCTTCTTGTTTTGCTCGTTTCTTTTAGCCATCGTAACGTCCGCGGTGGTCGTTGCTCAGCCGGCCGCAACTCCAGCAGCCGCGCCCGCAGATCAGGGACTCAAGCCGATTCTGAACTACATTTCTACAGCTTGGGACACGCTGACCCGCTCCATGACGGAGTGTGCAAGCGTCGTCGATCCCAAGATAAAAGTGGCGCCGGTGCTGTATTTGCCCAAGGACTTTGCCGAGCCGGCGGCGGTGCAGAAACTGGCGGCGGATTGCAACGTGCGTGTCGAGCATCTTCCCCTGGAGATCCACCGTCTGGGTGAGATCGATACCGCCAAGATTCAGCCGCACGGGCTGCTCTATCTGCCGGATAAGTATGTGGTGCCCGGCGGGCGGTTCAACGAAATGTATGGTTGGGACAGCTATTTCATTATCCGCGGCCTGTTGTGTGCCGGACGCGTCGAGCTAGCGCGCGGGATGGTCGACAACTTCTTTTTTGAGATCGAGCACTATGGCGCGATGCTCAACGCCAATCGAACGTACTACCTGACGCGGTCGCAGCCTCCGTTTTTGAGTTCGATGTTCGTGGATGTCTATCGCGCCACGGAAAAAGCTGGACATCCAGACAAAGCCTGGTTGGAGCGGGCCTATGCGGACCTTGAATAAGGATTACGAGATGTGGACGCGCGATCCGCATCTGGCGGGGCAGACCGGATTGTCGCGTTATTACGATTTTGGCGAAGGTCCACCCGCCGAGGCCGTGCAGGACGAGAGCGGCTTCTATCGCAAGGTGGCGCAATATTTCTTTTTGCATCCGGCCGAGGCTGACGACTATGTCGTCGAGACCAAGGACGGCACATCACAGCCGGTCGCGGGATCCGCGTATGCGCTCCAGGTGTGCGACGGGCCGCTGACCATGGCGCAAGCGGAATGCGAGAAGGCGAAGCAGTTCAAGCTGAGCGCAGATTATTACAAGGGCGACCGGTCGATGCGGGAGTCCGGTTTTGACGTGAGCTTTCGCTTCGGACCCTTCGGCGCAGCTACGCATCACTTTGCGCCCGTCTGTCTGAACAGTCTGCTGTACAAAACGGAAAAAGATCTGGAGCAGATCAGCCTCTGGCTCGGCCACGCGGACGATGCGAAGAAGTGGAACAAGCGCGCCGAGGAACGGAAGAAACTCATCACGCATTATCTATGGAACGACGAGCAAGGCCAATTCTTCGATTTCAATTTCGTGACGAAGCGCATGTCGAAGTATCAGTATGCCTCCACGTTTTATCCGCTGTGGGCGGGGCTGGCGACATTGCAGCAGGCGCAGGCCGTGGTCGGCAATCTGAAAGCATTTGAGCGCCCTGGCGGCCTTCCGATGAGCACGCAGGAGACGGGCGCACAATGGGACTTGCCCTACGGCTGGGGAAATATCGAGATGGTGGCGATCGACGGTTTGCGGCGCTATGGGCATAACGCCGATGCCGATCGCGTGTCGTACGCATTCCTATCGACGGTCGCGGAGAATTTCCGACGCGATGGCACGATCAAGGAAAAATATAACGTGGTGACGCGGTCTTCAGAAGCCCATGTGGAACTTGGATACGAGATGAACGTTGTTGGCTTCGGCTGGACCAATGCGGCGTTCCTCGAGTTGCTGCACGGAGTGCCGAAGGAGATGGTCGAGCGGTTGGAGAAAGAGCAAAACCAGCCGTTGCCGACGGCGAAGTGAGGCGTAATACCATCTGCGTTACGGTACGAGATATCTGTCTATGCATGCTAACCCATGTCAGTGGCGCTGATGTTATTCTGCCTGCACAACCTAAGAAGGTCGCATTGAATGCGTATATTGAATGCGTATAAGGACATCCTCGAACGTTGAAGTGGACCGTGCGGTTGCTGCGTTGACGGCTTTCTACCATCCCACCTAAGATGAAGCTCCAAATTCCTTCGCGCATGATCAACCAAACCATCTCGCACTATCGCATCACCGGCCAAGTGGGCAGCGGCGGGATGGGCTTGGTCTACGAGGCAGAAGACCTCAACCTAGGACGCAAAGTTGCTTTGAAGTTTCTGCCGCCGCAACTGTCGCGCGACCAGAACGCGCTCGACCGGTTTCTGCTGGAGGCGCGCACCGCGTCGGCGCTGAATCATCCCAACATCTGCACGATCTACGCGGTCGAAAAGGCTGGCGAGGGCGCTGACGCTCAATCGTTCATTGCGATGGAACTGCTCGAGGGGCAGAACCTCGATTACAAAGTGATGTCTGGTCCGATGGCGGTTGGCCCTTTGCTCGACATCGCGATTCAGCTGGCCGACGCGCTCGACGCCGCGCATGCCAAAGGCATCATCCACCGCGACATTAAGCCCGCCAACATTTTTCTGACGCCGCGTGGCCAGGTGAAGGTGCTGGATTTCGGCCTGGCGAAGCTCACTCGTCCCGACTTGGAGATGAGCACGATCGGCGCCACGCAAGATTCTCCAAGCCCGCATCTGACGAGTCCGGGGGCGACCGTGGGCACGATCTCGTATATGTCGCCCGAGCAGGCGCGCGGCGAGGAACTCGACACGCGGACAGATTTGTTCTCGCTTGGCACGGTGATCTACCAGATGGCGACAGGGAAGCTGCCTTTCACCGGAGCGACGTCGGCGGTGGTGTTCCACGCGATTCTTGAGCTGGATCCGGTTTCTCCGCTGCAGTTGAATGGGGCATTGCCGCCCAAGCTGCACGAGATCATTGAGAAGTTGCTGGAGAAGGACCGCGACCTGCGCTACCAGTCGGCGGCCGACCTGCGCGGCGATCTTAAGCGGCTGAAGCGCGATGTGGAATCGGGACGAAAGACGACGGCTCCGTCAGGGTCAGCGTCAGTAGCAGTTGCAGCCAACCCTTCGGCCCCAGTTGCCAGCGACGCCTCGGCGGTCGCGGTCGCCCGGCCGCCCTCAAGTTCCGCGGTGGTTGCGGCGGCGGGCCGACACAAGCTGGGCACCGGATTCAGCGTTTTCCTGGGAGTTGTTGTTCTCCTCGCCGCAGGGTATGGGATTTATTCGCTCGTGACGCGTCATCCGGCGCGGCCCTTCCGCAATTTCACGGTGACCAAGTTGACTGAGGAAGGCAAGGCGGCGTTGGTGGCGATGTCGCCCGATGGGAAGTACATTCTCAGCCTGATGGTGGAGAGCAACGGCCAGGTCAGCTTATGGTTGCGCAACGTTCCCACTAACAGCAACACACAGGTGCAGCCGCCGGCCGACGTTAACTACAACGGGCTGCGATTTTCTCCCGACGGAAACTATCTTTACTTCGTGCGCAGCGATCCCGGAAACGTGGAATTGAAATATTTGTACCGCGCACCGCTTCTTGGCGGCACGCCCGAGCGCCTAGCCGAAGATGTGGATTCCAACATCACTTTCTCACCTGACGGCCAGAGCATTGCGTTTATGCGCTACGACAACCCCGAACCGGGGAAGTACCGGCTCATGGTGAAGTCGCTCGGCAGCGGCGAAGAAACCGCGCTGACCGGCGGCGCGAATAGTCAGGCACTCCTCAATCCCGCCTGGTCGCCCGATGGCAAGACGATTCTTTGTGTGGTGAATCAGCCCGGAGACGCCCTGGCTGGCCTGATGGCCGTGGACGCTCGCAGCGGCCAACAGCACTTGGTTCTCAGTTTGGATTCCGGCCTTGCCTCGCCGACATGGCTTCCGGACGGTAGCGGTTTGCTTGTATTAGAGCGCACCCGGTCCTCGAATTTCACCCGGCAGCAGATTGTGTTTGTGGTCTATCCAGAAGGGAAAGTGGATCCGGTCACTCGGGACACGAACAACTATTCCGATCTCAGCGTAGCCGCTAGCGGTCAACTGTTGGCGACCGTGCTCAGTGAAGAAAGGTATAACCTCTACGTGATGTCGCTGGCATCTGGCGGCGCAGATGCGCGAGAGGTCGCGCCAGCGGCTGCGTTTACCAACATTTACTGGCTCCACGACGGGCGCCTGATCGGCGACAAGGACAACAAATTGAACTGGGTGAATCCAGAGTCGGGTGCGAAGGGCGCTTTTGCCACGGAGGAGGGTGCGGCAGTGGGTGATCCCTGGGAGTGCGCCGATGGCCGCTACATTGTCTTTCTCCTCGGCCTGCGTGGTGGCAAGGGCAGCCAGAACATCTGGCGCGCGGACGCTTCGGGCGGGAATCTGAAGCAACTCACGCAGGGGAAGTTGGAGAATTTTCCAGTGTGCGCTCCGGATTCGCGCTCGGTCTATTACATGGACGGAAACGGGATCGTGATGCAAGTGCCGATTGACGGAGGCGCGTCCCGAAAAGTGTCAGATCTCGCTATCAATGCGGGATTCTTCGATATTTCCCCGGACGGCCGGACGATGGCATTCGCCACCATCGATCATGCGGCGGGACACCAGGAAAAACTGACGCTGGTTGCGACGGATACGGGCCTGGTACAGAAGCAGATTGAATTTCAACGCCCAAGAAGAGGGATGGTTCGTTTCGCCCGCGATGGCAAGTCGGTGGTCTATCCCACTCGCGAGAATAACGTCGACAACCTGTGGCAACAGCGGCTCGACGGTTCCGCGGGTAAGCCGCTGACCGCTTTCAAGGCGGAGCACATCTGGGACTATCACTGGTCCCCGGACGGCAGCAAATTGGCGGTGGTCCGTGGGCACACCGACTCGGACGTGGTGCTGATGCGCGACATGCAGCAGTAAGGGCGCTTCATCTTTCGTTTGTCCGGCACCCATTCGCGGATGCCGGTGCATCCGCGTCTCGGCGCTCTGAATCGCGCATCCCTCTGACCCTCGTCACAGACTCTCTCTAACTGGCGTGTCCTAACGCCTGCTGCGACTCAGGTGCAGATGCGGCTCTTTCAGTCGGCTTGGGACGAAGCAGCAATCCGGCAGTGATACCCAGGGGCGCATTCTGCGTCAGGATCTCAAATACATGGATGATCCGCTGGGTTGTTCCCATGAATGCGTTGGGTACCAGCAGTGGGGCCAGTCCACCAGCGACCCAGATGAGGGCGCCAATCGCGATTGCAGTCTGCCAGCGGCTCATGCGCAAGGTGTAGATCGCGGGAATCACCGCCAAGGTCATCAAGGCGCCGCGCCCGATCTGGATCGCCCAGAACCATATGCCCATTGCCTGGGCGGTTTGCGCCGCCTCGGGATAGTAACCCTTGGTAAAGTACTGGTAAGTGATCGCTCCGAAGATCAGGTAATACACGGCGTAGGCGACTGCACAGGCTGCGACCCGCGCGATCGTAGTGGCTACCGAGCGATGCTCGACGGTGCTGGTCGTGGCCTTGGGCAGTTTCAGCCCCCACGCCAACACGGCGAGCATGGCGCCGACGATGAAATACATCACCAGGGCCCCGATCAAATTGCGAGCTGCCTGCTCCTTGAATCCCGCAGCGAAGATCAGGGCCTCGGACCAGGTGCAGAGCACGGTAATGATCGCCAGTACCGGCGCGATTACCCCGAACTGCCCCAGCGCGCTCCGTGGGCCAAACACTGCGACGGGCACAAAGGATGCCGCCAGAACGATGCCCGAAATCCACCACCAGGCGAAATGGCCCGCACTCATCGCGGCGATGAGCATCGGCAACCCGCCGAGAGCGCAGTAAAGAACAACGCGTAATTTCATAATGTGCCTCCCTTTTTCTTTCCTTCTTTTTCGTACGTTGCAAGAGCGTAGTGAGTCCACTCGAGAAAACATTCCGTTCCGCGGATACCGCACTCGAAAGCCAATCTGGCCGAGGCAGGCATCGCGGCTTTCATCTGTTGCAGTTCTTCCTGCAGCGCGGCTACGTAGGCCTGCAGCGCAGTTTCGAGCGATTCCAGCAGTTCGACTGCTGCTGCTGGTCCGACAGCGGTTTCGCAAAATGCAAAGCGCAGCATGATTTCTTGCTGGCCCCAGACCAGGTCTTCGCGGGTGACGGGGCGCGTGATCCAATGCTTCAGTTCGGAAAGTCCCTTGGGAGTGAGCCGGAAGATTTGCCGGCGGCGCAGGCCGGAGCTCTCTTCGATCGAGCCTCGGATCAGGCCTGCCTTTTCCAGTCGCGCCAGCGCGGGATAGATCGCGCCGGGACTGTCGCTATAAGTCTTCATCGAGGTCGACGAGAACACTTTGCGCAGGTCGTATCCCGAACAGGGCTTCTGCAGCAGGCCGAGCAGCGCGTAGCCGAGCGATGGAATCTTGGTTGAACTCATCTAGGGCGCCAGATGCAACCCGATCTGTCGGTGGATCTGGCGGTCGGAGGGCTGACCACAGTCCAGAACGGCCGCGTCGTAGCATTCGCGATGGCGCGTCTTCACCATGTTATCCAGTGTCGCGGACAGGATCTTTCCGTCCTTTAAACTGATCTTGATCTCGACGTCGAAGGTTTCCTTCCCCACCTCGGCCTCGTATTTGCCAGCCTGATTCTTGCTGATTTGAACCCAGTTGTTCGGAGTGTCCGCCACCGGAGTCTGCATCCACGCGGCGGGCAGCTTCACTTTCGGCTGCGCTGGTGGGAAGTGGCGCACTAACAAGGTGGCGATCTGGGTGGAGTTGTTCAGTTCATTCAGAGTGAGATCGAAGTCGATCGAGTCTTCGCCCACGGTCACGTAGTTTCCGTCGGCCCACGAGGCCGGCGTGCCAACCCTGACGTAAGCGTGATCCCCCGGCCGTTTCAGGTCGCTCTGTCGGATGGCCAGCCACAGATCGCTATAGAAGGTCAGCAGGTCGGTGATCGGACCTATCAGGAAGGTCTGGACCTGGCTGAGATTGGGGATCCCCGGGGGAGTCATGGGGTCGAGTGATAGCGTTTGGCGGAAATTCAGGCTAGTGGCCGACATCGACATCGGCGCGTTTGATTTCAGGTCAGACCACCCGTACTCTTCGATGAGGTGGCCGCTCGCATCTTTCTTGACGACGCCGTTGGCCTGGATTTCGTAGGTCCAGCCATCATTGTCACCCCTCATGTGGTAGATCAGCTTTTCGCCCTCGGTGTAATGCCGCGCCAGCGGGCTCTGGTTTGTCTTGCCAGTAGCTGCGTTAGGAGCAACCGAGGTTTGCGCGGTTGAGAAGTTCACCGCGAACAATGCCCACAGGAGGCTGAATCGCAAGATGGGTGTGGAACGATTCAAAGTCGGCCATCGCAATAGTACGTAGCGTACTATAACGCGCCGTACTATTGAAGTCAAGCTCAAAAACTAAGGGCGGCCATTGCTGGCCGCCCTCATTGTCGAATTGTGGCTCGCAAAGCGGTGGTTAGACGCCCTTGACGTTCTCAGCTTGCCAGCCCTTGGGGCCTTTGACCACGTCAAATTGTACTTGTTGACCTTCCTGCAGGCTGCGGAAACCGCTGGCCTGAATGGCGGAGAAATGCACGAAGACATCCTCGCCGTTCTGGCGGCTGATGAAACCATAGCCCTTGGCGTCGTTAAACCACTTCACTGTTCCTGTTTCCATACTGTTGCTTGTTCCTTTGTTGTTGATGTAGCGCTGAAACTTTCAGGATCTTCTGCAGGCAGGTCACGCGCTGGGTTAAGCGGAGATGCTTATACTGCGAAGAAACTCTAAAGTCAAACGCAACTAAATTGTAAAGAAAGGGTCCCATAAAAGCTAGATAATTTGCTGTAGGCTATGGCTAAACAACTGATGTGGAAGATGTTATGGTGGGGGCATCCGATGGAAAAGCGCTGCCACTTGCGACCTTTTCGTAAAGCATTCATCATGTACACATGCGTTTGCGCATACTCCTGGTTTCGGTTTTGCTCACGGCTTCGGGGTGGGCGGGGATCGTCGATGACGTGCGCGTCGCCCTGATGCAGAACAGTTTTTCGTCCGCGGAGTCGGCGCTGAATTCGTATCGCAACCAGCAGGGAGTGACTGCCGAGTACGTTGAAGCCTATTCGTGGATGGGACGCGCGGCTCTGGACCAAGGCCAGTATGACCAGGCGGCCGCTTATGCGAAGCAGACTCAGACGATGGCGCAGGACCTGCTGAAGAAGCGTCCGCTGGATGCAGAGCCCCATCTGCCCCTCGCCTTGGGGGCAGCGCTGGAAGTTGAGTCGCAGGTCTTGGTCGCCCACGGGGAGCGGACCCAGGCGGTCGCGCTGCTGCAGTCCGCGCTGCGGACTTATGGAAGCACATCCATTCACGACCGCTTGCAGAAAAATCTGAACCTGCTTTCGTTCCAGGGGAAGGTGGCGCCTGCGTTGAAGTCCGACCAGTTCTTAGGAGCGAAACTCCCTTTGCCCGCACAGCTAAAGGGATCGCCGGTGCTGCTGTTTTTCTGGGCCCACTGGTGCGCGGACTGCAAGGCGGAAGCGCCCATCATCACGCAGTTGCGGTCGGAATTTGGCGGCAAGGGATTGCAGGTAATCGGACCAACGCGTTTCTATGGCTATACGGCGCAGCTGGAGCATGCTCCGGCGAGCGATGAACTGCAATACATCGACGCGGTGCGGCATCGTTTTTATTCTGGATTGCTCGACATGCCGGTGCCAATCAGCCAGTACAACTTCGACGTCTACGGCGCTTCCACCACCCCGACGCTGGTGCTGCTGGATCGCGAGGGGAAAGTCGCCTGGTACCATCCAGGGGCGGCGCGTTACAACGATCTGCGGGCGGAGATTGAGAAGGTCGTGGCGCGGTAAGCGGGCGAAGGGACTGCTACTTATCCCTTGCTTCGGTTTTGAAATACAGCGTCGGCGTCGTCCCCAGAGTTTTCCTGAACATAGAAATGAAAGCGCTGGGCGTGCTATAACCTGATTCCAAAGCGGCGTGTGTCACCTTCGCGCCCTCGGCCAGGATCCGCTCAAGCCATTTGTTGGCGAGCATGTGAAGGCCACAGGGAAAGTGTTTCTGAGGAACGGCACGCATGCCATCGAAATCCGCGAAATACATCAGCTGCCAAATGATGTCGCGGGCAAGTAAGAACGAGGAATTGGTTCCCCGCATGGTGAATGGATTCTTTCCGGTTTTCTCACAGGAGTGTCCGTGCCATGCGGGGATTCATCTTCCGTCTTCCACTTCTTTCAGCTTGCCGGTCCTCACGTCGTAGACAAAACCTCGCACCGGAATATGGTTTGGAATCCACGGGTGCGATTTCACGCGCTGCATCTGCAGGCGGACGTTCGCTTCGAGATCGTCGAAAGCGTGGAAGTGCACCGGTTCGTCCGCCGTGGTCCCCATTTTATCGGTCAGACGTGCCTTCAGTTCGTCTTCGCGCACCTTCAGCAAGCCACAATCAGTGTGGTTGATGACGATGAACTCCTGCGTATCGAGCAGGTGATGGGAGACGATCAGCGAGCGCAGCGCGTCTTCGGTGGCGATGCCCCCGGCGTTGCGAATCATGTGCGCGTCGCCGGGATGCAGGCCCAGGCAATGTTCGAACAGGATGCGAGAATCCATGCAGGCGAGCACAGCCACATGCCGCTTGGGGCGGACGGCCAGATCTCCCAGCTTGAAATTGCGCGCGAAAGCCTCGTTGGCTTGTAACAACTCGTCAGCTACCGACAATCTGAGTGCTCCTTAATTTTTGTCAAAATCCCCACCCTCCGACAGGCTCAGGGCAAGCCTTTTCGCACAGAACGCGAGAAATGCGGCACCCGGATCTGGGGTGCGTGCCCGTCGTTGGTTGTGAATAGTTTACCCGTTACAATCGGCGCGTGAATGTCGGTATGAATCTGGACGACACAATCGTGGCGATCGCCACGCCGCCTGGGCGCGGGGGGATCGGTGTCGTTCGACTGGCGGGAGCGAAGGCGCTCGAGATTGTGGTGCCGATGCTGCGGCTCAAGCATGCACTGGAGCCGGGGCGAGCCGTGTTCGGAGAATTGATCGAGCCGGGTGGTGAGGCAGCCGAGCTTCGCTCGGCCGGACCGCCGGGGGCGGCTGTCCCCACAGGAACTCTCTCCACTCGCATCGACGAAGTCGTCGTTACCTACTTTGCCAAGCCGCATTCTTATACGACCGACCCTGTGATCGAGATTTCCGCGCACGGGTCGCCTGTAGTGCTGCGACATATTGTGGAGCTTTGCCTGGCAGCTGGGGCGCGCCTGGCCGAGCCCGGGGAATTCACCCTGCGCGCCTTTCTCAATGGGCGCATCGATCTGACACAGGCCGAGGCGGTGCGCGATCTGATCGACTCGCAGACGCTGTATCAGGCGAAGGTTGCGGCGCAGCAACTGGAAGGAGCGCTGTCGCGGCGCTTGCAGCCGATCAAGCAGAAACTGGTGGAACTGATCGCGGTGTTGGAAGCGGGCATTGATTTCGCGGAAGACGACGTGTCGGTCATGCCCGATGCAGCGATTCTCAGTCACCTCGCGGACGTGCGAACGCCGCTCGAACAGCTCAGCGCGACTTTTGCGTACGGCAAGATCGTGCATCAAGGCTTGACGCTCGCAATCGTTGGCCGCCCCAATGTGGGCAAGTCGAGTCTGTTCAATCAGCTCGTGGAGCGGGAGCGCGCGATCGTCACGGCGACTCCCGGCACCACGCGCGATCTGATCAGCGAGACTGTGGCGATCGGGGGCATCCCGGTCAAGCTGGTCGATACTGCCGGCATTCGCCACGCGCTCGACGAAGCGGAGTCGATTGGCATACGCAAATCGATGGAAGCCTTGGCCGACGCGGACTTGGTGTTGGCGGTCCTCGACGCATCGCAGGGGGAAACGGCGGAAGACGCGGAACTTCTGCGGCAAGCCGAGAACGGGCCGGTGATTGTGGTTGGAAATAAGAGCGACCTGGGCGTCAGTAGTTCGTGGTCAGCAACTGGTCAGAGGGTTCGCACTTCCGCCGTTACCGGAGAAGGTATTCCCGAATTGCGCGAGGCAATTCTGCAGCACATCGGCGGAGAAGGTGGAATTCAGGCGGAGTCCGGTTTCCTGACCAACGTTCGGCACCAAGGATTGATTCAAGACTCTTTGACTGCGCTAGATGCGGCGAAGAATGCCGTGGCCGGGAAAGTTCCGCATGAGATGCTGCTGCTCGATCTCTACCACGCGCTGCGCCCGCTTGATGCGATCACGGGCGCGACCACCACGGACGACATTCTGAATCTAATCTTCAGCAGGTTTTGTATTGGAAAGTAAAAGACTGCGGGCCAGAAGAATAAGGCAGGTAGCCGCGGCAATTGTCAGCATGGAGGACTTGGCGATGTACAACTCAAACATCGCGGGCTGAGCAAGCGCGCCATCCTTGCCGCCATGAGGACGAATGCAACTGCCGCCGTGCCAAACGCTACTTTATCCCCCAGGAATTGAGATCGATAAGCGATTGGAGCGGTTATCAAGAGCGCGCATGCCACACCGAAAATAGATACGGGATCGTGCGGGAATCGGTGGTATTTCCCGATCGTCAACCACTGCGCGACCCTCTGGTATGAGGAGGCGAGAAATAACCAATTGGTGTATTGCCAGTTTTCAAGGTACCCGCGTGTTGGAGTCACGCCCATGTTCCTAATCGCTTTCTCGCGTTTGAACGGAGCGCGGACTACTTCGACAACGCCGCCAGCGCATCTCGGAACATGGCGTCGAATGATCCCCCCTTGCCGTTCTTCGCGACCACGGTCAGCGCTTTTTCCGCCGCCGGCCGCTGGTATCCCAGGTTCAGCAAGGCTGACAGTACATCTTCTTCGGTGGCGCTCATGACCGGAACAGCCGGAGCCGAGGCCGGCCCCGCTTCCGGCAGCTTGTCGCGTAGCTCTAGCACCATGCGCTCGGCGGTCTTCTTGCCGATGCCGGGGATACGAGTGAGCCTCGCTACGTCGTTTCTGCGAATCGCTCCCACCATTTCGTCGGCGGCCATGCCGCTCAGGATCGTGATCGCCAGCTTGGGGCCGATGCCACTCACCGTGATCAGCTTTTCGAATAGGAGTTTCTCCGACGGACGCAAGAATCCGTAGAGTGCGATCAGATCTTCGCGCACATGCGTATGGATATGCAGCGCGACCTCGGCGCCGAGCGCCGGAAGGTCGGAGAACGTCGGCACGCTGATCACGACGTCGTAACCGACGCCGGCTGTCTCAACGATGGCCTGGTTGGGATGCTTGGCCAGCAGCTTTCCACGAAGATGGGCAATCATACTTGGGCAAACACGCTCAGCTCATTGTAGCGGAGCGCAATCTCTGGAGCGACTGGCGCAGTATAGACACCCATCCTCGGGCGCTTTTAGAATCCAGATAGTTCTGTGGGCGTTCTGTGTTTCGACTCGGACTCCGATTTCCGGTCTGGATTGCGGCTGCGCTGGTGTTGTTTCCGGCGCTGGCGCGGGGACAACAGAGTGCTCTCGACCTGGAGGGGCACAGCGTAAACCCTCTGGCTGCGGATTCCAGCAAGATCGCGGTGCTGGTGTTCCTTCGCCGCGATTGTCCGGTCTCCAGCCGCTACGCTCCTGCCATTCAGCGGATCAGCAAGCAGTACAGCGATCGCGCCACATTCTGGCTGGTGTATCCCGACAAAACGGATACTCCGCAGGCGATTCAAAAATACCTGCAGGAGTACGGATATCATTTGCCCGCGCTGCGGGATCCTGATCACGTGCTGGTGAAGCTGGGGCGCGCCCAGATCACACCTGAAGTTGCGGTCTTTGACCGCGCTCGTCAGCTGGTCTACGACGGTCGCATCGACGACTGGTACGTCGATCTCAGCCGGGCGCGGCCAGCGCCCACGACTCACGAACTGGGGGACGCCATCCGGGCGGCGTTGGCAGGAAAGCCTGTGGCCAAGGACGAAGTCAGGGGAGTGGGATGCTACATCTCAGACCTCGAGTGAGCCGCTGGCTGCGCGGCGGGGGCGGGACGCTGATTGCGCTGGCGGGACTGGGCGCGGTGGGCGAGCTCTCCGGCAGGCCGGCGGGTCAGTCATCTTCCGTGCGCATGCCAGCAGCGGAGGTTACCTACAACCGCGATATCGCGCCGATTGTCTTTCATTCCTGCTCCACGTGTCACCGGCCAGGCGAAGCGGCGCCGTTTTCTCTACTGAGCTATGCCGACGTAAAGAAACATGCGCGGCAGATTGCGGACGTAACCCAGTCGCGGGCGATGCCGCCATGGCTCCCGGATCCACAAAAACTGAAGTTTGCAGATGAACTGCGCCTGTCGGATTCGGAACTCAATCTCATACAGCGCTGGGTGGAACAAGGGGCAGTCGAGGGCAATTCCGCCGACCTGCCTCCGTCGCCGAAGTTCGTTGAAGGCTGGCGGCTCGGGAAGCCTGATCTGATTCTGACGGCGACGAAACCCCTCACTCTCCCGCCGTCCGGTACCGATACATACTGGAATTTCATCTTCCCGGTGCCGATCCAACAGACGCGATGGGTGAAGGCCGTCGAGATTCGCCCGGGCGACAAACGCTATGTGCATCACGCGAACATTCTGGTAGACCGGGCCGGTTTCCTGCGACAGCGCGAGATCACGCCGGGCGCGGGTTTTGGCGGCATGGAGATTCGCATCGAGTCACAGGTGTTCGATCCCGACAGCCATCTGCTGTTCTGGAAGCCGGGAACCATCCCATACGTTGAACCTGACGGCATGGCCCTGCGTCTCGACAAGGGTACCGACCTCGTTCTCAATACGCACCTGCAGCCCTCGGGGAAGCCCGAGGTGATCCAGCCGAGCATCGGACTCTATTTCACCTTGCATGCCGCGACCAAAGTGCCGATGTTGTTGCAACTCGAGAACGATTTGAGGCTCGACATTCCGGCGGGCCGGAAAGATTTTCAGGTTACCGACCAATTCACATTGCCCATCGATGTTGAGTTGCTGGCAATCTATCCCCACGCGCACTATCTGGGAAAAGATATGCAGGCCTCGGCCACGTTGCCGGATGGCACAACCGAGACCCTGATCCACATTCCGCAGTGGAACCTGAACTGGCAGGCGGTGTATCGCTATGCGGAACCGGTGCGATTGCCGAAGGGCACGAAGGTGAGCCTGCGTTACGTGTATGACAATTCGGAGGAGAACCCGCTGAACCCGAATCGTCCGCCGGCGCGTGTGCTGGGGGGCAACCGGTCGAGCGATGAGATGTGTCATCTCTGGCTGCAGGTGTTGCCAGTGGACGTTCGACCCAGCGCAGGGCGATCCGCGGAGGATGCTGCAGGAGGCTCTGGCGCGACATAATGTGGAGAAGAATCCCGCTGATTTTGAAGCTCATTACAACCTGGCCGCCATGCTGCAGGCCAAAGACAAACTTGAGGATGCCATTCACGAATATGAATCGGCGGTGCGTCTGCGACCGGACGACCCAGCCGGAAACAACGCGCTGGGAGCGGCTTTGGTGGCAGCGGGTCGTCCAGAACGGGGCACTGGATATTTGCAGGCGGCACTGAAGACGCGTCCAGATTATTTCGAGGCGCATTACAACCTGGGATTGGCGCTGGCGGCACAGAACGATTTCGAAGGTGCGTCGCAGCAATTCGTTCTGGCGCTGAAGTTGCAGTCGGACGACGCCAATGTCGAGGCGAACCTGGGAGCTGCGATGGCGGAGCTGGGGCGCTTTCCGGAAGCGAAGTCGCACTTTGAGCGGGCGTTGCAGATTGATCCCAACCAGGCTATTGCGAGAGAAAATCTGGAGGCGGTGAAGAAGGAAATGGGTGCGCACTAGAAATCGCAAGCTCCACTTCTCGCAAAGAACGCGAGAAATGGGGCACCCGCCGCGAGGAAAGGTAGCGGGAGTTTTTTGTGCTTTAATCCTCGGTATGCGGGGAATTCGTAGATGTCTTCTTTTTCGATTCTACCGGTTAGGCGCGCTGGGGTTGACCTTTTGTGTGAGCGGAGTCGCGCAGCAGACGACGCCCGTTGAATCGACGATGCCGGCCGCAGTCCCTCCGGAGTTTGCCGAAGCGCGAAAGTTGATGCAACACGGCAATGCCGACCAAGCAATCTCGAAGTTGAAAGCTGTTGAAGCCCGCGATCCCGCTACGAAAGGGCTCAACCAGGAGCTGGGCACGGCGTACTACAAGAAAAATGATTTCCCGCAGGCGATTGCGTATTTGAAAAAGGCTGCCGCTGAAGACCCCGCGAATGGCGAGCCTACCCAGCTGCTGGGGCTCGCCTATTATCGAGGCGGCCATCCGGCGGATGCGATTCCGCTGCTTGAAAAGGTGCAGGGCTGGTATCCGCGGGCCAACGCGGATGCGTCGTACGTCCTGGGCATCTGCTATATCCAGACCAAAGACTACCCTCAGGCGCGCAAAGCGTTTGGGAAGATGTTCGACGTGCCGCCGGACTCTGCTGCGAGCTATTTGTTTACGGCGCAGATGCTGTTGCGGCAGGAGTTCGATCCGGTGGCGGAAGAGTATGCGCAGAAGGCAGCGGCTCTCGATCCGAAGCTGCCGCTGGCACACTATCTGCTCGGCGAACTGTATATCTACAAATCGCGAATTCCAGAAGCCATCGTCGAGTTTCACAAGGAATTGGCGATCAATCCGGCGCATGCCGCCACTTACTACAAACTGGCCGACGCGTATTCGCGAATTCAGAAATATGAAGACGCTCAACATTCTTTACAGCGCTCCATCTGGCTCGACCAGACTGCGACCGGGCCCTTCATCCTGATGGGAAAAGTACTCGAGAAAAAGGGAGAGCTAGATCTGGCGGTGATCGCTTTGAAGCGGGCGGCGACGATGGACCCAAATAATCCCATGACCCACCAGTTGCTGGGTCAGGCCTACCGCGAGATGGGAAAGAAGGAAGAAGCGGAAGGCGAACTCAAACTCGCGGAACAGCTGCAAACCCAACAAAATCCCTAGCGCATTGAATTAGAGCGCCGCGGCCTGGTCGCGGCGGCGCGCCTGGATTTCAATAAAGACGTTCACCAGCGACACGGCGGCCGGCGTTACGCCTGGAATGCGCGACGCCTGGCCAATGGTGCGTGGGCGCACGTGGGTGAGTTTTTCCTGCATCTCGCGCGAGAGGCCGCTGACGGAACGGTAATCGAACCATTCGGGGATCGAGTGCTGCTCGGACTTCTTCAGGCGCTCCATAGCGCGCTGCTGCTGCAGCAGGTAGCCTTCGTACTTGATCTCGGTTTCGACGGACTTGAGTTCATTTCTTATCTCCGACGAAAGTTTGACCACCCTTCGACTGCGCTCAGGGAAGGCTCCGGACACTGAGGACACAGAGGAATCCCGCACGAAAAACTGTGGCGTGAGGTCCCGCAGAATCGGCACGAGTTGCTCGACCTTCACTTCGGGACGCTTCAGAGCTTGCGCGAGGCTTTGGCCGATGGTCGACGCCCAGTCCGCGAAAGCAGTCGGGTCGTGGCGGTGTTCTTCGGATTGGCAACGCTCCGACAGTTCTGTCGTGATCCGCGTTTTTTCCAGGAGATTCTTCAGTTTTGCCAACCGCTCTTGCTTCGCCCGAAAATCCTGCCACGCTCCGTCCGAGATCAAGCCCACGCGGCGGCCGTGGGGCGTGAGTCGGCGGTCGGCGTTGTCGATGCGCAGGTGCAGGCGGAATTCGGCGCGTGAAGTGAACATGCGGTAGGGCTCGTTCGTGCCCTTGGAAATCAGGTCGTCGATCAGGATCGCCGTGTAAGCCTCGGTGCGGTCGAGGATCAGCGGTGGTTGCTGCTTCACCTGCAGCGCGGCATTGATGCCCGCCATCAGTCCCTGGCACGCGGCCTCTTCATAGCCCGATGTGCCGTTGATCTGGCCGCCGAGGAACAGGCCGGCAATCTTGCGGGTTTCGAGCGTGCGCTCCAGTTCTGTCGGATCGATGGAGTCGTACTCAATGGCGTATCCGGGCCGCAGCATTTCTGCGTTCTCTAGTCCCGGGATCGACTTCAAAATTTCAAGCTGGACCTCTACCGGCAGGGATGTGCTCATGCCGTTAACGTAGATCTCGTGCGTGTTCAGGCCTTCCGGCTCGAGGAAGAGCTGATGCATCTCCTTGTCGGGAAACTTGACGATCTTGTCTTCGATCGACGGACAATAGCGCGGGCCGATCGACTGGATCTGTCCACTGTACATAGGCGAGCGGTGCACGTTTTCGCGGATGATTCGGTGCGTCTCCGTCGTGGTCCACGCGATGTAGCAAGGCACCTGCGAGTCGTGGTGGGCGACGCGCTTGGTCCGGAAGCTGAACGGAGTAGGATCGATGTCGCCCGGTTGCTCCGGAAACCGCGACCAGTCGATGCTGCGTCCATCGAGTCGCGGCGGAGTTCCGGTCTTGAGGCGGCATCCGCGCAGGCCAAGCTTCTTCAAGGCCTCGCCTAGAAGGACGGCGTTCGGCTCACCGGAGCGTCCTGCGGGATATTGCTGCTCGCCACAGTGGATCAGTCCGTTGAGAAACGTTCCAGTGGTAATGATTACGGCGGATGCGCCGACCGTGCGCCCGTCGCGGAGTTTGATTCCGAGGACGCGCCGGCGATCGTCAGCCGTCCCCACATGGGCGTTGGCGATTCCCGGCTGAGAGCTTTCCCCAATCAGATCCGCGACCTCCGCCTGCTTGATCTTCAGGTTCGGCTGCGACTCCAGCACCTCGCGCATCTTCAGGCGGTAGGCCTGCTTATCGCACTGCGCGCGTGGCGACCACACGGCCGGGCCGCGGGAAGTATTCAGCAGACGGAACTGAATGCCGACCGCGTCGGTGATCTCACCCATGATGCCGCCGAGCGCGTCGACTTCGCGCACCAGGTGTCCCTTGGCGATGCCGCCGACCGCGGGATTGCACGACATCTGCGCGATCAGGTCGACGTTCAGCGTGTAGAGAGCGGTCTTCAGGCCCATCCGTGCGGAGGCCATGGCGGCCTCGCATCCGGCATGGCCGGCACCGACCACAACTACATCGAATTGTTCGGTGAACGGCATGACATCGGTCGACGCGAGCCCCAGGAAATCGTCGCGCGGATTACTTCTTTTATTTTAGCAACTTGGCGCGTTCTGTGATTCCCGTCACTTGCCGCCTCGGCCTTTTCGACCGTATATTGGGCTGTCCTAACCGAACGCCAGAGGGGGGTTCATGAATACCGCGGAATTCTTCGAGCAACTGGACGCGTGCATCGGAAAGTACGATCTGCTATGCCATCCTTTCTACAAGGCATGGTCGGCGGGGCAGCTGACCCGCAACGATCTGCGCGAATATGCGCAGGACTACTATCACCACGTCGAATCATTTCCGTCGTACCTGGCGGCTCTTGGCATGCGCCTCGACGAAGGCGAACTGCGTCGCGCGGTGCTCGCCAACATGTGCGATGAGAAGGGCGTCGACGGGCGGCCGGGGCGGGATTCCGTTCCTCACTCGGACCTTTGGCTTGACTTCGCCGAGGGCATGGGATCGAGCCGGGATTTGGAGTGGCACACGCCGGTGCCGGAGATTCGGCAGCTCATTCGTCACTTTCAACAGGTAGCCAGCGAAGGCTCGCCCGAGGATGCGTTGGCAGCTTTCTATGCCTACGAGTCGCAGGTGCCACGGATCGCCCAAGAAAAAGAACGCGGCCTGCGCGAGATGTACGGGGCCGACGACAAGACCTGCGGATACTTCTCGCTGCATGCCACGGCCGATGTGTACCACGCGAATGTGTGGCGCAAGCAACTTAGCAAGCGGATCGAAGCCCATCCCGAGACTGCTGACGCGGCTCTAGAAGTGGCTGAGAACGCCGCGCGCATGCTGTGGAAGGCGTTGGACGGGATCGACGCCCGCCGGACCGCGATGGCGGTGGCATAGATCGGATTACAGAAGCCAGGCTTGGGCCAACGATTCGGTAAAATCGTTGGCTCATTTCTTTTTTGGAGGGGGCGCGGCTTGGCGAAAGAAATCCCCATCGGAGCACGCAGCGAGGCGGAAGAGACCGTCGAGTTCGAGCACACGCTGACAGCGCACCATCCCGAGTTGCCTCCGGTGTATTCGACGCCGGACATGATCAGGTTAATGGAGACCGCGGCGTTTCGCGCGCTGCAGCCTTACTGCGAGGGCGACGAGATTACCGTAGGCACATCCATCAACATTGAGCATCGCGCCGCTAGCGGCATCGGCGCGCGCATCAAAGCAGAAGCCGCGCTGGAAGGGTTCGATGGCCGGTTCTATACCCTGCGCGTGACGGCCCGAAACGACGCGCAGGAAATCGGGCGCGGCACCGTGGGACGCGCGGTGGTCAACGTTTCCAGGTTTGCGAAATAATCGAGGAGAATCCGATTGCCCGTACCTGATTTCGAGCAGAAGAAAAAGGCCGAAGCATTTCGAGCCATGCACCACGGACCGGACCCGCTGCTCCTGGTCAATGTGTGGGACATCGCGAGCGCGCGTATCGTGGAAGAGGCGGGCTTTCCGGCGATCGCGACCACCTCTGCCGGAATTGCATTTGCGCGTGGGTATCCCGATGGCCAGAAGATTCACCCCGATTCCATGTTCTCCAAGATTGCTCAGATTGCCGACGCGGTGAGAGTGCCGGTGACTGCTGACGTCGAAGCCGGTTATGGAGAAGGCCCTGAACGCGCTTTCCGGACAACCCGCAACGTAATCTTCGGCGGTGCGGTTGGAATGAACTTCGAGGACGCGACTGGCGATCCTGAACGTCCGCTTGCTGACCTGTCGCTGCAAGTGGAGAGAATCCGAAGTATCGGCGAGGCCGCCTCGAAGTTCGATGTCCCCCTAGTCTTGAATGCGCGCACCGATGTCTACCTTCTGCAAGTGGGCGACCCTGCGAAGCGTTATGACGAGGCCGTGCGGCGATTGTCAGCCTACCGCGATGCTGGGGCCGACTGCGTGTTCCTCCCCGGCGTCCGCGACGCGGAGACGATCGGGCGCGTTGTCGCCGATCTGCGCTGTCCCCTGAACGTCCTGGCGGCGCCCGGTTCGCCCGCCGTCGCAGAGCTTGCCGCACTGGGAGTGCGACGAATCAGTCTGGGTTCCGGGCCTATGAGAGCGACCATGGGCCTGTTGCGGCGCCTCGCCGAGGAAGTGAGAACCTACGGCACCTATCTTGGGATGGAGGGTGCGCCCTCTCATGCCGAAATGAATGCCATGATGAACTCAAACTGGAGGCCCAAGTCCAGCACTCAGGACTGAGCAACTCGAATCCTCATCGGCGTCATCTCCGACACGCACGGCCTGCTTCGTCCTGAGGCCCTGGAGGCGTTGCAAGGTTCAGACCATATTGTTCACGCCGGGGACGTGGGCGCGCCCGAAATTCTTGAGGAACTCGCAACCATCGCGCCCGTGACCGCCATCCGCGGCAACATCGACATAGCAACGTGGGCCCGCAGACTGGCAGAGACGGAAGTTGTCGAACTCTCCGGTGTTTCCATTTTTGTGCTGCACGACTTGGCTCAGCTGGATCTGAAGCCGGAGGCGGCCGGGTTCAAAGTAGTCATCTCCGGCCACAGCCACGTTCCAAAGCAGGAGACGAAGAATGGGGTCCTGTATCTCAATCCCGGCAGCGCAGGGCCGCGGCGCTTCAAGTTGCCGGTGAGTGTGGCGCGCATCACGATCAGCGGGACAAAGGTCGGGGCTGAGATTGTCCTGCTTGGGTGACGAATCTAAGGTAGCCCTGGACGCATTCGTCCGGGGCAGTCGCTATGGCTCTTCCCACGTGCAGGTGGCGCTATCGGGCCGGACGAATGCGTCCGGCTCTAACGCGAGCTTGGGTCCCTCGGAACATTGCCGTTGCTACAATCGCAATGATGTCGTTGCGATTCGAGATAGAAAAGGCCGCCGATACCTCTCGCCTTGGGCGCCTTCTGACGCCGCATGCTGAAATCGAGACGCCCGTCTTTATGCCGGTTGGAACGGTGGCCTCGGTCAAAGGCGTTTCCCAGGACATTCTCGAAGAACTGGGCGCGCAAATCATTCTCGGCAACACGTATCACCTTTATCTGCGTCCGGGCGTAAGCACCGTGAGAAAGATGGGCGGTCTGCACGGGTTCATGTCGTGGCGGCGGGCGATCCTGACCGACTCCGGCGGGTTTCAGGTGTTCAGCCTGAACGAACTGCGCAAAGTCACCGAGGAAGGCGTGACGTTCCGCTCGCATCTCGATGGTTCGTCGCACTTCTTCAGCCCCGAGAGCGCGATGGAGGCGCAGATCGGGCTGGGCGCCGACATCATCATGGCGTTCGACGAGTGCACGGAGTATCCGGCGGATGCAGCGCGCGCGCGGACGTCGATGGAGATGACGGCGCGCTGGGCGGCGCGGAGCAAGAAGTATTTTGAGGAGCATAAGCACGAAGTGCCATGGGGCAGATCTCGGACCTCAGACGTCGGACCTCAGCAAGAGCAGATTCCTCGCTTTGCTCGGAATGACAGGAGCGAGGAAAGTGTCCCACCCCAAACCTTGTTCGGCATCGTGCAGGGCGGGATGGACCGCGCCCTCCGCAAAGAATCCGCCGAGCGGACGATCGAAATCGGTTTTCCGGGATACGCCATTGGCGGGCTCAGCGTGGGTGAGCCGCGGGAACTCACCCGCGAGATCGTCGAATCGACGTTGCAGCACCTTCCCAAGGACAAGCCGCGTTACCTGATGGGAGTGGGCACGCCTGAGGAAATTGTCGAGTACGCCAACCTAGGCGTGGACATGATGGATTGCGTGCTGCCCACGCGCGCTGCCCGCCATGGGCTGTTGTTTACCTCCGAGGGCAAAGTCTCGATCAAGCAGGCGCGCTATGCCCAGGATGCCGGCCCGCTCGACCCGAATTGCGCTGCCGGGTGTGTTATCGCTACTCGCGGGCCTATTTACGTCACCTTTATGCATCCAATGAAGTGCTGGCGCAGGTCTTGAATACGATCCACAACCTGAGTTTCTACCTTGACACTATGCGGCGGGTACGGCATTCTATTTCACTTGGGGAAGAGTCCCGTTTTCTTTCTAGTGTATGGTCACGACCGAAACCATGACCTCCACGGACGCTCTCCCCGGATTCAAGCCTGAAAGCTGAAGAACCCGGCCGAAGTCGATCTAAATCCCGTGGTGAAATAACAGCTCCCGCGGCGCTAATGGGCGCGGGCGGTTTTTCGCGAATCCGTTGGCGCGGGCCTCATAATATGCAATCTTTACTGGCAGTCCAGTCGGCGGTGGTGGCGGTATGGGGTCATGGCTGGGCATTGCGCCCCTCATTTTCATTTTCGCCATTTTTTATTTTCTTTTGATCATGCCCCAGCAGCGCCGCCAGAAAAAATGGCAGGCCATGCTGGATCAGCTCAAAACCGGCGACAAGGTCACCACCAGCGGGGGACTGCGGGGCACGATCATGGCGCTTAAGGATGATTGTGTCCATCTGCGCGTTCCCCCGAACAATATCGTCGCTGGAAGTGACCAAGGCCTCGGTGCTGGCGGTGACGACTACCGACGAAGAAGTGAAGGCCAAATAACTTTCAAGTTTCCAGTTTCGTGGATTCCTCGAAGCTGGCCGCTCGGAACTCGAAACCAGTCTTTTATATGAACAAGAATTTTCTCTGGAAGCTTGCGACTCATCGTCGGTATCACTGCTGTTTTTCCTGTTCGGAATCTTTGGGATTCCGAAGAGCTTTTCCCGCGAGGGGCTGCTCGCGGCGGTGAGCGATCACATCCATCTGGGTCTCGATTTGAAGCGGCGGAACGCACCTGATTCTGCAGGTGCAGGTCAACGATGCGGTCAACGTCGTGGCGCAGAGCGCCATCGAAGTGCTGAAAGAACAGCTGCGCAACCGCAAGATCGACTATCACCGACATCACGCAGCCTGACCAGCAGAACAATCCCGACCATCTAGTGCTGAAAGGCGTGCAGCCGGCGCACGCTCTGATTTGCTGACCATCGTGCAGGAGCAGCTTGCCCGAGTACGACGTGACTGGCGGCGCCGGACAATTCCTGGAATCTGGCGATGAAGCCTTCGTCCCTGGCCGACCTGAAGAACAAAGCGGTGACGCAGGCGATCGACACCATCCGCAACCGGGTTGACGCTCTCGGCGTCAGCGAGCCGACGATCGAGCAGCACGGGCTGGGGGGCAATATCAGATTCTGGTGCAGTTGCCCGGCGTGGACGATTCCGGGCGGGTGAAGGACATCATGCAATCCACCGCCATGCTTGAGATCAAGCAGTCTCTCGGCGGACCGTATCCGAGCGAGCAGGCGGCCCTGCAGGACAAAGGCGGCGTGATCCCTGCCGATGCAGATGCTTCTTCCCGGACACAACATACCCGGCGCGGAGGCAGAGGGACAGGCATGGTACCTGGTGTCGCGCATTTCGGCGGTAAGCGGCAAGGATCTGCGCGACGCGCAGCCCAGCCGCGATCCTAACGGCCAGCCCAGCGTGACCTTTTCACTGACCGGCGATGGCGGGCAGCGCTTTTTCAGCTTCACTTCCGCTCACGTTGGTGACAGTCTCGCGGTTGTGCTCGACAATAAAGTGCAGGAAGTGGCGAACATCAAGGAGCCAATCCGCGACCAGGGCTCGATCAGCGGTGGCCGCATGAGCGAGCAGCAGGCCAAGGATCTCTCTATGATCCTGCGCTCAGGCGCTCTGCCGGCCAGCATCAAGTATCTGGAAGAGCGCACCGTCGGCCCGTCGCTGGGCGCGGATTCCATTCGTTCCGGCGTGCAGGCGGCCATCATCGGCATGGTGGCCGTCCTGATATTCATGCTGGTCTACTATCGCGGCGCAGGCATCAATGCCGACCTGGCGCTGATCATGAACTTGATCATCTTGCTGGGCTTCCTGGGTTGGTCGAGCATTGCGGGTGTCAACATCGCACTCACCCTTCCCGGAATTGCCGGCGTGATTCTGACGGTCGGCATGGGCGTGGATTCCAATGTGCTGATTTTTGAGCGCATTCGCGAAGAGTTGCGCAATGGCAAGACGCCGCCCTCGGCGGTGGATCAGGGCTTCAGTCATGCCTGGATCACCATCGTCGATACTCACGTGACGACGATCGTTTCGGCCGCGATTCTGTTCATCTTCGGTACCGGTCCGGTGAAGGGATTCGCTACGACGCTCACATTCGGTTTGCTGGCGAATCTGTTCACGGCCGTGTTCGTGTCGCGATTCATTTTTGATTGGGTGCTGAGCCGCAAACAGCGCGGCGAAGCGCTCAGCATTTAGCCAGAAACTAGGAAATTTGTGTCATCGGTGTCGATTAAGTCATAGATAGATAAGGGGCTAAGACAACCCGTGGAGTTCTTTCGCAATACCAATATAGATTTTCTGGGCAAGAAATGGTATTTTCTCGCCTTTTCGCTGATCTTTAGCGTTGCAGGAATGTTTTCCATGTTGTTCTGGCACCACATTCCGTGGGGCGTCGACTTCCGCGGCGGAACGCTGGTGTACGTGAAGTTCACGCACACGCCTGACGAGAACGCCATCCGCTCTCAGATCGATCGCGCGGGCTTGCACAATTTCAAGATTCAACGCTATGGCGTCGCTTCAAACAACGAGGAGTCTGATTGATCTCGATGTGCGCGAAACCAACGAACAGGCGCTCGACCAGGGCAAGATGAAGATTATTAATGCGCTGCGTGCTGGTTCCCTGCTCCCGCGGGCAAGATCGATCTGAATAACGCCAGCTTGCTCGACGTTAAAGGTTACCTGGTCGACAAAGACCCGCTGCACCTTGGCACCGATGCGGCTCAGAAATATGCGGCCCAGGCACAGGCCATCCTCGACTATCGCAAGTTCCAGGGCGGCGTGTTGAGTTCTCTCGACCAGCTAAACGGCGCCACTGGGGTCGAGCCCGCCGTCGCAGCCTCAATCCGCGATGGGTTCTATCTGTCCGACTTCGGTGTCCGTGACGTCGAGATCATCGGGCCTCAGGTCGGCGGCCAGTTGCGCGCACAGGCTGGCTTGGCGACGCTCTACTCCCTGTTGGGGATGCTGGTGTACCTGGGCTTCCGGTTCGAGTGGATTTACGGCGTTGCCGCCGTAGTCACGGTATTTCACGATACACTCATCACCGTAGGGGCATTTTCCCTTACCAATACCGAGATCACCCTGACCGTGATCGCGGCCATCCTGACCCTGATTGGTTACTCTAATAACGACACGATCGTGGTATTTGACCGCATCCGGGAAAACATTAAACTCATGCGGCGGGAGAAACTGTCGGATATCGTCAACCGCAGCATTAATCAGACTCTGAGCAGAACGATCTTGACAGCAGGCCTTACCTTCCTTACCGTACTCGCACTCTTTTTATTCGGCGGCGAGGTGCTTCGTGGATTCAGCCTCGCGCTGGTAATTGGCATCTTAATCGGGACGTATTCGTCGATTGCGATTGCCGCGCCCATCCTGGTGGCATACCAGGATTGGCGGATTGAAAAAGGCAAGCGTCCGGTCGCCATGCCAGGTAAGGGCTAGGTAGGTTACCCGATGGCGTCAGTGGCAGTGGTTGCGTTACGCCTTCTTATCTAGGAGTTAGAAGGATTTGCTCGGTACTGCCGTTCGGGCTCAGAGTGGCCGTCGGGCGCGGGCAAAGAAACTGGGAGCAAAGGGGGAGCAGTCGGTGTCTAAGTGCTCGTAGGGGTCTGAAAGAAGTAGGGGAGAATCCAATGTTTGAAGACAGCCTTATCGAATCCGGCGGCAAGCTGAAGACCAAGCGGGGCCGGACGTCGATCGTCGCGTTTCTGCATCGAGTTCATGATCATCGGCGTGATGGTTCTGATTCCGCTGATTTTCACCGAAGCCTTGCCCAAGGGCACAAATGATGTTCCTGTCTGGTGGCCCCCCCGCCGCCACCGCCACCACCACCGCCCGCAGCCGCGCCCGTGCACATGTCAGAAACAGATTCAGACCGACATCGTCAACGGCGAGCTGCGCACGCCCACCAAGATTCCCAAGAAAGATCTCGAGAATGATCAAAGAAGACGAAGCTCCGCCGCAGATGGCCGTTACCGGCGTGGTGGGCGGCGTCCCGGGCGGCGTTCCGGGTGGATCGATGGGCGGCGTAATTGGCAGCGTGCTCAGTTCGACGCCGGTCGCCGTTCCGAAGATCGCCACGCCGACGCGCGTGCGCGTTTCGTCGGGCGTGAGCACCGGACTTCTGATCCGCAAGGTTCACTCCGGCGTATCCGCCGCTGGCGCGCCAGGCGCGCATTCAGGGCGTGGTGATTCTCCAGGCGCAGATCAGCAAAGACGGCAACATCCAGAACCTGCAGTTGATCAGCGGGCACCCGATGCTGGCGCCGGCCGCGATCGAAGCCGTGAAGCAGTGGAAGTACAAGCCGTACCTGCTGAACGGAGAGCCGGTCGAGGTCGACACGCAGGTGCAGGTGAACTTCACGCTCGCTGGGGGCTAAACTCCCCGGCGGGCGCGAGTTCGGATTGATGAGTAGCAGTGTGCGTATGGCCCTCCCCTTCCCACCTGATTCCGGTGGCCGGGAGGGGCTTTTCAAAGCCCGGGCGCGGCCGCCGTACCGCCTCATCGACTCTAGGGTATGGCCAGCCGGGTTTGTGCGTGTGCGGCGAGAGCCGCCGCACCCGCCGGTAATCGAAATTCTTATCCAGCGGTTGGCACCAAAGAGCGCATCAAAGTGTCCAAGTAAAGTAGAGAGTTCCGAGGAGGGAAAAGCAACTCATGTTCGCAACTCACGTAGCAGCAGCACTTCTCAGTCACGTTTCCGTCGCAGCCACCTGGATCGTCCAGGAAGGCGGCGGCGCCATGCGCGACCGACCCATTGGGCTTGTGGAAGGCAATGGGCTGGGTCGCCAGAACCGTCGTCATCATTCTCTTCATCATGTCCGGTTGGTCGATCGGCGTGATGATCGATCGCTGGATGGCTTATAGCGCCGCCCGCAAACAGTCTCGCGCCTTTGCTCCCGCCGTGGCCGGCGCTCTGCGCGATGGCCGCATCGATGAAGCCATCAAGGTTGCCGAGCGCAACAAGAAGAGCCATCTGGCCAAGGTTGTCACCGCTGGCCTGATGGAATTCAAGGCTCACCAGGATTCCCCGGGCGCAATCCCTGGCGAAACCATTGAAGCCTCAAAGCGCGCTCTGGAACGCACCGAAGCCATCGTCCACGCCGAACTGAAGCGCGGACTGGGCGGTCTTGCCACCATCGGCTCGACCGCTCCCTTCGTGGGACTGTTCGGAACGGTGATGGGCATTCTGAACGCCTTCATCGGCATCAACAACTCCAAGGCCACCGGTCTGGCTGCAGTCGCCGGCGGTATCGCGGAAGCGCTGGTCACGACGGCCATCGGGCTGCTCGTCGCCATCCCTGCCGTCATGATGTTCAACTACCTGACCGGTCGCGTGGAAGCGTTCGACGTCGAAATGGACAACTCGTCGAGCGAACTGATCGACTACTTCCTGAAGAAGCGCGGCGATCGTCGGTAAGCGCCGGTAGGAACGGCCGCGGTCTGGTTTCGCAGTGAGTTGCTTGTCCGGCGCTGGAGCAATCCAGCGCCGGGCCTTCCCAACTTAAGCGCGAACAGCGCGACTGCGGATCGTGACGGAAGCGACGGGAGATATCAAGCTATGGCATTAGCGAAACGAAACGAAGGAGCAAAGGTCAGCTCGGACATCAACGTCACGCCCATGGTGGACGTGATGCTGGTGCTGCTGATCATCTTCATGGTGGTCACGCCCATGTTGCAGAAAGGCATCAGCGTGGACATGGCCCCGGTGAATAACCCGGAACAGATGCCGGACGCGGACAAGGAAGACGCGCTGCTGGTCTCGATTACGCGGGACGGCAAGGTGTATTTCGGCAGCGACCAGATCCAGGACGTGGACAATCTAACCGCGAAAAGTGAAAGATCGCCTCGCCAACAAGCAGGATAAGCGCGTGTACGTGAAGGCGGACATGCGGGCGCGGTTTGGCAGTGTAGTGAAGGTAGTGGATAGCGTCCGTGCCGCCGGCGTGGATGATCTTGGTTTGCTCACTGATCAGAAGAAAACTGGTCCAAACGCCCCGCCAGCTCCGGCTGCGCCCGGGCAGTAATTAGGGCATATAGAGGAGAACGACCATGGGAATGGCAGTTGGCCCGAGCGGAGGCCAAAATGCAAACATCAACGTCACCCCGCTCATTGACGTTCTACTGGTGCTGCTGATCATCTTCATGGTGATCTCGCCCGTGACTCCGAAAGGACTGGATGCGCTGGTTCCTCAGCCGCCTCCGCCTAACGCCCCCAAGAACAATACCCCCGACCGTACCATCGTCGTGCAGTTAATCGACCGTGGCGCTGGCTCGGAGCCGGGCGTCAAGATCAACAACGAAGACGCGACCTGGGACAATCTGCAAGGTCGTCTGACCGACATTTACAAGCAACGCGCGGAAAAGGTTATGTTCGTGAAGGGCGACGATTCGATTCCCTTTGCCAACGTCGCCAACGTGATTGATATTGCCCATGCCGCAGGTGTGGACAAGGTCGGCCTGATCACCGCGAAGATTGAAGCGGGCAACTAAAACGCCCGTCCGGCAAGCCTGGAGTTGCGTATTTCGTACCGGCCCACCGCACGGGAGCGTGCCGCTTCCGTGCTTCCGCGGCCCGCGCTTGTCGCGCTTCGTCGCACCGCGCTTGTCAAATCGATGTCTCTGGGCCTAGGATGCTGTGTCGAGGGAGACTTATACCGCAATGAATAAGAACTTAAAACTCATCACGCTGGCGGCCATCGCGCTGGCGCTTTTCTCCTCTGTGGGATGCGACAAGCTGAGGGCGCGCGACCAGCTCAACAAGGGCGTGGAATCTTACAAAAATAACCACTACGAGCAGGCCATCGAACATTTCCAGAAGGCTGTTCAACTGGATCCCAGCCTGATCAATGCCCGCATGTATCTGGCTACCGCGTTTGTGTCGCAATACATTCCTGGTGTGGACTCGCCTGATAACTTGCGCATCGCGCAGCAGGCTATCGACGAATATCAAAGGGTGATTGACGCCAATCCTTCTCGCGATCAGAAAGTGAACAGCGCCAAGGGCATCGCTTACCTGTATTTGAACGAGAAGAAGTGGGACGAGGCCAAGAAGTACTACCGCATGGCGTCGGACCTGGACCCGAACGATCCCGAGCCTTACTATTCGGTCGGCGTCATCGACTGGACCGCCTGCTACCAGCCGCGCATGGAAGAGCGCGCCAAACTGGGTATGAAGCCGGAAGAGAATCTGAATCCGAAGAACAAAGACCAGAAGAAGGTCTGCGCCGAGTTGAAGGTGAAGAATGCGCCCGCGATTCAGGAAGGCATCGACAGCCTCAACAAGGCGATCCAGATCCGTCCCGACTATGACGACGCCATGGCTTACCTGAATCTGATGTATCGCGAAAAAGGCGACGTGGAATGCGACGATCTCGCTGCCCGTGCGGAAGACTTGAAGACTGCGGACCATTGGGTCGATGAGACCCTGCGCGTGAAGAAGGCGAAGGCCGAGAAGGCCGCGCAAAGCCAGGGTGGCGGAATCACGATGGACAAGTAGCCGTAGTCTACGCTCAGAGAATTAAGCCTCCTTCGCGCGAGTGAAGGAGGCTTTTCCATTTCCTACTCGGAGCCCGCGAAAGAATCGCAACGCCAGCCCACTGATCGTCCCTGCGGTCTGACCGTTGCCTGTGCCGGGCGGTATGCGCCGGACCTGTAGCGCCGGGTGTGAATGTGCAACCGTGCATCCACCACCGTAGATCCCACCGCCGTGCCGTACATCACTATGGAAGAGCAGCCCTTCAGGGCTGCATAAACTGCGATGCTCGAGGGCTTTAGCCCCGGGTGGTCGCCTTTTTTCCTCTGATCAGGATCTTTCGTGGTCCGAACTACTGCTTGCTGTAGAGCAGGACTTCCACTTTCGCGAACTGCCAGCGCCGGGACCTGGGGAGCGACTCGGGAAGAGTCTTCGTCAGCATGATGGTCGTGGCATCGGGGTTGTCCGAAGGTTCGTTGTTCATCAACATGACCCAAACTCGGGGATGGGCGAGCGCTGCAGCGCGCAGAAAATCGGCTGTCGGCTTGCCGGTGAAGTCTCGGTAGTCGAGCCCCGCTCCATGATAGGGGAACAGAATCTCCGGGCCGACCTGAGCTGTGAAACCGGGGCTGGCCGTGTTTTCTCCGGTGCGCTGCGAGCGGACAAATTCGTAGGGAATCCGAGTCGCGGCGATGTGGAACACGACTCCATCTCCCGGCTGT
Organism: uncultured Acidobacteriaceae bacterium; assembly: GCA_963710885.1. Lineage (GTDB taxonomy): Bacteria > Acidobacteriota > Terriglobia > Terriglobales > Acidobacteriaceae > Sulfotelmatobacter. Next base: position 401,558 of record CAVQCF010000006.1, read on the forward strand.
GCTTGGTCGAGAATGAAAGCTGCCGCTGCGCCAGAGGCATCCCGCTCAGTGTCGAAGTCGTTTGCATAGACGAAAAATATTCCCGGCAGGCTGAACAGCAGGATGCCGCTCAGGGCCACCAGCAGCAGCCATGATTGCCGCAGTTGCGCCAGGCCCGCTGCCACCAGAATCAACAGCGCGGGCAGGCAGAAGATCATGTAGCGCGCCAGAAAAACAGGACGTGCGAACGACAGCAGAACCGTCAGCCCTACCGGGAGCAACAGCCACAGAAGCAGAAACTGGCAGCGCCACGCTTCCCAAGTCCGGCCGCGCGTCCAGAGCGACCTGCCCAACGGGGCCGCCACCGCAATGCAGGCGACCATGCTGACAACCAGCAGCGGCCACCGGTTGCTCCCTGCCAGGTTCACGAAGAAACCGAAAAGGTCGCCTAAGCCAGGCCTCTGAATCCAGCGAATCGGTCCGGCGCCGGTCTTGGCCACGAAGACGAGCAACGGAAGCACCGCGACGCCAATCGTGGTCCAGACGCGCCGCAACTGAGCGGGTAGCCTTGCTCGGTCTGTGCCCGGCTGGCCGCGCTCCAGCCAGAGCCAGCGCAAGCTCAGCCAATGCGCCGCCAGTAACAGCAGTGCGTAAAAGTGCGCGTACACGGCGAGGATGCTGATCAGAACGTAGCCGATGCGGTTGCGGCGCACTGGCTCGCGTACCTGGGCAATTAGAAAGCCCGACGACAGGGTCGCCAGCAACAAGAAGACCGCATAGCTGCGCGCTTCCTGCGAATAGCGAATGCTGTAGGCATTGAATGTGAACAGCGCAGCCGCGATCAGCGCCACCCGACGGTCGTAGAGCAGACGGGCCAGCCAGTAGATCGCCGGAATCGTCGCTGCCGCAATCACGACCGACAGGCTGCGAATGTAAAACTCGCTGTGCCCAAACTGCAGCCAGATCCGCAGCAGCACGTAGTACAGCGACATGTTGGCTTCACGCCACCACAGCAGGTGCAAAAAGTTGCCCCAGCTAATCCGCGCGACTTCTGCGCTGAAAGACTCATCAAACCAGAAGGGCTTGCGCGTGAGGTACAGGAATCGAATGATGGTTCCTGCTGCGAGCAGAAGAAGCAGCGTCAGCCAGGGGAGCCGGCCCGCAGCGCCATACGGGGACGCTGAAACGTGTGTACTTTGGGGTTGGTTCACCGCGGCTTCGGGTGGAGGCATGCTGAGCGTGGGAGTCGGTTCGTTCCCAAAATGATACTATGCTAGAAAATCACTAAATTTGTGGCATTTTCGGCTTGAGGGAGTAGTGCGGTTCTTGTTTACTAAGGGCATCATCCTGACCGCGGCCGTTATCGGGCGGCGGGAAGGATTTCGCGAGCAGACTTGTAGATGTTCTGGAGCATGACTTCCTTGGCAACCGCATCGTGGCCAACTCGAGCAGAGACGGATCGAGAGATGGATCGACCAGTGGATCGACAACTCAATGACCGCTGGAAGGGCTCCGTGTCGGTGATCGTCCCCGTCTACAACGAGGCCGCCAACGTGAACGAACTGTTGCAGGCGATCCAGGCCTCGCCAGTGAAAAAGGAAATCATCATCGTCGATGATGGTTCGACAGACGGTACTCGCGAAAAGTTGAGAGCGCTCCCGTCCATGGATGACGTGACCGTCGTATTCCACGAGAAGAACTGCGGCAAGGGAGCGGCCATTCGCACGGCACTCGCCTACACCCGCGGCGAGTACATCCTGATTCAGGACTCCGATCTGGAATACGATCCGCAGGATTATCCTGCGTTGCTGCGTCCTCTCGAAGAGGGCAAGGCGAATGTTGTCTACGGCGTGCGCCCCGACCGTCCGGAGCGCGGTTTGCGTTTTTTTCTTGGCGCCAAGCTGCTGACGCATCTCACCAATCTTCTTTACGGCGCGGGCATTCACGACGAGGCCACCTGCTATAAAGTTGTTCGCCGGTCGCTGTTGTCGCAATTTCAGCTGTCGTGTCATCGCTTCGAGTTCTGCCCCGAAGTGACCGCGAAGTTCTGCCGGATGGGCGAGAAGATCGAAGAGGTTCCCATCTCGTACCATCCGCGCTCCGCAGTGGAAGGGAAAAAGATCCGCCACTCCGATGGGTGGCAGGCCATCTGGACGCTGATCCGCTACCGCTTCGTTCCTCGCCGCCGCTGGCTGCGGCAGGGGGAAGACGAGCTGCAAGCCCCGTTTGCCGTGAGCTTTTCGCGCCTCCCAGTGGAATAGAGTTTGTGCTACCTTTCCGATTGCGTCATCGAAAGGACCCTTCTCGCCAATCGAGGCAAAGCACGGCGTGAACCACCACTGTTCGGTAGAATATCCGGTTTGACCAAGGGTCGCGTCGGTCGCGGCTCCGGTAGATTTCAATGTTCAAGAAGATTCTCATCGCGAATCGCGGCGAGATTGCCGTGCGCGTCATCCGCGCCTGCCACGAGATGGGAATTGCCGCGGTTGCCGTCTACTCGGACGTGGATCGCGCCGTCGCTGCACGTTCGCAAAGCCGACGAAGCGTATCCCATCGGCGCGGCCGCCGCGTCCGAATCGTATCTCAACATCCAGAAGATTCTCGACGTTGCCGCGCGCTCCGGCGCGGACGCCATTCATCCCGGCTACGGATTTCTTTCCGAGAATGCGAAGTTCGCGCGCGCCTGCGCTGAGGCGGGCGTGAAGTTCATCGGCCCCACCGCCGCGGCGATGGACGCCATGGGCTCGAAAACCCGCGCGCGACAGGCGATGGAGCGCGCGGGCGTTCCCTTTGTTCCCGGCACATCGCGAGGCCTGGAATCGTTCGAGCAGGCCGAAGAAGTTGCGGCGCGCATCGGCTATCCGGTGATGCTGAAGGCCGCGGCTGGCGGCGGCGGCAAAGGCATGCGTCTCGTGCACGCGCCCGAAGAACTGAAGTCGGCGCTCGAGGGCGCGCGCAGCGAGGCGGAGCGCTCGTTCGGCGACAGCGAAGTTTACATCGAGAAAGCGATCATCAATCCGCGCCACATCGAGATGCAGATGCTGGCCGACGAGCACGGCAACACGGTGTATCTCGGCGAGCGCGAGTGCTCGCTGCAGCGGCGTCATCAGAAAGTGGTCGAGGAAGCGCCGTCGCCGATCGTCGATGCGGACATGCGGCGCAGAATGGGCGAAGTTGCGGTTCGCGTGGCGCAGGCCGCGGGATACACCAACGCCGGCACAGTCGAATTTCTGGTCGACGCAGCAGAAGAATTTCTATTTTCTGGAGATGAACACGCGACTGCAGGTGGAGCATCCGGTGACCGAGTTGGTCACCGGCCTCGACCTGGTGCATCTGCAGATTCGCATTGCGGCCGGAGAGCGGCTGCCCTTCACGCAGGAGGAAGTGCAGATTCGCGGGCACGCCATCGAGTGCCGCATTTATGCCGAAGATCCGGACAACAATTATTTCCCCAGCCCGGGCAAGATCACGTTGCTGCTGCTGCCTTCGGGGCCGGGAATTCGCCGCGACAGCGGCATGTATGAGGGCTGGACCGTGCCCATGGATTACGATCCGCTGCTGGCCAAGCTGATCGGCTACGGCACCGACCGCGAGCAGGCGATCGCCGGCTGACGCGCGCGCTGAACGAATATTTCGTGGGCGGGATCAAGACGAATCATTTCGCTGTTCCGGCGGATTCTGAGCGATCCGGATTTTCGCGCGGCGAAAATGGATACTGGGTTTCTCGATCGCCTGCTGAAGCAGAAGACGGACTGAAGCTCGCGGCGGATCCGAAGGCGGTCGAAGTCGCGGCGATTGCCGCCGGAATATTTGCGGCGCTGGGCTCTGCTGCCGCAGGAGCCGAGCGAGCGCGAGCGCGAACGGTCGAACGACTCCGTCGAATGGAAGACGCAGCCGCGTCGAGAGCTGCGAAGGATTGCGGCTCGCGACGAGGCGACTCGAGAAGCTGACACGCGCAGACCGGAAGCCTGCCCTCCGCAAGCGAACTGGCTGACAGGCAACTGGCCGCTGGCAACTGAGTTCTCATGACTTACGACATCACCATCGACGGCAAGAACTACCGGCTCGAACTGAATCGAGCCGAGGGCGCTGGTCGTGCCGAGCTCGATGGGCGCGAAGTCGAAGTCGACGCTGTGCTGGCGCGGCCCGATGTGCTTTCGCTCCGCATCGGCAACCAGGCTTACGAAGTGAAGTGCGAACGCGTCGCGGGCGAGATGCATCTTTGGGTGGGCAGCGCGCGGTTTGCGGCGGAAGTCCGCGATCCGCGGTCGTTGCGCGGGCGCGTCGCGCGCGGTGGATGATCACGGGCCGAAGAAACTGACCGCGCCCATGCCGGGCAAGATTGTTCGCGTGCTGGTGAGCGAGGGAGCCGAGGTGGAGGCGGGCGCGGGCGTGCTGGTGGTCGAGGCGATGAAGATGCAGAACGAAATCAAGTCGCCGAAGAAGGGAACGATTCAGAAGATTCTGGTCGGCGAGGGCGCGGCGGTGAATGCGGGGGACGTGCTGGCGATCGTGGAGTAAGCGCGTAAGTGCTGTTCGGACAGTCGCGTGCGAGCACGCTCGACGGACGCGCTACTTTTCCATGCCGTTGCTGTCGAGCACTTTCTTCGCGTAGTAATTCTCAACTTTGGCGGAGTCCCGCAGGACTTCGTAGTAGGCGGCTTTCAGCAATTGCTCGCGGCGGTCGTGAAGCTGCGAGCGGATGGCTTGCTGCACTCGCGGATCGGAGAGTTCGCGCTGTCCCGCCGGTTCCTTCGACACCAGCTTCACGATGCGGAATCCCACAGCCTGCTTGGTCGCCGGATTGACCACGCTGATGATCGGGCTGTACTGGCCGGGCTTGAGCTTCATCACCGCGTCGCGCGTGGCCGGATCGGTTCCTTTCAGGCCTGACTCCGGCACGGTGCCGAGATCGCCGCCGTTGCCCGAGGTTTCCGGGTCTTCGGAATACTTCATGGCCAGCGTGGCGAAGTCGTCGCCGCTGTCGAGGCGATTCGCGATCATCTGGATTTTCTTGCGCGCGTCGGCTTCGTTTTGTGCCTTGTCGTTCTGGTTGTGGGCCTGCGGATTGGGCGCCGGAGTCACCATGATCTGGGCCAGGTGGTACGTCGGTTCGATCAGGTTGAACTCACCTTTGTGCGCGTTGTAGTAGTCGGTAATGTCCTGATCGGTGACGTTGATCTTGGACGAGACTTCTTTGTTCATCACCTTTTCGACGCGTGATGGAGCGCCGGATGTCGCGCTTGAAATCGGCCAGCGTGATCTTCTTGTCTTTCAGGCGCTTGTCGAATTCTTCCTGGGTAAAGGGCGACTTGAATTCGTTGTACTTGCGATCGACTTCTTCGTCGGTGGCCAGCAGGCCGAGTTTTTCGGCGCGGCGCATCAGGATCTCGTCGTCGATCATCTGGTGCAGAATATTCAGGCGCAGCGCGGTGGCCTGCTCGCCGGTGGGCGCCTGCTGGGCGGAGGCGACATTGTTGTCGTAATACTTGTCGACGTCGGTGCGGAAAATCTTGCGGCCATCCACAGTGGCCATCACGTCGCCGCCGGTCTGCGAGTTGCAGGCGGCCAGGGCTGCCAGCAGAACGGCGGCAGACAGCGCCGCGGCGAACCGGGCAAAGAATGAGTTTTTTTTCAAGAGATGTTTCTCCGTTCCTGACCGCAACACAACCGAAAATCAGGCCGAGGAAGCAGGCGCGTCGTTCACGCTCGCCACGATTACTTGGATGCTGGCGCCGGAGCTGACGGAACGTGCTCGGCACAGGCTCTCCGGCGTCTTTCAAGGCAGCGTCCAGAGCGGCGCGAACTTCGCTGAGGGGAACCGCGCCGTCAATCTTCTGGCCGTTGATGAACAGGGCCGGCGTTCCGTTGACGCCAAGTCCGTCGGCTTCTTTCATGGAGGCTCGGACCGCGTCTTCGTTTTGCGCTTTCACGCAGGATTGCAGCTTCGGCGCATCCACGTTGTGTTTCTGGCCCTTGCAGCAGCGTGATCTTGTCGATGGCTTCGAAGCGCGCGCCGGGAGTCTTTTCGGCGTCGACTTCGTGCTTGTTGGCGTGAATGTAGTCGGCGAAATCCCAATAGGCATCGCCGTTTTGCGCCGCCAGGCAGTTGGCGTCGACGGCGGCATGGATGCGCCCAGGGATGAATCTCGGAGAGCGGATCGTCTTTGTAAATGAAGGTGACCCGGTCGCCGTATTCCTTGAGAATCTCGGGAAACAGCGTGTGGTGCATGCTGCGAGCAGAAGGGGCACTCGAAGTCGTCGAAATTGACCGCGACAACCTTGGCGGATTTGGCGCCGCGCGAGGGCCGGCCGGTGACGTCGATCTTGCTCATCACCTCGGCAAACGGATCTTTGGTCAGGTCGAACTTGGTCACGCGCAGCATGGTGGAGCGGTCTTTGGAGAGCAGGAACTTGTAGTCCTTCTGCTTGCCGTCGCCGCCATCGATGTTCACCGCCACGGCGTCATAGCCCGGCCAGTCGGTGCTGGGAGTGATGGCGCCGACGGTTACTTTCACTTCGGCGGGGATGGTATAGAAAGCGCGCACCTGATGCTCGATTTTGCGAGCCACGTCGGGAGGCGCGGACTGGGCAACACAACCCAGACAAACCAGAAGCAGAATGAGCAGCGAACGTCGAATTAGGGTCACCAGAAACCGCCTCAGCATCACTTTTATCGTATCGATTATCTCACAGCGATATGCGGAGCCAGCCGCGGAGGCAGCGGGTCTCGCACGGTGCGTCTGCTAGCCGGTGCGGCGGAGTTGTTCGGCGGGCAGCAGGGAGTTCATGGATCCGGAGCGGAAGCCTTCGAGATCGAGGGTGACGAACTTGAAGCCAAGCGCTTTGAAGATCGCGGTGAACTGCGCCGCCATCGCCGGATTCAGGGCGCGTTCCAGTTCTTCGCGGGCGATCTCGATGCGGACGATGTCGCCATGATGGCGCACGCGGAACTGGCGGAAGCCGAGGGCGCGAATGGCGTCTTCGCCGCGCTCGACTACCTCGAGCGCCTCGCGCGTGACCGGACGGCCATACTCGATGCGCGAGGAGAGGCAGGCCGATGCGGGCTTGTCCCAGATGCGCAGGCCGGCCTGGCGAGCCAGTTCGCGAATTTCCTGCTTGGTGAGTCCGGCTTGCAGCAGAGGCGCGGCGACGTGATGCTGCTTGGCGGCCTGCTGGCCGGGGCGGAAGTCGCCCTGATCGTCGAGGTTCACGCCGTAGGCAATCGCGTCGAAGCCGCGCGCGGCGCGGAGCTTTTCCATCACATCGAAAAGTTCGTCTTTGCACTGAAAGCAGCGCTGGCCGTCGTTGCGCGACGTATTCGGGCGGTCGAGTTCCGAGGTGGAGATGACTTCGAGCGGAATCCCTTGCTCGTTGGCGAAGGCGATGGCGTCGGCCAGATGAGTGCGGGCCAGGCTGGGAGAGTCGGCGATCACTGCCAGCATGTCGCCGCCGAGAGCGCGATGAGCGGCCCAGGCGAGGTAGGCGGAATCGACGCCGCCGGAATAGGCGACGAGCAGGCGGCCCAGTTGGCGCAGGTCTGCCTGCAGCTGAGAACTCTTCGCGCCGTGTTCGGGACCTGCATGCTTCATGTCAGCCAGTACTCGTTGGTCGAGTCGTTGCGTGGCGAGCTTGCATGCGGCATGTTGGAATCACGCTTCATCGCGCCACTGATCGAGCGTAAAAGCGCGGCACCCACCGAACCTTTCCGTCCAGGCGTCTCTTAGTTACGCTAGTAGAGGCGCTCCTGGCGCCTCAGGTTTCCGAAGGAGCCGATATTGGCCAGGCTGAAGGTGAAGCGGAACAGATTCTCGTTGCGGACGTTGGCGATGGCATAGCGGCGGTATTCGAGGGTCAAGCCGCAGCAGTCCCAGTTGTAGGTGGTTTGGGCGGTGGCGAACTGCAATTGCTTGGTTTCTGCGTCGAAGCCGAAGCTGCTGGCTGCGCTGAATCCCGCGGCGGGTGAGACCGCCATAGCCCAGCGCGACGCGAAACTGCTGGAACTTGCAGGTGGGCTGCGTCGGTGCCGCAGTGGAACTGCAGGTTCCTTCGCTTCGGGAGTGAACCGAGGTTGCAGCGGGTTGCGGAATCTGCAGGAACGCGTCGCCGCCGCCGACGGTGAAGGGTCCGAGATTGTAGTTCACCAGCAGCGTGCTGGCATTGATGCGGCCCAGCTGAAAGTCGTAGTCGAGGTCCCACTCGGTGTCGGTGTGGCTGCTGGTGGCGACCCGCAGGCGCGAGACCAGCGGAGAAAGATGCCGCGGCTCGGTGACGAAGGCGATGCCGGTCAGATCTTCTGTGGTGGTGAAGACGTTGCGCTGTCCGGTGACCAGCGCTCCGCCGAAGGTCGGGATCGAGGAAATATTTCTGCGCAGACCTCCCAGGTGGCGACTTCGCGTACGTCGGGAGCCGGGAACGCAGGGCTGGTTCTCCAGATTGCTGACGCGCTGCCAGGGAACGGTCTGTTCCGGCGCGGCGGCGCCGACCGCGAGGCCGGTCATGGGCGTTTCGCACTCCTGAATTGCCGACGGCGGCTTCTTCGCGTAGAGCCGGGTCACGAATCCGTATTCGACTTCGTGGGTGTTGCTCAGAATGTCGCGCTCGTCGAAGTGCAGAACATTGCGCGAAGTCGTTCACGCCGGTCACGATAGCGGTAGACGGCGCGCGGTTCGATGACGTGCTTCCACTTCCGTCCCAGAAACTCCTTGTCGAAAACTTTCTCCAGCGCCGGCGGGCGCAGTTCCACCGAGGCTTCCAGCGGCCTGGCGGTTGGTGGGATCGTTGACCGCGACTCCGTTCACAAAGCGCTCGGTGTAGTAGGTTTCATGCAGAGTGAGTGCGGGGCGCAGCGACCAGCCGCGGAATTGCAAGGGCAGGGAAATCTCCGGGTTGAAATCGAAGCGGCCCAGCAGATGCTCCGGTGTGAAAGCCGGGCTCGCTGCGGGACAGGCCCGCCAGCGGAGGCGTCGAACGACCAGATAGAACGGCGAATGGCCGAGCGGCCGGTCAACGCTGGATGCGTCGACGCTGGGCGTGTGCAGGATCCGGATGGAATCGAAGATCGGCGGATTCGAGAGCGTGCCATCGGGATTGAGTGGTCTGAAAGAAGTTCTGATAGCGCTCGACCATGCCGCCGAAAGAAAAGCCGTTGACGGTTTTCGAAGGAAAAGCCTGCGACTTCACTTCCGAGTTCACGGCCTGGGTGAAGACTTCGTTGAAGGCCAGGCGAAACAGAAACGAACTCAGGTAGTCGACGTTGGAGACGGCGCGGAAGCCGTAGAAATTGCGCTTCGGCCGTCAGGCGAGCTTCCTGGCCGCCTTCTCAGCGCAGCAGCTGAGAGGCCGGTGCAGTGCCGGCTGCGATGCCGCGGTCGATCACGCCGAAAAAATTCAGGTCGACGTAGGACGTGTCGCTGGGGCGCGCGCGAAATTCTCCGCGCTGCGACCAGCCGCGCTTGGAGAAATATTCCGCGCCGACGGTTGCGTCCATGCTGCGATTGATGGCCCAGTAGAAGGACGTCGCCGATCTCGTTGCCATTGGTGGAGGAGCGGCCGGCGGTGGGGACCAGGAATCCGGTCTCGCGCGCTTCGCGGGCCACCGGATGCGTCGCATAGGGAAAGTAGAAGACCGGGAATTCCGTGCAGCCAGAACGTGCTGTGATAAATCTGGGCGTTGCCGCCGACATCCACGACGATTTTGTGAGCGTGGAACTGCCAGTTGGGATGCGGCAGTTCGCAGGTGGTAATGGTGCCGTCATAGACGAGGTAGTGGTCGGGACTGGTCTTTCTCCACGATTTTTCCGGTGAAGGCAAAGGGAGCGGTCGAGGTCAGCACGACGCGGTTGCCGTGAAAGCGCAGTCCGGTGGTGGCGGTGACGTCGTAGAAGCGTCCGGTCTCGGCGGTCAGATTGTAGGTTCCGTGACTGGCTTTGATGTGGTCGTCGTTGGGGCCGCCGTCGAGCGTGAAGTGCCCGGAGGCGGTGGCCTCGCCGCTGTCGGAGTCGTAGGTGACTTCGTCGGCGCGCAGGATGTAGGTGCGGTAGTGGATTTCGGCGTCGCCGTGCAGTTTGTAGACGTCGCCGATCTTTTTCCTGCTGCAGGGCGCAGATGGTTGGTCTGAGTCGGAATCTTGGCCGTCGCGGCCCGGCCGGCGCAGGGAGTGCTGCAGCTGGCGCGGAGGTTGCTGCTTTCTGGGCGATTTCTGCGGAGATCGAAGCTACGGGATCTGGGCGGAATTTTCCGACGGCAACTGGCTGGTTACTAGCGCGAGCGGCGAGAAGCTGATGACAAAGAAACAGCGCCGTGATAAGGAATCTAGTGCGAAGAGTCATCGGAAGAAAATCAACGGAAGAAGATCGTCCATCGCAGACGAACCTGCCCTTTCGCGCTTTTTGCCGCGGCATCGTGAACTTAGCACGGCGCTGGCCGCGAGGCAAAGTGGCGAAAAAGGCTAGGATTCCCGTTGCGTCCCTTCCGGTTGTACCTTGGTCGCGAGGAACTGGTACGATTTCGAAAAGACTGGCTTTCATGAATTGTCCGCTGTGTGGAGAAGTTTGCCGTTGCCCATTGGAGCCCCTTTCCTCTGCGTTGCAGGGTAGCGCCGACGTTGAGTCTGCAGGCTCTTCGATCCTGGCTGCCTCAAGCTTGCCGGCTGATGCCGTGCTTCAGGCAGCGGACGAGCCTGCTTGGCGCGACGAACTTTCCGACCGGCTGAACCGTTATCGGGCGCGCCGCAAGGTGCGTCCGCCGCGCTATCCGTCGCTCAGCCTGCAGTTTGACGCCCGAATCGGCCGCCAGCGCACCCGGCGGATCGTCCGGTGCCGGACGTTCGAGTCCGTCTCGAACCATGCTCTGGCGCTCGACGGAATGAGGCACGAGCCGTCTGCTGCCGCAGCGACCCGAATTTCGCAGGTCACGCGCAGGCGCCCGTCGGTGCGAGACTGCTGTTGCGGTCCGCGGGCTGCGCCTCACGCATCACGACCGGTGTATGCGTGCCAGCGCGAAGATTATCGAGTTTCCGGGATTCGCCTGGGGCCCGCCCGCGCCTCCGCCGGATCAACTGGCGGAGCCAGTTGGGGGCGACGGCCGCGAATTCTGGAAGTGCCCGAAGTTGCGCCTCCGCCACCGGCGCTGGGTGGAATCACGATTGAGCCGGCCGAACAAGGGGAGGCGGAGAAGCGGCCAGGCATCGACATTCCGCTGCAAAGCGCGCCGCTGGGACGGCGCTGTGTGGCGGCGCTGGTCGACGGATCTGATCGTCGCGGCGGCATCGGCTCTTTTCGGGTTCATCTTCTGGAAGGTGGCGGCGGTGCGTCCGCCGCTGGTTGCAGATTTTGGGGCTCGCTGCCGGGAATCTCCTGCCTGTTCTGGGCGGCGTATCAATATCTGATGATCGTCTACGCCGCCAGCACTCCGGGACTGCGCGTCGCAGGCCTCGAACTGGCCCGCTTCGACGGCACCTCGACCAGTCGCTCGCTGCGCCGCTGGCGCGTGCTGGCCTCTTGCCTCTCGGCCGTTTCTGCTGGCATGGGATATGCTGTGGGTGTTTCTCGACGAAGATGCGCTGTGCTGGCACGACCGGATCACGCACACCTATCTCGCGCCGGGAAGACGCCGGGCAAAATCCGAAAGAGTATCGGGCGGATGCGAAGCAGCGGCAGGTTTTTCAACTCTTGTTACCGCTAACTTTCACCTATGCGCACTGCCATTCGCTTTTCTGCTTCTGATTGCGCTACTGCTGCTTTTGCCCAAGGTCCCAAACCCGTGGCCGAACGCTCGCGGCGCAGAACGCCCTTTTTGACGAGCAGTACGAAACCGATCTGCGGAATTTTCCTGAGCGCGCGACCGCTTTCGGCGACTACCGCTATCAACGACCGGCTCGAGGAATATTCACTCGACGCGATCCGAAGCGCCATGAGAGCGACGAAGCTTTCTGCAGCGTCTGGAGGCGATCTCGACCGACGGATTCTCCGATCAGGACCAACTGTCGCACGATCTGCTGATTCGGGTGCTGCGAGCAGCGCATCGCCGATTTCAGGCTGAAAGAGTACGAGATGCCGATCAACACGCAGGGCGGCATCCACACCAACCTCGCCGATCTGCCACTGTCGGTGCCGCTCGATTCGGTCAAGCATTACGAGGATTACATTTCGCGGCTGCACCAGATTCCGCGCGTGCTTAGCCAGGTCACTGAAGTTCTGCGCGCCGGCATGAAAGACAAGCTCATGCCGGTGCGATTCCTGGCGGAAAAGATTCCGGCGCAGTGCAGGGCATCATCGATGCCGATCCGTTTCTGCTGCCCACCAAAAAATATCCGGCCAGCATTTCGCCGGAGGATCAGAAGCGGCTGACCCAGGCAGATCACCGACGTCGTCAACACCGACGTGCTGCCCGCTTACAAGACGTTCGCCGCGTTCATCAGAACGGAATATGCCCCGCAGGGCCGGACGACGCTGTCGATCACTTCGCTGCGCGGACGGCCAGAAGCGCTACGAAAACGATATTTATGCGCGGACCACGACGCACATGACGGCGGAGGAAATTCACCAACTCGGCCTGCGCGAGATCGACCGCATCGAGGCCGAGATGACGGCGATCGCCAAGAAAGAAGGGTTTCGCCGACCTGGCGTCGTTCCGCGCATCGCTCAAGAACAATCCCAAGTATATTCCCACTTCCGCTGAGCAGATTCTCGACGATTTCCGCCATTACATTGCGCAGATGGAGCCGAAGCTTCCGGAACTGTTCACGCTGCTGCCCAAATCTCCGGTCACGGTGGAAGCGATTCCGGCATTTCAGGCGAGCGCCATGACCCACTACATGACCGGAACGCCAGACGGCAAGCGGCCGGGCCGGGTGGTGGTGGCCACGTCGAATTTTGCCGAGCGCTCGCTGATCGACGATGAGGCGATCGCCTACCACGAAGGCGTGCCCGGACATCACATGCAGCTTTCGGTGCAGCAGCAGCTTGAGGGGTTGCCGAAGTTCCGCCTGCATGGTCTTGGCTTCAACGCCTACATCGAGGGCTGGGCGCTGTATGCCGAGCAACTGGGGAAGGAGGTTGGTTTCTATCAGGATCCGGTTTCCGACTACGGGCGGCTGTCGTCCGAACTTTTCCGCGCGGTGCGGTTGGTCGTGGATACGGGGATTCACGCCAAGGGTTGGAGCCGCGACCAGGTGGTGGAGTTCTTCCGCAAGTCCGGCGCGGTGGATGAGCCGACGATTCAGTCCGAGACGGACCGCTATATCTCGTGGCCGGCGCAGGCGCTGAGCTACAAGCTCGGGCAGCTCAAGTTCCGCGAACTGCGCGAGCGCGCGCAGAAAGAGCTGGGGCCGAAGTTCGATCTGCGCAAGTTCCACGACGAAATGCTCGACGGGGGCACGCTGCCTCTCGATCTGCTCGACGCCCGCACCGACAAGTGGATCGCGCAGCAGAAAGGCAAGTAAGCAAACGCATCAACGACGAAGGGCACGAAGGTTCACGAAGCGAATTCATGCGGCAAGAGTTTCCCTCTGTTCCGCAGTGTTCTTAGTGCTTGAGCCGTTACCCGCTACCGGAAGAGCGGTCTGACCCTGCCTGTGCTATCTTCAATGGCTTAGCGTCTAATTGCAGTTTCCGCCATTCATCTGAAGCATGGCCACAGCCCCTGAAGGTACAAAACCGGCAGTAAAGGTCTTCGTCGCCACCACGGTGATGCTGACCTTTATTTCGTTCTGGCGCGCCTCCGCGATCGTTCTGTCGGACCTGGCTTCCTCCGCTTATTACGCGGGCGGCGACGCCGAGAAAGTCATCGGCAAGAGCGCGCCCTGGTTCATCCTCGCGGTCATGCTGTTCAGCTATGCGGTGCGGGCGCTGTACATCGAATCCAGCAGCATGTTCGTGCGCGGCGGCGTCTACCGCGTGGTCAAAGAGGCCATGGGCGGAACGCTGGCCAAGTTTTCGGTCTCGGCGCTGCTGTTCGACTACGTGCTGACCGGGCCCATCAGCGCGGTTTCCGCCGGACAATATCTGGCGGGATTCATCAAGGACATTGGCGGTAATACCTGCATCGGCCCGCTGAGTTTTTCCGACAACTACTTCGCCGCCGGCTTGGCGGTGATCATCGTCGTCTATTTCTGGTGGAAGAATACGCAGGGGATTCACGAATCCAGCCAGAAGGCGTTGCAGATCATGGCCATCACCACCGTGATGGTGGTGATTCTGATCATCTGGTGCACGATCACGGTCTTGCGGGCGCCGGTGCAGTTGCCGCCCAACCCGCTGCACGCCGGGCGTGGTTCCGCTGAACAAAGAGTCGCTGGGCTGGCTCAACGGAACCTGGTTCAGCCACATGGATCTGGATCATTGCCTTTGTCGGCTTCGGGCATTCCGTGCTGGCCATGAGCGGCGAAGAGACGCTGGCCCAGGTCAACCGCGAGATCGAACATCCCAAGCTGAAGAACCTGGAGAAGACCGGGCTGGTGATTTTTATCTACAGCCTGCTGTTCACTTCGCTGGTTTCGTTCTTCGCGGTGATGATTATTCCGGACAATGTCCGCCCGGATTATTTCGCCAACCTCATCGGCGGCATCGCCATGTATCTGGTGGGGCCGACCAGCCTGAAGCTTCTGTTCCACGGCTTCGTCGTGCTGGTGGGTGTGCTGATTCTCGCCGGCGCGCAGAATACTTCTATCGTGGGCGCGAACGGCGTGCTGAACCGCGTGGCGGAAGATGGTGTGCTTACCAGTTGGTTTCAGCGGCCGCACCATCGCTACGGAACCAGCTACCGCATCATCAATCTGATCGTCGGCATGCAGTTGCTGACCATCGTGCTGAGCCGGGGTGACGTCTACCAATTGGCGGCGCTCTACGCCTTCGGCGTGATCTGGAGCTTCACCATGAAGTCGCTGGCGGTGCTGGTGTTGCGCTTCACCGAGCCCGGCAACCGCGAGTGGAAAGTTCCGGGGAATCTGCACATCGGGAAGACGGAAATTCCCATTGGGCTCATTATCATTTCAGCGGTGCTGTTCATGACCGCGATCGTGAATCTGTTCACCAAGTATCAGGCCACGATCGCGGGCATTGTCTTCAGCGTGGTGTTCTTCACGATCTTCACGATCTCCGAGCATCATGTTGCCAAAGAGCGCCACGGCAAACCCGAGCAACTCGACCAGTTCCGGGTGTACGGCAATCAGGAACTGGGCAGCGGAGCCATGGGAGTGCGCCCCGGCAACATTCTGGTCGCAGTGCGCGATCCGCGCAATCTCTACTACTTGCGGCACGTGCTCGGCCATACCCATACCGGCAAGCAGGACGTCGTGGTGATGAGCGCGCGCCTGTACCATCGCGAGCACAGTTTCAGCGGCAGCGCGGTGTTCGAAGCCAGCCAGGTGTTCGACCACTACGAGCAGGAACTTTTCACCGCGGCGGTCGCGGTGGCTGAAAAAGAAGGCAAGCCGATCTCGCTGCTGGTGGTGCCCGCGACCGATGTGTTCGAAGCGATCATGGTGACGGCGCAGCGACTCGATTCCAGCCGCGTGATCTGCGGGCTCTCCAACAAACTCACCGCCGACGAGCAGGCCAAGCTCACCGGCGATGCTTGGGAGCGCCTGCCCGAGCCGCGTCCGCGGCTGACTCTGGAAGTGTGCGCTCCGGATGGAACCATCCGCGAATTCGCCCTGGGCCCGCATGCGCCGCGCATGCGTCCGCAGGATGTCGAACTCATGCACCGGCTCTGGCTCAACATCACGTGCCGACCCCAAGTTTGCGGGCGCACACCACTACCACATCGTGGCCCTGGCGCTGGAAGAACTGCAGCGCGAGTTGAGCACCGAGCAGCGCGCGCAACTTCTGCAAAAACTTCAGGACGAGATGAACCGCTCCAACCCGAGTTAAACTACGCCTCGAGGAGGTCCCCATGGCGCGCATTCCCGGCGCTCCCCGCAATCAAGGCGGTCTGCTCCGCCGGTTGTTTGTGGGAATCGTCTACTCCCTCACGCAGCGCAGGCTTGGCCGGCTCATCATGCCCGTTCAGGTGACCGCCCATCACCCCAAAATCTTTTGGGGATACATTCAAATGGAGCAATCGCAAGCCAGCAGCAAGCTAATCGATCCCAAGCTTAAGGGACTCGCTGAGCTGCGGGTGGCCACGCTCGTCGGGTGTCCATTTTGAATCGACATCGGCTCTGCCGTGGGCAGAGCAATTGGCATTACGACTGAGCAAATCGCGAACCTCAGCCGCTACCATACGGATTTCAATTTTTCGGAACTGGAAAGGCTCGTCCTCGAATACGCCGACGCGATGACCAGAACTCCGGTGGAGGTTTCTGAGGCGATGTTCGCGAAGTTGCGGGAAAGGTTCACCGAGGCCGAACTCGTCGAACTGACCTCCGGAATCGCGTGGGAAAACTACCGCGCCCGCTTCGATCACGCCTTTGGCATCGAAGCAGAAAACTTCACCGAAGGCGCAGTCTGTGCGCTGCCGGCTCGGACGGCCGGCTAAAGCAGACCCAGGTGGTCGGGATACTTGGCCTGCAAGGCGCTGATCAGAATTTCGAACTCGGGAAGGCTTCGCAAACTCGCGAGGCAGGGATCTTTCAGGAAGAAAGGCCAGCAGGCGAAGCCGGTGCTTACGCTGCGCTCCAGCCATTCAAAAGCAGTGTCGCGCCTCCCGGTCAAGGCGAGGGTACAGGCGATCTGATAGTAGGTATGGTGGGAGTGCCCAAACGATTTTGGACTCGCACAAGCTCTGGTGACGCAGTCGATGGCGGCGTCTCTATTCCCCATCAACGCGTGGAGCATACCCTGTAAGCTGATGATGAGCGGGTCGTTCGGCACAAACTGCAGCGCTTCGCCCATCAGGCGGTCCGCTTCTTTCCAATCTCCAGTCATCATGGCTGGGTACGGAGCGAAGTAAGTGGGGTACTTGTTGCCGGGACTCTCTGCCCGCCAGATCTCGATCTGCTGGCGCGCCCGGTCGTAGTCCTGGCTCCAAACATAAACTTGCACGACACTCGGGCTCATCTGCTTGCGGGGTTGAAACGGCCGTCCCCTTTCAAACATCGCATGCGAGTGATCGAGCAGTCCGATGTGCGCCAGGATGGTGCCCAGGCGGTTGTAGGCATGTGGCAGGTTGTTCTGCAGGGAAAGAGCGCGCTTGAGATCGGCAATCGCCTCGAGGTGCTGAAAGTTTTTCGATGGCCCCCACAACAAAAAGGCACGGGCCACGTGCCCTTCGGGAAGGTTCCTGTCGATTTCGAGCGCGCGCTGGCAATGGAATTCTGCCTTCTCCAGCCACACGCTCGCCGGATCGAATTCGAAGTGACGGGTGGCGCATGCGAACGAGAGAGTTGCATGAGCGAGGGCGAACCCGGGATCGCGAGTCACAGCATTGCTGAGATGATGGCTCGCTTGGTCCATCTGCGATGCCTCGCCGCTCGCAGTGATGCGATAGCCACGCATGAATTCCGCATATGCCATTGGATCCCGGCTATAGCGCTGGCGGTGGTCGGATTCCGCCGGCATCGTTGGCCGGTGCAGCGCGCGACTGATTGCTTGCGCAACGTCGCCTTCCACGCTGGACAAGCGACCTACGTCGAGATCGCACCTCTTCGTGAAGCAGGAGCGATGCAGTTGCGCGTCAAACATCTCCAACGAGAGCCGCCACTGACTCTTCGACATCTGCAGCGCTCCGTGGACCACAAATCGGACGCCGAGACGCGACGCGACCTCCAATGGCGTCGCTGCGCCAGGCAGGCTCAAGACCGCCGACGTAGGCAGCACGTCCACGCCCGGCAGATTTCCGAGACGCGAAACCAAGGCATCCGCAAAACCTAGACACAGGCCTTGATCATCCGCAGCCTTCTCCAGCAGCAATAGCGGCAACACTGCGATCGACGAGCGGTTACCCCATTCGTTGGCGTCCGTCCGTTTGTCCAGGTGTGCTGGCCTTCGCCCGGGCTCAGAAACTGGATATTGCGCATCGATCACGCGAACCGGGCCGACGAATCGGTAGCCTTTTCCAACGACGGTTTCCAGAAAGCGTGGCTTGTCGGCGCTGTCACCCAGGGCGGTGCGAAGCTTTCGGACAATATTGTTGACGTTTTTTTCCGTGTCGATAAACAGATCAGAGCGCCAGAGTTTCTTGACGATGTCTTCGCGTGACACCATCTGTTCGCGCCGCCCCAGCAGGAAGATGAGCAACTCCATGGGCTTCCTCTCGATCTTGATCCGCTGTCCGAACCGGCGCAGTTCGTAGCGTCCCAAATCGACTTCGACATCGAGCTCGCCCATGTTCCGCTTAGGGTGCCGCATAGAACCCCAATTGGGAGCATTATCCACTAAAAATCAATAACTTGCGACGATATCCAGAAGATATCCAGACAGTATCCCGGCTGCGTTGTTCAACCGCCCACTTCACGGGAAGATGCCTCATCACGCTTCACCAAGGAGAAGTCCATGAAACGAAGTCTGTTGCTCACCCTGTCAATCGCTGCGATGTTGTGCTTCGCAGGCCAGTTCTTCACAACCGCTGCGCATCCTGGCGCTCACGAAAAGAACGCCTTCACCCCGGAAACAATGCCGTGGGGCCCGCCGCCGCCCTTCGTCGCCCCGGGTGCGCAGCTCGCTCTCATCGAGGGCAACCCCGCCGCTTCCAGTGGTGACTACACCGTGCGCCTGAAAATGCCCGACGGTTATCGGATTGCGCCTCACTGGCATCCTCAGCGTGAAAACGTCACGGTCATCTCAGGCACGTTCAAGGTCGGCATGGGAGACAGCTTCGACAAGGACAAGATGGGAACATTCCCCGCCGGCAGTTTCGCTTTTCTCGATCCCGACATGCACCACTACGCCATGGCCTCCGGCGAAGTGATCGTGCAGGTCCACGGAAGGGCACCCTTGCAATTTAACTATGTCAATCCCGACGACGACCCAAGCAAGAAGTAAGTTCTCGGCACTTTGAATCGATTTGGAGGAAATCATGACTGTGGATACGAAAAAGCTCGAGCAATTCTTAGGACAGTTCGTCAACGATCTAGGGGCCACCGTTCACGCCGGCATGGTGGTGATCGGAGAACGTCTTGGTCTCTATAAGGCTCTGGCGGCCAGTCCCCTCACACCCGCGGAACTGGCTGCTATCACACGCACCGACGAACGCTACGTGCGCGAGTGGCTGGCTTCTCAGGCGGCGGGAGGTTATATCACTTACAACGCAGAAACTCGCAAGTTCGGCATGACCGAAGAGCAGGCACTGACCTTGGCGAACGAAGATGGCCCGGCATACTTACCCGGCGCATTTGAACTCGCTCTGGGATCGTTGGCCGCCGTCCCGCGCATCACGGAGGCATTTCGCTCCGGCGCCGGGATGGGCTGGGGCGAGCACGAGGACCGAGTGTTTCACGGATGCGAGAAATTCTTTCGTCCCGGGTACGCCGCGAATCTCGTCAGCTCGTGGATTCCCTCGCTCGACGGCGTTCAGGACAAACTCGCGCGCGGTGCCAAGGTCGCTGATGTAGGGTGCGGGAAAGGATCTTCGACCATCCTGATGGCGAAGGCCTTCCCCAAGTCTCGCATCTATGGATTTGACTATCACGATAAGTCCATCGAAGCCGCCCGGGAATCCGCCAAGCGCCAGGGAGTAGCGGACCGGGTAACGTTCGAGGTCGCGAAAGCCAAGGAATTCCCCGGGAAAGGCTACGATTTCGTTGCGGTCTTCGATTGCCTCCACGACATGGGAGACCCGGTGGGCGCAGCCGCGCACGTCCGAGCCGCTTTGAGCGACGACGGTTCGTGGATGATCGTCGAGCCGTTTGCCAATGACGACCTACAGGACAATCTCAATCCGGTGGGCCGCGTCTACTATTCCTTCTCGACCTTGCTGTGCACGCCCTGTTCCCGCTCGCAGGAAGTGGGGATGTGTCTGGGAGCACAGGCGGGCGAGAAGCAAATGCAGAAAGTTGTCCATTCCGCCGGCTTCACCCGTTTCCGGCGGGCGACGCAAACGCCGTTTAACCTGGTCTATGAGGCCAGGCCATAACCAAGCGTTCCACCGCTCAGATGCCTTCGCTGATGAGAACAAAAATGGCCCCGGCCGAATGTGGCCGGGGCCAAATCGCAGACGGGGAGGATGTTCTCTAGCTGTGCATTTCTTTCGAGCAGCAATTCTTCGCGGTCTTCTCGCTCTTCATCTTCGAGCAGCAGCCTTTCTCGCCCTTACCGCACTTGCCACCGCAGTACGCGGCTGCCGTCTTGTCTTTGCTGCAGCCATCTGTGCAGCAAGAGGCTACGGTCTTGTCCTTGTCGTTCTTCATGCAGGACATGACATCCTTGGCCACCGGCCATTGCATCCTTTCCGGCACAACACGAGGTCGTCGCCTTGTCGTCTTCGCTCTTCATGGCAGGGCGCGCGCAGCAGGAGTGCGCAGCCGTCGCGTTACAGGCGGACATCTTGTCACACACCGCTTTTTCCGCTGGAACCGTGCTCTGCTGCGGGGTGGAAGGCGTGGTTTGCGTAGAGGTTTGAGCCCAAGTCGCGACGGTCAGGGCCAGGATCAGGGCAAACACTTTGCATCGCACGATGAATCTCCTATTTGTATGAATTCGTGTTTGGGGCTCAGGCCCCGTAGGACAGCACGCAGATGTCAACGATCTGAACAGTCTGCTTCCGGAAGGGATTGCGCCTGTGGCCTGGGGGAGAGAATCAGATTCGAAGCACTGTACTACGACTGGAGTAAAACTCGAACGAATTGCTCACCGTGACGACGACAGCGGCGCGTGCGCCGGTTGCAGCGTTGGTTAACGAGAGCTACGAGAACGCCTTCCGAGCAAGGCCGCGCGCCGCTCACGACGGGCAACGCTGACGGATGTTGCGGTGCTCGTTTCGCGCAGCACGGGTGCTGATCACCGCCAGGCATCGACGCGGGGCGGGGATCACGATTATCGGTGTTATCAGGGGTGAATGGACGCCGGGACAGCAGGAGTGATTGCGCATTCTCGATGGCGTCTGAACCGGCTTCTGGGCATCGGAAGATGCGGGCTGCAGGGAAGAGGCAAGAACTGCAGGTACGCTCCACAGCGCCAATGAGGCGAGCACAGCTGCGGCGATGAATCTCTTCCTCAACCCAGAGACACAGAGTGACATCGCGGCGAGCGGGAGTCTGTGATTTGCAGCACAGGCAGGCGTGAGCGTTAACCTTTGAGGATATTTTCCAGCGATGCTCTCAGGGTGCTGAAACGAAATGGGTATCCACTCATCACCAGTTGTGTCGGTTCAACGCGCTGGCTGCCTAACAGAACCGTCCCGCCCATTTCGCCAAAGGCCAATTTCACTACGAAGGCCGGCACAGGAATGATCGCGGGCCGCGAGAGCGCGCGGGCCAGCGTCTTAGTGAATTCCGCATTCGTGACCGGCTTCGGGGCGACCATGTTCACCGGCCCTTGCAGCAGATCGCTCTTCAGGATGTGATGAATCGCGCCTACCATGTCCTGCACGTCAATCCAGCTCATCCATTGTTGCCCGTCGCCAATCCTTCCGCCGACGCCCATCTTGAACGGCATCAGCATCTTTCCAAGGGCGCCGCCCGTTGGGCTTAGCACAACGCCAGTGCGCATCTGAACGGTACGAATGCCGGCGTCAATGGCAGACCAGGTTGCCGCTTCCCACTCAGTGCACACGTCGGGAAGGAACCCAATGCCCGGCTCACTTTGCTCGTTCAAGACCTCGCTGCCACGGTCGCCGTAGTATCCGATTGCCGAACTGCAGACGAACACGTGCGGTTTGTGCTTCGCGTGGGCCAGAGCTTCGGTGAGGGCGGAGGTTCCGACGACCCGACTGTCCCGAATCTTGCGTTTCTTTTCGTCCGTCCAACGTCCGACAATACTCTCGCCCGCAAGGTGAACGACCGCATCGAAGCCGGAAACCGCCTGGGGAGCAATGGGCTTGCCGGGATCCCACGAGATCTCATCCTCGCCCTTGGCCACGCCGCGAACCAGGCGCGTGATGTCATATCCGCGAGTTTCTAGAGTAGGGAGAAGCGCGGTGCCGATTGGCCCGGAAACGCCGCTGACAAGAATTCGAGAAATCATGGCTGACAGTGTGTCACTGTATCAGCTCGCGGTGACATCAACCAAACGGGTGGCGGATTCGACCGATTCAAAACGATCGAAATGTCAATTCTCAGCTCGATGCTCCGTCTGCTCGATTCCGACGCTCTTCTCAGCTCTGTCAAGCGCTTCCTTTTCGATGGCTGGCCACCGATCATACCGCTTACCGTTCGGCCCGAGTTCCGCGGCGGTCAGCCCGGTCCCGGCGACGTCTTCGGCATAAATGATCATCAACTCTTTGCGCTTCGCGTCGAACAGATGGACCAGACGCACATAGGTCATACCCTGTGGCAGTACGAACCCTCGATTTCGAATGAGCGCGAAGATGTGCTCCAGGTCAGATGCCGGTCGCACCTCTTCATCTGTTGCGCGTACCCATGTGTCAACGTAGAAATCCATGCCGCCGATATCTGCATGTTTCGGTGAATCGTACGTATGTTGCAGCTCCGGCCGTGACGGCAGATAGCCTTCAAACTGCACCCAGTAGAGACGGCGAACATGTTCCTCGGCGTCAGCATCAATGAAGGCGTGAAGCTCGCAATCCGCCATGCCATACAACACCCATCGGTCCGTGCCAACGTATTGCGCGGATTTCGGCAAGTGGACCCGCACCTTCGGATCGCGTTCTGAGTCCACCACATTGCCTTCTACCGTGCGCTCGGGACCCACCGTCTGGGCTGCAAGAAAAGCGCACGAGAGAACGATGGCCATGAGTTGTTTCGGCACGTCTCACCTCCGAGGAGTTGACTGGCTCACTCAGATGAGAACGACGGATAAATAGATGGCGGAAATTCCGGGTGCGTGCCACGCGGTTGCCCCGTTGCGCCGGCTTTGCGGACAGGAAGCCTTGCGCCTCGCAAGGTATAATTGGGTTCGCGTCCCGTTGTGCCCTCTGCCCGGAGCCCCCTTCTCTCGCGGGTATAATCCATCATGGCGAGCTTGCGCCAACAGATCGCTACCACTGCCCTCACGCTGACCAAGTTCCGCGACTTGATGAAGCGGATGCAGGAGAACCGTCCGCAGGACGATCTCACGATCATCAAGAAAGCCTACGACTACTCCCTGAAACATCATGAGGGCCAGACCCGGGCCTCAGGCGAGCCCTATCTGGTCCATCCGCTCGAAGTCGCGCTCGTTCTCGCCGAAATGAAAATGGACCCGGTCGCCGTCGCCGCCGGACTGCTGCACGATTCGGTCGAAGACACCTCCGTCACCATCGTCGACATCCGCAAGGAATTCGGCGAGCAGGTCGCCCACATCGTCGAGGGCGTCACCAAGATCAGCAAAATCGACTTCGCCACGCGCGAAGAACAGCAGGCCGAAAACCTGCGCAAGATGATGCTGGCCATGGTCGACGACATCCGCGTGGTGCTCATCAAGCTGGCCGACCGCCTGCACAACATGCGCACGCTCGAGCACCTGCAGCCCGAGCGCCAGCACAAAATCGCCGAAGAGACGCTGGAAATCTACGCGCCCATCGCCCACCGCCTCGGCATGGGCAAGATTCGCGGCGAACTCGAAGACCTCGGCTTCCGCTTTCTCGATCCTCTGGGCTACGAGCAGGTAGAAAAATCCGTCAATGCGCGGCGCAAGCAGGGCGAAGCCTTCCTCGCGAAGATGCAGCAGACGATCACCGACAAGCTGAAAGAGGCCGGCATTCAGGCGCGGGTCGAAAGCCGCATCAAGCGCCTCTACAGCATTCACAAGAAACTGCAGCGCCAGCGCATTTCCGTCGACCAGGTCTACGACCTTTGCGCCATGCGCGTGATTACGCGATCGCTGCAGGATTGTTACGCCGTGCTCGGCATCATTCACAACTTGTGGCGGCCGGTGCCGGGGCGCATCAAGGATTTCATCGCCATGCCGCGGCCCAACTTTTACCAGTCGCTGCACACTTCGGTGATCACGGAAGACGGCACGCCGTTTGAAATCCAGATCCGCACCGAAGAAATGCACAAGATGGCGGAAGAAGGCATCGCCGCCCACTGGAAATATAAAGACGGCCCCGTCTCGGCGCAGGACGAGCAGCGGCTGGCTTGGCTGCGGCAGGTGGTCGAGTGGCAGCGCGACGTCAGCGATCCCAACGAATTTCTTTCCACGCTGAAGGTCGATCTTTATCCCGAAGAGGTCTACACCTTCACGCCGAAAGGCAAAGTTGTGGTGCTGCCGCGCGACGCCACGCCGGTCGATTTCGCCTACAGCGTTCACACCGAGGTCGGCCACACCTGCATTGGCGCCAAGGTCAACGGCAGCGCATGGTGCCGCTGCGCCACAAGCTGCATTCCGGCGACATCGTCGAAATTCTCACCCAGCCCGGACACAAGCCCAGCCGCGACTGGCTCGGGCTGGTCAAGTCGTCGCGCTCGCGCAACAAGATCAAGCACTGGCTCAACGTTCACCAGCGCGAACGCGCCATTGAAATCGGACGCAAGCTGATCGAGAAAGAAGCGCGCAAATACCGCATCGCGCTCAAAGAAATCAAAGACGAAGACCTGCAGAAAGTCGCTTCCGGCTACGGCCTGGGCAAAGCCGACGACCTGATGTCGGGCATCGGCTACGGAAAATATTCCGCGCGGCAGGTGCTGGCGCGCCTGCTGCCCGCCGGCGCGACGCATTCCATTGCCGGCGACATTGAGTCCGAGGGCCTGACTTCGCAGCCCGGCGGCATCGCCAGCGTAGTGCGCCGCGTTTTCGGCGATCACAACGCCATCACCGTCCGCGGCCAGGGCGACATGCTGGTCTACCGCGCGCGCTGTTGCAATCCCATTCGCGGAGAAAGCATTGTCGGCTACATCACGCGCGGCAAAGGCGTGGCCGTGCACTCCATCCACTGCCCTAACGTGACCAACCTGATGTACGAACCGGAACGCCGCATCGATGTCGAGTGGGCCCGCGACGAGAGCACGCCGACAGCCTATCCCGTGAAGCTGACGGTTTTCTGCGACGACCGCTTCGGCATGCTGAAGAGCATCACCGGAGTGATCGGCGACGCCAAGAGCAACATCCGCAACATCACCGCGCACACTGCGAACAGCCAGGCCAGCGTGGAAGTCGTTCTCGACATTGCCGACCTGAAGCACCTGGAGCAGATCATCGCAGGCCTGCGAAAGATTCCCGGCGTCCACGAAGTGCAGCGGCTGCAGAAAATCTAGAAGCGGCGCCCTCTCAGAAGCTGGCCTCCTGAGCAAAGCGAAGGACCCATGCAATCCCAGCCACCGGCAGGGATCCTTCGCGGCAGAAAATGCCGCTCAGGATGACAACGCAGAGGGATTTCCTCTGTGTTACCCTGAGCCCTCTGTGGTTTATTCGTTTTGAAAATGGAGCACAGAGGGGTGCTGTTATGCGCGAAATCATTTCCACCAAAGATGCCCCGCAAGCCATCGGCCCTTACTCACAGGCCATCAAAGCCAACGGATTCATCTTTACTTCGGGACAGATTGCGATCGATCCCGCAACCCAGCAAGTAATCACCGGAGACGTGGCCGCCCAGACCGACCGCGTGCTGCGCAATCTGTCGGAGATTCTCGAAGCCGCCGGCAGCGGCCTGGGGAAAGTCGTTCGCTCGACTGTGTTCCTGAAGAACATGAGCGACTTCGCCGCCATGAACGCCGTCTACGGCAAGTACTTCAGCACCGCGCCGCCAGCGCGCTCTACCGTCGAGGTCGCGCGCTTGCCGAAAGACGTACTGGTCGAAATCGACGTAATCGCGCTGGCATGAAAAAACTTCAGCCACAGAGGACTCAGAGAAAGAGGAGACCTTCCGGCTTCCTCGATGCCCACATTGGTTATTGAGTTGTTGGAGGGGTCAAACATGAGGAAGAATCGTGGCGGCGGTTATCGTTCTTGCGGTTGCAGGGTCACTCGTGGCGCAAACGCCCTCTCACAAACCCATTCAGGTGGTCCGCCCCAACACCAACGCTCCCAGCAAGGTCACGGGTGAAGGCATCAAGACCGAATCCGGCCTGCAATACTGGGAGATCAAGGAAGGTCTCGGCACGCCCGCCAAAGCCGGCGACCACGTGAAGGTTCACTACACCGGATGGCTCACCACCGGCAAGAAGTTCGACAGCTCGGTCGGCACTAACCAGCCCTACGATTTTACCCTGGGACAAGGCGACGTCATCAAGGGATGGGACGAAGGCATTGCCGGGATGAAAGTCGGCGGCAAGCGGCAGCTGCGCATCCCGCCAGAACTGGCCTACGGAGAGGCAGGACATCCGCCCCAGATCCCGCAGAATGCCACGTTAATCTTCGACGTACAGTTGGTTGCGATCCAGTAACACCAGCCGGAGTCAGTAGCACAGGCGCACGCAGAAGAATGAAATCCTCTGTGGAATCTGTGCCCTTTCCGGGTGAATTTGACTTACGCCTTGACGACTTTGCCGCTGCGCAGGCAGGAGGTGCAGACGCGCATGCGCTTGCGTGGCCGCGCCCACCCTGGCATGTACCGGACGCAGGTTGATGTTCCAGCGCCGCTTGGTGACGTTGTGGGCGTGGCTGATGCGGTTTCCCGCTTGCGGCTTCTTGCCGCAGATATCACATTGTTGTGCCATGACGACTCCCAGAAAATTCAGATACTTGTAGGGCAAACCTAGATTTTACAGGAACTTGGCTGGATTCGGCAACTTCGGGACAACCCCTTTCCCCTGAAAGCAACCCAGTCATCTCGCAGAGGTCGGCCCCATGTCTAATCGGCCCATGCCTTAAGAAGTCGGCCACAAGCCATTCCCAATCCGGGATCGAGAAGTTCACCGGGTGATACACATCACAGACGGATTGCCGGTCCTCTCCAAAGCTAACCTCGAAAGACGGCCTGCGAGAGACCGATGTGTATTCAGCACAAAGAATCGGCAAAACTCCATCCCCCACGATCTTCAGGAAAAACTTTCCATGTACTTCGTGGGAATCGGCAAAGGCCACGACTTCTCTGTAGCTCTGTGCCGGAGGTGCCGCCAATCACGCGCGCTTGTTCTTAGCGTGCAGTCCCTGACGGGACTCGGTTCCTGATGTAGCCACGCCATTCGGCACCTCCGTGCCGGGCTTTCACCTGCCGCCGCTACGCGGATTGCGCCCCTTGAATCAGAATCCGTTGTCCCGCCAAATCCCTGTCGTGCTGTGCGATACTTACTCCATGCAGTCCCCGCCCCAAGCCGCTACGGCCGCCACCGATCCTAAGTCGGTGAAAGTGAACTTAACCACCGGCACCGGCGTCGATATCGAATGGAACGACGGCCACGTCTCGCACTATAACTTCGTCTACCTGCGCGACGCCTGCCCGTGCGCCATGTGCGAAGACGAGCGCGGCAAAGCGGGACGCCGTCCTGGCGATCCGGTCGCTGCTGCCCCCAGCGCTCTGCTGATTTTCAAACCCAACGCCAAGCCCCTGTCCGCGGAAGGTGTGGGCAAGTACGCCATCAAGTTCTCGTGGAACGACAATCACGATCTGGGCCTCTACTCGTGGAAGTTCTTGCGCGAAATCTGTCCGTGCGCCGAGTGCAAGGTGGCGCGGGCAACGGGTTAACGACGGCTGCTATGCACTGTTCGACCAAATACTGGTTCGATTAAACACGGTTCTGCCAAACGTGGTTCGACCAAACATGAGTCTGACCAAGCCAAACTCCACCGTGCAATCCGTCGTCAACGAACTGCTGGCGGATCTCCACGCCAATGGCGGCTGCGAGAAGATCGGACTCACCCGCGAATCCTTCTCTGTAATCCTTTGTGAAGTTGGGGCGAAGCACGCGACGGCGTCCACGTCCGAATCTGAAATCCGCACGTTCTTCCTGAGCCTGCGAGTCGACGAACTCGCACTGGCCCGCGCCTGCGCCGCCGGAAGCAACGCCGCTTGGGAAGTCTTCCTCACACGTTTCCGCGAAAAGCTCTATCTCTCGGCTCTGCGCATCGCCCGTGAAGATTCCGCGGCCCGAGAACTGGCCGACACCCTCTACGCCGACCTCTACGGCACGAATACTCGTGAGGGCCAGCGCGTCTCTAAGCTCGCTTCCTATACCGGCCGCGGATCGCTTGAAGGCTGGCTCCGTACCGTTCTGGCTCAGGAATACGTCAACCGTTACCGCCGCACCAAGCGCCTGGTGAGCCTCGACGAGGAATCTGAAGAAGGCGTCCAGTTCCGCGCCCCTGAACCAGAGCCACTCTCGCCCGCTGCGGATCAACGCTTGGCGCAGGCCACCGACGAGGCGCTGGCCGCGCTCTCGGCCGAAGACCGCACCGTGCTGAGCGCTTACTATCTCGACGGCCGGACCTTGGCTGAGATCGCTCGCATGCTTGGCGTCCACGAGTCGACCATCAGTCGCAAAATCGACAAGCTGGCTAAATCCCTGCGGAGGCAGATCGTTGCCGCCTTAGGGCGCCGTGGCATGTCTCGCCGCCAGGCCGAAGAGGCCTTGGACGTCGACGTTCGCGACCTGCAGTTGGATATTCGACGTAGTCTGGCGCAAGAAACGTCTGCATCGGCGTTCTCAGAGAAGAGGGTAGAAGCTCGGGTAAGGGAAGGTCCAGGATGACCGTTAACGATAAAGTAAACCCTTGATTAAGTGGAATGGATTGAAAGCGTAACCGAAGCCGAAAAGCGAGAAGCTGGAAGCTGCAATGCAGAAGGTACCCAAAATCGTGCGCAATCGCTTGCAGGCCGCGGCGCCCGCCGTCAATCATCCCGACGCGGACCTGCTGACGGCCTTCGCCGAGCGTTCGCTGCCTGACCACGAGCGCACGGTCGTGCTCGAGCACCTCGCCCGTTGCGGCGACTGCCGCGAGATCGTGGCCCTAGCCCTGCCTGAGATCGAGCCAGCGCAAGCGACCATTCGCCCATCCCCGAGTGGATGGTTTACCTGGCCCGCTCTTCGCTGGGGATTTGTCACGGCAGGGGTTGTCGCCGTTGCATCGCTTGCGATACTGCAATTTCAGCGGCGGGCCCAGCATCCCACGACGGCTTCGGTTCTGAAGCAACCCGCACCTGTCGAAATCGCGGCCAACGAACCCAAGAAGGAAGTGGATCGATTCGTGGCTCTGGCCCCGGACAAGGGCAAGATGCAGAAGCGGCAAGCTCCCGCCATCCCCGCCTTCGCGGATTCTGTCAACGGCGCGGTTGCGGCCGATGTCGAGAAGAAAAATGAGGTTCACGGGGAGGCGGCACGCGTGCTCGCGCCGCAGGCAACCCCGGTTGTTGGCGGCAACGTAGGCGCCGTGATTGGAGGGCCCCTACCTCACGGCCCGAGGCTTGCGAATCAGTACCAGCAGCAGAACAACGTCCAGAATCAGATTCCTGCTCCCGCGCCTCCGGCGTTCGGCACCCAGCGCCCGAGCGAGGCCTCCGCCAATGGGGGTGCGCCCGCGGCGCCTGAAACCGTGGAGGTAACAAGTGCCGCGCCCATGATCGACAATCGGGGCATCAGTCTCGATGCTCAGCAGGTCCAAAATCTGCCGAAGGCTGAGACGCCGTCCGGCGAAAATTACGTTCGTGCCAAGCCGCCGACGCCGAACGCAGACGCTAAGACGAACGGCCAAGCCGCTCAGCAGGTGGCGCTCCTCAGACTGCGAAGCCATGCCGCCCCTGGCCAGATTGGCGGGTATGTCGTCGATCCCAGTGGGGCCGCGGTGTCCAACGCGCGCATTACGATCACTTCATCGAAAGCGGGAAAGCCCACCACAGCTGTGACGGACGCCCGAGGCGAATGGCTCATCGCCGGCCTACCGACGGGAAGCTACAAGGCCCAAGCGGCTGCCACGGGTTTCAAGACGACGGTTCTCGAGCTCAACTACGACGCCAATCAGCCCTCGGCCTTCGCTTTCACGTTGAGCCCCGGCAGCGTCTCAGAAACAGTCGAGGTTGCAGCGGCGACAGCGCAGGTTCAGACTGACTCGGCCAAGATCGGAAGCACGATCTCGAGCAACACGATCACCCAACTCCCGGTTAACGGCCGTAGCTTCACCGACCTCTCTCCCGTGCTGCTGCCGCTCTGGTCTATTAGCGGGGCCGGCGCGCTGCAGCGTTCTCTCGACCACGGCAGCACCTGGCAGACTGTTGATGTGAATTCGAATCTCGCGCTGGACGCGGCGAGTCTGCAAGCCTCCGCCAACACCTCACGGTCGACGGCGAAAGACTCCAGTAAGGCAAAGAAACGCGACGCTGCTGCGCTGACCTTCCGAGCAGTTTCTGCGGCGGGGACAGAAGTCTGGGCCGGTGGATCCTCCGGAGCCCTCTACCATTCCCAGGACGCCGGCATCCACTGGACCCGCGTCTTCCCCGTCTCGGGTAGCACCGGGCTCAGCGGCGACATTCTCACCCTGGAATTCGCCGACTCCCAGCATGGCAAGCTCTCCACGTCAACCTCCGAAGTCTGGTTCACCGCGGACACCGGCCAAACCTGGCAGAAACAGTAGCGCCCGCTATTCCTCTTCAGTTACTTCGGTCAGCTCAAAATTAGCTTTCCGCTAATTAAGTTACCAAGGTGACGTTTACACGAAATAGGGGGCCTTCTAATATCCATCTCGTGGTTTGGCAGTTCTGGGGGAGGGCTGCTAATACCGAGGCGTCCTGGACTGAAAAGTCGAGGACGCTTTTTTTACCTGCCGGGGCCGATCGAGTCAGAAATGGTCGCGCCTATTGCGATCCCCGGCAAGCCGAACAATATCCTCCTATCTCCGACCGCGAAACCAGCACCCGGAAGCGGCGGTCTTTCTCCACTTGCGGTTTGAGTTTTTCAAAACTATCGCTCACCAACTCAGCGATCTTGCCGCAGCGCAGGCAGGCCATGTGGATGTGGTCTCGGTCCGGTTTGCGCTCGTAGTAATGCCCGTCGCCATTGCTGTGCATCAGATCGAGTTCATCGATCAATCCCTGCCGCTTCAGAAGTTGTAACGTGCGGTACACCGTGCTCCGGTCGACGCTGGCGTCGATCTTCTGCGCCTTTCGCAATATCTGGCTCGCATCCAGATGTTTGCTCGCAGTTTCGATGACGCTCAAAATCGCGCGCCCCTGGGTCATGCGGATTCCCCGCTCGACAAAATGCGCCTGCAATCGTCCCGGCATTCCTGTCTGCGGAAGCGGCATCTGAATCCCTCGCTGTCGCAACTGGTCGCAACCACGCTGCGACGAATTCTTCCGCTGGCGCTTGACCGTTCCGTCAGCGTTCCAGCACCATGATGAATGTAATCTAGATGCGACTGAGTTGCAACTACAAGTCCTAGTAGTGAAGGACGACGCGCAGAGCGACTCGAAAGGAATCCATAACTCCGCTTGCCTCACACCAGGTTCCACATCCAACCTCTGTTCCGTCCGCGGCCCTCCGCTGATGTCCCTGCCACCGTAAGGCCTAAGCTGGGGTTATGCTTCGGGCTGCTCACTCTCATCCTGTTGTTCGCTGCTCTCCCAGCTCAATCCCAGGAGAGTCCCTACATCGTCACCTACGATCACTACCTCGAAGAGCCGGGCAGCCTCGAGGTCGAGTACTTCTCCACGTTCGGTACCCAGCGCGCCGGCAACCCCTGGCTCGCCTACTGGGCCGAATTCGAATACGGCGCCACCGCGTGGTGGACCACCGAGATCTATCTCGACGCCCAAACTACCTTCAACGACAGCACCCTCTTCACTGGCTTTCGTTTCGAGAATCGTTTTCGCCTTTTGCAACGCGAGCACTTTATTAATCCCGTGCTCTATATCGAATACGAGCAGACCAACGGGGCCGACAAGATTCTGAAAGAAGTCGAAGGTCACGATGTGGAAGCCGATTATGCAGTCCCCAACTCGATTGCACGGCAGGACCACAATCACGAACTCGAGTTCAAGCTTCTGTTGTCGAAGAACTTCAAGGGCTGGAACTTTGCCCAAAACACCATCGCCACCAAGAACCTTACGGGCGGCGACCCCTGGGAGTTCGGCTACGCGATGGGTGCCAGCCGTCCTCTGGCTCTAAAGGCTTCAGCCCAGCGCTGCAGCTTCTGCCCAGAGAATTTCGTCGCCGGCATTGAAATGTACGGCGGCCTCGGCGACCGTTACAGTTTCGGTTTGAACGATACCTCGCAGTACCTGGCGCCGGTGATTGCCTGGAACCTGCCCTCGGATTGGACGCTGCGACTTTCGCCCGGCTTCGGTCTCAACGAGCAGAGCCACCGCTTCCTATTACGGTGGGGCGTCTCCCGCGAATTCTCCGGCTTCGGCGCCGCTGTCGCTCGTCTGTTCGGAGGTCGCTGAGATGGACGGACAATGGCTCGGCCGGATCATCACTCGGATCAAGCGAAGAGGGAATTGCGACATGACAAATCGCGTGGCTCATCAAAACCGCATCTTCAAACTACACGCCTTCGCCATGGCCTTCGCTCTCTCGGCCGGCATGGTCGCGGCCCAGAGCTCCCCGTCCAAGAACGACTGCTCCATCTACGCGGAACTGGCGAAGGCCCCGAAGAAAGACGCCGCTCGTCGCAATCCCCTGGCCAAGCGATCCCGACGCCGTTGCGGCTGGCGGAAAACTCTTCGCTCAACACTGTGCCGAGTGCCATGGTGAAATGGCGGATGGCGGGAAAAAGGGTCCCAGCCTGCGCGCTGACGAAGTGCAACAGGCCACCCCAGGCACCTTGTTCTGGCTGTTGACCAACGGCGTGGTTCGGCATGGCATGCCCGTCTGGTCCAAGCTTCCGGAGCCGCAGCGTTGGCAATTGGTGAGCTTCATCAAGTCCTTGACCCCGGAAACCCCGCCCGGCGCCATGGACGCGATAACCCGGCTCATCCCTGAGCGCAGCTGAGGTCTTGCGACCTTCTCACCTCCCCTGGCATCTAATTCCGGTGTTACGATAGTAGGTTCGGTTCCCTTGTGGGGACGCACTTATATACCGATCGCAGGCCCGGCAGCGCCGCCCATAGAGCGTCTCGCCGACAGCGCGACGTTTACAACGAGGAGAAGGAAAATGGCAGGTAACGGAATCGTCGAAGTCACCGATGCAAACTTCGACCAGGATGTTTTGAAATCGGACAAGCCCGTTCTGGTGGACTTCTGGGCAACATGGTGCGGCCCTTGCCGCGCGATCGCCCCCATAGTCGAAGAACTGGCCACTGAGTTTCAGGGCAAGATCAAAATCGGCAAAATGGATGTCGACTCCAACAGCGCCACTCCCATGCGCTACAAAGTCACCGGCATCCCCACGCTGCTGGTGTTCAAGGGAGGCCAGGTTGTCGAGCAACTCGTCGGCTACCGCCCCAAGGACGCCATCGCCCAGGCCCTGAACAAGCACATCGGCTAAGTATCGGTCGCACGATTTCAGCAAGACCAACGCCCGGAAACCATTCCAGGCGTTTTTGTTTTTTCGCGGAATCTGTGCAGGACTAAAATACGAGCGTGCGCCTCCAGTTTCGCCATCTTCCGTTGAGCGCGCTTGTCTTAGCCGTTATCCCCGGCTCTTTTGCGTCGGACTCGCAGCACGATCTCCGCGCTCAATGCCAAGGAAAGACGTTTATGACGGCGTCGCGTTGCGCTAAGGCTCCACCGGCGCGCTCCTCGGTAGCGCAACGCCCGGTGACTGGACCACCGACGGCGTCGTTCAAATCGATGATGTTCATTTATCCGGGAGCCACTTGACCATCAAGGCGCGCCGCCTGGTAGGTTCGAACTCGCATCGGGTGCTCTTCGCCGACGCTCCCAAAAGCAAGAATCAGATCCCATTTCTCGAGATCGAAGACCTCCGATCACACAACTCCGGCGATCCCGTTAAACGGGCCGCTCCCGCACTTCGAACCCGGCGTCAAACCGCCGTGACAGATTTTTGCCCCGGAACCATCATGCAATGACTCTGCCCGCCGGACTAAGTTCGATGGGACTGTAATCTTGGGGCTTACCGTGGACGAGGAAGGCTTAGCCAAGGACGTACACATCACGGCCCCTCTCGGATATGGTCTCGATGAAAACGCGGTTCACGCCGTCCAAACCTGGAGCTTCAAGCCCGCAGAGAAAGACGGCCAGCGTGTGCGGCCCAAATTGAAGTGGAAGTCACTTTTCACCTGCAATGAGAGGAAAGAATCGCGAAATCTGAGTACTGAGAAACTATCGCATGAGTCTGTTTGGAAAGGGCGCGGCTTTGCCGCGCCCATCTAGCTGAGGGCCTAGTACTTCCGCAACACCCCAATCACCCTGCCCTGCACGTCCACCGAAGCCGCCGGCACAATAATCGGCTTCATGGTCACGTTCGAAGGCTGCAGCCGAATGCTCTCCCCCTCGCGGTAAAACCGTTTCAAGGTCGCATCGCTCTGATCGACCAACGCGACCACGATATCTCCGTTGTGCGCCGTGCGCGCTTTCTCGACCAGCACATAATCGCCATCGAGGATCGCTTCATCCTGCATCGAATCGCCGCGCACCTCGAGTACGAACACTTCTTTGGAGCGCACGAAATCTGCCAGCGAGATCGTCTCCGGATTCTCCACGGCTTCGATCGGCTGCCCAGCAGCAATGCGACCCATCAGGGGTAGCACAAGGCCGGTGTTCACACTCATCGCCTGCTTCAGCCTTCCCTTAGGAGGCAGCAAGTCGATCGAGCGGCTACGGTTGTAGTCGCGGGTGAGCAGTCCCTTCTTCTCCAGGTTCGTGACGTGCTTGTGCACGGTGGCTAGCGAAGTCAGCTCCAGCCCTTTGCCGATCTCCTCAAACGACGGAGAATACCCATGCTCCGCCACGAATCGCGAAATGAAGTCATAAACTTCCCGCTGTCTGCGTGTGATGGCCATGCCGCCATTATTGGCGAACAGAAGGCGAAAAAGCAAGCAGGAAGTTAGACGTGGAGGAGTGCCCATGTGGGAACGGGCGCCTTCGCCCGTCCACGCGGCCCCGATCTACCGAGCCGCAGCCACTGTGCTCTAACCACAGTCGCAACTGCGTTCGTCATGAGGATTCCTGCACCCCTGAAACTTTTCCCCCGCCCGCGACTCCAATCTGCCAGCGGAGAAATTGCGTACTAAAAAGGGGGAGCAAATGCAATCATCCACAATCCTAGCTCTGACGCTCTTAGCCGCGCTCTTTGTTACCACAGCCTGCAACGCCAAAGCCAGCCCCGCAGCACCAGTTCCCGCTCCCGCACAAGACGCTCCCCTCGCAGCCGCAACGGGTAAGCAAACCGCAGTTGTTTCCGGAGGATGCTTCTGGGGCATCCAGGCAGTCTTCCAGCACGTGAAGGGCGTGATCAGCGCCACTTCTGGCTACTCCGGAGGCTCCGCGAAAACCGCCGAATACGAAACGGTCAGCACCGGAGAAACCGGGCACGCCGAGTCCGTGCAGATCGTCTACGATCCCTCGCAGATCACTTACGGTGAACTACTGCGCGTCTTCTTCTCGGTCGCGCACGACCCAACGCAACTCAATCGGCAAGGCCCCGACGAAGGCACGCAATATCGCTCCTCGATTTTC
This sequence comes from uncultured Acidobacteriaceae bacterium, assembly GCA_963710885.1. Classification (GTDB taxonomy): domain Bacteria; phylum Acidobacteriota; class Terriglobia; order Terriglobales; family Acidobacteriaceae; genus Sulfotelmatobacter. Next base: position 437,022 of record CAVQCF010000006.1, read on the forward strand.
TACAGTACCAACGAACAAAAGCGCATCGCCGAGGCCTACATCGCCCAACTCGACCAAGCAAAAGTATTTCCGCGGCCGATCGTGACTCAAGGTCGTCCCGCTGCAGGGTTTTTATCCGGCCGAGGCCTATCATCAGAATTACGCGGCCCTGCATCCGAATCAGCCGTACATCGTCTTCAACGACGCCCCGAAGGTTGAGCACCTGCGCCAGGAATTCCCGGACCTCTATACCGGAAAGTAAGAAGAGGAGAGGCCGATGTTCGAGTCCGATCTCGACAGCAAAACGACTCAAGTGGGGACGGCAGCCCCCGGCAGTCCGGCCGAGCAACGCTCGGCAGCGCCGCCACCGAATCTTCAGCGCCGGGCATTTCTCGCAACATCATTCGCAACGATTGCCGGCCTTGCCTTGTGGCACTGGAAACGTCCCGCGGTGTTGAACGCCGCGGCCGCGCGCCCTGAGCCCAAAAACGTCACCGTAGTGCTCTTCTCCGACTCCGGCCAACGCCTGAAGAAAGTGGAGATCGCGAAGGTCATCAAGACCTCCGAGCAATGGCGCCACCAACTCGGCCCCGGAGTCTTCGACATCACGCGCAACGCCGATACCGAAATCGCCTTCACCGGAAAATATTGGAACCTGCACGACACGGGCATATACCGCTGCATCTGTTGCGACAACGCGCTCTTCGATTCCTCCACGAAATTCGAATCGGGCACAGGTTGGCCGAGCTTCTGGGCGCCGATCGCAAAAGAAAACGTGAACGAAATCCGCGACGTAACCTTCGGCATGGTCCGAACCGCGGTCGCGTGCCCTGAATGCGACGCGCACCTCGGCCACGTCTTCGACGACGGCCCCGCGCCGACGCATCTCCGCTACTGTATGAACTCCGCCTCGCTGCGTTTCGTGAAGCGAATGTGATCTGTGCAAATGATCCCTCTCTGGCTCTGTCATCCTGAGCGAAGCGAAGGACCTATGCACTCTGCCGGGCAGCGCCTCGCCGGTGATGCTTCACGAAAAAGCCGCAACTGCGCCGCTATAATCAAGCCATGAATTCCGCGCTCCCCACCTTCCGCGAACCCACGGCAGTCGAAAAACTTTTCAACCGCACCTTCGGATTCCTCGTCGGCCTCGGTCTGGGCCCGTCTCACATCTATCTTCTCCAAGTTCGCGGACGCAAATCCGGCAAGCTCTTCTCGACTCCGGTCGATCTGCTGGAACTGCAGGGCAAACGTTACCTGGTAGCCCCGCGCGGACGAACGCAGTGGGTCCGCAACGCCGAAGCCGCCGGGGAAATCACGTTGAAGAAGGGAAGCACCCGTCAGAAATTCCATCTGCGCCCGATCCCCGACGCCGAGAAGCCGCAGATTTTGAAAGCCTATCTCGACTACTTCAAGCGCGAAGTGCAGCCTACTTCACCGTTGCTGCGGGTCGCCCCCGGAAGCGTTCGCCACAGTGGCAGGAATGTATCCCGCGTTCGAACTGCTGGCAAAGTAATTGCTTTGCATGCGAATTGCGGAGATATTCTGGAATAATCTATTTTTCCTCTTGCACAAAACTTAAAGTTATGGCATCTTCAAACATCCTCTAAGGAAAGGATGCCCAAATTTGTCAATTATACGCGCACAAATCGCTTAGCGGGCTGATATCGGCCAATACCAGCCGAGTCGGTTTTAGGGCGTCCCTGAACGCGTCAGTTAGTCCTCGACGCCCTTAACGCAAAGCTAACAAAATAAAAACACGCTGGGTGGCGTAGGCCGCGGTTCCTTCGCCTTGACACGACACGTCCGCGGTCGCTGATTCCCCCAGCAAAGGATTCCTTGCGTAGGGACGGACGCATTCGTCCGTCCCGTCGGGCGCAACTCGACGCAAGTCGTCAGTTCGGTCAGTGGTGAAAGGTTACGGATACTTCTCTCGGTAGAACAGTTCTGGATTTGCAAGAGTCAGGCTGTGAGGTTCGACTCCTCATGGGCGCAAGCCCTCTCCGTCACCGAACGTTCCCTGACCTTATCGCGTGTTGTAAAACGCGCGCCAAGAAAGATCGCGTGCAACAAATTTCAGTCAGTGGTGAAGTTCACGGCAACTTCGTGGCGTGCCTGTTACTAGGCCGGGGTTCGAGCCCTCAACCGTGATTCCAGTTCCCTGGCTGTTGTCCGTCAATGGGCGCAGGCAATATCGCCTGCGCCCCAACCGAGGTTCTTCGGATTCGCAGTGCAGGTTTCGCCGTGGTGAAAGAGAAGAGTTACTTCGCACCAACGCCTACGACGGGAGCGGGGAAGCGAACCCTGCTGAGGTGCTGATTTGCTGCAGCGCCGGGATCCGCGAGGATCTGGGGGCGTCGTCCCGAAGCTCAGGGTTGCCGCAGAGACCAGCCTCGCGTCGACTTCTCTTCTCGCAGGCTCCCCGGCGATTTCCTACCGCGCATTGCGCGGTCGTCGAAGAGCGGCCCTTCAAGGGCGGCGTGGGGCCTCTCGAATCGATGTGGCCTTTAGCCCCTGAGGGCCTGGGCAGAGAAGTCGCTAAGTTCGGCCGGTGGTGAAGATTGAGAGTTACTTCGCCTTAGAGCGGGAGATACAGGTTCGAATCCTGTCACGGGAATTTGCCCGTGTAGCTAAACGGTAAAGCGCCCACGTACCTTTGTCGCTGATTCCCCGGCTGATTGACGTTAAGAATGAACTCCGGCAGATGTCGGTTAGGAAATAAAAAGCATATGAGCATCACAGTTAGAATTCGGGGCGCGCCGCCGCAGGACGGAGAGTCGCTGTGCCAAACCTGCCGCTATGCGCATATCCAAAAGGGATTTCGCGAGAGCGAGCAAACGGTGTTTTGCGGTTTCAACGATGCCGGTCTTCGCCCCATCAAGTTCAAGGTGGCGGCGTGCACGGACTACACCAACCGCACCGTTCCGAATCGCTGGGAACTGGAGCAGATGGCACTGCTTGATCAACGTTTCTCCGGCACGCAAGAATACGGGCTTCCGAGTCGGCGCCGGTTTCGCAGAGCAAGAGGAAGAGGAAGAAGCGGACCGGTGGTTGTCACGGAGTAAGCGCCAAGATTTCGCCGGTGGTGAAGACGAGGGTTACTTCATAAACCGCAGGTTGCGGGTTCGAGTCCCGCCGTGGCCCGAGCCACGTAGCTCAATGGGAGAGCATCGGAAAAATACCGTCGTCGCTTTGATTCCCCGGCGATGTTTTGACTTGTCATCCTGAGCGGAGTCGAAGGATCTCTGCCTTGCTGCAGTGCCGTTCGGGCAGGGATGCTTCGACTGCGCAATGAGGATCGCTTTGCTCTCCTCATTGCTGCGGCCAGCACGGCAAGACGCTTCGCTAGTCGCTAGAAGCAGCAGCGAGAAGCTGTACGAAAGGAGGCCACACATGGCTCGACTGAATCTACTCAACCTGAACTTCCGTCTGCGCACGCATGAAGGCACGCCGGCGCGCAACATCTCGACCGAACTGCAGCTGCGGCGCTCGGTGCTGGCTTGCCTGCTCTGGGAGAGCCAGTTCTACGAGGACGGAGTCGAGATCGCGGGCCGCATCGCGGAACTCGTTCCCAAGGTTGCAGCCGAGAAGGTGGCAGCGCTTGCAGTAGAGGCGCGCGAGAAGATGAAGCTGCGTCATGCGCCGCTGCTGCTCGTTCGCGAGATGGCGCGTCACGCCACGCATCGCGGCTTTGTGGCCGAGACGCTCGCGCAAGTCATCCAGCGTGCCGACGAACTCGCCGAGTTCGTTGCCATCTACTGGAAGGACGGGCGCGTGCCGCTCTCGGCGCAGGTGAAGAAGGGGCTGGCTGCGGCTTTCCCCAGGTTCGATGAGTACGTGCTGGCGAAGTACGATCGCGGCGGACCCATCAAGCTGCGGGACGTGCTGTTCCTGGCTCACGCCAAGCCGCGCGACGAGGCGCAGGCCGAAGTGTGGAAGCGCCTGATCGCGGGCGAACTCACTTCGCCTGACACGTGGGAGGTTGCCCTCTCGTCTGGCGCTAACAAGCGCGAGGCGTGGGAGCGGCTGCTCCGCGAGCAGAAGCTGGGAGCGCTCGCTCTGCTTCGCAACCTGCGTAACATGCGGGAGGCTGGAGTCGAGGAGTCGCTCGTGCTCGCCGCGCTCGGCGCGATGAGCACGGCGCGTGTGCTTCCGTTCCGCTTCCTGGCTGCGGCGCGTTACGCTCCGCAGTGGGAAGAGGCGCTGGAGCAGGCCATGCTGAAGTGCGTGGCTTCTCAGGACAAGCCGCAGGAGAAGTTGACTGGCAAGACGATCGTGCTGGTCGACGTTTCCGGCTCGATGACCGCGCCGCTGTCTCAGCGTTCCGAGATGCAGCGCACTGACGCAGCGTACGGGCTCGCGGTGTTGCTGCGCGAGATCGGCGAGAAGGTGGCAGTGTTCAGCTTCTCGAACTCGCTGGTCGAAGTGCCGGCGCGTCGCGGCTTCGCGTTGCGCGACGCGATCGACAAGTCGCAGCCGCACAGCGCAACGTACCTGGGTCGCGCCGTGACGGAGCTGAATGAGAAGCAGGCTACGATCGCCTGATCGTCATCACCGACGAGCAGGCGCACGACACGGTGCCTGCGCCTCGCGGCAAGGGCTACGTGATCAACGTGGCCAGCTACAAGAACGGCGTCGGCTACGGCAAGTGGACGCACATCGACGGCTGGAGCGAGTCGGTCGTCGAGTACATCCGCACGCTGGAGCAGACGGCGTAAGGGGATCGCGGAGGTGAGAGCCTCCGCGATATTCCCGCCCGGGTGGCGCATATTTTTTTGATCACGATTCCTAAAATCTTGTTTTCAAAGAACTTGCGCGGGCCTGGTCGACTCGCGTGCTCGCAAAATCTTGAGCACCTAAGACTTACACGCAAAATCCTGCAGAATAAGGACTTAGCCTTGGGCCGAAGAACTCGCCCTGCCTTTCGGCTGGAAGATGATCGGCTGTCGAGGCTGTGGCAGGCAAGGTCAGATGTCACAAGGCCGGAAAGAAAGCTGTGGAAATTCGGATTCGTCCCCGTTTTGGGAAGTAGACCTCAGCGGCTAGCTAGAACCGGAGGCTTTTGTCGCCTTATCGCGGCGCGACTGAAGGCGTGCCATTCCCGGTTTGCAGAGACTTCGCGGGCATTCTCGTTCCGGACCGTGCTGAGAGAAAAGAGGTTTCGATGCCCTGGATTGTTCTCGTGATTGTGATTTCGATCGTGCGTGGCGTGTCGGAGGCGGTTAAGCGGACGCGTGCAAAGCGGCCGCGTGCACTCTGCGCGGGATGTGCGTTCGTCCATATGCAGTATGGCGCGACAGGGCGGACCGCGGTGTTCTGCACGTTCGGCGGAGGGGTTCGTGCGGTGAAGCTGGACGTGCTTTACTGCACGGACTACCGCGACCGGAACGCTCCTCCGCGTTTGGTGCAGGTTGGGTTCGCGCCGGAAGTCCGGGTCATTCAAGCCGGGGCGTAGAGACTCGAATGCCGGTCGTCAACAAGGTTGGGACGCACGGGGTGCCGCCGTCTCGGCGGCGTCCCGCTGCTTAGCTTCACCACTGTCCGCGGACCCTTTTGCCGGATGCGGTTGAGAACTCGATGAAGTTTCTTCCGCTGGTGACGGTTGCGGTGGCTGGTGGATCGTGGAGCTTTGCGGGGTCGACGTTGGAGACAGTACAAGGTGGATTTAGGTCTGCAACAGGAAAAGGGAGAAAGCGCACAGGATGCCAATCGCCGCAGTCGAAGACCGTTTTCGTGGGTCCCAGAGAAAAGAGGTAGGTCTCGGGTCGCGAGTCGTCCGTTCTGGTCAGCAAAAGGATCGTTTTTTGCGAGTTAGCGTGCAGGTATCCCGAGGTTTCGCGTCCGTTGACGACGACCTGGCCGTCGACCCGAAAATACCAGCTGATAGTTCCGCGCCAGGTGGAGTATGCAAGTGATCCGACCGCGAACAGGAGTCCAACAAAGAGTATGACTCCTAGCGCTCGAATGACTTTCTTCATGCTGTCTTTGTACCAACGAGAGCCGCCACGAGGCCAGAAGAAGTTTCAGGGCAAGCGGAGAACAAAGTAGCGCTGCCGTCCAGGGGCTGCCCTGAGCGAAGTCGAAGGGATGCCGGCCCTACGTTTTGACCTTACTTGTTATCGACGTCGTGGTCAGGCTGGCCGGCGCTCTTCAGCGTGACCTGGTCCTGCGAGAGGGCGCCGCTTTTTGCTGCCGGCGGAGTTTCGGCGTGAGGGTCGGGCTTCGGTTCCGCAAGCGGCTGCGAGACTTGGTGGACGTCGGCCGGGTGAACGCTGTTGAGTGGAGTGATCATGGTCTGGTCCTCTAAGGGGTAGGATCGGCAGAAGGGCGGGGGAACTTTAGCACGCGATTCGTGATCGTTGGTAAGGGTTATCAAGGCGATGCGAGCGGCCTGCCGGTTGGGATCAGTTGCCCTCAGTGGCTAAAGCCGGGTCTTTACTGTGGTGCTGACGGCCCGGCTTAAAAACCGGGCCTTACCCAAAACCCACGCAAAGCCTGACGTACCTAAAATCATGTTGGGAAATCGTTCTTCGATATCGTTGCCGGAGCTTTATTTGCTCTTTCGGAGATCAGTCGCACGACCTTTGAGAGCCTTGCCACCTGCCTCTGACGGCGCTTCGAAGCCGATGCGGGTGCGGGTGGGCTCGTCGGGGTTCATGAGTTCGCGGATGGCGTCCATGAGGGCTTGGATTTCAGAGTCGTGGGTTTCGAGGCGGCGTTCGAGTTCCGAGAGCTTGGTGAGGATGTGGCGATTGCCGGCGATGGCGCGGCGCATGCGCACGAAGGCGAGGACGACGAAGACGCTCATTTCGATGGCGCGTTCGGAGTTCAGCACGGTGGCGGCCATGATGGCGCCGTGTTCGGTAAAGGCGTAGGGAAGATAACGTGCCCCGCCATGGGTTGCGGTTGAGATCACATTTTGTGATTTCAAGAGTTTCAGTTCGTGGTCGGAGAGTTGAAAGCGGAAGGCGGGTGGAAATCGTTTCGCGTTGCGCTTGACCTGCTGGTTCAGGTGGCGGACTTGGACGCCGTAGAGTTCGGCGAGGTCGGTATCGAGGATGACGCGTTGTCCACGGAGAACGAAGATTTTGGAGTCGACTTTTTTAGTGGCTACGATTGCTGATTTCGGCATGGTTAGAACCCGTATCGTTTTCAACAACAGATTGACAAGAACGTTTGAGGTCACGAATTGTGATCTCAAGTTGTCGAAGAGATTAGTGGCAGGATAGCAGCCGGCGGAATTTTGCAGTACCGCCGGAAGTTCATTCTTAGGATCAGAGTGTTGATTCCGGGAGAACGTCATGACCGAACAGAACTACAACGTAATGAAGTCCGACAACGGCGTGCCCATCAAGGCATGGACCAAGGGTGTCCCGCTGGAAGAGGCTGCGCGGAAGCAGTTGCTCAATGTGGCTGCGCTGCCGTTTATCTACAAGTGGGTGGCGGCGATGCCGGACGTGCACTGGGGGATTGGGGCGACCGTGGGCAGCGTGATTCCGACGCGCGGGGCGATTATTCCGGCAGCCGTCGGCGTCGATATTGGGTGCGGCATGATGGCCGTGCAGACTACGCTGCGTGCCGATCAGCTACCGGATAATTTGCATGGGATCCGCGAGGCGATTGAGCGGGCGGTGCCGGTGGGGCGGACCGACAATGGCGGGAAGAATGATCGGGGGGCATGGAAGGATGCTCCGGCGCATCACCTCGACGTATGGGCGAAGATGGAGCCCGCGTATGCGGCGATTGTCGTCAAGTATCCCAAGCTGAACCATGCGCAGCGCATCAATCATCTAGGGACGTTGGGGACCGGGAACCACTTCATCGAGGTTGTGCTCGATGAGAATGACGGCGTGTGGTTCCTGCTGCACTCGGGGTCGCGCGGCGTGGGGAACCGGTTTGGGACGTTCTTCATTGAGCTGGCGAAAAATGATATGCGGCAGTGGATGATCAATCTGCCGGATCAGGATCTAGCGTATTTGCCGCAGGGGACGGAGCATTTCGAGGACTACGTCCGTGCGGTGCATTGGGCGCAGGATTACGCGCTGGCGAACCGGGAGCTGATGATGGGGAACATTGTGCGGGCGGTGCGGGAGTCGGGGCTGGTGCCGGGATTCGGCGTGGGCACGGGGCCTGAAGGCCGGTTCCTTCCGGGGCTTGGACGCGGCGCTGACGCGCCGCTCTTCCACGGTGGTGAGGGCTCGATTCCGGGCGGTGATGTTGCGCGGGCGACTTCGTCTTCAGGGGCGCTCGCTTCGCATCGCGGGACGGCCGAGGCGGCCGTCTCCACACGGGACTTAACGCTCAACAAGGTCGTCAGTTGCCATCACAACTATGTGGCTTGGGAGCATCACTATGGGGAGAACGTGCTCGTCACGCGCAAAGGGGCGGTGCGGGCGCGGGTCGGAGACATGGGGATTATCCCGGGGAGCATGGGGGCGCGGTCGTACATTGTGCGCGGCAAGGGGAATCCGGAGAGCTTCATGAGTTGCAGTCATGGAGCGGGACGGGCCATGTCGCGGGCGGAGGCGAAGCGGCGGTTCACCGTGGACGATCATGTGAAGGCGACTGCGGGCGTCGAGTGCCGGAAGGATGCGGAGGTCATCGACGAGACGCCGATGGCGTATAAGTCGATTGACGCCGTGATGGAAGCGCAGAAGGACCTGGTGGAGGTGGTGCATACTCTGCGGCAGGTGGTTTGCGTGAAGGGCTAAGTCGACTCTAGTGAATCCCAGTCAAAATCCCCTAAGCCAACATCCCCACCCTGTCACAAAGTACGTGACAAGGGTGGGCACCATTGAGCTGGTGAGAAGGGGAAGGGCGCGCTCGCTGCGCTTTGCTGGACGGGCGAAGGCGCCCGTCCCCACATGGTCCTTCATTCCTATTGTTTCTTCTTTCCAACTTCTTTCCGCTTAGGCTCCGGTTACGAAGAAGCTTTCGTCGGGCTTGGTGTTCACTTTTTCTGAGGGGATATCGGCAGTCACGTCTTGCACGAACTCGCGGCGGCGTTCGGGGCCTTTGCGTTCGACCACGCGCACGCGGCGGGTGGGCATGGTGCTGGGCTCAAGGCTGACGATGCGGCCGTCGCGCACTACGATCTGCGAGCGGAACCAGTCGGTGCGAAACATGCGGCCGGCGGCATAGAAAGTCATCGAGGCGGCGATGGGGCCTTCGAATTCGGTGCCGGTGCAGGCCAGGATGCGGCTGCCCATTTCCTGCGTCCAGGTCATGCCGCCGACCAGAGGATCGTTCAGGCGGCAGCGCTCGAAGGGCGTGGCATGCGAAAGCTTGCGCAATTGCAGAAGCTGCAGCAGCACCGAGGTCTTCGCCAGATTGGTGACGATGACTCTGGCCTCGGTGGCCGAAACGCGTTCCATCTTGATGTGCAGATCGGGCGACCATTCGCGCTCGAATTCTTCGCGGGCCAGGGCCAGGCCTTTGTCGGTGGCTTCGACGTAGCGCAGCGTGGCGCGGGCCAGAATCACGCTGAAGAAGGTGGTCACGATCGTCGCGATGACCGGGATGTAGCTCATCAGCGTGGAGAACGGGATGCGATACGAGTTCATCAACTGCATGTGCATGGATGCGCGTGGCTCCTGCGGACGCGGTCTCGAGAACGGGTAGCGATCTTGACGAGTCTAGCGAGAGGAGGGCGGAGGCTCCAGATGCGCATGGTGCGGGGGCGGTAACGCGCGGGGGGCAAGGACTTTGGTAACTAGCTGGCGGTTCGGAGAATGGCAGTGCGAAACGCGGTGCGGCGGGCGCCCGCGCCACATAAACCGTCGCCACGTCGGGCTACTCGAGGACGCTGTCGTCTAGCTTTCTTCCTGCCCCAGTCGGCGGCGGCTTGCACGAAGGCCAGAACGACGGGATGCGGCTTCTTTTCAGTCGACGACAGCTGCGGCTGGAAGAGCGTGGCCAGGAAGAAGCGGTGCGTGGGCGATTCGATGGCGCGAATCTCGCCCTCGGCGCCGCGGGCGACTACGGGGAATCCGGCTTCCATGGCGGCCCATTCGAAGTCGGGATTGATTTCGAAGTTGCAGAAGAATTCTTCGGTCGCGGTCTCCTTGTCTTTGCCATAGAACGACTGCAGGTAGGAGCCGGGGCGCAGGCGAATCTCCGGCACCGTGCCGGAGAGTTTCGGGAGCGTTGCCCTTGCGATCGGGAACGGCGCAGGCCACGGGATAGATGATGATGTTCTTCGAGCCGGAATTGTTTTCGGCGCTGTCGGCGTCGGCGATGTTGAGGACGTTGCGGGCGAATTCGATAAAGGCATACTGGAATCCGCCGCAGGTGCCGAGGAAGGGCCAGTCGCGGCGGCGGGCGAACTCGATGCCCTTGAGCATGCCGTCGAAACTCTTGTAGGGGCTGCCGGGCGAGGCCCACAGGCCATCGAAACTTTCCAGCGTCTTTTCGGCGGTGGCGGCAGTGAGGGACGGAGTGGGGAGCCACTCGGATTCGACTTTCAGGTTGAGCTTGCGGGCGGCGTGCTGCAGGGCGTCGTTGGTGGCGTGGTGCGAGCGGAAATCGGCATTGAAGTCGCCCAGGATTCCGATGCGGACGGCGTCGCTCACGGGTTGATTGTACTAGAGGGGGCGTCGCGGACTAAGGTACGAGTGGCCGAGGACCGGTTAGAAGAGTGGTGCGTCGATTGGTGCAATGCCTTGCGATTCTGTAAAGGCATATCGAGGGCTTGAATAGTTTGCTGAAAGACTGGATTTCTCGTCGATAGAGTGCACGGTGGGGAAGCCGGCTTGATTCTGCTGAATTTACGGCATCGCTAAAGCGATGCCCTGATACGAATCTTGAGTTCTGCAGCACTCTAATGAAGCCTTATTTTTCAGCACGCTGTGAAGCCTTAGAAGACAGGATGAGCTTTGTCGCAGCGTTAGAAGCACTGCGCCACGCGAAGCTTTTTTTCGAAGCCGAATGTTCAGAACAGGTTCTTGATGCCGAGGAAGAAGTAAAGGCTCAGGAGCGCGAGGGCGGGGCCGCCCCAAATCATCAGGGTGCACTTCCATCCGAGGGAGCGGGCGAGTTCGTTCTGGCTGCGCCAGGAGATCAGGAACGTTTTGTTGTTCGTGCCCTTCATCAGAATGACTGGGGGATGCGGAACGAAACCGCTTGCCTGGCCTGAGGAACCGACATTCGAGGGGGAGGAATTGCGATTCTCGGTGGCGAGCGGTGTGGTGAGAACCATGACTGGGGGGACGTTGCTTGCGGTGGGCACTCCGGCCGCGGCCCAGGCAGCGGGACTCGAGATCCCGGCTTTCAGCAGAGCGGCGGCGATCTTTTGTTGCTGCGACATGTCGGCTGCCTTGGTCGAGTTGGGGTCGGGGGAGAGCTGAATGACTTCGTGGCGAACGTCGGATTGCATGCAGAGGCGCTCTGCGAGAGAGCCGATGTTGAAGGCGTCGTCGTTGCTGCGCGCGGAATGGGAGATTGAATTCAGCGAGAGCGAGAATCCATGGGATGAAATGGAGGTGGTTGCCTCGTCGTCGCGGATCGGTTGCGGGGCGACTTCGATGCCTGGGTTTTCCCCAAGCGTGCCCAGGATGAAGAGCGAGTTCTTGGGCTTGATGCAGAACTCTTCCACTTTGATTTTGTTGCTGGTGGCAATGCCGTGGCGCGCGAGAAAGCTGCGCACGTTGCGGGCGCAGGATCTTTCGTGGTGAAAAACGAATCGCAGAATTCCTGTTCGAAATCGCAGTGCAGGTCGAGATCGGCGCCACGCGGGTCGACCAGCAGGCGTCCGGTATTGTCGTCGACAAAGAAAGGCAGGTGCATGCACTCGCCCGCGACCTTGACCCAGGTTTTATTCTTGCCGTTCTGCTTCCACTCCCAGACCAGCGTGCGGTAGTAGTAGCAGGGGCGCGCCGTGATGGGCGCGACCATCGTGTAGGGGCCGACCGCCTGGCCGCTGACTTCAACCATGCCCATCGAGGCGCTGCGAATTTTCGAGAACGGCGTATCGAGAATCAGGCGGCGGCGCTGCAGCAGGCGGAATCCGTAAATGAAGAGCCCGATCCCAGCGCAGAAGCCGAGGACACACCAGAGCAGAAGTCCGCTTGGGCTCGACGAACGCAAGATTAACGAAGGCTGAGAGATCATCGATGGAGTCCGCGGGCAGGCTGGACGCACGCCTTCCCTGTGATCAGGCTAGCGAATCGAGGTACCGCGAGCAGGAAACGGCGAAGGCTTACGTTGGTAATGCGGGCGCGCGGCGGGCTCGACCGTTTGCTGAGCGCTACACGACTTACCAGACGTCGCAGCGCTTGCCTTCGGGCGGACCATGGGCGCGTCTGCTTTGCAGCTCCACGCCTCCTGGAATTCCGGCAGGTTCGAGAGCGGGCCGATCACGCGGTATTTCGCGATCGGGATGCGGATCGCTCTGCACCATCAGGCGCTGGGCTTCGGGGCGAATTTCGTCGCCGCGGAACTGTCCCCAGGCGATGAAGAACTGCTGCTCGGGAGTGAAGCCGTCGATGTCCGCGGGCCGCGGCTTGCCCTGCAGCGATTTCTGGTAGGCGAGATACGCGATCTTCGCGCCGCCCAGATCGCCGATGCTTTCGCCGAGCACCAGCTTGCCGTTGTGGTGGATGTCTTTCTCGATGTAGTAGTGATCGAACTGATCGGCCACGCAGGCGGCGCGCGCCTGAAAATCTTTCAGGTCGGCCTCAGTCCACCAGTTGCGCAGGCGGCCGAGGAAATCGAATTGCGCGCCCTGGTCGTCGAAGCCGTGCGAAATTTCGTGCCCGATGACGACGCCGATCGCGCCGTAGTTCACCGCGTCGACAGCATTCATGTCGAAGGCCGGTGGCTGAAGAATTCCCGCCGGGAACACGATTTCGTTCAGCAGCGGATTGTATTACGCGTCGGAGGTGGGCGGCGTCATGCCCCAGCGGCCGCGGTCGACGGTCTTGCCGATCTGCGCGCGGTCGTCCTCTTCGACGAATTTTCTTCCGGCGATCATGTCTTCAAAATAAGCGTCGCGGCGAATTGTCGACGTGGCTGTAGTCCTTCCACTTGTCGGGATATCCGATCTTGGGATTGAAGGTGGCGATCTTCGCCATCGCTTTTTCTTTGGTGTCGTCGCTCATCCAGGGGCGGCTGAGAATGTCGTCGCGCATGGCCGCGAGCAGATTGCGCACCATCTCCTGCATGCGCGCCTTGGCCTCGGGCGGGAAATATTTCTCCACGTATTTCTGTCCGAGCGCTTCGCCGAGATAATTGATCGGTGGATTCAACGCAGCGCTTCCAGCGCGGCTTCATCTCGGTGGTGCCGGCCAGATACTTTCCGTTGAAGGCGAAATTCTCTTCGACGAAGGGCGTCGAAAGCGAGTCGGCGACGGAATCCAGCAACTGCCACTTCAAATAGATTTTCCAGTCGGCCAGCGGCGTCTGCTGCATCTGGCGGTCGACTTCCTGCATGAACTTGGGCTGGTCGACGTTCATGTCGACGTCGGTGGGGATCTGCTTTGTGCTTGAAATAGGCCGACCCAGTCGACATGCGGAGCCATGCGCCTGCAGTTGCGCGAACGTCGTGTTGTGATCGGTGGCGGCGGGATCGCGCAGGGCAACGTTGTCGAGCGAAGCTTCGGCTAGTTTGGTTTCCATCGCCATGATCGGTCTGCGCTGCGGCTGCGGCGGATTTCTGGTCCCAGCCGGCGAGCTTGAACATGGCGGTGACGTGCTCGACATATTTTTCGCGAGCTTCTTTGAAGCGCGGTTCGGGTTTCAGATAGTAGTCGCGATCGGGCAGGCCAAGTCCGCTGGCGCCCAGATCGGCCAGCACCCACGAAGGCTTGTGCGGATCCTGCTGGCTGCCGAACGCGAACGGAACCTGCACGAGAATGTCGTGCATCTCGGCCATGACCTGCTGCAGCGCGGCGATGTCGCGGGCCGCATCGATCTTGGCGAACCACGGCTTGACCGGATCCATGCCGCGGGCGTTCACGCGGGACTCATCCATGCAGGCGCCGTAGTAGTCGCCGATGATTTGTTCGGTGCTGCCCTTGGGGCGCGTTCTTGTCGGCGGCGGCGGCTTCGAGAATTTCGCGCAGCTTGTCTTTCGAGGATTCGCCCGCCTGCCAGCGCTTGCTCCAGCGGGTCATCGAAGCGGGAATCGGATTGTTGGCGCGCCAGGTGCCGTTGGCGAATTCGTAAGAAGTCATCGCAGGGAGCGGCTTTGCGGTCGAGATCGGTGACATCGATGCCGTGCAGGGACGAATTCTGGCACAGTGCGAAGGGCGCGGATGAAAGCAGTAGAACGAACAGGGCCCAGAACGAATCTCGCAGCTTGCGCATGTGTTTCTCCAGATTAGGGCGGAAATTGGCGGACAGCCATTGTAGAACAAGGATGGGGAAGGTTCTCTGGTTGAGGCGGAGTTTTTGGAGTTTTGGGAGCGTGGCAATCGACTCGGGATGGAAATCCCCACTTCTCGCGCAAAGAACGCGCGAGAAATGGGGCAACCGGCACCCGGCATCTTCTTGCCCCAGTCGTACCAATTCGTCGTTGACCTGTTCGGATAACGCCTTTCTTGGGACGCTGCACATAAAGCACCTGAGGCAACTGAGTCGAAAAGCCTATGCTCCATAGGAAGCTAAAAATGGATACTCAAATAGGGCCTCTTCAGGGTAGGGATGCTTCGACTGCGCAGCATGACAAGCGAGTTAGAGGCCGGAAATCCGACATTGATGAAACCAGGGTTCCGCGCGCTCCTTGCGCCGGTTTAAGATACTTTGAAATGTCGATCACCTCCGTCCAAGCGCAAGAAGCACGGCGAAATATTTCACCGGTTGCCGTGCACACGCCGCTGATCCGGTGCAACGCGGACGCGGCTGCGAACTTGTATCTGAAATTAGAGAACCTGCAACCGATCGGATCGTTCAAAATCCGCGGGGCCGCGAACGTCATGGCCCGGACCCCGCGCGAGCGGCTCGCTCGAGGAGTTTTGACCGCCTCCGCCGGCAACATGGCGCAAGGGGTGGCGTTTTGCGCCCAGCGAATTGGGGTTTGCGCAACGATTATCGCCCCTGACACCGCTCCGGCCACCAAGATTCGCGCCGTCGAACGCCTCGGCGGACGTGTGATCAAAGTGCCTTTTGCCGAGTGGTGGCGAACTTTCGAGATTCGTTCCTACCCGGGCATCGACGCCACGTTCATCCACGCTTTCGATGATCCAGACGTCATGGCGGGTAATGGCACAATCGCGCTGGAACTGTTAGAAGATCTGCCCGATTTAGACGCCGTGGTAATTCCCTGGGGCGGTGGAGGATTGTCATGCGGCATCGCGGGCGTTTTGCGAGAGCTTGCTCCCCGGGTACGCATTTACGCCGCCGAGATTGAAACTGCGGCGCCGCTGGCTGCATCGTTGGTGGCCGGCGAGCCGCGGCCGGTCGAATATCAGCCGTCGTTTGTCGACGGTATCGGCAGCAAGATGGTATTCCCCACTATGTTCGAGTCCGCGCGCAAACTACTGGACGGATCATTGGTGGTCACTCTGACGGAAGCCGCGCAGGCCATGAAAGTGGTGGCAGAGCGGAACCGGATTATCATCGAAGGTGCTGCAGCCTGCGCGGTCGCGGCCGGTCTGTCGGGCCGTGCCGGCTCCGGCAAGATCGTAGCCATTGTGTCTGGCGGCAACATCGACCTGGACAAGTTCGCTCAACTTGTCAACTAACATCCTTCTTTGCACACAGCGGAGTTTTACCAGGCGCTAACTCAGGTGGCCCAGGGCGCGTTTGCCGATTAGGTGTCGATAACAAGGCGTTTACATGCAATAAAAGGAGTTCCTTGATAGGTTGGCGATCCGAACAATCCCAACCCGCCGCAAGAGGGAGCACTTTAGAAGAGCGGAATTGGCGACAGGCATGGTAGATCAGGCGTGAGGAATGGTGCCGTGCGTTAGACAGTACAGATCTCAGTGCTTCAAGGAGCGATTCATCACGTCCGCGGTTTGGGCAGAGATGCGAGCTGCCATGCCGGTTTTGCTTGGCAGCAAGGTGAACAGTTCGTCGGTGTAGTGGCGGCGGCCCTTTTCAAATGAAGTGCCGAACTGCACCCGGTATTCCTCGAAAGAGAGATCGGAATTGTCCCAATCGTCCAGCTCAGGATGATTGCTGCGCACAAAGCCCTCGGCCAACTGATCGAGCACTTCGGGGCAGACAGGGAACTTGGGATTGCGGAACAACTTGTGGAGTTCCTGAATGTCCAGCGGCGTATGAAACCAGAGCCGATCATGACACGGGCCGTCGGTTCGCAGCTGGTAAATACGCTCCGCGGTGGATTCGGGAGATGTCAGATCCCGCAACCTTGAGCAAGCGTGAGGATCTCTGTTCTTGCGATCAAGCAGCGCGGGCAGGATTTCGGCTAGCGCCCGGCGCTGCCAATCCGCATCGGCGGAAACAATCATGATATGGACGGTGTTCGAAGTCAGCTCATAGGAACTCTCCGGCACCGTGGTTGCAATTACCGGCGGCGCATCCAGCGGATACACGCGATGGGAGGTGATGCTCAGAGCGTGCTCGCCGAGTTGGCTGTAGTTCAAATAGCCGGGCGACCACAACTCCACTGGGTCATTGCCGAGTGCGACGCGGCGAGTGTCGACAGCTAGTTCCGGTGTCTCCGAGGCTCCCGCCCATCCTTTGCGCGGGTGGGGTTTGTGATAGCAGCTCATTGAGACTCCCACGGGTTGGGTCTTTCCCGGCTTGCGATTGAAGGTGTCCGCGGTAGGCAGGTATTTGGGGCAGATCGCAGTCTCAAGGAGATACCGATTCACAGTCGTGCTGCGATAGCGTGTGACCAATCCAACTTCTTCGCCCAAGTGATAAGTCGTGCGGCCGTCCAGTGTGACGAGTTCGAGGATCACACCGGGCGGAACTGTTTTGACCAAGGCGGATTGCGGCGCTGACTGGCAGGTCGCGATTTGAGTGCAGGCTATGGTCGCGAGCGCGAGACATGGCACGCTGCTAAGGCGAGGCATATAAGTTTGGACACCAAAGATCAGCTCAATGTGTCGAAGGGGCGGCGTTGTTGTGAGACGGTGGCAACCGCACACCGGACGCTGCCTACCCGCCGGCCTTCAACTCCGTCAGCACTTGCTTGGCGATTTCTTTCAGGGTTTCAAAAACGCCTACGCCCTGGAAGGCGACGGCTTCGACGATGGGTTCGTTCTTCTTGCGAAGTTCGGTGGCGAGGAGATCGACGGGAAGAATGTTGGGCAGGTCGCGCTTGTTTAGCTGCAGAACATAGGGAATCTTGTTGAAGTCGTAGCCGTGTTCTTTCAGGTTGGACATCAGGTTTTCAAGCGCTTCGACGTTGGCATCCATGCGCTGCTCCTGGGAGTCGGCGACGAAGACGATGCCGTCGACGCCGCGCAGAATCAGCTTGCGGCTGGCGTCGTAAAAGACCTGCCCGGGGACGGTGTAGAGGTGGATGCGCGTCTTGAAGCCGCGTACATTGCCGAGGTCGAGCGGAAGGAAATCGAAGAACAGAGTACGCTCGGTTTCGGTGGCCAGCGAGATCATCTTGCCCTTCTGCTGGTCCGCAGTTTTCTGGTAGATCACCTGCAGGTTCGTGGTCTTGCCGCCGAGTCCGGCGCCGTAGTACACGATCTTGCAATTGATCTCACGCGCTGCGAAGTTGATGAAACTCAAGGCTTTCCTCAAATGCGGCATCCCCTTAAGGGCTGCCGCGCACACCAATGTCCTAATGGAGGCTCGCGGTCTTTATATCATACGGAAGGTGCCGGACGCAGGTTACTCACGTGACCCCCCGGGGCCCGAAGGAGCCATGGAGGCTTTTGCCGGCGTTCGGGGACGGTCAATGGGCGGTTGGAATTGCGAAATACCCATCTTTGGCGGCGACTTTCAGACCTTTTTTGTCGCACGATGACTTCGACTGTACGGTAGGCCGAGCTACCGGTTGTGGCCGCTGGGCTATAGCCCAGAGTGTATTGATTCCGTGCCTCGTTAGTGATTTGCGCGTAGGCATCTTCGATCGCGTTGCGTGAGAGTTCGGTATAGGGTTCCGCACCGCAAGTGGCCCGAACGTATCTTGTGAGGAGGTTAGTGCGACCCTGGTCGGGGAGATGGAACTTGTCGAGTTGCTTGTAAAGCGGGCAAGGCCCCGCTGTCGATGACGACCGCCCTCACCTGAATGTCGCGGGTCTGAAGCAAGTGCAGCACGCCGCTATAGCTGGCCTTGCTGCCCAATTCGCGTCCATCGCTGATGACGAAGATGACTTTGCGGCGGGTCCGCTCGCGCTTGCTCAGGTCCAGCGCGGCGCGCAGGATGGCATCATTCAAAACGTGCGCCTCGCGGGGCGGCGTGTTGACAGGCGCGACCGGCGGTCCCGCTGCGGGAAGCCCGTTGATCGAGGGGCCTTGGGGGCCGATTGGACCGCCCATCACAGGCGGACCGTTATTGCGACCGCGCACCAGCTTCAATTCGTCGAGTGCTGCGGTGAGCCGTGCGGGCTTGCCGCTAAAGTCCATGACTTGGCTGACGGTGCTGCTATAGGTGTAGAGGGCAACCTCATCGTAGGGGCCGAAGGCTCCGGCGAGCGCGGAATACGTCTGATTGATTTTCTGCAGGGCTACGTCGGCGACGCCGATGTCGAGCACGATCGCGACCGAGAGCTCAAAGGGATCGCTGGTGAAATAGGTCAGAGTCTGCGGCTTTCCGTTTTCTTTGACGGAGAAGTCCCGCGCCAGCAGGCCTTCGACCGGGCGCCCGTCGGAAGATCTCACCATGACGGGAAGAGCCACGAAGTTGACGGTGGTCGAAATTGTGTAGAGATCTTGTTTAGGATTGAGCTGGTTTCTGGGAACAGAGCCCGGGGGGACGGTCTCAACCGGAGGCATGGGAGGCGGAGCGGTCTTGTCCGCATCGGACGCGCCTTGGGTCGCATCGCTCGGCTGCTTAGGTGCATCGCCGGGGAACGGGATCGGCTCGTTGGGCCGGTTCGTGCCAGGCGGTGGGACTGGAATCGCCGGCTTCGGAGCAGGCGGTTGTACGGTTGAGGGTGCGTCGGGGATGTCCTGGGATGGCTGCGAAGTCGCAGGGGCCTGAGGCTGATTCTGACCGGATTGCGCTTGCAAGGCCGGGACCGGTAAGGCTCCCACGATCACCAGGGCTACTCGCTTGCCCCAAGTGCTTTTCCAGGTTGACCTAACGTTTACCGACGGCATACTGTCCTCGTCGCGCACAACTTTCTGTCTCTTAAGATGCCAAACCTGCCTCGTTTGGTGCATCTAACCGTACAGGTTTAGACTAACACCAACCACGAATCGAGAAATTCTGAATGCCTAAGCTTCCTCTTTTTCCGCGGCGGGTGTTGGCCGCATTGGTGCTGGCGGGTCTGTGCCTGGCCCCGTACCTGATGGCGCAGCAACCGACCGGCCAGCAGCCCAGTTCCCCGGACCAGAAATCCGACGATTCGCAGCAGCCCACCGAGACCCTGAAGGTGAACGTCAATGTGGTGCAGCTTTTCTTCAATGTCAAAGACAAGCATGGCGCGCTCATCCCGAACCTGACGAAGGACGACTTTGACATTTTCGAAGACGGCCAGAAGCAGACCGTAAAGTATTTCACTCCAGAGACAAATCTGCCCCTAACGCTCGGGATCCTGATTGACTCCAGCGGAAGCCAGTTGCACGTGCTCGACATGGAGAAAGAAGTCGGGGGAGCGTTTCTGAAGCAGGTTTTGACCGACAAAGATCTGGCGTTTGTCCTGGATTTCGATGTCGACGCCAGTCTGATTCAGGACTACACGCGCGACGTGCAACGTCTGCAGAAAGCGCTGAATTCCGTGAAGATCAATTCCGGCGTTACCATGCCGACCCTGCCTGGCGCGGGTGGCGGCCCGGTCCCGACGGCGGCGTCTCCGGGTACGGTGCTGTATGACGCGGTGTATCTGTCCGCTCACGACATGCTGTCGAAGGAAGTGGGGCGGAAGGCGATGATATTGCTTACCGACGGCCAGGACGAGGGCAGCAAGTTGAAGATCAAAGACGCGATTGAAGCAGCGCAGAAGGCGGATTCGATTGTCTACGTGCTGCTGTGTGCTGATCGGGGTGGGTACTTGTCGGCGGGGATGGGTTACTACGGCGAGGGCGACATGAAGAAACTCACCGAGCAGACCGGGGGGCGCGTCATCAACGTGGGCAACAAGTTCGATAAGCTGCGGGAAGCTTTCGACCAGATCGCCGCCGAGTTGCGCAGCCAGTACAACATTGGCTATACGCCGACCAACACGAAGCTCGACGGCGGATACCGCAAGCTGGAGATCAAGAACAAGCAGAACTATAAGATCCAGGCTCGGGCAGGGTATTACGCGGGACGGAAGCAGGATTAAAAGGTTGAGTGGAGCGCCCCCCTCGACCTCGCTCAGGGTGGGTCGGCGCCACATCACGCCGCAATTCCTGATACACTCCCCTTCCTGGAGGATTCCCATGGCCCGTTTCTCGCGGCGTTCATTTCTGCATTTGTCGGCGGTTGTTTCGGCGGCGGCTGCATTTCACGGGATGACCGAGCCCATGCTGGCGGCTGCGTCGCGGCGCCGTCCGCACTCGAGCGATGCCGTGCTGATCGATTCGAATGAGAATCCGCTGGGGCCTTGCCCGGCGGCGCGCGATGCGGTGGCTGGCATCATCCCGCTGGGCGGACGCTACTCCGACAATCTCACCGACGAACTGGTAAGCACTTTTGCGCAGCAGGAAGGGCTGAATCCCGAGTGGATCTACTGCACCGCGGGATCGACTCCGCCGCTGGGCCTCAGTGTGCTGGCGTTCACCTCTCCGAAGAAGAGTTACGTGACCGCGGACCCGTGCTTCGAGACGGGCATGATGATGGCGGGGGTGGCGGGAGCGCGCGTGGTCAAAGTTCCGCTGACGAAGACGTATGCCCACGACGTCAAAGCCATGCTGGCAGCCGCTCCCGACGCAGGGGTCTATTACATTTGTAATCCGAATAACCCCACTGGCACGATGACTCCGCACACGGACATCGAGAATCTCGCCGCGAACAAGTCCAAGGATTCGGTGATTCTGGTGGACGAGGCGTATATCCATTTGACGGAAGCGCCATCCGCGCTGGATCTGGTGAAGAGCGGGAAAGACGTGATCGTGCTGCGGACATTTTCGAAGGTTTATGGCATGGCCGGATTGCGCTGTGGATTCGTGATTGCGCGCCCTGACCTGCTGGAAAAAGTCGTCGCGCGCGGGGGGCAGAACTTTATGCCGGTTACTGCGGTCGTGGCAGCGACCGCAAGCCTGAAGGACGCCGCGCTGGTGGCAGAGCGACGACGGATCAATGCCACAATTCGTCAGCAGACATTTCAGTGGCTGGATCACAACGGGTACGCTTACATTCCCTCCGAGTCGAACTGTTTTATGCTCGACACCAAGCGGCCGGGAAAGGAAGTGCGCGACGCCATGGCGCAGGAGAATGTGCTGATCGGGCGGGTGTGGCCGATTATGCCGACCTGGGTGCGCATTACTGTGGGCACGCAAGAGGAGATGGAACGCTTTCAGGTGGCGTTTCAGAAAGTAATGAAGAGTTAGCGCGCTCGGCGGCCTCAGCGACTAAAACGATTCGCAGCTCTCAAACGAGGCGCTTACTCGGGAGCTTCGGTCCAGCGGACTCGGCGGCCTTCGCGACTGCTTTTGTGCGACAGCAAGAGAGCGCGCATGGTGCGCAGCGCCTGCTCCGGCGTGACGTCGAGCGGAGCTTTTTTCTCGATCGCATCTCTTACGTTCGCGTAGTACCCGCGATAGTCGCCGCGAGCGGTCTCTACTTTGCGAGTTTCGCCGTTCACCAGGCTCAGAGTGCCCCAGCGATCCCCTGATTCAACGCCCCAAGTCGGGCCCCAGTCTGGCCCATCGGGGCAGTTGGGGCTGCGCAGAATTTCTTCCTGGGGGTCCATGCCGTATTTGATGAAACTTCCTTCGGTCCCGTGAATCAGGAGATGAGCGCCGGGGGCGTAAGCGATGATGCGCGCGCGCAGCGTGGTGTGCAGATGCGGATATTCCATGTGCACGTCGAAGGCATCATCGATCTGCGAAGTGGGGCGTTGGCAGAATGCTGCGGCCCAAATCGTCTCGGGCGTGCCAAACAAGACCAGAGCCTGATCGATCAAGTGTGGGCCCAGATCCCAGAGAACGCCGGCCGCGGGATGGTCTGGCTTCTCACGCCAAGCACCCGGTTTGGATTCGAGACGGAAACGGTCGAAGCGCGCTTCGTACTCGGCGATTGCGCCCAGAGTGCGTGCTTTCAGGAGTTCTTTTACGGTGTGAAACTCGCCGTCCCAGCGGCGGTCCTGATACACGGTGACGAGGCGGCCGCGATCGGCGGCGATACGTACCAGTTGTTCGGCTTCAGCCATGGTAGGCGTGAAGGGCTTGTCGACGACTACGTCGCGGTCGGCTTCGAGGCACGCTTTTGTATAGGAGTAGTGCGAATCGTTGGGAGTGGCTACCACGCACAGGTTGATCGTCTTGTCAGAGAGCATTTCGTCGAGGGTGCGGGCCACGCGAACTTCGGGATACTTCTGTTTGGCGTTCGAGGTGTGGCGTTCGAGGATGCAGGCGAGTTCCATGCCCGGCACGCCGCGAATGACGGGGGCGTGAAAGGCCTGACCCGCCAGGCCAAATCCAATTAAGCCGACTCGTACCATTCTTTTTCCCCCTGCGGGCGCCCGAACCGCTTCTCAGCCGTCTTTCTTCAGCGATCCTTCACGCGACGCACAAATTTTAGTCCGGACCAGACTTCGGTCACGGCGCATACTTTCACGTCGACCAGTCCTGCAGCCAGTCCGATTTCGCGCACAATATTCTCATCCAAGTCAGTCGCGACGCCGGAACTCTTCTTGGGCCAGGCCACCCAAAACATTCCCGCCGGGGTGAGTTGCTGGCTGAGGTAGGCAAAGTCGGCGGACAAGCCTTCTTTCGATTTCGTGAACACCATCAGGAAGTCGACGGGCTTTTTGAGGCCGGGCACACATTCGCACTCGGCAAGCGCGGCCTTCAATTCCGCCTTCACTTCAGGAGGGACATCATCCAAGGCCACGCGAAATCCGGGCTTGATTCCCAGCTTTTTCGGAAGTGGTGTGCCTGAATATCCCGGCATGCAGTTTGATCGTCCCCCTGTGGGCCGGAATACGAAAGCCCGAAGCCGGCATTACTGCGTCGGCGCGTACCAGCCGCGGCGCGAACGCACTCGGAAGTTCTTGCGATCGTTGGCCTCGATGTCGATGGAGCGGTAGTGCCCGTCGGTTTTGAAGTCCGCCGGCTTGTAGGAAATCGCATACTGGCTGCGGAGTTCGTCCTGAATTTCAGCAAAGGCGTTGGCCACATCGCGAATCTGGAACGGATGGAACGGGCGCCCACCGGTGGCATCGGCAATGCGATCGAGCACCTTGTCACCGGGCCCAGGGGTACCGCTGACGTTGGTGCTGATGGTATAGACGACGGCCTCGGCGCGCTGTGCCATCTCGATAGCCTCTTCGCGGGTGACGTGGCTCTGGTTGTCGTCCCCGTCGCTGAGCAGAATGATGGCGCGCCGCACGGTGATCGACTTCGGGGCCTTGAGGAGCTTGTCGCGGCAGGCGTAATACAACGCGTCGTAGAGGGCCGTGCCGCCGCCGGGCCGCAGTGCGTGCACACCGTGCGCCAGCAATTCGCTGTTGTCGGTGAAATCCTGCGTGACCTCGGGAGTCACGTCGAAACCGATCACGAATGCCTGATCTTTGCGGGGCTGAATCGTCTGGTTTAGAAACTCAATGGCCGATTCCTGCTCGAACTTGAAGCGATCGCGCACCGAGTTGCTGGCATCGATCAGCAGGCCGACTTGGAGCGGAAGGTTAGATTCGGCGTGGAAGCTGCGAATTTCGTCGGGCGGCTTGTTGTCGTCGAGGACACGGAAATCGCCTTGTTTGAGATCCGTTATACGCCGCCCGTGTTTGTCGGTCACCGTGAACACGACGTTCACTTCGTTGGGACGCACTCTGATTACGGCAACGGCCTCGGTGTCAGCCGCAGCGGCGGCATCGGCAGGTTTCTGCTCTTGCCCCGCTGTCGTGCCGGTGGCCGGCGGCGTTTGTTGCGGCACGGCCCCTCGTGGCGAAACCGGAGCAGAGGATGTTGCAGCGGCTGCAGCGGGAGCCACGGTCGGTTGTGCGGCGACAGTTGGAGCCGCCGACTGTGAAGTTGCGCTTCCCGCCAAAAGCAGGAGAGCTATGCCGTAAGTCGCAATGAATCTGAACCCCAGGAATTCCATTGGTATCGATATTATAATCCGCCAGCCCATGGAGGCCTCAACCAGCTTACAGCCTCGTCGGGAAAGCGCTGTCGGCCCGGTCTTTCTCGATGGTTGCCAGGAACGCCTGCAGTTCCGCCGGGAGCGGGCTCTGGAGCGCAATTTGTTTCCCCGTGTGCGGATGTGTTAGCTCTAACTGCGCCGCATGCAGGAAATTGCGCGGCAACGAAATCGCAGCGCCCTCATCGGTTGCGCGGCCCCGCCTCGCACGCATCTCGCGCGGTGCTCCGTAGAGAGCGTCTCCCACAACGGCATGACCAAGCGAAGCCATGTGGACGCGAATCTGGTGGGTCCGGCCCGTGTCGATCTTTACTTCGACCAGCGCGAACTTGCCGAAGGGTGTGTCCAGCCGCCGAACTACAGTGTAATGCGAAACGGCATCTCGTCCCCCCGAGCCACGAGTGGTCATGCGGGTGCGGCGGATCCGGTCGCGACTGATGCTGGCCGAGATCGTACCGCGATCTTTTTTGGGCCAGCCGTGGACCAGCGCGATGTACGTCTTCTTCACCTCGCGCCGGGCAAACTGTTCGGCCAGTTTGCGATGCGCTTCGTCGTTTTTCGCCACCACGATAAGACCGCTGGTCTCTTTGTCGAGGCGGTGGACGATGCCCGGCCGCATCTCCCCTCCGACCGCCGAAAGGGTGGCGAAATGATGCAGGAGCGCGTTTACGAGAGTGCCGCGATTGCGCTGGTCCTCAGTGGCTCCGGCGCCAGCATGCACCATCATTCCGGCAGCCTTATTGATGATGGCGAGATCGTTGTCTTCGTAGACGATGTCGAGAGGAATCTCCTCGGCGGTGGCGCGCAGCGGAGGACGCTCGGGGGGGCCGAGCACGGTGATGCGCTCGCTGCCTCGCAGCTTCAGCGAAGCCTTCGCGGAAGCATTATTCACCAGAATTTTTTGTTCTGAGATCAGTTGCTGCACCCGAGCGCGGCTTAGGTCGAGATGGGTGGCCAGGAGTTGATCGAGGCGCTTGCCGGCGTCCTCCGGCGCAACGGAAATATGGATAGGAAAGGCTTCGGCCATTCGCAGGACATCATATTACAGGCTATCTCACGAATCGCCCCGGAGGCGGACCAGGGCAGCCTTCGTTGGAGTCCGTGGCTGCTGTCAGTTTTACCAGTTTCCGACAACCCAGACTCTCTCTACGCTAGCTTGTTCCCTTAGCACCTCGAGGACACGTTCATGGCAAAAGCTAGAGCAACGATTGGAGTCGACGGCCGTCCGCTGCCCATCCTGCCGCCGGAACGCGACGAACGCGTTTGGGCAAAACTCGTGCGCATCATGTTCTATACCCCCGGCTTCCTGGCTATGCTGTTACTTAAAGCGGGCGAACCGGAGGCATTTGGCATCACGGTCGAGTTGCTGATGCTATCGAGCGCGGCCGCGATTGTGGGTGGATTGTATGTGGGAACGCAATCTTCGAAGGAGGGTGCCGATGAGGTCTCGAAGATCGGCACCTGGAGCGGATCGCTGGTGCTCGAGTTGCTCGCGGTAGTGCCTTTACTGTGCTCGCTCCCCTCGCTATTTCACGAACTGGCGCATAGCCGATTGCTGCATGCAGTGGCACCCGGCACGGTCGACATCTCGCTGGGCGCTTCCGAACTGTTGCCAATGGTGGCGATTCTGCCCTTCATGATCTACCAGCTCGCGGGGTTCGGCACCCTGGACTATATCGTATCGAAGCCAGCGAACTGGGCCATCAACATCGCCATCCTCGGCTTAATCATTGCCAGCTATGTGGCCAACCGTGAGGGCCAGTACGGTTTGGAAAAGATGTTCGCGTCGCTTCTGGTGGTGACCATGGCGTTTACGGTGTTGTATGGCGTGCTCAAGCTGAAGCAGATGCAGACGATTTACGATGCGCAGTGCCCGCCGAAGGCTGCGAAGTAGCTAGCCGTCAGGCTTGGCGGTCGTTGGGAAGAATCTTTGTCCCCCTTGGCGATGCGATAATGTCCGCGGTCCAGGGGAATGAAGAGATCCTTTTCGTCACTGATCGTTGGGTTTCTCTTGTTGGGGAGCTGTCCGTTGCTGGCCGGCCAGACTTCTCATCGTGTTTCGGCGAATGCGCCTGCCGAGTACACCTTCACGGTCGTCCGAGCGTTTCCCCACGACACCTCTGCCTATACCCAGGGCCTCGCCTATCGCGACGGATTCCTGTATGAGGGCACGGGGCGCAACGGCCAGTCCTCGCTGCGCAAGCTGCGCCTGGAAACGGGCGAGGTTATGCAGCGGGTCAACCTTGCGTCTGAGTTCTTCGGCGAAGGAATCACCATTGTCAAAGACGAGGTCTTTCAACTCACGTGGAAGTCAGGCGTGGGCTTCGTCTATGACGTGAACGACTTCCATCTCTTGCGGAAATTTTCTTACGCAGGAGAGGGCTGGGGACTTGCGACCGATAGCCACGAACTTTTCCTGAGCGACGGAACCTCGGAGATTCGCGTTCTGGATCCAGAGACGTTTCGGCTGAAACGCCGTCTCAAAGTCCACGATCGATCAACAGCAGTCGACCAGTTGAATGAATTGGAGTTCGTGGCAGGGCAGATCTTCGCCAATGTGTGGCACACGAATCGCATTGCGCGGATTTCTCCTGAGACCGGAGAGATCGTCGGGTGGATTGACCTCACCGGACTTCTCAGCTCGGTCTATCGTCTTGAACCCGAGGCCGTGCTAAACGGCATCGCGTACGATCCCGTGGGGAAACGACTGTTTGTCACGGGGAAACTGTGGCCCAGCGTGTTTGAGATCAGGCTCTCGCTGAACACTCACGCGCAATTACCTTCGGCTTCAGTTCTTGACGGCGCTGTCACAAATTACAGTTCACAAGGCTCCCTACGCCCCTGACTATTGAGCATCGGGTCGTAAAAGAGGGGCACATGAAATCAGAGGTCAAGCAAAACAAAGAGTTTGCTCATTGGCTAGGGGAGTGGATCACCAGAACGCAGCAAACCCGTGACAGGATTGAACAACTGGCGTACGAGCCCAAAGGCGTCGAGGAGCAATCCGCTTTATCGGGTGCGGACGGCAATCGATGAATTGGCCGCAATCAGTTGCACTCGGGGAACGGTTGACGCTATAGCGCGATTTCCCAACGTTCCTCGCCAACTCGTTGTCGCCCCAAACGGACAACCTCGGATGTGGAATGCGATTCCAAACAGGGGTAGGATTGATATAGGCGGTCTGCCATCCCGGGCAGCGAACCGCCGTTTCGGTGGAGGGTACGGATATGCGGCGTACCACCTTGCTTAAGTCTCTTTTCGCAAGTATCGCTTCCTTCTTACTCGTTTGTCTGCCTGTGCCTGCCTTCGCCCAACATGGCGGCGGTCATGGAGGAGGTGGTGGTGGTGGTTTCCACGGTGGCGGGGGAGGCGGCTTCCACGGCGGTGGGTATGGTGGAGGAAGTTTTCATGGCGGATCCTCCTACGGCGGATATCATGGCGGGAGCTACCGCGGCGGAATGTATGGCGGCGGTCGGTATGGGAATTCTTCTGCTGGAAGGGCCTGGTCGTCCCAGGGTCACGGAGTGCGGGACACTTCACCGGGATTCCATCCATTTGCGAGATCAGGAAACAGCGCGGGGATGTCAGCCTCTCGCGGTGCGGGAATGGCTGCGAACCGCGGCGCTGGCGTGACCTCGGGGCACGTCTCACGCATCGCTGATGGAAACTTTCATTCGTTCGGTGGCGTTCACACCACTGGATTGTCGCACGCATCCATCAACCATGCTGCCTTCGTAGGATCCGGCAGCCTGTATTATCACGGTGCAGGCTGGTACGGCGGCCGTTACGGCTGGGGTGGTTACGGCTGGCGGGGCGGTTGGGGTTGGGGATGTTGGGGCTGCGGATGGGGATGGGGATGGGGATGGGGTTGGGGTTTTGGTTGGACCCCGTTCTGGGCGTGGCCACCGTACTATTACACCCCGTGGTGGTACTACAATCCGGATTACCTCTCCTCGTACTAGGACCGCGTACGCGAAGCAGCTGTGGTGGGCGGCGGCTGTTCAAGGAGATTACAGAAGAA
Organism: uncultured Acidobacteriaceae bacterium; assembly: GCA_963710885.1. Lineage (GTDB taxonomy): Bacteria > Acidobacteriota > Terriglobia > Terriglobales > Acidobacteriaceae > Sulfotelmatobacter. The sequence goes on from CAVQCF010000006.1 coordinate 465,335, forward strand.
TATTGTCGATCAGGCGCGTGCTGCCTACATACGCGGCGACGGCCACGAGAGCGCCTTCCGAAACGTCTTCGACCGGATCGAGTGTGTCCGGATCGACGATCTCGAAGTAGTCCAGACGTACGGAATTCTCACGGGCAATTTCTTCGCGCCCCACCTTCTGTAAGTTGAACGCGCTCCGCTCTCCCGCCTCCACTAGCTTCTTGACTCGCAGGAGCGAACGGTGCAGTACGAGGGCTTGTTTTCGCTTTTCAGCGTCCAGATAGGCGTTGCGCGAACTCATCGCCAGCCCATCGGCTTCGCGTACAATCGGGCAAACCACAATCTCCACCGGTAAATTCAGGTCACGGATCATGCGCCGGATGACGGCAATCTGCGCCGCGTCTTTCTGCCCGAAGAACGCCGCGTCCGGTTCGACGGCATGAAACAACTTTGCCACAACAGTTGCGACTCCGCGAAAGTGTCCCGGCCGCGAGCGGCCGTCCAGCTTCTCACTCAGGCCTTCCACCGTTACCCACGTCACTGCGCCCCCCGCATACATCTCTTCTACTGAGGGCGCGAACAATAGTTGGACGCCTTCGTGCTCCAGCATTTCGCAATCCCGCTCGAAGGACCGCGGATACTTTGCAAGGTCCTCGTTGGGTCCAAACTGCGCCGGGTTGACGAAGATTGACGCGGCCACGACTTCGGACGACGCGCGCGCCGCCCGCACCAGCGAGAGATGGCCTTCATGGAGGGCCCCCATGGTCGGAACAAATCCAAGGCGCTTGCCCGCGCGACGTTCGGCGCGAGACGTGGCTCTCATTTCGTGAATGGTGGTGCAGATCTTCAAGAGTAGATGGATCGGCAATGACTGCGCTTCATGACGAGGGTACCCATTTGATGGCGATGTGCGCATCCTGCAGCATTCCGCCTACGATGCCCCGGTTGCGGCGGATTTGTACTTGTTCCTGCTCGGAAGCCTTGTCGTTCTCGGTCGCCGCTACGACTCGTCCATAAGGCCAATTCGATGCAGGCAGAGCGGCCAATGCTGGCAGCAACTCGGCAGGCTTGAGGCGGATCTCGGCGCTGTCAGCGACATCCAGCAACGCCACACCGTCAGGGCGAACGATGAGGTAAGGGTTGCGCCAATTCTTCATATCGTGAATGCTCTCGACTTGAGCTTTGTCCGCCGCAGGAATGGCCTGCAACACGGTTTCGGGCGCGGGAGGCTTCGCGGTATCCTCGTGGGAAGAACAAGCCACCAGAGAGATCCCCGCCAGTACAACTGCCGACACCCCGATGCGAAGAGACTTGCCGAACACGACCCGAACTACCTCACCATCGCGGGGACGTCGTTTTTCGCCGCCCAGACCAGCGCGACGATCCATCCTATGATGCTCCATCCGAGGAACAAGTTGAGCAGGAAGATCGCCAGGAGGTCCCGCTTGCTCCTCGCCAGCGCAATGATCGACGGCAGGAAATACATCAGGAACGGCAAGCCGAAGAAGAAATGGAAGAATATTGTCGAGAGAACCATGGGAGCTCCTCCTTTTCAATAGCCTAGCACCATCCCGGCAAACCGGCACGGCACCCTGTAGGCGCAACTTCTGTATGAAGGTACGCGGTATGTAGAGGGTTTGTTCCGCCGTTACCGCCCCATCGCTCGCTTCCGTGCGAGGACCGTATCGAGTCCTGCCTTGGTTTCCTTTGGGAGGTGATACGACTCCTCGTCCTTGGGATATTGGTGCGTGCGCACATCGGCGCGAAAGGCCTGGACTGCATTGGTGATCAGCGCAGCGGCATCGCCGTAGCGCCGCACAAATTTTGCCGGAGGCCCAAAAGTCAGGTTCAGAATGTCGTGGAACACCAGCACTTGCCCGTCGCACTCGGGGCCAGCGCCAATGCCGATGGTCGGCGCAATGATCTCTGCGGTGATCATGGCTGCCACTTCCCGCGGGATGCCCTCGAGATAAAGGCAGGCCACGCCGGCGCGGTCGAGGGCCACAGCGTCACGCATGAGTTGTTCGATACCGCTTAGACTCTTGCCTTGCACCTTGTAGCCGCCCATCACATTGACCGACTGCGGCGTGAGGCCAATGTGCCCGGCCACCGGAATCTCGGCGTCAACGATTTGACGAATCAAGTCTGCGCGTTTTTCGCCGCCTTCAATCTTCACGACCTCGGCGCCGCCTTCCTTCACAAAGCGGGCCGCATTGCTGACGGCGGTTTTGGAGTCGAGTTGATACGAGCCGTAAGGCATGTCGGCCACTAGCAGTGCGTTCTTCACGGCGCGCCGGACGGCTTTTACATGATGCAGCATCTCGTCCATGGTTACCGAGAGCGTGTTCTCGTAGCCAAGCATGGTTTGGGCCAGCGAATCGCCGACCAGCACCATGTCGATGCCGGCCTCGTCCACCAAACGCGCAGAGGCGTAGTCGTAGGCGGTGAGGCAAGTGATGGGTTCGTGGTGAAGTTTCTGATCGTGCAGAGTCGCGGTCGTAACCTTATGGCGAGGCTCGCCGATAGGGGTCAAGCTCATGATGTCCTCCAGTGCCCTTCCGCCGTGGCGGATAGAGCCTGAGCACGCATCGTGGCGTCTACAGCTTGGATGACGCTGGGAGTATTGTAGCTTGAAAAAAGGGAACGGACCATGGCAAAGAGCCGCCCGCCACCTAATACGCTTAAGCGATGTCTTTCCCAGTATTTGCCGGTATTGTCCGGGAAGGGTTTCGCGAGGTAAGACGATTACAATAGATCTTACTTTATGATTGTGGTAGGATTACATGTTATGGCGACTTACCGTACCACCATTAGTTCGAAGGGCCAAGTCGTGGTTCCGGCGGAGCTTCGCGAACAGCTAGGCTTAAAGAAGGGCACCCGAGCCACTTGGACGGAAGACAGAGGCCGGCTGATTTTGATGCCTCTCACCGAACGCATCCTGGACGAAATCCAAGGTTTTCTCAAACCGCGGCCGGGCGAGCCTTCCGTATTTGAAGCATCTCTCGAGGAGCGCGAACGCGAACGCCGTCGGGAAAGAGAGCGCGAGTAAGTGCCTTCTCGTGGGGGCAGCCGCCGGTATGTCCTCGACGCGAATGCCCTGATCGGTTTTTTCGAAAGCCGCGAAACAGCCTCGGGAAAAGTAAGACATCTGCTCGGCGAAGCGTTTCGGCTGGAACTCCCTTTATTGATGTCGGCGGTGAACTGGGGGGAAGTCTTTTACATGGAGTGGCGCTATCACGGCGAGGCCAAAGCTCGCGAAGTGGAATCGTATCTGCATCGCCTGCCGATCGCGGTGATCGCGGTCGACGTTGAACGCGCTACCCGCGCTGCGGCGCTCAAGCAGAAGCACAACCTGAGTTACGCCGACGCCTTCGCCGCCGAACTCGCCCTGGAGCGCGGCGGCTGGCTGGTCACCGCCGACCCAGAGTTCGTAAAGTTGGGAAAAGTGCTACAGGTCTACCCGCTTCCCCGCCACGAAAAGTAGGAATAGCGATGGTTAGCTAGCGCCAGACGATAGAAGCTGCTTACGCGCCCACCGCGTTCTGCCCGCCCAGCGGCAGGAAGTACTGTGTGCCCTTGATTGGCTCCGTAACCTTGCGAAGGAGTTCCTGCAAGTCTTCATTCCGGTCGACGAAATCGATCTCTGACGTGTTGACGATCAGCAGGTCCGACGAGGTGTAGTGAAAGAAGAAGTGCTCGTAGGCTTTGACTACTTCTTCGAGATATTCGTCGCTCACGGCACGCTCGCTGGGAGCATTCTTTTTCTTGAGCCGTTTTTTCAGAACTTCCGGCGTGGCCTGCAGATAAATCACCAGGTCAGGCGTGGGCAGAAGGTCACGGAAGTGGTTGTAGTAGCGGTTGTAGGTATCGAGTTCGTAGTCGGTGAGATTCAGGCAAGCGAAGAGTTTGTCTTTCTCGAAAATAAAATCCGAGACCACAACCTTTTGCGACCGCGGACCCAGATCGAGCGCCTGCAACTGCTCGAAGCGCCGCACCAGAAAAGTGAATTGCGCCTGGAAGGCCGCCCCGCGATCTCCTTCATAGAAAGAATCCAGGAATGGATTCGCCTCCGGTTCCATCACGCGCTGGGCATTCAGGCGCTCGGCCAGAATGCGCGCCAGCGTACTTTTGCCTACGCGGATAGGTCCTTCCACAGCAATGTACCGGGGCAGTTCGAAAAGATTGGCCATGAGTTCGTGCGATGTCTCGGAATTCAGAGGATATCTCGGATAGCGACTAGTGGCAATTGCGGGAAGAGTTAACAGTACATTGATGATTTTTTGATTGTTGATTGCGGATTGAAAGGCGTCCAGGCCAATCAGCAATCAAAAATCAGCAATCAACAATTACAATCCTCGCATGCTCGGAACCGTGCTTGCTGGAGCAGCAGCCACCGCCGCGCTGACGACCGCGGGATACCAGTCGATGGCGCCTACCGGGCAGTGGTACGGGCGAACGTTCACGGGCCTCGCTCCGGGAACAAAACAACTTGCGCTCACTTATGACGACGGGCCTAACGATCCGCACACGTTGCGACTGCTGGAAGTTCTGGCCAAGCACGATGTGCGTGCGACTTTCTTTCTGATCGGACGCTACGTACGCCAGCGTGCTGAGATTGCGCGCGAGGTCGTCAAGGCGGGACACGTCGTGGGCAACCACACCTTCACGCATCCGCTACTGACTTTGAAGAGCACGGTCGAAGTTCGTAGGGAGCTCTCTGAGTGCCGGTCCGCCTTGCAGGATGAAATTGGGGAACATTCGAATCTCTTCCGCCCTCCGTTCGGAGGACGCCGGCCTGCGGTGCTGCGGGTGGCCCGCGAGCTGGGACTCGAACCGGTGATGTGGAATGTGACTGGCTACGACTGGAACGCACCACCGTCTGCGGTGATTGAGCAGAAGGTGAGCGGGCAGATTCGCGGTGGGGACGTTATTCTGCTTCACGACGGTGGGCATAAGCAGATGAGCGCCGATCGCTCCCAGACGGTTGCCGCCACCGATCACTTGATTTCGCGCTACCAGTCTGACGGCTATGAGTTCGTCACGATTGCTCAGATGCTCGCAGCGGGAACGGTCGGCTAAACTCGGACCTCTTCCGGAACGCTCGTCCAACCTGGCCTCCAAATGCTCAGAACCCATAACGGGCGACAATCTTCTTTTCTTTTTTCCCAATCACTGCGATCGCGGCGTGTCCTGCGGGCAGCGTGAAAGCCAATGGCACGCCTGTGGCTCTGGTCCCGCAAACTGATGTTTGTGCTCGTTCGCGGAGTCCGAGACCAGGACGTAGAGCACGGAGTCTGCTAGGACGGTCGGAAATACCAGCACACCGGGCGGGAGTGGCGATTGCTGGGTGAACATCTGGGGGATGTTTAGGCGCGTGGCGACGTAGGCATAGAGGTCCGCCGTCGAGTGCACGTCTGCGGCGAGTTCCACCGGATAGGAAGTCCAGAAGATACGGCCTTTGCCGTGAGGGATCTCTTTCAGAGTGGAGCCATCGTCGAAGCGCAGGGAGTCCAGCCAGTTCTGTTGCGGTTGCCCGAATGCGAGAGCGAGCGAACGGTGCCAAGGCGGATCGTGGCGTTGTGATAGGTGAGCGGCTCGACGTGGGCGGGGAGTCCGAGATCGGCGGCGCGATGGACGATTTGCCAGTGTTCGTCGCGATCGACGGGGCCAGTGACGAGGAGGTTGCCTCCTGCCTCGACATAAGTCAATAGAGCGCGTGCCATGCTGTTTCGCCCAGAGCTTGCGGAGAGGGCAGGATGGCGAGCTTTGGGGTGCCTAATTTGTCGATCTGATTTTCGGCGATTACGTACGCGGGCAGGTGGGCGTCATAAGCGAGGGCACGAACTGCGTTCTGCTGCGCTGCGAGTTGGAAATCCGCGAGTGCGGAGTATTGCGCGGCTTGCGATGTGACGATGGCGATCGACGGCAGCTGCGGGATCGCGGAGATGCTCCTGCAGACGACGGGGCGAATTGGGCGAAGGCGCGGAGCACCGTGGCTTCCGGCTTCTCGGTGTAGTCGGTGCGGACGGCGCCGATGGGGGTTTCGTTGCTCTCCGTCATGTCGGAGTTCGTGTTCCAGAGCCACTCGATGGCGCCGGAACCTTGAATGAATGATGTGGCGAACTTTGCGCTCGAGGAGCGCGGCCTCGCTTTCCGTGGTGCGGCGGGCGATCTCGTCGAGGTTCAATTCGCGCTGCAGGCCGGTTTCCTGGATCAGCATGGCTTCGCCGGGCTGCTTGGCGGCGAGCGAATCCCACAGGATGTTGTCGTTGAGCCACCAGGAATGGTTGGTGGTGAAGTCGACGGACTCGCCCCAGAAGGCGGGCGAGAGGCGGTCTTGAATGCCGCCTTCGTCCTGGCCGACGGTGACGAGTTGCTGCGAGCCGGTGGCGCGGATGGTGTCGTGCATGGTGCGCGCCCAGTGGGCGAAGGATTCCTGCGCGAACAGAAAATAATCGTTCAGCCGGAGCGAGTTGGTTCCGGTGTACATGCCGCGCGGGGAGAACTCGTCTTCGCGCGGAAGCGAGATCGTTCCCGCGACCGAGTCGGGAGAAACATTCCACAGCGCGGCGAGTTTTGCGCGATCGGGATAGCGCTGGCTCAGCCAGTTGATTCCAGGCTGCGAGTTCGATGGGGTCGCCGTTGGGGCGCGTCCTCCAGAGGTGCTGCGAGAAGCTGGGCTCGTTGATGAGATCCCACGCGAGGTAGGGCACGTCGTGGAAGCGGGCGACGACCGAGGAAATCAGAGTCTGCTGGCGGCGGACGGCCGCGGGATCGAGAAATGCGTTGGCGCCTCCGAGAACGTCGGGCAGGAAGGCGAAGAAATTGAACTGCACCGGCAGGCCGTACTTGCGGGCGGTCATCAGATAGGCTTCGAGCGTGCGCAGCGTGCGCTCGTAGGGCTGGCCGTTTTCGTCGCAGAATTTGTCCCAGCCAGTCCACCAGCCGGTGCGGATCATGTTCAGGCCGGCGTCGTGAATCTGCGCGAGATCCTGGTTCCACACGTACACGTTCGGGATGCTCGAAATAAAGCCGCTGCACTTCGCTCGACATGTAAGTCGTGCCGACGACGGCGAGGGGATGGCCATCGAGTTCGAAGTAGTCGTGATTGACGCCGAGGCGCGGGCCGGAGCGGAGGAAGGATTCGTCGCGGATCCAGAAGGCGGAGTGGTAGATGGCGCGGACGCGGTCGCCTTCGAGCAACTGCGCTTCGATGATGTAGAGGCCTTTGCCTCCGGGAGCGGGCAGCGCTATGGGTTCGTTGGCTGACAGCGCCGCTGTGACGGTCGAACGATTCGCGGGCTGCGCTTCAGGGAAAGACGTGATCTTCAGCGAAACGGGCGCTTCGGTTGCACCGCCGCGTGCCATTGCACTTGCAGTTCTATGGGCTCGCCGTGGAGGTAGAGCGGCAACGCGGGGCGCACGGTGAATTCCTCGGCGCCTTGCAATGCCCGGCTGGCAAGGGATTGCACGAGTGTCGGCGTTGTCGAAGAATTCGCGCGAGAGTTCCGCGTTCACGAAAATCCAGCGTCCGCCGTCGAAACCGTTGCGGTAGTGGTCGACCTGAAGGACCGGGCGCCGACAGCTTGCGGCCATCTTTGATGCCCCAGGCGAGCGAGTCGAGGCGGGCGTCGATGGAGCCGGCGGCGCCGCCGCGGTGGTAGAGGTCGACGGCGCTGAGGCGAATCACGGGGCTGAAGGCGCGCTTCCACGCGAAGGCGGAAAGTTGCAAGGGAATGTCGGGATTGGGCTGGAACTGCAGGCCGTCGGAACCGGGAGTTTCCTGATACTGGTCGATCATGAGCGGGCGGATGAAGCGGACGCTGTAGTCGCGAAGATGCCAGCCGCTGGAGTCGCGATAAGCGGCGCGGGTGAAGGGCGTCCGCCGAGGACGAGCAGATTGCCTCCGCGGTCGAGGAACTGCTTGATGGCGGGCCAGGCTTCTTCGGGAAAGGCGGAGCCGTAGGGAAGGACCAGAAGGCGGGTGGCGGGCGCGGCCAGGGCATCTTGAAGGTGGTCTGCGTCGGCCTGTTGAGCTCCGGGCAGCATGGCGGACGAATTGCTGCGGCGAGGGGCTGGCGGAGTCGGCCGCGGGAAATCCGGGTTCGCTGAATACGACCGCCGCGGACGTAGGCTGGCGGATTGGGCAAGGAGTGGGGCTGGACTGAGCCAGCAGGAAGACGGCGGCGAGGGCGAAGAGCACAGGTTTGCGCATGATTATGGCCTGATGCGGAGAATCCGACAGGCGGAAACGATTGCAGTCTCGGGCAAGGGCGATGGAATGTCAAGCTAGAGAAACGATTTTGTAGGGTGTGAATTCGATCTCGCGGACAAGAAAAATGCGTAAAAGCGCGCTCGGGCGATGCTATGATGGCGCGTTCTTTGTTCTAGCGGGTTCTACTTTCTGGAGGGTGGATACAGCACTCATGGCGATCGCGGCCCCCAACACTTCTACGACATCGCGGCGCCGGGCACCGGGCAGAGCTACGGCGCTCCGCTGGCTACGGTGACCACGCTTTTCTTCATGTGGGGATTTCTGACCTGCCTGAATGACATTCTGGTTCCGCATCTGAAATCGATTTTTGATTTGAACTATTTGCAGTCGCAGCTGATTCAGTTTGCATTTTTCGGCGCGTATTTTATTTTCTCTTTGCCATCCGCGAAACTCGTCGACTGGATGGGCTACCAGAGGTCGATGGTGGTGGGTCTGCTGACGATGGGAGCTTGGGGCGTTCTTGTTTGTGCCGGCGGCGAGTGTCCCGTCGTATCCGTTATTTCTGGGCGCGCTGATCGTTCTTGCGGCAGGGATTACATGCCTGCAGGTCGCGGCGAATCCTTATGTCACGGTGCTGGGGAAGCCTGAGACGGCTTCGAGCCGGCTGAATCTGACGCAGGCGTTCAACTCGCTGGGCACTACTTCTGGCGCCGTTATTTCGGCGGGCGCTGATTCTGAGCGCCGCTCCGAAGGCGATTGAGGACATACGAGCGATGGCGCCCGATGCACTGCAAGCTTATCGGCTGCATGAAGCCGCGACGGTTAAGACGCCGTATGTGGGCCTGGGCATCGCTCTGGTCGTGCTGGCGGTCGCGATCGGCAGTTTCAAGTTGCCGACCATCGAGCACGCGCAGCACAAAGTCGGCGAAAAGGTGAACGACTCAATCTGGAAGCATCCGAGCTTGATTTTCGGGGCGATCGGGATTTTCGTTTATGTCGGCGGCGAAGTTTCCATCGGAAGTTTTCTCGTGAACTACTTCAGCTCAGCCGGAGATTGGTGGCCTGACGGCGAAAGTTGCGGCGAGCTTCGTCACTTTCTACTGGGGCGGAGCGATGGTCGGGCCGCTTCATCGGGTCGGCGCTGCTGCAGAAGGTGAGTACGCGAGGACTGCTTGGGAATTTGTGCGGTCTGCGCGGCTGCACTGGTCGCGATCTCGATGCTGACCACCGGACATTCGCGATGTACAGCATCATCCTGGTTGGATTCTTCAATTCGATCATGTTCCCGAGCATCTTCACCCTGGGCGTGGCCGAACTTGGGCCGCTAACGGGCGACGGCTCCGGGGTCATGATCATGGCGATTGTGGGCGGAGCGATTATTCCCGTGGCGCAGGGATGGATTGCCGATCGGATCGGGATTCATCACGCGTTCTTCCTGCCGGTGATTTGTTATCTGTACATCTTGTTCTTTGCCTTGAGCGGATCGAAGCCGAACAGCCAGCGTTATGCCAAGGCCTGACGGGAGCGAGTGCGAGAGACGTGCAAAGCTAATGCTGTCGCTTCGCTCAGGCATGACAACGTGAGTGCGAATCACTGACAGTTCGTGATTGAAAGCATATTTTAGACAGTTGAGATAACTGACAGGTCTCAGACGATCGATTTAGCCGATCATGGGGCAAATCAAGAAGCCCGGCCAGAAACCAGAGGTGATCACCCTCAAGGCCGTCGCCCAACATATTGGACTGACTCCCGGCACGGTGTCGGCGGTTCTGAACGATTCGCCGTCGGCCCGGTCGATTCCGCAAGAGACCAAGAACCGCATCCACGCGGCCGCCAAGGAACTCAACTACCGGCCCAATTTTTTTGCCCGCACCCTGCGCAACAAGCGCACCTACACCATTGGAGTGATTGCGGAAGAGATTGGCGACTCCTACAGCTCGCCGATCATCAGCGGCATTGAACAGTATTTGAGGCAACGCGAGATTATTTCTTTCTGACCGTGGTGCACCGGCACGATCCCGTGCTGCTGAATCGATATTCGCAATTGCTGTCGGAGCGCGGAGTCGAGGGCATCATCACGGTGGATACAACGGTGCAGGAGGCGCCCGCGCTGCCTACCGTTGCCATTGCCGGCCACAAGAAGCTGAAGGGCGTCACCAACATTACGCTCGATCATGTGCAGGGCTGCGGTTCTGGCGCTGAATCACTTGAAGGAGATGTCTCACGAGCGCGTCGCCTTCATGAAGGGAAATCCGCTGAGTTCGGATGCGAAGGATCGCTGGGACGCGATCTGCCAGGTGGCCGGACGAGATTGGGATGAAGATCGATCCCGAGTTGACGGTGCAGATCGACACTGACGATCCGACGCCGATGCTGGGTTATCCGTTTGCCAAGCAACTGCTGGCGCGCAAGAAGCCGTTTACCGCGTTGTTTGCCTACAACGACATTTCGGCGATCGGCGCGATCCGGGCGATTGCAGGAGCAGGGACTGCGCGTTCCGCAGGATGTTTCGGTGATGGGATTCGACGACATTCCGGGCGCGGCGTTTCATACTCCGAGTTTGACCACGGTGCAACAGCCGCTGAACCGAATGGGCGAAGTGGCGGCGCAGAGTCCTGCTGGAGCGGATTGAGGGGAAGAAAGAATATTCTGCTGAGATTGCGATTGAGCCGCGAACTGGTCGTGCGGGAATCGACTGCGAAGGCGAACGGCTCCGGGTAGCGTCGTACGCTGTGTCGCCGTTCCGATATAGTAGCCGCAGAGAGTGCCTCGCCATTATCATGCCCCCCTCTGACTCACCCAACGCCTCAGCCTCCGCCCGAGCGCTCACGTTCGCGGCTTATGCCTCGTTTGTGCCGATCGGAATCGCGACCGTGCTTCTGGGTCCGATGCTGCCAACGTTGTCGGCGCGATGGTCATTGAATTATTCCCAGGCGGGAGCGCTGTTCACGGCCAGTATCTGGCTTCGACCTTGGCGGTGGCTCTGTCTGGCGTGCTGGTTTCGCGCTGGGGATTTCGATTCGCGATCAAGACCGGGCTTCTGCTGATGAGTGCCGGAGTGGGGCTGTTGCTGGCCGGTCCGAAGGTGATGGGGATTCTTTGCATCGCAGCCTATGGAGGAGGACTGGGGCTGGCGGTTCCGGCGGCGAATTTGCTGGTGGCGGAAGTGAATCCGGGGCGGCGCAGCGCGACCCTGAATCTGCTGAACTTCTGCTGGAGCGCGGGCGCGGTGTCATGCCCGTTTCTGGTGGCGGCGGCGGTGAAGAGCCACGCAGTTCCACTCTTCCTGGGCGCGGTGGCCGGGATTCGCGCTGTTGATGGCGATTGGGATTGCGGCCATGCCGTGCGTCGATTGTTGAGCCTTTGGCGAGGAAAGATGCGCGCAGAAGACGGGCCTTGCAATTCCATGGAGGCACGGCGCTTTGCTGATGTCTGGCGGCGCTGTTCTTTCTTTATGTCGGCGTGGAGAACGGTTTCGGGGGATGGGTGGCGTCCTATGCCAAGAGCCTGGGGAACATGACGCCGGCGATGGCGCTGATGACTCCTTCATTTTTTTATGCGGCGATGATGCTGGGCAGAGTGGGTGGCGCCGATGCTGTTGCGGCTGAGCGACGAAATTCGACTGGTGCAGGTCGGAGTTGCTGGTGGCTTGTGCGGGCATGGCGGGGCTGGTTTTATCGCATGGCTTGCGCGGTGTGGTGGTGAGCGCTTGCCTGGCGGGGCTGGGGCTTTCTTATGTGTATCCGATTACGATTTCGCTGTTGTCGCGGGAGTTTGGGCCGACGTCATCGCGGCTTGGGTCGGTCATGTTCATGCTATCGAATATCGGCGGGGGACTGCTGCCGTGGATGGTGGGCGTCTCGTCGAATCATTTCGGCAGCCTCAAAGCAGGGCTGGCGGTGCCGCTGATCGGATGCGCGGCGATGTATGTACTGTATTTGAGAAAGTGGAAGCGCGTCAGCGGAACCAACTCTCTAGTGCGGTGCTAAAGATGAAGTTCAGGTACCTCGGGGGCTCAGAACTAATGCCCTCATCTGGAACTGAAGCAGCGCTGGGTGAATCAATACAATTTCTATCTCAACGACCAACACTGCGAGCCCATGTTTATCCGCATGTGTCCTTACTTTCCATTCTCCGCCCGCGTGTGCCTCAATCAGCACCATTGGCTAGCTCTTCGCATGCGCCAGGAGGGCATCGCTTTTCGACAATGCAAGAACACCTTCTTGCAATGCTCCGACCCGGAACGATTACAAGAACTCGCCGACTCTCTGACCGCCCAAGATTTATTGCGCTGCGGACAGAAATGGCTGACCGCCTTTACACCCTTCTTCACCTCCCAGGAACGACGACAGGCTGGCTGCCAACACCGGCTCTTCTTTTCCCAAGTCGAGCTTTGCGACAACCTGATCTTCTTCCGCCGCGCCGCCCTCGACCAGTTCGCCGAGCTCTTGCTGGATATCAACCGAACCATCGGACAACCCAAGAAAATCACTCTCATCTTTGGCCGGAAAGTGACCAAGCAATACAAGGGCAAACTGCAAACCGAGCTCGAAGACCTCGATCTTCCCAATCCCGTCATTCGCAGTCACTATGCCCATGGATTCGCCAAGCAATACGTCCGCGATGACCGCTTGCTACGAACCGAGCCGGCCACTAATGACGTCACCGACTATGTCTCAAAAGAACGTCGAGAACCTGCCGCAGTTACGCCAGCGCATGTCCGAGATCATTGACCACTACCACGACGCCCAGCAAGACATCCTGGAAACTTTCATCGATCGCGGCCAACTCCAAAAACTGACTGAGCCCACCACCCTGAGCAACGGAAAGCGCATCCCCGGCCTTAAGCTCGATCACCCTCGGCAACTGGCGGTGATGCATGCTCTGGTCCGCTATGCCAACATCGCCGCCGGCTCCACCTTCACCACCGCCGATCTCTACCCGCCGGTGTTGGACGCTCTCGGACTTCCCCAGTCCCAATACTCTTTGGCATCGCTGCGCTACGACCTCTCCAAACTGCGCGCCAAGCACCTGCTAGACAAGCTGCCAACTAAAGCCCTCAGTGAAAAGGCAACTTTCTCGCAGCGCTGAAAGCGCTGCGCCACCAAAATCAGCAGTCCCAAAATCAGCAGTCCCAAAATCAGCCGCCCCAGAGAATTGCCAGCGGCCACAGAGGGTGTTAAGAGCGGACGAACCTTGCCGCCAGGCGAGAGAGGCGCACCAATCGATACAGGGGAAACAGCGGTGCAGGGAGACGAACGGCTTGCCACTCACTTGGTCCGGGCGTTAGGGCAAGCCGCTTCAGAAATCGCAGGCGATCGAGCGGACGTTCGCGCAGACGCATCATCAGGCGGAAGTAGGCCAGCGACTCGACGTTGAATGCAGCCTCGCTCGCCATATAAGTTTGAATTTCATCGACGAGGACCAGTGCTCCCGAATCTTCCGGAACACTCGCTTGCGCGGCCGGCGGAATTGTCGAACCTAAGAGACGATTCGCCAGGAGCATGGTGACGCCCACGAATACGCACAATTCCCAAGGCCTTCGCTTGCGATGCGATCCAGGTCCAATCCAAGGTGGGGAGAGCTCATGATGCGCGCGATGTCGCAGAGCCAGATCAGTCGTCCCCAGACGTGTTTGGCGGCGTGTGCCGAGAGGACGAGAAGCAAATCTTCGGATGAGAGCGTCTTCATGGGGTGCCCGGCGACGGTGATCGTGACGGCGCGATGGAACAGTGCGTCCATGTCGAAATCAACGGCGTAAAAGCTGGGCTGAATCGCCCACTGTACTTCGAGGAGATTGGGTCCCGCAGCGCCGTCGAAGGCATATTCGTATCCGCGATTTCAGATAAGCGCGTTCCTCTGCTGGAGAAAGCACCAGGTGGGGCGTGTAGCCGAGTTCGCGGACGGCGCCGCGGACGCGGGGGAAGTCCTGCGGGCGGATCAGCAGGTCGATGTCACCGGCGCTGCCTCAGCGCGATGTCTCCGTAGGCCAGTTCCGCGAGGGCCACGCCTTTGTAAGGCATGACTTCAACGCCGAGAGCAGACAAACATTCCAGGATACGAATCAACTCGCGCGACAGAAACAGTGCTTTGTGCAGGTTGATCTGATAGCGCCGGTTCAGAACGGACAGTTCGGCCGGAGGAACGGCATTCTCGATGTCGACGAGGGCCTGACAGAGAAGGGACTGAGTGCCGTGACGATCAGCGAGGTCGAGAAGGAGGTTCCAGCGAAGAGGTTCGCGCAACAAGAGACGGAGGCGCGCTGATTTTTCCGGGCGGGGAATTTCGGAACAGGCGGCTTGCAGGAAGGACCACTCGGCTGCGAGTGTGGCGCTGGTGCCGGGCATGTCAGTGAAACCGGAGAACGCCAGTCCAGATCACGCGATCGCGCCAGCCGGCGAAGGGCCAACGGACACCGGAAGCGGTCGAATCTGCACCAGGTTGGCATTCCTCAGACTGGCTCCGTTTTTCTTGGCCAGCATGTTGGCTGAGGGGATGCCAGTGCGGGCGAAAGACCTCTCGCAATCCTGCGACGAAGGCCCGCGCATGTTTCCTTCCAGGAACGCCAGACCGGGACACCGCGTGCAACTTGAAACGTGGGTGCACGAAGGGCACGTCGTCAGGTCCTTCACCCGGATCGAGCGCACATCATTCATCGCATCGGAATGCCGCCAGATGTCGATAAAGCGCTGCTGCCGCACGTTTCCCGTGGGCAGCGGAAACTGGACGCAGGGAAAAACTTCGCCGTAAGGCGAAACATAGCAGGCGGTGTGGCCGGCGCTGCAAGGGAGATTCTCCAGCGCGTCTTCGTCTGGGTTGGCTGGGATCGCGCAGAATTCCTCGACGTCGCCGACCAGAGCACGTGATCGCGGAAAACCTGCCGCAGCGCATTCTGGTCGACGCCCAGGTCAAGCACCGAGCGGTTGCCGTCCATCATGGGAGTGATGGTCGGATCGAGCGTGCACTCGACTCCCAGTTCCGCCGCCAGGGCGCGAACGCCAGGATAGTCCTGCATGTTCTGGGTCATCAGAACGTTGGCGATGATGACCTTCAACCCTTGGGACTTGAGAAAGCGGATTGCATCGAGAGAGCGCTTGAGCGAGCCGGGAATCAGCGTGATGGCGTCGTGAACTTCCGGCCGATGCGAGTAAATGCTGATCTGGACCGATTCGACACCGAGATCGCGGATGCGCGCCGCCTCGCGCTCACGAATCAACATTGCGTTGGTCTTGAGCTTCACGCAGAACATCAGCTGCGGCGGGCGTATTCGAGAAGCTCGAAGAAATCCTTGCGCAGGAAAATCTCGCCGCCGCTGAGGGTCAGAATGAAAACACCGGCGTCGGCCATCTCGTCGAGCAGATGCTTGATTTCCGCCGTCGTCATCTCGCCGTGGTCGTCATGATCGAGATAGCAGTGCACGCAGCGCTCGTTGCAGCGATAGGTAAGGTCGAGCTGGACGCTGAGCGGAATATTCAGCTTCAGCGCCTTCTCGGTCATCTGCTCGCAGGAGCCCGCTCATCGGGATTCTCCCGCCGCTGGATTCTGCTGGGGGATCGGCTCCTCCGAGATTTGCAGTGATCTCGTGACTGGCCAGTTCCCGGGCCAGGGTTTCGGCATCGTGCAGCGCCTCGGCGGGCTCCACTTCGAACTCCTGGCAAATGCGGTGCTGCGACGATTTCGTCGAGCGGAGTGGCGCCGTCCGCGGATTGCCAAAGGATGGTCGCCGTCTTGTTAAGGGTAAAGAGAGTGGAGTCGCGGCCGGACATGATCATCATTTCGCCGTCGAGACTGCGTGCCGCGACTCGCGGATTGCGTGCCATATAAAGCCTGCTCATCCAATCAACTCCCAGACCCGGGCATCGGGCACAAACGTAAGGCGGGAAACCGGAACCCGGCTCACAAACTCAAAGGCGGAATGAAAAGTCGACTGCACCAGTTCCTCATCCTCCGCGAAAAAGAGAAGATTAGCAAGCAGAGATCGCGCCGCCTCGGCGGGCGGAATGCGGATCGATGCGATTCTCTGAACCCTTGGCCAGCAGGTAGAGTGCGGCGAGAGGCGCCGAAACATTTTCGCCCAGCTTGGCCAGTTCTCCGGTAAACGGCGTGCCGTAGGCGATGTAGCCCGCATCCTGCTTGCGCACGTAGGAAATTTCGTCGGTCAGCAGCGTGGCGTCGGGAGGAGCCAGGCGGGAAATGGTCGTCTTGCCCGCCCGGAAACGCCTGCGAACAGGAACGCCTTGCCGTTGCGGATGGCGCTGGCGGAATGCAGCAGGAAGCCTCCCTGGCGGGCCAGCACGAGCGTGTGCACGATGCGCAGCACGGCGTCGATGGAATAGGGATTGGCGGTCTGGCGAATCCAGCCAGTGCGCGAGCGCGGGCTCCCACTCGGCGCGAAAATCTCCGCGCTCCAAGGTCCAGCGGCCGAGGTGCTGGGTCACATGCACGTCGGCGTCGGGATCTGGGCAGACAGGCGCGAGCTGATGTCGACATCGAATTCAATCTCTGCTGTGTTCTGTCGAGCGCCAGAAACCCGGCGTAGCGGTCCTGCAACATGGCGAGGAAACCCGGATCGGTCGTATTGACGCGCACCGGCATGCCCCCGATTTCAATGACGAGGCTGAGACGTTCGACTTCGGTGGTCAATTCTGGCAAGGGATCTTCCCGATTCCTATGTTGAGTTAGCTTGGCAGAGACCGTGTACACCCACAACGACACGGGCGGCGATTTCCGAGCTTCGAACCAAAGCTCGCGACGGCGCGTTCCGAAAATCGAAGACTCCGGCTGGGTGCGATGCATCTTCCGTTCCGCACAATGAAAGAAACTTTTCCCAGCAGTTCATCCTCAGCCAGGGGAAAATCCGCGGCCGGCATGGCGTCGCCCCGGGTTACAACCCGCGAATCTCCGGGCTGACTGGCCTTGGTGACCACCCGATGAGCAAAGAGGCGGCGGTCGCGGCCGAACAGAACGATGTCCCCTTCGCAGACCGAATTGCTGTTGGCTGACTCGATGACGAGCGTGTCTCCGGGCCAAATCGTGGGCAGCATGCTCCGGCCCGTGACTTGCAATCGCAAAGTTCCGGACGAACGCAGCACCTCGCCCGCCAGATCACACTTGAGAGCGTGCGCTTCGTCCGGCGCTTGTGGTGCCGATGTCATGACGCACTTGGTGGCGCGAGATGCACGAGGTTTGGGTGGTGCCGACCTTCCCGCACGACAGGGCGGTGGTAACAAATACCTGTTCGTAGCGGAACGACGGTTTTTCGTACGGCTTCTTGGATGACCGGAGTGCGCGGATTATCGGAGGAATATCGTTCATCGTCATAGAGGACCCAATCTGTATCTGTCTATTGTAAGCCGATTGCGATGCCTGTACCGCGCAGCCACCCGATCCGCCGGATGTTGTGCAGGTCTGGTTGCCTTGTGTTGAAAAATAGACCTGCGGAATCGCCCGACGACCGTGTTGTCGATGATAATGCCGCTGGTGCCCCCAGCTGCTGCCAGACTGAAGGTGGCAAGCGCGCCCACCAGTTTCGCCAGTGTTACGGTACCGTCCGTTGGTCGTGCCGGTGACGGCGGTGCTCCAGGGCGGGGCTGCGCCGGCCTTCGACGTCCCGGCAGTCAACACCCATTCCACATTGCCGTTAGCGTCGAGAATCTCGGTACCAGCGGTATAGGCGTGGCTCGGCAGCCAGGTCGGGATAGGAACAGATAAGGACCCTGGTTGGTCCATCGGAGCGTTGCGCCATCGTTCGTGTTCCCGTCGACTGCCATAGCCCAGCCGGGTGTGCGCCCGCTCTCGAAGTTCCCGCAACCCTGACCACTTGAATCTGAAAGTGGGTATCCAGAATTACCTGGCCAATCGCGTAAGCGGTTGCCGCCTTCCAGGGCTGGACGTTGAAGTTCATGAGGCATCCGCCCGCCGGCGCAGTTGTTGCCCAACCCGCTGTTCTGGGGGCTGGCGAAGATCCACTCGGCCGTGCCTCCGGTAGCGTTCGGGTTAGGAATGTCGGTGACCGGAGAGCATCC
The DNA here is from genome assembly GCA_963710885.1 of uncultured Acidobacteriaceae bacterium. Lineage (GTDB taxonomy): Bacteria > Acidobacteriota > Terriglobia > Terriglobales > Acidobacteriaceae > Sulfotelmatobacter. Next base: position 483,554 of record CAVQCF010000006.1, read on the forward strand.
AGTGGTGGCGCTGGCCAGCGGCGGGCCAGCCGCGACCGCTCCCAGTGACGCCGGCCGTGACTGGAATCTGATACAGCGTGGGGGCCCCTGCGGTGTTTCCGCAAACATAGAGGTTTCCGGTCGCAGTTGCCCGAGGTCAGATAGGTACTGTCGAAACTGCCTTCATACAGCGGATTGGGATTGGGGGGCGCAACTTGGCTGGTTCCGACGATAGCGTCGCGTCCCGATTGCGTCCGGCGGCGAAACCGGTGTTGAACAGGTAAACCGCTGAGCATGGGGCGGTATCCGGCGCAGGCTTTGATGCCGTCGCTCGGAGGAGAACACGTACACCTTTCCCGCACGTCGAGTCCACGATGGGCCCTGCGACCAGACCGGTTCCAAGATCCACCTGGCCTGATTTGGTGACCACTCCGGTGGCGCTGACGCGATAGAAAAATCCGCTGTAATCGCCCACAAAGACATTGCCCGAGGTATGGTCGTACACGGGGCTGGAGAGGGCGTGTGCCCGCAGTCACTGTGAACGGGGAATCCGCCCGTGGTGACTTCGGCTGGGGTACCACGAAACACGCCGGTGATTTTGTGAAGCCAGCCCAGGGCTCCGCCTACCCAAAGGATGTCGTGAGTGTAATCGGGGAAAACCGACGAGGTCGTATCGTCGGTCGTCAGGTTTGACTGGTCTCTCAGAAGGATGGTCGTCATGCAGGGCGCGGTGCAGGTGCGGTAGGCGCCGTTGGCCACAGCCGTTAGAGTCATCGGGGCGCTCACAGTCCCGCTCGCAGCCGCCCATTTCAGCAGAACCAGAGTTCCCAAGCCCGCCGGCGGTCTGGACGAACGCAACCTGCGAACCGCCCGGCGAGATCGCCGGAGAAGTCAGAATCGTGGCCGCCGGTGTTGTAGGCCCAAAAGGTCGTCGGATCGGTTCCGTGCATCCAGAATAGAGATTACTGTAGGCGACGATGCTGGCTTGGCCGGCCGTACCTAGCCAGACCGGTGCTGAAAACAACATAATCGCGAGCAACTGGCGGAATTGCATGTGATTGGAACGAATATTTGGCGGGATAATTGCCCGCGCCGACCGAGGCGCCGCTGCCCATGCTCTCCGACCACGCAATCCCTGCAGGAGCCAGGGATCATGGAGGTCGCATCGCCGCTTGCAGCTGGGTCCGCCGGCAGCGTGCGCTTAACGTTGTCCCGGAAAAATTGCTGCCAGTAGCGCGGATCATTCGTGATCTTGTTGACTTTTTCGAACGTCGCGGGCTGGGAAAATATCACGATGTCGATGAGACCAGTCCGTGGGCAGCCCTTCCTGAGCAGGTTGGGCAGCTTGGCCGGTTAACACCCAACCCAAAACCACCAATCCAGACAAGCTCACACCCAAGCGGAGAAATCGTGCGGCGGTACCGTTCATTGTTCTGACTCCATGGGTCGCGCGAGATGCCAAAGATTTGCGGGCGGTACTCAAAAAAATCCCGACGTTAAATCCGTCCCTAGTTTAGTGAGCTGCCGGTTTAGGCTGACCCATCGCCCTTCGGCGGATGGTCTCTTCCAAACTTGCGTGCTCGAAACACCGAGGGAAAGCGGACGTAGGCTTCCCATCGGTTGGCTGGATTGGGGGCGATTTTACTCTTTATCGAGAGCGCAAGTAAACAGGGTTTTCTTCGCGTCCCTTAGATCTGCCGCGGCATCCGCCCGTAGCGAGTTGGGCCGGGCTGATTGTCCGAAGGCGTGGGCGGCGGCACCCTCCCGAGTGGAAATTTGTGCACGGTTCGCGATTTCATCCGCTGCCCGTACAATAGAAACAATGGAACTTCTGCCGCCGATGACATTACTCAAGTAGCTCGGCAGAACGAAGTCGGGCAGATCATTTGTTTGGCAGATCCAGTGTTTGGTAGATCCAGGTCCAAGACCCTACGGAGGCTAGCGAATCAGATTGGAAGGACACGAGAAGGTAGCTGAAGACATGGAGCAAGGCGTGCATTCGAGCGAGGTCAGGAACGTCCTGACCCTGGAAGAGATTGCGAACCTCGCGGCCGAGGGCGGGCAGCCTGCGGAAACGCTGATGAACGTCGTTGCCCTCATCGCCAAGAGATTTCGAACCGATGTGTGCTCGGCCTATTTGCTGGAACCGGATCGCGCCAATCTGGTGTTGGCGGCAACGGTTGGACTTCGCAAGCGAATGTATCGGCAGTCTGCGGATGGCGGTACATGAAGGTCTCACTGGCCTGGTGGCGGAACTGGTGCGGCCGGTTGCGGTCGAACAGGTGAAGAATCATCCCCGGTTCAAGTATTTTCGGGACGCCGGCGAGGATGCCTACCAGTCGTTTCTGGGAGTTCCGCTGATCGATCGCGGCGTTCTGCAGGGTGTTCTGGTGGTGCAGACCATCGAGGCCCGGGTTTTCAGCGAAGACGAGATTCGCATGTTGACGGAGGCGGCCACCCAGGTCGCTCCGGTGGTGAGCGAAGCCCGTACGCTGGATCGCTTCATTGCTCCGCTGCAGGAGCGGCTGTGGGCCCTGGCGCGCAATTTGTGGTGGAGCTGGGATCACAACTCCTCCAGCCTGTTTCTCGATCTGGATCCGGCGCGCTGGAACGAACTCAACCACAATCCGGTGGCGCTGCTGGGAGAGATGCCTCTCGCGAAACTGGAAACCCGCGCCGCGGAACTCATGCTGCATAGCCGCGTGAACTACGCGTATCGCCGGATGCTGGAGTATCTGGAAGCCGATCGCACCTGGGGCGCGAGGCACGCTGGCGTACTGCGGCCGCATCCGGTGGCCTATTTCTCGGCGGAGTTTGGACTGCACGAATCGTTGCCCGTGTATTCCGGCGGCCTGGGTGTGCTGGCGGGAGATCACATCAAGAGCGCGTCGGATCTCGATATTCCGCTGGTGGGCATTGGTTTGTTTTACGGCCAGGGATATTTCCGGCAGCGGCTCGACCTGGGCGGATGGCAGCGGGAAGAATATCTGAAGACCGACGTCAATCAGATGGCGATGGAAGTGGCGATCGGGAAAGATGGCAGGCCGGTCGTAGTGGAAATCGAGACGCGCAGCGGCCGGATTCGGGCCAAAGTCTGGCGGGTGAAGGTGGGACGTCGCGACCTGCTGCTGCTCGATTCCGATGTGGAAGGAAATGCTCCCGAGGATCGCGAACTGACTTCGCGGCTGTACGGCGGAGATCTCCGCATCCGCATTCGTCAGGAGTTGCTGCTGGGCGTGGGCGGATTGCGCGCTCTGAAGGCTCTGGGGATTTCTCCGGGCGTGCTTCATCTGAACGAAGGCCACAGCGCGTTTGCCGTGCTGGAAGCGATTCGCATGCGGATGGAGGACGAAGGGCATGCCGTTTGATGCGGCGGTTCCGCGAGTCTCGCGCGAAGTGGTGTTCACTACGCACACTCCAGTGCCGGCCGGGCACGACCGTTTCGATGCCGGGCTCATTGAGGAGCACATTGGACCGCTTCGCGAAGCGCTCGGACTTTCCAGGAAAGTCTGCTGGGACTGGGGCGCGAGAATCCCAACAATGGCGACGAACTATTTTGCATGACGGTGCTGGCGCTGCGGCTGTCGCGGCGCGCCAATGCGGTTTCGGCGCTGCATGCCGAAGTTTCGCGCGCCATGTGGACCGGGCTGTTCCGCGACAAAGTGGAAGACGACGTTCCCATCGGGCACATCACCAACGGAGTGCACGTGCCCTCGTGGCTGGCGCCGCAAATGTTCCGCCTCTACGATCGCCATCTGGGCACGGACTGGCACCAGCGCAGCAGCGAAGCCAAGATCTGGCTGGGAATCGAGAACGTGGACGACGGCGAGCTGTGGGAGACGCACCTCAACCTGAAATCGCAACTGATCGAGTTTGTGCGCCGGCGGGCCGTAGCCCAGGCGAAGCGCCGCGGAGAACCGCGGGAGACGTTGCAGCGCCTGGAGCGCGTGCTCAGCCCGGATGCTCTCACCATCGGGTTCGCCCGCCGCTTCGCCACCTACAAGCGGGCCAATCTGATCCTGACCGACATCGAGCGGCTGGCTTCGATGGTGAATGATCCGAACCGTCCGGTGCAGTTCGTGTTTGCCGGCAAGGCGCATCCGCTCGACGAGCCGGGCAAGCGAGTGCTGCAGCAGATTGCCGACCTGATGCGCGATCCGAAGTTCCGCGACAAGTTCGTGTTCGTCGAAGACTATGACATCAACGTCGGCCGCCATTTTGTGCAGGGCGTCGATGTCTGGCTCAACAATCCGCGGCGGCCGCTGGAGGCCTCGGGCACCAGCGGTCAGAAAGTCGTGCTGAACGGCGGCTTGAATCTTTCCGTGCTGGATGGCTGGTGGGCCGAAGCCTACGACGGCATGAACGGCTTCTGCGATTGGAACCGGGCAGAACTCACTCCAACATGAACGTCCACGATACGCGCGACGGGGAAGACCTGATGCGCACGCTTGCGCGAAGAAGTGATTCCACTGTATTACCAGCGCGATCGCGATGGCCTGCCGCGGGGCTGGATCAAGCGCATGAAGCGGACCATCCGCACCCTGGGCTGGCGCTTCAACGCCGATCGCATGGTGATGGACTACACGCAGAAGTGCTACGTTCCGGCAGCAGGCGGCACTTCAAGCGAATGCAGGGCAAGTTCGTAGGATCGGCTCCGTCGACGAGTCACAGGCATTGGTTTGAGAAGCACACACTTGAACCATGCACGCTTGAACCATGCAGCGAAGAACATTCATCAGAGTCGCAGCCGTTTGCGGCGGTGCAGCTGCCGTGCCGACTGCGTTGTGGCTGAGTTCGAGATGGAGCACGGCCGAAGCAGCGACTGACTCGAGCCCCATCGTATTCAATCAACTCGGATATCTTCCGAACGCGATGAAACTAGTCACGCTGCGCGCTCCCTCCGGAGCGTTCACCGTGCGTGCCGTCGGCAGCGGAGCGGTGGTCCTGCAAGGAAGGCCTGGCGCGGTTCGCGACGACTCAGCTTCGGGCGACCGCGTTCAAATCGCGGACATGTCGCAAGTGCGCGAGCCGGGCATCTACGTTCTCGAAACCGACGCCGGTAAGAGCTCGCAGTTTGAGATCGGAAGCGACGTTTATCGCCATGCGTTGTGGCTGACGACACGGGGATATTACGGCCAGCGCTGTGGCTGCGACGTCGACTTGGGGAATGGCTATTCGCATCCCGCATGCCATCTGACCGCCGAATATCACAAGACATCCGGAAAGAGCGGTCCCATCAAGAATCACGGCGGATGGCACGACGCCGGCGACTACGGCCGTTATTCGGTGAACTCCGGCATATCGACGGGAACGCTGCTCTGGGCCTGGGAAATGTTCAACGGGGGAGTGCGCAAGCTGGATCTCAAGATCCCTGAATCTGGGGGAAAGCTCCCCGACTTTCTTGCGGAGATTCGTTGGAATCTCGATTGGATGTTGACCCTGCAGGACTCCGACGGCGGGGTGTGGCATAAGCAGACGAGCGAGAATTTCTGCGGGTTTGTAATGCCGCAAGACGATCATCTGATCAGCTACGTCATTGGCACTGGATCGGCTCCTTACAAGAGCACGTGCGCGACTGCCGATCTGGCCGCGGTGGCGGCAATTGCCGCTCGATGTTACGGGCCGTTCGACGATGCCTATGCCAAGACCTGCTTAGAGGCGGCGAGACGGGCGTATGCATGGGCAAGCAAGAATCCGGATGTGCGCTTCCAGAATCCCGAGGGCATTCGCACCGGCGAATACGGTGACGACGACTGCCGTGACGAGATGCTCTGGGCGGCCGCGGAACTCTGGCGCACCAGCGGCGATGAACAATATCGGCAGGCATTCGAGAGCAGTGTCGCATACCTGCGCACGGGTAGCGGGTTGCGCACAAACGCGCCGGCATGGAATGACTTGTCGGGACTTGCGCTCTGGACCTACGCGATGGCGGAACGAAAAGGCGCATCCAGCGAACTGTTGGCGCAGATTCGTGAATCCAGCGCGCGAGAGGCGGACGTGTTGGTTCAAAACGCCCGGCAGAACGGCTACGGAAACACGCTGTCGCTCTCGGACTACACTTGGGGATCGAATGGCGTGGCTGGGAATCAGTCGCTGCAACTGATCGTGACGGACCGCTTGCAGAAAAATGACGAGTTCCGTCAGGCCGCCGCGGAAAATCTGCACTACTTGATCGGCCGCAATTGCTGGGATTTGTCGTGGGTGACGCAGTTGGGAACGAAAGCGTTCCAGCATCCCCACCATCGGCCGAGCGGAGCCGATAACATTGCCGTCCCATGGCCCGGGCTTCTCTCGGGTGGGCCCAATGCCCATCCTTCTGACCGTGTCGGGTTGCTACTGCCGAAACGTCGGCCGATGCAGATGTATAAGGACGATGAGGCAGCCTATTCCCTGAACGAAATCTGCATTAACTGGAACGCGCCCTTAGTATTCCTGCTGGCTGCGTTGAACTCGCAATGAGACTTTGACTGCTTGTCCTCCCTATTCAGGAGCGACGCTAGATAGTGTCGTTTTTTCACCGCTGGAGAATCGGGACGGTTGAGGTCGGTAACCGTTGCGAGTCCGGATCTTGTACTTCTTGTTTTGATCGCCCACGAGCTTCACCGTGATCGCGCGCCAGCCATTGTTGGCATTAGGTTTTGGGTAGTAACTCAGTGAGTAGAGATGTGCTAAATCGTCGCGGACGGACGCAAATGCCCGGTGTTCATCTCTCCAGTCCTTGGCGAAGTAGGCTTTGCCACCCGTGGCGGCGGTCATGCGATCAAACACCGCGGTGGACACTGGTTCCAATCTCGCTTTTTGTGTGCTGATCATGTAGATGGAAACTCCGGCTGACTGGGCGAATTCAGCGACATCCTCGGGGGGGACGACACTGGAGTTGTCCGGCCCGTTCGAGAACACTACGACAACTTTCCTGCCCGAATTTTGTGCGGCATCTTTCAGCGTCAGCAAGAGCGCGTTGTAGAGTGCTGCCTCATCTCCTGCCACGGTAGAGCGCACGGCCTGCACGACTTGAGTTCGGTCGGCGGTAAGAGGGGCGACGCGAGAGAGGTCACGGCTGTAGGAATAAAGGGCGATCCGGTCAGCCTGTTCAAGCGATCGAATGAACTCGGTGATGGCGTCTTGCGCAAAAACGAAACCCCGATACATGTAGTTGCTGGTATCGAACAGGACGAACACATTGGCGCCCCTTACCTGCGAATCTCGCTCGGCCGGGTCACCGGGTGCGTCCTGTCCTAATAGTTCTCTGAGACTGCGAGCCGGTTCATTGCCCTCCGCGAAGGTCGCCGTTTTTTCCGAAATCCCATCCTCAGAAATAGCAAAATCTTGCGGGCGAAGTCCCGTAACGTACTTTCCATTCTTATCGGTCACGGCCACGTTGAGTTGGACCATGTTGACCACAACCTGAAAGTCCGGGCTCTCCTGAGCCTCGATGTTCGTAGCCTCGCCTAGAACTAAGCCCAAAGAAATGAGAATCAGCGGAAACAATTGTCTTACCATGGTTTGAAGATTCCTATTCTGCGGCACCTTTTCCAAGGACCGCTGAATTGCAAACTAGTGATGGATCGAACGCACCTTCAAGGCCGAGCGCCAGCTATTCTCAAAGGCGTCACCTTGCCCTCGCGGAACTCAGCTCCCGTTTCGTGCATCGCCCGAAGGAGTTCCGCCCAATCCTCAAAGTCGGTCGCGAAAATTTTCTCCACCATCATTCGAGTCAACTGGGGTACGAAGTGGTTGAGCATTACGGGCGAATATCCTCCTTCATCCGCCAGGCGAGCCCAGTACAAATTGGGCGAGTCCCAGGATTCCGCCAGGAAACGGCTCGAATATCCAGCCAGTGGTGGCATGGGCATCATGTTCAGCAGTTCGAGGCCGTAATTCTGAGCCAGGGTGGGATGCGGCGTGCCAAAGTCATGCGATAACCGACTCCAGTCAGCCTGTTCGGGATGTTGCCGACACAGTTGATCGAGCTCCTGAGTGGCCGGTCCGCCGAACCCGGGCTGTACTGGATACTGTCGCCGCCACTCCGCCGCGAGATAGAAGGTGTCTGACGGCATCATTTGAGGAAGCAACTCTGCTACGCGACCGGCGCGCAGAGCGTCCTCGACTTCTCGGGATCGCTGTGGAAGAAACCGGTTCGACAGAATAATCAGAACCTTGCTTCGCAATTCCTCGTCTTTGGCGGAAGCGGTCAGGAGTTCTTCTCCACTTCGCTGATAGAGAGCGATTGCATGCAGCTCCGTTGGGCTGACATCCCACCATCGGGGTACCGTCGCGCTGGCCAAAAGTTCCGGCGTTAATTCTTTCCAGATGAGTGCCTGAACGCTATCCGGCGAAATGAAATCCTGCTCAAGATCTGCGAGGGCATAGGGGAGATCGGCAAGCGAGCCCACGAAATGGGCGCCTCCGCCCGCCGGAGAACCCTGGCCCAGCAACTCCGGAGCCTGCCAGAGGGTTTTCATTCCGCTGACTGTCTCTCCGGCGAAATCGTGGGAGCGGACGAAGAGCGGATTATTATGCAGAGCCTGCGCGCCCGGCGGCTCGTAGTACGCATAGTTCAGGCCAACGAGAGTATCTCTCAGAAAAGACGCGAGCTGGCCACGCGCCTCCTCAATTTGCGCGGGCGAGGCTGTCGCCGACTTGAGGACTTTTGGTATGTCCGACTTCATCTGCACATCGGTGTGATGGTTGTTGTAGACTCCTGCTGCCCATTCCGATCTCTCGCCGCTCGTGAAGATTGGCCGCGGCATCTCAAATTCTCGCGTCTGGCCAGCCAGGCGGATCATGTATTCTGGCGGCTGCTTCCCTCGCGCTTTTTCGGACAATCCATCCCCGACCGTCAATAATGTGTCGAGCGATACCAGTCGCTGGTCGTCCAACACGGCACGGACCCTGATAGCAACTTCTCGATGGATCTGCTTTCCCTCGGGAGAATTCTGCCGAGGTCCTGCCAGCAGTTCGATGATTTCATCCTGTGAAGCTCTGGCATTGCCCGTCGAGAACCGGAATATTTCTCCCAGGGAAGCTCGCCCTGCGTCGTAAAGTTGGGAGGCGGATCGAATCGTGGCGAAAGGACTGATCACTTGCCGAAACGACGCGTCCAGCTGCGGCTTTGCAATCTGTCCCTGTCTGGCCAGGATCTGCCAGATCCCTTCACTCGCCTGAAAGGTTCCGAACGCGTTCCCGCGCATGGCCATGGGTAGTTTGTTCAGCCCTTGCGCGACGTCGAGAAACAGTGTGATCGACTCATCGCTTAATTCTGGGAACTCGGCAAAGACCCGGTATTGATCGCTGAATTCTTCGAACTTGTGTGCCAGCAAGCCGACCGTCGCCGCCGACAGCCGATGCTCGGGAGACCGTCTACTGTCGAGTTCACTGATCGCCATGAACATCTGCAGTGGTCCGTCGTCGGTGGGCGCACGCGAAAGAGCGAACATCTTCTGTATAAGCTGATCCGGCCCGCTCAAATTGGAAGACTGCTTTACCTTCCGAGCGAAGCCAGAGTTGTGCCCTTGGAGAATGTCTTTCCAAATATCGAGATTCCCGGGGATGAGCGGAGTACCGTTGCTCTCCAGCTGAATTCGACTGACCAGCAGCAACAGGGCGGGGGCCGGTCGGAATGACCCTAGCGTGGCAGGTGAGGCACGATCGGGCGCGCGCAGTCCTTCGAAGAAGAATCGCAGCCGCCGCGGGTCGGTAAAGTATGCCTGCCGAGCTCCGGTGACGCGCGAAAGCGCATCGAAATAGGCGACCAGCCAACCCTTATCCTTAGCAAGCAGCCGTGGGATAAAAGCGGCAGGCGAGGCCGGGCTAGCTCCAACCAGGTCCTTCCATGAGGCGTCCGCGGCAGGGCCTCCTGGTACGTTGACTCGGCCGGCGCTGATGGAGATACCCCTCCCATAGAAATCAAGGACTGCGGCGTAGGGAAGCAACTTCCCGAGCCCGATCGACTGCTGCAAGGTGCTCCTGGTTTCGGGGTCGAGGCGCGAGAGAGCCCAATACAGGCGCGCAACCGACTGGTCGGCGAGGATCGTGTCGAGCAAGTCCCTGCTGTTTTCTTTGTAATTCTTCGTGCTCGCTCGGGTCCAATCGCCTTCCGCAAAGAGCACGGGCAAAGGGGAAGTGAGGTACGGATATTCGAAGGGCTTGCCGCCTTGCAGTGCCCGCTCGAGTTCAGGCAGAGGGAATCCTGAATCGATAGCCAGGAAAGCCCTCTCGGGATCCTCCGTCTGCAACGACGTCCCCGGCGTACCGCAGTCTGCCCGGGTCCGATAACCGAGAATCTGGAGCAGAGGCCGGGCATCGTCACAATTTGAAACACGAATCACCATTCCGCTGCCAGCGGCCAGAGCCGCTAGTTCTCGGGCCTGTACGACGTATCGTCTCAACAGGATCAGAAATTCGGTTGGGCGAGTGATCTCAAAGCCCTCGGTGAACACGTTCCGGCTGAGCAAGGGCAGGACTTCATCCGGCTCGATCTTTTGACTGATCCCCGCCATGCGAAGAAAGGATCGCTGCGGACCTGGGATGACGGCCTGGGGCTGAGCTGCGAGCGTTCCACTTTCTGCAGAAACGGCGGCGGCCGAGTCAGAGTGGGGCGATCCATCGGCCAGGGGCAGCTTCCTGCCTCCAGCGAACAAATTGCAGCTCAAGAGAGAAAACGCGAACACGACGGACAGGCAAAGAGGAGGTTTCACGGCTAGATTCCCCTCGGAGCGAGCGAGACTTCACGTCACCTGGAATCTACCGCGGAAGGCAGGGGATGTCTTCCATTGCGAGACCGAAACGTCGACCTAGGCTTGGTGAAACCGAACCTTGCTCCAGAATTTCGATGTCGGCAAAATACCTCATATTTCTCTACTATCCAAGCTGTTTTTTTAGATTTCTTTGGAATTCGGCTTTTTGCAGTGACATTCGGCGCGGCAGCCTACGATGACGGAGTCGGCATGGAGCGCGCAGTTTGGAGGGGACGACGGGGGGAAATATCCCCTATCCCGATGGGTTGAGTGCATTTCGTGAGGCTTGCTTGGCAGCTTCAGAGAGCTTGCAACTTGCTGAAAACAATAAACCCTCCAGTCGGAAGGCGGAGTCACGGTCTCCGACTCGGCAGAGAGCCTGCCCTCTTGGCGTCGGTATAATGACCCGACGCTCATGAACTTGGTTCGAGCCATCCGCGTGCTTTTTGACTCGGAGCATGGCGCGAAAGATCGCCTCGGTCCCCGATGGCTCTTCCTGCGGGCACTCGGCGGCATCTATTGTTCAGCCTTCCTCTCGCTCGCATTTCAGATTCGTGGACTCATTGGCCCCGAAGGAATTTTGCCGGCCGGCGAATATCTCCGCGCCGTGGCACATTCCTTTGGCTACATTCGAGGCATATGGTTTGCGCCATCATTGTTGTGGCTGGGAAGCGGGCCTCAGATGCTAACTGCCCTGTGCTGGGCTGGGATGGTCGCGTCGTTGCTGCTGGTTCTCAATGTATGGCCGCGCGCCATGCTGGTGATTTGTTTCGCGTGTTTTCTTTCGTTCGTGAGCGCGGCGCAAGATTTTTCCGGTTACCAGTCAGATGGAATGTTGCTTGAGGCGGGATTCATCGCAATTTTCTTTGCTCCAACTGGATTGCGTCCCGGCCTTGGCATTGCGTCGCCGCCCTCGCGTGCCAGTCTGTTCCTTTTGCAGTGGGAATGGTTTCGCATCTACTTCGAATCCGGTGTGGCAAAGATTGCCGGCGGAGACCCTGAGTGGCGTCACTTCACGGCTATGGATGAGTATTATCAGAACGGTCCGCTGCCCACTTGGATCGGCTGGTACATGCAGCATCTGCCGCACTGGTTCCATGCTTCGACTGCCTTCGCAACGCTGGCACTCGAATTGGTCCTGGTTTGGATGTTGTTTCTACCGCGTCGCTGGCGCATCGTGTGCTTCCTCATTGTGACTCCCTGGGAACTGGGTGTCATTCTTACCGCCAACTACACTTTTCTGAACTACCTTGTCCTGACTTTGGGAGTTCTGTTGCTGGATGATCGCTGTCTCCAGAGGTATCTCCCTCAACGATGGAAGAAATCTTTTCCCACTGGCATCGTGGTCGGCGCTCAAACCAGTGAGTCCGATGAGGAGCCAGGGCCGTTGATCGGTCCGGAACGATCCAGGCAAACCCGCTCTCACCCGTTAGGAGGCTTCGGCCGGCTGAGCAATACTGTGAAAATGTATCTAACAACGGTGATCCTTGGCTGGATCTTCTATGCAACTACAGCGCAGTTGATGTGGATGTTCTCCGTCTCATTGCCAACCGAGCCAGTGGACGCAATAGAGCCCTTTCGCATTGCCAATCGGTACGGACTTTTTGGCATCATGACGCGGGGCCGGTACGAGATCGAGTTTCAGGGTTCCGACGACGGAAAGAACTGGGTGGCATACCCGTTCCGCTACAAGCCGCAAGAACTGAGCCAGCCACCGGCCATTTACGCGCCCTATCAACCGCGATTCGACTGGAACCTCTGGTTTGCTTCGTTGGGATCGTGGCAAGAATACCCAATTGTTCTCAAGACCGAGGTGCGGCTTCTCTCCAACGATGGCGACGTTCTCAATCTGTTTGCGACGAATCCGTTTCCCATTGGGCCCCCACGCCAGGTACGCGCTGTGATTTGGCAATATTGGTTCACAGCCATGAATGAAAAGCGGACACAAGGCCTATGGTGGCGGCGTCAATTCATCGGACTGTATGCTCCAACGATCGAGCGCGAACCAGATGGGAAAATCCATGGTGTCGAATGGCCTGTGGTTACTCCACGCCAGTGAGTGCAGGCTGGCAGCGATCGGCGCGGGTTCTCGCGTGTTCAGACTAGCCGCCAGACAGCCTGGAAAGGGCCATTTTCGCCGCATGATAGCCACACATGCCATGCACTCCGCCACCCGGCGGAGTCGACGCTGAGCAAATATAGATATCGCGCGCCGACGTGGCGTAATGGCGCCACGTCGGTCGAAACAGTAACTGACGAAGGTCCATCGCACCACCACCGACATCGCCTCCCACCAGGTTGGCGTCCATGCTCTCAAGGTCGGAGGGAGAAAAGACACGACGCGCCAGAATGCAGTCGCGGAATCCCGGAGCAAAACGCTCAATTTGATCCTCCAGTTTTGAAAGCATGTCTACGGGGGACCCGTGCGGCACATGACAGTAAGCCCAAGCTGTGTGTTTGCCCACAGGCGCCCGCGAGCTATCGAAAAGACTAGGCTGGGTCACCAGCACGAACGGACGATCGGCGTTCTGTCCGCTTCGGACTGCTTTTTCCGAAACCGCAATCTCCTCGAAGCTTCCGCCCACATGCACCGTCGCTGCTCGCAAGCACTCGGGGGCCTTCCAGGGAATGGGGGCGTTCAGCGCGTAGTCCACTTTGAAGACGCCGGATCCGTAGCGGTAGGTAGTCAGCCCCCGGATGTAACTCTCCGATAGTCTTTCCCCGCTGATTTTGACCAGTTGCCGCGGTGTCAGGTCACAGAGGAATAGGTCGTAGGAATCCAATGCCGTCAAACTCTGTACGAGCGTTGACGTGAGCACCCCGCCTCCCAGGGTCGAGAGAAACGAGCAGAGTGCATTGGTGAGAGACTGGGCTCCGCCGCTGGCAATCGGCCAACCCACGGCGTGTGCTGCTACTGCCATCAGGATTGCGAAAGCTGCACTCAAGGGCTCGTCCAGGCTGAGAAGCGAGTGAGCGGCCAATCCCGCGAATAGCGCCTGGGTTCTCGGCTGCCGAAAGCGGCGGGCCACAACGCGGGCCGGCTGAAGCGCGACCATTCCAAAGCGCGCCATTAGCCATGGATGTTTAGGGATGAAGGAGACGGGACGCAGGATCTCGGGAGCAAATTCAGTCCAGCGCTCGACGAACGGTCGCATGAGTTTGTCCCATGCTGGCCCATCGATCCCGAGCGTGTCCTTGGTTTTATCCAGGTCAGGTTCCAGCATTACGGCTGTCCCGTCCTCGAGGGGATGCGCCAAAGCAGCGGGCGAGTGAATCCACTGTAAGCCGTAGTGGGCCAAAGGCAGCGATGAGAAAAATGGCGACCCGGCACCGAGCGGAAAGACCGCAGATCCGAAGTCATGCCGAAAGCCGGGCAAAGTCAGCTCCAACGTTCGAGCGGCTCCGCCGGGCGTAGATTGGGCCTCCAGCACGTCGACGGGCATTCCGGCCTGGGCCAGAACGATGGCCGCTGACAGTCCATTCGGACCGGCGCCGATCACACACGCTTTACGGCTCATCGTGACTCAACCCGCCTGAGACACCACTTCGTTTCGAGTAGAACTCGGGGAGCCTACCAGACATAAGTCCCCACGGACTCCGCGGGCATCGCTGTCTGAAAGACCTTCCCGTGGTACTTCACTGCGAAGGACTTCGGAAAATTCCCCGTGTTTGCAACAACCAACACCACCTTGCCATCTGGGGTCACAAAGGCCACGCTAGCCAACTGCTCCATCTCGCTCGAAGCTATCCGCACCGAGCCCGGCGGCACAAACTGCGAGAAATGCTCGACAACATAGAACGCGATATTTTTGGTTGCAGAATCACCGTCGAGCGTGATCGCACCGGAGCATCCCGTGCATCCTCCGTTGTTGGTGTGCGGCCCGTTCTGAGGATCGGCTGCCAAATTCCACAGCAGCACGTTGCGGCTCCAGTTCCGCGTGGAGCCAATCATCACCTGTCTCACCGGTTCGGCAATCCCAAGCGGCCCGCCGCTGCGCCGCCCGGTCACTGACTGCTCCGTCATGTACAGGTTCTTCTTCGGATAGGCATCATGCACCTGCGTCAGAACACTCGTCTCGCCACCGTATAGGTGAAAAGCCGTCCCATCCACATACTTGCTCGCTGCTGGATCGCCCAAGATCGATAGCGGATACGAGGGCACATCCGGGTTGTGATCGTAGAGCAGAATCTTCGTCCGAATCCCCGCCTTCTCGAACGCAGGCCCCAGGTACTTCGCTATGAACGAGTCCTGCTGCGGCGCAAACATCACCATGCTCGGCGTGTTTTTCGGATTCAGTGGTTCGTTCTCGATTGTGATCGCATCGATCGAGATCCCCTCGGCTCGCATCCCCTCGATGTATTTCACGAAATACTTTGCGAATGCGGCGTAATACTCCGGCTTGAGCTCGCCGCCCTTCACATCATTGTTCGTCTTCATCCACGCCGGAGCCGACCAGGGCGATCCCAAGATCTTGATTCCCGGCCGAATCGCCAGAATCTGTTTCAGCACCGGAATCACATCCGCGCGATCCAGGCCCAGATTGAACTTCGCCAGCTCCACATCGGTCTCGCCCGGTGGCAGGTCATCGTACGAGAACACGCGCTCATTCATATCGGAGGCTCCGATACTTACGCGCAGGTAGCTCACTCCGATCCCGTCGGCACCCGTAGTAAACAGCTGCTTCAGCAGGGACGCCCGTGCTTCGGCGCTCATGCGCATCAACAGTTGCGCACTGCCTCCCGTCAGCGCAAAGCCAAAGCCATCCATGGTCTGGAAGTTCTGTGCATCGTCAACCGTCAGCAGCGGCAACTTGCCCGCATCCGATGAAAAGTGCAGCGAGTTCGGCTGCGGCGCCACGAGGGCAGCTCGGTCAGGCGTTGTCAGCCAGAGCCGCGCCTCCTGCTGCTGCGCGCTCGACGACAAAGAGGAAAACAGGAAGGCACAATACGAAAACAGTATCAATTTCAGCTTCATGAGACCTCCGGCTTTACGAACGGCTGGACCCGTCCAAACAGCGGCTGTGTTCCTTCGAAATAACAGTCGTGCGCGGCTTGCCAATAATAGAAGCAGGGCAAAATCCTGACAACCGCGTCACTTGACGTGCCAACGACTCCTTCCCGAACAGATCTCTTCGACGAGCGCTCAGGCGGCGTATAGTCGGCAGCTAGAGTCATGGACGGCGGTCGCTAGATTAGGTTCTGAGGAGTCGGCACCCGGCAAATGGCTGATCCGAAGCGGTTATATCGAGCATTGGCGTATAGTCAACGAGATGTTCTTCGAATCTCCCTCAAGGGCCTTTTCCACCAATCGGGCGTTCTCAGTCTCGGGCCCGTCTGCCTTTGAGTCCAGCGCATGAGTCTGTGGCTGAACGGTGACTGAACTGTGACAATCGGTGCTCGCTGAAATAGCTACACGAAACAAAACCAGATCCACACATTCTATGGTCTATAGGACAAAACTATGAAGATCGCAAGCGCAGCAAGCGCATTCCCCAAGCATTACTACACTCAGAGAGTTCTCTTAGAGCGTCTCCAGGACTTTTGGGGAGCCCGACTCAAGAACCCCCTCTTGCTGGCGCGGTTGCATCGCAACGTCACGGTTGATGGCCGATATCTGGCGATTCCCGCGGAAGAATACCTGGAGATCAAGACTTGGGGACAGGCCAACGATATTTGGATCAGGGTTGCACAGGAGTTGGGGGAACAGGCTCTTTGTCTGGCGCTCCACAAGGCAGGGCTCAACGTTCAAGACCTGGGCGCCTTGCTGTTTACCACCGTCACCGGCGTCGCCAGCCCTTCGATCGATGCTCTACTCATCAATCGGATGGGCCTTCCGACGAAGATTCGTCGAACTCCGATTTTTGGCCTGGGATGCGTGGCCGGCGCTGCTGGGATCGCGCGTGCCTCAGATTATGTTCGCGCGTATCCGTCGCAGGCGGCGGCTCTTGTGTCGGTTGAACTATGCTCCCTCACTCTGCAGCGTGAGGATCTGTCGGTGGCGAATCTGATTTCCTCGGGACTGTTCGCGGATGGCTCAGCGGCGGTGATTGTGACCGGGGATGACTTCGAATCCTCGCGGCCCGGGATTTCAGGACCTGAGATTCTTGCGACTCGCTCAGTTTTTTATCCCGCCACGGAAGACATGATGGGCTGGAATATTTCCGAGAAAGGCTTTCGTATCTTGCTGTCCACCGAAGTGCCGACCCTGATTCGGGAAAATCTGGGGCGGGATGTGGACTCTTTCTTGGCGGATCACGGGCATCAAAGGAGCGACCTTAAGAGCTTTGTTCTCCACACTGGAGGGCCCAAGGTGCTGGAAGCCTCCGCGGCTGCGCTGGGCTTGCAGAATGGAGAACTGGACGCCTCGTGGGATTGTTTGCGCAAGGTGGGAAACCTTTCTTCGGCATCCGTGCTGGTGGTGCTCGAAGATGTCATGAAGAACCGGCGTCCTGAACCCGGCACGCTGGGCCTGCTGGCCGCCATGGGGCCCGGGTTTTGTTCAGAGCTCATACTCCTGCAATGGTGAGAGCGCACGCCTTCGCTGATCCGCGAATGGCCTGATCGGTTTGTGAGATTGATGGGGAAGCCCTCGGAAAATTGGCGGTCGACCCTCCTGTCACATTTGCCAGTATCCCGCGCGACGACCGAGTGTGAAACTCCAGAGGTTCTTTGGGTTCACTAGGCTGCTCTCTTGGTGCCTGGTGGGAGGAAGTTTATGTTTGCAAGGCACACACTCAGTAGCATGCGATTCGCGGTCCTCTGCCTAGTAGCGTCCGCCGCGCTCCCTTCACTAGCCCAGGGCCAGCTGCCGGTTTTCGCGATTGCGACGGACGAAAGTAAGATTACGTTCTACATAAAGTCGTCAGTGGCCCTAGAGGGTACTTTCAAAAAGTGGGACGCCTCCTTAACGTTTACGTCTACTGATGTCACGACCGGCGTCTTGGATATCAAAATTCAGGCCGACAGCGTGGATACCGGAAGCGGAATGAAAGACGGCAAGATAAAGAGCAAAGATTTCTTCGACGTCGAGAACGATCCGTTGATCACCTTTCACTCGGACAAGGTCGTTCAGACCAGTCCCACCACGTTCGATCTACCTGGAACGTTTACCATTCGCGGGGTATCTAAGCCCGAGACGCTGGAGTTTACGATTACTGGCAAGGGCACAGGCTCAGGTGAGATTAAAGGGACGATGGCCTTCGATCGTAAGGATTACGGGATGAATAAAGGCATTCCCTTCGTCAAGATCGCCGATCGTGTCGAGGTGACAGTCAACCTTGCGGGGAAGCGAACCAGCGGGCCTCCATTGGTCTTTAAGCAGTAGGTCAGTGCGATTCAGAGCGCGTCGCTAACTTGGGGGCGTACAGCATCCCGTCGGAGACAGGCCTTCTCAGCCCATCTGGATGCGACAGTTATCGCTAAACAGCAAGGGACGGCAGGATGTGTAGCTCTTATTGCCGCCTTTCTAGTTTTCCATTCCCGCTTCTTGTTCGGCTTGTGGGAAGGATTCGCGCAGAATCCGTCTTCCCGTTCTATTTCATTTTGAGCGTGAAAAGGTGGTCCAGCTCTAGCTCGGCCTAGGCTGGTGAGTCACCCCGGAACACTATTTCTCAAAGGAGATCCGACCATGGCAATAAAAACTGTTCAGGGGCAAGATAGATGAGATGTCCCAGCGACCTCTACTCGTGCCTTTCGGGGGCGATGTATACATAGCAATGACTTTCCTGCGCCGCGTTGTAATGCTCTCTCGCACCCGCAAGTTTGGCCGCTATCCCAAGGCCATATGGGCGAAGTGTGCCTTTGGGGCGACTCAAGCGCCCGTCACTTTACTATTGCTGTTGTCACTATTGCTGTTGTCGCTGCTGCATCCACCGAGGGCCTTCGCGGCCAACCCTGGCCTGGAGACTGTGCTGACTGGCTCGCGCCAGCGTATTGAGAAATTGGACTATCGTGTGACCGGGCGAATCACAAGGGTGGAAGGCGATGGCAACCGCAAGAACTACAAGTTTGTCGGCAAGGCTCACTGGTTTCCCGATGGTCTCCGTTTGCTATGCGAGATCTCGGGACCCGGCGCAGAGAAGACCAGCCTTCTCGTGCATATGAGTGTGAGTGGGCACGTGACCATCGAGGCGGTACTCCCCGGCGAGAAGGCCGCTAGCGTGTTGCCATTCGAACGTTGGAACGACCCGCTAGTTGGAACCGACTTCTCCTATGAAGACATGGTCGAGAGCCAGCTCTTCTGGAAGAATCAGGAACTCCTGGCACCGGAGAAATACGGTGCACGGGATTGCGTTGTCCTTAAGAGCGTGTCCGCTTCTCAGGACCGCACGTACTATGATTCGGTAACATCGTGGATTGACCGCGGCATCTTGTTCCCTGTGCATGTGGTGAAGACGCTCCGTGGGACCAGGCAACAGAAGGAATTCACTTACTATGGTCTGCGACAGGTCGGCGGAGCTTGGTCGGCGTCGCAAGTGGAGGCAAAGCTGCAGGGCAAGCCCGGCTCCTCGATTCTTGTCATTGAACGGGGCTCGGGAAAGGCAAATCTTGGACGCAAAGACTTTGATCTCAGCCAGCCCAGCGCTCAAGAAGATAGAGTGAAATAGACCGACTCGGTCAATTAGGCTGTTGCCAGGCACGGTACTGTCGCTGGATCATCCCCGGCGTCCGCCGTCATGGGACCAACTCCTTCTCAGATGTTGCCGGGGCCCCTTGTAAGCCAAAGGGCCACCAATTCCAGTCGCCGGCAAGCTGCAATAGTGCCGGCCCGACAACCATCCGCACCACGGTAGCGTCAATGAACACCGCCACGGCGAGCGTGAAGCCCAGCATTTGGACAACCAGAAAACTTCCCACGATGAATGCGGTGAAAACGGCAATCATGATAGCCGCGGCGCTCGTGATGAGCCCGGCGGTACGCGCCAGGCCCTCGATTACCGCTGATCTCTCGGATAAACCGCGCCGCCGTTCTTCGAGGACTCGGGCGACCAGGAAGACTTCATAGTCCATGCTTAATCCGAAGACGATGGCAAACGAGAGAATCGGCACGATCGGGTATACGCTGCCGCTGGGTCCGTGTAGCCCAAAGAGTTTGCTACCGTGGCCTTCCTGAAAAACGAGAACCAACGCACCAAATGAAGCGCCAACGGAGAGCAGATTGAGCAGAATTGCTTTGACCGCCGCAAATAGAGAACGTAACCCGATCAGCAGCGCCAGCAAGCTCGCCAATATGACGCCCAGGACCACCCTCGGCAACCGTGCCTTTACGATCGAGTCATAATCTGCCTCGAGGGCGGGAACGCCGCCGACGCGCAGCACAGCGCCGGGCATGCCGGTTATCGCCGCGACATCGGAGGAGCGCACGGCTCGTACCCATCGCACCTGTTCGTTGGGCGAAAGTGCAGTGGTGGGCAGCAATTCAATCAACGTAGCTTGGCCATCGCTGCGAAGAAAGCTCTTGCGGACCGACTCGGGCACATCGTTGACAGCATCCGCAGTGTCAGACATTCCCGTGAAGGTCGGAAGAGATAAGACCTCTTCCGATCTGGGATCACTCTGGAAGTTCTTCGTCAAGCGACTGACAGCAAGCCAGCCAGCCGGCGAAAGCGGCGGAGACTGCGGCGGCAGCTCCAAGACCACTCTGAGGGACTGCACAATACCTGACCGTCCCATACCTTGAAGCGTGTGCAATGCTTGCACCGACCCGGCTGCGGCTGGGAGCGAGTCATGGTCAGGAATGCCCGGAGAAATTCTCCGTGCCTGGAGCGCAAGGATCAGTAGCGGAGTCCCGGCCACGAGCAGAGCCGTCCAGGGGCGGCGGGTTATGGCGCTGCCCCACCGCACCCACCGCTCACTGGCCGCGCCCAGGCTGTCCCGCGTTTTTCTGGCTGGAAGGCGCACTCTGAGGGCATTGATGCGATGTCCCAGCAGACCAAGCACCCAAGGCAGAATGAATGTACACAGAATGACACTGAAAACGGTTACCAGCAGGCCAGCTATGCCGATGGACCGGAGTTCGCTGATGGGCACAGTCAACAGGGCTGAAAATCCGATGGCAACCGTCGTGGCTGAGATGACCAGCGTCCGCCCCGCTTGCCCGCCCGCGATATCGGCAGCGGGACCGGGATCATATCCATCGGCCAATGCCTCGCGAACCCGACTCACCATCAGCAATGCATAGTCGATGCCCAAGCCCAGGCCGAGCATCGTCGCCAGATTCTGCACCAGAATTGACAGCTGCAGATAATGCGCGAGTAGCGCCGCCGCACCCAGCGCCATCGAGATTGAGAGTAGTCCAACTCCCAGCGGCAGTAGCGCGGCCACAAGACTGCCGAATGCCAGCAACAGCAGCAAGAGAGTTACCGGCATCGCTCGTTCCTCGGCATGGTTGACGTCATCTGCACTAACCTTGCGAAGATCGAAGTTCAGTGGTGTTTCACCCGTAATCTCCAGTTTGATATTGGGGTATTGCGACCTAAGCTGACCTTCCATCCAGTCTGCTCTTGCCCTTAGTTCGGGGACCAACGCCTCGACAGATTCATCGTGCGGGTCCAACCCGACGATGATCAAGGCCCCGCCATTGTTCCCAGTGAACATGGCATCTGGCCAATCCAGACTCGAGACGGCGCCCGACACTCCTGGAACAGTACGCAGTGAACCGGTGAGGAAGCTCAATGCATCTGCGCCTTTGGCTGAATCCGGATCGGGAATACCGCTGATCACCAGAACCAGGCGGTGGGCGTACGGAGACTGAAAACGCTGCGCCAGTTCCCGATCAACTTTTTCGGATTCTCCACCCTGGATGTGAACAACTGTCTCCAGGCGACGTTCGACTTTGTAGGAAAAGGGCAGCAGCGCAGCCGCCAGGACAAACCCCGACATCGCCAACCAGAATCGGCGGCGATCGGCATCATGGCCAGTCTTCACGCTTGGAATTCCTTGTGACGATCGTCGAGCAGCGAGAGAATTTCTTCGCCCGTAGCGGAATCGAGATTCCCGGTTGGTTCGTCCCCCAGGAGAAGGGGAGGAGAAAAGATAAGGGGGCGAGCGATGGCAAAGCGTTGGCGTTCGCCGCCCGCCATCTCATCGGGGCGGTGCGTGATTCGAGTCTTTAGCCCCACAGGTTCGAGCTTGGCGGTTGCGCGGTGTTCCGCCTCTTTGCGGCGCATACCCTGCAGGCGAAGCGGAAGGGCGGCGTTCTCGACGGCGCTCAAAGCAGGCAGAAGATTGAAGGTCTGAAAGATCATCCCGGTTTTCTCGCGGCGCATCCGAGTGCGTTGATCGTCGTTAAGGTCCGACAGTACTATCCCCGCAACACTGACGGTGCCGCTCGTGGGATCGTCCAAACCGCATATCAAGTTGAGCAAAGAGGACTTGCCCGAGCCGGAAGGGCTCATAACGGCCACTCCTTCACCCTGCGCGACGCTGAGATCGATGTCGCGGAGCGCATGTACGACTTGGCCGTTGCCGTAATTCTTGCAGACCTCCTCTAACTGGACGGTGCGCTGGGTCATTGGTTACCCATTCGTCATATAAGCCTCACCATATAAGCCTCATCTCGAATCACAGAAAGCATACCACCCGTAAAGTTACTGCCGGAGGATTCGCGCAGGGCTCTGCGGGCTGTGGCTCGTTCCAGTCGGCGCTCAAGCCGCTTCTGTCCCAGCCTGCTGGCGCTATCGACGCGGTAGCCGAGCCCGAAGGTCAACCCTTTCCGCTTGAAGAAAGCTGTTGAACTTAAGATTGCACACGGAAGAGGCCAGGCAGACTAGCCCTCTCAACCTTGGGCTGACCATGCATCGATCTTGTACTCAGTGAAGCGTTACGGGCGCAGTTCCGCCACTGTCACTTGTGCCAGTCAATCGAGACATAAGACTGCGCCCCGTTCCCGTTGACTTCCGATCATTCCTGGGCCGGAATTGTGGCCAACTCTTCCCCAGTCTTTTTCGGCTCGACTCTCCAAGACTGAGCCCGAGGCTTAGCAAATCCACCGATTCAGGATGCTTCGACATCTAAAATACAAAAGTACTTTCAATTCAACGTCGCTTCTGCTGGAGATGAAATAGCTCGACTCAACTGGCGAACACTCTGTTCCAACACTTGCGTCCGTTGGTATTCGAGGCCTTGAGCCTTTCCGAGTGATACTCGGGGTTTCCGCCGAAGCATTGGGCTTTTGGCAGGTGTAGCGAGTCCCACGTGGATTTCTGCAACCCCCGTGCGCTCGATAATTGTGCGAGCGTTGTGGATTCCGATCCTCCCACCGGCCATGATTGTGATGCGGCCACGCGCGGCAGAAACAAGCCGCGCAACCGCGTCCACCCCCTGCATGCACTCTTGCTCACCACCCGATGTGAGGAGCCGGTCCGAACCTGTCGCACAGACATCTTCGAGGGCCCGAAACAGGTCTGCCGATATGTCGAAGGCGCGATGAAAGGTGACCGAAAGAGGCCGCGCCAGTTCGACTAACTGCCGAGTGCGCGGGATGTCAACGTTTCCTTCCTGCTCGAGTAGCCCAAGAACAACGCCGTCCGCTCCTTCGCTCTTTGCGATTTCGATGTCTCGCAACATGCACTCGAATTCCGCCTGTGAGTAGCAGAAATCGCCGGGTCGCGGGCGGATGATGGGATGGACGGCAATCGAAAGTTTGGAGCGCACCACACCAAGCAGCCCGACACTGGGAGTCACGCCGCCTTCCGGCAGATCGCTACACAGCTCAATCCGTTGAGCTCCACCGCGCTCGGATGCGATAGCGGAGGCAACCGAATCGACGCAGACCTCAATCAGCACCTGTTCAGCCATGGGTTCCCTTGATTCGCATTCGACGCACAACACTACCATTCGCAGAGTGACCGCGGCAGTCTTGATTCGGCGACCGCGCAGACGATCTGCAAGTTGGGTTCTTTCAGCGGCGTGGCAGAGACGAAACTTCGCCAAGGTTCAAAAATCGACTACCATGACTGCAGTCCGGTTGACCAAGACGCCCTCCTTCCGATCTGCAGGTCCTTCCCGCGCGCCAACCCACTAAGCAGGTATCTTTGCGCTCGAATGAGGAGGCCTAACGGGAGCCGCCGCTTCGATTTCGGTGCCTAGCCCCGGCGCCGAGGAGATCTTAATCTTTCCCCCCACAAGTCGGAGGCGCTCGCGCATGCTAACCAGACCGAGCCCATCGGAGAGTTGCACTGGATCGAAGCCCTTTCCGCGATCTTTAATTCGGAGTCTGACTTCATCTCCCTCCGCAAACAAAGACACCTCAACCTGAGCTGCTCCGCTGTGCCGGGCCACGTTGTGAAGCGCCTCCTGCAAGACGCGGAACATGACCAGGGGGACTGGCTCGGGGAGAGGGACAATGGAACCCGATTGAGCGAATTCCACTTTGATCCCCCGTTGTTGCGAAAACTCGCGACAATAGCCCGCCAGCGCGCGAGGCAAGCCGAGCATCAACTTGGAACTGTGCAATTGATGAGAAATCAGCCGGACGTTCTCAGAGGCTTGCTCAATTTCCTTCAGGATGTCGGAGAATTCTTCCGCTGCGGCGGTTCCTGTGGGGAGGCTCCGGTGTAAGATCTGCATTTTATTGCTGAGCAGGGCGATTCGTTGGGCAACATCGTCATGCAGATCGCGGGCAATGCGCCTGCGTTCCTCTTCCTGTGCTGAGATCAGTTTGCCCGCCAAATCATGAATGACATCATTATTCTGGCGCAGCAAATCTTCCTGCGCGAGCCGCAGATCGGTAATGTCTTGAAACGTAACGACGCTCGCAACAATGGCTCCTGATTCGTCCCGGACGGGCGCTGCGTTTGTGAACAGCACGCGAAATGTACCATCCGGACGCAGGTATCTTAATTCTTCGCCCATCACAACTTCCCCGTGCAGAATTGAGCGGGCAAGAGGTTGTTCTAGTGTGTTGTAGGCTCGCCCGTCCAGCCGGAAAATCTGGTATTGAGAATATTCTTCAACACTGCGGAGCTCTCCAACAGAGCGTTGCAATATCTGCTTTGCCTGATTGTTGGCGAGCACTACTTCGCCGGAGGGGGCTTCGGCGATGACGACTCCGGCGGGCATTTGGTTTAACACAGTTTCCAGCAGCGCACGTTGTGAATCGGCTTCAGCTCTCAGCTTCCGCTCACGCTCTGCCGCTTCACGCCGGATGCGAGCTAATCCGATGTGCGACTGTACACGTGCGAGGAGTTCTCGGGAATTGAACGGTTTTGCCAGGTAATCGTCCGCGCCGTGCTCCATGCCCTCGACGATTTCATCTTTACCGGCGCGGGCGGAAACCATGATGACGGGAATGGACTGAGTCTCTGGATCGGCTCGAAGTCTTCGTAGGAGGCCAATTCCGTTCAGGCGCGGCATCATCACATCGGCTAGGACGAGAGCGGGTTTCCTGCGTTCTATCGCGGCCAGCGCCTGCTCGCCATCCTGTACCGTTTCAACCGTGTAGCGGTCGTTGAGCAGCGACTGCAAGTAATCGCGCATATCCGCGTTGTCGTCCGCTACTAGAATGACGGGTCGATCCCCAATCGGCGATGGCACAGGCATTTTGAACTGAGAGGAGGCATCCATACTCTCGATACCTAGCAGCCAGCGCTGCGCTTCCTCAGCGTACCCACTCGTAGCGAGACCCTCAGGGGCCTGGTCACGATCCTCGCGAACGCGGTCGGAAGGCAGATGTATCTTGCCCAAAGGAATTGACACAACAAAGGTAGTGCCTTTGCCCGGGACGCTTTCCGCTCGTATGGAACCGCCATGCAGCTTGACCAATTCCTGCACCAAGGCCAGGCCGATGCCGGTACCTTCCTGCGTACGCCCTCGTGCATCTTCTACGCGATGAAAGCGCTCAAAGATGAGCGGGAGTTCCTCCGGCTGAATCCCGATTCCCGTGTCCTTCACCATCAATTGAGCACAATTCTCGACGCAGCTCAGCTCCACCCCGACTTCGCCCTGAAATGTGAATTTGAATGCATTGGACAGAAGATTGAGAACGATCCTTTCCCACATTTCGGGGTCCACATAGACCGGCTCGGGCAGAGCATTCGATTCGACATGGAAGGTCAGATGTGCCTTCTCCATGATTGATCGGAAGCTGCCAGCCAATTCTTTTGTGAAAGCTGCCAGATCAGTGGGCCGGTAGGTTGCGCGGACACGCCCCGCCTCTACTCCGGAGAAGTCCAAGAGCGCGTTGACGAGCCTCAACAGGCGCACACCGTTGCGACGGACGGCAGACAGTTCTTCGTACCTGGAATCGCGCACGTCGGGGCTTGTTTTCGCGAGCACGTCATCCACAACACCCAGGATTAGAGTTAGAGGCGTGCGGAATTCGTGGCTGATATTGGTGAAGAATGCGGTCTTTGCACGATCAAGTTCGGCAATTGCATTGAGTCGGGCGCGCTCCTGTTCGCGAGCACGAGTGGAAGCAATTGTCGCTCCGATTCGAGCCGCAACCAAATCGAAGAAGTTGCGATAAGCGGTGTCAAGCCTACGGTGATCGCTCACGCCGGCAACGAGAAAGCCCACCAGGTTTTCAAAATCAGACTCCAGAATGGGGAGAATGATCCCAGATTTTGGCAACTTGCCCACGACCTCGGCGTCGAAGAAACAAGCAAGGTTATCTAGCTGAATGACTCCTCGCTGCCGGATGACATCATCCAGCGCGAATCGTTCGTGGGGAGGGGCACTGATGCCAGTCGATGCACACAGACTGGCCGAGCCTGTTGCATCCAGCAGGTACAGCATGGCGCACGGAATGTCTGCCGGATTTTGACCCAGGATCTCGATGGCAGTAGCGCACGCTTGCTGTGTGGAATGCAGCCCAGCAATTTCGGCTGCCATTTCTGTTAATGTTCGCAGCCGCCGCTCGGCCAAGACTCTTTGGGTGGTTTCCGCTGTTACCAGCAGCACACCACCGATCTCTCCATCGTCGTCCGGAATGGGGCTATACGACCATGTGAAAAATGCTTCTTCCACCAATCCATAACGATCGATCATCAGTGGCTGGTCGACCGACCAGGTCGCCTCGCCACTTTTGAGTACCTCGTGCAACATCGGTCCAACCGTCTCCCACATGTCCACCAGAACTTCGCGTGCAGGTTTCCCGAGGGCATGGGGATGCAAGGAACCGATTACTTCGCGCTCTGCGTCGTTGTAAAGGAAAACCAGTTCCGGCCCCCAAAACATGGCGAGTTGGAAACGCGAGCGCAGGCAGATGTTCAGAGCCGTCTTCAGACTTTGCGGCCACTGCGCTGAAGGACCAAGAGGAGATCGTAACCAGTCGAATGACTCGATCAGCCGAGCCATCTCGCCGAAGACAATCGGGTGCACTCCATCGCTGCCAACATACGAGGAATCGGTCTGGTTTTGCTGTGCCCGCTCCACTTGTGGGTGCCTCGGATAAGCCGCATCGAGAGATCTGGTTGGGGGGGCATCCGAGTGTGAAGTCATCGGTTTGTTTCTCAGAGTATTAGCTTCAGCGCGAACTGGATCTGCCTTGCACTAGTGACGGTACTGAATATACGACCAGCATTGCCTGCAAGGATACCGCAACCAAGAGCGTTGGTTGTCGGATTGCAGCCACTTGCCCTTCCGATGAAGCTTGCGTCCCCGTTTCCTCCCGTTCCGTTAGGACCCTGAGTGTTGTCGGGAACATCGAAGTTGGGGTGGTTGAAGATGTTAAAGAATTCTGCACGAAATTCCAGGCTCATACGTTCAGTCAGCTGCGTACGCTTGATCAGGGAAAAGTCGAACTCCTTGAGAGACGGACCGCAGAGGCTATTCCTGCCGGCATCGCCAAAGATATTGCCAGCGCCATTCGGTGTGTTCGGCAGGGTAAAGATAGTCGGATCGAACCACTGGTTGACATTGCCGGTCACAGCATTGCAGGGATTCACTCCAGATTTGATATCCGGGCGATCTGCCGGGAACGAAGAAGCTGTCAGTGAGTTATTGAAACCGAGAACTGGGGTGAACGGGACGCCCGACAGCAATTGGCCAATGATGCCCACGCGCCACCCACCTACTAGGTTCCCAGTGACACCTCGCTCACCGCGGCCCCAGCGCTGTCCAGGTCCGAACGGCAGGTCATAAAGCAAATTGCCGATGAACATATTGCGTCGGTCAAAAGCAGAACTGCCGCGATCGGCGTTCAGATCGAAAAAATTCTGCGATACTCCAGGCTCTGAGACCCAGTCGCTGGGGAAAGCGCCGCTCGCCGTATCGATCGAGTGGGAGTACGTGTACGATGCTTGGAAAGACAGGCCTTTTACGAACTGCCTCTGAACACTGATTTGCAACGAGTTGTAGCTCGAAGTCGCATCGGTGACGATTTGAGGGGTTGAGCCGAAGTTGGGATTTAGGTTGTGTCCCAGGGTTGGTTCATAGGGGTTGGCTTCGCCCGCTCGCGGCAGGTGCAAGCCATGGGAACCGACATAGGCAATCTGGAGCACCGTCTCACGTCCCAGTTGGTGCTGAAGATTGAGGCTCCACTGCTCGTAATACGGAAACTTCGGATTGAAGGTAATCCCGAAAACTCCGACCGGCGAGGTTGATCCGCCCAGAGCCGTGATGCTGGATGGTGGTGCAAGAAAATTGGGAGATTCCGAGATAAGTGCTCCGAAAAATGGCCGGTAAAAACGCACGTCGAAATAAAGGTTCGACCAAATCTGGTCGCGCATAATCCCAAACCCACCACGAACGACTGTCTTGCCATCACGAGACGGGCTCCACGCGAATCCGAAGCGTGGCGACCACAGGTCCCAGGGCACACCCGACCAGAGAGGACCCACGGTTGGGGCTTGGTCCCTGAATACGTCGTGAAAGTTCGAGATGCGCCCTTCCGCTTCTGTGGGAATGCTTGAATACTCCCAACGGAGTCCTAGATTCAAAGTCAGATGGGGAGTGATATGCCAGTCATCCTGCGCATAAAGGCCTACATAGGTCTGACGAAAGCCACGATCAGAATCGCTCAGCGCAGGATCGGTTCCAATGTAGAAGGCTGGGATGCCACGGAGGAACGACTCGAACGTTGGATTACTGGTGATGCTCGCAGCTGAACCGGTGAACGAATACTCGCCATTGGTGCCAAAGTCGAAGGGACCGTTGATTTGAATCCGCTTGGCATCGACCCCAAACTTCAGGCTGTGGCGTTCATGTTCCCAGCTCAGATTGTCGATACCCTCGAACGTATTTGAAGTCGAACCGAGGGGATAGACCAGGTTGTTGCCCAGCGCGGGCAATCCTCCAATCGAAATCACTCCCAGAGCCCGACCTGGAACCAGAGAGATTGAGAGAGGATACGTATTGTCAACTTCGGCGAGATAGCGAGTGCGATTGAAGTTGAAGTTGGCTTCGTTGAGCAGGTGGTTTGTGATCGCCCTCTGCCAACTGAGCATGAAATATTGATTGCGGATGGGTCGTTTGCCAGGAAAACCAGGGATCGCCGTACTTTGAAAAGGAAAAATGCCCACGCCGTCATCGAACACGTATCGGCCAAAGATCTGGTCCTTGTTCCCGATGGTTTGATCGATCCGCAGTACTGCATAGTCCTCCCGTGCAGTCTGCACTTCTGAACCGGTAAAGAGCGCTAATCCGCTGGGGAAGCCGGCTTCAATGAGTTCGGGCCCGTTTGGACGCGGATATAGACCAATAAAGAGAGCGCTGGTGGGACTGACCCCTACGTTCACCAAGCCGCTGCCGTTGACCGTAGGAAGCAATCCTTGGCGGGCGTACTCGTCGGGTACGGAAATGTTGGTGGTGATGCCTTTTCGTTCGCGCAGCCCTTCGTAGTTGATAAAGAAGAACGTTTGATCCTTGACGATCGGCCCTCCAAGCGTGGCGCCGAACTGGTTGCGTTCGTACGCGGTCTTGCCGAGCGTATCGAAGTAATTCGCTGCGTCGAGGGCAGCATTGCGGAAGAACTCGAAGACCGAACCGTGCAGGCTGTTCGTCCCCGACTTGGTCACAAATTGGACATTAGCGCCGCCGTTACGACCGTATTCTGCACTGTAGGTGTTCAGGATCACGCGGAACTCGCGAACCGCCTCCACTCCCAACTGGGCCCCGGCGGGCCCACCCGGGGGGACGTTGTAGCCCGGATCGTTGATGTCGCCGCCATCGAGCGTGACATTGTTCATGGTGGGTCGCGTGCCCTGTGCCGAAGCCTTGGACATGTTGCCTTCGGTCCAGAGGCTTGATCCGCCATTGGTCGATGGCGCAACGCCGGTCTGCAACTCTGTCAATTGGAACAAGTCACGACCGTTTAGCGGAAGCTCGCTTAAGCCGGTCGCGGTGACCACACTGCTCATCTGAGCCCTCGTAGTTTCAACGAGAGGCGTCTCTCCCACAATCGTGAACTCTTCATTGGTAGAGCCAACTTCGAGGGTCGCGTCCAATACGGCTGCCTGGTTCACCAGTAGCATAATGTCAGTCAATTTCCTGACCTTGAAACCTGCGTGTTCGATCTTTAATTGATAACTGCCTGCAGATAAGCCGTCGACATGATAGCTGCCACTGCCATCAGTCACGGTCGATCTCGCCACACCGGTTTCCGGATTGGTCGCGATGACGTTGGCGCCGACTATAACAGCACCACTAGGATCTTTCACGGTTCCCTGGATTTCGGATGAAACACTCTGTCCGGCGCTGGGCAGCGCCACCAGGCTCAGCAGAATACAGAGGAGGAACAAAGATAGGGGGCGCATTATACCAACCCGTGAATCCTCAACCTGTTATTGCCCGTGAATCGAACATCCAAGTGAGCGGATGAAGGAGATTCGGCCTTGTCTGGCATCAACTATAAGCCCGATCATAGAAAGAGTCCGCGATCCCGAGGATACTGTTAAAACTACCAGTTCGCCAAGTCTAGCAAGCTGCCAGATTCGATCCAAGCGGCAGGAATCCTGCTCTCACGTGATGCTCGATGCTCAATGGCAATCCTCTACGGCTCGGCAAGTTTTGCAGGGGACTGATGATTCGGCGAGGACAAGCAAGGGGCCAATCCAATTCACGCAGGGGGAATAGCGGGTGTGTAATTTCTAATGCTCATACTGCATCATTAATGCTCAGCAGTTCCGCCAGCGCGTTCAAGTGCCTGGGATGCGGGCGGTACCCTTGGCGAATCCGGCTCGCATACAACCGGGATACTCCTAATGCCTGATCGAATTCAGATGTCGCAGTGTTCGAAGTGGCGGCTGAATCTTCTGCGAGAACTACTTGCCGGTGAGCCACGTTGGATGGATGGATTCCTGACCAGAGGAGCACGCATTGGCGCGCCGGAGTTGCGAGTCTGCTTGCTTGGTCGGCAATGCCGGAGTGCTCCAGCTCTGTCTGGGGTCTCGGGCTTTGACCCGGCCATTGGCCGACAGCACAACAGGGCAATACCGCATTCCTTGCAGCGTTTGGACTCTTTTGGTGAGATTGACTTCGCGGTGCATCCGGTGACCCCTTCCTTGAAAACCGTATCAAGTGTAGGTATCACCAGCTTGCAAGTGCCAGATAACTAAGGTAATGGCGGAGAGGGGGGCTGCCACTCCTTGACTTGCTCAAACTCCAACGCCACACTGACCGCAGGGCAGACAAAATCAATGTAGGCGAGAACCTGAGTTGTCCTTCTCATTTTGTGGTTCGGATTGAGTTGGAGATCGGTAAAGCAAGCAGCAGGTACTGTCTGTTATGTCGATGAGCGCTAATATAGGACCGGGAGTGGCGAGCGCGCCTGAGGAGGATTCTGTTTAATTACCAACGACCGTGATCGCCAAATCCTGGGTAGCCGACAAATCGGAGAACCAGGTTGCTCTCGGGGATCGTCAGAGTGTCGGACCGAAGTCGCCCGAGCGGCACAACGAGCACCAGCCTAAAACAGCCAAATTTCGGGCCGCTGTGGCGTGGAGGGTGCCGAAACGCATGGTGTTCTTGTGGAGCTAAAACTCGTCGAATCGCACCTCGCGCTTGCCTCGGAACACAACAGCGATTTTAGTTGCTATTTCTGATAGCTTCCATGCTGAAGTCTCGCTCTGGCATCGGGACGTTGTATTGAAGATTGTCCAAGATCAGAGTCGTCCGACTGTGCCGCCGCAGGTCAGCCGCTTCGATGACGCCCGGAGTCGGAATACCCTGGATGTCCTTGATGTCCTCGAATCTCATTCTCCTGACGACGTCTTTACCTATGTAGTTTTCGAGTTGCGCGATAGCGTAATCCTTGCGCCGTATGTACAGGAGCAAGGAGGTATATGGGGAGACTTGGTTGGTTCTTGGAACGGCCCGGATGATCCAACAAGGCGCGCCGTCCACGACTGCATCTCCGATCAGTTCATTGTTATACTCGCCAAGGTCCTGTTCCTCCAGATCATCAACGTTAAAATCGGTATCAAGGAAACGAGCATGGCGGTCCTGCAGCTGGATTCGGCGCTCGCGTCCAGCTGCAGGTATCCACATCCATCCATCGGGCGCGTGCTGAGGACGGTTGATCATCAAGAACACCATCCCTTTTATCTTCGGAGGATCCGTAAAGCGAACCATCGTCTTTCCGGTGCTGTGGAAGGCAATCCGCTGAAGTTGCCATCGTTTCTCCGAAGTTTTGCCTCGCGAATTGGTCACTTGCAAGCGCCCTTCGTAACGTACTGAGATAGCATGGGTACGACGCTGCGATTCTTCAATGATCTGTTGCGCGTTTTGCTCAGCCGACACCCAGGCCACAAGACAGGCCAAAACTACAACCAACGACAGAAAGCTCCTACTCATACCCCAAGCCTTCCACGAGAGAGCCCCTAACGGCGAGAAGTGCCGGCCATATCGCCGAAATCCAGGCGACCAAAAGGATTGCCGGTGACAACAGCAGCGTTACTTTCCAGGGAAATTGATATGAGAGGCGTACACCTGTGACCTGACGTCGGGCAATCTCCAAGGCGTAGTAGATATTCGCCGCACCCAGCGCAAGGCCGAGGACTAAGCCAACCAGGGCAATCAGCAGCGCCTCGGCGGAAACGACTCTCCTGATTTGACTGCGCAGGCCGCCGATTGACCGCAGCACCGCCAGCTCACGCCTGCGGTCCGTCACGGATACAATCAGCGTGTTGGCAACGCCGAGCAGGGCCACGAGAACTGCGATAAGGACTGGAAGGTATGTTGTCCCAAACCACTGGTTCACCATCCGCAGGACATAGCTCTTCAATTCGCGGTTGGTGAAGACAAAAACCTGACGCTGGCCTTGGAACTTTTCCAGAATGTTGCGCTTTACACCGTCTGAAGATGCCAACGGCCGCAGATAAACGCGAAACAGGTCCACCTCATCGCTCTTCCAGCATCGCCGAAAGACGGTTCGATCAATCCACAAGCTGCCTTCCTGGCTTGTATAGTCCTGTACCACTCCAACAATAGGCAGACGCAGAAGCCCACTGGGAGTCGGAATTTCAAGCGAATTGTTCAAGTGGAGATTTTGTAAGGTGGAAAGATTCTCCGAGATGATTACGCCCTTGCCTTGAGACGCGAGTTGCGACATCTGTTCAGCACTTCCCTCTGCGACTTCCAGTGTGCCATGCCTGGCAAGATTGGCTAAGTCGGCGGCGATCAGGGTGCGTCGACCACCTGCAACTGAAATGTGCACTGTTCTTACGCCTTGGACATCTACCACTCCCGGCATTCCGGCTAGTGCTGGCTCCATCGACGGTGGAAAAAGAAACCTGGGCGACGTGACATTTTCGGTGGAAGAAACGAGCAGATCCGGATTGAGTGCGACACGCATCCAGTTCCGGACCGAAACATAAGCTGCGCGGGAAACACCCCCAAGGGTAATGACCATCGCCAGCGACAGCATCAGCGCACTGACCGTTGCCGAGGTGCGGCGCGGAGCTCGCGACAGGCTGTCTATCGCTAAAGTACCTTCCAGTGGACGGAGCCACAGTGCAGGCCCCCGCAGCAGACTTATGGACCAGCTCACGAGGCTTGGTGTAAGCAAGACCGCAGCAAGAAGAGAGAGGGCATAACCCGCGTAAAACGTCGCGGGACTGCGGCCCCGCCAAGTGCAGGCCACTGAAATCATCAGCATGGTGATGGCCGCGACGCGTCTAATCCAGTGTTCCTCGATCGAGAGCGTGTCTATCTTGCCTCGCTTCAAGGCGTGCACCGGGTCGACAAACGCTGCGGCTTGGGCGGGCAAGATTGCGGCGATAGCACTTGTGAATACCCCGATTCCGAGCGCGCTTACCAGAAGCGCTGGACTGACAATGATTCCCTTCGCTGCGCTGGAAAACCCGTACACAGTTTCGAGAAAAGTGGAGATATATTTCAGCGATCCTTGGGCAAGAAGAAGACCGCCAAGAATCCCCACAGCGGAGCCGAGAAGGCCCACGACTATGCTCTCGATCAGGAACAGCGCGCGGATCTGGCCGCGTGTCGCCCCGAGAACGCGGAGAACCCCGATCTCAAAACGTCGCTGGGCAACCGCGGTGCTGAACGAATTGTAAATAATGAATACGCCCACCATAAGAGCAAAAATGCTGACCAGAATCATGCTCCTGGAATACGCGGAGAGCAGAGATTCAAATTCCTGCGCCCGAGCGACGGGACGTTCGACTCGGAACCCCGGACCGAGCATCCGCGCCAACTGCGCCTGGCCATCCTTGACGCTGCACCCTGGTCTTAATACGACATCAATACGGTCAAAGGAGCGGCCTCGGCCGAACATCTTCTGCGCGGCATAAATATCGACCAACGCCAGCCGGCCTCCGAAGACGCTGCTGAGTCCTCCAGTGCGCATTGTGCCGGCCACTGTGAACGGCTTTAAACCCTCGGCGGTAGAAAGCCAAATCTGGCTATCCAGCGTCAGATGGTTTTGCTCAGCATATTCGCTGGTAATAATCAAGGAGTCTGGCTGCGCCAGAAACGTGAGCAAGTCGGCGGCAGCTTCATTGTCGTTGCTTTCGACGTCGTATTCCCGCAGATCGGAGTCTCCGAGTATATCGACTCCGAGAATCAACAGGCTGTCTTTTCCGTGCCTGTCAAGAGCTGCAAATTCCTCAATGATCGGCGCCGCCGCTTGCACGATAGAGCCTTGCCGGACGCTCTCGAGAACATCTTCCCGGACGCCGCCGGTGCTGGCTCCAAATACCTGGAGCTGAGTCGGGCCAGCTATGCGATCCACGGTCTGGCTGAATGAGCGAACCACGGTTGTATTAGCTGCCTGAATAGCTACCAGCACAGCCACCCCCAGGACAATGCCACTCGCAGTCAGCATCCATCGCAGCAAATGCCGGCGCGCACTTGGCCAACTGATGAGTCGGATAAGATTCACCGGAAGCGGTCCTCGACAATTCGGCCGTCACGCAAGGCGACGTTCCGGGCGCATCCTTGTGCCACCTCTTCATTGTGGGTGACAATCAAAATGGTCGTGCCGAGCTTCCTGGGCAAATCATAGATGACTTCCGCTATCTCTCTGCCGGTTTGTGTATCCAGGTTTCCCGTTGGCTCGTCGGCCAATACAACCGGAGGATAAACAGACAGTGCCCGGGCGATTGCGACTCGTTGTAGCTCTCCACCGGATAGTTCGTCGGGCAGACGCTCTTCCTTCCTCTCCAGTTGAACGAGGCACAGCAACTCCCTCGCTCGGGCTTCGGCTTTGGTTTGGGACCATCCCCGCAGGTGTAAGGGGATACATACGTTTTGTAGAGTGTTCAGAGTGGGAAGAAGATTAAAAAACTGGAAGACAAAGCCGATCTTGTCCCTCCTCAAGCGCGTCAGATCATCATCCGTTAATGTGCTGAGCGAATGGCCATCGATATGAATCTCCCCCGTACTGGCCTGGTCCAGCGTGCCGATCAGGTTTAGTAAGGTTGATTTGCCTGAACCGGAAGGGCCAACAATGGAGACCGTCTCGCCCTTTTCAATGTTCAGGCTAATCCCCGACAAGGCGGTAACAGGGTTTTTTCTGCCGAATGTCTTCGAAACGTCTCTTAGTTGAATCACTGGCGCCAATTATGCACCCAATTCATTACCATTCCAACCTATCGATCATCTTGCTGTAATTAGCGGCCTGCGAATCTACTCAGCCTTTTCCCTTGCGACATCGCAAGCGCGAAGCTATCCTCATGCGGGATGAATGGAGGAATTTTGAGCTCGTCGGACTCAGGTCTGCGAGAACCATTCCTGGTTGCAAGAGGGATTCGCTATATCCCGTATCCTATTGATGTGTGGGTGGCCTTGCTACGTTCCAAAGCCATCACTCCTGGACAAATCAAGACGGCTAAGCTCCTGGGCCGGCAAATTGTTGTGTACCGCGGACAGGACGGCACTCTTGGCGTTCTTGAGGACAGATGTCCGCATCGGGGTGTGAACCTGTCTTTGGGCAAGGTAAATCAAAATCAGGTTCAATGCAGTTATCACGGCTGGCGACTCGACAGGGATGGCAGAGTTTGCGATGCACCGGGAATGGGTGCGCTTGAGCTGCGAGCCCGGGCCTACGCCGTTTGTGAGGCATATGGTCTCGTGTGGGTGTTTGTCGGTGAAAGGGCTGCCGCAGAAACCACACCTTTGCCTCGAGTAGCGCCCTATGCCACTTCTGAAAGTATCGATATTCTTCTCAGCGCCGACGTAAGAACTCATTGGAGCTTTGCTCTTGATAACGGGCTGGACTTGTTTCACGACCATCTGCACGCGGGCATGCCGCTCTTCTTCAAGGTCCACGCTCTGGAGCATTGTGGACATGACGGCGGAATTTTTAGCGCGGGCTACTCCGCGACGTTGAGGACTATTCTCAATCGTCCCCGTGCCGGGCGTATCGACCTGCGACTGGACCAAAATATCGTCTGCCTCGATTTCTCCGGACTGCCGGTCATTCACGCTCTGTCAACACCCATATCCGCCGATGGAACGGAAATCAGAATTTGGTGGCTAGTCTCATTCCCATCAAAGTTGGGTCTGCGCATCTCCCGAAAACTGTGGAGTCCTTTCGTCGCCCGAGCGATGGCCCGAGCATTCCGTCAAGACACGGCCGTTCTGGAGAGCGAGCAAGCGGCCTTCGACCGCGGACCTGGTAACCAATATGAAGTGAATCCGGTCATTGGAGCGTTACACGATTACATGGAAATGATGATGTTTCGCTACACAGAGAGAGCTCTTGCCCGGGGTATTGGGGTCACGGAAATCAGTCGCGAAACTTTCATCGAACTTGCAGCCCGGCGGGAGGTAGCTGCGTTGCGACGGGTCAACGGAAAGCTCTGCTTGCTGGACCCTCAACAGTCGATCGATCTTCCGCCGACGCGGCCGATCGGACGGATACTGCAATACCAGCATGTTTGTGTGGTGGATGCAGCGTAAACCGCCCGTCTAGGAACGCAGCAAGACGGGCTCACGGTTTTCTGGCGCTCACCAGGACATAGTCCAGTTCGCGCAGGAATCCCAAGTCAATCTGGAGTTTGGCTGCGGCTAGAACCATTGGATGAAATCTTTCGCGAAACGGTGGTTCATTAAGCCGGGGACGCAGGAACGCTGTAAATGGCTCGAACACATGCTGGGAGATGCAATGCATGTTGATTTCTTCATAACCGCACTTCCGCAAAATATCCCTGTAGCGTGCGGCCCCGTATAAGTTTTGTATCGGAATCTGCCATGCTCGCGTCCCAAGCTGCACGCCCAGGCGCCGGGGAAAACTCCGGCGGGCCGCAGAGTCCTTTCGAATCAGGTCGGCGGCCGCCAGCATGCCACCGCTACGCAACACCCGGAATGCCTGACGAAGGAAGGTTTCCCGGCTGACAAAATGAAAGGCGGATTCCAGCGCAAGAACTTTATCAAAGCTGTTGGAGGGAAAAGTTAGAGTGGTTGCATCCCCAGTCACAAAATGGATGCGATCCGGCCAGGGCGATCGCGATCGCGCAACCTCGATCTGAGAGGGAGTAATGTTAATGGCTGTAATTTCACGGGGCCCGAATCGTTTAATCCAGAAGATGTCCTGATCCCCGAAGCCACATCCGGCATCCAGCACGAAGTCTTCTGGTGCAAGTCCGGCAGCGATGCCAAGCTGCTCAGCCAGATCCTCGCACGCTTGGTCCAGGTCTCGAGCTCGTTCCCAGTAGCCCAAGTTGATGTACAGGCTCCTGTCGCACATCAGGTTGCTGTCGCCCAGCGCTTCATAAACCAGGCGTGAGCGGGTTCGAGATGCGCTGCAGAAGACGCGCATAAGATGCGAGGTTCCGCGCCATTTCCCGATTGCGGTCCGAAGTACCCGGGTTGGTCTCATGCGCTTAAGAATATCCGCCTCCCAAGATTTCCGAACCGCCAATCATGGGCTCAGATCCAGGCAAAATATGGCAGAGAACGGAGCCTGATTACCCCTTCACGCTTTTGGTAACGGCTTTTCCAATCTTTTCCAAATCTGTCATTCACAAACGCGACGGGATGAAGTATGCGCACAGCCGAGGGGAGAACCACCCAGTACGGAACGATATAAAGATCTCCGACTTGGAGCATCAACTCCAGCTTGCCAGGGATATCTGTCCAATGAATTGCTGGATAGCGATGGTGAACCGCATGGTATCCCTGATTGTGGATGAATAAGCCCATGACATTATTCACCGTATTGACAGAGCCGTTGAGCAGGCCCTCTTTCGCAGGAGCATGCGTCACCCAGGCGAAGTATCCGCAACTCACGTGAGTCACGACCATCGGGAACAGATAAACCCACAGCATTCCCTTGGGATTCAGGAAAAAACAAACGCAGAATAGAAATATTGTTATCAGGCTGTCGCGAACGTATTGTGGCCGCAGGTTTCGCCAGTACGGATGGGCATCGCGGGCAAACAACCCCTGCCCGGTCTTGCCTGTCACCAGCCAGGAGTAGCGGACCCAGTACCAGACTGCTTTCCAGCCCGACTCATATCCATGGGTGGAAGTAAAATCCTTCGGGCCATTGTCAAAGGTATGGTGGATGTAAGTATGGGCGTACTTGACCACAGGGAAGGAAACGCAACTCGGAACGCAAAGTAGAAATTCAAGCAGCCGATTATGTCGCGCCGAAGTAAACAGCGGGCGATGAGAATGCATGTGCATGATTCCTATAGTCAAGGAATAGTTCAACAACACCAGTAGGATCCAGAGAGGAATCTCTAAGAAAAGGGACTGGATGAAGCCTGGCACGACTAGCACGAGGAAAAAGGTGTAGTAGAAAAACACATGGATGAGCGGGAACAAGTTGGCCCCGTGCTCAAGTCTGAGTGTTCTCTCGAGGAAACGTTCTGCGCGGGCCAGAGCCGGCGTTGAAGCCTTCATGATGTAGCCTCCTGGCTGACTGAGCGGGTAAATCGAAAGAATCTCCGATTCCAGAAAGATTCCCGATCGGACGCGTAAAGCCGTTGGGAAATCCTGCGGTGTCGGGCAGCCAGCCGTTCCGCCGATTTCGAGCCAATGCCCGCACCTCGGCTTGCCACCAGCGACAGAAAAGCAGCTATTTCACCATTGCAATCGCCCTCCCTGTCGGAGAGGGCAGAGTGCAGAGCCAGTCTCACGATGAGCTCGCCAAACTGGCGGATCACGTCGTTCCCCAGCACCGATAGTCCCGATGCTGCGGATATGGCAAATAAGTCACCCGCTACCAGTTTCGGCCCGGCAGCGCTGTCATTCATGTCTTTGCCGAGTGAGATACGCGGAAGCGAGTGCAAGATGTCCAGATCGAAGTGCAGAAGACAGGCGGCAGCCCCCAGCGCCTCCGCGCCGATGCGGCTGGGGTATCGGAGGGCCAGCTGATATTCGAATACCTGCTGATTGTAGGCCGTTCGCATCCTTAACGGCCTTGACTTTGCGCGCTTCGAACCATGTGCAAGTTCTGATGGCTCTACCAGAGAAAAAGCGTCGATGATCGTAGCTTGGAGGCGTCCAATGAATCTGCGATAAGCGCTTTCACTCAGACTACAGGTAAGGCCAATCCAAACCGGTTGCGGAAAAGGCCGGGGAACGAAGCTGCGGACTTGTCTCAGATAGAAGCTTGCCGTGGTCGCGACGATGACAGCGAGTGCTCCCCGCGAGCCGCTATACGCAGGAAAGTGCGCGCTAAACAGAAGTTGCGGAACATGCGGCGTCTCTTTGACCGCCTGCAAGATCAATTCATTGCGGATCTGTTCCGCAGTAAGTTCTGTTGGGCTGCGCTCCCAGGTTCGGTCTCTCTCGAGATCGCGGAGATTGTTCGCAATATGAAGGAGCCTTCCCGCCGCTCTTTTGCCGTTATCATAAGGTTCTTGTTGGGTGAGAAGGCGAAATGAGTAGCCAATAGCATCGCCCAGCACGCCGTCGCAATAGATGTTGAAGTCGGGCGCTCGGCCCACAGAGCGCTCTCTTACTGAGATTTCCATCACGGCAGCCATGCGCGACACTAACCGCAGCAACCTGGCCTGTGCGAGCGGGGGAAGATCAAGGAGCAAGGAGCGCAGCCATTCTATTTTTGACGCCAAGAGGCACTCCACCTCATCCGATTGACTGCGAGGTTCCAACTCTGCTTCGGGCGGTCGAGTCTCCTCCACTGCCGCCAGAAATTGTACCGATCGCCGAAGCCCGGATATCGCGTACTCGGGCGAGGGTGAAAGATCCTCATAGGCATCCAGCACTCGGCAGAGCAGGAAACCAATCATTCCCTCAGTCCTGCTTTCATCAGGCAAAAGGGCAGCCGCCAAAGCGAGGTGTCGTCCAGAAGCCATCATAGCCATCTCGGCAAATTCGCATGGCTTCTCAGCTCGCTTCATCCTTCCTAGGTCAGCCGGCCGGCGAAGTCTGAGAAGGACACGGCAAACTCGGGCAATCCGGATCACGGGAGTTAGAAAACTTGAGATCATACTCATCTCTGAGGCCTCTATCGCATAGCAAGGAAAGAGAGCAACTGGTTCAGGCCCTCTATCGCTTCGCCTGAGTGATATGCAGAGAGGATTTCCCGAGCCTTTTCCAGCTGCACTCGAACCAGGGAACGCGCTTTCTTGATCGAGCCGCTCCCCACGATCTCAGAATAAAGTTGTTGGATTTGCAGAGAGCTCTTGTGCGGCTGCCTCAAGAGTTCCCACGCTTTCTGGGGCGATGGAGCAGAAACAATCCACTCCAGGATCGGCCAGGTCGGTATACCCCGCGCAATGTCGCTCCTGCCCGGCTTGAGAACTGGGTCAGCCTCAATGTCGAGCACGTCGTCCAAAACCTGGAAGGCCGCTGCCAGACAGTCCGCAAAGAGCAATGGAGCCTTTAAGTCAAACCCGTCGCCGTGACGAACGCCGAGCCTTGCCCCCAGATGGCAGGCGAATCGAAATAGAGAGCCTGTTTTCGAATGGACAATCTTCCAATAAGGATGCATCCCAGCAAAGCGCGGTGTGCGGGTCGCCAAGCTTTCGAAGATTTGTCCTTCTGTTAGGTCTCGAAGATCTTCAAGATCAAGCCTAATGCGCTTACCTTCGCAAACTGCAGCCAACTCCGCGACTCCTCGTCCCGCCATCGCCGCCCCGGCTAGGGCGGCACGCCGAACGTCAAAACGAGCAGCCACAGAACGCCTACCGCGTCGCGAGAACGAACTGTCACACACGTCATCATGAATCAGAGACGCCTCGTGAATAAGCTCGATTGCAGCGGCGGCGCGTTCAGCCGTTTCATCCAAATCTGTATCGCCCGAAGTAACCGCACACCAGGACAGTAACAAACCGGCGCGGATCCTCTTGCCGGAGGCCGCCGTTGCATGGGCAATTTCCTGTTCCAGTGGTGCGCATCCTGTGCACATGCTTCGAACCCGCCCGGTTACTCGATTGAGCACAGGATCCAGCCAGGTGGCCTCATGCCAGGAACCAGCAAGAAGTTCTATCTCAAAGGCTTCAACTGACTGGGGTTGCCCGAACGTAGTGTGAGAGTCAATTTGCATGGGTTTCGCCATTTTCTGAAGACCGCAGCGATCAAATTTCTCGTATCGCCCCACCTTGACAGAACCACAGAACGAAACCCACTTTCGCGATGAAGAAACTGTCCCAGTTTCCGGTGCGGAAGGTGTCCGCATTTTAGATGGAGACGGAGAATTGTCAATAGGCTAGAGCTGGCGCTATCTAAGTCTGCGGCCCAGCACTCCGTTCGCAGGGAGTTGCGCCACCTTCACTGTGGTGAGCGCCGCCGGAAGTATGTGGCCTCCACGGCAGGATTAGTACCTAGGAGTCGGCTTCTGGGAAGTGGACATCGTGGCAGCGGGTCAAGCGCCATGGCTTGCAACGCGTATTCTGTACTCGCGTCCGTACACGAGCAGTTTTTTGTTGACAGTTCAACATCCGAACACCCAGAAGCGATACAGATCGTCAGTCCGCAGTCTAGTGGAATGCTTCGGCAATGTGAAGCTTTCGGACATCACAGGAGACGTGATCGAAGACTTCAAGGAAAGGCGGCTGGCACAGGGTGTGCGCACCGCGACCATAAACCGTGACCTTGCGGTGCTCCATCGGATGATGAAGTTAGCGGAACGCAAGATGTTGATCAACGACAGTCCGTTTCGAGATGTGGAGTTCCTCGAAGAACGCAAGCTGCGACGGCGCCCGCACATTCTCACCTTTGAAGAAGAGGATCGGGTGCTCGCCGCCGCAGCACCTCACATTCGCGCCTTGGCCGTCCTAATTCTTGAGACTGGTATGCG
The DNA here is from genome assembly GCA_963710885.1 of uncultured Acidobacteriaceae bacterium. Classification (GTDB taxonomy): domain Bacteria; phylum Acidobacteriota; class Terriglobia; order Terriglobales; family Acidobacteriaceae; genus Sulfotelmatobacter. The sequence continues at coordinate 525,881 of CAVQCF010000006.1, forward strand.
GTCGCGGCGAGAAGCATTGTCGGTGCTTTGGAGCGACGTCGACCTCGTTAACGACATGATCCGCGTGCGTGAATCCAAAACTCGGGCCGGAGAGCGTACTATTCCCATCTCGGATAGGTGCAAGACCGAGCTCTTGCGCTGGCGAAGCCTCCTCGGTCCGGAATTCTCTTCTTATGTATTCCCGAACATGCACGACCCATCGAAGCCGCTCAAGGATCTGCGCAGAAGCTGGGCAAAAGCGCTGAAGGATGCCGGCCTCCAATATTTCTGGTTGTACGACTTGCGTCACACCCTGGCCTCAAGATTGACGCAGGCAGGGGTATCGCCAGTGTTCGTGGCGCAGATTATAGGGCACTCCAGCACGAGTATCCTCAGCACCTACGCCCGCGCCATCGATGAATACCGAAGGGACGCGATTCACAAGCTAGAAGGCCTCCGCGAAGATCATGTATCCACGCAGAAGCCGCATCAGATCCCGCCTAGCGGTTCGGTCCAGTAGCGAACCATTACAATTTCATGACAGTTTGGGGTTCGGTCAGTCCTCTTTTGTTTCAAATCGCTTGTATGGACTACCGCCCCTAGCCCCTCGCCCGGCGCCATTGGCACGTTCGAGGCGAGCAGCCTGCCGATAGACTCAACGACCTGCTTCAATGCACGGCAATCGTCTTGATTGTATTGAAGCAATTGTGTTTTTATATCGGAGGCTTTGGCTGTGTTCCAGATGTTTCTCCAGACTATAGCCTCCAGCCCCGTGGCGTCTTTACTGGTCCACTCAAAACCCAGAAAACGTCCGATATCTTTAAGGCCGTTCGAGTAAACCGGGAAATAGATGTGCTGATGTATGACCGACAGCACGTTGGTTGCTCGTTCGAGGATCCTATCTATCTTCGTGTGGAAGAACTCTGGTAATCTCGCCTTCATCCGTTTCATGGCGACTGTTTCATAAGCCCCAAAATGCAGAATGCGAAAATCAGACAGCTGGGAGACTGCTTCCACAAACGCGGAGAAGATGTTCGGTTCTTCTGATTTGTCGTCTGCCCAAAACGAGTGAAAAGATTCTTTTCCCTCGGACACCACCAAAGCGCCGATGAGGTAGTACGACTCACTATCAGGCAGTCCCTCGATGTCCAGATATATTTGGGTTTCTGACTTAGGAAAACTGGGGGTCCCGTGGATATAAACAGTGTTCTCTCGGACGGCGAGTGCCTGCAGCGCAAAGTAGTGCGGTATGCAGGATTCTTTGCTCTCTTGCGTGGGCTGCGTGATCTGAACGTGTAGGAAAGCTGCTTAACGGTGAATATCCCTTTGCTGCGATGGCCATTGCGTTCAGTCTCGGTGATGCCTGAGAGTAAGCTGAGGTCGTCGATCTCAAGCGCTTTTTGCCCACATTGGTGTTTAAACTCGCACTCTGGACAGTGACGGTTGAGAATCAGTTCCGGCGGCGAATTGCTGGAGAGGAGAGTGTCGATCTTCTCTGTCACTGTGCTCACCTCACTCGCCAACGCGCCGGGGTTGACTGTAAGCCTGGCGTGGTCGTCGCCGCAGATAATGTTGCCCACGCCGATTTCGCGACCCAGCATTTGGGATAACGCAAGCGCATCGAACGCTAATAAGAGTTTGTCGTGTTTGTGCACTTTATTTGTGTTGATGAATCTAATCGGGATGAGTGACTCCGATTTATCTCCCCCATCTGACGTCAAGCGCTCCACTGCATGAATAATCGATTCCAGATTGTGTGCGCGCGCCATGGTCTGTATAGATAGACGCCATTTGGGCGACCGCGTCTCCTCCAAGTCGATTGTTCCGGTAATGACCTCGTCCTCTGCGAAGCTCTTCACAAGTTGTTTGATTCCCTCGGAGGAGTAGGAAAGGTATTGTGCCTTGACCCAGTTCGCGTACCTATTTTCGGTTCCTGTTTCACCGAGTGATCGCAGGAAGCATTTGGTTGGACACTTGAGATAGGCTTCAAACAGATGGGAAGTAATCGGCATACTGTCCTCGCTTCATGCTTCCAGATGCTGCCACCTTTATGTGGTTCAAGCGACACGATAACCGGGCATGATCTGGGCGTGTGTTATGAACAATTTGGCAATTGACCAGAAACGGGAAAAATGTTTCTCGGTCAAGGGTTCGGTTCGGCAGCGTAATCGTTAAATCGAGCATCCCGGGCACCCACGCAACTCCGCGCTCTCCCCGCCCGCCCCCCATGCGCCCGCTGCCATCCGCTCACTCCGCGCCCCTGTCCATTCAGCTCGCTTCCCGCGCGCTCGGCGCACTCGCTCCCCCGTCCCCACTATTACTACTTGGTAGCGTGTAGCATTTCTGCCGTCGCTGTGCACTACCCCCCAATCCTCTTTGACGGGAGAAGGGAAGGAAGTACCGAAAACGCGCCCCCCTGGCGTCTGTAAAGAGGAAGTAGAAGAAAAAAGGGAGGGTAAGGAAGAGAGAAAGAGAGCAGATCCCCTTTTTCCCCTCATCTCCTTTCCTCTTCTTTTCTTTTTTTTCGCGAGCAATCGATATTGTTACTGCAACCTAGCGTACTCGGCTTTGGCTTGCTTCAGGATCGGGATGTCGGGGTCGGCGTCTTTCCAGAGAGTGAGGAAGTCCTGATACGCGGACCGAGCCCCGGCTCTGTCGCCCGCCATCGCCCGCGCCCGGCCTAGCTGTAAATCAGCCATTGCTCCGACCGGGTCGCTGATTACGATCGCCCGATGGTCGAGAATTTTCTGAAACTCGCCTGCGGCATCGGTACCACGACCAAGAGCGAGATCAGCTTTACCTCGCACGTAAACTGGATACAGCGCTCCAAATAAGCCGTGCTGGCTACTGCGCGTTGCACCAAGCTCGTACGGAACCGCAGCCCGCAGCAGATTTTCTGCACTCGTTGCGTCACCGTGATCCAGCGCGATTTGCGCGCGAATTGTGGGTAGATAATTGAAGCGGACTGAGGTGTCTTGAGGAAATCGCTTTTCCAAATCGTCCGCGAGGGCGCCAGCTTGCGAAGCGCTGTTAGCGAGACTCAGAGCGAAAGCTGCACCGAACTCAACTTCGCGGTCATTTGAGAACTCCAAAGCACTCATTGCTCTTTTTTTGGCTTCAACTCCATTGCCAAAGAATGCCTCTCGTACTGCTGCTCCCGCCTCCCATAGGCCTGCTCGCTCCTGTTGATCTGCTTCGACGGCATGGTTCACCGCCAGCCGCGACATGCTCAACGCACGGTTTAAGTGGCCGTCATAGGCCAAGGTCGATGCCTCGAGACTGGAGATCCAGTTGTCCCCTACGGTTCGCTCTCTAACGCGGGCCGCCTCTCGCTTCATTCCCGCCAAGTCTCGCTTGAGAAAGGCGATGTCATAACTCAGCATCACAAATTGATCGATCTCGAGCCCTCGCGCAGCCGCGTCCCGGAGCGTTTTCTCGGCTTCATCGAGCCTCCCTAAATAGGTGAGGCTCAATGCAAGACTGTCATACCCGACGGAGAAATCGGGATCGAGTTCAATCGCCCTTCGAGAATCGGCTTCAGCGACTGCATATTTCCCTCTAGCTTTATCGATGATTCCGGATAATAGGAGGTGGGGTGCCGGTTCGCGCGGATAGGTGTGCGCCCAGGCTTCGGAGGTTTCTCGAGCCTCTTCCAGATTGCCGTTCACCAGCGTGTCGTAGGAAGCTGTGATCCAGAACCTCTCGGGGTCGCTTGCATGATCTCGCAATTGCCAGGCCTTCGTCGTGTCTTTCACAGCGAGATCTGACTCGTCCAAATCGGCATAAATACGACCCAGATATGCGTGGGCCATCGCAAAATTTGGATCAATCTCAGTGGCGCGGCGGAACAGCGGGAGGGCGGCCATCGCCCCACTGGAAGCGAGTACTTTCCAGCCGTCGCTGTACGCCTCGAGCGCAGCGAGGGAAGAGGTTGTTGCTTCGGCCAGGGGAGTGTTGTGTTTTTCGACTGTGGCCAGCGACTCTCCGAGGCGAGTCCTAAACTTGCTCGTCATCTGGCTCAGCATATTCAGCACATCTTCTTTTCTTGCCGCCTGCGCTTGTTCTTCATCGAGCAAGTCACCGGTGCGGCAGTTTTCCGCCCGCATCCCAAGCACGTACTGGCTGCCCAGGCTGGCGATGGAACCCTCCAACAGGGCGGCACTGCCCGTTCTTGCGCACACTTCGCGCCCGAGCTCGCGATTCAGAGGGGTGTCTGCTTTTTGTCCCATCATCTTAAGGGTGTGGCGGATTCTGGGTTCGGAGACAAGACTGAGGAACGGCGACTGCTCCAGCTGGATTTCCATGCCTTGGCGCAACGTGTCATCGAAGACGGGATCGCCGGTTGTATTGGCGAAATCGGCAAGCACAACCGTATCTTTCTCGGTTAGCGCCTGCTTGGGTTTCGACGAGAACCGTTGAATGCCAACTAGTGTGACGACGACAACGGCTGCGAATGCCAACCAGGCCCACGATTTAGTCTCGGTGATCCGCACCTCCACCTTGGAATGCGTGGCGGCGACGACGCTGAGTTTTTGCCCGGGAATCAGATGAACGTCCTCAGCAAGGCGATACCCACGGCCGGGCACGGTCACGATGTAACGGTCCTGGGAGTTGTCGCCCAGGGCCTTGCGAAGCATGAAAATATTGCGGCTGAGATTTGCTTCCTCGACGAAGGTATCGGGCCAGACGGTCCTCATGAGGTCATCTTTGGTGACGACCTCCCGGTTGTGGCGAACCAGAACCAGCAGAATCTGAAAAGCCTTTGGAGTCAGTGGGACCAATTCGCCGCCGCGCACCAGAGTTTCCTTATCCGGATCAACTCTAAAGGGTCCGAACTCGTACAGCACTTTCGTATTGTGGACTTGATCGAGGGACATCCGGAACCACCGCAGAATAGCGTCGGAATTTGGCGGACAAGGGTTGAATTCTAGCACGACTTCGATCGCGGACTTCCCCGACGCCAGGCTGAGCATCCCGCCACAAGCTGCTTGTTTTGTTGTCATTACCAGCTTGCGAGAAATTATCAGAAATTTTCAGGGCCGGTTCAAGGACTCGGGAACGGCCTTGCTGGCAAACTGCGTCTCGTTTCTGTCATGCGACCGGCAGAGGAAAGCAAACTTCATGGCGAAGCAAACCAAGATCACCATCGAGACCGATTCGTTGTTGATTTTCCGAGGACGAAATTCGAGCCGCGCCTGGTGTCCGCGATGCAAGGCCGAAGGCGAAACCATCGCGCTCGAGAACCTGGGTGTCATGTCGAACCTGGATCGGGTTGCTCTCGAGAAATGGCTTGAGTCCGGGGAGTTGCACAGGTGGCAGACCGTCGAAGGATCGAACCTGATTTGCCTGAATTCGCTGCTGGCTCGCGTGCAAAACGGCGTGCCGAACAAAAAGATCGGCTAACCGTCACAGGCGGGACGTTGTAAGAGCTTTAAAAACTTGAGGAGATAACATGAAATCCAAATTGTTCCGAAACATCTCAATGCTGGCATTGCTGAATTCGTTCGCGCTCATCGTTCAAGGATTTTCACAAGGTGCACCCTTAACCAACGCGAGAACTTTTCCCCGCTACGCAGTGCACGATCTCGGCACCTTTGGAGGCGCGGGATCGAGCAGCTCGGGCCTCGACATGAACAACTTCGGCTGGACAGCAGGTAGCGCGAGCTATACCGCCGATGGACCGCAGCACGCCTTCATTTGGTTTGGCAACGGTCCCTTGTTCGATCTCGGCACATTAGGCGGACCGAACAGCGCGGCGGGTGGTCCTAACCTGCAGGGAGAGGCCGCAGTTCTTTCGGAAACTCCTGAGGCAGATCCCAACGGCGAGGACTTTTGCGCCTTTGGCGATCATATCCGATGCCGCGCGGCGATTTGGCGGAACTGGAAATTGAACAAACTGCCCACCCTGCCTGGCGGCATCAACACAAATACTTTTGGTCTGAACAACCTGGGCCAGGCGGTCGGTTTTTCAGAAACCGGCGTGAGGGACTCTACCTGCTCAACTCTGATGCCGTTTCAAGTTTTTCGCTACGAGGGCGTGATCTGGAACCCAGACGGCAGCATCCGGAAGCTGCGCCCTTTGCGAGAAGACACGGTCAGCTTTGCTTTCGGGATCAACGACCACGGACAAGCGGTCGGCTCGTCGGGTTTGTGCTCAAAAACTGCTCTCCCCCCGGGAGGCCCGAATGGTCAGCATGCCGTGCTTTGGGAAAACACTGGCGCACCCATCAATTTGGGAAACTTGGGAGGCTCTGCGTCGAACGTTGGGGGAAGCATCAATAATCGCGGTGACGTCTCGGGCACGTCGCAGTTTACCGACGGCACGATACATTCCTTCGTTTGGACGAAGACAGCAGGAATGAAAGACATCGGCACCCTTCCGGGCGCGGTCGCGACCATCGCTCCATGCTGCCGTACGATCAACATCAACGACGAGGTTACAGGCTTCTGGTTCGACGGCAACGGGGACGTCAGTTCGTTCCTCTACCGCGACGGAGCGTTGACGGATTTGAACGATCTGCTCGCCAGCAATTCGCCGTGGTTTCTGCTTTTTGCCGAGTCGATCAACGACTCCGGAGAGATCGTGGGGCAAGGCCTAATCGATGGGGAGCTTCACGCCTTCCGCGCGGTTCCGTGCGACTCAAATCACGCTTATCTAAAGGGGTGCCAGGACGCTGCAGCGGAAACAAGAACCAGTGTGTCGAGACGGCCCGTTATGCTCCCGGAAATAGTTCGGGAATCAGTTCGGCAGAGACTTGGCCGATTGGGCTCGGTCGGCCACTGATAGGCATCGATCGAGCCCTTGAGCTCAGGAAAACGGGGCGATGAATTATTCGCCGTAAAGGAGCGAAACCGGGAGATCGGTTATCACGAGAATCGAAACCACAATGCCGAGAGGCTGTGGAGCGTTGACGACGTATCCACTGAAGGCCGTCAGACACACAAGAAAGTGAATCGGAGGAACTCTCGCCCTTGGTTCTATCAGAACGCCACCAACAAGACAGTTACTCTGTGGAACACTTCCTTACAAAATGATTCCTTTTCGCGTGCTCCTTTGATATAAACCGGGCTGGCAGGGACCAGGGCGCTATGAAGCCTAACTCGATCCGAGTGCTCTTCGGTGGGATCGCTGCTGGCCTGATTATTAATGCGATAGAACTGCTGTTCCACCGAGTGCTGCTCGACAAACAGTGGACGGCCGCATTTGCCGCATTGGGCAAAAAGCCGACTGGCTGGACCACTTTTATCCCGTCGAACTTCCTGCTGGGCAGCTTTGCAGTGGCGTTGTACGCGTGGCTTCGCCCGCGTTACAGTCCAACTTGGAAGTCAGCCGCCGTTGCTGGCAGCGCCATATGGCTGGCATTTTGGGTGGTCCCGACGATGGCCCTCATGCCCTTGAACCTCTTCCCCAACAGCCTTCTGCTTGCGATTGTCGGAATCGGTGTTCTTGACCTCCTCTTAGCAGTTCCCGTCGGCATTTGGCTCTATGAGGAGCGATAGCCTGGTGCCCAAACGGAACCCTTTTTGACACAGCCGACGCTTCTAGCCATTACAGCTCCTATCTCAGGCTGTTGGCTTGTCCCAACCAACGGGGCACCCGCTTCTTGTACATAAGATAGGCCTGACCGAATGCTGCTTCCAAAGTCCGTTCTTCCCGAGGCACAATTACGAGGTTCACAACTAGAAGCAGTGCGATACATCCCAGAAAAACGGCCAGGCTTCCAAAGAACAGCGTCCACCCCAGCCATAATGCTAATTCCGCGACATACATCGGATTCCGCGTAAATCGATAAGGTCCATCGGTGACCAAGACCGAGGGCACCAGCCCGAGCCTCACGGCATTTGGTGCATGCGCAATTCCTGTGATCAGTGTCCAAATAAGGAGATCCGTGGCAACGCCAACCGGGATCAGTCCGAGCAAATTCCAGAACCCGGGCGACCCGTGTACCCAACCATAGCGATGTGTCAGCTTGGAGATCGCCCACGGAACCGCTCCATGCGCAAGCGGTATCACAATCAGACAGACAAATAGCGCCAGCAGGATAGCCATCCATCGGGGAATGACAATTCTGTTCGGCGGTCTGGATTTAGGAACTCCAGACGGACTCATAATGGGCACACGAAAGTGCTTACGCTGGCAGTATATGCGCGAACCCGAACGGCTGAAACGAGTAACGTTCGTCAGGCTCCAGCAAAGAAATGCCAGCGGGATTGCGTCACGCTCAACGGTGGCTGCTGATAAATCCCTATAGCACTCACCGACCCGGATGGACCGTGGCCAAACCTCAGTGAGCGTTATGGCCTGATAGCGTCAGCTATCGGAGCATCCCCCCGTTACCGCGATACAAACTCCACGAAGGCACTCCCCATAAGCAGTGCAATAACAGCCATCGCTGCAGCACTGTAAGAGGGACAGAATCAAAAGCCCCGGCACTCTGCCGGGGCTCGGGGATAGTACTCCGCGAAAGTTTCAAGCAACTACGAGAAGAACACTCCATTCCTCTCGTGCGCTAGCAGCGAGAATTCGTTCAGCGAAGTTGAGGCTGGGTCAGATACAAACGTAGCGGTGTCCGTTTGTCCTGCCCAGGCTATCTGTGCGACATTCTGCACGAAGTCTCCGACGAAGCCGTTCTGGACATCGCGAACCTTGGTGCGGCCCATGGGATGGGTCCAACTGATGTCCCACGAAACCTCGGCATCTACTTCAGGACCATCCATGAGCGCGTTGACCACGTCGTGATAGTCCTCAACGTCAACGTTGCTGGCCTGGAATGTTGCGGTGCCGGCGGCGAAGTTAACCGAGATTGTGTTTTCGGAGATTGGGATCGTCCAAAACAATCCACTTTCCGTGATCCCAGGATTGAAATCGTGAATTTGCATGTCCTCCACGGGACTTGTGTATACATCAAGTCATATGAAGCAGAAGGCACCGTGGTGATTCCGCCCATCAGCCCCAACGAACTCCCCGCGCATGAAACGCACGTCGGCCTCGAAGGGAAGGTGTTCGGGCGCCTGGCCGTTGACGGTGTGGGTGCCCATGCCACCGACTGCGGCCCAACCCACGAAGCCGTTGAAATTAGTGATCGTGGAAGGCTCGACACCAGGAGCCGGGAGGAACACATGGAACAGTGGACCCGTCGGACCGAGTAATTGCAGGCCGCCGGGAATGGGAAGCGGTGTGGCAGCCGTCGTGCTGTGGTGGCCGTGAGTTTTGGGTACGACACCGCGTGCCAATTCCGGCAAAATGCCAGACGCGGCGAGAGCGCCAAGTGTGATTCCTGATTTTTCCAGGAACCCTCTACGGTTTATCAGTCGTTGTGCGAAGTGCTGATGACCTGGATATGTCACGCCAGCAGCTATTTTGGAAGCTAATTTGCCGAGACTCATGACCTTCTCCTGTGAGTAAATTTCACCGCCTGAGTGAACGTACAGGGCCGGAGAAGAGGCGATGCGGAAGCCAATTATGTGCTCTTCCGAGCAAATGTCAATACCCAACACAAAATTCAGTCTGCAGCATCAAGGGCGGGTTTCTCGGGCTGCCCAACGTGGTATTCACGCTAATCGCAACAAACGGTAGCGGTGACTGTCGAAACATCGCGATATCGCTCATCTACCAACAGTAAAAACTATTTTCCTGCCGCTCGCTTGTGTAATCGGCCCGTACATCAAGAATCCAGCATCACATCTTTGTACGGAACCGGTGGTTCTCCACATTAGTACCTCGTCAAGAATGACAGTGGTGGCTCCGCCTGCTCCCTATTTACCATGTTCCCTTGTCCCCAACGTCGTAGCCTTCGTGATATGACCCGATTACTACGTTTGTGCGAGGCTGAGTTGACCAAAGCAGGGTTCAAGAAACACCTCAATGCGGCTGAGAAGAATCGCCGAGCACGCTCGCAGACCAGGTGGTTTCTTGTCGTTCTGTTTTTCCTCACTCTGAGTGGGCGCGCGCAGGAAAAACCGGAGAGTCCCGCGCCGAAGAACAGTTCAACCTCGAAATCGCCTGCTGCGGCAGACAATGTAGGCGAAGACAAGCAAGAGAAGGAGGCACACGACGAGGTACCCAAACGGATATTCTGGATCATTCCGAATTTCATGACGGCGAATGATGAACCTGAGAACCAGGGGCCTCTGACCACCAAGGAGAAGTACACCATCGCCTGGCATCAATTCGCGGATGTAAGTGCACATTTCGGGAACCTACTTCAAGCTGGAATTTCGCAAGCTGCCAACGGAATCCCGCACTATGGACAGGGCTGGGGAGCGTTTGGTGAGAGATTCCTGGCTCAGGAAGGCGATCAATTTACGGGCAGTTTTCTGATTTACGGAGTACTGCCTCAACTCTTACACCAGGATCCCCGGTACTTTCGAAAGGGAAAGGGGTCAGCCTTATCGCGAGTGGGCTATGCGGCGTCGCGGGTCGTAGTCGCTCGCAGGGATAACGGCGCCCCGGTGTTCAACGCATCGCAGGTTTTCGGACAACTCGGCCAAGCTGGCATTTCACTCACCTACTATCCCCATCAGGATCGCGACGCAAAAGGGCTCCTCTTGGGCTGGGCCGTCAATCAGACATATAACGTCGGATGGAATCAGTTGAAGGAATTTGCCCCGGACCTGGGCGCATATCTGAAACGCCGCTCGGAACGAAAACGCAACAGGAAGGAAATCCGCGATGCATGCCGCCCGAAATAGTCGCCAGTTCTCTAAGGATTTGCGACGGTCGGACCTAGCTGGCGAAACAGTGCGCCGTGAAAAGCGCTGGACTACAGCGGGTGCAACTCCCGCCCGGGAACTGGTTCGCTCCACCCGGTAGCAATCGAGGCGACAGCGGAGGCAACAAAGCTGTCGGAGCTCTCGGTGTAAAGGGTCGCTTGGCGACTCCGCGAGCGTGCAGGCCGTAACGTGAGTGAACGCTGAGCAGGCCCCGAAAAAGTGATTGCAGGAGCCGACCTTACTGTTTCACGGGGAAGGCCGCTGGCAATGGAGATAGACGAGCGAGCAAGCTCCATTGAACCTGCCGGGGTAATGGCGATGGCATGTACGCATAGGAGACCAGAGGCAACACGGGAAGCCCCAGCGGTGATCGTGGTATCGATCAACTGGCAACTCGCGAGAGACAGGCCGGGCCGTATGGGGTGGCGGAGAGGCTCGTACGACCGATGAAGCCGGGTAATGCCGGTGGAGGGAAGGGGCCTCAGTTAAAGACGAACGCAAGAAGCGACAAAGGACCGAGGGATTGGCGATGAGCCTAACAACTCCATTCAGGGTTCAGAAGTTGCAGACGGCGTTGCATGCAAAAGCGAAGGAATCGCCCGACTTTCGTTTCTACGCGCTGTACGACAAGGTGTACCGGAAAGATGTCTTGGCATTCGCCTATGAACGCTGCAAAGCCAATGGCGGAGCAGCAGGAGTCGACGGCCAAACCTTCGAGGACATCGAGGCGTATGGAAGAGAGCGATGGTTGGACGAACTGGCGCAAGAGCTGAAAAGCCGAACCTATCAACCACTTCCCGTGCGGCGGGTGTACATACCCAAACCGGACGGGAAACAGCGGCCGTTAGGGGTACCCGCAATCCGTGATCGGGCAGCGGAAATGGCGGCAGTTTTGGTTCTCGAACCCATATTCGAGTCCGACCTGCAGCCGGAACAGTACGCCTATCGGCGAGACCGCAGCGCACTGGATGCAGTACAACATGTCCACAAGCTGATCAATACTGGCCATGGAGAAATCGTCGATGCGGATCTCAGCAGCTACTTTGATACTCTTCCACATTCCGAACTTCTAAAGTCGGTAGCTCGCCGAGTCGTCGATGGGGCGATGCTTCATCTGATCAAGATGTGGCTGGAAGCTCCGGTCGAAGAAACGGACGAGCGTGGAAATAAGCATCGAAGCACGCGCAATCGGGATGAAGGTCGAGGGAGTCCACAGGGCTCTCCGATCAGCCCCTTGCTGAGCAATCTGTACATGCGCCGGTTCGTGCTCGGATGGAAGAAGCTGGGACACGAAAAGCGTTGGAAAGCGTACATCGTGAACTATGCCGATGATCTCGTGATCTGCTGCCGTGGCAACGCCGAAGAGGCCTTAGCCACGATGCGGAACATGATGTCGAAGCTGAAACTGACGGTGAACGAGAAGAAGACGCGGGTCTGTTATCTGCCGGAAGAGAAGTTTGACTTTCTGGGATACACGTTCGGGCGGTGTTACTCGATGAGGAGGGGCCGAGTCTACCTCGGCACGACCCCTTCGAAGAAACGAGTGCAGCGCATCTGTCGAGCGATCAGCGACGAAACCGGACGCGACAAAGTCTGGCAAGATTCGAAGACCGTCGTGGACCGGCTCAATCGGATGTTGATCGGTTGGGCCAACTACTTCTGTCTGGGGCCAGTCAGCAAAGCCTACAGTGCGGTCGATATGCACGCACACAGCAGGCTGCGTCGGTGGTTATGCGACAAACACAAAGAGCCGCGGCCGGCATACAAACGTTTTCCGGAAGCGTCTCTGAACTCTGTGTATGGGTTGGTCCAGTTACCACACCGGACCGCGAACCTTCCGTGGGCGAAAGCGTGAGTCTTTTCCGAGAGCCGGATGCGGGAAAACTGCCAGTCCGGTTCGATGAGCGGGAACAGGAAACAGGACCAAGCCAAACCGGACTGAGGTGGCGCGGCGAAAGCCAAGTCGACTAACCACCGGGAGACTAACGTTACTGCGCCTGTTCTCGACTCTACTCCCCATTTCAGTGCGCCGTGAAAGGCGCTGGACCACAGCGGGAGATAAACCCGCCCGGGAACTGGATCGCTCCACCCGGTAGCAATCGGAGCGGCGGTGGAGACAACAAAGCCGTCGGAGCCTCCGGTGTAGAGGGTCGCGTAAGGCGACTTGGCGAGTCTGTAGGTCGTAACGTGAGTGAACGCTGAGCAGGCCACGAAACTGATAATGCAGGAGCCGACCCAACTGTAATGTGGGGAAGGCCGAAGACGATGGAGCAATACTGAGCGAATCGGCTCCATCGGACCTGCCGGGGTAGTGGCGACGGCATGCAGACACAGTGGATCAGAGGCAACACGGGAAGCCCCAGCGGTGATCGCGGTCACGATCAACTGGCAACTCGCGAGAGCCAGGCCGGGCCGTGTGGGGTGGCGGAGAGGTCCGTAGTACCGACGAAGCCGGGTAACTCCGGCGGAGGGAAGGGGCCTCAGTTAAAGACGGACGCAACAAGCAACAACGGACATGGGGATTGACGATAAGTCTAGCCACCCCGAGTTGTGTTCAGAAGTTGCAGACGGCGTCACACGGAACATCGTGTGTCTTTTCCGAGAGCCGGATGCGGTAACTCCGCCTGTCCGGTTCGATAAGCGGGGGTGTGGAAACGTGGCATGGTGAGGATATTGAGGCACCGGCAAACGACAGCGCCGGACTCGGCTAGGCCGCACCTAAACCGTCGCGCCACCCCTCGACTTCACCTCAAAATGCCAATCAGGGGGTGCATATTCCCTCCCGGAGAGGAGATTCGGCACAATGCCGGAGGCTCAGCCTCCTCGCTCCGAACCTGGTTACAACGTCCGAGCTTACTTGTGGAGCTCTACGGAGATCACATGTGCCGTGATATTGGGATCCGCCGATTCCACATACTCGACTTTCGCCGGTCTGTTTTCCAGGTCAGCGCACGGATTGAGGTCCTTGCCCGGCTGAAAACCGAGAGAGGTGAAGGGAAGCGTGAAATAGTTGTCGGCATGAAGCGCAACCAGCTTCCCGCTCGCGTCTACGGTCAAGTCCAGCGCAGGATTGTCGCAGTGCACGCCCTTCAAGACTCCCACCAGAAATCGATGCGGTCCGCGCGGCACAAACTCGGGACGACGTACAAGGTGTGGAAGATATCCGTCGCTCTTGGTCGAAACCGCTGCCCCATCGCTAGCCGTTTCTTCTGCCTTCGATCGTTGCGTCTGCTCGGAGAAGTGAGCCTGATCGTCCACGTACTGCTGTGCGTGCATCAGAGCTGCTTCCACCATTTGGCTCTCCTGCGGAGTCTTTGACACCTTTGCGGCAAAGCGCAAGACATCCACTGCGTTCTGCCCTTTCTGCATTGTCATCCAGACATTCGCCATATTGAGGCGGTATCCCACGTTGGTCGGGTCCAAACTAATGGCGGTCAGCTCCATCAACCGTGCTTCGTCGAGACTCTTGTTTCGCATTGCGAGAGAAACCGCGAGCCGGTCAAAGGCCGGAGCAAACGACGGATTCAACTTGATGGCGGTTCGTAGGCTGCTTTCCACCTGGTCCTGATCCGGGGCGTCGCGCGATCCACTCATTGTGATCGCCGCGAAGTAGTAGTGCGCGAGGTAGCTTTGCGAGTCGAGCTTGACGGCCTGCGCATACCACTTCTTAGCCTCCTCCAAATGCCCTTGGCGGAATTCCAGAAAGCCTTTGGTCTCGTGGGCGGAGACATTATTGGGATCTTGCTGCAGAATTTGATCCAAGAGCGCTTCCGCATCCGCCATCCTGCTGTTGTAGGCAAGGAAGTCGGCGCGCACCGCTTCGGATTGCTCCTCCGTGAGAGTCTGCATTTTGAAAGCCGAGTCTTCGACTTCCGTGGTGGTCATCATTTTGAGGTAGTGGAATCCATCGTTCTGATGAATGTACCTTTCCAATTCCTGCTGCAGAGCCTTCAGATCTCCAAAAGCGCGGTTGGCGGCCGTCACGGAATCGACCTGTTTCGATAGCAAGTCCAGATATTCGGACACGTGGCGAGTCTTTTCTGCGGAATCCTTCATCTCCAGGTAGTGCGTCAGCGCCCAGGATTCGGCGTAAAAAATGGAGCCCTTTTTCTCTTCGTGATAGTAGGGCGAGTTGTGATCGACGGTAAACAGCGTAGTCAGCGGGAGTAGCTGATTTTGCCGTAGCCACAGGATGTCGTCGGCGCTGGGCCGTCCCAGCAGTGCCTCTTTGTCGCGAATTTCAGTGTTTTGATAGAACTCTGCCAGTCCCTCATTCAGCCACAGCGGCATGAATTCGGCGGACTTGCCCAGCAGCAAGTGGGTGTACTCGTGGTACACAACGGCGTAAGGATGTTCACCTTCCGCATCCAATCGCATCAGCACATAATTCTTGTCCGCTGCTCGCAGAAACAATCCGCCGAGCTTCAGCGAACCCTTGGCCAGATATGCTTCTGGCTCGAGAGCCCGGAAATCTTTCTCATCTTTTATAGCGAGCACAATGATGGGCGCGTCCGTGTCGACTTGCGCCTTCGGAAACGCCGTGTGAAAGACGGACCGCATCCGCTCAAACTGGTCGGCCACGCGGCGGCCCTGCTTCTCGCTCCCATTGGTCACCACTACAAAATGGGGGCTGGAAATCCGGAGCCAAATTTCATTCTTATCGCGCGCGAAAGCGAGCGGGCACGTAAAACACAGGAAAATCAGCAGAATTCGTCGAAGCATAGCGGCGCGCCCATACAGATATAACCGCGGCGCCCCAAAGTCAACCGAAATTAGCGGACCACTACCCCACGCTCGGCCGCAGTTCCACCTTCTTCGTCGTAATCGTTACTTGAGTGGACGGCAGCGTCGGGCCGCGCGGATACGGCTGCGTATAAGCCTCCACCGTGATCGTCCCGCAGCCCGAAAGATGGGCTCTCTACCCTGTTTTAAAGTTTCTTGTAAGGCCGAAAGGGGGCAACGGGAAGAATTGACAGGAGGTCCCGCTTACAGTATTTCTCGACTCCCGAAACGCTCACCCTTTTCTATTGTCAACTGTCGAAATAAGGCCATTACACAAGTGAGCCAGAGGAAAACTATTTTTACTCCCGGCAGATAAGTGAAATGGGGATATTTCAACAGGAGATCACAGCCTTGGTGCGCTCGAATTCCGCAAGTACCTAGCGAAGGGTTCTAGGTCAGCCATACTTTTGTCAGGAGAATTCACTGATTCTCGGGAAACAGACGACAGCAGTGCGGGCATTAGATCATCGGAGGAGGGCTGGTCATCAGAAAGCAACGGAATCACCGTGCGCAGGGCATGAATTTCCTTGCGGACCCGTTCGACATCCTTTTCTTTCTCACGCAAAACGCGATAGGGATCTCTCATGCTCTCCTCTGCAACATCCAAGGCAGTTTAGAACGATTCGGCTTGTGAGGCGCCGCTGCACCGGCCCAACTACGCGCATGTTCAACTCCATCCGACAGGAATTACTGTTGAAACCACGCTCATTGACCTAGTTCCCCATGCTTCGCGGGGACGAACCGCTCTCCACACTCGGGACACTCGACCCTCTGAAAATCTACCCGGCGAATCCTGGCCGGCGTGATCGAGTACCCGCACTTCGTACAGACGGTGTTGAGGGCGGCCATGACCTTTTCGGGATTGATCTTCTGCTTCCGGGGCATGCGGGAGATTATTCTTCTGACCCCTTCTCCATCAAGATCCACTTCCGTCGGTGGAGGGAATAGTGGCTACAATGCGCCAGCCTTCCTTCCCTTGCTCATTCAGAGCAGTTTGCGTCTGGTCTTTACTCCTGGCGTCTGAACTCGCAGCTGTGGGGATAATCAAATACTCATATTTCATAGTTATTCTCCTGCGGGCTGCCTAGCCGCACGAAGTCTAAATCGACCCCGATACTACCGCCACAGCAAAGTTGGATGGGGCTTCTGGCATAATCTCCCGATGCGATTCGTGATTGCGTTTCGGGACTTCCTCCAAACGTGGCAAGGCACCGCGGTGACTGTCCTGGCCATCCTGGGCGCGCTTTACTACGGGCCCCGGAAGCTGCTGGAAACCTGGGATTGGTATTGGGACAGGTATCGCGACAATGACGTGTTCCACCTGATCGCGCGTCGGAAGATTAGTAGAAGTTCCAGCCGTGCGGACTAACTTTCCCAAGGTAAGAATCGGACTTTCCAAGCCGACCGAATTTGCTTACACGGTCCATGAGATTGCGGAGTTTCTCGGACGAAGCGAGCGATCGGTACTGGCGTCCGTAAAGAGGCTGCGGCGGCGCGGGAAGATAGAGCTGTACCAAGATGGATGGCGATTGAAAAGTTAGCGCTGCGGCGATTGTCCGCGCGGTGGGCGGGAACAGCCGCGAATTTGTGTGGTGCTTTGTGTCGTAACCGTCGCATCCCTACCCATGTCGCGTGCTGTCTGCTGCTGTCGCTTGCACACAGCTGAGAGCCCCGGAACAGCGGGAAGAGCCGCATAAACACTGCCTCTCCCTATTGTTTGGGCTTCCTTGGTATCGCTCCCTCTCGCGCAGGGTTGAGAATTCGCAACGATGAGGTCTCCCAAACTGACGACAACAGGAGGGCTAACAGGCATTCGCAGAAACAGCAACGAGTTTCGCCAGGGTCTCCCAATGCCGTGCGTGCGGTCGGTACCCCTCCCGGATGTCGTCCGGCGTACCTATGCGGGCCGAGGCGACCGTGAGCGCGTTCGCGTAGACTCTGCCCCGATTCGGGGCCGATGACTGCAGGTGACTCCGTCAATTACGTCCCATCGTACAAGTGGCACCCGCGTGCCGGACAACATCACCTTCAGGCCATATCGCGCCAGCCTACCGTGCCGTAGCCTTGAACCGCTGGCGGCGGGGCGCTTCAGATAGCGGTGACAGAACTCAAGGTTGCGCTAGTCTACGCAATCGCCGCCGGTCCAACCCTTTCGGGCGTTAAGGTCCAAATACCTTCATTCTTGAATTGCTGGAGGGAGTATTCGCTTCCGCGCCGCAGATCTTCTCTTCGTTCTGGTCTTGCTGACGGCCTCGAACCCCGCGTTTGGCGGGAAGAAAGCGCCGAAACTCGCTGAAACCATTGAAGTGCCCGCGACTTTCGACGTTGATGTTCAGCTTGCAGCGAAGCAGAGAGCCCAACTTGGTCTGCAGAAAGAAGTACCGGACGATGCGGCTGGTCGTGTTGGCGCAGAGGTCTTCGAGAGCCTTGTGAAAACCGAGATGATCT
Organism: uncultured Acidobacteriaceae bacterium; assembly: GCA_963710885.1. Classification (GTDB taxonomy): domain Bacteria; phylum Acidobacteriota; class Terriglobia; order Terriglobales; family Acidobacteriaceae; genus Sulfotelmatobacter. Next base: position 543,803 of record CAVQCF010000006.1, read on the forward strand.
CCGATTTCCGCGTGCCTTACACGTGGACGTTTAAGCTCTACGACATTCCAGCGATTAACGCGGGCTCCCTGCCGGACGGCGAGGTCGAAGCTTACACGGGTTTATCTCGCCTGATCGGTACCGATCGAGGATTGTGGGCCGCAGTACTGGCGCACGAAATAGCTCACGTCGCCCGGAGGCACTCAATCAGGAAATACTTGTTCCACCAGTACGTCGAGGAGCAGGTGCAATACTGGCAGATGCGTGCCCGCTTGGGTGACAAGAATGCTGGCTGGACAGCACTAGCTGTGCGAATTGCGGGGAATCTTGCAGAAAAGAAGCTAAGCCGTGACTTGGAACATGACGCTGACATTCAAGGCATGTTGCTAATGGCGCGTGCGGGCTATCACCCAGATAACACATTCGCAATGCACCACCTGCTGCGAATGAACACTCCCGAACGATCGAGGATCGGCACGTTTTTCCTCTCCGACCATCCTCGATGGGAAAGCCGCGACCAGCGGACGGAGCGCGCCTATGCGGAGGCTCTTTCTGAGTACAACCGGCTGTGGACGAATCCAGAAACATCGCCAGGCGGAGCGCCCCCAGCCGTGGCATTTCTCGGAGACACTAAAGGAGTAGAAAACAAGGGAGAAGGCACAGGCGATCTGACGCTTGCTCTTTCCTGCCGAAATGTCGCAATGCCGGTCGGGTTGGTGATTCACCTTACTAGGGGGGACGGGACGCCAGTACAGAGCGTGATTGGTGACTACCGTGATTTCTCCGGCAACGTCGTAATCCGCGAACGTGCTGCCTGTGTAGACCTGGACAGCGCAAGACCAACCGTTATTCATATCCCTTCCACAGTCATTCCTGCGCAAGACCGCAAACTCAGAGCTCAGGTCGAAATCCTTGGCCCTAGCGATCAAGTCCTGGAGCGGACAAGGGTCTTCGATATTCACTTCCCAAAGACGGACAGGAACAGGGGCGCCATCGTCGCAAAGGTACGGGTAGAACCAGAGATGGGCGACACCCCTAGAGACAAGCAAGCGGACCAACACCAGATCGCGACGGCCGACCCTTCGATCGCAGTTCATGCGGAGAAACCCGGTACCAGGATTCCTTTTACACCTCCGGTCAAACGAGCCGACAAAGAGGCCGTGGCGGCTCCCGTTGTAGATCGCGCTGAAAAGGCCGAGGTCAGAGTTATTTCTGGGGCCTCAACTAACACGGCGGTACCCAAGAAAGGCCCTTCACCTACCACTGCTATAAATGAGTCGCTTGGAGTCTTGCCCTCTGCCTTAGATAAATCCGGCGTGCCGTCACATTGGAGCGATTCGCTCGCACCAACTAGTGCTGCGACTTGGTGGCAAATTTCTCCGCCCACAGAGCCTGGCCTTAAAGTGCGCTTGTCTCGTTCGGTTATGTCGTTCGCGGTCCAGCCAGTGGATACAGAGAGCCTGCCCGCAAGCGTCGTCATTACCAACGACACTCCAACGGCACTGACGATCTCAGGCATAAAAATTCAAGGGAGCGCTTCAACCGATTTCACCGACACGACCGACTGCGGGCACACCATCGAGGCCTGGGCGGCCTGTACCGTTTCAGTGATCTTCAAACCGACAGCGAGCGGAACAAGAACCGGCATGCTCACGATCGAGGGGACCGGACAAAAGATCTCCCTGACGGGAGTGGGGAAATAGCGTTCCTAAATCGCGGGGTGGAAGGTTGGATCATGCAGTTGCGAAGATTGATCGCCGTACTGTCGTTATCTCTCTTGCTGTCGCAGCAACTCCTAACCCAAACACCCGCGCAGGCGCCTAGTTCCGGCTCGCCTGAAGCACAGAAATCCGGTGCGGTGCACAATGACTCAGCGAAGGCCAAATGCACGGACAACGGGACTTATGTAAATAGCAAAGGGCAGACGGTTCCGCGTCCTGAGAATTGCTCAGCTGCACCCAAGGGTGCTACTGCACAATGCCGAGACGGTAGCTACAGCTTCAGCACGAGCCGTCGTGGCACGTGTTCCCATCGTGGCGGGGTGGCCAAGTGGCTATGAGCTGAACGCGCCAAGAATGTACCAGCCGGCTACGGTGACTCATCCAATTTTTCAGAACGCGACTTCTGGCCCGGAATAACTTCCGGGTAGCCCGTCATCTGCCCAGAATGGTCGGTAAGCATTCGCCGAACTGGCCTTCGCGCCATATTTCTGCAACAACGGGATCGTGCTCAAGGTGCTTCGAAATCGAGTGCGTAGACTTCCTGCGTGCCAATGTCGCGCAGCAGCAAAGGAGCGCCGTCAGGGGTGAGCCCGCTCCACGGATAGGTCGGAAATATCACGCGGCGGAACTCCTTCAGTTCCGTCACTCGCTCCAGCTTTCGGTCCGCAAAACGCAAACGAGATATCGCGGGGTTTACGCCTGACCCAGAGTCGATATACAGATACTTGCCATCGCGGCTCCAGTTCAGAGCGGCTACTCCGGTCCTCGCCAATTCCATCCATTTCTGGGTCGCGAAGTCGAAGAGCAACAATCTCAAGCGGTCGGGAGTGGTTGCTGCCAGGTAGCGCCCATCGGGCGAAAGTTCTGGAGTGACCAGGTTCTCGGAACCGGGAAGCATTGAAACCTTTCCCGTCTGGAGATCCAGCAGATCGATGTCGGTCTTCTCGACGCCCTCGCTTTTCTGAAAGACGATCGACTTGCCGTCCGGGGTCCACCGCGGGAAGAGCACATCATAATCGGGACTGGCGTAGACCTGCTGCGGGGCGCCTCCTTCGGCCGCCACCGTGTAAGTTGCGACACCCTTGCCCGGTTCAACTCCGCAAAACAAGATATTCTTTCCGTCCGCAGACCATGATGGAAAAAATGCTAAGAACGGCGGACGCGTCAACTGCAACTTCTCGCTGCCGTCAATTCGGCTGCGCCAAAGAATCGGTTCCGGGTAGGTTGCATAGGCCACCCACTGCCTGTCAACCGAGAAGCTGACGTGGGCGGCCGAAACTCCACCGAGATACGGCAGAAACTGGCCCGATTTCGCGTCGAAACGTACCAATTCGCCGCGAGGCTGTGTTCCAATGGCGAAAATTCGTTTGCCGTCCAGGCTAGGCTGCGGAGATTCGAAACTCATGGGACCTGAGGTCAGTTGCACCGGCGCGTGATTTGCCTTATGAAAGAAATCTCCCTTTTCGCGGAATGCCCACAAATCTGTTCTTGCGTCTCTACGGTTATTTTGAAAGACAAAATACTTCCCGTCGGCAGTCCAGTTGCCGTTATTCGCATTCGACGGGTCGCGCCGGGTTTGCGTCAGATTGTGCATCCCGCCGCCGTCTGCCGCCACCTCCCTGATTTGAAAACCCGATGCAGTGTTGGCAGAAAAACGCAACGAACGGCCGTCCGGGGACCAGCGCAGCCAGTACGTATAATCCGGCGCGCTGGCAAACTTGTGCGCGACACTCGTCTCGGGATTGACCACCTGGAGTTCCCCTCCGCGCGCAATCAGAAGCTCACCGCTGGGCATCCACGTTCCGTCCGCCGCAATCACATTGCCCAACCGGCGTGGCGATCCTCCCAACACCGGCAGCGCCCACAGCGGTTGTTCCAGTTCGATTCCCGTGAATGTGCCGATAAGAAGCTCGGATTTGTCAGGCGAAATATTGTCGAGGGCTACATTTTGAAACGGGGTCGAGATCGGAACCGTTTCTCCCCCCGTCGCGGAAACCTGCGCCAGCACAAAGTGTCCGCCCGCCGACTCCTGAATGAAAAGACGCGGTCCGTCAGTAAGCACCATCGAAACCAGTTGCCCCGAGAATGACTTTGCCAGACCATCATGGGTAATCTGGGTTGACCCAGTGATCCGCGGCGGCGGCATCGTGGGACGAAGCAGCCACGCAACTACTCCCGCCGCCAGCACCGCTGCGCCCGCGATAGCGAAAACTTTCCACGGTATCTTTCGTTGACTTTGTGAAGGTGTCGCCGCCGCCCGGGTTGTCCCCGTGTCAGCCGATACTGCGCCGCTGCGGCCCGACTCAACCTCGCGCCGCAGCCGCTTCAGATCGACTCCCAGCTCCGACGCACTCTGGTAGCGAAGCTTGCGATCTTTCTCCAGCGCTTTATTCGTGATCTGCTCCAGCTCCACTGGAGCATTGGGATTCAATCGCGCCGTCGATACCGGCGCCTTGTGCAGAATCGCATCAAACACCATCGCCGATGTGTGCCCTGAAAAGGCCGGCAGGCCCGTCGCCATTTCGTACAGCACGGCACCGAACGAAAACAGATCGGTGCGCACGTCCAGTTCATCGCCAGCCGCCTGCTCAGGCGACATATATGCGATCGTTCCCACCGCGGTCCCAGGACTGGTCAGGTGCAGTTCGCTCATCACCGTCGGCGCCACGCCCAGCGACGCTGAACCGCTCTGCCCCGGCGTTAGCTTCGCCAGGCCGAAATCCAGGATCTTCGCGTGCCCATGCTCGGTCACGAAGATGTTCGCCGGCTTGATATCGCGATGAATGATCCCCTTCCGATGCGCCGCGTCGAGCCCTTCCGCAATCCCGACTGCCAGCGCCAGCAATTCCTCCATCGGTAAGGGCCGCCCCATGACGCGATTGCGCAGTGTCTTGCCTTCCAGCAACTCCATCACGATGAAGTACTGCCCGTCCTGATGCCCGATTTCGTGAATGGTGCAAATGTTGGGATGATTTAGAGCCGATGCCGCCCGCGCCTCGCGCTGGAAGCGTTCGAGCGCCGCCGCGTCGGAACTCAATTCAGGAGGCAGAAACTTCAGGGCCACCCGCCGCCCCAGAGTGACGTCTTCCGCCTCATACACGACACCCATTCCACCCCCGCCCAGCTTCTGCAGAATGCGGTAGTGCGAGATGCTTTGGCCGATCATCAGGGATATGCCTGGCCTTTGGGTCGCTTCATCTTAGAGACGCGACGTCCGCCAGTCAATGAATGGCAGCTCTGGCCTGAGTGGAGCTGGGAACTGGGTTGTGAGGGGGCAACCGTGGAAGTGACGAGATAACTCCCGGTTTGTCGGCTTAACCGGCCAATCATGATGCCCGCGCAGGCTTAACTCGTTCCGCGCCTGCAGGTTAGGTACGCGTCAGAGACTGGACCATTAAACCCCTGCCTGAAATTACCAGCCAAACTGATTTATCCTAAGTCGCTTACGCGCGAATCTAATGTCAAGACATTTGGCCGGTAAAGAACGGCAAACCGGAAGTTATCCAGAACGGGCTTGTGGGAAATTGGCATCGTCTCCGCCCGCTTCAGAATTGAGACGACTGGTCTGGGTCTCGAGTCCCGCCGGGTTCACCATTCCGGCCTGTTTCCACTGATACCAGTGATACGGTTTTTGCGGAATCTGGGGCAATAAGGGAAACTGTGGAAACGGCAGCCTAAGTTACGAATGTGCTCGACAGCCGCATAAACACAGGCTAGAATCGCTAACTGTAGGAATCACCACGACTTGCCGGAAAGGGTCGATAGAGAATCCCTCCCTCTCCGCCAGATGTTTTAACTCCCGCATTCATAATCGTTTACCTCAGGTTTCGTCTTCGATCGATCACATCAAGCGCTCTCTGTGCGCCCCCGAGAGGTGCATATTAGGTGCATATTCGAGTGATCGCTCAAATTGGTGCATCGCCGCTGCGACTTCGGAGTCCGCGGTCTTGATGTAGCAGTTCTGCGTGACTGCCACATTGGAGTGTCGCAAGATCCGTTGGATGATCTTGTCGGGAACTCCAAGCTGGTGAAGATTCGTCGCCAGGCCGCGGCGAAACGCATGCCAACCATGCCACTGGATTCCTGCTTTGCTGACCAGAGGCACGATGACGTCTAAGGCCAAAGCGTCCAGGTTGACGGGCTTTCCCACTGGGCTAAGAAACATCAACCCGTTCGCGGGATTGCCTGACAAGCATCGGTGCGAATCTAGCAATCGCGCCAGTTGTGCGATGACGGGAACGGGTGCTTTGCTGTGTCGAGTCTTCGGTTCAAGTGCGTGTCCCCTCCAGAAGGACTGGGAGATCAGTACTCGTTCTCCGTCGTAATTCTCCCAGAGCAACCCTCGGAGTTCTCCTTTCCGGACACCAGTGAAGGCCGCGACAGCCACGATCGTCGAGGCCGGTTACGAAGAAGATTCAGCACCGGTGGATCAAGCCGTACTGGACCAAGCGCCTGGCGATGATGACGAAGAATAGAGGGACTCAAAAATCCGCCGCGCCTTCGAGCGCCTCAAAAACATCTGTATTTGGGCAACCCAGACACTATGCTAGCGATCTCGAAGATTCAGGTACTTGCAAAGCTGACAGCGAAAGGGATTGTGGGCAGCGAACAAACCTGTCGACGAGCGAGTGCGAGCGAGCAATGAAAACACCCAGGCTCATCTCTGAGTCTGGGCGTCTCTAGGTTGAGCTTCGGGTTTAAGCCGACTTCTTTCACCTTCGCCCAGCGGGCGCGTTGTGCGGCAACAATCTTCACGCGGCCAGCGGCTGACATCGTTCGCTTCTTAGGAATCGTGACCAGGTTGCCGGCTCAGGTGTTCCGGTCAACCCGTTCGCAAGATCTGAGCTGCTTTATTAATTGGACGGACGGCGTTTCGTGGATGAGGGCTTCTCCGGTATGTTGTCGTCAACAATGACTCTTTTCGGAGATCGGCCAGCCGAAGACACTAGCTGAGCATTTTTGCTCTCCATCGAAGCCGCGGTCTGTTGAATATAGGAAGACAACTCTTCCGTGAGCCGATTCATGTCGGAAATGTCGTTGCGCAGAGCTGTCAGCTCAGTTTTACCCTCCCGCGAACCGGTTGGTAGCAGCGAATCCAGAGACTCGCAGACCACTGTCAAGTCTTTATACAGCTTAAAGGTCGTGGAGATGCTCCCACCAGAGGCTTGGGCATCGTGAATCAATTCGGGCACCGCAAATTGGAGATTGCGGCGCAACGCGGCTGTCATCTTGGCCTTCTGGACTCTGTCTCCCCGCCAGAATGTGACCCGGTGGAGTCTCCCGCCCTGTTGCTGCAGGTCCGTGAGGTCCTGGCTTGTTGCCGGGGACGCGCGCATCAACTCAGCCAAGATTGTATTCAGGTCGCGTGCAACTGGAGAGGGTGAAGGCAAGACTGCGGCCGATCTTGATTGTGCGAACAAGCCTATACTGAAAACAAGGACGAAAACCATGACGAAAAGGCCCCAATGCGCCTCGCGAGTGGTCGTTGTCATAAAGCGGACTCCTTCGTCCAACCGCCCAAGCATAGACTGATTCCAAGAGAGACGGGCCATTACCGACGTCTAATTGCCCGAGTGTCAACGGGTATTGTCCGAATGGTCGAATCGGTTATTGGTCTTGCGGGCGGATGAAGATTACTGCGGCGCATGAGAATTGAGGTCAATGAGCGATATCGAGATATTTCAACAGTTAGCAGCGGAATCGTGGCGCCCCGCGTGATAACGTAAGCCATTCTGTCACTGGCCTTCATCAACATTGATTACGCAGTTCCGCTGTATTCCACAGACGCTATAAATGTGCTCCTCGGCCAAGCCTCGTGCAAACTATTGCGATGTGATTAACCGGATCGGCACGGGGGAGGTTCCGGACACCGTGGGAGTTGAGGCCGTCGCCGTGTTGCTGCAGCCTGCCACGTTCAGTACAGTCACATTGATATTACCGCTGGGGTCTACACCGTTGATGAACACCTGCAGGAACCCAACAATAGTGACCGCAGGCTGGTCAACAGTAAACTGCACCGGATTCGTGGTTCCTTGCGTATCATCGTAAATCGGCACGGTGACGATGCTGTTGCTGGACGTGATTTTGGCATTATAATAGTGACCACCGGATTGCCCAACCCTGCTTGGATTTGGAACGGAAAGACGGCACTATTCAGCACGTCCTGGCCCGCGTCCTGCTGAATGAGACATTGCGTGGCCGTCGCGGTATCCCCGCTCGCCTTGCCGGGATTAAACGTCAGGTCAGCTTGCGCGCCCCCGCCGATTATTCCACAAGCGTACACGGTACTCTGGTCGCAACCCGCTATAGCTCCTTGATAATCGGAGCCCGTCGCGCACCCGGGAACCGCGATAGCACCGGGTGGTGCCACGATCAGGGCAGGAACATAGTCCAACGTACCCGGTCCCTGTTTGTTGTAGCTTGGTGGGTTGTCAATCAATCCGTTCCCAGCCCCATGTCTACAGTTTGGGTTGCCGGTCTGGCAGTCCGCCACGAATGCAAAACTCTCCCCGATGACGCCGGTTCCCGCGCCGTTAACCTGAATGCCTTGGTTCGTGATTAAGCCGTTGCTGACGTTGACGAAGGTCTTCCCTGGGTTTCCGGGATCCTCATTCGGAATAACCCACGGTTTAACACAGCGCGGATTGACGGGGACGATTCCGTTCGGAGCGAACGTTCCCGAAGCTGATGAATTAAACGCCTCGGCGGTCGCCGTCGCACTGACGCTATTCGTACTCCGCGACCAAATGCGAGAAAAAAACGTGGGAAGACCCCCTCGGACGATCTGGACCTGCACTTGTGGATTCACTCCGAAGGCATTCGCTCCAGTAAAACTGCAGGCCACGGCAAGGTAGCGAAGCTAAAGCCGCAAAAGAGGTAAGTTACGGTGCTAGGCTTCCTGCCGAGAGGCCTCTATGCCTTCCTTGATTCGCTCTTCACGCCCGACTTGGCGAGGTAAAGAATGTGTCGACTGAAGTCAGCGAACGACAAGCGCTTTCGAACCTAATACGTTGCTCCAAGTCACGCGAGCCGATCATAACAAATGATTCGGCCTCGCTCAGGTCGCGAGTCGATGTCGGCGCCCGCCTTGCGGGCATCGAACATCGCCACGAAGTCTCACTCTCTCCGACCGTCAGTTGTTGGCCCCGGTCGGGAAACTTTGTTAAGCGTCTGCGTAGTTGTGTAGGAATGTCTAGGCTATTGGAATGGTTTCTGTTTTTCTTAGCCACGATGGTCTCCAGTCAATTGCGCGGTCTGCAACTTTGTTGGCGTCCAACTCAAAGAGCGCAGTCCTCTAAAGTTGCAGCCTAATTCTGCCAGTGTTCATCACAACTCTCTGGACAAAGTAGTCCAAACTACAATGAGCGGGAGGCGAAAGCCGCCTCCCAGTTTCTCTCAGACCTGGTGGGTTCTACGCAGCCTTGGCCTGAACCTTGGCTTCGACGGTCTTCTCGCTTCCAACATTCACCTTGATCTGCTTGGGCTTGGATTCGGCCTTCTTGGCGAGCTTGATCTTCAGGACGCCTTTGTCATAGTTGGCGCTCACTTGCCCTGGATCTACCGAGCTAGGCAACGTAAACGACCGGGTGAACTCTCCATACTGCCGCTCGACGCGACGAAAGTTCTCCTCTTTCTCTTCCTTCTCGATCTTGCGCTCGCCATGGACGGTGAGGGTGGTGTTCTCGATGCGGACATCAATGTCTTTTTCGTCGATGCCCGGGACTTCCAGCTTCAGAATAATGTTGTGCTCGTCTTCGTAGATATCCACCGGCGGTGCGTAGCTGGTGGTTGTTAACGCCTCTTCCGGGCCGTCGGGGCCATACGACTCACGGAAAAGACGGTTCAGGCGGTTCATACGGTCTTGCTGGGGGGAAACTCACGGAAAGGCTCCCAACGGGTCAATAGGGTCATAACGCAGTTCCTCCTTGGAGAAAGCTAAGAGGATAAAGTTTCAGATGGGCTGACTTAGTTCAGGGAACCTGAAAGAGTAAGAAGAGGGAGCTTGCTCAATTACGATGCTAGGCTTATTCCCTACGATTGTCAAACGCCGCAGTGCCCAGGAACTCGCAATCCATGATGTATCTCCCGTACAAGAAGGATCAGGAAGCAGGAGCCCGCCAGTTCATGGTGGACTTGTTTGATCTCGTGCTTCCGGAAAAGACATCGCAAGAAATGGTCGATAAGAATGTGAAGCTGATCTACGACCCATCCAACAACGAGTTAACGCAGATCGTGATGCCGTTCTTTACCGGCAGCGAAGTGACCACGCTGAGGGCTGGGTAACGGGACGAGGATCCTATCAAACTTCAGATCACTTCATACCAATTCAGACTGTCTCCATGGACTCCGCTGAGAAGGCCAAGTCAGATGCCGAATGAAAAGTTCGTGAGGTCCCCACACCGTTAGTTCATTGCGCCCTGCAAAATCCGACGATGAGTGAAATCGGGATTTCTCGCCAACTATCACGAATGAGGGGCGCGTCTGCGATTGAAAAGGTACGTTAGGCCGCCGCCAACCAGGACGATAATCGCAGCGAACCCTGCTCGGGAATGAACCAGCACGTTCAGAGGCTTGAGAAAAATAGCGCAAAGAAGTACTCCGACGACAGACAAGGCAGCTAAGAGCAGCAACGCAGTATCTCTTGTTGTGTGCGGTTGGCCCTGTTCGCGCCGTCTGCGCTCTTCGGTTCGAGCACTACTCAGGAGCCTATAAGAAAAGCAGGCCACGGCTGCAATTACGAACCAGATACCGTGCTGTGTGAGGTCGCCGCCGGTCGCTACCATGTGTAAATCCTAGCACCGCCTCCAAGGTCAATAAGTGATATAGGGATTTTGCAACAGTCAACGATGTTTCCAACCAGGAACCAGGGGTGTATAATCGCCTCCGTCTCCCACGTTTAGAACGAAAATCTCACCTAACCAACGTCGCGCTCAATATCTCACGGCGTACAGCACTCGAAACTAGACTCCAGCGTTCATCGGGATTCCTCGGCATTTTCGTCTGCAGCCTGAACAACGACAACCAAGGAGGAAAATCCAATGACCCAGGTATTTCGGTTCTTGGCAATGTGCACGATCAGTGTTGCGTTCGTAACATTGTCCATCGCATCCGCACAGACCTACACGTCGGTTAACTATCCCGGCGCTGTACTCACCGAACTAATTGGGGGCCCCAATCCCCAGGGTACGAGCGTCGGCGGTTACACTCTCACGTCCGGTGGCGCCCTGCACGGTTTTACGGTAAGGGGAGGAGTATTTACGCCGTTCGACCCTCCGGGTTCCACGTTTACGACTGCCGACTTTATCAACCCGCGGGGAGATATTGTCGGTGCCTACGTCGACGCAAGTGGCGTCAGCCACGGTTTCGTTCTGAGTGGAGGGTCCTACACAAAGGTTGACTACCCGGGCGCGGCTGGTACCGTTCTCAGTAGCGTTAATCCTTCAGGTGAAATGTCAGGCGCCACCTGTTCCGACCCCGCCTGCGGCGTCTTTGGCGCTACCAACGTTACCCACAGTTTTCTAGTGTCCAAGAAAGGCGTCTTCTCGGCGACCTTCGACCCACCCGGCGCAGCCAGCAGTTCTACCAGCGTCGTGATCCCGAATGGCGCAGTCGTTGGTGCTTACACAGACCTCAGTGGAACGACATGTTCCACACAGTGCCAAGGTTACATGCTGTTCCACGGCTCGTATGCCACAATCAATTATCCCGGCAGTTCGTTTACGTTTGCTGGAGGAGCCAACGCCGAGGGCAACATCGTGGGGATTTACACTGATGCTTCGGGCAACGGGCACGGTTTTCTGTTTGATGGCGCTTACACATCGTTCGACTACCCCGGAGCCGTCTTCACTGAGGCGACAGGGATTAACCCTAGCGGTGTCATCGTGGGGCTCTATGTTGACTCCGCGGGCGCCGTGCACGGATTCATGCGGATGCCGTAGGAGGTGAAAGTTAACACTCACTCGCTGAGATACTCTCCATGGGCGGGCTGGCACATCCTTGGCGCGGTGCAAGAGAATGCTGGCCCTGCCCCTCGGTTTCGCCGCTTCGCCGTAAATCCCACACCAGAGGTCGCAGCCTAGTTCCTAGCTGTTGAGACAGGCCACTACACTCATGTGCCCAGTGCACGGCCATGATGCGTGTAATGGAGATGTTACAACAACTAACCCTATTACAGATCGGGGCAGAGTGAACACGCGGGAACCGCTTTAGGATCGAAGTTGGCCGCCCGGGATCTTTCCACCGGCTGCGTCGAGTTTTTCTTGTCGCTTGTTGTTTCTTGCTTCAACGATTAGGAAGACAATAAGAGTAAGGGGCCCAGTGAACAGTAGCCCAGCTCCGGTCCAAGCCAACCGGGTCTTCTTTTTTCTTGCCAGATAATTCACAAGCGCGACCGACGCTAGCTGCACCCAAACAAGCGAATCGAATGTGGACATCTGCGCGAAGCTCCGTTGAAAATCTCGATGGAGTGTACCACGACGAAGAACGTGGACATGCCGCCACTGCCGCCCGGTGGGAATGGGCTGGCGCTAGCGATTACACTTCAGAATCCCCTCCGCAGGCATTTTGAGTGAAATGGCGATTTTTCGCCAACCACCGGTCTATCTTGCTTCAACGGCCCTGCTATAAACTCCTGCTGAGGTTGTGCGTCAGATCGAAATGGCGAATCGCGCGTTTTGAGCGCAAGGTCGCGTAGAGAATCGGACTGACGAGGATGGCGAGGTAGATGAGGTAAATCCACGGGAACTGGCCGATGTAGAAGTCGTGGGCGCTTAAAGAAAACGGATTTTTGATGAGGACGAAGCCGACGTAGTCCACAAGAATTGCGAGAAGGAGCCAGAAGGCGCCCAAGGCGAGAGCTTCCCTGGAAAGAACCGGAGCGCTGCGGCGAAACTTGAAGTAAACCCAGGTGAAGGCAGTCCAAACCAATACATTGATGATCGGGAAGAACTTTTCCGCAAAGACATAGGAAGGACTGTGGACCATGTCGCGTGTGGGAGGATTGTGCATGGCGGCTTCGGCAGCCATGGACAGAGCGACGGCGAGGAGGGTGACAATTACGTAGGCCGCGAAGAAGGTGATGATTGCTCGCGTATAGCGGAACTCTGTTGGTTGCACTGCGGGCATTGGATTGCGCTCCTATGGTCTGACGAATTCTGCTCCATTGCGTGCAAAAAAGGTACGCAGGACGCCGGACAAAAGTTCCACGGACGCGACGAACGGGTTACATCGCAGACTATGAGCGAAATCGAATATCTGAGGAAATACAAGGCAACGACAGAACCGCAGCAACACTGACCTTAGTAGTTGATGTAACGGCCATTACAGGTTTTGACCCTGCACCCGGGGATCTTGAGTGCAATCGAGATTTTTCGTCAATCATCCGCCGCCCCGTTGTACAACCGTGCGGGCTGGACTAATATTCCGGGCTATGAACGTGCAAGAACTCGGAGAGGAATATCGAAACAAGACCGACAAGGAACTGCTCCGACTAGCACTGACTCCAGAGGATTTAACGCCAGAAGCAAACGTCGCACTCAAGAGCGAATTAGCGAGACGACGGATCGATAGCAAGACGCATCTGGATACTGCGCGCCGAGAGGAGAAAGAGCGCAAAGCCGAGAATGACAGGAGTCTTGGTACGCTCGGCTTCATTCCGCATTTTGGCCTTGGGCGTATGCGGTTTGGCAAGGGCAACCGCTCCTACGATCCCGAAACTGGTCTGGAAAGGTTCAAGACAACCGTGTTCGTCGTACTGTTCTGGTTTCCGCTCATACCAAGGGGAACATATCTCGTCGAACGGAAGCGCACACCGCCAGATGGAGTCTTCGGGCTAGAGAGACTCCCTCTCGACTGGGAACAAGTGCTGAAAGTCTGGGTCGTTGCGGCAGGTTCGATTCTGGGGTTCATCTGGTTGATCAAGCTCATCTCTTCTGACGTTGTCTGGAGACTTGTCCATCGTTAACTGACGCTATCAGGCCATTTCACTCAAATTTCGACTTCTTTCGATTCGTGCGCTGCAGAAGAACACGGATATGGAGGTCATGATGACCTAATTAATTCGTGGACGAGCTGTGTCAGTCGATGAGGGCGGGCCCCTCGAGATCGGCTTTCAGGAGCAGGTCTCAAACCACCTCCAAGCTGCTGCGGTCAAAATCCGTGGTGGTGAGCGTTGGAGGAAAAGCACGAGGAAAACTTGTGCAGGTGTGCATCCGAGAGACGAACGAAAGTGAACCTTTTGATGACGCGTCGTTAAGAAATCAAGTGTCGTCGAAACCAGAGGCGGGAATCGGTTTCTGGGACGAATCTGCTAGGTGCCTGGTGACTGAGCAGGTGGCGACCGGCGTATAGAGGGCGTGAAGCGGATGCAGGCGATTGCACGGAACTGCAGGAACCAGTCTCCGATGTTAAGGGAGAAGCCCAAGCGGCCAAAACCGCGAGGCGAGAGTACCGAGCGGAGCACTGGGGCGGACCGACTTGTAAGAGCGAGGAAGGCCCTGTAATGAGGCTGGAGCAAAGGGGTCGGGTCAGGCGGTCGCATTTAGCGAAACAACTGGTAACAGGATGATCTCGATGCATGCGACAAACAAACCGTTCAACATCGACAAGCGTTTGGTGTACGAAGCCTATAAAGCGGTCAAATCCAATCGCGGTGCTGCCGGTGTGGACGAGCAGACGATCGAGCAGTTCGAGGCAGACTTGGCAGGAAATCTGCACAAGATCTGGAATCGGATGAGCTCGGGAAGCTACTTTCCACCGCCGGTACGCGCCGTCGCCATTCCCAAAAAGAGTGGCGGAGAAAGGATTTTGGGGGTGCCTACCGTGGCCGATCGCGTGGCGCAGATGGTTGTAAAGCGGGTAATTGAACCGATTCTAGACCCAAACTTTCTGGCAGATTCCTACGGATACAGGCCGCACAAATCAGCCTTGGATGCCGTTGGGGTCACGCGCAAGCGGTGCTGGAGGTATGACTGGGTTCTAGAGTTTGATATCAAGGGCCTGTTCGACAACATCGACCACGAACTTTTGTTACGGGCCGTTCAGAGACACATCACGTGTAAGTGGGCGCTCTTGTACATCAAAAGATGGCTGAAGGCGTCCATGGTGAAAGAGGATGGGACCACGATTGAGCGAAGTCGCGGCACGCCTCAAGGCGGAGTGGTCACGCCCCTTACACAAAAGGTAATTTTGACTGTTTAAGGGTTCGGAGTCCCCGTTTTGTGGCGGACCTGAAGGAATCGGAATGCTGTGACGAATGGTGATGGTATCCTCGCCGACCAAAATTTCTTTAATCAGCAGGCGCACGATTTTTTGGCGTTCCATGACACTAAGACTGTCGGCAGCACTACGCAGGCGAGTAAGGAATGCTATGAGAGTTTCTGCTAAACGCAGGAATGCGGCGCGATCATTCGCCTGGTCGGTGATCGCCTGCAGCTCAGCCTGGAGGGCCCGTTGCCGCTGCCGCAGCATAGGCATGCGTTCACGCAACTGCTCAAGCGACAAGAGCTCTTCCTGATAGGCGGTGAGCAGTCGTTCGATGCCTTTGTCCACCTGGCTCAACTCCCTCTGCAAACTCTGCTCCCGTTTCCGGGTTGGATCAGAAGTGCGTGCCGCGGCTAGCCGGCGATCAAGTTCCTGCTGGATCAAAACTGGGTCTTCGAGCAGGCGGACTACCTCGGCCCAGACGATCTGATCGAGCAGTTCCTGGCGAATGAAGCGATTATTGTCGCAAACAGGGCCGCCCAGTTTCCGCCAGCTATCCGAGCCAATGCACTTGTAGTAATGAATTTTCCGTGCGCTGGTTTGCGTCGAGGTTCGCGACAACGCGTAGCCACACTTCGCACAACCGACGAGCCCCTGCACCACACTGGGGGAAATGGTTCGCCGACGCGATCGTATCTTGTTTTGGTACAGCAGTTCTTGGGCACGGGCGAAGCTTTCCTCGGTCACCAGGGCTGGCACGGGGATCTCAATCCACTCTTCGCGAGGGCGTTGGTGGCCGGCGGTATTGCTGGGCGTAGTTATACCCCGCCGTCGCTGTAAACGCATTTGCGTACGTGGAGAGAGGCGGGTCTTGCCGAAGCAGGCGACTCCCCGATAGGCGGGGTTCCGCAACATGCTCCAGATCACCGAGCGTTCCCAGCGGCCTGCCCTGCGCGGCGGAATGCCCTCGCGGTTGAGCCGCCGCGTGATCTCCGCGATGCTGAGTCCCTCGACGGTATACATCTCATAGACGCGCCGCACTACACTGGCCTCGGCTTCATTGATAATGTAGGCGGCGAGCGCCTCTTCTGTCTTGCGGATATAACGGTAGCCATAAGGAGCGCCGCTCATGACGCTTACCTCCCCTGTATGGGCACGGTGCCGCTTGCCACGCCGCGAGCGCTCCAGGATCTGTGTTCGTTCGTATTCCGCGATCATGCCTTGGAATTGCACCAGGAGTTGATCTTCCGGACTGTTGCCTTGCGGAGACTTTACGAACAACGTTTCCACTCCGTGGCGGGCAAACTCTTCGATCAGCAGAATCTGGTAAGCATACTTTCGGCTCAAGCGGTCCGGCGAGTACGCGAGCACAACTTGGATCTGTCCTTCGGCAGTGAGATCGCGCACGCGTTCCAAGCCCGGGCGCTCCAACGTGGCTCCGCTATAGCCTTCATCTTCGAAGACCCACTCTTTGGGCACCTCCAGTTCGTGCTGGTTGGCGAACTCGATCAGCGCTGCCGTCTGGCTTGCGATCGTATTCTCCTCGCGTTGCTGTTCCGACGAAACCCGGGCATAGATTGCGGCCATTCTCATTATTCAACTCCTTCCCGCGTACGCCGACGGCGCGTTCCAGACATGGGACCAGAATCTCGTAAGCCTGCGTGAGCTTCGCCTCGAGCAAGCGATCAAATGAATAGGCGATATGGATTCGAAATGGGTCGCCTCGTGGATGCGGCTCAGCCATGCCTTTTGAGAGTACGCAGAAAGGCATGCAAGGCGGCGGTTACGGTTGCCCCTATAGTGAGACCGCTGCTTTTCGCGTATTTCCGAAGAAGTTCTACGGTTCGTGGCGGAAGCTTCAAAGTGACCGGTATTGTGGTCTCGGGGATTTCGACAGGGCGATTGAGCTGAGATGCTTTCTCGAGGTAGCGATAGGCTTGTCGCTCGGATAGATGGAACTCGCGTGTCAGCTGGCGAACCGCGTCGGCGCGCAGCGGTTGACGTCGCAGAAGAGCATGCGCAGCGTTCAAATGCTGAGCCTTTTCCGCTTTGGTAGCACGCGCCATCTTCCATAAATGTATCATCTGCCATAAACATATTACTCATTGCGACGGAGATCAAGCATTAGGTACCTGGTTCGCCAACCCGTTATTACCCGTTCAAACTGGAAATTACCTTTTGTGTAAGGGGCGTGATCAGCCCAATCCTGGCCAATCTGTTTATGCACTACACGTTTGATCTCTGGATGGCAAGGACACATCCGGATTTCCCGTGGTGTCGATATGCAGATGATGGGCTAGTGCACTGTCGGACGGAGCAAGAAGCGGAGGCCCTCAAGGCTGAGCTTCAGGCACGGCTGACAGAGTGCCACCTGGAGATGCATCCAACGAAAACCAAGGTCGTCTATTGCAAAGACGGAAAGCGGAAAGGCAAATACCCGAACGTCAAGTTTGACTTTCTCGGGTATTGCTTTCGGCCTCGTCTGGTGCGACGTTTCCGAGATAACTCACTGTTTGGAGGCTTCAATCCAGCAGTCAGCCCCTCGGCGATGAAGGCCATGCGCGCGACGATTCGGGACTTGAACCTACGGCGACAAACCCAGCTGTCCTTGCAGGACATCGCCCGGCAGATCAATCCTCTCCTACGGGGATGGATTGCGTACTATGGGCGCTATGCCCCCTCGGCGCTGTATCCCGTGCTGCAATACGTCAACCAGACGCTCATGGCATGGGCGCTGCGTAAGTTCATGCGCTTTAAACGTCACAAAGTCCGAGCGAGTCAGTTCTTGCAACGGCTTGCGAGGGAATGCGTGGATCTCTTTGTACATTGGCAGATCGGGATGACTGGCGTGTTTGCTTGATGGGAGCCGGATGAGCTGAGAGGTTCACGTCCGGTTCTGCGAGAGGCTCGGGGTGCAATTCCCCGGGCCTACTCTTCAGTTCACGAGCGTTCGAAACCGATCGGAAGATGCCGCTCGTCCGCACGTCCTTTCGCCCGCCCGCCGCCCGTCTGCTCGTCCGCTCGGAGTTCTCGCAACGTCGGCTCATCGCACTTCGCGCGAGCGTCGCACGTCCACTCTCCGCGCGTTTACTCATTAGTTATCCCTATTAACTCGTAAGTTACCCAGGCCCCGTTTTTCCCGGCTCCTCCACTACCCCGTCAAACGATACGGGGGATAGGAGGTAGGAGAAAAAAAGTCCGTCCGCTATAGTAACTAACTAGTAAAACGCGCGCGGTAGCGCACAATCGTCTGAGACTGCCCACCAAGAGGACCGATCCCTATCAAAATCGATCTTGCCTAGCAGATTCCCCTTGCCTCGCACCAGATCTAATACGTAGAAAACTGCGACTCTTCCCTTCCGCCTCGCTCAGCATGGCGCTTCGGAGAAGGGAAGCTCGAGAACTTCTTGTGGCGCTCCACCGGCAGCGGGCTGGCGCATCAGTACTCACGTTTTGGGCGGCTCCGTGGTCACCGGACGGGCAATTTGCCAGTACTGAATCCACGATCCGTCAGGACTTAAGCCCCTAGGACCGCCAAAGCTCGCCGGCCGCGTCACTGCGTCGTGGTACTTGACTCGCGTAGGAGCACGACGTCGGCGTCAATGCGCCGGTTGAGCACGCCGATCTTCTGGCCGTCGGGCGACCATCGAAGACCCACGATTAGATCGGTCTTGAAGTTCGTGATCTGACGGCCGGGGGAACCATCCAGCGGCTGGAGCCACAGGTTTTCTACGCGATTTAGGTTGAAGGGATGCACTAGCGCTTTGCCATCCGGTGTAAATCTCAAGGGATACCAAATGGCGGGATGAGGATCGAGCAAGCGCACCTGCGGTTGCGCTCCAGCGTCAAGGGGAACCACTGCAATTTTGTGGACGGGATTTTTCTCGGGGACTGAGATGAGGAAGGCAACCGACTTGCCATCTGGCGAAGGATCAAAGTAGCGGTCGAGGATCAACGCGTGGGGAATCGGCGTACCGGGCAGAGTCTCGGGCGTTCCGCCATCTACGGACACGCGCTCGACGCGACTGGCGTTGGCGTTAATGTAGTACGCCCACTTGGAGTCGGGAGAACATTCAGGGCCGCGATCGCGTTGGCCATTGGAGAGGCGCTTTAGGTTCGTACCATCGGCGTTTACGCGCCAGATGTTGGTGTTGTTTCCGCTTCCCTGTCCGATCAAGCTGAGAAGCAATGTCCGCCCGTCGGGGCAGGCGGCGATAGAAGTGATAGAAGCATTGTTGAGGAGCGTCGTCTTGTTACTTCCGTCGAAAGAAGCGCGCACTAACTGACGGTCTCCCGCAAGATAAAAACCATCGTTGCCGGCCCAAGTGAAGCTCAAGGATCCTTTCTGTTGTTGCGGCATTACGGGGGTAGGAGAGTTCGCTCCAGTCCCCGCAGCTGGAATAGCGTACAAGGTGAAAACCCGTTTCAACTGCACGGTGGCCAGGGTTTTCGCGTCTGCCGAGAGCGACAACGACTCGTAGCTGTTGGTGTCTTTTGTGATGGTGTGGAATTGGCCGCCCGGATAGGAAACAAATCCGATTTGATTGTGATACAGGCCCGCGTTCACGTCCTGATACTGAACGAGAAGGCCGCGACCATCCGGCAGCCAGGCTGATTTTAAGAATACGAATCCGTTGATCGCCCCGAAATCGCGGGTCTTGCCGGAAGCAACTTCAATCAGTTGGATTGGACCGGGGGCGTCACCGACGACATCCGTCAAGGCCAGTTGTTTGTCATCGGGCGACCACGCCACGTAACGATGCAGGGAAGCCATGGGGCCGCCAGTAATCATCTTTTCGCCGGTGCCATCGGCATTGGCCACGAGAAGCTGGAACTTGCCGACCTCAGGATCGTTACCGCGCTCGTAGGCGATGCGCTTGCCGTCTCGTGAAAACCCGGCGTTCGAGTCAATGTCGCGCGCGACGATTTGCGGATTGCCGCCGAGAACTGGCGCGCGGTAGAGGTCAAACTGATCGAGCGTGGAAGCCCGCGCTTTACGGAAATAGAAATAATTTCCGTCAGGGGAAAAATCGAAATTGGTATAGAACGCTTCTGAGGGCGCAGCGATTTGGGTGTCACTGTTGGTGGGAACATGGCGCAGCCAGAGACTGGCTAATCCGGAGTCGACAACTTCGCTCAAGATATACTTCCCATCGGGCGAAATGGCGGCGGCCTGCGATTTGGCATTGTCCGTGATTTGCGAGATGGTGTAATCCTGGAATGGTACCGCCGCTTTGCCGCCGCTAAACATGGCATACACACCGTAGCCGGCCGCGGCGAGCACGACGAGCCCTGCCAAGGGAACCATCCATTTCCGTCCCCATTTGTGGTCCTTGACCATGATGAGCAGTGCGGAACCGCCCCCAGTGTGAGCAGAGGTTAAGACTGCACTGGCCGTGCCGGTGACTTTGCTCGACTGTAAGACTCGGCGGCTATAGTCCGCGTCCAGCTTCAATCGTTTCAGGTCGGCGCACATTTCCGCTGCGGTTTGGTAGCGAGCTTCGCGGTCTTTCTCAAGCGCTTTGTTGATGATCTCTTCCAACCGGTGCGGAAGTTCAGGATTCAAGTCCCTCGCGGGGACGGGCGTGCGATTCAGAATGGCCTCTTGCAGCGCTGCTGCCGTGTCTCCGCTGAATGCCTGCTTTCTCGTCGCCATCTCATAGATCACAAGCCCAAACGAAAACAGGTCGGTGCGGGCATCCAGCTTCTCGCCGCGAACCTGCTCCGGCGACATATAGGGCGCCGTACCATGGCCACACCGGTCAAAGAGAGGCTAAGGTCATTGGCTGGTACGCTCGTCGCTTCCTGGGATGGTGCTTCTTGGTATGGGAGGGTTTCGCGATCTCCGGCATACGTCAGCTTCGCCAAACCGAAGTCCAGAATCTTGGCTTCGCTGCGATTCGTAATGAAAATATTTGCCGGCTTGATGTCACGATGAACGATGCCTTTTTCGTGTGCTGCGGCCAGACCTTCCCCGATCTGAATCGCCAGGTGCAACAATTCGTCGGTCGCAAGCGGGGCCGCTCGCGCGGCTATCTGATCCCGCAGGTTTTGCCCCTCCAACAATGACATGGCGATGAAGGGCTGGCCTTCGTGCTCACCGAATTCGTGAATGGCGCAGATGTTGGGATGGTCAAGGGCGGAAGCGGCTCGCGCCTCGCGCTCAAAACGCTCTAGAATTTTCGGGTCGCTGGCTACCTCCTCGGGCAGGAACTTCAAGGCTACAAGCCGGCCCAGCTTCAGGTCCTCCGCTTTGTACACCACGCCCATCCCCCCGCCGCCGAGCACCTCCAGCACGCGATAGTGGGAGACTTTCTTGCCGGTCATGCCTGCGCCGGAAAGGGTTTGAGGTTGGGAGCCAGCCTCTGGCTCCTCCGTCTTCCTCACCTCCACCACAAATCGATAGCCGCGTTTGGGGATAGTTTCGATGTACTCCGGGCCGTTTGTCGCTTCGCTCAATATTTTTCTCAATAAGGAGACGTGCTTAGCGACATTCGCCTCCTCCACGAAGGTACCAGGCCAGAGCCGCCTCATGAGGTCATCTTTGTCCACCAAATGGCCAGCGTTCTCGACCAGAATAAGCAGCGCTTCGAAGGCTTTGGGCGCGAGCGGCACGGGCTTGCCGTCGAGATTCAGCAGACACTCCCCAGCGTCGAGGCGAAACGGACCGAAGCTGTAGAAATGTCTTGTTTTCTGGTTCATAGCCCGGGGAAGGAATTCTTCAAGATTTCTTCGCGTTTTCGGAAGGACTTCTAAACCGCCGTTTAATTACGGTTCGCGTTGAGCTGGCATGGATGCGGCTTGGTAAGCCATTCGCAACACATTCTACGGTGGCTTAGAACTGAGCGCAATGGCCGAGTGAACTGGGGTAAAGCGGGATGACTGCCACCGAAAAAGACAGTCGAAATTGTAGGCCGTCGGGCAACACGTGCCCGTTACACGCGACTCGACATCGGAGAGGGACTATGAGCAAAGAAGCTTACTTGATGCGGTTCGTGCCTTCGCCCCTCTGGATGCTCGTATTCTTGCTCGCTCTCCCGGCCGCACTTTGCGCTCAGAAGGCCAGGGACCCATGGTCTAACTTGAGTGGCCTGAAAGCTGGCCAAGGCATTGAAGTGATCGAATCCGGCATGAAGCAAAGCGCCGAACCTTCGTCTCCTTCCTCGGCTGCTCCTTCCGAACATTGCCCCGCCATCTCCAAGACGCCAGACACTGTTTCCAAAGGCGGCCCAGTAACCCCGGGCCGATTAATCAAGAAAGTTGGTCCCAAATACCCAGCATCCGCCAGAAAGGCGCACATAGAGGGGACGGTCGTATTGTGCGCCACGATTAGCGAAGATGGGAACGTTCAAAACTTACGTGCCCTTTTTGGTCCACCGGAGCTAATTCCCGCCGCTATGGACGCTGCCAAGCAGTGGCGATACATGCCTTACCGACTGAATGATAAACCGGTAGAAGTCGATTCCGAGATCCACATCGACTTCAAACTGGGTGGTCGGTAAGCGTCAGCGAATATCAGCGAATAGACCTAAGTGTTAACCCACGGCAAAGTAACTCCGTGGGGAGTTGCACTGCTTGGTCGCCAATTCCGCAAGCCGCCTGCCCGACGGACTCTGGCCCTCCGATCACGCCGCCGCCGTCGTCGTCGGTGTGTTTGTCGGAAGCGAGTAGGCAGACTGCGCGCGGTCAACATCCATAGCGTATTTGCTCTTACGAGAGGAGATTTATGAAACGGAACAGCCTGATCTTGATTACTTGTGTCTGCATGGTTGGCATGGCGAGTGCCCAGGACGTCGCCAGCGGAAAAGCCTACACTGTGCCGCCGTTCACCACGAAGCTCTACGACAACTTCAACCACGAATTTCTCAGCCCCGCGCTATGGAATACCTTTTGCTACGCCAGCAACGTTTCGCTGGAATGCGCGGTTGAGATACAAGACGGTCAACTCCGCATGGCTCGTCGTGCTCCCGGAGAAAGAAACAGTAACGCTGGCTTCCAGGTTGGCGTCACGACTGCATCCTTTTCTAACCCTGCGTCGATCAAAAGTATCACCACCGACTTGGTCGTCCGAGATGTTCGGGAGTCGCCCTGCACCGCCAATCCGTCCTACGGTGGGAATGCGGGAATCGTGGCCACATTCTTCAACGCAGGTTCCGGCGATCCGAACGACGACGTGGGAGCCCAGTTGCTTCTGGGGCGTGCCTTTTCCGATCCGCCAGGACAGCTCACGGTATTGAGTCAGTTCTTCCAAAACGGTGTCTATACCTATTTTTTTCTCGGTAACGTTTCGCTCGGTACGCCCGTCACCCTGACGTTGACGTGGGACAAGCCCAATCACCAGTTCCTCACGAACTGGACCAACGACTTGACTCACGTCACGACCGCGGGAACGATGCCTTACAGCTTTTCCGACTCAACCCCTGCAGCGAATCCCACGAAAAACCTGCAGGCCGATACTCTGCCCTCGAACTGCACGGCGGCTCAAACATGGGTCTACGTGGAGTCAGTATTCGACAATGTCTACGTCGGCAGGTAGCGGTGTTGGAGACGCCGGGCCCCATTTCTCGCGTTCATGGCGAGAAGTGGGGTATTTCGCAAGAAGTTACTTGAAGAAGTCGCTATCCAAAGAGTCTTTGCTCAAGCATTTGGGTGCACAAATCACAAACGGAAAACTCGTTTCTGTCGTGTCCGTAGACTTGGACAATTTCAAACAAGTTAATGACCAACATGGGCATACAGAAGGTGACAACTGCTTGGAGCAGCGCGAGCAATGTTGAGTTTACTCCGATGCACATCCTGCTTTGGCTAACCGTATCGGTTCTGGTGCTGGCGGCGGGCTATGCTGTGTTCGTCGCGGTCACGCTGGGACTGCACGAACGACTTCCGCTAGCATTCCGCGGAATCTCGATTGAGGCCATTCCAGACCGCGCCGCTCGCTACTACGGCAAGCGGATATTATTTACCTCAGATAAACCGTGCGCATGGGAAATTCCAATCTTCCGCGAGCGCTATCCAGATGCCAAGTCTTGGAGCGCTGAGCGAATCAAGCAGGCAGCCGGAATTCTCGCGACGATGCTGCGAGATCGCCTCGGAATGCAGAGTCGCGACCGGGTCGCCATTCTAAAGCAAAACCACATAGACATTCATATCTTCGCCGCCGGAGTAGTTCGGGCTGGCGGGATCGCTTGTCCGATTAATGGCAAGTTCCCCGCCGCGGATCTGCGCTTGTACCTTGAAAAGATCGGCGCCACGATACTTATTTCGGACACTTTGACAATCAGACGCGTGGGGCGAGAAAGCGGCGCTTTTAGTGGAATCAAGACAATTGTGCTGGCTGAGAAACGACCGACTGACAACAATCGGCCGGATATCGGAAACTTTCTCCAGACCGCGAATCCCCAAATCCACGTGCGATGGCTCGAAGAGCTTCTGGCGGATGTACACGAGGTGAGTGCCGCGGTTCCCAAAGCGAAAGACGATATCATCTATCTCGTACACTCATCCGGTACCACGGGATTTCCCAAAGCGGTCGTCCTGAAAAATTGCCGCCAGTCCCACGCCGTCCGCGGGTGGTTGTGTTACGTTCATATCTCGCGTCATCGCGACAAAGGCTACCTTGCCGTACCCAGCAACCATCAGGCTGTCCTTCTCACATTCAACGGTCTTCTGCTGTTGGGCGCCACAGTCCACTGGACCGGCGGGTACGATCATGACGATTTCGCGCCCGAAGCTACCATCAAGGAACTGGCCGATGGACGCTTTACCGGCTACTTTGGATTTCCGGTTACGTTCACACAGCTCAAGGAAGTCGAGTTGGAGAGCTACGACCTAAGCAGCATGCGTTTTTGGGTGAGTACGGCTGATGCAAGCCATGAAGTGATTCAACGGCGGTTCGTTGCGTTCGGTGGTGCATTTCGACGTGCAGGTTGGCCACGCGATGGATCAGTCTATATGGACGCTCAGGGTTCCAGCGAGGTCGGTACACCCTCCGTCCTTCGCTACATCACGCCGTTTACTAAAACATTCGGCCGTCGAATCGGGCGTCCCGGTTCCACGCCCTTTGGTCCGAAGACGAGAGTCGTTACAGATACCGGTGAAATCGTCGTCAGGGGCCACGCGGGCCAGCTGGAAGTAAAAGGAAAAACGGTCTTTGACGGTTACTGGAATGATGATGTTCTAACTAAAAGTGTCATCCGCAAGAACTGGTTTTTTACAGGCGACATAGTTCGCCACGGAACTGACGGCCACATCGTCCAACTCGATCGCGAGGTGGATGTAATCCAGACTGCTGGTGGTCCTGTTTATACGCTTCCGATGGAGGAAAAAATTCACCGCCATCCGGCCGTGTTTGACGCGTGCGTGTATGGCGTGCGGCACCACGATGGCACACAGCGACCAGCCACGGCGATCGCACTCAGGCGGGGTTCCACCGTAACTAGTCATCTGTATCGTAAATATCTTGACTAATAGCAGGGAACAGTGCATACTGGCAATATGCCTCTTCCACCCGCGCCTAAACTGTCCCTGACCGTTTCGGATCGCAAGCAGTTACTGGAGATCAGCCGGCATCGCAGCACACCCCGAGGAATTGTGCTCCGCGTCGACATTGTCCTTGGGGCGGCCGAGGGGATTGCCAATCACGTTCTGGCACGCAACCTATCTACGTCTCTGCCCACCGTATTGCTGTGGCGGAGGCGATTTAACAGCGGCGGCTTAGCGGCTGTACTGCAGGACCGGCCGCGTAGCGGGCGCCCCAAGCAGATCTCCGCAGCACAGGAAGAAGCCATTGTGAACGCGACCATGAAGACCACCCCGAAGGATGCCACGCATTGGAGTGTTCGGGCCATGGCGGCGAGCCAGAAAGTCAGCCCCGCTACCGTGCAGCGGATTTGGAAGAAGCACAAACTGCAGCCCCATCGAGTGGAGTCCTTCAAATTTAGTAACGACCCGCAATTTGCTCGGAAAGTGCGCGACATTGTGGGACTCTATATAAACCCACCGGACAAGGCGATCGTCCTCAGCGTGGATGAGAAAAGCCAGATTCAGGCGCTGGACCGCACGCAACCGATTCTTCCGTTGCGACCCGGCTTGCCAGCACGACAAACGCACGATTATGAGCGGCACGGTACGACCACTTTGTTTGCTGCGCTCAACGTTCTGGAGGGCACGGTGATCGCTGCCTGCCAGCCGAGGCATCGGCATCAAGAGTTCCTACGATTCCTGAATCGCATCGATGAGTCGGTCGATTCCGGTCTACAAATTCATCTCGTGCTCGACAACTACGGAACGCATAAACACCCGGCGGTGAAGCAGTGGCTGGCGGCGCGGTCCCGCTATCACGTGCATTTCACGCCCACCAGTTCTTCGTGGCTCAATCAAATTGAACGCTGGTTTGCCGAAATCACACGGAAACGAATTCGCCGAGGCACATTTCGCAGCGTCCGTGACCTGATCAAGGCAATCCAAGATTACGTCCAGCGCTACAACCGGAATCCACAACCCTTTCAGTGGGTCGCCAGCGCCAGTAAGATCATCCGGAAAGTCAACAAATATAAACAAACTTTAGAGACGGGAGACTAGGCTTCCCCTAAACCGTCGCGCCACCCCTCGACTTCACCTCATCTACCCCGAAAAGGGCGAAGGAGTTCCCGGTATCTTCCCGCTTGCGTTTGCCGGGCTAAGGTCTATAATCCGCCGCCGGAGGGGAACTATGAAACACTTCTGTTCTTCACTCGTGCTTGCGTGCTTGCTCGCGAGCACACTCTGGGCGGCGGACGATCCTTTTCTCGGAAAATGGAAGCTGAACATGGAGAAAAGCAAGTTCACCGGCGAGCAAACCAAAATCGAGGACCTCGGCGGCAGCAAATACAAATGGACATCCGGCAACGTGACCAACACATATACAGCCGACGGCACCGATCAGCCGACCCAGTTCGGAAACACGGTAGCGATCACTCCCGTAGATGCCAACAACTGGAAGATGGTGATCAAGAAGGATGGCAGGGTTCTCAGTTCCATGACTCACACGCTTTCGGCAGACGGGAAGACGCAGACAATTAAGGGAACGGGCAACAAGCCCGACGGCACAACCGACGATTTCACGGTTGTGATGAAAAAAGTAAGCGGCGGCTCGGGTTGGGGAGGAACATGGGAGGATACCGACGTGAAATTCACCTCTCCCGATGAGTGGGAGATTCAGGCCTACGAAGGCGACGGCCTGAGTTTCAATACGCCCGCTTACAAAGATACCCTCAGCATGAAATTCGACGGCAAGGATTACGAGGAGAAGGGTCCGAATGTCGCGCCCGGCTCAATGTCGTCAGGCAAGCGGGTAAACGCACACACGCTCGAAGTCACCGACAAGGTGAAGGGCGAGGTAATGGACCACACGAAATTTGAAGTCTCGCCTGATGGCAAGACGTTGACGCTCACGGTTCACGGAACCGGCCAGGCGAACGCCCAGACTGTCGTCTACAACAAGATGTAGTTCCGCGGCACAGTCCTGCTTATGGCGTTGGTGTACGAAGCGGCTCGCTTAGGGAGAGGACTGTCCTCAAGAAAAAGCCATGGATGGAACTGATGAAGCCGCACAGATCATAGAAACCGCGCTCGGACCAAGGCAATGAGCAGACTGCACAATCGCTGCGGCGAGTCAGTTGGCGTAAAATCGCCATTTTAGCGGTAGAATTCCGCTCGAGGCAAAAAATAATCGATCACTCCGATGTCGACATAAAGTTGTGGATGGGCATAGAGCGCGGCGACTGCATCGTCACCCAACGGCCAACCTGCATGCATGGCCCATAGTCGTAATTTCGGGTGCTTCGTAAGCACATCTTCGAGAAGGAGCAAACTTGAGAGCCGAGCACGATAAGCTCCGACACCAGTGTAATATGCAGCACCCGGGGGGCCAGGGCCCATATGTACCCCTACCGGAACATCCATTTGCTCTGCCAAGTCGAAGTACGAGTCAAGTTCTGGGGAGTTTACCGCGATGCCTTGATATTGAGTGCCGATTTCTGCCAGCGCAACGATCCGTCCACTTTTGATCCAACTTCGAAGTTCTTCGATCGTGGGTGTCTTTCCATTTGAAGTCGGTGGCTGGAAGTATTCGCTCCCGACCCGCCGTTTTCCATTGATCGAGCAGAGCAGGAGGGCCACTCGTTACAGCAGTGATATTCAGCTCTTTCACAATAGAAAGTGTTTGCCTCATGACCTCCTCTGCCGTTGCCGGTGCATTTATGGGATCCGCGCAAGGGAAGCTCTGAACCGAGTTGAAATCCGGGACAATCTTCGCATCCCAAGCTGGGAAAAAATCTACAGGCGCACAGACCGACGATCCATCGGGAGACGATGCATGCAAGTGCATGTCAATGATAGGTTCTCGCGGCTGCTGCGCAAAGGATACAGTTACCAATAGGAGAGAGATCGCGAGGGGCGGGAAAATGCCAGCCATCGTGGGATTCTATCTTCCATCCGAAACTCAAGACAAGCGCATGGGCCTTGGCTGCACATCCATTTAGATTGGCATCCACCAACCCTTGCGCCGCTCGCACGAACGCATTGAGGTACACAAAGCGCAGTTGTTGAAACATCTCGATAGCGCTCATCGTGGCGGAAAAAGGCGAAGTAAAAGCGCAAGCTTGTGATAAGGCCTGCTTACGACAGCCAACCCTACTTTCAGGCTGGGGACATGCTTAGGGCGTCGCGCAAGGCCTTGACCACCTTGAGTCGCTTTGGCTCCTCACGCAGAAATAACGGCAACTGCTCGAACCATCGCTCCGCTTCACTGTGGTCACCGCCCCTTAGACTCCACACAGATTCAGGCTGTCGGCTGCTGGGCAGAATCTTCTGCTCGTAGTAATTAAGACCCGCTCCAACTGCTGTCTGCTGTAGAAGCGAAACGTAAACGAGCAGACTGAGATAAAGACTACGTCGTGTGAAACCAGCGTGGGAGCAGTGCAGTGTCGGCGCAAGGGTTCAACGGCATCGGGCAAGGAGTCCGGCAATCCGCCGTGTTTCACTGAATCGAAAGCCTCTTTCCAGATTCTTGCCATGCAGGAATTGTACTTTGGAAGAGCGAGTTTGTGGATGGTTGGCGAAACATCTCGATTACGCAAAACCCTCCAAGGAGCGCTAATGTTGTCAGGCGTACCGGCGTACCCGTTCCTCATTCTCTTCAACTTGATTTCTTGGAAATAGCACTCTTCGTGGACAGGCTGACCATCTGAATCGGTCTTCAAGTCTTCTCAGCGAACCGGCTTGTTGCAGATGGCACACACGACCGTCGGGGATCGTCTGAGAATCCGCGAGAAGAAGGATTCTTTTGGGGATGACATCGTGTGGCCCAAAACAACATGCCCGAATTCTATCGTCTAAAGTTAAATCCGCATTAAGATGCGCGAGAATCTTGAGCATGGACCGGGCAAGATTCGAACTTGCACCTGTGGACTATGGGGGAGTCGTCCGCCGTGCTACCTAACACTACCGGTCCCCCCGGTGGCCCAGTTCATGTCAGTTGTTTGGTTTGGGTTCGGAATGACTAACCGCAAAGGCCCGCACAAAACCTCCCCCAAGGCAAATGCGCGCCCCTTGCGCAAGGATGCTTAGAAACTACAGCAGCAGCGGCAGTGCCGGTTTTCATCGGCAGAACCGCAAGGCAGCACCCCAAGTGGCCGACACCATAACGGCTGGCTCTATTTGCTGTCAAGGCAAAATGTCGGGTTCGGCTTTCTTTTCTACTCCATGTGTTGAAATCTTCCACACACTCGCGCCTCGACGTGAGCCAACGTCAGAACTATAGCTGGCGACAAGTCTATATTACGCTCATAATGCATTGGCCAACTTGGACGGAAGTCGGCGAGTTTGCCGACAAGCAAACATCGCGTCCTACTTCGATTATGCGAAAATCTCATTCACCTTCTCTCTCACCTGCTGGCTGCGTGACGGCTTCAAATACCGCATCGTCGATTCCATGTCAGAGTGACCAAGCCACTGTTGCACCGTCCGAAGATCGACGCCCGCCCAGAGACACCGAGTGGCGAACGTTGCGCGGAACTTGTGCAGCCAGAAGTTGTCTTCATCGAGCTCGGCGTGCTCCGCAATGGCTTTTAGGCAGTCGAGAAAATCGAGCTTCGGATTGCACCCGGCAGTGGGGAACACAAGGCTGCAAGTCTTGTCCGACTTCGCCTTCCACGCCTTCAGACTCTGCGCGAGCTTTGCAGGGATGGGAATCTCGCGTTCCTTGTACGCCTTCGGTGTCCATCCACGATCAGGCTTGTGACTCACCCGAACCGTCGCGGCTGCGAAGTTCACGTCTGACCAGTACGTGTACATCACTTCCTGTTCTCGCATCCCGGTCATCAGGAAGAACTCGTACCAGAGGCGCTCTTCGCCGTCGCAGGCTTTGAAGAGCTTGTCCAGTTCCTCCGGTTCGTACATTTCTGGTTCCTCTTCGGTATAGCGTGGCCAGTCGTTCTTGCCCACCAGTCCGCGAATCCCGTTCGCCTTCAAAAACGACATTACGTTCTCGAACTTGTTGTAGACGCTGCGTGGTGCCTGTTTCTTCTTGTCACGCAGGAAGGCGCAGAACTTCAGCAGGTCCATCCGGTCAATGTCTTCGAGATTGAGCTTGGGGCAGGACTCCCTGAAGTAGGTCAAGGCTGTCGTATAGGCCGCCAGCGTCTTCGGCTTCTTCGTGAGTTCCGTCTCTTCGAGGTATTCGGCCACCGATCCTGCCACCGATCTATGGCCGTTCGCGGCTATGTCCGGCACCGTGGCATCGCCGTTGTTAAC
>CAVQCF010000007.1:0-174701 GCA_963710885.1 uncultured Acidobacteriaceae bacterium
AAAGTGGATGCTGCTTATCTTTTAAATATAAGTAAATAAACAAGATAATTCGATCCATAATTACACAACTGTCCGGACTCTGAAATGGCAACTTTGGAGTCGTCTCCGGTACAACACCAGCCGGGAAGATATAGAGAATAAATGTACTTGTCTTACCTGCCTCTGGCCCGCTTCGGCCCTCTCTCGGTGGTAATCCTATACACACAGTATATAAGGTTATATTGTTGCAATAGATAATAAACCCTTGTATATTAGGCGTGTGCTGCCCCTGTCCTTATTAGGCGAGCAGATCGCCACCAAGCGCAAAACGCTGGGCCTGACGCAGCCCATGCTGGCGAAAAAAGCCAGGGTTGGACTCTCCACGCTCGACGCTCTGGAGAACGGACGGCTGGGCGAACTCGGATATTCCAAGATCACAAATATTCTCACGGCACTGGGGCTGGAGCTGAAGCTGCAGGAGGCAAGCGCGGGCCGGCCGACGCTTGAAGAACTCATGGAAGAGGCACGGATCGATGAAAGTCTGGACCGACGCCGCTGAGGCGGGACTACTCGATCGTCACGGCGAGCGCGGCAGCACGTTTGCTTATCTGCCCGGCGCTCCGCCCACGCGCGAGGTCTCGGTGACGATGCCGTTGAGGCTTGAGTCGTGGAGCGTGCCCTTTGGCCTACTTCCGGTTTTCGAGATGAACCTGCCCGAAGGGGTACTGCGCGAGCGGCTCCGCCTTGCGTTTGCGAAAGCCACTGGCACCTTCGACGAATTCGACCTGCTTTCCATTGTCGGCCGCTCGCAGGTCGGACGCATCCGCTACACCGGCAACAAGGAACATCTGCAAGAGGACGTGCCGTTCCAGTCGGTGGACGAGATTCTCGAACGCAGGCGCGGCGGCGACCTGTTCCGGTATCTGCTGGAGAAATTCGCGTCGTTCTCGGGGATCAGCGGCGTGCAGCCCAAAATCCTGGTGCGCGACGAAACGGCTTTCGCCGAGATGGAGCATACGGGACGCCGCCTCTCGCAAAGCTACAAAGGCGCGACCCACATTGTGAAGATGTGGGAGGCCAACGAATATCCGCAACTGGCAGCCAACGAGTATTTCTGCCTCACCGTAGCGCGCAAATACGGACTCGACGTGCCTCCTTACCGCTTGGCCGAGGACGGCATGGCGCTGGTCATTGACCGTTTCGACCTGCGCATGGACGGGACCTATTGCGGATTTGAGGATTTCTGCGTGCTAAACGCCCGCAGGACCGACGAGAAATATCGCGGCAGCTACGAGACCTCGGTCATGAAGCGATTCGGGCAGTTTGCCAACTCGACGCATGTGGGCGAGGACATGGAAAAGCTGTTCGTCCTGATTGCGATGAATTGCGCGCTTCGCAATGGCGACGCGCACCTCAAGAACTTCGGAACTGTTTACGACGATGTTCAGGGCGAAGCGAGACTCGCACCTGTCTATGATCTTGTGACCACCTCCGTCTATCTGCCGAAAGACAGCATGGCACTGACCCTTAACGGCACGACGAAATGGGCGAGCGCGAAGGAATTGCAGCGACTGGGCGAGACGCGGATGGGAGGGACTCCTTCACGCGTCCGGCAGATACTCGAACGCGTAGAAGCTGCAATTGCGGACACCTCAAAGGATCTGCAAGCCTACATTAAAGCGCACGCGGAATTCATGGAGATAGGCAATCGCATGCTCCAGCAATGGGAGGAAGGTATCGCGCTTTCGCTTAAGGCGGCCTGAGCAAACCGCCTGCTCTTCGGCGATTAGTAGAACTACTTCCGAGTGGACGACCACTCGCCCAGAATCGTCGGAATCGCTGCGCACCGGTACACGGTGCAGGCCCCACAGCAAGGCGCGTCGAATTCTTTTTGGGTCGTCGCGTCGATACCAGTACTTATCTCAGAAGCGCCCGGGTGGCACTGCGATGGACCACCTTCAACTCACCCTCCAACGCGATCGTGAGTTCTCGAACCCCGCGCCGGATCTCGTTCGCGTCCATGGCGGCAAATCCCAGCTGTAATCCTTCGCACGCCATTCTGCCGTGGGTGTAACGGCTCAGTGGAGTCACCTCCACATCGCGCTTAGCTGCGGCAGTCGCTGCCAATTCGCTGTCGACTCCACCCCTCAACCAACCCACCGTCTGTAATCCTGCCTCTGGCCCTGAAATCTCCAGCAGTCCGCTTAGACTTTGACGTGCGCATTCCAAGAGAACCGAGAGTCGTTCCGAATACACTTCCCGCATTCGGCGGAGATGTCGCCCGAAGTGTCCTTCGGTGATGAAATCGCAAAGGACCGCCTGTCCAAGCAGCGGGGCATGTCGGCTGGTAACCGAGAGTGTCGCGGACACATAGTCCACAAGATCGGACGGGACCACCAAGTATCCTAGCCTCAGCGACGGGAAGAGAACTTTGCTGAAGCTTCCCGTGAACAGTACCAGCCCGTCGCGGTCTAGCCCCTGCAGTGCCGGCACTGGCCGTCCCGCGTAGCGATACTCGCTGTCGTAGTCGTCTTCGAAGATCAGCGCGCCTGCCTTCCGAGCCCACTCCAGCAACAGCAGACGCCGGGCGAGACTCATCGTGACTCCGAGCGGAAACTGGTGCCCGGGCGTGACGTAGACTAACCTGGCCCCGCGCATGCTCGCATCCTGCACCTGCATGCCTTGGTCATCCAGGCGTATGGCAGAGACCTTCGCACCAAAAGCCTTGAATGCGATCGCGGCGCCTGGATACCCCGGATTCTCCATGCACACCCGATCTCCGGGATTGAGAAAGAGCCGCACCGCGAGATCGAGTGCTTCTTGCACACCGGAGATGATTGCAACCTGCTCGGGGGCGCACTTCACTCCGCGTGAAGTGCTCAGGTAGCTGGCCACAGCCTGGCGCAGCGGCGGGTATCCCATCGGACCGCAGCACTACGGATCAAAGAGAAAAGATCCTCAGTTCCCTAAAGAAAGCGCTCGGAGTAGCGGATTTCAAGATCGAAAAAGTCTGGGGAGAGCAAATTGAAGACCGAGGAAGCCAGATAACATTTTCCGCCTTGGGTCAGCAGGCCCCTTTAGAAGAAAAACTCAAATGGGATCCCGATCTCACCAAGCGGAAGAAGATCAAAGCGATACTCGACAAATCTATTCCCGAGTTTTCTGTCCGAACCGGGGGCTCGACATCCATCGATATCACCAAGCCCGGCATTGATAAAGCCTACGGCATCAGAAAACTGAGAGACCTCCTGGGTATTTCATTGAAGGAAATGATCTTCATAGGCGATGCCTTGTACGTGGGAGGGAATGACTATCCCGCCGAACAAGCAGGTGTGGTCTCTATCCCAGTGAAGGATCCGACCGAGACGAAACGGGTTACCCAAGCGATCATCGCTTGTTTGGCAGATCAAGATTCGAAAGGGTGACCTTGGGCGGAGAATTAAATGAGTGCATTTAACTTGCAGCGGCTGGGAATTTTGATGGAGCCGGAGCCGGGTAATCCCCAAGAGGTCGAAGGCGTGCTGAATCCGGCTGCCGCTCGTGGCCCTGATGGTGAGCTCTACCTCTTCCCGCGACTGGTCGCGCAGGGGAATTACTCTCGCATCGGCATTGCGCGAGTGCGGTTCAATGAAGCGGGCGACCCGGCAGGCGTCGAGCGGCTCGGCATCGCACTGCAGCCGGAGGCCGATTATGAGCTGCGGCCCGATGGCAGCGGTGGCTGCGAGGATCCTCGTATCACATTCGTGGAACCCATGCAGCGCTACATGATGACTTACACGGCATTTTCATCCCGAGGCCCACGGATCGCCTTGGCTGCTTCGAAGGACCTCTTTCACTGGCAACGCTTGGGTCTGGCGATCTTTGCTCCGCGCCACCGAATCGAATTCAGCGACGTGGATGACAAAGATGCCAGCCTCTTCCCCGTTGCCATTCCGAATCCATCCGGCAAACCGGAACTGGCCATTCTCCACCGGCCGTTGTTTCCCGGCACTCGTCCAAAAGAAACCGCCTGCCGCCCCGCGTCTCGTGCGGTAGATCTTGATCGGGAGAGCATCTGGATTTCCTACTGCCCGATGTCCCTGGAGGCTAGTGAACCAGATTGCCTATGCCGTTTTACCTCTCATCACCGGCTGGCGACTCCGGTGTCGCCCTGGGAGCGGCTCAAAATCGGCGGTGGCACTCCGCCCATCCTCACCCGGCACGGCTGGCTGATCGTTTACCATGGCGTCGGCGAAATGGGGGAACCGGGCGGCGAATCACACGAACTGTGCTACTCGGCCGGAGTGATGGTGCTCTCCAAAGAGCATCCGCAAGTGATTCGCTATCGCTGCACGGAGCCGGTGTTGACGCCGGTGCTGCCGCAGGAACGCCACGGCATCATCGCCAACGTAGTGTTTCCCACGGGCATCGACCGGCGCGACGATCTCGGCTCACCGAACCGCTTCGACGTCTACTATGGGATGGCCGACTACCGGATTGGGGTGGCACGGCTTGATGTCCCAGATTTCTTGCCGTCAGAAGGAGTCGCGGACCCGCGGAAGCAAAGGTTTAGGCGACCGATTTCGAGAATTCAGACCGTGAACGAGACTTCTTCGACGGCGCCTCCAATATAAGGTGAGAGGAGAACGGAGGGACGAATGGCGCAGAAGGTTCTTGTGGTCGACGTGGGTGGGACTCATTTGAAGATTCTTGCGACCGGCCAACAAACGCCGCGGAAGGTTACGTCGGGACGCACGATGACAGCCCGTCTGATGTGCAACTGGGTGAGGAAGGCAGCAAGCGACTGGCCGTACGACGTCGCCGCGATCGGGTATCCGGGCCCCGTGGTGCACGGTAAGCCAATGCGCGAACCATACAATCTGGGTAAAGGTTGGGTAGGGTTTGATTATGCCAAAGGGCTCGGTTGTCCCGTGAAGGTAATTAATGACGCCGCCATGCAAGCACTTGGCTCATACAAGGGAGGCCGGATGCTTTTTCTCGGACTCGGTACCGGACTCGGTTCGGCAATGATTGTGGATGGCATCGTCGAGCCGATGGAGCTAGCGCATCTTCCTTACAAGAAGGGAAAAACGTATGAAGACTACCTCGGATTGAGAGGACTCAAGCGCATGGGAAAAAAGAAATGGCGCCGGTATGTTGCTCGCATCGTGGAAGAACTCCAGACAGCCTTGAACGCGGACTACGTCGTGCTGGGAGGCGGAAATGTGAAGAAGATCAAAACACTGCCGGCGAAAACGCGTTTGGGCGCGAATGGGAACGCATTCGTCGGCGGCTACCGCTTGTGGTCAGCGAAACAAGGTACAGGAAGCAACGCGTTCGCCGCGTAGTACAAAATCAAGGGAAGATCTCAATCGATTCGGCAGGCCACTCAATTGCCGAGAATGGGAAAGACGAATCGACGAATGAACCTGGAGCCGTCTGCATGATGACAACAGACTCACAGCAACTTGCGCCTCCATGCAGTCACGAGAGCCTGGGACCTCTGACTCTTTTGTGTTCTTTGGCGCGACCGGAGACTTGGCGTATAAGCAGATTTTTCCCGCGTTGCAGCAGATGATCCTCCGCGACAATTTCAATCTGCCAATCATTGGCGTGGCCAAATCGGGCTGGACGATTGAGCAGTTACAGTCGCGAGTGCACGACAGTTTAACGCAGCACGGCGGAATCGACGAAAAAGCCTACGCCAAGCTCGTTCAATTGCTTCAATACATCGACGGCGACTACCAAGATCCTAAGACCTTTGAAAAGTTAAACAAGGCTCTTGGTGAAGCGCGCAGTCCACTGCACTATCTGGCAATTCCTCCTGACCTCTTTGGATCGGTTGTACAGGCACTAGGTAAAGCCAACTATGCGGGGAATGCACGGGTCATTGTTGAGAAACCGTTCGGGCGAGACTTGGCATCGGCGCGAAAACTGAATGCGACCCTGCACTCCGTGTTCCCTGAATCCGCGATTTTCCGAATCGATCATTTCCTCGGGAAAGAGGCGGTGGAGGATTTATATTTCTTTCGGTTTGCCAATACGTTCCTCGAACCAATCTGGAATCGTCACTACGTCGATCATGTGCAGATCACCATGGCTGAATCTTTCGGCGTCGCCGGACGCGGCCGGGTGTATGACGAGAGTGGCGCGATCCGGGATGTCTTACAAAATCACTTACTCCAGGTCGTGGCTCTTCTCGCCATGGAACCTCCTACAGAGCTGACACCCCGAGCTCTGCATGACGAACAATACAAGTTGTTCCGTGCGATAGCTCCCATCGCGCCCGACGATGCAGTCCGAGGACAGTTCGCGGGATATCTCAATGAAAAAGGTGTGGCGTCCGATTCCCAGGTCGAGACCTATGCAGCGGTTCGCCTATGGATTAATTCCTGGCGCTGGACTGGTGTGCCTTTCTTGATCAGAGCGGGAAAATGCCTGCCCATGGACGCAACCGAGGTGTTTGTAAGACTGAAGGCGTCTCCATTGCGAGAACAGATTTCTGACAGCAACTATTTGCGGTTTCGGTTGGGTCCTGATTTTTCTTTGAACTTAGGAGCGCAAGTGAAGCGTCCTGGCCCACAAATGCTGCCCATGCCAGTGGAACTCACCGCCGTCGAGAAAGATAAAACACAGCAAGAGAGCCCTTATGAACGTCTTCTGACGGATGCCATGCACGGGGACAAATTGCTTTTCGTTCGCGAGGATGTTGTTGAGGCCGCATGGTCGGTTGTCGATCCGGTTCTTAACAATGCAGTACCACTGGCTACCTACAGTCCTGGAACGTGGGGACCTGAAGAAGCCGATCACCTCGCTGCAGATGTCGGCGGATGGCGCGAGCCAGCACCCTAATCTGCCTGCGGCCACTTGACGCCTGCCCTTTAACTGTCCAATAACGGTTCCTTAACGTCACTTGCAAGGCTTTTCGAGGGCACCCGCAGCTTGGCGCCGCTCGGCCATAAGCTCACAGACGCCAAGTCGTCCGCTTCGCGTGAAATCAAACGATAACAGCTCTTAATGAAGTGGTAGAATCTCGTGCGGGTGCTTTTTATGACTTGGCAATGGACTCTTAGCCCGAGAATCGCCGGCAAAGCGCTTCACGGGCAAAATGACAATGCGCTGTGGAAATCTGAGAAAAGTGACACACTTTCTTACACAGTTGCACATTCGTCATTTTGGATGAAAAGGGAACAGAGCCATAAACGGGTCGTAAAATCAGGCACTTGCAAGTAGTGCCGGGATGGCGGAACTGGCAGACGCAGCGGACTCAAAATCCGCCGACCTTCGGGTCTTGGGGGTTCGACTCCCCCTCCCGGCACCAGTTAAACCATGCGGCCTCAATTGCATACAGACTATCTTTAGTGTTTGGCGCGCCCAGCCCGTCCGGGCAGCCTTTTGGGTGTGCCCAAATTTGTGCCCACCTGATTTTGCGATGTGAAAACACGCTGAATTGCATCCGCCTGCGGATGCACATGGCGCTGCGTTACGGTAATGCTGCTATGGCCCGCGATACGCGCCAACACAAATACGTCGCCCCCGGCCTGTTCGCCCAGCCGCGTAAGGGTCGTATGCCGCAAGACGTAGGGGACAAAATCAGGGACCTTACTAACTTCCAGCGCCTTACGGTGCTGATGCTTTGTAAAGCCGTCAGTGATGTGGAGTCCCGGGTTGGTGGGCACGGAGAATATCCAACCGTCCTCTGGGGCACCCCGCCGCTTTATGGCGAGCGAGC
The DNA here is from genome assembly GCA_963710885.1 of uncultured Acidobacteriaceae bacterium. Taxonomy (GTDB): domain Bacteria; phylum Acidobacteriota; class Terriglobia; order Terriglobales; family Acidobacteriaceae; genus Sulfotelmatobacter. The sequence goes on from CAVQCF010000007.1 coordinate 7,691, forward strand.
AACATGGCGTGACACGAGGCGTCATCGGTAGTACTCGGCGCGCAGCCTTCGACTTGCCCGCGACAATCTGTATCAGGCCGGTACCCTCCTCATTGAAAAGCACATGTGACCATCGCAGCGCGAAGACCTCACCCGGCCTAAAGCCCTCGTCAAGGAGTATGATCGCGCAATCCTTCCACGGCTGGGGGCTAGATTGCAGGCGCGGCGCAGTGTACGCAAACCACGGTTTATTCCACTGGCAGACAGCTTGGGGTGGTTTGCAGCAAAACCTTGAGCATGTTGGTCAGTAATCTCATCCAAACGCAGTCCGGCCAGCGATGATTTGGTCAGCATGTCGCTGCCCTGCCGGTAGTAGCGCAGTGTCAGCGGTTTCGCAGCGTGCTTGGTTTCAGCGAATGGGAGGAAATCTTTTTCCAAGAAATCCTTTAGGCATCGCGTCAAAATAAGTTGACTATTTTATTGAAGGCGCATTAAATGGATTTGTGGGCAATGATGCCAACATCCAGCAGGTGGAGGCTAAGTACCGTGCGCTCTCACCGTTGATGGATGAACGGATGCGCCGACAGTGGGCAGCGGCGGAATCCCGATCCTATGGATGGGGCGGTCTGCAGGCAGTGAGCGCCGCGATCCACATGTCGCCGAATACGATACGCAAGGGACTAGTGGAGTTGGCATGGCGAGAGAAGAATCCTCGAGCTCCGGTGGATTCATACTTGAGGCGGAAAGGCGGGGGACGCAAACGTCGGAGCGAAGCCGATCCAGGATTAGTCGAGACCTTGGAACAACTGGTAGAACCGCTGACCCGAGGTGATCCGGAGTCGCCATTGCGCTGGACATGCAAGAGCACCACCCATCTGGCGGAAGAATTGAGTCGGATGGGACATCGGGTCAGTCCTCGGACGGTGGGTCGACTGCTGAACGCGGACGGTTACAGCTTGCAAAGTAACCGCAAGACCAAAGAAGGGGAATCGCACCCGGACCGCAATGCTCAATTCGAATTCATTAATCTCACAGTAAAACAGTTTCAGCAGCGCGGACAGCCGGTCATTTCGGTCGACACCAAGAAAAAAGAACTGGTAGGTAGGTTCAAGAATGGAGGACGTGAGTGGCAGCCCAAGGGCAAGCCGGAACAGGTCCAAGTGCACGACTTTCTGGATAAGGAGTTGGGCAAAGCGATCCCCTATGGAGTGTACGACCTGAGCGAGAACCAAGGTTGGGTGAGCGTAGGCATCGACCATGACACGGCACAGTTTGCGGCACAAGCGATCCACCGCTGGTGGAAGAAGATGGGAGCCAAGCGTTATCGCCGAGCTCGAGAACTCTTGATCACGGCGGACGGAGGCGGCAGCAATGCCAGCCGCTCACGCTTGTGGAAGGTCGCTCTGCAAGATCTGGCTCGGCAGTTGGAGATTCCGATTCGGGTTTGTCATTTTCCACCAGGAACCAGCAAATGGAACAAAATCGAACATCGTATGTTTTCCCACATTACCCAGAACTGGCGCGGTCGCCCTTTGGTGAGCCATGAGGTCATCATCCAACTCATTGCGAACACCACCACGAAGACCGGCTTGAAAATCTACGCCGAACTGGACCAGGGACGCTACCCCACGGGTATCAAAGTGAGCGAGGCAGCGATCGCAGCCCTGAACCTAAAGCGCGCCGACTTTCATGGCGACTGGAACTACACCCTATTACCAACCCGAAAGAAAAGTTGAAAGAAGTTCAACTTATTTTGACGCGACTCCTTAAGAGCGGCGCAGGCCGCTTTTCGCGGATTCCTACCTCGCCTTTTGCCAAGGACGTCCGATGTGCCGCTTCCATCTGTCGCGCCACTCGGTCGTTGCCTTGCTTGGTGGACTCGCGTACTGGATTACCCTGCCACCGGAACTTGTACCAATATTTCTTGCCACGCTTGTAAATTGCCATCTTGTTGAGCTCCCGAAAGAATCTTCCTTAATCACTTGTTGCGCCTGTTCCGCCGCACAGACTCAAGGTGGCCGCAGTACCATCGGCAATACTTCCTTTGGTGTTTCGTTTCGATTGCGAAAGGGGTACTGCAGTCTGGCCGGACCACACCTTGAACTTCAGCCCATTAAGAAAGTCGATCGTTGTTGCGACTCTGACGGCGAGCGAGCATCGGTTGGACTTCACGAGAGAATATGGGTAATCCGCAGGTCGATCCATAGCTTGAGCACGGAGGGCACCCCGAAGTTATGCATCGGCACTCCGATGACGTATTCATCGGCCTGTTCCAATTCGGCGAGCAGCGAGTCGGAGAGCGAAAGCAATTTCTTCTGCTGCGGAGTGCGGGCCTGTTCCGGTGTGTAGGCGGCACCGACCCATTCCGCACTAATTGGAGGGATTGATGTTGCGTTCAGATCGCGGTCTACCATCCTACCTTCCGGGTGCGAAGCCTTCCATTGGGTGACGAACGCAGCGGTCAGCTCGCGCGAGACTGACCGGCCGTATTGCAGTCGCTGAAGGTGATCGCAGGCGGGACCAGCGCGCTGAATGATGGGCATGACCGGCACGCGTTTCTTGCACCGCACCTTCAGTCCGTGCAGACGCACGCGCAGACCGCCCAGGGATATCACGTATGAAGCTTGCTTCGATTATTGCCCGCTATCTACTAGGCCTTATGTTTACGGTCTTTGGGTTGAACGGATTTCTCAACTTCATCCACCCCCGGCGATTCCGTTGGCGATGCAGTTCTTTGTTGCCGTCAGCGCCTCGCACTTTGCCGCGTTCTTTTTTGCGATTCAATTGCTCGGTGGGCTGCTATTGCTTTCGGGCTACTTCGTGCCACTTGGGTTGACGGTGTTGGCGGCGGAACTCTTCAATATCCTTGCGTTTCACCTGACGCTTTCGCCGGCAACCATTCCTCCGGCTCTCGTGGCCTCTACACTGTGGGTCCTGGTCTTTCTTCAGTACCGCGAAAGCTTCAAGGGAATCTTCAGCGTGAAGCCTGCGACGCCGGCATGAGTCGGGTGAAGAGGCCCGCGAACCGGTTCAGACGCGACTGGCACGGCAGATCGTACCCGCTGTATCAGGCACGAACGTATTTGCTAAACCAGTCGATCGTGCGTTGCCAGGCCAGATCAGCTGCGGCTTTGTTATACCGTTCCGGCGTCGCGTCGCAATTGAAGCCATGTCCGGCGCCCGGATAGATATAGCCTTCGTGCGGAACGTTCGCCGCGCTCAGCGCCTTGTCGTACGCCGGCCACGTGGCTGCCAGCCGGGTGTCGAGTTCCCCGTGATGCACCAGGATCGCCGCCTTAATTTTCGAGATGTCTTCTGGAGCCGGGGGACCGCCATAGAAGGGCGCCGCTGCCGCGAGTACGGCTCCCAGCCGCACCGCTAACATATTGGCGGTCGAACCCCCATAGCAGAAGCCGGTCGCGCCGATCTTCCCCGTGCTATCTGGGCGTGACTTCAACCACAAGGCCGCAGCCACCATATCCTCGGACATCTTCTCTTTGTCGACCTTGTTGAACATCTGGCCGCCCTTGTAGTCGTCGCCCGGATATCCGCCTAGTGATGTGAGTCCGTCCGGCGCAAATGCCATAAAGTTGGCCAAGGCGAGCCGCCGCGCGATGTCTTCGATATGCGGGTTCAGACCGCGATTCTCATGGACCACGACTATGCCGGGCAACTTCGCTGCTGTCTCGGAGCGGGTATCGGCGCTGATTGGCCGGACGAGATATCCCTTGATGCTTCCATTGCCCTTCGGGGAAGGAACAGTCTCGTAAGTCGCCTTGATTCGGTCATCGGTGCGGGAAACCTGCTGGCCCAGCGCATAATTCGGCATCAATGCATCGATAACCGCAGCTGCCGCGAGACCGCCCGCTAGTCTCTGTATGCCCTCCATAAAGGTGCGGCGACTAATCTCACCATGAATAAAATCATTGTAGAGCTCGATGGCTTCACGCGGAAGTTTCGGTTTTGTCAGTTCCATTTGTGACTCCCGCCGCGATAATACCATCTGTTTCGTGTCATTTAGGAAAGGCACTTCTTTTACCCGGAAGCGACCGTCTCGCGGTGCAATGCAGCGCTCCTTCTCGATGTCGATCTGGTCGGCCTAGTGCCGATTGTTTCGAAATCACTTCAAGAGGAATCTGAAGCAGTGAAAACTGAAGGTTCTCGTGGAGGTGCGCGAGGGAAGATGTTCCAGGAATCAGCAGAATATTGGGCGAGGTTCTTCTTGCGACCGTGATCTCGGAGTTGTCGAACGGATGCTTCCAGGTCAAGTCCGCGCCGCCATTTTCACGGTCGGGTTACCAGGACCTAGGGGGCACATGAAGATAAAGGCTCTGGCCATTTAAGAAACTGTGTCAAAGGAGTGCGTCATCGTTGCTGTGTGACCGAAACCTCTAGGTAGAGATTAGCAGTTGAATGTCTCTGTTCTCCCACCCAGCCCCGTGTTCGCTGCTTGACGCGCCTCAGTAGATGAGCTTTAGCGAAAACTGAATTTGCCGTGAGGTTCCCGCGGTCTTGCTGATCCTGCCAAACCCTGTACCCGCGATGATGTTGGCGGGTAGCCCCATGTTGGCGATGTTAAACAGATTAAAGAATTCTGCGCGGAATTGCAGGTCCGCTCGCTCCGAACCGCTTTGCCGGTAACCAATCGGAGTCGTCTTGATGAGCGCAAAATCGAAGTCATAATATGCCGGTCCGCGAAATGTATTGCGGCCGAGTGTTCCAAAGACTCCGGAGTTTGGTCCGGTCCCACCTGCGATCCCGATGGGAATGGAAAAGAAACTTGCATTGTTCGCCCCTCGCCCAAAATAGTCGTCGCGCGGGCGCATTGAACTGCCGGCGCTCGAGAGATCCGGCGTTCCGATCTGATCCGGCCGGTCCGCGCCGATCGTTCCCGCACCCGTTTGCTGGATTCCCGAATACACCGTAAACGGCGAACCACTAGTAATCGTCGAGATGCTCAGCAACTCCCAGCCCTTCGTCAACAGCTTGGTTCGACCCGACTGAAGTCCCAAATGCTCGAAATGCAGGTCCTGGGCTGCGCTCAACGTGAAGGCCTGCGTCACGTCAAAGCTTGACGGCCCTCTTTCCGCTTGTGTATCGAACGGGTCTTGCGGACTAAACTGCGTGACGGCACCGGTAGAGCCTGTTCCTCCCAGGATGCCGCTGACATCATCCAGTGATTTGCCCCAGGTGTAGCCGGCCTGCAACGACGGACCACCGTGCCCAACGTTTCCCGACAATGACGTCTGCAAGGCGTTGTACGACGAATGCGACGTTGCCGTCATCACGGATTCGTATCCGAAACCTCCTGTCACCGCTCCGCTGCTGTCGAAGTTTGTAAACCGAGCAAATTCCGAATTCGCTCCGGGATACGCGTTTGGATATGACATTCTGGGAAGTCGAAACGCCGATGTTCCGACATACGCGACATCGGCCGTGAGGCCACCGAAAGCCCGTTCCAGGCCCAGCGTCCAACTCTGCAGGTAGGCATTGCCGAAGCGCCGGTCGATCCCGGCCAGACTCAGCAGCGAGAGCTGACCACTCGGCGACAGCGCTGCCAAATCTTGCTGGTATCGATTTACGTCCATGACCGTGTTCGCCGGGACGTCTTTCGAATTGCCGCTGGCCAATACGTTCACGCCAGCGGTGTTATAGACGGGCGGCAATTCGTTCGGGGTAATTTGGAATCCGTAGGCAATCTCCCCGTTTTGCGCCGCATTGACACGTGGATAAACAACGTAGGGCGTTGACCCCGTAAGAAGGTTGTCCTGCCAGATATTTGGCGGAATCACTGTGATCGCTCCGCCCATGTGCACAAGGACCGCGTGGGGAGCGTTCCAGGAAACCTGAAGACGCGGCCCCCAACCGTTCCAATCGGTTTGATAAGTAGGCTGCGGATTGATCAAGTATTCCTGGCCAACGCCCGCGGGTGGGAACGAATTCAGAAAGCTCGACGTTCGGTGCGCCCGCTCCGAAATCGGCGTGTAGAGCTCATATCGCAGTCCATATTCGAGCGTCCATTGCGGATTGATTTTCCACGTATCCTCGATGTAAGCGTTCACGTCATTCCGGTTGATCGCCGCTGGCCCAATATGCGCGCCATCCGACGAATAAGGCGGCGCCACCGCGATCGTGTACCCGTACGGATAGCCGATCAGCAAACTGCTTAGCGTGTCTGGTAGAGGTTGACCGGGCTGCACATCATGCTGTCCGCTCGCAGATGGAATGAACACGGGCGAGTAAACCGTTCCGCCGCCAAAATCATATTCGCCATTGGGACTGATTCCGAAGTACGTCGTGTCGCGATTAAGTCGCGCCTCCGCACCCCATTTCACCCCGTGGCGCGCAGTCGTCCAGGTAAAATTCAATTGCCCCTGGAACAAATTCCCGAACGCAGACATCACCGAACCCGCCGCGCTGTTGTACGCCTCGTAAAGGCCATCGATGAACTTCAATGCCGGATCGGTATGGTTCGGTGTCACAAACGACGGGGTCGTCCGCGTGAAACTCAGCGATGACGACCAGAGAAACCGAGGCGACACAGCGTGCGTGTAGGTGATGACCCCGTTGCGCTGCCGGTCTACGTACTGCACGCCGAAGCTCGGGTCAAGCAGTGTTTGATCGGGATTTGTGGTCGGTCCCGTCAGATTGTCGTAATTGAATCGACCAAACAATTGTCCTTTTGCGCCCACCTTCTGATCGATGCGGATGGAGAACTGATCCGCATCCGTGTTTACGTTTGAAGGAGCAGCATAGGTTCGCGCACCATACGCGCCGGTTGGGTTGTTGGGGAGTGGATAACGGGCCAGTATTGAAGCAATTGCCGGATTTACTCCCGGGCTATTCGAACTCCCCGCTATCTGCAGCGTGTCCGTGCTGCCGTCCGGATAGGTCACCACATCGTGGCCCGCTCGCTCTGCCACTGTGGGCACGGCCAATACCTGTGTTGTTCCAAGCACCTGCCTGAACCCCTGATACTGTACAAAGTAAAAGGACCGGTCTCGACCGTCATATACATTCGGCAAAACAATCGGTCCGCCGTTTGTAAAACCGAACTCATTCCTTCGGAAAGGAGGGATTCGGCCGGGCTCTGCAATCGACGGGTGATCAAAATAATTTCGCGCATCGAGGGCAGAGTTCCTTAGAAACTCGAAGAAGGAACCGTGAAATCCGCTCCTCCCGGATCGCGTCACGATATTGGTAAAGCCTGCCGCGCCTCGCCCGATGTCTGCTGGCATCCAGCCCGAGCCTGACTGCAATTCCTGAATTGCGTCCACGTCGAAGTTCGTGAACGTACTCCCGCCCATCTCTGGATCACTAATATCAGCGCCGTCCATCGCGAAGACAGCCTCAACGCCGCGCTGCCCATTGATGGCAAACTGCTGGGTAAAATTTGTTTGTCCATTCACGTCCGTCATCGTGCCCGCCGCCAACAGCAGAAGCGTGCTGAAGTCACGCCCGTTCAACGGCAACTCGTTCACCTTTTGGCTGGAGAGTTTTTCGGCGCTCGTTTCGCTAGCTGTGTTCGTAGCTCCATTGGAACTCGCATTTGAAACCTCTGCTGGAAGAAGTTGTGGATTGGCTGCAGTAGACAGTACGTTTTGACCGGATACCGTCAACACCAGTGTCGCGGCAGTACTATCTACCGCCACTGGCGCTGTCGGAACTCGCCCGGGCAGTTGCACGCTCACGGTATGTGGCCCGGGTCGAATGTCCGCAATCGCGAACCTTCCCTCGCTTCCCGTAATTGTTGTTGGATTCTTTTTGGCGCCTTGTGTGAAGACCGTTACTTTCGCTCCTGCCACAGGTACGCCGGCAGAGGTGCGTACGACGCCAGCCCAGGCCGGCGCAGGCGGAGCACTCTGTTGTGCCTTAAGCGAGACCGCGACGACCAGTCCCAACAGCAAAGACCTGCCCATCAGTCGGAAGGACTTATAAAAGGCTCGGGCTATTACGCGTTCCTTTGCGCAATGGTATTTATGCATGAAAGACTTTCCTCTGGCGTACCTATAGAAGTGTCGAACCGCTTTCGGTCTACGTACTTGTGACTTCTATGCCTTGGGAGCGGTAGGGATTCAGGACATCTTCGTCCGATGCATCGGTGATCAAACGTGTCAGTCGGGAAGCAGGACCGACCAGGTAAGGCAGAGATGTCCCCATTTTCCCAAGTGAAATCAGGCCAACCACTTCCGTTGAAGCCTCTATCATCGCTTGCTTCACGTACGCTTCTTCTCGGTCGCCGACGGTTATTCCGACCTCCGGGTGCAAACTGCACATTCCGAGAAAACATAGATCAGCGCGAATGGATTCGACTCGACGAATGGTCTCGATGCCTACCGTGACCCGCTCCTCTTTAAGAAAATTTCCTCCGAGCATCAGCACGCTCAACTTCGCATGATCCGCCAACGCTAGCGCAAGCGGTGGGCTGTTGGTAACAATCGTCGCCGAACGCTCTCTTGAAAGGTAGGAAGCAATTCTTAGATTAGTGGTACCTCCATCGATCAGCACCACCTGACCGTCACGGATCATGTCAGCCGCCGCTCGAGCAATTCCGATCTTGCTCTCCATGTCGATTTGTTGGCGAGACACGAAAGGAACGGCCTCGGCACGGCGAGGCAGGGCGCCGCCGTGTACCCGTTGGATCTTTCCCGAACTCGCCAATTCGCGCAGATCTCGACGAATCGTGTCTTCAGAGACCTTGTATCGACTGCTAAGGTCCGCGGCGAGCACTCGGCCCTCGCTGCCAAGCAGCTCCAGGATGAACTGGTGGCGCTCTTCCTTTAGGGCGATTTGGCCTGCTTCCGATCCTGGTTGCATTCGGGCCATCTTGCACGAATACACTTTGTTATGCACGTATATACTTGTATTATCCGGTTTATGCATGATAGCGCCAAACGTAGCGCCACACAAGGTCTTTCGCAAAAGCGTTCGGTTCGGGCAGTCGTCTTCGATTACGGAAACGTTCTTTGCCTCGAGCAAACGCTCGAGGAGATGAAAGGTATGGCGCTCGTGTGCGGCATTCGCCATGAGCGATTCTCGGAACTTTACTGGAAGCTACGGCCGCCCTACGACCGGGGTGATATCGATGGACATGCCTACTGGACAGCGGTTGCTGGCCAGCAAGAACTGGGTTTGAGCAGAGATCAGATAGCAACGCTAATCAGGCTCGATAGCGAAAGTATCACTCGACCAAATCAAGGCGCTGTGCAATGGGCAAAGCTGTTGCACCATGAAGGCTTCCCCTTAACCCTTCTCTCAAACATGCCGCTCGAACTCAGTCGCCATGTCACCAAGTCCTTTCCGAGTCTCTCTACATTTGAATACCTGATTTATTCCTGCGACTACGGGTCCATAAAGCCGGAACTGGCGATCTATCGAAATTGTCTCGAACTACTCAAAGCGGCCCCGCAAGACATCTTGTACCTGGATGATCGCGCCGAAAACGTCGAGGCGGCAGCTCGCTTAGGCATTAACTCTGTACTGTTTGACACGGTCGAAAAGACTGCATCAAGAGTCGAAAGCCGATTCGACATCCCTGTCCCGGGTAATGGCCGCCGTCGCCAATCAGGTTCACAGCACAGCTCAATTCCTTTTGGCTTTTGAGCACGGCGGTCAAAAAATGATTCCCGCTCGCAAGTTTCGACTTGATTTGTCAACAGTGACATAATTGAATGCGCAGCGGATTCAAAATCCGCCGACCTTCGGGTCTTGGGGTTCGATTCCCCCTCCCGGCACCATGTATCCCTGGTTCACCACCATGAGTCCCGTTTGCCGATTACTCCGGGGGCGCGGCCCTTTCAGAAGATTCGTCCCAATTGGAAGAACACCCGCTCATGCCCGGCGGTTCCAACCGCGCCGCCGAATTCAATTGGCCCAAATATCGTGTTGACGAGAAGGGCGCCAACGACGTCACCGGGAACCTGCGACTCGAACGGCGACGCGAAAACCTTTCCTACCTCGAACGTTCCGTTGAAATAGACTCCTTCGCCGAGCAGCGGTGGAAGCTTGACCAACTTCAGGAGATAGCCGGATTGAAACAAGTAATACTGCTCTGTTAATAGTTCGTTTTGACCATAGGCGGCGAATCCGTTGGAACCTCCCAACAAAAACTGCGGCACTCCGACTAGTTGATTTCCGAAAGTGGTTCCTCCTCGTGCGCCGACGTAAATTGAGGACCGCTCATTCAGTTTCCAGAAGTTAATCAATCGACCCTCTGCTACGGGAAAGGCATGCGCAGCGCCCGGATTGGCATCCAGCCATTGCCCGGTGACATCCATATATCGCCCCGATCGTGGGATGACCGGATTGTCGACATCATTGAGTGCAAAGCGCAGCGCAGTGGCGCCGTAACGGCCAGACGCGGTGGGCAGAAGGGCAGCGTTTCCGATCTTGGGTAAGTACTGGTTGTAAGCGGCTGTGTATCCCAGAGTGAGTTGCGCTACGCGGCCGAACTCGTAACCGGCTTCAACACCACCGCCGGCAGCGCTCTTGCTATATTGAGCGACGAATTGGCTCCCCTGGTAGAGGGGAATGTGCGTGTAGTTGGCAAAAACGTCTGGCGCAATAAACCACCTGCTCGTGGCCGAGAATGGACGGTAGTACTGGCTGTTAATTCCAAACTGGGAGCCCACCATCACATCGTTGCGAAGTTCTGCTCGGTAAGAACCAAAGTCCAGGAAGGTAATGCGCCCGCCCATGCTGAAATCGACCCCGCTGAAGTTCGATCCGTCAAGCAAGAGGACGGGCTGCACGATCGGCGGCGAATATGGCTTTTCAACTCCCGTGATCAGCAGGCCGGGCTCGCCTCGTTTGGTTGTCATCTGATAGCTGAGACTGGAGAAACGTCCATCTCCTTTGATTACCATTAACTGGCTCTGCAGGAGTTCCGTATCCACTGGTCTTCCAACGTTGTTCTTTAGATCTTTCTCGATTGCACTTGTAGATTTCGAGCTAGCCCCGGCGACTTCTACAAACTGTGGAATGGCGGTTTCCCGGCGCCTTGAAGAGCGCTGCGCCAGATAAGCTTGCCAGCTCGATTCGTCCACCGAAAGAGAGTTGAGAACCGCAGCCTTAGCTTGGGCTGCTTGATAACCAGCGTTGATAAGCTCGTCAGCCCGGCTGTACTCCATCGAATCAAAGTGTTGCAGCGGAACCGAAATCACAATATCTGCTTTTTCAATGCTGCGCAGCTCGTTGGAAGCGATCACGACGCTGATGGAACGACCTAGCACTCCGAGCGAAGACATCTCTGTCGTGCCCTCGATTTTGGCGGTTTCAAGATGTACGGCGAGGGTTAATTCTGCGCCCATAGTCTGGGCGACGTCGACCGGAAGATTATCCATGAGTCCGCCGTCAGCGAAAATATGTCCGTCCCACCTCACAGGACTAAAAATTCCCGGCAGTGACATGGTGGAGCGCAGTGCCAACGAGAGCGACCCTTGACGAAAGACAAACCGCTGCGATGTGACCAAATCGGTAGCCACGCAGGCAAATGGGATTGGAAGCTGATTGAAGTTCTCGACCTCAGAGTAGGGAAGCGCTACCCGGTCGAGAATCGCCACAACTTGTTGGCCGGAATTGAATCCCTCAGGAAACTGCAAGCCCTTTCTCAGGCCAAACTCCATGTGACTCGGGTATTCCGCTGCATCCTGCTTCCGACGAAAAGAGAGATCTTGATACGGAGTCTGACCCCGCAAAACCTGGTCCCAGTTGATGGTCTTGACCAGTTCCTTGACCTCAGCCGCGGAATGGCCCGTCGCATAGATTCCCCCGACGAGGCCACCCATGCTGGTTCCAGCAACATAGTTCACCGGGATCCGATGTTCTTCGAGCCACTGTAGGACTCCGATATGTGCCAACCCAAGCGCCCCGCCACCTTCTAGCACCAAACCAACTTTGGGACGGGGAGACGTCGCAGGCTGGGAAAACCCTGAAGTGAACGAGACGACCACAACAAGGCTTAGGAGCGCAATTCTAACAATGTGGCATCGCATGATTAGGTAGCCTAGGACAAACGATCGGGGCTAGCCACTGGCAGAATTAACGAAGTTGGAGAGCTTCTGCGTTGAGGACTGGACGTCAATTGGGCCCCCGGCGCCGGCTGTCCGTCGATCGGATCGGTCGGGATGGGCTTGGAGGACTTTGGCTTTTCTATTCCAAAACAGTTGTCATTGGGAATAATTCTCCGGTTGAAGCCTAGCGGCCGAAGAGCATTCAGCATGTGACCTCAATGTTCGCTGACGAGTGGGTGGAATGTGCGTTTCTGCCCTACCGTCCCCTACCGTTTTTGGCTGGAATGGGCGCTCAAGTGAGGTCGAAACGGGGCCTTTGTTTAATGCGAAATTATTGACGGGAGCACATTTCCGCATAACACCGGTAAAATCGTCGGGTCGCTAAAAAAATAAACTCCCCTCCCGGCAGCAAGATTCCTCGTACGTTTTCAACCATCCAAGTAATCCAGTGCAGCGGAGCCGCGCCCGATCTTCTGTAGCCTCCCCGACGCACCCAGGAAGCGTCCTAGTTTATCTTTTGCCAAAAATCGATTCATTCGTTCATAAACGTCACAAGCGACCCCGCAGCGAGAATTCAAAGAGACGCTCGGCTTGTTCCAGAATTCATTTTTTCTCATTGACGAAAGCTTGGACGCCATCCCAGATATACTTGCCTATTTTAGTAATGTCATCATCGTCCGCGATAAGCGGAGGGGCAACCCTGATTGCAGGAAAGGAGTAGGGCAGGCCGTGCGAGCGAAGACCTGCACCTGACATAATCTCTACGAGCGCTCCATGCTCCAAAATCGATAGGCGTAGATCTCGCGCAAAGGCTGCGGCTTCTTTCGTTAGCTCTAATCCTTGCAGATATCCCTGCCCGCGCGCGTGGCTAAAAACTTTCGGAAATCCTCGAACCAATGCGCTCATCTGCTCCGCCAAACGTTTCCCCACGATGCGCGACCTCTGTAGAAGACCTTGGTTCACCAAGCAGTGCATCCCCGCCTTTACCACGGCACAAGCAAAGGGGCGAAGATCACAGGTCGCGACTGCCCCAATCGGACGGATGGTAAGCTCACGCCGGGCGATGACCATTGAAATGGGGCTAACTCCGAATCCAAGACTCTTCCCAATCACAGTGATATCGGAGGCGACGGGAACGTCATCCTGCAGGGCGAAAAAATCCCCGGTCTTCGCGAAGGTCAATACTTCATCTGCGATCAGCAGCGCTTCGTGGGTGCGACAAAGCTCAGCGAGCTTTCGCAGAAAACCGTTCGGAGGAACGACAATCCCCGCGTCACCTTGAATTGGCTCAACAATTACTGCCAGCACATTCTCTTTGTTGTTCTTAAAAAAATCCTCCAGCATCGCGCTCTCGCCAAAGGGTAGAAACACCACCTGCACACCATTTGGATCTTCAGCAATGGGATCGACTAAACCGCGCCGGAAATACGTGCGATTTAGAAGTGAAATACCCACAGACGTCCATCCATGCCATGCCCCTTCGAAGGCAACGATCAAGCGTCGCTGGCGACGATCGTTGTTCCAGCACATGCGCCGTACGTCCCAGCGGGTTTCCATCGCCAGTCGGATTGCTAATTCCACGCCTTCCGAACCGGAACTACGTCCAGAGACGTGATACTTACCAGCGGGAAATCGATCGTGCCAGTGACCGCCTTCTTCAAAGAGGCTGGTCAACAAGTCGGATCGAACTTTACTTGCAATTTCGTCGGTTACATACCCATCGTTTTGGAGCGAATGGACTGCGGCCTTCACGATGTCGGGATGCCCGGCGCCAAGGCAAGCGCTAGCGTATCCGCCACTGGCATCCATAACACGCAGTTCAGTTCCAGCGTCGGGGCCTTCCAAGCGAACGAATTGTTGATATAGACCGGTGGCGGAAACACACATATACGGGAGGCGTCTACCTCCATAGTGATCAATATGGATGCGAAGCGCCCGCTTAGCCAAATCGATATCCGACTGCGACTCCAATGACGACTGAATCAAAGTGCCTCCATGATTTGATGCGACAACGCGCCCAACAGGGGCGAGAGGCAGCCAAAGGCCGGAAATTGTTTGGACAAAATCCCGCGTCAGAATGTATTCAAAAGGGCTGGGGAGCGGGCTTGAACCGGTCAACTCCGAGATGGAGTTCCGGCGCATTCGCCCCGCTCAAAAATCCATCAGCAATGTGCTGCGCAACGCCATCGTGCACAGCCCGATTTGCCTGGATTCATCGATGCAGTTAACAGCGGAGAGCTAACAGCGCAGAATGCAGGTTAGGGTGACTGGAGAAAGTGGATTCAGATGAGCTGTCGTCCGAATTTCCCGACCTGTGGTGTGTGCAATGCGCAACAATGATCGAGCTTGGACGGGCGCGGGGACAATGGAAAAAGTCGGAGGAGAACACAGCCTCGACTTGGCGAGAATCGGTGCCGTGCCTCCGGGGAAAGTAAAATCTGGCAGGTCCACCTGAGGCAATATAAGGATCAGCGCGAACAAGAACAGTTCGAAAATGAGCAGGACGACGCGCCAACCTCTCATCAAAGCCCCCCAAAAAGCCCCCAAAAGCCTGCTGAGAATAGTCCATCCACTTCCTCATGTCAATTCCAGTCTTCGTGCCATGCAAACGTATTGCCGTCGGTTTCTTTTCTAGTGCGCGAGATGAGAGAATTCAGCGCGGAGAAGCCGGTCGCGGTTGTCCCCCAGCAGTCGCACCTATAAAGTCGGAGCAAGCCAGATGGCACGAGCCAATAAAATCGCGCAGATTGCTGCCTTTGTGCTCTTTGTCGTACTGATCGCTGCCGCCCAGCAGCCGAAACCGTTTCCCGTCACCTCCCTCGTCGATGAGCCTTCGATCGCGGGACATCCGGTGCAACTGGACGCGCAAGGAAAACTCCTGCCGTGGCCCATGCCCGACAACACCGGCTACTCGTACTCGTCCCACTTCCTCACGCAGTGGACCATCCTGTGGGACCAGTACAACCGCCAGCGCCTTCATTATTTCTACTGCTGTTTCGATTTTGACCGCACGACTTTCGAACTCGCGCCCGATCCGCACTGGGTTAACTCCACCGGTTATCTTCGCGCCATGATGCAGGGTTTCATCGAGCGCCTCTATCCTTACACTGGCGACCCGCGAACGCTGACTTTCCTGCAAGACTTCATCGACTACGAACTGGAAAACGGTCTGACCCCCGAAGGCTACGCCTGGTCGCAGGTGCCCTACGCCTCCGCGAATCCTGGCGCGAAGCGCTACACCGGATGGAGCCAACTCGGTGCCGAGGATTTCATCGAACCGCACGTCGTTGGCGAGGATGGCTACGGCTATCTCCGCTTTTACGAGATGACGGGCAACACAAAATATCTACGCGCCGCGATCCGCTGTGCCGACGCGCTCGTCAAGAATTTCAAGCCCGGAGACGAAGCCAACTCTCCCTGGCCCGTTCGAGCCTTCGCGCGCGATGGCAAAGCCGACGCTCCTCCCATGGGCCCGTATTCCGCCAACGTCATCGAGCCCATCATGCTGTTGGATGAACTTATTCGCCTCGGGCAAGGTGACGTTGCCGGCTACACTCGCGTGCGCTCCGGCGCTTGGGACTGGTTTCAGAAATATCCTCTGGCCCACGACGTGTGGGTCGGATATTTCGAGGACACCGTCGCCAGCATGGGCAACATGAACCAGGTCATCCCGCTGGAGTTCGCCCGCTACGTCTTACTGCATCCAGAAAGAGATCCGCAGTGGCGAGAGCATGCCCGCCATATCATCGAATGGGTCAAGACCACTCCCAAATGGCCTAAGTACATCGTGCACGGAGCCACCGTCACAACCGAGCAGGGCAACGGTGTCAACTTCTGTTGCAACCTTCCGAACCAGTGCTGCGAC
Source organism: uncultured Acidobacteriaceae bacterium (assembly GCA_963710885.1). Classification (GTDB taxonomy): domain Bacteria; phylum Acidobacteriota; class Terriglobia; order Terriglobales; family Acidobacteriaceae; genus Sulfotelmatobacter. Next base: position 23,546 of record CAVQCF010000007.1, read on the forward strand.
AGTCACACCTCGCGTCTCGCTGCCGTAGAGGCAATCTACTTCGCGAAGACCGGCGACCCCGCCTATCGTGACGCCGCATTTCGTTCGTACAACTGGGTTACTTATTTTCAAGGTCTCTCCTACGGCGCGCACGCTCCTTTTTCCACGCAGTGGTGGTTCACTGACCAATACGCCGATGGCCCCAGAAGGTTGATGGACGCTTTCTGGGCCGTGCCCGAATGGGCTCCTTCGGACGAATCCCATCTGCTCGGCTCGAGTTCCGTGGTTACGAAGATCAGTTACGGCAAGGGTTCCGTCACTTACTCCACCTTCGATCCCGAGTCTTCCGATGTTCTTCGCCTGGATTTCGTCCCCGATTTCGTCACTGCGAACGGGAAGCCGGTTCCGCGTCGCAAGGATCTCGATCAGCCGGGTTTCACATTCGATGATGTGACCCACGTCCTTCGCATCCGCCACGAAGAAGCGCGCGACATCGATATCCAGGGCAAAGGCGGCAACGCGCCGCCGCTGTACATCACCTTCGACGATCCGCATTTCGCCGCCGGCACCGTCTTGAACGGCCAGTATCCCTCTGGCGTGATCGACTGGGGCACCGACGCGTGGCGCATCAATGTGCCCGAAGGCGGCTTCGGAACATTCAACCTCGCCCTCACCGACGCCAAAGCAAAGACGGCGAACTTCCGTTTCTACTGGCCGCGCATCTTTGTCGGCGTCGACGTTTACAACGCCGGGCCATCCGATGCTACCGTGACCATCAACTCTCCCGAGATCCGCGAGATCACATTCACCATCAGGCCCGGTCAACTCCAGCGCCTGCGCACCGGATGGCGCGACGCGAGTTCGAAGGTCATCTTCGAGTTCAAAAATGGCGACGGCCTGCGCTTCGACAATCTCGCGTACCTGCACGAGTGACGTCGTAAGATGTTCCGTCCCCGGCCACGAACACTTTCGCCACATGTATACTCTGATCTTTCCGCGAGCTGGGACCAGGTCGCGCATCGGCCCAGGCCAACCCTGAACCAGGAGATCGCCCATGCAGAGCCGCATCACCGGCACCACCATGCCCGTCCTCGAATTTTCACTCGACCCCAACGAGTCCATCATCTCCGAAGCCGGAGAACTTTCCTGGATGGGCAGTTCGATCCAGTTGACCACGCACACTCAGTTCGGCGGCGGTGGAGGAATCTTCGGCGTGCTCAAGCGCGTAGCCGGTGGCGGCTCTCTTTTTATGACGGAATACCGCGCCGTCGGCGTGGCAGGTGAGCTGGCGTTCGCCACGAAGCTGCCGGGACACATCGTTCCCGTGGAAGTCTCGCAGGGGCGCGAATACATGGTTCACCGCCAGGGCTTCCTGTGCGCCACGTCTCAGGTTCAGATCGGTGTGGGATTTCAGCAGTCGCTGGGCGCCGGCATCTTCGGCGGGGACGGCTTCCTGCTACAACACGTCAGCGGACAAGGTACTGCCTGGCTCGAACTCTCCGGAGAACTGGTCGTTCGCGATCTTCAGCCCGGCGAAACGCTGCGCGTTCATCCCGGCCACGTCGGAGCCTTTCAATCCAGCGTCTCGTTCCAGATCACAACCGTTCCCGGCATCAAGAACATGATCTTCGGCGGCGACGGAATTTTTCTTGCGGCCCTCACCGGCCCCGGCAGAATCTGGCTGCAAACATTACCCATCGCGCGGCTGGCGCACGCGATCGAGCGCTATCTTCCCCGCGAAGTTTCGAGGCAGACCGTCGAAGGCGGCGTAGTCGGCGGGATCGTCGGCTCGATCCTCGACAATATTAAGTAAGAGATCGGCCAGACTCCCCGGCCCTATGCCCGTTTCGCCAGCTTGGCGTAGAGAAGGTCTAGCATCGAGGCGCGACGTTCCGTGAGAACGTCTCAACAAAAGCGGTATCGACACTACCCGTGCCTCCACTCACTCCAAGTCAGTGAGCGAAATTCCTTTTCCTCGCAAACGGCTGCGAAAAACACTCTCGTTGGCGAGTGAAAAATCTTTCACATTGACACGATTAGAAATTGCGCACAATATTGCCACCGCTTGCCCCCTGCCCAGAAAGTCAGAGATTCAAAACATTAGGAGAAGTCCGATGCTAAAAAAAGTGTGCACTCTTGTCGGTCTGGCTACTCTACTTGTGGCTGCATCGACGCTAACCACCTTTGCCCAACAAGCAATTCAAAGCAGAAAATTACCCGCCAGCGCTCTGCTTAAAATGAAGCCCAGCACTCTCCACTCCGACCAGAATTTGAAGAGAAACGGAGTCACCAAAAACGCTTTGTCATTCAAGACTGCCGCGTCTTCTGGAATCCCCGGCATCGACAGCATTGTCAACTGGAGTGATCAATTCAACTATGCCGGGTTTGACGGGAACGGGAATGCGCAGTCGGTCTGGCCTTACACAATGGTCGGGAACCCGCCTGAATCCGGACGGACCACGTCGATCAGGGCTCCGATCGTACCGGTTACGGTAGAGCTACTGGGTCCCGATGGCAGTGTGGCTTTAACCTTTGGTCCCGACGGAAACGTCACCAGCAACGCTCTTGCTTCTCCCGAGTTCACGCCGTTTATCTACACCAACGGTGTCGGACAGTTCAATGACCAGATGATGCGAGCCGCGTTTGCGAACCGTCTTCGCCACCACCACAGTCAAGACGATGGCGACGACGGCTGGCACACCATCCTCCGTCCCAAGCTCCGGACTGCGAGAACCATCCAGGTGCCGTTCCTCACAGCCAGCGGGGGGAACGCCTGGTTTTTCTTCGTCAATGCAGCGGGGCAGCCCGTGCTAACTGCGATCGATTCCGACACCTTCGGGAGCCTGCTTTTCCCCGCGACCTTCCCCTTCGATAGCAGTACCCCAGTTGGCGCCGCTGAACTGGCTGGCGACATCACGACCCACGATATCTCTACCTTCCTCTTCAACAACACTGTCCTGTTTTCTGGTGGCAACATCAACAATTGCTGCATCATCGGCTTCCACAGCTATGACCTGGAGCCCGGAATCCCGCAGAACGGAAATCTCCCGCGGCTTTACGTGCTGAACTATTCCAGTTGGCTCTCGCCGGGTCTCTTCCTTTTTGGTTTCCAGGATATGACCGCTTGGAGCCATGAAATGGCCGAGACTTTCAATGATCCCTTCATCAACAACGCGACGCCATGGTGGTTGAGTGTGGATCCTTTCCTCGGTTCTGGTAATTGTCAGAACAACCTCGAAGTGGGCGACGTGGTTGAGGTCCTCGACTCTCTAAACCCCGTCTCTACGATTCCGGGGAATGGATTTACTTATCACCCTCAGAATGAGGCTCTGTTCCCGTGGTTTGCGTTCGAGTCACCTTCACCCGCACACTTGGGAGCTTACAGCTTCCCGGATGAAACGACGCTGATGTCGCTTTCTCCCGGGCCACTGCTTCCAGGTTGCGTACCGGCTCCATAAAAACCCAACCAAATCGATTCACAATATGCCGCCCGATGTTTGGGCGGCTGATTTTTTGCCATGGTATGGAGGATCGTCCTTACTGTTGTTATCAGCGATCGCACTCACTGACCACACAGGCCTCCCGCTATCTCAGGTAAACTATCCCTGATCCCTTACGCCTTAGCAAAATGATCAACGGCAAACGCATCGCAGTCGTCATGCCCGCCTACAACGCGGAGAAGACCCTTCAGGCCACAGTTGGAGAAGTTCCTGAACTGGTCGACGTCTGCATTCTGGTCGACGACCACAGCTCGGACCAGACGGTTGACCTGGCCCACCGCATGGGCCTGCTGGTCTTCCAGCATGACCGCAACTACGGCTACGGACGCAACCAGCAGACTTGCTATCGCGAGGCGCTGAACGCGGGCGCCGACGTCGTCATCATGCTGCATCCCGATTATCAGTACACGCCCCTGCTGATTACCGCCATGGCCAGCATGGTCGCTTACGATGTATACGACGTCGTGCTGGGATCGCGCATCATTGGTGGCCGCGCTCTGCTCGGCGGGATGCCGACTTACAAATACATCGCGAACCGCCTGCTCACCGCTTTCGAAAACCTATTTCTGGGCGTGAAGCTTTCCGAATATCACACCGGATACCGCGCCTTCAGCCGCAAGGTGCTAACCGATTTGCCGCTCCTGGAAAACTCCGACGACTTCGTCTTCGACAATCAGATGCTGGCCCAGTGCGTGCACTTTGGCTTCCGCATTGGTGAAGTCTCTTGCCCTACGAAGTATTTCGAAGAGGCCTCGTCCATCAATTTCCGCCGCAGCGTGGAGTACGGCTTTGGTGTCCTGGCCACGACTCTGGAGTTTGCTCTGCAAAGATTCGGCCTGATCCACCTACCGCGTTTCAGCGACAAGGGCCGCAAACTAGAAGCCGGCGGTGAGAGGTATTACGCAGCCCGTACTGGCACCGCCCGCCCGGCCTAGGATCTGATCTATTTGTTCAGCCGCGAAAGCCTGCCCTGAGCTTGTCGAAGGGGCGCGAGCCATGTAAGCCCAAGTCCGAGATGAGCCCGCCCTGGAGGGGCGAAAGATCTGAGGTCCGCCTCGATCTCCAATATCTGAAATGACAGAGTCTCCCGTAAACTCGCACGCGCGTCCACCGGCTCCGGGCGACTTCGCTCCCACGAATCTGCTGCTGCTGGTGTTGCTTACCGTGTTTGCATTTCTGGTCATGGGCTACCATCCCGGCCTCGAGGACGATGCGTTCTACCTGGCCGCGATCAAGCGCAATCTCAATCCTGCCCTGTTCCCGCACGATGCGGAATTCTTCCGGCTACAGTTTCAGGCCACCATCTTCGACAAGCTGACGGCGTGGTCGGTCCGCCTCACGCATCTGCCGGTGGCCTGGGCGATTCTGCTCTGGCAGCTCGCTGCCATTTTCTTTCTGCTTCATGGGTGCTGGCGGATCGCCCGCCGCTGCTTCTCCCAGCCTTCCGCGCAATGGGCGGCGACTGCCACGGTTGCAGTCCTGCTTACGCTTCCGGTGTCCGGCATCGCCATCACCCTCGCCGATCAGTATCTTCACCCACGCACCCTCGCCACGGCGGCGATCCTCGCGGCCATCGTGGCCGTGCTCGACCGGCGCCTCTGGCTCGCGGGAGTTCTTCTGGCCTTCGCCTTCGCTGTCCACGCCATCATGGCCAGTTTCGGAATTTCCTTTTGCGCCTTCCTGCTTTGGAACCAGCGCACAGCCTTCCCGCGCCGCTCGTCCTCGTTGCCCTGGGCAGCCGCGCTTGTTCCGCTGGCATGGATCTTTGAGCCTGCCTCCGATGCCTGGAGGCAAGCGGCCGCTACTCGCAGCTTTTATTTTGTGGCATGCTGGGAATGGTATGAGTGGCTAGGCGTCTTCGGCCCGCTGATCCTGCTCTATGTCTTGCGCAGGGTTTTGAAGCGGCCTATCGAGAAGGAAGCTCAAGACGGTCCAGCTCTGTTCACCCTGGTGAACAGCCTCCTCTACTACGGCGTCTTTCAAACCGCCGTGGGCCTTCTGATTATGCTTCCCCGCAGCCTCGAGCGCCTCCGCCCCTTTGAGCCCATGCGCTACCTGCATTTGCTCTACCTTCTTTTCTTCCTGATGGCAGGAGGACTGCTCGGCAGCTATATTATTCGGAACAAAGTTTATCGCTGGCTATTGTTGATTATTCCCTTGAGCGTCGGCATGTTCTATGCCCAGCGTCAAATGTTTCCGGCAAGTGCGCATCTGGAGTTACCCGGCGTCCAGCCGCAGAACCCGTGGCTGCAAACCTTCGCCTGGATCCGTGAAAATACGCCGGTCGACGTCCTGTTCGCGCTCGATCCGCACTACACAACTCTGCCCGGCGAGGATTTCCATGGGTTCCGCGCCCTCGCCGAACGAAGCGTTCTCGCCGATTACGATAAAGATGGCGGCATGGCCGCCCGCGTCCCTCGCCTCGCTCCGCGCTGGCTCAAGGAAGTGAACGCTCAGGCCGGATGGCAGAATTTTCAACCCGCCGACTTCCAACGTCTCAAGCAAGACTTCGGCGTAACGTGGGTCGTCCTTCCAAGCGCGTCTCTACAAGATCCAGAAAGGCAAGGCATGACGTGCCCATATCACAACGTCCAGCTCCAAGTGTGCCGTCTATACTAAGAACGCAGGGCAGTAAAAAGTAGCGCAAAAGAAAGTAGCGCTGGCGTCGCGCCGGCTGTCGCGGGGGGCCTGTCCTGAGCTTGCGAACGGACGATTCGCCCGCGTAATCAGTGCCAGATCGAATGCCAACAGATTCTCTTTCACCAAAACGTGCTCAACCCTACGTCCTGATGGTAGCGATAGCCCTCGCCGTCCGCCTAGCCGTCATCCCTTTCACGTACCACGAATGGATGGACCCCTTCGTCCTCACGCACTGGGCGTTCGGCCTGATCGCGCGCTCCATCGCTTCCGGCCACGGCTTCGGCAGCCCGTTCGCCGAAACCGGATCGTCCGCTCTCCTGCCACCGGTTTACTCTTACTTGCTCGCAGGCATTTTCAAAGTCTTTGGAATCGAAACTCGCGCCTCAATACTCGCAGCCCTCTCGTTGAACAGCGTTTTCTCGGCGCTGGCCTGCATTCCGGTTTTCCTTCTGGCGCGGCAGGCATTCGGCGAGCGCGTCGCCAAGTGGGCGGGCTGGGGATGGGCCTTCTCTCCCTACGGCGTCTACTACGGAGCGGACTGGGCGTGGTCGACGTGCCTGGTCACACTCGAACTCTGCTGCTTGTTTCTCATGGCGTGGCGCCTCGAAGACTCCTCACGCAAGCGTGATTGGATTCTTTTCGGCGCGCTGTGCGGCGTGGCCGCACTCACCGAACCTGTCGTGATGGCCGTCCTTCCGCTGCTTGGAATCTGGACTCTCTACCGCCGCTACCGGCTCGCACGCCCGTGGAAAGCCCAGATGATTGCCGTCGCCCTGGCTGGCGTCGTGACGCTCTCACCTTGGCTCGTGCGCAACTACGTGCTGTTCCACAAATTCATCCCCGTGCGCAGCGGCTATGGGCTCGAACTCTACATCGGCAACAACGGATACACGCAGCATTGGGTCAATCGCACTCTGCATCCCAACCACAGCGACGCAGAACTTTCCGAATACGAACGCGTCGGTGAAGTCGCCTACATGGACCACAAGATGCAGCAGGCGAAGGACTACATCCGCAGCCATCCCGCATGGTTCGCGTGGATGACCTTTCGCCGTATCGTCTATATGTGGACGGGCTACTGGAGCTTTGACGCGGCGTATCTGAAAGACGAACCGCTCGACCCGCCCAACATCTTCGTCAATACCACCATGTCGCTCCTCGGGTTCTGGGGACTGCGGCGCGTCTGGCAACGAGATCGGTCACTGGGCGTGCGCTTTGCCATCGTGCTTTTCTTCTTCCCGCTGACCTACTACTTCTCGCATCCAGAGACCTACTACTTTCGTCCAGTCGATCCACTGATCGTGGTTCTCGCAGCCATAGCCGTCGCGGAACGCTCGCAGCAGGTCGCCGCGTAGCGTCAGCCGCGCGAGGGTAAGATGCTGCTGCTACATTGCAGCTTCTTTCGAGTGGGGGTTAACATCTAACTGGCGATGGCGAACGCTCCAGCTTTATCTGTCAGCACGCAAAGTCGATTCACGATTGGGCTTGGCGAGATCCTGAATTTCGCCTACGACGCCTTCTGCAGCAACAAACTGCAGTTCACGCTGACGTCTCTCGCCATGGCCGTGGGCACGGCCTCGGTCATCCTCGTCGCCACCATCGGACTCACCGGCAAGCAGTACATGCTGCGCCAGCTGCAATCCATCGGCACGAACATGATCTATGCCGATTATCAGGGCGGCGCGCAGCGGCTCGACTCGACGCCCGATCCCATGACCGTGGAGGATGTGCAGGCGGTGCGCGAACAGGTGCCCAACGTGGTGGCCGCTTCTCCTACCGTTGCGTTGGAGGACCACATCTCGGTTGGCGGGGGCAAGCAGAGCGACATCCTTGTTCTAGGCGTCGACCCCGCATATCGACAGGTGCGCAATCTGAAAGTTCTCGCTGGACGCTTCTTCGATTCCGAAGATTCGGCGGGACGAAACAAGGTCGCTGTGATTACCGAAAAGCTGGCGCAAAAGCTCTACGGCTCCAGCCCAGTAGCGGTCGGCCAGATAATCAAATTGAGCGGCGGTCTTCCGTTCACGATTGTGGGAGTGTTCAAGGAGAGCGTGGACACGTTTGGCCAATCGGAAATTCAGGAAGACACCATGCTGATCCCCTACACGGTCAGCCGCTTCTTCGTCCCGACGGCGGCGGTTTATGAGATTTATTTTTCCGCCGCCAGCCCGCAGGACGTCATCCCGGCGACGGCAGCCATCAAGCGCGTGTTGCAGTCGCGGCATCGTCCAGAATCTGTCTACAGTGTGCAGAACCTCACGCAGTTTCTCACCGTCGCCGGACGCATCGCCGATGCGATGACCCTCATCCTCATGCTCGTCTCGTTCGTTACTCTGCTCGTCAGCGGCATTGGCATCATGAACATCATGCTGGCGACGGTCACCTCGCGCATCCGCGAGATTGGGATTCGCAAGGCCATTGGCGCCACCAACCGCGAAATCCGCCTGCAGTTTCTGGCGGAGGCCATCGTGATCTCGGTGACTGGAGGCATCGTCGGCATCTTTGCCGGTCTGGCCTTGCCCTACTCGGTGCGCTTCCTCACGGACTACCGCATCCCCATCAATGGCTGGTCCGCGATCATCGCGATCGTGGTGTCGTCGGTGGTCGGCATCATCTTCGGAACCGTCCCCGCGACCCGTGCCTCGCAGCTCGATCCCGTCGAAAGTCTGCGCTATGAGTGAGTTGGCGCGCTCCTAAAGAAGATTTCCACAGTATGCCTGCAGGAACACTTTGACGACAAATATGTACGTACAAATCTGCAATGAATACGGCCTATGTGAGCCATAAGAAATAGCTTCGAGTAGGCGCGGTCGACAGTTGCTAGCGTTTGGCCATCCGCGCGGAGGTGTGTGGGCCATCGGCAGGACAACGTGGTGAAGGTAACGACTGCCGCCATCGTAATGAGCACCAGATCGCCGGAACGCGAGCTTCAATGAAAGTTCTCCACCAGCATCAAATCGCTGGCTGTTTCATCGATCCGTGAATATGGCAACGACTTGCCGTCGGATGAAACGGAAAGCCCGCCCATCCAAGGTGCGGGCGGTTTATCGAGTGTGCTGATTCGACGAACGCGCGACGTGCCAAGATCAAGGAAATCAATCTCCGCCTTGCCGTCTTTGTAAGCGTAAAAATAAATGCCGGATTCAAAAGGCCACCATTCGTAGCCGTCCGAGTTCAGGGGCGGCATCGCATTCACCATGCTTTCACCCGACCCGGCGGGCCTCGTGCGCCACAACCGGAACTTTCCTCCCGTGAAGCGGACGAAATAAACAAATTGTCCATCGGGCGATTCGATGGGCGAGGCTGTCCTGGTTAACTATTCCGCCTGTCCACCGGTCGCAGGCCCACGCCAAAGAGTGAGATTCGAATGGGTCAAACCGCTCGCGAAATAGATCCACTTCCCATCATGGGGGAAATGGCGCAGACTCGGGATTGCCGAGGACCTAAAGCCCCTACGGAATTCTCGGCGCACCCTCGACCCTCTTCGCGTAATCGGAAGAGTGTGAACGGGACAAGCGTATGTTGGCGAGGAGCCTAAACACCACAAAGCCGGGCTGGTTGGCCCGGCTATTCTTGTTGTGGAGCTGGTTCAATCGATCTTGTTTCGATCGTCGACCCAGAATCTTGAAAATCAGGGGATCACGTTCGATCCCCGCGCCTTACCTACTGTTGCGTTTTCTCATACAGTCGGGAAGGCCCAATCTCAATTTGCGCTGCGGGTTCACCGGGCCCGCCGCGCGGAGCCCTTTACATCACCATTGCCAGGTTCTCGAGTTCGTGTACCAACACTGGCATGGCACACCCTGCCATCTCGACGCGGCCCGCCGCGTCCAGCGCAGCCTTGGGCGAAACCCCATAGCCACGGCCCATCAGAAACACCTGCAACAGCTCGGCTGCCTCGTAGGAGTCGATCATGCCCCCTTGGAGCAGATCGTTCCTCAGAGCTGCCAATTCGGTCATGGTGAATCTGTCTTTGTCGTTCATCTTCACATTCATCAGCATTTCTTCGTTCGTCATGGCCGTCATCACCTCCGACTCCGACCTTCTAGCTTCTTGCCGTATTAGACTCATCGGCAGCTGTGAAAGTTGCATGCAATCCAGATGCCGAATTCACCCTACTTTTCCTATTTCGGTCCCCAAGCCCCTTTGGATTCATTAACCCCTGTGAATATCTAAAGTTGCGGCGAGCCGGGAAGTCAGTTCTGGCCTCCCATGGTTTCCTTCGTACCCAAAAGGTAATCTCAAAACTGACACAATCTGTCAGAGTTGACGCCCCACCACCAAAGAACGTCGGTTACCGGCGGGCAGGAAAGCCATTTAGCCACGTGCCACATTCCCGTCATCCGTATAGTGTCAGTCGACCCCGTGGCGTTTCTCGCGACCGGAACGATGAGCCGCAACCACGCAGTGTGGGGCAAATCGCCGCGGTCGCGCGGTAGAATGGCCCGGCGCCGACGGAGACTTTTGACAGGTCTGGCAATCGCTGGAAAGTTGAATGAGCATGAAAATCTTGAAAACATCTCTTTGGGTGCTGGTTTCTCTCGTGATCGTTGGAGCCCTTTGCGCGCTCCTGTTAGTGCGCCGGGGATTCCGCGCGACCTCAGACCCGCCGTGGTGGGAATCCGCATTGGCTCGCGACGTGCGAAATGTGGCGATCCCTAACCCTGAGCGCGCTGAGAAGAATCCCTTTGCGGGATCCTCGGAGGCTTCCCAGCAAGGCCGGGAATTCTTCCTGAACCAATGCGCCGGCTGCCACGGAATTGACGGCAGTGGCAAGACGCTGTTGGGCCTGAGCCTTTATCCCCGTGTCCCTGACTTGAGGACCGACACCCAGGTGCTCACTGACGGTGAGATCCACTACATCATCGAGAACGGAGTCCAGTTGACCGGCATGCCCGCGTGGACGAGGCCGCACGCGGAATCGTCCGGCAACAGCTGGAAACTGGTTACGTTCATCCGAACCCTCCGCCCGCTCAATCAGCAGGAGCAGTCCCAACAGGAGGCGACTGCGACTTCGGCGCGCTATGTCGGCTCGCAAGCCTGCGAAAAGTGTCACGCGGAGATCTATTCCCGCTGGAAGAAGACGCCCATGGCGAACGTGGTGCGCGACCCAAAGACGCACCCTGAAGCCATCATCCCCGACCTCAAGACCAACAACGTGGCCAAGTTCACCGCCGAGCAGGTGGCGTTCGTCTACGGCAGCCTCTGGAAGCAGCGCTACTTCACCAAAGTCGGCGACGACTACTTCCCTCTGCCTGTGCAGTGGGACGTTGCCAACCGGGTTTGGCGTCCCTATTTGGTCCCCGCCAACGGTGACTGGTGGGCCACGGTCTACCCTCCCGACAACATGAAGAGGCCCACGGGCCCTTTGTGTGATGGCTGCCACTCGGTCGACTACAACATCCAGACCAAGCAAGTAGCGGAGTGGAATGTAGGATGCGAGCGCTGCCACGGGCCGGGCAGCGAGCATGTGGCGCACCCCACGCGCGGCGATATTCTCAACCCGGGTCACACGGACGACGTCGCAACCAGTGACGCCTGCGTTCAATGTCACTCCCAGGGACAGCCACTGAAGAATCCGATCGAAGGGAAGTATTACGACTGGCCGGTCGGCTATCGCGTCGGCCTAAGACTGCAGGACTACTGGAGACTCGAGGACTGCAAGCTGGGCGAAACCAGCTTTTACTATTTCCCGGACTGCACCGCGCACAAGAACCGCATGCAGGGCAACGACTTCGCGCAGAGTGTGATGTACCGCCGCGGCATCACCTGTGCCTCGTGCCATGATGTGCATGGCACGGAAAACTATGCCCAGCTGCGAAAGCCTGCGAACCAGATTTGCCTGGATTGTCACGGTCCTTCGTCGGCCAACGGTCCGCACACGGCCACGCTGGAAGCACATACCCACCACAAAGAGGGAAGCACAGGAAGCCAGTGCGTGGCCTGCCACATGCCGGCCATCGAAAGCGAAGGTGTTCCTGGGACGTTTGTCCACGCCCATACGTTCCGGTTCATTACTCCGGCGATGACAGACAGGTACAAGATCCCGAATCCTTGCACGTCGTGCCATGCCGACAAGTCGACGGCGTGGGCCGAAGACGCGATGAGCCGGTGGCCGGAACAGTCGCCTTGGCGGCTTCACTAGCGCTGGAATCGGGCGTCACGCCTGCGCTGCGGCCACGCTGTCATAAAACGGGAAGAACTGCTCGACGTGCGTGACCTGCATGGCGTCGCGCACACGCTTGGTGACGCCAACCAGCGCCAGCCGGCGGCCTTCCTTCTGATGGTTGACGTACGCTCCCACCAGCGCACCGATGCCAGCCGAATCGATGTAGGGAACCTCGGTGAGGTCCAGGATGAGGGTCGGCGCCGTGCTGGCCCGCACCAGCGCCTGAAACTGAAAGAAATTGGAAAGAAGAATCGGACCGCTCAGGCGCAACACTCGCTGGCCTTCGGGTGGATTGGCGACGTCTTCGATCTGCAGAGGCTCCTGTGGCATCCGCAGATAGTATTACGGGATTGTGAATGGAATGTTAAAGGACGCAGAATCTCCTGCACGCGGCGTCTTAGCCGCCGGGCTCACCGACGGCCCTGGCTCCCGCCGTCGCTCCGCTTACAAGACTGCTAGAGCTGGCTCCAGTACTCTATCCCGCGCCTGCTCAATCAGGCTCTCGAAATGTGCGTGATCAAGGCAGACTGCATGCTGGCCGTAGCGGGCTTCTTTTCCCGTGACGTGCTAGTAGGGCATCCAGCAGAACTGCTTGCTTTCCGCGACGCCCTCGAGCACGACCAGAAACGGGTAGAACGTGACTTCTTCCGATCCACCTCCCAGCCCCGACTCCGCTTGTCCGGGAGAAACGCCCAGACCACCTTGAAGTCTCCTTCGCCGGCGCCCAGTTAGAAGTCGAGATTCAGGTGCAGTTCGCGCGCGCTTCCGCAGGCCGGGCAGTCTTCCGGAGCCATTTTCGAGAAATCGTTGAGGGTGTCGAACAGTTTGTGGTGCGTGGGATATTTCTTTTGACATTGAGTGCAGTAAATATATTGGGATGCCACGTCCAAACCTTCCTTTCAGAAGGACATTGTTGATTGATGATTTTTGATTGCTGATTGGGAATCTTTGCTGTCGGTTCCGGTTTTCAATCAACATTCAGAAATCACACAATCAGCAATTTCCCTCGGCCGCAGACCTCCCGGGCTCCAGTTAAGGCTCGATCGTGGCCTCATCGACCAGCATGATGGGGATGTCGTCCTTAACCGCATAGACCCGGTGGCACTGCGTGCACTTCAGACTCTCCGGGTTTTGGCGGTACTCAAGCCCCTGCTTGCAAGCGGGACAAACCAGAATTTCCAGTAGGTCTTTGGCAATCATGACGTGAGCATTGTAAGGCATTGGGCGGACCCGGCAAGTGATCTCGAAGCCCAGGAGCTTTGAATCCCGGAAGCGCCAGACGGTTCGGGCAGTGTAAGATTTTAGTTCCGGCAGCCTGAAGCCGGACCGGAAGCCCAAACATGCCAGCCACCATCCTCGACGGAACCAAGATTGCGCAACAGATCCGCAGCGAAGTCGCCGCGGAAGTGAAGACCATGGCTGCTGCCGGAGTGCGTCCCGGGCTGGCGGTCGTGCTCGTCGGACACAATCCGGCATCTGAGATTTATGTACGCGGCAAGGTCAAAGCCTGCGAGGAAGTCGGCCTCTACAGCGAGAAGCTGACGCCGCCGGAGACCGCCACCACCGCTGAATTGCTGGCGCGGGTAGAAGATCTCAACCGCCGCGACGATATCGACGGAATCCTGGTGCAGTTGCCCCTGCCTGCGCAGGTCGATGCCAAAAAAATCCTGATGGCCGTCGATCCCGCCAAAGATGTCGACGGATTCCATCCCGTGAACGTCGGCTTCCTCTCCACTCAGAGGCCTGGTCTTGTGCCCTGCACGCCCGCCGGAGTGATCGAGATTCTGAAGCGCAGCAACATTCCGATTGCCGGGCGCGAAGCCGTCGTTGTGGGGCGCAGCGACATCGTGGGCAAGCCTGCCGCGATGCTGCTGCTCAACGCCAACGCCACCGTGACCGTCTGCCATTCGAAGACGCAGGATCTGCCGGGCGTCTGCCGCCGCGCCGACATTCTGGTGGCTGCGATCGGGCGCTCAGGCATGATCACGCGTGACTTCGTTAAACCCGGAGCAACAGTCATCGACGTGGGAATGAACACCATCACCGATCCCGCGGAATTCCAGCGCTTTTTCGCCGGCAACGCGAAACGGGAAGAGAACTTCCGCAAGAAGGGATCGACGCTGATCGGCGACGTGCATCCCGAAGTGGCAGAAGTTGCCGGAGCCCTCACGCCGATCCCCGGCGGCGTCGGCCCGCTCACGATCGCCATGCTGATGTTCAACACGGTGAAGGCGGCGAAGATGCGGCGGGGAAGTCGCGTCCCGGAACTATCACGGGTTTGACCTCGCAATGACATTCACCCCAGGGACACAGAGCCACAGAAAAACCCTGCCTTTTACGCTTTTTCGGTTCCTCTGTGTCTCTGTGGTGAAGGCTTTTCGTCTGGAGGCGGGATGCTGAAAGTCGGCCTGACCGGGGGAATCGCCTCCGGTAAATCGGTTGTAGGCGAGATGTTTGTCGCACTGGGCGCCCACCTCGTGCAGGCGGACCGCATCGCGCATTCGCTCATGCAACCGGGCGAGCCGGTCTATAACGAAGTGGTGCGCCACTTCGGCCGCGAGATTCTCAATCCTGACGGCAGCGTGAACCGCTCCAAACTTGCTGACGTCGCCTTCGGTCCGGCGACTGCTCCCGACCGCAATCGTGCGTCGCGGATCGAAGAACTCAATCGCATCGTGCATCCGGTCGTGATTCGCAGTCAGGATGAATGGATGGACGAGATAGGCCGGCAGGATCCACACGCGGTCGCCATCGTGGAAGCTGCGCTGATTCTCGAAGCCGGGGCGGGAGAGCGTTTCGATCGCCTGATCGTCGTGACCTGCAGCGCCGAGCAACGCGTGGCGCGCTTCGCCGCCCGGCAGAAGATCGACCTCGAGGCAGCACGCAGAGAAGTCAAGCGCCGCATGGCCGCCCAACTCCCCGACGAAGAAAAAATCAGAGCAGCCGACTTCGTGATCGACAACTCCGGATCGATCGAGAAGACGCGCCAGCAAGTGCGCGTAGTGTGGGAGCAACTGCGCGCCGCGGCAGCCTTGTCATCCTGAGCGAAGCGAAGGACCTATGTAATTTGCCCCCGGCGAGGAAGTTGCATGGATCCTTCGCGACAATCAGCGTCGCTCAGGATGACAGTGTGGGTTGATGCGCCTAGAACCTCCGGATGAAGCCGAAGACGATATACCTCGCACTTTGCCTCGCGGGTTGGCTGCTACCGTACTCCCAGTTCCTTCCGTGGGTGCTGCAGCACGGGCTGAACCTTCCTCTCTTCGCGCGCGAACTCTTCGCCAACCGCATCAGCGCGTTTTTCGGCATGGATGTGATCGTCTCGGCTGTGGCCCTGCTGGTGTTCACGCGGATCGAGAGCACGCGCCTTGCGATCCGGAACCGCGGGCTCGTAGTGATCGCCGTGCTCACGGTCGGAGTTTCGCTCGCCCTGCCTCTGTTTCTATATCTGCGGGCACTGGAACTGGAGCAGAAACAGAAACCGAACCTTGCCTAGAAGAGGTTATGTGGGGACAGTCGCCTTCGGCTGTCCGGTCGAGCAAAGCTCGACAGGTTTTGACTCCGACAGCCAGCGAGATGTTCGGGCCTGTGGCCCGAAGGACAGCCGAAGGCGGCTGTCCCCACATGAACCTTCCTTTCCTCGCGCACTCTACGATTCAGGCCAGCGTGCCGACGAGCGCAGCTTTGTTTAGAATTGAATTCAGGGACCTTTCTTCTCCCCGACATCGTACCTACCTGGGACAGTTGATCGGATGGTTGAATTATGAAAGTCATGCGGCCTTTAATCTTCGGGCTCGCCATTGCCGGCGGGTTCTTCTACTTCACGACCTGGCGTTCGAACTCAGCCAGCGGATTGCATCCCTCGAACTGGCTCAGCCATCCCGCTCAGGTGGAGATTACCGAGGCCGCGCCGAACGAACCCCTCGATGGCGAAGAACAAAACAACATCTCTGTGTATAAAAAGAATATTCCGTCGGTCGTGAACGTCACTTCACGCGCCATGACGTTTGATTTCTTCTACGGCCTGGTTCCGCAGGAGGGCCAAGGCTCGGGATTCGTGATCGATAAAGAAGGACACATCCTGACCAACTATCACGTGATTGCCGAGGCCCGCCAAGTCGAAGTCACGATGCACAACCGCAAGAAGTACAAGGCCACAGTGGTAGGGACGGATCCCCCACACGATCTGGCAGTGATCCAGATCAAAGCGCCTGACCTGGTTCCGGCGGTGCTGGGGGATTCGCGCAATCTGCAGGTTGGACAGAAAGTCTATGCCATCGGCAATCCCTTTGGCCTGGCCGGTACTATGACGCGCGGCATCGTGAGTTCCATCCGCCCGGTGCGCGAACCCAACGGGGCCATGATCGACGAAGCCATTCAGACCGATGCCGCGATCAATCCCGGAAACTCCGGTGGCCCGCTGATGAACTGGCACGGCGAAGTCATCGGCATCAATACCATGATTCTTTCCAATGTCGGCCAGAACGCAGGCATCGGCTTTGCGATTCCCATCAATACCGCGAAGGCAGTCTTGAATGACCTGATGACGCTGGGCCGCGTGCGGCGTCCGGCGCTCGGAGTCCGCACGATTCCTATCACTCCCGAACTGGCCGACGAAATTGGCCTGGCCGCGGATTATGGATTGCTCATCATTCAGGTCACTCCGGGCGGCTCCGCCGATACAGCGGGTCTGCGCGCTGGCACGGAGCGCGCCTACCTGGGCAACACCGCCATCATGCTGGGCGGCGACTTGATCGTGGCCATCGACGATCAAAAAGTGCAGGATGAAGAGAATCTGGCGCAGATGATGAACAACCACCGCGCCGGCGATACGGTGAAGATCACCATTTACCGCAACAAGAAGAAAATGGACGTGAGCGTATCGCTGGGCGAAGCGCGCCAGCAGGTGTGAAGCAGCTCTCAGCTCTCACTTTCGGCGTAGCGATTTTGTCATCCTGAAGCGGGGACTTGTGTAACCGGCGGGCAGTGCATGGATCCCTTCGACTTCGCTCAAGGCAGGCTCTTCGGCGCCAAGAACGGCGCCTCAGGAGGACACCACCGTCCCTACTCTGCCGCTTGAATGCCCACTGCCGCGTACAAGTCTACGCTGTTGTAGACCGTCCCGCCCTTCATCACCAGGCGGCAGTGGCGAATGTCGCCGATGTGCTCCGCTGGATTTCCGTCCACTAACACAAAGTCCGCGAGCTTGCCCTCCGCAATCGAACCAATATCTTTCTCCTGCTTTAAGAGTCGCGCGGCGTTGAAGGTCGCAATCTGTAGCGACTTCGCGGGCGGAACGCCGGCCAGAACCTCCAATTCCAACTCACGGTGCAGCATGATTCCCGCAATGGCGTCCGTGCCCGCAAAGATCGGGACGCCCGCATCGTACATGCGTTTCGTCATAGCCAGCATGGCGCGATAAGAATCCTTATAGAGCTGGTCGCTTTCGGCGGTCACAGGAAGCCCGCCGCTGTAGGCGCTGCGCTGTACCTGCGCGGGAAGCCGCTTCAGCACGGGCGCAAAATCAGGAGATACCAGTCCCGGTCGTCCCGTGAACATCCCTTCAAAGGTAGCCAGGGTTACATCGACCGTCGTGTGATGATTCAGCAGAAGCGTGATGAAGTCATTTACCGGCTTCGATTGCAGGTCGAGTTTCGCGGCATTGTCGCCGACCGCCGTGAAACGCTCGGGCGTGCGCGTGTCCTTCACCTGCGATGCAAGAAAATTCAGGAAGATGAAGTTGATGTGCTGGATTTCGTCGGCGCCGTCCTCGACAAATTGCGAAGCGGTAATGCCGTTGGGTATGTGCCCGCTGACTCGAAGACCGCGGGAATGAGCGATTTTCACGATGCCAGGGACGAAGTCAGGATTGAGCGAACTGTACAACTTGATCTGGATATATCCCAGATCGGCGTAACGATTAACGGCCGCATCGGCCTCCGCTTGCGTGTCGGCGTACAGGCCCGTGGGCGCCTGGAAAGGGCTATGACCATCGATAAATCCCGCCTTCCAAACACGTGGGCCGATGGCGGTGCCGTTCTGCCACTGGTCCTGAAGATGCTGCAGTTCGTTGATGTCATTCCCCATGTCGCGGACCGTGGTCACGCCGCTGGCAATGTTCAGAATGCCGTCCAGCGGTTGAGCGTGAGCATGCATGTCGAAGAGGCCAGGAAGGATCGTTTTGCCGGTTCCATCGATGCGCTCGCTGTCCACGGGCAAGTGCGCCGAACTTGCCGGACCCACACTCACGAAACGGTCCCCGGACACAACCACTGTTTGATCTTCCTTTATGACTGCATTCTCGGCGTCGAACAGTCGAACGTGCTCGATGGCCACTGGGTGGCGTGGACGCTTCGCCAATTCCTTCGCCAGGTGCGCGTATCGCTCGTCGCGCGCTTTGACGTCGATGGCGTAGAGTTGATCGTTTGTCTTTTCCCATCCTTCGCGCAGAAATGCGAACCATGTTCCGGGGATCGCAAAAAGGTGCCGATCGTCGTCCAGCCACACCGTTTGCGGCTCAAAGGAGAGTCCGGTGATCGCGTAGTCGGTCACATGCATCTTCTGTCCATGGTCTTCAACGGTGAGGTCCGTCAGACGCTCAAGCCGAGCTTCGCCGGCAGGAAACAGGTGGAGCGGCGCTCCGCGTGCCTTTTCGAGGGCCGCCACCAGGAAGGCCGTCTCGGCAGCCGCGCCGTTATTGCTGACGTAGAATCCGCCTGCGGGGGCATGGCCATCTTCCGCGGTACTTTTCCAGCGGGCGATGCCGTCCTTGACCTCGAAGTGTTCGTCGACCGGAGCCTTCAGGTAATCGTTGCCGGTCTCATCCACGCGCCCCAGAAGGCCGTTTTCGTCGACGCTGTAGTTGGCGGAAATTTTCGGACCACGGCCCCGGTCGTTGAACTCGAACGTGCACTCTACACGACCATCAGGGAGGTATCGGTCGACTTCACTTCCGGCGACCTTACCGTTGGAAGAGATCGTGTAGCGGAGAGTCGATGGCGCACCGGTCGCCGCCACGGCGATCGGTTGCAAGCCAACCAACATGAGAGGGACCAACGCCAGGCGAAGTGTGAGCATGGGAAAGTATTGTGCCACCGATTCACTCGCTTGGGGTAAAATGTCCTCCTGCCTATGACTGCCGTCCTCTAATTCTGCGACTTGCAACCTTGAGCGAGATGCGCGTGGAGGTGTGCGCGCGGCGCTGCTGTCTTGTTGTCTCGATCCAAACTGCCAAAACCAGAAAGGAATATTCCCATGCAATTCGTCGACAAGGCAGTCGCTCGCCGCTTGGAGTCTTGCGAGGAAATGCCGCAAGTGATGTACGCACGCATGTTTCAGAAGACGCGTCCCGAGATTGGCGCGGCAGAGGAAGAAGTCTGCGGCGGTCACATGATTTTTGCCGGACTCGGATCGCCCATCGGCCGGGCGACTGGAGCTGGATTGGATCGTGTGTTTACGGCGGCAGATCTCGATCGCGTGGAAGAGTTCTACGGCGCGTATAAGGCTCCGTCGCAAGTGGACTTGTGTCCCATGCACGAGCCGGCCGTGTTCGAACTGTTCAAAGAGCGCGGTTATGCAATCGCGGAGCTGAACAATGTGCTGTTCCGGAAGCTGGATCCGCAGGAGAAATTCCCTTCGCCTCCAGCAGGATGCGAGATTCGGCCGAGCCGCCTGGAAGAAGCTGAAACCGCGGGCGAGATCGTAGAAAGCGCATTCTTCCCGGACGGCGCACCGGAGGCCTATCGCGGCCTCATCGCGCCGTTCTACCAGATGGAGCGGGCGCTGCCCTTCGTGGCCAGTGTCGAGGGCAAACTGGTAGCCTGCGGCACGGGGCTCGTCATCCCGGAGCACCGAGTCTTCGCCCTGTGCGGAGCCGGCACGCTCATCGAATATCGCGGACACGGCCTGCAAACCGCGCTGCTTCGCGCTCGCACGGCGGCTGCGGTCCAGGCCGGCTGCGAGTACGCCGTCGTGGTGACCAACGGCGGGACAACTTCGCAACGCAACGCCGAGCGCCTCGGTTTTTCTGTGGCGTACAGCAAAGTCACGGTGATCAAACAGCTGAACTTGTAGCGCGATAATAGCGCCGGCATCCTGCCGGCTGTCCCGGCGGTCGTGCCGCCACGGTCGTGGGTTGCTCTTAGGCAAAGCCTGATCCACGACCGGTTGAGCCGGTCACGAGAGGGCTCGCAAATTCTTCCGCAGCTGCTCAGGATCCCCATCCTGAAGCTGCGCTTCCACCTCCATATGTGTACGCTGCCAAACTGGAACAGCTTGCACCAGCAAGCCCCGCCCTTTTGCCGATAGCGTCATCAGCCGGCCGCGCCGGTCCCTTGGGTCAGCGGTGACCTTAACCAGACCTCGGCGCTGCAAAGGCTTGACAGCGGCTGTCAGCGTGGTCCGATCCATCGCGAGCAACGACGCAACCGACGCCATCCCTGGCGCTTCCGGCCGGTTCAGAGACATCAGGAGCGAGAATTGCCCGTTGGTCAGGCCGAGTGGGCGCAGAGCATTATCGAAGCGCCGTGCCAGCGCCCGGGCGGCTCGCTGAATATGAAGACAGAGGCAAGAGTCGCGGACACGAAGAGTTGTTTCGCATGGAGGCTTTGTAGCTCTTGACACTGCCCAGATTATATTGATATCAACGTATCTTGCCAAGATGTGAAAGGCGATCCTATATCTCAGGAGAAAGCAATGATGCGAGAGATCATCAGGACAATCACATTGTCAGTCTTCATGCTGGCCTTTGGGGCGAGCGCAACGCGGCTGGTGCAAGCACAGGACGCCAAAACGCCCTATCCGAGCATGGCCCCGGTTGAGCAATACATGATGGCAGACCGAAATTCCGAGATCGCCCTGGCGCGGAGCGCGGCCCCGGAATCCATCTCGCGCGATGCCGAGATTTTGGTCCTCGGAAAGAATGGTTACGAAACCGCAGTGAAAGGCAAGAACGGTTTCGTCTGCATCGTGGAACGGTCGTGGACTGCCGGAATCGACGATCCTGATTTTTGGAATCCCAAGTTGCGGGCTCCCATCTGCTTCAACCCGCAGGCCGTACGGTCCTATCTGCCACTCACGATCAAGAAGACCGAGTTGATACTCCGTGGAGAATCCAAAGCTCAAATGTTCGACAGCATCAAGGCCGCGCTCGACAAAAAAGAAGTGCCGCCGCCGGAACCTGGCGCAATGTGTTACATGCTATCCAAGGACGGGTTCTTGAGCGATCATGACGCGCACTGGCATCCTCACCTGATGTTCTTTGTACCGCAAACGGACGCTTCGAACTGGGGCGCGGATCTGCCGGGCTCTCCAATTTTTGCGGGTAAGGACGTGGAGGACCGACTGACCGTATTCCTGGTTCCGGTCGCCAAGTGGTCGGACGGTACCTCGGATCACACGGATGTGCACTGATCCGTTCGCTAGCAGGGAGACGCGACCTCGCTGGTCGTTGCACGTCGACAAGCGTCCATAGAATAGTGAAGGGAATGACTTCGGAGAGTGTTGTCCTGCAAGGTAAGCACGTCCGGCTGGAACCACTGGAGCGTCGCCACGTCGCCGGCCTGGTAGATGCAGCTGGCGACGATGCCGAGCTGTACCAATGGAGTCCTGTTCCCTGCGGCAAGGATGCAGCCACGAACTACGTCGACACTGCTCTCGCATGGCGTGACGCCCGTAGCGCCGTGCCGTTCGCGATCGTGCGTGTGAGCGACGGCGTCGTCCTCGGTTCTACCCGCTTCTGGAACATCGAGCGATGGGCATGGCCGCAAGCTCATCCCTCGCACGGACGCACTACCCCGGACGCCTGTGAGATTGGCTACACATGGTTCACGCGCTCAGCCACTCGAACCGCAGCCAACACGGAGTCCAAGCTGCTCATGCTGGCCCATGCCTTCGAAGTGTGGCAGGTGCTGCGCGTCTGCTTTCACACCGACGCCCGTAACCAGCGCTCGCGCGCCGCACTAGAACGAATTGGCGGTCAGTGTGAAGGCATTCTCCGCGCTCACCGCATGGCCGCGGACTTCATTCCGCGCGACTCCGTGCGCTATTCGATCCTCGCATCCGAGTGGCCGGGAGTGAAAGAGCGCCTGCTTCGGCTCCGCGATCGCCGTTAGCGCAGCGCCTATGTCACCGTCTCGCGCTCAATCCCATAATCCGCCGCATATGGACTGTCTTTCGAAGCGGGCCACTGAAAGCAAAGTCCGTAGCCGTCAGGATCCTTGAACCACAACTGCCTCATGCCATAAGGAGCAACCTTCGCCTCTTTCAAATCAACTCCATGCCTGCGGAGATGCTGGTAAGCGGCGTCAAGATCCTTGCAGCCGAAGAACAGACATGTATCATCATGCGCAGCCACGCGCGGTGGATCCGGTGCGGGGGGCCGCTGGTCGGCTTCATAAGCGGTATTGAGCATCAGCTCCGCGCCATTCAACTTCAGCCACGCCCAGTTGCAGTCGTCCCCTGGCTCTGGCGTTGCAGGCACGCTGAATCCCAGTACGTCGCGGTAGAAACGGATCGCGGTCGGCATGTCGAAAACCTGCAGCAGCGGACAAATCCCGTGAATGTCCATGGACGTTTCAACCTCCTTTTGGCCGGAAATATATCAGAGGTTTGGAGTCCCCATCGATTGGACGTGTTGGTTGCGCTTACGGTAAGCGGCAGAACGCTTCCCGACGAGACTTGTGAGAGAGTAGCCTTGATTCGAAGACAGAGAGCGAAATGAACGTGGATTCCATTCGCGCATACTGCCTGTCTTTTCCGGAGGTGACGGAAAAGCTTCAGGGGGGCGACGCCCTGTGTTTCAAAATCAGGCAGAAGATGTTTGCGGTGCTGGGGCTGGACCAGATTCGCCTCACCTTTAAGTCGTAAGTGCACTCCTGAAATATTTGCAGAACTTGTGGAGCGGGAGGACATCGCCCCCGCACCCTATGTCGGGCGCTATAAATGGGTGATTCTGAACCGGTTGGACGCGCTGCACAACCATGAGTTGAGAGACCTGCTCCGGCAATCGTACGTGATGGTCGCCGCCAGCGCACCGAGACTGAGAAACGAAAGGGACATTGAGCGGCCGTCCGGTACGACCTCGTGGCCCATGCTATCTTTTCTTTACTTGGGAGTAGAGCCGTGCCGGTGACTCATTAGGATCGACCCCACACGACAGCTCGTTCGTACGACCTGTGTCCGGCCGTTGAGGTTCGCTCAGGTGATCGACCACTTTCGAGAGCTGAACGAAGATCCTGCCGGCTCCGGACGTCTCGATGTCCTGCTGGATGTTACGGATGTAGACTCGTTGCCCGACAGCAGCCAGTTGGGGCGGTCGGTTCGGCGGTCATCGCCATTCGAAAGAAAGTTCAATTCGGATCGTGTGCCATCGTGGCCGATCGGGATGCCTTGTTCGGCATGATGCGAGTATTCCAGGTCAAGGCGGGCGACTATTTCGAAGCGATTCGCGTGTTTCGAAGCATGGCTGAGGCGGAAGTGTGGCTGTCTTCTAACACGGCTCAGCGCAACGCAAGACCGTGACCCCCTTCGCGTCCAACTCAGGTTTCCAGAGCCTTGGACCGCGGTCCCAACTGCGTATCCCTCCGGGATTTGACTCTGCTCGCTTCGGTCGGCTAGCCTCAAGAGTCCGTTGCAGCTTCTGGGGCATTCAATCTCGCATGCGATCTCTATATAAATCATTGATTTTGCTGTTGATGGCGATTGTCGCGGTAGGCGCGGCGCCGTCGGCTCAAGCCTCCGTACATCCGGTTCATGCGCAGCACGCAATCGTGGTCAGCGTGCACGAACTGGCGTCCCATGTCGGCGTCGACATCATGCAGGCAGGCGGCAACGCCATCGATGCGGCGGTGGCCACCGGGTTCGCGCTCGCCGTGGTGCATCCTCCGGCCGGAAATATCGGTGGCGGCGGATTCATGCTGATCCGCATGGCCGACGGCAAGGCGCACTTCCTCGACTACCGCGAAAAGGCTCCGGCCGCGGCGACTCGCGACATGTTTCTGGATTCGCAGGGCAACGTGATCAAGGACGCCAGCGAGATCGGCTACAAGTCGATTGGTGTGCCCGGATCCGTGGCCGGCCTGGTTTATGCCCAGCAGAAATACGGGAAGCTGACGCTCAAGCAAGTCATGGCTCCGGCCATCCGGCTTGCGCGCGACGGCTACGCGCTGACTTGGGGAGAGGCGCACGACTTCCAGACGGACAAACACCTCGCCGAATTTCCCGAATCACGACGCGTGTTTCAGCGCAACGGCGACTACTACAAACCGGGAGAGATCTTCCGCCAGCCCGATTTGGCCCGTACGCTCGAACGAATTTCCGAGAAGCCCGACGATTTCTATCACGGATCCCTCGCTCGGGAACTGGCCGCTGCCATGCAAAAGGGCGGAGGACTCATTACCGCCGACGATCTCGCGCACTATGAAGTCAAAGAGCGCGAACCGGTGCGCGGAACCTACCGCGGATACGAGGTGATCAGCGCTCCCCCCCGTCCTCCGGTGGAACCGTGCTGATTGAATCTCTGAATATTCTCGAAGGCTACGACCTTGCCAAGATGGGCGACCGCTCGGCCCAGTCAATGCACTTCACCACGGAGGCGTTCCGGCGGGCCTTCTTCGATCGTGCCGAGTTTATGGGCGATCCCGATTTCGCTAAGATCCCCGTGGCCCAGCTGATCGACAAACGGTATGCGGCGGCCTGGGAAGACACCATTGATCCGGCGCATGCGACCCCCAGCAAAGAACTAAAGCGCCCGGCTGTGTTCAACGAACTCGAACAGTATGCGGCTATGCATCCGCTAATGGCGCCGCCCGAATCCAATCACACGACGCACTACTCCGTGATGGACGCAGACGGCAACGCGGTCGCCGTGACCACGACCATCAACGACTGGTTCGGATCGCGCGTCACCGCCGACGGCCTCGGCTTCCTGATGAACGATGAGATGGACGACTTCTCGGCCAAACCCGGAGTGCCCAATTCGGACGGCTTGCTGCAGAGTGATGTCAACGCAGTCGGGCCAGGCAAGCGCCCGCTCTCGTCCATGACTCCAACGATTGTGGTCCGCGATGGCAAGACCGTGATGGTGCTGGGTTCGCCGGGCAGTTCCAAGATCATTACCACCGTCGCCAATGTTCTAATGGGTGTGGTGGACTACGGAATGAACATTCAGGAAGCGGTGAACGCGCCCCGTTTTCATAATCAGTGGATGCCCGACGTGCTGAGTGTGGAACCTTGGTTCTCACCCGATACGTTGGGCCTGCTCCGTCACATGGGTTACAACATTGAAGTTGGGCTGCATTATGGGGGGGGTGTGGACTTCTACTGGAGCGACGCGGAGTGCATCGCCGTCGACGCCAAAACCGGGGACCGGTTAGGTGCCAGTGACGGTCGAGGCCCGGGAAAGGCAGTAGGCTACTGAAAGGCATTGAAGATCGATGATTGCCGATTGTTGATTGAGAGTCAAAACGAGCAAGTCTTGGGTTTTGATTCAGAAATCAACAATCAGCAATCAGCAATCAACAATCTTCCTAAGGCACAACATGCAGAAAGCAGTTTCCACCTATCTGTTCGTGAAGGAGCGGCTGCATCCCGGCATTCTGGATGGGCTGGCCCGCAGCGGCGTACAGGCGGTCGAGATTTTCGCGGCGCGCCAGCACCTCGACTATGCCAACCGCAAGGCGCACGTTAAAGAAATCGCCGACTGGTTCCGCGGCAGCGGGATTCCTCTGAACTCCGTGCACTCGCCTCTCTACGCCGACTACGAGTGGGGCCGGGCAGGAGCGCCGCCGGTGAACATTGCTTCCACCGAGCGCGCAGGTCGCATCGAAGCCATGGACGAGATCAAGCGCGCCCTCGAAATTGCCGAGCAGATTCCATTCCGATTTCTGGTGCAGCATCTGGGCGCACCCAACGAAGATTTCAGCGACAAGAAGTTCGAGGCGGCCATGACCTCCATTGAGCACCTGCGCGCTTTTGCCAAGCCGCTCGGAGTCCGCATTCTCCTGGAGAACATTCCGAACGAACTTTCGACGCCTGATCGGCTGGTAGAGATGATCCGGAGCGCTCACTTTGACGACGTTGGCGTCTGCTTCGATTTCGGCCACGCTCACATGATGGGTTCCGTCAGCGAGGGCTTTGAAATTCTGCGCAATCACATTTGCTCCACCCACGTGCACGACAACGACAAGATGAAAGATTCTCACTTGTGGCCTGGGCAGGGAACCATCGACTGGAAACAAGCCATGGACCTCCTGCGTTCCGCTCCCCAAACCCCGCCTCTGCTGCTGGAACTCGGAGAAGACGAGAAAGTGAATGCGCTGGAAAAGCTGGGCGCAACGTTCGACAAGCTGGAAGGAGCCTAGGTTCCCACGTTTCATGGTTTCAAAGTTTCGAGGATCCGCCTGGGTTTTGCCTTGAAACTCTGAAACTCTGAAACTTTGAAACCTGAAATTATGTCTTCACCCGTCACCACCATCGCCGAAATCGGCAAACACGAAGGCCAGTCAGTCACCATCCGCGGCTGGCTCTACAACCTGCGCGAGAGCGGAAAGCTGCTGTTCCCGCAATTGCGTGATGGCTCGGGCATCATTCAAGGTGTCGTGCCGAAGAACGCCGTCCCGCCGGAAGTGTTCGACGCCATCAAAACGCTGACGCAGGAATCGAGCGTCATCGTGGAGGGCAAAGTCCGTGCCGACAAGCGTGCTCATGGCGGCTACGAACTCGATGTCGCGAACGTGCAGGTCGTGCAGCGCGTGCCCGAGGCTACGCCGTATCCGATCACTCCCAAGGAGCACGGTACCGACTTCCTGATGGAGCACCGCCATCTCTGGGTGCGCTCGCAGCGGCAGGCGGCGATTCTGCGGGTGCGCGCCGAAATCATCAAGGCGGCGCGCGACTTCTTCGACGAACGTGGCTTCACGCTGACCGATCCTCCAATCATTACTCCGGCGGCGTGTGAAGGCACTAGCACGCTGTTCCCTGTCGACTATTTCGACGAGCAGGCGTTCCTCACGCAGTCCGGCCAACTCTACGTGGAAGCCACGGCAATGGCGCTGGGAAAGGTGTATTCGTTCGGTCCCACGTTTCGCGCCGAAAAATCAAAGACGCGCCGCCATCTCACCGAGTTCTGGATGGTCGAGCCCGAAGTCGCTTATGCCGAACTCGACGACGTCATGGAACTCGCCGAGGGCCTCATCACCTTCATAGTGAAACGCTGCCTCGAGAAGCGCCGCGTCGACCTGCAGACCATCGGACGCGATATTTCCAAGCTCGAAAAAATCGAAGCGCCATTCCCTCGCATCAGCTACGACGACGCAGTCAAGAACCTGCAGGAAGGTCACGCCAAGGGCGCTCTGGAATCGAAATTCGAGTGGGGCGGCGATCTCGGCTCCCCCGATGAAACCTACCTCTCAGCACAGTTCGACAAGCCGGTCATGGTGCATCGTTACCCGGCGAAAGTAAAAGCCTTTTACATGGAGCCCGATCCGCAGCGCCCCGACCTGGCTCTCTGCGTCGACGTGCTCGCGCCCGAAGGTTACGGAGAAATCATCGGCGGCTCGCAGCGCATGGCCTCATATGAACTCCTGCTGCAGAGGATTCACGAACATAACCTGCCGGAAGAAGCGTTCAAGTGGTATCTCGACCTGCGCAAGTTTGGCAGCGTGCCGCACGGCGGCTTCGGCATGGGCATCGAACGCGCCGTAGCCTGGATCTGCGGCCTCGAGCACGTCCGCGAAACGATTCCGTTCCCCAGAATGCTGTACCGTTTGTATCCGTAACCGATTTGCGAATCACTCGATTGCATAATTCCTCAATTCTCGTTGATTGACTATGACGACAACTGCAAGCTCCTCCAACATCACTCCCCGAAAAATTCGCGTCATCGGCGTTCCCCTTGACCTTGGCCAATCCCGCCGCGGCGTCGACATGGGCCCATCGGCCGTGCGCGTGGCTGGTCTCGAAGCTCGACTCGAAGCCCTCGGCCACGAGGTGGAAGACGGTGGCAACGTCGCCGTCGCCATTCCCGAGCAGAAAAAGGAAGGCGACACCCACGCAAAGTATTTAAAGGAGATCACGGCCACCTGTACCAAGCACGCCGAGCTAGTCGTGAAGACGCTCGAAGCGGGCAAAGTCCCGCTCGCGCTCGGCGGAGATCATTCGATGGCCGCCGGCACGGTCTCAGGAGTAGCTGAGTTTTACCGTCGCCAGAACCAGTCGGTCGGGCTCATCTGGATCGATGCCCACACCGACATCAATACGCCCGACTCCTCTCCCAGCGGGAACGTGCACGGCATGCCCCTCGCCGCGTTGACGGGTCTGTGGCCCTCGGAACTCGGAAACATCTTCGACTTCTCTCCCAAAGTGAAGCCGCAGAACTGCGTGCTGGTGGGCGTGCGCGACATCGACGCCGTGGAGAAAGAAAACGTCGTCCGCGCCGGCATCGGCGTTTTCACCATGCGCGACATCGACGAGCGCGGCATGCGCACCGTGATGGAAGAAGCCCTCCGCATAGCCGCACGCGGCACCGCCGGCTACCACATTTCGCTCGACATGGATTGGGTCGATCCCGAAGACGCACCCGGCGTAGGCACTCCCGTGCGCGGCGGTGCGACGTATCGCGAGGCGCACCTCGCCATGGAAATCATCGCCGACCACGGCCACATGCTGAGCTTCGAGATCGTCGAGGTCAATCCCGTCATCGACGAGCACAACCGCACGGCCGATCTTGCCGTGGAACTGGCGCTCTCGGCGTTCGGGAAAAAGATTCTGTAGCAGGAGGGCGTCCCATTTCTCGCGCTCTTTGCGAGAAGTGGGTCTGTGTAAGTTCCACAGAAACTCAACCGTATCACCCCTGCGATTGACGCGACACTTCATCCGCGTCCACACTGGAAGGTCATGGAAAAAATTCGGGTCGGCATCTTATTCGGCGGGCGCAGCGGGGAGCACGAAGTTTCGCTTCTCTCGGCCGCCTCGGTCCTTAACGCAATCGATAAAGAGAAGTATGAAGTCGTCCCCATCGGCATCACCAAAGACGGCCGCTGGCTCACGGCGGAGCACGCCGAAAATCTGCTGACTGGTAAGCTCGTGCTGGAGCCGCGCAACCTTCGCGCCGGCGATCCTGAAACCACTTCTCCGGCCGCCGTGCTCGCGCGCGGCGAAGCCGTCGTCGTGCCGCCCGAGCCCGTTCATCGGCAAAGCGGATTGGTGCCGTTTCAAACCGACGCCGGACTCATGCGTCGCGCCAGCGATCGCGCCATCAATGTCGATGTGATCTTTCCCGTCCTCCACGGCACCTTCGGTGAGGACGGCACAATCCAGGGCCTGCTCGAACTCGCCGACATTCCTTACGTCGGCGCCGGCGTTCTCGGCTCGGCCGCCGGCATGGACAAAGACATCATGAAGTCATTGTTCATCGCGGCCGGAATCCCCATCGTGAAGCATGTCACTATCCTGCGTGGCGGGTGGGAAAAAGATCCCAAGAAAGTTCAGAAGCTCGTCGAGAGCAAGCTGACCTACCCGGTCTTCGTGAAGCCCGCAAATCTGGGATCCTCGGTAGGCATCAGTAAAGCCCACAACCGCAAAGAACTCGGCCCCGCGATTGAGGAAGCGGCGAAGTTCGATCGCAAGATCGTCATCGAGCAAGGCGTTGGCGGCAAGAAAGAAAAGGCCCGCGAGATCGAGTGCTCGGTGCTGGGCAACGACGAGCCCGTCGCATCTGTTCCCGGAGAGATCGTTCCCGGCAAGGAGTTCTACGACTACACCGCGAAATACGTCGACGAAGGATCGCAACTCATCATCCCCGCCAAGCTCACCAAGGCGGAAACGAAAAAGGTTCAGGAACTCGCGGTGAAGGCATTTCAAGCAGTGGACTGTTCTGGCCTGGCCCGCGTGGATTTCCTGATGGATCCGAAGACCGGAAAGATCTATCCTGAACGAGATCAACACTATGCCCGGATTCACCGCGATCAGCATGTATCCCAAGCTCTGGGCCGCGTCAGGTCTGGCCTACGCCGATCTGATCGACCGCCTGATTCAACTCGGCATCGAGCGCCACGAAGATAAAAAGAAGAATCAGTACAGCCGCTAACGAGGCAGTTTCCCTTCGTGGTCCTTAGTGTCCTTCGTGGTCAACGCTTTTACTTCGCACACACAAAGTTCCCGGCGTCATTCGTGTCCCCGCTGCCTTTGTACTTCGCCGTCTGCGGATACGCGCACAGCGGCCGCGTCATCTTCGGATGCTGCTTGTCCTGGCCGGCATACTTCGAAGCGATGATCGTCCCAGGCGCCACGCCCTTCTCCACCCACTGTTCCAGCGCCGCATCCACGCTGTGCTGTGGATCGTCGAAAATCAACTTGCCATCCTGCCCGAATGAGTCGGTGCCAGGACCATCACCGCAGTGCTGCATCCCCGGTACCATGTACAGGCGCACGAACGAATCCGCGTCCTTCGCTCCCATCTTTGACCGCACGCTCTGGTAATAGTTCACCGTGTTGACCGCCGAGATCGCCGGATCGTTCCACCCGTGATACAGAATCAGCTTTCCGCCCCGCGCCTTGAACGCTTTCAGATCGGCGTCAGTCGCGTTCAGTGCGCTCGCGGTCTTCTCCTCGGCCAATTTCAATCCTGCATCGACGGCGAACGTCTTGTAATCCCAGTCGGATTTTTCATACACCATGTTCGAGAAGTATCCGATCCCGAAAAAAGCTATCAGGCTCTTCGCCGGAACCGGGCCGGTAATCCAGAGGCCCCATCCGCCCTGCCCATCCTCCGCGCCAGGCAAGAAGCCGGGAAAGATCTCACTGT
Organism: uncultured Acidobacteriaceae bacterium; assembly: GCA_963710885.1. Lineage (GTDB taxonomy): Bacteria > Acidobacteriota > Terriglobia > Terriglobales > Acidobacteriaceae > Sulfotelmatobacter. The sequence continues at coordinate 54,636 of CAVQCF010000007.1, forward strand.
CCATGCGAGTCACGCAGACCGGCGTAAATTTTCTTCAGCGCAACCGCCTGCGGTGCAGTCAGACACTTGTCATTGTCTTCGCCCTCCTTGCACTGAATCGTCGCTGGATCGAAGTGACACTGCCGGGGATCGTTCAGAATTCCATCGCGCACGCCGTCGAGTTCATCACACGCCCCATTCACGGCAGCGGCAATCGTCGGAATTTTGGCCTGTGGAATGAAACTGGCATGGTCCACAGTCAGCGCCTGCGTGTCCCACGCGGCCGTCGAGAGCAGGGCCGTCCAGTAGTTCGCCGGAGCCCCCGCCAAAATCCCGTCATAGTCTGCGGGATAGCGCTGCGCCTCCATCAGCGCCTCGCGCCCGCCATCGGAGCATCCCGCAAAGTAGGAGCGCTGCGGAGCCTTCCCGTAGAACGCGTGCACTGCTTCCTTCGCGACACGCGTCATCTCATGGATTCCGCGATGTCCGAAGTCCACGACTTTCTCCGGATGTCCCAGCGCCCAGGCTGCATCGACAGGCGATCCGGTGTGTCCGGTGTCGGTGGCGGCGGCCGCGTACCCCTTGCTCATGGACAACCCAAGTTCCGGGTAATCGATTAGTCCCGCGAATCCACCGTTACCAAGACCTTGCAGCTTGCCATTCCAGCCCGACACCGGCAACCAGACTTCGATCTTGATGTCAGAGTCCGCAGTCGGCTTCGCCTCCGCCACCACGCGGCAAAATGCAGGCAAGCCCTTGTACAGCGCGGAGACATCCATCCCACTGAACGGCGCAGGCGGACCGGCAAACGTTCCCGCGGCTACAGTTTGCGCGAGCGTGATCGTCACATCCGGAATTTTCAGTCCCAGTGAACTTCGCGCAGGATTCATCCCCGAATGCGAGGACACTCGAAACCAAAAGGGGAACCGCCAACAAAAGATTCGCGCTTTTCATGACGTTCGCAGCCTCTCGACTAATCCCGTGTCCTCCGTGGTTAAGGATTCGTTGGGCTAAGGACTCGCCTTCCCCATAAACGCTGCCTGATCCGCCTTCAACTTCTTCAGCCCGTCCACCGGCAGGTACACCATGTGTCCCGAATCGTAAGTCGCAAACGAAATGTTATCGCGATACTTCTGCGGCAGATTGAGATGATCCACCGTGTAATTCGCGGCATAATACGGCGTTGCCAGATCGTAATACCCTTCCATCACCAGAATCTTCAGGTAAGGATTTTTCACGATCGCCTGCCGCATCGCCGATGCGGTGTCCGGAAATCCCTGGATCGCCGATCCCCAATCCCAGTTGTCGTTTGGGCCTCGCGCGCGCCCGCACGCTATACGGCATGTCGACTTTGTAGCCCAGTTCCGTGCGCAGGTAATTGTTGAACACCGAGGTAAACGGCGGTTGCGTGGCCGAGCCCGTGGGATCATAAAACGGAGTGTCGAGCAGGCCATTCGGATCGGGACCGGTATAGCGCCCGTCGAGTCGGCCAACGCGCAGTTTCTGATCGATCAGCAGATAATGCGTGAACTTCTGCACGTTGATGCGCAGGTTGGCCTCGTCAATCACCTCTTTGCTCAAGCCGGTAAAGCGCGCCAGTTGGTCGATAATCTTCTGACGCTCCTGCGGAGTGAGTGAGTCTCCCTTCGCCAGCGCCTGCGTCGTACTCGGTCGCAGCCCACTGCTCCGATTCCTGCCGCGCGCTTGTTCATATCCTGCGCCAGATCGGCCGGCAGCTTGTGGTGATAGCCCGCGATCATGGTGAACGACGGAATCAGAAAAATGTAAGGCTGATCGTTCGTGTTGTTATCTTCCAGCGTTTCGAAGTTCAGCACGGTCGAAAGCAAAGTGATGCCGTTGAACGAAATGCCGCGATCGGCGAGGTATCCGGCAATGCCGGCGGAACGCGTCGTGCCGTAGCTTTCTCCAAACAAGAACAGCGGCGACGTCCAGCGATCGTTGCGCGTGATGTAGAGCCGTATGAATTCGCTGAACGCCTCAATGTCTCCCTTGACGCCCCAGAATTTCTTGAACATCTCAGCATCGGCGGCGCGGCTGAACCCGGTGCCGATCGCATCGATGAGCACCAGATCGCTCTTGTCGAGCAGGGTCGATGCATTGTCTTCGATGCGATATGGCGCGGGAGGCATAAAGCCATCCGGTTGCAGCACGACCTTGCGCGGGCCCCAGTGCTCCCATGTGCAGCCAGATGGAGGCCGATCCCGGACCGCCGTTGAACGCGAACGTCAGTGGACGCTTGGCCGCGTCCTGCCCGTCGAGCGTATAAGCGACATAGAACATCTGCGCTTCAATCCGCCCGTCGCCGCGCTTGATCGGAAGGCGCCCTGTGGTTGCCGTGTACTTCAGCAATTTGCCGTCGACGGTGATCTGGTGATGCGTTACCACCGGCGCCACTTCCGTCATGTCGTAATGTTCTTCCTTGTCCTTCTCCTTGTCGCCCGAACTTTCGCGGGGCGCTGGCTTTTGCTCCGGAGGCGCTTCAGGCTTGATGACGTTCTCCGCCTGCTTTTCGGGCGACGCATTGGCGGCCGGTTTCTTTGCAGCGGCGGCTTTGGTGGGCTCCGCTTGTTGCGCGGAAGAAGTTCCGGCAAATGGAATAACAACGACTACGGCGAAACTGAGAATCAGGTTGGCAAACATCCGGGAAAATCGCTTCATAGTCTCCAATCCACAAAGGGTCTATTCGACCAGATTTCCTGGACAGGGCGAGTGGCAGGAATTGTACACCGCAGCACCCGCAGAAAGGATGCGCAAGCGCATGCTATCCTTCCGCGCATGCGACTTCGCGCCCTCGTTTCCTCCATTCTCCTGCTGCTGTCACTCGCAGTCCCACCGCTCTATGCGCGCGTGCTTCGCGTCGAGATCGCTTCCCGGGTCGATGTGCTTGGAGGCCAGCAGTTCAGTGACGCAGGTGCCTACGAGCGCATCACCGGCCGCGTAGTCTTCTCGCTGCCCATTGCTAACCGGCACAACCAGTGCATCGTCGACCTCAGCAATGCGGTGACCGTGAAGAACGGAGAAGTTGAGTTCTCGTCGGACTTTGTCGCTGTTCGACCGAAGGATCCGCACAAAAGCAACGGCTCACTGCTTCTCGAAGTCCCCAACCGCGGGCACGCGCGCATTCTGTCCCTCGTCGATGGTGGTGACCAGAATCTCGCCGCAGACGCCGGCGACGCCTGGCTGTTGCGCAACGGCTTTACGATCGTTAGCCTGGGCTGGCAATGGGACGCGGATGGCCCCGATGCGATGCGCTTCTTTGCCCCGGTCGCGAAAGAGAACGGCAAGACCATCACTGGCCTCCTGCGCGGCGATCTCATGCCTTCGCATGCGATGCCCGAAATTCCGCTGGGACATCTCATCATGGGCAACATCGGCGGCACCGAATATGCGGTCGCCAACCCAGATGACCAGCGCAACGTGCTTACCGTACGCGATTCGCGCGAGGCCGAGCGCGTGGTTATTCCCCGCGCGGAGTGGCAATTCGCTCACACCGTCGAGGGAAAACTCATTCCCAGCGACCGCTACATCCACCTCAATGGCGGCTTTCAATCCGGCAAGATCTACGAATATGTTTACCTCGTCGCCGATCCCGTCGTCGCCGGCGGCGGATTCGCTGCCATTCGCGACTTCGCCTCTTATGCCAAGCACGCCCCCGAGGCCGTCACTCCCGCGGCGCGCGTCTATGGCGAAGGCATCTCGCAGAACGGACGCTTCCTCCGCGACTTCCTCTATCAAGGTTTCAACGCCGACGAAGAAGGACGCATTGCCCTCGACGGCGTCCTCGCCCATGTTGCCGGAGCCGGACGCGGCAGCTTCAACTACCGTTTCGCCCAGCCCTCGCGCGATGCTCAGCCGACGTCATCCGTCTTCTTCCCCACCGACATCTTTCCTTTCACCGATCAGCCTGAGAAAGATCCCGTCACAGGAGAGACGGCAGGCCTGCTCGATCGCGCTGCCGCAGAAAAAGTTGTCCCGAAAATTTTCTTCTCCAACACCTCCTACGAATACTGGGGCCGCGCCGCCGCTCTGATCCACACCAGCTCCGATGGAAAACAAGACGCCTCTATCTCCGACCACGTGCGCATCTATCACTTCACCGGTCTGCAGCATTTCTCCGGGCCGTTCCCTCCCGAACAGGGCAAAGGAGACCTGCTCGGGCAGCAGCCGCAGTCGCCCCTGCCGATCAAATATTTCTGGCGCTCCATGATCGCGAACTTGGACGCATGGGTGCGCAGCAACACCCTGCCTCCGCCGAGCAGCTATCCCAAGATCGCGGACGGCACTCTCGTTCCTCTTGTCGCGTATGCATTCCCCAAGATTCCAGGTGTGAACCAACCGCACGAAGCGAACGAAGGATCGCGTCTCGATTTCGGCCCAAACTGGCGTGGCGGAATCCTCACTGTCCAACCGCCGAAAGTCGGTCACCCTTTCCCTGTACTCGTGCCCCAGGTCGACGTCGACGGCAACGAACGCGACGGCGTCCGTTTGCCGGAGATCACTGCCCCGCTCGCGACGTATGCGAGCTGGAACCTTCGTGATCCTGCGATTGGCGCTTCCGATCAGCGCGTCGCTTTCGAAACCTCCTACATCCCATTTCCCAAAACGGCCGCGGATCGTCAAAAGATCGCCGACCCGCGCCAATCCATCGCCGATCGCTACTCGGGTCGCGAGGACTACGTCACGCGCTACAAAAAGGCAGTGGACGGACTGGTAAAACAACGCTGGATTCTTCCCGAAGACCGCGAGATCTTCATCCGCCGCGGCGAGCAGGAATGGGCAGAAGCCACGAAGTGAATCCGTTCCATCGTGAGAAGTGGGGAACAGTCTACCGATCCTTTGGCGGAGCTGCAAATTGGGGCACGTCCTGCTGTCCCCTGAATTTCTGCTCTAGGCTCGGGGCAGCACGAGAATGTGGTAAACCGACGTGCTCATCAGGATCACAGCGGCCGCGAGCAATCCAAGCCTCACGCCGCGGGTCTTGAAACGCTGGCTGATCGCAATCAGCAGCAGCACAGTTGCCAGTGTCACGGTGATTCGCACGTAATCGTCCGAGTATTGCCGATCTCGCGTGCCCTCGTCGAACCGTTGGGTGGCTTGATCGTTCAGCTTGGCCGCCTCTTCCGTCTTGGCGCTTCGGTATTCCGCCATCAGCTGAGGACCCGCCGGAGCGTTGGGGTTCTTGAGTGGATCGGTCTTCTTCCACGATTCAAAGGCGGGACGAAATTCTGGCAGGAAGCGCCGTTCGAAAAGGTTGGCCATCGCCTTGTCGCCGTGTGCTTCGGCCTTCAGCCACTCAACCACCGTGGAAGCGTTGTATAGGCGCTCCTGATTGGCGTATGTTGCGGTTGCCTCGGCTTCAACTCGCAGTTTGCTGGCTTGGCCGTACAGTTCCGCCTGATGTCCCGTCCAGAGCGCTGCTTGATAGCCGCTCCAGGCAGTGGCGATCGCGACGACCGCGAGCACCACGGCCTCCGCGATCTCCAATATTTCATGTCCCAAAGATTGCGCCGATTCCTTGTGCTCGCTAAGATGCTGAGCGATTTCGATGTTGGAACCTCCAGCTTCGGACACTGAGAAGACCTCCCATGATTTCGTGGAACACCTAAGTCTATGAATGTGGTACTTCCCCCGGGAACTGGCAGAAGTTACAGCCAGTGCAAATCATCCGTCCCGGGATCTTGCAAACACCGATTATTGCTGGAACGGTCGAAGCCGAGGAGTGATGCGCTCGCACCGGTTTACGGTGCCGGCTTTCCCAGTCAATTGCCAAGCAACCAGGCTGCACCGTTCGGACTCCAAGTCCCATGGCTGTTGGCACGGTCCCACCACCCGCGAAGCTGAGTCCGAGGAAGAGTCATGCTCCGCTTCTGGGCAAAATAGTTTTCGTAATCCCGCTGGCGGTGGTGTGCGGCATTATTTTCCTGAACAGCCCATTGTGGCCTTTTGAGCAAAAGTCCGTGATCCAGAATCTGCAAGAGGCCGCCGACAGCCAGGTCAAGGTCCGGGCATTTCACCGGACTTACTTCCCCTATCCGGGATGCATTTTGGAGGGCGTCGTCTTCCAGCATCAGGAAGGTTCCGAGTCTCTGATGACCGTCGAGAAGTTGACCATTCGCGGCACGTATTGGGGGACACTTCGGCGCCAGGTGAGCCTCATTCAGGCCGAAGGCCTGCACATTTTCATTCCCGCATTCGGCAGCGGGCAGCACTTTCATAGCGAGCGCTCCACCATCACGGTCGGTGAAATGGTCGCCAATGGGGCCACGCTTGAGTTCGCAGCTCGGGAGCCAGGCGCACGGCCGTTGCGCTTCGATATTCGGGAGGCGTCGCTGCGCGATGTGGGATGGAACGGCCCGTTCACTTACCGGCTGAAAGTGCATAATCCGGAACCGCCGGGAGAAGTCACCACCACGGGAAAATTCGGTCTGTGGAATGAGAACGATCCGGCGCAGACGCCGATCTCCGGCGAGTACAGGTTCGAACGAGCCGACCTGAGCGTTTACCAAGGCATCTCTGGGTTGCTCTCCTCAGCCGGGAAATATGCCGGCAAGCTTGACCACATCGACATCTCCGGCGCCACCGACACTCCCGACTTTGAAGTGAAATCCGGCGGCCATCCCGTCCATTTGAAAGCGGAATTCAGCACTTTCGTTGATGCCATGCACGGCGATACCTTCCTGAACCGGGTGGACGCGCATTTCCGGAATACGCACGTAGTCGCCGAGGGCAGCGTTGCTGGATCGGCCATCCGAAAAGGAAAGGTTGCACTGCTTCGCCTCAGCGCCCGCAACGGCCGTATCGAAGACCTTCTCGGACTCTTCGTCAAGAAAGACAGGCCGCCCATGTCTGGCGTGGTGTCGTTACAGGCCAAGGTCGAGATTCCTTCCGGGCCGACGCCCTTTCTGAAAAAAGTGAAGCTGCGCGGCACCTTCGGAATTGACAACGGAGAATTCTCCCAGCCTTTGACCCAGCAAGGAGTGAACCAACTCAGCGCCGGCGCGCTGGGCGAGAAGAATACCGACGATCCCGAGACGGTGCTCACTGACCTCACCGGACAAGTCACGCTCGATAACGGCGTCGCGAGCTTTGTCGACCTTTCGTTCGGCATTCCCGGGGCCCATGCACGCATGCACGGCACCTACGGGCTGATCGATGAGAAAATTGACTTGCACGGCCAGATGCGGGTGGACTCGAAGATTTCCAATACGACCAGCGGCGCCAAAGCGCTTCTCCTGAAAATCATGGACCCATTTTTCAAGAAACGGAAAAAAGGCGAAGTTCTCCCGGTGCGGATTTCCGGGACCTATGACAAGCCGTCGTTCGGCCTTGATTTCATGGACAAGAACGCCCAGAACCCGCCACGGAGTATCCCAGCGCCAACGCACTAAGCCGAGCCTATGACCTCGCTTGGGCTGTTAGAGATGTTGCCGGCTTGTTCGCTGGCAGCGAGAAGTGGGTTTGCTCGCTCTCGGGCTCGTTCAGAACGTGGACCCGGGCTTTCTCTTTCAATTTGAATTTATACGGATTTCGAGGTTGGCAGGGACAAAACAACCGTTGCCATTCCGGCGAACCGGCAACGTCCTCGATGTACGCTCCATTGCTGTAGGTGAGGCTGAATTCTTTCACCAGGTACTGCATGCGGCAGCTTGGACATTCCACGTAAAGGCGGGTTTTCGGCATCGGGTTCCTGATTCCTACAAGAGAAATCGTGTTCCTGGTGCGTCCGGGTCAGTCTGGCCGTTCAAGCCAGACACGGATCGGCTGCAGATTCAATTGCGGAAGCGGCCGATGACTGCTAGTTAAACACTCTTTGGATTGCCTTGAAATGGCCCCAAGGGTTGGTTATCAAAGTAACCCGAAAGGGCAGGAAACATCCCACGGGGCAAGCCAAGGCATTAAGAATGAATATTTTAGAGAAAGCGAGAAAAAAATTTGAGGCGCCCGATCCGATCCAGCTCCCAGGCCCAAGCCGGCCCAACAAGGCAGCAGATCGGCACCCGGGAGGGAAGCCCATACGCGTTCTCGGCAGGATGACCTGCCGCGAATCAAGAAACAAGAAGGAAACAAAAAGGAAACCCCTTGACGCCGCCGGATGCATTTTGTACCATCGTCGGAACAAGTTCGGTCTTCAATCAATTGAAGGCTGGACCTGAATTTCATGCAGAGTGGCTGAGGGACGAGCCCTATGACGCCACGGCAACCGATCCGGGATCATATATCCCGGGTGCTTGGTGCCAACTCTCTCCTGGAAACAGGGAACATGGGATTCGGAACGCGCGCATTATTTGGTCCCGCTTTCCGATAGCCTCTTTTCCTTTTCCTGGAAAAAGAGGCCATTTGCTTTTTAGGCCGCTTTTTCGAGGCTCGTCCCCAGCGACTCGCTCTGATTTCGCGTTTACGGAATAGAAAGCGAGTAGCAACATGTCTCACTACGAACTGCGGTGCCGCGAATGCGGACGGACATGGGGAAACCAGCCCCGCTCCATCTGCGACGATTGCTTCTCCCCCCTGGAAGTTGCTTACGACTACGACGCCCTGCGCGGACAGATTGACCGAGGAACGTTCAGTCGTGAGCAGATCGCCCAGCGGCCGCCGAACATGTGGCGCTATTCCGAACTGTTGCCCCTCCCCCCGGGCTATGAACCGCGGCTGCCGGTCGGCTTCACTCCACTGTTTCAGGCTCCACGCCTCGCGAAACAGTTGGCGGGAACGGCCGCCGCCGCGGGGAATGTCTACCTTAAGAACGACGCCGTCTGCCTGCCTACACTGAGCTTCAAAGACCGCGTGGTCGCCGTGGCGATATCGCAAGCGAAGGCCTTCGGCTTCGACACCGTGTCGTGTTCGTCGACTGGAAACCTGGCCAACGCCGTCGCGGCCCAGGCCGCGCGCGAAGGACTGAAGGCGTGGATCTTTATTCCGTCCGATCTCGAGCCTGCGAAGATTCTCGGAACCAACGTCTTCGGCGCGAAGGTGGTGCGCATCGCCGGGAACTACGATCAGGTGAACCGTCTCTGCTCGCAGATCGCCGACGAGCACCGATGGGGATTCGTCAATGTCAACCTGCGTCCCTATTATGCCGAGGGATCGAAGACGGTCGGTTTTGAAATCGCCGAGCAATTGGGATGGCGCCTGCCTGATAACGTCGTTTGCCCCATGGCCGGCGGATCTCTGATCGTGAAGATCAAGAAAGCATTCGACGAACTGATCAAGTTGGGCCTGGTCGAAGCGAAGGAAGTGAAGTTCTTCGGAGCGCAAGCCACTGGCTGCTCTCCGATTTCGACTGCGGTGAAGACCGGAAGCTCTGAGATCGAACCGCAGAAGCCGACGACCATTGCGCGCTCGCTGGCGATCGGCAATCCTGCTGACGGACACTACGCCATCAAAGTCATCAAGAACAGCGGTGGATGGAGCGAGGACGTCAGCGATCCGGAAGTCATCAACTCGATCAAGCTGCTCGCGGAAACCGAAGGCATCTTCACTGAGACCGCTGGCGGCGTAACAGTCGGGACAGCCGGCAAGCTGTATCGCCAGGATCGCATCCTGCCGGAAGAGACGACCGTGCTCTGCATTACGGGCAACGGACTGAAGACGACCGATGTGCTCGCTGGCATGTACGAGACGGAGCGGCCAATCGCTCCGAAGCTGACGGAGTTCGAACACTACCTGCAGCAGACGCTGAAGCTCTCCGAGATTCCTGGAGTCATCGCCGAAGCTACCGGCGTGGGAGCGTGACATGCCGATCAGCGTGCAAATCCCAACCGCACTCCGGCGCCACACTGAAGGCGTCGGATCGATCACCTGCGCGGCGACGAACCTCGCGGACCTGTTCTCCGTTCTCGACGAAAAGTTTCCCGACCTGAAGCCACACCTGCGCGACGACAAAGGCCAAGTCCGGCGCTTCCTCAACATCTACGTGAACGAAGAAGACATCCGCTTCCTCGGCGGCCAAACCTACGCCTTCCAAGACGGCGACGAAGTCCTGCTCGTGCCCTCGATCGCCGGCGGCGCGAACTAGCCTGCGTCGCACCAACAATCTGTTTCGAACATAACGATTCAGGCCGCTCTCGCCGCGGCCTTTGTTATTTTGCGTTCTGTCTTTGTTCGAATTCCACTTCACCGATTCCGCAAAATCACCCAACATCGCAACACTGAGCGCTCACACGCGTGTTGGTAAGCGTGATGTTTGCATTCAAAACTAATCCGCACAAAGTTGTACACACATTGCGATTCGTCGCTACCGAATGATTGGCACGCGCGTCTCACTCGCAAGTTGTCACACGAGCCTTCGTGCTTTCCGGTGACAGGCAACGATTGGGTTCCTGACAGCGGCTCAGGAGCATGTCATGAAGAGTCGCGTGTGTGTTGTCTTCCTTCTGCTTGCAGGTTCAGTCGCAGCACAACTCGGTGCCGGAACGCTGGTGCGCCGGGTGCGAGTGCGGGTTGCGTTTGACAACGGCATCTGCGAGACGTCGGCTCACGTCAAGTTAGTGGGACTCGGTGGTCCGGTTGCCGAAGGCACTACGAATGATCAGTGCGAAATTGATTTCTTCAGCCTGCCCGAAGGCAATTATCACTTAACGGTGTCTGGCGACAAAGTTACGCCTGTCGATGGCGGCGACATCCATGTGATGTCGGATGGTCCGGTCGAGTTCGAAGTGCAGGTGACGCGGTCGAAGCAGATCATCCGCAACGAAGGGATGTTCGGCAATGCTCTCGTCTCCGCTTCTGATCTCGGCGTGCCCAGCCGCGCCCGCAAAGAGCTCGACAAGGCGAACGAGCTAGCCGGGAAGAAGAAATGGGAGCAGGCGATTCACGAGCTCAATAAGGCAGTCACGATCGATCCTGCCTACGCCGTTGCTTACAACAACCTGGGCGTGATCTATTCGCAACTGGGAGACCAGACACGTGGGGCCGAAGCACTACAGAGGGCGATCAGTGTGAACGATCATTTTGTGTTGGCTTATGTCAATCTGGGAAGAATGCACATTCACGCGGGCGACTTTCCGGCTGCAGAATCCGTGCTGGATAAGGCTTCCGCATTGAATCCCTTGGATACGATGACGTTGATTCTGCTCTCCTATGCAGAGTTCATGGACCAACATTTCGACGAAGCAATAGCGACCAGCCGCAAGGCGCATGCGCTGGAGAAGCCGCACGCCTTCGTGCATCGCGTTGCGGCGCGAGCATTCGAGAAGAAAAAGGAAGGAGTGAATGCGATCGCCGAACTGGAGTTATTCCTCAAAGAGGAACCACCCGGCCCTCGCGCCGAGGCTGCGCGCAAAGAGCTATTGACTGTGGAAGCGGTTCTCTGCGCGCCGACAAACTGATAGCAGCCGGCTCAGGGAGCTGGCTCTGCTGATACTTGCCCGGTCGAAAGATGCAGTTGCTTCGTCCGCTCGATCACCCACTGCGGAAAGGGCGGAGCACCCTGCGGAATCTTGCCCTGGGTAATCGCCCAGTGATCGATCCAACTTGTGCCTTCTTCTCCGACGTAGGTGTCGGGCAGACTGTAGGCCTGGTCGCCGAGCGCGTCTTCCAGCGTGATGAAGCGGTAGCCACGCTTGCGCAGAACGTCGAGCAACTCACCGATATGGTCCGCTTCCAGGTTGCTCGCGTGCAGCAACAGGATCTGCTTTGGTTCGTAGCCTACAACTTTTGCAGAGAGCTGTTCTGCGTAGGCGATGGCCGCATCGTGATACGCGAGATACTCTTTTACGATCTGTTGCTGGAGAGCCGTGTCGTTGCGCTGCTTGGCGTCTTCGTAGAGGCCGGCGAACATCCAGTCCCAGCCGTCCAGCGTGATGGGAGCGATGCGGTATCCGCGCTCCACCAGAAACGCTTCTGCTTGGCGCCGCGTCTGCAGATCGCGCCCGGTGTCGAGATATGGATGCCGGAAGTAGCGCAGCTTCATCTTGCGTGGCGCGAGCAGCAGGCGGGTCACGCTCTCGCCCTGAATCACCTCGTCTTCCCACGCCTTCAGCCCAACCTGGTTTAGCGACGCATGGCTGAAGGTGTGGTTCCCCAGTTCGAAGCCGTAGTCAAGCCACATCTGGAGTGCCTTGATGCGCGCGTCGACCTCGCCCGCCTTATAAAGCTTCTTTTCGTTGACGAAACCGACCACAGGGACCTTCTGGTCGCGGAGCGTGCCCAGCAACTTGGTGGTCATGGCCGTGATGTCGGCGGCAGGCAAGCGGTCAGCCATTCCGGCGGGAAGATCGTCAATGGTGATGGCAACCTGACGATCAGGTTTTTGTGGGGTTTGCGAATTCGCGGACACAGGGACCGTGCTGATTGTGTAGAGAAGTGCGAGTAACATCGGCAGCCGTTTCATGAAATGCATCCTCTTGTGCATCATCGAAGAGCAAAAACCATAAAGGACACCAGGGTTCACAAAGGAAGTCCAGTGCGAAGTACTTCGCAGGGGTATTAGAACATGAGAGGAGGATGGAAGAACGTGGGGAATCGGGAGATTTTCGCATCTTGACAGGGTCGTGTATAATCTAACTAACTGGTTAATTAATGGCTAGACTCTTCCACCACCGTCACGTTCTGCACCGCCGCATGGGCTCCCGCGGCCAGCCGGAAGAGAGCCGGGCAGCCATCCTGCAGGCCGCCGCGCAGGAGTTCGCTGAGCAGGGCATTGACGGGGCTCGCACCGATGGCATTGCCCGCAAAGCCCGGGTCAACAAGGCGCTGTTGTATTACTACTTCAAGGACAAAGAAACTCTTTATGGCGCCGTGCTCGACGACGCGTTTTCCGGCTTGAAGAATACTGTCTTTCGCGTGCTCGACGGCGACCTGCCGCCCCGCGAGAAGATCATGGCCTATGCCGGCGCGTACTTCGACTTCATCGCCTCGAACCAGCTCTATCCCAAGCTGATGCAGCGCGAGATGATGCGGGCTCGCGAGGGCCAGTCGCCGCACATCGACAAAGTGATCAAGAACTACATTCAGCCCATATTTCTTCGGGTCGGCGAGCTGGTCCGCAAGGGAACTGCGGAGGGCGAATTTCGTCCCGTAAACCCTGTGCATTTTGTCCCTTCGATGGTCGCGATGATCGTGTTCTATTTCAGCAGCGCGCCCATGATGCAGAAGATTGTTGGCTTCAATCCCATGACCCCGGAGCGCATTGCGGAACGGCGCGCCGCAGTGCTGGATTTCATTTCGGCTGCGTTGTTCCGTCCCAAACCGAACGCCACGCAAGGAGCACGCTCATGAGCGCGCGAAACAAGTTTTTCATCCTTCTCGGAATCATCTTCGCGATTGCCGCGACCTACTACTACTTTTCCACCGACCACTCGCGCGACCTGGTGCTGATCGGCACGGTCGACGCCAACCAGGTGATCGTGAGTGCGCAGGTTAGCGGAAGGATCCAGAAACTACTTGTGGATGAAGGCACGCCGGTAAGAGCCGGAGACTTGATTGCGGTGCTCGATCCGTCGGAACTGCAAGCGCAAGAGGCTGCGGCAGCAGCAACGATTGCGAGCCTGCAGCACAAAGTGGCGGAGATGCAGCACACCGAACAATCGACCAAGGGAGCGACTTCGAGCGATGTAGCGAACGCACAGGCAAAGTTGTTGTCAGCCAAGGCGCAACTGATTCAGGCGAAGGCTCAGTTGGACCGCACCTCGAGCGATAGCCGCCGTGCCATCGAGTTGGCGAAAGCGGGGATCGCATCGGACCAGGAGCGCGTGCAGGCGGAAACGAACTTGCAGGCGGCCCAGGCCATCGTGCAGGCGCAGCAGGAACTGGTGCGGGCCGCGGAGGCCGATCTGAACGCGGCTATAGCGCGCACGCAGCAGGCGAATGCGGCGAAGAGCACGGTCGCTTCCACCCAGGCAGACGTTAAGAGCGCCATCGCGCAAAAGAATCAGGCGGCAGTCCGCCTCGGCTACACAAATGTCTACGCTCCGGTCGATGGAACGGTGTCGGTGCGCGCGGCACGCCAGGGAGAAGTGGTCAACATCGGCGCGCCAATCGTCACCATCGTCGATTTGAATGACACGTGGGCGCGGGCTGCGATTCCTGAAACCTATGCGGACCATATCGGCTACGCCGATGTGCTCCGAGTGCGTCTACCCGGGGGAACGGTCATGAAGGGCAAAGTCTTCTTCAAAGGGGTGGAAGGAGACTTCGCGACGCAACGGGATGTAAGCCGACGCAAACGCGACATCAGGACCATCGTATTGAAAGTGCGCATGGAAAATCCGAAGGGCGCGTTCGTTCCTGGTATGACTGCAGAAGTGCTGATCTCGCCGGAACAATTGAAGGCCGGCAGTACACAGAGTGCGACAACCGCGGAGCAGCGATGATGGCGGACCCCACTGCAAAATCGAACGACGGAGCGCCCGCTGGAACACCAGTTACGCTGGAGAAGCCGGTTTACGATCCTGCGGCACCCGCCGCCATTGAGGTCGACCACATCGTCAAGAAGTACGGAGCCTTCACCGCGGTCGATGATGTTTCGTTCAAGGTGACGGAGGGAGAGATCTTCGGACTGCTCGGTCCGAATGGCGCAGGCAAGTCGACGCTAATCCGCATGATGACGACGCTGATCCCCATCACTTCGGGCAAAGCGCGCATCGCCGGGCACGACGTCGCCAAAGAGCCGAATGCCGCGCGGCGCATGATTGGCGTGATTCCACAGGCGCTGACCAGCGACCTCGACCTGACCGTCGAGGAGAACATGAATATTTATGCGAAGCTCTACGACGTTCCGGCGAAAGAACGCAAAAAATCGATTGACGAACTGTTGGAACTAGTCGACCTAACGAAGTGGCGCGATGCGGCCACCAAGACGCTCTCTGGTGGCATGCGGCGGAGGCTTGAGATTGCGCGAGGGCTGGTGCACCATCCCCGCATTTTTTTCCTGGACGAGCCGACCACTGGACTCGATCCAGTATCTCGCGTCGCTGTGTGGGAGATGTTGGGCAACATCAAAGAGCACCGGCAGCTGACTATTTTGATCACGACGCACTATATGGACGAGGCCGACCGTTTGTGTGACCGCATCGCCATTGTCGATCATGGAAAGCTGGTTGCGCTCGACGCGCCGGCGGCGCTGAAGGCGAGCGTGCCGGGATCGAACGTGATTGAGGCACAATTCGAGAACCCTACGGCCGACTGGGAGGAGCGCCTGCACAAGCTTGACGACGTCACCTCGGTGCAGCACGAAGGCGCCGGTATGTATCGGGTGCTGACCGGCAACGGTTCGCGCACCACGACCCAGTTGGTTGAGATGGCTGTGCAGAGCAAGGTGCCGGTGAAGTCGCTTTCAGTGCAGAACACAACGCTTGACGACGTTTTCGTGCACTACACGGGGCGGCAGCTTCGCGACGAGTTGCAGAAGGCTTATTCGTTCGTGATGCCGCAGCGGCCGGGGTTGCAGCCATGATGAGGTGTGAGGCTTCCGGCTTCTGGCTCTCGGCTTGCGGCAACCTGTTGCGGCAAAGCCCGCGCGGCGGGCGAGTCACCCGCCGCCACAACTGCCTCCACAGCCGCCGAGACGGCGGCGCTACGGAGAAGTTATGAATCGAATGATGGCCATTGTCGAGCGCGAGATGCGCAAGTTCTTCCGATCGCCGGCCCTGATGCTGGCTTCGATGATCTTTCCACTGGTGCAGTTGATTATTCTGGGCAACGCGTTCGGCGGAAAGATTCACGATGCCCGCGTTGCTATCGTGGATCAGGACGGCGGGCCGCAGGCACTGCGCGTCCGCGAGGCCTTCGACTCCGTAAGGGCGAACATTCGCACCTTTGTTCCAATCTCGTACGACAGCGACCGGCAGGCCATGGAAGATGTGCGCAACGGCAAGCTGGAAGGGGCGGTGATCATTCCGCCGCAGTTCTCGCGCCGGGTATATGAGGAGAACCATCCGCGCATCGCGTTGGTGGTCGACAACAGCGACAACTTCATGAGTTCGGCGGTCGAAGCGGAGCTCTCGGACCTCACGAATTCTCTTAATCAGCCTACGGTCTCGCCGCGCATTCTGCAGCAGACGGCGCTCGATATCGTCGAACTCTACCCTTACATCGAGTACATGAAGTACCTTCTGCCCGGATCGCTGGTGCTGGCGATGTTCGTATCGGTGATGATCGGCGGGGGCATGCTTTACATCGACGACAAGGCGCGCGGCGTGCACGAAGGCTACCTCGTAACCCCGATCACGAAGCTCGAACTCGTGCTGGGGTTGAACTTGGCGGGCGCGATCAAGGCCGTCATGACCGGGGTGATCATCGTCGGAATCGGTTCGATGATGGCGGGAGTGGGAACGATTTTCAATCCCGTGACCCTATTCGGGCTGCTGATCATGATCGTGCTGACGTCGCTGGCTTTCAACACGATGATGTTCCTGCTGATGGTGCGCATTGAGGATCCGCTGGTGCCGCGCGCCATGTTCGGCATTCTCAATACGCTGCTGTTCTTCCCCAGCGGTTCGGTTTATCCCATCCAGGCGTTTCCGCCGTGGCTGCGCGCGATTGCGAAGTGCGACCCATTTACCTATGCAGTGGACGGCTTCAAGTGCCTTCTGCTCAAGGAAACGAGCTTATCTGCGGTTTGGGGAGACATGCTCTTTCTCTCCATTTTTGCCGCAGTCACATTGGGAATCGCGATCCCGTTGTTCAAGCGAACGCTGTAGGCGAGGGCTGCATTGCGCTTAGGTAGCGCCTGTCCGCTTGCGCATGGTGAGGCGCACCGCGAGCCAGCCTCCTGCCACCGCATCGAATGACAGGCAGAATCCGGGCCACCAATGGGGGACACCGCGGTTTTCAATCAAGAAGTGGTGAACGAAGTCAAAGGCGCCATGCCCAGCCATGACGGCCGCTACAAGCCAGAGATTTTTCTTGAAGCCGAGCAGGGCAAGCCATGAGAACCCGCAGGGCAACCAGGATTTCAATTGCCAGCGTCTGCCCGGCCCCCCCATCATGGCAAACAACACGTAATGCGAGGCAATGACTATGAGAACTGTGGGATACAAGGATCGCTCACGGTCAAGGCCGATCATAGTGGCCGCTCCTACCACCGCCAACGCTAGCGCAAATCCGATCACGTACTCCATTTTGCTTTCCGATGCGGCCTTGAGCGGCACATTTAGGCCACAGATTACCCGGGAACTTTTGACTTGTCCGCCGTGTCCGTTATGCTAGAGGAGTATGACACTTCTGGACGCGCAAGAGTACGACCCGGAAAAAGGGCGTAAACGTAAGCGGCGGATCATGTCGGCGATCGTGATCGTGTTGCTAGTGCTGGGCCTGGGCTGGTGGTTCCGCTACTATCCGCAGGAACGCATCGTGGGGCACTTCTTTGATGCCTTGCAGCGGCAGGATTATAAGACGGCCTATGGCATCTGGATGCACGATCCGCAGTGGGAGCAGCATCTTGACCAGCATGCGAAATATCCGTTCAACGAGTTCTATCGTGACTGGGGTCCGGGCGGAGAATGGGGACTCATCAAGACGCAAAAAGTGTACGCTGCGAGCACCTGCCCCGGCGGCGGTACTGGTGTAGTTGTCGATGTGATCGTGAATGACCGCACGCAGCATGCGCAGGTGTGGGTGGAGAAGTCGGACAAGACGTTGAGTTATCCTCCCTGTGAACTGCTCTTCCGCTGAAGGGGCGTTTATACAGGTGTCTACGCCAGCGATTCCAGCGCCTTGGCGAGCGACGCGTCATCACTGACATTCACACAGGATTTTGAGCGGTCAATCTGCCGCATCAGCCCGCACAGAACTTTTCCCGGACCCACTTCGATGAATGTCTGAACGCCCTGCGCGATGAGCAGGTGCATGCATTGTTGCCACTTTACTGATCCGGTGACTTGGCGGACGAGTGTGTCGCGGGCGCGGAGATCGTCCGTTATCAGTGCAGCTTCGACGTTGCAAGCGACGGGGTAGACGGGCTTCTGCATCTTGAGAACGTTCAGATCTTTTTCCAGTCGATCTTGCGCCGGCTTCATCAGTGAACAATGGAAAGGTGCGCTGACGGGTAGCAGCTTGGCGCGTTTGGCCCCGCGTTCGTCGGCTAGTTTCGCGGCGCGCTCGACGGCGGCGGTATTTCCCGAGATCACGATTTGCTCGGGCGAATTGATGTTGGCCGGTTCGCAGACATCGCCTTGAGCGGCGTCGTGGCAGACAGCGGTGACTTTCGCTGTGTCCATGCCGAGGATCGCGGCCATTGCGCCTACGCCCACGGGCACGGCTTCCTGCATATACTTGCCGCGATTGCGGACGATGCGGACGGCTTCGGCAAAGCTGAAGGTTCCGGACGCGATGTGCGCGGAATATTCGCCCAGGCTGTGGCCTGCGACGTAGCTCGGCTTCGGGATGCGCGTCTCCAGGACGCGCAGAGCGGCGATTGAGACGGTGAGAATCGCGGGCTGCGTGATCTCGGTCAGACGCAACTGATCTTCGGGGCCCTCGAAGCAAACTTTGGAGAGTTTGTGGCCGAGGGCCTCGTCGGCTTCTTCAAATGCTTGCTTGGCGACCGGATACTTTTCGGCGAGATCCTTGCCCATGCCGACGGACTGCGAGCCCTGGCCGGGGAAGAGTAAGGCGATGGTGTTTTCAGTCATGAGGATTGTCGAGAGTGCTTATGATCTCGAGCGTGCCAGCTCGAACGAACGGCTTAGAGCGAACGGGTATGTGTCGCCGGCGGCGAATTGCATAGGTCCTTCGCTCAGGATGACAAGGTGCCGACCGGCACCGGCCGTACTGCGGCCAGGCCGCGCTCGATCGATCCGTTAATGCCCCGCTCGGAAAATTCTGCCGCCACGCGTACCGCATTCTTGATGGCGTTGGCATTCGACGAGCCATGCGTGATGATGCATGCGCCCTTCACGCCGAGTAATGGTGCGCCGCCGTATTCGGTATGGTCGAGCCGCTTCTTGAAGTCGCTGAAGGCGCTGCGCGAGAGCAATGCTCCTACTTGCCGCGTGATCGTCGCCTTGAGCGATTCTTTCAGCGCCGTGCGCACCAGGTTCGCCACGCCCTCAGAAATCTTGAGCGCAACGTTGCCCACAAATCCGTCGGCCACGATGACATCGACCTTGCCGTTATAAAGGTCGCGCCCTTCGACGTTTCCTACAAAGTTCAGCGAAAGTTGTTTGAGTATTTGGAACGATTCGCGCGTGAGGTCGTTGCCTTTGCTTTCTTCTTCGCCGATCGAGAGTAATCCGACGCGTGGCCCTGGCGTTCCGGGCCGTTTTCCGAACATGGCGCGAAAATAGATGTCGCCCATCACGGCGAACTGTTCGAGATTCTGCGCCGTGCAGTCGACGTTCGCTCCTACATCCAGCAGCATTGCGGGATTCCCTGGGGCGGTTGGAAAGACCGCTGCCAGAGCCGGACGATCCACGCCTGGAACCGCGCCCAGCACGACTTTCGCCGTGGCCATGGCGGCGCCGGTGTTACCCGCAGTGACGAAGCCGGCGGCCTGTCCCTCGCGCACCATGCGCAGGCCGACCCGCATGGAGGAATCGCGCTTGGCGCGGATCGCCTCCACTTTGTCTTCCATGGTTATGAATTCGCTGGCGTGGACGATTTCGATGGGCAGGCGCGCAGCCGCCGAGTGGCGATCCAGTTCGGCCTTGACCACATTCTCCGGGCCGACCAGCAGCACTCGCATCCCGTATTGACGCGCCGCGAGAAGGGCGCCCTCAATCTCAGGCTTGGGAGCGCGGTCGGAGCCCATCGCATCCAGCGCGATCACGCTAGGCATGGTGTTTTGTCGTTAGCTGGCTTCTTTAACTTCGAGGACTTCGCGTCCCTTATAGTAACCGCATTTGGGACAGGCGCGGTGTGGCATCTTCTTCTCGTGACAGTTGGGACACTCCGCCAGGCTGTGGGCCTTCAGGGAATCGTGAGCTCGCCGGGTGGAAGTGCGCTTTTGTGAGTGTCGCCGTTTTGGATTAGGCATGGTATTAAATTCCTTCTTGCGGGGCCTCAGGGCCAGCCGCTGAAATCGATCTAAAAGCGGTGAGCTAGTGTTCCAGCTTGCTACGAATTTCGCGCAACGCGGTCCATCGCGGATCTTCGATCGCAGTGGTGCAGGAACACTGTCCTTCGTTCAAATTCTGGCCGCAGTGTGCGCACAAACCGCGGCAATCTTCACGGCACGTTACTTTCAACGGCAACGCCAGCAGCACCTGCTCGCGCAAAACGTCTTCCAGTAGCAAGCCGTCGCCCTGATAATAGCCGATCTCGGCTTCCGCGTCGGTCACCGAGAGTTCGTCGCGTCCGGCGTCGGCTCCAAGCGGACGGTAAAGCAATTCGAACTCGCGCGCAACGTCCTGGAGTACCGGCTCAAGGCAGCGGGCGCACTGCAATTCGAGGCCCGCCGACAAGCGCCCCCGCAGGCGTATGTCTGTGATTACCTCATGCTTGCCGTGATGCTCCTCGACGATTTCTGCGTGTCCTGAGGCCTTGAGCGGCGTGCGCTGCCGGGCTTCGCCTCCCAAGTCGATGACACCGGGCTGAAACACCTCCTCAAAATCGAGAGGATGGCGTTCCAATTCATGGATGTCCAGGAACATTGCGAAACCTCCGCGTCAACGTCGCCAACCCAGTATGGGTAACCCAGGCCCGCGGAAGCACGCCAAGAGGCGTAAGTACCGCAAGGAGCAAGACTTAGGATAAAGGGGGAGCGGCGCGGGTGTCAAGGAAGGGCGTGGATGGCGGCCTGCTTGGGCCACCACCCGGCTTATGATTTCAGCAACGCCCGCGGACAACGGGCCTCCTTCGTCCGCCTGCATTTTGGCTTCGCGGATTGGGTCTTTCCTCGTTTGCGCGGGCACTCGCCCGCCACCTACCGCGGCAGCGCAAGAACGTCCGCACCGACCGCTCCAGAATCGCTAGGCCATAGATGACTAGGTGAATCAAGTCGCCGTTTTTCATATTCTCCGATATCATTGGAATATGCTAGAGTTTCCATAGGGTTTTCCTATGGCTACTCTTTACGTCGAAAACGTCCCCGAGGACATTTACCAGGCCCTCCGCAAGCGCGCCCGCGCGAACCGCAAGTCGATTGCGGCTGAGGTGATCGCGCTTCTTCAGCAGAACATTCCAACGCCGGCGGAACTGAAACGCCGACAAGAGTTCTACGACCGCATGGCTGAACTCCGGGCCAAACCTCCTCTCGCCCCCGGTCCATTCCCGTCGGCCGAAGAGATGATTCGTGAGGACCGGGAGCGTTGAACAGGTTGGTGCTGGACGCGAGCGTCGCCACAAAGTGGGCGATCCCGTCAGCCCGAGAGCCCTTGACCGACCAGTCCCTGCGATTGCTAAGGCGCTATGTGGACAGCGAAATCGAATTCATCGTGCCCGATGTTTTCTGGGCCGAACTGGGCAACGTTTTGTGGAAGGGCACGCGCCAGCGTAGATGGCGTCAGGACGAAGCAGAGGCGGTCGCGACTGACATGAGGGCTCGAAACTTCGCGACAGTATCGTCTATAACATTGTTGCCGGAAGCTCTGAGAATTGCGTTCGCGTACGACCGCGCTGTCTACGATTGCCTGTATGTGGCCTTGGCAGTTCAATCGAAGACGGACTTGATCACCGCCGACGAGCACCTCGCCGATGCCCTCGCCGCTCGTTTTCCCGTGAAATGGCTGGGCGCGGTTTGACTGAGGTTGTGTCCAGGATCCATTTAGCCGCAAGGAAAACAGCAGGTCCCTCCACTCCATTTTCCATTCCCTACGGGAACGGAAAACTCCGGTCGGGATGACAGTTTTGTAACGCGGCACGCGCAGTCTCGCGACCGTTGCAATCCGATGGCTCTAATCCCCGAGCCGGAGGGCTTCGATCGTTTGCGTGGGAGATTCCTCGAAGATCAGCCGCCGCTCCAGTTCGGTACTGTTCTTGCCAAGATAGTGAGGGAGGAACCACAGCCCCAGCGCGAAGGGGGCAAGGCTCAGTATCCGCACGGGCTCGGCTAGCGCCGAGGACTCGAACTCCGGCGTCGACACGGCGTAGATCAGAAATCCGAAACAGCCGGAGAGCAGGGTCACGAACGAGTGCTGCTTGAAGAGGGGGAGCGTGCAGGTGAACGGAATCTTGCGAAAGCGGATCAGCACGATATTCGTCAACAACAGTGCCCATGTCACGACCAGCAGCGTATGCAGGCATGCGACCTTCCAACCTTCGAGATAGGCGTAGACGGGGAAGGAGAGAGCGATTAGCCACGGCAACACGAGGATGAGGATTACTCTTCTCGCCAACCCCTCGCACTCTTGGCGGTCGGGATCGACCATCAACTGGAAGATCCAGTTGGAACGTAACTCTGCCGGAATTTCGAATACGACGCGCAGGCCGACCATAATCAGGAAACTAAGGATGAATGGAATTGAGAGAGCGTCAGGCGTGAGCGCCGCCTGACGCAACGACTTGCCGCCATCAAACGCATCCATCAGGGCCTGAGAAGCCAGGACCAGGGCGAGCCCGCCCACCGCGGTCAGAACGAGGCGATGGGTTTCGCTGCGGAGGAGCGTTTTTCCCACAAATTGAAAGCCGGCTCTCTGGAATGGAGTGCGCAGTGCGAAGCGATCCAACAGGAGGCCGGTGCGCCACGTCCCCGGTGTGCGAGCACTCGCAGATACATCTGCAATCTCTGCGATACGCACGAAATGGCGATGGTAACCGATCACGTAGGTACAGAGGGCTAGGAACGCAGCGGTCGCGAGTCCGGGGAGGGCGAGCCTGGACAACTCCGTGAGCACGGGACCTGCGCGTCCCCGTAACGATTGGCACAGGCCGAGGAACCAGCAGGAAGGGATCAGAGTTATCCATCGAGGTGCGGAGGCGCGACGCAGCAGTTGCGGCACCGCGAAGCTAGTGCACAAGAGAGCGACCAGGC
Organism: uncultured Acidobacteriaceae bacterium; assembly: GCA_963710885.1. Classification (GTDB taxonomy): domain Bacteria; phylum Acidobacteriota; class Terriglobia; order Terriglobales; family Acidobacteriaceae; genus Sulfotelmatobacter. The sequence goes on from CAVQCF010000007.1 coordinate 77,485, forward strand.
AAACCACAACAACCCCGCGGAAGTAGGCGGAGAATCGTCGAAACCCTCGGGGCGGCAGGACCGCCATGAGTAGTCCAATCACTGAGAAGACGGCAAAGAAGGCGAAAACGCTGGCGAACAAAACGCCGACTGCATGGATCACCGCAAACTTTATGAAGAACAGAAACTTGCTTTGGGTCGCTCCCACAACCACCGGGAACAGTATGACACGAGGCCGCGTTAACGTCGAACGCGATCAAGCCTACGAGAAACAGGACGGCGACGAGATTGGCGAAGAAGATGGTCCGCGTGGAAATGGGGAGCGGGACCAGATTCATGTAGTCGCGGCGGTCGGGGAAGATGGCGTCCCATCGCCAGACGGCAACGGCGCCCGTTACAGTCATCGACAAGACGATGAAGAAGTATTCGTCGGGAAGCGCGACCTGCAGGGGGTCAACGTTGGTGGCGCCGCGCAGCCATTGCAGGAAGGTGCCGTATTTGTTCAGCAATAGCAGCGAGACGAAGCCGCCGGGCATGGCCAGCAGGGTGAGCACAAGCCCGATGCCGAGGTCGAGGCCTTCCGCGTCGGAGTCGCCGCCGCCGCGGAAGATGCGGGCCGCGAAGAGGTGCACCATTCGCCAGAAGGGACACTGGCGGTGCTCGTCCCACTTGCTCCATACCGCATCGAGTCGCCTCGGCAATCATGCGGCCTTCGTTTTCATGACGCTGACGATGTCACGCGCCACGCGTCATCGTGTCCACGTCATCAACCAGGTGCAGAAACGTGTTCTCCAGCGATTGCCCGAGAATTTGGCCGATGTTCGACACTGAGTCCTGCGCGATCACGACGCCTTTGCGCAAGATCAGCACGTCAGAGCAAACTTTCTCGACTACTTCCAGCACGTGCGAGCAATAGAAGACGAGTTTGCCCTGATGTCCGAGCGTCTGCACCAGGTTCTTGAAGATCAGCGCGGAGGTCACGTCCAGTCCGGAAAGCGGTTCATCGAAGATGAAGATCTCGGGATCGTCCATGATCGCGGCGATCAGCAGAATGCGCTGCCGCATTCCCTTCGAGTACGAACCAATGCTGGTGTGCCGATTGGGGTGCAGCGAGAACAATTCGAGCAGGGAGTCGATCTTCTTGGCGAGATCGTGGCGCTCCATCCCGCGCAGCGTACCGATTAACTCCAGATATTCCCATCCGCTCAGATACGGATAGAGATGCGGCTCTTCCGGAACGTAGCCGAGAAGCTTCCGGTAGGCAGTCAGGTCTTCCTGGATATTGTGACCGTCGAACTGCACGATGCCACGTGTGGGTTGCAGCAATCCGGTGAGCATTTTGACCGTGGTGCTCTTGCCGGAACCATTGGGGCCGAGGCATCCCAGTACTTGTCCGGGACGAAGCGAAAAAGATAAATCCTGCACCGCCGGCAGCGACGCGTAGCGCTTGGTCAAGTGCACGGCTTCGAGCATGGATCACCTCGCGAATGGTGTTCAGACGGGACGCGGAGAGAGAACCCTGTAATGCTCGGTTAGACACCTGAAATGGTCAATAGGTTCCGAGTAGTTTTGTCGGTCTTAGTGGCTGGCAGGCATGCTCAAGCCGAGCGCTCGCACCGTTGTTTCATCCAGCGTGTTTCTGCCATCTTTCTTCGTGACCACGCCGAAGTTGCCGGAGTAGTCCCACATCGCCCAGCCGATGTTGTGGCGTTCGAGCGAGGTGCGCACGTCTTTGATCCAGGCGTTGCGATCCTGGGGCTCGGAGAAATCGCGGAACCCACCGAACTCGTTGCAGATCAGCGGCAGGCCGCGCTGCCTGGCCCAGTCAGCAGCCTGATTGATTTCGGCTTCGATGCGGGATGCATCCCAGTGATCCTGTCCGTAGCGGATGACCTGCATGCGATCGCGAGCCTCGGGAAGCAACGTTGCGACTTGCGCTGCATTCTCGGGCGATGACGGATAGTGCAGGCCTTTCAGCCAGTGCCAGTAATACGCTCCCCATGTGGCTCCCTGATGGGTGAAGATGTGCGGCTCGTAGAAATGAAACACGTAGATGACGTTGGGATCGGGCAGCGGTTCGAGGAATACCAAGTCGTCATCGTCGTCCCAGCGCGCGCCGGCGGCGATGATGGTGTTCGAGGGTGCGGCGCGCCGAATGGCGGCGGCCACCTTCGCTTCCACGCCATACCAGCGGTAGGCGTCGCGCATCTCCGGTTCGTTCAGGATCTCGAAGAAGACGCGATCGGGATCGAGCGGTGCGTAGCGCCTTGCTACCGTGCTCCAGAAATCGGAGAAGCGTTCGACGAAGTCGTCCTCTTGCGCCAGTCGCAGCCTTGAGGTCGGAGTCGGGATGCATGTCGATTTCGACGGCGAGACCGGCGTCGAGAATCATCTTGATCGCGGCATCGAGATAGCCGAACAATTCTGCGCCGCCGTCGCGATGGCGTGCGGCGTCCATGAAAGGCTGCGGATTCACGCTGAGGCGAACATGGTCGAATCCGGCCGACTTGATCAGCGCGATGTCGAAGGCTGTGGTCCAGGTCTGGAGGTGTTCTTTTGTGTACCCCTTGGGATCGTAGACTTGGGCGAACCATCCGCTGAGATTCACGCCGTGGCGAATGTGCGCCAGGCGGGCGGGGGGAACTGAGGAGGTGGGGGCAGTTTGCGCGAGCGTGGCGGCGGAGAGAAGTAAGATGACGGCGATGCTGGTGCGGATCATGGACACTCCTTCAGGTTGCAGGTCTGTCTGATACCTCGGTGAACGCGAGGTATCAACTCATTGCGTCCCATCCTGAGCGGCGCTCTTTGCCGAAAAGGACCTCTGCATTTTGCTGGTGCCGGCAGATTGCATGGATCCTTCGGGTTGCTCAGGATGACAAGGCCAATCTCCGGTTGAGAAGTGACGAGTGCGTTCTAGCCGAGAATTGGCAACACGCGGATTCTCTTCTTCGTGGCCGCGTAGATTGCGTTGCTTAGCGCGGGCGCGACCGGAGGAACCGAGGGCTCGCCGATTCCGGTCGGAACTTCCGGGCTCGGAATGGCGTAGACCTCGACTGTGGGCGTTTCTTCCATGCGCAGCGGGGCGTAGTCGTCGAAGTTGCCCTGTACGATGCGGCCCTTCTCGATCGTGATCTTTGCACGGAGCGCGTTGCCCAGTCCGTAGATGATTCCGCCTTGAATCTGCTGCTCGAGAATGGCGGGATTCACGACTTGTCCGCAGTCGACCACCGCGACGACTCGGTGCACATGCGGTTCGTCCTGCTCCATGGTGATCTCAACCACTTCGGCCACGTATGACGCGAAGCAGCCGAAGCAGGCGACTCCGCGAGAGTGACCGGCGGGAAGAGGCTTGTCCCATCCCGATTTCTCGGCAGCCAGTTGCAGCACGGCGCGCATGCGTGCGGTGTGCCATGTGGTCGTGAAATAGGTGAGGTCCTGATCTTTGGCCAGCAACTGCAGACGATACTGCAATGGATCTTTGTCGGCTGCGACGGCGAGTTCGTCGATGAAACTCTCGAGCGCAAACGCCGCCTGCAGGGCGTAGACCGAGCGCATCCAACCCAGAGGTACGGGCGTCTCGGCCATCACGTAGTCGACGGAATAGTTCGGGATTCCGTAGACAGGTCCGGCTTCATCGGGCAGATCGGGATCGACGCCGTTCGGAGTCGGCTGACCTTTTTGTCCGCTGATCGAGGGCGCGATGAGGCGATGCGTCAGAGCGACGGGCATTCCTGATCCATCGAGCGTAGCACTGAGTTGATGTAGGCTCGGGGGACGGTACGTGGAGAAGCGCATGTCGTCTTCGCGCGTCCAGATTACTTTTACGGGCGCGTTGATCGCCTTCGATACCAGCGCGGCTTCGACAGCGTAGTCATGTTCGAGACGGCGGCCAAAGCCTCCGCCCATGAGCGTGACGTGGACCTTAACTTGATCGGGATCGAGGGCGATGGCGGTTGCGACCGAGTCGCGGCAATCTTGCGGAACCTGAGTCGGTGCCCACAGCTCGCACTTCGTGCCCTGATAATGTGCGGTGCAATTGCCGGGCTCCATCGGGGCGTGTGCCATGAAGGGCAACGTGTATTCGGCGGAAACCTTTCGTCCTTGGGCCTTCGCGGGATCTCCGGCCAAGAAGAGATTCGCAGGTTTCTTCGACGCGGCCTGTTTTAGCGACGCCATGACGGCGGCGGTGTTCAGGTCTTTGTTTGGGCCATCGTCCCACGCGACGTTGAGGACGCGGCGGCCTTCCATTGCGCTCCAAACGCTATCGGCGACGACCGCGACGGCTGAGTCGCCGATCTTTCCGACATAGTTCCCGCCGGAAATTTTCTTTGATTCTTTGTCATCGAACGACGAGACTTTTCCACCGATCGTGGGGCAGCGCGCGAGCACCGCGAACTTCATCCCAGGAATGCGGAAGTCGATGCCAAAGATCGCTTCGCCCTTCACCTTCGCGGGCGAATCGACGCGGGCCAGGCGTTGACCGACGATCTTGTAGTCTTTGCTCTGCTTGAGCGTTACCTCGGTTGGAATCGGCAGGGTCGCGGCTTTGCCGACGAGTTCTCCATAGCTCAAGCTGCGATTGGTGGCGGCGTGCTTAATGCGGCTGCTCTCAGCCGTGCATGAGGAACGCGGAACGTTCCAGGTCAACGCCGCTGCGGAGATCAGCATCTCGCGTGCGGAGGCTCCAGCTTTGCGCATTGGATCCCAGGTGGTGCGGATGCTGGCGCTGCCTCCAGTGGTTTGATCGCCATAGAGAGTGCTGGCGCCGGCTTGCTCGATTTCGATCTGCTTCCAGTCGGCCTCGAGCTCTTCGGCGAGGATCATGGGCAGCGCGGTGCGAACGCCTTGTCCCATCTCGGAGCGCGCGACGACGATCGTGACTTTGTTGTCGGGCGTGATGCGCAGGTAGGCGTTCGGTGAGAACCATTGTTCTGGTGAGCCGGATTTGTGCGGCAAGTAGAAGCCGATCACGAGCCCAGCGCCAGCGGCGACTCCGGCGGCGACGAATTCACGGCGGGAAAGGGGGCTCATTGCGCGCCTCCGTTGCCGGCGGCGCGATGCACGGCTTTGCGAATGCGCTCGTAGGTTCCGCAGCGGCAGAGGTTGCCATTCATGGCCGCGCTGATCTGTTCGTCAGTGGGCTTCGGCGTTTTCGCCAGCAACGCAGCGGCAGACATAATCTGCCCCGTCTGACAGTAGCCGCATTGCGGAACTTCTTCCGCGATCCAGGCCTGCTGCAGCATGTGCAGGCCATTGGCGCCGAGACCTTCGATGGTCAGCACGCTTTTGCCCGCGACTTGAGAAACGGGAGTCGAGCAGGAGCGGACGGGGTTGCCATCGACGTGGACCGTGCAGGCGCCACACAATCCGACGCCGCATCCGAATTTGGTTCCGGTGAGTCCCAGGGTGTCGCGAAGAACCCAAAGGAGAGGGGTTTCAGGAGAGACGCTGACTTTTTTTCCACTGCCGTTGACGCGGAGTGTGAGATCGGCCATGGGTATCCAGTTGTGAAGTGTGTGACTGGACAACATGGTACTCAACCTGAGCGAAAAGGGAAATGGCGTATGGCGATAGGCAAAAGCCGCAGCCGACGAGGGATTCGCAGCTGCTACTTAATTTCGGTCAATTTCTGTGTGGCGAGCTGTCCGGCCTCGGCTCCGGGATTCTCTTTCTTGACCTGCTCGTAGATTCGCTTGGCTTCGAGAGGCTGATTGGAACCCTGATAGAGTTCGGCCAATTGCAATTCTGCCGAGACTTTGCTGACCGATGTGGTCGGCTTGCTAATCAGTTCCTGAAAGAGAGCGGCTGCTTCTTTGACGCGGTTCGTCTGGCCGTAGAGCGAAGCCAGCGCAGACTTGGCGATGGCGGAGACCTCGCGGTTCCCGGCGGAAATGACTTCCTTGAAATTGCGCTCGGCAGCGGCGTTGTCACCCAACGTCGAAGCAGTGACTCCAAGAAAATAATGAGCCATGTCGGCGGTGCGCGTGTGGGGATACTGGTCGACGATCGCTTGAAATTGTTTCTGAGCGGCCTGAGCGCGGTCTTTGGCGGAAGTGAAAGTTGGGAAGTCGGGCTGTTCCGGCGTACCGGCGGGACGCAGCGGCGTCTCCATGGTGCGAACCGCCTTGGAAAGATCGAAGCTGGCTTTTTCGTCCTGCGCGCTCAAGTAAAAGTAGCCGCCAATCACGGCGGCGAGGACGATGATGGCGACGACGGCGGCGACGAGGACCGTGGAGCGGTGTTCGACGGTCCAATGAGCGGTTTTCTCGGCGGCGTCGATGGTGACGCGGCTGAACGCGTCCTGCTTCAATTGATGGCGGGTTTCTGCGCGCACGGATTTCCCTTCTGGTTATAAACGGTGGGCTGGCTGATTAGTTTATGACAAACAAGAAGTTTAACAGGGGGAAAAGGGGGCGTCAAAAGTGGGAGGCGGTGCTATTCCATTGAAATTCCCACCCTTCGGCTCCGCTCAAGGCAGGCTTTCTCGCAGAGAGTGCGAGAAAGGGGGCACCCAGTTCCCGGCACATGCGCGGCTTGTCAATTGGAATTGGCCGCTAGGCTGTCGCGGGGGAACGCCTTGCCGTGCACCCAGACGGTGGTGATGCTGTCATAGGCATCCACAGTTTCCAGCGGCGATTTCTGCATCAGGACGAGATTGGCTACCTTGCCTGGCTCGATGGTTCCGAGTTGCGACTCCATTTTGAATTCGCGCGCGTTGTTGATTGTGGCGGCCCGGAAGATTTGTGCGAGAGACATTCCTGCCTTTTGGAGTTGCTTCATCTCCAGGTAGCCGTTTAGGCCGGGCAAGTTTCCGTACGTTGGGCTCGATGGAGTGTCGGTGCCAAAGACAAAGTTGGCATCTTTGCTGGCCAGGTATGCGACCACCTGCCGGACGCGCCGAATCGGGCCTTGCTCGTAGCCTTTGACGATCGCGGCGTCGGGGGCGTGGTCTTCATTCAATTCTTTTCCGAACCACTGGCCTTCCGGAGACTCGAACCATGCCTGGAGTTCGTTCGGCGTGACCTTGGCAATGGCGTCCATCTTCAGATATGCAGGGTCGAAATACGCCGTCTCACCGTACAAGACCTGGATGGTGGGCTGATAGCCAATCTTCTTTTCCACGATCGCATCGAGCACGCGCTTGATTTCGTCGGGTAGTTCCGTCTTTTTGTCGAGATCGCCCCAGTGCCACATTCCGTGAGCGATGACGTCGACGTTTCCATCGGCGGCGAATTTTTGCGCTTCAAATCCGTTGGCGTGGATCATGAGCACCAGGCCATCCTTGGTCGCCTCGCTACGGATGTCGGCCAGAACGTCCGGGCCGATGACGGGCAGATTCTTGTCGTCGGCAAAGCCGCGCTCGAAGTAGGTTTTTATGCAAATTGCGCCGGACCTTTTCACGCGGGCGACGTCGGCTGCTGGCGTGTGATCCTCGGGCTTATATTCCGGCGGAATGCGGTCTGCATGTTTGGCGTCGTAGATAAAGTTCGGGAAAGGCTTGAAGCGCACGCCTGGAGGTGCGAATGACATCGGGTATCCATTGGCGAAGGGGAGCGATCCGCCACAGTCGTACAAATCCGGATGCAGCGGAGCGTGCCGGAAGTCTTCTAACGCTTGCGGGCGAAACACGGCCAGATCGACAAGTGTGGTATAGCCGAAGTAAAGGTAGGAGCGGGGAAGTTGCTTGAAGTATTGCTGGACCATGGGCTGCTGCTTGCCGTCATTCAAGTCAAACGACATTCCCGGAACAGCAGCCAGGTGAACGTGCGAGTCAATCAGTCCGGGAATCAGATATTGACCGTGTCCGGAGACAACCGTTGCCCCCGGCGGCGTCTTTCCCGGATTACCGCGCTCGACCTTTGCGATGCGTCCGTCCTCGATGAGCACGTTGGCCTTCTCAATGTGGTCGAGGTTCTCAGGCGAGACGATGAAGACGTCGGTGATCCAAACCCGACTCGTCGGCTGATTTGAGGCGGAACCGGCAAAGGCCAGCATTGAAAACAGCAAGGTTGAAGCGAGCGAGAATAGCCTCATTGTTTTTGCATCCTAGTGAGTTGTCATCCGGAAGTACGGACCGCACGGCGAGAAGTTCCATGATTCCCCACTTCTCGCAAAGAACGCGAAAAACGGGGCACCCAGGTGCGTGGTAAACGCACGCTTCGTTGGTTCTATGGTTCTAGGCTGCAGCAGAGGACGAGAGCGCCTTCTCGGGCGAGGAAGAGTCGGGGACCGGCAACTTCACGATCACAACGGTGCCGGTTCCGTTCGAGTTGATTTCGAGCGTGCCGCCGAGTTGTCTCAGGCGCTCTCTCATTCCTCGGATTCCGACGCCCGGTGCGCCCGTCGACAACAGCTGCTCTTGCTTTTCCGGTGGGATGCCCTTGCCCTTGTCGGCGATTTCGACCAGCACCTGCTGGTCGCGGTGACGAAGGCGAATTTTCGCGACAGGACTTCCCGAATGGCGGTGAATATTGGTCAGGCATTCCTGCACCACGCGGAAGATGGCCGTCTCTGATTCGCGCGGCAAGCGGCCGAAGACTTCCGGCAGATCCAGGTCAACTTTGATTTTGCTGCGGACCGCGAATCCCTCCACGTACCAGCGCAGGGCGGACGACAGTCCGGCTTCATCGAGCAAAGGGGGATGAAGCAAGTGCGAAATGGTGCGGACTTCGGTGCTCATGTCGCGGACAAGGTTTTCGCTGTCGACGAGGGCGCTGGCGGTCTGGGCGATGCGCTCGAAGTCGAGGCGCACGGCAGAGAGGTTCATGGCGAGAGCGGCCAGGGTCTGTCCCACACTGTCGTGGAGCTCGCGGGCGATACGGCGGCGCTCGTCGTCCTGCAACTGAAGCAGGCGGGCAGAGAGTTCGCGGAGGTTGTCGTTAGCGGTGTCGAGATCCGCCGTGCGGTCCCGAACGCGCTTTTCGAGTTCGCCTTGCTCGGTGCGCAGGCGCTCATTCTGACGGCGACGTGATTCGCCCATGGCGACAATGGCAGCGGAGCAACTGACAAACACCAGGGCCCGGACGATTTCGGTGAGGGTGAAAATACGAAGCGGTTGGATGGGCGGAATGAATCCGTAAGTTGTGCCTACAAGGGCGAGCAGGATCGCGACAATGGAGGGTCCGATGCCGCAATACCAAGCCGAGAAGGCTACCGCGGGGAACAGCAGGACGTAGCCGACGCGGTCGCCGACCAGGGGATGCAGCGCGCTATTCACCAGAAACGCAGCGGCTACGGTGGCCAACGCCAGTACGTAGCGGCGGAGATTGTCTTTGCGAATCCGCGCAAGAAATGTGGTCCCCATCAACACAGCCTCAACTTTGGCGCCCCGCGGGGCAAGATGGCGAAGGGGCAGAGCGCGAAAAAAATTGCCAAGCCAGTGACCCGATCATAACAAATCAGCCGCATCGGGAGAAGTCTGTAAAGGTTTTTTCGGGGCAACCCTTGCCGATGCTCACAAAAAAGATGTAACTGTCACGCAGGAAATGACTTGCGGCACACGCCAATCGGGCCGAAACATCCCAATTGGATTCAGTCAGATAAAGTACGATACCGTACGTTGTTCGCTGTATTTGTATCGCAGAAGGCGAAGACTAGGGTGGAGCTAGTTGCCTTTCCTTGTGGCTGTCCGTCGTAGGTACGAATTGGCCCGGCGCGCAACCTGCCAAGGCATTGAGGAGGCTGCATGTCGCACCGGATTCTCATCGTCGATGACAGCGCGATCATTCGGCACTCGATCCGCATTTGTATTGAGCACAACACGGACTGGGAAGTGTGTGGCGAGGCCGAGAATGGCAAGGTGGCAATTGAGAAAGTCAGGCAGTTGCGTCCGGACGTAGTGACACTGGACTGGCAGATGCCCGTGATGAATGGGCTCGAGGCGGCGAGGGAAATCAGTCGCATCGCTCCGCTCGCAACGCTGCTAATGATTACGCTCCACGAAAACCTTCTCTTGACCGAGGAGGCGCAGGCCGCCGGGATTAAGGAAGTGCTGTCGAAGACGGATGGCGCGTCGGAGCATCTGATTGCGTCGTTGAGAAATGTTGCTGCGCAGAACTAAACATCGCTCAACAATTTGTTTCGTATGGCCGGCTTTGAGGCGGTCTCGGATTGCTTCCGCTTTCATTGCTTCTACTTCCGGATGAATGGGTTATCTGCTACTCTGCGAATTCCGTTTTCGCGGAGGAGCCAGCACAATGCCATCACGCAAGCCAATCGTTTCAGCGGTTGCAGTCGTACTGTGTTTTTGCTTTTCGGTGTCGGCGGCTGAGAAGAAATCAAAAGATACGAAGACCGAAGACGCCAGCGCTCCTTCCTACGAACTCGCGCAGCCAGCGACGGAGAATCTGGATTACACCATGTACCAGCGCATCCGGGACGAGGGCCTTTCGCACTCGCATGTGATGGAGTTTGCGTCGGGGCTGATGGATGGGATTGGGCCGCGGTTGACGGGGTCTCCAAACCTGAAGCGCGCTAATGAATGGACGCGCGATCAGCTCACCGCCATGGGATGCAGCAACGCGCATCTCGAGGATTGGGGCGAGTTCGGCATGGGCTGGCGTCAACTCAATGCCTGGGTGCGCATGTCGGCGCCAGACACGGCTGTGTTCATCGCGCAAGCGCTGCCCTGGTCGCCGTCGAGCCACGGTGCGGTCAACGGGCGGGCGGTCTGGGTAGATGCGAAGGACGAGAAGGACTTGGAGAAGTACAAGGGCAAGCTGGCGGGCAAGATTATTTTCTTTGGCGAGATGCGGGAAGTGAAGCCGGTCGACAAGCCACTGTTCGAGCGGCGCGATGAAGCCAATCTCAAGACCACTTCCGAATATCCGGTGCATGTGGCGCAGCCGGAAGACTTTTTCGCGACGTTCATCAAGCGGCTGGAGTTCCGCGAAAAGGCGGGACAGTTCTTTGCCGCCGAGCATGCGGCGGGAATCGTAGTTCCGAGCCGCGATGGGCGCAACAATGGCGGTTCGGGAGGAACGATCTTTGACGATGGTGGTGGCGGAATGGGCTGGTTTACCTACCAGCGCGAACATGCCGAACCACTTCCGATCGTGGTGATGGCCATTGAAAGCTACGGCCGCGTCTACCGGTTGCTGAAGGCAAACGTACCGGTCTCGATTGAGATGGATGTGGAGACCGAATTCACGGGCGATCATGAGCACGGGTTTGACACGATTGCCGAAATTCCCGGGACGGATCCGAAGGTGAAAGATGAAGTGGTGATGGTCGGCGGGCATCTGGATTCGTGGGCGTCCGCGACCGGTGCGACCGACAATGGCGCGGGGACCGTGGTCGCGATGGAAGTGATGCGCATCCTGAACGCGTTGCATGTGCAGCCGCGACGCACCATCCGCGTAGGCCTGTGGACCGGGGAAGAGCAGGGAGAATTTGGATCGTACGGCTATGTCAAGCAGCACTTCGGATACGTGCCGCTCTCAACTGCGCCCGATCAGGTGAAGCTGCCGGACTTTATGCGCAAGCCGGCGGGTCCGGTGCAGTTGAAGCCGGAGCAGACAGAAGATTTCCGGATACTTCAATCTGGACAATGGCTCGGGAAAGGTTCGCGGCATCTATCTGCAGGAGAATGCGTCGATCGGTCCGATCTTCCAGCAATGGATCGCGCCGTTGCAGGACCTGGGCGTAAGCACGATTACGATGCGGAATACCGGCGGGACCGATCACGAAGCGTTCGACTCGGTGGGCATGCCGGGATTTCAGTTCATTCAGGACACGCTCGACTACGGATCGCGCACACACCATTCCAACATGGACACGTACGAGCGCCTGCAGCCCGACGATCTGGCGCAGGCGGCGGTGGTGGAGGCGATCTTCGTCTACAACACGGCGATGCGCGACCAGATGCTGCCGCGCAAGCCGCTGCCGCATCCGGAACTCGAGGAGCAGCGAAGGCTCCGCTGAAGAATATAATGCCGGGAGCAGAGGCAGCGGCGGAGGAAGCAAAGAAGTAGGGGAACCAGAACTGAATGTCATCCTGAGCAAAGCGAAGAGCTTGCACCTGAGCCTGTGCCGCGAGGGACCTATGCACTTGCTGGCAGCGCCTCGCTGCGAGTGTGACGTGCATTTCGACTTCGCTCAGGATCACAGGATGTCTTTGCACGCTGCAAACAGGAACGCCGCCGAATGTCGGCGGCGTCTCTCAATAGCAACAAAGTCTTCTTACCGCGGAGCTTCTTCCAGCAATCCCTGCTCCAGCTTTTCCTGGCACTCGATGCAGTGGCGCGTCCAGGGCACAGCTTCGAGACGCTTGGCATTAATTTCTTTGCCGCAGTGGATGCATTCGCCGAAGCTGCCTTCGCGGATGCGGACGAGGGCCTTGTCGACCATCTGCAGGAGTCTGGCGCTCGTTGTTGCTCTGGCTGAAAAGAAATTCCTTGGTGTAGGAACTGGCGGCGCGGTCGGCGATATCCTGGGCCGTGTCTTCGTCGGCCGAGCGGCCGTCAGCCTGCGTGCGGTTCACGGTGCGGCGCAATTCCTGCTGCCGCGTTTCCAAACGTTTTTTGAATGCTTCCAGCTTCTTCTTATCCATAGGTCACTTTAACTCTGGCTCTCAAAAAATCTCAGGATGAAACTCTAGGGCGCCCCATCCCAGAGGCGTCCGTGGCCATAAGGCCAAACGACGATCATAAGCGCGCGAATTATGATGCGTCAACAGGTCGGAACGATGCCGTGATCGTCTGACAGGGCCTGTCATTGTATGTAAGTCACGGTATGTAAGTCACGCCGCAGACCTGAAATGTGACGGGTATCACATGGGGCAAAATGAAATCAAGCTGGAATGATCTTGTGTCAACAGACCCAAGTTCTGACGATGGATTGCAGTTGATGGCGAGCACTACATCGGGGGCTAAATAGGTTGCGGAAAAACGAGACCCTTCCGCGGACAATAGACCACAGGGGCTAAAGCCCTAATTTGGTCTTGGGCTGTGACGCGGCGCTGAAGCGCCGCTCTTCCTCGGTCATCCACGGGCACCGTCGTGCGGGGGGGGTGTAGTTTTTCCGGAGCCGCAGCACTGCGCCACCGGGAGCTTGACATTCAGGAGCACGTGATGCAACCGCGGACGCGCGTTGGCCGCAGTTCTGCGTCCCGACAATCGTTGCCCTTGCGACTTCTGTTTACCGTGGGAGTGGGTCTTTCATGCTCGCCAACGCGTATCCCATGACGGCCATGGCGGCGGCGTTCTCGCGCAACTCGCTGGGCACAACTTTATCGAGCGTGTCGGCGGCGGTGTGGTGATAGTTGAAGTAGGTGCGGCCGTCTTGCAGGAGACCGAGAGCGGGCACGCCTGCTTCCGACATAGCCGAGATGTCGGCTCCTGGGGGATAGCTGCTGGGCTGCGCGGCGTTGGCGCCGAAGCTTTGCAGGACGCCCAGCACGGGGCGCAGCAACTCCTCTGCGTGTGGAGTCATCTTGACGCTGAAGCCCAGCGGGTGAGCGGCGCCGGAGTCGCTCTCGATCGCGGCGACGGTGCGAATGAATTCGGCGGAGTAATCCTTGGTGTAGGCCTGGCTGCCGGCGCCGCCGCTCTCTTCGTCCATCCAGGCAATCACGCGCAGCGTGCGCTTGGGATGCAGGTGTAACTTTTGCAGGAGTTCGGCGGCTTCCATCGCGACCACGACTCCGGCGCCGTCGTCAATCGCGCCTGTGCCGAGGTCCCATGAGTCGAGGTGTCCAGAGACGACGACGTACTGCTCGGGATGCTCGCTGCCCTTCAGGTCTGCGATGACGTTATAGCTGGTCGCGTCGGGCAGCTTCTGTGGAGTGAGGGTGAGATGCATGCGAACTTTACCCTGCGTGTAAAGATGGGCGATCAGGTCAGCATCCTCGGCGGTGACGGCGCCAGCGGGAATTCCTGCAGGAAAACTGAAACCGGTATGCGGCAGGCGATAGTCAGCGTTGCCGACCGAGCGGACGAGCGCCGCGACTGCTCCCAAATCGCCCGCGGCCTTGGGACCGGCTCCGCGATAGCGCACGGCCTCGCCATAGGAAATGAATGACAGACCTGCGGCCGCCTTCTGCTTGTCGAAGAGTGCGTTGAAGAGAACGATCTTGCCGGCGACTCGGTCGTGGCCGAGCGCTTTGAGTTGGTCGAAATTGTCGACGACAACCACCTCGGTCGTGATGCCTTCGGAGGGTGTGGCGGTACTTCCGCCGAGCGCTGTGAGAACGATCTTCTGCGTAGTGTCGGCGGCCTGGCCCGGGTATTCCGTCAGCTCAGCCGTTTCGGCGCCGCGCACCCAGTGGGGGACTTTAACTTCCTCAAGGTGGACGTCGAGTCCGAGCTGGCGGAGTTCGGCGGCGACGTAATCGACGGCCGCCTTGGCTTGTAGAGATCCGCTAATGCGCGGGCCGATATTCTCGGTCAGATGGGCAACCTCACGGTAGGCGTAGTCGTCGGAGAGGGCGGCGGCCTTGATGACGGCCAACTCTTCGAGCAATTGAGGAGGGAAGTTCTCCTGCTGCGTCTGCGACGCCTGCTGCTGTGCCATGAATGGGACGGGCGCGCTCTTGGGTTGCGGGTCCTGGGTTTGAGCCGCGCTCGAGCAAGCCAGTAGAACGATGAGACACAAATTCGCGGGAATGAGTCTGGAAGCAGAATGGAATCGGGTCATGGTCGTTGGTCAGTGTATCTGACAGCGGGGTGAGAACAAAACACGCCCCGCTGTCTTCGTTGTATGCGATGCAGGGGACGCATACGGTTCGAAACTTCCCATACTGGGGGGGCGGCGAGTGGTACGATATCGCGGCCTGTACCTACAGGCTTCCGACGGTCAGACAAATGTCGAACTGACTTACGGATATGCAGCAGTCTCCGTTCGCAAGGAGGTTGTCATGCAGTGGACCCAGATCTACGACCCACTCGGGCATTGGTGGTTGTCCACGCTGGTTGCGGCGCTTCCGATCATGGTTCTGTTCGGGCTGCTGGCCGGCCTCAAGGTGAAGCCACACTGGTGCGCCATCGCCGGGGCATCAACGGCCGTGGCGGTGGCGATCCTCTTCTTCAAAATGCCCCCGGCGCTTGCCGCCCTCAGCTTTGGATACGGAGTTGCGTTCGGTATCTTGAAGATTGCCTGGATCGTCCTCGCGGCTGTGTATCTTTACGACATTTCCGTCGAGACCGGGCAATTCGAAATCATGAAGGAGTCGGTCGCGGGAATCACGGCGGATCGGCGGCTGCAAGTGCTGCTGGTTGCCTTTTGTTTTGGCGCGTTCATTGAGGGAGCGGCGGGTTTCGGGGCGCCGGTCGCCATCGCGGGAGCTTTCATGATCGGGCTTGGCTTCAAGCCCTTCCATGCGGCGGCGTTGAATCTGATCGCCAACACGGCGCCGGTGGCGTGGGGAGCCATCGGCACGCCGGTGCATACGCTGGCGGCGGTGACGGCTTTGCCGGAGTCCGATCTCAATGCAATGCTCGGCCGTATTCTTCCCTTCACCGCCGTGATCGTTCCATTCTGGCTGGTGAGAACCATGGTCAGCTGGAGGGAAACCTTGGAAGTGTTCCCAGCAATTCTGGTGGTCGGCGGCTCGTTCGCGCTTACGCAATTCGTCTGGTCGAATTATGTGGACAGCAATCTGGTGGACATTATGGGTGGCGTGGTGTCGATTGTCGTCTTGCTGATTTTCCTGCGATTCTGGAAGCCGAAAAAGATCTGGCGCTTCGATTACGATGAACAGGCGCTGACGCTGCCTCCACCGACAGCGGAGGTCACCGACCAGGTCGGCGGTGAATGGGCAGCAGAGACGTTCGATGGATTCGTCAAAGCGCGCACTTACACCGCGGGGCAAGTCTTGAGGGCCTGGATGCCATTCGCGATCCTGTCGCTGGTTGTGCTGCTCTGGGGACTGCCAAAGATCAAACTGGCCATGAACCAAGCGACGACGCCAGCCTTTCGAGTCGTGTTGGCGGATGGAAGAATCCGCCCCGGTCCTCCGGGATGGGACGTGCCGGTCCTTCACAATGCGGTCTTTCGCGCCGCGCCGGTGGTGGCGAAACCAACTCCTGAGGCTGCACGCTACGACTTCAACTGGCTCTCAGCGACTGGGACCGGCTGTTTCCTGGCAGCAATCATCTCCGGGTTGCTGCTTGGCCAGCGCCCGCTGCAATTGATGAAGATCTTCTGGAGAACGCTGGTGCGCATGCGGCTGGCGATGATTGCGATCTCTTTCATGCTGGGGCTGGGCTACGTAACGCGCTATTCAGGACTGGACGCGGTGCTGGGCCTGGCGTTTACGCGAACCGGATGGTTGTATCCGTTTTTCGGCACGTTCCTGGGGTGGCTGGGTGTGGCACTTACCGGGAGTGACACCTCCGCCAATGCGCTCTTTGGCAGCCTGCAGAGGATTACTTCTCAGCAACTCGGCATCGACCCGATTCTGATGTGCGCGGCCAACAGTGCCGGAGGAGTGATGGGAAAGATGGTGGACGCGCAGTCTATCACGATCGCCACCTCGGCTACCGAACAGGTGGGAAACGAAGGAATCATTTTCCGCTTTGTGGCGTGGCACTCGGTGGCGCTGTGTTCCATCGTCGGAATCATCGTACTGCTCTATGCGTATGTGTTCCGCTCCGCGGTACCGCATGGGCTGATTTTCGTGAAATAGGACAATAAAAAAATGGCCCCATCACTGGGGCCACATTTCAAGAGGCTACGGATTTGGTGGGCAATATCAGGAAAGGCGATGCAAGACTCCGTTCCGCCAGCCGGAACGGTTCGGGTAGTGACGCGGAGAATCGAAGAGAGTGTAGGTCATGTTGCTAGAGTTTGCGGCCTCTTTATTGTCTTTGAGAGATGCACTTGCCGCGCCAAAGCCGGAAAACGTTGTGACTGCTGTCACGCGAGGACATAACCGGATGACGAATAAGGACTTAGATGAGGGGGCAGAGAGGAAGCGGCGGTGGTTCGTGGAAAATCCCGGAGAATTCAAAGTGCAGAACAATGCATATTCAATGCACGCCACTACCGAGCCCTCAAACACAAGCCCATGGCGGGTTTTAGCCAGCCATGGGCTTGGGTGAAAGGAAAATTCTCGGTCTAACTATCTGACTCTTAGGTCTAGCTGTTGCCGGCGACGGTGCGCAGCTTGCCCGGCAGGAAGTGGTACGGTGGCCACGGACCGCTGATCGCGACTTCGCAGTTCTTCAACTGCTTGGCGGCGGTGGTGTAGCGGTTCTGGTACTTTTCCACGCTCTTGGAATCGATCAGGTGGGCGATGTCGATCAACATGCCCTCGGGAGCGACTTTCTTGCAGCTGACTTCTTCCTCGAGCGGGTTGAACAGCTTGTGGACCTGGACGGACAGTGCGCGCGCCTTGGTCTGGCGCTCGCGCTCGCGGGACGCCTTCACCTTCAGCTTCGACAGGTAGTCGCCGCCGACGGTGTCGGGCAGTTCGATGTCGATCATGGCTTCGCGCAGGGAGCCATCCCGAACGACCAGTTTGATGTGCATTTCGGACTTTCCGCGCAGTTTGGCGACGCTCAGGCCAAAAGCCCGCCGGTTGACCCGGACGGCCTGGCGGAGGGCGTCATCGCTGTCGAAAATGGTGCCGAATTTGAAAGGAAGGACGGTGGAATTGCGGAAGCAGTTGCTGACCACGCGAGCGTGATCAATTGCTGATTTGTGGTCCAGTTCACCTGGCGTGTGGTCGTATTCGCTGACAATGACCGCGAATTCGCCACTGGGATAGCTCAGAACCGCAGCGCCGTTCACTCCTTGAACGCCCTCTAGCAGGAAAGGGCGGCGAGTGCGGGTTCCATTGGGAAGGGTTTGATGCTCGGTAAGACAGTACGCGTACCACGCCATGTTGAACTCTCCGAACCGGGATGGAGGCGAGACCGGGCCGCCTCTCACGTCGAGTTTTTCGCCAAAGCTTGTACAGCGATTTGGAAGTAAGGAAACGGGCGGTACTGGGTTAAACAAAACACCGGAAGCGTTTACAGTCGCATTCCCTAAATGCATATTACTTTGGGCACGTAGTAAAAATGCAACTAAATCTTGGTGAGAGGCATCGAAAGCCCCTTATTTGGCGGCTACGGAGCGGTTTGTCCGCTCTTGCAGGGCGAGCAGAACTACGCGCAGCATCTCGTCCCAAGGCGCGGGTTTGCCGGTCCAGATTTCGAACTGGCGGGCGGCCTGGTGGGCGAACATTTCGATGCCGGGAATGATCTGCGCGCCCCGTTCTTTGGCCAGTTTCAGGAAGCGGGTTTCGGGCGGATCGTAAATCATGTCAAAGACATAGCGGGCGTTGATCTCGTTCTCCTGCAGCGGCGTTTCGCGCGTATTGCCCATGCCGACCGGGGTGGCATTGATGATCACGTCGAAGGCTAGCTTCTTCAGATCAGGGCGCTTGATGATGCGGGCGCGGGCCTGGTGCGCGAGTTTCTTGGCCGGGGCAGCGGTGCGGTTCAGAATGTAGACTTCCGAGCCTCGTTCCTTCAGCCCGAAGACGGCGGCGCGGGCGGCTCCGCCGGCTCCGATCACCAGGATGCGAGCGCCTTCCAGCGTATTCAGGCGGCGCTCCAGGGGGCGAACGATGCCGGATGCGTCGGTGTTGAAGCCGTAGAGCTTGCCATCCTGGGCGCGAACCACCGTATTGCAGGCGCCGATCTTGGTGGTGTGGGAGTCGGTGTTGTCGAGGTGCGGGAGGATGGCTTCTTTGTACGGCATGGTGACGCTGATGCCGTGGATGGGAATCTCGCGCACGCAGGTCAGCAGGTCCTTCAGGGTCTTGGCGTGCAGCGCCAGGTAGACGGCGTTCACGTTCTCGCGGCGGAAGGCCGCGTTCATGATCGCCGGAGATAGCGAGTGGGCGATGGGATCGCCGACGACGCCGTAGACGCGCGTGGCTACGTCGACGCGCTCGATGCGATAGACGTTGCGCAATTCCTGCGCGGTGACCTGGCCGGGGGCGGTTTCTTCGCCGGCGATGGCGGAGGCGAAGGTGAAGACGCTTCCGGCGCGCACGCCGAGAACGCGGCTGATGATGCCTTGCTCGCCCATGCACATGCCGACCAGGGAGTGCCGGTCGCCTTCCCGGGCCAGGAACTTGATCATGGTGACGTTGTCGGCGAGCGTGGTGGCGGTGCTGACGATTTTGTAGAAGTCGGCGGGGTAGGCCAGCATCTTTTCCAGAGTTTCGTCGAGTTTCTTGGTGGCGCGGAAGTCGTGGAACGAAAGGATCAGGGCGGCGCGGGTGCGAAGCTTTTGCAGTTGCTCGGGCTTGCACTTGCTGGCGGTTTGCAGTTCAACGTCGACCAACTGGCAGCCCGCGGCGGCGGCTTTGCCCAGAACGTCCAGTTGGGAGGCGATGGAGCCGCGAAACTTGCCTCCGCTGGCCACGCGGCGGCAGGTGGCGATGACGACGGTGCCGGGGTGGGTCTCCATGAAGCGCTTGATTCTGGGCATGGCCAGGCGCGGGTTTTGAAAGGTAGTCTAACCTGAACTCCAGAAAGGGGTTATCCCGAACCAGGAGTCTCGGCTTTTTCGGCCATCTCATTGGGGTCGGAGCCGATGACGGCCACGCAGACGCGTGGCAATCGCAGGGGCAGGAGACGGGGCGTGTAAGGGGGAGCGGAATTCATCGTTCGCAAGTTCAGAGGCTGCACGGATGCCCAGAATCCGGTTGCGGCAGCACTGAATGACGGCGAATTATTACAGGGCCTTAATTACTTATGCAACAACGGATTCACGTCCTGGCGAAAAAACTGAAAAACTTCATGCCCCAGGGTGCCCAACACCCTCGTAACCTTGACCCACCCTTACCTGCTTGTTACCTTCCGGCTGAAGCCTTTCTTTTCTGGCATTTAACTAGGGAGGGGACGCGATAGCAGTCCTTTCCCGGAGGTAACATGAAGAAAACAGGACTGTTCGTGTTGTTGCTCGCGACGGCGGCTTGGGCGCAAGGCGGTGCCGATGCTGATGCCGCCGATGCCCGCAGGGAACTGTCGCCGACCACGATCCAGCTTTCCCACCCAGCGGGTGCAGACGCCCACCTACGCCGATTTGTATTGCGCTGGATTCATCAGCAAACAGATCCTGCCAGACGCCAACTTCATCGCGGGTGGATTGCAGACGCCGACCACGACGAAGTTCACCCGTGGCGACATGATTTATCTGCGGGGAACCGGCTATACAGCGCGGGCGCGGAGTATGAGATCGTGCGCGCGCTGCGCGACGTCAACGAGTATGAAATGTTCCCGGGGCAGAAGAAACTGCTGAAAGAAACCGGGCAGCCCTACGAGGAAGTGGGGCGCGTGAAGATCATTGACACGCGCAGCAAGACGGCGATCGGGCAGATCGAATACTCGTGCGACGGCGATCAATCCCGGCGATACGGCGATTCCGTTTGCCGAGAAGCAGCCGGTAACTTTCCATAGCCAGATCCGCTTCGATCGCTTCCTGCCGGCGAGCAGCAAGACTTCCGGGCGGATCGTGATGGGGAAGGATTTCGACTCTGAACTGGGCACCGGGCAAAAGGTTTACATGAACATCGGTGCGAACCAGGGCGTGAAGATCGGCGACTATTTCCGGGCGGTGCGCTCCTATGAAGCGGATCTGAAAGATCCGGTGGATTCGCTGTCGTTCAAGGCCGCAATTGCCGAGGACACGCAGAAGAAGACGCCCTCGATCGATCCCGACTATGTTCACCAAGAGCGAACGGTCCCGTGATTCATGTGCGCGACTTGCCGCGGCGAGCGGTGGGCGAGATCGTGATCATCGGCGTAACCAACACAACGGCCACCGGCATGATCGTCTTCGCGTTGGAAGATGTGCATGCCGGGGATGCGGTGGAAGCGGATCAGGTGCAGTAGAGTTCACGGAAGCGGTTGACATAGTTACAAAGCCGGGGACGGAAAACCGTCCCCGGTTTTGTCTGGTGTCGGAAGAGTTTGCGATATCGGTGAGGTCTCGTGAGTTGCCAGCAATCGCGTAGAATCATGCCTACCAGAGGAGGCGTGAAATGCGCAGCGCGCGACTCAGAATCAGCCTGATTCTGGCGCTTGTGAGCGTTACTCTGCAGGCGCAGTCACCGCAACCACCGATCACCCTCGTGGGGAAACTCACTCGAGCCATGGCTATTGGAGGAGAATCCACTGGCTGGACTCTTGAACTCGATTCGGCAACCACGATCGACGGAAAGCAAGTGACGTCGATTCAAGTTCGTTATGGCAAACCTGGAAGACTTGAAAAACTGCAAAACCAGCATGTGACCGCGACTGGCACCCTGACCCATTCACAAGGAGTGGAGACCGGCGAACAGCCCGTTCTCAACGTTTCTTCGATAACAGCCGCGGCCGCGGGAGCCGCTTCCTTCAGCCTTTCAAACAGCGAATGGCTGCTGGAGGATTTAAGCGGCAATGGCGTAGTCGAGCACGCGCGAGCGACGCTCGCTTTCCCGGAGCCGGGAAAGGTGGCGGGCAATGGCTCGTGCAACCGCTTCTTTGGTACAGCGGAGATCCATGGCGACGCTATCAAGCTGGGAGCCATGGGTTCGACGCGAATGGCTTGCCCTGAAGCAATCATGAATCAGGAGGCGAAATATCTCGAGGAACTTCAGGCAGCCGAGCGCTTCGAGTGGAAAGATCCGTATCTGCTGATGTACTGCAAAGGCACCGACAAGCCTCTTCGGTTCAGTCGAACCACGCCAGAAAAGCCAGCGTCGCAGTAATTGAGAAACAAAACCGATTCGACGGCAGCCCTGCAGAATCCTTCGCTCGTTCGGATGATCAGGCAATGCTTCTTGTCGAGCAGCCACTTCATTCCTGTGTCTTGGCCTCTGCCCGCGGGCAGGGACTCGGTTTTGCCGTTGCGCTGGAATTCAAACTGGTCGCCCGCGGAAGTGCCTTCATAGGTCGGGGGGCCGTCGAGCGGATGAATTTCCAAGACGTAATTGGCGCCATTCCTGCCTAACACCAAAAAGGTTCCTTCGGGCCCGATCCATTGGCCGAGCCACTGGTCCGTAACACGGTTGGCGGGCGGGGCGATGGAACGCTGCTCGCGCCGGATGACGTGCCCGCGGGCTGATTGCGGCTGTTACAGCCGATCATGAAGATCGTCGTCAATTGTGCAAGGGTGCAACCGTGAATTCTGTATGGTTGTGACATTCCTGCTAGACACCGCCCTTTTCGCCGAAAATCTCTGCGGTGAAGGCTTCGATCGTCGCGCCGTGCTGCCAGGCATCTGGAGCCAGGCCGGCCTTGCGGCAGGTTTGGTTGAGGAACGTGGCACGGTCCCAGTTGCGCTCGGTGGGGACTTGCGGCAGCAGCAGGCCGCGACGTCCGGCCATGGTGATCAGCAGGCCGTGGCGGCCGATCTCGATAGCTTCTGGGGAAATCGGTTGCGGAGGCGACAGGATGCTCAGTTCGATTTCGAGATCGCTCGCTTCCGGCAGGGTTACGGGATGAAAGCGCATGTCTTCGAAGGCGGCGGCGCGGGCAGTGTCGGCGACGGCGCGGTACACGGGGCTTACGGGAAGGACGTAGCCGACACATCCGCGTAGTTCGCCGTGCAGGTAAAGAGAAGTGAATACGCCTCGGGGCTTCGAGAGATGAGGCGTCGGTGGATTGAGCGGGATCTCGCGCCGTTCGAGGGCGGAGAGAATCGAGTCGTGCGCGAGTTGAAGCAGCAGAATGCGCTCGTCTCTTGAGAACTCACTCTGCGAGGACTCGCCAGACTCCACAGCTGCGGAACTAGGTCGAGGCAGCGACATCGCGGTCGGCTTGGGGTGGTGGCACGGGTTTTCTGCGCCGACTGAGAATGAAGGCGCGACGACGGCGTTTCACGACACGTTGATCGATCTTCGACCAGAAGGCGACAAAGTAGTCGACAGCCGATGCCAGCGAGACACACACCATGAACCAGATCGCGACCTGCGCGATCGTGTGGATAGGGAAAAAATATTGGCGGTATACCGGCCATTCGGTCCAGCGGTGGTCGAGGATGACAGCGACTACCGAGACGATCTGCACGACCATTTTGAATTTGCCGAGGTCGCTGGCTTCGATAGTGAAGCCCTCGGAGGCGGCGATCGAACGCAGGCCACTGACGAGGAACTCGCGCCCAATTACGATCACAGCAATCCAGGCTGGAACCAGGATGGGATTGAACTGCACGAGCGTAACGAACGCCGCGGCGATGAGAAGTTTGTCGGCCAGCGGGTCGAGCAGGATTCCCATTGTGGTGACCTGTCCGCGTTTGCGGGCGAGGTAGCCGTCGATCCCGTCAGTCATTGAAGCGGCAATGAATAACGCCGACGCCAGCAGTTCCTTCTCGCCGGTCACGCTGCTGAAGCGGCCACTGGATAGGATCCACATCAGCAGCGGAATGCTGAAGATCCGGATCAGCGTGATGGAGTTGGGCAGGTTCACACTACTGAGTTGGCTCCGGAGGCCAACCGGAATCCAGTTTTGATTATGCTCCACGGGGAGAGGGAACGCAATCAAGGCGGAAAGGAAAGTTGGACAGAGACTAGAGTCACGTCGTTGTGCAGCAAAACTCGGAAGTTCACCCAATTCGTGCGATCGTTGATGGGAGAGAAGAGATGGCTGGCGTCCCGGCACTGCGGGCGCCAGGCCGATTCAAGGTTACTTCTGCTTGGCGATAATCATGTCTTTGATTTTGTTGTAGGTGGCCTGGGGAACGATCTTCTTCTTCACCAGGTCCGTCTTGGCTTTATAGGGGCGGCCGTCGATGATTTTCTGAGAATAGGCAGCACCAATGCCGGGCAGGGCATCGAGTTGATCCTTGGTGGCGCTGTTGATGTCGAGCAGGTCGCCAGTGGCAGCCGTTGCGGCTGGGGCCTTGGTGCTCGCCTGTGGTGCGTCGGCCCGGGCCATGCTCAGCGAACTGAGCAGAGCGACGGCAGCGATTGTAATGAGAATGCGTGTGATTCGATTCTTAGCAGTCATTGTTTTTTCTCCAGTGCGCCGGTTAAACCGGCGAGGTGTAGTGAATAAAAAAGTCATACGAATGTGAAGTAGCGACCCACATCGGCCCTGAGTCATGCGGAGCCGCTCGCGAGGGCGGCGTCGAAGCGTTGACAAGGGAATGTGCGGGCCGGGTATACAGCCGCGTAAGAAACTCACTCCGGGACGCCGGACGCTGTAGGAGAAAGCGGAAGGCCCCATGGGGTGCACCGATATCGCGAGGTGCAACGGAGTCCCGCGCGGTCACAGACCCCGAGCACGTACGGAAGCACCTCGCGCGGGAACCGGGAGATCCCCAGTTCGCCCAAGACAGCAGTTGCCTTGGGACGCATCGGGAGTCTAAGGACGTACGCCGATGACGAACGGACCTGGGAAGTCGGACAGACCTACTGTACCGGCGAAGTTCCCGAACAACGCCGGACAACCGGCAGCGGAGGGAATGGAGGGAAAAGGTTTGGCCAAAGGGAACCTGCCCCAACCGGCGCTGGCGCTTTTTCGATTCCGAGCCGGCTGGTCTTGGCATCGCTCGCTGTCGCGGCGCAGCCAGAACGGCCGTGTCCTCTGGGATCGCATGCGGCGCCTCCTTACTCGCTGGCTGCCTTGGGCTTCTGTCTGTCATCCCTATCCTCTGCGGCGCACGGGCGTTGTCACCTAAGGCAAGAGCCGGATGCGGGAAACCCGCCCGTCCGGATCCGTGGAGGGGGTCACGAGCGATCGCGATCCCTACTCCGACTAAGAATTTGAACTAGTCGCTCTGAGCAGCCTTGTAGCCGGCGGCTTTGGCTTCGTCTTCCGTCATGAATTTGCCAGTTTTCGTTTTGCCATACCAGCGTCCGCTCTTGTGGTAGACCTTGCTGTCGGTATTCACCCAGACTTTGCCCGACGACTTGGCCGCCGCAATGTCCGCGTCGGAAATAGAGGCCATTGGAGCGGCCTTCGCGGTGGTCTTTTTGGCCGGAGCCGAGGCGGGAGCCGCGCTGGATGCGGGAGCCGCGGCAGGAGCGCTCGCAGCCGGTGCCGGTTTTGCGGACGGAGTTGGAGCCGCCGCGGGTGCTGCCATTGAACTTGTTGGGGCGGAAGCGGGTGCAGCGGCCGGCGCGGCCGTCGACGCTGCGGCGGGAGCAGAGGCAGCGGCGGGCGCTGAGGAGGTGGAGTCGGTCTTCTTGGTTTTCTTGGACGACTTCGTGCCGGTAGAAGCGTCGGCGGCAGCTGTACCTGAAGATGTGTCAGAGGAAGCCGCAGATTTTTTACTCTTGGTCGAAGTGCTCTTGGTCGAGCCACTCTTGTCCGACGACGTGCTCTTGGTCGAGGAGGATGCTGCCGAACTGTCGGTTGCGGAAGCATCGGCCTTCTTGGACTTCTTCGATGTTTTGGTGGTGGTCGTCGCCGACTGGTCGCTGCTGGAGCCGGTCTGGGACTGGGCCCAACCCATGGTTATGCAGAGTGCTAGAAAAAGGCACGACGATACGCACCACGTGGATCGTGCGATGTGTCTCTTCACGGGGTTTCTCCTAAGAGCTGTAATGCGAAGCTGACCACCTCGCGATGTTGGCCAGAATGTTGGATGGCGCGTGAGCTGGCGCCGGGGCCCAAAAGTACGTGCGGTGAGCCATGATGGCAAGCCTCGGCGGAATGGTCAAGCCGAAAAATGAAAATGGCCTCCACTCGAGTGGGGGCCAAAGTCGCGCGATGCGATCTAGGCGTATATGCCGCGCTGCCGGATGGTGTAGGCTACCCGGTCGATCGCCAGCATGTAAGCGGCGATGCGATTGTTGACGTGGTGAGTCTCGGCGTAACGCACGACATCTTCGAATGACGACTTCATGATGGCGTCCAATTGCTCGTTGACCACCGACTCTTTCCAGAAGTAGCCCTGGCGGTCCTGTACCCACTCGAAGTACGAAGTGGTGACGCCGCCGGCGTTGGCCAGAATGTCGGGGATGACGAAGACGCCCTTGTCAGTGAGGATATCGTCGGCGGCGGACGTTGTCGGACCGTTCGCGCCTTCCGCCAGGATGCGGCACTTCACGCGGTCGGCATTTCGGCTGGTGATCACGTTCTCGGTGGCTGCAGGAATCAGAATTTCGCAATCTTCGACGAGCAAGTCGGCGGTCTCGGCCTTTTCCGCGCCGGGGAAGCCGTGGATCGTGCCGTTCTTCTGGCGGAAGTCGACTAGAGCTTTCACGTCAATACCGTTTTTGTTATGCAGGCCGCCGCCTACTTCGGCGATGCCAAGCACCTTATATCCTGCCTGATGCATCAACAGGGCAGCATTGGAGCCGACATTGCCGAAGCCTTGCACGATCACGCGGCTGCTTTCGCGATGCAGGCCGAGCTTCTGGCAGGCTTCATCGCACACGATCATCACACCGCGGCCGGTGGCTTCGCGGCGTCCGCGGGAGCCGCCGATGTTGATCGGCTTTCCGGTGACGACGGCTGTGACCGTCTGGCGCATGTGCATGGAGTAGGTGTCCATCATCCATGCCATGATTTGTTCGTTGGTGTTGACGTCAGGGGCGGGAACGTCTTTTTCCGGGCCGATGAACTCGATCAGTTCCGAGGTGTAGCGGCGGGTCATGCGCTCGACCTCGCCCATCGACATTTTGTGCGGGTCGCAGATCACGCCGCCTTTGGCGCCGCCGAAGGGAATGTTGACCACGGCGCACTTCCATGTCATCCAGCTGGCCAGCGCGCGTACTTCATCGAGGGTGACGTCGGGCGCGTAGCGGATGCCGCCCTTGGCCGGCCCGCGCGCGATGGAATGCTGCACGCGGAATCCGGTGAAGACTTCGAGATGGCCGTCATCCATCTGCACCGGGATGTAGACCGTGAGTTCGCGGTTGGGATAACGCAGAACGCGCCACAGGCCCTCGTCCAGGTTGAGCTTCTGGGCAGCCAGGTCGAAGCGCGCCCGCTGGGATTCCCAGGGATTGCTTTCTTTGTCCACGTGCGGGGGCGTCGCTATCGTCGTCATAGAAGTGGTCTCCGGAATGATGGCAGGTCGGGATGTGCGGATAAATGCCGCCGGCGCCGGGAGCGGTCCCACGGAGCGGGCAAACGTTCCGAGTATATGAGGGCCGAAGGCCGGGAAGCAAGCTGAGGGGACGGTACATTGATGGTTCAACTTCCGAATTAACCCACGACTTGCCAACGGCTGCCTTATTCTGGCGGCAAGGATTGAGAGAGCTAAAATCATGACCCCTGTGCACGAAGAACTTCTGGTTGAATTCCGGAACTCCGCCAAGAGCGCTGCTACTGCGGAGTCCTTGATGGATCACATGGCGCAACGTCTGCATGAAAAGATGACGCGCTACAACTGGGTGGGGTTCTATCTGATCGATCCGGCGGATGCTGGGTTTCTGGTAGTTGGCCCGTATGTGGGCAGCTTCACGCCGAACGCGCGCATTCCGCTCAATACCGGGCTGTGCGGCGCGGCCGCCACCACGGGGCAGACGGTAGTCGTACAGGATGTCAGCAAAGATCCGCGCTATCTTGCGGGGTCGTCCATGGTGAACAGCGAAGTCGTAGTGCCGATTTTCGTGAAGGGAAAACTGGCGGCGGAACTCGACATCGAAAGCTATTTTGCTAACACGTTCGATCCGGCGGAGCGGGAATTTGTCGAGGCGTGCGCAGCTGTAGTGGGAAGGTTCTTGGGGAAGGGATAGTCCGGCAGCTACAACCCGATTTCCATGCCCTCGGCGGCGGCGCGCACTTTGGGATAGTAGTTGCGGGCATTCGCGACGACTGTGTCGATCATGGTGTCGGTGTGGTCGGGGTCGTGGTGGTAGAGGATCAATTCCTTGGCGCCGCTTTCCATGACCACATTGACAGCTTCGCGCCAGTGACTGTGTCCCCAGCCGCGGCGGCGGGCTTCGTATTCTTCGGGAAGATACTGCGCATCGTAAATGAGGATGTCGGCGCCTTCGGCGAGCTTGCGCACGGCTTTGTCGAAGTTTGGCATCGCCGGGCTCGTTGTCGGTGGCATAGACCAGCACGCCTTCTTTGGTTTCGAGGCGGAATCCCATGCAGCCCTGGGGATGGTTCAGCCACGCGGTTTTGATGCAGCGTGCCGTCTGCCATGGGCAGGCATCCGTTCTCGATGTTGTAGAAGTCGAGCTTGGCGCGTCATCTGATCGAGGTTAACGGGAAAGTAGGGCGAAGCCATCTGCTCGGCCATTACCTGCTCGCAGACCGCGCGTGCGGCTGGACGAGTGAAAGACGAACTGGCTGTTGGGATTTTCGTAGAGCGGGCGGAAAAAAGGCATGCCCTGGATGTGGTCCCAGTGGAAATGCGAAACGAAAACGTGTGCGGCGAATGGACGGTCGCCGAACTCGCGCTTCGAGTTCGTGTCCCAGCACGCGGAATCCGGTGCCGCAGTCGAAGATGTAGATCTGATCTCCGACGCGCACTTCGACGCAGGAGGTATTGCCTCCGTAGCGCAGATTCTCGGCCTGTGGAGTGGGCGTGGAACCGCGCACGCCCCAAAACTTAACTCGCATAAACTCTGATGTTCGCTTTAGTCCGAAATCTTCGACCGGCGAGGGTGTTCCCGTCAATTTGATTGCTGACCCGCTCAGTTGGTTTTCTCAGCGAAGAGCCACACTCAACTTTGCCGGAGACCCAAGATGTTCATAATACTCGGGATACTCACGATTCTAGCGGTTGTCGAGAGGGTAACAAGTGACTAAAGTTTTGCGGCTGGGCGCGAAATAAAGCCGATTGCGCTACAGGTATTGGAGCCACCAGTCGCTTGTCCTCAGTTTGAGGGCGGCAAACCAGCGGCAGGTGAAATAGAGCAGCACGATGGTGATGGCCCAGACCAGGTAAAGAAGGGAAAGGGTCCACAGGTAGCCGTCGGGTGGCTCGGGATTGCCTATCGGGTGGTTGGCGAACAACCATGGACTCACGAATCCCAGCCGGACCTTCGATACGAACAGTGCGAGCAGGTGAATCAAGGGGATGTGAAGCATGTAGAAGAAGAACGGCACGCGTCCGAAGAGGGTAATTGCGCGGGCTAGCGGTCCGCGGAGATTATCGAGTAAGGGGACCAGGGCGATGATCGGGCCCAGCGTCATCAAAAGGAAATCGAGGGAAGCCGGGTACTTGCTCGTGTTCAGGAAGGCAAACAGACCTGGCATCGGCGGTTGACCGTTCCGGCCGGCCGCGGCGGCATGCCACGGGCGGGGATCGCCGTACAGATTGAATCCCCGCAGGACGAGAAAGAGTCCGATGGCAGAGAGTCCGATCGTCAGGCAAAGCTGCCTTCTGCGCGCGGGTTCCAAGGTCAGGATTTTTCCAAACGCGTAACCCGCCGCCATTACGCCGATCCAGGGAATGATGGAATACAGCACGATCAGGTTAGGTCCATCGGCGCCAAACTGGATCGGCCCGGCGAAGAATCCCACGTACATGATTTTCCAGAGGCCGGAGAGCGGATTCTGGTCGAGACCTTCGAGCAGCGCGCGCATGTGTGGGTCCATCAGATTGTGGGCGCCAATAATTACCAGGCCGATGGTTCCGACCGCAACCAGCGGCAGTCTTACAAGTCCGGCCATCAGAATCATGCAGATTCCAATCACCCAGATGACGCCTGCCATTTCGTAGTGGCGAAAATCGAAATTGAAAGTCCAGGCGAGGCGCAGAAATGTGAACTCGAGCAGGATGAGCCACGCACCCCGGATCAGCAGATACCGTGACACGTGGTCGTGCTTGCGTGCATAGAGGAAGATGCTGGTGCCCGCAAGAAAGATGAAGGCGGGGGCGCAGAAGTGGGTGATCCAACGGGTAAAGAAGACACCTGCCGTCGGGCCACCAGCCGGAACGCCGGAGTAAACCCGCACGTGATCGATGGCCATCAGGATCATGACCGCGCCGCGAATGAGATCGATGGATGTGATGCGGGATTTCGTGGCGCTTTCAGGGGTGAGGGAAGTGACGGCGACGGTTGCGCTCATGATTGTGCTCTAGGTGCGGAGTACCTAACGACGGGAACCCGCTCATTCCACTTGATTGACGATAGACTCCTGCAATCGTTGGCCATATGTTGCGTCTTTTTTATCGGAACCGCTGAACATGACGACGGTGGCATCATTCGCTTTCGAACGTGTCCAAGGCTGCGCTCGCAGCCGGAAGGTCGAGGACCACGCACCGCCGGCCCCAACTGGCGCCGGCGAGGGTCGTGTCCGTGGTATCGTCCACTCGCGGGGCATGCAGACGCAGCGCCGTTACGCGCTTTGCTCGTCGAACCGCGTCGACGGTGAGGCGTAGGCCACGGTCCAGGTTCTTGTTGAAAATCGCCACCTGGATCGCTCCCGTGTTGCAGCGGACGGTGTATGCCGTAAGCCGAGGGGCAAGTTCGGGATGGTCGAGTTGGCTCTCTACTAACGGTCCAGCGCCAGCCTGCGCAAATAGCAACATGCCGTAATATATCGGCCGCGCCAGAAATCCATTTTCCTGTGTTCCCGCAATCGGCGTGTACCAGCCATAACCGCCGCCGTGAAAGTTGATACCCGTACCACCCGCTGATGCGAGCTGATACATCAGGTCGGCACTCCAGAGAGCGGAGGCGAAAGTATCACTCACGCCTTGCTTGCCTCCCTGATAGCAGGAGTTGGTTTCCGCCAGCCGGAAAGGCAGGCCCGATTCCTCCATGGTTGCCTTCATGCCCTCGAACTCGTCCTGCAGCTTGGGATTTGGCCGGAGCAGTCGCTCAATTGTCATGGAGGCATCGGTCGGCGGACCCTCCGCGTAATAGCGTTGCGAAAGAAATACAGCCTCGTGCTTGAATTGCTTTGCAAAGGGGACGAGCCACTCGTTGTTGTACGCGGTGTCTGGTCCGGCAAAGGGCGCGGTTGGAAGGCGCGCGCGGATCGTCTGAAAAAAGTGCTGCCATTCGACGGCAAAGTGTTTGAAGTCGTAATCGGCCTTGCGAATTCCGTTGCGAAAGAAAAGGTCGGGCTCGTTGCAGAGTTGGAATGCGATCAGCTTCGAGCCGGCCGCGTCCATAACGTGGGCAGCCTCCTCGGCTGCGTTTTCCGCGGTGCCGGTGCCCATGTTCAGGCCGTAGATTAGCTTCCAGCCGCAGGCGTCGAGGAACTCACGTAAATTGCGAATCGCTTCCGGCGTGATATTCACAGGCGCCGGAGCTTTCTTGCCGGTATCGGGACCGACGGCTAGTCCAAAGGCAACGGGATTCGCCTTGTCCCCGGTCGGAATGCTTTCGCGGTTATGCCGGTTCGTCGGCTTTGTGGGATCCGGAGTCCAGTAGCAATACTCACTGGTGTTGCCGCCGATGCGCAGAACGCCCGACGCTCCCAACCGTCGTATAAAGCCCGCCAACTCGGAATTTGCACCGGAGAAGAAACGGGGATTACCGAGCTGCGCGGATTCGTAGCTCAGTCCAGTGAAGTCTTCGCCGATCTTGTTGCCGAGTCGGTCGGCGCGAAGCGTCAACCGGACTGCCGGACTGGGGTTGGTCTCCGCAAAGCTGAGGGGCCGGTAAAAGACAGCGGCAGAAGCGGCGGCGGAGAGGCGAATAAAATTTCGGCGATTCATGGCAGCGATTGCATCACAGGATGCGCTGATTGGGCAACGATTCTGCCGTCTCGCGTGCGTCGCCTATAATAAAAAACCGCTGAATCGGCGGGTTGGATTTCAAACGATGCTGCAGCCGGACTTCAAAGAGTTCTCGCGGTTGGCCCGGGAGGCCACGCTGGTCCCGGTGGTGAAATCCGTGAGTGCGGACTTGCTCACGCCGGTCTCGGCTTTTCTTGCTATTGCCGATAAAGAACCGCATGCGTTTCTGCTGGAATCCGTGGAGCGGGGCGAGCAGATCGGGCGCTACAC
Organism: uncultured Acidobacteriaceae bacterium; assembly: GCA_963710885.1. Lineage (GTDB taxonomy): Bacteria > Acidobacteriota > Terriglobia > Terriglobales > Acidobacteriaceae > Sulfotelmatobacter. Next base: position 109,255 of record CAVQCF010000007.1, read on the forward strand.
GTTCCTCGGTGCGCGGCCGTACATGCGGGTGACTGCGCGGCAGGGAACTGTCGATATGGAGCGGGGACGCCGGCGCGAAGTGGTGCAAGACAATATTTTTCAGGTCGTGAAGCGGTTGCTGAGAGAGCATCGGCCGGCCAGCGTTCCGGGTTTGCCTCCGTTTACCGCGGGCGCAGTCGGATATTTTGCGTACGACGTAGTTCGCCAACTGGAGAAGATTGGAGATCACGCGAAAGATGATTTGGCGCTGCCCGACGCCGAGTTGATGTTCTTCGATCGCCTGCTGGCGTTCGATCACCTGCGGCACCAGATTCACGTTGTCGCGGCCGCTGACGTTAAACGCGAGAGCCCGCGGCGGGCGTACGACCGGGCGTTGCGCGACATCGCGGCACTGGAGCGGAAACTCGCCGCGGGACTGAGCCCGGCTCTCTGGCGCAAGTCGGCCAAGGCCAAGGCGGGCAAACTGAAGGTGCATGCTGGGACAAGGCGCGAGACTTTCCTGCGCGGGGTGGAACGCTGCAAAGAATATATTGCCGCGGGCGACATTTTCCAGGTGGTGCTCTCGCAGCGGCTTGACTTCACGCCTGAGGTTGCGCCGTTCGATTTATACCGGTCGCTGCGGCAGGTGAATCCGTCGCCGTATCTTTATTTTCTGCGATCCGGCGAGACGCACATTCTAGGTTCATCTCCCGAGATGCTGGTGCGGGTCACCGGGAAAAAACTCGAGTATCGGCCGATCGCAGGCACACACCCGCGCGGGCGTGATGAAGCCGAAGATTTGCGCCTCGAGCAGAAGATGCGTACCGACGAAAAAGAGCGCGCAGAGCACGTGATGCTAGTCGACCTTGGCCGCAACGATCTTGGACGGGTGAGTGACTACGGCTCGGTCAAAGTAAAGGATCTGATGTACGTGGAGCGCTACTCCCACGTGATGCATCTGGTGTCAGCGCTGGAAGGGATACTGCGAAAGGATCTCGACGCGCTCGACGCTTTCGCCGCATGTTTCCCCGCAGGAACGCTCAGCGGAGCGCCCAAGGTGCGAGCGATGCAAATCATCGAAGAACTGGAACCGACGCGCCGCGGAATCTATGGCGGGTCGGTGCTGTATGCCGATTTCGCCGGAAATCTGGATTCGTGCATCGGCATCCGCACGCTGCTAATGCAGGGCGGGAAAGCCTACCTGCAGGCGGGAGCGGGAATCGTCGCGGACTCCGATCCGGCCAGCGAGTTTCAGGAATCGATGAACAAGGCGCAGGCGCTGCTGCGCGCCGTGGATAAAGCGCGCGGCCAATGATTGGTGCAGGCGCTGCTAATGAAGTGACGCAGGGGGTGGCGTTGTGTTCACCTTGGTCGCGATGCACCGCGGCGTGATGTCCGCCGCCGTAGGCTCGCGGTTCATCGAATTGTGGGCAAAGCACCACGGCACCGCGGTCGCCGGATAGCGATGCTCAACATACTTCGGAACGTCGGTTTCACGCACTTCCTCGAACGTAAATTGAATCGTGCCATCGGGTGAAACCGTAGCCAGCAGATATCCGTAGACGTCCGTCTTAGCGGTGGATGGTGCGGCGGCTGGCAGGGGATAGCGCACGGCTCCAGCAGTTCCGACAATCCAGCCGGGCAGAGGCTTGGAGCCGTTTTCTTTCAGCTTCGCCGTGTCGAAAATGTTTTCCATATAGAAATGGGAGTGGCTGGCGAGCACGTACACCGGCTTCTTGCTGTGGTCGCGGAAAGCCACGAGAGCTTTATAGACGTTTTCGCCGCTCGGACGGGCCCGCGGTTCGGCAGTGTTGTCGCCCATGCTGTGATGGTTTGCGATGCTGTCGGGTAGCGCTGCATGCATGCCTACCACCACACTCTTCACTTCGGGATTCGACGTTGCGCTCTGCAAGCGGCGAATCAGCCACGTCTGCTCGTCGTCAGAGAAGAAATTTGAGGCATTGTCGAGATAGATGAACTCCACGCCACCCTGAATCCAATGAAAGTAAGCCTCTGGCAGAAAGGGTTCCCGGTCGAGTTGACGTTGCTTCTGCAGGGCAGGCAGGTTTAGCCAATCGAAGAAGTGTCGTTTGAAGGCTTCCTCATTTTTCGGCGGGATCACTTCGTGATTGCCGATGCCGACATAAAAAGGTACGTCGCCGAATGCGGCGATCTGCTTCTCGACGAAATCGCTCCAGGCGCGTCTCTGGTAGTTATCGCAGCTCAGTACTTCGCCTTTGTTTTGGGCAGCGAAGGCCATGTCTTCGTCGATCTTGTAAATGGCGCGCAGGTCGCCGAGTTGCCAGTAGAAACTGGGAGCGTACTTGGTGCCGTGGGCGGCAATTGCGGGCATCACGATGTCTCCGCAATTGCGCGAGTCGCCGGAGACGATGAAATGCCATGAACCTTCGGGTAACGGAGTCGCCGCGGGCTGCTTCGGTTCAGAAGAAGGTACGCCTTGGCCTGCAGCGGCAGTCGCGAAAGCCAGCGTGAACATGAATGCCACAAGTCTCCGCCGGATCGTGTCGGACCCCTCGCCCGAAACATGGCTCATGGAATTTCCTTTCGCAACGCAGATGCAAACGGGAAGAGTATAGATGAGGCAAGAGCCGTTCAGTGGATGCTTACAACTGCAGGAAGTTGGCTCACGAGCTTCTTGCCTGCGTCGGTGAGCACGCTTTCGGGATGGAATTGCACGCCCTCGACGGCGTGGCGGCGATGGCGCAGGCCCATGATGGTGCGGGTGCCGTCTTTTTCGGTGGTCCAGGCGCTGACTTCCAATTCGGCGGGTAGATTTTTTTCTTCGACGATGAGCGAGTGGTAGCGCGTGGCCGTCATGGGCATGGGCAGGCCCTGGAAGACGGTTCGGTTGTCGTGCATGACGGCGCTGGTTTTGCCGTGCATGAGATGAGCGGCGCGAACTACGCGGCCGCCGAAGGCCTCGCCGATGGCCTGGTGGCCGAGGCAGACGCCGAGTACGGGCACTTTTCCGGCGAAGTGGCGGATGAGAGTCGATGCTGATGCCCGCTTCATGCGGCGTGCAGGGGCCGGGAGAGACGACGATCTTGTTCCGGCTGCATGTGCTCGACCTGGCTCACCGTGACCTGATCGTTGCGGCGGACTTCAACTTCCGCGCCCAGTTCGCCGATGTATTGGACCAGGTTATAGGTGAACGAATCGTAGTTGTCGAGGACGAAGATCAAGCGACTACGGCTCCTGACCCATCAGCTTACACCGGAGGCGATTCAGATTTCAGACTGCAGATTCGGGCGATGGTCAGATCGCACGCTCCAATCATCTGTTCAACTCTGCAATCTGTCACCTCGCCTGAAAGGGCCACCCGCTGACCCAAGGGTGGTATTGACCTGGGCGCGGGTGCGGAGCATCCTCGTTATCAGTTAAAAACGCTACTTCACCGCCACTTTGGAGGATGCATGGCTGAGCCCCAGCAAGAGAAGAGGGGTGCACGACGATTTCCGCTCCGCGTACCGGTGACAGTCGAATCGCGAGAATGCCACGCAACCGGCGCAGTTCGCGACGTTAGCGCGCGCGGGATCTGTTTTTATCTGGAGTCCGCCGTCACTCAGGGATCGCCCATCGGCTTTACGCTGACTCTGCCGCCGGAGATCACGCTTACCGAAAGCATTCGCGTGCAATGCAAGGGGCGCGTGGTGCGGGTGGAGGACGGAAGAGCCGACGGCAAACTGGCCGTGGCCGCCGTGATTGAGGAGTACGAGTTTCTGCCGGAAGCGTGATGGTAGAGTTTCAATGTTTCAAAGTTTCAAGGTTTCGCAGTCTAAGCGGCTTCGGTTTCTTTTGATACTAAGACGATTGACCTAGAAATCTTGCAACCTTGAAACCCTGAAACTTTCGAAATCTGACCCAACAGACCGCTAGCACCCTACCCCCGCCGCCTGATATGTTTCCTTCAAGCCTCCGATGAGGGATTCTTTGCTGCGATCTGCGCTCAACTATGCACGCGCCACGATAATGGTCGCGTGCTTGGCTGCCCCTGTTACAGCGCAGACCTTTGGGCCGCCTCCACTGGTGACTAGCGTTCGCATTGTGCACGAGCACGGAGTGCCCGCGGTCGAGATTCTTTCCAGCGGCCCGGTAATTCCCGAGATCCAGACTGCTGGATTCGCCACCGAGGCTGGTCATCGATCTGCCAAACTCGCGTTTGGGCATGACTCAGAAGCGAATCCCGATTCAAAAAGAAAACATCCTGGCGATTCGCGTCGATCAATTTCAGCGGACCCCCCCGGTGACGCGCATCGTTCTTGATCTGCTCGCGCCCTACGGTTATTCGTGGGATGGCGCGGGCCATCGTCTGATGGTGCGACTCAAGCCGGCCGAGGATGCGAATGCGGGCAAGAAGTCGTCGCCCTATGAGCCGCCTATGGTGCAGGGACTGTCCGTGAGCAAGGGTCCGACGGTGGTGCCGGTGACCAGTGGCTCCGGGACCGCGGTGATGGCGGGAAGCCGCATCGCGTCGGGCTCGGCAGTTACGGCCGGATCAGAGACGGCGGTGCTGCGGGTGTCTGGCGGAGGCGAAGTTCGCGTGTGCCCTGGGACCACCGTTTCGGTGACGCCCTCGAAAACCAAGCGCGACTTGATGCTGGGCCTGAGCACTGGCGCGATCGAGGCACACTATTCATTGAGCGCTTCGGCCGATACCGTGCTGACGCCGGACTTCCGCATTCTGTTTGCGGGGCCTGGAGAATTTCACTACGCCATCAGCGCCGATGCGCACGGCAACACCTGCGTGCGCGCGCTGAAGGGCAACACTTCTTCGGCCATCGTCTCTGAGTTGATGGGAGACCGGATTTACCAGGTGAAACCGGCCGAGCAAGTGGTTTTTCACTTGGGACAGATCGACAAGGTTGACGGCGACGTGCCGGTCGAGTGCGGATGTCCTCCGCCGTCGCCGCTCATGCAAGCGCAGGCTACTTACGCACCAAACGTGCCTGACTCGGAATTGCCGGAGAAAGTGCGTGTCGGCGGAAGTGAGACGCCCGCGGCGCCCGCAGCCTCTGCTGTATCGTCGAATGCTGGAACGAGGTTGTCGAATGGGCCCGAGACCGCTCCCCCACCAGCTTCTCAGCCGAACGACGTGCACGTGCAGGTGGATGCGCCACTGGTGTTCAATGCGAAGAACCTCGCCGCAGCAGGTGCCCTACCACCTCCGGTGCAGGCGGCCAAAGACTTGCCGGTGGACGATTCCCCAGCCCGGCAGGTTCATCTCGACACCGTGATTCAGTCGCCACCACCGGAGCCCGAAAAGAAGGCACAGCGCCGCGGCTTCTTCCAGCGCATTGGAGGATTCTTCTCCTCGATCTTCAAGTAGCGGCAGCCCCCTTTCGACGGCGCTCGGCGCCAGTTCTGCCGTCACAAGCCGTAAGTCCCCGGGACGCCGACGCTACTTTTTCTGGCCCGGAAATCCTTTTTGCGCGGTCAAGCGTCTTACGGGCTGTTGGGCTGAGGTGGTCGACACCTCGTTGACAGGAGCGCGCCATGACCGCTGCATCTCCGGGACCGGGGCCGAATATTTTTTCCCTGTTGTCGGGGGAAAACGACGGGCTGTACCGTGCGCGGCGCGAGACTTTCGTCTTTTCGATGATTGGCCAAGCCGCGATCGTGGGACTGCTCATCTATTTCACGAGTTGCGTAATCCGAGGCGGTCCCGAGATCACGCGGGAGATGCCTAAGCTCGATGAGATCCGCCTGATTTTTTCGGGAAACAGTGGTGGAGGAGGCGGAAATCACGATCTGCTTTCCGCGTCGCGCGGGAATATCCCAAGGCCTTCACTGGATACTCAGATTGTGCCGCCAACGTTGGTGCTGCCGAAGGAACCACCGAAGCTTGCCATGCCGGAGACGGTGAATGTTGCGCCGGACGTTAAGCTGCCGCAAGGCGGGCAAATCGGCGATCCGTTGTCGAAGTTTTCTCATTCTCTCGAACGGTCCCGGTGGTGCTGGTAGGGATTGGGTCGGGATGTTGCGATGGCATTGGGCCGTGAACCGGGCCCGGAGTAGGCGATGGTCCGCCTGGAATTTTTCCGGCGGGCAGTGAGGTGTGACCGTGCCGCAGGTCATTTTTAATCCCGAGCCGAGTTTCTCCGACGAAGCGCGCAAGTCAAAAGCGCAGGGAATCGTGCTGTTGCTGCTGGTGGTCGGAAAAGATGGGCACCCTTACGATATCCGCGTGGGCCAAAGCCTGGGGATGGGCTTGGACGAGAAGGCGATCGAAGCCGTGAACCGCTGGCGCTTCCGTCCGGGCACGCTCAATGGCCAGCCGGTGGCGACGCAGATTGCGGTTCAGGTGGACTTCCACCTGTACTGAGAAAGAGCGGGCGTTGGACCTCGGACTCCAGCTCGTTAAGGGTTCGAGGTCTGACGTCTGAGGTCCGACGCCTGCTTTTTAGCTCGCGGTTGATGGCGCGGCGCAGGGGCTCGACTTTTTCGCGCAGATGGTCGGCCAGATCGACACCCTTGCTGGCGACGTCGCGGACGCGGTCACTGGCGTCGCGCACGCGGTCCTTTGGCCTCGTCGGCCCAATCGCCCAGAGTATCTTTGGCATCTTCGAAGCCGCGCTGCAGATCGCGGCGCATCTGCTTGCCGGTTTTGGGAGCGAGCAGAAGGCCGGCGAGGGCTCCGGCGCCGAGACCGATCAGGAGGAAGGTGATTGCGGTGCCGACGTTGCTGCTTTCTGAAGATTCATAACGTCCAATTCGCATGATGAAGACCTCAAATTTTCCGCCCGGGAAGTTCGGGCATATTCGCGAAGAGCTATGCGGGGTACCAGCCCCGCTTTGATTCCAGTCCTAAGCCATTCTAGTCTCAGTTGAGCGACTCGGCGAAAGCAATCCGGAGGCGCGGCAATGAGCTCCTCTTCGATGAGTTCGGCTTTGGGAAGGTTTCTTTTCGGCGCAGCTGAGTGTAAAATAACAATTTAGCCTTCGTCGCGTAGTAGGCTGGTGGCGGAACTTGTGGGCCTGCCCGTCTTCCGCCGGCTTCAAACCGCAATCGTACAAGGAGAGTTTTTCAAGCGATGTCGATCCCTGCCACCCAGCTTCGTCCCGGCATGATCATTCGGCACAACAATGATCTGCATTCCGTTTTCAGCGTGGAACACCGCACACCTGGCAACCTGCGCGCTTTTATTCAGGCCAAGTTGCGCAACCTGCGCACCGGCGCCATGTTCGAACACCGCTTCCGCTCGCCCGACCCGATCGAGAAGGTCAACGTGGACGAAGTCGAGATGCAGTTCCTGTACGCCGACGGCGACAGCTACTACTTCATGGACACGGCGAACTACGAGCAGACCCACCTGAGCAAGGAAATTCTGGGCGATGCCGTGGATTACCTGATTGCCAACCTCGAAATCAAAGTGGAGTTTTTCGACGGCAAGGCGGTTGGCATCGAGCTGCCGCAGACCGTGATCCTGACCGTGGTTGAGACCGAGCCCGGGCTGAAGAGCGCTACCGCTTCCAGCGTGACCAAGGCCGCCAAGACCGAGACTGGGCTGGTGGTGCAGGTTCCGCCGTTTATCAACGAAGGCGAGAAGATTAAGGTGGATACTTCGGAAGGCGCGTACTTGTCGAGGGCGTAAAGTTTCTTGTCATTCTGAGCGGAGCGAAAAACATCGCAATAGCGAGGGTCTCGCGTAGTCAAAGGATCCCTACTCCGTATCAGGCGCTAGGGGCAACAGGGTATTCTTCCAGAGAATCGATTGAAGCCCTCGAAGCGCGACCACGGACACTGGAGATTATCGGGATCCTTCGACTGCGAGGCTGATTCTTCGCTCAGGATGGCAAGTTTCAGAAATGACTCCCACTGAAAAGCCAATCGAGGCCCGGCGGTTTTTCGTACGCGGACGCGTGCAGGGGGTTGGCTTCCGCTGGTTTGTCGAGCGCGAGGCGCACATCCTCGGGATCGCCGGGTGGGTGCGCAATAATCACGATGGCAGCGTGGAGGTTCTGGCGCAGGGCACTCGCGACCAGCTCTCAGGATTGCATGGCCGCTTGCGCGAAGGGCCGCGCGCGGCTCGGGTGGATGCGGTCGAAGTATCCGAAGCGAGTCCGGTCGCCGGAATCAGTACATTTCGCATTGAAGGAGCGTGGTAGATGCACGTCGTCGTTGCGGGCTATGAATGCCGACCAACTGAAGCACTTGATTCGCGAGATTCCCGATTTTCCCAAGAAGGGGATTCTGTTTTACGACATCACCACTCTGTTGAAGGACAAGACCGGCTTCGCCACGCTCATCGACAAACTGGCGGAGCATTACATTTCGCGAGAGACGTCGATCTGGTTCTGGGTATGGAGGCGCGCGGCTTTATTTTTGCCCCGGCGCTGGCTTATCGCTTGAATGCCGGATTCGTTCCGGTGCGCAAGCCGGGAAAGCTTCCGGCGGAAACGGTGAAGTACGATTACGCGCTCGAGTACGGCACCAACTCGCTGGAGATTCATAAAGATGCGATCCAGAAGGGTCAGCGCGTGCTGATCGTAGACGATCTGCTGGCTACGGGAGGGACCGCCGAGGCCACGGCGAAACTGGCGGTCTTCGCTGGGCGCCGAGGATTGCCGGCTTGGGATTTGTGGTGGAACTAGAGTTCCTGAAGGGTCGCGATAAGCTCAAAGAATATGAAGTGATGTCGCTGCTGCAGTACGACAAGTAACGGGCAACAGAAAACGGGGCCTGCGCTGGTTGGCGCTCCGCCCCGTTCGATTTCCGCATATCTTAAAGACGGAGTCTACCGCCAGACGCGACCGACAATCCACGCTACTCCGGCCCAAAAACTCGCGCTGAACGCAATCGAGAGAGCCAAGCCTGAGATCGCACCCCAGTTGGTGTGGCCGTCAGCGTTACTCTCGCCGAGTTCCGAATCGTATTCAAACCATGACTGCAGAGACCCCATGTCGAGTCCGTCGATTGACGGAGTTCTCCAGGAATCCTGGACCGAAATTCTCTTGCGGGTAAAGCGGGTGCTTGATTGGGGGGACAGCTGCAATACTCTGTAGCTCATAAAGCACCTCCTTGTTGGGGGTTAGGAACTCGTTCGCCATCCTTACGGTTGGCCTAGCCATTGAAAACAGGAAGCTCGTTTTACCCGCTCCGTTGTCGTTCTTCTCTGACGTGTTAAAAACCCTCACCCGACCGACCTTTTGCAACGAGATTTGAAGCTTCCTTGACAAGCCTGTACTCGCCGAAAGCACTGTCTCATGTCCAGACGTTTGCTGCAATACTAGGAAGTACCGACTCCCGGTAGTCTGATCCGGGACTTAGTTCTCCACTAGTGACAAAGGCGAGTCCTTCGGCAGGTATCCCTTCCGCCGAAACCAGTCCTCCATCGCGTCCTTGAGCTGGTCGAGGGGGACCGCGGAGCCAATCTCCATCAGACCGTCGGCGATGGGAAGCGTGTCGTCGAAAACACTGGCATTGGTAAAGTTGCGCATAGAAAAACTGTCGAGCCACTTCAGCGGGCAGGGAAGTTTGCGGCCGTCAGCCTCATATTCGACGCGAATCTTGCGGGCGAACATAGCTTGATTTAAACACAGGGCCGCGGAGATGAGAGGAAGGCGCGAGGAAACGCGCGAGGAAGGCGCGCTTGACAGACCGGCGCCCCCGCCATAGTCTCCTTCCGTCCGTACAGGAGATCCCAAATGATTTCAAACTTGATTTGGTGGGTATTGGTCGGACTGATCGCCGGATGGGCCGCAGGCAAGATCATGAAAGGCGGCGGCTACGGCGTGGGCATGGATATAGTCCTCGGCATTATCGGTGCCGTCGTCGGAGGCTGGCTGGTAGGCATCCTGGGCTTCCAGGCCGGAGGCTTCATCAGCACAATCATCGTCGCTATTCTTGGAGCGGTGTTCCTGATCTGGATTACACGCTTGATCAAGAAGGCCTAGGCTCTGTTCCCTTGGGATTTCTGCGTCTTCGACTCCGCTTAGGACGATGCCCGGTGGAGCCACACTACCTCTTCGCCTTCAGCTGTGCTCGATGTGGTGATCACCGGGCGCCGTGCCCACGTATCGAGCGCTTCTGACGACTAGAGACGTTGTAGAGAACCCCGCCGTGCTGCTGTCTCCACAAAATGCCCACTCTACTTATGTGGGGACGGCCGCCTTCGGCCGTCCAGCCAAGGCTCAGCCCGGTGACCCGACGATGCTGTCCAGAGGAAGAGGTCTACCTCTGCGCCTTCGGTCCGGCGGCCTTAACTTCGGGCGGCGCGTCGAAGTTCTCGAAGTTCTTGGCGAAGCGGTTGCGGAGGTCTTCGGCGGCTTTGTCGTAGGCGGCTTTGTCGGGCCAGGCGTTGCGGGGATTCAGCACCTGCGGCGGCACGCCGTGGCAGCGTTTCGGAATACTGAATCCGAACGTGGGCTCGATTTCGAATTCTTCCTTGATCAATTCGCCTTCGACGGCGGCGTCGACCATGGCGCGGGTGTGGGGAATCTCCATGCGCTTGCCCACGCCGTAGGGTCCGCCCTGCCAGCCGGTGTTTACCAGCCAGCATTGCGCGTTGTGTTCGCGCAGGCGGCGGCCCAGCATTTCGGCGTAGGTCTTCGGAGGCAGGGGCAGGAACGGCGATCCGAAAGCACGTCGAGAAAGTTGCCGAAGGTTCTTTCACGCCGGCTTCGGTGCCCGCAACTTTCGCGGTGTAACCCGAGAGGAAGTGATACATGGCCTGCTCGGGCGTGAGCTTCGAAATCGGCGGCAGAACGCCGAAAGCATCGGCCGTGAGGAATACGACATTTTTCGGATGGCCGCCGATGCCGGGGATCACGGCATTCTCGATGAAATCCACCGGATAGGCGGCGCGAGTGTTTTCGGTTTTGCTGTCGTCGTTGTAGTCGGGGATGCGGGTGTGCGGATCGAGCGTGACGTTTTCGAGCACGCAGCCGAAGCGCAGCGCGTTCCAGATTTGCGGCTCATTCTTCTTCGAGAGCTTGATGCACTTGGCGTAGCATCCGCCTTCGAAGTTGAAGATGCCGTCGGCGCTCCATCCGTGCTCGTCGTCGCCGATCAGGTCGCGCGAGGGATCGGCGGAGAGCGTGGTCTTGCCGGTGCCGGAGAGTCCGAAGAAGAGAGCGCTCACGCCGTTGTGGCCGACGTTGGCCGAGCAGTGCATGGGGAACACGTTGCGCGGCGGCAGCAGGAAATTCATGATGCTGAAGATCGACTTCTTCATTTCGCCGGCGTAGGAAGTTCCGCCGATCAGCACGGTGCGGCGGGTGAAGTTCAGCAGGATGAAAACTTCGGAGTTCACGCCGTCGCGCTTGGGATCGGCTTTGAACTCGGGGGCGGCGATGACGGTGAATTCGGGATGATGGTGCTTGAGTTCTTCGGCGGTGGGGCGCAGAAATAATTGCCGCACAAACAGGTTGTGCCAGGCGTATTCGTTGACGATGCGAACCGGCAGGCGGTAGGCGGGATCGGCGCCGCAGAAAAGATCCTGCACGAAAAGTTCGCGGCCGCGCAGATGTTCCATGACGCGCTCGTAGAGCGCGTCAAACTTTTCCGGTTCGAACGGCGCGTTGACTGCGCCCCAGCGCGACCGTGTTCGCGGTGGTTTCGTCCTTGACGATGAACTTGTCTTTGGGGGAGCGGCCGGTGCGATTGGTGTATCCGACGATGGCCCCGTTGGCCGCCAGTTTGGCTTCGTTGCGGCGGATGGAGTGCTCCACCAGCACTGCCGGAGAAAGATTGAAATGCGTCCGGCCTTCGCTCAGCAACTCGGCGACGTCGCTGACGTGCATCGTGGTAGCCATGGGGATCTCCTTAAAAAAGGCAGAAAACAGTTACAAAGGGCAAACAAACTATTGTCCCTCAAGAGGAGCGCGGGCTGCCAAATCATTGTGAGGCATGCGTCGAGTACTGTCAGCTTGCAACGCGAAGCAAGGAAATCAGTCGCGCAAAGGACCGAATTCACTGCAGAAACGGCATTGCAGATAAAGCGGCACGTCGAGTGGAAAGTAATGACCGACCGCACGCGCGAGTCGTGGCTAGTCTGACGGTCTTGTATTCGCAGGCGGTGCGGCAGGGCTCGCAGTACAAGAGGCCGTCGTTGCAGAGGCGGATGTCGATGACGGACTGGCAGAGGCAGCAGAATTTTTCGCACTCGCACGCACTTTCGGACTGTTCGCACTGGGCGCATTTGTATTTGGCGGAGCCGGTTCCGGTGCTCATGAGAATAATGTAGCGCGCGCACGGCGGCAGCTGCGAAAAATGACCTTGGTAATCGGCTGCTGAGTCGCTGACAACGTCGAGTCCGGCAACGTGCGCATCCAGCAGCTTCAGCAACCTGCGATTTCTCGCGTGGCCTATAATTCCCAGCAATGACCTTCCAACATCTGCTGGATGGCGCGGAGGTTCTCAGCCAGAGCGGGGACCCCAGCGTCAGTGGCGTGGAATACGACTCGCGCCGGGTCAAGCCGGGATGTGTGTTCGTGGCCATGCGCGGCGAAACGTCCGACGGCAACCGCTTCATCGATCAGGCGATTCAGGCTGGTGCGGTCGCGGTGGTCACGGATTCAGCGACCGAGAAGCCGCGCGAGGGCGTGGCCTGGGCGGTTGTGCCGCACGGGCGGCGGGCTCTGGCGCGCGTGAGCGAGAATTTCTACAAGCGTCCGGCTGAGCGCATTGCGATTACCGGAATAACCGGAACGAACGGGAAGAGCACGACCGCATTTCTGATCGAGTCGATCCTGACGGCGGCGGGGCGCAAGAGCGCGCTGATCGGGACGATTGAATATCACGTGGCGGGCAAGGTTTATCCGGCGCCGCATACCACGCCGGAAGCGCTGGAACTGGCGCGGCTTTTCAACGAGGCGCTCGGCCTGGGCGCGACCGATGCGGTCATGGAAGTTTCTTCGCACGCGCTGGCGCAGGAGCGCGTGTTCGGCGTGCCGTTTGATGTCGCCGTGTTCACCAACCTGACGCGCGATCACCTCGACTATCACAAGACGATGGATGAATACTTCGCCGCCAAGCGCGTGCTGTTCGAAGGCTGCGGCACCGATGCGCCCCGCGCCGTGCGTGACCAATCTCGACGACGAATATGGCGCGAAGCTGGCGGCGTTCAGCCGCAAGCGCAGCGCGGTCGTGCTGACCTATGGCTGGGAGCGCGGCGACTTTCACGCCGAGAACGTGGACATCAACCCGCGCGGCACGCGCTTCGATATGGCCACGCCGCAGGAGGAGAAGATTCCGATTTTCTCTCCGCTGATCGGGCGCGTGAATGTGTACAACATTCTGGCCGCGGCGGCTGCATGCTATGCGCGAGGCTGCGAGTCGCAAGGCGATTGCGCGGGGCGTCGAGTCGCTCACGCATGTGCCGGGAAGATTCGAGCGCGTCGATTGCGGCCAGCCGTTCACGGTAGTCGTCGACTACGCGCACACCGACGATGCGCTGCGCAATCTCACGGCGCTGGCCCGCGAGTTTGTCTCGCGCGGTGGAGGAACGGCGCGAGTTTTGACGGTGTTCGGTTGCGGAGGCGATCGCGATCGCGCCAAGCGTCCGCTGATGGGCGAGGCGGCGGGGCGGGGCAGCGATTTTGTGGTGCTCACTTCCGACAATCCGCGCAGCGAGGATCCGCGGGCGATCATTAATGACGCGCTCGTTGGCCTGCAGAGGACTGGCGTGAAATATACCGTCGAAGTCGATCGCCGCAAGGCGATCTGCGCTGGCGATCAGCGAGGCGCGGCCGGGAGATATTGTGTTGCTGGCCGGCAAGGGGCACGAGAAGGTGCAGGTCACGCGCGAAGGATCGCATCCCTTTGACGACGTCGAGGTGGCGCGCGAGGCCTTGCGGGCCGCGGGATTTGAATGCGAGCCGGCTGCTGCGGCAGGAATCAGAGCATGAAGCTGCCGCTCTCGAAAATCGCGGAGTTTATTTCTGCGGCGGGCGAATTTCCGCGCGAGGACAGTGCGCACAGGCTATTCCATCGACTCGCGCACGATCTGCGCCGGAGAACTTTTCTTTGCGGTCAGAGGCGAGCGTCTCGACGGCCACGATTATGTTGGCGCGGCGCTGGAAAAAGGAGCGGTGGCGGCAGTCGTGCGCAAAGATCGAACTGGACCGTTATCGCGGATCAGGCTCGGCTGCTGGCCGTCGACGACACGCTGGTCGCGCTGCAAACCCTGGCGACCGCGGTGCGGAAACTTTGGGGCAAGCCGCTGGTGGGCGTCACCGGTTCGGCGGGGAAGACGACGACCAAGGAAGCCATCGCGCACGTTCTGCAGTGCGCGCTTTCGCGTGCTCAAGTCCGAAGGCAACTTCAATAATCATTTCGGCCTGCCGCTCATGCTCTTGAAATTGGAACCGGAGCATGACGTCGCGGTCATCGAAATGGGGATGTCGCATGCGGGCGAGATTCGCGCGCTGGCGAAAATCGCGCAGCCCGAGATTGGCGTGGTCACCAACGTTGCTCCCGTGCATCTGGAGTTTTTTGATTCGATCGCTGGAATTGCGCGGGCGAAGTACGAATTGATTGAGTCGCTGCCCGCCAGCGGAACGGCTGTGCTCAATGCCGACGACGAATACGTTTCGCAGTTCGGCCGCGACTTCAAGGGCAAGGTGATCACCTACGGGACGCGAGCCACAGCCGACGTGCGGCCGGAGAATGTGCACAGCCGCGGCGCGGAGGGATCGGAGTTTGACGTGGTGATCGCCGGCAGTGCGCGAGCATGCGCGCTTGCCGCTGGTCGGCGAGCACAACATTCTGAATGCGCTGGCTGCCGTGGCCGTGGGTCTGGCTCGCGGGCTGAAGGCCGTCGGAAGCCGTCGCCGCGCTGGCTGACTCTCGCGCCGCCCGACAAGCGCGGGCAGGTTCTCCAACTGGGTAACATCACGGTCATCAACGATTGCTACAATTCCAATCCGAAGGCGCTGCGTGCCATGGTCGATGCGCTTGCGGCGATGAAGGCGGGGCGTCGCATTGTGGTCGCGGGAGAAATGCTGGAACTCGGGCCGGCCGGTGAAGAGATGCATCGCGCCGCGGGGCAGCACGTTGCCGAGAAGAAGATCGATGTTCTGATCGGCGTGCGCGGGCTGGCGCAGGCGATGGTCGACGGCGCGCGGCAGGCAGGGAACGCAAGCGGAGTTCGTGGCGACACCCGAGGAAGCCGGCGAATGGCTGGCCCGCGAGACGCGCGACGGCGACGTGGTGCTGTTGAAGGCATCGCGCGGCGTGAAGCTGGAGAAGGCGCTGGAAACGTGGAAGGCGCGGCGCGACGCAGCACTGACTACTGCGAAGGACGGAGGCTGATTGCTCTACTGGCTGTTGTTCGTCAAGCTGCAACATTACGTTGCGCCGTTCCGCATTTTTCGCTACGTCACGTTCCGCACGGCGTTCGCCAGCCTCACCGCTCTGTTCACCGCGCTGATCGTGGGGCCGCTGGTCATTGGCCGCCTGCGCGAATTCCAGATTGGGCAATACATTCGCGAGGAGGGTCCCAAGGCTCATCAGAAAAAAGCCGGCACGCCGACCATGGGCGGACTGCTCATCGTGATCGCGATCGTCGTCCCCACGTTATTATGGGCCGATCTGAGAATCGCTTCGTGTGGATCGCAGTTTTTTCGACGTTGCGCATACGCGGCGATTGGGTTCTCCGACGACTACAGCAAGGTCGCGCATCGCCGCAATCTCGGCCTGACCGCGCGCGCCAAGTTGGGACTGCAGATCGCCACCAGCATCGTGATCGCCTCCATGCTGATCGCCATGCAGACCTACGGGATGTATTCCACCAAGCTGATCGTGCCGTTTTTCAAGCAGTACCATCCCGATCTGGTGGTGCAGAGCTGGGAACATTTTCCGCATGTCTGGCCTCTCGCCTTCCTGCCGTTCATGGTCTTCGTGACTCTGTATGATCGTGGGCTCGAGCAATGCGGTGAATCTCACCGACGGCCTCGATGGACTGGCGATCGGCTGTACGGTGATCGCAGCGGGCGCGCTGACGGTGCTGACATACGTCAGCGGCCACGCGACGTTTGCGACGTATCTGGAACTCCAACGCATGCCGCAGGTGGCCGAGTTGACGATTTTTTGTGGGGCGATGGTCGGAGCGTCAATCGGATTTCTCTGGTACAACGCGCATCCCGCGGAAGTGTTTATGGGCGACGTGGGATCGCTGGCCCTGGGCGGCGCCATCGGCACGGTCGCCGTCATCATCAAGCAGGAGTTACTGCTGCCGTTTCATTGGCGGCGTATTTGTGATCGAGGCGGTCTCGGTGATCCTGCAAGTTGGCTCTTACAAGCTGCGCAAGAAGCGCATCTTCAAGATGGCGCCGCTGCATCATCACTTCGAGCTGCTGGGCTGGTCGGAGTCGAAGATCATCGTGCGCTTCTGGATCGCGTCGCTGATCTTCGCACTGTTCGCGCTGACGACACTGAAACTGCGCTAAGAATTGTTGATTGCTGATTTCCGATTGTTGATTGAAAATCTTTTGGCGTACGCTCGTGACTTGGTGCTTCAGTTAACAATCAACAATCAGAAATCAACAATTGACTTGAAATGGAACTGAACGGGAAACGCGTGCTGGTGGTCGGCCTCGGCAAATCCGGGGTCGCGTCCGCTCTGTTCATGAAAGCCCACGGCGCGAAGGTAACGGTCTCCGACACCAAAAGCGGCGACGAGCTGCGCAACGAAATTCCCGTGCTGCTCGATCACGGCATCACCGTCGAGACCGGAGGCCACGGCGACCGCACCTTTCGCGGACAGGACCTGATCGTGGTGAGTCCCGGCGTTCCCGTGGACGCGCCGAAATTGGTGCAGGCGCGCGCACTCGGCGAACCCGTGATTGGCGAAATTGAACTTGCTGCACAGTTTCTACCGGGTCCCATCGTCGCCATCACCGGATCGAACGGCAAGACCACGACTACCACTCTGACGGGCGAAATCATCACGGCCGCAGGTTTTCCCGCGTTGGTCGGAGGCAATATCGGCACGCCCGCGATTTCGCTGGCCGAGCGCGCCAAGCCGGAGACGGTGATCGTCCTCGAAATTTCGAGCTTCCAACTGGAAACGGTCCAGACTTTCCGCCCGAAGGTTGCGGTCGTGTTGAACATCACTCCGGACCATCTCGACCGTCACCGCACGTTTGAAATCTACACCGACGCGAAGGCCCGCATCTTCGAAAATCAGCAGGGAAGCGACTGCGCCGTTCTCAATGCCGACGACACCACCGCCGCGACGATGGGTTCGCGCACGCACGCGCAGGTCTTCTGGTTCAGTCGCCAGAAAGAGGTGCAGCAAGGCGCGTGGGTGCGCGACGGCAACATCGTCTTCCGCGACGCTGCCGGGCGGCAGCACGAGATCATGCAAGTCTCCGAGATTCCACTGAAGGGCGCGCACAACCTCGAAAACGTGCTAGCCGCGGTATGCACCGGCGTGCTCATGGGCTGCGCCCCCGAGAAAATCCGTCAGGCCGTGTGCGACTTCAAGGCCGTCGAGCACCGGCTGGAATATGTGGCGACGATCCGCGGAGTGGACTACTACAACGACTCGAAAGCCACCAACGTCGACGCGACCATCAAGGCGCTGGAGTCGTTCCCCGCGAACACCCACCTGATTCTCGGCGGAAAGGACAAAGGCAGCGACTACACCGTCCTCAACGACCTGCTCCGCCAGCGCGTGAAACGCGTCTACACGATTGGCGCGGCGGCGGCAAAGATCGAGTCACAGATTAAGGGCCCCGAGGTCGTGCGCGCCGAGACTCTGGAGAACGCCATCCGCAAAGCGAATGCCGTCGCGCAGCAGGGCGATGTGGTTCTGCTCGCCCCCGCCTGCGCCAGCTTCGATCAGTTCAAGAGCTACGAGCACCGGGGGAAGGTGTTCAAGGAAATCGTGCGGTCATTGGCGAACGACACAGTGAAGTCGTAGCCTTCTTCCAAACTTGTGATCCTGCCTTGTCATCCTGAGCGGCGATTTTGGCCGCGAAGGATCTATGCACTTTTAGCCATTCACCGCGCCGTCGGGAAGTGCACCGGTCCTTCGCTTCGCTCAAGATGACAATGTGGGGTAGGGTCAGAATGATGACGTGTCGCCCGAACCAAAACAGTCAACATTCAAAAATCAACAATCCAAAAATCTTTCCTCGTGTCTCCGTGACTCCGTGGTGAAATGAAGTTCCCATGGCAAAGCGCGTGAGTGTCGATCGCTGGCTGTTTACCGTGACCATGCTGCTGGTGTTTCTCGGCCTGGTGATGGTGTTCTCGGCCTCGGCGGTCATGGCCCGGGAGCGCTTCGGTTCCGAGTACGCCTTCCTGTCGAAGCAGTTGATCTGGGCCGTGGCGGGGCTTATGGCCATGGTCGTGACCATGCGCGTGGACTATCGCCGCTACAAGCATCCTGCGCTGGTGTTTTCGCTGATGGGGTTCACCACGCTGCTGCTGATTTCCGTTTTCTTTCTCGACCGCTCGCATAACACGCATCGCTGGATTCATGCCGGCGGATTTTCGTTTCAGCCTTCGGAGCTGGCCAAGCCGGTGCTGATTCTGTTTCTCGCATATTTTCTGGAGAGCCGCGCCAAGACCATCGACGACGTGCGCAACACGCTTCTGCCGGCGGCTGCGCCCGTGGTGGTATGTCTGGGACTGATCGTGTTGCAGCCTGATCTGGGCACCGCCATTGCCTGCGCCGGAATCGCTGCTTGCATTTTGTACGTTGCCGGCATGCGCATGCGCTATTTCGCGTACGCATTTGGAGCGTCGCTGGTGCCGCTGTACTTTCTGATTTTTCACGTGAGCTTCCGCCGCGCCCGCATCATGGCGTTTCTGAATCCTTATGCCGACAGCCAGAAGACCGGCTTCCACATTATTCAGTCGTTGATCGCCGTGGGCACAGGCGGCGTGACCGGCACGGGCCTGATGGAAGGCAAGCAAAAGCTGTTCTATCTGCCCGAGCCGCACACGGACTTCATCTTCGCCGTAACTGCTGAGGAATTAGGCTTGGTGGGCGCGATTTTCGTGGTCACGCTCTTCGCCATCTTTCTGTGGCGCGGCATGCGGGCTTCCTGGCGCACGGAAGACCTATTCGGCCGCTACTTAGCCGTGGGCATCACCTGCATGGTGGTTCTGCAAGCCTTCATCAATATCAGCGTGGTACTGGGCATGATGCCCACGAAGGGAATTCCCCTGCCGCTGGTCTCCTACGGAGGATCGTCATTGTTCGTGACGCTGGCGTGCGTCGGCGTGCTGCTGAATATCACCAAGCAAGCGGAGTAACCACGATTGCTGATTCATGATTTTTGATTGTTGATTGAAAGACCCACGGTTCCATCAGTCTGCCGGAGCTTTAGGTCTTTCAATCAACAATCAAAAATCATCAATCAACAATTCCTTTATAGTCACTTCATGCGCGCAATCCTGGCGGGCGGCGGGACGGGCGGTCACGTAATCCCCGCGCTGGCTATCGCCAATGAACTCAAGAAAACTTACGGCGCCGAGGTGCTGTTCATCGGTACTGCCCGTGGCATTGAGAATCGCCTCGTTCCCGCCGCGGGATATCCTATACAACTCGTGCGTGTGGGCGCGCTGAAAAACGTCAGCCTGACCACGCGGCTGAAGACAGCTTTCGATCTGCCGCGCGCCATATGGGATGCAGGCCGCATGATCAACGAATTCGCGCCCGATGTCGTGATCGGCGTGGGTGGATACGCCTCCGGCCCGGCCATGCTGGCGGCTGTGATCAAGCATAATCCGACGCTGGCCTTTGAGCCGAACGTGGTGCCTGGGTTTGCCAATCGGATGGTCGCGAGATTTGTGTCAGGCGCAGCCGTGCACTTTGACGAAACCGCAAAATACTTTCGTCGTGCCGAGGTGACGGGCGTGCCGGTGCGGCAGGCGTTTTTCGAGATTCCGCCCAAGCACGGAGGCACTCCAACACTGCTGGTGTTTGGCGGGAGCCAGGGCGCGCACGCGATCAACGAAGCGATGATTCGCTGTCTGCCCGTGCTGCAGCGGGAAGCGCCGGGCATTCACATCCTTCACCAGACGGGCGAGCGTGACTATAATGACGCGCTGGCGGCCTACCGTGGTCTGGGTGAGTCTGCCGAAGTCTTCAAGTTTATTGAAGATATGCCGGCGGCCTTCGCGCGCGCCGATCTCGTCGTATGCCGCTCGGGTGCGAGCACGGTCGCGGAAATCGCAGCAGCAGGGAAGCCCGCGGTCTTTGTCCCGTTCCCGCGCGCGGCCGACGATCACCAACGCGTCAACGCCGAAGCCCTGGCGCGCCATGGAGCGGCGGTAGTGGTCGAAGAGTCGAAGCTCGAAGGCGTCTGGCTGGCGGAAACGGTCGCGGCTTTGCTGCAGGATTCGCAGCGCCTGCAGCAGATGAGCCACGCGGCCCGGGAGTTGGCGCATCCGAACGCCGCAGGCGATATCGCTGCAATGGCAGCGAGACTGGCAGGAATGGAGAGCGTGTCAGCGTGATTGGGGGCGCTTTTAGCCATCTTGGGACTAGCGCTCTCTGTGGCCGGCTTGGTGTGTTTCGTGTATATCTTCAACGCCGAGCCGAACTTCGGGCCTTTCTCGTCTATTCAGCAAACGCTCATAGGGGCGAGCCCCGTGTTGGGGATGGCTTTGGGGGGAGTCGGAATGAGGCTGGTAGGGCGCTCTATGAGCCGGGGAGAGCCGCGTTAATCCCTTGTGAATCCGTGGTGAGGAAGTTGACTTTATGTTCGCCAAAATTCAGCGCATTCATTTCGTAGGCATCGGCGGCATCGGCATGAGCGGGATCGCCGAGGTGCTGCTCAATCTCGGCTATAAAGTTTCCGGCTCCGACCTGAAAAGTTCCTCGGTGACCCAGCGACTGGCGAGCCTGGGGGCGACGACCTTTGAAGGACATCGTGGGGAAAATATCGCCGGTGCCGAAGTGGTCGTCGACCAGTTCTGCCATCTCCGCCGACAATCCCGAAGTCACCGAAGCGCACAACCTCCACATTCCGGTCATTCAGCGTGCCGAGATGCTGGCCGAACTCATGCGGCTGAAGTACGGCATCGCGATCGCGGGCATGCATGGCAAGACTACAACGACCTCCATGGTGGCGTCGGTGTTGGCTGCCGGCGGCCTTGATCCCACAGTCGTCGTCGGCGGTCGCGTCGACGCCATGGGCTCTAATGCCCGCCTGGGAAAGTCACACTATCTGGTCGCCGAAGCCGACGAGAGCGACCGCTCGTTTCTCAAACTGTCGCCCATACTCTCGGTCGTCACCAACATCGACCGAGAGCACATGGACACCTACCGCAACATGCGCGACGTGAAGAAAACGTTTCTCGAGTTCATGGATCGTGTGCCGTTCTACGGAATGATCGTTGCCTGCAATGACGATCCACTGCTGCGTCGTTTGTTGCCCGAGGT
The DNA here is from genome assembly GCA_963710885.1 of uncultured Acidobacteriaceae bacterium. Lineage (GTDB taxonomy): Bacteria > Acidobacteriota > Terriglobia > Terriglobales > Acidobacteriaceae > Sulfotelmatobacter. The sequence goes on from CAVQCF010000007.1 coordinate 130,599, forward strand.
GCAGCGCCGCACTCTGACCTATGGCACCGGCGCGGGCTCCGCTTTTCTGATCAAACTCGATGCGCGGAAAGAAGCTCCGTCCAGCGATTCCCGACCCCTCAGCCGCTTCCGCGTCACGTACAAAAATCACGATCTGGGCGAGTTCACTCTGCACGTGCCCGGAGTGCACAACGTGCTGAACGCAACGGCGGCGATTGCCGTGGGCATCGGCCTCGATGTCGGCGTCGACGCAATCCGCACGGCGCTTGATCAGTTCCGCGGCGTTGACCGCCGCTTCCAGTTGCGCGGCCGCGCGGCGGGCGTAAGCGTGATCGATGACTACGGACACCATCCCACCGAGATAAGGGCGACGCTGGCTGCAGCGCGCCAGTGCGGTTTTCAAAAGATTCACGTCATCTTCCAGCCTCACCGCTACACCCGCACCCGCGACCTGATCGAAGAATTCACGACAGCCTTCGACGACGCCGATTCGCTCTTCGTCCTCGACATTTACGCCGCCAGCGAGAAGCCCATCGAAGGAGTCACGGGAGAAATCCTGGCGCAGCGCATCCGCGAGAGAAATGCGAAGAATGGCCGGTACACAAGTTCTCCCGCCGATGCCGTGGATGCAGCGGCGGCCGTTGCGCAAGACGGCGACATGATCCTGACCCTGGGCGCAGGCAGCGTCTCGCAGTTTGGACCGATGATTCTGGAGAAGCTGAAGGAACGGGGAGCGGCGCAAGCGCGGAGCTAGCCTTACCACCGGGTTTGACCAGCACACGATCACGGGTTGGTCGATTCGTGTAAAGGACCTGTTCTTGCCAATCGTGCCGGTGCGGTGTCTATTACATGTATGAAGCGCCCGCTTCGGTTTCTGCGATGGCTGCTGGCTGTGTTCGGTCTGGCCATTGTTTCTGCGCTAGTAGTTCATCTCGCCCTGCGCCCTAGTCCCAACTCCGCCGATGCTGAACAGTATGCGGTGCTGTCCTCATACATCGAGACGAACATAACGGGGGATTCGCCCGATTTGAGGAGCCGCGAAGGGATGGTTGTGATAGCGGCAAAAACGACTTTTTCTCTGCCGATGGTCAATTCAAACAAATTCAGACAATACAGGTCTCTCGTTCTAAGTACCAGCCATGCTAAGGCGAACATTCAACGGTTGAATCGCTCCTTGGTGTTTGAGTTCTGGGCTGCAAACCTGAGGGACGTGTCGCTGGAACGAAAATTCCAATTGCCTGCGCGCTATGAACTAGCCCCAGAAGGGGAAATGAAACTCTACCCACTACCGGCGTTTTTTGAGCGTTTTCTGCGCAGCTACGGAGCGTTGACGTTTTCGCGTGTTGCGTTTAGTCGCGACTTGACCGCGGCATTCTTCGACACCGAGCATCTGTGCGGATTGTGCGGTGAAGGCAAATTCGTTTACATGCAAAAAACAGCAGGCAAGTGGGTTGTGGCTGGCACCGCTTCGACGTGGATTTCGTGACGTGGGCGGTCAATTAGCGAAAAATCTCGTTTGCACTCAGGTGGACACTTACGCCGGGAACTAACCCACCTCCATTCTCGTATCTTCCCTTGCTAACGGATTTTGCAGCCCTTCGTCTATCAGCCATAAGGGGTTAAGGCCATGAAGAACATGACACAAGCTTGGGGATGGCTGGTCGCGGCAGTCCTGGCGGCCGGATTGAATGCGAGCTATCACAGTGGCGGCTTGCAGTGGGCGCACCAGATCGCGGACCGCGTCGAGCAGCGCTCGACCGCTGTACTGGCGCAGGTTTCGGGGCATGCCAACCAGTTCTTGGCCGAGGCGCGACTGCTGACGGCTCAGCCCGAGACCGCGTCTTGCCCGTTCACGACGACCTTGGCGCGAGTCGAGACCAAGATCGCGGGCTCCGAAACAGCTGTAGAACGTTTTGATGTTATGTCGGCCCGCGAACAACGCCAGTTGGCGAGGTTGGAGGCGAACCGGGCGCGGATTGAAGCTCAGGTAGCCAGGCAAGCAGCCCATATCAAGATTGCCACTGCGGCTTTTGCTCCGGTCGCCGTCAGAGTTTCGGCTCCTGTTGTTTGTCCTCGGATCCGCGTGAACGTTCCGCGGATGCCGGTGATCAAGATGCCACCGATGCCACAGATTCATGTCGAGACCAGTACGACCGGTCCGGTTTAACGGGCGAGATTAGCAATTCCTCCTGGAACTTTGCCTCCCCGGCAAACGGGGCGTGGACTACCAGCCGCGCCCCCTTTTTTTGATCTGATCATGTGGCGACGGCCGCCTCGTCCGTCGAGTGTCACCCTCCGTACCCAATCCGGTTCCTGCCTGTGCAAATCCTCTAATTTTTTGTCTATCTCATTTCGAGAAATGAAGCTATATTGAGAAAGCTCAGCGATTCCTCACGACAACTGACCTGAACTGATGGCGCGGAAATCCAGCGGCACCATCTTGCAGGAAGAGTTGTACCCACCCAGCGCCGGCTCCCGAGCCGCGCGCGAGCGAGAGCTTAGACGATGCGCGCCTGGTCGATCTGGATGTAGACGAGGAATCCCCTTCCTGCGCGGGCAAAAGCGTGTCTCCGCCCGCCGCAGCTCAATTCCCAAGAAAACTGCCAGCCGCCTGCTGTGGGCGTCGATCGCCGCCGCGGTTCTGTGCGTTGCCGCCATCGCCGCCGCCGCTCTTGTATGAATACGGCGAGCGCTCGTGGCGCTTCCGCGTCGACTCGAGCGACAACATCGACGTTACCGGCATGCAGAACGTGACCAAGGCGCAAATCATGGAAGTGATGGGCGCCGACATTGGCCGCAACATTTTCTTCATCCCGCTGGCGCAGCAGAAGGCGCAACTCGAACAGATTCCGTGGGTCGAATCGGCCAGCGTGATGCGCTTCGTGCCCAACCGCCTCAGAGTTGAAATTCACGAGCGCACTCCCGTGGCCTTCGCCCGCGTTGGCCCGCGAATTTCGCTGATCGATGCTGGCGGAACGCTGATGGAGCTGCCGCAGAAGCACAAATATTCCTTCCCGGTAATTCTGGGGATGAATCCCGGCGAGCCGCTTTCCACGCGGGCTCCGCGCATGAAGGCTTACAACGAACTGGTGCAGGAACTGGATTCCGGCGGCGCGCGCTACTCGCAGGACCTGAGCGAAGTGGATCTCTCCGATCTCGAGAACTTGAAAGTGCGGGTGAATGATCCGGCCGGCGACGTGCTGGTCGAACTCGGTTCGTCGGATTATCTGAAGCGCTACAAAACTTACGTGAGCCACGTGCAGGAGTGGCGCCAGCAATTTCAGAAGCTGGAGTCGGTGAACCTGCGCTACGACAATCAGGTGATCGTCAATCCGGATATGGAAGGCCGTCCCAAGCAGCCGGCGCTGGCCGCGTCGGCGGCGAAGGCAGCGGCGGCCGCGGGCGTGAAGCCTGCGGCGCTGATTACGCGCCTCAATCCGCATGACAAGCACTCTTCCCAAGCCGGCGTTTGAGTTGACCGAGAAGAAACTCGATCCGAAGTCGGCGGCTGCGAAAAAGCCAACGGCCAAGCCGAAGGCGAAGAAGACGGTGGCGAAGGCCAAAGCGCCTGCCGCAAAGAAGGTCGCAGCGAAGGCTCCCGCATCGAGTTCGAAAACCGTCGCTGCCGCCACGCATGGGACGGCGCAGAAGCCGGAAGCGAAAAAGCCGGCGTTGTCCGCGCCCGTGCATCCGACGATTCCGAAGCCGAGTGCGGCGATTGCAAAGCAGCAAGCCAATGCGAGTTCAGATTAATGCGGATCGAATTACGAATGACGTTGAGGAATTCATAAGACGATGGGGAACCAGCAGGGAAGTTTTCTTACCGCGATCGACGTAGGCAGCGCCAAAACCTGTGCGCTGATGGCCGAGATGACCGACAGCGGCCTGCGTTATCGCGGGCACGGTGTGGCCGAATCGCGCGGCTCGCGCAAAGGCGTGATCGTGGAACTCGACAAGGCAGTGGCTGCGATTCAGAAAGCCGTCGAGGCCGCGGAAGACGTCGCCGGGGCGGCGGTCGAGCATGCCATCGTCGGCATCGGCGGAGCGCATGTGCGCGGCATCAACAGCCACGGCGGCATCAGCCTCGGCACGCGTCCGCGCGAAATTGGACGCGACGAGATCAAGCAGGCCGTCGATCGCGCCCGCGCCATCCCGTTGCCCGCCGATCGCGAGATTCTGCATTTGTTGCCGCAGGAATTCATTCTCGACGATCAGTCTGGAGTGCACGATCCGCTGGGCATGATGGCGGCGCGTCTCGAAGTCCGCGTCCACATGGTGACCGCTGCGACCAGCGCCACACAGAATGTGATCACTGCCGTGAACCGCGCTGGCGTGCACGTCGATGACACGGTGTTCGAGCCTCTGGCCGCCGCCGATTCTGTACTGCGCAACGACGAGCGCGAACTCGGTGTATGCCTCGCCGACATCGGCGCGGGCTCGACCGAACTGATTGTTTTCCAGCAGGGTGCTGTTGCCTACACCGGAGTGATTCCAGTGGGTGGCGACCATTTCACCAGCGATCTGTCGGTTGGGCTCTGTACTCCGCTCGCCGAGGCGGAAAAGATCAAGAAGATTTACGGCAACGCGATCGTCACGCTGATTCCCGAAGGCAATGAAGTCGAGGTTCCGTCCGTCGGCGACCGCCCTTCGCGGCTGATGCCTCAGCGGTTGGTTGCTGAAATTCTGGAGCCCCGTGCCCGCGAACTGTTCGAGATGATGCGCGAGAGCCTGCGCCAGAGTGGCATGTTCGATGTCTGCATCGCCGGTATCGTGCTCACCGGAGGCGCGTCGCGCCTGCCCGGAATTTTTGACGTCGCGGAGTCAGTGCTGCGTCGCTCGGTGCGCCTCTCCTGGCCAGCCCCGCTGGCTAAGATGCCGTCGACGTTATCCGAGCCAGAGTTCGCGACAGTGCTGGGCATGGTGAACTACGGCCAGCGCGCCCGCATCGCGCGCGGCCTGCAGGAAGATCGCTGGGGATCGAGATTGAAAGCGCTGTTGGTGGGTAAGGGAGCGTAATGAAACCACAAAGGACACGAAGTATCACGAAGGCTTCTTTTTGTTTTCCTTCGTGAACCTTCGTGCCCTTCGTGGTTGATCGGTTTTGCATTTCAAATTAGGTGGACAAAATATGAGCAAACGATTCCATTCGCATCAGCTTCAACGAAGAGGCCCGCAACGACGCCAAGATTAAAGTCATCGGCGTAGGTGGAGGCGGCGGCAACGCGGTTAACCGCATGATCGATGCCGGCGTCGAGGGCATCGAGTTCATCGTCGCCAACACCGACTTGCAGGCGCTGCGCATGTCGCACGCGCCGGTGAAGCTGCAGCTTGGCGTGAAGCTGACCAACGGCTTGGGCGCGGGCGCGAATCCGGAAGTCGGACGCAAAGCCGCGCTCGAAGATTCCGACAAGATCATCGAAGCTCTCGAAGGCGCCGACATGGTCTTCGTCACCACCGGACTTGGCGGCGGCACCGGCACCGGCGCCGCGCCCATCATCGCGTCGCTGGCCGGCGAAATGGGCGCGCTCACGGTCGCCGTCGTCACCAAGCCGTTTTCGTTCGAAGGCAAACGCCGCATGCGCAGGCCGAGCGCGGCATCTCCGAACTGATGGAGTCGGTCGACACCACCATCGTCATCCCCAACGAAAAACTGCTGGCGGTTGCCGAAGACGCTGGCTTCTTCGAATCCTTCCGCATCGCCGACGACATTCTTCGCCAGGGCGTGCAGGGAATTTCCGACATCATCACCATCCCCGGCATCATCAACCGCGACTTCGCTGACGTGAAGACCATCATGGCGCGCATGGGATACGCCGTCATGGGCACGGCCTCGGCCAGCGGCGCCAAGCGCACCATCGAAGCCGCGCAGAAGGCGATCGCTTCGCCGCTGCTCGAAGCCGGAGCCATCGACGGCGCCCGCGGCATCCTGATCAACATCACTGGATCGACGTCGCTCAAACTTGCCGAAGTGCAGCAGGCTTGCTCGATCATTCAGAGCGCTGCGCACGAAGATGCCAACATCATTTTCGGCGCCGTCATGGACGAGAAGATGAAGGACGCGGTCAAGATCACCGTCATCGCCACCGGATTCCGCGAGGCTCCCACGTCCGCGCCACCGCGTGCCGGAAGTCCGCACGTCGTTTCGCCGCCGCGCATGAGGACGCTATGGAGTTTCCCGAAGACCGTGGATCGCGGGACTTCATTCCCGAGCCACCCAGGCACATCATGGAGTCGAGTGTCCCCGAAGACGACTTGACGGACGATCGCGCCTACGTCGATGACATGCACCCGGCGCCCGTGTCGCACGCCTCCGAGCACGTTGCCGCCGAAGTGATTTCACTCGACAGCATGCGGACAAGCGCCGTTGTGACCAACTTCCAGCAGGATGATCTCGACGTGCCGGCGTTCCTGCGCAAGCGCAACGAAGTGATGTAGTGTCGAAAAAATCTTGCGCGCAACTTCGTCGAGTGAGCGCAGTGGCACTTCGAATCGAATCGGTCGAACGTAGGAAAAACTTTTCACATGGGGGAAGTACCTTTCCAGTAACGGGTAACGCGTTACTGAAGGGGTCTGGCCGGAGGTAATCCCGATGTATGGCTTTGTTTCGAAACGGGTTAAATCAAAATTAATGTTTCTAGCAATCTAAACTTTTCCGTTGCCAGAAATGGAGTAAGTCTCGTACTATCAGCGAAGTTGAGTGATCTGGCCGGGTTACCACCCGCTGGCACCCTGCGTGCATCGAAACTAGGTATACCGTCCGGGGAGTGAAATCAACAAGATGTCGAAGAGAACGAGCCTCTTTCGTCTGTTCATGGCCCTGCTGACCTGTCTTCCTCTGGCGGCGTGAGTTTCGCGGCGCATATCAACACCAGCACGCACACCGCGACAAAATCGAAATCGCAGAAGATCAGCGAAACCCAGCACACGCGGCGCCGCCTGCATCACTTGGCGCGCAGCCGCAGCGCGACCGGTCACTTCGGTGTCCGTCAGCACCCGCCGCCATCGCTATCACGAGCGCTTCAGCATGAGTTCGTTCGCCGAGGACATTACGGCTGGCGACATCACGACCGGTGAAGATCCAGTGGTTCGCCAGGCCGCGATTGACGCGCTCGGCAACATGAACGGTACCGTCGTCGCCATCGAACCCACCAGCGGACGCGTGCTGGCCATGGTGAACCAGAAGCTGGCTCTGTCGAGCGGCGCGCAGCCTTGCTCGACCATCAAACTTTCTGTTGCACTGGCGGCGCTGAGCGAAGGGCTGGTCTCCAAAGAAACCGAAGTTGCCCTCGGTGGCCGCAGCCGGATGAATCTGACCACCGCCATCGCGCACTCCAACAACGCTTACTTCGAGGCCCTCGGACGCAGACTCGGTTTTGAGAAAGTCGCCTACTACGCCCACGAATATGGACTCGGCGAACTCGCGGGATACGACATCGCAGGCGAACAGCTCGGCACTTATCCCGATGAAGCGATTCCCACCAAACTCGGCGGCGTGGGCAAGATGTGCTCGTTCGGCGAAGGCGTTTCCATGACCCCGCTGCAACTGGGCGCCATGGTCTCTGCGATCGCCAACGGTGGAACGCTCTACTACCTGCAGCATCCGACTTCTCCGGAAGAGGTTGCAGGTTTTCAGCCGCGCGTAAAGCGCCAGCTCGACATCGCTCCCGTGATTCCCGAACTTTCCGACGGCATGGCTGGCGCGGTGCAGTACGGCACCGCCCGCAGCCTGCGCCTCAACTTCAACGAAGAAGAGATTCTCGGCAAGACCGGAACCTGTTCGCACGCAGGAACTCGCTTCGGCTGGTTCGCTTCCTACGCCAACACGAGCGTCGGACGAGTCGTGGTCGTCGTCTTCCTGCAGGGCGGACGTCCCACCTTCGGTCCCAAAGCCGCGGAAATTTCCGGACGCATCTATCGCAATATCTACGACCACAAGTTCTTCATCGCCGGCCCGGCCGCGCCAGCCGATCAGGCAGCGGTGAAGCCGGTCAGCACCACCCCGTAATTGATTCCGCGCCTTCTTTTGGGGACGTAGCTCCGTTGCGTGTCCTTTTTATTTTCCCGCGCAGCACTCCCACTTGAAATTCTTACTGACTTCTAATCAAGCGACGCCACAGGACTGCCGATAGGTTCTCCAGCAGGTCCGATAGCTGCGGAAAAGACTCTGAGCTGGCTCTGCGCGCAGTGTAATCGATCGGTCCCGGAGGGCGATGCCCCAAGATCGACCATGCTTCACGCAAATTACGATTTCATGCTGGTAGCCGTTCTTGTGGCGGTCGTGTTCTCCGCAGTTGCCCTGATCACAATCAGGTACGCGCGCAGTGCTCACAGTTCGTTGAGTGCGGCGTTCCGGAATATTGTGCGGGCGATGCGCAGCGGTCTCCGCGATGACGGAGAGATGCGCTTTCGAGCGCTGGCCGAGGCTCTGCCGCAAATCGTGTGGACGGCGAGTCCCGGTATGGGCGTCGACTACTGCAACTGCCGTTGGAATGAACTGACGGGGTTCACCGAAGCACAGACCTTGGGTGGGGCTGGCCAAACGCGCTCCACCCCGACGACCGGCCCGTGGCCCTCGAAAATTGGGAGAAATGCCGCCGTACCGGCGAGTCGTTCGAGATGGAATACCGCCTGCTCAACACGGCGGGAGTTTTCGCTGGCACCTAGTGCGCGCCACACCGATGCATAATTCCGACAGGGCCATTGTGAAGTGGTTCGGAGCCTGTGCCGACATCGATGACCAGATTGGCAATCAGCAGGTTCTGGAAGAGCAAATCCGTCAACACACCGCGGCGCTCATGGAAGCCAATACGCTTTTGCAATCGGAGATGCGCGAGCGCACCCTGGTGCAGCAGAAATTGAACCTGCAAAACGAGCGCATGGTACGGGAACTGACCAAGCGTTCGAATCGCGCCACCAGCCTGGCCAAGATGGCGGAACTGCTGCAGAGTTGCTCCGAAGTCAAAGACGCATTCTCAACGCATTTGGACCGCAAGACTGCTGGGCTCTCCGCACCGGGCACATGCATGTCGTCCTGAGTGGAGACCACGCTGCATCGGCCGCTCCATCGCCAACATCCGCTTGCGCAAAGCCTTGCGCAACCAGTCCATCCGTGACCCGTTGACCGGCCTCTACAACCGCCGCTATCTGGAAGAGATGCTCGAGCGCGAAACCCGGCGCGCTGTCCGCTCTGAGCAAGGCCTGGGGTCCTCATGCTCGATCTGGATCACTTCAAGAAAATTCAACGACACCTACGGACACGATGCCGGCGACACCGTTCTGCGCGAGACTGCTGCGTCCCTGCTAAGGAGCGTTCGTGCCGAGGACATCGTTTGCCGCTTCGGCGGTGAGGAATTTCTTGTCATCCTCCCGCAGGCGAGTTTAGAGGTGAGTCAGGCCCGCGCTGAGCGTATCCGCTCCAAATTGCGGCGAGTTGACGGTTCTGCACCAGGGCCAACCGCTCGAGTGGTCACGGCGTCTTTAGGCGTGGCAGAGCTTCCCCGGCACGGCACGAGTCCCAAACAATTGATCGAAGCTGCGGACGCCGCGTTCTATCGCGCGAAGAAGGAAGGCAGGGACCGGGTCGTGGTTGCCACGCAGCCCAACCGCAAATCATCGGGATGGGTGAGCCGTAACCTCGCCGCCACCTCACTTCCAGAAGCCCCGAAGGCTCTCCGTCCGCAAGGTGTTTCCCTCGATAGCCGTTTTATGTGACACTTGGACCCCAAGTAATCGAATCGACAACGAGGGAAAATGATCCGATCCAAACTGGGATTTCTCACCGTCTCTTCCATCTTGTTCTTCGCCAATGCACCTCTTCTCTCCCAGCAACTAAACTCCAACTTTTCTCGCGACCCGCGGCAGCCTATCGATCAGCAATACACGGATCAGATTCACAAATACACGACTGATCCTTCCTTCATATCTCCCTTGGTGGACTACCTTCCGGCGTCAAAAACGGTGCCCACACCCGCCAAGATCCTCGGCGACGTCTCCGGCGCGCCCGACATGCTTCCCTATGCGGAAGATGTGTACAAGTACTTTCGTCTTCTCGAGGCGAGCAGTCCGCGGGTGAAGGTCTTCACCATCGGCCATTCAGAGGAAGGGCGGGAAATGATCGCTGCCGCCATCGCCGACCCCAAGCTTCTCGCTGGCGCGAAAGAAAATGACGCGCGGCTGGCCCAGCTCGCCGATCCGCGCACCATCAACCTCGACGACCTCAAAGCCCGCCAGCTTGTCGACCAATCCTGGCCCGTGTACTACATCACCGGCACCATTCACTCTCCCGAAACTGGCGCCCCCACTGCCTTGATGGAGCTCGCATATCGTCTTGCCGTTGACGATGCGCCCTATATCAGGTACATCCGGTCTCACATGATCGTGCTCATCACTCCGGTCGTGGAAGTCGATGGACGCGACCGCATGGTCGATATCTACAAGTGGCATAAAGCCCACCCCGGCCAGGATTGGCCGCGCCTTCTTTACTGGGGCCACTACGTCGCCCACGACAACAACCGCGACGCCATGGCTATGACTCTCGACCTGACCCGGAACGTTCTCGACACCTATCTCGCCTGGCATGCGCAGGTGTTGCACGACCTGCACGAGTCGGTTCCATTTCTCTACGACAACACGGTGGGAGACGGACCTTACAATGCCTGGGCGGACCCTGTCCTCGCCGACGAGTGGGCGGAACTGGGCTGGAATAATGTCGCCCAGATGCAGAGCTTCGGCATGCCTGGAGTCTTCACCCACGGGGACTTCGACACTTGGAGTCCTGGATACCTGATGTTCCTGGCTGGCATGCACAACGGCATCAGCCGCCTCTATGAAACCTTCGGCAACGGAGGCGCCGACACCGAGAAGCGCATCCTCCGCCCAGAAGATTACTCGCGCACCTGGTACCGTCAGAATCCACCGCTCCCCGTGGTGAACTGGTCGCAGCGTGACAACAACAACTACGAAGAGAGCGCTCTGCTATCGACCCTTTCGTATTTCTCGCAGAACACCCGCCATTTCCTCGACAACTACTACATCAAGAGCAAGCGCGCCGTCCAGAAGCCATCGCTGGAGGGCCCCGCTGCTTATGTGATTCCTGCCGACCCAGCCGATACGAATCGCCAGATTGAGTTACTCAAAGTATTGAAGCGCCAGCATGTCGAAGTCGAACAATTGTCCGACTCTGTCACTTCCACCATTCCAGGTGAAAAGCGGGGAGACAATGCGAAGGAGCAGACCTTCCCAGCCGGCAGCATTGTCATCCGCATCGATCAGCCCTACTCCCGCGTCGCCGATGCCTTGCTCGATCGCCAGTTCTGGGCCGCTGCCGACCCACAGAAGCATCCGTACGACGACACTGGATGGTCCTTCACTCACCTCTTCAACCTGAAAGTTGCGCGGGTGCTCGATGCTTCGATCCTGACGTCAAAGATGACGCGCCTGGAGGATCCAGCGAGCCTTGCCGGCAAAGTTTCCGGCGCCGGCAGTGTGCTTGCCGTTGCCAATACCGGGCAGGTTTCGTTGCTCCCCCTGGTATACAAACTCAAAGGCGCAACCATACAGGTTTCGGAAAAATTCTTCGATGCCGAGGGCAAACACTTCGCAGCCGGCTCATTGCTGATCACCAACGCTCCCGAAGATCGAGTCAGCGCGATCCTGCGAGATCTGGCGCTCGACGCAACTCGACTCACTGCAGAGCCTTCTGTCCCGACCCACACGGTAACTGCTCCGCGCGTCGCCATCATGCACACTTGGCTTGGCACGCAGACGGAAGGTTGGTGGCGCTATGCCTTCGATACCTTGGGCGTGCCCTTCGATTACATCAGTACGCAGACGGTCGCGAACCAACCGGATCTCCGACAAAAGTACGACGTTGTTGTGTTCGCGCCCGTGGGCCGTTCTTCCTCACTCGAAATCCTCAACGGCATTCCCATGTGGAACAATCCGATGCCGTGGCAGAAATCCGAGCTGACTCCGAACCTTGGCGCTCTCGACAGCACGCCCGACGTTCGCCCCGGCTTGGGGTACGAAGGTTTGGCACATCTGAAACAGTTCGTGGAGCAAGGCGGGCTTCTCATCACCTCCGAAGACACCGCGCAGTTCGCCATCGAAACTGGTCTTGCTCCGGGCGTCAGCGTTGCTCCCAAGGGTGACGCCCGCGTCGTAGGCTCAGTGCTCAATACGGTGTTCGTCAGCAGCGAACATCCGGTCGCCTTTGGCTATGGGTCCGGAGTTCCTGTCATCAGTGCCAATGGGATGGCCTTCAACGTGAGCAGCATACTCGGCCGCAACCCGGGTCGGGTTTTGATGGATCCCTTGACGGACCCCTTGGACCCCTATGCGAAACGCGAAACCGGTCGCGGCACCGTTGAAGACAGCGACGTGCCCCTGGGAAGAACGATCGTCAAACCCGAACCGCTCGTGAAGCAGCAGCCATGGGAACCAGCGCACCTAGATGAGGAGCAGACGCGCAACAACCCACTCGTGATTCCGGTTCAGAGCCGGCCCGAGGTTATCCTGCGTTTCTCCGAAGGGAAGAGTCTCTTGCTTGACGGCCTTCTCGACAAGGGGTCCTCGATTGCCGAGCATGCTGTCATAGTGGACGCGCATCTGGGTCAGGGGAACGTGCTGCTGTTTGGAAACAACCCGATCTATCGCGGCGAGACCGTCGGCACCTACGCCTTGGTATTCAACGCCATTCTCAACTATCAGCACTTCGCGCACGAATCTACACCAGCACCTGCGGAGAAGAAGCCAGCCGAGGCGCACAACTGAACATCTAAAAAGCCCAGCCGGTAGGGCGAGAAACCTTGCCGCGTGCTGGATGCACTTACGCTCAGTGTTCTTTGTAGCTTCTCGGCGTCATGATCTCGCTGAGATAGTCGTGGACCCCAGGAATCCGTTCCAGGTGCGGATAACGTATGCCTCCCGCATATGGAATTTCCCGGGTCTCCACCGAGTCGAAGTTGCGAACGATGACAGAGATCCTGCCGTTTCGCGGATGCGCGATCGATTCGTTGAGCACGTCGGTGGAATAGGCGCGGCCATCGACCGCGAGAATTGTCATATGCGGTCCGAACCCCGCGTCGTAGGCCGGGGTCCCCGGCATGACGTCGGAGATCGTACCGTCTTTCTTCACGTACATCCCAATGGAGTAGGCAGCGTCATAACTGTCCGGAAGGGCTACTGCGTACAGGCGATTGGGCGTCGCGTTGTACACCAGCCGCCAGCCCGCAGCTTCAAGACCGTCGGTGGGTGGCTTGCTGTTCACCTGGTAGACGCGTGTCTCGAAAAAACCGTGCCAGTCATATGTACTGATCGCCGATAAGGAGGCCTCGACCTCGTCGCGGGAATAGGGAGCGACGATGGGATCCGTATCTTTCTGACCGAAAAACCCCCGCATGAAATCGTCCAGCGAATGACGATTCTGGGTCTGCTTGCGGATCAATGTATCCGCACGCAACCAGATGAGTGCGCCCTCGTCGTAGTAATCCTGTCCACGCCGCAAGGAGGACCAGGCATCATCAACTGTTCGCAAGACCCAGTTTTCGGTTGCAGTATCGACCAGGGCGGTGGAAGTGCGAGCCGGTTGGTGCGTGAAGTTCGCAGCTACCCAGGCGAGATAGTCGCGCATGAATGCTTCGTCATTGAAGCCAGAGCGGGTCGCAAGAAGCATTCCGATGTATTGGTTCAGACCTTCATACACCCAAAGTAGCGAAGTTCGCTCCGGACCCTGATAGTCAGGCCTCGAGTACAACTCTGCCGGGCGCCGGTACTTTCCGTTCCAGGAGTGCGATTGTTCGTGAGCGAGCAGCCAGCCCCCGAACTTCTCTAATTGATCCTTTTTTGATAGCCCTGCGTCGCCAACACCGGAGTACGGAGAATCCTCGTGCTCTAGGCCGTCGAACGGCCGCCCCTCACTCTGCGACACCAGCAGGTGCAGGGTTTTCCAATGCCGGAAGCCGAACATCGCCCGATCTTGGTCGACCAGCTTGCCAAATGTCGTTACCGCGTGCTCGTCGTCCGCTTTCTCGACCGCCGCCTGGCTGTCACCAGTCAGGTCAAGCTCCGCTGGCCAAGTTGACGCCAGTGGCACAGCCCGGAAAAATTCTCCGGCGAGAACCGGGGAATCGATCAAACGCTCCAGGGAAACAGGCGCGAAACTCAAACGGCTGCCCGTCTGGTTCGTAACCACGAGGGAACTGCCCTGGTGCCACGTGGGAGGCAGAAGGATCGATGGCTCGATCATGAGCTGGCGCTTGTCGATGCCGCGCGGATAAAGCACCACGGTATTCCACGCCAGCAGCAGTTGGTGATCGGAGATCGTGTTTTCCAGCAACGTGTCAAAGTCGACGGTGATTCGATCGGTGCCGACCGGAATGTCCACGTGGATCGTATAGATGTCCTCAGGATCGCGGGTCCACGGCAGAGTCGTGTTCCCCGAGTGCACGCGGAGTGTCACGAACTGTTGAATCGGACCGGTCGGTCCGTGCTCACCAGGAATCCAGCGAGGATAAGCGAGATCGAGCGTACCCGGCTGCCCTCGAATTTCCTCATGCACAAAAGCGATGCGTCGAGGAGCTTGTGTTTCGTCGACCTCTAGCGTCATGGCGGGCGTGGTAGCGTCCTGGGCGGCGGCCCTCATTGCGAGGGAAGTGATTGCGATCAGAGCCAGAAAAGACTTGGAAGACAGGGCCCTCATCATGCACATCCTCCAAAACTTGAAGCGGTCGGGCATCGCGTGAGGGCCGAAGCTGCCACCTTTAGAGCCATGCCGCGCCCAATTATAGACCGCGCGGCGGACTGGAGCAGGCCGTTGGATGGAGGACGGTTAACCGGTTGTCAGCCTATGGAAACCGAAACGAAAAAGCCCAGCCGTTAGGCTGGGCTCGATTTCTTGAATCGAAAAGGAGCGGATTCAGCTGCGCTGTCCCGGTCCCTTGCTCTCATCACTCGCGATGACACCGTCCTTAATGTGGATGACCCGGTGCGCGTATTCGGCGATATCGCCTTCGTGGGTGACCAGAATGATGGTGTTGCCTTCCGCATGCAGGCGGTCGAACAACGCCATGATTTCCACGCCGGTTTGAGAATCCAGGTTGCCGGTCGGTTCGTCCGCCAGAATGATTGAGGGCTTGTTCACCAGGGCGCGCGCAATAGCGACGCGCTGTCTCTGGCCGCCGGAGAGTTCGTTGGGTTTGTGGCTCATGCGAGCCTCCATGCCCACGGCTGCCAGCGCGCTCTTGGCACGCTCCATGCGCTCTTCCGTCGGAATGCCGGCGTAGATCAGTGGCAGTTCCACGTTGTGCAGTGCCGTGGCGCGGGCCAGCAGATTGAAGGTCTGGAACACGAATCCAATTTCCTTGTTGCGGATGCGGGCGAGTTCGTCGTCGTCCAGTTCGCTGACCAGCTGGCTGTTGAGCCAGTACTTGCCCTGCGAAGGAGTATCGAGGCATCCGATCAGGTTCATCAGCGTCGACTTGCCCGACCCCGAAGGTCCCATGATGGCAACATATTCATTGCGCTGGATGCGCGAGATTCACGCCGCGCAGCGCATGCACCTGCTGCTCCGATCCCATGTCGTAAGTCTTCCAGAGATCTTCGGCGGCAATCATGGCCGATTCGGGCGGATCCCAGATTCGTTGGGGTGGGCATACTGAGAACTTCTGCGGTTGCCATTTTTTTCTCCTGGTCCGGTGCCACTGACCTCTCCGATCGTATTAAGGTTCAGTACGTTGCTGTTGCAGGCTCCGTTTTCTGAGACGCCTCTATTGCGAGACCTAACTTCCTAATCCTGAGTTCGCAACCCTGATTCCTGAGCAGCGACCGGCTTGCCCTTTGGACGTGCCAGTCCGGCTAAGGTTATGACTCTTCTTCTTTTTTCGGGACCGTATTGTCGATCTTCACGCTGCTTCCCGGCCGCAGCGTGCGCAAGACTTTGTAACTCCCAGTAATAACTTCGTCTCCATCTTTCAGGCCGTCGAGCACTTCCATGTCAGTGGTGCCTGTGATTCCCGTACCCACTGGAACGAAGATCGCTTTCTTGTTGCGGATGACGAAGACCCCCTGCACGTCATCCCCTTTTTTGTCTTCGATGCGACTTCCGCGGCCGCAGGTGCCGCGGCATGCACCGATCCCGGCGGATTATTTTGTTGCTCGATCTGGTCCTTGGTGCGCAGCGTCAGCGCCTGGATCGGCATGGCCAGTGCATTGCTGCGAGCTTGCCGTCGTGATCTTGGCCGTGGTCGAGAGTCCGGGGCGCAGATCCTTCGGCGGGTCTGTCAGCGTTACTACGACCTTGAAATCCTTGGCTTCTTCGCTCGCCGTCGTCGATTGTGAGGTGGAAACGCCGCTGGAGCGCACGATCGCGTTGTCGCCAATTTCGGAAACTGTCCCATGAAAGATCTTCTTCGGGATCGCGTCAATCGTGACCTCCGCCGGTTGTCCCAGATGCACATTCACAATATCGGTCTCATCCACTTTCACTTCAGCCGTAATCACCGACATGTCGGCAATCGTCATCAGCGTGCTGCCCAGCGCGTTCTGGATTCCGATCACCACTGACTCGCCTTCTCGCACTGGCAGGTTCGTGACCACGCCATCGTACGGCGCGCTGTAGGTCGTCTTCTGCAGTACGTCGTTGACGCGCGTCAAGTTCGCTCGCGCTTGCGATACGTGTTTGGCCGCGGAATCCTGCTGCGCCTTGGCCTGCGCGACGCGCGCTTGCGCCTGCACCAGTCCGGCATCCGCGGTGGCCCACGCATTCTTGCGGCTGTCGAAGTCCGACTTCGCGATCAGCCCATCTTTGAACAGATTCTGCGCCCGATCCCAGTCCTGCTTGTTGCGGTCGTAATCGGCTTGCGCCCGAACCATGTCGGCCTGCGACGTCCTGAGCGCCGCATCGGCGGCCAGTGCGTCGGTCTCTGCCGCCTGCACCGAGGCCTGATTCGCCGTCACGTCGGCCGCGGACTGCACGTTCTCCAGTTGCGCCAGCAATTGACCCTTCTTTACGCTGATCGCCCTCCTTCACATACAGGTGGGTGATCTTTCCATAGGCGTTGGCGCCGATGTTCACGTAAGTCTTCGGCTTAATTTCGCCCGAAGCGCTCACCACCGTGGCCAGATCCTGCCGCTGTACTTTCCCGGTCTGCACCGTCACAACGTTCTTGCTGCTCTGATGAACGGTGAAACCGACGATGATTGCGAGCACAACCGCAATCCCGACGCCGATCGCAATTTTTTTCCAAGCTTTCATGATTCCCGTCACTGTCCGGGCAATTTATCCCTCACAGAAGGCCAAGTCCTGCCCCAGCCTGCAGTTACACACGACCGAACCCTCTTGTACGGTTTGGGGTGACGGACACACACCCTCTGTTACGATCCTGGCGCCGAAGAAAGTTCCCGATCAGGAAGTAGGAGAAATGGCCGAGACCCGTTACGCGTGGGGAGTGATAGTACTGCCCCCGGAACGCACCATTATAGCCCGGCCATACCGTTCTGGCAGTATGGATTTGGCAGGATAGATTTGGTAGCGGCTCCAGGCAACTCGCGGACAACCTCCCCCGCTTCTAAGAACACGGTTGGAGTACGTTTTATTGTTCGGTTCTCGGGGCACGACTTAACCTTGCTTTCGCAGGGCGAACAGGCCTAAAATGGGCAGACGACGGTTGTCTGGCAGGAGTCCCTCTCATGTTCCGGGTAGCTTCGAATCAAACAGTTCTCCGAATTTCGCTTGTTTTCTTCGGTCTGTTGGTCTGTGGGGCTGTCGCCCAAGACCAGGCGGACGCGAAGTCCACTGACAAAGCCACCGCCGACAAGCCTGTCACCGACGTTGCTGGAGCGCAGCAGGTCAAGCCCGTGACCGAGCTGCTGAAGCGCCGCAGGCTAAGCCCGCGACCGACTCCGCCGGAGCCCAGCAAGCCAAGCCTGCTCCGGACGCCGTCGATCCCCTCAAGCGTCCTGTCGAGCGAGAAACAGAGGAAGAAGAACGAGCGCGCCTTTAAGCAGGAAGTCAGCAAGACTTACAAGAAGTGGCTGGAAGAGGACGTCGTCTACATCATCACCGACGAAGAGCGCGCCGCCTTCAAGCAGCTCTCCAACGACGAAGAGCGCGACAACTTCATCGAAGCCTTCTGGCAGCGCCGCGACCCCACGCCTGACACCGAAGAGAACGAATATAAGGAAGAGCACTACCAGCGCATCGCCTACGCCAACGAGCATTTCGCTGCGGGCGTGCCCGGGCTGGAGGACCGATCGCGGCCGCATCTACATCGTCTTCGGCAAGCCCGATGAAATCGACTCCCATCCCTCAGGCGGAACCTACGAGCGCCCCATGGAAGAGGGCGGCGGCGAGACCTCGACTTTTCCGTTTGAAGACTGGCGTTATCGTTACATCGAAGGTATTGGCCAGGAAGTGATCATTGAATTCGTTGACACCTGCATGTGCGGCGAGTACCACATGACTCTGGACCGCTCCGAAAAAGACGCTCTGCTCTATGACCCCGAACGCTGGCCTCACGCTCTATGAGCAGATGGGAATGGCGAACAAAGCGTCGCGCTTCCAGGGGAGCGGCCTGGAGCGACTGGGTGCTGGTCCAGACAGCTCCATGCAGCAGACCAAGCAGTTTGATCGCCTCGAGCAGTTCGCCAAGTTGCAGGCCGCTCCCAAGGTCAAGTTTACGGATCTGGAAGAAGCAGTCAATTCCAAGATCATCCTGAATCCGATGCCGTTCGATGTGCGCACCGATTTCGTGAAAGTTACCAGCGACACCGTGCTGGTGCCGGTCACGATGCAGATGAAGCAATCGCGACATCACATTCGTCAACAAAGACGGCATTCAGCGCGGCACGGTCAATATCTTCGCCCGCCTGTCCACGTTGACGGGCAAGATCGTGCAGACGTTCGAAGACACGGTGCAGGTCGACGTGCCCGCGGAATTGCTGCCCGCGCACTGCAGAGAATGCTCCGCTCTACTCGAAGGCGCTTGCCGCTGCGTCCCGGCCGCTACAAGCTGAACATCGCGGTGAAAGATGTGAACGGCGACCGCAAGGGCGTATGGAGTCGCAGCATGGTCGTCCCGGAATTCTCCGACGACAAACTCTCGACTTCCACTCTGATCGTTGCTGACGACGATGGAGCCCGTTCCCACGAAGGCCATCGGCACCGGAATGTTCGTGATCGGCACCATGAAAATCCGTCCGCGCGTGGCTCCGGCCGACGGCAAGCCCGCTCTGTTCAAGAAAGACAAAGACCAGAAGCTGAATTTCTGGATGCAGGTCTATAATCTCGGCGTGGATGAGAAGACTCACAAGCCTTCCGCCACCTTCGAATACAACATCACCAATCTGGCAACCAATAAACGGTGGTCCAGAAAACCGAAACCACTGACAGCATGGGCAACATCGGCGAACAGGTGACGCTGCAGAAATCGATCGTCGCCGCCAATCTGCAGCCCGGCACGTACAAGATCGAAATCAAGGTGAACGACAACATCTCGAAGCAGACCATTGATCCGTCAGCGGTGTTTGCCGTAGAGTAACTCCCTGCAATTTTCTCCCCAGGGGGTGGGGGTGGAGTGAGACTGCGTAAGCTCGGAACTTGGGCAATCGTATTCGGGTTGATCGCTTCCTGCTTGGGCGGTGGAACGGCCCGGAGCGATCTCGGGATACGTTCGCAGTATGTCCGGCGCTCCTCAAATGGGCGCGGTCGTGCAGATCCTCGGCTCCGCCAATCGCACCTTCACCGTATTCACCGACGACGCCGGATACTACGCTGCCACCGGTCTGTTGCCCGGCCTCTACACGCTCAAGGTCACGGCTCCGTCTTTCCTGCCGGCACTGCGCGAGAAAGTCGGTCTTCGTCCCGGTGCCAGTCTCAATGTCAACGTCACGCTGAGCACTTTGCTGGGCGTGATGCAACTCGGCCCCATCCGCAATCTGCCGGATGACGACGACTGGAAGTGGACTCTTCGTTCGGTCGCGAATCGCCCCATTCTCCGCGTCTTTGACGATCCCACGTTGCCTGCCGAGAAGGAAAGTCATGATCTGAGCGGCACTCTGTCGTTCCTTGCCGGTTCCGCTGCCGGCGGTTACGGCACCGGATCGGACATGAGCACCGTTCACGCTCGAGCGCTCCGATCTTCTCCGATGGCCATCTTGCCTTCAGCGGCAACGTCGGCTATGGCGATGGTCTGCCCGCCGCCGTGCTGCGCTCCAGCTACTCGCATCGGTTGATGAATGGTTCTACACCCACCATGGGTCTTACGGTCCGCCGCTTCGCGGCCTCCGATCCGAACCTGCACAATGCAGCGTTGCAGGCGCTCGCTCTTTCCGCCGTCCGATGATTTCTCCGTCGGCGATGTTCTTGAATTCAAGTTTGGCAGCGAACTGCAGACCATCCAGTTCCTGGGCCATGTCTCCGCATTCCGCCCTTACGGTTCCGCCGATCTTCATCTTTCACCGAACACCGTTCTGGAATACGAATACGCCACTTCGCGGCCCGACCCGCGCTTGGAAAAGGGATTCGATTCTTCACCCGCCGACCTGAGCGAATCCAATCCGCGAGTCAGCCTGCTCAATTTCTCTCCTAAGATGGAGAGCGCGCATCATCACGAAATCAGCGTCGCCCACCGTGCGGGAAAGAACAACGTTCAGGTCGCCGCTTTCTCCGACCGCGTGGGCGACCCGGTGCTTACCGGCACTGGATTTACCACCGCTGCGGGCGGGTTCCTATTGCCCGACGTCTGTTCCGGCACCTTCAGCTACACCGGCCGCACCCTCAGATGCCAGTGGCCTGCGCGTCGTACTTCAGCGCAAGGTCTCGGCTGATCTGACTGCCACACTCGACTATGCATACGGTGGCGTTCTCGACCTATCCCGCTCCGACGTCTCGCTGGCAGAAAGCGCTGCCGTGGATCACGACTCAGCGGCGCCACGCCCTTGCTGTTAAACTGAGCGGCACCGCGCCGCGCACCCACACCCGTTGGATCGCCTCCTATCGCTGGGTCAATGGCTCCGCCCTGACTCCGGTCGACATGTTCAATGCGTCGCCCGGTCAAAGCGATCCTTTCCTGAACATCTTTATGCGCCAGCCGATCCCTGCCATGGGCGGCCACGTGGAAGCTATCATCGACTTGCGCAACCTCCTCGCGCAGGGGTACGTCCCCGTGCTCGGTCAAGATGGCCAAACGGTCTATCTGGTCCAATCCGCCCGCTCCGTCCGCGGCGGCGTCGCCTTTACGTTCTGACCCCAGCGATCAACTCTCAGCCATCAGCCAGAGACTAGGCCATTCGTCGTGGGGTCATCTGAGCGGAGCCGTTTTTCGGGCGCAGAGAAAGATCTCTGTCAGGGCTCAACCGTCCCGCAGACAGCTTCCTCGCCGTACCTTAATTTGCAAAATCTATAGCCTCCATTCATAACTCCATGGTTGACTGTGGCGATCGGCTTTCGGTAATGTTTCTCAGCTAACTTTGCGGGGGCGGGGCGGCGCAACTTCTTAGTATGCAAGGAATTGCAAGCCACCTCAGATGTCACGGAAAACAATTCAGAGCGTCCCGTAAAGCAACCACCACTTCTCCAGAAAACAGAGCCGTTTCAAGGAGCCCAAATGAGAGCGCGCATCATCCTGGTGTTTGTTCTACTGGCCACAGTGAGCCTGTCGGCACAGACCTTCCGCGGGACCATCCTCGGCACCGTGACCGATCCGTCCGGCGCCGTTGTCCCCGGCGCGAAGGTGAAGGTGAAAAACACGGGCACCGGGCTCGAGCGCTCCACCGAAACCAGCGCCGATGGCAGCTACTCGCTGCCCGAATTGCCCATCGGCACCTACACAGTGACCGTGACTCAGAGCGGCTTTCAGACCTTCGTTGCCACTGGCGTCACGGTCGACGTTGCCTCCGATCGCCGCGTCGACGCCGCCATGAAGACGGGCGCAATTTCAACCAGGGTTGAGGTTTCCGGCGACCTGTTGCCCCAGGTGGAAACCACCTCCGCCGAACTGGGTGGGACGCTGACCGCCGACACCATCGAGAGCCTCCCCGTCAACGGGCGCGACTACCAGAAACTGATCTATTTGAATCCCGGCGTCGCCGGCTCTCCAGACCAGATTTCGGATTCTCCCGGTTCTTACGGAACGTTCTCCATGAACGGCTCGCGCGGCCGCTCTAACAACTTCCTGCTCGACGGCACCGACATGAACGACGGATACCGCAATGATCCGGCGATCAACGAAGCCGGCGTGTTCGGTGATCCCGCGACCATTCTGCCTCTCGATGCCGTCGCCGAACTGAAAGTAATCTCCAATTACGAGGCGGAGTACGGACGCAACAGCGGCGCCGTGATCAACATCGTGACCAAGAGCGGCACCAACGCGCTGCACGGTTCTTTGTTGGAATATTTCCGCAGCGGCAAGATGGGAGCACGCAACTACTTCAATTTTGATCCCGCTCCCAAGAGCCCGTTCAATAACAATCAGTTCGGCGGAGCGCTCGGCGGCGCCATCGTGAAGGACAAAACCTTCTTCTACGCTGACTATGAAGGCCAGCGCGAAAATGGGGCGCAAGCGGGAGTTACCTGCGTGCCCGACCCTGCGGTGATTGCCGCCTCAGAGACCGCCATCGTAGGCTTAGGCGAAACGGTGAATCCGATCATGACCGCGCTTCTGGCGCGAAACCCCTGGCCGACTCCTAATATCGCCGGGCGCGGTCAGCGATGGGAATGGCTGCAGCACTTCCAATCTTTCCACTTCCACCGCCTTCTTCAATCGCGTGGACAGCTTCATTGGCAAGATCGACCAGAACTTCAACACAAACAACATGCTGACCGGGCGCTATTACTTCGGCGACAGCAGCCAGAGCTTTCCGTTTGCACAGTTGTCCGGCGGCCTTCTGCCAGGTTTCAACACCGTCACCCCGACACGCGTGCAATTGGTCGCAATTTCTTATGTGAAGGTCGTCAACTCCAGCCAGGTGAATGAAGCCCGCCTGGGATGGAACCGTTTCGCCGAAGGTTTTTCCCTCAGGACCAGAGCTTCAATCCGAACTCCATCGGATTGGACACCGGCGCGGGCAACTATGACGGTGGACTTCCCGCGACCAGCGTGGGTGGTTTCTCGCAAATCGGCGCGACTAGTTCCATACCGCGTAACCGCGTCGATTCCAACTGGCACTTCGTCGATAACTATTCGTGGAAAACCGGCAAGCACGAAGTTAAGTTCGGATACGAATTCCGCCGCACGACGATCATGCAGGTGATCGACCACAATTTCCGCGGCACTCTTGGTTTCGGCAACGACGTGACCAGTCCGAACTCTCCCACGGTCACGCTCACCGCTCTGGAAGCGTTCTTGGAAGGAATTCCTGACGACGGCGCGCAGGTAACAGGCAATTCCCAGCGTCATACCTACCAGAATAGCGACGGGCTCTTTATCCAAGATAGCTTCCGCGCGACTCCCCGGCTGACCGTAAACTATGGCGTGCGCTGGGATTATTTCGGGGTCACTGGAGAAAAGAGCGGGCTCTTCTACACCTACGATCCAGGCAGCGATAACAACGTTCCCACCAAACAGCTGTATGGCAAGGACTACAACAACTTCGCTCCTCGCCTTGCGTTTGCCTACGATGTCACCGGCAAAGGTACGACCGTGATTCGCGGCGGATGGGGACTGTTCTACGACGCGTTCTCGCAAGACATGTTCCTCGGCCATTTGCCGTGGAATTGCATTTTCTGTCCTGGCCCGGCATATCCTGGCTTAGGGCCGCAAGCCCTGGCGACAGGTTCCGTCTCCGGAACTCCCTTTGTTGCGGGAACGCCAGTGTATTCGGGATACGGGCCGGAAGGCGACTTCTTCTCCGTCGATCCGAAGATGCGCACGCCTTACATCCAGAACTTCAATCTGAACGTTCAGCAGCAGATTGGTAGCAAGACGGTCTTGCAGGTCGGCTATGTGGGATCGAGGGGAACGAAGCTGTTCCAGTTCCTGGACATCAATCAGCCCACGCAGGCACAAATCACGGCCGCCGATTTGGCTTGCGTTCCGGACCACGCGGCAAATCCGCCGGTATATTGCCCAATCGGTTATGGCGTTCCGCGCACCGTCGCCCCGAATTTCTTCTATCTGAACCAGGAGAAGTCGGCGGCGAACTCTAGTTACAATGCGCTCCAAGTTAGCCTTCGTACGAGTGGGTGGCATGGCCTGACCTCGCAAGCCAATTACGTCTGGTCCCATTCGATTGATACCGCCAGTGATCTCGAAGACTTCGAGCCCAACCAGGCGCAACCGCAGAACAGCACAATCCCCGCCGGCGATCGCGGGAACTCCAGCTTCGACATTCGCCGCCGCTTCACCTGGAACTTCACCTATCAACTTCCCAAGATGGGCGGGGCCATGCCGAAGCTGAAGAATGGTTGGGGCTTCGATGGAGTCGTGAATTTGCAGGACGGTCAACCATGGCACTTGAATTATGAATTCCAAGGCGACTATTCGGGAGCAGGCGAAGGTTTTGATCGGCCTGACCAGATCTCGACGCCGCAGTATTCGCCACATAATCCTTCGCAGTATCTGAATCTGTCATCATTCGCCGCGCCCTGCACTTGGGGAAACCCCCAGGGGAACGATGGCAGCTACAGACGAAACCAACTGCGTGCCGGGTACTCGCCACTTCGGCAGCCTGGGACGCAACTCTTTGAAGGGTCCGAGCTTTAAGGAGTTCAACTTCTCCGTTTTCAAAGATACGAACTTGGCGGAGCATGTCACCCTGCAACTCCGGGCTGAGTTCTTCAACTTATTCAACCATCCCAATTTCTCGAATCCGTTGTTGCCCAACTTCATTGGCAATATCGGTGCGCCGGATGCGGCCACCGGCCAGCACAGTGGCTACTACTCGCTCACCGCGACGGGCGACGTAGGCATCGGCAACCCTTTCCTCGGCGGCGGTGGTCCTCGTGGCGTACAGTTCGCCGCGAAGATCACCTTCTAACCAGAGCACGCTTTCTCGATTCAGCCCCTGCCTCGGCAGGGGCTCTTTTCTTGCGGCCAGAAAACCCACAGCCGCCTCTGCCACTCGATCAGGCATGTGGAGTTAAATGTAGTGTTTGCAGTAGATTGCAAGTGGCCGTGTGCCCCTTGAGATTTTGCGGAACGATTTCCCATCCACCGGGAATCTCGAAACTTGCAATCTCGAACCCTTGAACGCTTGAAACCTGTGATCTGAAACCTGAAACTCTGAAACCTGAAGCTCTGAAACCTTACCCCCCCGTCCCACGCCTTTCGTCACCTCGTCCCCCGATTACGCCGATGTTACCCTCATCTCGTAATCCTCCCCACTAAGCTCTGTTCCGGAGATCCTTCGATGCGTCGCTCTAGTTCTATGAAGACGTATGCCGTCACCGTTCTCGCTCTCTGTCTCGCCGCGCCTCTGTTTGCGCACCACGTCAAGGGTCAATCCAGCACGCTGCCGGTTACGACGTCGTCCCCCAAGGCCCGCGAGCTTTACGAAAAGGGAATGCAGGACTACGAGAATCTCTATCTGGAACGCTGCAACGAAGACTGGCGCGCGGCTGTGAAAGAGGATCCCAACCTCGCGGTCGCCTGGGCTTGGATCGCCTTCAATAGCGGCAATCCCCAGGAAGTTAGCGAGGCCCGCGCCAAAGCCAAAGCCCTTGCGCCCAAGCTGACACCCGGCGAACAACTGATGGTTGCGTGGATCGCGAAAGTACAGGAAGGCGATTTCCTCGGCGGCATTACCGCCATGAACGATATGCTCGAGATGTATCCCCACGACAAGCATCTGCTTTATCTCGCGGGCAACTGGCTGATGGGAGAAAACGGCAACGACCAGGCGCGGCGCATGATGGAGAAGGCGCTGGCGATCGACAAGAACTTTCCCGCAGCGCTCAACGATCTCGCCTACGTGGAAGCTCGCAATCGGCAGTTTGCGAAGGCGTTCGCCGCCATGGACCGCTATACGCTTCTGCTTCCCAAAGAGCCCAACCCGCAAGATTCGTACGGAGAATTGCTGCGCATGGCGGGCAACTTTGAAGGCGCGCTCACGCACTATCGCGCGGCCCTCAAGATGGATCCCGACTTCGTGAGCTCGCAGCTCGGCCTCGGCGATACCTACGCGCTGATGGGCAACGAGGAGCAGGCCCGCGCGGAATATGACAAGGCCATCCGCTACGCCCATACGGAAGCCGACCGCCTCACCTACGGCATACAGAGGGCGATGACCTATGTCCGTGAAGGCAACTATGCCGAAGCCGACAAGGACCTGCTGGAAGTTGCCGAAAACGCACACGCCAAGGAACAGGACCTGCAAGAGGCGCAGGCGCTCCGCCAGATGGCCGAGTATCAAGCCGACGACAACGTTGCCATCAAGCACCTGAAACTGGCCGAGGAATCGCTCAGCCACCGCGCTACCATTTCCGCCGGGGACCGCGACGAGGAACTATCGCGCATCCTGCGCATTCGCACCGTGCGTGCCGCCCGCGCCGGCAACCAGGCGCTGGCCGATCAGTCCCTGCACCGCCTCGAAACTCTGGCCACCGGGAGCCGCAACCGAGTGATCCAGAGCTCGTACCACGGCGCAGCGGGAACCCTGTTGATCGACCAGAAGAAGTATGAAGAGGCGATCGCTCACTTGGAAGAAGATCAGGACAATCCGTTCACTATGGAATTGCTGGTGCAGGCCTACTATCAGACCTACCAGCCCGACAAGCTGCACGAGATGGAAGTAAAGCTCCGCGGCACGAACGTGCCCACGATGGAGCAGGCCCTGGTGGTTCCAGCAGCCCGCTCCAAGCGGCCTACCAGCTAATCCCGATTTGGAATTCGGGCTCCCCGCGGGGCCCGGAACTCCTCGCTCAAATTCCAGCCCTTGGTGTACAGTAGGTGGGCACTTCGCCCACATGAAAGCTGACACCGAACGCCGCGCCGGAACCCGCATCGCTACTCGCGTTCCCACGCGTGTACGTAATTCTCACGGTGCGGATCATACCGCCCAGACCCGCGACGTCAGCGCCAACGGAATCTTCCTCTACACCAAGTCCCGCATGGAAAAGGGAACTGACGTTGAGTTGGTCCTGATCCTTCCTCCCGAACTCACCTCCGGAGAGAAGTGCTGGGTGTGCTGCCAGGCGACGATCATCCGAGTCGAGGAAGAGGGCCCAGAGTTTGGCGTGGCGGCCAAGATCCGCCGCATGGACATCCTCCCCGAGGCCGCTGTCTAGCTGTGGAATTTGGAGACCGTTTGCGGAAGAAGCCGCAGCAGAATTTCCGGAAAGTGCCCTACCGTGTGGAAGCCAATCTTAAGGTTCGATTAATATATCCGTAAATCTATAAGAAAGGGCTTCCCATTGCATGAGTTCCGGTGCAATAATGGCGGCCCTAGAATTGCTCTGGCCAATTTCAGGTTCCCAGGTGGGCCCAGTATGTTCATTGAAAAACTGGCGGCTGGTGTGGTGCAAGTGCAAACACCCATCGGTCCGCGCTACGTAATGCCTTCATTTCTGCAGCGCGTGTATCTGCTGTGGATGTTCCGCAATTTTCCGATTCTTCCTCACGCCGTTCTCAACGGGCGGCAGCAACGCATGATCGATCGCATGTGCAGCGAGCAACGTTTTGCGTCGATGGCTTACGCCGACGGCATGGACGAAGCGCCGGTGATCGGCACCGTCGAACATCGTCCGCCGGTCGGGGCCGAGCAGTTGCCACCACGCCGTCCGGCCGCAAGCGACGCAAGCGGCCTAGCCGCAGAACTCCGCCAGCGTTCCTGAGTTCTAAACGAGTGCGCGCGCGGCGCGCAGGCGCCGTGGGTCAGCGTTAGAGAACCCTCACGCCCCCGCATTTTCTAGCGCGATTCAATTCCGCCGCGAAGATCGCTCGGCCGAGGATTGCCAGTTCCGTTGCCCTATCTTGGTTCGGAGAATTGTCTGTGACCTTCGCCGAACTGTCGCAGTCAGAAAGCCCGAGTGGATGCTATAATTTTTGTTCGTCCTACCAGCCAAATTCCCCACCGTGGGCGCGTAGCTCAATTGGCAGAGCAACTGACTCTTAATCAGTAGGTTGTAGGTTCGATTCCTACCGCGCTCACCATCTTTTCAAGCACTTGCATCGACCCGCCATCCATTCCCTTCGGTACTCTCTTGGTAGTGTGGCTGTTTTTGTGGCTGTTGCTACGTCACATACTTCTGCTGATTCAAGCGATCGATGACGACTTTGATCTGCGCCGTTTCCGGGTGCAGATAGCCCATCGTCGTCGTGAGACTCTCATGCCCCATGACTTCCTTCACCAGTCCCGGATTTTTGGTCTCTGCCATGGCGACTGTGCCGAACGTGTGCCGCGCGCAGTACAGTTTCAGGGCATCCGGAATTTCGAGCTTGCGAGCAACGCTTCTGAACATGTGCTCTAGTCCGCTCAGTCCGATGTGGCCCGAGCGAGACTTCTTAGAAGGAAAGACCCAACCTTCTCGTCGACGTGACTGTTCGTGCTGGACGTCTCTGAGCAGTGTAAGAACGCGCTCGCTCAATGGCACGGGACGACGAGCTTTGCGTGTCTTGCCCCTGGGGTTGAAATAGAAGGCGCCTTCCCAGTTGATCGTTTCCCAGCGCATCCTGACGGCTTCCCCGTTTCTCAGTCCAGAGTCCAGCATGATGGTCAGCACATCTTTCAACGGGCGTTTGCATGCTGCCAAGAGTCGTTTCTCATCCTCGACAGTGACCATTCGGTCCCTGGGGAAGACTTTGACCGTCTTGATCCTTGGCACTTCACGAAGCACCTTCCAATCACGGGCTTTACCCAACATACGGCGCAGCGTCCGAATGGCACAGTTCCGGCTGTGGGGCGATTCGTGAAATTTTGTGGTCTCAACGTCATCGGCCGTGATTTGATCCATTCGCATCCCGGACAACGGGGTCTTCAGGATCAAACGCCGGCCGTTTTTGTAATCAGCCTTTGTGTTCTCGGCGAGCGTCGTTTTGTCGAGCCACTCAACGAATTGCTTACCGAACTCGCGCACCAGCGGTACTCGTTTGGGCCGCAAAGACTCTCCTGCCTCTGCCGCAACCCGTTTTCTAGCCTCGACTCGCTCTGCTTGCTTCTGGTTCTTGGTTTTGGTGCTGCCGCGGTAACGCCTTCCATTGATATAGAAGAGGTAGTACCAGACATCACCCCGTGGGTAGATAGACATTCCGTTCCTCCCTGCTTGCGCGCACAGAGGAAACACGGACGCCAGATCGGATGAACTCATCCAGATCGGCTATATCATACAGCGCGCGTCCACGGGGTTTGTGGAATCTCGGTCCTCCACCTTGGGATCTCCATACGCGCAGCGTGCTGGCTGGAATGCCTGAATATTCGGCTGCCGCCTTTGTGCCCAAGAATCGCTTCTCGTTGCTTCCGGTTTTCGCTGTCACAACGGACCTCCATATGCACCGCTTGTAGAGCAAATCGAGAATTCAGTCAAAACTTGCATAAGGGCTGCAGCAGCTTTCCTCAGGCGAGGAACCACGCCGATTTGACCGAAATTTCATGCGGGCTTAGCTTGTTCACGTTCAGGACCGGAATTGAGGTCGGACAGAACGGAGCAGCAGTGTTTTCATCTCTCGAAGAACTCGCGGAAAGGCTTCACGCTGCAGGCTATATCGCCGATTCGGTCGCTACAACTACGGTGTATCTGGCGGCGAGACTCCAAAAGCCGTTGCTACTGGAGGGCCCTGCCGGTAGTGGAAAGACTCAATTGGCATATGCGGTTGCGGATGCAGCCGACACCACGGTCGAGCGTCTGCAGTGCTATGAGGGCATCGACGAAGAGAAAGCCATCGGCAAGTTCGATGAGCCTCTTCAAAGGCTTTGCGTCGAACTAAAAGCCAAGTCTGTCAGCGTTGATTGGGAATCCCTGCGGACGGAGTTGCACAGCTTGCACTTCTTCGGCGCAGGCCCACTTCTGCGCGCGTTGCAGTACGAAAGGCCTTGTGTCCTGCTGATCGACGAACTGGACAAGGTAGACCACGCTTTTGAGGCCTTGTTGCTCGAATTGCTGAGCGTGTGGCAGTTGAGCATTCCGAAGCTGGGCACCATCAAAGCCAGGAACATTCCGTTCGTTGTGTTGACATCGAATGAAGAGAGGCGTATCGGCGATCCTCTGCGCCGGCGCAGCTTTTACCTTCGTGTTGAACACCCGACGGCGGAACGAGAAGCAGAGATCGTTGCGCTGAGAACGCCTGATTCCACGCACGAATTTCACGCAGCGATGGCAGGACTGGCGAAGGCGCTTCGCGGCTGGAGCCTGGAAAAACCCCGTCCGTCTCGGAAATTCTGGATCTCGCGCAGGCACTCAAAGTTCTGGGAAGTGAACAAATTACGCCAGAAATGCGAGACATTCTCCTGCCTTTGCTCGCTAAGACCGAGGCAGATCGACGCAAGCTGCTCCTGCGGGATGGGTTTGCCAGCTTGATCTTTGACGCACAGCAGTGCAGCGCCGAGGCTCTGCGAGGGAGAGCGGCATGAGGGCAGCACTCATCTTCGCGCAAGTGCTTTCGGCAATTTCGATTTGCTGGGCGCAAACGCCCAAACCACAGGAACGGACTAAAGCCGAGTACTACGTCGCATCCTACGCACACCACTACAAGGTACCGGTCGCGTTGGTGCGTGCCGTTGTCGAACGCGAGTCGAACTGGCAACCATGCGTGGTCTCACCCAAAGGCGCGGTAGGGCTGATGCAGTTGATGCCTGTGACAGCCAGGCGGCTGGGAGTAAGAGACCGTTGCAACCTCGACCAGAACATTTCCGGCGGCGTGCGCTACCTCGCCTGGCTGATGCGACTGTTTCACGACGATCTGAGGCTTGTGGTTGCCGCTTATTATGCCGGCGAAGACGTAATTGGCAGACGAGCCCTCGCCTATCGCAATCCCGATGTAGTCACCTATGTAGCAAGGATCAGAACAGCGTACCTTCGCGAAACAAGAGTCAATCCAAGAACTACCAACACCGGTTCGGAAAGAGATGTGAGATGAAAATTTGTTTGAGTTTGGTGCATCTGATAACGATAGGGCTGCTGCTGCCGCACATCACTTTTGCGCAAACTGAGCTTCCGCAGGCGCGAATCGTGAACTTGAATGTCGACCCGGAACAGGTTGTGGTCTTGCATCTCCGGCCTGGATATGTCAGTTCGGTGCGAGTGCTAGAAGAGGTCAGTTCGGTCGTGCTGGGGGATCCGGTATCCTTTAAGGCTGAACACTCCGATGCTGAGCCGCAGTTGGTGTTTTTCAAAGCAACCAGCGCGAAACCGGCGGAAACCAACGCCCTGATCACGACCAGAGAGGGCCATGAAATCTCACTGAGCCTGGTGAGCCAAGGCAAGGCAGACCGCAGCGAACGCGTGGACTACGTTCTCTACTGTGAGCGCCCCCGCAGCTTCCTAATTGCATCGACTCATCCCATCTTTGTGGTCGGGGAAACAGCGAACGTTGCTACAGAGAGTCATCCAGCCAGTACTCCCCAAGAAAAGATCGGCAGCCCGAAAGAGGAATTGCTCAGGGCAGAACGGATTGAGAATCCACGCTGGGAAGGAAAGCAGCTGCAGGTCGCGGTAGGGCATGCGCTAGAGAAGGAGCAACAGATGGCCGTCCCGTTCGCCGTTCTGAACTCTTCTTCACGGACCATTGAAGTACTGCCGCCGCAAATACAGTTGCCGGGACATCAAAAGGCAAGCATCGAAAAGCGATTAAGGCTGAGCCTGTGGCGATCAAAGATTATTGGATCACCTCGCGCAGGCTCGCGCCTGGGGCTAGAGCCGATGGCATCGTTGTGTTCGATCGCCCCACTTTCAAGGAGTCCGGCGAAAGGCTACTGCTTGCGGTGGCCCAGGCGGAAGAAGTCGATCGTCCTGTACTGGCACCGATTGCGTTTGTTGCTCCGGTCTCGGGAGGTGCAAAGTGAGTCGTCCCAACGGGCACAGCGACAACGGCAACGCCGGAGCGATTCAGGAACCAGCAGGAGATGAGGCCCTTAACGATGTGCTACTCCCTGCGGTTGCTTCCATCCCACTGCCGGAGGTCGCGACAAGAGCAAAGCAGAGAGCCAAGCAGCAGATCCAACAGAGCCGGTTCGTAATCATTGGAGCCGGAGCGATCGTCGTCGCGCTGCTGATCTTCGTTGCCACATCTATGCCCCATCGAGGCGCGCCGCAGAAAGTGAAGATTCGCGGTACCACTGCTGCTGACGACTTGGCTTTGGAGAACGGCAACGCAAGCAACGACAAGAGCCTGTTTCCTGTCACCGATTCTGGTCGGCCCGTCACAAAGGAATCTCACGAAGGCTTCCTCAACGAACGAGATCTACAGCGAACTGCAACCAAGCCGGCAGCGAGGACGCCTGGGGCGGGCGCGGCGGGAACTTTGGGATCGATACCACCTTTCGGAGAGCAGCAAGCATGGCAAGCGCCACCCTATCAGGCAGGTTCGGGTACCGGCGGTGCCGAGGC
This sequence comes from uncultured Acidobacteriaceae bacterium, assembly GCA_963710885.1. Lineage (GTDB taxonomy): Bacteria > Acidobacteriota > Terriglobia > Terriglobales > Acidobacteriaceae > Sulfotelmatobacter. The sequence continues at coordinate 163,051 of CAVQCF010000007.1, forward strand.
CCAAGACCTGGGTAAAGCGGAGCGCGAGGCCATGGAGAAGGCTTCGTTGATCTACGTGCGAAACGTCTCTGCCAACTCAGGCAGCACTCAGGCCCGGGATATCAATAATTCAGCGCCGGAACTTGGACTGGGTCTGGCCTCGGGTACGCGATTGCGTGCGCGGCTGGAATCAGCGGCCAGTACGGCTGTGCGAACACCTGTCCTAGCTGTGATCCAATACAACTATGAGCGGGAGGGAGAGATTGTTGTCCCTGCGGGTGCAAAAGCGGTTGGCCACATCCGTAACGGAGATAGTTCAGGTTACGTTGACATCCAGTTCGATTCTCTGCTGATGCCGGATGGTGCAGTCGTTCCCATCGAGGCCGCCGCCACGGATTTAGACTTGCGGCCGCTCAAAGGAAAGGTTGAGGGGAAGAACACGGGAAAGAACATCCTGGTCAGATCGCTATCAGGAATCGGCCAAGCTGGCGCGATGTTGGTGGGACAAGGTAGTCTGAACCAACCGCTGAGCGAGTCGGACCTAATGCGGGAGCGCGTCAGCAACAATGTCGGCGAGGCTGGAGATGGGGAGGTTTCCCGATTAGCGATCACCCAGCACATCGTGGTGACGATTTCGGCGGATACTCCGATCTACGTGGTCCTCGAGCAGACACCCAAGGCTAGTCAGGGTCCCCTGCAATCAAGCGGGCGGGGCGTCCCTACATCCACCTCCGCCAATGTTGAGCAACTGCGGCAGTTATTGCAGTTGCAACAGGAACTGAACCAACCGACAGCAAGCAACCAACCGGCGCGGTAGACGAGCGGTTCTCTGCTATGAAGAGTCGGCGGGAGCGTGCGTCGGCTGCGCCTGCCCAAGCGTGCTCCCTGCAACTCGGTCACGAGTGTCGGCCATGACTCGCCCGCAGTCGGCACCCAGCCAATGTAATTCCCAACCTCCCGGAACGCGACTTCTGGCCGGCGTCGAAGTCGCCGCAATCAAGTGTTGCATCCGCTCCGTCTTGACTCAGGCAGAAGAAGCAATCGCTATCGCCACCTCTCTCCATCGGTAAACACTAGCCGACTTCCCGTTACAAATCGGTTTCGATGAGCGCATCGGTGATTTGGCGTAAAGCGAGAACTCTCCCGGACACCAGAAGGGCTACGGCATTGGAAAAACGGTTGACACCCTGGTACGCCACGGGCGTACCTCCAACGACTCCTAAGTAGATAGAGCTGTTGTTGCTATTGCTTTGAGGCACGGGTTCGGCCGGATCGCTTGATGATTGCGCTCTTTGGCAATCGCGGAACAGCCTTAACGCCCGCCCAAAGCGTGGCGATCGTTTGCTCCACCAGGAGAGTCTGGTCAGGCAAGTCAGGCACAACCCCTTGGATGACCATCAGTGTCGCGAGGCCAAGGATCGTGTACCACCAGGTGTGGGCTACCACTATGTCATCCCTACTTGGCAATCCTTCATCCTTGGCAACATCGAAAAAGAGATGTACGAAACGTTGGAACAAAGGCGTCCCAATATCGTTGATATATTGTCCAGCGCGGATGCCGTTGCGGTTCTCAGGCCCGAAGAAGACGTTGCGGAACTGCTGTGGATGGGCAGTGCAGAACTGAATCAAGCCACGTGAAGTCGCAAAAAGACGCTCTTTCGGTTTAGGGTGCTTAGCGGCAATCGCGTCGAAGTTCTGAATCAACTGCCCGATCGTCTCGCTGCTCAGCTCGGCAAGAATATGCCATTTGTCGGGGAAATGCTGATAAATCACGGCGTGCGTATAGCCGATCTCTTTAGCGATCGCGCGAAGCGTCACGGCTTCGTAGCCCCGATCGGCAAACATTTTGCTGGCAGCCGCAAGGATTTCGCGCCGCAACCTTTCTTTACGCTCTACCCGGCGACTTGGTGATTCGGATGTCACTTTAATAGCTTAGCCCCTTTTGACGATTATTGCGACCGATTGTTAATTTCTAACCACTGGTTCTGTAACCACTGATTATTTTGCAACCAATGGTTTTCAGAAGCCTCTAATAGTCAGGTCGCTCGTTTGGATAGGCGGCCAAATTCGAGGCAACGGAGAATGCGATGAAAGTTCTAGTGATTGGAGCAGCGGGCAAGAGCGGAGAAGCGCTGGTAAATGAGGCGCTGGCGGCCGGGCATAAGGTGACGGCTTTCGTGCGCGGTGCCGCGCAGTACAAGAAGGCGAATGTCAGAGTTGTTGCGGGCGACGTGCTGGACGCGGCCGCGGTCGACGTTGCGGTCGCCGGACAGGACGCGGTGATCGACGCGCTGGGCGGCAAGACGCCGTGGAAAGTGACGACGATGGAAACGAGCGCGGCACACAATATTGTTGACGCGATGCGGCGCAATGGTGTGCGGCGATTGCTGAAGATTTCGGTGGTTGGTGCGGGCGAGAGCGTCAAGAACGCCGGATTTTTCAACGAGCACCTGCTCATGAGGACGTTTCTGCGCGGTCTGCTGGTAGACAAGGCGGGCATGGAGGCCGAGATCGAAGGCAGCAACTTGGATTGGACACTCGTGCGGCCGCCGATGTTGACCGACGGCGAGAAGACCGGCGTTGCCAGGGTGCTGAGCACGGAGGGCGGCGAGAAGGCGCACAAGATCGGGCGCGCCGATCTGGCAGCCTTCATGGTGCAGCAACTGGAAAGCAGCCGGTATGTGCGTCAGGCCGTGACAGTGACGACCACATAGCAAGGCCTCCGCGAGCATCAAACACCTCTCGCATCGAGACGAATTGAGCCCAAACATGAAAGTTTTTGTTTGGGCGCGACGGGCGGACCGGACGGCTGACCGTCCGGTTCCGCGCAGGCGAAAGGGCCATCCCATTGGGACTGCAAGAAGAGGATTCTTTTTACTATGAAAACTGAACAAACAATAGATAAATCCGGGCGGGCAGGTCGAGCAACTCAAATAGCAGGAATGGTAACAACCATCCTTGTCGCCTTCATGTGGATGTACTTCGGAAGGTTGTATCTAATTCACGATCCGGTCGAATGGAGGATCGTCAACCAGCAGCTCGGATACCCACTCTATATCGTCCCTTTGATTGGCGTAACCCACATCCTTGGTGGAGTGGGCCTTCTGATTCCTAATGTGCCTCGATTGACCGAGTGGATTTATGCGGGTTTCGCGATCACTCTATTACTCGCGTTCTACTCACAACTGAATGGCGGTGGCAGTACTTGGGATAAATTTGATCCGATTCTCGTCATGGCATTCGTCTTTGCTTCGTATGTATTGAGACGCAGCATGCGCGCAAACAGGTGGTCGATATGAAGAACACGCTCGGCGGGCAGTTTTTACAGGCACGTCGCGGACGCCCAACGAGGGTCCGGCCCGTCACTCATCCGAAGCCCTAAACGTGCAAGTCGTCCCTTAACTTCTGGGCAGCGAAAGCTCAAATGGCGAGAACAAGCCAAATCACTCCTTGAGGTCGGTTTGGACGATGAACGCAGGATCGGTACTGGGAAACGCGCATGGAGCCATGCATTTTCCCACACATCTGACCCTGGAATTGTGGCGCTATGCCGACTTTTGGTTACCTATCGGATCTTGGCGAGCGCGTTGGCGATCATGCACTCACCGAGATCCGCCGACTTCAGATTGCCAAGACGAAACAGCGCGATGGGTCAGGGCCTGGGGCTCGCGGCCGTCTCGGAGGCCCGCGCTAGTGCTTGCGTGTCGACATACTCCCGGACGTTCGTCAATTTGCCATTCTGAACCGTAATGTCGAAAACCCAATGGTCCTCGAACGTCCTGTTTGTGGCTTTGATTCTCCCAGTAGCGAAGCCGACGACCAGAACCCGGTCCCCCTGCGCTATGAACTCGGGGGGCTCTGGGTACGAAGTTTCCACCGTTTCGTTAGCCTTCTGAAGTAAGTTATTCAATCCAGCGTGCCCGCGGTGCGTGCCGGCCAGCGGCCAGTCCTCGCCCGGAATGATCCACTCAATATCTTCGGCAGACAACGCCAGCAGATCTTGCTTGTCGCGGCGGCCGAGTGCCGCAAGAAAATTCTTCACAATCTGGACATTCTTTTCGGTGCTCATTGAAATCTCTCCTTTTCCCTTACATCAAGTGTGTCCGATCTAATCCGACGTTTCGGAACCATCCTTCTTCGGGCCAAATCGCACGGTCGTAGATTGATTACTGCTGCTTCTTGAACAAATCCTGGAAGATGAGCTGACCCCAAGTGCGGCCGCGTGCGTGCACCAGCGCGCCACCCTCGTTGAGCTTTCCCAGCTTGACGGGTGCGAACCCGAGTTGTTTGGCCAAATCCGCCACGGGAGAGATCGCGTCCTCGTCATCGCTCGACAGAAAGACGACCCGATGGCCCCCTTCGACGACCGGGTCGGTAGCCAAAATGGCTGCACCCAGGTGATTGAAACCTTTCACGAGCTTAGCGCCGGTGAACGCCTTCGCGACGAAGGCGGAGGACAGGAGGCCGCCCAGCTCTTCAGGGGGAACTCCAAACGCGTTCGTCGCGTCGATGACCGTCTTGCCTTCCCAGCTCGGCAGGGCCTTCGCAACCTCGCGATGTTCCCCGAACGGGACCGCCAGGATGATTGTGTCGGCCTCGAGTGCATCCCGCAGCGACTTGGCGACGACCGTAGGTCCAATCGCCCGAGCCTGCGGCGCCAACGCCTCAGGCGGCCGGCGACTCGCGACAGTCACGTTGATGTTTTTACGGGCGAACGCGTGGGCGAGGGCCTGGCCTATCTTGCCGAATCCGACAATCGCATAGCTCATAGTGCTTCTCCGATCCATGTTGATATTGATCCCAACCGCCGACTTCAGATGGCCGAGAAGCCGCCGTCGACATTCAACTCCACCCCGTTCACGAAGCTCGAATCGTCGGAAGCAAGAAACAGCGCGACCGTCGCGATTTCCTCAGGTTGACCCATCTTTCCCCGCGGGATCAGGGATTCGAACATCTCCTTCGCCTCCTTGGTGAGAACTTCTTCCTGCATCGGTGTGGCGATCGGCCCCGGGCCCAGCACGTTCACCCGGATATTCCTGCCCTTCAGTTCGTTGAGCCACGTGCGTGCAAAGGAGCGCAATGCCGCCTTACTCGCCGCATACACGCCGAAACCAGGAAAACCCTTCACCGAAGCAACGGATCCGGTCATGATGATCGATCCGCCATCGTTGAACAGCGGCAATGCCTTCTGAACCGTAAACAGCGTTCCGCGCGTATTCAGGCCGAAGGTCGCATCGAAGTGCTGCTCGGTAATCTCGCCCAGTGGTAAGGCCTCGCCCCTGCCAGCGCTCGCGAACAGGACGTCGATCTTGCCCTTTTCCCGCTTGACCGTATCGAACAGACGGTCGAGGTCGTCGAGATTGGCCGCGTCACCGCGCACGCCGGTCACGTTTCGGCCAATCAGCTTGACGGCCTCATCGAGCTGCTCCTGCCTCCTACCCGTGATGAAAACGTAGGCGCCTTCTTCAACGAAGCGCTTGGCGCTCGCCAGCGCCATGCCGCTCGATCCACCCGTGATGACTGCAACTTTTCCTTCAAGCTTTCCCATAATTACTCCCTTCGGTAGATGCGTAGCATTCGGTACAGTAGAGTAGAGTTCTTTGGCGGTGGACGAGAACTGCTCAGGAGTCCTAATATTTTGTCTATTCGTCCAAAAGAGAGAGGCTAAGTTGGATTCGATAACAGACATCTTTAGAACGATGCACGTAACCGCTTTCGGTCTGCACAGGCTCGAAGCCACAGCCCCGTGGGGTATAAAACAGGAAAACCAGACCGAAGAAAAAGTCACGCCTTCCGACAAAAAGATGTCACCCACAGATTTGGCGCACTTCGCCATGCTTTCGCGCGGCAACTGCTGGCTGAGTGTGGAAGGGATTGCGGAGCCGATTCCCCTCACCGGTGGTGATTGCTTTTTACTGGCTAAGGGGACTTCGATTGTTTTGCGCGACAGCCCGCGAACACGTCCGAGGTGGAGCTTCCGCGAGATCGGGGCCAAGGCCAACGGCAATGTCGCTCTTTGTGGCGGCGGTGGCGCACCGACGACAATCGTCTGTGGATCCTTGAGTTTCGATCGCGCCAGCCTGAGGCCGATCACTCAGTTATTGCCGAACTTCATTTTGATGAAGGCCGATCAGGCACGCACGCTTGCTCTTCACACCACAGTGCAGGCGCTCGCGTCAGAGATGGAAGAACAGGCGCCGGGATCTGAAGTCGTCGCGAGTCGACTGGCCGAGGTTCTGTTTATCCAGGTACTCCGGGCGCATATCGCGTCGGGACCGGAACGCAACAAAGGATGGCTTCGTGCAATTTTCGATCCTCAAATAGGCGCTGCTCTGAGTGCCATTCACGACAGAGTGAATACACCCTGGACGGTCGAATCCCTGGCCGAAGCGGCGGGCATGTCTCGCTCCGCATTCGCAGCACGTTTCAAAGAGCTACTCGGACAAACGCCGCTGGAATACGTAACCGAGTGGCGGATGCAGAAGGCGATACAGCTACTTGAACGGCGTGACAAAAAGCTCCCAGAAGTCGCTCGATTGGTCGGTTACGAGTCCGACGCCGCATTCAGTAAGGCGTTCAAGCGAGTTGTCAGGGCTAATCCTGGTGAATACCTCAGACGTGGTTTGAAGGACCCAAAATCGACCGAAGCAGACCACGATCAGTCCCAATCCGGGCTCGATGAGTGACATAGCGATCTCCAAATGCTTGCGTGCTCACTATCTATATGAAGCCTTCAGAGCGGGGCTCGCCGTAGTTCAACATTCCCAGACTATGTTGAGAGCAGATTTCTTAGAGGATTGGCCTGAAGTGCTTTGAACTTCGCGTAGGCGGCCATTACCCAGGCCCAGGACCCGGGCTCAAGCGCCGGCGAGAGAAAGTTATAGCTTCTGCTTGCCGATGGCCTTCAGGCGCGGCAGGAGCACCAAGTCGGCCGCTTCCTCAGCATCTTTGAGGAGCGTCTTGCGCGGCGTGCCTATCCGCGCACGCATGGTCAGGCCACGAGCAAAATCCGTGACTTGGATCGCGCGCACGGCTACCGGAAAGTCAGGCGGGATGTCTCCCGCGCTGATCCCGTCCCGGAAACGGCGCTCCACCAGCGCCGCGCCGCCCGCGACCGCGCTCTGCAGGAACCGCTGAACCTCAGCGTCGTTCACAAGCGGCGCGACGCACATCATAAGGCAGCCCCGGGCGGACCCTTTCTCGGTCGCACTTTCGACGGCGTACCTCAGAAAGTCCGCGATCGAGTCGCGAAGACCCTGTGGCGAGAGGAGTGCCTTCGCGGCTGATGCGCCCTTCCGTTCTGCGTACGCCCTAAGGACGCGCAAGAATATCGCCCGCTTGTCCCCAAAGACGGCATACAGGCTCGGCCGTCCCACACCCATCCCGGCGACGAGATCGTCAATCGTCACTCCGTCGTAGCCTTTCGACCAGAACACCTGAGTCGCCTTTTCCAGCGCCCCCGTCTCGTCGAAGCTGCGCGGTCGACCCCGCGGCCTAGCGGTATTTTGAATCATTTGGTTCAAAACTCCTTGACAATGGTCATCGCACCAATTATATAACTAAATAGTTCGAAATTAGCAAGCTGGCTCTGGCCTCGGGCCTCGCGACTCGACCTTCACCCTTCACCACGGAGACACACATGGAACATTCGATCGCACTCGTCACCGGCGCCACCTCCGGGCTCGGTTATGCGGCGGCCCGCTTGCTCGCCGCCAAGGGCTACCGCGAGGTCATCGTCACCGGGCGCAGCTTGGCCCGGATCCAGGAAACAGTCGCTCAGCTCGCGGCGGAGACCAAAACGAAGGTCTTCACGCCGCTGGAGTTGGATCTGAACGCGCCAGCCAGCGTTCAGGCCGCCCTCGCCTCGCTGGTCAAGCGAGAGCGGCCGATCGATTTCCTACTGCTCAATGCCGGATTGGTCCCAACCAAGAAGCGCGTGATCACTGCGGCGGACGTTGAGGCTTCTCAGGCCCCGCTGATCGGCCATCATCAACTGACTGTCGGGTTGCTTCGCGCCAACCTTCTTAGCCCCAACGCGCGGATTGTTATCGCCGGCGCGGAGCCTGCCCGCGGGGGCGTACCCATGTTCAAGTACACCGACGTGCCAGCCTTCGCGGCCAAATACTACCGGGGCGACCAAACCGCGGCTGTTGAAGCCCTGCTGCGCAACGGGCCGAACGTGAAGTACGTGCCCAACAATGCGTATGCTGACGCGAAGCTCATCATCGCTTGGTGGACCGCGGCGCTGGCCCGCCGGCTGCCCTCCGGCATGGCCGTGTACGCCGTATCGCCCGGTGGGGCGACCGACACCAAGGTGGTGCGAAACGCTGGCCCGTTGTTGAAGTATCTGTTTATCCCAATCGTGAACCTCATTCCCGGCATGAATCAGACGCCGGAGACCGCGGCCCGTCGGTACCTCCAGGCGTCGGAGTTCGGAACCGACGTCTCAGGGCAATTCTTCGCCTCGGCTCAAGGGAAGTTCTCAGGCCCAATTGAGGCGCAGCGCCACCCACACCTCCACGATCGCGCCAGCCAAGAAGCCGCGTGGCAGGCCGTCGTCAAGGTCTCTGGCGTCGACTTGTCTCACCCAGCATCCCTAACCGCCGTGTCCTGAGGAGCGCTGATCGGCGCGCAACTGGATGCCAAACAACATCGCCACCTCGGCGAACTAAGCGCTTGAATCACGGCGAGTAAAATCAGAACGAAAAACAACCATTCACAAGGAGAAGACGCATGAAACGGTACGAACATAAAAAGGTGGTAATCATAGGCGGCACGAGCGGCATGGGGCTCGCCACGGCGAAGATGCTCCTTGATGGAGGCGCGCGCGTTCTGGTGACGGGTCGCTCGAAGGAAGGCCTGGAATCGGCGCAGAAAGAGCTTGGCAATGAGGCCATCGGGGTTTCGAGCGACGCGCGGTCGTTGACGGACCACGCTTTCTAAGTTGTCGATAAAAGATGAGATTGTTGCTGCCCTTGAGGCCTCGTTTGCTTTCGATCACAAGGCGATTGGGACGCTCACGACCGCAAACGCCTTTGAAAGTGTAGGTGGTCCGCGCGCGCGCTCCACTCAGGCCGCACTCATCGCGGTGCACGCTTCCGATGAGTACGGGCAGATGATGGAGTATCTGCGCATGAACGGGATTGTACCTCCCGCAAGCCGCAAATAAATTCAACTTCCTCGAAGGCCCACTTGGGCAAATAGCGCAAGGAATATTGCGGTGAGATACAGACGTCAGGAGGCATATGAACTTGCATAACTTGGTAATGAGCTGTTTGGCGGTCGCTTATCTCTCAGCGAACGTATACGCCATCGTGAAGGTGCGGGTGTTTGAGTTAGCCCGTTCGCGCAAGCATCTCCTGCTCTATGGCGTCCCCTTCATATTGTGGGGCTCTCTCATCCTGTTGGGATGCAAGCTCATGGAGATCATGCGCCGATTCGATGAATGGGCCGCCTGACCAGGCGTTCCCAATTGAAGAAAACAGGCTAACGCTCTCATTGTCGGCGAGAGACCATCGTCGTGATGACTCCTGATAAACGCGCTACTGGTTAGAAGATCGGGGACAGGATCATGCTATTCGCCGCGGCAAGAGGAGGCCGCTTCCAATGGCGAAGAGCAAACGCAAACGAGTCCCGAGAACGGTCCTCAAATTACCCGATCTGGAACATTCGAAATCTGCGGTCTTGAACAGTCTCACGTCTTCGAGTTCAAAGCGCTCGTACGACCATGCCATTCGTGAATTCATCGACTGGTACTGTTCGGAGCCCAGGATAGCCTTCAACAGGACCGTGGTCACACGGTACCGAATCGCACTCGAACAGCACTCGTACGCCCCGTCGACCATTAACCTGAGATTGGCTGCAATACGCCGGCTGGCGTATGAAGCATCCGATTGCGGACTTCTTAGCCCGGATCTTGCGGCAGGCATTCGGCGTGTGAAGGGGGTCAGGCGGCTGGGAGTGCGTGTCGGGAATTGGCTCACAGCGGAGGAGGGCAAGAAGTTACTTTGCACTGAGACAACCTCCACCCTTCGCGGCCTACGAAATCGCGCTTTGCTCTCGCTTCTCATCGGCTGCGGCCTCCGGAGAGCTGAGGTTACAACCTTACGGTTAGAGGATCTTCAGCTTCGGGAAGGCCATCCCAGAAGAGAGCTTTCCTTCCTCCTGCAAAAATCTCAACCAAACGGATATTAAGGATAACCCACCTTTTTGCGTCTCTGCTGTAGGTGATTGGCCGGTTAAGTCATGGAATCAACCGCACTCATCGAAGGGTTTTGAGTTCCCATGGGCCTGCGGCATTGACATGAAAATGGGTTGCTTTGTGCGTGTAGGCTGAGGGAGCGTGGACGGCGAAGGTCTGTTTGCACTGGCTCCAACGCTTACGAAACAAGGAATACGGCACAATTATTAAATTTTAGCCCTTGAATGGGTTTACTTTTTCGATGTCAGGTGAGAGAGCTACTGCTCTGGGTCAACGCCTTGATTCTTGGCAATAGTTCCTTGCCTAGATGTTGGCGAAGCTGGAGAGCACCAGCCTGAGGCAATACGAAACGTGCTCACGAAGCGGCTGCCGCCGGGTACGCGATGATCCACCGTACCGGTTCCCGCTGTCCTGCAGCCGAGGCAGACGTCGCAGGACTGGCTGGGGCAGTTCCTCGAGACGGTAAAACCAACGATGAAGAAGATTGCCAATTCGAGTCGTCGTCTCAGCGATCATATTTCGCGAGCGTTGAACAAAATTAGGAAAGCAAGCACCGCCGGCGAAATTACCGAGTTGGTCAAACGTGACCTGGACCAAGACCATACCACGGAATGATCTTGCCTCTCCTCGGTCTAGTGACTTCTAATTGGTCCTAGATTACGCTTGACGTAACGCATAACGATCTGTTATTCCTTAACCGTGATCGTTAGCTACCGGGACAAGCGGACCAGAGATTTCGCATCCGGTAAGCGGGTCAAAGCGTTCTCGGCAATTGAGCGCGCTGCCCGGCTTAAGCTGGACCGCTTAGAAGCAGCTATCGAGCTTAGGGATCTCGGTGCGTTGCCCGGCAACCGGCTTGAAGCCTTGAAGGTTGACCGAAAGGGACAGTACAGCATTCGCATCAACGACCAATGGCGGATCTGCTTCGAGTGGCCGGCAGTGTCGGCTGGTCCGGCAAATGTGGAGATCGTTGATTACCACTAGGAGAATATTGTGGCAATTCCTGCAATTCACCCTGGCGAACATCTGGCAGAAGAACTCAAAGAGCTAAGCATCAGTGCTGCTGAGCTTGCGCGACAGCTAGGTGTTCCAACCAATCGTGTGACGGAAATCTTGAACGGCAGACGCGCAATCACAGGTGACACCGCCCTTCGGCTCGCTCATTTCTTCGGGACAACGGCGGAGTTTTGGCTCAACCTGCAGAGCCTATACGAGTTACGTCTTGCGCAGAAGAAGGTGGGCAAGGCGATCGACCGCCTGCCGACTCTGAAGCACGTCGAGGTAGCGCATGCGTAGCTGTTCTTCCTACCTCTCATTCTTATGTGGGTGTGGCTGTAATTGTGGCTGTACGTTGCCAAATATCGTGAACTTTTCAAGCACTTAGAGCGAATTCTCTGTGCGCGCAAGACTGTTGTAAGTTACTGGTCTTATTGTGAGTTGCCGACGTCTGGATGGATGAGCCTTACGTGAC
>CAVQCF010000008.1:0-9639 GCA_963710885.1 uncultured Acidobacteriaceae bacterium
GGAGGGATTGGAAGGGGAAGGGCCAACCTTGATTGAAGTGCCACTATGAGCGGGTGCAAGAGGTTGCTCTTGGAGGAGTTGCGTCGAGACCCGGAAAGGAAGAACGATGCCCGCAAACATAACCTTGCTACACATTAAGCTGCTCGCGATACCCGGTGCGACCCAAATAACTGCGAATGGCATCAACGATCATGGCCAAGTGGTAGGACAATTCACTGACTCCCACGGCGTGCCGCACGGGTTTGTTTATGAAAACGAATCTTTTTGCCATCTCGACTACCCGAGTGCAGCAGGAACCAACATTCTTGGTATCAATAACGTAGGCCAGATGGTTGGCATGTTCACTACACTAACGGCCACAGCCGGGTTTCTGTACGACCGGGGCACTTTTAGTCCCCCATTGACCTATCCGGGGGCGGGAAATCTCACGGTTGCGAACGGACTGAATGACCGGGGAGAAATCGTCGGCGTGTTTCAAGATGCTAGCCCCGGGGAACACAGCTTCCTTTACAAAGCTGGGAATTATCAGCCTTTAACCTATCCCGGCGCAACGGAGACCGCATCCCAAGGTATCAATAACAGCGGCCAAGTGGTCGGCAGCTTTGCCGACCTTGGAGGAACTCACGGTTTCGTCTACCTAGAGAATGTGGGTGTGTTCTCTCCTCCCTTGAACTGCCCAACGGGGATCACGACCACCCTTCGAGGAATAAATAACGAAGGCCAGGTTGTAGGCGGCTGCTTTGATGCGCAAGGCCATGAACACCCATTCTTATGCATCGCTGGCTCACTCCACCCCATTCTTATTCCAGGCGCCACGAGCGCAAGCGCAAATGGCGTTAACGACCATGGGCAGATTGTTGGGAATTTTCAGTCCACAACAGGTGCGCACTCGTTTGTTGCTGCGATTCCGGCCTGAAGCAACCAGTTCAGCAATGCGGCGGCGAAATGTTTTTCGATCCAGTTGACATCCAATGAACGAGAGGCCGGCTCTCATGATGAGAGCCGGAGAGGTTTAGCGCAACTCGTAAAGCCTGGGACCGTCGCGAATAAGCCCCGAATCCACTGGGACCTGTAAGAGATGGCTCCCAAACTCGTCCCCAGTGTGTTCGTGACAATATCAGTAATCCCCGAATTCCGGGTCGGGAGAAATGCCTGCAACGCTTCAATGACACAACTGACGACTGCGCCTAAGACGATAGTCGCGAGCACAGTTCTGTCAAGCGGCGGCTCCAGCGAGAAGTATGCACAGAAAAAGAATCCAAGGGGGATGAAACCTGCGATGTTGATCAGAATATCCTTGCAATAGCTCCAGCTGAATTCGAACTCATCCCAAGGCAGTTCGAGCAACGGCGCATCTAGGACGAAATAGCGATCCGGAATGCGAAGGTCGTTCGCTGGGTCCATCTGGTTGTGGACGACGGCCCCATGCCCTTCGTTGCACAAATAAAGCGCGTCTGCTCCTTCTTTCTTGATCTTGGCTCCTTGATTCGTTGTCCAGTCAGCATAGTGCTGTGAAACCTCGGCCGCAGTGAGTTCTCGATTGTAAACAGCCAAACCTCTTAACTGGCCTTGCCAGCCATTGTCCACCAGAGGCCGGTTACCGACGACAAGTCGACCCGTCCAGTCCTGACCGGAGAGCCCGAATCGCGCAGACGCGCCGACCACGACGCCATTCACATAAACCATCGTTCTTTGTGGACTCGCGGTGATTGTGACAATCATTTGCTTGTCCTTGCGGAAAACGTGGTCAATGTACCATTTGCTTCTGACAAGGCGTTTTCGGTCAACATTGACACGTCGCAAAAGTAGGTCGTCTAGAGACTGCTGCAGCGAGAACGTGCCCATACGATTTTCCGGCGAGTAGAATGCGATTAGAGTTCCGCCCGTATCAATGAGGGCCGGTTGCACCCAGATTTCAAGGCTGCAATTCATTTCGCCTTTTAACCCGGCCAGATCATGTGTCACGGAACTCAGCATGACTCCGTGTCGACCGAAACGAAGACCGTTACCGTCGCTCAGCCAGCTTACGTCGTTGTGGGGAGCATGGAATGGCCAGAGTCCAGCAACCAAAATGCCAGCCAGGACACACACACAGAGGACTCTGAGCACGTTCATGTGGATGCAATTGCCCCTGGTCGTCGTCACATGAATCCCATACTAGCTAACCGGTGCGTTCGATCGCTGCGAAGTTGTGATCTCATCCTTCCAATCCTGAGAAACATAAAAGAAAAATAGGGATTCTGACCCCATCAGCTGGACAGGACTCAAAGGCATGCGACCGGCGGGGCTAACTAACAGAATTTCAGCATTTTACGGCCGGCGCTCCTCTTCTAAGCTGGACCCAGCCGCAAGTCAATTTTCAAGAAATTGATCACCTGTGATCTGGGACACAGACTCTCAGTACGTGATTTTTGATAATGCGTAAGTCAGGCGGCGACGAAATTGTCTCCCCCGAGCAAGCCTGTTCTCCCCCATGACTGTTCGAATAACGCTCGACGGCTATGCAGCAGCAACAGGAAAATACCCTGTCGCGCCGCTGCCCCTGCCGGCCTAACCAACCGAAAGGACCTACCATGGGATTCCCAGCACGCAGACTCAGAAGACTCCGGCAGAACGAAGCGTTTCGCGGACTCGTTCGCCGATCAGAAGAGCGCTCAAAGAAGCAGCCCCCTATGCCTAGAGGTTCAGTAAATTGGCCGATTTCGTGAAATCGATCGGCTTAGAACGCTGCAAAATCTCTGCCTCGGATCGTTGGAATTCATCTTGACACAGCATCGGTTCAAAAGCAGAATCACTCTGTGGCTGCAAATCCTCCCTCGCTGGAAACGCCGACCCGGCTCCCATATTTCCCGGCGCGAGTAACCCTGTAGGTTGATTAGATTCTTTGTTTGCCGAGCCTAGCGCAAAACAGGCGCATGAAATCGCCGATTCGCGAAGCCGAATTTATTCAAATTGCGTCTGGGAAAATCCAAGCGCCGATTTCAAAAAAGGCTCCTTTAACAGGAACTCGACCGGAGATTTGCGAGTCTCACTGGTTGGCTCGATACGATGGCTGAAGTAATACCTGTCAGTTTGATTTCGTTGTTGAGCGTACAATTCTAAAGTCTTTAACGTCTTCAACGTCTTCGTGGAGTACCCAAGGTCGCATGGTCCGCGCTTGTCAAACTTCGAGTGAGGCGCCTGTGTTCAGCATTATCGTCGCAGTTTACAACGACTGGGCAATGCTCGAGGCGTGTCTGCAGTCGTTGACGCAGCAGACAAACAGTCCGAGTTTCGAAGTCATCATCGTGGACGACGGCAGTACCGAGGCTGTCCCGGACTTTATTTGCAGCTCGAACTACGGTTACCCATTGAATTTAATCCGCCAATCTCATGCGGGGATTCCGACTTCCAGAAATCGTGGCATTCGGGCATCCAAAGGCGCCGTATTACTGTTTGTGGATGCTGACAGCAGGCTCCAAATCGGCTGTCTGGCCGCCCTCAGTGCAACGATCGGGCAGTCCCCCCTGCACAATTACTTTCAGCTGCGGCTCGTTGGAGACTGCTCAAGCCTGGTTGGCCGAGCAGAAGAACTTAGACTAGCAAACTTTCAAGATCACATGCTTCAGCCGGACGGTCGAATTCGATACTTGAACACGGCCGGATTCGCCATTCGGCGGGGAAACGCGGACATCGAAAACGGCGTGTTTGATCCCGACGCTCTTAGGGGCGAGGACACCCTCCTCCTAGCCAATTTAATGCAAAATGGCGAGCTACCGCTGTTTGTTCCCAATGCAGTCGTCGAACACTGCATCCCACTATCTCTAATGGAATCCCTTCGGAAGGATATTCGGTCGGCCAACTTGGAAAGGGGGACGTACGATACTATCGCATCCAAGGGAATCAGAGTTCGGCTGACTCATAGGGAGCGTCTGAAATTGCTATCGTCGATGTGGAAGACCGCCAGCCGAGACTCGATTGGAAGATCTGCCTGGTTTGTGCTGGTTGCAAGACAGGGGTTTAAGCGGAGTCTCTCTTTTGCTTATCAATGTCTGCGGCGCCGTCGACACTAGACAAGAACGACAACCTGCCAATCACCGAATCAGTACCGATTTCTGAATCAGGGTGTGCTACCGCAAAGCCATCTTTCATTGTTGTGCCTCCGCACCTCAGCTTTTCACATGATAACCGGGAGAGCTTTTAGGCCTCTCAGTCCAAAAGTGGAAGCCCACTCGGGCCGTGGGCCGGCAAGCTTCATCTTCGGAAACCGCTGTACTAGATTCAGGATCGCCATTTGTCCTTCTAACCTCGCGAGTTGGGCCCCGATGCAAAAATGCGGACCCGCGCTAAACGCCAAGTGTTCGTTGTTCAGCCTTTTCAGGTTTAGTTCATCCGGTTCTTTAAATTTCTTTGGATCCCGATTCGCCGCTCCGAGCATGCATAGGACTGTCCATCCCTTCCGTATCTGCTGGCCACAAACCTCAATCTCTTCCTTGAGCACGCGAGCCGTGAACTGTACCGGGCTCTCATAACGGAGAAGCTCCTCGACTGCCGTGCGGATCATATCCGGTTTTTCTCGTAACTCGGTCGTCTCTTGCGGATTCTTCAGGAGCGTGTACATCCCGTTACCGATCAGATTTCGAGTCGTCTCGTGCCCTGCGAAAAGCAGCGCGATACACTGCGCATAAAGCTCTTCTTCGGTCAGCACTTCCCCTTCTTCCTCTATGTCGATCAGCAGGCTAATTAGGTCGTTTCCTTTGTTGCGCCGACGTTCCGCAACGGTCTTGCGGAAAAACTCGGTTAATTCGATGAGAGCATCTTGTGCTGCGCGTGCCTCTTCCACGGTCCGATTTGGATTCCCTCGAAACGCTGCGATTGCCCGCGACGCATTCACGAATGTGCCATGCAGGGCCTGGGGCACTCCAAGCAGTTCAGAAATTACACGCACCGGCATGGGATTGGCGAACTCTTCCATGAGATCCACCTCCGAGCCGTGCTTCAGTGGCTTTAGCATCTGATCGACGATGGTCTCAACTTGTGGACGCAGACCTTCAACCGCAGCCGCCGAAAACCCCTTGTTGAGAAGCTTACGCAACCGAGTATGCTCTGGCGGATCCATGAAAATCAGCCACAGGCTCAGCATGCGCGCAAGTTCGCTGAACTCGGACTGGCGGCTGAAGGGCAAAGGCAATAACATCTGCTTCGCGCGTTTAGCGGATAGCCTGGGGTCTTTGGCGATCGAGGAGCAGTCGGCATGGCCGAAAATCGACCACACCGCCCATTTGCTGGCAACCTCCACGTAATGCAGCGGGCCTTCCTCGTGCATACGGGCGTACGTGGGGTACGGATCCTGCACAAGCTCGTCGCTGAAGACAACTTTTTTGGCCGGAGCGTTAACCATGGACAACCTTTCACTTGAGTGGCAAATTAGAAATTTCAGGCGCGCAGAAATCGGCAACTAACTAGCGAGTTTAACACAAGGCTGTACCTGGAGACTTCACCGCAGAACGAACAACTGACCTGGAATCAGTACGATGCAAGGATTTCAACGAGAAGCGATCGGAGTTCACCCATGGGGCGCTATCAGATGCCGTCCCGTAGACGTTGCCAGACCAGTTCGATCGTTTGGATTTTGCCGTTCACCAGCGTCGGTGGGGTCAACAAAGTGATTTGATCGTCCTGGAATTTGACGCTACGGACTAGGTCCTTGCCTACGTAATTCTGAATCGATGAGATTTCGATGTGATGGGTTACCTTGTCGCCGCTAAGTGCGTATTTCCCCGTGTAAGCAAGAAACGTATTAAAGGCCTCCGCCTGTTCTTCCAGCGACGCACCGACGGAGAGTATCTTTCGCCCGCCATAGCTAATCAGGGACGTGACTCTGCCGTCTTCTGAATACGTGAGAAAACCAGCGGGGCCAATACCATAGGGGGTCTCGTTTCGATCCCCTTTCGAAGATGTGCTCGAAGCGGAGACCAATTTCCAAGTGCCCACTAGTTTGGCGTTCGTCTGCTCCATCTTGATGCCTTCCAAATTCTGGGTAATTGAAATGCGGCTAATCCCATAGAAAAGGGCCAGCACCGCATTGTGGCGACCTGCTTGCACTCCTGATCGCGAGTTGCCTCCGAGTAGAGGAGGCTCAGTGGGCTGTAGGCTTCCCTTGGCTCTGTCCACCGTTTCCGGTTTCGTGCGCGTTTAGGTCCACCATGGTCCACTGAGGTCTCCCCCCCTCACAGATCCCACCGTGCAGGATTACCGCAGCGGGTTCCTCAAGCGTGACTCCTTGCCCCCGCCCAGGAATGCATGATCCTTGGTAGCAACAACGGATGGTGCCGCAGGATTTTGTCATATCGTTCCCACGTCAACCATCGCCCGCGTGTGCGGCGACTCAGCCACTCCCTCCAGATGCGACGGACGCTCCGATAGAACTGCCGGAGACTCCGGTAGTTGGTCGGTCGCCCGTAATACTGGTAGTGGCCGCGGAGCTTGGCGTTGAGGATTTTCTGCTGCTCAGCCACAGGCTCGTGCCGATGCTTCTGGCACCATTCGGCGACCGCCTTCAGCCCCCTGCGGAGCCGTTTGCCGATCGTCTTCACGTGGACTGTGAACTTCCCCTTCCGGCTGCGTGCGCAGATGTGCGTGAACCCTAGGAAATCCACGGTGGCCGGTTTCTTTCCCTGCCCCTTGGCATTCCTTTCGGCGCTCCGCCCAAATTCCACCAGCCGCGTCTTCTCCGGGTGAAGGGCCAAACCGAATTTGCCAAATCGCTTCGATAAGGCTTCCTTCACCTTTTCCGCATCCTCCTTGTGTTCGAAACACAAGACGGCATCATCAGCAAAGCGGATTTCGTGAGCTTCGCCCTTCAACCGGGGCTTCACCACTTCCTCGAACCATTCGTCGAGTACGTAGTGCAGGTAGGCGTTCGCCAAAAGCGGGCTAATCGGTTGGCCTTGCCCTGTCCCTGTTTCACTCATGAGTAATCTGCCTTCCTCGATGACTCCGACCTGAATCCATTTCCGGATCAGCCGGAGCACGCTGTCGTCGCTTACTCGCTTCTCCATCATCTCCATGAGTTGCTCTCTCACAATCGTGTCGAAGTAGGCGGTAATGTCTATCTCGAGGATCCATCCCGTGGGCCGGGTGCAAACGACTCGTCCCACTTGGTCCAATGCCTGGTGTGCTCCTCGTCCGGGTCGGAACCCGTAGGAGCAGTCGAGAAAATCCTGCTCGTAGATGGCATTCAGTATTTCGACCACCACCTTCTGCACGAGCTTGTCCTCGAGGGCGGGAATCGAGATCGGCCTCTGTTTCCCGTTTTCCTTGGGGATATAGACTCGGCGCAGCGGTTGGGCCCGATACTTGCCATCCTTGAGCCGTCGATGCAGCTCGCGGATGTTTCTCGCAGCGTCCTTTTCGTACTCCTCGTAGGTGACGCCGTCCACCCCGGCACTGGCATCCTTTCGTAGACGTAGGAATGCCGCGTACATTCTTTCGGGTGTGATCAAGTGAGCGATCGAGAAGAATCGTCGCTTCGCATCTTCCTTGGCGAGTTCAGATAGTCTGTCGATTTCTGTGGACATAATGATTCGAGTTCTGTGTCTCGCTTATGCTTCCCTCGACAGATGCGTTGCTTGTTTCCCCCTTCCCTCCAGTGGGTCCCGTGGCCGCTCCTTGCGAAGCCCTGCGGTTCCCCACCTTCACCGGTACTATGGGGTCGTAAGACTGCTCGCCATCTCTCCGCGACCCCTCTGGTCGACCCTCGGGGTCCCGTACCTCCCGATGTGAGAGGCGTTCCTCTCGGTGTGGGAGGAGATGAGGAGCTCTCTTCGGTTCCTGGACAATCCCTGTGGAAACATGCCTCGGGCTAGGGACTCCGGCGACTCCAGCACGACCTCGCCATAACGATCGCTGCCGGATGCTGCCTTCCGCTAGGCAGGGCGTCGGCGTCGCAACGATATTAAGATTTCGGAGCTGATCCTCACGGCCTGCTTCCTTGTTGTCTACGCTTCGCACCCACCAGTCGCCCGGTGAATGGCAAGACTCACTACTGGCCTGTCTGCTCGACTTTGGCCACGCGGGAATTGCACCCGCTGGACTGTGTTAAGAGGTTTCCCTAACTCATCATCAGTTCCTCCTCCCAAGTAACAGCCCGTGGTGCAAGTCTGGGTACGTGAAACAAAAACTGATGTGATCCACAGGGATAGTTCGTAGAATGCGCGCATGGCGATGAGCAAGAGGAGTGGCGGGGAGAAGCAAGAAGACATCTGGATCGCGCATACGGAGTTGGCGGTAGCGCCCGGGCATCCTTTCTATAAGCGGTTGAACGAGTTACTGGAGGGTGCAGGGTTCGACGAGTTTGTGGAAGGATTATGTGCCCGCTTCTATCACGCGCGACTGGGACGGCCGTCGCTGCGGCCTGGGATTTACTTTCGGGCGCTGCTGGTGGGATATTTCGAGGGCATCGATAGCGAGCGTGGGATCGCTTGGCGGCTGGCCGATTCGCTGGCGCTACGACGGTTTCTGGGGATGGGACTGGACGAGCAAACCCCGGATCACTCGACGATCTCGCGGACCCGGCGCTTGATCGACATCGACAAGCATCGAGAGGTGTTCGCGTGGGTACTGGGATTGTTGGCCGAACGGGGACTGCTGAAGGGACAGCGGATGGGCATCGACGCGACCACCTTGGAAGCGAATGCGGCGATGCGGTCGATTGTGCGGCGCGATACTGGGGAGACCTACGACGAGTTTTTGCGGGGATTGGCGAAGGCGTCCGGGATCGACACGCCGACCCGCGAGGATCTGGTGCGGTTGGACCGGAAGCGCAAGAAGCGAACCTCGAACCAGGAATGGAAGAGTCCGGCGGACGGGGACGCGCGGATTGCGAAGATGAAGGATGGGCGGACCCACTTGGCGCACAAGGCGGAGCACGCCGTGGACATGGACACGGGGGCCATTGTGGCGGTGACGCTGCAGGCAGCCGACCAGGGGGATACGACCACGCTGGATGAAACCTTGTGCGAGGCCGGTGAGCAGGTAGCAGAACAGATCCGACGCGAGGCCGAGTCGCGGCCTCAGGATAAACCGAAGGTCCATTTGCAGGGGATCGAAGAACTGGTGACGGATAAGGGCTACCACAGTAGTGCGGTGGTCCAGCGGATGAAGAGTTACGAGGTGCGCACCTACATTCCGGAGAAGAAGCCGAAAGGACGGCGCGACTGGCAAGGCCAGCGTGCCGAGCAGCAGGCGGTGTACGAGAACCGGCGACGGGTGCGGGGCGAGTACGGCAAGAGCTTACTGCGACGGCGCGGCGAGTTGATCGAACGCAGCTTCGCGCACTGCTACGAGACGGGTGGCATGCGGCGCTGCCATCTGCGAGGACGGGAGAACATTCTGAAGCGGCAACTGGTCCATGTCGGAGCGTTCAACTTGAGCCTGATTCTGCGCAAGCTGCTGGGAGCGGGTACGCCGCGCGAGCTGAAAAACCGCGCTGGGCAAATATTTTCGCGACTCTTACGCTCTTTGTCATGCTGGACGGCGGGCGGTTTCTTCACCCGGCAACCCAATCGCCCGACTCGCCTGCGGATGGCACCATCTTTCCGGTGCCGCACATCTCGTCACCGCTCGCGCATTTTTCGTAGTTCTGCCACGGGCTGCTAA
>CAVQCF010000009.1:0-149853 GCA_963710885.1 uncultured Acidobacteriaceae bacterium
ACCCAGCATGCACAAAACTCTCAGCGTTCGCGAAGTGTGAAACGTTTTTTCGTTTCCACACACCATTAGTTATGAGGAAGTCCTGTCGGGCCCTGGGGAATGATCGTTGCTGATTTCGCGTTGAGGAGAATCCATGAAAAGCAGACCTCGTTCGATTGTGCCCTTGGTTTTGTTCCTGTGCGTTGCACTCTTGACAGCCGCGGGCCAACAGAACGCATCGGCGGCGTCGAACGTCGTTCCCGACCTCATCAACTATAGCGGCGTCCTGAAAGACGCTAGCGGACGCCCGTTCACCGGCGTCACCGGGGTCACGTTCCTGCTCTACGCCGAGGAACAAGGCGGCGTCCCGCTCTGGCTAGAAACTCAGAATGTCATGCCCGAAAAATCGGGCCGCTACTCGTCCAACTTGGAGCCAGCAGCAAGGATGGCATCCCACCAGACCTGTTCATGAATGGCGAAGCCCGCTGGCTGGCCGTACAAATTGCCAACGAACCCGAGCAACCGCGCGTCCTTCTGGTGGCGGTTCCCTACGCGATGAAAGCGTTGGACGCACAAACCATCGGTGGACTGCCGCCCTCGGCCTTTGTCCTGGCCGCACCTCCCACGGCAAACTCAGCGCCGCCAGTCGCGGCCAACAGCACTTCGCCAAGCGTTCCCGATGCCGTTCCGCCGCCCGCCTCGTCCAATGTGACCACCACCGGCGGCATCGCGAACAAGATTCCCATGTTCACCACGGCCACTAACATTCAGAACTCTATCCTGACGCAATCCGGCACGACTGCCGTTAACGTCGGCGGCACGCTGAAGCTCCCCGCCGTCGGTACAGCAACAGCTGGCAAGGGCTTCAACTCGCAGCCGCAACAATTCCTAGCCTCGGTCTTCAGTTCGTCCACGACCAAACCCGTCGCTCAATCTTTCCAGTGGCAGGCGGAACCGTTCGGTAACGATACCGCCAATCCCGCCGGGACCCTCAACCTGCTCTCCGCCTCCGGGACCGCCGTCCCGGCCGAAACAGGACTGAAGATCGGCAGCAACGGCCAATTCACGTTTGCCCCCGGCCAGAAATTTCCTGGCACCAGCACAATCACCAATGTCAAGGCGGGAACCGACCTGACCGGCGGCGGCACCACTGGCGTTGTGACCCTCAATCTCGACACCACAAAAGTCCCGCAGCTCGCCACCGTCAATACCTTTACCGCCAATCAGACGGTCAATGGCACAATGACCGCCACATCATTCTCTGGTAATGGCGTGAACGTGACCAACGTAAACGCAATCCGGCTTAGCGGCTTGGGGGCGAGCGCGTTTGCCCAGTTGGCCGCCAATAACACTTTCACCGGGCAGCAGGACATTCAGAATTTGGTTTTTATTGGTGCATTTTCTTCTCTTCTCAACGGCGAATTGAATTCGGGTTCCACGACGATAGATTTGTCCGGTATCGGCGCACAAGGTTTTAGCTCTGCCCTGGGTTCCGGCGGTAGCGGAAGCGATGGGATACAGGCCTTTGGTGGCAGTGGTGACCCAACGACGCAGAGTGGCAATACGGGAGGCCGGGGGATTTACGCCGAAGGCGGCACTGGCGACAGCGGGGGCGTAGGAGTTTACGGCCGTGGCCTCGGTGGACTTCAAGTGGATGGTGCTGGCGGATTCTTTGAGGGAGGGAACAACTCGTTCTTCGCCGGGGACGGTATCGACGCGGTCGGGGGGAGCGGTTACGCCGGCAACTTCAGCGGCAATCTCAATGTAACCGGCGCAATCTTTGCCGGTACGAAGGATTTCAGAGTCGATCATCCACTCGACCCCGCCAACAAGTATCTGACTCATGCTTCGGTGGAGTCATCGGAGATGATGAATATCTACACCGGCAACGTCATCACCGATGCGCAGGGGGATGCGACCGTGTCGTTGCCCGACTGGTTCGAGGCCGAGAACACCGATTTCCGCTACCAGTTGACGGCAGTTGGCCAGTTTGCACAGGCTATCGTGGCCAGCGAGATCGCCAATCACCGGTTCCAGATCAAATCCAGCGTGCCGAACGTGAAGGTCTCCTGGCTGGTCACCGGTGTACGGCAGGATGCCTATGCCAAGGCACATCCGCTGATCGTCGAGCAGGAGAAGGAAGCACGGCTGCGCGGCTTCTACATTCATCCTGAGCTTCACGGAGCGCCGCCTGAGAAGCAACTCGAGTGGGCGCGCCATCCTGAGTTAATGAAACGCATCAAGGACCACCGCAACGGTAACCCTGCGGTCCGCCCGGCGGCGCGACGGCACGATGTTCAGGCATCGAAGTAGTTTCCCACCCAAAGGAACGGATTGTAAGCAACCCAGTCGGGCAATATTTGGCAAAATATGCGATTGTATCGTATATTTTGCACATGTGGATTCCACGCGCGGTGGAACCTCGCCTGCAACGCTCCGCCAGAACGCGGCCAGTGGTCGTGCTCACCGGGGCCAGACAGACCGGCAAAACCTCCACCTTTCTGCGCCTGTTCCCGAAACATGCTTTTGTATCCCTCGATCTCCCGGCCGAAGCTGAGCAGGCTGAAAAGGAACCCGGCACTTTTCTCCAACGTCATCAGCCACCCGTGCTCATTGATGAGGTCCAATATGCGCCGGGCCTGTTCCGGCACCTCAAAGTGGCCGTGGATGCCCACCGTACACGCAACGGACAATTCCTGCTTACTGGTTCGCAGAAGTTCACCCTGATGAAGAACGTTTCCGAATCGCTGGCAGGCAGGGCGGACATCGTGGAACTTGAAACCCTTTCCTTTGCCGAGATTCAAGCGGCATTGCCCCAAACCGGGATCGAAGCAGCCATCGTGCGCGGCGGTTTCCCGGAGCTGTACGCCAACCTAGACATTGACCCTGTAGCTTTTTACAACTCCTATCTCGCGACGTATCTCGAACGCGACGTCCGCTCCTTAACCAACGTTGGCAGTCTCCGGGACTTCGACAGATTTCTGCGCGCCTGCGCACTGCGTTCTGCAAACCTGTTGAACAAAGCAGATCTGGCGCGCGATGTCGGTATTTCCCCTTCAACTGCGAACCATTGGCTGTCCATGCTAGAAGCTTCCGGTCAGGTCGTGTTGCTTGAGCCGTGGTTCTCGAATCGAACCAAATCTATCGTAAAGAGCCCAAAACTCTATCTCGCTGACACTGGCTTGCTTTGCGCTCTGCTGAATATTCGGTCCCAGGAGGCTCTTCAGCAATCACCGGCGGTAGGTGCAGTCTGGGAGACGTTTGTCTTCGCCCAACTTCGGGATCGCGAACGCAGCGGAGGACGCACAGGCAGCCTCTTCTTCTGGCGCGACCGAACCCGCGAAGTGGACTTTGTGGTGGATACTGGTGGACGCTTGGAACTGTTTGAAGCGAAGTGGACGGAACTGCCGGATGCCGGCGATACGGTAAACCTCGATTTCGTGCGCAACGTGGTGGGAAAATCACGCGTAGCCGCAGCTGCTGTCGTCTGTCGCACACCAAACGGCTTTCCGCTTCCGAATGGGTTTCGGGCGCTTCCTGTGACCCAACTCAGATGAATTTGCGTCGTCGAGAATGGCAGGATCGAAGGAATCGTTAGGGTGTTACGAGGAAAATCTGACATTCCCGGAATAGAGGAATGATAAGCCGAGGCCGCTGAAGTCTGTGTCAAGAGCGGACGAAGCCCGCCGCGGAACGCGGGCGCAGAGTCTTGACACAGACCGGGCCTCGGCTACGCTCTGGCTATCCAGGCCATGTCATTTCGGAATTGCAACACTGCAGACCAAGACCGAAACCCTGCGGCAGTTGGCCAGTTTGCACAGGCTATCGTGGCCAGCGAGATCGCCAATCACCGGTTCCAGATCAAATCCAGCGTGCCGAACGTGAAGGTCTCCTGGCTGGTCACCGGTGTACGGCAGGATGCCTATGCCAAGGCACATCCGCTGATCGTCGAGCAGGAGAAGGAAGCACGGCTGCGCGGCTTCTACATTCATCCTGAGCTTCACGGAGCGCCGCCTGAGAAGCAACTCGAGTGGGCGCGCCATCCTGAGTTAATGAAACGCATCAAGGACCACCGCAACGGTAACCCTGCAGTCCGCCCGGCGGCGCGATGGCACGATGTTCAGGCATCGAAGTAGTTTCCCACCCGAAGGAACGGATTGTAAGGCACGGCGCTCTGGTTCAAATAGGGGGACCCATTGAGGTAAGTAACCGCGAATGCCCGAGTGGTGGCACCGGGTTTTTGGAATGTGCTGCTTGCTAACCGTTTTATAGCGCGGTTACAACACTAATCCCAAGAGGCCTATAATACCGCCATGTGTTCTGGATTGGCGCATATCGTTAAGTCGATTGCCGCGTGCCTATTAACTGGGAAACGATACGGGCAAGCACCGCTGTCCGGACACGGGATTGAGTGTGATCGATGTCGTTAGCGACAAGTCTCATCAGCGGGTTGGTGCTCTTTAGTGTGGTATTGATCGGCGTTGTTGTCTCGCGTCCCAGTGTGACCACGACCCGAGGCGGCAAAATTCTGGCATTTGTTGCCCTGTTTATTCTGCCAATCTTTTGCGGGTTGCTGGGCTTTGCCAACGAAATGGAGCGATCAAAAACCACCGTATTCTGCTTGTCTTGCCACACTATGGAAGCGTTTGGGAAAAGTCTGTATGTTGACGATCCAACTCATATTCCTGCCGCCCACTTTCAGAATCAAAGAGTTCCCGCAGACGAAGCATGCTATTCCTGCCATACAGATTACGCGATGTTCGGTACGTTGAAGGTCAAACTATACGGCCTAAAACATGTCTACATCTACTATCTCGGCAAACAGCCCGCTCCGGAAAACATCAAGCTCTATGAGCCTTATAATAATCGTGAATGCCTCCACTGCCACCTGGGAGCTAGGTCCTTTGAAGAAGGTGTTGTGCACAATGCAGACCCAGCGACGCTGCCCGCCATTAAATCCAATCAACTTTCGTGCCTATCCAGCGGCTGCCACGAAATGACCCACGACATACCGCATCTCAACGACGCCAAATTCTGGAAGGGAGCTGGCAACTGATGCTGAGTGCAAACCCGATGGAAAAACGTCTTCAAATTGCAGGGATTTTCTTGATCACCGGTCTTGTGGTTGAAGTTCTCTGTCTTCTTTGGGCGCTTCCAATCACTTTCGTTATCTTTGCCACGGTCGGCGGCTCGCTGATGTTCATCGGTCTTGTAATTTTTCTCTATTCCCTGGTCTCGACAACTTAGCCCGCAAAATGGCTCATCGCACTCCGGCGAGGCCTCATACCTCGGACTTGCGGCTACTTACGAGATTTGCCTTAGGTCAGGTTTGGGGTTGGAACTGCTGATAAATCGCGATAGCACTCATCATGGCCCCGCGCTGGGCACTTGAATGCAACGGCCTCTGGGTGTTGAAAAAGTCCTGTTTTGTCAAAACAGCTGAAGTTTGGGCGATAGCAGATGTCTACCAAAACGGAGATCGTCGTTTGTAGGGCTTCCTATCGCAAGTTTTTTGGACGATTTTCCGGCGAGTGAGTTTTTCAACAGCCACGCCTGGTTACAACAACTTCAACAATTCGTTGTTTGCACGAGAGCAACGTCAGCTCCCACTACGGCCGAGCTTGCTTTGTGGCACGGTCAATGAGCAGGATGTATGAATTTTCGCGCAACCGGTCGAATACAATCCGGCTGCCATCGGAAGTGATATCGAAGGTCCGCATTGCGGCGGGATTGCTAAGTCGGGTCAAACGCCGTGAGCGCATCG
Organism: uncultured Acidobacteriaceae bacterium; assembly: GCA_963710885.1. Taxonomy (GTDB): domain Bacteria; phylum Acidobacteriota; class Terriglobia; order Terriglobales; family Acidobacteriaceae; genus Sulfotelmatobacter. Next base: position 5,744 of record CAVQCF010000009.1, read on the forward strand.
TGCCGAGGTCAAGCAGCCAGAAATCCTGAACGGCGCTCGTACTGCCGAGCATGTAGACCAGCCCAGTGCCATCTGGCAGGAACCGCACTCGTTCACCGTCGCGCTGCAGGTTGATTTCGGGCAGCTTCGCGGGTTTTCCATCCGCATGTATTGCCAGGAGGGGCATGAGCGTAAACACCTGCGTTCCGCAATATACGATCAGGTCCCCGCGCGGAGACCACACCGGATCCAGGAACGGTCCGCTTGCGATCCGTACTGGCGAACCGCCGTCGGCGGGCAATTTGAACAAACCCGCTCCCTCGCGGTCGCTGCCAGCAGTGACAATCCATTTGCCGTCGGGAGACCAGGACGCCGTGCCGCGAACATCGACGTCGCTCGAAAGGGGGCGGAGTCGCGTTCCATCCGCGGCGATAACGTGCATCTGCCGCTTCCCGTCCCGCTTCAGAGCAAACGCAAGATTGTTCCCATCCGCTGAGACGGCTGGAGGCGACTGGAGCGCACCGTCCGAACCCTTCCAGATCTCCAGTGCTTGCCCCTCGCGATAGCTCCACAGTCCGTCAGCCCCGTCCCGCGAGGACAAATAGAACAATGACGCTCCTCCGAAACGCGGCGCTTGAGCGCGCATAGTGGGTACGGGGAAGGCTTCAACCTCCTTTTCTTCGATCACGTGACTGGTAACCGGAACGCTCCACAAGTTGACCCGGGAGTTCTCGACACTGGCGGCCATTCGCAGGCCATCCGCCGCCCCTACCACAGCGGTATATTGCTCCAGCCCCGAACTCACGCGCTGCAAGGTTCGAGTTTCCACATCGAACGCCCATAACCACGGGCCAGCTCCGTTTTGGTCACGCGCCACGAACAGAACCGTCCGCTCATCGATCGGAGCCGGGTATGCGATATCTGTATTTACATGAGTGAGCTGTTCCGGTTGACCCCCGTCCGGCGAGATGCGCCACAGGTCCATCTCACGGGTGGCTGGCCGACCGCGCGCAAAATAGATCCAACGCCCGTCCTTCGACCACACCTGATAGTGGTTGTGCAAACCGGGCTCATTCTTCAGGATTTGTCGTGCATTGGCGCCATTGTGATCCGCCACAAACGTGGGGTCGCCAGCTTCCCACGTGTGATATACCAGCCGCGTGCCGTCGGGCGACCAGGCAACTTCGGCGGTATGTTCATCCAGGAAATTGCGGGGCGCTCCGCTCACCAGTGGGAACAAACGAAGCCTCCGCCCGTGCACAAAAGCCGTGCCTTCCGTTCCTGAGCTCCACACCTCCGATCCATCGCCTGAGAATCCGATCGCGCGAAGCGGCCCGCGCACATCTCCGATTCGGCCCTGGGTGAGGTTGGCGAGGCTGCCACCTCCGGCTTGAATCAGCCAGATGTCGAACGTGCCGCTCCGGTCGGAGATGAAAGCAACGAATTTCCCGTCGGGAGAGATGGCAGGATTCGTTTCCGCTCCTTCGAAGTCAGTGAGCCGTGCGAAATGCGCATCGGCGAGCGGATTCTGCAGCGTCGGCCGGAACCAGTTGCCGAAAAACCACACGCCCAATCCCGCCAACAGGATCGCCGCAAGCGACACCTAGTATCCAGCCGTAGCGCCTCGACACAGTCCCTGCGGAGCGCAATAGAGCACTCCGGGCGCGAGCGGGCCCATCGCTTGCCGATTGCGTGGACGGTAATGCACCGTCAGTGGAGTCCGACGGCGAAGCCGTTAGGTGACTTGAACTGGAGTCGCGCCCGAGCCGTTCGAGATCGGCGCGCATCTCAGCGGCAGTTTGGCATCGGAACTTCGGTTCCTTTTCCAGCGCCTTGTTGATGAGTTCTTGCAGCCGCGGTGGCAAATCTGGATTAAGCCGCACGGGCGGCACAGGGGTACGGTTCAGAATGCCATCGACGATCACTCCCGAGGTGTTGCCACGAAAGGGCAACGCCCCAGTTGCCATCTCGTAAAGCACGACGCCGAAAGAAAATAGGTCAGTGCGATGGTCGAGCTCCTTGCCCCGCACTTGCTCTGGCGACATATAGGCAACTGTGCCCAGAGCTGCGCCGGGGCTGGTCAGGATCTCGTTCTCAATGCTTTCTGTCCGTTCCCCGCCAACCTGGGCAGAACTCAAGTTTGGATTGATCTTCGCAAGTCCAAAATCCAGGATCTTGGCATGCCCTCGCTTTGTAATAAAAATATTCGCGGGCTTGATGTCGCGATGCACGATTCCCTGGCCGTGTGCCGCATCGAGTCCCTCGGCTATTTCGGCCGCGAGAGGGAGCAGCGCCTCGGTTTCCAGCGCACGGCCCGCGATCCGATGTTTCAATGTCATTCCGTCCAGAAATTCCATGACGAGGAATAGATGGCCGTCCTGTTCACCAATTTCATGGATGGTGCAGATATTGGGATGATTCAGAGCTGAGGCGGCCCGTGCCTCGCGCTGGAAGCGGGTCAAAGCTTGGGGGTCTTTTGCCACGTCGTCGGGCAGAAACTTCAGGGCTACGAATCGGTGCAAGGTTGTGTCTTCGGCCTTGTACACCACACCCATCCCGCCACCGCCAAGCTTCTCGGTAATGCGGTAATGCGAGATTGTCCGGCCGATCACTGGCGCTGAATGTTACGTGGGCAGGAGGGGCAAGTCAATGAAAGCTGGGGAATTGGCGGCGATTCCGTAAAGTGCCATCTTCCCATCGAGTACGCCGCTGATTTGACTGTGGTTGTGGCAGGCAAGGAGGCTGGAGCGAGTTGGAATGCTCGCGGGATGGAGAATGCGCTTGATTCTTAGAGTCGGAAGGAATACAGCGTCAGGGCGTCAGGACGGACACCCGGAAAGATTGCCGGACACGACCCAGGCCAGGCACGGCGGGCTCGATCAACTGGTGTTGGGCGAAACAGCGAGGAACCAGTAGGCGAAGCGCTGAGCCAGCGCATGAAAGGTGTCGCATTTTCGGCGGGCATGGCTGCGGACTTGGCGGTGGTAGAAGACCAGGGACAGGGTATAGGCCAGAAACCGGATCATGGTCAGCACCACCAGGGCGGTGGTTTGGTGGACCGCGGGGTGTTTGAGATGACAGTCGGTGGTGATGGTCTGAAAGACTTCGGTATCGATTCGCCAACGGCTGCGACTCAACTGGTGAAGGAACAGGGGCGAGATCGAGCCCAGCTCGAAATTGGTGGCGTAGAAGTTGGTGCTCGGTTGCGACATCGCCATCTTGCCTTTAATTCGAGCAGCGTCTTTTGTGCGGACCGTGACCCGACGCTGCTGTTCGATGCGAACCGTTTTGACCACCCGTATCTGGCGATCGGCAACCGGCCAATCGACCTCCGGCAAGTGCCAGTATCGAATCTCGCGGTCCGGTTCCTCCTGAACGCCGATGGGAGATTCCTGGGTGAGACGCTCCGCCTCGCGCAATAACTCGGGCTGGTTCTCTTTCAAGGTGAAGGCCCAAACCAGACCGAGACGTTCCACTTCTTGGACGAAGGGGGCTTGCAGATAGAGAGCGTCTCCCACCAGCACATCCAGGAAGCGGCGGCCCAACTGCCCGACCAGATCCTGGAGCAGAGCCAAGGCGCAGGCGACCTCGCCTTCGCCGTTCTTCTGAAAGCGGACACCCAGGGGGATGGGAAACGACGTGCTTACCAGGACTACGACCACGATGCGGTGATAGTACTGGATCTCGGTTTTCATCTCACCGTTCACCTTGTGTTGCACCTCGCGCTCCATACAGGCATCGCAACAGCGGGCAAACGAACTGCAGATTTCAATGCCATCGACCGCCCCTACCACCAACCCTCGGGACCAATCGGAACGGAGAACTCCGTTGCGTTTCAGGCGGCGGGCAATTTCACAACTGAGCGCGAACACAGGTGCGGGAGATTGTCTTTCCAGCGAATAACCCAGGGTGTCGTCGCTGATCGGTCCGATGCGTGTGGCCAGCGCTCCATCGCGACACTCGGCCTCGATCTGCAGCAGACTGGGAATCTGCATCGCCGCCCCCAAGAAAACGGCGTCAAACACTTTTTTCCATGCGTGCTGGGGAAACTGCCGTCCTTCGGGCAGAGCGCTCACCAAATCCGAAAAGCCAAACACCTTGTCGAGATAAGCCTCGAACCGGTGCCGGTGCCGGCTCAAACTTGGCGATCTTCCTTTTCCCTGAGTTTTTCCTTAAGAAATCGTTGCAGGTTCACGCTGCAGATGGTCGCGGCGGCAGCCTCAAAGCGTTGGCGCATCTCGATCTTTTTGCGCACCGTCTCCACCCACGGCGTGGGAATGTTGAGAGTCTTCGGCTTGCCGTCCACCAGTAGGGAGATCTGATATTGCACGTGCAGGCGTTTGCCGTCGGCGCAATGACAGGTGGGCCGACCACAGGCCCGTTGGCGTTCGACAAACGAGCCGGGCAACATTTCCCGGAACAAACCGAGGCTGCGGATGAGCTTGCCGCGCAGTTCCAGGTCGGGTTCGTCGGGTGACTTCATATGACATTCACAATAGTGTCAGAAAGGCATAAAATCAAGTACCTTCCTAGATTCGCAAGAATGACGTCAATCTGCAAGCGCAGGTGAAACCCTGCAAATACGCGGACTGGCCCCCGGACCTTACCCCCACCTTACGGAATCGCTGGGGCGCCCCTTGTCCAGCGGCCCCTTCGGCCGATTGGAGAAAATAAATGTTTTCTTGAGACTTTTCCACGCTGCCGGTTCCTTGACTAGATGTAGGGTATTGACCAATCTCTGCCGATGAGGAAGGGAGCTGGAGAAGTGTTCCCCAGGGTTGAAGTACGTCACCTGCACGCTGTCGTTGTCTTGGCCGAAGAGCTGAACTTCACTCGGGCCGCCGACAGATTGAACATCACCCAATCTGGATTCAGTAAACAGATAAATGAGGTCGAAGCCCTGCACAAATTTCATTTATTCATTCGCACGAACAAGAAGAATGTGGAACTCACCGAAGTGGGCCGCATCTTTGTCGAAGAGGCCCGTCTGGCGCTCTGGCACATAGACCGAGCCGTTCTGGCTGCCCGCGAGGGGAGCGATAGCATTTTGACGATTGGGCACTCACCTGACGCCGACCTAGCCTGGATTTCAGCGATTCTCGCAATCCGGCTGCCCATGTACCCTAAACTCCGCGTTCAGCTCATTAGCGAGTTTTCCAGCGAGTTGGTCCGGCGCGTTATGGCAGGCGACTTGAATATGGCGTTGGTGACGGCACCGTCCGAGAACTCACGGATCACGGCTGCGGCATTCGCTCGAACGCATCTCTATGCCGCACTCCCACAGGCCCACGCAGCTGCTCAGAAGGAAGACATTGCTTTCCAAGATTTGGCAAAAGACGAATGGATTCTGTTTGCCCGGCGATCTCATCCCGTGGTTCGTGACGCAATCATGGACGCGGCACAACGTCAGGGCATCGTTCCGAGACACGCACACGATATCCTTACCGCCCAAGAAGCGATTCACCTGGTATCTCAGCACGTTGGAGTGGCAATCGTGACCAAGCCTGCCTCAGTAGGCCCCAGCGTTGAAGGTGTTGTTATAAGGCCGCTGTCGGATCCATCGTTGTCTTTCGAAACATGTTTAATTATGAGAGCCGACGAAGATTCGCGATTGGCGAACGATTTCGGCCGCTCATTTCTCCGAAAATGTGCACCGCGGCGACTGCCGCCGATGCAACTGAATCTACCGCTGCCTGCTTAGCTTCAATAGACAACACCGGCCAACCCTAGGTGCCTACGCGGGCGGCATGTTGCAACATCTTCTGAAACTTTTTCTGCGTGGAAGACTTGCCGTAGAGAGAAATCGCCCGTGAGAGTTTTTTCGAGTCCATCTCTTTGGCTTTTTCGCGAATGCGAGAAAGGACGGCGTCCCGATTCTCCGCGAGGACGCCTAGTTCATTAACAAGATCAACTAGCAGAAACTCTGCAGAGAGTTGTCTTGGAACATTCGTACAGCGCTCGAAAGTGAACTGCCGATTGCCGAGCAAGAATGTTCCATGCCGTTTCTGATTGTAGACAACCCGTTTGTTGTAGAGCTACGTTGTCCCGAAGCCCAACTGGTTGTAAGCATTCGGGGAGGTGACGACAAAACTGGTGCACTCTGCTTCATTGCGCACAGTGGAGATCGAAATTGCTCCAGTCGTCGCTCGAGAATTGGAGAAGCAGAAGACGCTGAATCCGTCCAAGAAACTCAGAGACCGAGCCGCCACAGCACCGAAACTCCTTCACAAGCACATTGCGAATCCACAGGTGCGAGACGGAATCATGCTGCAGTTCCTAATCAAGGAACCGACCGCAGAGTTCGCGACTTCCCGTGGGCCCAATCTGCAACTTGAGGACGACCGACTGATCAGAACGTTCTTTCTGTACCGCGATGAGAATCCCGATACCCGCTGTGTCTTGGAGACTGGCGATCTTCCGCCGACAGTCAAAGTTTACCAATTCCAAATTGAGTTTCTAGCACTGGATGAGAGTTTGCTTCTGCCTACTGAACCTGACCCACTGGAGAAGAAGAACAAGGAGCTTGCCGCCGAATTAAATCGCTACAAGTCTCGCGAGCCAGCGTTGGCCGTTTTGTCTAATCATTATAAGAATCACCTCGTTTCCAACTCCCATCTCAGACCAACTTCGCTGACCCTGAACCGGAGATACAGGCAAAACTTGCAGCAGGGTAGGAGAAGGTGCAGCCAGTTGAGCTCAGGCCAAAACAAGAATTAGACCCCGCCGCGATTGCAACAACCCGATTCTTCAGTTCGCTGAATCGTTACGACAGACTATGGAAGGAGTTGACTCCTTTGGACGCCAGTTTTATGAGAACTACAACGTTCAGGTGACCGCCTACTATCGAGCATACGAAAAATACTTGGAAGACAGCGTGGCGTTCCAAACGCTCGCGCTCAGAACGATAGAACTCAATTTGATTATGGCGAACTCCGGGACGTGTCCAGCGGAGGAGATATAAAGAGATGAATCTGTTTCCTCACTCCTCTCTTCTGACATCCATGCCCTATATACCGGATATCAGAGGACGATTCCCCCAGCCTCGTGATCCGAGTGTGCCCAAAATTCGTAAGACCAACAGCTACAATGTCGAGTTTGAGCATGACAACCTTCAACATGGATTTATTTGGACATTTGCTCCCTTGTACCTTGCGTTCGACTCTTGGGAGTCGTTATAGAGAATGGCAAAAAAATTGTGGACAGCGTTCTAACGGCTACTATTTAGCCCGAATTCGCATTAAGAGTTGAGATCTGAGTTCCTGGCAGGTCACTGCCCCAGCAAATGTGGTGCGGGCGGAGGGACTTGAACCCTCATGGGCCGTTTAAGCCCTGCGGATTTTCATACCGTCTACGGCTTTCGCCGCCCCGAACGTGAAACCTTTGGTAGGCTCTCGCCAGGTTTGCGGTCTGGACTATCCCTTCACCCTCCCCCGGAAACTCCAGAGCTTAGGTGCTGCCCGTCTAGTCTCTACACCTTCCCGGCTGTGTCTCGCCGGGCTTGGCTCGGGATTGCCATTTAAGGTTTCCCCGAATTTGAGCAGTTCTGCATCGCCGGTTTCCCAGACGAGCACTCAAGTTTTCCTTAAGTCCGCTGCGTATGCCATTCCGCCACGCCCGCGCGTGGCTGCCTGACTGTATTTCTATGATAAGGCAGATTCGACGGGATTTACACGTTCGTCACCACAACGACATATGGGAAGCTCCCGAAATGTTCACAGGACACGGAATTGCGTTACATCGCCGCACTAGTTGAACGCGGTATCCTTGCGTGAAATTCGGAAGTGGGCGCGGTACCAGCTAATCGGCTTCGGCTGGCAGCGTTTGCTCGAACCTGGTGACCGAGCGCGAGGAACACTTTAAGGTCACTCCACGTGAACTACAGTTTTCGCGTAATAGCTCTTCTTAGAACGATGGACGAAGATGGCGGAACGACACACGATCCTTGGCGGCAAGGTTTACATCTACAAGCGTCCTAACAGCAGCCGCTGGCAATGCTCAAGCTATTTCGCGGGGAAGAATCGTCGCACCAGCACGAAGGAAGAAAGCCTCGCCAAAGCCGAGCCATCCGGCCTCTGTGTGGACGATTGCTCCTTTGCGCTCGTTTACGACGTCCCGACAGTTTTTGGCGAGGGATCGTTCAAACTTGACTTCGACGCTAACAAGAAGGTCTTGCGGAAAAGGTGGTACGACTAATCGTGGCGGACTCTACTCAAACGCAGTTCGCCCGGACGTGCCACCCACGAGTAATTTCAGCCCTTGCACAAATTTGGCCGCTCCACCGTAGGCGGGATGACGCACGGGTTCGTAAGGGATGCTCATGGATTCGAGCAATCCTTCGGCCGTTTTGCCGATAGCAAGAACTACCGCTGAAGGAAACTCTTTAACGAGTATCTCCCAAGGCAGGTTTGCCAAAGTTATTGATCTCGGCAGAAGTTGGTCTTCGATTTGACCGTTTGTTTCCCGGTTTATGCGGGTGCATTTGAATCGCGTTCCACAGAACCGTGCGCTCCTCAATGCCCAACTCATACAGAACCTTCCAGATTGTCGTGGCAGAGCCTTCTTTGTACGGGCTTTTCTTGATGGTAAGTCTGTGACTCATGGCAGGTATGCGAGGAATCGTTCCCTCCAACAGGAGGTGTTCGCTAGTAAACGCGATCCCACTGTGTCTACAACCACGATAACTCTGCGCTTCTCCGCAAAGAATTAATTTCGGATCGCAGTCGAGATGAGCTGCCAGCCTGGCCAGCTTTGCCTCTGGATCATTGCGCAGCTTGTCGTCGGTGCAAGGGTCGCGCCATGGGTTGAACAGGGTCGCGCGTCCAGACGGCAATGTATCGGTCAGAAGTTTGGCGAGCTTGTGATTGGACATCGATACCCCTAGCATTGCATTGCTGTCTGGATTATCAGAAACTTCGAGGATATCCAGGAGAGCAGTCGCGCAATAGACTCGGTCACGCTTCGCATCGCCTACCCGTTTTACGATACGCGCACGTTCCAGTCGTTCGATGGCGCGCTGCGCGGTCGTAAACGCGATCGCCAATTTGTCCGTCACGCCTTTGTAGCTCTACTCCGGTCTAGAGATCAAGCATGATCCATGTTGCCGCGTGGTCGCTCGCTTTTTCCCGCCCACGCGCCCATCGGTCAACATCGCCGTCCACGAGTCGGACCGACAAATTCGGGGAGAGCAGAAAGTGATCGAGTCGCATGCCTTTGTCCTTCTGCCACCGTTCAAATTTGTAATCCCAGAATGTCCAAAGCGGCCCGTCCAGATGGAGCTTCCGCATGGCGTCAGTCCGGCCTTGAGCCAGCAAACGCGCAAAGGCCTGTCGGCTCTCGGGTTGGATTAACGCGTTGTTATCCAACGATCGAGTCGGATAGATGTCCTGCGGTGTCGGCACGACATTGTAGTCACCGGCCAGCACCACGGGTGCGCCGCTCGCCATGAGTTCGGCGGCGTGGGCAATGAGGCGCTCAAACCAGGCCAACTTGTAATTGAATTTCGGTCCAGGCTGCGGATTCCCATTAGGTGAGGTAGATCGAAGTGATCAGGACTCATTGAACGGCCGCTTCAATGTAGCGAGCTTGATGATCTTCAGAATTTCCCGGCAAACTTGTGCAGGTCAGCACGGGAACGTGGTTTCGCGCGAGAATGGCCACGCCGTTCCAGGAGCGCTCTCCTTGCCAGACTGCCTCGTACCCGAGAGTCCGAAGGGCATTCACCGGAAAGGCTTCCTGCTCTACCTTGAGCTCTTGGAGGCTAACCACGTCCGGTTCAGCTTTCGCTAACCAAGCCAGGAGGTTGTCGAGCCGCTTATCGATGTTGTTAATGTTGAAGGTGGCGACTTTCACCAAGTCCCTTTCCGTGGTTCATAGCTGCGACGAATCCTTCGACTCACCGGGCGAGTCGTTACAGAAAAGCCCTGCAAGGCTTACGAATAGATCCCAGGCGCCTCATGTCCAAGCTTCTGCACGTACTCAACGTATGACCCAGGATAAACAGTGGGATGGCGGTCCATGCCGCTCTCACCGCCCAGTTCCAGCACACGTGAGCCGAGACCGCGAAGGAACATGCGGTCATGCGATACGAAGATCATGGTGCCTTCAAAGTCCTTCAGGGCGTCCACCAGCATTTCCTTGATCGCAAGATCAAGGTGATTCGTCGGTTCGTCGAGCACCAAGAAGTTCGGCGGGTTGTAGAGCATGCGCGCGATTGCCAGCCGCGATTTTTCTCCGCCGGAGAGTGCGCGGATCTTCTTGTCTACGTCTTCGCCGGAGAATTGGAATGCTCCCGCCAGGTTCCGCAACGACCCGAGACCGTCTTGGGGAAAATCTTGTTGCAACTGTTCGATGACAGTGAGATCGGAATTGAGCACGTCCAGGGATTGTTGCGCAAAGTAACCCATACACAGGCTGGCGCCGAGTCGCACGCTTCCGGCGTCTGGAGCACTGGCTCCGGCAATCATCTTGAGCAGCGTGGTCTTGCCCGCGCCGTTTCTCCCCATGACGGCCCAGCGTTCTCCGCGGCGGATGGTGAGGCTGAACCCTTCGTAAATAACACGCGGGCCGTAACTCTTGTCCAGATTCTCCAGGACGGCCACCTGTTCGCCCGATCGTGGGGGGACACGAAACTCAAACTTCACCACTTGACGTTTTTTCGGTAGTTCGATCTTCTCGATCTTGTCCAAGGCCTTGATTCGGCTCTGCACCTGGGCCGCTTTGGCCGCGTGAGTCCTGAAACGATCAATGAAGCGCTGTTCTTTGGCAAGCATGGACTGCTGCCGGGCAAATGCTGCCTGCTGATTGCTCTCTCGCACGGCCCTTTCGCGCTCGTAGAAGTCGTAGTCACCCGAATATGTGATGATTTCGCCGCCATCAATCTCTGCGATCTTTGAGACCAGACGGTTCATGAACTCGCGGTCGTGTGAGGTCATGAGCACCGCGCCGGGAAACGACTTGAGAAATTGCTCCAGCCAGATGATGGATTCGATATCGAGATGGTTCGTCGGTTCGTCCATCAGCAATACATCCGGCATTCCGAGCAGCACCCGTGCCAGCGCAACCCGCATCTTCCATCCGCCCGAGAGAGCGCCCACGTCGCGGTCAATCTGATCGTCTTTGAATCCCAGACCGTGGAGCACTTCACGGGCTTGCGATTCGAGCGCGTAACCGCCTAAATGCTCGTACTCCTCCTGAACGTGACCGAAGCGATCAAGGATGCGGTCCATATCATCAGCCTTGTCGGGGTCGGACATTTCCCGCTGCAAGGCCTCGAGCTCATGGTGTAGATTGCCGACGCGTCCGCTACCCGCGATCGCTTCATCCAGGACCGAACGGCCCTGCATTTCCTCGACGTCCTGGCGAAAGTAGCCGATCGTCAACTTCTTGGGGACAGAGACCGCGCCCTCGTCGGGAGTTTCCTCGCCGACCACCATCCGGAAGAGCGTTGTCTTGCCCGAACCATTGGGACCGACCAGTCCGACTTTTTCGCCGGGATTCAACTGAAACGAAGCGTCCACGAAGAGCAACTGTTTGCCATACTGCTTATTGATGTTTGAGAAAGAGATCATTTTGGAGGAGCAACTCGCGGCACCGTGCCTCTTCCAGTGTAGCCCGGCCAGAAAATTGCCGGGCAATGCTAGCACTTTGGACTATTGAAGGTTTGCCCGTTAATCAGAACTTGTGCGCACTCCAAGGAGTTCGCGGTAAGTCACCGAGAGATATAATTTCCGCGTGCGACAACCTATGCGGCATGCAATGGCGCTTCGCGTTTCCAAAGCGGTTCTCGTTTTCGCAATCGCACTTTTCTACACGATTCTGGTCCTAAACAACATCACGGATTACGGCTCCAACTATGAGTTTGTCTGCCACGTCCTGATGATGGATTCAACCCTTCCTGGGAACCACCTCATGTGGCGCGCCGTTAATTCGCCGCTAGTACATACGGTCTTCTACATCGGCATCATCGCCTGGGAATCAGTCACTATGCTTCTATGCTGGTGGGCTGGTGTTCGGTTGCTGAAATCGTATCGTGCGGACAGGGCGCAATTCGCCGCCGCGCTGAACGTCGCCGTGATCGCGCTGACGACGAGCCTACTGATGTGGTTGGTGGCATTCCTCGATGTCGGGGGCGAATGGTTTCTGATGTGGCAGTCGAAAATGTGGAATGGGCAGGAAGAGGCTTTCCGAATGTTTACCATTGTCGGCGTGGTGTTTTTGGTTGTGGTGCAACGCGAGCCAACTCCCGCGAAGGAGGAAAAGTTCAAATGAGACGATTCGGGAAATGATTTCTCATCGCATTGGGTTCGTTAGTAGTCCTGTTTGCTATCGCGGTCACGTTGACCATCGGGTGGAGGCCATTTCTCGGCCCCAAGACGCGTGCTCTCACGAACCGCACATTCGAGCGGACGCTGCAACGCGTCGAGCGAGGCCGCTACATCGCGACGGGGTTGAGCAGCTGCGTCTATTGCCACAGCCCGCATGACTGGACCGCCCCGGACACACCCATGCTGGCTGGCAAAGAAGCTTCCGGAGAGGTGCTGCCCTACGCCGGTCTGCCCGGGCGCATCGTGGCACCGAACCTTACCCCGGATCAGGAAACCGGAGCCGGCAGTTGGACCGATGATCAACTAGCCCGCGCTATACGCGAAGGCGTCGGCCACGATGACCGCGCCCTTTTTCCCATCATGCCCTACCAACACTACCGCGCTATGTCGGATGAAGATTTGGCGTCCGTTGTGGTTTATCTGCGGTCCCTGCCTGCTGTCCACAACCAGATTCCGGCCACCGAAATCATTTTTCCCGTAAAGTACCTGATTCGCAGCGCGCCCGAGCCGGTTACTGCACCGGTCACCGACATTGGCTCCTCGGACCAGCTCAAATACGGAACCCATCTTGCCGACCAGGCTGGTTGTGTCGACTGCCATACACCTCAAGTGCGGGGACAAAACGTCCCCGGTATGGACTTCGCCGGAGGCTTTCCCCTCACGGGCCGATGGGGCACTGTCGCGAGCGCGAATATTACGCCCGATCCATCTGGCATCCCGTATTACGACGAGGCTCTTTTCTTAAACGTGATACGCACCGGACAGGTCAGAGCCCGCAAGCTAAGCCCGATCATGCCCGTGATGGTTTATAAGAATCTAACCGATGACGACCTCAAGGCGATCTTCGCCTTCCTTCGTACAACAAAACCTGTGAAGCATCGCGTGGACAACTCGGAGGCGCCGACCGAATGTAAGCTCTGCAAACAGAAACACGGCGGCGGCATCGAAAACTAGTAGTGCGAATGCGAGCGTCAGAAAACGAGAACTTCGCGCCGCCGATATTCACTTTGCTGCTAGGACGATCTTCAGTACTCATTCGAGTGTGCAAGAGTATCCGATACAGATGCTTCAAGGAGTTCTATCATTTGATTCGCGCTTCCCGATCCGCTATGAGTCTACATATTGTCGCAGCTAGGTTTGTGTCAGAAAAACGCGATTGTGTGATGTTGCACCGGCCGGGGAGAAGCAGCGCTCAAGGCGATTCTGCGCGATCAGGTCGGCGAACCTTTATCTTGGGATTACTTCGCGCTTGCCCGTCATCCAGGGGTTTCTGGAATCGATTCACACAAGCCGGCTTCAATATTGATTCTCCCAAGCATCCCTTCGCCGGCACTTGTCCGAGATGATGGATTAGGATCGCTAAGGGACCGGAAGACGTGAAAAAATCAGTTAGGGTCGCAGATGAACTCCCATAAACGCGGATGACCTACGGTGTTTTTTATTGGCGTACATCCGCGTTCATTGGTGCAACCATTGGATTCGCCCTAGAAAGACTACGAGATGCGAAAAGGGTTTACGAGAAAACCACAAGGGGACGAGCCCGCGACGCGGGGTAAGAACTACATAACGCGGAGCGGGCTGGAGCGCCTCAAAGATGAGCACCGGTTTCTGCTCACGAGGGAACGCCCGGCCGTGACGGAGGTGGTGGCGTGGGCTGCCAGCAACGGCGATCGCAGTGAAAACGCCGACTATCAGTACGGCAAGCGGCGGCTGCGGCAGATCGATGGGCGGATTCGCTTTCTCACGAAGCGAATCGAAGCCGCGGAAGTGGTGGACCCGGAAGCTCCGAGAGCGGGGCAGGCGGCGACGAGGGCATTCTTCGGAGCGACCGTGCGCTATGCCAATGCCGCGGGAGCGGAGCGAATGGTGAGCATCGTTGGCACCGACGAAATCGATCTCAACCGCAACCACATCAGTTGGGTGTCACCTCTGGGGCGCGCGTTGATGAAGTCGGCAGCGGGTGACAGCGTGGTCCTTCAAGTGCCGGGCGGTACAGAATACCTGACCGTGCTGGAAGTGTGTTACGAGCGCATTTCTGTGGAACCGTTCCGTGAACCACCCGGATCCGAGGCCTCGGCAAAGGGACTCACTCGCCGACGCTAATCCACCTGACGAAGAAACAGTGAGATCAGCTTATCTGCAACGGGGTTGCGGGGCCGCACTTCCAAGCGGGCGGGACCGGTCCTCTCTCGACACAATAAGATAAAAATGGCACAACGTGATAGGATAATAACAGTACAGCGCAATAGTATAAATACAGCACAACGCAATCGGATAATGGAAGCACGAAGCCTTGAAGAAACCGGCCATGGCCAGGCCTCCTGAAAAACTCGCGCAGTCCCTCGAAATCCTGCGGAAACTCCAGACTGCGGAAGGGGCGGGGGCGATCCGGGCGCGCGACCTGTCGAGAACACACCGGGAGCGCCTCCTGCGCAATGGTTTCCTGCAGGAAGTCATCAAGGGCTGGTATATCCCGAGCCGCCCAGACGAAGTAAAGGGCGACAGTACAGCCTGGTACGCGTCCTTCTGGCGCTTCTGTACCGCGTATCTGGAAGCGCGTTTCGGCGCGCGCTGGTGCCTGTCGCCGGAACAATCGCTGTCCCTCCATACCGGCAACTGGACCGTGCCAGGCCAGCTCGCGGCGCGGTCGCCGCGCGCGGGCAACAAGGTCACCAAACTCCCGCATGGCACGTCCCTGCTGGAGCTTCGCATCGCGCTGCCAGCCGCGGCGGAACGGAAGGAAGAACAGGGCCTGCGGCTGTTCTCGGTGGAATCGGCACTGATTGCATGCGCGCCCAATTATTTTTCGAACAACGCGACGGATGTCCGTGCGGTGTTGCCGATGATACGGGACGCCTCCGGCCTTCTCGGCCGGCTCCTTGAGGGCGGTCACACGGTGATCGCCGGACGCTTGGCCGGAGCCTTCCGCAACGTCGGTCGAGACCGCATCGCGGACGATATCGTGAAAACGATGACGGCAGCCGGCTACGCCGTGCGAGAGAACGATCCCTTCACGGACAAGCTGTCCCTGGTCATCGGGGCCCGCGAAACCTCTCCTTACATAAACAGGCTGCGGCTGCTGTGGCAGAAAATGCGCGAACCGGTCATCGAACGCTTCCCGAAAGCGCCGGGCCCGCCCCGCAATAGCGAGGGGTACCTCAAGCGCGTCAGCGACGCCTACGTCACGGACGCCTACCATTCGCTGTCGATCGAAGGCTACCGGGTCACGCCCGCTCTCGTCGAGCGCGTCCGCAGCGGCACATGGAATCCGGAAGCCGACGAGGGCGACCGCGAACAGCGAAACGCCATGGCCGCGCGCGGCTACTGGCAGGCTTTTCAGTCCGTGCAGAAAAGCCTCGGCAAAATTCTGAAGGGGGAAAATCCGGGAGAGGTCGCAGACGCGGACCACGGCACGTGGTATCGAGAGCTGTTCGCCCCCAGCGTGACTGTCGGCCTGCTGAAGCCCGCCGATCTCGCGGGCTATCGCAACGGCCAGGTCTATATCCGCAAGTCGATGCATGTGCCGCTGAACCGGGACGCCGTGAGGGACGCCATGCCGGCGTTCTTCGACCTGCTGCGGGAAGAGCCGCACCCGGCCGTCCGCGTGGTGCTAGGGCACTTCATCTTCGTCTACATCCATCCTTATATGGATGGCAACGGCCGCGTCGGACGCTTCCTGATGAACGCGATGATGGCGTCGGGAGGATACCCGTGGACGGTCATTCCGGTAACCGACCGCAACGCCTACGTGAACGCTCTCGAAAAAGCGAGTGTCGGCGTAGATATTGTGCCCTTCGCGGACTTCCTCGCCGGGCTGGTGAAAAAACGACTGGCGGGCGAGCCCTTGCCGGCGGTGCCGAAAGCTTCGCCCGTAGACGAACGCTAGAACAATTCTCGATCTGCGGGAGTGCGCATCTACGAGTTGCCGAAAACGAGTCCACCCGTGAAGATGCTGCTGGCGCCAGACGAGCTGGGATCAACGATCCTCTTCCTCTTGAAGAAGTGGATTTCAAACGCTTCAAGGCTAGTGGCGCGATCGTTCGCTGTCCTTTGACTGTTCAATAACGGTTCCTTAACGTCGCTTACAAGGTTTTTCGAGGGCCACCCGCGTCTTGTAAGTTATTGACATTACTAGCAGTTGTGGGCTCATAACCTCACGTTCCTAAGGATTCCTTCGCGTTCCCTGGAACATCCTAAAGAGCTCTTGCAAATTGGGCGTCCGGCGCAACAATGCATCGGAAGATCATTCGTCAAACTCGGTGGAACTACGTCGCGCGAGCGATAGGGCAATACCGAACCAGGCCCTCGGGACATTGGGGGAAGGCGTAGAGACTGGATGGCGAGCATCCCTAAGGGGATGAAGGTACAGTCCGACCCTCATCGAAAGGTGAGTCAGATCGCATAACCCAAAGGTCGGCGGTTCAAATCCGCCGCCCGCAACTATGAACGCCACTGCATAAATGAGTGGCGTTCACCTCTTGCAGAAGATTCCGTTTCCCCGAAATTCAACCTCTACCGTTCGGAACCGGCGTCTGTCGATATCGACCTTAAACATGCACACACGGCCTACCGATTTTGGAGGCGATCTCATCTGCCCTCAGCATTGGGGAAATCCACCACTTCGATTCAAAGAAATCAGTCGATGCCGGCTAACCCCGGAGCCGTTTAGGCGAGAACAATTCGACGGGCAGCGGCTTGCACCAATTTCACTCCTCCGACAGGTGGACATCAGCGAAGTGGCTCAAGCGAAGTGAACACCACTGCGACAGCAGGTGGTGTTCTCTCGAACTCTTATGTGTGATCCGCACAATGCTGGACCACAACGGTGAGGCCGCGGCCGTGACAGCGATGATTTCACCCGTAACTAACTGAAAACACGCGGCACGGATGGCGCTGCCAAAACGTTTCAATGACCCTCAGAAACAGTTCGTGGACTGTTAGTGGA
Organism: uncultured Acidobacteriaceae bacterium; assembly: GCA_963710885.1. Taxonomy (GTDB): domain Bacteria; phylum Acidobacteriota; class Terriglobia; order Terriglobales; family Acidobacteriaceae; genus Sulfotelmatobacter. The sequence goes on from CAVQCF010000009.1 coordinate 22,991, forward strand.
CTGTTAAATGGACCATAATTGCTGAACGTGCTCCGATTTGCGAGTGACGCATTTAACCTTCTTAAGAACGGCGCCCTGGATGACGAGAAGCGAGTTTCTCGATGCTAATTCCGGCCGACGATCGATAACTCCGGTTATCTGTCTCAGTCTTCCAGCGTCGGCAAGGTCTTCAACACCTCACTGGCCCTCGGGCGGCTAAGAACCGGATCGTCCTTGCGGATTTTTCCATCCCGGAAGACAAGCACACGCTTGGCGAATTGTGCGATGTCGAGTTCGTGAGTCACCAGCACGATCGTTAGCCCCTTGTCGTTCAGGTTCTGGAGGATCTCCATGATTTCAACTGACGTACGACTGTCGAGGTTGCCCGTGGGCTCGTCCGCCAGCAGGATGGAAGGACGATTCACAAGCGCGCGCGCAATGGCCACCCGCTGTTGCTGTCCGCCCGACATTTGCGACGGGAAATGCTGCGCCCGGTCAGCGAGACCAACCATTGTCAACGCATCGGCAGCACGTTTTCGGCGTTCTGTTTTATCAATCTTCGCGTACAGAGTGGGTAGCTCGGTATTTTCAAGGGCCGTTGTCCGGGCCAGGAGATTAAACCCTTGGAAGACAAATCCAATCCTCTCGTTTCGAATCAGTGCCAGGGCCTTCTTGTCGTGTTTCGAAACATCGGCACCTTCAAGTAAGTACCGTCCTGAGGTAAGGCGGTCCAAACAGCCCAGGATATTCATGAACGTGGATTTGCCGCTGCCGCTCGCCCCCATGATCGCCACGAATTCGCCCCGCTGGATCTCAATGCATACTCCGCGCAACGCATGGACACGGGCCTCGCCCAGTTCGTAATACTTGTGCGCGTCTTCTACACGAATGACCGAATTAGCTGCGGAATCGGCTGGCATGGCTCCGAGTTGGTTGACAGCGGGTATTGTTCCCATGGGTAGTGTCGAACTGCGCCTTAGGGTCGTATGCCGCCGAGAGCTTGGCCCTTGGGCAAGACGGATCGGATAATTACGTCGTCCGATTCTTTCAGTTCCCCTTTGAGAACTGCGCTGATCTCGGTGTACGCGTGATCTGTGATTCCAAGAGAAAGCTTCACTGGTTCCATCGTTTTATCCGGATGCAGTTTCCACACTACGGCTGTCTCTGCTTTCGGTGCTCGCGGCAGATTCTTTGCTCCAGCGGCCTTCTCACCCTCTGTCGCCGCAGATTCAGACCCAGCCTGTGCCCCATCAACTCCCTCGATCCCATAGCGCTTATACAGGGTCAAAATCTCTTCAGGAGCCATCGGGGGTTTGTATCGCAGCGCAGTGTTGGGCAGTTTCAATGCGTTCTGTACCGTGGCCACCGGAATGGTCACGTATGCCGTCATACCGGGGAACAGTTTTAGTTCAGGATTGGCGAATTCGATGATGGTGTCGTAGGTGACCACACTTTGGACCATGGTTGAATTCATCCGGACCTGGCTGACAACCCCCTGAAAAGTCTGTTTCGGGAGGGCGTCCACCTTGAAGGTGACCGCTTTGCCGACCTTAATGTTGTCCACGTCCGACTCGTCGGTTTTGGCATACACCCACATCTTCGTAAGATCCTGCGCGATGGTAAAAATGGTTGGCGCTTGCAGGGACGCCGCTACGGTCTGCCCAACATCTACATTTCGCGCGACCACGGTGCCGTCGATCGGAGAGCGAATCACTGTGTAGTCGAGATTGGTCTGGGCAACCGTGACCGCAGCCTCTTTGAGGCTGATTTGCGCCTCGGCCTGAGTGATGTTCGCCTCCGCGGCGTCCACCGATGCCCTCGCCGCTTCGTAGTTCGATTGAGCAAGGTCCAGTTGCTGCTTGCTCATGACGCCATCTTTGGTCAAGCCGACCGCGCGATCGTAGTCAGCCTTTGTTTGCACCAAAGCGGATTTCGCTTTTTCAAGATTGGCGTGGGCCGCAGCCAGGTTGGCTTCTGAGTTTTTCAAATCCGCCGTGGCCTGCAGCAGAGCCCCCTTGAACAACGCAGGATCAATGAGAGCGACAACGTCCCCCTTATGCACACGAGAGTTGAAATCCGCATTTAGTTTCGCGATGGACCCGGACACCTGCGATCCCACTTGAACGGTGATCACGGAGTTGATGGTTCCGGTAGCTTCCACAACGTCGTGGATATCACCGCGTTCCACCTTCGCGGTGAAATGCTGCACTGGCGTATCCCTGTTCAGTCCTAACGCGACGAACAATCCGGCCACGGCCACAACGGCCCCTAAGATGAGCCACTTGCGTTTTGTCATTTATGTTGGTCCCGAAAAATCACAAACCCTTTACTCGTATCGCAGCGCTTCGATTGGATCGAGTCGAGACGCCTTGCGCGCGGGGTAATAACCGAAAAATACTCCGACAGCGACCGAGAACATCGCGGCCACCACGACCGCCTCGACCGACATCTCAATGGGCCAACCCAAAGTCTGTCCTACCAAGTAGGAGCCAAAGATCCCAAAAAGCACACCGGCAGCGCCCCCCACGAGGCTCAGCATGATCGATTCTCCCAGGAACTGAAGCTGGATGGCCGCTTCGGTTGCTCCCACAGCTACCCGCACTCCGATCTCGCGTGTGCGTTCGGTAACGGAAACCAGCATCACGTTCATGATCCCAATTCCGCCCACGATCAAAGAAACCGATGCGATTGCGATCAGGAGAATGGTGAGGGTCTTGCTCGCATCGAGCTGCGCTTGAATGATGTCCTCCGGATTCCGGATATTAAAGTCGTCCTCTTCATCAGGACGCAGATGGTGACGGTCCCGGAGTACAGCAGTTGCTTCCTGTCCGGCCATCTTGACCACCTCGGCTGACACTGCCGAGCAAAGAATGTCGTCCAACCACGTAATGCCCTTTATTTTGCCGGTACTTGAAACTCCAGACGTATGAACTGCTTGATTCCCTCCTCGCCCGTCAATCGCAAACACAACAGATTGCCCCCACGTTCCTGATCGATGTGAAAATCGAAAAAGGGACAGCACTTACCCTCAGCAGCGACCCAATCGGCTAGCTCGGCCAGGGAGACACTTGCGGGAGTGAACTGGAATTCGTAGCCCTTTTCCGTTTCCACAATCTCCTTCCGGGCAGCAATCAGCTTGCCGGTCAATTCCTTATGATGCGCCCGCTCGGTCGGATTAAGAGCCTTGAGGTTGCAATAGAATTTGCCATGCGCTGTCATCTTCTCGCTCCCCAGAATAGATTGTGGCGGCGGGTTTTGCGCCGTCACTCCGCTCGCGCACAGCAGCACTGCCAACCCCGCTCCGAGCAGACTCGCTTTCCCCATGACGTGTTCGCTCTTCCTGTCCATATGATGCCTCCAATAGAAGTTGTAACGTACATCGTCAAATGCTAGAACTTAAAGCTAGGTTTAAGTCAAGGAGCCTTTCGCCGGGAAAGTAGAGGGATGAAATGAAGATCGGTGACCTCGCCAATCGAACCGGTCTTAACGCCTCTGCCTTACGGTACTATGAAAAATGTGGTCTCCTGCTGGCTCCCTATCGAATCGGCGGCCAACGCCAATATTCCGACGATACGGTACACCGCGTGCTCCTCATCCGGTTCGCCAGCGATATGGGGTTCAACCTCGGTGAGATCAAGCTTTTTCTGAGCGGCCTCCGGGACAAGGCTCCAGTCGGCAGTCGCTGGAAGAAGCTAGCCAGTCGAAAAATCAAGGAAGTTAACGAAACTGTCCAGCGCTTGGGGCAACTCAAGTCACTTCTTGAACACTTGCTTCAGTGCGACTGTACCTCGCTCCAGATTTGTGTGGAACGGCTCAGCTTGAGTACGAACCTGCGACTTGTCACTACCTCTACGAACCGGCGTCGCCTTGCAATTGGGGCACGTGAGCGCAGAGTTGAAGAGGAATAGAGCACACTTTCGAAATGCTATCGTCTCCAAATTGGCGGGAGCGACGGGACTCGAGCTCGCGACCTCCTGCGTGACAGGCAGGCGTTCTAACCAGCTGAACTACGCCCCCGCATAACTGACGATCGTCGGATTCCGTCTCGTACGTCCAACGCCCTCTCGTTCCCTGCCCTACCATCTGGCCCTGCCGTGACAGGGCAACAACGACGTGCAACTTATTGGATTTCGACATGACCCTCTAAGGAGTTCTTTGACCCGGCTTACCAGACCCAGATCGGACCCAGATTTTGGAGAGAATCCTCGCACCCCAGGAATCTCGCCGAACCGTAGCGATCTAGTGTGTTCTACGTGGCGATATGCGCATCATTTGACTGCGATCAGCCTGAATGTGGTGACCTGACGGATCCATCGCGCCGGTCTCTTATCGCCGGGCGCCACTATGCGGAAAGGGCCTTCCTTAGCGTTCAGGGCTTTCCCATCTCGCTTGTCTGCGAGGATGATTTCCCGCGGGGCGAATGCTGGATCAAATTCAATAACGGCGAAGACGACTTTGTAGTTGTCGGAGGCCTCTACGAGAAGCACCTCGGTCATTCGTGGCCCATGCAGGGAATCGCCTAGTTGAATGCCTGCCGTCGATAGGAGAGCCGATACCGGCACACCATCGAACTGCGCAGGAGAGTCGTGGTCACGAGCGCTCACTGTCACGTGGGGTAATTTCGCGATCTGTTCCGCCGTGAGCGAAGTGGAGTGACCATCAAGATTGATCACCTGCAATGTCGGAGCCGATTGCCCGATCGCGAAAAGCTGTAGATAGAGCACTGAGCAAATCACGAGGTAGCGTCGTTGTTTCATAAGTTCTCCCAGAGGACAACAAAAATCATTCCGCCGTCAAACCGTCGATCTCACTTTCGCCCAGACAGGTGAAGTAATAATGATAGTGATTTCGGCAGCCGGGGTTGAAAGCCGCGTAACAGCCGGGCACTGCAACCCGCTCTGCAAATATTGACGAATCGTCAACTCGGCCCGACACGACCCGCAAATCTCCAATATCCAGTGCCGTTTTCGGCTAGAAGCATCCGGCAACTGCATCCGGTTGTGATTGTTGGGGTGGACATAAAAAAGTGATCTTTTCCCCTGAACTCTTCTCCTGCGGAAAAATGCCAATCAGATGACCGGCAATGGGACCACCGTACTCCCAGCCAGCTTGCTCCGCCAATTGTTGCGCTTGCGCATAACGCTCGGCTGCGGTGATCGCAGGATCGTGAAAATACTTCTTGCCGCTGGCAAATGCCTCTTCAATATCACGGCGAAGTTTGTGCTTCAGCGGATCATTTCCTACGACGTAAGTCCGTCCGAAGTCGGCTTCCCATTCCTCAAATACAGGGCCGAAATCCAGAAAGACGATGTCATCCTCACCCACTGTCAAGTCAGGTGGATTCTCGTCATAGGGAGCCAAAGTGTTGCGGCCCGCACGCACGATAGGTTTGTGCCAATAGCGCGAAATTCCGTACATCCTCCCGGCAAGCGCATAGACGCTCTCGTTGATCTCGCTTTCCTTGGCGCCAGGCCGAATCAGGTTTTGCGCTTGGATCTCTGCGAATAGTTCCTCGGCCTTCCTTTGAGCGTCCAGCAGTCCAGCGACGAGGGCTTCTTCAGAGTGCTGCATCTGTTCCATAGGGAATCAGATTACCGTATTGGGTCCTTTAAACGTCCGTAGTGCGCGATGAAGACCGCTTTCCCCAGCAAGCTATCCTTAGCGGTCGACACCACCATGGCGCCGCTGGAGTCGGGGGGCACATCAAGCTTTTCGACGCTCAATGCATACACAGTGAACGTGTAACGATGCGGCGGATCTCCCTTGTCCGGACAGGGACCGTGATAAGCGTCATTGCCGAGATCGGTGCGGCCCTGCATGGTTCCAGGCGGCAGAACGGCGCTATGCTCCGCGCCAGCGCCCTTCGGAAGTTTGTCAACGCTCGCGGGCAGGTTGTAAACGATCCAGTGCCACCATCCTGAGGGATCGCCGTGTTCGTCAGGATCGAATAAAGTTACGACGAAACTTTTCGTTCCAGCCGGTGCGCCGGTCCACTGCAGCGGGGGCGACATGTTTCCGCCATTGCATCCGAAAACGTTCGCGGTGTAGGCCTCGGGAACTTTCGTCGCGAGCTGCGCATCTGGACTGGAGAGTACAAACTTCGATTTCGTGGTGGATTTCTCCTGGGCTACCAAAACCATTCCTAGCAGCGATATGACAAAGGCAATGACTATTCGAGTTCGTGTCATGTCAGCCTTTCCTTACAGAGATTCAATTCCTCGCGACTGTACGAAAACCGCATGCTACTTTGCCGCTGCCAACTCGCGCTGTGGGGTACCCACCTCGACTGCAGTCGCATGAAACGGCTTTTCTACCGGGTGCGGATCGGGGGAACCGAACAGTGCGCTGAGTTGTCCCTCCAGAACATAGGCTATAGCGCCTACAACCGTCACCGAAACAGCGCCGTCGGGATAGCCCTCTTTCAGCGGAGTTACTTGCCCTGAATCGCCGTTGATCTTAATTCGTGACAGCCATCCCTTTCCGCCACCTTCTACGATCAGCACGCTGTCTTTCCCGAAGCCCCGCATACCATCCGGGTTATGGATGGCGTGATCAAGCTTGATCTCGGTGATCGTTCCTGCCTTGCCGTCGGCCTCGATTGGAATCGAGAAGAGTTTATTGGTCTCTAGAGTGTTCACGAACAAGCGATTTCCCAACACTGAAATGCCATCAAGCACGCCGCCCTTGGGTCCGAATCCGCCGTTGCCCGCCCAGACTTCGAGTTGATGACTTTCAGGCGCGAGGCGGTCGACTTCCATGTTGTTGGTGTCGGAAATGTAGGCCGTGCCATCGCGTCCGACCGCAATGTCGTTGCAAAACGCGCCGTCGGTTGGCAGCGGATACTTTCCCTTGAGCGCTCCCGTTTGCAAATCGAAGGCTTTCAACGTGGAAGGCGGTTGCTTGACATCGTGGACCGACGAAAAGCAGGCCCAGAGTGTTTTCGCTTTTTCGTCTGCGAAAACTCCCAGGATCCCGAGTGTGGGCTGGTCATCCGGCTGAATCCAGGGTTCGGCGGTTGCCGCGCCCGGCTTCACCATGTAGATGGTGCGCGCTCCGATACTGCCGATGATGACTCGACCATCCGCGGTCGAGGTGATGCTCTCCGGGTAAATCTTTTCCCCGGGGATGTGGAGTTCAGCGGGTGCCGCCGTGCTGGTTGGGCTAACCGGATGGCTGAGACCCCATACATAGGCAGCCAGCGCGGACGCCTGAGTATCGGAGAGTTGGGCTCCGCCCTGGGGTGGCATTGGGCTGCGAAATCTCTTGGGATGAGGTACGCCTTCGTTAATGACTTTTAGAATCCCAGAAAAACTGCCGTCGCTCCACATCCACTCTTTTTTCGTCAAGTCGGGCCCTAGTGTAGAGCCCGTTCCATTCGCACCGTGGCAGCCGGTGCAACTCGCTCCTCCAACCTGACCGTGGTAAATACGAACACCGAGCGCAACCATATCTGCCGTCGACCCTTCGGGAACGGGAAGGTTTTCGGTGTCACTTTCCGGCGGCTGTGCGGACGATGCAACAACCTTGCCAGCTGGGGCCGTTATACTCGGGCACGATGTGCCCTTGGGTGCTGGGCCGGCGGGATCGCCCGTGTAGACAATTCGATAAATTCGCCCCTTGATGTCTTCGGCAACGTAGAGCGCCCCGTCCGGCCCGACCGCCAGTCCTGTCGGACGATAGGTTGCGCCTTCGGGAGTCTTCGTTGCTCCCGCAAAACCGTCAGCGAATATTTCGCAATTGCCCGATGCGTGGTACCCATCGAGCGGCTGAAAAACTACGTTGTAACCGCCTTGCGCGTAGGGCGCGCGATTCCATGAACCGTGAAAGGCAATGAAGACACCGTCACGGTAACGGCCTGGAAAATTCTTTCCATCGTAGTGCGTCGCTCCGTTGGGTGCCCAATGGGCAGGAAATGCGGCAGCCGGAGCCAGTTTGTTCGCGCACACGCCAACCGCTTTGCCGCCGTCACCGCCGTATTCGGGAGCCAACACGAGTTTCCTCTGCACGCCGTCGTAGTAACACTCGGGCCAGCCATAGTCGCCACCGGACTTCAACAGCACCAACTCTTCCGCAGGCAGCGTAGCCTCTTCCTCGGGTTTGTATAACTCAGGCCAATTCGAATGCAGCTGGTCACGCCCGTGCTGCGTAACAAACAATCGACCCGTGGGGTCGAAGGCAAAGCCTTCCGCGTTGCGTATTCCCGTGGCATAGCGCTCCGCGGGTGAAAACATCTGGTTCGTTTTGTTGGCGTCAAAACGCCAGACGCCGCCACGAGTCTCAAGTTCGGTGCAGGGATTGTCGCCGGGGATCTTGGGTTGCCGGTTCTTCGGCTGGCAGGAATTGGTCGCGGTGGCCACATCCACATACATGGATCCATCGGCTCCAATGATGAACGGATGCATGGGATGATCGCCACCCAGAGGCAACTTGGAAACGATCGTTTCAGGAGCATCTCTTGGAACGATTGCACCAGCGGGGAGTGAATAGCGCACGATGCGATCGTTGATCTCCGCGTAAATCGATCCCTTATAGATGCCGATGCCTACGCCACCCGCCCCTCCCGTCTGCGCGGTCTCGCCGAAGCGCTCGATTACGTCAGCTTTTCCAGTACCTGTCCTGTCCTGAAGAGCGACCAGAAAACCACCTTCATGCGGTTTGTCGAAGTCGTAGTAGTCGCCCGACCACGTGTTGACGTAAACCACTCCGCTCGGACTGACCACGAGGTGCCGGGCATGGCCAATACCCTCGGCAAATACTGTTGCGCAAAAACCCGCGGGCAACTTCAATCCGCTGTCATCGTGCGAGCACGATCCAGTCTTGCTTTTCTTAGCAGGACTGGGCTGACTGTGCGCCGAGGCTATCAAACTGAGGACGAAGATTATGGCGAGCACGCCACTGACGGACAACCGAGGTGCGCCCAGTCGGAACAATCGCATTGCAGCCTCCGAGATCGACTCTGAACTGTCGCGACCGATTCTAATACAGCCATTAGAATCTTGGTGTTCCCGCCTGTTCGGTCTTGCAATATCGTCCCATCCTGTCGACTCCATCAAGGATTTGGGAAAATGAAGAACGACGGAGAAAAGGACGGGGGTTGCGATGCGCGATTGCACCGAAATGTTCAACGAATCGGGTGAGCACATAGCGACGATCGGTTTCAACGAATCCTATGGCCTTTGGCAGACCGTGATTGTCCAGCGCAAGGAGATCGAGTTTTTCTGTCCAACCAAGGAAGTCGCATTCGCCGCCTGGCGCGACGAATTCGACTCCGAAACTGGGTTTCCGAAATCCTCTTCACGCGCCGGCTTCGATGCTTGACCTGAATGTCTCCTCGCGAAACGGCTTGTGGTGTAACTTTTGGATTCCAGATGAATCCAACTTCAGGATAAACATCTATCATGTTGGGAACATTTAGGAACGAAGACTGGACCAGCCGATGCTGATCTATCTTCTGGCATTTGTTGGCGGTGTGCTGACGATTTTGAGTCCGTGCATCCTGCCGGTTCTTCCATTTGTGTTCGCGCGTGCCGACCAACCCTTTCGCCGTTCCGGCTTGCCTTTGCTTGCGGGAATGGCACTTACATTTTCCGCTGTGGCAATCGCCGCCGCATTCGGTGGCCATTGGGTAGTGCGCCTGAATCAGGGTGGACGCTATGTGGCGATGATCATCTTCCTTGTGTTGGGTGTGAGTCTTCTCTTTCCTTCGATCGCCGAAGCTGTGACCCGTCCGCTGGTGAGTGCAGGCAGCAAACTGCAGGGTGGTCCGTCTGCGGAAAGTGGGATTGGAAAGTCCTTCGTACTGGGAATTTCGACAGGACTGCTTTGGGCCCCGTGCGCGGGCCCGATTCTGGGCTTGATCCTGACTGGAGCGGCGATTCAGGGACCAGGTGCCAGATCTTCGTTCTTGCTATTGTCCTTTGCGCTAGGTGCCGCAACCTCTTTGGGGGATTGCGCTCTTCGCAGGCAACAAGGTTTTCTCCGCCCTGAAGCGTTCACTCTCATTTGAGGTCTGGATCCGTCGTGGATTAGGTGTTGCGGTGATCCTGGGAGTCGTTGCGATCGCTCTGGGCTGGGACACAAATCTGCTCACGAAATTTTCGTTCGTGAATACCGCAAAAGCGGAAGAGCATTTGATCGATCGATTGCGTTCAGAGAAGCCTGCGTCGGTCCTGGCAATGAACTCGGCCGGCACTCAACCGAAGCTTGACGATGAAGGCCCATTGCCGGATTTGAGCGGCGCCGTTGCCTGGCTCAATTCTCCGCCGCTCAGCAGCAAAGCTCTAAAGGGCAAGGTTGTGTTGATCGACTTTTGGACGTCGAGGAGGGGCGGGTGTAGGAGATGGGAGATCGTTCGAATTTCAGAGACAGCTTGGTCGATCAGAGAGCGGCTCTCTTCAAGGTTTCGCGTCACGCCTGGACTAAGCCTCGACTCTTCGGCTGAAATCGCTGCAACGTCCATGCGGCAAGGCAAAAGGGTCGGTGCTAAGCGGCAAAATGCGGGGGAGTCCCCATTGCGGTGTGGGGTTTTGGGGTGTACTAACTCAGGGAACAAAGACCAGGAACTCCGGCATGTCCGGAAGGTCATCAATGAACGTCCCCTTCTTCTTCCCCTTTGAGGAAAAGCGCTGTACCCGCTGTTTCTTCCGCTCGGCAACGTAGAGATCGCCGTCGGGGCCGACGGCAAAGCCGGAGGGGGCGTCGAGCTTTCCGTCGATCACCACCCGTGCCTTGAGCTTGCCGCTCGGAGGTGTGGACGTCAGGTCCAGCGCGAGGATGCTGCCGGTGCCCGAGGCGCCGATGTAGAGCGTCTCGCCGTGCAGGATCAGGTGCACGGGCGCCTTGAGCGCCCGCCCCGTGACGTGGGCCATCAACTCCCCGGACTTCACATTGAAGACCTTCACCGCGTCGCCGGCTTCGTCCGCCACGTAGAGATGCTTCAGGTGCACGATAATGCCGCGCACCGAGTGGCGTGGCTTGCCGCGCTTGTCGAGCACCACCTTGAGGCCGAGGGGCGATGGCACATCGAGCGGCGTGCAGTCACCGTACTCGGGAAGGCTCCCCTGGCTGGACGCGACGAGCGTGCCGGGGAGAAATTTCCCGTTGGGATAGTGCTTGCGGAGGTACGCGGCAACCGGTGCCGGTGTGCGCGCCTTCGGTACAAACGCCACCACGGTGTTGGTATCCTGGCAGGAGACGTAGATACGACCATCGTCCCCCAGCTCCACGTCGAAGGGGTGCACCATCGCCGCAACCTGCTCGGTCTTCGCGAGCACCTCCTTGAAGCGGAAGGTGTCGCCATGCCTGTGGTAGCGCGCGATGTGGCTATCCTTGCGCCATGCGTTCGCAATGTAGAGGTCGTCGCCCACCAGTGCGAAGCCTCGCGCGATGTGCAGCGGTTGTGCGGTCGGCGATGGATCGAGGAGCAGCGGATGCACTTTGCGCCGGGAGCCGTCGTCCTCGAAGACGCCGATGTTGTCAACTCCGTGACCCGATTCACCCCGATAGCTGATCCACCACACGGCTCAGTCCCCCCAACACGATTCGCTGCATTGTCAGAATCAGCGCGCGACGCTCCAACGCTGACGACCGGAGTCACATGATTCGCAGTCCGCAAATCTACCGTCTATTCTCTATTGCAGCACCAACGTGGATTCGTGGCTACTGTTACTAGTTACAGCCGGGGTCATTGAACGTCGAGCGCTTTCGGCGTTTCGACGAGCGAAAAACCTCCGCCCAAAAGGACTCCTGGATGGGGCTTAAGGAAGGACGATGCCAGCCCAGAGGTGTTTGTTGCATAAGCGACGGCCAAAAGCTGCAGGGGCAGCGACGATGCGCGGTCTGCCGGAACGGCGCAGTAAGTATTTCCGTCTGGCGATGAGGCGAGGACGGAAGATTGCCAAGGTCGCCTGCGGAACCGCCGAAAGGTCGATGCAGCGAAATAGCGATTTTTCGCCAACACACGCCGCTCGTTATCGCACTTCGTTGAAACGCACTCAGTTGTTCCTCGAAAAACTCGTCCAGCGTTTGTTTCTTCCGCTCCCGTCCCAACCACAGCGGTTCTCCCGTCTCCAGATTGCTTACCACTGTCAGAAACTTTTGCTTCTTCCCCAGATAGATCTTATCCACTCCCATCTGCCGCAACGCTGGCTTTCTTCGCCCCTTCGACCAGCGACTCAGATAGCGCACATCGATGGCTCGCACCGTGCTGCTGCCCAAGCCAAACTGTCGCGCCACTCGTCGCACCGCCGCGCTCTCGCAGGCCAACCCCACCGCCTCTGAATCGCGGTCTGTCACGAGGGTCGTTCCCCCGTCCACGCTTTCCTATGCAATTCCTGGCACGCCGTGCACCGGCCGCATTGTCCATGCGCGCGGGTGGTAAGCACTGGCCCGGATTGCTTCTCCTCTGGTTCCGTGAAAAGCTGCATTTGCTGGGGGATCGTAGTAGAAATAGTCTTTATCGTCTCATTCGTACTGAGATTTTGGCATCGGTCAAGGCAATCTTTCACCAACTGGCGAAAGACCCGGCGGGACCACGCTTCCCCGCACACCAAGTCGTTCTGCCCCTGGCCTGCCCAATGGAACCAGCCGGGGATAGCTGGCGACCTTCGTGCGATCCTTTGAGCCGATCTGTCTCATCTTCCAATAAGTAGCGAAGCTCCCGTGCAGGGAAAAGGTTGGCACCCGTTAGGGATTCCCCTAGTTGTGCGAACATCGACTAGGCTCTAGGCTTTTTCTAAGTTTGCGCGTTTCTTCGTAGTGCTCGGCCCGTAGTACAACGTTTGAGGGTTCGAGGACGGCCGCGCGCACTTAAATCGCGACACTGGGCAATGCAGTTCTTCGAGGAGAGTTGCAGTTCTTGGAGAAGGAAGGATTCGATGAGAAAACTATTTGTACCTACGATCCTACTCGTCGGATTCCTGTACGCGCCAGCATTTGCGCAAAGAGTGGAAATCTTTGGGGGAGCCCAGTACGAGCATCTACAGCCCAGCTATAACGCTGTTGGGTGGAACGCGTCTTTGACTGGAAACTTCAAGCACGTTCTGGGAATCACAGGCGACTTTAGTGGTGCGTACACTTCGCACAGAACCAATTCTACGGTTTATACCTACACCGTCGGTCCTGTACTCACAGCGCGCCTGCCGGTTGTTCAGCCCTTCGTACATGCCTTGTTCGGTGGCGCGACAATTTCGGCTGGTGGGACGAGCGACAACGCTTTCGCCATGCTCGTTGGCGGCGGCCTGGACATCGGGCTTCGGAAGGGGATCGGATTACGGCTAGTGCAGGCAGATTGGCTTATGACTAAGTTCGACGGCCAAACCCAAGACAGACAGGGCAGGGTTTCCGCTGGCATAGTTATAAAGTTCTGAGGTCGGCCTTCGAGTCGTTGTACCGGGAGCTAGTTCTGCAAGAGGAGTCAGGATAGTTTCAATTGAACCAGGCGCCATATAACAACTTTGCGCTTTTTATCCACCCGACAGGCGAAAGGAAAGCGCAAACCTGTGCTAAGGCAATGTTTCAACAGCTGTCTGGGCTGTCACTCTCGACTGGTGACGAGGCCCGGGTCGCTGGGATCGACTACTACTGTAGTTATGATGAGGAGGCCAGCCATGGCCGCTCGACCGTTACCACCTCCTGAACCGGACCCGACTGGCAAGAAGATGCGGCCAACAAAGCCCCTCAAGGCAGCCGTGGCCCAGCCATTCCTTGCGAAGATTCGATCCATTGCCACTGGGCCGGCCCTCCAGACGCACCTGAATACAGTCATGAAAATGCGCTGGTTGCGAACTGCGGGAATCGCAGTTGCGATTCTTCTCGTAATCCTGCTTACACTTCCGTTTCTAATCAACGTGAATAGCTTCCGTCCGAAGATCGAGTCGGAGTTGACGAGTGTCTTGGGACGGCCTGTGACGTTGGGAGAGCTCAGCCTTTCGCTCTTAAGCGGAAACGTTGGCGTGGAGAATGTCAGCATCGCCGACGATCCGGCCTTCAGCAAGTCACCGTTCGTAACAGCGAAGTCGTTGAAAGTGGGCGTCAAGTTGATGCCACTCATCTTCTCGAAGACGTTAAACGTGACGGGGGTCGTGCTGGACGAGCCTAAGATCACATTGCTCAAAGCGGCGAACGGAACGTGGAATTTCTCAACTCTCGGTACTCCCGGTGCGAGAGAGTCCGCCGAGCCAGCCAAGGAGGATACGCCCAAGAACCTTTCCATCGGGAAGGTGGAAATCACGAACGGTGAGCTCGCGGTCGGAAGGGCGAACTCCGCCGCGAAGCCGCAGGTGTATGACGAAGTGAATGTCGAATTGACCAATCTATCGTTTACCTCACAGTTTCCCTTCAAGCTGACAGCCGACCTCCCGGGAGGTGGCACCGCCAACGTTTCGGGCAAGGCGGGACCGATGAATCGGCAGGACTTGGCCAAGACTCCTTTCGACGCGACCCTGAAGGTGAAAGACCTTGACATCGCGGCGTCAGGTTTTATCGACCCTGCCAGTGGGATTGGCGGTTCGGCGGATTTTGATGGATCGTTGACGTCAAACGGGAGTCAGGCCAAGGCGGCTGGCGTCATTGCCTGCAAAAAGCTAAAGCTCTCGCCGAAGGGCTCTCCAGCTCCCAACCCAATAACAATCAAATACGCGATGAACACAGACCTCGACCGAGAGACCGGAACAATAACTCAGGGTGACATCGCGGTCGGCAAGGCGCTCGCCCGGCTCACGGGCGGATTTCAGACCCAGGGTGAAACTCAGGTTCTGAACCTGAAGCTCAGCGCCCCAGACCTGTCGGTCGATGAACTTCAATCGATGCTGCCAGCTCTCGGCGTCGTGCTTCCCTCAGGATCGCAGTTGAGAGGGGGAACACTCTCGGCCGACTTGGCAATCAGCGGTCCGCTCGACCAACTAGTGATCGCGGGGCCGGTGCGTTTGTCCAACGCTACTCTGGCCGGTTTCGACATGGGCTCGAAATTAGGATCTTTATCAGCTCTCAGGGGGAAAGCTCCCTCGAGTCCCGACACAACGATTCAGAACGCCAGCTTGAATGCGCACGTGGCTCCTGACATGACCCGGGCCGACGCCATCAATGTCGCGATACCATCCCTCGGCGTGGTGACTGGAGCAGGCACGATTAGCCCGGCCGGGGCCCTCGACTTCCGTATGCTTGCCGACCTACAGACCGAGCGGGGCGAAGAACGGGCACAGAGAACGGGGCGGGGGGGCGATCGGGGAGGCGTGTCGTTCATGATTCAAGGAACGACAGCGAGCCCGAAATTTGTTCCAGATGTAGGGAATGTGGCCGGTAATGCTGCCAAGGGAGCCGCTCAGACAGCTATTTCTGGAAAGACCGCTGGCAAGACAGGTTTAGGCAGCATTCGAAGAAAGTAGCCGGCGTGTCGATTTCGGTGTAGGGGTCCCCCACCCGCAGAAGAAGCCGCTGGTTCCGTTGGTCTTACTTGAAACCGGCCCGGTGGTATGGCGCGCGGCAGATCACGCCCAGCAAGGGCATCCATTTTCGATTGACGACTGGCCCAGCGTCGTTCTTGAAGGGTTGCGCGTGGGCAACCAGAACAATTGGTTTCCCATGATGAGGCTGATGTTGGCAAGCGGGGTGAAACCGATCAGGATGTCCGGAAAATGCTCGATCTCGTCTACGAAATAGAGAGCCGTGGAACTGTCTGTGTTTCTAGTACCGTCGAACTTCACGCCCTGCACGACACGCGGATGGAGCACCAAACCGGAGTAACCCAAACCCGCCAGCTTAGGCCGCCAGCGACCACCGGGTGTGCCTACCGAGGAGTGATCTCGGTCAGCGCCCACTCAATTCGATCTACTTCTTCACGAATCACTCTGATGGCTTGATGATCCGTCGGATAGGGCACGAGTTTGATGGCTTCGACTGCGTGACGAATCTTGTAGTTGCGATCGCGAACGAACTTGATTCTCTCGGAGGTCTCCTTGCGACGTTGGTAAAACCTTCCAGCCAGTTTTGTAGTCATCCAGGCGAACGTGAGCCCAAACAACATCTCGATGGGAAGACGATCGGTTGCTCCATCAAAATCGAGGAACGCAAATCGATATACGGCTTCTCCGAGACCTAGTGAAGCGAATATCACTCCGATCCCGATCAGTCCAAGCTTCAGGCGATCATTGGATCGAAGCGCTACAGACGATTGCTCCCTGCCACAGTTTCGGGCGACTGCCATTTCTCCCCCATTTTGGCCTGAGATTGGGTCGAACTATTTTATGCCGAGGCGGTTGGCCCATGCCGTCTCTATCTGATTTTAAATGGGAACCGCGGGAATGGGTTTACCTAACCGCATTATAAAGGGCGCCCCTTTGGGAGTAGGTTGTGATCGTTGGCATCATGACCTACGAAAGGAGCACCCTCGTGAACGATGAAAACCATATTGGGCTGGACGTCCCTCAAGCAACGATCTTGGTGGCGGTCAGGGAGGCCGCCGGCAAGGCGGTAATGGAATCCATTCTGGAGACGAAGGCAACAACCATTCTTGAGTTCTTTGCGGGACTGCGCGGAACCTTGTGGGTGATCCGCGAAGAAGGAATCTGGTCCGTCTGGCTGTACGATCTGCTCAATCCTCGTTGACAAATTGGTCGTGTGTAATCCGCGCAAGAACGCGTTGCTCAAAAGCGGAAACAAGAGTGACCGCATCGATGGGCGCAACTGGCAGAGCTGTTACGCGGGAACCAACTCAAGCCGGTCTACCATGGCGAAACCTGGATGCAGATGTTGCGCGAGCCGTTAAGCAGCGGATCACGGCTTACAAATATCCGAGATATGTCCAATTCATTGACAAGCTTCCGAAGACTGCGGCTGGCAAGTTGCTACCCTACAAGCTGCGTGCTTCCACGGAATCTTAGCGTGGATTTGTTGTCATCGAGGCGCGATGCCCGGTTGTCGTCTCCCAGTAGTCGATCCATCGCTGTCGAATTTGATTCGCGCGCTCGACAAGATCGTGGCTTGGACTTTGACCATGCTCGACCATGATGACGAACCCGGTATTGAACTTTCTTTGCGAGTGATCAACATCCGGTAAGCGCGGTCCTTCAGCCGCGATCACGTCTTGCATCGTCACCTTCGTTCGATCCGCCTTGAAGATGGCGCGCCCGTGCGCGTCTTTACCGGCCGGCACGAGGTTCTTCAGGATGAAGAAGTCCGGCACCTCCGCGGCAGAGATCAAGCCCATCAGGTACAAGTCGAGATAGGAATAGCCCGTGGCAGGCACGTAATAGTCATCATCGAGCTGTGTATAGGTTCCATCGAAGTTGTCCTGCCAGACGCCACCTCCCATGGCCGATGCTTCGGTGGGCCGCTGGTAGGGGAATGCAACCGGCGCCTGCAGACCGCGCGCCCAATGGACAGGACCCAACGGAATGGTTTCACCATTTACTTTCGCGGAGACAAACGCGGCCCAGCGGTGTCCCATCTCATGCCCAAGCTGCGACATCGCGTAGTTGTACGGAAGCATCTTTCTCTCCGGGGAACTCTCTGCCAGTTGGTGCGAGTAAGCAGTGATGTCATGATCGCCTCCAACCGGAGCTCCCTCGGGCGGTCTCTCCTGCATTTGGTTTGAGCCAACATATACCGACTGGACAAATCCCCACTGAAACCTCCCTTGGGTGCAGTAGCTCGCCAGATCGTGTTGTAGCGCTCCTATCCCGCTCACATTCCCGGCTACCGGACCGTCACTGGGAGTGCCCGCTTCCTGATTGTCGATGCGGAAATCGGAGTAGTAAGCCAGGAAGTCGAATTTGTCGCCGAGTTCCTTGATCACCGTGCAGGAGAGGTCCTGTGGTTTGGGCAATGCAAGGAAATGGAACGATTCGTATACGAGCGGAAATGGACCGTCCTTGCGGATCAAGGACGAAAAGTGGACCTCGGGATTGCGAATTCCCGACAACCGAACCACATGCGGCGGTATACGCCCAATCGCCCCATGATTCCCAGACCCAGCGACGTCAGCGAATACGGCAACTTGATCCACTCCGCGAAGCCCTGCCGGTAGTATCCCCTGCAGCGTGACTGTATTTCCGGTCGCCTTCACCTTTCGCAATACACCAGGTCCGAATGCAACATACTTCGTCGATGCACGCCGGCGCAGCGCAATTCCTCGAACTGTCCAAACCAACGCTGACCGGGCTGCATCGGGGGTGGTGGGAAGCGGTTGGTGCGCATCAAAAAAGATGCGGTAGGCAATGCCGTCCACTCCCGCATCCCCCTCCGGCACCACCGGTCCGCGCGTCTCGAACGTGACCTTTAGAACAACACCATCAATGACGGAGAGCTTGAGCTTCCGGACATCTAAGTGCGCGGCCACCTCCGGATGCGGCTCGGCACTGATGGCCGCCAAAGGCTTTTCCACGCCCGAGAGCGCGGGGTAGACGCCAACAATTGCATCGCTCGCAGCCAGTTCCTTGTATGACATCTCAATCGATCCATTGCGATAGAGCACGGCCTGAAAGCGGTTGATCGTCTTGAACCATGCAAAATCCTGGATATTTCCAAACGGCTCGGTGAGATCCCATGTAATGACCACTCGATCTGCCAGCTCTTTGACGTAATGAGGTCCGGACATCCGGGGCTTAAAAAACACGCAGATCGCCGGAGCGCTCTCGATGAGTGTTCCGGCTGCCTCGGCCAACGGCTCAAATCGACCGATCGACACTCCTCCTTCCCTCTGCCCTCCGCGCTCCGAATCCTGATCCTTTTCTCGTTTGCCAAAGCTGATCGAACCAGTTCTGCCCACAAGAAACGAATTCCACTGCTGACCGGAGAATGGAAAGTCAAGCTGATGGAGAGTAACTTCAGCATCGGCGGCTTCGGGTCCGAAGTCCGAATCCCAGTGCAGGGGCCCACTCTCGACGCGATAGCCCGAACGGTCTGGACTGAAGCGTAGCGTGCGGCCGACGAGATCGAACTGGTTCGCTTTCCCCAGGGCTTCTTCATCCAATTCCACGACGATGAGGTCGCCATTGGTCGAGACTCTGCCGATCGAGTGCCCTGGTGCAACATCTTCCTCTTGTGTGTATGACGAGATTGAACAGAGAAACAGGCCACAGAAGAATAGAATTCCGCTTCGCGGTAGACAGCTGGGGCGCTTGTGCATGTGACCTCGGCTTGTCGCAAAAAGATCGAGGATGCCTTTGCGGCGTCTTATATGTTATATACAATATCCTTTCTGTGAAAGCGCCAGTCTCAAGATTCGCTGAGTTTTGTGGACAAAATATGCCTTCTAAACTCGCCGCCGTAGTAGGCGTGTTGTTGTTTACGGGCGCCATCGGGTATGCGCAATCTCTTCCCGCAGCGCCACACCGCCGCGTTGTAAGCGTTTCAGCGATTGACACTCGCGGTAACGAACCCTCGATCGCCGTAAATTTCAATAACCCGAACCAAGTGGTGGCGGCATTCCAGCCCGCTGCTATCGCATACTCCAACGATGGGGGACAGACATTTGCCCTTGCCGAACTTCCGCCGATTGAAGGCTGGAGGGGCGGCGGCGACGTGTCAGTTGCATTCGACAACAAAGGTTGCGTTTATCTGGCTACGTTGCACTTCGATAAGCTCGGTAGCGCCTCTTACTGGGCACACGGCGCGGGAAAAAACGGCATCTTCGTGCGCCGCTCGGTCGATGGCGGCAAGAACTGGGACAAAAATGCTGCGATGGTGAAGGCGTTCCAGGGTAATGAACCCAACCTCGAGTTTGAGGACATGCCGCGTGTGTTTGCGGATGCCCGCCCCCACAGTCCCTACGCCGGCAATGTCTACGTCGGTTGGATCGAGTGGCAACTCGATCAATCAATCATCTTGTTTGCGCGCTCCACCGACGGAGGAAAGACCTTCACCTCGCCGATCCGCATCAGCACGCATGCGGGTTTGCCACGTGACGACAACGGCGGCCTCGTAGGTTTTGTGGGTACTGTCGGCGCTGATGGCACCATCTACGCCAGCTGGAATGATGGCAGCACCATCACTTTCACGGAGTCACACGACGGTGGCCTGACATTTGCTCCCTCACGCGCAGTCGTGGAGGTTGCACCGCCATATTTCGGAGGTGCCGGAGGCATCCCGGGAGTCTCTCGCGCCATGGGCTTCCCGCAGATCGCGGTGGATGGGCGCGAAGGCAAACTGGGCGGAACTCTGTACCTAGTATGGAGCGATTACCACAATGGCGACGTCGATGTGTTCAGCGTATCCTCCAGAGACCATGGCCGCTCCTGGTCCAAGCCGGTGCGGGTGAACAGCGACGCGATTCATAACGGCATCGACCAATTTTTTCAATTCCTGGCCGCCGACCCAGTCACGGGCGATGTGTATGTGCAGTTTTACGATCGCCGCGATGACCCAGCCAATCGCAAGACGGGCTTCACGCTCGCGCGTTCCACAGATGGAGGGAAGACGTTTACAAATTACGCCTGGGCCGAGAGCCCGTTTGAAAGCCAACAACCGGCTTTCCTGGGTGATTACACGTGGTTGACGGCATATAACCACAAGGTATACGGCACGTGGACCGAAGCGCTCGCCACAACCGAGCCGCCGGCGAATGCCGAGCACAGGCGTGGACCCAGCACTGCGGTGCACGTCGGGTTCGCAGATTTCTCTGACACGCACTAATCGGTCTGCGTGCGTGCCTGCCTAGTTCTGACAGCGTAAGACGATCGGTGGAGGTTGCACGGCAATGATCATGAGGAAGTTAAGGTTCGGTGTCGTATGCGTTGCAATTTTCGGTGGGATGGTCTCAGCAAGAGCCCAGCAACCGGACGCGGCTGAGGAAGGCCAGTTGCGCTTCCGCTTCGTGGGTCCGAAGGTCGGGAATCGCATCGCAGCCGTCGCCGGCATCCCGGGCGATTCAAGTACCTACTACGCGGGAGCCGCTTCAGGCGGAGTCTGGAAATCAACGGATGGAGGCAATCGCTGGACGCCTATTTTCGATAAGCAGCCCGTGGCAGCGATCGGCGCTCTCGCTGTCGCCCCTTCCGACACGACTACGGTGTGGGCGGGAACTGGCGAAGCGTGGATGATCCGCGACACCGATGTGATGGGCAACGGGATCTACAAATCAACCGACGCCGGCAAAACGTGGACCAACATGGGACTGCAGGAAACCGGCCGAATTGGGCGCGTTGTCGTCCATCCTTCCGATCCCAACATCGTATTTGTCTGCGCTTTGGGGCGCGCCACCGGACCTCAAGCGGAGCGTGGCGTCTTCCGTACCATCGATGGCGGCCAGCATTGGGAGCGTGTGCTTTTTGCCGGAGAAAACGTGGGTTGTTCGGGACTATCCATAGATCCGCACAATCCACGCACTTTGTTCGCTGGAATGTGGCAGGTGGAGATGCACACCTGGGGCGAATTCAGCGGCGGACCCGGCAGCGGAATCTATGTTTCGCGAGATGGTGGAACCAAGTGGACTCGTATCGAGGAACATGGCCTGCCAAAGGCGCCTGTCGGCAAGATCGATGTCGCGGTTGCGCCAACTAATTCGAATCGCGTCTTCGCTTTGATTCAGACCAAAGACCAGGGATCGGTGTGGAGGTCCGATGATGCTGGAGAACACTGGAAAGTGGTCAATTACCAGCGCGCCTTAGTCGGCCGTGGCGGCTACTACATTCGAATCGCAGTTTCGACCGGCAGTGATAATGAAGTCTATGTCGCGAACAGTTCCTTCCACGAGTCGCTGGATGCAGGTGAGAATTTCCGCAGCGTCCCCTGGGGCGGAGACACTCACGACATTTGGATTGATCCCGCCAACCCCGATCGATTTGTGATCACCGACGACGCGGGCCTGCAGATTACCACCGTGCACGGACGCGGCTTCCACCGCGTTACGTTGTCCATCGGCCAGATGTACCACGTCGACGTTGACAACCAAATTCCGTACTACTTCTACAGCAACATGCAGGACGATGGAAACATGCGCGGTCCAAGCCTGCCGGTAGACTCCCGTGAAACCGGATGGGATCACGCAATGGGTGGTTGCGAATCTGGCTTTACCGTTCCGGATCCGAGCGATCCAGACGTGGTGTGGGCCACGTGCTATGGGGACACCGTTACCCGCTGGGACGCGCGCAGCAAGCGCGCGCACACGGTCAGTCCGTGGATGCATACCCTGGATTCGCCACCCAACGAACTCAAGTATCGCTGCCATTGGACGCCGCCACTCACAATTGATCCCTTCGACCACAATACGGTCTACTACGGCTGCCAGGTGATGTTCAAAACCACAAACGGTGGGCAGAGTTGGTCGGTTGTCAGTCCCGATTTGTCCACGCAGGACCCGGCCCGCATTGTGTCCTCGGGAGGAATCGTGGGAGACAACCTGGGGCAGTTCTACGGAGAAGTCATTTTCTCCATCGCTCCTTCCGCTGTGCAGAAAGGACTCATCTGGGCCGGCACCAACGACGGCCAGATTTGGTACACGAAAGACGGCGCCGCCAACTGGGTCAACGTCACCCGAAATATTCCAGCGCTTCCCCCTTGGGGAACAATTACCAGCATTGCACCTTCGACCTTCGATCCAGCCACGGCATACATCAGCGTTGACTTCCACCTCATGGATAATCGTGATCCGTTCATCTACAAGACCGCGGATCTTGGCAAGACTTGGAAGAGAATCAGCGGTGATCTCCCGAAACATCCTTTGTCCTACGTTCGAACGATTACCGAAGACCCCAATTGTGCGGGCGTTCTTTTTGTAGGCACGGGAAATGGTCTCTACTATTCGCTGGACGACGGCGGCCATTGGATACCGCTGGATGCAGGTCTACCGCATGCGCCCGTAACCCGGGCCGTTGTGCAGAAGAACTTTCATGATCTGGTAGTTTCCACTTACGGGCGGGGACTCTATATCCTCGACGACATTACGCCTCTGGAACAGTCCGCAAAGAATCACTCGGACGCCGCCGTCATCCTATTTGAGCCGCGCCAGACATATCGCTTCACTCGCGGTGGCCAGGCGCTGCTTAACTTTTCGCTCAAAGGCGCAGCGAAAGATCCCGCCGGGCTGGAAATTTTGAACTCGGAAGGCAAGACGATCCGAAAACTCGAAACAAAGGGTCGCGCAGGCATGAATCGTGTGAAATGGGATCTTCGTTATGAGGCTCCCCGATTGGTTGCGCTGCGCACTCTGGCTCCCGACAACCCGCACATCTGGGAGGAACCGCGCTTCCGCGACTCCGACTCGCGACCTATCACGCACTGGGGAACCAAGCCGGCTGAAGTTGGTCCCATCGTGGCTCCCGGCAAATATACTGTGCGCCTGAAAATTGACGGTCAGTCCTACACTCAATCCCTGACGGTGTTGCGCGATCCCCGGTCGCCGGGGTCCGATGCGGATATCGACTTATCGGTGAAGACTGGCCTTCAAATCTGCGACGATATTAGCCACGTTTCCGATACGGTTAACCAGATCGAATGGCTCCGCAAGCAACTTGAGGTCATCGAAACGATGCTGCGTCCGCCGAAAAAGAAGGAGAAGGAAAAGCCGGCCTTCACGGAAGAAGATGAAGAGGATAACGAAGAACATCCACCCGCTGCGTCTCAGTCATCGGACGATGTTCGAGTAAAGCAGAATGCTGACCTTCTGAAAGCCGCAGAAAGCCTGGACGAAAAACTGCAAACGGTGGAGCACAGGTTCGTCTCCCCGGCGCTCACCAACAGCGACGACAAATACTACTCCGAAAGCTACAAGCTTTATCTCAATCTGATCTGGCTGAATGCGGAAGTCGGTACCGGAGGCGGCGACGTTGCGGGAGGCGCTGACTTTGCCCCTACCGAGACCCAACTCGAGCTCCTCAAGACATATGGAGGTGAAATGGCCGGCGCGGACGCCGATTATGAGAAAATTATCAAGACTGATCTTCCCGGGTTTAACCGTTCTCTCGCAGACAACAACCTTGCTCCGCTGGTCGAGCCACTCAATTCCAAACCAGCGAAGCTGGAATAGCAGGTCGTCTCTGTTCAATGCGAGTCGCGTGCCACGTGCGACCCGCTGCCTCCTACGAGGAAATCGAGATCAGCGCCTTTGTCCGCCTGCTGGACGTGTTCGACATAGAGCCTGAGCCACCCGCGATCTGGAAGCGGCGGAGGCGTCCAGTTTGCCCGGCGAGCGGCGAGAGTATTGTCATCGACATCCAACCGAACTAGCCGCTTGGGAACATCGAGCGTGATCATGTCCCCCGATTGCACCAGCGCGAGCGGGCCGCCGGCGGCGGCTTCCGGGCAAGCGTGCAGGACGACGGTGCCGTAGGCGGTGCCGCTCATGCGCGCATCGGAAATGCGCACCATATCGTTCACACCTTTGCGAAGGATCTTTGGCGGAAGCATCATGTTGCCGACCTCCGCCATACCTGGATAACCGCGGGGGCCGCAATTCTTGAGGACCATGACGCAGTTTTCGTCGATGTCCAGAGTCTCGTCGTTAATCCGCGCGTGGAATTCTTCAATGCTTTCGAACACCACGGCTCGCCCGCGGTGCTGCAACAGGTGCGGACTCGCGGCTGACGGCTTGATCACAGCGCCATCGGGCGCGAGATTGCCGCGCAGCACGGCGATTCCGGCGTTGGCTTTGAACGGTTCTGTGAATGTGCGAATCACTTCGCGATTCCAACAGGACGCGTCGGCAACATTCTTCCCGATCGGCTGCCCGTTCACCGTCAGCGCTTCTCGCTTTCAGGACGCCGGCCTCGCCCAGCTCGCGGAGTACGACGGGAAGTCCACCCGCGTAGAAGAAATCTTCCATGAGATGCTTGCCCGAAGGCTGAATGTCGACCAGGCAAGGCAGAGAGGATCCCAGCCGGTCGAAATCGTCGAGACACAAGGGCACGCCGACACGTCCCGCAATCGCGATCAGATGGATCACCGCATTCGTGGATCCGCCAATGGCAGCGTTGGCGCGAATGGCGTTCTCGAAAGCTTCGCGCGTCAGTATCCGCGAAATGCAGAGATCTTCGTGCACCATCTGGACGATGCGCCGGCCCGTCATCTGCGCCAGGGTATTGCGACGCGCATCGACTGCGGGAATGGCGGCGTTGCCCGGCAGGCTCATGCCCAGTGCTTCCACCATGCTGGCCATGGTGGAGGCGGTGCCCATGGTCATGCAGTGGCCCTTGGAGCGATGCATGCAACTCTCCGCTTCGAAGAACTCTTCGACCTTCATTTCTCCCGTGCGGACCAGATCGGTCATCTGCCACAGCCCTGTTCCGGATCCCAAGTCGCGGCCTTGGAATTTTCCAGAAAGCATGGGGCCGCCGGAAAGGCCAATCGTAGGCAGATCGCAGGAAGCCGCTCCCATCAACAGCGAAGGCGTGGTCTTGTCGCAACCCATGAGCAGAACAACTCCGTCGATGGGGTTGCCGCGAATCGACTCTTCTACATCCATGCTGGCAAGGTTCCGAAACAGCATGGCGGTCGGGCGCAATTGCGTCTCGCCCAAAGACATGACCGGAAATTCCAGCGGAAAGCCGCCGGCCTCCCACACTCCGCGTTTCACAAATTCGGCGAGTTCGCGAAAGTGGGCGTTGCAGGGCGTCAGCTCCGACCAGGTATTGCAAATGCCGATCACCGGACGGCCGTCGAACAGATCATGGGGCCAGCCCTGGTTCTTCATCCAACTTCGGTAGAGAAAGCCGTCGCGGCCCTCTCGCCCAAACCATGCCTGGCTGCGCAGTTTCTTCATTGCTTCGTCCTTATGTTTGATTGAAGACTCCAATCGACTGTGGCACGATGTGCAGCGATGATAGCGCAAACTCATAGCGGTAAACGTAATCCCGGATCAATGTTTTCCTTGACGGGAGGAACGGAGTGGAAGATGATCTCGGTGCTCCGCATTCTCAGTCAAAGGATTCTGAACATGCCCTGTGTGTCACGGTTTTTACGAATGCGATTCGGGTATCGACCACTAATTGTGTCGCTTGCAGTTCTGGCTCTTGCGCTACTTTCCTCGGCATGGGCTTTGTCCTCGCCCGAGTCCAAAAAGCCACTGCGCATATTTTTCGTCGACGTCGAAGGCGGACAAGCAACTCTATTCGTGACACCGGACCAACACGCCCTTCTGATCGACACCGGCTGGCCTGGAAACAACGGACGGGATGCCGACCGCATCGTTGCCGTCGCCAGGAAAGCGGGGATCGGCAAGATCGATGACGTCCTGATTACCCACTTTCACAACGATCACGTGGGCGGACTTCCGCAGTTGGTCGCTCGAATTCCGGTGGGAACGGTGATCGATCACGGTGACAACCGCGAGAGCACGGACGCTCCGACGGTGCAGGTCTGGCAGGCTTACCAGCAACTGTTGGCGACGAAGAAGTTCAAGCGCTTGACCGTCAAGCCCGGAGACAGTCTCCCGATCCAGGGAATCGAGACTACGGTCATCAGCTCCGACGGCGCTGTGATTGACCATGCCCTGCCAGGCGCGGGGCAGGAGA
Organism: uncultured Acidobacteriaceae bacterium; assembly: GCA_963710885.1. Lineage (GTDB taxonomy): Bacteria > Acidobacteriota > Terriglobia > Terriglobales > Acidobacteriaceae > Sulfotelmatobacter. The sequence continues at coordinate 49,411 of CAVQCF010000009.1, forward strand.
ATACGAGTTGCAAAAATGCTGAACAGTTCCCTGCTGACCAGACCGAGAATCGGCGCTCGTTGGGAACACTCATCACGTTCGGCAAGCTGAGAATTCTGGACCTGGGCGATTTGACTCGCGACAAGGAAATGGAGTTGGTGTGCCCGATCAACAAACTGGGCGCGGTCGATATTTACATCGTCTCTCATCATGGCTGGTATCAAAGCAGTAGCCCCGCGTTCCTGAATGCAATCGCTCCTCGTGTCGCGATCATGGACAACGGAGCCAAGAAAGGTGGAACGCCTTCCGCCTGGGACATCATTGAAAAATCGCCTCGCCTGGAGAATCTGTGGCAATTGCACTTTTCGGAGGAGGGCGGCGCTGCGCACAATGTGGCTGCGGAATTCATCGCAAACCCGGAGGGTCCGGACGCAGCCAACTATCTGGAATTGACCGCTTGGCCGGACGGCAGCTTTGAGGTCTTCAACTCCCGCACGCAAAAGACCAAGCGCTATTCGGCACCCTAGATCGCATCCCCCGATGCGGCAATAGAAGCGAGGCGTGGTGAGTAGTTACAAGATCGCAGTCATTGAGGGCGACGGCATCGGACATGAAGTCGTGCCCGAAGGTCTTCGTGTCCTCGAAGCTGCCGGATGCCGATATCGAATAGCTTTTGACTGGCATCATTTCGATTGGAGTTGCCAGACCTATCTCAAGACTGGCCGGATGATGCCGGAAAATGGACTTGATCAGTTACGCAGCTTCGATGCGATCTACCTCGGTGCGGTTGGATATCCCGGTGTGCCGGATCATGTTTCGCTCTGGGGATTGTTGATCCCATCCGGCGCGCGTTTCAGCAGTATGTCAACCTGCGGCCGGTCCGTTTGCGGCGCGGGATCGAGTCGCCGGTCAAGGGATTTCCACCCCGAGAGATCGACTTCTGCGTTGTACGCGAAAACAATGAAGGGGAGTACTCCGAGGTGGGCGGTCGTCTCTACCGCGACACCGACGCGGAATTGGCAGTGCAGGAGACAGTCTTTACACGGCGTGGGTGTGACCGCATCATGCGCTATGCCTTCGATCTGGCGCGGACCCGCAAAGGTCATGTCACGTCGGCAACGAAGTCAAACGGCATCATTCACACCATGCCGTTCTGGGATGAACGTTTTTCTCAGGTGGCAAAGCAGTTTCCTGATGTCCGAACCGATCAATACCACATCGATATCCTGAGCGCTCACTTTGTACAGCATCCGGACTGGTTTGACGTGGTCGTTGCGTCGAATCTTTTCGGGGACATTCTGTCCGATCTTGGCGCTGCAGTCGTAGGCTCCATTGGATTGGCCCCCTCCGCGAACCTCAATCCGGAACGACAGTACCCCTCCATGTTCGAGCCGGTGCATGGTTCCGCGCCCGACATCGCGGGTAAAGGAATCGCCAATCCCATCGCTCAAGTCTGGTCCGGAGCAATGATGTTGGAACATCTCGGCGAGCCGAAAGCGGCGCTGGCGGTTGAAGGGGCTCTCGACGCGGTGCTCGCAAGACCGGATGTTCGGACTCCTGATCTTGGCGGCGGGGCAAATACTCGCGAGGTTGGTGAGGCGATCGCACACGAGATCGCGGTCGCGGCGCAACTGTAACGCACGAGTTCAGGCGCCTCAATCGTTAGAACAAGACCTGGACAGGTTTTCCCTCAAACATCACGCGATGGGTGATTCCGGCTAACTGCACAGAAACTGCGCGTGGTCCCGGCGGCAGCAGACGCGAGCCGGGGGTCAGGTGCATACTGAATGCTTTTCGCTTGTCGTCCCACGCCATTTGGATTCCCATCCATTCACCTTTGCGATAGTTGAAGGAGGCACCATCGTCTTCGTAGAGCAAGAACGTAGCGTCGGCGCCGGGATAAATCGAAATGGAGAGCGGCTCCTGGACGATCTCGCCGGTAAACTGCTTCACCGGACCGAGGGTCAGAATCGCTCCCTCGCGCACATAGAGCGGCATCGTTTCCAGGTCAACGGGCCGGCTGATTTCACGGCCGCCTTCAATCTGCTCATGCGTCCAAAAGTCATACCAAGCGCCGCGGGGAAGATACACCCGGCGAACCGTGGCTCCCTTCTCGACCACTGGAGCAACCAGAATGTTCTTGCCCCACAAAAACTGATCGCTGCACTCGACAGCCTTGGGGTCGTCGGGGAAATGGAGCCACAGAGCCCGCATGATCGGCATGCCGGTGGTCATACATTCATACACGGCACTATAAAGGTAGGGCAACATGCGATAGCGCAGCTCCAGATATTTCCGGCAGATCGGTTCCACCCGTGCGTCGTGCAATTGACTGGAATCGGGAATCGCCGCGCCGCTGTAATTTCGAATCTCGACGGGACCGGGATCTCCAGTATTCCATCCCCAGGGGAGTCGCAGTTTCCAAGTCCGGCCATGGCAACGGAAGAGTGGACAGAACGCTCCAAACTGAAACCAACGCAAGTACAACTCCGCGGTAAATTCCTCGGTAGGAACAAAACCTCCAATGTCCGTGCCCCAGTACGGAATGCCACTGAGCGCCGTATTCAGAGCGATAGGGACGTGAGTTTTGAGTGTTTCCCAGGTTGAGTACACATCCCCTGACCAAAGGAACGAAGCATAGCGCTGCATCCCCGCATAGCCGTTGCGGTGTAAAGCGTACGGACGCTCATTCGGTCGATCGAGCTGTGGCCCTTCCCAGTACATGCGATTACGAAGCAGGCGCGATGGGATGTCGAGCGGGTCGCCTTCGTCGGGCCACCAGCCATCGATGCCCATGGAGAAATCTTTGCGATGTGCATCCCAGTAGCAGCTCACAGACTCTTCATCAAAACGCGACAATTCACACGGGTCGTGAACCGCTCCATGGAGTTTGTCCGACAAAATGACGGCATGCATCACAGCGTGAAAGTTGTCCCGGTGCAACAGATCGAGCATTTCTTTGGGATCGGGAAAGACTCGAGAATTCCATGCAAACGAACCATTTTCAGTATTCCAGCCGGAGGGGCAAAAGCCCGTACCCAGATATATCAAGGCATCGCAGGGCAGCTTCTTTTGGCGAAAGGTCTTCGCTTCGGAAAGCACTTCTTCTCGGCTGGCCAGCGTGCGATGCGATTGTTGATACCCAAGACTCCACAACGGAGGCAACTCAGCATAGCCTGTGATGCGCGCATACTCCTCCATGATCGTGGCCGGATCGGGTGACGAGACGAAGAACAGATCGAGCGCCGCGCCGGGTTTGACAGATTGAAACTTCCCTTGCGGACCAGCGAAGTCAAAGCTGCCATAGGGTTGGTGAAAAAATATCGCCCACCCGGCTGTCCCAATGATCCATGGAATAGGGACTCGGCCGCCATGGGTCGCGAGTTTGTAGGCGCCCTGTCCGCTGCGCATGGAATCCGTCGACCCGCGGCGGTCGAATTGGGGGCCGCCCTCCCCTAGGCCGAGTAATGGGGAGCTTCCTGTTAGAAACGAGAAGACTCCGGTGTTTTCGTCCCAAGCAAATTGCTGAATGACGTCGCCATGCTCATTCGCGACTTCTATGTTGACAGGATGAACCGACATCTTAAGCCGGAGGCGGCCAATCGAAATCGGGTTCTTTGGCTCCGTCCGCAGTTTTGCAGTGGGGACGCCCCAAGATTGGTTGCGGAGCGATCCATCGACAGGCACTTCCGCAATCGATCCGTTGTTCACGGGAAGGATGCTAAACCGGAGAGTGACGGCGCTGACAGGAGTGATCTGTATCTCAACTTGCGGCCCGGAAACAGATGCGGCGTCCTGCGCCGCACCGTTCTCGGGAATAATCATTCCGGTGGAAGCGGCGAGCAATCCTTTCAAGACGTCCCGACGATTCCATTGTGGACTCATAAACTCACTCCAGTCCCCGGTTTCCCGTAAATGCCTGCCGGTGCGCGTTCCAGTAGTTTCCAAAGTGAATCAATAGCTGCCACTCTGGGATCGGGAGATTGTAGCGGAAACGGGCAAATGGAGTAAACGTTTACCACTCGCGTATAATTCCCGCGTATCCCGGGCGTAGCGGAGGAAATCAATTGCGGTGGCGAATTGCCATCCTGATCAGTGCTGCGATCGCGATCAGCTATCTCGACCGACAGACCTTGCCGGTCGCTGTGCAAGCGATCAGCAAAGACATTCCCCTGACGAACGGGCAGTTTTCTGCCCTTCAGTCCGCGTTCCTGTTCTCCTATGCTCTGATGTACGCAGGCGGCGGCAAGTTAGTGGACCTTCTGGGAACTCATCGCGGTTTTACCGTGATTATGCTGTTCTGGTCGCTCGCCTGTGCGAGTCATGGTCTGGCCGCAGGCTTCGCAATGCTGCTCACCAGCCGATTCCTGCTCGGCGTAGGTGAGGGCGGTGGTTTTCCGGCCGCTACCCGCGCGGTCGCAGAATGGTTTCCCGCAGAAGAACGCGCAACTGCGATGGGCGTCATCAATGCCGGGACGGCAGTTGGCGCGGTCGCCGCCCCTCCCCTCATTGCCGCCGTTCTCGATTACACCAACTGGCGCTGGATCTTCGTTCTCACCGGCGGGCTCGGTATCTTCTGGGTTGCCTGGTGGCGGCTCTCATATGCTTCTACCCACTCTCTCGCTTCGACCGTCACGGATCCGAGTCCGGAACCTGCGACCAGCCTGCCCTGGATTCATCTGTTTCGCATTCGCGAGACCTGGGGTCTAGTGACCGCGAAATTCCTGAGCGATGCGGCCTGGTTCTTCTACCTGTTCTGGCTTCCAAAATATCTCTACGATGCTCGCGGATTTGATGTTAAAGGGGTCGGTACATTTGCTTGGATGCCCAGCGCGGCGGCAGGAGTGGGGTGCCTGGTGGGTGGCGCGTTTTCCAGTTACTTATTACGTCGCAAGTTCTCGCTGGGCGTGGCGCGGAAGGCGGCGCTTGGACTCAGCGCTGCTCTCATGCCTTTTGTCATTCTGATTCCCCATGTTGCAGTATCCTCGTCCATCGCGCTCTTCTGCCTGGCATATTTCGGCCAACAATCGTGGTCAACGCTGGTAATGGTTCTTCCCGCGGATCTGTTCCCTCAAAATATAGTGGGCTCCGTCGCCGGACTGGTAGGTTTCGGAGGAGCCATGGGGGGAATCGCTTTCGGCGAAGTAGTCGGGTACCTGCTGGACCATGGCTTCGGTTACAGCGTGGTTTTTCGAATCGCGGGAACGTTACACATAGTCGCTTTCCTGATTATTCTGTTTGCCATTCCTGTTGTTTTGCCTCTGAAATTAGAGCCGCAGCGGAATTACCGAGGGATTCTATGAAGATTACGGAGATTCGTGCTCGAGTCGTGCGCTGGCGTGGAAAGACCGTTCCCTTGCCTCCCCACTTCTGCACCAATCCTATGGATCTGTTGGAACTGCCCGAAGCTTCCATGCAAACGTTTACGTTTCATGGCTGGCTGATCGTTGAAGTATTTACCGACGACGGCCATGTCGGACTGGGCAATGCTGCTCTGGCGCCGCTAATCACAAAACAAGTCATCGATCTCTATCTCAAGCCCTTGCTGATTGGCCAAGACCCGTGGGACATCGAGCGGCTGTGGCAGCACATGTATCGCAAGACATTGGCGTTCGGACGCAAGGGAATCGGCATGGTAGCCATCAGTGCCGTCGACATCGCTCTGTGGGATCTGCTCGGCAAGTCTGCCAAGCAGCCTGTCTATCGGCTACTCGGCGGCAGGACGAAAGCACGTATTCCGGTCTACGCCTCCCGCCTCTACAGTGTGGATCACAGCGAACTTGCAGAAGAAGCCAGGAGATATAAAGGTGAGGGCTACCAGGCTATGAAACTCCGCTTCGGATGGGGACCTGCCGACGGCGCCGCTGGCATGCAGCAGAACCTTGATCTGGTTCGCACCGTTCGTGAGGCCGTCGGCGACGGCATTGATGTCATGGCAGACGCATACATGGGTTGGACTCTCGACTACGCCAAGAGAATGCTACCGTTGCTCGAGCCTGTTCATCTCAGATGGCTCGAAGAACCCGTGATCCCAGATGACATCCACGGTTACGCAGAACTGAAGTCCTACGGGAAAATTCCGATCGCGGGTGGAGAACATGAATTCACCCTTTACGGATTCCGTGAACTGCTGGAAGCGCGTGCTCTCGATTACATCCAGTTCGACACCAATCGCGTGGGGGGGATCACGCAAGCCCGCAAAATCGCTGCCCTCGCAGAGGCACATTCCGTCCCAGTAATTCCTCATGCTGGCCAGATGCACAATTACCACCTCGTCATGGCCAGTCTGAATTCTCCGATGGCGGAGTATTTCCCGATGGTTGATGTTGAAGTAGGGAATGAGTTGTTCTGGTACGTCTTCAAGGGCGAGCCAAAGTCAAAGGAGGGCTACATCCATCTCGATGATAATACTCCGGGTCTGGGGCTTACCATCAACGAATCCGCGCTAGAGCAGTTCGAGGTGATCGAATAATCCTTCACATTCCAGGGATCCCATGACACGACTCATCCAAATCAAGAAAGGAAATGTTCGCCGGGTGGCGCTGGTCGAGGAACCGAATGTCCGATTTCTGGACAGCTGCTCTTCGATCTGCGAGCTAGCGCACATTGCGATTGCGGCCGGCGTGAAGCTCAGCGAGGTGGCGCGACAAAGAGCGAAACGCGAAACGCTTGATTACAACCCAATCTACGACGGCCGCTCTGAATGGCGGCTCCTACCAGCGATTGATCATCCCGACGAGCGCTCGCGATGCCTCATTTCCGGTACGGGACTAACTCATCTGGGCAGCGCTCGCGGTCGCCAGTCCATGCACGCGACAGCCATGGAGGATCTCACCGACAGTATGAAGATGTTCCGTTGGGGAGTCGAAGGGGGTCGCCCAACCGCGGGAAGTATCGGAACCCCTCCGGAGTGGTTCCACAAGGGCACGGGGAGTGCATTGCGTGCACACGGAGAGCCGCTCGACGTTCCGCCCTATGCCGAAGACGGTGGCGAGGAAGCTGAGATTGCGGGAGTCTACCTCGTGGCTCGTGACGGCCAACCCTATCGCATCGGCATGGCGATGGGCAACGAATTTTCCGATCATGCCTTCGAAAAGCGGAATTACCTGAACCTCGCGGGTTCGAAACTCCGTACCTGTGCGCTTGGTCCAGAGTTAGTGGTGGATGCGGAATTCGAATCAGTGCCCGTTGCGGCCACAATCGAGAGGAATGGGGATGTTCATTGGACCAGGACCTTCCGCACCGGGGAATCCGAGATGTGCCACAGCTTGCGCAACATTGAGCATCATCATTTCAAGTTTGAAGGTCATCGCCGGCCGGGAGACATCCACGTCCATTTCTTTGGAACCGACTACCTCAGCTTTAGCGACCACATTCGTCTGCAAGACGGAGATGTCATGCAAGTCGCCGTCGAGGGTTACGGTCGCCCATTGCGAAACCCGGTGCGTGTCGACAAATCGAAAGCCGTTCTTATTAGCATCATTCCTTTGGGATGAGTGAAACCATGTCAAAACCAAGCATTGCAATTCTCGGACTCGGCATCATGGGCTCGGGCATGGCCAATCGTCTGCTCGCAGCGAACTTTCCCTTGGCCGTCTACAACCGTAGTCGTGAAAAATGCGTCCCGTTCGCCAGTGCAGGAGCGTTCGTCGCGGATTCGCCGCGTGTGGCGGCATCCCGCTCCCACATCATTCTCAGCATGGTGGCGGATGACGCCGCGTCCCGAGATGTCTGGCTGGGAGAAGAAGGAGCATTAAATGGAGCGCCCGCGGGTTCAGTTTTGATCGAGTCCAGCACGCTCAGTGGAGACTGGATTCAGGAGCTTGCAGCCAAAGCCGTCGAGCGTGGATGCCAATTCCTGGATGCGCCGGTTACGGGCACGAAGCCTCATGCCGCATCCGGTGAACTGGTGTTTCTTGTCGGAGGCTCAGCGGAAGCGCTCGATGCAGCGCGACCCGTGTTTGCGGTGCTCGGTCGCGATGTGGTGCACCTGGGCCCGGTCGGAAGCGGCGCTCTGATGAAGTTGGTCAATAACTTCGTCTGTGGGGTGCAAGCCGCATCGTTTGCGGAAGCTGTGGCGATGGTCGATGCTGGGGGGCTTGACCGCGCCAAGGCAATCTCCATCCTCACCGGTGGTGCACCCGGAAGCGGAATCGTGAAGCGAGTTGCCGAACGAATCGCTGCCCATGACTTCACGCCCAACTTTGCCCTACGCTGGATGGCCAAGGATCTGGCATACGCTCTGCGGGATGCCTCCACTAAAGGAATTTCTCTGCAAACCGCGGCCGCGGCACTGGCCGTGTTCGAGCAGGCAATCGCTGAAGGATATGGCGACGAAGACTTTTCAGCCGTTTCCAACTTATCGAAGAGACTGCCGCCGCACTGATGAGTGTGAACGAGCACAGAAGGCTCGGCCGAAACTTGGCTGGACCTAAAGATTGAGCACCCATTCGCAGCATCGATTTGCGGGCCGTTGTGGCCGAGCTTGGAAAACGTTTGCTATAATGCGCTCTGACGCGCCTGGTACCGCCCGTACCCTATGGTAAAATAACTTCGATCATACCGATCTGTTGCTAAAAAGCCCGATGGATATCCGCGAAATCGCCCGCAGAGCGAAGGTTTCCACCGCCACCGTATCCAGGGCAATCAATCGTGTTCCAACCGTCGATCCTCAACTAGCTAAACGGGTGTGGAGGGTAGTGGACGAACTAGGCTACTACCCCAACATCCAAGCCCGCGCTTTGGTCTCGGGAAGAAGTCGCATTTTTGGCCTGATCGTCTCAGAATTCACCAATCCATTCTTCCCAGAGATCGTCCAAACTTTTGAAAATCTCGCGGTTGAAAATAACTACGAGATCTTGATCACATCGACCGTGAACGACCCCAAGCGGATGGAACTGTCGGTTCGGCGCATGATTGAACGGCGCGTGGACGGGGTGGCGATCCTGACTTTTGGCATGGAAGAGGGGCTGCTTGAACACCTTCGTTACCGGAAGGTTCCTCTGGTGTTCGTAGATGTAGGGCCGGATGTAAGAGGAGTAGCGAACATCCGGATCAACTATCAGAACGGAATCCGGCAGGCTGTACAGCATCTTGCAGCCCTCCGGCACACGCGCATCGCGTTCGTCGCGGGCCCGCCTCACTTAAAGTCCGCTATGGCTAGGCGCGAGGCCTTCAAGACGTCCATGACGGAGATCGGACTTTCTCCCGACTTGATCATAGTCGGGGATCACCGCCTCGAGGGAGGGATGCGTGCTCTCATTGAACTTAGCAATCTAAACGCTCGGCCGACTGCCGTGCTGTGCTCCAATGATATGACCGCGATCGGAGTCATGCGGCAAGCCTACGATCGGAATATCAGGGTACCGGAAGGCCTTTCCGTGGTTGGGTTCGACGACATCCGTTTAGCTGAGTTCACCACACCCCCGTTGACGACGGTCCAAATGTCCCAAAAGGAACTGGCCAGGATTGCTTTCCAGGCTCTGTTGAACGAGATCGAATGCGATCCTTCCTTGCACGAACGCCACGAATACGAACTCACGACCAGTTTAGTGCTCAGACGTTCTACGGCGTTGGCTCCGGCGGAACGGTCCGCAACGTCCGCAAAAGGGGCGGGAGGCAGCCGATCCCGAAATCCCTCAGTTGTACCCCATCATTAGATCGGGACCATACTTCCTTCGCCCAGAAGAGCTTGCGCGAAGCCTCTGGGGAGCGCTTGCCAACTTTCCTACCCCGGAATAATCTAGGTTGCGTCCTTTTGAGTAAACGATTACCGTAATAGGGGGTCGCGGGAGCATTGGACAAAAGGCCGATGCTGTCGCGCTTGCGGGAGCAAGCGCGGCCTTGTTCAAGAAAGTACCCCGCACCAACTTGCACGCGCCAACGTCGGGCAGGGCGCGCTGCTAGGTAATCGGCGCCTTTGCGCCCGTCCGACATCATGAAACATTCTGCAGGCGAAACGGGGAGCTCTATGGCCAAGAAAAAGATGACGATGGGCGTGATTGTGGGCAATCGCGGATTTTTCCCCGATCATCTGGCCAAAAGTGGCCGCGAGGAGATACTGCGCACTCTGGAAGCGGACGGCATCGAAGTGGTGTCTCTCACTCCGGAGGAAAGCAAGCACGGTGCGGTCGAAACCCGGGAAGAGTCTCGACGCTGTGCCGACCTGTTCAAGCGCAATCGCGAGAGGATCGACGGCATCATCGTCACCCTGCCGAACTTTGGCGAAGAGCGCGCGATTGCCGACACCTTGCGTCTGGCCGATCTTCGAGTGCCGGTCCTCATTCAAGCTACGCCCGACGATCCCAAGAAAATGACGATCGTCTCGCGCCGGGACAGCTTCTGCGGCAAAATGTCGGCCTGCAACAACCTTCGGCAGTATGGCATTCCTTATTCCGTAACAACATTGCACACCGAGAGTCCCAACTCACCGGAGTTCGCCAGAGACCTGGCGTGGTTCTCTGGAGTTTGCCGGGTGGTGAAGGGATTTCGAAACTTGCGGGTCGGAGCCATTGGCGCTCGTCCGGCAGCATTCAACACGGTGCGTTATAGCGAGAAAATCCTCGAATCGCAGGGCATCTCGATCGAAACGCTGGATCTTTCCGAAGTTCTGGGACGCATCGAGCGCATGAAGGACAGTAACGAACATGCGCAGGCCAAACTTGCCGCCATCAAGAAATATGTGGATTCCGGCAGTGTGCCCGCGCCCGCCTTATTGAAGATGGCGAAGTTGGGTGCCGTGATCGACCAGTGGATGGCGGCGACCGAGGTGACCATTAGCGCAGTGCAGTGCTGGACCTCGATCGAAGAAAACCTGGGCGTAGTTCCCTGCACCGTTATGAGCATGATGAGCAACGAGCTCCTGTCGAGCGCGTGCGAGGTTGACATTTGTGGCGTGCTGGGCATGCATGCCTTGCAGCTTGCCTCAGGCAGTCCTTCGGCACTTCTCGATTGGAATAACAACTATGGATCGGACCCCAACAAAGCCGTCTGTTTCCACTGCTCGAACCTGCCGAAACATTTCTTCCGCTCCGTGAAGATGGACTTTCAGGAAATCATCGCCGGCACCGTGGGCAAAGAAAACACGTTCGGGACTTGCGTTGGGCTGATCAAACCAGAGGAAATGAGTTTTGCTCGCTTCTCCACCGACGACACTTCCGGCAAGATGCGCGGGTATGTCGGCGAAGGGCGATTCACGGATGACCCCCTCAACACCTTTGGCGGGGCAGGCGTGGTTGAGATACCGGAGCTTCAGAAACTGTTGCATTTCATTTGCGAAAGAGGTTTTGAACACCACGTGGCCGCGAACCTCGCAACGGTCGCGTCCGCCGTGTACGAAGCCAGCACGCGATATCTGGGCTGGGACATGTACTATCACGGTTGCAAGAACGGAGCCTGCTGATGGCCATCGTGGCTGGAGTGGATTTCGGAACGCTGAGCGTTCGTGTTGCTCTGGTCGATAGCGAACGTGGCCTGCTCGAATCCGCGATCGCAGAGTATCCGCTGCATCGCAAGCGTGAAGATCCCGAATACGCCACCCAATCCCATGACGACCACATGCGGGCGCTTGCCTCTGCAACGCACGCCGCCCTGAAAAAAGCGCGCATACCAGGCGATCAGGTGCAGGCCATCGCGCTCGATACCACCGGTTCGTCCGTGATTCCGGTGGGCAAAGATCTTCAGCCAATCGGTGAGTATTACTTGTGGTGCGATCACCGCGCCAAGGGCGAGGCGGCCGAGATCACTGAAGGGGCTCACCGGGAAGGACTGGAGGCCATCCAATGGTGCGGCGGAGTCTATTCTTCGGAGTGGGGCTTTTCCAAGCTGCTGCACTGGCTTCGACACAATCCCGAGAAGCGATCGAGCTTCGTCTCCGCCTTTGAGCATTGCGACATGGTCGCGGCTACGCTATGCGGCATCACGCAGCCGAAGCGGGTAAGGCGAAGTATCTGCGCCATGGGACACAAGTGGTTGTGGAACGCACAGCTGGGCGGACTTCCACCAGAAGAGTTTCTGGTAAAAGTGGACCCTTTGTTGAAGGGAGTTCGCGACCAACTGGATGGCGAGTATGCCACTTCCGATCGAATCGCCGGCACACTCTCGTCCCATTGGGCGGAAAAATTGGGGCTCAAAGCGGGAATCCCAATCCCGGTTGGCGCCTTCGACGCTCATTGGGATGCAATCGGCGCAGGATGCCGGACCGATGACATGGTGAACGTCATCGGCACCTCGACTTGCATCATCGGAATCACTCCATCGGTGAACCTAGTGCCCGGAGTTTGCGGCGTCGTGCAAGGCAGTGTGCATCCGTTGCGCACCGGAATCGAAGCCGGACTCTCTGCGGTGGGCGACATCTTCAGTGCTATCGCTTCTCGTGCAGGCACTGACGTAAAGACACTGAGCAGCGGCCTGGAAAACTACCGTGCCGGCCAGACTGGATTACTGCGCATGACTTGGGACAATGGTGACCGCACCGTGCTGGTTAACCCCAACCTGCGCGGCGTCACGCTGGGATGGAATCTGCAGAGCACGGCGCAGGACGAACTGTTTGCCGCTATCGAAGGAACTGCGTTTCATACCCGAGTGATCCTGGACCGGATGGCGGAGCATGGTGTAGACATCAAACGCGTGATCAACGCCGGAGGCATTCCTCAGAGGAATGAGGTCCTGAACCAGGTCTATGCCAATGTTCTGGGACGCCCGGTATTGGTTCCAAGCAAGAGCGTGGTCAGTCTCGGGTCCGCGATCTTTGCATTTCTGGCTGCTGGCACTTTCAAGACGATCGAGGAAGCACAGGACAGGATTTGCCCTTCGCACCGCACCTTCCTTCCGGATGATTCCACGCAACGCAGCTACGACACTCTGTATTCCTTGTACAGCAAGTTGTATTTCGCATTGGGAGAACGTAGCGACAGGATGGGAGACATCTTGCCGACATTAATCGCGATCGCAGAATCTGCGGTAGGAAAAGCCTAACGGTCGAGGCGCATGCGAGGAACAACGATGAGGTTTCAGAGAATCATGCGGTCCATCGCCGTCACTGCGGTGTGTCTAGGGCTGTTTTCCATGAGCACGGAGGCTAAGACGAAGGTGACAAGCCAGCCATTTGGGAAGATGCCAGACCAAACACCAGTAGAAATCTATTCGCTCAGCGATGACGCGTATGAAGCTCGAATCGCAGCTTATGGCGGGATCCTAGTTTCCCTGACAGTTCCAGACCGGAGTGGCAAGCCGGCAGACGTGGTGTTGGGATTCGATGATCTCAAAGGCTACGTGGACAACTTCAACGGCCCATCCACCGCGTTTTTCGGGGCTATCATTGGCCGCTATGCGAATCGCATTGCGCACGGCACCTTTTCTCTTGATGGCAAGAAGTATTCCCTGCCTTTGAACAATGGCGAAAACTCTCTTCACGGCGGCCCGCACGGCTTCAATAATGTCGTCTGGAAGGCGAAACCGATCGTGAATGGGGTGGAACTCAGTTATTTCAGCAAAGACGGCGAAGCTGGATATCCGGGCAACCTTTCGGCCATGGTTCGGTACACGCTGGAGAAAGGCGATCTGCGAATTGAGTATTCTGCGACGACCGACAAGGACACAGTCGTCAATCTGACGAATCACTCTTATTTCAATCTCGCCGGGCGAGGCGACATTCTGAACCATCAACTCACGCTTCGTGCATCCCGCTTCACACCAGTAGATGCCGGGCTGATTCCGACCGGTGAATTGATATCTGTCGAATCAACTCCCTTCGATTTTCGCAAGGCAACTGCCATCGGAGCGCGGATTAACGCAGACGATGAGCAACTGCATCGAGGTCATGGCTACGACCACAACTGGGCCTTGGATAGTGACGGAGGGCAATTGGCAGAGGCTGCGGAACTCTACGATCCCACAAGCGGTCGGGTGCTGAAAGTTCTAACTGACCAGCCGGGAATCCAGTTTTACAGCGGAAACTTTCTGAATGGGTCAATCAAAGGCAAAGGCGGCACACCCGATGAGTTGCATTCGGCTCTGTGCCTAGAGACGCAACACTTTCCAGACTCGCCGAATCACCCCGATTTCCCAACTACCGAGTTGAGATCTGGGGAGCGCTATCATACGGTCACCGTGTTCAGCTTCTCGACCCGTTAGTGGATGCCAGCATACTTTGGTGCCGAAAGCTCGATGCCTTCTAGTAATCGCATTCCGCAGAGAAGCTGCGTCTCAAGACGCACTTTCCGCTGTGGTGAGAAGCGAAAGCATATTGTGTTGTCCGTTGTTCTCTTTCTTCTCACAAGCCAACTTGGCTGGCCCCAGCAAGCTTCGCAGAGCGTAAGCATCCAGGTACAGCTCGATCAGCCAGAAGGACCACTCGCGCCTGTCTGGAATTACTTTGGGTACGACGAGCCCAACTACACCTACGCCCCGAACGGCAAGAAGTTGCTCGGTGAATTGGCCGCCGCGAATGTTGTCCCGGCATACATACGAACTCACAATCTGTTGACGAGCGGCGACGGGTCAGCGTCCCTGAAATGGGGGTCGACGAACGTCTATACGGAAGATGCATCCGGTCGTTCCATCTATAGCTGGGTCATTCTGGATCAGATTTTCGACACCTTTCACGCAGCCGGCGTTAAGCCTCTGGTAGAAATTGGGTTCATGCCGAAGGCGCTTTCCACCCATGCGGAGCCTTATCGGCACAACTTTCCACATGGCAAGGTCGGCGACATTTATACGGGATGGGCCTATCCTCCGAATGACTATCAGAAATGGTCCGAGCTTGTCTTCCGATTCGTCCACCATCTCCGCGAACGTTACGGCGATGACGAAGTGAAGACCTGGTTGTGGGAAGTTTGGAACGAACCCGACATTGGGTATTGGAAAGGCACGCCAGAAGAGTATTTCAAGCTCTATGACTTTTCGGTCGAGGCCGTCCTGCGAGCGTTCCCGGGTGCGCGTATCGGAGGACCGGACACCACCGGTCCCGGCAATGACAAAGCAGCTGGATTTCTACAGGCCTTCCTAGAGCACTGTGCTCATGAAAAGAACTACGCAAACGGCAAGGTTGGTTCGCACCTCGATTTCATCAGCTTTCACCCGAAGGGATCTCCTACGTGGCAAGCGGACCACGTACAAATGGGAATCAGCCACCAGCTTGGGGCCATCCAGCGAGGATTCAGCATCGTGGCATCCTTTCCAGAGTGGAAACAGATTCCCATCGTTCTGGGAGAGTCTGACCCTGAAGGCTGTGCGGCTTGTTCCGCTGAAAAGAATCCACAGAACCTGTACCGCAACGGAGCGCTATACGGCGCCTACACCGTCGAAGTTTTGAATAGTATTTTGGCATTGGCGCGTCAGGAACACGTCAATCTTCTCGGAGTGGTCAGCTGGGCATTTGAGTTTGAGAACCAGCCCTATTTCGCAGGTTTTCGAGAGTTGGCGACGAATGGCGTGGGCAAGCCTGTCTTGAATGCCTTTCGGATGCTCGGACTCCTGGGTAATGAACGTGTGAAGGTAACCAGTTCAGCGGGCTTGGCAACTGAGGACGTCGTGCGCAGCGGGGTCCGGGCGATGCCCGACATCAACGCGATCGCGACTCGCCGGAACCGCGAAATCGAAGTCCTCGTCTGGAACTATCACGACGACGACGTCCCCTCCCCTGCCGCGCCAATCAATCTGGTGATAGCCGGTTTGCCCACCGATGCCAAACGCGCTCTGCTCGAACATTTTCGGGTGGATGCCAACCACAGCAATTCTTTCACCGCGTGGAAAGAGATGGGTTCGCCGCAGTCACCTTCCGAAAGCGAGTACAAACGCCTCGAGAGTGCCGGTCAGCTGCAACTCCTGAACTCACCAACATGGATAGAGACAAGGCAGGGGAGTGTTCAGCTGCAGTTTATGCTGCCTCGGCAAGGCCTTTCCCTGGTGCGCGTCGCTTGGTGAGTTTCGAGCGCCAATTATGACTGCAGTAGCGGATTCCACACTTGCATTGACGTCGCTTGCCGGTTGGCCCACGCGTAGTAAGGAATGAAAGTAAGGGGAATCCTTCGCGTGGTCGCTTCCCTACCATAGCGCGTGTAGAGCGCCTTCTCGGCAGCTCCTCGCTCGTAGAGCGCGCCGGTATGATGAAGCACCACCATTCCGCCGAGCAAGTCATTTCGGAATTCGCCTTGAAATTGTTCTGATGGCTGGCGCCCCGGATTTACGGCAACGTCGCTGAGAGAGATGCCGCTGGGTTGATCGATCTCCTCCAGACAGTAAATGAGTGGTCCGCGCTGGATCGCGACCCGCCCAGTGTCATCTGCCACACGAGGATTCGCTGCAATGACCTGGGGCATAACTTCTACCTTCAGGTGAATGGTGTCGCCGGGCGACCAGCGGCGCCGGATGGGAAGATACGTTCCCGGAGTCGCGCCCGTCAGGCCCTTGGCATTCACGGCCACTTGGGCGTGATCGGCCCAGCCGGGAACCCGCAAGTAAAAAGTGAAGTCCGATGGCTCGGCAGGCGTCACCGTGATTTCCACGTTGCCGTCCCACGGATAATTCGTCTTCTGCACGACTTTGAGGCCGACGCCGTTCTCCAAATGCCAGTTGAGCTCCGAATTGTCGTAGAGATGTACGTAAATTCCGTCTGCGCTGGTGCTGTAGAAATATCCCGGGAGCGAGCCGAATGTACGCTCGAGATTGGGCGGACAACAAGTCACGTCATACCAGGGATTCCGGATCTTATCTCCAGTAGACGGATCGAACGCCAGCGGGTTGCGATAGCAGTAAAGCGTACCGTCGAGCGACATCCCCGAATTGATCCCGTTGTACAGGGCGCGCTCCATGACATCGGTGAACTTTGCGTCACCGGTAACCGCGAGCAAGCGCCAGTTCCACATCATGTTGCCGATGGCAGCACAACTCTCACCATAAGCCCGGAAATTTGGCAATTCGTATGCGTCCCCGAAGGCCTCCCCGTCAGACCGGGAACCAACCCCACCGGTGACGTACATTTTGGTCGTAGTCATGTCATTCCATAGGGTATTCAGCGTCTTCCAATAGGCGGCATCGCCGGTCTCCATGTAGTAGTCAGTGGCGCCGCAACACGCGTACATCGCTCGAACAGCGTGTCCTTGCATCTTGGTCCGCGAGGTAAAGGGAGTTCCACTGAACATGTAGATGGTCCGGCGCTCCGGTAACTCGATGCGCGGGTCTCCCTGCAGGATGTAGCCCGCAAGGTCGAGCTGCCGTCTATCTCCGGTAATACGGTAGAGCTCGATTAATCCCATTTCAATTTCAGGGTGTCCAGAAACGATGGGCTTCTTAGGTGCTGGACCGTAATTCGGAATCAAGAAATCATCGACGAAACGGATGCCGGCATCGAGCAACTTGCGATCGCCGGTCGCTCGATAGTAAGCGATAGCTCCCTGAAGCATGTGCCCGATGTTGTACAACTCATGGCCGGTCGACTGGGTTTGCGGAAGCATTCGCAGAGACTTGCGATCATCCTGATAGTAAGTGTTCAGGTAGCCACTGGGTTCCTGGACGGCGACCACCTCGTCGATAAGTTTCTCAGTGCTTGCGCGAAGTTCAGGACGATCCCCCGATTGCAGCACGAATCCCGCCGCCTCGGTCCACTTGTAAACATCAGAGTCGGAAAACACAGGACCGCTTTGCGCAGCGGTACTCTTTCCCACCAGACGGCGAAAATTGTTCATGCGGCCGTTGGCTTCCAGCAGGTCGTGCATGGTGGGAATACTCTTGGTCACATTGATCTCGCGGCGTTGGCCCCAGAAACCGCCCGTGATGGTCACCGCACGCACAGGAATATCCCGCAGCTTAGCGTGAGGTGATTTGGCGAGATTTTCGATGCCCTGGTCTTTCCGAGCGGGCTCGTCGGTCAAAGCCACAGCCGTCTGTGGCATAGTATTTCCGTTGGGGCGGACCTCAGAGAAAACCGGAAGTGTGGGCAGCGAAGCAGCGGCCGCCGTCGAAATCGCCGCGGTTACGAACTGTCTGCGCGAGATGCTTGCTGTGTCACCCATAGGTTTATTTTTCACTCTACTTCTACAGCGACCATTGAACAACTGTGTAGGAGTGCGCCGGAACCTCAAACTGGGTGCGCCCTCCACTACTGGCCGGTACCGCAAACGATTGCGGCACAACTCGTCGCGGTGCGGCAAAGGTGTTCGAAGCCTTCAGGTCATTTCCTGTCAGCACGGATGCTGAAATCACTTGGGCTGGAGCAGCATCTTCCCACATTACTTCCACGTTACGAGCCTTCGACAGATCGCGGTTGAGAATAAAGAGGGAGAGTTTGCCATCGGTACGATCCAATGAACCCGCGACATCCACGTGCCCGACCTGGTTTAAACCGGAGACTTCATAAGTCGAAGACTGCACCAGAAGATCCAGTACCACACCTCTGGCAAATTGCAGCGCCCAGCTGTATGGGTAGTAAATGGTCTGCTGCAGGATGCCATTGGCGTCTGTCATGATCGGGGCAATCACGTTGACCAACTGAGCCAGGCAAGCGAGTTTTACTCGATCGGCATTGCGCATTAGAGAGTTGATGAGGCCTCCCACAACAAGCGCATCCTCCAGGTTGTAGACCTCTTCCAGCAGGTGCGGCGCCACCTGTCGGTGGCCATCCACCGTATCGCCGGAGGTGGTGCGATACCAGACGTTCCACTCATCAAAGGATAACCACAGC
This sequence comes from uncultured Acidobacteriaceae bacterium, assembly GCA_963710885.1. Lineage (GTDB taxonomy): Bacteria > Acidobacteriota > Terriglobia > Terriglobales > Acidobacteriaceae > Sulfotelmatobacter. Next base: position 68,069 of record CAVQCF010000009.1, read on the forward strand.
TTCTTCGGAGATCGCTTGTGCCCGCGGACCAGATCACAGACCGCAATGGTCTCCGCGATCTGGCGTTCCATGCTCAGATTCATGGCGAGATATTTCGAGGTATCGCCGCCAGTGTCCCGTTCGTTGTTGCCGAAGTAACGGTGAAGCGAGAGACCGTCCACATACTGGTAGCACTGCTCCAACACTTCGCGATCCCATTCGAGATACGTCGGCATAAGGGGACCGCTTGAACCGCAAGCAATAAGCTTGAGCGACGGATCCACGTATCGCATCTGTCTCGCCGCATCCGCCGCTTTCAGGCCATACTCGGTGGCCGACATGTGCCCGATCTGCCACGGACCGTCCATTTCGTTGCCCAAGCACCAATGCTGCACCTTGTACGCATCAGGAATGCCATGCTGACGGCGGAGCTCGCTCCATTTGGTGCCCTTATCGACGTTGCAGTACTCGACCAGCGCTGCCGCTTCTTCCGCCGTCCCCGTCCCAAGATTCAGCCCCATCAGCGGCTCCGTGCCCGCCGCTTTACACCACGCCATGAACTCGTCGGTCCCGAACTGATTTGATTCGAGGGTGTCCCATGCCTTATCCAGCGTGCGAGGACGGTCTTTTTTCGGACCAACCCCATCCAGCCAGTTGTATCCAGAGACAAAGTTCCCCCCGGGATAGCGAATGATCGGAACTCCTAGTTGACGGATCTCAGTGAGAACGTCCTTCCGAAATCCGTTGGCATCGGAGAGCTTGGACCCGGGATCATAGATTCCCTCATAGATGGCTCGTCCCAAGTGCTCCAGGAAAGAACCGAACAGCTTGCGGTCCAGTGGCGCAATGGTTCGTCTGGAATCGACATAGACCCGGGCGGACCCGTCGGGCGAAGGAGCAGCTTGAGGGGAAGCGAGAGCCGCAAACAGATTCCGCGAAAATAGAGCGGTTGCGGAGCACGCGATGCTTGCATTGGAAGCCTGCTTCAGGAAACGGCGCCGGGAAGCGGAAAATCGATTCATGGGATCACTTAAAGGATGAGTCTTCTGCCTTGCTTGGAATCACGACTCACAGTCTTAAATTAATAATGTGCGAACGCAGGGCCTTGCCATAGTACTTCAACGCAGCGGACCGCGTATTGCCCGAAACAAAAACTGGCGAGCCGAACTCTGATCTCGGCTCGCCAGCAAGAGCTATCGGTGGCCCGTCAAAACGATATCCTCAATCCCAACTGAATCTTTCTCGCGTCATAGGGATTGAGCGTGCTAGTGACTCTGCCGAAGGTGCCGTTTGCCATGTTGGGATCTACATTTCCCAAGTTGCCGTGATTGAAGAGGTTGAGAAAATCAAAGCGCAATTGCAGGTTGCCCTGTTCTCCGATCCAGGGCAGGTGGTTGTTCTTCAGGACGCTCGCATCCGCCTGGAACATGCCCGGGTTGCGATAGATGTTGCGTCGCCCGGTGCCTTCCGTTCCCTGCGCAGCCTGAGGAAAGTCCGCGACCGTAAAGAGTCCGTTGATGTAGGCTGAGCGGCTGTGCGACCCGGTAAAGTTTTGAGTCGCGGAGTTGGGGATGTCATAGTTCAGGCCGTCGAGGTTATAGTCGCCGCTGTCGGGCGCAATCACGTTCGGCGTAATTACTGGGCTGCCTGCGGCGGCACTGGAACAGGGTGTTGGCGTGCCCGCCTGGTTGCACATTACGTCAGGAACACGGTTGTCGATCGGCCAGAACGGCGTTCCGGTCTGGATGGCGATGATGCTGGATACCTCCCAGCCGCCGGTCAATACCCTCGCAACTCCGCTTTTGAATCCCGGCAGATTGTACGACCCCGAGAATGAAAAACGCTGGCGCACATCATAATTGGCATCCCCATAGTAGCTAAAATACGCATTCTGATCAGGGATGTTCGCCCCACCGTTCTGCCCGTCCTGGTCGAATCGAGTGTTCGCTTCAGGATAGTTCTGTGCGTGGGAAAGCGTGTACGAGCCCTGGAAGCTTCCCCGCTGTCCGAACTTCCCGCGAATCGACAGGATCATCGCGTTGTAGTTGGCCTCATTGGAACTGTTGACGTATATGATTTGTCCAAAGTTGGGATTCGGACGCGCTATGGTCTCCACCACGCTACCCGCAGTTCCCGAGAACGTAGCCTCGCCAGCCTGCCGGTTCACGTCAGCTCCCGTCAGACCGTTAAAGCTGTGCGAACCGGAATAGTTGGCTCCCGCCACCAAGTTTCGCAGCAACTGGCGCTCCACGCCGATGACGTAGTTAACCGCCATAGGCGCCTTGATATTTCGATTAAGAGAGGTGACATTCGTCGGCAGCCCCGTGATGCCACCAGCGGCATTCAGAGACCCCGCCGGAATCGTGGGCAGGACAAATCCCCAAGGGTAGCTACCGGATGGCGCAATGGAGAAATAGTTGCCCAGCGGCTGGCCACTGGGTGCAACATTCGTGAACGTCTCGCTCAGCACTCCGGGGGGATTGTTGCGCGTTTGGTCGATGGTCTGGCCCATCGCGATCCAGTCATGATAAACACCGACTCCGCCTCGCACCGCCCAACGCCCAGTCTTTGTTGGATCCCAAGCAAAACCGATCCTCGGGCTGAAGATATTCTTCATGGAATTGGCAAAGACGGCTGGGACGGTGCCGACAGTTGCGTACTGAACCTGCTCGTTGAAATTTCCAGCGGTGCCCAGATTCAGAGCGCTGAACTGGAAGCCGCTGTTTCCCCAGGGAATGTGGTTCGTAAAATCGTCCCAGCGTAAGGAAAGCGTCAGAGAAAGATTCGATTTCACCTTCCAGTCATCTTGAGCAAAAAAGCCGAAGGGATTTTCCTGTCCGCCGAACACCACGGTTCCAGCTAAGCCAGTGAGGGGATTGTAGGCCCCTACCGATTCCTGGAAGACACTGTCCTGCACGAGGGCGAGAAGGTTGTTAAACGTGAAGCCAGGTCGGACATTAACCGGGGTGAAATCACCGTGCTCAATGCCTCTCGCACCGTCATAACCAAACTTCAGGGTGTGTTTACCATGCACCCAGCTGAGTACCGATCGCCAGTTGTACATCGGACCTCGATACTCGCCCGGACCCCATCCACCCCCAACCGGGAAACCCGTGAGGTTGCCGGCGACGCTGATATTCGGCACAGCCAGGTTGGCATCTTGACCATTGGCGCCGCCCACACTAGCAAAGGCGAAACTGGATTCCCACAGGACACTGGAGTTAAAGGTATGGGTATAGTCGATTTGCGCATACCGATTCCTCATAATATCCAATGCGCCCAGCCTCGGCCGGGGCGACTTCTGCTGCTGGTCGAAGGAGTCGTTGTAGTAGCTCAGATAGAGGCGATCCCGATCCGTGAAGTACTGATCGAGCCGAAAGTTGTATTGCAGCGCGTTGTAGTATTGGCTGGCGTTGAAGCTGCCGCTATCTACCATCGGGAGGTTACACGGAGGCGCGCCAGACGTGCCGCACAAGCCTGCGGGGAGAGCAGTTTGCGCGGTTTGGGCAACTACACCGCCAAACAAATTAGTGGCCGGCCATCCCGTCAGAACCTGCGTCCCAACCGTGTTGGGATAGTTCGCTTGTGCCCACTGTACAAACGCCGGGTCTTCGAACAACTGTTGACCCGTCGCACCAGGGACGGTCGACCAAAGCTTTTCGAAATCGGCGAAAAAGAAAGTCTTGCCTTTACGAATTGGTCCGCCAAGTGCGCCGACGAGATCCTTTCGGGCGTAAGGCTCGGCTGGTCCTGTGACAAAGTCCGGCGTCGCCTGCAAGTCCTGGTTAGCGAAAAACAGGCTTCCCGTACCGTGAAATTGGTTGGTCCCAGATTTTGTCGTAACCTGAATCAGGATTGAACTTCCAAGGTTATCTTCCGCGGACCATGAGTTGGTCTGCAGCGTGGCTTCCTGCACCGCATCGGGAATGGGCGCAAGAATAATATTGCCGTTTTGCACCGGGCTGGTGACGTTCATGCCGTCCACCATGACGACGTTTCCCGTATAACTCCGTCCATTGGCACTGATTTGCGGTGTCTGAGTTCCGAAGTTGTCGGGCAAGCCCCCAGGAGCTTCTCCCGCAAGCCGCGTACCTACGCCAACTACGCCGGGCGTGACGGCCAGGATATCCCACAGATTGCGATTTGCCGAAGGCAGATCTCGAACAGTATCCGCTGACAGGGTCGCCTGCAGGCGGCTGTCATCGGTATCGACGATGGGAGCATGGACCTGCACCGTGATCGTTTCCTGAGCAGCCGAGAGGGGCAGAGCCAGATTGATGCCCTTCGTTTGAGAAGCGTCAAGCGCAAAACTCGATTGCGTCCTTTTGAAGCCCTTCGCTGAGGCCGTCAGCACATAGTTGCCTGGGGGAAGGCTGCTGAAGCGGTAGTTGCCCGAATCGCTCGTCGTGATCACGGCCGTGACTCCGGTTTCCACGTTATGCAATTCGATCGAAGCTCCGTTGATGGCCGCGCCCGCTGGATCAGAAACTACGCCCTGAATGTTGCTACTGTATTGAGCGAAACATGGAAAGCCGCAAAGCAATAGAATCAGTAGGGGAAACAGCTGCAGAGTAGAGTGAGACTTCGAGTTTGCCACTTGTTCCTCCTCCACGACGTCGTGGAGCAGCAAAGTAAACGATTTCTCAACTAATCCCAACAGCTTATAGCCTCCTCCCCGAGCCCCTGTCAAGAAGTTTCTGGCGGCGCTGAACCGGCGGCCCTGAGTCTCGGAAACAAACACGCCGTGTCTCCGATTTGTGATTTCCGATCAGGATCTCGGCCCCGATGCATCGGCGGATAATGATCTCGACTGGGTAGTGCGAAAATCGCGGCATTGAGCCGCAATAACCAAGAAGGAATATATGCTATGTCATTTGTCTTCAGTAGTTTAGATCGATCCAAGATTTCATTTCATCCTTTCAGGTCGGGTGCAGAACCTTCAAGATAGCACCACAGGATTCACATACGCGTAAGACACCGAGTGAGGCTGTTTCGTTCTCATGAGGGCGCGCTTCGAAGCCAGGGAGCGTCTCAGATACGATGTCAATTGCCGCCGAGTTCTTGCGCTGCATCGGACATTCAAATGCCTCCACTATTCGATCCGCCGCGCAGCGCTGAATTGTCGATCTTAAGAAAACCCAGCAAGCGATTTCACAACTAAGGTATGCTGGTCTGCTCGCACGAGGTCAGCGTTCAATGGAGACTCGACAACTTGGAAACAGCGACCTGCACATCACTCCCATCGGTATTGGCGCTTGGGCCATTGGGGGCGGTGGGTGGAACGGAAGCATGGGGCCGCAAAATGAGAGCGACTCCATCCCGGCCATTCATGCCGCTTTAGACAACGGCCTCAACTGGATTGATACGGCTGCACTCTATGGGCTCGGCCATTCGGAAGAAGTAGTGACACAAGCACTGAAAGGCCGCACGCGGCCATATGTCTTCACCAAGTGCGAACGTGTATGGGACACTAAAGGAGAAATTGGCGCCTGCCTCAAGGCTCAGTCAATCCGGCGTGAATGCGAAGGCAGCCTGCGGCGTCTGCAGACCGATGTCATCGATCTCTATCAGATCCATTGGCCCGAGCCGGATGAGGACATCGAGGAAGGTTGGAGTGAGTTGGCTCGACTCCAGCAAGAAGGTAAAGTCCGCTATATTGGAGTTTCGAACTTCAGCGTTTCCCAGATGGAGCGGGTACGAGCCATCGCTCCCATCACGTCGCTGCAACCGCCCTATTCGATTGTCACTCGCAAGATCGAGAAAGAAATCCTGCCCTACACTTCGCAGAAAGGCATCGGAGTCATTGTTTATTCTCCAATGTCCGCCGGCCTGCTGACTGGAGCCATGACACGCGAGCGAGTTGCATGCTTTGCTGCAGAGGACTGGCGCAGGAATCTCCCTAACTTTCAGGAACCTCTGCTGTCTCGGAGTCTAAGAGTGGTGGAGCGCCTTCGCGATATTGGGAACCGACACGGGCGCTCGCCGGGAGAAGTAGCCATTGCCTGGACGCTGAAGAACCCAGCGGTGACGGGCGCGATTGTCGGGTTCCGCAGCGCGAAACAGGTTTCCGGAATCATCGGAGCAGTGGAGTTCCGGTTACTTCCGAGCGAGATGTTGGAAATCGAGAACGCGCTGAAGCAAGAAGTTTCCGCCTGAGCGGCAAGGGGTTCCTCAATCTTTACTAGCCTCGATCTTTGTCAGGGCTCGAGGGGATTACCATGAAGGAATTCCCTTTGCACCCTCCCGCCTTGCTACGCACGGTGACCCCGAAAAGGTCATTGACAAACCTCCAGAGCAGGGGCGAAGCTGGCCTTAGTAAACGTTTGCTACTATCATTGGCTTCGCGCCCAGGAGACACCGCATGAATGCCCGCGTCAGCCGCAGAATCTTTCTCAAAGCCGCCACAGTTACCACCGCAGCGACCTACGCGACGAGCGCGCTTCCTGCCTGGGCCGCCGCGGACAAAGGAACCGTTGCAGTTCATACTCCGCTAGCAACGTTTTCCTATTCCGACGTGGAACTGCTCGACGGTCCCATGAAACGGCAGTTCGAAGAGAACCATGCCCGCTTCCTGAACCTCGACGATGACAAGATGCTCAAAGTCTACCGACAGGTCGCCGGCTTGCCCGCGCCAGGGGAAGACATGGGAGGCTGGTACGACCTCAACGGCTTCAGCCTGGAGCAAAATGACTTTCATGGCTTCATTGCGGGCCATAGTTTTGGACAATATCTTTCTGGACTTGCACGGGCGTACGCGGTTACGGGATCCGAACCTACGCGGGCGAAAATCAATCGTCTGGTGAAAGGCTACAACGAAACTCTCGATGCCAAAGCCAAGTTCTTTGTTGGTTATCGGCTGCCGGCCTACACCTACGACAAGCTCTCTTGCGGGCTCATTGATGCGCACGAGTTCGCCCACGATCCGATGGCGATGGATGTTCACGGGAGACTGACCCGTGCGATCGGCGCCTATCTGCCCGAAAAGGCCCTTTCACGGCAAGAACAACGTTCCCGGCCACACAAAGACACATCGTTTACCTGGGACGAGACGTACACTTTGCCCGAAAATCTTTTTCTTGCCTATCAACGCAGCGGCGACACCTTTTACCGCGACATGGCGAAGAAATATCTTGAAGATGACACCTACTTCAATCCTCTTTCGGAAGGCAACAACGTCCTGCCCTTCGAACACGCATACAGCCATGTAAATGCCTTCAGTTCCGCGATGCAGGCCTACATCACACTGGGAAGCGAAAAGCATCTGCGGGCCGCCAAGAACGGCTTCGAAATGCTGCTGAAGACGCAAAGCTTTGCTACGGGCGGCTGGGGACCGAATGAATCATTTGGCGAACCGGGAACAGGTCAACTGGGCGACAGTCTTGCGCTCACTCACGCCAGCTTTGAGACGCCGTGCGGCGCGTATGGACATTTTAAGATCACGCGCTACTTGCTGCGGGTCACCAAGGATTCGCGATACGGCGATAGCATGGAGCGCGTACTGTACAACACAATCCTCGGAGCTTGGCCGATTCAGGCGGATGGCACTTCGTTCTACTACTCGGACTACGCCGCGACCGGCAAGAAAGTCTGGTATGGACAGAAATGGCCGTGCTGTTCCGGAACCTTCCCACAACTGGCGGCCGATTACCACATCAGCGCGTATCTGCGCTCCCCCGATGGTGTGTACGTAAACCTCTTCACTCCTTCCAAGGTGCAATGGAGTGATGCTGGCGGACGGTACGGACTGAAGCAGGAAACCAAGTATCCGTTCGATAATAAGATCCAGATCCAGGTGTCGGCTTCTCAACCCAAGGACTTTACACTCTATGTTCGCATTCCCGGCTGGGCTAGGCCGGATCCAATCCTTTCTATCAATGGCAACCGGGTTTCCGATCCAGTGCAGCCAGGCACCTTTGCCGCCCTCCGGCGCAACTGGAAAGACGGCGATCGCGTCGCACTCGAACTCCCCATGCCAGTTCGACTGGAAACCGTAGACGCAAATCATCCGCAGTTTGTGGCGTTGGTCCAAGGCCCCCTGGTGTTATTCGCTATCGCCGAATCGCAGCCGAGCTTCGATCGCAACGCATTGCTGCAAGCCAGGCCCACAAACAACGTCACCGGAGATTGGCTCGCAACTGCAGCCGAAGGAAACAGCGTGACCATGCGTCCGTTTATGAACATCGACACGGAAAGTTACAGTACTTACGTGTCGCTGAAGGCCTGACATGTTGGGAGGTTGCGTCGCGCGGAGTACGCGCTACTTGGGTTGGGTGTCTTCTTCCACTAATTTGTACTGGTAGCGCTGACTTTCTTCGTGAGCAGTCTGCTTGCGAAGTTGCGCCAGACGTTTTAGCAGATCCGGGATCTCCGCACTGTCCCCCGTTTTCCGCAGTGCCTGGATCAGGTGGTACAAGGCAGTTTGGTCCTTCGGGTCTTGAGCCAGAGCCTTGCGGCACTGCTCGGCGGCATCCTGATAGCGGCCGGCTTGCAAATCGAGTTTCGCCAGTACTGTCCGAGCCCCGCTCAAGCTTGGTCGTAAGGAAACAGCTTGCCGTGCTGAGCGCATGGCCAGCTGAAAATCCGGTGTGCCGGGCTCTACGCCCTTCTGCGAAAGAAAGTCCGCCCGCAGGTAGAGCAGTACAGCGTCATTCGGCTTTTGTGCCAGTCTGGTTTGCACCGTCGCCAGCGCGCCATCCAGATTGTTCTCCTGCTCCGCCAGTAGTCCCTGGGCGGCAGAGCTGAGCGACTGGTGGGGATCCAATTCGTGGGCGGATTCAAAGTCGGCCTCCGCTTTGTCATACTCGGCCAATTGGACATATAGAACACCACGCGCCAGGAAAAGCGGCGCCGCCTTTGGCAACTGGGCGATACCATCGCTCACTACGTCAATACCGACCTGAAACGACTCGTGGGCTGAGCTCAGGTTGGCAAAATCAATGTAAAGATTGACGTTCTGTGGGTCGAGCAGAATCGCCTGGCGGAGAGCAGCAACCGCCGGTGGCGTGTCATTGAGGTCCTCATATGCAGTAGCCGCCAGTTCCAGGCTCTCGACATCCGGATTGCCTCCCTGCAGCATCGGTTGCAAAGTAGAAAGCGCGTCTTTCGGCTGGTGAGCCATCAACTGGAGCGCAGCCAGCAGGTGCCGTTCTCGCCCGTCTCGCGGCGTAAGAGCCAAAGTGCGGCGGGAGACCTCGGCGGCCTTATCAAACTGCTTAAGCTTCACCAGGCAGGCCGCGTAGGCATGCAGCGCGCTGGGCTGCGTGTCAAACAATTCCCCGGCTTTTTCAAAATGAACCACTGCCGCGGCGCAGTTCTCCTGTTGGTACTCCAGCACGGCCAGCATGCCGTGACTGGTTCGATCAGCCGGGCGCAAGCGAAGAACATGCTGTAAGAGCGGAATCGCCTCCTTACTCCCGCTCTCATATTCGATCTGGATTGCTCCCTCCAGCGCTGGGAGATAGTCGGGAGAGATCGCCAGCGCTCTACGGAACGAAGCAACGGCCTCATTCTGCTGTCCATCGCCGGCGTAAGCTACGCCTTGCATCGTCCATAACTGAGCGTTCCTGGGCGATTGCTGCAACGCTGGGCGAAGCAGTATGAGAGCCCTGGCGAAGTCCTGATTCTGCAATGCCGATGTGATCAAACCGATTTGATCCGCCGCGGTTTGCGCGAATGCACAGCCTGGAAAAAGAATGGAAATGAGAATGATGTAAGTCCTGGCGATGGGATGTATCACTCTCATCATTGGTCCTGCGACACCTCGCCCCTGCTCTTATACGTTAGAAACCGGTGCCTTGGCCACGCCAACGACGACATGACACCTCCCGAGAGAAAGAAAAGCCGGCCGCTTCGAACAAAAAGCGGGCCGGCTCTGTGGTCGTCTACCGATGCATCAGAACGAAATCCTGCCTCCGAGTTGCCAGAACCTCGGCTCGTGCGATGCCGTGGCTTGGCCGAAATTTCCGTCTGGGAAATTCACATCGACTCCTTGGGCGCCGTTCCAGGCATAGTTTGCCCGGTTGAACAGGTTAAAGATTTCAAAGCGGAATTGAAAATTGACTCTCTCTGTAATGGGGGTGTCCTTGTAGAGGTTGATGTTGGTCTCGATAAAGTTTGGCCCGCGGAACAGCATAGCCTTCTGGTTTCCGTTTTGACCAAAGGTAGGAACCGCGAAGTCGCTCTTGGGAATTGCACCTGTCAGCCAGGAGCTATTGGAGGTTAATTGATGGTAACTAATCGCATCCGGATAGGAGGCGGCAGTTTCCCCATCGGCGATGTAGTTTCCGCTGCCAGCCTGGTAAGCGACTGCTGGATCGGCTGCCGAGCATCCGGTGACGTTGCTGAGGGCACCTGATTGGCACACCGCCAGAAAGCCATTCGTATTGTTCACGGTTATTGGATAACCAGACTGGACGATGCTCGTTCCGCTGACTCCCCAGCCGCCGGTCAGATAGCCCACAGCCCCTTTTCCACCATTCAACCCTTTCACCGAATAGTTGAAGCTGAAGGAGAAGCGGTTGGGCGCGTTAAAAATGGATGGACCGTAGTACTGTTGTGGATCCAGCCCCGCAGAGTTGGGATAGTAAAGAGCGTCATCTTTGGAACTGGAACGGGTGTACGAAGCATCCAAGTACCCACGCCGGAAGTGTCCTCTTACATCAAAAATGACGGCTTCGTAGTTACCGTAGCGATCGTTGTCCGCATATGTAATTGCCCCGAAACTCTTATTGAGACGGGTCGGACTCGGAACGACGCGCGTCGCACTGTTGTTCATTTGGTCGATTAAATCGCCCGGGAAGGTGTTGATATCGACTCCGTAGGAAACATTCCCGATCGAGTTACCGTTCCCGACGATGTTGTAGGAGTGGGAACCGTTGTAGCCAACGCTGGCTGCAAAGTTGTTTCCCAGCTTGCGCTCCAGAGTCGCAGACCATACGTTCGACTTTGGTGACTTCAACAGCGGGTTAATGCCACCGATGGCAAAGCTGGCACCGACTACGCCACCCTGCGCATTAAGTCCCCCTCCCTGTTGCGGCGTCGGGCCTGTGCCTGGCCCGAAAGTTGGGAAGGTGAATCCGAAAGGAGGCTTACTGTTTGTCCCAAGCACAAAGATTGGAGCCTGGGCGGAAACCGTCCCACCCGCAACAAAGGTCGGCGCCACTTCTCCCGGCGGACTGCCTCGGAATTCTTCCTGCACATTCGCTTGGGTCAGCCAGTTGTTATAAACGCCGAAACCGCCGCGTACCACCCAGTCGCCATTCCCCGTGGGATCCCATGCGACACCGATGCGAGGGCTGAACAGGTTGTTGACCGAGTGCAGCAGGGCGTTGTGAGTAGCCTTGGCAAAGCCATTTGCCACTTGTTCTTGCTCTGTCGTACCGGTACCAAGGTAGAAGTTTCCAAACACGGTCGACGGGCTCTTCGACCACGGGTTGCCACTGTCGTCGTAGCGCAGGCCCAAGGTCAGGGTCAGGTTCTTCCTGGCCTTCCAAGTGTCCTCCACAAAAAGTCCGAAGGTTCTCGAAGCAGCGTCCCAACTCCACAACTGTTGCGTACCAGTTGCGGGGTTGTAATAGATACCGTTTTCGTTTGTGGGAGCGTCCTGTGCCAGCGTCAACAGATTGCTGAATGAGAATTTCGGCTGGGACCATGGTCCCTGGAAGGGCTCGACATCATCCCCATACCAGCCTTCGTAACCGAATTTCAGGGTGTGAGCTCCTTTGACATGCGTGAGGACGTCGCGCCAGTGGTAGTTGTGCTGGATGAAATCTCCCTGTGCGAAACCCACCCCGAACGCTTGTCCGGAATCTACGTTAATCCCGTTTACCGTGATCGACGGAACCGTGTAATCTTTCGCTCCACTGCCCAACACGCCCTCGACCCTGCTCAGGCCAGCGGTAAAGTCATTCAGCGTGTTCGCCGAAAAGGTGTGTGTCCAACTGGCCTGCCCGGCCACTTGCCAAGTGTTATTCAACGCGGAAAATTGTGGCATGGGCGACGGAGCGCCGGTCAGCAGAACAGTGCGGAAGATGCTGGCGTAGATTCGGTCATTTTTGAAACCCTTGTCCAGACGGCCAAAATACTGCGTGCCGTTCCGTATCGATGTTGCGCCAAACGAACCGCTATCGATCATAGGCGTGGAACAAGGAATGTTCTCAACGACTGGCGTTCCGCAAACTGAACTGCCAAGCACATCCGATGCGGTTTGCGAAACACTCACGCCGGCCACCCCTACGGGCTGATAATTGGTGAGAATTCCAGTCCCCACTGTGCCCGCATTGTTTGCTTGAGCAAAGCTAATAAACTCCGGCGCTGCGAAGGTCACCGATCCCCCTGCGCTCGACGATGAACGCAGCGGTTCCACCGCGAAATAGAAGAAGAAGTTATGGTGCGGAATCACCGGACCGCCGATGGCGAAATCCATATTGTTGGAATGGAAAGGCTTGTACGGTCCTTCCGCTGAACTTACAAAGTGCTGATTCGCAAACATGCCCTGGTAGTTAAACCAGTCCGCCGCTGAGCCGTGGAATTGGTCCGTTCCCGATTTGGTGGTAAACATGGTTTGCAGTCCGGCGGCGCGACTGTATTCGCTCGAGAACGTGTTGACCTGCACGCTGGTTTCCTGGATCGCTTCAGGCTGAGGGGTTAAATTCAAGACACCCTGGCGGATACCGCTGGTCACGTCCAAACCGTCCACCACGTATTGGTTGTTATTCTGGCCCTGGCCGTTGGCGCTAGCGTCAACCTGCTCTTCGGTAGAGTAGTTATCGACGCCCGATGCAGGGCTTCCAGAGGTGCTTGTGCCCAAGCCGGAGACTCCGGGCGCCATGGTCACTAGCGTGACGAGATTGCGGCCAATGATCGGCAACTGCGCCACTGCTCCACTCTCGATAGTCAACTGCGTGCGGCTATCCGCAGTGTCCACGATCGGAGCCTGTGTACTCACCACCACCGACTCGCTGATCGACCCGACCCTAAGAGATATCGGCACGTTCAGGTTCTGTTCCGTAAGCAGGGTGACGTTGGCCTCCGATTTCGCGAAGCCGGCAGCTTGGACGGTAATCTTGTACTGACCTGGAGCCAGACTGACGAAACGGTAGTTTCCCGCATCGTCGCTCGTCGCAACCGCAGTGACTGCGGTCGCGGTGTTGACTATTTGGACGCTAGCCTTGGCGACGCCCGCTCCGCTCTGATCCTTGACTTCTCCCTGGATGCTGGCTGTGAATTGTGCAAAGGCCGCACCGGTGATGATCACGATGATGGAGAACAACCAGATCCCATAGCGAGACATCATGCTTCCTGGCATGGATTTCCTCCACAAGTTCTTGCGCAAGCCAAAGGTTTTTAGGCAACCTCGAGAAAACGTTTACTCCACAGGAGGTAATGTATAAATACTACGGCCTCAGACTGTCAAGAACTTTCTGGGTGCGGACCTATTGTGGAGAGAAACTTCACAGTGCGTCGCTGTGTTCTTGAGCTTCCCTGCGTCGTGCTCGCGAACTGCGAAAGAGGGCTAGGAACGGCCCCAACCTTTGTTGCTCACAATTCCCGAACCTTCGCGCAGCGTGATGAGTTGGTTCGCGGAAATCTTTTTGTACTGTTCGTGCAAACCATTTGGCCAATAGATGTCGAGGTCGACCGAACTGAATCCTCCCAGTCCAAAATGCAGCCGGGAATCGTTACAGGAGTAAAAGCTTGACTGGCTGAGCACTGCTTGTGCCTGAGCCTTACCACCATACCGGGCGACCACGCGCGCTCCAATGGCGCTGCGGTTGGACTTGACTCCCTCAAGTTTGACTTTGATCCAGTTCCGTTTTGCCTTCATATCATTTCGCAGCAACGAAGGCGGTTCGTTCATATTGACAATCAGAACATCGATATCCCCGTCGTTGTCGAAATCTCCAAACGCGCAACCCCGACTGCAGTGTGCGTCGGTCACCCCAGGACCCGCCTCTTGGCTCAATTCTTCGAAGGTACGATTGCCCAAGTTTCGAAACACCGTGCGCGGTGTCTTGTTGGCATATTGCGGCAACTTGCGCTCAACTTCGGGATACACGTTGCCGGTGCTCACGAAAAGGTCCGGGTAGCCGTCATTGTCGAGATCGACCATACCGGCCCCCCAACAGATGTAGCGAGTATCCACGGCAACTCGCGAGGACCGGGTCAAGTCGTCGAAATTCCCCTTTCCGTCATTGTGATAAAGGCCATTAGCATCTTCGGCGAAGTGGGTCTTGAACAGATCCAAATGGCCGTCCAGATCGTAATCTCCCACCCCAACGCCCATTCCGGCCTGCTCCAAGCCGTCATCGCTGAGTGCCACCCCGCGCAGGACACCCTCTTCACGGAACGTTCCGTTATGGTTGTTCATGAACAGCAAACTCGGCGTGGAATCGCAGGCGACAAAAATGTCCGGCCATCCATCCTCATCGAGATCGGCGGCGACCACGGTCATTCCGTAGCAACCGGTTGCACTCGCAATCCCGGCCTCCTGGCTCACATCCGTGAACGTACCGTCCCCGTTGTTGCGGTACAGCAAATGTTTACCAGTGGGCAAACCTCGCGGCCCGCACTCCACCGGGACACCTTTCCAATTGCAATTCACGTTCTCGCCGGGCACCGGTGCGTGCTCGAAAGAGAAACGCACGTAGTTGGAAACAAACAAATCGAGATGCCCATCCCGGTTGTAGTCGAGGAAACTGCATCCTGCGCCCCAGCGCGGTTGTTCGTTCCAAAGACCGGCAGCCTTGGTGGTGTCGGTAAACGTTCCATCGCCGTTGTTGCGATAGAGACGATTCTGCCCAAAATAAGTGCAGAAAATATCCTCGAATCCATCGTTGTTGTAGTCGCCGATGCAGACGCCAGAGGCCCACCCCACCGCCTTCAGGCCAGCTTTCTCCGTCACATCTGTAAAAGTTCCGTCGCGGTTGTTTTTGTAGAGGCGATTCGTCGCGCCGGGCGGATCTCCGTCCAAACGCGTCCCGGACAACAGGAAAAGATCCACCCAGCCGTCGTTGTCGTAGTCGATGAAGGCGCATCCGCAACCGGTGGCTTCCAGAATGTACTTCTTGCTTTCGACGCCGCCGTAGATCACGGGCGCGTGCAGCCCCGCAGTCGCCGCGACATCGACGAAGTGCGCATAGAAGGGACGCCCGGATGGCGCAGGCCGGGGCAGCGGTTTGACGGTGTGCGCAGCCACGCCCTGGGCTGAGAGCTGTCGTGCCGCCATAAAGGCCGCGGAACCAAGAGAGAGTCGCACAAAATCGCGGCGGCTAGCGGTCAAGGCTGTGTTTCTCCATGGACGGGGTCTTGTCTTCCACTAACTTATAACGATTGTGTTCGGCTTCTTCCTTGGTGCCTTCGATCCGGAGGTCGGCCAACCGTTTCAACAACTCCGGAATGTCCTTCGTTTGCCCACTCTTGCGTAGCGCCTGGATCAAGTGATACAGGGCTGTTTGGTCTTTGGGATCGCCACTCAAGGCCTTGCGGCATTGCAGGATTGCCGCCTCATTCTGTCCCGCCTGCAGGTAGAGCTTCGCCAGAACGTCATGAGCGGCCGCTAACCCGGGGCGGAGGGCGATCGCTTTTTTTGCGGACTCCATAGCTTCCCGGAATTCTAAACTTCCCGGGTCGGAGCCACGTTGCGTCAAGATGTCAGCTTGCAAATAAAGCAGGAACGGGTCGTTGGGCCTCTTCACCAATTTTGCTCGCACGGTGGCCAGCGCACGCTCGGGATCGTTCTTCTGCACGGCGGCCAACCCCTCTGCAGCCGAACCTATGGACTGCCGAGGGTCCAGTTCGTCGGCCTTCTCGAAATCAGCTTCGGCTTGGTCATATTGAGCCAGCTGCACGTAAAGTACGCCGCGCGCGACGTACAATGCCGCCGCCTTTGGCTCCACGCTAAGTCCGGCGTTGATCATATCCACGCCGACCCGAAACGACTGATGGTCGAGAGAAATGTCGGCGAAATCGAGATAGAGATTGACATTGTGGGGATCCGCCACAATCGCCTCGCGGAGAAGGCGGACCGCCTCTGGAGTATTTCCGTCCGCCTCATAGGCGGAGGCAGCTAGATCAAGGACATTAGGATCGGTACCATTTTCTTGAAGCAACGGCTGCAACGTGACGATGGCATCCTTGGAATGCTGTGCCATGATCTGCACTGACGCGAGCTGACAGCGAAGACCGGCATCCGAGTTCGACTGTGCCAGCGCCCGACGAAAGACGAGAATTGCTTTCTCGGTCTCTTTCAGCCGCACCAGGCAATCGCCGAATTCCTGCAATGCTCCCGGTTGAGATTCCGCCAGTGAACCGCTTTGCTCGAAGTGAGGCACCGCGGCGGCACAGTCGCCGCGCCGGTACGCCAATACAGCTAACATGGCATGGCTAGTCGGATCGTTTGGACGCGAACGCAGGATTCGTTGCAACAGTGCAACAGCGTCTTGCCCTCCGTTCTCGTACTCGATCTGCGCAGCCCCTTCCAGAGCGGGCAGGTAATCCGGCGAACTCTCCAGCGCATGGCGAAACGCGTTGAGCGCCCCCTTCTTATCCCCTTTGCCAGAAAAGGCAATGCCGCGGAAGGTCCACAATTGCGGGTTCTTGGGGCTCCGTAGCAGCTCGGGTTGCAACAATTGCAGGGCCTTGTCGAATTGCCCTGCCCGCAACGCAGACGTAATCGGGCCGATCCCCTCCGCCGCAGTCTGAGCGGCGACGTCGGAGCAAATCGCAAAGGTCGCAACAAGAACCACCAGGCACACGGGGAAACGCATACCCGACATTATCGCTCCCTTCACCCGACACCGGAGCGCTAGATTATGTTTCCCCGTATCGAGACACTGCATCGCCGCTGGACTGGTATCTTCATGCATCCGCGCCATCGCTTTCAAGCCAATTTTCTCATTTGGGGCTGCAATTGAGCTACAGTACAATCTCCTGCCAGGAGATCGACATGGGCTCCATGGGAAATCGTTTGCTCATCCTCGCCCAGAGGTTGTTCCCGGTCGTGATCCTCGTCCTGGCCGTGGTGGCCACCGATTCCGGAGTTCGACCCCGCTATCCGGAAGACGACATGGGCAAGGATTCTCTTCCGGGCCGGAAGAAGGCCCAGACGGAAGCCGCCAAGCAGTTCAAGGTGTTTTACCAATTTCAATTTTCCGACAAGTTAAAGGAAAGCGGGATCACATTCATCCATCACGCGGTAGACGACGTCACCAAACACATGCGGATGGGCCACTACGATCATGGCAGCGCGGTTGCGGTTGCGGATGTCGACGGCGATGGCCTGTACGACATCTACTTTGTGAATCAAGTTGGCGGAAATGAACTCTGGAAAAACCTCGGCGGCGGTAAGTTTAAGAACATCACGCAGGAAGCAGGCGTTGCACTGGCTGGCCGCATCAGCGTGGCGGCCGCCTTCGCCGATATCGACAACGACGGCGACCAGGACCTGTTCGTCACCACAGTTCGCGGCGGAAATGCATTGTTCGAGAACGACGGCCAGGGACATTTCAAAGATATTACCCAGGAAGCAGGCCTAGGTCTTATTGCTCACTCTTCGGGAGCGTTCTTTTTTGACTTTGACAACGACGGCCTGCTCGACCTTCTGGTCTGCAATGTCGGCAAGTATACCTACGACGAGAAGGGACCGAACGGCGAGTACGTCGGGATGCCCAACGCCTTTGATGGACATCTTCACTCGGATCGTTATGAATATCCCGTCCTCTACAAGAATCTGGGGCACAACCGGTTCAGGGACGTGACCGCAGAACTCGGGTTGAGCCCACACGGCTGGTGCGGTGACGCCTCCTTCAGCGACCTTAACGGCGATGGCTGGCCCGACATCTTCTTCCTCAACATGCAAGGACACAGCCACTACTACGAAAACCAGGGTGGCAAGAAGTTTGTTGAGAAAACGGACCAGTATTTCCCAAAAACTCCCTGGGGCGCCATGGGAATCAAGTTTTTCGACTACGACAATGACGGCCTTATGGATCTCTTTATCGTCGACATGCACTCTGACATGAGCGATGAACCGGGCCCTGAAAATGAGAAGAAGAAATCCGACATCACTTGGACTGATTCCTATATTCAAGGAACTAAGTCCGATTACATCTGGGGAAATGCCCTGTATCACAATCTGGGCAATGGAAAGTTTGAAGAAGTCTCCGATCGTCTCGGAGCAGAAACCTACTGGCCGTGGGGACCGAGCGTGGGAGACCTCAACGCGGACGGATGGGATGACGTCTTCATCGCGTCCGGCATGAGTTATCCCTACCGCTACGGCATTAATTCACTCTTATTGAACGACCACGGAAAGAAATTTGACGATGCCGAGTTTGTCGTGGGAATCGAGCCGCGCAAGAGCCTCTATACCCCGTGGTTCGAAATCGACTGTTCTGACTCGCGAGAGAGGGAAGCGCAGGACAAACTGGATAGCAAAGTCTGCGTCGGCCAGAGCGGCAAATCGATCGTCATGGCGCCGCGCTCCAGCCGCTCTTCCGTTATATTCGATTTGGATAACGACGGTGACCTCGACATCGTGACCAACGACTTCAACTCCGAGCCGCAGGTGCTGGTCAGCGATCTCTCACAACGCAAGAAACTTCACTGGCTGAAAATCGTGCTTGAGGGCACGAGTTCAAATCGTAACGGGATTGGCGCAACCGTACGTGTGCGCGCCGGCGGGCAGACCTACACCAAATACAACGATGGCAAGTCTGGTTATCTGGCTCAGAGTGTTCTGCCGCTTTACTTCGGTCTCGGGGAGGTTGCCAAGATTGACGGGATAGAAGTCGATTGGCCGTCGGGCCACAAGCAGATTTTGACGACAGGCATTGGCGAAAACCAAACACTGAGGATCACGGAACCGAAGTAGCGGACCTTCTTTTGTTTCCTTAGTGTGGATCACAACACACACTATGACCCAACAATCAATTCCACGCCGAGTGTAGCCAAAGCGACGTCTTCCTCCGAGGATAATCCGCTGACCGCGACGGCACCAACCACTTCGCCGTTCTTCCGGACGGGAATCCCGCCGCCCCATCCCACGTATCTCGGATCGCCGTAGTATGCGATGTCGTGCCCTTTCTCCGGATGCTTCACCTTCTCGCCGACTTCCTTTGTGGGCTTTCGCTCGCGCACCGCCGTCCAAGCCTTATTTTGGGCGATCTGGATGGAGGATACAGGCGCGCCGTCCATGCGCGCAAAGCAGATCATGTCGCCGTGGGAATCGGCAACTCCCACCGCCACGGCCTTCCCCATCTGTAGGGCTTTGTCTACGATCAGATCCATTGCACGCCTGGCTTCGGAATAATCGATTGTCTGGACTGTTCTCATAAGCAGGAAGGATACAACAGTTATCTAGGGAGAATAGGAAGCAGGCGCTCAGGAATGGCTCGGTTCGTTAAAACGGCCACCCGCGCGAAGATACCGAGGTTTTACTTGTCGGACAACAGTATGACTTTGCTTCTTGCTTGACCGATCTCTATCACGGCGTACCTGCCTCACGGTCCCAAGGGATTTGCTCCTGTCGCCGATGATGTGGGCTTAGAGAACATGGCATCATCAATCGGAACGTTTACCCTTATTTCTTCCAGTTGGACGGTCGAGCTTTCGCCGGGTTGAGCAATGGTCCAACGGAAAGGAGTTTCCACACCAGCAGCATCCCGATAGTCGCCATAGTCGATTTGAGTGGGAAGAAGTCCGAGTGGAGACTCGGCAAAACGGATCAGTCGCACAAGCAACCCTGACTGCTGGTCGAAATAGAGCTTCACGATAGGCTGCCCAACTTTTGAACAGGAGATCACATAAGCTTCTCGATCGCCCACCCTCTCCGGATATTCCACACGCAACTCAGCAAAGGCCTTCCTAATGTGCAGCGGAAAATGAAGGTCTGCGTCAATCTGAGCGGCATCGATGTCGACTCCATACATATGACGGACCGGCCCTCCCGGCGTGCTGGACCAACCTTCATCACCATCGAAAACAGTCACGCTGTCTCCCGTCGGCATGTGCCGGATCACGGCCCGCTTCTCAGGATCCTGATCGAAAAATTCGATACGGATGGCTTGTCCATTCAGCCTTATCGTGCCGTGCTCCTCGCGGCTGGTGATCTTCTCGATCGCGGCCGCCCCACCGACCGCCCGAATGTACTTGTCAATCAGTTCGTCTGCGGTGGGCATGTTGACGGGAAGTTTTTCTTCTGCTGAAACCGCCACCGTTTGTGGCTTTGGCGGCACTTCACTCCCAACGACCGGAACGGCTTCCGGCCTGAGCAAACCCCTATGGCAGGAGTAGCAAGTAACTTCACGGTTGCCTTCGAAGCTCTTTTTGTCGATCGCGAACACCATTCTCATCATGTCGCGCGCGCTCTGTTTTGGCTTCTTGTCGTCCTTGTCAAAATGATCCTTCACGTGACAATAGTTGCATCCCACTCCGAGGGATGCAGTGATGAATTGCATGGCGGGAATCAGTTGACCAGAGGGCATACCCTTGAGCACCTGGATATTCTTGAAGACCGTCTCGGCTAATGCGGCCGAATTGCCTTGGGAATTCCCTTTCCCGGCTTCGTTGGAGGGTCGGCCCATGGCTGCGCTGACCTTGCCGGCCAGTTCAGCCGCCTTCGCCACATTTCCCTGCCGCTTATAGAGACCGATCAGCGGCATATCCGCGGGCAGATGTAATGGATCCATCGTAACGGCACGCTCGAGGTGAGATACCGCTCTATCGATGTCACCACCTTGGAGACAGGCTGAGGCCGCGTTCGTCTCGCCGACAACCGAATCCGGATCGAGTTGAAGAGCGCGCTCGAAAGCCAGTTCCGCCTCCGTCGATTGCTTTCCCATGAGCAGTGCCGAACCCATGGCGGTAAAAATTGCGCTGTCGGTGGAGAACTGTTCTTGCACTTGTGTCAGCATGCGGTAACCGCGGACGACCAAGGGTGGGGAACGGCGTTCCCCGCCGACATTCACGTAGGCGATGCCTAGATTCCTCTTCTGCAAATCCGGCGCAGGCTCGCGCCAGGCAGCAATGTCGGTATTTTCAGGCGGAATTTGTTGCGCCTCAGGACGTCGCTGAATTTTATGGTCGGTAAATGCTGTGTGTCCTCCATCTTTGGCATCACGTCGAGGCATATGGCAGCTGATGCAATTACTCTCTGTGCCCGGATGAGGGCCAGGAAACTTCTCGGTATGGCAGGAAAGGCATTTTGACCGGAAGAACTCGACTGGTTCCACAGGTTTATTGTGCGGATCATGGCAGGTTCCGCACCACATTTGACCATGACTCTCTCGGGCGCAAGTACTTCTGGCGAATTGCTCCACATGGCTAATGACCTTGAACTTCTCGGCGCCGGTACCGTTCTGCGAGACGTTGACGTAAGTGGTAAAGACATCCTCCAGGCGCTGCCCCGGCCGAAAATCGCCGAACGTCTTTCCTGGATTGAGAACTCTGCCAACTCCCAACAAGTGACATTGTTCGCAGGTGCTGTCGCGAGCAGCCGGTTCCAGCTTCGCAGGATTGATGATCGTGCCCGCTCTCGGATCATTGAGGTGCCTTTCAGCCGAGCCGTGACAACGCTCACACGTGATCGCTTCTGCCGAGAATGCAGGAGAGCGATATTGGTTTGACGTGCCTGGAATGTGTAACGCCATTCCTGAATGACAGAAGAGACATCCTTCGGAGACGGGTCGAGTGAAGTCCGGATTCGCCAATCCCTCGTATCCGGGCGCCAAATCGTAGGTATGTCGGCTCGTGTAGTAAGCAACCGGAGATTGGAACAGATGACCGGCCAAGTCGAGCAGGTAGCCGGAGGCATGGTTGCCGGAACCAATCACGAAATCGATGCGGTAGTTCGTTACATCCCCGCCACTTTCCAGGCGCTGCCCATAGCCAGTCGGTGAGGAATACATCGTGATCTTTTCTTCGGGCGTATTGACAGTGCCCACCGGTTCTTGGGCCGCGCGGCGCAGGGAGTGCGCCATCGCGGACCGTGCGTACCCTTCGACTTCGGAGGGATGGCAGAACTGGCAGCGGCTCGCTCCAGACGGCTCGCTTACGATCTGCTGCACCGAGGTCTGCGCATAGAAACGCGCGGTCGGAATGTCATTGGATTGTCCTCGTCCAGAGTAAACAGTAACGACGAGAACGCCCAGCGCACCGAGCAGCCGCCGACGAGTACGTTTCGGGCTCATGGTTCAGTCTGGATTTACTGTCCAACGTCAGGTGGAATTGTACCCCGTTGCATAAGAGATAAAGACGGCCGGAGTCCGACCGTATGCGTCGACGCGTGCATTCATTGCATCAGGTCTACCCAAGTCTCGGAGGCCGAGAGCGCCACACTATATGCGCCGCGCTCCTTCCCCGATATCGCCGACGGATGAAACTCACCGACTCCGGCAAGATGGGCGGGCTGATCAATTCGGAGCCGGGCTTGGGTCGTGAATTGGTTCATCGGCGCGAGGGCGATCCGCAATGAACCTGTTTTTCCATTCCAAATGAGACGCTCGAATTGTCCGGAGTCCAGAGTGAGCCAGAGGCCAGCCGGGGCGAGATAAACTCGAGTCCGCGAAGCATCTTTGGGTTCGACCGTTACCTCATCGCCGGAAACAGAAAGATTCCCCCCGAAGCAGATCCATCCGAAATCCGGGTGGCTCACCAAGTAGGTCGCGGCGGTCCAGGCATGTCCGAAGAAGTTCGTCCCATTGTCCCCGGATAGAGGATCGAAGCGCAGCATGTCGGGAAATGAATGGAACGCAGGCGAGTCGAAGCCTTGCGGGTCAATGTTCGTCAGGGCGCCCATCACGCCGCCATAGCCCGCGCGCAACAGGTGAATGTCATCTGGATGCGCGCGGTATTCCACAAGCATTGGAATTGCGTTGATTCCGGAGCCATAGTGATGAAGCTGGCGCTCGATGCGGCTGTACTTGGCGGCATACAGAAAATCCCAGTAACGCCGCGCACTGCCGTTGTATCCCCAATGCGGAACAGTCGGCATATATCCGAGGATCGCGTTGATCGTGACTTCTGCCTTATCCGTATATCCGAAATACTTGCTCCAAGCGTAGACCTCTTCCTGTCCGGTGGAATCCCAAGGCATCTCGCTGCCGAAGGGATAGGCTTCGGTCCTCCAGTGATCGGCTCTAGCTTTCATAGCGGCCTCAAGTTGAGTCGCCTCAGGCGCTTTTCCTTCCGCTTTGAGATCGTCCAGAATCGCAACGAAGATGTCACCTTCCATTTGCCCGAACTGCGCCAGCCCTTCTCCAAAGCGCACCATCGCCATGGACGTTTGATAGGCCTGGTCCAAATACCAATCCCATGGGTGATGTTTCACAAGACCGGAGTGATTTCGGGCAAGCCGATAAAGAACCCAATACGCAGCCGCAACGTGCGGATAATTGTAAGATCGGTCAACGGCCTCCGAAGCTTGCTTATTCCAGCTAGTCCAGCTCTTCCAATCGAGATCGGAACGGTAGTAGTTCGGCGGGAGTTCGTTCGGTTGGTAGTAGAAGAGACTCTTCCTGACTCCGTACTTCTTCGGTCCCTCTTTGAACTGGATGCCTCCCCAGAGAACACCGTCCACAAACTGTTCGAGCTTGGTAACCTCTTCCGGATCGGGCTGCACATACTCCTTCATGGCCGTGGCGAGCCAGGATCCGGCGCCACCTTCGTCGCTCAGCCCCGCAATCCACACCCGACTGTCTTGCGTGACGATGTGGTTGGCTTCCCTGTCATAGGTCATTACCGACGGGCTACGGTGAAATGGATCTTTGGGATCGTCAAACCATTGCTCATGCGTGAGGAATCGCCCCATATCGGCGACCGCATCGCTCTGCGGCTTCATGACGAAGTAGTGAATCGACTGGCTCAGACCGTCTTCGTAGGTTACCGTTACGCGCGATCGTCCCCACTGCTTCCCTGCCACTGAGTATTCAGTGAACTCGTGATTGCTCGCTTCACCCTTTTTCTGAATATCGATCGAGCCGGACGGTTCTACATCGATGGACTTTATCGGCTGGCTGTAGCGCAGAAACAACTGCGCATGAATATCCGTGGGAAGAACGTAACCCGGAATGCCGACAGCAACGGGCCGACGATTCTCGGCGAGAGTCGGCTCAATGCTCTGAATCGAAGGGGCGACTACAAAGTGAAACCCTACTGTCCAGGTTGCCTTGGGCTTAAGGATTTTCGATGTGGGCGGGTTCCACTGCTCAGCCTTCTTCCATTCGTTGTCCGCGAACCCGCGACTCACAACCATCCAATCGTAGAAGCCCTCGAACGTCATGCCGCGCCGGGTCAGGTCGGTATAGATCTCCGGCTTCAGCTCCTGACCGCGTCTCCAATGCGGATTCAAGATCGGCTTGTACGCCTCGAACGAAGTATTGCCGTCGGGAATCACCAGCAAAGCCGGACCGTGACCATTCAATCGCGTGACCTGGAGGTAGCCTGCCTCCTGGCCAATGTAGGGATCGGAGAACGAGCAGATGGCATGCGCTTGCTCCAGCGTGCGATCATTCATGTCGTTGTTGAAGATCAGGGGAACGCCGAGGCCGCCGATCTCAATGGGATCACTCGTCGGATTCGTGAGCGTGAAGCGGAGGGTCAGCTTTCCATTCACGATGCTCCACGAACGGATTACTTGCAAAGGAATCGGATCGGAAAATGCGCTACTCAGGTCGGCTGCAGCCAGAACGCCATCTTGAGATATTGGTTTCACGGCCGAACGATGAAATGCCGTCGAGTAGTCTTTCCACTCGCCTTCTCCAGTTCGTAAACGAATGTCGAGGTCGCCCAGATGGTAGTACCCATCATGGGACCGTTCCGTGAGGCGATCACCCGGGGTGAAATCGAACTGCAAGTCCTGCTTCGGATGCAGGGCAGTTACGGTCTGCGAGGAACGCGCGAGCGATAATTGGAACTCTGGGGTCTCAAAGTTTTGCAGCCCATCAGTCAACATCGCCCCAGGTTGCGGAGACGCTTTTTTCGCCTCCTGGGCCCGCAGGGGAACACCCGCGAACAGTACCAGTGCTGCGAAGCAACAAATCAACAAGTAAGAGCTAGCAATGGGACTCTGCTGGCCGATCATTGTGTCTTTTCCTTCATGTGGAGTCTCAGAATGTTGCGGGAATATGGAGCCCCGCCCGACGCTTCGATCGTCCACCCCGGCCACAGGCGGACTCGACTTTTTCTCAAGGATCGGCTCTTGGCGCACCGACTCTCGGTCCGGAACAATCGCACCATGATCGTCTGCAGCCGAGCTAGCGCCCTTCGGCTTCCCGAACCGTCCGCACCCCAAAAACGCCTCGGATTTCATTTCCATCCGTCGCTTGGAAGCGCACAGTTACTTTGCTCTTCCCTGCAATCAAATCCTTCGGGATTGTGTAATTGGCATCCACAAAATGAGCGTCCTGCTCTGGGCTGCGTGGCAGCGCGACGTAATCACCAATCTTCCTTCCGTCGATCAGAATGTCGAATGTGCTTTTTCGCCGCCCCTCGCCGCCGTACGTTACCAGCAGCGCAACCGGGTGTGTATTCTCGACCGTCACATCGAACGAAAACCATCCCTTGCCTGAGCGCCCGTGGCGGCCTCGCCAGAGAACTGGAGCACTGTTCTCTCCCTGTTCATTGAAGTCCCGCTCCGACTGCATCTCGCCCGGCTGGGCGAACGCTATCGTGGCGGCCTGAAGCTTCTGTTGCTTTTCCTGCTCTGCTTTATATTCGGCGGACCGCTTGTTCCACTCTTCCGGAGTAAAAACGTCCCAATAGACTGCGTATTTTCGCCGAGGAAGTTCGTAGAATGGTGCAAATTCGATATCCTGAGCGAGTCCAACGCCGGTGGTCTTGAACCAGCCTGGCTTGCCGGACTCCGGCTTAAGCCACTGCTTCAGCGGTTCGTCAGTAACGACAATCGGAGGAGCCGAGGGCGCAGGAGGATTCTCTTCGTCATTTTCATTTCCCCGCACTTCCGGTCCGAGATCGCCCGCGAGCACCAGTGGTCCCCACATAATCGCCATGCGGCTAGGATTATCTGGCAGCAGTTCCTTACGTAGCACTTTCGGAAGATTCAGTTCAACGGTGTCGTCTTGTTGCCATACGCGGGTGATTTTGACGTAGGAATCAGCTGGCGGAATGTCCTTGAGGGATTGGCCGTTTAGCTTAACGCTAAAACCGTCGCCGGCCCAATATGGCCTTCGCAGGGCTAGCGTGAACCTTTTCGGAGTCTTGGTTCGGATTTTCACTGAAGCAGACTCACCGAGTGGAAAATCGGTCGTCATCTCTACCTCGACTCCAGCAGAATCCCATTTCGCAATCGACGGAGCATACAGGCCGATCCAGAATTCCTCCGAACCCTTGTAGTAATAAATTCCCGAGCCGTGCAGTGCATGGCTTTCCATGCTCGTGCCCACGCAGCATGTAAAGTCCTCGAACATTCGCTGGTATTCATGTTGAACTCCGCGGCCGACCGGAAGCATGTAGCTGACGGTTCCATCCCTCGGATCCTGCGAGGCGAGAATGTGATTGAACAACGCCCGTTCGTGGAAATCCGCATAGCGGATCTCGGGGTCGACGGAGAAGAGAGTGCGGGTCATCTTTAGCATGTTGTAGACGTTGCAGGTCTCCGCCGTTCGGCCGTCCACCATGTCATTTAGTTTGTCAGGTTCGCCGAAATACTCGTTCTTCCCATCCCCACCGGTAGCAAAGCTGTAGTGGTTGGCCACTCGGTCCCAGAAAAACTTTGCCGCCTCGGCATCCGGTTCATTGCCGGTGTACACGTAGCGCATCAAAGCCCCGTAGACTTTGGGAACCTGCGTGTTGCCGTGAGTATGCGCGAGGACATCGTGATTTTCTGCGAGAGAATCCAACGTGCTTTTCTGATGGAATTTGTCGGCCAGAACGAGCCAGCGCTCGTCCGCCGTGTCGGCATACAGTTCGGCGAGGACTTCATTCATTCCACCAAACTCAGTTGCCAGCATTCTCTGCAACTGATCGTCGTTCAGCTTTGACAAAGTCTTCTCGACCCAGCCCGCAAACTTGATCTCCACCTGCAGAGCAGTGGCGTTATCTGTGTACCGGTATGCGTCTCGGAGGCCAGCGAAGAGTTTGTGCTCGACGTACCACGGGGACCAGAGACCGTTGAGATCGAAGCCTCCCGACCTGATGACACCGTTGCTCAGATCGACGAAGCGTTGCTTTCCATCGACGCCCTGACCATCCTGCAGAGCGCCGATGTATCCGTCCCCTTGGGCGTCTTGAATCTCTTTCAATTGTTCGACAATATAGGTCGCCCGCTCCTTGAATCGGACGTCGCCGGTGGCGGCCCACATCAGACTGACGGCCGAGAGGTAGTGCCCTGCGATGTGTCCGGTAAGATTTCGTCCGGGGCCATCCCATCCACCGTAACCCTCCGCTTTGGGCTTGAGCCCGGCACGCTGACGAAGGAACGCCAGCATGCGATCTGGCTGGAGTTCCAGCAGATATTTTGCGTCGGCTTCCTGAGCCGCTTTGAGCGGCCCTCCCGTCAGCCTGACATGGTTCAGCGGGAGAGGGTTCAGCTTGATAGTTTTGCTGCTCTGCAGTCGAGCGGGGTTTTCATCTTGAGCAGATGCGCACACTTGGATTAAGAAGATCAACAAGAAAACCAACAGGACGGTTCTCTTTGCATGAGTCGCTGTGAAGAGATGTTCAGCATTCCGCATTACGGCACCTCGCAGATGAACCTGCAACACTGGCTGACCCGTCATTGGATCTCGCGCATACAAAGGATCCCCAGAACCTGCGCCCTCGCGAAAACCAATCAGCGAGCGCCCGAGAGTTTTGTCGTCGCCCTTAACATAAATTCACTTCCCGCTCGGTAACGCATACGAACGCATCGATTCCGGCCGGGTTCGTAGTGCGTCACGAATCGTTTTCTTTGCTTGCTCCAGTTCGATGCCCGCCAACTCAAGGCGTGGAGGCCTTACGCGAGTATTTCCCATTTCAACTTCGGCTTGCACCAATTTGATGAGTTGAACGAACTTCGGAACCGTATCCATCCTCAGCAACGGCAGGAACCAACGATACAATTCGAACGCCTTCTTGGATTCCCCCTGGATTGCGTAGTTGAACAGGTCCACGGATTCTCGCGGCAGAGCATTTGCCAGACCGGCAACCCATCCCGTCGCTCCCACTCCGATTGCTTCCAGTACAGCATCATCCACCCCCACCGAGATTTCGATTCGCTCATCCACGAGCGCTCGAATTGCAGACACACGCCTTGCGTCCGTGCTCGATTCCTTGACCGCCTTGAAGTTCTCAAACTCCGCAGCGAGTTCCTGGATTTGCTCCGGAAGGAAATCGGTTCCATAAGCCACTGGATTGTTGTAGAGCATGCAGGACAGCGGAGTAGCTCGAAACACAGCCGCAACATGCGCTTTCATCTCGCGCCAGTCACCGAGATACACATAGGGGGGCAACACCATCAGCCCAGAACAGCCCAAGTCGGTCGCCGCTTTCGCGAGCGATACCGACTCAGCAGTGCTGAGAGATGAGATCGACGCGACAAGAGTTCCATATCCGTCAACGGCTTTTCCCAAAGTACGGAGAATTTCTGTCTTCTCATCGGATGAGAGAGTCGCGCCTTCACCCAGAGAGCCTAAGGCAACCACACCTGTGCATCCGCTTTCCAGCAGCCACCTGCAGTGTTCCGCCAGAAATCCGTGATCGACCTTCAGATTTTCATTGAAACGGGTTGTGATTGCTGGGGTAACGCCTTTCCAGTTCATTGAAGCTCTCCTGTCAGTGGTGGGATCGACTGCCGTGCTCCTCCGACAGCCAGGATCTCGACACGTGCCGAAGAAATCGGCGGCCGAACCGAATCGGAGACCCGCTTGAAAAGGAACCGCGACGTACCCCTGTGTGGGAATCGATCACCTTGATGCGTTACATTGCCTATTTTCGGTCTCCGGCATATTTTATGGATACAATATGCAATCGTCAAACTCTCCTCATTCAGATTTCCTCGACGAGCCGTCATGCAACCGATAGAAAACACAAGGCTTCATCCGCTTCTGTTTAGATAACGTCGTCCGGAACACAATGTGCGATATACTTCATTCGAGAAAACGACTGCTTCATCTTTCATCGAAAATGGACTTAGAGAGCGCACCGTATCCCGGCATCCCGCGCCAGTCACTACCCTCCGCTGTGGCGGACAAACTGCGCGAGCAAATCATCCGGGGCGAAATCCCTGAGGGCGCCCAGCTTCGGCAGGACGCTATCGCTACCCAATACCAAGTCAGTCGAATTCCCGTCCGCGAAGCGCTTCGCCAGTTGGACGCCGAAGGTCTGATTGCGATCGTTCCGAACCGCGGCGCCATCGTTCCTGCTCTCTCTCCCAGTGACATTGGAGAACTGTTTTCGATCCGCGCTCTACTCGAACCGGAAGTCCTGAAGTTGTCGATCCCTCATCTCACTGAGGAAGACTTCTCCCAAGCGGACGCCGTGCTGCGTAAGTACGTTAGCGAACTCCGTCGCCAGGAACACGTCTCCGCTTGGGGCCGCCTGAACTGGCAATTTCATTCCATCCTCTATTCTCGAGCAAACCAGCCGCGCTTCACGGCCATTATCCGAAACGTCAACAACAGCGGAGAACGTTATACCCGCCTGCAGCTGTATCTGACACACGGCGTGCAGCGCGCGAATGAAGAGCATCACCGGATCCTCGAGTTATGTCGGCAGCGCGACATTGCTGCCGCCTGTGAACT
Organism: uncultured Acidobacteriaceae bacterium; assembly: GCA_963710885.1. GTDB lineage: Bacteria > Acidobacteriota > Terriglobia > Terriglobales > Acidobacteriaceae > Sulfotelmatobacter. The sequence continues at coordinate 97,783 of CAVQCF010000009.1, forward strand.
CCTTCGAGAACACATCCGGCACGCCGGCGACTCGCTCAAGAATGTGCTCCAACAAAAACGAACTGAGACTCAGGTTGAATCTGAGAGTCCAGGTCGGCGTTCGAAATCATAAGCATCTGCAAATTCCCTCGACTGCCTCGTCCTTACTGAACCCGGAGGAGAATCGCCCCGTGCCTTGGGACGTCGCCCGTGTAGCTTCCAGTGAACGATCCCAAGTCCTTGTGTTGCCACAGATCTCGTAACTGGACACGAGACCGCGCACCGATATCTTTAAAGTTGAGAGTAACGGGATTGGTGGACTCGCCGCGATTGAAGAGACCGACAGCCACACTGCCATCGGCAAGAGGCTTCGCCCACACTTCCAGCGGGCCCTCTTGGGCGACGCGGCGCCCCTGCACGGCCTTGGCGTCCTGATCAACCGCGATCACCTCTTTATTCGTCAGAATGTCCAATGTCTCCTGGTTCATCTTTGCGAGGTCATTGCCTGCCAACAACGGTGCGGCCAGCAGTGTCCACAGGCTCATGTGCGTTATGTACTCGTCGTGGTTCATGCCTCCATTGCCTACTTCGAGCATGTCAGGATCATTCCAATGCCCAACCCCGGCAAATGGCTCCAGGCCATCCTGGTCGAAACCAATGACGGACATCCGGTCGTAGTGATCCGTGATGTCTTCCGTTGTGCGCCACAAATTGCCGCCCACGGAAGCTCCCCAGCGCCAAACGCGCTCGTATCCATACTGACACAGGCTGAATACCATGGGTCGTCCGGTACGCACGAGGGCATCGTGCATCTTCTTGTAAACCGCTGTCATGTCGCTCCGGCGGTAGACCTTCTCGGCGCTGCACCAGTCATACTTCAGATAATCGAATCCCCAGTTCGCGTATTCCTGCGCGTCTTGCTCCTCGTGTCCATAGCTCCCTTCATACTTCGCGCATGTCTTAGGGCCGGGAGATGAATAGATACCCGCCTTCAGACCTTTGCCGTGGATGTAATCCACCAGGCCTTTCATGTCTGGAAACTTCGCGTTGGGCCGAATTCTTCCCTGCTCGTCGCGATCTCCCTGCCAGCAATCGTCGATGTTCACATAAACGTATCCCGCTGCCTTCATGCCATTGCTCGCGATGGCATCTGCCGCGGCGCGAACATCCTCCGCCGTAACCTTGCAGGCGAAGCGATTCCAACTGTTCCATCCCATCGGAGGAGTCACGGCCAGCGCGGTATCGGCAGCCATTGCACAGCCAACGATTGTCATCACAAAGGCGGTCAGGATTTGAACTCTCATACTCGAGGGCCTCGTTCTTTGCCGCGGATCGAATCCGCATTCAGCCAAGCTGTCCAACAATCTCGAATCGTTTGGTGTTTGCAGTTAAAATCACCACGGTGTCTCCGTGAATTCCTCCAAGAGGTGCAGGTTTGCCGTTCACGGCGACATTCCGCAGAACCATACGCGTTGGAAGGCGAAGCTTGAAATGTACTTCTTTGGGAGAGGTGGCTCCCGTCAGTTCTACCTGCCCGACAACAACCTCGTCCTCGGGCCTCGTGATCAAACTGAAAGTAACCCGCCCCCAGCGCGTCGGAGCCTCCTGAATTTGGATCTGCTTTCCAGAGGCTACCCAGTCTCGCGGAACACCTTTGGCCAAGTACAAAATCTCGTCGTCTGAGTCTTCCAATACCAACATCCAGCGAACCAGCAGCGGAATCGTCTGCTGTGCAGGGACGCAATAGGTTCCAGCTTCCCCTGTGATGCCCGTAACTTCGCCCGCCGTCCAACTTCCGCGCGTATGAGCGTGATAGCGATGCGTGTAAAGAAACAGCAGAAATTCCTCGATCCGGTCCAGCCGCAATAGCATTTGAGCATACCCGTAAGAGATGAATCCTAGAATCTCTCGCCCCTGCGGCCCGAAACGCCACACGTTGGACACCACTCCCAACGTCGTTGCGCCGTGAGCCCGCATGCAGTCGATCACCAGGTTCGCCAAGTTTGCAGGCAGGATATCGGCTTGCAGCAGTTCGGAATATGGCCGGTGCGGCCATTGCTGCGGACTGGGCTTCTCTGTTTCCAGGGACTCGCGGAAGGTGAGAGTTGTTCCCGGAAAGAGCCCTACGTAAGGGGGTGTCTTATCTTTCTGCACATTGCGTTCGATGCTTGCGATCGTCCGATCCCGCAGCGCATTGCTCCGCTTGAGCCAACCCTCAGCCAGAGGTTGCATGCCAGGCGTCGAAGTAACTCGAGCTAACTGCGTCCACACTTTCGCCAGGTCCTTGAACCCGCGCGCAGCAAACGCGCTATTTGCGTAATATGGCTGCCAATATAAAGACGGCGTTTCGACCAAGCACGAATCCGACTCGCTCCACCCGCGGATCAGGCCGTATCCCGGATTGCCCTCTGGCAGTCGAAGACTCTCGTCGTGCATATCGGCCAGCAGTTTTGCCGTCGCTTCGATCTTAGTTCGGTGCTTCAAAAGCAGCGCACTGTCGGCCGTGTAGTGGAAGTACCGCGCCAGCAGGGAAAGTGTCATGCCAAACTGCGCGGTCTCCGGACCGCGCATATCGATCATGCCCTTTTCGTCCACGTATTCGGAAAAGTAGTTGTCGATGAAGAGCCGCGCGGTATCTAACCGCCCCCACTCCATGTTGGCGTAGATGGCGCTGGTGAATATGTCCTGGAAGCCGTCATATTCGGAGCCGGCGTAATCGCGATCCACCGCTCCGTACTTCGGATAGATACCGCCCGGCCTGGTCATCAGTTCCTTAACGAACGCATGTTTTGAAAGATCAACCCAGTCGTTCTGCGGCAAAGAAGCGGGAGCACAATCGTCGAGGAGTTGTTGCCAATATTCGGCAAACGCCAACAAAGCACGATAGAACTCCTCGGGCTTGGGATCCCTACGGGCCGGTAGATACGCGGGATAACTGTTGCCGTAAACCACTTCGGCGATCTGGCCATTCTCAATTCGCGCGGCGCGATGCCAAGTGTGCACGATGTACTTATTCTTGTTCGGGCGCACGTCGCCGAAGAGGATGACCTCCCATGAGCCTTCGCCCTCAGCGCTGACTATTTTGCGAACGGCCGGCATCCAGCCTCCCACGAGGCCATCGTGGATTTGTCCTTGCCGCATTGCCTTCTGGAGTCGAGCGGAGTACTGGCCCGGATGATACGTTCGTGTGCCTCCCCCGTGGTAGACGGGAGTAACGTCGTAGGCCTCTTTTGTTCCTACGAATGTCGTCCACATTCGGGGATTCTTCTCGGCCGATGCCATCGGAGGCGCCGCCGTTCTTACCATTTCCGGGTCAGGATCGCCTTCTCTTAACAGCCGATTCGCCAGCAGATCCGCGGACGACGATCCGATGTCTTTCAGCTCCAAACCCAGATAGGGTGCCCCCTCGGGCGTGGAAGATTCAGCGCTCTTTCGCAGAGCGAGAGTGGCTCCGGAGGAAGACACAAAGACCAGCAAGCCATCCCGGGTGCGAAGGTCCTCGTGGACCTTCCAAACGGACCCATCCATGGTGAATTCTGAAATGAGCGCGTACCCTTCCACCGACACAGGCGCAGCGGCAGGCACTTTTCGCGCCGGATCCTGATGAGTCTGGGGTTCCGAAACCGCGCGACCGTCTAGCAGCTCGAGACCAGCAGCGCTTACCGCCATACCTTGCAGGAATTTTCTTCGGTCCATCGGACTCTTCTCTTCGCTATCGAAGTTATCGAACCGCCGCAAGAGATTGCTAGCGACGTCGTCGCCGTCTCGAGGAAATCCCCTCTCGATCTTCCTTAATTTCGAAGTTGGTCGGCGGCGTAACACCGAGTAGGTATTGCACGAAATAGTCCCAGCGCCGCCGAACCAGGTAGAGCGCGTGTTCGCCGCTCTCTCCGTGGAACATGTTGGGAACCAGCAGCATGTCAAAATCTTTGTTGGCCTTCATCAGCGCATCGACAAGTCGCATAGTTTCGACCGGATGCACATTGTCATCGACGTCGCCGTGTTCCAGTAAGAGATGCCCTTTCAACCGGCTTGCCATCGTGACGTTGGACTGTTGCTCGTAATCGTCCTGCACCGGATATCCCTGGTACAACTCGTTCCACCAGGCCTTATCCAACCGTGCATCGTGATCGCCTGAAGTGGAAACGCCGACCTTGTAGAAATCCGGGAACGCGAGCATGGCATGAGCCGCGCCGTAGCCGCCCGCTGATGTTCCGAAGATTCCGACGCGCTCCGTATCCATGTACGGATAACGGGAAGCCATCTGTTTGACCACTGCGACGTGATCTTCGAAAGCTCCCCCGAGATTTCTGTAGGAGAATTGACGAAACGCGCGCGACCGCCCTGAGGTGCCGCGGCCATCAATCATGACGACAACAAACCCCAGTTCTGCCATTGACTGCAGCCAGAATGCGCCAAATGTCTTCGGGACGAAGAAGGATTGCGGCCCCGTATAGACGAATTCGACGATAGGGTACTTTCTTGCCGTGTCGAAATTCGATGGTCGCCAGATCAGTCCATACAAATCAGTCGTTCCATCGCTTGCCTTGCCGTGAAATGGTTCCGGCGCCTTCCAGCCGATCTTCGTCAACGGAGTGGGATCGGTTTGTTCAAGTACCCGCACCTCTGATCCATCTTTCGTCCGGCGCGCGACGATTTTGTCAGGCAGATCCGGGCGCGAATAGCTATCGACGAAGTAGGCTCCATCGGGCGAGAAATTTATGGAATGGGTCGCGTTCTCCGGCGTGAGCAGTTGAAGTCCCTTGCCGTCGAAGGCCACGCTGTACAAGTGTGTTTGGTACGGATCTTCATCCTTCTCACGCCCGCTCGCCGAAAAATAGACACGCCGGTTTGGCTCATCAACATATTCGATCTGTTGAACTACCCAGTGGCCCTGCGTGATCTGGTTCTCAAGTTGACCGGTCTTGCTGTAAAGATAAAGATGGTCCCACCCGTCGCGTTCCGAACCCCACAGGACCTCGCCAGTACCTTTGACAAAGCGATAAAACGTCTCGCCGGGATCTACGTTCGTGTCCGATTGCTCGCGTATCAGGACCCTCTGCTCGCCAGTTGAAGCATCGACGACACGTAATTCCTTTGATTTGTATCCGCGCTCGTCGTCGTCGTAGTAAAGACTCTTGCTATCAGGAAACCAGTCAAAGCCAGGGCCATCCTGAAACGGCAACTCGATTGGAGCAGACTTCACATCGATCCGCCGGCCGGATTGAATATCAAAGATGATTGGCTCTGCTTTAGCCAACACCTCGCCCGGAAGTGGATAGACGTAGGTGAAGGCCTTGGGCCTTAGCTGGTTCGGCGGAACAAATTGCAAGCTGGTGAAGCGGCCGGAACTCCTGGAATCAATGCGATAGGTGACCAGCTTGGACGAATCCGGCGCCCAGAAAACCGCGGCCGGTTGCTTTAGATCTTCTGTGCCTTGATCGACCATCAACCGCAGCGACGGAAGGGGCGTGGCGTAGTCATATCCCGCAATTCCGTCGTGCGTAAGTTGCATCTCGGTGCCGGTCGAGACGTCGCGCAAGAACAGATTGTGATCTCTTACAGACGCAGCCCAGCGCTTGTTGGGGGAAAGCTGTTCGTTGGGATGTCCGGGTTCTCCTGCCTTATTCTTGCAATCGTAGCTGATCAGAGAACACGTCCACTCTGCAGTACCCACGGAGAAACGGATTGACTTGCCGTCATCTACGAATTCGAATTCTCGAAAAGGCAGGTCCGATGGCGAGTGCTCCTGTTTTTCAGCACGGGAGAGGGCTGCGGCCAGACGCGCATGATCGAACGCCGGAACGCTGGTATTGTGTTCCGCGTCCACCACAATGAACTGGGTGTCGTTCAGCCCAACTCTCCGGTACCATAAGCGGTTGGTCTTCTCGATCCAGTGCGGCGCGGCATCTGCAACATAGACCAGATGCCGCACGTTCCCGGGGAGAAACTGTTCGGCTCGCTGGTAGTCTTGCAAGCTGCCCTGCGCGAGCGCCGCGGGAGACGCGAGCAGCAGCGCTACTCCGATAGAACAGCAACGGCAGATCGAACTCATCATCTAGAGTTCCCGCAAAGATCGAATAACTAAAAATGCATTCGCCGGAAGCGACTATTTCCGTCGCAATCAGCGAATGCATTAACTGGATAAAACCGAAAACTTCAAAACTCGAAGTTCGCTCGCAGTTCAATTACGCGCGCTCCATTGTTGGGAGAATTCGGATTAGGGTTTAGGGTATTGCCGGTGAGTCCAAACCCGGAGTTTTGCAGGGCGTTATAGCCAAAATTCGCACCTCCATTCGTCGCCGTGGGCCCGAAAGTTGGGTGATTGAAGGCGTTCAGCATCTCAGCTTGAAAGGTGAAACGAAACCTCTCTGTGATTGGGAAGTGCTTGGCGACGGAGACGTCGTCGTACGTATTATGGGGCCCAAAGAGCCAGACCCGTTGACCGATGGTGCCCGGAGTGGTATTGGCTGAGATATAGGTTGGGTTGGGACCACCTGTTGGGGATAGGTATTTGGGACTAATAAACGCAACGTTGGTGGTTCCCTGAATAGAGTATTTGCCGATCGAGCTCTGTAGTTCGGATCGCGTGACCCCGGTCAAGTTTACTCCACCGTCGCCGTAGTCGTTAAACGTGTTCGTCCCCCCCAACAGCAGGAATGGTGCTCCACTCTGGAAAGTGAATATAGTTCCCACTGTCCAGCCGCCAACTAAGAGATTAAGCACATTGCTGTTATTCGCGAATTGTCTGCCTTTGCCGAACGGCAAGTCGTAGGTGCCGTTGATGTGTATAACGTGACGGAGGTCGTAGAGAGTTGGACCGTAGCTTAGGCGCATGTCGCGCAAGGTAAATACGGCGCCTTGTCCTTGCCAGTTGTTTTGGGTAGCGACCCCGAGAGTGTGACTCCATGTGTAATTGGCATCAAACTGCAGGCCGTGCCAGGGCCGCTCGCGGAAGTCAACCTGCAAGGCATTATAATTTGAGTATCCTTCGGCCTCGGTGTAGCTTGTGCCAATCCCCTGCGCGTAGGGATTGGCTTGGAAGAAGTTGATCGGATATCCCGCACCGGCAGCATTAAACGTGCCGGCGGCTACATTGTTGGCACATGGGAGGAAGGCTTTGCCAACGAGATTGCAAAAATACGGCACGGTTCCGCCGATGCCAGCCAACGTGCCAGCCATCAATCCAGCCTGACCAGTCTGCAACCAACTAATAAAATTGCCGGCGCCGTAATCGGACAGAGGTATCCCCGCACCTCCGGACCCTTCTCCAGCAAACGCGGCATCGAAGATCGGCACCGGTGTTTGCCCGGCATATCCGTTATTCGCGAATGACGTTATTCCATTCGTTTGATTGATTGCCAGATTGGCCTGCGCAGCCTTGAATTGAGTGAGAAAGCTTGTCGGCAATTGGGCCGTAGTGCCAAAGATGTTGATCTCACCGGGGTTTATGTTAAGCCACTGGCGCTCGGAGCGGCTGCCGACGTAGCGTATTTCAAGCACACGGCTTTCCCCAAGTTGCTGCTGAACACCAAGGTTCCACGACTCGGTGTAGGGTTGCTGAATCTTGGGGTTCATGCCGTTCAGCCCTGGGCCACCCAGGAACGTGAAATCAGAGGCCGCTTCGCTCTTCAGGAAAGTCTGCGGTGAAAGCCCATAAACATAGGGTGGAAATGCCTGAGTAGGCGGGGCGCTGGGATCGAAAGCGCTGATCGACAAGCTTCCGGGAGCGAAGGTACCCGGCACACCAGTCGTATTCGCATTGAGAAAGAACGACTGGTAGTAGAAGGAGCCGTAATCAGAGGCCTGATTCCAAACATATTGTTGAGGCTCAGTAAACTTGCGCAGCGAGAAGCCACCGCGTATCACTAGGGTGCCTCGAGTCTTGGGGTTCCAAGCAAAGCCAAACGCCGGCTGGGGAGCCACGTTCCAGGAATTGTACGGGCTGGGGTTCTGCGTGAGCATCGGATTCAGACCATTCGGATCTGACGTTAGTGAGCCAGGATTGAAAAGATTTCCAATCCCCGAGGGACCGAAAATAGCGGCGGGACTCGCCGAGTGGTACAGCTTGGAAAGGTCTTTGTCGGCTGCTGTAAAATCCCAACGCAACCCGAAGTTGAGCGTCAAATTTGGTCTGATGCGATAGGAATCCTGGAAGAACAGACCTTCGCCCGATATCAGCTCATCGAGGTTATACCGTCCAACCGTTTGCACATAGTTATTCGCTTGCGTGATGAATGGATAGCCTCCGCCACCTCCCGCGATGCCGGAAATCCGCCCCACCAGAATCGCATACAACTGTTCGGCTTGAGCTTGCTGGCCGGTACTTGCTCCCGGCAGCGTACCCCCAGCGCCAATGGTGAAAGCACCCTGGGCCGGGTCTCCATTTGCTAGACCAAAGTTGGCGATGGGATACCCAGCGGCGGGATTGTAATAATGGTTCTGCTCGCGCCACCAGGAGAAACCGTAGTTCATGGTATGTGCGCCGTGCTGCCACGTCATGGTGTCGGAGGCGTTAAACACGGGATATTCGGTGTTAATGCCTGAGTAAAAAATTGTTCCTGACATCTGCGCGCCTTGCGGGTAAGGGGCGCTCGGATAATTCCAGCCCAACTGCGGGTTAGCAAGGCTGAGAGGTGGTGCGTTATAGGCGTTAAGACTCACGTTATACAGGAAGCCGCCGCGGAGTTCGTTGACCAAGGTCGGTGATAGCGTCCAAGTAAATCCAAGCCCTAAGGTGTAGCTCTTGTCGCTGTTGCCTGCTCCGGTCTTGGCCCAGGTTGGGCCTGGAAAGTCAGGAGGATTCTGACCAGGGTAGTTATCCTTGGTCATATTCCATGCCATGTTAAAGCGCATTTTCTGCGAAGCGACATAGTCGACACGGACGGCCGGAAAATAACTAGTCTGGGCGTTGTTCACCTGCCAATTGATCTGGTTGAGATTGGGATCACCTGTGCTACTCGGAGTCAACTGCCCCGCCGATGTCGATGCATTGGCTGCCGCCAATACGCCACTTGAACCACCCGGGCAATTGGCTGGCGCAGCGGCGCCTGTGCAATCCAGCACCGCCGTGGGAAGGTTCGCACCAGGATTCGCGGCGTTGTAGGCCTGCGCCAATGTGAAAAGATTCACGGTTTGATTGTTGTACGTGAAGTTCCCCGCTTGCGCTGCCGGAGTGAATAGGCTGTTCGAAGTACTGTAAGAGCTTGGAATTTTCAATTCCGCGTAGCTGCCAAAAAAGAACAATTTGTCCCTGAGAATGGGTCCGCCAACGCTCACCCCAAAGTCGTTGCGATGCAGGAGATTCTTACGCGCCGGATTCGCTGGGTCCAACGAAGTGATGGTGTTATTTAACCAACTGTTCGCGTTCAACGCACTATTCTGAAAGTCGTCATAAACGCGCCCATGAAATGAGTTGCTGCCTCGCCGTGTGACAAAATTGAGCTGCATGTTGGCTTGGCCAAAGCCCTGATCCAAATTAAGCTGTTCGGTCTGCACGGTCATCTCTTCAATCGCTTCGATTCGCGGCGAGACGATGGCCTGAGAATTTCCCCCGAACTTCATCCGGCTCGGGCTGCCGATTACGCCGTCAATGTTGTTTCCCTGCGCAATCGAGGGTAGGCCATCCCAGGTTCCGTTGTATCCCGGGACCAGCTGGGAGAGTGCCGTCAGATCGCGATTCTGGAGGGGTAGGTCCTCAATTTGCTTTAAGTCGATTGTTGTTCCGATCGCATTGGTGGTCGTTTCTACCAATGGCGCAGTCCCGCCTCTTACCTCTACAGTTTCGTTAGTCGCACCAACTCTGAGCGTGGCGGAAATGTCTGTCGTCTTCGCCGCCTGCACTATGACATCCGTGAACACCTGTGTCTGGAAGCCAGCCTTCGACACTGTAAGCTTGTACTTTCCAAGGGAAAGGTTCACGAAAGTGTGGGTCCCCTGTTCCAGAGTCTCCGCCTTGCGCAAGTCGTTCGTGGTTAAATCCCGAAGTTCCAGTTGTGCACCCTGCACGACGCTGCCGCTGGGATCGAGCACAGTTAGGGTGACCGTACCCTCGGAACCATGCTGCGCCTGAGCGGCAGGTACACCCATCAGAAGGAAAGCCGCAAGAATGATCACAACACACGCTGCAAGTCTCTTTGCGAACTTCATAACTCCTCCTCACGACGACTCATAATGACCAGCGACTGACCACTACCTAATCTCGCGCAGGCTCAGCAAACGTTTTCTCAATGCCGGATTTTGTATACTTTATTCGCTTCTATTGTCAACCTAAAATTCTTGCCGGGGGTCTCGTACCATACAATTCCTTACGGCACATGAGCTTGGACGGAATCGGTGAAACCATCTGGAATCTCCAGACGCGAGTTGCTGAGGCTGATAGGCGCCTTCTCGCTCGTATGGACTGCTCCCCGCCTCCGGCTGAACTCGAAGACTGCAAGCGCGGTGACCTTCGTCGACGTCGCACATTCGGCGGGGATCACGTTCCGCCACGACAATGCAGCTTCACCGGATAAATACCTGATTGAGACCATGGGATCTGGCTGCGGTTGGCTCGACTACGACCAGAATGGCCTGCTCGATTTCTACATGGTGAATGGCGCGGCCACTCGCGTTTACACTCCACAACAATCGCTAGGCAGCGCTCTTTACCGCAACAATGGCGACGGCACATTTACAGACGCGACCGCCAAAGCGGGAGTCGGAGCCGAAGGACTTTTTGGAATGGGGGTTGCCGTCGGCGACTACGACAATGACGGTTTCCCTGACATGCTCGTCCTCGGTTACGGCCGATGTATCCTCTATCACAACAACCGAGACGGCACCTTCACCGACGTGACGGCCCGCGCGGGCGTGCAGAACACTGGACTGTGGGCGTCCAGCGCAGCTTGGTTCGATTACGACAATGACGGCAGACTGGACCTCATCATCGCCAATTATGTTGACTGGTCACCCGAACACAATTTCTATTGCGGCGACCGTGGGCCCGGAATGCGAAGTTATTGCCATCCGGATGATTTCCATGGTCAGCCCCCGACTCTCTTTCACAACAACGGGGATGGCACTTTCACCGACGTCAGCAAATCCTCTGGAATCGGGCAAAAGGGCGGCAACGGTCTAGGCGTCGTGACTTTTGATTACGATAACGACGGATGGCAGGACATCTTCATCGCTAACGACCACATGCCCAATTTCCTGTTTCACAACAATCGCGACGGCACGTTTCGCGAGGTGGGATATGTTGCAGGCGTGGCCGTCAGCGCCGATGGCCAGTTCGAGGCTGGAATGGGCACCGACGCCGCCGATACCACGGGAAACGGGCGACTCGATCTCATTGTCGGGCATTTGGATATGCAACTCGCGCGCCTCTACCAGAACATGGGCGATCAGACTTTCGACGATGCGACTCTGCGCTCGAAGCTCTCGTACTCCACCTATCACTTCAGCACTTTCGGCACGCGCTTCATGGATTATGACAACGACGGCTGGCGCGATCTTTTCATGGCAAATGGCCATGTGCTCGATAACATCGAGCGATATCACGCCGATACCAAGTACGCCGAACCCAAGATGATGTTCCGCAACACTGGGCATGGCATCTTCGAAAATGTCAGCGACATGCTGGGACCGGACTTTCAATTACCCCGGGTGAGCCGCGGAGCCGCCATTGGTGACTTCGACAACGACGGTGACCTGGACATTCTCGTCAACAATTGCGGACAGGCTCCGCAACTGCTCCGCAACGATGGCGGCAACGCGAACCACTGGCTGGAAATCTTTCTGATCGGAACAAAATCGAACCGCGACGGCGTAGGCGCGCGGGTGAAGGTCGTGGCCGGAGATCTCATGCTGTACGACCAGCGGAAGGGCGGGATGAGCTATCAGTCGGCCCAGGACCCGCGACTGCACTTCGGTCTCGGACGACACTCATCCGTAGACTTGATTGAGATAAACTGGCCGAGCGGCATGAGTACCAAGCTCGGAGACCTCAAAGCTGATCAGATTCTCGCGATTAAAGAGGGAGTGGGAATTGTCGAACGTACTTTCCCGCGCGTTCCTTCCGTACCAGCACGCTGACCAGAGCATGGCGTGACTAAGATTGATAACCTTAGTTTTGTCTCTGCCGATTCCAATCAGTCCGGCGAAGGAGAGCCTTCTCCATAGCTCGTCTTCCGTTCCCCCGGCGCTGATCGGATCCGCTCCGCTTGTGCCTGATTCAGGCTCTGCAGCTTCGCGAGCGCTTCCTCCGCTCGTTGCAAGTCCCCCTTCCGCCGATAGGCTTTCGCGAGACTCGCGTAGATGGAAGGCTGGTCGGGTCTCATCTTGCGAGCTGCCTCCAGGTGAGCGATCGCGTCGTCGAGGTGCGCCCCCAGCAAGTAGACTTGGCCCAAGGCAATTTGCGAGCCTGCGTCATTCGGGCGCTCCGCAACTGCTTTCTCCAGCGCGCTCTGCGCCTCGTCGAATTCTGGCTGGCCCGGCATGATCCCGGAACGCAGCAACGCCTTCCCCAGAATCACGAGGAGCGCGGGATTCTGAACTCCTTTGCTGATTCCTTCCCGTGCAATTCGAATTCCTTCCGCTATATTTCCCTCCAGCAGTTCCTCTTGCGCGGCTGCCAGGTAACCGATCTCACTTCCCTGCCCGACTTTTCTCGCTAGTTCAAAATCGGCTTTCGCGGCGTCGAACTGATCGAGTTGCGACAAGAACATTGCCTTCTCATAGCGCAGCCGGGCGGATTGCGGAAAGCTACGCAGTCCGAGCTCAACAACTTTGAGGCCAAGGTCAAACTCCTGATTGTCCGCACAGGCATCTGCTACAAATGCAAACAACTTTTCGTCCTGGGGGGAAATCGCCACGGCACGTTGGAGAGCCGTCAAGGCCGCGCTCCGCTCGCCTTTGCCCACATACGCCTGTGCTAGCAGATTGTCGACGTTGGCAGTCTCGTGTCCGCGTCGGCGCAGTTCCTCCAAAATCGGAATTGCCTTGTCGTACTCCCCCATACCGACGTAACACAGGCTGAGATTGAACTCGAGAGCATACGTGTCGATGGCACCTTCTCGCGCCGCGAGCAGGTGAAGAATCGCTTCTTTGAATCGACCCTCGCGCGTTAGGGTGGTTCCCAACTGCAGTTCGTCTCCCGATTGTGCCGTCTCGCTAGACCGAGACGGCGTGTTCTCGCTCGTTGACTGATTCTGTTGATCAATGCCAGGAAGTGGATGTGCTTGGGGTGGAGACTGACCAAGGCACAGGAAAGAAGAGAGAACAATCGCAGCTGACACGGCTCCCCGCAGGCCCTTATGTACAACATTCATGGCGATGTTCGCACCGTCGTTCACCGGGCTACTTCCACTTGCCCTGTCCTTCCACAATCGTGATGTAGCGGCCAATCGGTAAGTCGGTGAATCGCTCTTTCCTGCCGCTTGGCTGGGGCCATTCCACTTCCAGCCAATCGATCTTTGTCCGCTGACCCAGTCCTAGAACCATGCGCGGGTCATGGGAGGAAAGGTAGCTACCACCTCCCACTTTAAACTTGTGCCGCTGCAGATCTCCCGCCTGGTATGTGACCTTCGCGCCGACAGCGTCAATATTGGCTTTCGTTCCAACCAAACGAATGCCCAGCCAATGATTCTCCCGTCCAGCCAAGTTTCGTAGAAGGACGGGCGAACCATTGTTCTGGGATACCAGCAGATCAACAGCCCCATCATTATCAAAATCTCCCAAGGCTAGTCCGCGGGCCGCGAGTGGCTTTGAGAAGATCGGACCGCTTTGTTGGCTGACGTTCTCAAATCCCTTTCCAGTATTGCGAAATAGCAGCATCGGCTCCCGGAACTTCACGCCTTCAATTCTTTTTTCGACTGTATCGTCCGGATGCCCGTTACACAGCAGCAAGTCAATATCGCCGTCATTGTCGTAATCGAGAAACTTCAGACCCCAACCGCTCATAAGCCGGGTAGCCACCCCGATTCCGTTGGGGTTCGCAACGTCGATAAATCCCTCATCCTTCTCGTTGTGGTAAAGCGAGTACATTTCCTGATCGACATTGGCCTCGAACAGGTCGACCCAGCCGTCTTGATCGTAATCCGCTGCGTCGACCCCCATGCCGGACCGCGGTTTTCCGAAGCTGCTCACGCCCACTCCGGACAGAATCCCGATCTCTTCGAATCGCCCCTTGCCGCGGTTAGCGAAAAGAAAATTCGGCACGGTGTCGTTGGTGACATAGAGGTCCATCCGGCCGTCGTTGTTCAGATCCGCCGCGACCGCTCCCCACGCCTTTGCGCGTGATTGCGCGATCCCTGATTCCTGACTCACGTCAGTGAACGTGCCATCGCCGTTGTTGTGAAACAGCCAACACGGCATGGGATCGTAGATGCTCGGAATGCAGTAACGACGTTCGCCGGTAATCAAATCACCGCAGAACTTCAGCTTCGTTTTGCTGTAATCGACAAAACGACACACGAATAGATCAAGACGTCCGTCGTTGTCATAGTCGAACCACACGGCACTGGTCGCCCAGCCTGGCGCCGCGACTCCCGCCTTAGCGGTGACATCCGTAAAGGTTCCGTCTCCGTTGTTGTGATACAGGATGCTGCTCGGGTACTGCGTGACGTAGAGATCAGGAAAACCATCGCCGTCGTAATCGCCTACCGCCACGCCCATACCATAGGCGTTTCCCGGCACGCGTGCGCGTTGGGTCACATCGGTGAATGAACCGTCCCGATTGTTGTGATAAAGAGCGTTGCGCAGCGGTGAAGTCGGCTCATAGAAGTCGCACGGTCCGCTGTTTACCAGATAGATATCCATCCACCCATCGTTGTCGTAATCAAGAAAGGCGCAGCCTGCGCCGACCGTTTCCGGCAAATGTGCCATCGGCGAACGTCCGCTTACATGTGTCCACTGGATACCGCTGATGCTCGGAGTGATTTCTTCGAATGCAGTTGTGGAGAGCAGTGACCGCTCGCTGGCTAAGAGAGCGGGAGCGCAGATTCCGCTGCCGATCCCCGCCAGCCCAAGCGCCTGCAGGAATCGGCGGCGAGACAATAAACCGCTACGCTGACTTCGAACGCTTGTCATTCCCCTTCGCTCTGCCTCAGGGCTGCGCAGGCGCGCGCGGTGCCTTGGCGGCAGTCTCTTGCTGCAACACCATCTGCTGCTGAGCCTCTTGCTTTCGGCCCGTTCGCGCATACGCCGTCGCCAACTGATAGTGACCAGCCGGATCATCTGGCTGCATTTTCACATAGCTTTCAAGAGGGGCAACCGCGTCAGCGAAGTTCCCCGCGGAATTCATTGACATCCCCAGCGCAAGATACGCCTCGATGAATCCCTCATCCAATTTGGCGCCTTCTCAAAATGGCCGATGGCATCATCCCACTGCCCACTCTGCCGTGCTATCTCTCCCAGCAAAAACTCCGATGCAGCGCTGGAGGGGTCGATCTTCAACTCCTCCTCGAGTTCCTTCTTCGCATTCTCCGAGTCAGGAGGAGTCTTCGTCAGGAACAAGCGTCCCAGCCGGTAATGGATGCCGTGCCGCTGCGGATTGTGTTCAAGGATCATTCCATACTGTGTGATCGCCTTGTCCCACTCTCCCCGAGATTCGAATGCCTCTGCCTCGAGTTGCTGCGCTTGCGGAGACGAAGGGGCCGTCGCTGCCAACTCGTGTGACGCTCTTAGCGCCAGATCGGAATAGTAATGAGTCGTGAGATACAGGACTTCGGGATCTTGAGGAAAGCTGCGGTTGAGGTCCAGGATCGTCCTCACTGCGGTCTCGTTCCGTTCCAACCCCATTGCGCAGCGAGCCATAGACATCAACAGGTCGTACTTCAATTTCTTGTCCGTGATTTGCGCCCCAGCCTTCTTCAAGATCGGCAACGCTTCCGCGCAGCGCCCCTTCGATGCCAGGTTAATTCCGCGTTCGGCGCCGGTCGCAGTGGCACTCGCGGGAGCTTTCGAAGTTACCTGCGCAATCCCAGAGCTGCACAGAACAAGTGCTGCCGCAGAGATGAGAATCCATTTGCGGAATCGCTCAGGGACGGAGTCCATGATCATTGCGCGGAGTATAACGCCAGCTAGCATCGATCGCCAACCGCGGATATCGCGATGCGCGGTTCGCTAAGAATGTGTGGGGGGGAATCGTGCTACCGCCTCTCCCACGACAGGCGATGTGCTCTTTTCGTTGTCGCGGGATTAATCTGGGCCAGTAACGTACACGCCGGTGGCGGAGCCGAATTCAGGTTGGGGAGACTCTACCTCTGAGGCGCAAAGAAAAAAACCCTCTCCCCGTCATCGGGGGAGAGGGCCGCTGCCGTCGGAACGTGTTCTAGTCGTCCAGATCAGCAGTCGTGGGTGCCGGTCTGTTGAAGTCGCTCGGGGGGAGAACCTTGCTCTCGCCGGGATAGGGCCGAGTAAACCCGGTAGAGAGGTACCAGTTCAGATGGTTGACTGTGTCGGGGTCCTCAGAGTCGGGCTTGGTCAGTTTGCCAGCGAAAATCTCTTCCTTCTTCTCGAGCCAAGCCTTCTTCAGGGCCTTGACCGCGGGGCTGCTCGTTGTGTCGGCTGCACTCGCTGTAACGCCGTCGTCCAGCGGGACCTGATTCCGAACGTGCGTCCACGGCTTGAAGTTATCCACGGGCGCATCGCCTTGGACGAAAGCCGTCCTCATGGGCGACGCCACAAGGTCGAACTGGTTCATGGGCGGCAGACCGAGAATTTGCTCGATCGTCCGAGTCATGTTGACCTGCGTGTAGTAGGTGTGGTCGGTGGGTCCGCTCTGTACAACGTACGGACTGACGATATAGCCTGGGCTGCGATGACCGTCGACGTGATCGACGCCATTCTGTGCGTCGTCTTCCTCAATAAAGATAGCCGACGTGGACCACACGTTGCTGTGGCTGATGTAGTCGATAATGCGTCCAACCGCCAAGTCGTTATCGGCCTGTTCGGCGTCCGGGGTCGGCGGGCCGCCAGTGTGGTCGTCCATTATCCACAGGATGCTCAACGTGGGCACGGTACCGGCCTTGACGTCACTCTTGAAGTCCTGCACCCACAGATCGACGCGGAACTGGTCGGGGATACCCAGATCGAATATTGGGAAGTTCGTGATGAGGTGGTTACTCACGGCCGGGACAGAGGAGTGTGCCTGGATCGTGTTCTGATAGTACAGCGTCTTTTCGAGCCCTGCCTCGAACTTCTTCGCGTCGGCGTAAAAGTCGCTCCAGCTTGGCTCGCTGGTCGACCCGTTCGGTTGTTTGAAGGTGTCGTACTCGACGTATTCGCCGTAAATCTTCACCGGCAGGCCGGCGGCCGCTGCTTCCGAGAACAGGAAACCCTTGTTCTGATAGGCGAGAGCATCGCCGGCGTTCCCGCCTGGATAACTCCGGACCCAGTCAGGCGATTGGATGTCGTCGGCGTAGGGCGCCATGCCCTCGGTAATCCACTGGTGACCGTCAGCCGACTGGCGGCTCGGGTCGTAGAAATTGTCGAAGAGAGGGAAGCGCTTCAGCAACCTGTGCATGTTCGGCGTGTCCTTGCCGCCAAAGACTGCCAGCGAGGCGTCGCCATTACCGGCGGCCACATCTCCCAGAATCTGATCATAAGTGCGGTTTTCACGAATGATCAGGAACACGTGCTTGATCAGCGACGGATCGCCGATCTTGCGCGGGATAGCGACCGGCTTGGCAGTCGGCTTACCACCGGAGGCAGACGTGATATTTTGCGTCAGATCCCAGTGATTGTTCTCGAACACCTGCTTCGTCATCCCCGCCAAAGTCCCACTATCCGGCACCGGCACGATGCTGACGGTGCCGTTGTCCTGGTGGGTGTTGTAGTCGGTGACGCCGTAGTCAGTCTCGAAAGAATAACGCGTGCCGATGCCCTTGTCGTTGGCAACGAGGAGCACGTTCTTGGCCTCGTCCAGCACGACCGAACACGGCGCATAGGCTACCGGGATCATGCCCTTGACGGGATTCTTCGCCCCGTTGCTCAGGTCGACCACGCCGACCGCGTTGGCATTGTAAAGCGCGACGTAGGCAACGCCTCTCTTGGCATCAACGGCGATCGAGTTCGGCGCGGCGCCATAGGCTGGCTCGCCCGAGCCCGGCACTCCGATCGGCAAACCAAGGGGGATCGTCCGCGACACCTCGTTGGTTGCCGTGTTGATAATTGAGATGCTGTCGCTGTAGGTATTGGCGACCAACAGCGACCGTCCGTACAACGCCATTCCGGTAGGATGTAGACCTGTCGAGATGGTAGCGGTGACCTTCATCGTGGCTAGATCAACCACAGAAACGGTACCGGTGATCGCGGCGCCCACCACCGGGTCGGCGACGATTTCGGTGCCGGCCGAGAAGATCTGGAAATCGGCCTCGGTAGCGGCCCGACCACCCTCGTTGCTGACGTAAGCGGTCGTGCCCGTGTTGTCGATCACGATGCTGTGCGGCGCGTTGCCAACACGGATCTGATGACTCTGCTTCGGCGGCTTCGCGGTCAGATCGATCTTGGTGAGTGTATCGTTCTGGCTTAGCAGGGCGTAGGCGCTCTTGCCATCCTTTGAGAGCGCTACCCCGCCGGGATAGGAGGTGCTCGGAGTATAGAACGTTCCGCAGGGTATGGCATAAGAGCCCGCAGGGCTGTTGGGAAAGCACTTGATGAAAGAATTGTTCGGCGGCACGCTGACCTGTGCTTCGTCTTCCAGCAAGCCCTCTTCCGAGACGTTGGCGATTGTGACATTGCTGCTGTCCTGGCTGAACACCAAGTGCTTGCCGTCCGCAGAATAGGCTATGCCGTTATAGCTGCCATGCGAATCTCGTCCGAGCGCGATGTAGTCCTGCAGGACAACCCCGGTGTTGGTGTCGAATACCTCGACAGCCTCCGTCGCCCCCAAGGTGAGGACTGCGGCGGTGTGACTGCGAAGATTGGGGTTAAGCGCGATGGCCTTCGCGCGCACCCGGATGCCGAGATCGACTTGCAAGCCAGACGGGTTGATGACTTGGCCAGAACTGACTACCCACGAACCGTTCGGTTGCGGGCCGGCGGCGTAGGTCGGGTACGGCACGGACTGAGCAGCGGCGATCGCCGGAAGGCTTAGCCCCGCCGCCAGCAGGCCAGCGAGCGGACGCAGATGGTTGACCCGAGACTTATTTCGAGACCTATTTCGAAATGTTTTTTGAGACCTTTTCCGAGACATGTGCCGTTTTCCTCCTTGAATTGTTTTCATCACTCAACCGGGATCGGCCGTGCAAGTGTCGGGGTCGAGATACGACGAGCCCGCCTCGCACAGGGTAGGACCGAACCCTAACAGGCGGCCTGTAACGGCACCATGACGAGGAGATTACATTTTTGTCATGTTGGAACTCCGTCAAGCAGCGGGCGATACCGGCAACCGGAGAGTTACCTGCGTTCCTTGCCCAACCTTGCTCGCGATTTCCACATTCCCGCCGTGGAGCAGCATAATGCTTTGAACGATGGCTAGTCCCAGCCCAGTTCCCCCTGAGGCCTGAGAACGCGACTCATCCACTCGGAAAAAGCGGTCGAATACCCGCGGCAACGCCTCCGCGGGAATCCCCACCCCGGCGTCAGAGACCTCAATGCGGAGGGATGAGGGTTCGACGGAGGCGCCCAGCACCACGGATTTTCCCGGCGGCGTGTGTGCTAAAGCGTTCGAAACGAGGTTGCCCACAGCTCTCTGCAGAAGACTGCGGTCCAATTGCACAAACAAGGGTTCATTGGGCACCACGGTGGAAAGAAAGACACCCCGGTCGGCCGCTGGAGCCTCGTAATATTCGCGAATACCCGAAAGTAATTCACCGACGTTGATACTCTCGCGGTGCAGGTGGGCAAGCGGACTTTCCGCGCGGGCGAGGAACAGGAGATCGCCAATGAGGTCTGATAGCCGCACGGCTTCTTCCAAACACGAACCCAAAACTTCCCGATATTCGTCGACAGTTCGCGCACGAGCCAGAGCTACTTCCGCCTCGCCACGGATGTTGTTCACGGGAGTTCGCAGGTCGTGGGCAATATCGGCGGAGAATCTGGAGATCCGGTCGAAAGACTCTTCCAGGCCATCCAGCATTTCGTTGAAAGTGAAGGCCAGAGATGCAAGTTCGGAAGGATATCCTTCCGGCTGAATGCGTTCGTGCAGGTTCGTTGAACTGATGTGGCGGGCTGTCGTCGCCACATCTCTTACTGGCCGAATGCCGCGGCGTGCGATCTGATATCCGACGAGGGGAAAGATTGCCAGCGTACCGAGGAGGATGACCCAAAACCGCTGCCGATACCGCGCCAGCAATGCCTCCTGTTGCGACACATCGACCGCGATCTGCACCGTATCGGTTTGATCGGAACTGCCTACGGCCACGGCGGCGCTCATGATAAAAAACAGGCGGCCATTTCTTCCCTGCATGCGCTCAGCGCGTTGCGGGTGGCCTTGGGTTTTGGAGGTCAATTGCGCAAGGTTTAGTTGCTGCTCCATTCCCGGAGTCGTCAAAAGTGGAAGATTTTGGCCGTCCAGAAGGCGGATATAGAATTGCTGGTATATTCGGGCGGCCGACTCCAGTTCAATCTCCTCGCGCAGAGCGTCCCAGTCATCCGGGCGATCCCGCAGCATCGTGCGGAGCACATTCAGTTTGTCGGCCAGAAACAAGTCCGTGCTTTTTTGCAGTTCCGTAACCAGTAAGAAATAGAGACTGGCAGTGGCGAGAACGACCAGAGCCAAGCCGGCGAGCACATACCAGGCGGTCAGGCGGAAGGCAAGAGTACCCCAGAACCGCGACGCCTGCTCGAATCTACGCCTGAGATTCCATGACATAGCCGGCGCCCCGAACCGTATGGATTAACTTGAGAGGAAAGGGATCGTCCACTTTGCTACGCAGCCTTCGCACGTTCACGTCAACGACGTTGGTGTCGCTATCAAAATTCATGTCCCAGACCGACTCGGCGATCAACGTTCGCGACAGTACTTCACCCGCTCGGCGCGCGAGCACCGAGAGCAGAAGGAATTCTTTGGCCGTTAACTCCAGCCGTTGGCCCGCTCGCGTGGCGCGCTGACGCAGCAGATCGATTTCGAGGTCGGCCAAGCGGATGGCCTCCTGCGCGCGAGCAGGGCTACGGCGCAACAGGGAGCGCACGCGCGCCAGCAATTCGGAGAAGGCGAATGGTTTCACCAGGTAATCGTCGGCGCCCAGCTCAAATCCTCGAACCCGCTCGTGAACCGCGTCGCGGGCGGTCAGAAAAAGCACTGGCATCTGACGGCCAGAAGTGCGCAATCGGATCAGAACTTGCCAGCCATCCAGGCTCGGAATCATGACGTCCAGTATGATGAGATCGAACTCCACTTCTTGTGCCATGTGGAGCCCGTCCAGCCCGTCGCCTGCCACATCAGTAACGAAGCCGTTTTCCCCGAGTCCCTTCTGAAGGAACTTGGCAGTTTTGGTTTCATCTTCGATAACCAGAAGTCTCATAAACTCCGCCGGATTTGGGTAATCAGCTCAGAATACAAACCGGAAAGAAAATGCAGTACTCGCACTACACTCCCGAACATCGTTGCCCCAACCTAACAGACGCGTCGTGACAGCTCTGTTACGATCAGGTGAAATTTCTGTTACATTGGCCGATTTTTCCTCAGGGCTGCAACTCCATGTTAAGCAGCGTCTTTTTCGTGGACGTTGTCTTTGTGTCTTCCAGTGGGGGTGGCTCCTTCGGCCCAATCACGATCGCGAAATACCAGTGTCCAGTTCCGACTTGTCATCGACGAGCGCACGCAGGGGACCCAACCAGGGTTCGTATCGTCGCCAGCGCGCCACGGAGGTGCGATAGATCGGCTGGCGAGTCTGCCACTTGCTGGGGGTCTTCACAGCCCGCGGATTGGATTCGGGGCGCAGGCACGCGTCATGCCACGCCAGGCCGCAGGCCGCAATGATCCGCCGGATGCCCGGTTCGGGCGCGCGGGTCAGGTCCTCGTAATCCACTTCGATGAAGCGATCCGCCGGAAGCACGCTCCGCCAATGGTCAAGCAGCCGCTGATAGCTGCGGAAATACGCAACCAGCTCAGCACCTCCGGTCGGAAAGGCCAGGCCCGGATGGAAATGAGTTTGATGGATCGACAGCGCCGTGTCGACCACAGCGCGGCGGCAATGGATGATGATTGCGCGCGGGAATGCCACGTGGATCAGCCCGGCCCAGAGGAAGTTGAACGGCATTTTGTCGGTCACTCGCGACGCCTTCGGTGCGATCGCTCGAAGCACGCCGAGATAGTCTGTTGCCGCCCTGGCGAGGAACGGCCTCTCATCCCCGGCGGCACCCGAGCGATGCCATGCCACCCCACGCTCGTTCCAAAAATTCAACTCGTCGCCCGCTCCGACCTCGGGGTGCATGGAGACGATCTGCTCGACGAGAGTTGTGCCGGACCGCGGCATGCCGATGATCAGCACCGGCGTCGCATCGTTGCTGCCAAGTTCGGGCGCCCGCGCGATCAATTCAGGTGTGCAGCGGGCAATCAGGCGGTCGATCTCGATGGAGAAGGCGGTCGAGTCGAACGACATAGAGTCCCGGCGAACGCAGTCGGCAGCGTCGAAATGCTGCATGGCCAAGGCGTAGTCGCCGAGATCGTCCGCCGCCTTGCCGATCGCGAGGTGAAGCCGCAGGCGTTGGGCTGCTTCCAGCCCCGGCGTGGGCAGGGCGGCTTCCATCCGTTGCAGCAGACCGTCGTCTTCGCCTGTGACGCGGCGACACCGGACCAGATCGTAGTAGCTTCCGGCCAGCAGCGGCGCGATCGCGATCGCGCGTTGGAAGCATTCTCGAGCCTCCACGAAACGGCCAATCTCAGAGAACAAATTGCCCAGAAGATCATGCGCCATGGCATTCTTCGGATCGAGTTCCAGCGTCTGTCGCAGCACCTGTTCGGCTTCGTGATTGCGACCCTCGGCCAGCAGAGCCCGCGCCTTGCCCAGACGCCCGAAGCTGCTCGTACCTCCGGTCGCTGCCGCGCGGCGGAAACAGCCGATCGCTTCCTCGCGATGGCCCAGTTCGTAGACCAAAGCACCGGCGCGGAACCACGCCTCGGTCAATGATGGCAGCAGCTTAGCGGCGCGGTCGTACGCAACGATTGCCCCGCCGATGTTGCCGAGTTTCTCCAAGGCAATTCCCAGGCGGAAATGTGCATCGGCGTAGCGCGGGTTGCTGGCGACGGCCCACTGCAATGCGGCGATAGCATCCGGAACGCTGCCAACCTCGAGGCAGGCGAGGCCGAGATCGTGATGGATCACGGGATTGAACGGCTGCAGCAACGCTGCATCGCGCAGCGGCGCGATCGCATCCGCTGGTCGCCCGGCCCGGAGGAATTTGGCGGCCAACGCAAGTAGAGGCGCCACCTGCTGCGGCGTGGCCGGATTTGGAGACTGGGACATGACGCGAACCTTGCGTAGAAGCTATAGCGCGGCCCATCGGAATCGCCAGCGCAAATTGTCACCGACCATGATCTGCCAAACAAGTGAATTTTGCGATAAACCGTTCACCGATGTACACACTCTCAGTTCAGAGCGATACGACAACCCCATCGGATCGGCTCTGCTTTACCACAACCATTTAGAAGACCAGCCTGAGCGCAAGTTGAATCTCGCGCGGAGTTCCCGAGCCGACCGGGCTGACCGGTGTGGTGGTGTTGACCGTCTGAGTGATGGTGCCGAAACCGGGCACCCCGAAGGTGGCCTGCGGCAATCCATACTGAGGATGGTTGAAGATATTGAAGAATTCACTACGAAACTCAAGGCTCGTGGCCTCGGAAAGCGTGATGCGTTTCCCGACGCCAAAGTCCATTTGCCAGGCTCCCGGCCCACGAGCAATGTTCCGCGGAGCGTCGCCAAATGTGCCGGCGGCGGGAACAGCGAAGGCTGCCGGATTGATCCACTGACCGATCGTGGCGCCTCCTGTGGGAGTCAGTGAAACGCCAGGCACGATGTCGGGACGCTGATCAGTCGTGTTGCCGTCAGGAACGGAAGACGACGAACGACTTACGAGAACGTTGATCGGGAATCCGGTGCGTGCCATCAGCGTGGATGTGACTTCCCAGCCGCCGGCTACCGCCCGCCCGAAGCCGGGTTCGCTCAGGAATTTCTTACCCCGGCCGAAAGGAAGATCATAAACAAAGTTGGCATTGAACACGTGACGCACGTCCCAGATGCCGGAGGCCCACTCACAGGACTGACAGGCTACATTCTGGGGGACCAGCGAATCGCCGTCGCCGCTCCCGTCAGAGCCGTCATCGATTTCATGCGACCACATGTAGTTGGCCGAGAGCAGGAAGCCCCGGGAGAAGGAACGCCTCACGGCCACTGAGAGGGCATTGTAGTTGCTGTTGTTCTTGGTTCCGCGCCAACTCACCTGGCCAAACGTCGGATAGGGACGAGTTCCGGTCGCAGCATCGACCACGTTCACTTCCGAGAGAGTGAGTAGATGAACGCCCTTGCTGCCCACATACGACACCGTTCCGAGGAAATCAGCGGGCAGTTGCTGCTGAACCGATAATCCCCACTGTTCGACATATGTGTCTTTGCGTCGACGATCATCGATCACGAGGAGAGACAATTCCGGTGGTAGTCGCCAGAAATGGATCGATTGGGTAACTCAAGTTCGGAATGGTTTTATTAGAGAGCGAATACGCAAAGACCTCGTTGCTGATCGGGAGGTTCTGATCGTCGAGCTGGCCGTCTTCGTGATAGAGGCCGTAGCCTGCGCGAATGACCGAACGCCCACTTCTTGCCGGGAGACCAGGCCAATGCAATGCGCGGATCGATGTCGCCGTAATTGGGCTGGCCGAAACTGGCGCCTACTCCGCAAAAGCCTTGCGGTCCGCAGGTCGCGAAATCGAAGGGATTGGCGCGGCCTTGGACCTCATGAAAAATATTGAAGAAGCTGTAGCGGACGCCCAGGTTGAGGTTGAGGTTGGGGCGTCACTTTGAATTCGTCCTGCAGGTAGCCGTAATACTGCGTCTTGCGCAAGCCATTGACGGGAAGCGCCCCATTGAGGCTGGCCGTGCTGACTTGGTTGGCGTCGAAGGAGGCGGTGGAGGCGAATACCACCGTTCCGGCTTCCGTATTTCCTTGGTTCAACTGAATGCGCCGGATTTCAGCTCCCGCCTTCGATCGTGTGCCGGCCTTTCACCCAGGTCAGGTTGTCGATTTCGGAAAACGAATTACCGATCGCCCGTCGCTGAAGCGGTTGTTGTTGAGCGTGGTGAATCCGGAGACGGAGACGGCATAAGGAATGCCGGTGGTGTTGATGTCGGTGGTGTCGGCGGTACCGCGATTGAATCCGAACTTGAATTCATTCGCCAGCGTCGGTGAAAAAACGTGCAGCAGCTCGATGGCCCCATTTACCGGGGCAGAGGTAAGCTGTTGGCGGTCCGCAAGATAGTTCCCCGAACTGGCCAACGGCTGAGTGTTGACTGCGCGATCGATATTGAACCGAACGAATGCTGTAGCTTTTTCGGAGAGGCGTTGGTCGAGCCGCAACATGGCGGAATTCTCCGTCACAACCTGCAGGCCTTCGCTCGTGAATTGGTTGATGTCGGGATCGCTGGTCGAGATATCGCTTTGGGGATAGGCGTCAAGAATGGGAATCAGAGCCGGAGAATCGGTTGCGACTTGAGAGCGAAATGAAGGCGCTCGGCACGTAGCCGAGCAGGGGAAATCCCCAATGCTGCCGATAGCCTTCATAGGCGAGGAAGATGAAGGTTTTCTCGCGAACGAGAGGACCGCCGACTGAGCCTCCGAACTGATTCAGGTGAAACGGCTGTTGCGGTGTGGTGACGATGGGAACTGGCTGCTAAGCGTCGAAGGCGTTGTTGCGATAAAACTCGAACGCGTTCCCGTGCCACTGATTTGTTCCCGAAGGAGAAGTAACGGCCAGCTGCGGGCCTCCGGTCGCTCCGCCTTCGGCGGTCGCGAGCATGGAGTCGATGCGAAATTCCTGGATAGTGTCAAGAGGAATGGCTAGCCGGACATAAGGCTGCTGCGGCTGATTGACGATGTTGGTCGCATCGATGCCGTCGTACGTAAAGTTATCGTCATCCCGTCCTCGGCCGGCAAATCGAACAGACCGCTGATTACTACCTCCCGTATCGACCGCGCCAGGCACCAGTGCAGTGAGCGTCGCCCAGTTGCGTCCGTTGAGCGGCAACTCGTTTAGCCTGCTCCTGCTCGATTCGGCCGCCTAGGGCATCCGAAGTCTTATCGATTTCTGCGGAGCTAGCAGAAACCTCCACCCGTTCCTCCTTGCCGGAAACCTGTAGCGTCGCGTTCAGGGTTCGCGTGCGGCCGACCACTTCTTCGACATCAACAAACGTGAGCGACTTAAATCCCTCATGCTCAAACGTGATCTTGTAATTTCCAACCGGCAACTCAGGGATATCATATGTCCCGGCAGCAGAGGAAATGGCCGTGCGCTGCAAAGTGGTCGCAACCTGCACGGCAGTGACCCGAGTGTGCGGTAAGACACGGCCCGAAGGATCGGTGACGGTACCGCTCAGCCCCGCACGATCGATCTGCGCCGATGAAAGGGGCGCTAGACATAGAGAAAGTACCGCTAGAAGAAAGCGCGGTCGGATCGCGCGATCGAGATTCCAGCCAGGAAGTTCGAAGATCCATTCTGTAGCGCGTTGCATCCGCCCCCCTGAGCCTCAGAATCTTAATTGTTGCGAGCCGAAAAAGACTAGGGGATGCGTGTTAAAGGCAGGTGAAGATACCGTGAAATTATCATTACAGGAATGTAATTTTCCGCAGTCATATTTCCGGCTACAAATGAATATGTGTCCCCCTGGCGCACGATTCTTCTATTCGCTCAACACTTCGCCTTGGCTGTGTCTTAACGATGAGGTCTTTCGCGCGAGTTTCCGCGGCGAAATGTTCTGATTCAGCCGGAAGAAGTTGTTGGGATCATAATGCGACTTAACCTCTACGATGCGGTCCCATCGTTCGTGATAAGCCTCAGGCACGCGGTCCTGTTCATCGCCGCTCATGAAATTCACGTAAACCCCTGGTTTCATTGCGGGTCGAAGTTTATTGAAGATTCCGCGAATCCAGGCAACATTGCCGTCATCAGCGGATGGCTCCGCCCAGTTCGCCAGCAAATTCATGATGAAAGGAGCGCTGCGATCGCCGAATGCGGTTTCGTCGGCGCCGATCTGCGTCGCGGCGCCACCAAGATAGGCCAGCTCAATTTGAGTTTCTGATGACGGAATCGAGACGACTGCTTCCAGCAGGCGATCAATACGTGTTGTCGTCGAGATAAGTGAAATAACCGGACTTTGTGTAATAGCGACGGCCGTGGGGGAAGTCGGAATCCGCCATGGTTTGCAAGTTCAGAAACGAAACAATCCTGCTGCTCACGGAATCCGGGCTGCACATGGAAAGCGCGTGCTGTAGATAGGGACGCCCGGCTTCGGGATCGCCTGTCCAAATCAAGGAACTGCTGGCCACGGGACGTCCGCGAAGTTCAATGGGTACCTTATATTATTTGTATGCGGGGCGAGGCGAAGATCAATATTCCACTTTAAATCAATTGGCGCATCGGCCATGAAGTCTCTCCAGAATTCAAGGAGGCCCCGAATGTCGGACTCGGGAGATAGGCCTTCAGCCAGCACAACAGACGTAAGCGGATGGAGTTTCACTTCGAATTCTGTCACCACTCCGAAGTTGCCGCCGCCGCCGCGGAGAGCCCAAAACAAATCCGGGTTATCTTTTGCGTTGCAGCGCACGACGGAGCCATCTGCAGTGACGAGAGTGAACCCTTCGACGTTGTCGCAGGACAATCCAAATCGCCGAGTGAGCCATCCGGTGCCTCCGCCCAGGATCAGTCCGGAAGCTCCGGTGTGAGAGACGACGCCGGAGGGAAAGACCAGTCCTGCTTTCTGGGTTGCGTTATCAATCGACCCCAACAGGCAACCTCCGGCGATCCGAGCCCGGCGCGCCTCGGGAATCAACCGTGACCTGGCGCATTCGCGAAAGATCAATCACCAACCCGCCATCGCACGTGCTAAATCCCGCAAGACTATGTCCTCCACAGCGGACAGCAGTCAGGATTCCGGTCTCAGAGGCGGCCCGGATCGCCCTCTGCACGTCGTCCACATCTGCGCAGCGCGCAATGAGGCCTGGCGTCTTAGCTACCATGCCATTCCAGATAGCGCGCGCGTCTTCGAACCCGCTTTGACCCGGGCGAAGCAACTCACCTTTGAATTGCTGGCGGAGCAAAGAATAGACCGCTTCACCGGCTTCGGCCATTTCGTTTCTCCTCGCAAGATGTTCTGGTAAACCACGAGGGAGGCGCTTTCCTAAATCGTGTTGCGCCGCCGGCTACGCATGTAAAAGAGTGAGATGAGTCCCAAGAAAACAGCAAATGCTGGAACCGACCATCGCAATCCGTCGACGAAGAAGGTGGTGACCGAGATCGCAGCCAGTAATAAAATGCCTACGACCGTAAACAGCGGGTGGGCCCACAAGCGCATGGGCAAGCTCGATAACCGCTCGCGCGTAATGGCCTTGCGAAAACGGAGGTGCGAATTGAGAATCACTAACCACACGAAAAGCATTCCGGCTACTGCCGTCCCATAGAGCATGAGGAAAGCGTTCTTAGGCGCAAAGATGGCCAGCAGAATGGCGGCAATGATCCCTGCGGTTGAAGCCAGCAGCGCGCGATGCGGCACCCCGTTGCGGCTCACTGTGCCTATCCATTCTGGGGCATATCCGCCTCGACCAAGCGAGAAAAGCATTCTCGTAGAAAGGTAAAGGTTCGTATTCACACTCGACAATGCTGCGGTCAGCACCACGAAGTTCATGATCGCGGCAGCGAACGGTATATGCGCGGCCGCGAATGCCGTTACAAAAGGGCTGCCCGAAAGGGTGGACGAAGCACCGGTCTGGTTCCAGGGAACCATCGTCACCATAATCGCGATCGCCAGAACATAGAACAAAATGAGCCGCCACACAATGCTTCGCATGGCGTGGGGAATCGTAACTTCTGGATGCTCGGCCTCTCCCGCTGTGACAGCAATAATTTCCACTCCCATGTAACTGGTAACTGTGATGGTGAGCGAAAGCCAGACTCCTTTCCATCCCTCGGGCAAGAATCCTCCGTGCTGGGTCAAGTTGGCCAAACCAATCGCGCCGCGGGAACCAGCGCCAAGAATCGAAGATATTCCGACAATGATGAAGGCGACGATGGCCGCCACTTTGATCGTTGCGAACCAATATTCGAACTCACCCAGGCGGTTCACCTGCATGCAATTGAGTGCCACCAGAGTAGCCGAAACCAACACGACCCAAATCCACTGCGGAACATTCGGAAACCAAAAAGAAATATAGATGCCGGCGGCGGTGACTTCAGCGCCGATGGCGATAATTTGTGCGACTCCGTAGGTAGCTCGAACCGAAAAACCGGCCCAGGGATTCAGGTACTTCTCCGCGTACACTCCAAAGGCACCGGCGACTGGATGGACCACCGCCATCTCCGCCAACGCATAGGACATGATCAGTGCGATGCCCGCCCCCAGAAGATAGGACAGAATGACGGCTGGTCCAGCGAGGCGAATGGTGACACTGCTTCCCAAAAACAAACCCACACCGATGGCGCCGCCAATGGCCATCATGGTGAGTTGCCGTTGCCCCAACCGGCGGTGAAGACCTTCGACTTCCGGCGTCGGAGGCGTCTCACCGGCAAGCACGGCCCCAGCCGCTGAACGTTGTTCAGTCATAGCTGCCAACGCTGGCAGGGTCAAGGACCATAAGATCGATATTCTTTTTTAGAACTTCCACGACCGCCTTTACATCTTCCAGCGTGTTGTACACATGAAACGATATCCGCAGTCCGTCGTGACGATTCGACGCGACGATGTTACTCTCGGCGAGTTTCTGCACGAGCGGAGTTGAATCTTTGCACTGCAATACCACCAGTGGCCCGGCGCTATCAGCGGGCGTTTTGGCGCGGATGCCCAGGTCGTGGGCGTAACTCAATAGCGATTGTGCGAGTTTCTTGATGTGGCCTGCCACGTTCTCCAAACCGATCTCTTGCAGCAGTTGAAATCCGGGCAACGCGGCGTAGACATTGGGTACCGATGGAGAACCTGACTCGAATCTTCGCGCTGTGGGAGATAAGTCGAACAGTTTCGGGTCGTAGGCAAACGGGTTTGCCTGTGCAAACCATCCAGTCACTGTTGGAACCAGCGATGAAATGAGCTCTTTGCGTATGTACATGAAAGCCAGGCCAGGAGGACCGAGCAGGTATTTGAGGGTTCCGCTTACAAAAAAGTCCAGATCCTGAGCTTTGACGTCAATGGGGCGGGTTCCGCAATCCTGATAGTCATCGAGCATTACAAGCGCCCCGGCGCGATGCGCAATTTGCGTGACGGCGTCTACGTCAGAACGAAATCCGTTCTTGAAACAGACGTGGGTGAGCGGCACGATAAGCGTATTCCGGTCGACCATCTTTTCGTAATTGGCTGCTGGAATGCGGTCGCCTTCTGAACTCACAAATTGCACCTCCGCGCCTCGAACACGTTGCCCTAGCCAAACATGGCCCATCGTTGGAAACTCGAACTCTCCCATTACAACTTTCTTCCGTTGCTGGAAATTCAGCGCGCTGGCGACGCCATTGATGCCTGCCGACACGCTGGTCACGATCGCAACTTCATCTGGGCTGGCGTTGATGAATCGGGCAAAGGCACTTCGCGCCGCGTTGTACTGATTCACCCAAAGCTCCCACGGCGAGCCTTGCTCGTGCCAGCCCGCCACGAAATCTTCCAGGCCGGCCTGCACGGCATCGGATAGCGGTCCCTGCGAGCAACTGTTGAGATAGATTTTGTGTTGGAAGATTTTGAAGCGAGAACGAATCTCCCGGATTTGAGTGTCGGTCAGCATGATTCTTTGATCTCAGCCAGTACACTTCCGAATCTGCGCACCTCTTGGACCGTATTGTAGTGAACCAAGGATGCTCTGACCGCGCCAGTCTCTTTGGGGAGCCCGAGTCGCATCATGAGCCGCGGCGAATACATGTGGCCGTCGCGCACCCCGATATTCTGTTTCGCGAACTCGTCGGCGACTCTGGAGGGCGGCGCGTTCGGCAAGTTGAAGCCAATCGTTGGCACTCGTTGACCGATGCGCTCTGCCTCCGACACGCCGTAGATCACGGCACCGCAATCGTTAAGCACCCGCAGCATTTCGAGCGAAAGAAATTCTTCGTAGACTCGGATTCCCTGGAACGCACGTCGCAGAGCAGACCGTCTGGATTCTGATTTCGTCGTTGCGTCGTTCCCCGCCATGCTTCGGCCTAGAGTTTCCAGGTAGCTAATCGCAGCATCCATCCCGGCCACATTTTCGTATACAAAGGTCCCCGCCTCTATTTTTCCGGGGGGCTCGTCGGGGATGAAATCCTCACGGAAGGTCGGGAGCTTTTCCAGCAGTTCGCGCCGCCCCCACAGAAACCCCATGTGGGGGCCGAAGATCTTGTAGCCCGAACACACCAGGTAATCGCAGTCAAAGGCTTGCACATCGATCAGCCCGTGAGGACCGAAATGTACGGAATCGAGAAAGATCTCAGCCCCGGACGCGTGTGCCACTTTAGCTGCCGCCGCCACATCCACAATCGAGCCGATGGCATTCGAAGCCAGCGTGCACGCCACGAGGCGCGTCGCCGAAGACACCATGGGGATGAGGTCGTCCACATGCAGATTCCCATCGTCCCTCATTTTCCACCAGGAAAACTTGGCTCCGCACCGCTCCAACGCCAGCCAGGTCGCCACGTTAGCCTCGTGGTCCATGTCGGTTACGACAATTTCGTTCCGGTGACCGAGGGTTTGGCCGATCGCCAGACTCACCATACGAATAAAGGAGGTGGCGTTCATGCCAAACGCGATTTCGCGCGCATCGCGAGCGTTCACAAGATCAGCAACGCTGTGGCGTGCACGCAAAATCATCTCGTCCACTTCGCGGCTTTTCGCGTAGCGTCCGCCCCGCTGCACATTGCACTCGAGGAGATGATGATTTACCGCGTCCAGTACGATCTGTGGAACCTGCGCGCCCGCCGCATTATCAAAAAAGATGAAGGCCGGGGACCGGGCCAGTGCTGGAAAAGCAGCACGTACGGTTTCAATGGGGAAGGTCGCACTCGATGCGGAGGGAACCTCGGGGTTGAGAACACGTTGGAACCGGGCCTCCAAATCTTGCTCCTGGCTACATCTCAAAGTCGGCTGTGGCAGCCTTGCAAATTGACTAGCGCCAAACCTATACTCCGCTGCAACAACTCGTCAACCTGAAAGCAACCCCATGCCCGTATCCGCGACCAATTCCAAGCTGATCTATGACGCCATGAAGGAGTGCGACATCCGCTTGGTCTCGGCTCTGCCGGAAACCTGGTTGGTACATCTCATCCGGTTGGCGGACGAGGACCCGGAAATGATTCTGGTACGACTTGCAAAGGAGGAAGAAGCGGTCGGCATCTCGGCCGGAGCACACTTTGCAGGAGTCAAGTCGGCCATGCTGATGCAGAACCACGGTTTCCTGGCATCCATTAACGGAATCGTGTCTTTCGCACATTTGTACAAGATCCCTCTCTTGATGCTCATCAGCTACCGTGGTTCTTTGGGGGAGCGTGATCCGTGGCAAACCCAGGGCGGCAATGTTACGGAGCCGCTCTTGCGAGCTTTGCGTATCCCGTACTTTTTTCTCGACGCGTTAGACACCGTCAGAAAACGCATTCGGCAAGCGCAAACTCTCGCCGAAAGCAGTTTGCAGCCTGTCGCCCTTCTCTTGACGCGCGACCTGATGTGGGAGGAGTGATGCTCCGTCTCGATTGTCTGCGGTCGGTTTATTCGCAACTGGAGAACTGTCTTGTCGTCACGATCATGGGAGCCGTCGCGGCTGAACTGCACTCCCTGGGCCACCGTCCCAATTTCTTTTACTTGCAACATGCGATGGGGCTGGCCTCTTCGACCGGGTTGGGTCTGGCTCTGTGCCTGCCCGAACAGAGAGTGATTGTCTTCGATGGCGATGGCTCACTCTTGATGAACCTTGGCAGCCTGAGCACAATGGCACGTTATCGCCCGAAGAAACTGGTCCACGTAGTTTTCGACAACGAAAGTTTGCTCTCCGTCGGCGGTTTCCCGACGGCAACGAGCACCGGCACGGATCTGGAAGGCATCGCCCGCGCCGCCGGCGTTCCCCGAGTGACCACAGTCCGAAGTGTGGAGAGTTTTAATGCCGCGATTACCGACGCCATGCGGGGCAGCGAACTGACGACGATCATTGCCAAGGTCGTAGCCAAGGGCCCGGCGGCCTACGTCACAGACCTGTCGTTGCTAGAAAATCGGTTTCAATTCCGCCGGCATATCCAGTCGCTTAAAGCGCGATAACGAAGGCGTTCAGACCGCGCTCAGGCGAACATGGAGTGTCTGCCGAAAATATTCTTGAGGAGCCTCAATGTCTCTCGTCTTGGCGACACTGATCGAGGAACTTGCCGCAGGCCGGCTGCGGGTCGTGGATTTAACCCAGCCCTTAAGTCCGCAGACGCCCTTGCTTCCGCTGCCAACACAGTGGAACAACACACCCGCGTTCAAGATCTGGGAACTGTCGAACTACGATGAGCGCGGTCCCGCTTGGTACTGGAATGCCTTCGAGACCGGCGAGCACACTGGTACCCATTTCGATGCTCCGGTCCACTGGGTCTCGGGAAAAGACCTTCCGGACAACACCGTGGATCGCATTCCGCCGAAGAAATTCGTCGGACCTGCGTGTGTGATCGACATCAGTGCGGATGGGGCAAGAAATCCAGACTATCTGCTGACGCCCGAGCGAATCCTCCAGTGGGAAGAACAGCATGGCATTATTCCGGCGGGCGCATGGGTTCTGTTACGTACGGACTGGTCGAAGCGGACCGATCCCAAGGACTATATCAACCTGAAGGAAAATGGACCCCACACTCCCGGATTGGCCAAGGAAAGCTCTGCCCTCCTCGCCGAGGAGCGGGATGTGCTGGGCGTCGGCGTGGAAACGGTGGGGACCGATGCCGGTCAGGCCGCCACCTTTGATCCCCCATTCCCGAACCACTATCTGATGCACGGCAGCGGCAAGTTTGGGCTGGCAAGTCTTTCCAACCTTGATCAGCTTCCGCCGACCGGTGCCATCGTCATCGCCGCGCCTTTGAAAATCGTCGGCGGCTCCGGCAGTCCTCTGCGAGTAATTGCCATTACACCCTAATCACTGAGAACCGCGGCGAGCAAACAAAAGCGCCCACCAGACTTCATTTATCCGAAGCGTGCTTCGCTCAAACATCCTACCTTCGCGGTGAAAGCGAAACGCGCTTCGCCACTATTCATCAACATTTCCCGAATTTTCAGCGTTTCAGAATGGCAGATGTCGGGCAACGTTGCCTGCGTACCAAGATTGAACTAATGCTTCAGACTTCTGCAGCAGCGGCGGCCGGTTGCAGATCGACAAGGAAGGGTGCGGGACCATGAGCACATACTCGAATCCACTTACCGACTATTCGCCTCAGATGGAATTCTACGGAGGTCCCGCGGGGGCATTTTCACAGAAAGCACCGGAGCGGTGTCCTCACTGACAGCGAAGAGATGGAACTTGCAGCCGAATTTCTGGAAGTTGCGAACGAGGACGAGTTGGAATAATTCCTCGGGGATCTGATCGGCGGCATTGGATCCACTCTTTGCAAGATCGTGAATTCGCCGATCGGACATGCGTTGGGCGGAGTTCTCAAGGACGTAGCCAAAACGGCTCTGCCCATCGCCGGAGGCGCTCTCGGCACTTTCGTGGGCGGTCCTATCGGCGGGATGATCGGCAGCAACCTGGCATCGATAGCGGGAAGCGCACTTGGTCTGGAATTGGAGGGCTGCCAAAGTAACTGTGCGTGACCCCTTGTTGCGATAACCAAAATGTCATAGCGGAGGGGAATATCCTTCTGATCCTGATTGCTGACGTAAACACTCTTTGCATCTTTATTGACTTCGCCAAGGACCACGGTCGTATTTCTCTGATTTTTCAGAAGTCCACGGATCGGAGACGCTATTTGAGCAGGAGAAAGCACGGTTGTCGCCACTGATAGAGCAGAGGCTGAAAGAGGATGTGATTCGCCCGATCAACGACAAAGACTTCCGCGTTCCGAGCTGGATTCGAAGCGGCGCGACAAATGCGCACACACTGTCCTGCATCCAGAATCGTCTTTGTTACCCAAGAGTCCAGTTAGTATTTTGTGCGGGAAGCGTTCAGGATCGGTGCGAAGCGCCACGTAACGAAGCTGCGCGCCAGAAGGGACCTACTGCCCGCCGTGGACGCCGTTCTTGACGGCAGGCAGTTTCTCAGCTCCGTGCTGTCGGGACAAGCTCAGATGGTCAGCCCTGGTTAAGCAGCCTCAGATCGTGCAGTACTCTCTCGCAGTAGCCACAATTCTTCGGTCGGCGTATTGAACCGGGAAGCGCCGCAATCCAGGCAGACCAATACCGTCGTGAACATCAGGAAGCCCGGATCGCTGCGGTGATTAGGATCGGAAAAATGGATCATCAGCTCCGCAGACACTTCCGTCTCATTCAGCGATAAGCATCGTACGCAACACATAGGCACACCCCAATATTGCTCGTATTGTACCTCTGCCAGCCTGTGGTATTGAAGGAGCCTGTGCGGTAACCATTCTGGCGTAAGATCGTCGGATGGCAAAACCATTCGACGTAGTCGCATTCCTGTCTTCCACCCCGATGATGGCGCGTAAGGCTGAGAGCTATCACCCAGAAACATACGCCATCGACCTGGAGGAACTGCGGCAGATTATCTTCGAGATGTAACAAGAGAGCGAGCAGGAAGCGAGTTGAGGTTCTCGCGCGCGGAAAAACTAGGGACGGTCGTGAGGGTCTGCAAGAGCGTCGGAACGGGATGTGTATTTTAGGCTTAACCCACGACCGGCCCTACCCAGAAAACGAAGGCGGTCGAGAGGGTCGAGAATGCCGAACTCGGAGCGAACGACGCTAACCCATGACCGCCCAGGATCTGTCCATCTCACAGTAATGGACGACGTGTTAATGGACAATACCGCAAATACCTGACCAATCTAGTTTCTCAGTCTATTCGCCTATAGATGTGCAACGCTCCGCATGGCACGCCGTCCCGATCCGCGCGAAACGGAGATGTTGAGTAGACAGAACCTCGCCGAACTGAGGCACAACCTGGCCCATCCTAGCTTGCCTTCGGTTCGTGAATTCTACGACCGCGCACCAAGACTGCCGCCTCATCCACGAGCTGCCCAGCCCGAAGAAGGTCCAGACACTGGTCACGATAAGAGCGGAGGAATGCGGGGTACTGGCCCGACTGTAGGGAGCCCTACAGTTTGAAATGTACAGACAGGCAGAAATACGTCAGGATACTCTTACACTCGCGCTGCCGCGTCTTTCCTCCCTAACAGTAGTAGGTCATGCGCCGGGCAGAAGATAAAATCCGTAAGCTCGGCGCTGACCTATGTGCTTCCAAGGATGAGGGTCAACAAAGACAGGTACTCGCCGAACTCCGCATTAGTCTGCACGAGTATGTGGAACACCTACGCGCACACCTTGCCGCCTATCCCTACGTTGTAGAGCGCCGCGTCCGGCACGACGATGAGCGCCGCAGTGCCTGATCGTGCGATGCGATGAATCGGGCGGCTCGGTGTGAAGGAACCGAACCACCCCACGCGGACTCGACCAGAGCGAGGCCGCTGTTCCGGGGCCAATAATCCCAGAATCCTGATGGTAAGAAATGCAGGAAACCGGCGTGAGTCTGCCAGACGGGAAACCTATTTCCTGCGCCTGGTCGAGCAGTGGGAGGCTCGAAGCCATTACAAGGGGCGAGCCTCGGCCAAGATGCACCCGCCCGTTGATCCCCCGGCTCACTGCGTCTTCCGGTCCAGGGAAACTCGATGAAGATGAAGAGCAAGGCCCGCCAGGATTAGGCAATGAATAACCCTCGACAAAACGGGCCTGACTACGCTGTCTCGTAGCTCTGCCAGGTTCGGCAGAAGGTTGAAAGGAAGCAAGCCGGTCCACAGAATTAGTTGCCCCCACCGAAGGCCGACACTACAAGAACTTACAGTTGTACCACCCGCTGCAACCGTAGTATTCGGTCCTCGGGAGCGCTGGAAACGATGACACAACTCCACTCGTCCTTGCGTCCAAGGGAGGAGCAAGTTGCCGCACTATTGGCGACAGGCGCAACCAACTCAGAGATCGCCCAGGAATTAGGCATGTCCCTGAGGGCGGTGAAGGCGCATTGTAACCACCTCTATCTGCGATACGGGCTAACGGGGAATAGACACAAGCGGATTCGGTTCGTAATCTCGATGTTGCGCGAGCAGCCAACTTCCACGCCCGTCCA
Source organism: uncultured Acidobacteriaceae bacterium (assembly GCA_963710885.1). GTDB lineage: Bacteria > Acidobacteriota > Terriglobia > Terriglobales > Acidobacteriaceae > Sulfotelmatobacter. The sequence continues at coordinate 135,142 of CAVQCF010000009.1, forward strand.
CATGAGTCCACGGCTGATCCGAGTCTGTGATCTAGTGGTACTTGGATTCACTAACAAGCAGATCGGAGAGCGGATCGGAACCAGTACGGCAGTAGTCAAGAACTACCTGCGAAGAATTTACGACATGACCGGCATGTTCTCTCGTGTTGAGTTGGCAATCTTCTGGAACAGCCATCTGATCTCCAACGAAATTCATACACCCGTCCTTCGCACCAGCACGCCAGGTGCGCGACGTAAAAACTGCGCCTAGGCGCGGAACGCCAGCACGGCACGACCTCGACAACACCGTCTTGATGATAGCCGCGCCAGTGTCTGTGGGCGAAGGTTGTTATGTTTAGCCTTGCAAGATCGCTGAACACGGAAGCGTCCGAGATTTATGGTCTCCGCACCCTTCTGGCCGGATGTTGACGCTGCCTGTTCTCGCGGGAACGAAACACGGAAGAAGGAACATCCGGTCAGAGCAAAGTGTCATGCGCGGGAGTAGCATAAAGGAATGCGCCGGGCTCCATCCCGGAGATGACGGCTCAAGACCGTTCCTCCCGCCCCAGACCAATCGATCAGGAAAAAACCTGCCCCTTTCTACCCAGAACACCTTATTCAAACCACGCAGGATCACGGCCATGGTCGCGTCGGCGAACCAGCTCATGTACGACCGAGATTGATCGCTTTTAGAACGAGCAGGGCCGACGGACCGACCTCGGGGGAGAGCTTGGCCTTGCTCATTTAGGAACGGCGGGATCGCCATCCTTGGGAGCTGGCGGTCTCGCTTTTCTCTGTCTGCGTCAACCCGTGCGCTCTTTGTCCCCAATGAGTGAATAAGATGGATTTCGCGCACAGTACTCTAAAAACACCGGGCGCCAATCGCTTATGCCATGGGTGCTAATTCAACAGCTACTCAGTCAACTGACCAACGTTATGGCATCGTGCTAGAGAGCCAGAACAGTCCAGTGCCGACACAAGCAACCGCAATCGGTCCAATCAGGCGGGGGCGTCCTAGCAAACTCAGAACAAACGCAAGAAGCAATGTTCGCAAGATAGGCGGGTGCCACGCTTCGACCCATTGAACCTGATGACGCACTCCGAGACCACTGCCCCAATCCGCGCGCGGCATGAGCAATGCCATGACGGGCCAGAGCAGAGCCGCCAGCGAAACAAGAGTGAGCGAGAGAAGTGTGGCGCGATCATGCCATCTGCTGGGGTCCCTACTCATTCGTGTCGAATAGAATATCCAGCTATAAATCAGTCCTACGGGTGCCAAGAGAACGATAGCCGTCGCGATGAGATTCGACATCCACACGGGGAAAGTGTACCGCTTATCCCTCTGACTGTCGTAATTAGTCCATATGCGGACAAGGCTGAGATTCTGCGTCCCTGTACCTTTATGCGGCAGGTTGGGATTGCCTACGTCGTGGGTGGTGCGGGAGGTTGGACACGTTTATGGCCGTACAGGAGCGCACTCAACCTAGTTCGCCATAGATCGCTGCCCTCTGGTTTGACGAGTGGCGTTCCAGTTCCTCCCCGAGGATGGGCAGACCCAGGTTGAAGGACTGAACTCCCTGAACGACGCAGAGCTTCAACACTTCCTTGATCTCCTCCATGGTTGCGCCCGCTTGTAATGCATTCTCGATATGTCGGCGCGTGCTCTAGCGCATACATAATGGGTGACCGACGCATCGAGGGCGATGCTGAGGAGTTCGACCTCCTTGGGCGACATGATTCCACTCTTGTAGATGCCCGCTCCCATCGCCATGTATTCGTCGGTGAATACCGGATCGAGTGCGAAGAACGGGTCCCATGCCGTGTTCCACTGTCCGATCTTGCGCATCGCGTCGCTGGCAGGTCCTTACTCTATTTGGGCGGCGGTTGGTGTCAAGGCTGGGGCAGTTTGAGAGATCTAACGGCGCGAATTGTTCGGCATTAAAATCTTCGACGAGTGCAGCGCGCAGGGCAGAAGTTAAAGGCATAGCAAGCATGTTCTCCAGGGAAGAAAAGGTGGTGGTTAAGATGCAGCCGTGAGAACTCGCCAACTCGTCTCGCATTGACTTGTTGTACCTCTACGCCTAGCATTTCAGCCCAATGACCTAATTTCGCAGGGAGGGTACCATGTGGCGAGAACGGGCGCTGAGGGTCGTGTTGGTTGTGGTGGGATTGCTGTTTACCGCGTTGGTCTATCCCATGGTGCTGTTTGTGAAGCACGAGCCTGCGATGGCGATGATGTTCAGCGTGTACGTCACCCTCGGCATCTTCTTGCTCTTTGCGTCCCGTAACCCGTCGGCGAATCGGAGCCTAATCGGGTTCACGGCATGGTCTAGCCTCGTCCATGCAGTTTTTATGGCAGGGCAGGCTTTCGCTAGGCTGATCGCTAGCGTCGAACTCATAGGCTCGGCTGTGCTGGTTGTTATCGGCATAACCCTGATAGTGTTGGCTCGGGCACAAGAATCCGTCGAGCGGCTAACACCGGTTACATAGGGCATCTCTATTTAGCTGTTCATGATCGGGCGGGCGTCGCCTTCGCGATCAGCCTGAGTACAGCCAATCCATCAGCTTCCGCCACGGTTATCGCTCCAGCAACGCCGCGATGCGTCAGGCTGCGGCGATCAAGGGTGTGCAATCTGGGACTGTCACCGAGGCCGAGAAAGGATAGACTGCTTCCACTTCATGGTTTTATCGCTTCACCCTTGGCTGGACCTCATCGGTGTCCGGCCTTTTTTACGGCTCAACTCGTTCGGCATTGTTCGCTATGAAGAAACCGCCCAGCACGACGAACGCCACTGTCAGTGCGCTGTCCCGTTTGCGGTGCCGCTAAAGGTGAGAGGTGCGAGCTTGGAACCGGCCGGCCGCGCAGCGAACCTCATCTCGAACGCCGAAGCGTGGATTGCTGCAGATTAAACCTCACCACTCAAAGTGTAGTTCTTTACGTTGGGAGATGATGGTGGGGTAATGATCGGCTACCGGGCATGGTCGGTAATGAGACTACAGGGAAACACCTACTGCTCGTCCTACACGCTTCCCCGTAGTGCAACCCGGCAGAGTGTTTGTCATCCTACAAACGGCGATGTCCTCGGAGCAAACCATCAAAGATTTGTGCGCCCGTGTGATCGATGCGGACGATGCCGACTTTACCTCCGTCGCCAATGACCTTCACGCAGCCCTGAAAGCTCACATTGAAAAGATCCGAGCGATGGCTGTGGCGGCACTTGTGAATCCCCCAACTCCGCCGACCGACTTGCCGCATACCACCGACTTGGTCTCGGAAGCGGAGTAATCAAATCCACACCTGGGATACAGCAAACACTGTATGGAAGCACCGCGAGACCTCTAGCAATCTTCCGGTCGTGCCATCTCGTCGCCTAGATGATCGAATTCGGCGACCTCTGCGCCCTCGCTATATCGGCGGACGACGCCGACTTTGCAGCGGTACTCGCGAACCTTCGGTCGGCGTTACACGAGCACTCAGCTAGGATGCGCGAGATGGCCATGCGTCAAATAGGCAGGCTCCAGCAGCCGGAGGCAGAGCCGTGCACACCAACGTTGAAGGCAACGAGAAAATAAAAGAACTGATCGCGGCAATCCAAATCGAAGCCGACCACAAGAAGCTTACGGCCCTCGTCGCAGAACTCAATCGCCTACTGGATGGTGACGAGAGCACGCGGGCTAATCCACCGGTTCGAAGTGAGGCAACGTAATGTTAAGCGCCGCTAAAGCTGCATCCATGGTGCGTACCACGGTAACCAGTGGCCGCTTCTGCTCCGCCACGATCTGATACATGCGGGCCAGACCGTATGCGTGCGTTTCCGGAACAATTATGACTCGGTGGCGGTTGGCGGCCTCTGGCATGAGCTGTCGCTTCGCAAGCTGCCGAATACGATCCGAGGCGATGGCGAACTCAGTAACACCCGAGCAATCGACGATCTCGGCACGAGGCTTGGTCGCGGCCCAATGCCTCTCCGCTGCTCGGGTCAGCGAGCCAAGTGATTCTTCGGACAGCCGCCCGTCCAGGTGGACCAGTAGGACCTGATGACCCTTGTCGAATTCGTACCGGGCCCTCATCTCACGTCACTATAAACTATGCCCAGTGCGGCATTAAGCGCGAGGATGAGCGACAGATGGGCTGCCATCGAATGCGCGCCAGCCAGTTCTGGTATCTTCCGGTGCTACAATCCCGGCCATGCTTCTCCGCCCTACTTACCTTCCGTGGTGGGGATGGGTGCTCTGTTCCGTTGGGGCTACGATCACGTGCATCATCTCGTTCGTTATCGTAGATCAGGGCAAGGGGAATCGTTGGTTCGCACTGTTGATCGCGATGGTTTCGGGCTTCGTTGGGCTCGTCACCGGAGCGATGGGCTTCATACTGTTCATTAAGTGGTTCTGGAACAGCTAACGCCTGCCACTTGACCCTCTGGCTCCGGCTGTCTCCGCAAGATGTCCAACACCTCCAACAGCGAACTGAGCGGCACCGTGAACCTTACAGGCCCATCGCCGACATCGCTGCCATGGAGTGATTGGTTTTCGCACCGCAGTGCCCCCGACAGAAATATCGCTGGCGTGAAGTATCGTCATCTCATTCCAGGAGTGGATCTGCACCTCCTTGGCGTGCCCTCCGATGAGTGACTTCGCGTTTAAGAAGGAGGTCGCGGCCGTATCAACAAGAAAGCGCTTTTCCTCCTTGTCCACTTGCAAAATCACGACCGGCAGCCGATCGCGGCGCTGCATGGGAATTTCAGTCGCTGCGGTTGGGGCCTGTGCCGCGCCACTCAGGGCGGCGAGCGGGAAGATCAGTCCCACGCGGGCGCTGACCAGCAGGCTGCGGCGAATGTGCATCACTACCTCGTTGGTGTCGCTTCCGTAACTTGTTCAATCTGGCGCAGAACAGCGCCTCTTGTACAGCCCACGGGGTCCCGCGAGTATGCGTCAATTAATTCGACCGATCTCTTCCGTATCTCGATAGTCGCTATGACATGATAGTGACTAACGCAAGCCGATTCTATATAATCGCGCGTCATGCCAACTCAGGAGACGCTCTATAACGTAGCCAATCGAGTGGCCACGATTACTTTGAATCGGTCGGACAAACTCAACGCCTGGACGGCGCTGATGGAAAGCGAAGTGCGTTCGCACATGGAGAACGCCGAGCGAGACGACGAGGTCCGCGTGATCGTATTGACAGGCGCTGGGCGGGGCTTTTGTGCAGGCGCTGACATGTCGCTGTTGAGCGCGGTGGCCCAACGCGGCGTGGATTACCAGGATTTGGATGATCGGGGCCGCGAGCAGGTTTTGCGCGACGGCGCCAACCTCCGTAAAGGCGCGGCCCCAGATTTTCAGAAGAAATACTCGTATTTCCCGGCGATCGGGAAACCGGTGATTGCCGCCATCAACGGGCCGGTGGTTGGCCTTGGTTTGGTTATCACTCTCTATTGCGATCTGCGGCTGGCCTCGGACGCAAGCCGCTTCAGCACCACATTCGCGCGGCGCGGGCTGATTGCCGAGTATGGAATGGCCTGGATGTTGCCTCGGATCATTGGAATTGCAAACGCGCTCGACCTGCTGTTTTCTGCCCGGACCATCGATGCCGCTGAAGCACTGCGCATGGGGTTGGTGAATCGAGTTTTTCCCCAGGAAACCTTTTGGGCAAAAACCCAGGAGTTTGCCCAAGAACTGGCTTCCACGGTGAGCCCACGCTCGTTGCGCATAATCAAGCGCCAGGTATACGAAGCCATGTCGCAACCGCTCGCGGAAGCTTTCGACATTTCCGTGCGCGAGATGATCGCGTGTTTCGGCACAGAGGATTTCAAAGAGGGTGTCGCGCACTTTGTGGAGAAGCGCCCCGCTGCTTTCACGGGTAAATAGGAGATGGGCGGCAGACATGAATTTCTCGTTCAGCAGCAAAGTGAAGGACCTGCAACGGCGCTTGCAGGTTTTCATGGATGAGCACATTTATCCGAATGAGCAGCGCTACCACAATGAGATCGAGCGCAACCGCTGGTCGCCGCCGGCCCTAATTGAGGAACTCAAGCTCAAGGCCCGCGCCGTGGGCCTGTGGAATCTGTTCCTGCCGGATCCGGAGAATGGGGCGGGTTTGACGAATCTCGAATATGCACCTCTGGCCGAAATGATGGGGCGCAGTTCTATTTCTCCTGAAGTGTTCAACTGCTCTGCGCCGGACACCGGCAACATGGAAGTGCTCGCTCGCTACGGCACCGTGGAGCAAAAAGAGCGCTGGCTCAAGCCTCTGCTTGCAGGTGAGATTCGATCGTGCTTCTCGATGACGGAACCCGGGGTCGCCTCATCGGATGCAACCAACATCGAGGCGAGTATTGTTCGGCAGGGCGACGAGTATGTCATCAATGGCCGCAAGTGGTGGTCCTCTGGAGCGGGTGATCCGCGCTGCAAGGTCGCGATCTTTATGGGCCGAACTGACACCGACCGAGTCGACGCAGAAAAGACAGATTGCTCCACCGCGCTCCATAAACAGCAGTCGATGGTGCTGGTTCCGATGGATAGCGCCGGGCTCAAGATTGAGCGCATGCTGACGGTTTTTGGCTACGACCATGCGCCGCACGGGCACGGCGAGATCAGTTTTGAAAATGTTCGCGTGCCCGTCTCGAACATGTTGCTCGGCGAAGGAAGAGGCTTCGAAATTGCCCAAGGGCGGCTGGGGCCGGGGCGCATTCACCACTGCATGCGCTGCATCGGCATTGCCGAACGGGCCCTCGAAACCATGTGCAAGCGAGTGCAGACGCGGGTGGCCTTTGGTAAGCCGCTGGCCGAGCAAGGCACTCTGCGGGCCGACATTGCGCGATCCCGCATGGAGATCGAGCAGGCACGTCTTCTGACTTTGAAAGCGGCCTACATGATGGACACGGTCGGAAACAAAGAAGCACGCGCCGAGATCGCGATGATCAAAGTCGTAGCGCCGAATGCCTGTCTGCGAGTGTTGGACCGCGCGATTCAGGCTCACGGAGGTGCGGGCGTCTCCCAGGATACCTTTCTGGCCGGCGCGTGGGCGAATGTGCGCACCCTGCGTTTGGCCGATGGCCCGGACGAAGTGCACACCGAAGCTATCGCGAAGCTGGAACTCAGGAAATGGAGTGTGCCGCAGGCCTTGGGTGACAAGAAATGACCCTTCGACAACTCCGCGATTCCTTAACCAGCGTGCCGTTCAATACCCTGCTCGGGATGCGACTCCACCCGACTGCACCGCGACGGCATTACGATCAACTGTGCGCTTCGCAACGACTTGCGAAACGGAGCCGGGGTAGCCCACGGCGGTATCGCTGCAGCCATGGCCGACGCAGCTGTGGGCGGTGCCATCCAGCACCACTTCGTTGGGGGGCGTCGGATCACCACCGTGGAGTTAAAGATCAACTAGTTTCTGCCAATGACCGGAGGCCGCATCTTTGCCCGGTCGCACCTTCTTCGCGTCGGCTCCACGCGGTGTGTGGGTAACGTGGATCTCACCGATGAACATGGGCGGGCGATTGCAACAGCCATCGTTACTTATATGCTCATCAATCCTCCTGCTGTTCGGACGTCGGATCTCGGCCCCAGGGCTTCCGCCCGCGGGCCGAATATTGTGCCGCGTGCTCGTCGTGTCAAGCGTTTCTCAGGCAGGAAGTAGTAGTTCCTGCTGCAGCTCTCGTGTGAATCTTTTCGGCAGAGATAAGAGATGCGGCAAAATCGAGAGGAGACACCAGTGCCGCTTGTCCTGGAAACACCCCATTCCTTAAGAGATTTGGTAGGTCGCGACCTCACCCTGACGGACTGGTTCCCCATCGCCCAGGAACGAATCGAGCAGTTTGCTGAAGTTACAGAGGATCGCCAGTGGATCCACGTGGACCGCGATCGTGCCGAGCGTGAGTCTCCCTATGGGACCACAATTGCTCACGGGTTCTTGACCTTGTCGCTGCTGAGCCGGTTTATGAAGGAGGCAATTCAGATCCGAGGCGGTGTCCGCATGAGCGTCAATTACGGCTTGAATCGAGTGCGATTTCCTTCTGCTGTCCGCGCCGAATCTAAGATTCGGGTTCGCTTCATTCTTCAATCGCTAAAAGACGTGCCTGATGCGCTGGAAGCCGTCTTTGATGCGAGAGTGGAAGTCCAGGGTAGCGACAAGCCCTGCTGCGTAGCTGAGTGGGTAGTTCGCTACTATACATAAGGTAGCGGTCCGTTCTAAGCAGTGCGCGGAATCCTCTTAGCGGTGGGTGCACAGCCCCGGGGCGGCGAGGTGCGGCACCGCATTGAAGGTAAATAACCGTAGCTGCTCTTTTCGCAAACGTAGGATTGTGTAGGATGCGTTATACACTGCCCCGGCGAGCCGCATGATCCGCTCATCGGAAATTTCCAGTGAAAGGCCAGTCCAAATCGCAAGCGGCGTGGCCGACGTAACCACGAGAATGTTCTCTTGCCGCGCGTCGAGCATCTTCAACCGGCAGGCCGCAACGCGTTCGCGAAACTTGTCCCAAGTTTCGCCGCTATACGGATAGCGATCGGAGAGCCATGCCTCCACGACTTTGGTATCACAGGGCAGCCATTTGCGATGAATTCTGTCAGCGTGCGCGGCTCCGCTGATCCGGGCTCCACTAATGCGTACCTGCTCGCGCATTTCTTCGTACTCGCGCCGAAATTCAGAATCTTCCGCAACCAAACGCGGAGCAATCTCGCGATACACTCGCCCGAGATCGAATTCATCCCATCCAGAATCGACGCGAACTGTGGGGAAGCCAACCCCCGCATCGGCATAAACTGCACGGATCTGCTCGGCGGTTTGCTGCTGCCGCGTCAGTGCTCCTGCATAGGCGGAGGCAAATCGGATTCCCTGAGAAATGAAGTGCTCGCCCAGCAGCCGTGCCTGACGCTCTCCCAACTCGGAAAGCGAATCGTAAGCGTCGCGCGTGCCCGCCTGCCCATGGCGCACGAGATAGACAGTGCTCAAGTGGATTTCCCCGCGAGTGAATCCGCCAATTCCACCAATCCCTTCACGCGGTCTCCGAAGTTCTGAAATCGTGTGTCTTGCGTCTGGCCACACTGGAAGCGGTAGTAGATCTGCTGCAGAATCACTGCCAGCTTGAAGATGCCCAGTACTTCGTAGTAACCGATCTGCGAGAGGTCGCGTCCGGTTCCCTCCGCATAACGCTGAACGAACTGATCTCGCGTGTACCAACCGGGCTGCGATGTCAGCGAGGGCATTCCGCGAGCGCGCAGTTGCGGCGCCTCAACCCAAGCCCAGTAACACAACGTCAAGCCCAGATCGGCCAATGGATCGCCAACCGTCGCCATCTCCCAATCGAGCACCGCCTCGATACGCTCGGCGGAGTCTTCGCTGAGCATCACGTTATCCAACTTGTAATCGTTATGCACCAGGGTCGGTGGGGGAGAAGACGGTCGGTGATCGATGAGCCATCGAATCACGCAATCCATCTTCGGCATGTCATCCGTTGTGGCCCGTTTCCATCGATCTGCCCAACCCTGCACTTGCCGTTGAAGAAATCCTTCCGGCTTACCGAGGGCAATCAAACCGGTCTGGGAAATATCGATGGCGTGCAGGCGTATCAGGCAATCGATAAAGGCCTCGCTCACCCTCTGCGGGTAATTCGGCATCTTGGCCAGTTGTGGCGGAATTTCATCCCGCATTATAAGCCCGTGCCGCCGCTCCATAAGGAAGAACACAGAGCCCAGCACGGCTGTATCCTCGCACAAGTGAAAGACGTTTGGAGCTTCCCGAAAATGCGGATGCACCATCTGCAGCACTCGAAACTCCCGCCCCATGTCGTGAGCTTTCGGGGCGACTGGCCCCAGAGGGCCGCGCCTCAGGACGTACTCGAGCCCATCAATCTGCAGCAGATATGTAAGGTTCGAGTGCCCGCTCGGAAACTGTTCGAGCGTGATACCTCGCTCAGCGCCTGCGATTCGTCCGCGCAGCCAGTGGGCAAGCGAAGGTAGACTCAATTCTTCCCCTGGACGAACGGGGCCAGTATCGAGATGCAATCGAGATAAGCCTTTCCGACGGAAAGTGTCTCCCACGAGACGTCAACTCAACCAGAATGTGCGGCATTCCAAACGCGCACCCGCTCGAGACTGGCAACGAACGGTTTCAAAGCCCCATGGAGGAGCACCGCAGCGAGCGCACATGCGGCAGATGTCACGATCACCAGCGAGTATCGCACGGCGTCGTCGCTTCGAAATACGTATTGCGTTAACGCTCCCACAGCGGTAGGTCCGATTCCGAGCCCGATGAGGTTGATGGAAAACAAATACACGGCCGAGGCCTGTCCGCGCATGGTGGCCGGCATCATCTGCTGAATCGCGGCGGGGGCGATGCCGAACGGAGCGGCCGCCAGTGCACATCCGGGAACAAGCCAAATCGTGGCCCAAGTCGCAGAGGGCGCCAGGTACAAAAGATAGTTCACGGGCAGCCAGACTAATCCGATCAGCACACCGACGAACAAGGTCGCGTTGCTTCGGCCGCGTTTGCGCCAGTAATCGGCGAACCGTCCAGCCCCGACGATTCCAATGCAGCCAAAGACCGCGACACAGGAACCGTAAATTACGCCCGTGGTTCCGATGCTCCAATGAAAATGTCGCCGATAGAATTCCGGCACCCAGGCGGCGCTGGCGTATGAAGAGAGCGCGAGGAGCCCAAAACCAATATTGTGGAGCAGGAACGTCCGCCGGTTTTCGAAGATGTATGAGAATACCTGCCTCATCGGAACAGTCGACCGTCGGCTAGCTCCGCGGTGTACGGCAGGTTCGTTCACTGTGAAGAGTAGCGGTGCCACTGCAATGCCGGGAAGGCCTACCAGGAGAAAGATGATCTGCCAGGGATGGACGGCTCCGAGGAGGGGAATCGGCCACATGGCCTGAGTCGATGCGTAGGCAACAACCAGTCCGCCGAGCAAGTAAGCCATGCCAGAGCCAACGTAGATTCCCATCGAGTAGACGCTAAGGGCCGTAGCCAACCGCTCGCGAGGAAAATAATCGGTGATCAGTGAATAGGCTGCCGGGGAAAGCGCTGCTTCTCCCACGCCGACGCCCATGCGCAGCAAAAGAATTGTTTCGAATGTTTGCGCCAGTCCGCAACTGGCTGTGAACCCGCTCCACAGAATCAGGCCGGTCGCGATGATCAGCCTGCGGCTGTAAATGTCGGCCAGCCTGCCGAGAGGGATTCCGAACAAGGTATAAAACAGTGCGAAGCTGAATCCGATCAGCAAACTCATCTTAGCGTCGCCGATGTGTAAGTCGCTACGAAGCGGGCCGACCAGCAGACTGAATATCTGGCGGTCGATGAACGAGAATGCGTACAGAAGTGTCAGGACTCCGACGACGTACCACGCGTACCGCAATGAATGCGCGGTAGGGTCAGCGGTAGTCTGAGCAGCGGCGGTTGTGGCTTCGGTGGAGGTGGTAGCGGGCATTTGTTTTGTAATTTCGTTTGCTTCACATATTGACAGGATCACCAGTTCCGGCTTCTCACACGGTTGCAGCAATAATCCTGCAGACGGACACGCGAAACCTCCGGTAAGGCCCGCGCGCCCGCCTATTTCTCGCTGTTAAAAAGTGTTCCAAAACGTTGAGCACTGGTGACTACTGTCAAAGTTGGACTCGACCACTGGCGCCGGTGGTATCAACGATTGGAACTCGTCGGTTGACACACTGTAGGGAGACCAGAGCGGCTCACCAGAAGAGTTTGGGTTTCCCGTCTTCGCGAACTGCGTCCAGTAGCTGACCATCGCGTGGGAGAGCCGCCTTTGCTTGGGCGAAAGTGACTCCGGCAGTCCGAAAATATTGCCGGTCTTGAATAGGTAAGGGATCTCTGCAGAATGGTAGGCTCCCAGCGGGAACGTTAACAATCCGCCAAACTCAGATTGAGACGGAGGCGCATTCTCATCATTGAACTCATAAGTATAGGTTGGCACAAATTTCGCCAGTGACTGATCCGCAATGCGCGCCGCACAGCTAAAGACTCCGTCCGTACCCGAGGCCCCCAATGCCTCACCGCCGGCCGGGTAACTGGCAAATGGATACAAAGCAAGGACGGGCGGCGCAAGGGCCGGTCCCCACAAAGTAGTGACGGCGGTATCGTACTCCGCCGCCGTCAGAATTGGATTTCCTACGAGGTCGTAGTCCAGAGCTACGAACAATCTATATTCATCGTGATTGGTGCCCGAGATCACCGGCACTTGATTGAATTCACCGCTGGCAAATGCTGCGCTCATCGTCTGTGTAAGCAGCGTGCCATCCACGAACGGATACAAAGGAAAAGGCTCTGCTGCAACCATTGTCGGGGCAGGCACGGCACGCAGACAGGAAGCTGTTTGGATCGTGCATCCGACACTGTCTGCAATGGCGGCGCCGGACGGCACGGCTGTGGTACCCTGCGTTTCCCCCACCACCAGCATAACAATGTTCGAAAAGTAGTCTTGGAATTCCGCATAGGATCCGCTTTCCGATATCGCTCCACGGAACATGCCGGATGCAAGGGGAGATGCGAGCTGGGCATAGACGCTTTGTCCGCCTGCCGACTCGCCGAATATTGTTACTCGATCCGGATCGCCGCCAAAACTCGCGATGTTCCTGCGAACCCACCCGAGTGCGAATTGCTGATCCATCAACCCATAGTTGCCATTGAGATGCCCTTCGGCATCTATCGCGGACTGGGCAAAGAATCCCAAATAACCCAGGCGGTAATTAATTGTGACGACAATCACCCCTTTTTTCACGAGTCGCTCGGGGTTGTAAGGGGTGCTGCTCCCGTTAATGAGTCCGCCGCCGTGAATCCAGAACATCACAGGCAGGCCGTGGCCGCTTCTATCACCCGATTCCGTCTGCGGCGTGTAGACATTCAGGAACAGGCAATCCTCGCTGCCAATCCCTCCAGGCTGCGTGCACGCACTACCGAATTGAGTCGCTTGGAGGACAAGCCCGGGAAAGAATCCGTAGCGCTTCGGCGGTCTCCAGCGCAGCTCTCCCACCGGCGGAGCCGCGTACGGGATGCCGAGAAATTCGTTTCCCCCATCCGTCGTTGAGCCAATCACGAGTCCACTCTCGGTGAATGCAATCGCGTGGTGTGATGAGTTGTCGGCAGATGCGGTCGCTACCGCGATCAGCGTGAAGACCGAGATAGCTCCAAACAGCAGTCTGGAAGTAAACTCCCAGTGATCGAGCCGCTTGTTCGACTTTTCCCTGTTTTTCATCTCTGAATCCTCCCTTCGACGTAGGCTTCGGCAAACTTAATGAACCGCTTCGAACAGACCGGCAGCGCCTTGCCCGCCGCCGATGCACATGGTCACGATGCCGTAGCGCGCTTTCCCGCGCGCCATTTCATTGGCGAGCGTTCCGACCATCCGCGAACCGGTCATACCAAACGGATGACCGATGGAGATGGACCCACCATTAACGTTCAACTTTTCCGAATCTATTCCTAGGCGGTCGCGGCAGTAGACCACCTGCACGGCAAAAGCCTCGTTCAATTCCCAGAGGCCGATATCATCCTTTTCCAGGCCGGCGCGCTTGAGCAGCTTGGGCACCGCGAAGACGGGACCGATACCCATTTCGTCCGGATCACAACCGGCAACTTGAAATCCGCGAAACACCAGCTTGTAGGGCACACTCAGCTGATCAGCGCGCTGGCGGGACATCAACAGAGTGGCTGAAGCGCCGTCGGAAAGTTGCGAGGAGTTACCGGCCGTCACGGTGCCGTCGCCGCTGTGCGGATCAAAGTACGGCTTCAGCGCGAGCAGGCCTTCCAGCGTGGTGTCGGGCCGATTGCACTCGTCGTGGTCGCAGCAGACCTCCCGCGTCCCGACCTTCTCGCCAGTTTTCTTATCGAGCAGCGCCATCGTGACTTTCATGGGTGCAATCTCGCCCTCGAACAAACCTTCTCGCTGAGCGCGAGCAGTGCGCTGCTGGCTCAGCAGTGCGTACTCGTCCTGCACTTCCCGGCTCACCTTGTAGCGCTTGGCGACCACTTCCGCGGTGCCACCCATGCCCATGTACAGCCCGGGCAATCGTTTCTGCAGTTCCGGATGAGGACTGCCGGCAGCCGGCGTCATGCTGATACTCTCGACGCCACCGCCAATCGCCGCCTCCACGCCCTCGTTGATGATCTGGTGCGAGGCGACAGCGATCGCCTGCAATCCCGAGGAGCAAAACCGGTTTATGGTCGTGCCCGCGACCGAAGTGGGGAGCCCGGCCAGCATGGCGGAAGTGCGGGCGATGTTGTGACTCTGCGGACCGTGTGGTTGTGCACATCCCAACACAACGTCGTCTAGTTCGGCCGTGTCAAGCTGCGGCACCTTGCGCAGCACGTCCTTGATGCAATGTGCTGCCAGATCTTCGGGACGGGTTATGTTGAACGAACCGCGGAACGATTTCGCCAGCCCGGTCCGTGAGCTGGCAACCACTACCGCTTCTCGCATATCTTCTCCCGCGCAGGCAATCAAACGCCACCAGCGAAATCCGCAACGCGTATCGTATCCGTGGCGATCGGGCTGTTGAGCTCGCAGTCGTGCTCTATTCTTACGCCATCACGGCCTGTTCCCGGTTCAGTCCGGCGAAGGTCTTGCCTTCGTGGGCCAGACGCTTCAACACAGGGGCAGGCTCCCAGAGTTCGCCGTGCTGTTGATGGAATTGTGAAATGCGGCGGCAGACCTTATCCAGTCCCACGCTATCCGCATACCACATCGGACCGCCGCGATGGGCCGGGAATCCGTAGCC
>CAVQCF010000010.1:0-488083 GCA_963710885.1 uncultured Acidobacteriaceae bacterium
AGTATATGTCAAACGTGTACAGAAAAATTAAGCGTTGGGTGTGGCGCGTTAACTACCCAATGAACAGTGTAGGTTCAATCCTAGAATGTAGCCGAAACCGGGACAAGTGGCCTCTATTGATTGCATAAACAATGTCGGCTCCCGGGACCCGGTAGACTTGGCTTGTCGACGACCAATTGGCTCGGGAGAAAGGAGCCGGACATGATGATTATAGGCGTGGATTATCACCCGAGCGATCAGTACATCGCGTTTGTTGACACGGAAACGGGAGAGTATGGGGAACGGCAGATTGAACCACAGTGAGGGAGAAGCCGAGAAGTTTTATCGGGAACTGGCGGCCGAGGAGTCAGCGTGCGCGTGGGGATGGAGGCCACCGGCTATTCACGCTGGTTCGAACGGTTACTGGCAGAACTGGGCATCGAGGTTGGATCGGCGATGCGGCCGAGATCAAGACAAACGAGTCCGCAAGCAGAAGACCGACCGCAAGGATGCCGACTGCTGCTGCGACTGCTGCGGGAAAATAACTTTCCGCGCATCTGGGTACCCAGTCCGGAGAATCGGGATCTGCGACAACTGCTGTGGCATCGGCATCGGATGGTGCAGATGCGCACACGAATCATGAATCAGCTGCAGGCCCTGGCGATGAACGAAGGCCAGCGGGGAAGAAGAAGCTGTGGAGCGACAAGGACGAGCACAGTTGGAAAAGCTTTCGCTGGGTACCTGGGCATCACGGCGTCGGAAGGATCTGCTGGAGCTGCTGGATCGGATAAACCTCAGAATCGAAGAGTTAACCGCCGGTCGAGCAGGAAGCGAAGAAATGGCCCGAAGTATTGCGGCTGATGACGCATCCCGGCGTGGGGCCTCTGACGGCCCTGGCCTTCGTGCTAATCATCGGAACTCCGGAGCGGTTTCCGTGTGGCAAGCAGATCGGCAGCTACGTCGGACTGATTCCTGAGGAGGACTCCAGTGCGGCCATCAACGGCTAGGGCACATCACAGCAATACGTATCGTACCAGATAACGTTGAGATCACGCATGTGAATTTGAATGATCACACGAACGAGGGCATGAATAATCGCCCATGTCGCCGCTTTTCAGCGTGCAATATCATCCCGAAGCATTGTCGAAGAGCGAGTGTTTCTGCGTCGGCAAGCCATCAAGCCGCCTGATTCCATTTCCATTTCGACTTGGCGGCGGAATTGCTTTCGACCGCGCAGGCGAACGGATTTTCCATCAGTGAATTGATGCTGCGCAACGAGGTAGCGCTGGCTTCTCAAGGCGCTGTGCAAAACCCGGCAGAAATAGTCCGCGAAGGTATCGACCGCCTCTCGCAGGCGATGCAGGCTTGTGTCGAGCGCGGCACGGCGAGAAGGAACTTGCCCGGCGGCCTCAACGTCCGCCGCCGTGCCAAGCGGCTTGCCGAGCGGCTGCGGCGAGAAGGAGACCTCCGGCTGGTCAAGGTGATCCACTCGCGCCGCTCGACTGGCTCAACGGTCTACGCGATGGCGGTGAATGAGGAGAATGCGGCGGGCGGTCCGGTAGTGACCGCGCCCCGACCACTTTAGCCGCTGGAGTGGTGCCTGCCGTGGCTCTGATTACTACGACCGATTCATCGAGGGCTCGGACCAACGAAGGCATCCTGATTCGCCAAGTCACAGGGAACCCCAGAGACTTTGTTTAACTGACGACGATCAGGATCAGAGGCAGCATGCACTACACCTGGATGCGGATGATCTTGCGGATCACGAAATATCCAATCGTTTGCAGCGTGATCCCGGCGACCAGCAACGTGTGCCCGATCGCGTCAGAAAACAGCGGGCGAATAAAACTGGGATTGAGCGCGAGCATGACCGCGACGATGATGGGGGGCATCGCCATCAGCAATGCCATGGTGAGTCGTCCCTGCGCGGTGTAGACCCGCACCTGGCGCTGAATCTTGAAACGCTCACGGATGACATAGGACAGGTTGTCCAGAATCTCCGCTAGGTTGCCTCCGGTCTCACGCTGCAGCATGACCGCGGTGACGAAGAATTTCACATCGACCAGGGGCATGCGCTCGGTGAGATTAAGGAGAGCGTCGCGAACCGGCATGCCGAATTTCTGTTCTTCATAAAGTTGCCGAAATTCACTGGCGACGGGTTCGGCCACCTCGTTGGTAATCATTTCCAGAGCGGTGGTGAAGGCGTGACCGGCCCGAACGGCGCGCGCCAGGGTGTCGATGGCCTCCGGGAAAAGCTCCTCGAATTTTTCAAAGCGCTTCTGGCGGCGAAAGGAGACGGCGGAACAGGGTAGGAAAAAGCCGATGATGAGCGCGGCCCAGGCGATGGCGGCATCCTTGCTGCAGAGCGCGGCCGCAATTGCGGCGAGAATGCCGGAGAGCATGCACAGCAGGAGGAAGTTGACGGCGCGAAATTTCATGCCCGCCTGCTCCAACGCGTCCTGCACGGCGGAAACTCGGTCGGAACGGCGCAGCAGAGTGTCGAGTGCGGGAATCTGACTGAGCCGCTCGTCGCGCAGCAGGGCGAACTCCCCCTCCGGTTCGCGCTTGGGCTCCTTATGGACGGCGAGTCGGTCTTTGATGAGGCGGGCGCGGGCACTGCGCTGGTCGAGCAGGGAAAATACAGCGAAAGCTGCGAGGGCAGACACGACGAAAACGAGAAGGGCGATCAGCAACGGCAATGACATAGCGGATGTTTTTTCAAGATCCTATGAAACTATTCTGAAATTTCGGTCTTCGGCTGACAGCCTCACCAACCGGACTGCTGACTTCATAACATGCGCTCACCTATGGAATTTCCCGCCCTGGCCTGTGCAGGACGAATCCCGGCATGATGTTTCCTGACTTCCTCCATTCGCGGTGCTCCAGTTCTGCTTTTCCCATTTCGCCGCCTTCTACTTCCCGCCCGAAACGGGCCCCAGTTGCCGGATCAGCTCGATCACAGCCGGGCCGATCGTGACAAAAATAATCGAAGGCAGAACAAATATCACCAGTGGGGGAACCATCTTAATGGTGGTCTTGGCAGCTTGTTCTTCGGCGCGTTGCCGGCGTTCCGTGCGGAGGGAGTCGGAATGCACGCGGAGGGCCTGGGCTACGCTGGTGCCGAAGCGGTCCGTTTGAATTAGCGTACCAACCAGCGAACGGATATCGTCAACCCCGGTGCGGTCAACCAGGTTACGGAGGGCTTCCGCCCTCGGCTTGCCGGCCCGCATCTCGAGGTTCACCAGGTGAAACTCATCGCTCAAATCCGGGTGGGCATGGTGCAGATCCTGGCCCACGCGAGTTAGAGCTTGGTCGAGGGCTAGCCCCGCTTCCACACAAATTACCGTGAGGTCGAGTGCATCGGGTAGGCCAATGCGAATGCGATGTTGCCGGTCTTTAATCATCCGCTTCAAAATGAAGCGCGGAAGGAAAAATCCGAGGCCGGGAATGCCGGCGAGCAGAAAAAGGTTATCGAAACCGGAAAACAGGACCACGCCTGCGAACCCGACTCCGGCCATCAGAAGGCGCGCCCCGAAATAGTAGTTAACGTCAATGGCATCGCGGTATCCAGCTTGAATGAGCCATGCGCGGGTGCGGGACACATCCGACCGAGAAAGCGGGATGGCTTTGCTGATCGAATCCAGCGCCTGCTCGATGCGCTCTCTTACTTTGACTTTCTGCTGAGCCATGGCGGGCTGACCGCCCAGGTCGCGCAGCCGGGCGCCCAGGACAGAACTGGGAGTCGCCACCGCCGCTCCGAAAAAGAACGCCACCAGCACGACAGTGACAAAGACGACGATGGTCAAGATCAATGGCAGCATCCTCATGCCAATGATCTCGTTGCGTCCCCGTCCCTGCAGCAAAATAGCAGTCAGCGCAATTAAGCCGCTAGCGAGAACGGCGTAAAGCCAAGCGATGCGCGGCAGAGACGCCAACAACGTCCATCCTTGTCCCCGCCATCTCGATGTAGTCCTCTGCCTTACCTCCCAGGTCCCTGCTCTGGCGTCTGCGGGCGATTCCAGACTCCCCGCGGGGCGCAACGTAGGGTTGCGGACTAGGGCAAGTACGAATGCGGCCCCCCTCATTGGATCGGCTCCGGCGTCGCTCTCTTCGGCCAGGATCTCCTCCTCCGAAAGCTCAAGTACCGAATCGGCGAGCCGGTTCATGACCTCTTCGAGCCGCTCAGCGTCATTTCTTCCATCCGTCAAGGTTCCGCCACCTCCTTCCCCTGAGTCTCCTCGATCCCGGACTTTAGTCCCGCTTGCGCAGGCGAAGTCTAATCGACCTCACAGCTTGCTGATACTTCCATTTCGTAAGCTCAGAGTCCTGCATAATTTCAGAGGGTGTCATTCCTCGTGACCAGCCCTCAAGTACATGCTTCGCGGCGAGGTCGTCGTGGCACCGCGTTGCGATCAGACCCCATTCCTGGCGTGCAGCCACGTCTCGTTCTTGGGACGGATCGCCTGACACGGCATCGTCGAGCGGAGAAATCCAACCTGCTTCGCCGCTCCGCTTTGCCAGTTCTGATTCCAGAAGAACCTCCGCTTCCTCGACAAAATCTCGTTTCCAATGACTGGAGATGCTGCGCATAGCGCCAACGAGCTGTGTTACGAGATCCACATTCCTGTTCCAGCGCCTGCCACTGCCGTTATTCGCCGCACCTTCCCAAGTCGAAAGCTTCGCTTCGCTCAGCAGATCCTCCCAAGTTCGCCCACGACTCGCTCGTCCGAGCCCCCGCACCCTCCAGGCAGCGAAGTGCTTGAGCTTCAATAGCTCACCAGGCGTCAACGCTTGGATCGCCCGATGGACCTCGTCTCTCGTCGCACCCGTTCGGTCCGGCATCCCGCTCGTCCTGTGGGTCCCTCTAATTTGTTTATGCCCAAAATTCAACGGGGCGCAGGGAAAATCTTCGCGGGCAGGTGGCCCCTATCTCCGCCACTCTTCAACGAACGCTGCTCTTTCGAGGGCTGAGTTTGATAAGCTGGAGTCCTCGGGCAGTCCGAGCTCCCAGCAAACACCCAATGAGAGCAGGGTCGAGGAAGACCGTGTCAACCGTATGCCTCATAATCCCCCGTGTGCCCCGACCGCCCGGTGCAACGCCATTGCATCATCGGCGATCGAACACCGATATGATTAGGCAAAGATCTCGTTGACCTTCTCCCGCACCTGCTGGCTGCGTGACGGCTTCAAATACCGCATCGTCGATTCCATATCCGAATGACCCAGCCATTGCTGCACTGTACGAAGATCGACGCCTGCCCACAGACACCGAGTAGCGAACGTTGCGCGGAACTTGTGCAGCCAGAAGTTATCTTCGTCGAGCTTCGCACGCTCGGCGACGGCCTTCAGGCAGTCGAGGAAATCGAGCTTCGGATTGCAGCCGGCAGTCGGGAACACCAGCCCACATGCCTTGTCAGCGCTCGCCTTCCACGCCTTCAGACTCTGCGCGAGCTTTGCAGGGATGGGAATTTCGCGTTCCTTGTATGCTTTCGGCGTCCATCCTCGATCAGGCTTGTGACTCACCCGAACCGTCGCGGCTGTGAAATTCACGTCTGACCAGTACGTATACATCACTTCCTGTTCCCGCATCCCGGTCATCAGGAAGAACTCGTACCAGAGCCGTTCTTCGGCGTCGCAGGCCTTGAAGAGCTTATCGAGTTCCTCCTGCTCGTACATCTCCGGTTCTTCTTCCGTGTAGCGCGGCCAGTCGTTCTTGCCCACTAGCCCGCGAATCCCGTTCGCCTTCAGAAACGTCATCACGTTCTCGAATTTGTTGTAGACGCTGCGCGGTGCCTGTTTCTTCTTGTCTCGCAGGAAGGCGCAGAACTTCAGCAGGTCCATCCGGTCAATGTCTTCGAGATTGAGCTTGGGGCAGGACTCCCTGAAGTAGGTCAAGGCTGTCGTATAGGCCGCCAGCGTCTTCGGCTTCTTCGTGAGTTCCGTCTCTTCGAGGTAGTCGGCCACCGATCCTGCCACCGACCTATGGCCGTTCGCGGCTATCTCCGGCACCGTGGCATCGCCGTTGTTAAGCTCGGTCTCTTTCCGCAGGCGCATGGAACTGGCGTCGGCTGCGTCCTTGCCCACCGACAGGCGTCTGCGCCTGCCGTTGTCGTGCCATTCGATGTAGTAGGCCCCTTCGGGGTGGCGCTCGGGCTTGCCGTTGACCAGCACGGCGTCAGGCTTGACGCGGCCATTGGCAGACAGCACAACAGGGCAATACCGCATTCCTTGCGGCGTTTGGACTCTTTTGGTGAGATTGACTTCGCGGTGCATCCGGTGACCCCTTCCTTGAAAACCGTATCAAGTGTAGGTATCACCAGCTTGCAAGTGCCAGATAACTAAGGTAATGGCGGAGAGGGAGGGATTCGAACCCCCGGTACCCTTTCGGGTACGCCGGTTTTCAAGACCGGAGCCATCAACCACTCGGCCACCTCTCCGGCTGCTACGGTGGTACGCGCACAATGCGCGATTCGGTGCGCTTCTGCTTAGTTTACAACAGGAGCGTTCGAATCTCAACGTTGCGACAGCAGGCCGAACGCTTTGGAATGGAACTCCATGACCTCGGCGAAGTGCGACAGGAAATATGTGAGGCTGTGATCGCCGGGGTAGGAGTGATATTCGTGTTTGACGTCTTCTCTCTTCGCAGTTCCTCGTGCAGGGCTGCCGCGCCTTTTTCGAATCCGTAGTTGTCATCTTGGCCGCAGTTGAAATAGATTGCCATCTTTCGCAAGGCCGCGGCATTTCTTCTTCGCCAGAACGAACGGACTGTTTTCATTCCAGTGCGCCACGTTGATGGGCTTGCCGAAGACCGGCGCCAGCAACCCCGACCAGAGGTGCGCCCGTCTGCGATGCGGAGTCGAGTGTCTTGCGGCGATTCGGTGATGAGCGCGGCGCTCTGCGCGCTCACGGCGGAGAACAATTCAGGATGCGCGAAGGCGAAGCGCAAGGCGCCATAGCCGCCCATGGAGATTCCGCTGATGGCGCGTCCCGCGCGGCCGGGCAGAATCCGGTATTTGCCCTCGATGTGGGGCATGAATTCCTGCAGAAAGAAATCGCTGTAGCGCACCGAACCATCGGCAGAGTTGATGTAGAAGCTGCGGCGGCCCTCCGGCGCGACGATCAGGAAATCGCCCATCTTGTGCTGGTTGCGCAGATCGTCGAGCAGGGTCCAGCCGCCGCTGTTGAAGAGGGTTTGCTCGTTGTCGCCCAGGCCGTGCAGAAAATAGAGCACTGGATAGCGCCGCGCAGGATGCTGCGTCGCGCCGGCATCGTAGCCGGCGGGCAAGTAGACGCAATAGTGGACGACTTGCTTGAGGATGTGGCTGTTCAGCGCGCCGCAGTCGATGCGGCTCTGCGCGGCCGCCGAGGCCACGACAATGCAAGAAGAAAGAAGCAGGCCGAGCCTGAAGGCGCGGATCATGCGAGCTCAGTTTACTCGTAGCGCAGCGCCTGCACGGGATCGAGTCTGGCGGCGCGTCCCGCGGGATACAGGCCGGAAACCAGGCTGACCAGGAACGCGAACAGGATGGCGAACGCGACCAGCCACCATGGCACGGCCCAGAAATGTTCGGGCGGGAAGCGCCTGGCCCTTGAGATAGATGATTGGTTCCGAAATTGATGACCTGGCCGATGGCCCAGCCGAGCGCGACTCCCACAATGCCGCCCAGAATTCCCATGGCGCCGGCCTCGGCGAAGAAAAGCTTTTTCACATCTCCATCGCTGGCGCCAATCGCCTTCATGATGCCGATCTCGCGGCGGCGTTCGAGGATCGCCATCACCAGCGTGTTGACGATTCCGATGGAGGCGACGATCAAGCGCGAGACTGCCGAAAATACCAAGGAACGCATACAAGACTCTGAAAACCTGCTGCAGGCCTCGGCTCGCGTCGAGGATGGAGAACGTGGTGAAGCCCATTTTCTTGATGGCGTCCTCCACGGCCTGAACCTGCGCGGGATTCTTCACTTGCACGCTGATCGAGGAATAGACCGGCTGATCACTCGCGGCCCGCGAGATTTCGCGCAGGTCGGTGGGTTGCATCACGTGGAGACTCTCGGCCAGCTTCAGCGGCAGAAATACTTTCGCGCGCGTTGGACCGCGCATGCTCTCGGGATCGAGGTCGGACGACGCCGACAATCTTGAGCTTCTGTTCGCGTGAGACGACGGAGTATGCGGCGCCGGACAGACTGTTGTCGGCGAGGATTCGCAGGCGTCGGCACTTGGCGGCCGTGGTGCCGGACTGGCGGCGCGTTGCGCATAGCGCATCGTCAATTCCTTGCCCAGCAGCGGCTTTGCGAGATCGGCGACATTGGTTTCGTCGACGCCGCGAGCTGGCGTCTTGCCCAGCAACTCCTCGGCAAACGATTTCTGCAGAATGACTTCGGGCGCTGTGTCTGAGGAGAAGAAGCTGCCCTGCATGCCGTCGAACGCGTCATTGGATTTCGCCGACGAGGGCAGCGCCGAGATCATGGTCAGATGCGGCTTGTCTTCGTAGCGCAGTTCCGTGATGAAGCGAATGTCGGGATACGCCTCGAGCACGTTGGGCAGGCGTTCCATTTCGAGCCGCGCGGATTCGTCGAGAACGCGGCTTTCGCCGGGAAGCGGGCCGTTGCGCTCTTCGTCGCGGCCCATGCCGCGCAGATCGCGTCGCGACGTCACCATCACCGTGTCGAACAAACCCGACTTTGCCAGGCGGCGCGAGAACAGCTGCTGCAGGCCGATTCCCAGCGAAAGCATCGCCACCAGCGAAGCCACGCCCACCGAGATGCCGATCGTGGTCAGCGAATTTCGCAGCAACGACTCGCGCAGATTCCGCAGGGCGAGTTCGGTCAGATCTGGAAGCTTCACGACTGTCCTCCCTGCCGTCACCGAGTGAGCGTGTTTGGCCGATCGTCGACCAACTTTCCGTCGGCCAGGAAAATCATGCGTTGCGCGTAGCGTTCGGCCAGCGCGCGCTCGTGCGTCACCATCACGACGGTCATTCCCAACTCGCGATTAAATTCGCGGACCATGTCCATGATTTCGGTTCCGGTGTGGCTGTCGAGATTGCCCGTGGGTTCGTCGGCCAGCAGAAGCTGCGGACGGTTGATCAGAGCCCGAGCCAGCGCGGCTCGCTGCTGTTCGCCGCCAGAAAGCTCGCTGGGCCGATGATCCATGCGCGCTCGCAATCCCACGCGCTCCAATGCCTCGCGGGCCAGATTCTGACGCTGGCTGCGATCGACTTCCGCGAATCGAAGGGGCAGTTCCACGTTTTCCGCCAGCGTCATGCTGGCGATCAGATTGAACGACTGAAAGACCATTCCGACAACATGCAGCCGGTATTTGGCCAGTTCTTCGCGCGAAAGCTTGGCCAGATCGCGATCCTGAACGATGACGCTTCCCGACGTCGGGCGATCGAGCCCCGCGATCAGATTCAGCACGGAAGACTTGCCGGAGCCGGAACTGCCGAGGAGCGCGACAAATTCTCCGGCGCGCAACCTGGAGCGAGACGCCATCGACGGCGCGGATCAGGGTTTCGCCCATGCGGTAATGGCGGCAGAGATTTTCACTGCGGATGGCGACGGTGCCGCGCGGAGCGCACTACGGGAGGGGCAGTGGTCATAGGGCTAGCGCATCTCTCCTCGCAGCACGCGCAGAGCGTCGGCCGCTTTCACGTCGCCGTTCTTGGCGCCTGCGCCGTTGCCGTTCACCGCGACCGCGTCGCCTTCGCCGGGAGCCAGGAAGAGATTCTCTTCGACTCCGTGCTGGCGCGTGTAAAGGTCGTAGTAGCGGCCGCGCGCAGCGTAGAGTTGCGCGTGCGTGCCGCGCTCCACGATCTGTCCCTGTTCCATCACCATGATCTGGTCGGCGCGGCGAATCGTCGAAAGCCGGTGCGCGATGACGAACGTGGTGCGTCCCTGCATCAGATAGGAGAGGCCCTGCTGGATCATCTGTTCCGATTCCGAGTCGAGGCTGGAAGTTGCTTCGTCCAGAATCAGGATGCGCGGCTCGGCCAGAATGGCGCGGGCAATCGAGATGCGCTGTCGCTGGCCGCCCGAAAGTTTCACGCCGCGCTCGCCCACGATCGTGTCGTACTTGTCGGCAAACGATCTCGGCGAACTCGTCGACGCGCGCGATGCGGCAGGCGCGCATGATTTCTTCTTCGCTGGCATCGGGCCGCGAGAACGCGACGTTCTCGCGGATCGTTCCGTCGAACAGAAACGATTCCTGCAGCACGACGCCCAGGCGCGTGCGGAAAGAATCGAGGCGCACCGTGCTCAGGTCCACGCCATCGACGCGGACGGTGCCTTTCGAGGGCACATAGAAAGCCGAAATCAAGCCGATCGTCGTCGACTTTCCCGAGCCCGACGAGCCGACGAGCGCGGTCACCGTTCCCGGCTCAGAGCGGAAAGAAATGTCGCGCAGCACGTCGTGGGTGCCGTCGTAGCTGAAAGTCACATCATCGAATTCAACCGTTCCCACGATGTCGCGAAGTTGCACGGAGCGTTTTGGGTCCTGATCTTCGGGACGCTCCGCCATGATCTCCTGGGTGCGTTCCAGGCCGGCCAAGCGCCTCGGTGAGCTGCGTGCCGATCGACACCACCTGCATGATCGGCGCGATCAAAAAGACCAGCAGAAAGTTGTAGGAGAAATAACTGCCGGGAGTCAGAGTGTGGGCTGACCATCTGATGTCCGCCGATGTACATGGTGGCCGCGCCGACCACTCCGAGCAGCACGCTGGCGGAAAGCCCCATCAGCGAGGTGGCGGTCAGCGTGCGCATCACGTTATCGAGCAGCCGCCGCACGCCGCCGGCAAAAATCTTCTCTTCGCGCTCTTCGGCGTGATATCCCTTGATGACCCGCACGCCGCCCAGCGATTCGGTCAGCCGTCCGGTAACTTCAGCGTTGATCTTGCCGCGTTCGCGGAAAATGGGCCGGATGGTCGCGAACGCCCGGTTCAACGCGAACGCAAAACAGCCGAGCGAGCCAACTGCAATCAGCGTCAGCGGTGCGCTGATGCGAAGCAGCAAGGCGAGCGCAATGCCGGCAGCGACCAGGCCTCCCGCAAAATCCACCAGGCCCGTTCCCAGCAGATTGCGAACGCCCTCCACGTCGCTCATGATGCGCGACACCAGCGCGCCGGTTTTATTGGCGTCGTAGAACGCAACGGGCAGGCGCGAGATGTGGGCCTGCACCTGCTCGCGAAGGTCGGCAATCAGGCGCTGCGCCGCCTTCGACAGCAACTGGGTCAGCGAAAAAGAAGTCACGCCCTGGACGAGCGTCGCCAACAAAACTGACAACACCAGAGGCCGCAGCAGTCCCGTTTGATTCTTGCCCACCACATTGTCGATCAGGAATTTCGAGGAATACGGCAGCACGAATCCGGCGAGCTTGTTGATCACCATCAGCACGAAGCCCAGCGCGAGCAGTCCGCGGCGCGGGCGCATCAGCTTCCAGACTTCCGGCCAAACGGCCTTCAGACGCTGGATCTTCGGGGGCTTCGCGGCTTCTTTGTCGGGAGAGGCTCAATCTACTGTTTGACTCCGTTGGGCCCGGATTCGCTTCATTATTACTGCATTGTCACACATCCGCGGGCACAGCGTATGCCGCTACGCGGCCTGTGACACGCGCCCAGCCGACGTTGTATGCTCGGGGCGTGTCCCGCCCGTCTCCGCCGGACCGTTCACCGACCCTGGGCCTGTTGCTGGGCCTGCTCATTACGCTGTCCGCGGTGGTGGCGTATTCGGCCTACATCACGTGGCAAGTGACCGGCTTGCGCAAGTTGCAGACCGAACTGGTGGACCGCAACCGCAAGGATTCGCTGCAGTTGCTGCGCATCCAGAACGATCTCAACCTGCTCGCCGTTGCCATGCGCGACATGGTGAGCGGCGACGAGCCCTATCCTCTGACCGCCTGGTCGGCGCAGTTTCAGCGCATTCGGACCGATCTGGACGACGCCATGCGTCTGGAGGCGGGCTTCGCCGCGGCCAGCCGAACTCCTGAGCAGAGCGCCTTTCTCGCCAGCAACTTCAGCCAGTTCTGGGATGCCGTCGACCGCGTTTTCGCGCTGGCCCACGATGGCAAGGAAAAAGAAGCGCGCGAGCAGATTCAGCTTTCGCTGCAGGAACGGCAGGCGGCTTTGAGCACAGCCGTCGCCCGGTTGCTGGTGCAGAACAGCGAAAATGAGGAGCAGGCCGGCCAGCGCATCGTTCAGATCTACGACCGCGTGCAGCGGCAGGTCTATGTTTTTCTGGCCGCGACGCTGCTGGCGATTCTGCTGAACGGTCTTTCGGTGATTCGCTGGAACCGGCGGCTGTTCGCGCGCCTGGCCGAGGTTTCCGAGCGCCGCAGCGAACTGGCGCAGAAGCTGATTGCTACTCAGGAATCCACGCTGCGCTACATTTCGCGCGAACTGCACGATGAGTTCGGACAGATTCTCACCGCGGTTGGTTCGATGCTGCGCCGCGCGGGAACTCATGCGCCGGAGGGCTCGTCGCTGCGGGCGGATTTGAAGGAAGTTCTCCAGATCGTGCAGACTACACTGGAGAGCGTCCGCAGTCTGTCGCAGGCGCTGCATCCGGTGATGCTGGATGAGGCCGGGCTCGAGAGCACGCTCGACTGGTACATTCCTACCATAGAAAGACAAACCGGAATTGCCATATCCTATGAGAAGCAGGGCGTAGCCGTTTCCCGTGGATGGCGGCGCGGGTGTGCACGTTTACCGCGTACTGCAGGAAGCGCTGAACAATGTGGCGCGGCACTCCGGCGCCAAAGCAGGCTTGGGTGCGTTTGCGTTTCTTGCCCGATGCGCTTGAGTTGGAAGTGGAAGATCACGGAGTCGGGTTCGCGGAGCGTCCGAACAAGCGCGGCATTGGCTTGGTCGCGATGCGCGAGCGTTCCGAATTGATGGGCGGGCAAATTGTTTTTTCGCGTCCAGCCGGAAGGTGGGACTCGGGTGCATCTGACCGTCCCGAGGGAGAAAGCGGAGTCTTATGGAAAAGAAGATCACAGTGTTGCTGGTGGATGATCACAGCCTGGTGCGGCGCGGTTTCCGCCGCATGCTGGAAGATGAGTCGGACATGGAAGTGGTCGGCGAAGCCGGCAACGGCGAGGATTCCATCAAGCTGGCGAAAGAACTTCATCCCCAAGTCGTGGTGATGGATTGCGCTTTGCCCGGCATGAACGGCCTGGAGGCCACGCGGCAGATCATTGAAGATTCGCCGGACACTGCGGTTCTGATGCTCAGCATGCATACCGAGAGCACATGGGTGCGGCAGGCGATCGAAGCCGGCGCCAAGGGATACGTTCTCAAGAACGCGCTGGACCTGGAACTCGGAGCCGCGATCCGCAAAGTGGCCGCGGGAGAAACGGTATTCGATCCGACAGCTCGAGCAGCGATCGGTGCTGAAAGGAGAGCGCAGCGCAGCGCTCACCCAGCGCGAACTGGAAGTGTTGCAGATGATCGTCGACGGCAAGTCGAACAAAGAGATTGCGACGGCGCTCGACCTCAGCGCCAACACCATCGCGGTTCACCGCGCCAACATCATGAACTCGCTGGGAATTCATAAGACTGCGGAACTGGTGGTGTACGCGATTCGCGCCGGGCTGGTGAACGTTCCGTGAATGCTCCGTGAATCGCAGGTCTTTCCTATGGGGGATGGCGGGACTGGCGTCCTGGTCGCAGTTGCCTCGTTTGCACGCTCTGACGGCGCAGACGGGGGCGGCGGCCTCTCCAGGCTTTCGATTCACCGACGTGACCGGCCCGGCCGGAATCCAGTTCCAGCACAACAGCGGAGCCTTCGGCGGCAAGTTCCTGCCCGAGACTCTGGGCTCGGGATGCGCTTTCCTCGACTACGATCGCGACGGCTGGCAGGACATTCTGCTGATCAACGGCACCGACTGGCCGGGCCACAAGAAGCGCCGCTCTACGCTGCGCCTCTACCACAACAACGGCAACGGCACGTTCACCGATGTGACGACGCGCGCGGGACTCGATGTCGAGATGTACGGCATGGGCGTGGCGGTCGGCGATTACAACAACGACGGCTTCCCTGACATTCTGGTTACCTGCGTGGGACAGAACCGATTGTTCCGCAATACCGGGCAAAGGCACGTTCGTCGACGTAACCAACGCCAGCGGACTGGGCAAGCGCGAGGGATTCAGCACGTCCGCGTTGTGGTTCGACTACGACCGCGACGGCTTGCTCGATCTCTTCGTCTGCAACTACGTGAAGTGGTCGCCGGAACACGACGTGTTCTGCAGTCTCGACGGAAAACACAAATCGTACTGCACTCCCGAAGCTTATCGCGGAGCCACGTGCTGGCTGTTTCACAATCGCGGCGACGGCACGTTCGAAGACGTCACCGCGGCCAGCGGAATTTTCGACAGCAGTTCCAAGTCGCTGGGGGTCGCCCTGTTCGACGACAATCACGATCGGCTGGCCCGACCTGCTCGTCGCCAATGACACGCAGCCCAACAAGCTTTATCGCAACCAGCACAATGGCACATTCAAGGATGCCGCGGTCGAGGCCGGACTCGCTTTCAGCAGCGAAGGCAAGGCCCGCGCGGGCATGGGCGTCGACGTCGCTGATTTCGACAATTCCGGAACGCCCGGAGTCGCCATCACGAACTTCGACAACGAAATGATCGGACTCTACCGCATGAGCGGCAAGAGTTTCGAAGACATCGCGCCGCAATCCGGAGTGGGCATTGCATCCAGAAACAGCCTGGGTTTTGGCTGCGCTTTTCTCGACGTCGAATCTCGATGGCTGGCTCGACTTCGCCGTGGCCAACGGACACATCGACGAGACTGTGCGCAACATTCGCGGCAATGTCGGCTACGCGCAGCCGCCGCAGCTTTTTCTCAATCGCGGCAAGGGAAGCTTTCGCGAGGTCGCGGCGGAAGTTGGCGGAGGGTTCGATGAGCCGAAAGTTGGCCGCGGGCTTGCCTATGGCGATTTTGATCGCGACGGCGATCTCGATCTGCTTGCTCACCACCAATAATGGCCCAGCTTATCTGTATCGCAACGATCAACTCAGCGGGAACCGCAGCATCCGTTTTCGTCTGGTGGGAACAAAGTCGAATCGGGACGGGATTGGCGCGACGGTGCGCGTTTTTGCCGGCGGCGTCTGACGCAGTCTCGACTGGTGAAGGGCGGTTCCAGTTATTTGTCGCAGTCCGAACTTCCCGTGACGTTCGGACTGGAGAAACGAGACCGCATCGAACGCGTGGTGATCGATTGGCCGAGCGGACGAACCGAGGAATACAAGAATCTTGCAGCGGGCCGCTGCTACGAGTGCACGGAAGGAAAAGGAATCGTCCCGCAGGACGGCTACTGAGCTGAACTGGATCGCAGGCTGTTTGTGCGCGAGGCTTCCAGCGGCTGCCAGATCAATCTCCACCGAATCATTCACTCGCAGGAACAGCGTGCTCGGATTCTTCATTCCCCACTTCGCATAGGGAACCGTGAAATGAACCGTCGCAGTCCAATGGTCCGCCGACATCTCTACCTCGGCTGGCACGGTGATCTCGCGATCAGCGCCGTGAATGTTGAACATGCCGTGAACCTTCACCGAAGATTTTCCCTGGTTCGCTACGACGCCTTCAATCTTGTCTGGACGAAACGCAATTTCCGGATAGCGTTCGCTCTCCAGAACTTCTTTGTGCATCTTGCGGTCGCGCATGCCGCTGCCGCTCTCGCCGCTCTTGGCATCGACCACAATCTCGCCGGAAATCTTTCCCGAGGCCGGCTCGAAGCTGCAACGCTCCATGCTTTAGATGAAAGGTTCCGTGCACGGTGTGGAGAACATCGCCGAGAGTGAACTTGACCGAAGTTTGCGCGGGATCAAGCTTTAAGGCTGTGTTCTGGGCCGACGCAAAAATAACGGAGGCGGCGAGCACGAGTAACGTCGTGCACATTTTGCGCCAAGAAGCGTTGTTGTACACCCACTGCGATTTGAAGGTCATGTGGTTACGCGGTTAACAGTCCCCAGCCCAGAGTCAGACCATCCAAGGCAAAGTGCAGCGGTGACAGAACCCCAGCATGCAACTCCAGCAAGCGCTGGAATACGTCTGGGTGTTTCAGAAGGGCCTGCAGTGTACGGCGCTGCAGCCGGGGACGTCGATCGAGCAGTAAGCATCAGGCGCGCCATCATGAGCGGACGCAGGGCCAGCCGGCGATGTTCTTGTTCATAGCAAGCCAGATCGCCCGTGCGCAGGCAATTTGCCAATACCATCGCCTGGCTGAAGGCGAGGCAGAGGCCTTCACCGGTGATTGCGTCCACCGTTCCAGACGCATCTCCGATCAGAGCTACGTTGTCGCGGCTGACGCGCTTCAGCCTGCAGGTGGCAGTCAGTGCGCCTTTCTCGGCCGAAGAAACATCTGCTCCGTCGAGTCGGGCCTTCAAGTCCGGGAATCGCCGCAATGCCTCCGTCAGGCGCAATTTGGGATCGCGAGAAATCAAGGCGACGCAGACCTCGTCTTTCGAAACCGGCGTGACATAGATTTCCCCGAGCCTTCCCCAATGGAGTTCCATGCGGTCGGTCCATGGCGCCACGCGATAATGCTGCCGAAACGCGTAGCGGCTATGCCGCATGCGAAAAGCGTCAAGTCCGGTCCAGCGTCGCACCCGCGAGTTGCCGCCATCGGCGCCAATGATCCAGCGAGCGCTCACCTTACAGCCTCCCAGCTGAACACCATCTTCTGAAATGCCCGTTACGGGAGTCTGCCACAGGAAATCGATTCCCAGGCTGGCGGCCCGATCGGCGATGAGTTGGTGCAACACGGTTCGCCGTACACCCACTCCCGAGGCTCCGTGAGGGAACGCCGCATCGACTGCAAGTCCGGAGGCGAGGAAACGAATACCACCGAAAGGGTAGGAGCTCTCTGGCCCCAGCGAGATTCCGAGTCGTTCGAGCGCTGCGAGACCATCGGGCATCAGGCCTTCGCCGCAGGGCTTGTCAATCGGCATCTGTGCGCCATCGGCCACGACGACGCGAAACCCCTGTTGCCGCGCCGCGATAGCCGCCGCCAGTCCCGCAGGACCGCCACCAATCACGAATACATCAGTCGAATTCTGCAAACTGCCGACCTCACCACTGCAAAAGTACAAGCTCGGAACAGAATCCGGGACCCATCGCCGCCAGAATTCCCAGCGTGCCCGGCTCCGGACGCCGGTTCTTCATCACATCTTCCAGCACAACCAAAACCGACGCGGACGAAAGGTTCCCGACTTTCTTCAGACAATCCCAGGACGCGTCGAGTTGGCCGTCGTGCAGATCAAGCGCTGCCGCCGTCGCCTCCAACACTTTCGGCCCACCGGTATGCAGCACCCAACTTCCGATGTCGCTGCGCTTGCGTCCATGGTCGGCGAGGAACGAGTCCACGTCGTGGCCCAGGTGCTCGCGAATCAGTACCGGCACCTCGGGCGAGAGCGTGATGCGGAAGCCTTTCTCGGTGACTGTTCCATCCCATCATCTGCTTCCGTGTCAGGATAGAAAACGGATCGAGTCGCCACAATTTGGGTCCGGTTGCGCTCAGATCATCGCCTGTAACGATGACCGCTGCCGAGCCATCCGCGAAAAGTCCGGAGGAAATCAGATTGGCCACTGAAAGATCATCGCGCTGGATCGTCAGGGAGCAGAGTTCGACTGAAACCAGCGCGGCCGCTTGCGATGGATAGGCGCGCACGTAGTCGGCGGCGCGTGCAATTCCCGCCGCTCCGGCCACGCAGCCCAGTCCAAAAATAGGCACACGCCGAATATTTGCTGGCAAGCCCCATGCGGTTGATCAGCAAAGCATCGATCGAAGGGCTCGAGATGCCGGTGACGGAAGTAAAAAATAACGCGCCGAGTTCGCTCGGCTCGAGCCCCGCATGGTGCAGAGCGCGGCACAGCGCTTGCTCGCCCAATTCCTGCGCGCACTGGATCCAGACGTCGTTCGCCTGGCCCCAGGTCGTCATCTCGTAGTACTTCTCCGGGGGCATCACTAGATGACGGCCCTCCACGGCAACGTTCCGATGCAGCCGCGCCAGCATCCGCGGATTCCGCAGTTGGTCGCCCCAGTATTCCTGAAGTTTTTCCAGCAGGAAGTTTTGAGAATAGTAATGCTTGGGAAAGGCGCTCGCGGCGCTGGCGATTTTCATTCCTGTGGATTCCCAGTCCTGGCACGGCGTCAGCGCCATCACCTGCCGGACATCGTGGCTTACAGAGTTAGATGATTGGTCGCTGTTTGCGGTTGCACTCGTGTCTCGCTTTACCCTCTTGCTTATTGTCCCAGTGCTTCTGGGTCGAATTGTCACCCGTATGTTAAATCGGGCTGCGGGGCTGAGGTTGAGGGCCTAACTGTGGAGGGCGCGACGCGCCAGTCCCAAGGCCTCGGACCAAAACGCTCAAGGCGAATGGGCGATCTCTACGACGTCGCGTATTGGCAGCACGAATGCATCGAGTCGCTCGTCGGTTACAGCGAGTGGTGGAGCAACCTTCAGCACCATGAAGTTATTTCCGCCGATTTGCGTCAGGAACTCGAAGTCACGAAACAGACGCATCACAACGATCTGGCCGAACATCGCCGCATGAGCGGCGCCGAAACCCTCGTAGGGAATCCGCAAGCGAAGCTGGCGCGGGGCTTGAAACTCAATACCCATCAGCAATCCCACACCGCGAACTTCCTTCATCATCTCAAAGTCACGAAGGGCCTCAGTCAATTGCGCCTGCAAATGCTTGCCGGCTTCGATCGAGCGCTGGCTCCGTTCCTGATCCTGTAGAACCTCGAGCGTCGCCAGCGCCGCACGCATGGCCATGCTGTTTTCAGGTAGTCCGCGTCTGGAATTCGCACGCCGGCTTCGGACTGAACGGTTCGACCACAAACGCCGCGAAGCGCTTGGTCTTCAGTTCGCGTTCCAGAGCCTCGAGATCGCCGAATGGGATAACCGAGGTCCCCGGGAGTAGCGGACCGAATCCTTCGCTCCAGAACGCGTCGCTCATCAGCGAGAGCGCCCCGCAGGTCAGCCCGTGGAACGCATGTTCCGCGGAGAGTATGCCAGCGCGCTTGGTATGCGCCCGGGCAAACTGGATGGCTGCTTCCCCGCCCTGGCTTCCCGAAGAACAGAAGAACGCCTTGGCCGAGCGGCCACCGGCACGTTGACACAACTTCTCCGCCAGTTCCCCGGCAAGGTCTGCAACATGGGTCTGAATCGTTGCCGGACCGCATCGCTCCAGTTCATTCTGCAGAGCACGAACAACCTCGGGATGGTTATGGCCAACGTTGTGAACGCAGTAACGGAGAGGAAATCGAGGATACGCCTTCCGTCGTCGGTGACCAGTTCAGCGCCCACGCACCGTTCATAACGCACGATCAGCTGCAGCAAGTCGAGAAGTCGCACCCATTCCGGGTTAACGCGCTTGGCGTAGCGCTCCGATGTGGGTTCCGACAGTTCGGTTGGTGGGGCCGCATGCAATCTGCTCACAATCCAAAATCTATGGCTGTGCGACGATGGAAGTTGGTACACCCGGGATGCCGTACGCTGCGATCGAGGTAAGCGTGCCGCTGCTGCTGTCGATACTGAACGACTGAATCACCTCAGGGCTCTTCTGGTTTCCGACAAACAGATACTTCCCACCGGAGTCGATCGCGAGTGTGCTGGGATTCGCGGCCGTGGCAAACGGCGAACTTGACAGCACCGCGAGCGAGCCATCGGTGCCGATCGAATAGCCGGAAAGATTCGCGGAGGCTTCATTGGCTACGTACATAAACTTGCCGGACTTGTCGATCTGCAGCGCGACCGGGCCGATGAATTGCGTTCCGACCGGCGAACTGGCCAGTTGCGTCAGCGACCCATCCCCATTGATGGTGAACTCGGAGATGGAACTGTCCGTGTTGTTGGCGGTGTAAAGAAAACCACCGCCGGGCGCGATGGCCAGTCCGTAAGGGCTCGTACCCGTGGAAAAAGGCGATCCCAGGATCAAGGTGAGAACACCCTGGCTGACGGTAAAAGCTTGAATGTTTCCGGCCGTACCCAGTGAGCCTCCACCCGTGACGTAGAGAACTCCCCCGGATGGCGACAGAGCCATGTTGATGGGACTGACTCCCATGGGGAAGGGACTACCCGGCACAGGGGCCAGCGCGCCCGTGCTGGAGGTGATCGAGAACACCGAAATGTTAAAGGATCCGGAATTGCCCACGTAGAGGAACGCCCCAGCCGGGTCCATGGCCAGCAACTGTGGGAGACACGCCCACGGGCGTGCGCGGCGTGACTTCCGTGAGTCCGCCGGCGGACGAGATGTTATACAAAGAAACGTCACCTTCGCCGGAGTTTGCGGCGTACAAAAATTTGCCCGACGGATGGATTGCCAGCGACTGCACTGCCTGGCCCGCGGTGACAGGGCTTCCTGCCAACTGCGTGAGCATGCCCGAGTTCGGGTCTTCACGGAAAATAACGATTTGATTCGCGGAGGGAATCGCCGCGTACAAGAATTTGCTGGTGGTCGACCCACAACTGACCCATGTGGCCATGCTTGCGCAAACAAGGAACAGAGCCGCTGCTTTCTTTAGCATCCGTGACTCCTGAAGGAATTTGACGAAACGAAAATCGGGAATTCGCTGGCACCCGGCAACACTCGGGACGGCAACGCATTCTCAAGCGGTATTACGCGTAAACTCCTATCATACGGGACAAACTGTCCTTCGCGCAGCCAACAAGCGGTCGTGATAGGTGCGATGCCGAATTTGTCCAGCGAGGTTGCACGAGGCGTCTGCCGGCTCGGCCCGAAGAATAAAGTCATGGCCGATGTGGATCGGAGCTAGTGGGCAGGACTGGGGCGTGGACTGCCGGGTGACGAACCTCAGCTAACGACTTCGCTGCTCCGCCGCGCAAGGCCAACCGCAGCCGGTCGAGATACACGTAAACCACCGGCGTAGTGAAGAGCGTCAGCATCTGGCTCACGATCAGCCCGCCGACGATCGTGATGCCCAAGCGGCCGGTGCAATTCCGAGCCCGTACCCCTGCCCAAAGCCAGCGGCAGACCGCCCAGCAGCGCCGCCATGGTCGTCATCATGATGGGCCGGAAACGCAAGATGCACGCTTCGTAAATCGCTTCTACCGGCTTCTTGCCCTGAGTGCGCTCGACTTCCAGGGCAACGTCGATCATCATGATCGCGTTCTTCTTCACCAGCCCAATCAGCAGAATGATGCCGATCGTTCCGATCACGTTCAGTTCGTTGTGCGTCAACAGCAGCGCCAGAAGCGCTCCCACGCCCGCCGAAGGCATAGTCGACAGAATCGTGATGGGATGAATGTAGCTTTCGTAAAGCATGCCCAGCACGATGTAAACCGTGACTAGCGCGGTCAGAATCAGGATCGGCTCACTCGAGAGTGAATCCTGAAAAGCAGCAGCCGTCCCCTGGAAACTGGCTTCGATCGTCGGCGGAAAGCCGATGGTGCGCTCGGCATTCTCAATCGCCTGCGTCGCCTGGCCCAGCGAAACCCCCGGCGCCAGATTGAACGAGATCGTAACCGACGGCACCTGGCCCTGGTGATTGACCGCCAGCGGCGTGTTCGAGGGCTCGTAGTGCGTGAACGCCGCCAGAGGCACAGGCGTTCCGGTGGTGGAGCGCAAATAAATGTTTTGCAGAGCCTCAGGAGTCTGCTGGAATTGCGGCGCAACTTCCATGACCACGTGATATTGGTTGAGCGGCCGGTACATGGTCGAAACTTGCCGCTGTCCGAACGCGTCGTAGAGGGCATTGTCCAGCGTCTGCGGAGTGATCCCCATCCGGCTGGCGGTATCGCGATCGATGACCAGCTTCGCTTGCAGTCCCTTATCCTGCTGATCTGAGTTCTGGTCGCGCAGTTCCGGCAGCGTTCTCAGCTTCTGCAACAAGGCGCGGCGCCCAGTTATTCAAGTCGTCGAGATTTGCGCTCTGCAGCGTGTATTGGTACTGCGCGTTGCCGAAACGCCCGCCGATGGTGAGATCCTGGGCCGATTGCAGAATCAGCGTCGCTCCCGGCACGACCGCCAGTTTCCCGCGCAGCCGGTTGATCACGTCATCCGCGGTCACCACCGGGCAGCTCTGCCAGAAATGCTTCGGATGGCAGGCATTGCGCTGCTCCAGCGGCTTGAGCATCATGAAGAAGCGGCCCTGGTTCAGCGCCGTATTTCCACCGGCGAATCCCACCACGGTGTCGACCGCAGGATCTTTCATC
The DNA here is from genome assembly GCA_963710885.1 of uncultured Acidobacteriaceae bacterium. Classification (GTDB taxonomy): domain Bacteria; phylum Acidobacteriota; class Terriglobia; order Terriglobales; family Acidobacteriaceae; genus Sulfotelmatobacter. The sequence goes on from CAVQCF010000010.1 coordinate 22,160, forward strand.
ACGATGCTTACGTAGCGCTGCATCTTGTCGCTCATGGACTGGAACGAGATATCCTGCGCGGCCATCACGCCGCCCATGATGCGCCCCGTATCCTGCTGCGGGAAGAAGCCCTTGGGCACCTTGATGTATAGATAAACACTCAGGCATGCGACCAGAATGGTCACAGTCAAGGTGACGGGCTGGTGCGCCAGCACCCACGTCAGCGAATGGCGATAGGTGGCCAGCAGCTTGTCGAAGACCCACTCGCTCGCGCGATAGAAGACGTTGTGCTTCTCGTTCTTGGGCGGCCGCAGGAATTTCGCGCACATCGTCGGCGTAGTGGTCAGAGAAACCAGCAGCGAGACGCCGATCGCGATACTCAGCGTTACCGCGAATTCGCGGAACAGCCGCCCCACGATCCCGCCCATCATCAGCAGCGGAATGAAAACCGCGACCAGAGAAACGCTCATCGAAACGACCGTAAATCCAATCTCGGCCGCCCCCTTGAACGCCGCTTGCACTGCGTCCATGCCGTGCTCGACATAGCGCGTAATGTTTTCCAGCACGACGATCGCATCATCGACCACGAAGCCGGTGGAAATGGCCAGTGCCATCAGCGACAGATTGTCGAGGCTGTAGCCCAGCAGGTACATTCCGCCGAAGGTCCCGACCAGCGAAAGCGGCACGGCAATGCTTGGAATGATCGTCGCCCGCACCGTGCGCAGAAATGCGAACACCACCAGGATCACAAGAATGACTGAGATGATCAGCGTGGTTTCGATGTCTTTGACCGAGGCGCGCACCGTTACCGTTCGGTCCATCGCAATCGAAAGGTTGATCGCGGGGGAAATCGAGGACTGCAGAAACGGCATCAGCGCCCGCACCCGGTCGACGGTCTCAATGATGTTGGCGCCGGGCTGCCGGAACACGATGATGAGCACACTCGGCTTTGCCGTTGGCCAGGCCGATGTTGCGCCGGTCGGAAACGGAATCCGTGACGTCGGCGACATCTCCCAGACGTACGGCCGCGCCATTGTTGTAGGCAACGATCAGCGGCCGGTACTCGTCCGCGGTGAACAGTTGATCGGTGTCGGTGAAAGCGTAAGACGTCGTGCTGCTGGAAACCTGACCTTTCGGCCGGTTGGCATTTGCCGCATTCAGAGCATTGCGGACGTTGTCCAGTCCGACACCCAGTTTGTTCAGGAGCGTCGGATTCACTTCGGCACGAACCGCCGGCTGCGCCGCGCCGCCCACAAACACCTGGCCCACGCCGTCGACTTGCGCCAACTTCTGCGCCAGAATCGAATCCGCGGCGTCGTACATCTGCGGCACGGTCATCGTGTCCGAGGTCAACGCAAGAATCAGGATGGGCGCGTCTGCCGGATTCGCCTTCCGGTAAGTCGGATTGCTGGGCAAGTTCGCAGGCAGCTGGCTTCGCGCCGCATTGATCGAAGCTTGTACGTCACGTGCCGCGGCGTCAATGTTGCGGTTGAGATCGAATTGCAGCGTGATGCTGGTCGTTCCCAGTTGGCTCGACGAAGTCATCTGGTTCACGCCGGAGATGCGCCCGAACTGGCGTTCCAGCGGCGTCGCCACTGCAGAAGCCATGGTCTGGGGTCCGCGCCCGGCAGGCCAGCGCCTACGCTGATCACGGGAAAGTCCACTCGCGGCAGCGAAGCCACCGGAAGAAAATTGAAGGCGAGAATTCCCGACAGCAGCAGTGCCGCCGCCAGCAGCGACGTGCCGATCGGGCGCCGGATGAATGGGGACGAAATACTCATGGTTCAAATCAATGCGTTCAAATTCGACGCTCAAATCTGCACATCGACTCCGTGCGTCTAATCCGCCGACATGGGCTCCGGTGGAATCGGATTGCCGATCCGGTAGCGCGAGAACCTGTGCGCCAGCCGGTCAAACCACAAATAAACCACCGGCGTCGTGTACAGCGTGAGCAACTGGCTGAGCAGCAATCCGCCGACAATCGTGATGCCCAGAGGGCGCCGCAATTCCGCGCCAGTTCCCGATCCCAGCGCCAGCGGCAGTCCGCCCAGCAGCGCCGCCATCGTCGTCATCATGATGGGCCGGAAACGCAGCAGGCATGCCTGATAAATCGCTTCCTCGGGCGGTTTGTGCTCTTCGCGCTCCGCCTCAAGCGCGAAGTCGATCATCATGATGGCGTTCTTCTTCACAATGCCGATCAGAAGAATGATGCCGATCAGCGCCACCACGGTCAGATCATTCCCCGTGACCATCAGCGCCAGGATCGCGCCCACGCCCGCTGACGGCAGCGTGGAGAGAATCGTGACGGGATGGATATAGCTTTCGTACAAAACGCCGAGCACGATGTAGACGGTGATCACGGCGGCCAGAATCAGGTACGGTTCCGACGCCAGCGAATTCTGAAACGCCGCAGCCGTGCCCTGAAATGCCGCGTGGATGCTGGGCGGCAACTGGATGTCCTTCTCGGCCTGCTGAATCGCCTTGGTCGCGTCTCCCAGCGAAGCTCCCGGCGCAAGATTGAACGAGAGCGTCACCACGGGAAACTGTCCCTGATGGTTGACGGCCAGCGAGGCGCTGCTCGACTTCATGTGCGTGAACGTCGAGATCGGAACCGGAGCGCCGCTGGTGGTTACCGCCGCTCCGTTGGCCGTGGGCGCGCCCGAATTCGGCGTCACCGTGCTGGGCCGGATGTAAATGTCTTTCAGATCGTCGGGGTCTGGTGCGAAATTCGGCAGCACTTCGAGAATCACGTGGTACTGGTTCAACTGCGTGAAGATAGTCGAAACCTGGCGCTGCCCGAAGGCGTCATACAGCGTGTTGTCGATGGCCTGCGGAAAAATTCCCAGCCGTGACGCGGTGTCCCGGTCGATGGTGACGTTGGTCTTGAGCCCGCCGTTGAGCTGGTCGGTGGCCACATCGGTCAGCGCCGGCAAGGTTTGCAGTTTCGCCACGAGCTTCGGAGTCCACTGTGCCAGTTCCTGCGCGTCCGCATCTTCGATCGAATACTGAAACTGGGTGCGGCTCACGCGGTCTTCCACCGTGAGATCCTGCACCGGCTGCATGTAGAGCGTAATGCCGTCGACCTTCGCCAGTTGCGGCTGCAGTCGCCGGATGATCGCGGAGGCATCGTCCGAGCGCTCGTCGCGCGGCTTCAGATTGATCTGAATGCGGCCTTCATTGGGCGTGGTGTTCGTGCCATCCACTCCGATAAACGACGACAGGCTGTCCACCGCCTTGTCCTGCAGAATGATTTTCGCCAGTTCCTGCTGCCGTTGCGCCATAGCGCATCAAAGGAAACGAAGTCGGGCGCTTCCGACACTCCCAGAATCACTCCCGTATCCTGCACCGGGAAAAATCCCTTGGGCACGATCACGTAGAGAAAGAGCGTCAGCACCAGCGTTCCGAAGGTCACGAGCAGCGTCGCGGTCTGGTGCTTCAGCACGAATTTTACCGTGCGCCCGTAAAACGCGATGATCCGGTTGTAGTAATCCTCGGTGACCTCGTAGAAGCGTCCCTTCTCGCCTTCCTTGCGATGCTTCAGCAGTTTGGCGCACATCATCGGCGTCAGGGACAGCGAAACTCCCGCCGAAACCAGAATCGTCACCGCCAGCGTCACCGCAAATTCGCGGAACAGCCGGCCGACGATATCGCCCATGAACAGCAGCGGGATCAGCACCGCGATCAGCGAAACGGTCAGCGAAACAATCGTGAACCCGATCTGCCCCGCGCCTTTCAACGCGGCGTCCAGCGGGGAATCTCCCGCCTCCAGGTACCGGTCGATGTTCTCGATCATGACGATGGCGTCATCCACCACGAAGCCGGTGGAGATGGTCAGCGCCATCAGCGTCAGATTGTTCAGGCTGTAGCCGAGCAGATACATCACGCCGAAAGTTCCGATCAGCGACAGCGGCACGGCCACGCTCGGAATCACCGTCGCGGCCAGGTTCCGCAGAAACAGAAAGACCACCAGCACGACCAGCGCGATCGACAACATCAATTCAAACTCCACGTCTTTGACCGAGGCGCGGATCGTGGTCGTGCGGTCGGTCAGAATCTGCACCTTCACCGCCAGTGGCAGCGAAGCCTGCAACTGCGGCAGAAGTTTCTTAATGCGGTCGACGACGCTGATGATGTTGGCGCCCGGCTGGCGCTGGATATTCACGATCACCGCCGGCGTCAGATTCATCCACGCGGCGAGTCGCGTATTCTCGGTCCCGTCGATGACGTTCGCAATATCGCTGATCCGTACCGGCGCGCCGTTGTGATAGGCGATGACAATCGGTTTGTACTGCTCGCTGGAGAAGAGCTGATCGTTGGCGCCGATGGTGTAGGACTGCCGCGCGCCATCGATCACGCCCTTGGCTTGGTCCACGTTCGCCTGCGCCAGCGCCGCGCGCAGATCTTCCAGGCTCAGTCCGTAAGAAGCCAGCGCCGTCGGATTGGCCTGAATGCGCACCGCCGGCTTCTGTCCGCCGCTGATCGAAACCAGTCCCACGCCGGGCAGTTGCGAAATTTTCTGCGCCAGCGAAGTATCCGCCAGATCTTCCACCTTCGACAAAGGCAGGGAATCCGAAGTCAGCGCCAGCGTCAGAATCGGCGCGTCCGCAGGATTCACCTTGTTGTAGATCGGAGGATTCGGCAGGTCCGTCGGCAGATAGGTCGAGCCGGAGTTGATCGCAGCCTGCACCTGCTGCTCTTCCACGTCGATATTCTGATCGAGGCCGAACTGCAGCGTGATCACCGAACTGCCAAAGGAACTGGTCGACGTCATCTGGCTCAGGCCGGGCACCTGGCCGAACTGCCGCTCCAGCGGAGACGTGACCGACGAAGCCATCACATCGGGATCGGCCCCGGGATAAAACGTCACTACTTGAATCGTGGGATAGTCAACTTCCGGCAGCGCCGAGACGGGCAGTTGCATGAACGCAACCCAGCCGACAAGCAGCACGCCGACCATGAGCAGCGTAGTCGCGACCGGCCGGAGAATGAATAGCCGTGAAGGACTCATGAACCTGAGCTACCTGAAACTGGGTTAGCCGAAGCGGGAGTTCCAGAACTGGGGTTCCGAGAACCAGGAGCGCCCGCACCGGAGGCCCCTGCAGCTTGCCGACGCACACCGCCACCGACTGGCGCGACGCCACTCGGACTCGTGCGCGCGCGGTTCAATCTGGCTGCCTCGCTGCAGCTTGTCCTGCCCGTCGGTGACGACCACCTCGCCGGGATTGAGTCCGCCCGTGATCACCGTCGTATCTCCCTGCGTCAGCGACACGGTAACCGACTTGATCCTGCACCGTCTTGTCGGGATTCACCGCATACACGAACGTGCCCTGCGGACCGCGCAGAATCGCCGCTGTCGGTACAACCGTGCTGTTCTTTCGCGTCTCCAGCAGCAGGTTGGCGTTCACGAACTGGTTCGGCCACAGCTGGTTGTCGGTGTTGTCGAAGACCGCCTTGAGCTTCGCCGTGCCGGTCGTCGGATCAATCTCGATTGTCGATGGTCAGCAATTTGCCGGTCGCCAGCTTGGTTTGATCGTCGCGGCTGAAGGCGTCGACTTCGAGCGTGCCCTGCTGCATGTGCTTCGACACATTCGGCAGCACGTCTTCGGGCAGCGTGAAGATCACGGCGATCGGCTGCAGCTGCGTCAAAATCAGCATGGGATTCGTATCCGAGGCGTGAATGATGTTGCCCGGGTCGACCTGCCGCAGTCCGACGCGCCCGTTGAACGGCGCGGTAATGTGGCAATAGACAATATTGAGTTTGGCCGTTTCGATCTGCGCCTGATCGGTGCGCACCGTGCCCTCGAGCTGATCGACCAGCGCTTTCTGCGTGTCGACCTGCTGCTGCGCAATGCTGCCGGAAGGAATCAGCGCGGTGTAGCGATCGAGATTCAGCTTGGCGTCGCGCAGTTGCGCCTGGTCGCGGAATAATTGCGCCTGCATCTGATCCAGTTGCGCCTGATACGGTCGCGGGTCAATCTCGATCAGCAGCTCGCCCTCTTTGACGTTCTGACCCTTCCTGGAAGTTCACCTTCATGATCTGTCCATCAACGCGGCTCTTGATGTTGGCGGTATTGAATGCCGTGACTGCGCCCAGGCCGGTCAGGTAAACCGGCACATCCTGCCGCTGCACCGGCGCGGTCGCCACCGAAACGGCGCGCGGTCCCGCCGCCTGCGCCTTCTGCTGTTTGGAGTCGGCGCTGCTGGTGCAGCCGAGCGAAGAAGCGCAAATGCCGCCAGAACGAGGATCGTCAGGATCGCGCACGAAACGGGACATCGTCGTCGCGCGGGTCTCTATCGTTCGAGATTTCTTTCATGAAAGATCAATCATTTTCACAGGTTTTAGTCCGTCGCCGTCGATTTTCGACACCAGGCTCGGCAGGAGGTGCAAGTATTAGACGTAAGCATTGTAGGCTCGGTTGCGGCAACTTACCCCGGGAGGCAGGAAATTTTCTACGCCAAAGGAGCCTCCCTCTGGAGTGGCTCAGGTAGGAACCAGAAATGCAGTTGCTATAGTAAAACCGCGCCTTACCAGCATCAACTGCGGCCCGGCGGCAGGTCAAGACCGGGGCGAAGGTTTTACAAATCTTTACTCGCTTTGACCTTCTCGTTGACTGTTACGAGGACTTTGCAGCGCCGTTGGCGCGGGATGCTGCGCTTCATACGCTGCAATTTCCGCCTCATGCTGCAGCGTGAGCCCAATGTCGTCCAAGTCCGTTCAGCAGACAATGGCGGACGAATTCGTCCATGGGAAACTTCGCGCGGAAATCCCTGCTCGTCGCGCACTTCGCATTTCTCCAGATCAATCGTGACTTGGTAGTCGTCGATCTCCTGCGCCCGCTGCATCAGTTGCGCAACTTCGTCTTCGCTCAGTCGCACGGCGAGGAATCCGTTCTTCGTGCTGTTGTTGGCGAAAATGTCGGCGAACGAAGAAGAGATCACCGCGCGGAAGCCGAAGTCCGCCAGCGCCCACACCGCATGCTCGCGCGACGACCCGCAGCCAAAATTCTTTCCCGCGACCAGAATGCTCGCGCCCTCGTAGCGCGGCTCGTCGCAGCACGAAGTCGGCATTCTTCTTTCCGTCCGCGCCAAACCGCCAGTCATAAAACAGAAACTGGCCAAAGCCCGTGCGCTCGATCCGCTTCAAAAATTGCTTGGGAATGATCTGGTCGGTATCGACATTGACCCGATCAAGCGGCGCCACGCGGCCGCGATGTACTGTGAATGGTTTCATCGCTCGTGCTTCCTGTATATGACGTTAGTCGATTGCTTGGCGTCATCCCAAGCGGAGCCATTCGTCAGGCGAGGCGACAGCTCTCAGCTGCCTACTGAAACTTCCAATTCCGAATGTCGGTAAAGTGCCCTGCAATCGCCGCCGCCGCCGCCATCATCGGACTCACCAGATGCGTCCGCCCTCCGCGCCCCTGCCGCCCTTCAAAATTGCGGTTGCTGGTGGAAGCGCAGCGTTCGCCCGGCTGCAAAATGTCAGGATTCATTCCCAGGCACATCGAGCATCCCGACTCGCGCCACTCGAATCCCGCATCCTGAAAAATCCGGTGCAGGCCTTCCTGCTCCGCCGCCCGCTTCACCGTCTGCGATCCCGGCACCACCATCGCCCGCACTTTCGCGCTCACGTGATGTCCCTTCGCCACTCGCGCCGCCGCCCGCAAATCTTCAATCCGCGAATTCGTGCACGATCCGATGAACACGCGATCGATGCCGATATCTTCAATCCGTCTTCCCCGGCTCCAGCCCCATGTATTGCAGAGCGAGTTCCGTGGCGCGCCGGTCCGATTCCTGCTAGTCCGTTGACCTCCGGCACGCGCCCCGTCATCGGAGCCACCATCCCCGGATTCGTTCCCCAGGTCACAAACGGACAAAGCTGCGCCGCGTCAATCTCCACGACTTTGTCGAACGTCGCGCCGTCATCGGTCGGCAGGCTGCGCCAGTGCGCGACCGCCTTCTCCCACTCCGCATCGCGCGGAGCGAATCGTCTTCCCTTTCACATATGCGATGGTCGTTTCATCGGGCGCCACCATCCCCGCGCGCGCTCCCGCCTCGATGCTCATGTTGCACAGCGTCATGCGCCCTTCCATCGAAAGCGCGCGCACCGCCGGCCCGGCGTATTCGATCACATGTCCGGTCGCGCCGTCGGTGCCGATCTGCCCGATGATTCCCAGCGCAAGATCTTTCGCGGTCACGCCATCGGCCAGTCGCCCGCGCACATCAATCTTCATCGTCTTCGGCGTCTGCTGCGCCAGGCACTGCGTCGCCAGCACATGCTCGACTTCCGATGTGCCGATCCCAAACGCCAGCGCTCCAAACGCCCCGTGCGTGCTGGTATGGCTGTCGCCGCACACAATCGTCATGCCCGGCTGCGTCAGCCCCAGCTCCGGACCAATCACATGCACGATCCCCTGCTCCGGCGAATCCATGTCAAACAGCCGGATGCCAAACTCTTTGCAGTTCGACTGCAACGCCGCAATCTGCTTCGCCGCAATCAGATCGGTAATCGGCGTTCCGCGCGGCTCGGTAGGAATGTTGTGATCGACGGTCGCCACAGTCCGCAGCCGGCTGCCGGACTTTTCTCCCGGCCGCGCGCAGCCCATCAAACGCCTGCGGCGAAGTCACCTCATGCACCAGATGCAAATCGATATAAAGAATCGGCGACCGCCCCGCCGGCTGCGCCACCAGGTGCGCGTCCCAGATTTTCTCGAATAATGTTTTCTTCTGTGCCATCATAATTACCGTGTCCGACGCTCGTGCGCTCGACCTAATCCCGCGAGCTCGCTCCTACTAGCGCGGCGCCGTAATCGCTCCCTGCGACGCCGACGAAACCAGCGCCGCATATTTCGCGAACACGCCCTTCGGATACCGCGGCTGCGGCGCCTTCCACTGCGCCATGCGCTGGCGCAACACTTCGTCGCTGATTTCGACTTCCAGCACGCGCTTGTTCACGTCGAAGCGAATCATGTCGCCATCGCGCACTCCGGCAATCGGACCTCCCAGCGCCGCTTCGGGAGAAACGTGTCCCGCCATCAGCCCGCGAGTCGCGCCGCTGAAGCGTCCGTCGGTCAACAGCGCCACCGAGCCGCCGAGCCCTTCGCCCACAATCGCCGCCGTCACGCCCAGCATCTCGCGCATTCCCGGACCACCCTTCGGCCCTTCATTGCGAATCACGACCACGTCTCCCGCCTGAATCTTCTTCGCCGTGACCGCAGCCATCGCGTCTTCTTCGGATTCGAACACGCGCGCCGGACCGCGATGCTCCAGCCGTTCATGCCCGCTGATCTTGGCCACGCAACCTTCCGGCGCGAGATTTCCCTTGAGAATCACCAGCCCGCCAGTCGCCTTCAGCGGCTTCTCCAGCGGAGCGATCACTTCCTGTCCCGGAGTTTCGACCGCGCGTCTCGGCCTCGGCGCCGATGGTGCAGTCCGGTAACGGTCTTCGCCGACGCATGCAGATATTTCCCGTTCAGCAATCGCTTCGCCAGCAGTCCGATGCCGCCCGCGCGATGCATGTCCGACAGCTACGAATCGCCCCGAAGGCTTCAGATCGGCAAGCAACGGAGTGCGCGCGCTCACCGTTTGAAAGTCATCAATCTCCAGCGCGACTCCCGCCTCGCGCGCAATCGCCAGCAGATGCAGCACCGCGTTGGTCGATCCGCCAGTCGCGGCCACCGACGCAATCGCATTCTCGAAGGCCTCTCGCGTCAGAATGTCGCGCGGCCTGATTCCTTTCTGCAGCACGTTCATCACAACCTTGCCGCAGTCGAACGAAATCTGATCTTTCTGCGGATCCATCGCCGGCACGCTGTTGAAGCCCATCGGCGAGAGTCCAATCATCTCCATCACCGTCGACATGGTGTTCGCCGTGTACTGCCCGCCGCACGCGCCCGCGCCGGGACACGCCACATTTTCCAGTTCGCGCAGTTCCGCGTCGCTCATCTTCCCCGCCACGTTCGCGCCGATCGCTTCATACACATCCTGAATCGTCACGTCTTTTCCGCGATAGCTGCCCGGCGCAATCGTCCCGCCATAGAGCACCATGCCCGGCAGGTTCATGCGAGCCAGCGCCATGGCCGCCGCCGGAATCGTCTTGTCGCAGCCGACCACGCACACCACCGCGTCAAACATCTGTCCGCGGCACACCAGTTCAATCGAGTCGGCGATCAGTTCGCGGCTCACCAGCGACGCCCGCATGCCCTCGGTGCCCATGGTCTCGCCGTCGGAGATCGCGATGGTGTTGAACTCCATCGGCGTGCCGCCCGCCGCGCGAATCCCTTCTTTCACCTTGGCCGACAGCCGCCGCAGATGAAAGTTGCACGGCATGGTTTCGATCCAGGTATTGGCCACGCCGATCAGCGGACGGCTGAGATCGGCGTCGGTGAATCCAATGGCCTTGAACATGGAGCGCGCGCCCGCCCGGTCGCGCCCTTCGGTGATTCCGCGGCTAATGTGCTTGAGATCCATAGTCAGAGATTACAAGATGCAGCGAAGGTGTGAAACGTGACCGCAGACGCGAGGTTTCCTTCGTGAACCTTCGTGACCTCAGTGGTGAAGTGCTATTGCCCTCGCCACGCCAACAAAAACGGGGAACCCGCTTAGCAGCAGGCTCCCCAAGATGCATGACGCTGCCCAGGAGCCGTCATGCTTGCCCAGCTATCCAAACTTGAACCTACGCCCGCGCCGCGGCGCGCGACTCTTCCATCGTCACGCCCGCCGGAGGATGTGGCGCCGTCCACGTCATCGCGTGCGCCGCAGCCGGAACTGACCTTGATGACATCCGCGATCGCGTACCACTCGCGATAGAGCTGGCCGACCTGCTTCTGATTCACCTCGAGCGCCAGCGTGACCTGATGATCGTGCTCGGCCGGTTCGGCGTGCACCGACCGGCAGATCGAGCGCCCGGCGCGAAGCCGCATTCAGAATGCGCATCAACGTCCCCTGCGTATTGCGATAGCGAATATGAAAAGCTCTGCATGTGTCTCGTAGCGCCCGTTCGCCGTCGCGGCACTCGTCTACTTACTGCGTCGGTTCTTCTTCCAGCAACATCTCCGAAAGCGCCGCGCCCGCCGGAACCATCGGAAAAACATTGGCCTCCGGCGCGCAATCAAACACCAGCAACTCCGGCTCCGGCGAACGCAGGAACCGGTCGATCTCGATCCCCGGTCTCCTTCGAAACCGGAAACTCGCGCATCGCGTCTTCGTTCAGCCGGAAGCTGTGAATCTTGTAGGCCTTCGCGATCTCCACAAAATCCGGATTGTCGCTCAGGTCGGTCTCGGCATAGTTGCGCTGATAAAACAGCTGCTGCCACTGCCGCACCATGCCCAGATATTTGTTGTCGATGATGACCATCTTCACCGGCAGCCCCAGCCGATGAACCGTGGCCAGTTCCTGGATGTTCATCTGAAATCCGCCGTCGCCCGAAACGCAGAGCACGCAAGTGTCAGGCTTCGCGAGCTGCACGCCCACCGCAGCCGGCAGAGCGAAGCCCATCGCGCCGAGCCCGCCCGACGTGATGAATCCACGCGGCGAGGACGACCGGTAGCGCTGCGCCGCCCACATCTGGTGCTGGCCCACGTCGGCGATCACCACGCTGTCCTGCGGCAAGCGGCTGAAGAGTTCGTCGAGAAAGCGAATCGTCGGCTGCGCCAGCCCGCGCGGATCAAGCTCCGCCCGCTCGGCGCCGCAAGCCACCGCGCGCCAGCCGCTGAAGTCGGGAAGACGAGTGCCGCCGCAATTCCGCGTGAAACGCCGGAATCGTATCCGCCAGATTTCCAATCACCGGCAGATCGCAGGGACGCACGCGATCCAGCTGCGCCGGATCAATTTCAAAGTGAACGATCTTGGCATGCGGCGCAAACCGCGTCGGTTCGCCCGTCACGCGGTCATCGAGCCGCGCGCCAAACACCATCAGCAGATCGGTCTCGTTGCAGCGCCGTGTTCGCCGCGCGCGTTCCGTGCATGCCCACCATGCCCAGGTAATACGGCGCCTGCGGCGGAACCGCGCCCAATCCGTGCACCGTGGCGAATGTCGGAACATTCAGATGGTCGAGCAGCTGCCGCAATTCCGGAATCGCTCCCGACAATTTCGCTCCCGCGCCCACCAGCGCGACCGGCTTCGAAGACTGCTGCAGCATGGCCACGATCGTGTCGGTGAATCCGCCTTCGGCTTTCGCGTCAGCAGGCCGCGCGTGCGGCGTGAACTTCACCGGCCCGGAAAATTCTTTCTTCGCCTTCAGCATGTCGGTGGGAATATCGATCACCACCGGCCCCGGACGCCCGCTGCGCGCCCAGTAGAATCCCTCGGCAATCGCCTCAGGAATTTCGTCAATCGTGCGCACCAGCCGGCTCCACTTGGTCAGCGAAAGCGTCACGCCAAAAACGTCGGTCTCCTGAAATGCGTCCGTCCCGATCAGCGCGCTGCGCACCTGCCCGGTGATGCAGACCAGAGGAACCGAATCCATCTTCGCGTCGGCAATGCCCGTGACCAGATTCGTCGCGCCGGGCCCGCTGGTTGCCATGGCAACGCCAACTTCGCCGGTGACCCGCGCATAGCCCTCGGCCGCGAACACCGCGCCCTGCTCGTGCCGCGTGAGGATGTGCCGCACTCCGCTGCCTTCCAGCGCGTCATACAGCGGCATGATCGCGCCGCCGGGATAGCCAAACACCAGCTCCACCCCTTCGGCGCGCAGGCACTGCAGAACGATGTCCGCTCCCTTAAGCATTCACCACCTGTTTTGGGATGCTTGGGAGCTTCCGCCGGCTTCTTGCCATCCTTGGGCAGCCAGCTCATCATGCCGCGCAATTGCGCGCCCACGATCTCGATGGGATGCTGCTTTTCTTTCTCGCGCAGCGCGTTGAAGTTCGGGCAGCCGGCCTTGTTCTCCGCAATCCACTCCCGCGCGAACTCGCCACTCTGAATGTCGGCCAGCGTCTTCTTCATCGCCGCGCGCGTGGCATCGCCCACAACCTGCTCGCCGCGGGTCAGATCGCCATATTCCGCCGTATTCGAGATCGAGTAGCGCATGCGGCCCAGGCCGCCTTCGTAGATCAGATCGACGATCAGCTTCACTTCGTGCAGGCATTCGAAATAGGCGATCTCAGGAGCGTATCCGGCCTCGACCAGCGTTTCGAATCCCTTCTTGATCAGCGACGTCAGCCCGCCGCAGAGCACCGCCTGCTCGCCGAACAAATCGCTCTCGGTTTCTTCCTTGAAAGTCGTTTGCAGAACGCCCGCGCGGGTCGACCCGATGCCGTGCGCATAAGCCAGCGCCAGTTCGTGCGCGTGGCCGCTGGCATCCTGCTGGATCGCGATCAGCGACGGCACTCCGCGCCCTTCGGTGTACACGCGGCGCACCAGATGCCCGGGACTCTTGGGAGCGATCATCACCACGTCCACGTCAGTCGGGCGGAACGATCGTCTTGAAATGAATGCTGAAGCCGTGCGAGACGCCGAGAACTTTGCCCGGATGCAGATACGGCTTGATGAACTGCTCATAGAGTCTCCGCCCTGCGTCTCATCGGGAGTGAGCATCTGAATCCAGTCGGCGCGCTTGGCGGCCTCGTCCGGCGCGACCACCACCATGCCATCGGCCCGCGCCTGCTGCGGCGCTCTTGCGAGTCGGGTCGAGTCCGACAATGACTTTGAATCCGCTGTCGCGAAGATTCTGCGCCTGGGCGTGTCCCTGGCTGCCGTAACCAATAATGGCGATCGTCTTGCCCTTCAGTACCTCGGGCTTGGCGTCGCGTTCATAAAAAATAGTAACCACCGCGTGCTCCTCTCGTGTTCACAAGGGGAGGAAAGAAGCCCTTGCTTGTTGGGAAAAATCAGTTCCTGCCGCAAACCGACCGGTCGGTCGGTATCTATAAATGCTACCTGTCCGTCCCGGCGAGTGTCAAGGGAGAAGTCTGGTGCGCCAAATCGGAAAAATTGACCTGTGAGACGTCGCTTGGATTTTCCCATTTTGATACGCTGTCCTTCCTTGGGGGTTACGTAAGCGACCAGAAAACCGGGGCCACGTTCTGGAGGGGAGGAACTCATGAACGAGTTTGAATGCCTGACCCCGATTTTGAATGTCAGGAATTTCGCCGCCTCGATGGACTACTACCTCAACCAGCTAGGCTTCAAGAAGAAATGGGATTGGGGCGATCCTCCGGCCTTCGGTTGCATAGCGCGCGGCAAGATCGAGATCTTTCTTTCGGAAGGAGGGCAGGGTCAGGCCGGCATGTGGATCAGCATTTTCGTAAAGGATGTGGACGCGCTCCATGAGGAGTACAAGAAGAGCGGCGCGATCATTCGCCAGCCGCCGACGAATATGCCCTGGGGCATCCGTGAAATGAATGTGCAGGATCCGGACGGCCATCGCTTTCGCATGGGCAGCCATTCCGAGGGCCCAGTCGATCAGGAGGCTGGAAGCGCTTCGGCGAGATACAGCAGTTCGGGGAGTGAGCCGGAGCAAGGCCTGTGCTGCCGCAGCCGACCGCGCGTGAACATTGGCAATCCTGCCCGCAACTGTTTACCATGGCACGCGATGCCACGCGAAACTCTGGTTGATTCCCGGCAGGAAATTCTGCGGACCGCTGCCCGCCTGTTCCAGCAGCGCGGATACGACGCGACTTCGATGAACGACGTAGCCGCCGCGCTCAAACTCAGCAAGGGCGGCCTCTACCACCATTTCAGAGCAAAGACGAAATCCTGTTCGAGATCATGAATCACGCCATGGAGATCACTCAGGAGCGCGTGCTCGCGCCCGGCGCAGCGCCATTGCCGATCCCGAAGAACGCCTGCGCGCATTGATCCGCCTGCATATCGAAGTCGTGCTCAGCCCGCGCGACCGCGAGATCACGGTCATGCTGCATGAAAACCATCCTCTGCCACCCGCACTGCGCAAGCGCATCAACCAGCGCAAGAAGGAGTACATGCATTTCGTCGAAAGCCTGATCGCCGACGTCCAAAAAGAAACGCAAAACGCACCCGAACAGCAAAGGGCACGGTGAGCCCGCGCGCCGCTGCCTTCGCCCTGCTCGGCATGATCAACTGGATTTACCAGTGGTACAAGCCCGAGGGCGAACTGCAGGCGAACAACCTGATTCCGCAGTTCACCGAACTCCTGTTCGGAGGGATCCTCGCGTGAAAGCCTGGTTCGGCAACGTCGGCGAGATTGATCACCGGCGCGCACTGAGCAGCAACTGGTACCGCGAGTTTCTGCGAGTGCCGGCCATGAGTGCGGGGCTATACGTGCTGCCCGCCGGCGCCACCGATCGGCAAGGCCCGCATCATGAAGATGAGATGTACTACGTCGTCCGGGGGAGAGCCGATTCCGAGTCGGCGACGAAGACCAGGAAATATCCGCAGGCAGCGTGCTCTTTGTCGCCGCCGAAGTTGAGCACCGCTTCTACGATATTGCCGAAGAATTGGCGGTCCTGGTCTTCTTTGCGCCTGCGGAGAGCTAGATCCCGACCGAGCCGTTATGGATTATCCGATCCTGCCCATGCCTCCGGAATTGTGGCCCGCGGTTCGCGAAATCTATCGCGAGGGAATCGCAACGGGAAATGCCACGTTCGAGACCGAACTTCCGGACTGGGAGAAATGGGACCGCAGCCATCACAAGCACTGCCGTCTGATCGCCCTTGAGCCTCGGGATGAAGCCATCGCAGAAATTCTGATTCCGCTCGACGGAACTGGCGTGCTCGGGTGGGCCGCCCTCAGTCCAGTTTCGCGCCGGCGCGTGTACGCGGGAGTAGCCGAGGTCTCCGTCTATGTAGCGGCCGCAGCGCGAGGACGTGGCGTCGGGAAAGCACTGCTGCGGGCTCTGGTGCGCGAGTCGGAGTTGAACGGCATCTGGACGTTGCAGGCTGGAATCTTTCCTGAGAACGCCGCCAGCATAGCTCTACACAAGCTCTGCGGATTTCGGGAGGTCGGAGTGCGGCGCCGGATCGGGAAGCTCGGCGCTACCTGGAGAGATGTGTTGCTGCTGGAGCGGCGAAGTACGGCCGTGGGCGTCTGAAGCGTGCTACTTGTGCGGCGGTATCCAGTAAACCTCTTCCTTCACCGCTCCCTTGTCGGTAAATCCGCGTCGCTTCAGAATCGCCTTGCTGTGCTCGATCATGTCGGGATGACCGCACAGGTAGACCAGCGTATTGCTGGGTTCCAGTTCCCAATGATCGGCATACTTGCGCAGAATGTCATCGGCACGCCCAATTTCTCCCGGCCAATCCGAGTGGTCCCACGGACGGCTGACCGTCGGCACATACTTGAACCACGGCAGTTCCTTGTCGAAGTGGTTCAGTTCATCGAGATACCCAAATTCCCAGGGGCGGCTCGCGCCATTCAGAAGATACAGTTTGTGAGTGCCATCGAATCGGCCTTCTTTCCAATCTTTGGAAAGCGTGCGCACGTAGCTCACAAACGGAGCCACGCCGGTCACCGTCGAGATCAGTAGATGATTCGTCTTGCCGTTTTGCGTGTCGAGCGAGAACTTCCCCTTCGGAACCTTGCGCATGAGCAGCGGGTCGCCGGGTTGTAGTTTGTAGCAGTAACGGGGTGAGCGCGCCCTGCGGCACAAGTTCGAAGAAGAACTCTACCTCGTCTTCCGCAGGAGATGACGCAATCGAATACGGACGCTCGACGCGTTTGCCGTTGGCCTCGACTCCCAGCGTCGCATACTGTCCGGGGACAAAATGGAACTCGCCTCCGCTTCGGATGCGGAACATCCACAAATCGGGAGCGAAATCGACGCGCCGTGTCACCTCCGCGTGGAAGAACTTGTCGTCGGGAATCGTCATCTCACCTGGCCTCACCCTCTAAAACCTGTGCCCAAAAAAATCTAAAACGTCCAGGGAACTGGACGCCTCGATCCCAAGCAACAGGATTCGTGCGGAGAAAACGTCCGTCCGGCTTTCCTGGTTGCACGCGGCTCTCCAACCGAACGGTCGTACGAGTTGCGATATCCTACCTGAAACGGGTCAGCCTGGGAAGTGCATCGCTAGAACTGAGATTACTCAGCGGCTGTGGTGGTGATGTTCTTCGCTTTCGCTGACGGGAATTACGCAGCCATGCGCCACTTCGCACACAATGTGTTCGAACTGGATGGTCGTATGGTCGATACGGAAGTCGTGCAGCAAGCGCTCCTTCACGTCGCGCAAGATGCGTTCACTGACTGAGGGAGGAATGTCGGCAATCGAAATATGGCAGGAGAGGGCGTGAGTCTCGGACCCAATGCTCCACACATGGAGATCGTGCACGTCATTAACTCCCCCGATCGACCGGATGGCGGACTCAATCTTCTCAAGTTTCATGCCGCGCGGCGTGCCCTCCAGCAGAATGTTGAGGGTCTCGCGCACAATTCCGAAACCAGACCACAGAATCAGCACGCCGATCCCAAACGACAGCGCAGAATCGATCCAGTAGTTTCCCGTCACCAGGATGGCCCAGCCGCCGGCGATCACGGCCGCGGTCGAAAGCGTATCTCCCACCTCGTGCAGCAGCGCGCTGCGGATATTCACGTCTCCGCCAGAACCCCGGCTCGAACGATAGAGCAGAAGAGAGATCACGCCGTTCATGACGACGCCCGCAGCCGCAACCCACATCATCACGCTGGCCTGCACATGTTCCGGATGCTGCAGGCGGCGGAGCGCTTCATAGAAGATGAAGAACGAAACTGCCACCAGCGAAGTGGCGTTAACCAGCGCCGCCAGAACTCCAGCGCGATGGTAGCCGTAAGTCTTGGTAGAACTCGCTGGACGCCCCTGAAAATAGACCGCGACCAGCGACAGGAGCAGGGCCAGAAAATCGGAGAGGTTGTGTCCGGCCTCGGAAAGCAACGCCAGGGAATGGGCGCGAATGCCCGCCACCACCAGCAGCACGATGTACCCGAGGGTCACGGCGAGAGAAATCTTCAGCACCCGCGTGGGACCGCTCCCGCCATGAACGTGCACATGCATGCTTCCAGTGTAAGGGCGCAGCGGGCGGGCTTCAAGCGTACCTGAACCCGTCTCGGACGTGCTCAAAGCCCTAAGGCAGGCGGAAGCCGACCCGCTCGTGTGGCGCCCGCTTTGATTTAAGTCGTCTCCGCACATGCCGATCTTGCCTAGAGACCGAAGGACGCGCGAGCCGCTACGTCTGTTCGTGCGCGAATTGACCGGACCTGGGTCCGGGACGTGCATCGCTCATCACGAGGTTCGAGTGGCGGGATCGGTCGATGGACGAAATCGTTAAGGACTTTCTCATCGAGAGCAACGAGAACCTGGATCGACTCGACCAGGAACTAGTAAAGCGGGAGAGCGAGCTCTCCTCCAAGGAGCTTCTGGCCAGCGTTTTCCGGACGATCCATGCCATTGAAGGAAGCTGCGGATTTCTGGGTTTCGCCCGGCTCGAGAAACTGGCGCGCGCGGGGGAGAGCCCGCTCTCCCGGCTGCGCGACGGCAAACTCGGCTTGAGCTCCGAAATTACCAGTGGACTGCTCGCCATGGTTGACGCCGTACGACGGATGCTGGCGGCGATTCAGGCTTCGGGTCAGGACGGCGAGTAAGATTATGCGACTCTCATCGAGTTGCTTGCCAGGTTGCAGGGCGAGACTGGCGAGTTGCCGGCGACGGTGATCCCCAAGCCACCCGCGGCTCCGTTGGTCGTAGAACCTTCCCCGGTACCGCTCGACTTGGGGCCTGTGACGGATTCCGACAGAGCCTGACGCCAGATCCCGCGAAAATTGGTGGTGGGCTGATCGAACAAAGACTCGTCGAGACCAACGACCTCGCCCAGGGTCTGGAGATGCAGGAGAAGAGCGGACACAGGATTAGCGAAATTCCTGTAGCGGAGGGGCGGCCCATCCCGAGGACGTGCCAGCAGCGGAGCACCCGGTTGAGTCTCGCAATCCGCAAGCCACCATGGAAAACCATCCGTGTGAGCGTGACCGTGCTCGACCGCTTGATGAATCTGGTGGGTGAACTAGTGCTGGCGCGCAACCAGTTGCTGCAGTTTTCCAAGATCTAGGCCAACTCCGAAGAGACTTCGGCACAGGCCGGCACTGTCTCCCAAGCCACCCAGAACGTCAGCCAGAACCTGCAAAGCGTTTCCGCCGGCGGGGTGCGCGCATCTACGTGCAGGATGAGGCGAGCAGCGTGGTTTGGGGCATGCCCGGTTTCGTGGCGAAGGGTGGTCTGGCGGATAAGATTCTTCCCCTCGATCAGATGGGTGGCGAGATTGTTCGTGCCACAGTCCTGCAAAGCGCTGCGCGAAACTAATCTCGCGATCTCAGTTTCACGCCCGGAACAATCAATTCTTGGTCAGACTATCGAGATAACGGTTGTTGTAGAACGTGGTTGTCTTCTGCACAAACTCGAGAATCTTGAACATGCGTTCGCGGCCTTCCCGGTTCACTTCGCGAAACTGAACAGCGATGCCGGAGCCGGGATCAAGTCTGGCCACCACGCCTTCCGCTGACAAGTTGCCATCGTCCATCGAGAAGCCGAGCTTGATCTTGCTGCCCGGCGCAAGGATGGTGCTGGTTTCCACAAAACACCCCCCCAGGCTGACGTCGGTCACGTTGGCGAACAGGGGAGTCTTTCCCTCCTCGGTCTGCAGTTCGATGGTAACCCGGCACTTCATGCGCGGATGAGAACGACGGTCCTTATAGGACAGGTGCTTCTGCTTCTCCAGATACATGCGGCGGTCGGCTTCGGCCAGAAGTTGTTCTGCGTCGTTGCCGTCCTCCGGATACAGCGCGCGTCCCACACTGAGTGACAGAAGATCTTCGCCGCACACTTCGTTTCCAGCCTGCCTGGCCAGGGCCCGCATCTGCTCCGCCTTCTTGCCAGCTGCATCGGCCGTAAGTCCCGGCGCGATGACCACGAATTCGTCTCCGCCCATACGCGCGACGTAATCGTATTCGCGGCAGCTGTCCTTGAGCGCTTGAGCGAACAGACGCAGTACCCGATTGCCTTCTAGATGGCCGAAGCGGTCGTTGATCTGTTTGAAGCCATCCATGTCGGAGACCATGACCGTCAGCGTCGAATTATCGCGCTTGCAGCGCGCCAATTCCCGCTCAAGTTGCAGGAACAGCGAGCGCGCATTGGGCAGACCCGTCAGGTAGTCGGTAATGGCCGAATTCTCGGCCTGCTGAAATTTCAGCGCGTTCTCGATGGAGAGCGCCATCTTGCCGCTGACCGCGAGCAGGATGCGCAAGTGATCGGAGGTGAAGGCGTCGCGCTCGGCGCGGTAGAGCGCAAGCACGCCGATAACTCCGGTGACACCCTCCAGCGGCACTGCCAGGGCAGAGCGTAAGGTGCTGAATTTCGAAGGGTCGTTTAGATATCCCGGTTCCACCGACGGATTGCCGTTGATGATTGGCTTGCGGTTGTGTGCTACCCAGCCGGACAGTCCCTGCCCGACGGGGATGCGCAAGGAAGAAAACAACCGGTAGTTGTCCCCGTTCACATATTCGGGGACAAGCTCGTCCTCGCGCTTGATGTAAATGGAGATGGCGTCGTAAGGCACCATCGGCTTGAGCTTCACTGAGAACACAGAGAGCGTTTCGGTCAGACTGAGCGAAGCACCCAGATCCTGGCTCAGTTCGAACAACGACTGTGCTTCCTGCCGTGCCGCCGCGATCGACGACAAGAATGTAGTTTCGCGTCCCGCATAATCCTGCACGGTGGCGTTTTCGAAGCCGGCAGCCGGTTCCAGGCCACGCTCGATTTTGATCGACGTGGAGAGCGGACCGTTCGGATCTTCCGCCGATTTCGCCACCGCGAGCCGCTCCAGGTACTGGTAGCGCTTCTGCAGAATGTCAACAACCTTCGGATCAAACGACTTGCCCGACTCGACCCCGAGCTTCTGCATGACCTCTCGCATGGGCAATGCCCGCCGGTATTGACGGTCGGACGCCAGCGCATCGAGATAATCGACGGCGGACAGGATGCGCGCTCCAATGGGAATTTCGGCGCCTTTCAATCCTAGTGGATAGCCGGAGCCATCCCACTTTTCGTGATGGGCGCGCACGATGGGCACAACCGGATAGGGAAAGCGCACGCGTTCCAGAATCTCGGCCCCGACGAGGGTATGAATCTTCATCTTCTCGAATTCTTCGGGAGTAAGACGGCCGGGCTTCGAGATGATGTGTTCGGGTACAGCAAGCTTTCCGATATCGTGCAGGAGCGATGCCGCGTGCAGAGCTTCGAGTTCCGGACCGGTCACGCCCAGTTCCTTTGCCACTTCGATGGCATAGACGCGCACGCGCTGCAGGTGCTCGTGGGTGGTGTGGTCCTTCGCTTCAATCGCCAGCGCCAGCGCTTCAATGGTTCGCAGATGGAGATTCGCCATTTCCTCAACGTGGCGTTTCTCGTCTTCCAGTTTGCCCAGGTAGAGACGATAGGAGCGGTAGATCAGGTACACAGCAGGCACCAGCAGGAGCGACGTTTCCCAGTTGAACTTCTCGTTGAGCCATGCGACTGCTCCCGCTACGCCCGCGCCGACGAGGTAGTAAGGGAACGACCAGAAGTAGCAATCCACCAGAATTCGGATGAGCGGCCGGCGCTCGGTCAGCGAAATGACCATCGCGATCGAACCCGCATTGGCAATGAAATAGACTGTGGCCGCCAATCCCAGCAGAATAGGGCGGCTGCCCACCAGCGTGTTCGCCAGCGGTTGGTGATAAACCTCGTAGGCAAGCGCCGTCGATACTGCACCCGCGCACACATTGAACGTCAGTTGTATCGCCTTGGGCCGCTCCGGATACAGGCACTGCGCGATCATGGAGATCGCACCCAGAATCACAGTTTCGGTGAAGCTGAGTTCCAGGACGCCGATCAGAATGAACAGAAAATTCACCGACAGCGTGCCGGTAATGCCTGGCAGGTTCACCTTGAGACGCGACGCCAGAATCGCGATACCTAAATAACAAATAAACTCGGCGATGTTCTTACTGCTCTGGTGAACTCCGCCATAAACCAGCGTGGCCAGACCCGCCAGCACCGTCACGCTGACGAACAGCTTGGCGGACAGCGACAGACCTCTCCACGAGCGCGAGTGCGCGGGCAGACCCATGGCGGCGCTGGTTGTGTCAGTCATTTGAGTAAACACACTGCGGCCGGACCGATCCCTTAGCCACTCTACGGATATCAGCTAACATGTTTAGAAACAATGGTTTAGGTGAGTTTTGGCAAACTTTCGTAACTTGCGGAGTCCTTCTGGTCGCGTAGGGAAGCAGGTAGGACCCTGCTCCGGCGTGGGTAACTGTAACAACCGATTAGGCTTTTGTAATCCCAGCTCGGTCGGCACTTCACGAATGGTGCCGAGTCGAGCAGGGGCTAAGCGGCCGTTTGCAAGTTCAGACCGAGTGCGAAACGTCTTCTTCGGTGATGTTTTGGTCCGCTCCAGTGGTGGAAACGGTGGCCGAGGATTTTCCGCGGCGCATGGCAACGATCCCGGTCCGCACCATCTCGAGTACTCCGTAGGGACGGAGCACTTCGAGCAGACCGTCGATCTTGTCTTCAGCCCCGGTGATCTCGATCGTGAGCGAATCCGGAGCAACATCGACGACGCGCGCCCGGAACACACTAGCCAGTTCCAGCACATGCGACCGAGCCTCATGC
Organism: uncultured Acidobacteriaceae bacterium; assembly: GCA_963710885.1. Taxonomy (GTDB): domain Bacteria; phylum Acidobacteriota; class Terriglobia; order Terriglobales; family Acidobacteriaceae; genus Sulfotelmatobacter. Next base: position 44,733 of record CAVQCF010000010.1, read on the forward strand.
GTTGCAGCTACTTTGATCATGGCCAAGTCGCGGACGATGGCAGGCTCGTGGGTGATGTTTTCCACCAGAAGTACGTTGACCAGCTTATACAGATTGGCTTCGATACGGCGGGCCTGATCATGGTCGGCGTCGACGGTAATCGTCATGCGCGAAACCTCTGGCTTTTCCGTGCGGCCCACCGTCAGCGAATCGATATTGAATGCGCGGCGGCGGAACAGCGAGGCTACGCGCGTCAGCACGCCTGGTTTGTTTTCCACGTAGACCACGTATGTGTTCAGCATGTTTTCTCTATTCGTTGTCTCTATTCATCTGACGCGGTTTCGACAATTTTGCTGGGCCGCCGGATCATCTCGTGCAACGATGCTCCCGCCGCTACCATCGGATACACCGTGTCTTCCTGTTCCACGCGGAAGTTGATCAGCACGGCTCCATCATGCTCTCGCGCCGCCCGCACTGAGGGCACCACCTGCGAGCGCTCGGTGACGGTCATACTCCGAATGCTGTATGCCTCGCCGAGCTTGGCAAAATCCGGATTCAGCAGCGGTGTTGCAGCATAATTGCGCTCGTAAAAAAATTCTTGCCACTGGCGCACCATCCCCAGAAACCCGTTGTTGATGATGGCAATGTTGACCTTTAGATTCTCTTGCACGATGGTCGCAAGTTCGCACAATGTCATCTGGAAGCCGCCATCTCCCACCACGACCCAAACGTCCGCTTCAGGCCGCGCGACCTTGGCGCCAATCGCTGCGGGTAAGGCGAAGCCCATGGTGCCCAGGCCTCCGGAAGTGATCAGGCTTCGCGCCTTCTCATGCTTGTAGTACTGCGCTTCCCACATCTGATGCTGGCCTACATCAGTCACAACCACCGTATCGCCGTCGCGAGTCTCGCGCCAAAGATCGTTAATGACGTGGGCTGCGTAAAGGTGCCCACTATCGGGCAGGTTCTGAATGTCACGGACGGCGGCATCACCTTTCAGCTTGTCGATGGAGTCGAGCCATTCGCTGCGGTCAATCGATTCGATCTTCGGCAAGAGTTCATGCAGCACTTCACGAAGGTCGCCGACGAGCGGGACGTCAACTTTGACGTTCTTGTTGATCTCCGCCGGATCGATCTCGATGTGAATCTTCTTGGCATTCGATGCGTACGTCTTCAGGTTCCCGGTCACGCGGTCGTCGAAGCGCATGCCGAAGGCCAGAAGCAGGTCGGCTTCCTGAATGGTGTGATTCACCCACGCCTCGCCGTGCATTCCCATCATTCCGAGATTCAGCGGATGTGCCGCCGGAAATGCGCCAATGCCCAGCAATGTGAGCGCGACAGGAATGCCCGCGCGCTCGGCAAATTCGCGGACTTCCGCCATCGCTCCCGAAATGATGATGCCGTGCCCCGCCAGGATCACTGGCCGCTTCGAATTGTGGATTAATTCCAACGCTTGCGCATATTCCTGCGGTTCGGGTGAAAGATCCGGACGATATCCTGGCAGTTGGGGCTTGGCGGCCTCCCAGTCGAATTCGCAGGTGGTCTGCTGCGCATCTTTCGTAATGTCCACCAGTACCGGGCCAGGACGGCCGGAACGGGCAACATAAAATGCTTCTCGAATCGTTCGCGCCACTTCGCTGGCATGAGTCACCAGGTAGTTGTGCTTAGTGATGGGAAGGGTGACGCCGGTGATGTCCGTTTCCTGAAACGCGTCGGAGCCGATCAACTTGCTGCCGACCTGGCCCGTGATGCAAACGATTGGCGAAGAATCGAGCATGGCAGTGGCAATACCGGTCACCATGTTGGTGGCGCCCGGGCCAGAGGTCGCTACGGCGACTCCCACCTGCCCGCTGGCGCGCGCGTATCCATCCGCCATGTGGGTTGCGCCCTGCTCGTGGCGCACCAGCACATGATGGATCTTGCTGTGCTTGAGCGCGTCGTACGCAGGCAGAATGGCTCCTCCGGGATATCCGAAGACGACTTGCACGCCTTCACGCTCCAGACATTCCCAGAGAATGCTGGCCCCGGTCATGTTCTTTCCAGATGTCTTGTCCATTCGGCCCTTTCTCGTACTCCTAAAAAGCAAAACCCACCGGGCCAGCGTTTCTGGCGGGGCGGGATTCGGGAGCCTTCAAGATTTCGTGTTTCTCAGCTCGCTGGTTCCCTCCGCACCGGAGAGGGTATAAAAACTCCTACCCCCAAGATTACGACACGAATTCGATGTAAACAGAGGTTATTCATCACAGGTGCACAGATGGTATCGAAGCCAAGGAGTTGCCGCAAGGGGAAAGTCGGGCATGAACTATCGTCCGCGACTGTGCTTTAGAGTTGAAGAACCTGACGCTCCACATCGTGAGCGGCTGCGGCCACGTTCTCGGGTCTGCCCAGATCTCGCCAGTAAAATTCATCCGCGCGAAATGCCACGATGTTCTCTCCCTGGCCAGCCAGCCGCAGATAAGAGTTGATGATCGAAAAGACGCCATCTTCAGCCATCATCTGGAGAAAGCGCGGAGAAATGATGTGCACGCCAGAGAAGGCCAGCGCCTGCGTTTCCTTTGAAGGCCGGACAATTTCTGGTTCCCGATCGCGTCCGGCTCGCCATCCGCAGAGCTGATTCTGTTCATCGAACAGCAGATATCGCGACGTCTCACGCTCCTGCACGGCCAACGTCGCCAGCGCCCGACTCTGCTTATGAAATTCTGCCACGCGTCGAAGGTCAATCGTGCTGAGCACGTCGACATTGTGTAGAAGAAACGGACCGTCCCCATGACCATCTTTGAGAAAGAACCACGCTGCCTTCTTCAGCCCTCCTCCGGTGTCGAGCAACACATCTTCGCGCGAAACCTGGATCCGCATCCCGAAGTTGTCGTTCTTCTTCAAATAGTCCACCACCATGTCGGCAAAGTGATGCACGTTGACAATCACTTCGCGAACCCCAAATTTTTGCAGGCGGCGAAGCGTGATCTCCAGCAGCGTGTATCCAGCCACTTCCACCAAGGCTTTGGGCCGATCGTCAGTAAGCGGTCGCAGGCGCGTCCCCATGCCCGCGGCCAGAATCATCGCCTTCATGGCGCAGCGTTCTCAGCCGCGGAGTTCTCTGCCGCCATCCTCTCTAACTCGCGATGCTGCAGGGCGACCTCAATTCCGCTCCTTCGGCGCAGGCGCTTCGCCACCTGCTCCGCCAAATACACCGACCGGTGCTGCCCGCCTGTGCATCCAAACGAAATCATCAAATTCTTAAATCCACGCTGCTGATAGTTGTTCACACTGGCATCCACCAACGACATGACGCTGGCCAGAAACTGATGCACGCTCTCCTGCTGGTGGAGGTAGTCGATCACCGGCGCATCCCTGCCCGAAAGCAATTTGAAGCGCTCCTCGCGTCCGGGATTTGGCAGGCTGCGTCCGTCGAAAACGAACCCGCCGCCGTTCCCGCTCTCATCTTTCGGCAGGCCACGATGAAACGAGAAGCTTGTAATCCGCACGACCAGGTTGTCCGCATCCGAAGCCAGCGCCTGCAATTTCTCCGACGCCAGCATGCTGTGAAATGCGTCCATCAACGTCGGCAGCGCAATCGGCAGCGTGACGTTGTGCAACAGCCAGCGCAGGTTCTTGAGTGCATACGGCACGCTCTGCAGGAAGTGCACCTTGCGTTCATAAAACCCGCGAAATCCGTAGGCCCCCAGCGCCTGCATGATGCGGATGTACACGAACGCGTAGTAGTACTTCATGAATGCGTCGCGCTTCAGTTCGATGAATCCGCCCAGCGTGTCGAGATAATGATCGAGCAACTGCTGCCGTAAATCCGGCGGCAGATCGGCCTTGGCGTCATACAGAAGCGAAGCGACGTCGTACTGCAGAGCGCCCTTGCGCCCGCCCTGATAGTCCAGGAAATAAGGCTGTCCCTCGCGTAGCATGATGTTTCGCGACTGAAAATCACGATACAGAAAGTAGTCGCGCCCCGCGCTCAACAGAAACTTCGTCAGCCGACTGAAATCGTCCTCCAGCGCCTGCTCGCTGAACGGAATCCCCGCCAACCGCAGAAAGTAGTACTTGAAATAATTCAGGTCCCACGCGATCGACTGCCGGTCGAAACTCCCGCGCGGATAACACACCTTGTAGTGCAAGTCGCGCCCCGCCTCCACCTGAAACCTTGGCAGCGTGGCGATCACCTTCCGATAGGCATCTACAACCGGAGCCGCAATCTGTTCTCCGGTCCGATATTTAGAAAGAAATTCAAAGAGGGATGTGTCGCCCAAATCCTCCTCGAGGTACGCACCATGATCCAAATCTTCAGCATAGATCTCCGGCACGGGCAGACCGTGTTTGCGAAAATGCCGGGAGAACTCGAGGAAGGCGGCGTTCTCTTCGCGCACGTCATAGAGGATGCCGATGGCCGTGGTCTTCTCGCCCGTAAGCCGGATAATTTTGCGCCCCGAACCGCCGAGTTGCCCTTGCAAAGGCTGCACCTGCTTGACGGGCGAGTGGAAGTGTTGCTCAAAGAGATTGTTGAGAATGTCCATGAAGTGCGTCGCGGTTCACGCTTGAGGGTTCACCACCAAAGATAACACCGAAGAGCAACGCCAGAGTTAGGGGGCATCCCCAAGCAAAACATCGGGGCGTACAGAGAGTGAGGAGGACGGAAATACGCGGATAGAGTACCGCGCTGTCCTGGATCTCCTACGAGCACCGGCCATGTGCCAACGTTCTGACACTGCCCAGCTATATCCTGCAACTCCGCGGGCGGTTCGAGCAGAGATACGAACTCGCCGCCCTGTACGCCAAGAATTAGGTGAGTCGAGACCAGAGACTGCATCAGTGCGGCGTCGCGGTTGGAGGCTGGCGTTTCCATCGGCGTGACATTCTGCACGGTGATTGAAACGGAGTCTCCATCGCAGCCCGGGCCGGCTGTGATCCGGACTATGTGCACTCCGAAACGGCAGGAGGAAGCTGAGTGACGCGACCATACGGAACTGTTTCCGCTGCCATAGCTCGATCTCCCTCAAGATTTCAGGTATTTCGCGAACTCCATTTCATTCGTTCGCTACCTGGTCTCCGAATGAGCGGGGCCGGTGCACGCAGCGAAAACATAACTGGTTGTTCCCAAGAGCCGAGAGGCCGCAATGAACCAGACCAGTACCGCAAGCAAGAGGACCAGGGTGTTCGTGGTCGACGATCATCCCATCGTACGTCAGGGATTAACATTGCTGATCAACCGCGAATCAGATCTGTCAGTTTGTGGCGAGGCGGGAGATGCGCAAACTGCTGTGCAGGCGGTCGCAACCGTCAGGCCGTATATTATGGTCGTGGATATTTCGTCGAATGGCCCGGACGGGCTCGACCTGCTGAAGGCCTATCCTTAAGTTTTCCGTCCTGCATTCCGGATCGCGGCCTTCCGGGCGTGGCGCAGCGATCCGTGCGTATTGATCACTTCCGTAATAGCCCATCAGAGCCATTCCGGCCGGGCCCCCCGCGCGTTAGTCTGTTTGTGAGCAGACTTCGGGGGAGGGCTGTTCGACAGGCGTCCTATGACTCTAAGAGTCTGGGACGCTTTGTTTTGTGATCTGCTTTTCGACCGCCGCCTTTAGACCGGCCCGGCCAGTAGACGGGGTGGGCTCCATGATCCGCAAAAGAGGATGGCCATCAACATCTTGCAAGGGAAAGTACACAAGATGGCTTCCCGGGTCGACGCACACTGTGTGCGCATGAGGCATGGAGAGCGCACCTTCCAGGGAGAGCGCCTTTCCACTTTCGCGAAAGACGGTCACATTTCCTGATTCTGTCGAAACGTACAACAGCTTAAGGCCCGGGTCGAACGCAAGTACGTCGGGATCCTTTCCGAGAGGATAAGTGGCTAAGACCTTCATACTCGTGAGATCGACCACGGCAAGCCTCTTGTTCTCTTCTCCCGCCACAAACGCCAATCTCGCCGCGACGTCGAGTACAACGCCGTGTGGGCTGTCGATGCCAGTCATCGCGTAGCGTCCAATAATCTTGGCTGCCCCCGGATCGATCGCCACCAGTTCATTCTTCTCATGAACCGCCACCAGGATGCGGCCGGACCCGGGGTCATAAACCGTATTGCCGGCGCCGCCGCCCAACGGGATCGTGGTAATCAGCATGTTGGTCGTTGCATCGATCACCGCATCAGCGTCCCCGTGTTCGTCTGACACGAACACTCGCTTTGCGCCCGCCGCATATGCAATGCCGTCCGGATATTTCACTGGACCGGCACTCGCCAGAGTCTTCAACGTCTGCATATCAACCACGACGACCTTATGCTCCCCGGTCGCCGATGCATAGACGCGATCCAACTCGGGAACTGCTAAGACTCCGTGCACGTTAGCAAAGCCGTCGAGATTCGCCACGACCTCTCTTTTCTGCGTGTCGAAAACGACGAGTTGATTGGCATTCATGTGCGCGATGTAAAGACGGCCGTGGACAGTGTCGAAGCTCTGATAATCAAAGCGAACCGCGGGCCCGGGCAGCGGCACGTCTGCTACTTTCGTGAGTGGAGTGAATCCTGCATTGTCGGAGGAGCCCGCAACCATCGCACAGGTGAAAATCAAGGCTAGGACTGCCAAGGTACCAGCGTGCCAAAAGACGCGTAGTCGTCCTCGCATGAAAGACCTCTTTAGGATAAAGCCTCTTTAGAATCTGGTGGCGGCGGTAGGACTCGAACCTACGACCTACGGATTATGAGTTCTGAACCGCCTGCTGTAAACAAAGAAGATAAACAGCTTACATCGGCAGGACCCGGCAAAGTCCCGCAAAATCCGCAACCCCCGCGCAACCAAGAACAGCCAGATCTTCTTACAAAACTGCCAGATCAGAAGGGAGGTGCCCCGTCTGCGGCTGGCGGGTCCCACACACTTCTGCCGCTTAAGGGCCTAGAACCCAAAGAGTGAAATTCCGAGGTGAAATCCGAAAGGGGAAATCCTCTGCGTTCGGATGGGTATCCCCCCTAACTAGGTAAGGTCTACGAGGAACCGATGGCAAAGAAATGCGAGTTCGGAAAGAAGAACGGCGAGCCTTGCGGTGCCGACGCGCAAACCGGCAAGAGTCTCTGCGTCTTTCAGGATCCAGATAAAGCATCTGACGGCCGCCGAGCCAGGCGCGCCGGAGGAATCGCTAGGAGTCGGGGCGGCACGGTGTTGCCGTCCGACACGCCAGATCATCCACTCGGCAATACCAAAAACGTCTCAGCGTTTCTCGCAGACTCGATTAATGAACTTCGCCGCGGTCAACTTGATCCCCGCGTTGCCAAGGGGTGGGATACCTCTCCAGTGTTCTTTTAAGGGCATTGGAACAAGGACCGTTAGAGGAGCGCCTGGCCAGGACTGAGGCTGCACTCGCGGAGAACGCGCAGCAGACTAAAGGAGGGTTGTGAGGGGACGGAACGTCATTCAAAGGATTGAGCGAGCCGAGGAAGCATTGAAAGAGAAGTCCTATTTTCTTCCGATTGCATCTGCTTCCCGGAGAAGGAGCGACCGTCCTTCGGCTTCCCAATCGAGATGGAGATCGCTGACAGAGTGAAGTGCCCATTGCATGGCGATCGATTCACTGCACTTTTTCACCTTTACGTCCCGAAATGGCTCTGGGAGAAGGTCTGGGAGCGCTTGTCGACTAACCACAGCGAGCAGTACCGCAAGGCACGGTTTGCCAGCTTTCCGCCCGACCTTTGGCCGGCCCGACCAGGTTCCTTCTTCGAACGTCACCCACAAAGTTCCCCGCAAGCCTGCCAGGAACTCGAGAACTGAAGAATCGTTGCGGCTTCCGTCGCGAGAATGGATTCCATGACCAACTTGCCCGTGGAATCCATCACTGCGACCACGATGGTTGCTTGATGGACGTCGCGCCCAATATACTTTTCGCCGTTCATAAGGGTGCTCCTTTTCGTAGGTGATGATTCGCACAATCACAACCTACTCCAAGAGGGGCGCCCTTTTATAATGCCGTTACGTCAACTGAGAGTTCGGTCCGGAAGGCACCACTACTCGCAACGTAGGGCAACTAGCGGATCGACTTTAGAGGCGCGACGTGCCGGTATCGCGCAGGCCAACCCAGACACCAAGCTTAGGATAATCGTTCCCGCCAGGAGAATGACTGGATCGCGTGCATTCCCTTGTGCCCACTTCGCGATGATTTGGCTCAGGGCCAGCGAAAGGGCGACGCCTGCTAAGATTCCAGCACCCATGCTTCCCAAGGCCGACCTGAACACGATTCGCAGCAAGTCTCCGCGTTGCGCTCCCAGTGCGAGACGAATCCCAAACTCATTGGTCCGTTGTGCCACCGTGTAGGACGCCACGCTGTGCAGTCCGATGGCGGCGAGGGCGAGGGCGAGCCACGCAAAGGCGCCGAAGATCCACGCTGCGATATGCTCCTGCTGCCACTCGGGTTCATAGGTGAGGCGAGTTTCGAGATCACCGGCGAAGGTGGGCTGATCCGGGTTAATTTCCCGCAGCTGCTCGCGCACGGTATGCAGGAGCGTCAGGGGTGGGACCTCGGAGCGAACCAGAATCTCCGTGCTCTCCCCCATGCTGAACGTATAGGGCACGAAGACGGCCGGTCTGGCGACGGTTCGCAGACCGTCGTTGCGCGCGTCGTCGACGATGCCGACAATCTGTAACCAGGAACTGCCAATATGCGGCGGTGACAACACGGTGGCCGGGTTGCCTTCGAGACCCGGCATTTTCACCGAGTGCCCGATGGCGTCGCCATTGGGAAAGTAGCGCTGCGCGAGAGTCCGGTTGATGACGGCTACGTGGGCGCCCCTGGAATTCTCGGCGTCGCTCCAGATACGCCCTTGCAGCAGAGGAATGCACAGGACGGAAAAGTAGTCGGGACTAGTCAGGTTGATCGATCCCATTGGAGGGTTCGCCACCGGTTTGCCCAGAATCTCAAACCCCATGATCCATCCATTGCGTGGCGGGGTCGCATCCGTGGAAATCGCCGCCGTGGTCACACCGGACGTTTCGGCGACTTTCCCGCGCAACTGCTCAAAATAGGCGACACGCGCGGGCCAGGTGCGATAGGAGTCCTCGCGTAAAGGAATGCCGATGGCCATCACATTGTGCGGATCGAAACCGAGGGGCTGATGGATCAACTGGGCGAACCCCTTCATGGAAGAGCCCGCAGCTGCCAGCAACAACAATGTCAGCGCCACTTGCGCGGCGATCAGCATGCTGTGGGTTCTGCGTCCGCGGACGCTGCCTGCTACGCGACGTGTGCCGGACTGCATGATTTGGCCGATCTGCGTCCGCGAGAGTTGCAGCGCCGGCCAAAGCCCGAACAGCACTCCGGTTCCCAGTGCTACCGTGACGCTAAAAACGAGGACAGGCAGGTTGATGCCAATCGAGACCTCGGAAGCAAACGAAGATCGTGGCAGCAGACTTTGAATCACCGCCAGAGCGCCGTAAGAAGTCAGAACGCCGAGTGCCGCTCCAATGGCTGCGAGAAGCAGCGAGTCGATGAGCAACTGACGAATGATGCGAAGGCGGCCCGCGCCGATTGCGGTCCTTACCGCCAATTCGTGCTGCCGGGCCGTGCCCCGCGCCAGCAACAGAATTGAGACGTTTCCGCATCCGATCGCGAGCAGCAACATCACCGCGCCAAAGAGCAAATATAGCGTTCCGCCCAAAGAGCTGACGACCCAGTCGTTCAGTCCTTGCACATGAACCTTGAAGACGTCGGGAAAATCGTTCGGCATGTAGCTGGCGAACTGTTCCACGAGCGGCTGAAGCGCGGCGTCGGCCGCGGCCGGGCTGACGCCGGGCCGCAGGAGCAAATTGATGACCGAGGTGCGCCCCGGATCGCGCATCAGCTTCAGCGGGAGATATACGTCTCCGTCACCCCAAGCGAATCGCGGGGCTGCGACGCCCACGATCTTAAAATTCTTGTGATCCAGTTGCAGCGTGTGACCCAATACGTCTGGGTTGGATAAGTAGTGTCTGCGCCAGAATTTGTAAGAGAGCAGTACGACAGGTTGCGGCTCCTGGCCATCGACTGCGTCAGATGGCCAGATTCCGCGCCCCAGCAGCGGGGGAACGCCGAGATCCTGAAAAGCATTCGAGATCAGGCTTACGGCGTTGACGTTCTCCGGAAGATCTTGCCCGGTCAGCATCAGCGCTTTGTAGTCCATGGTCAGAACGCTCTTGACCACGGGGGATTGACGCAAAGTCTGAATCTCGGCACCGTTTAGGACGACGGGATCCCCGGAACCTGCTTTGCTGTCCACCGTGAGCCGTACAATTCGATCCGCCGCAGGGTAGGGATAAGGATTTACGAGCGCCGCATAAATCACGCTGAATACAGCGGTCGCTGCTCCAATGCCGAGCGCCAGGGAGAGCACTGCGGTCAGCGTGAATCCTGCACACTTGATGAGCTGACGCGCAGAGTAGCGGAGATCCTGAAGCAAAGTGTGCATGACTCACTCCTGGCCGTAAGAGAGATGCGGTGATGGTCTCATGGGCATCGCGATTCGGGAAGTGAACTGTTGCAACATCGCCATTGCTCTCACTGTCTTTTGGCGAGAGCCCAGGGATTGCAATTTCCACGACCCGGGATAATGTGCCCTATCATCAAGGTTTGCGCTGTGTCTTACGGTCAAGGCAGCCTTGGGGAGGTCTCTCACGTCGGGGGGTTTTGGTGCGCCCTCTAATATTGGTTTTGGGCCTTGCCCACAATCTCATCGTTGATGTCCTTCGGCGCCTTCAAGGCGCCCGGAAAGCCTATCAGAGGTTCTCGCCGCCGCAGTTCTGTCATGTAATCTGCATCCAGCGCAATGTCCGCAGGTATTGGCTCCTTCAGTCGAAACTCCTGGGGACCAAGGTAAAGGAAGGCGTCGATGTAGTGTTCCATCGGTTTTTGGGCCTGTTTTTGCAGCTTGGGCGGGAAGAGAACAATTTGCACCTTGCAATCGGCGTCAATCATGATCCCCGGCTGGAAGACGTCACTGAGTAACAAGGCACCCAGCCACGTACCTTTCGTCAGGGCGATTGAGGGATTGCGCCACGATGCGAAGGGCCTGATGGATGCGACCGGCCGGTCCGTGTCGTACATGCGAAGATCGCTGATGACAAAGGTGAGGTGCGGATAATCTTTCTCATAGGCTGACACGGCACTGTCATCAATTCCATGCAGCAGGTGAAATGGACCGAAAAGCATCAGAGCCTTACGATGTTTGGATAAGACCTCTTTTTCCATGATGGAAACGATGCTAGCTTCGCGCTCGACAAATTGCAGTGCTTCTCCGGAGGTCTTGACCTTGTCCCAGTCAATTGGGGGATCGCCAGCCAGCACATTGATGCGCTTGGTTGTGGGGAGTTTCTGATTGATGGCACCAACGAGAGGAAAAAGCTGCTCAAAGAAGCCAGAGTAGCCACACATAGACTGCGTGGTATTTCTCCACACTTTGCGGACTTCGGTGAAAGGCACATCTTCTCCAGCGATGTAACGGTCGAGAACGGGCTGATAAAGCGAATTGCCGCATTCGACTTCGATGTCATTTACCTTTACGGGAAAGGCCGGATCGCGGATGAGAGAGAGAATGAAGTCATCTACATCTTTCATGCCGTGGGCCTCGGGCATGGCCACCACTTCGTATCGATCGAAAGCGGCAAGAATCGCGGGTATGGCAGGCTCGGGAGTTGGTTCTGAGGCGGTTGGCTTCGTACGCGTGGATTGACTTTCCGCTGGTAGCAGGGCCATCAGGAACAGCAACACGATCCAGCCAGAACGAGCAAGTCGACATAAGTCGCAGATCTTCGATTGCTTCTCAGAAATCGTGTTGCCGAGTATGGGGTTATGCATGGACTCTTGCTCCTGACTTGCCGCCCGCGAAGATATTCAGAGATGAATCGAACCGTCCGGCATAGTTCGAAAATAGATATATCGCATTCCGAGTGAGTAGTCAAGTATTCTGCCGAAGGGCGGGCGCTCAGTTGGCGAAAAATACCCGTTGCACTCAGAATGCCCGGAACAGGGGTTCTGAGCGCTAAGGTCCTGTTTACAATAGCTAACGCTTCTTAGGAACGGAGGGGGAAAACAGTAGATTCTCACTCTCTGCCAAGCGCCTAATCGCAAGCCGAATGATGTGAATCATACCGATCCCCAGTTTTTCCTGCAGGCGTTCAATGAGATAAAGGTCCGTGTCGGTAAAGCGAACGGTTGTGGACTGGAGTTTCTCCTTCTTCATGAATCTTAAATCTTCTAACGGGAAGATTGGCTCGTCGTTGCCCAGGAGCACCAAAGAAAGCGAGGAGACATTCAAGCGATTATTTGCGAGGCATCACTTTGAATATGTGTGCCGTCACTCATTAGCTTGTCCAATTACGGTCGGTATTGTCCGCGAACGAACACCTGCCTCTCATCTGGGTCGCTTAAGTCGTTGCTTTTCAGCGTCCGGAAGACGCGATTCGAGGAATCGCACTTGCTCTGGACTCAATCTCGTGGAGGTGTCCTTTGCTTACCTTCTGGCAAGACTTCAGATTTGCCGCGCGGATGCTGGGAAAAAACCCGGGATTCACCCTCGTCGCAGTCCTCACCTTGGGGCTCGGCATTGGTGCGAATACTGCGATCTTCTCAGTCGTCAATTCGGTGCTGATCCGGAGCCTGCCTGTCAAAGAACCACAGCAGCTCGTCTTTCTCACCAATCCGGACAACCAGGGCATGGAACAAGGTTTTGCCGACGGAAACCGCGACTTTCTCACCTACGCCGAGTTTCAGGAGCTGTCGAAAAATAACGACGTTCTGTCCGGTTTGGCCGCTTCGGCGAGTGAGGGACCGAAGCTCAGCGTCGGAATTGAGAACAAGGGTCAGATCTCCGAGGCTACCCCGGTCCAGATCGGCCTTGTGAGCGGATCGTACTTTTCCGTCTTGGGCGTAGATCCCGTTCTGGGTCGCCTGCTCACTACCGAAGTTGATGCAGTGCGCAACGCCAGTCCTGTCGCGGTGGTCAGCTACCGTTTCTGGCAGGACCAACTCGACGGAAATCGCGCGGCGCTTGGACGCAAAATACGGGTACGCGGCACCTGGTTTGACGTAATTGGCGTGACGCCTCCCGCATTTACCGGAGAGACGGTTGGACTTTCAACCTCCGTGTGGATTCCGCTGAGCATGCAATCTGAGATTTATCCGGGCCGCGATTATCTCTCTTTGGAGGCAAAGCCGTTTCACAAAACCGAGTGGTTGCAGGCAATCGGACGCCTGAAGCAAGGGGTGGGAATCGACCAGGCAAACGCCAACCTCAATGCGGTCTTCCAACAGATGCTGCAGTCGCAAACCGATCAAATGTCTGCGGAGGAGCGGCGCACGTTTATGAATCAGCACTTGGCCGTCGTCGAGGGCAGCCGTGGGGCCTCGACGCTGCGTGGAGATTTCACCAAACCGCTACAATTTCTGATGGCAGTCGTCGGCCTTATTCTCCTGATCGCGTGCGCCAATGTGGCGAACATTTTGTTGGTTCGTTCTGTCGCGAGACAAAAAGAATTGGCCGTCCGCGTCACCATGGGAGCCGGAGCCTGGAGATTGATCCGTCAGTTGCTGACGGAAAGCATTCTTCTCGCTACCATCGGCGCCGCTTTTGGCCTTGTTCTTGGGCGCTGGGCAGATGCCGCTCTGGTGCGGTTGGTCTCCGGCGGAGCCGATCTGATCCCGCTCGACGTGCATCTGGATTCCAGAGTACTGATGTTCACGCTGTCGGTTGCTGTCCTGACCGGAATCCTGTTCGGTCTTGTGCCTGCGTTGCGTGCCGCTCGGTTGGACCTCAACCCAATTCTGAAAGGAACATCGCGCGGCATCACCGGTGGAGGCGCACAAGCAGGGCGCGTGCCGGTTGCAAAGATCCTCATTGTGGCGCAGGTCGCCTTGTCGTTAGTGCTCTTGGTTGTGGCCGGGCTGTTTCTCCGCAGCTTTAAGAATCTGGCGAGAGTGCAGATCGGATACGATAATGATCACCTGTTGTATTTCAGTGTCAGCCCGCTCTCCTATGGCTACAAGGGGCGGGAGGTCGCTCAACTTTTCCAAGAGATGATTGATCGCTTCGACGCGCTTCCGGCCATACGCGGAACAACCTTGATGGACAACGGTTTATTCGGGGGAGGAGACTCCAACTCTGATATATCTGTCGAAGGAGACAAACCCACCACCGCCGGATCGCAAGAGTCGCACTGGGACATGGTTGGCCCAAATTACTTCTCAACGATGGGGATTCCAATACTCTACGGACGCGAAATTGGACCGCAAGACAGTGGAAGCGGCCAGCGCGTTGGGTTGGTCAATCAGACGTCGGCTCGCTATTTCTTCGGCGATGCGAATCCACTCGGAAAGCGCATGGTGGTAAAGACGACGTTGAGTTCATCAGACTTTGTGGTCATCGGCGTCGTGGCGGATTCCAAACACGGCAGCGTTCGGGAGAAACCACAGCGGCGGTTCTACATTCCGTTCTTCAATCCCATTGGTGAAGCGAACTCCGCGAATGTCCTGGTCCGCACATCTGCCGATCCAGCCGTCGTAGCATCGACGATTCGTGCCGCTGTGAAACAGATGGCCGGGACTTTGCCGCCGCTAGACATTCAAACCATGAATCAGCGCATCTCTCAATCACTCACCACCGATCGCACAATAACCGAACTCTCCGGGGTTTTCGGTCCGCTTGCGATGATTTTGGTTTGTATCGGGCTCTACGGCGTCATGTCCTATGCGGTCACCGGCCGCACCGGCGAGATCGGAATTCGCATGGCGCTTGGGGCGCAACGCAAGAGCGTTCTTTGGCTCATTCTGCGCGAATCCCTGCTGCTGATTGTGATCGGCGTGGGCGTCGGAATGCCCGCGATCTTTGTAGCAGGCGAGTCGATCGCGAGTTTACTATTCGGCGTAAATCCGGCCGACATCGGAGCCCTCAGCCTGGCAGCGGTTATATTGTTCGTGGCTGGTACTCTCTCCTGTTACTTTCCAGCGCGCCGGGCCATGCGCGTCGAGCCTACAGTAGCGCTGAGATATGAATAGAGGGCAAGACCAAGTGACGAGCTTGGCGGCGTCTGTACGAATTCCGAACACGTGCCAGCACAGGAGCCAGCGGGCAGACCCTCCTCCTTCACTCTCCGCGATGATAGCTAGCACCCGGTCGAGATATTTCCCGACTTGCTTGGAATCGACACTCACTCGAAGATGGTGCGGGATCTTCCGGAACCAGTCGTCGCGTGTCTTGGGGCGCATCTGAACGAACTCGTCCAGGAGGCTATTAGGTAGCAATCCATTTTCGAGCGGAGATTCGGGGAAGGTCGGCTTGATTTCCGATTCCCTCAATGCGATCAGCTGCTGACGCAGCAGGTCCGATCTTTGAACTTTTTGCTTCTCCGCACGCGAACCCTGACCACCTCGATGCGCGAAATGGAGCATTGGCAACAACTGATTTCCGGCGGGTAGTAACAGAGAACTCATGTGGTGGAGGTGTCCGGCCCCGAACATTCATTCCCGCGAATGGACAGTACTGTTCCGCAAGCCGCTAAGACTTCGCCCTGCAGCCAAGCCGTATCAATGACTTAACCATTTCGGCCCGGTCTCCAAATTGCATGCACTTTAGCGGAGGTGCTCTCGTGAAGATCCTCGAAGGGGTATGGCAGGACCTGAGCTGCGGACTTCGCATGCTACGCAAATCTCCCGGTTTTACCGCTATGGCGGTGCTGACCCTTGCGTTTGGAATCGGCGCGAACAGCGCAATCTTCAGTGTGGTAAACGCGGTGCTGCTGCGGCCACTTCCGTATCGCGATTCCGGACGCCTGTTTATGATGGGCGAACTGACACCGCAGATGGAAATGTCGGTGTCGTATGCAAACTTCCAAGATTGGGAAAAGCAGAACCACGCCTTCGAATCGCTGGGAGCGCGACGGTATAACGATTTCAGTCTCACTGAAGCGGGCCATCCAGAGCGCATCCGCGGCATGATGGCCTCGGCCGGGTACTGGCCAACGCTTGGGGTCCAGCCCCTGCTGGGGCGAGTATTTAGCCCGGCGGAAGACCGGACGGGAGGGCAGCCGGTGGCGGTGATCAGCTACGGGCTGTGGAAACAACGCTTCGACCTAAATGCGGGCGTTCTCGGCAAGACACTACTACTGGACAACCAGAGTTACGCGATCGTGGGCGTACTGCCACAGGATTTTTCTCCGGGATCCACCGCACAGGTATACGTGCCGCTGACAACCCTCTTGGGCGATCTGAAGACCCGCGACAACCATCCTGGGATTTACGTCGTGGGACGGTTGAGGCAGAGCGTGACCCTAGACCAGGCGCGGGTCGAGATGAATCGCGTTGCCGCAGATCTGGAAAAGCAATACCCGCTTACCAATGAGGGCCACACCGTCACCATCACGCCGATGCAGGAGTGGGTGGTAGGCGACGTACAACGTCCCCTGGCGATCATACTGGCGGCGGTTGGATTTCTTCTCCTCATCGCCTGTGCAAACGTTTCCAACCTAACTCTGGCGCGGGCCATAGCAAGGCAAAAGGAAATCTCGATCCGAGCTGCGCTTGGCGCGAGCCGGGGCCGGTTGGTGCGGCAGATGCTCACCGAGAGCGTAATGCTCGCGGTAAGCGGAGGCGTGGTGGGCGTGCTGCTGGCGTACTGGGGAGTTGCGGCCTTGGGGGCGCTGAAGCCCTCGAATCTGCCTCGACTGGCCGAGATCGCGGTCGACGGCCCAGTGCTGGTCTTCACTGCCGGTCTTTCGATTCTGACCGGAATCCTGTTTGGCATCCTTCCCGCTCTCCGCTTCTCGAGCAACCAGATTGGCGATACGCTGCAGGGCACCAGTTCGCGGACTTCCGCCCGCCGCGAACATCAGCGAGCGCGGCATGTCCTCGTCGTTTCCGAATTTGCGTTGGCGGTGGTGTTGCTGATAGCTGCGGGGCTGCTGTTGCGCAGCTTCTCCAAGTTGCTAGGCGTGAGCCCGGCTTTTGATCCGCACAAATTGTTGACCTTCACTGTCGATTTACCAGCAGAGTACAAAGGCGAAAAGCGCATCCAATTCTTCGATGAGTTTAAGCGGCGAGCCCAGGCTGTGCCGGGCGTTCAGTCGGTGTCCTACGCGACGAGTTTGCCGCTGATCGGGAGCAGCGAAAGCGGATTCCGGCTTCCCAGCCAAAGCCAGCAAGAAGGCTTTGAGGCCGTTGATAACGAAGTCGGGCCGGGTTACTTCCAAACTATGCACATACGGCTGCGGAAAGGCCGGCTTTTTTCCGAATCCGACAAACAGGGATCCCCTCTTGTAACGGTAGTTGACGAAGTGTTGGAGCGGAAGTGTTTCAACGGGGGCGCCTTGGGGAAGTTCATTGTCCGGGACCCGCTCCCACCCATCCAGATTGTGGGGGTGGTTGACCACGTGGCAACTTACGGGCTGACTGGTGTCGAACCTGTGGGTCCGCAGTACTACTTCTCTGTTCAACAGATTCCGTCGCAGTACATCGACATGGTTACCCATACGACGGAAGTAGTAGTCAGGACGGAGAGTGATCCGGTTGCGATGGTTGAGACAATGCGCAAGCTGGTCATCGCCCTCGATCCCAAGCAGCCCATCGGAACAGTGCAAACGATGGACGACGCAGTGGCGGACTCGATTGCGCCGCAGCGCTTTTCAACCGTACTGCTGGGACTGTTTGGCGCTGCGGCGTTGCTGTTGGCTTCAGTTGGCATCTATGGTGTGACCGCATACTCCGTAAGCCAGAGAACTCACGAGATTGGCATACGCATGGCTCTGGGCGCCCAGACACGTGACGTACTGGAAATGGTGATCGGGCAAGGATCGCTGCTGGTGATGGTGGGAATCGGGTTGGGCCTGGCCATTTCGTTTGTTGCAACCCGCGCGCTGGCTTCGCAGCTCTACGGAGTTCAAACCTCTGATCCCATCACCTTTGCGGGGACCGCCGGATTGCTGGCTGGTGTCGCGCTACTGGCAACCTACATTCCGGCGCGGCGAGCGATGCGCGTTGACCCCATGGTGGCGCTGCGAAACGAATAGGACAACGAAAGCCGGACGAAGCTCCGCGAACCTTGGGCGGGGGGCCCATAGTCGACGGTCAAGCTGCCCAAACACCCCTTTGTCGACACCGTTGATCGTGGACATCTACGGACATCTGATCCCCGGCGCCAAACTGTGCTTTGTAGATCGACTGGACGGGGTTCTGGTCGAAGAGGAAGAAACAAGTCCGCCACAAACCGCAACTCCCGCGCAACCGGGGGAAATGGAGGTCCCGCCGGACCTCCTGCAAGTTGTTGAAGAGATTGGTGGCGGCGGTAGGACTCGAACCTACGACCTACGGATTATGAGACCGTCGCTCTAACCACCTGAGCTACACCGCCACGTGCCTGCAAATCGGGAAGGATGCGCGAAAGGAACCTTGCCGCCGGTACGGCCCCGGCCTCGCTATGAAAGCAACGAACCCGTCGGTGCGTTACGTCCAATCTGCGATTCTAAAAGCGCCCGCGAAATAGGTCAAACCCAGAATATACCTGGGGACAGCCGCCTTCGGCTGTCCGTCGAGCGAAGCTCGACAGGTTTGCCGCCAAACTGAGACACTACTTTGCGGCATGATTGGTGCCTCAGTAACTCACGGGCTTAACTCGCCCTGACCGCAAAGTCCATGAAAGCGATCGCTGTCATCCCAGCCCGTTTGGCTTCTTCTCGTCTTCCGCGCAAGATGCTGCGCGAGATTGCAGGCAAGCCTCTGATCGGAACGGTCTACGAGGCAGTGCGATCTTCGCCCCTGCTGGCGGAAGTCCTCGTTGCCACCGACTCCGAAGAGATCCTGCAGGTCTGCCGCGAGCATGGCTGGAAAGCTCAGATGACTTCCTCGGCGCACCGCAGCGGCACCGAGCGCGTGCATGAGGTATCGAACCGCGAGTCGGCCGACGTCTACATCAATGTCCAGGGCGACGAGCCTCTCGTGCACTCCGAGCACATCTCGACTCTACTGCGAGTCATGGAGAGTCCCTCAGTTGCTGTCGGCACATTAATGACTCCCGCCCTCGACGTCGATATTCCGAATCCAAACGCTGTGAAGCTGGTGACCGACTTGAGCGGACGCGCGCTGTACTTCTCGCGCGCCACAATTCCCTTCGATCGCGATGGCGTTCGGCCCCGCTACTTCAAACACCTGGGTCTCTACGCCTATCGCAAACCTGCGCTGGACCGGTTTATAACGCTGCCGGAGTCCTCGCTCGAGAGAAGCGAACGTTTGGAACAGCTCCGCTTTCTGGAAAATGGAATCTCGATCTATGTCGGGGAGACTCCGCACGATAGTGTGGGCGTCGACACGGAAGAAGACTTGCAGCGGGTGATCGAGATTCTGCGCAATCGCTGAACGCCGTGCCTCAAACTTGAGGATGGATTTCCTGCTTGCGGTCCCATTCCTTCGCGGCTGCCAGTCGCCTCGAAATCGCCGGGTGCGAATGGAAAAACCATTCTACCCACTTCGAGGGCGTTCGCTCGGCGAGGTTCTGCTCTGCCAGTTTGTTCATCGACGAGATGAAGGGATCGACGCTGGCGATGGACTCGAAGGCGTACCGGTCGGCCTGCCGCTCGTTGAAGCGTGAGTACGCGTTGAGCGCTGGCATCAGCACGAACGAAAGAACCACCGACACCAGCACCAGCAGCGGCAAATTGGCGAAGTCAGATAATTCTTCGAACATGTGATGATCGACCGCGTAGTGCAGCGTCCAGTTTGCCGCCCAGAAACCGAACAGCGTGATTCCCGCCTGCACGAAAATGCTCTTCAAAATATGGCGATGCACATGGTGCCCGAGTTCGTGGGCCAATACCGCTTCAATCTCTTCCGGCGAGTAGTTGTCGAGCAGCGTGTCGGCCAAAATAATGCGTCGCGTCGCGCCCAGTCCGGTGAGCGCCGCATTTGCCTTCTTGCTCTTCTCCGACAGCTTCCAGCGATAGATCCCGCGTACTCGCGTTCCTGCGCGCTCGCTCAGCACGACCAATCGCCGCCGCAGGTCTTCGTCATCAAGCGGTTCGAACTTGTAGAAAATGGGGAACAACACCACCGGTGCGAGTTGCGCCAAAATGATGAACAGCCCCATGAACAGCGCCCAGGCCAGGATCCACCAATGTTGCGGCCATTGCCTCAGCGTGAAGTACAGTACTTCGACCACCACGGTTCCCATCACCAGTCCGACCAGAAACCCTTTCGCCTCGTCCCAAACCCACGAGCGAAATCTCTGGGTTGAAAGTTTGAACCGGCGTTCGAGCGAAAAGCCGTAATAGTCGAGCCCGATCCCCAACACTTTGCCGATGACCAGCAACAGCACCAGATACATGAAAAGCGACAGCGAATAATTTTGAAATCCCAGGCGGTACGCCAGGTCCCTCAGCCAATTGCACCATCCCGTGACCAGCAGAATAATCAGGAACGCGAGGCCCACCATGAAATCCGTGACACCCAGCCATCGCCGGACGCTGTTGTAGCGATGCGCCTCAGGCGAATCGACCTGTACCGAATTGAGTTCGTCTGGCATCATCTGTACTATCGACGCTCTGTAGTGATCGACGCTCTTTAACCTGAATCGCTAGCCGTTTCGCACAAAGCTCTCGCCGATTGTCAGGAGTTCGCGCACCAACTCCGGTGAGGAAGCTTCAGTGTAAAGCCGCAGCAGCGGTTCCGTTCCCGACGCGCGGAACAGCACCCATGCTTCCGCCCCGTTGCCATTGCTCGGTGCATCCAAGAAAAACTTTACGCCGTCTCGCTGCATTTTTTTCAATACTTTGTAGCGGCCCAAAGTTTGAGTACCCTCGCCGCGAGCACGCTGAATGGCATTCCGCTTCATCTCTTCCGGTATGTGCAGATCGTGCCGCCCGTAGTAGTGAGGACCAAACTCACGCTGCAAATCCGCCACCAATTGTCCGAGCGGCTTGCCTTCCTCCGCCATCACATTCGCCAACAGCAGGCAATTCAGCACGCCATCGCGTTCAGGAAGAAAACGCGAGTACCCGATGCCGCCCGACTCCTCGCCACCCATCAGGATTTCGCTCTCCATCATCAGATCGGCAACATATTTAAAACCAATCGATGTCTCGTGGAGCTTGCGTCCATATCTTGC
The DNA here is from genome assembly GCA_963710885.1 of uncultured Acidobacteriaceae bacterium. Lineage (GTDB taxonomy): Bacteria > Acidobacteriota > Terriglobia > Terriglobales > Acidobacteriaceae > Sulfotelmatobacter. Next base: position 65,806 of record CAVQCF010000010.1, read on the forward strand.
GGCAATGCGGTCCAGCATGCGCGTGGTATTGAAGGCGCGCACCACGTCTCCTGGCCACTTCTTGCGCTCCAGCAGCCAGTGCAGGATTACGCAGAAAATCTTGTGCGAGTCGACAAAGGTGCCATCCTCGGCAACTGCGCCGATGCGATCCGCATCCCCGTCCGTGGCCAGCCCGGCGTCGCAGTTCTCGCGGAGTACCGTCTGCTGTAGCATTGCCGTGTGCGGTTCGATCGGCTCCGGATTGATTCCCGGAAACAGCGGATTCAACTCCTGCCGAATCGCCACATGCGGCACTCCGCGCTCGGCAAAGATCCCGGTCAGAACTCCGCGCCCAGAGCCATACATGGCGTCCACCGCAAACTTAAACTTCGTTTTCGCGATGAGATCCATGTCGACGAAGGCGCACACCGCAGCGACATAAGCCTTCTTGAGATCGACCTCTGCGACCGTAGCCTTAGTCCCCTTCGGCATCGCGCCGGCAGCCAGTTCTTCCTCAATCTTCTTCATGATGGCCGGAGTCGCCGAGCCACCGAAGTTTCCTTTGAACTTCACTCCGTTCCAGTTCCACGGATTGTGGCTCGAGGTGACCATCACCCCACCCGCCGCGCCTTGATGCTTCACCGCATACGATACCGCCGGAGTCGGCGTGTAATCGTTGGCCAATTTCACCGGGATTCCAGCGGTCGCAATCACTTCAGCCACAACCTGTGCCGCCCGCGGAGAGGCAAAGCGCGCGTCATATCCCACGATGACTCCGCGTTGCGCCTGCTCGTATTTCAATACGTAGGAAGCAATCGCACCCGCCACCCGGCGCACGTTCTCGAAAGTAAAGTCATCGGCGATGATGCCGCGCCAGCCGTCGGTTCCGAACTTGATCTCTTGCGCCATGAATTGAAAGCTCTTGGTTCCGCGAAACTAGGTCAGTCTGTGTAGCTTCTTCTCGTCGAGATACTTCACAACCTTGCCCACATCTTGCGCGTGCTGCCGGGTCGTGATCAGCAAAGCGTCCGGGGTTTCCACTACCACCAGATCGCTCACGCCCACCGCCGCCACAAACTTTCCCGGAGCATACACGTAATTGCCGCGCGCATTCATAAGAAAAATGCCCGCAGCCGCCACCAAGTTTCCCTCCGGGGGGCTGCTTTTGGCCGTGTGATGCTCGTGCAGCGCTGTCCACGAGCCCAGATCGTTCCAACCAAAATCCGCCGGCAGGCAGAAAATTTGTCCCGCCTGCTCACCCTTTGCAGAACGCGGCTCAAGCACCGCGTAGTCCACGCTGATGTTTTCGCATTTGGGATACAGCTTGCGAAACGTGGTGGCAAACTTGCGCATGCCGAACGCCGCCGCGATCTCTTCCAGCAGGGACGCGGTCTTCGGCAGATGTTCCCGCAGCGCATCCGCCAGCGTGCGCGCGCTCCACAAAAACATTCCGCTGTTCCAGAAATAATTTCCGGCAGCGACCAATTCCGCCGCCTTCTTCGCGTCAGGTTTTTCTGTGAATCGGCGCACTTGCAGGGCGTCGCCCTGAAACGCGCTTCCCGCTTCAATGTAGCCATAACCGGTTTCCGCACGATTCGGCCGGATTCCGAGCACCACGATGTTCGCGCCCGCCGCTGCGATCTCGATCCCGCGCGCCAGAGTCTCGCGATACCGCTCCTCATCGCCTATCACGTGGTCGGAAGGGAAGAGGCCCAGCACGGCTTCAGGATTCTCCCGCAACAATAGAAACGCGGCCAGACCAATGGCAGGAGCGGTATTCCGCCCAGTCGGTTCGGCCAGCACCTGCGCCTTCGGCAGCTTCGGAAGTTGCTTCGTAATGGCAGTCCGCGAATCTTCATTGGTGATAATCCAGAACTTCTTCGGAGAAGCCAGTGGCAATAGCCGCGCCACAGTCTGCTGAATCATCGTCTGCTTGCCGTCGAGCGCCAGCAATTGCTTCGCGCGCTTCTTGCGGCTGAGCGGCCAGAAGCGCGTGCCGCGCCCTCCAGCCAGAATTACGGGATAGAAATTCGAGTTCTTAGCCACGGGTTCTCACGGATCTCCACATTACATCTGTTTCTGGTTCCGGCAATGGCTCTCCAGGCACATAGGCCCGCAAGAATTCCAGTGCCCACTGCGGCCGTACGCCGAAGTTGCCGACACATGCGGGAACAACAACAGCGTCGCCTTTCGCCAGCGTGACCGGGTCCATCCCGGCGGCCTCGATCACTCCGCAGCCTTCGACCGCGACTAGGATCTGCACCGAACTCTTCCCCGAATCGTCACTCGTCGCCAGTTCCAGCGGATCTTTCGCCTCGAACATGTCCACCACAAAATAAGGAGCACGCGACCAGAGGCGCATGCCGGTTCTTGCTGCCACGAATCTGCTGCGGCGCCGGGCGCACTACCTTCCCCGACTTCACTTTTTCCTTCACCGCCGCCATGCCATCTTTCAGGTGCAACTCCCGCGGACGCCCGTAGTCATACAGTCGATAAGTCGTATCGGACTGCTGCTGCGTTTCCACTACTACTGATCCCGGCCCCAGCGTGTGCACCGTACCCCCGGCGACGTAGATCATGTCCCCCGCATACACATTGATCCAGTTGAGAACTTCCTCCGCGCGCTTCTGATGAATCGCCTCTTCTAACTGTTGCGCCGTAACCCCCGGCTTCAGGCCCAAGGCGATTTGCGCCCCCGGTTTTGCGTGAGCAATATACCAGCACTCGGTCTTTCCCCACGGTTGGCCCACGCGCAGAGCCTGCGCATCGTCGGGATGAACTTGCACCGAAAGCTTCTCGTGGGGAAAAAGAAACTTCAGCAGCAACGGAAATCGCTTGGCATCGCGCGCCGCATCGCCCACCAATTCGCGCTGGTATTGCTCGCTCAACTGCGACAGCGTCTTTCCGATGAGCGGACCGTTAGCGACTTTGCAGTCGTCTCCGCTCAGCCAGGCCTCGCCAATCTTCTCTTCGAACTTGTGATTGGGATAAATCGGCGACAAATCGTGCGTGCCCCAAGGACGAGGATCAAATCCCGGAAGCATTAACAGTGGATAAAGATTTCCCATGCAAATCTTGCGCCCACAAAAAAGACCGCTCGCAGATGGAACGGCCTTTGCCGAACCTGATCATCACACGTCGTACTGCGCAACTGCGTTACAGCGCCGCGAAGAATTTCCGCATGCGCTCCAGGCCGCGATCTAATTCGGCTTTCGACGTCGCATACGAAACGCGAATGTGCTCGCCCGTGCCGAATCCCTCGCCTGGAACCGTGGCCACATGAGCTTCGCGCAATAATCGCCCAGCCACATCTGATGCCGATTTCAGTCCGCCGCGCCCGAGGAAAGACGAAATGTTCGGATAGGCATAAAACGCGCCCTCCGGCAGCGTGCATCGCACGCCCGCAATCGCGCGCAATCCTGCCACCACGTGGTCGCGAAGTTCAATGTACTCCGCGTCGCATCTGCTCAACGCACTCCTGCGGACCATTCAGCGCTGCCACCGCAGCCTTCTGCACAATCGAAGTCGGATTCGAAGTCGATTGGCTCTGCAGTTTTGCCATCGCACCGACCACCGCCGCTGGAGCCATGGCGTATCCCAGTCGCCATCCCGTCATGGCGTATGTCTTCGAGAGCGATCCGAGCACCACGAAGCGCTCCTTATATTCCCGCAATGCGCCCACGGAGAAATTCTTTCCCGTGTAATTCAGATATACGTAGCACTCGTCGGACAGCACCCAAATCCCGCGCTGGTGCGCCAAACGAATAACCTCCGTCATGTCTTCCGGACTCATCATGGCGCCCGAAGGATTCGACGGCGAATTGAGAATGATCACCTTCGTCCGCGGCGTAATCAGCCGCGCCACCATCTCTGCCGTTACGCGGAATCCCTGCGACTCGTCCGACTCCAGCAGCACGCAATCCCCGCCCGCATAGCGGACAATGTCCTTGAACGACACCCAGTACGGCACCGGCAGAATCACTTCGTCGCCATGGTCCACCAACACCTGAATCGTATTGAACAGTGCGTGCTTGCCGCCGGTCGACGCGATCACTTCCTCGCGACGATAGTCGGAGTCGAAGTCCACGTTATGGCGGTGCGCAATCGCATCGCGCAACTCGGCCGTTCCGGCCACTGCTGTGTACTTCGTGAAATTCCCCTGAATCGCGGCAATGGCGGCGTCTTTGATGTGCTGCGGTGTCGCGAAGTGCGGTTCGCCCGCGCCGAAATCAACCACGTCGATTCCCTGGGAGCGCAGCTTGTCGGCCTCAGCCACCACCGCCATGGTGGCGGAGGGCTCGATACGGTTAATTCGTGCGGTGAGTCTCAGCGCTTCCGTCTTTTCTGTGATAATGCTGGCCGTGGTCATGCCTTCTTCTTCCTTTTCCGCGGGACCTCGACGAGGTGCGGATCCCGAAGTTTGTATGCAGGATCCAATTTTTCCCGCAGCTTCTGTTCCACCGCGTCAGGGACGAGATCTTTGACTGGCCCCCCGGCCTGCGCCACCTCGCGTACCAGCCGCGAACTTACGTAGGAATACTTGACGGCCGGCATCATGAAGACCGTTTCGAGCGTAGGTTCTAGCTTGCGATTCATCAGCGCCATCTGCAGTTCGTATTCGTAGTCGCTGATGGCCCGAATGCCGCGCAATACACACATTGCATCGATCGACTTGGCGTATTCCACCATCAGGCCGTCGAACGTGTCGATGCGAACATTGCTCCAATCGGCCGTCAGGTGTCGCAGCATCTCGAGCCGCTCCCCCAAACTGAACATCGGAGTCTTCTCCGAATTGCGCAGAATCGCCACCACCAGCTGTTCGAACATCTTGCTGCCTCGCTCAATCAGATCGAGGTGCCCGTTAGTAGGCGGATCAAACGACCCGGGATAGACAGCGATGCCCTTATTCAATCGTCCTCACAGGAATAGCCGTGGGTTCAGTGTGTTGAGCACAGGGTAGCAATAGAAGATTTTATGCGGGGGGGAGCAACAATGGCAATCGGGAAGGGGAATGAATAGCGGCTCAACTGAGCCCCTACCGGGTATGCCGCGCCGTAGGCGATTGGGAGACCCGGGCGCGGCGGTCAAGAATCGCCGCGCCCGGAGGCAAGAAGCGAAGAATTCTTAGCGCTTAGCCGCGATCGGCACCTTGACCGGTTCGGGAGGAGCGCTCGGCATCGTGGTGACACGGCCTGTCGCAGCTCCATTCGTCGGCGCTGGCACTGCCGCCGGTTGCGCCGGGCCCTGTGCCAATCCGAGCGCCTTGCGCACCTCGGCGTCCAGCTTTGCCATGACATCCTTGTTGTCTTTCATGAACTGGCGGGCATTCTCGCGGCCCTGGCCAATGCGTTCGCCCTTGTAGCTGAACCACGACCCGGACTTCTCGAGAATGTTGTTGTTCACCGCGATGTCAATCAGATCACCCTCTCGTGAAATGCCCTCTCCATAAAGGATGTCGAACTCTGCCTCGCGGAAGGGTGCCGCAACCTTATTCTTAACCACCTTCACTTTCGTCCGAGACCCCGTCACCACGTCGCCATCCTTGATAGCGGCTATCCGGCGAATGTCGACACGCACGGAAGAATAGAACTTCAGGGCCCGTCCGCCAGTCGTCGTTTCCGGGTTCCCAAACATCACGCCGATCTTCTCGCGAATCTGGTTAATGAAGATCAGGCAAGTCCTCGACTTGGAAACCGTCCCGGTCAGCTTCCGCAGCGCCTGCGACATCAAGCGCGCCTGCAGGCCCATGTGGCTGTCGCCCATTTCTCCATCGAGTTCGGCCTTGGGCACGAGCGCCGCCACCGAATCCACCACCAGCACATCGATGGCATTCGAGCGCACCAGCGCTTCGGTGATCTCCAGCGCCTGCTCGCCATAGTCGGGCTGCGAAACCAGCAGGTTGTCCACATCCACGCCGAGTTTCTTGGCGTAGCCGGGATCGAGTGCGTGCTCGGCATCCACGAATGCGGCCATGCCGCCGATCTTCTGCGCCTCGGCAATCACTTGCAAAGTAATCGTGGTCTTGCCCGAAGACTCCGGCCCAAACACTTCCACCACGCGTCCGCGCGGAAAGCCGCCCACGCCCAGGGCCGCGTCGAACGAGATCGACCCAGTCGGAATCACCGCGATCGGCACGATCGCTTCCTTCGACCCCAACCGCATGATCGAGCCCTTGCCGAATTGTTTTTCAATCTGCGAGACCGCCAGTTCAATCGCCTTGCCCCGTTCGTCCGCCATTGGGTGGCTCCTTTTAAGAGTGCCGGCTAAATGAAATCTAATCTGGCCGGATTATACATATAGATCGAAGCGAAGAAAAGGCGAATTAACATAATAAACCTGTGGAAGGTTCCGAAACGGCCAGACCGTGCAGCGTTTTTCTGGGTTGTCATCCCGAGCGCAGTGGAGGGACCTGCTCTTGGCGTGCTGCTCATCTACCCTAGCCGTAAAGCGGTACAAGGTGAGCCGAGATCCACTCGTCCGGCAGTGTGAAGCGGAACTTGCCTTCCGCCAAAGCTCTCATCATGAACTCAAAGGCTGCCTTACCACTCACGTCCAGATCGAAGTCGTTCATCAGGAGAAACGTGTGAGCGACGGCAAATCCCACCCGTTTGTTGCCGTCCAGCAAAGCGCGATTATTGACCAATGACTCCAGCAGGGCGGCCGCCTCTTTGCTCGGGCTGGTGTAGTAACCAGTCTGCGGTCGGAAGACCGCGGACTCCAAGGCGCCCTGATCGCGCAAACCGTGCACTCCGCCATATTCCTCGATCTGGTGATGGTGGATCGCGATCACTTCAGCCACCGTCAGGTAGACGCGCTCGGCCATTACTTGGCCAGTTTCTTGTATAACTCGCGATACTTTTCGTTGGAGCGCCGATACGCGGCCATGACCTCAGGCCTTACCATGCGTTGCGAAGGGACCACATTGTGCAAGTAATGCTCCAGCGCCCGTTCCAGCACAAAGCGCTGCGACTGCTCGTTCTGCTTGGCCACGGAGACGAGTTCTTCGTAAAGCTTGGCATCAGTTTCCGGAGCGATCTTGACGGAACGCGGCATGGGTAGGTTTCAGGAAGATTCTCGTCGCTGGAACTGGCCGATTCAAGATAAATCTAGAGATTGCTATAAACCGAGCATCAACTAGGTCATGCCCGGTCCCAGAATCATCACGATACATCCTGCAACGCCGAAAATGACCCCGACTCCGAGAAAGAGGACCTGGACTCCCTTCTCCCCGCCGCGTGCCCAGACGCGTGCGACGAAAGGCGGACAGGCCTGCGTTCTGGCAAAGAACTTTCGTCCGTTTATCCGCCAGAAAACTAAGTTCGTGATACCAACCGCGAGGAAAAATCCTGCGAAGAGGAAGTGGTCTGGCCAAGGCCGGGCCGCATAAAGGACACCGGCCATCAAGATCGCCAAAGCAACCAACAGTGCGATGACCCAACGCATAGAGACCCGAATCTACTTCTGCAGCAAATCCACCGGCGGCCGTCACATCATGCACTCTGAAATGTTTCGCCAGCGCCGGATACTTCCGCACCACGCGCCCCAGGGTTGTCATCCTGAGGACCGCGCTCTTTGCGCGCCGAAGGGCCTATGCACTCGTCGGCGGCACCGATCTCCCGACGAGTGCATGGGTTCTTCGCTTCGCTCAGAATGACAAGCAAAAGTGCGGGCGCAACCCACCCTTACCTCTGCAGCAAATCCACTGGCGCCGTCACATCATGCACCCGGAAATACTTCGCCAACGCCGGATACTTCCGCGCCACCGCCTCATACATCGCATACGCCACATTGCGATAAGAAACGTGCCCCGCCGGCGTAGTCCGCAACTCAGAAATGTAAACAGCCTCGGCAAAATCCATCTTGAACAGCGCCCGCTTGCGGAACGCCAGCGGAATCGCATACTGCGAATTCTCCGCGGCCTCCGGCGAATTCCCCGAAGCCAGCTTCTCCACCGTCGTCTGTACCCGACGCATCGCCGCTTCAAACCGCCCCCGCACGCCGGCGTCTTCCATGTCGAGCAGCATCTCGTAGCCATGCTGCGTCGTGAATCCCTGCATGACCTGAATGCACCGCCGGTGCCGGTGCATGTCGCGGAACCCGCCCGTATCCATCAGGATGTCGAAGCGGAACTGCTGCCCCGCGCGGAATCCCCGCAGCATCTCGTCGTGCTTGCCGCGATGTCGCATCCCCAAATCGATGATCTCCCGCCGCCGTCTCTCTCCTGCCACCTGCACCGCTTGCCGAATCTGCCGGTAAGAATGATGGGAATGCTCGTAGAGCAGCGTGGTCGCAATCTCCACTTCGAGCGGCTCTTCATCAAGCAGATCCACAATCGCTTTCGATGGCGCCAGGGGTTCATCCGCCATCAATTCCCGCGCTGCCTGGCGCAACTCCCGCCGCGTCGCCATCTCATACGCATTCGGATCGGCATACTTCACCAGAGTTGGCGCCACCCGTACCTCACGCAGCAACTCCTGCTCGGCCCGCGCTCCCAGCTCAGGACTCACGGCCCGAATCTGCGAAACCAAATCCTGCAGCGACGCCCCATTCACGTTATAAGCCGCCCCCGTCGCCGCCTGCTTCAGCGACTCGCCCAGCACGCGTATTTCTTCATGGGTATGTGATAGAAGATGCGCAACCTGCGTCTCCAGCGTCCTCGCATTGACGATCTCGCCCAGCGAAGTATTCGTCGCCAGCGGCAGCAGGTACCGTGTGATATCAAACGCCCGAGCCTTCAGCGTGCGCTCGTACGCGTCCTGCTTCATGTCGTCCGGCTTGGGCGTGATGTCGATCAGATACTGCGTCATGTGCGCCGACAACGCTTCATACTCGGCGAACAGAAAATCCAGAGTCTCGCGATAGAGCCTTTTCCCTTCCTGATCAGCCCCGAAATCAGGCGTGTAATACCCGCTCTTCTTGAAGTCCTGATACCGCGTCGACCGCTCCTGCCCGTCCCAACGCTGCTCGTCCGCCAGTTCAATCGCGGCCAGAATGGACAGCCTTTCGACGGCCAGTGCGATGTGCGCCAGGTCTGCAATCGAGCGGTGTCCGTACTGAAAGTAAAACGTGTTCAGGAACTTCTCCGCCTTCTGGGTGCTGATCTCGCGCAGCGACTCCTTCATCGACAGCGCCGAACGCGAGTACTTCGCCATGGCATAAGCCTGAATCTCCGGCTCAACGCCAAACACCGCAAACACTTCGGTCGAAGGCTCGGTCGATGTGGCGCGGGCGCCCCCGCCTGCGATTTCTGGAGACGAGTCGATCTCAAGCTTTCCGGCCACTGCCGGGCTTTCCAAACCAGACGCCCGCTGTGTCGATCTGTGTCCCGGAGTCGTGGCGTCAGGGTTCGGCTTGGAAGGGTTGGGCATGGTCACAACATTCGTTGCAGGTGAAGACATGGGAGTGCTCGCATGTTACCCGGCGCGCTTGTGGATTAGCAATGTGATTCGCCGAGCCTAATGCTCGCAGACAATTCATGTGGGGACAGCCGCCCTCGGCGGTCCGTGTGGGACCGGGTCTCAGACCCGGTCGTCGAGCGCAGCTCGACCGCCTCTCCACACCCGCATGGCGTCCCCGCGTATAATTCTGCGTTCCGAACTCATTCGACTAAAGGAAATCGGGAGAACCCCTCATGTCTCTTTCAGGACGAGTCGCCCTCGTCACCGGCGCCTCGCAAGGCATCGGACGCCACTGCGCCCTGCGCGTCGCCAAAGAAGGCGCGACCGTGGCCGTAGCCGCGCGCAATCAGGAAAAGCTGAATGAACTAGTCGGCGAAATCACCGCCGCAGGCGGCAAGGCAGCCGCTTTCGCCCTCGACGTCGCCGACGAAGAGCAGGTCAAATCCACCGTCAAAGCCATCATCGCCCAGCTCGGCAAGATCGATATCCTGGTCAACAACGCCGGCATCACCCGCGACCAACTCGTCATGCGCATGAAGCGCGCCGACTGGGACGCCGTTCTCCAAACCAACCTCACCTCCGCCTACCTCTGCATCCAGCAGGTCATCAGTTCCATGCTCAAGCAGCGCTGGGGACGCATCATCAACATCACCAGCGTCTTCGGACAAATGGGCCAGGCCGGACAAGCGAACTACTCGGCCTCCAAAGCTGGACTCATCGGCCTCACCATGGCCATCGCGCGCGAGGTTGGCTCGCGCAACATAACCTGCAACGCTGTCGCCCCCGGATTCATCGAAACCGCTATGACCGCGGTGTTGAGCGCCGAATTCAAGCAGACCGCCATCAAACAGATTCCTTTGGGCCGCGTGGGAACTCCGGAAGATGTAGCCAGCGCCGTGGCGTTCCTGGCGTCCGACGACGCGTCCTACGTCACCGGCCACGTGCTGAATGTAAACGGCGGCATGCTGATGGGATAGGTTTCCAAGATCACTAACCACAGAGGACACTGAGGACACAGAGGAATGAAAGCCCAACGCAATGTTTTTCAAGCTTCCTCTGTGTTCCCTGGGGTGAAAGGTCTGGTGTTGTCTCAAGCGGAGTCCCCGGCCCAGATCGCGCAAGCCCGCGAACTGTTCCTCGAATACGCGCAGTCCCTCGGCTTCAGCCTATGCTTCCAGAACTTCGACAAAGAACTCGCGGAACTCCCCGGCGACTATGCTCCTCCCGAAGGCCGCCTGTTCCTCGCCGAATACGAAGGTCAACTCGCGGGCTGTGTAGCTCTGCACAAGCTCGAACCGCAAATCTGCGAGATGAAGCGCCTCTATCTGCGCTCGCAATTCCGCGGCAAGGGTCTGGGCCGACTCCTGGCGGACTGCATCATCGCCGAAGCCCACCAGATCGGCTATCAACGCATGCGTCTTGACACCGTTGAACCCGTGATGACAGATGCGGTCGCGATGTACCGGAGAATCGGTTTCCAAGAAATCACCGCGTACCGCGCGAATCCAATCGCCGGCGCCATGTACATGGAACTCCAGCTGTAAATCGCAACCATCCTTCGGTCACAATGTCCGCAACCAAATACGAAACAAAAGAGGATCCGGTTCATGCAGAAAGCCTTGGTGCTAGTGCTTGCAGTTCTCCTCGCCGCCGTGTCCGCCCTCGCCGCCGACAGCAAGTCCGTCTCCTACAAGAGCGGTGACGAAACCGTCCAAGGCATTCTCTATACCCCTGCAGGCCAGGGACCGTTCCCGGCGCTGCTCGTCGTTCACGAATGGTGGGGCCTCAACGACTGGGTCAAGGAACAGGCCTCAAAACTCGCCGACCAGGGCTACGCTTCTCTCGCGATCGATCTGTACCGCGGCAAGGTTGCGACTACGCCCGACATGGCGCACGAAATCATGCGCGGAGTGCCTGAAGACCGCGCCAAACGTGACCTTCACGCGGCTTTCGAATTTCTCGCATCGCAGCCCAACGTAAAGAAGGACCGCATCGGTTCCATCGGTTGGTGCATGGGTGGAGGCTACTCCCTCGACGTCGCCCTGCAGGAACCAACCTTGGCCGCGACGGTTATCAACTACGGCCATCTCGCCACCGATACTGACGCGCTGAAGAAAATTAATGCGCCCATTCTCGGTCTCTTCGGTGGTCAGGACCGAGGCATCACGCCCGCCGACGTGAACCAGTTCAAAGGGACGATGGATCAGCTCGGCAAGAAAGTGGAGATCAAGATTTACGACGACGCGGGTCACGCCTTCGAGAATCCCTACAACAAAGATGGATATCGAGCTGCCGATGCAGCCGACGCGTGGAAGCGTACCGTAGACTTTCTGGCTGCGACATTAAAGAAATAATCACAGCCCGAAAAGGCCTGCCGGACGTGCGTTTGCGCCGATCGGTTACTTGCACGCCGTGCAAGCAAAACCCTTCATGCGCGCGAAACTCCGCTGAATCCCATTCGATTTTCGTATGGCACTGATGTCCGCCGTATAGCACGAATTTCCCACTTGCCAGAAGGTGCTGATCTGGTTACTATGACCCATCCTGAAATGCTCCCAACAATGAATATCGGCGAGACCATCCGCAACTACCGGCTGCAAAAAGGTATGTCTCAGGGCGACATCGAAAAGCGAACTGGCCTCCTTCGCTGCTATCTGTCACGCGTCGAAAACGGCCACACCATCCCTTCGCTCGACACGCTCTCGAAAATTGCCGGTGCCATGGAACTCCCGCTGTCGCAATTCTTCGCCGAACCCGGCCATAGCAACGGCTCCAAAGGTCTGCCTCAACTGTCCGACGACGAAGTCCGCTTCCTAAGTCAGATCCGCCGCTATTCCACCAGCCTGAACGACAGCGACCGCAAGCTGGTTCTCGCCATGGTCAAGAAAATGGCGTCGAATTCCGCGAAATAAGCTTTGAGCCATTAGCTCTTAGCCTTTAGCTTCCGACCGAATCACCTCATCTGTTCCTTCTCGAACCTCGCTGCGTTCAAATAAAGTCCGCGTGTTCCTACAAGAATCCTCGTAGGTTGAGCGAAGAGCTAAAGGCTAAGAGCTAACAGCTAACAGGCTGAATTACTTTCGTTCCATTCCCCTTAGTGACCCACGGGTACCTCGTCCTCGATGCTGCTCCTTACTACACTGTGCTTGGAGACTTCTGTGACCACCGACGAGGAACTGAATGTACTCGACGGCCAACTGCGCCGCCTGAAAATCGAGTACGAGATTTTTTTCAGCAATCCGAGCAAGCGGCCTCCCACCGACATCGAGTGGAAGGTGCTGAGTCTGCTGCGCAAATTTTCCGACGGCGGCCGCATGAACTTCTCCCAGCGCTACCGCTATAACGAAATGGCCCAGCGCTACGCCATCTACAGCGACCTGTGGCGCAAGAAATCCCGCATCCGTGAGGAGGGCTACCGGCGTCCGCAGGATGCTCTGCTTTCGGTGCAGGGAGTCCGCGTCCTCGAAGAGGAACACAAGCCGCAGCACCATCCCGTGTACGGAGTGAGCCACGCCGCGGCTGCGGCTGGCGCGGCCTCCTCCCAGCCCTTCACGCTGCACAGCGTTGACCAGACCGAGCGCGAGCAGGTCGAGCGCCTGTACAACACCCTGGTCGCCGCCAAGAAAAAAGCGGGCGAGAATGTCTCGGGCAACATCGATTCATTCACAACCTTCGTTCAAAAAAAGACCCAAGAGATCCGCACGCAGTACCACTGCGAAAACGTCGAATATTCCGTCGAACTCACCGACGGCCACGTGAAACTAAAAGCCAAAGCAAAGACCTGAGCAGACCAGTACGACTGTAAGAAGCTCGAACCGTCCTCCTTCACCATCAATACGCTGCCGTTCGGCCATGTGGGGACAGCCGCCCTCGGCTGTCCGTCGAGCGAAGCTCGACTGCTTTATCCCCGCAAATTAGAGGCATCTAAGTCCCGGTATCGCGCTACTCATTACTGATAGAATTTTTGGTCGTCGTTCATCATTCCACTTCTCATCCGAGGTCCGGCATGTCAGCCCGCATTCAGCGCGCCATTCTCAGTGTCACCGACAAAACCAAACTCGTCGATTTCGCCCGCAAGCTCTCCGCCCTGGGCATCGAACTGATCTCCACCGGAGGCACCGCCAAACTGCTCCGCGAATCCGGCGTCGCCGTGAAAGACATCTCCGAACTTACCGGATTCCCCGAAATGCTCGACGGCCGGGTCAAGACGCTTCATCCCAAGGTCCACGGCGGTATCCTGCATCGCCGTGAAGACGCCAAGCACGTAGCCGCGGTCGCAGAACACGGCATCGCTCCCATCGACATGGTGGTCGTGAATCTCTACGCCTTCGAGAAAACTGCCGCCAAGCCAGGCGTCGCGTTCGAAGAATTGATCGAGAACATCGACATCGGCGGTCCGTCCATGATCCGCTCCGCAGCCAAGAATTTTCACGACGTCGCAATCGTGACTTCACCCTCCGACTACGACTCCATCGCCGATGAACTCTCGCGCGCTGGAGGCACGCTCTCCCACGAAACCAAGTGGCGCCTCGCGCAAAAGGCCTTCGCCACAACAGCCGCCTACGATTCCGCGATCGCCTCGACACTAGGGCGCATCGGTGCCGACTCCGAAGCGCAACCCGAAGCTACTTCGTTCCCGCAGACCCTGCGCTTCACGTTCCACAAAACTCTCGACCTGCGTTACGGCGAAAATCCGCACCAGAAAGCCGCCATGTACTCCGACGGCTCCGGCGTGGGCGTGGCCAATGCCCACCAACTCCAGGGCAAGGAACTTTCCTACAACAACATCGTCGACTTGCAAGCGGCGTGGGACCTCGCCCAGGAATTCGAAGAGCCCGTCGTCGCGATCATCAAGCACACCAATCCCTGCGGCACCGCCACGGGGAAGACTCTCGCCGAAGCCTACAAACGCGCCCTCGAATGTGACCCCGTCTCGGCCTTCGGCGGCGTGATCGGAGTCAATCGTCGCATCGACGCCGAAGCTGCCGAAGAAATGCACAAGCTCTTCCTCGAAGTCATCGCCGCCCCCGCCTTCGACGAAGCCGCCAGAGCCAAGTTCGCCTCCAAGAAAAATCTTCGCCTCGTGGAAGTAATCGATCCACGCCGCCCCGAACGCATTCGTCCGGCGGCAACCGAAGCCGCCTCGAACGACTGGGTGCTAAAAAATATTTCCGGCGGCTTGTTGGTCCAGGACGCCGACGTCCGCCCCCTGCAAGACGCCGATCTCAAGGTAGTGACGAAGCGCGCGCCCACGCCCGAAGAAACCCGCTCCCTGCTCTTCGCTTGGAAGGTCTGCAAGCACGTGAAGTCCAACGCCATCGTCTACGCGCGCGACGGCCAGACCGTCGGCGTCGGCGCTGGGCAGATGTCCCGCGTGGACTCCGCCAAGATCGGCGCCATGAAAGCCCAACTCCCGCTGAAAGGCACTGTGGCAGCGTCCGACGCCTTTTTCCCGTTTCCCGACGGCGTCGAAGAAATCGCCAAAGCTGGAGCGACGGCTATCATCCAGCCCGGAGGCTCGCAGCGCGACCCCGAGGTCATCGCCGCCGCCGACCGTCTGAGCCTGGCCATGCTCTTCACCGGTGTCCGCCACTTCCGCCACTAAGTAAACTGCTGATTCCCTGATTGTTGGTTGCTGATTGTAAAGATATGTCCCGCCATATCCGTAAAAAGCCGGTCTCTCAATCAACAATCACCACGGCAATTCTCCTCCGGTACCTGTACTTCCGGTTCCTCCCAAGTTCGCACCGCTGCCAGCGTTTTTTCCCATCCCGCCACGGGTCGCGGTAGAATAAAGGCACCTTTCCCCCGGCGGCTTTGCATCCAAACTAGCTGAGGTTTCGGAAACGCGCTTCCAGCGCATCAGGTTGAGCATGAACAGAATTTCGCGTCTTTTCTTAATGATCGCGGTGTCCGCAACCACCGTCTTCGCCCAAACCAGCTCATCTCCATCTGTATCGGAATCTGCTCAGCCTGATTCTAAGCCGGTCCAATCTTCGCCGCGCAAAGTCGACAAAGCTGCCGCTTATTACCACTACACAATGGCGCACATGTATGAGGAGATGGTCACGGCCTACGGTCGCAGCGACCTCGCTACCAAGGCTACCGAAGAATACCGCCTCGCCATCGAAGCCGATCCCTCATCCGAATTCCTGACCTCCGCCCTGGCGGAGCTCTACGTAAAAACCGGCCGCATCGCCGACGCCGTCAAAGAAGCACAAGACATCATTAAGCGCGATCCCAAGAATCTCGAGGCCCACAAGCTTCTCGGCCGCATCTATCTGCGCTCGCTCGGGGACATGCCCGGCGGCTCAGGTTCCGACAATATTCTTAAGCTAGCCATCGAGCAGTACGAGCAGATTACGAAACTCGATCCTGACAGCGTCGACGATCACCTCCTCCTCGGCCGCCTCTACCGCCTGAACAACGACATGCAGAAGGCGGAAGGCGAATTGAAGACAGCCATCAAGCTCGATCCCTCCTCGGAAGAGGCGGTGACGACGCTGGCTATGCTTTACACCGATGAAGGCGACACAGCGCATGCCCTCAAGGTGCTGAGTTCGATTCCCGACTCCGCCCGCTCCGCCAAGCTCTATGCCGCTCTCGGCGCCGCTTACGAACAGCGCAAGGACTTCAAGAGCGCCATCGATGCTTACAAGCACGCCATCGTTCTCGATCGCGACAATCTCGACGCCATCCGCGGCCTCGCCGAAAATCTGCTCAACGACGGACAACTCGACGCTTCCCTCGAGCAATACAAAGTCATCGCTGACTCCAATCCCGAAGATGCGCAAACCTATGTCCGCATGGCCGAGATTTATCGTCGCCAGGCCAAGTACGATCTTGCCCTCGAGAACCTGAAGCGCGCCGACACCTTGGTTCCCGACACCATGGACGTTCCCTACAGTATGGCCTCGGTCTACCAGGCGCAAGGACGTTACGACGATGCGATCAAGCTCCTGCAGGATCTCGTCAAGCGCACCGAAAAGAGCGAAGTCGGATCCAGCAACGCCGACCGCAACAATCGCGCCATCTTCATCGAGCGCCTTGGCATGGTCTATCGCGAACAGGAAAACTACCCCGCCGCCATCGAGACCTTCCGCAAGATGTTGACGTTGGGCGATGAAAACGCCCGTAGCGGCTATCAGGAAATTATCGACACCTACCGCGAGGCCAAACAGTGGCCGCAAGCCACCGCCGCCGCCAAAGAAGCGGTCCAGAAATTACCTGATGATCGCGACCTTCGCATGGTGCTCGACGCGCAACTCGCCGACACCGGCGAAGTCGACAAATCCGTCGCCGACATCCGCACCATGCTGAAGGGCGGTCCCGAGGATCGCGAAGTCTATCTCCGCCTCGGCATCATTTACACGCGAGCCAAGCGCTACAACGAGGCCTTGGAAGCTCTCGCCAAAGCAGAACAACTCTCGACCAAGCCCGAAGACAAAGCCTACGTTTCGTTCCTGCGCGGCGATCTGTACCAGCGCGAGAAGATGTTCGATCAGGCCGAAGCCGAGTTCCGGAAGGTTCTGGCAACCACGGCACCGACCGATCCACAAAGCGCCGCCACGCTCAACTATCTCGGATACATGAACGCCGACCGCGGCGTGAAGCTCGAAGAGTCCCTCAACTACATCAAGCAGGCTCTGACCTTCGAGCCCAACAACGGTGCCTATCTCGATTCGCTCGGTTGGGCCTACTTCAAGCTCGGCAAGTACGATCAGGCGGAAGAGAACCTGACCAAAGCCGAATCTCACATGGGCACCGATCCCACAGTGCAAGAGCATCTCGGCGATCTCTACCAGAGAACCGGACGCCTGAAACTAGCCGCCGCCCACTGGGATCGCGCCGTCCAGGAATGGAACAAAACCGTTCCCGCCGAACAGGACACCGAAGCCTTCGCCAAAGTCCAGCAAAAACTCGACGCCGCAAAAGTAAAACTGGCCAAGGAAGAATCGCAAAAGTAGCAATCACCAGAGGTCCGGCAGCCGTCAACCAGCAAAGTCCATGTGTGAGCAAGGCCCGCGTGGAGGCAATGTCCATGTGGGGATGGGCGCCTTCGCCCGTCCAAGCCGCGACGGTTTTTGTCGCGGCAGCGCCTTTGCCAACGCCGGTTTGCTCCGCGTGATGGACCACGCAGCACCTCGCCTTGCTAAACTCCCCACATGCCACCGGAGGAAATTCCCATCCGCGCAGCCTCGCTCACAGACATCCCGGAAATCCTCCGCCAGCGCCGCAGAATGTACGAAGACATCCACCACACCGACTCCGCTGTACTGGACATCATAGTGTCCCTGTCCTCAATCTACCTCAAGACCGCCATGGCGGAAGGCTCCTTCCGCGCCTGGCTCGCCGCCGACGGAGACCGCGTAGTCGCCGGAGGCGCGGTCATCGTCTCTCCCTGGCCAGCCCATCCCTACGATCTCGAATGCCGCCGCGCCACGATCCTCAACGTCTACACCGATCCCGAATACCGCCGCCGCGGCATCGCCCGCAAACTCATACAGACCATCATCTCCTGGTGCCAGCGCGAAGGCTTCGCACAGGTCACCCTCCACGCCAGCGACGAAGGCCGCCACCTCTACGAATCCCTAGGCTTCGAACCCAGCAACGAAATGCGCCTAAATCTGCGTTGAATTATTGCCCATGCGATTTCATTAAGCCAACTCGGGGAAGAGTCCCTGATGCCCGGAGAAAGACGCATGCCGCCATGTGGAAGAGCGGTCCTTCAGGGCCGCGATAGGGGCGAAGGAAAATAATTGGGCTTTAGACCCCTCGTGGTCGCCTTTTCTCAACGGAATTACGTTCCTCTGCGCGCGCCTTCCAGGCTTGCAATCAAAAATCATCAATCAACAATGCTATCCTTCCCTCATGCTCGCCGCCTACGCGGTGCACGTCGAAAACTCCCGCGGACGCCGCTTCCCCGAGCCTCCGCATCCCTACCGCAACGACTTCCAGCGCGACCGCGACCGCGTCATCCACGCCCGCGCCTTCCGCCGCCTCGAAGCCAAAACGCAAGTCTTCACCCGCCGCTACTCCGACCACTTCCGCAACCGCCTCACCCATACGCTGGAAGTCTCGCAAGTCTCCCGCACCATTGCCGGAGCCCTCGACCTCAACGTCGATCTCGCCGAAGCCCTCGCTCTGGTCCACGACATCGGCCACCCTCCATTCGGCCACGCCGGAGAAAAAGCTCTCGACGCCGCCATGCGTGAGCATGGACTCTTCTTCGACCACAACCTGCACGCCCTCCGCATCGTCGAAGATTTCGAACAGCGCTACGCCGCCTTCCGCGGCCTGAACCTGACCTTCGAAGTTCGCGAAGGCATCATCAAACACTCGCACGACTATGACGCGAAACAATATCCCGAATTCGCCGAATATCTGTTAGACCAGCGCCCACCGCTCGAAGCGCAGCTGATCGACCTGACCGACGAAATCGCTTACAACACCGCCGACCTCGACGACGGATACGAAGCCCATCTCCTCTCCCTCGAAGAAATCCGCGAAGGCATTCCCGCCTTCGAGCGCTTCTTCCGCGAAGTCGAACAGATCTATCCCACCGCGCCCGCCACGCTGAAATTCAACGAGACCCTGAAGCGCATCCTGAACCGCTTCGTCGGAGACCTCATCACCAACACGCGCACCCGCCTGCAGCAAGCGAAAATTCAAACCCTCGATGACGTCCGCAACCACAGCGAACGCCTCGTCGCCTTCAGCCCCACAGTCGAAGCCGAACGCAAACAAAGCAAAGATTTCCTCTACGAAAATCTCTACTTCAGCTCAGCCCTGGCTGGGGAAAAAGACGACGCCGAGCGCGTAGTCGGCGAACTTTTCACCTTCTGGATGGACCACCCCGAAGCCCTCCCGCATAACTACCGCAGCAAGGTCGAGAAGAAAGAAGATTCCCTGCCACGCGTAATCTGCGACTACATCGCCGGCATGACCGACAATTTCATCTTCGAGCAATACGAAAAACACTGCGGAAGGCGTTGAATGAGGCTTATGCGGGGACAGCGAGTGAAGTTTATGTGGGAGTAAGTAAAGTTCATGTCGGGACAGCCGCCCTCGGCTGTCGGCGGGCGAAGCCCGGCTCCCGCGCCCCACATAGCCCCTGTCATCCTGAGCGAAGTTGCCGCCCGCAAAGCGGACGGCAACGCAGTCGAAGGATCCCTGCCATCATTCGTACGGTCGTGCTGATTCAGGGAGGTCCAACGGCACGCTCACGCGAAGACGGTCGCCAACTCAGTGATAGTGCCAGAGAGCTGATACCTGTTTCTCGAAGTTCGCGTCAAACAACCCAAAGCCATCCGTGTTTTCACCTTGGCTCAGAAGGAAAACCACTTCCGATTTGCCGTCGTTGTCGTAGTCACCGGCATCAAGCAGCGACAGGAAAGAACCGATTCGCCGAACCGTTCCGTCTCCAGACACGAAGAACCAAGGCTCAGAGAGTCGATCGTCCGGCTGATCGACCCATCCGCAATCTCCCGCATTCAAACTGGCCTTTACCAAGAAAGAGTGCTTATTAGAGGAGTAAGCAATAGGAAGGGCTAACGCCGAGTCTGGGAACTTCCAATTGGGCTGCACGACCTGCTCCTCTTTGCAACGGTCAACGTGCGGGTGTTCCTGTCTGCGAAACGCTGTGCGGACTAGACCTGAAATCTCATCAAGTAGCTTCGTCCGCTTCCAGCCGTCGGGGTCGTGGAAGTAAGGCTCTGAAATGACTACCAGGGGCCGCGAGTTTTCGTTGGCCCGACCGCCATAAGCCCGGCAAATTGTTGCGACGGCGACCCCACGGCGGGAATAGCAGAGGCGGACGTCAGAATTTTCTGAACGGCTGTCAGACCTTCTTCCGAACTTACCTGACTCTCCACTTGGCCGAGATCTCTACCATCAAATGCCACGGTCCAATTCATGTGAGTCGGGAGAGATGAGGAGTCCACCTGCTTCCAACCCGTCGCGGTCTTCTCGAAGGCTGGTCGGATGATGCCTTGTGTGGCGAAGCCGGATTTCCAATCGAGCATCTCCTCGCGGGCGTCATCAAGAACGCCAATATAGAGCGTATGGTTCGTGTTGATTGAGCCCGTTTGCGCGGAAAGAGCGATCCCGAGAAAAACGAAGGGTACTAGAATTCGTGCGCAGAAGGTCTTCATAGGGACCTTTCGTGTTCCGGAGAAAGAATACCTCCACCCGCGCCCAGACACAGATTACGGACGTATCAGTCCGCTTTACCTCCCCGCCACCCCCGCCACCACATCAAACAAAATCCTCGGCCCCCTCCTAACTTCCTCCACCCGAATCCGCTCATCATTCCCGTGTTCCGTGTTCCCCTCCTCATCCGTCGCCGCATAAGGATTGAACCCATACGCAATAATCCCCAGCGGCCGGTACGCGCTGATTCTCCGTATATCCGCTGGTGATGTGCGGCACCACTGGCGTCCCCGGAAAATACTTCCCCGCCACCTCCCGGATCGCCGCGAACAGCGCATTATCCGTCCCCGAATAATTCGCTACGCGAAACTCCCCCTTCCACGGTTCGACCGTCACATTCGGATCATTCACCACCCGCCGCATCGCTGCCAGCACCGCCTTCGGATCGCCTCCCGGCAGAATCCTCACATCCAGATTCGCCCACGCCTCCGGAGGAATCACATTGGTCTGCTCCGATCCTCCCATCATGGTCAGCGAAATCGTGTCGCGCAGCAGAAAGTTCAGCGACTCATCGTTCTGCACTTCCTCCTGAAATTTCTTGTCTTCAATCGCCTTCTTGATGTTGCGATACTCCGCCGCCCGCTCCGGACGGTTCATACGGCGCCATGTCGCGCAAGAACTCATCCACCACCGGCAGCACACGCATCGGCGTCTGGTACGCCAGAATCCGGTTCAGCGCCCGCACCAGCCGGTTCGGCGCCGAATCCGCAATCGGCCGCGACCCATGCCCCGGCCTGCCATGCGCCACCACATGCATCCAGTACGTTGTCTTCTCGCCCACATCGACGCCCACATACTTCACATTGCCGTTCTCCAGCAGATTCTCGCCACCCTCGTTGATCAGAAACTCCGCATTCCCCAGCAGATCGCGCTGGTGCTCGATGAACCAGTCGGTTCCCGTGTCATCCACCTCCTCGTCCGCGACCGCAAGAAAAATCACGTCGCGATCCAGCGCTATCTTCTCGCGCTTCAGCATCACCATCACCACCAGTTGCGCCAGCCCTTCATCCTTCATATCCTGCGCGCCGCGTCCCCAAATGTAGCCGTCGCGAATCTCCCCACTAAACGGCGGAACCTTCCAGTGCGCCGCATCGCTGGTCACCACATCCATATGGTTCAACAGAACAATCGGCCGCGAGTCCGGGTGCCCCATGTCTCCCTGATTTTGAGAGAAGTGGGGATTTTCCTCATGCGGAGTAGCAGGAATCCGCGCCCACAAATCCCCTCTCCCTGGCGCATATTCAAACACGCGATTCTCAATCCCTTCCTGGTCCAGAATCTTCTTGTAGAAAGCCACTCCTCTCATTTCGTTCCCCGGAGGATTCGTCGTATCCACGCGCAGATACTCCTGCATCCACGTCACCGCCAGATCGGAATACTGCTGCAGACGATCCGCCGGAATGCGCGACGAAGCCAATGTGCCAGACGAACCTTCGGCCGCCCACCCAACATTTGAGTAAGGCAGTAACAACGCGCCCAGTGCTAGCACAACCCGAACGAAGACGCTCCCGCACCGCTGCTCACTCATCCCTGAACCCAATCGCAAGTCAGCCTCCCGGTTTGTTTGATGGTTACCTCGTGTTACCCAGCCAGGGTACAGTCCCGGAGTCCGATTACCCGAAGACCTGAAACGTGCCCCTTTTTCCACGCAGTTTTTATATCAGGTTTCCCAAAATTACCCTGCCCTTTGCACACTGCCTGGCTCTCCAACCTTGGCAGGACTACAATGTCCATAGATATCAATCGTTTAGCGCATCAACCTTGCAGCTTGATTTGGCATCCCACCTGTAATAGGAATGGCAGGCGCCGCTGTAGTCAGGCGGTTAGATTTCTAGGCCAAGCGTATGCGTCAGCGCGGGCCGGTTCAGCGAAACCGCTGGCTTTCTTTACCGTTTCAGGGGACGCAATCAAATTTCACGCACGCCCCAGGCGTGCAGGGGTGGCGCAAAGAAAGTTGAGCTGAAACGCTCCGCCCCAAACTTGGAGGAAGTCATTCATGAACAACCGCCTACTGTTCGCCCTGCCATTGGCCGCCGTTCTTGCTTTCCCGGCCGTCGCGCAGACCACCTCTCCATCTACCGATCAGAGCGCTCCTGCCGCCACGACTCAGTCCACTTCAACCTCGACTGACGCCGCCGCGACCGGCAAAGCGCCTCTCGCGCCTCCATCTCGCGAAGGCTTCTGGGGACGCGTCAATCCCTTCGCCCGCAAGACCTACGTGAAGCGCCAGACCGAGCCGATCCGCGACCGCGTCAACGAACTCGATGAACTGACCTCGCAGAACGGCAAGGCGATCAAAGACACCGACGCTCGCGCTCAGGCTGGCATCAAGCTCGCCTCCGACAAAGCCGACGTCGCCGATCAGCACGCCGTCGACGCCGGAAACAAGGCCACCGCCGCGCAGCAGTCCGCGCAGCAGGTCACCACCCGCGTCCAGACGGTTGAGACCGTGGTCGGCAACATCGACCAGTACAAGGCCTCGAACCAGACCGAGATCCGCTTCCGCCCCGGCCAGACCGTCCTCAGCAAGAACGCCAAGGATGCTCTTGACACCGATGGCCACCGGCGTAAAGGGTCAGCGCGGCTACATCATCGAAGTGCAGGGCTTCTCTTCCGGCAAAGGACAGGCTGCCATCACCGACCTCGCAGAAAATGGCCGAGTCGGTCGTGCGCTACCTCGTCCTCAACCACGAGATTCCCGTCTATCGCATCTACCTCGTCGGCATGGGCAACGCTCCCGCACCGAACGGATGATGCGTCGAATACCAAGCGCGTCAGCGGAGGCCGTGTCGAAATCAGCCTCCTGAAGAACGACCTGGAACAGCTCTCCGCCAACTCCGGAGCCCCTGCCACCAGCACCGATCAACCGCAGCAGCCGAAATAACTGCTCGTGTGCGGACGGGTCTCTAACCCGTCCGCCGAGCCTAGCTCGGCTTTGCTTGTGACTCAGAAGTTTTGGGACCACAGGGCGCCTCGCTCTCAAGTCCCTCCCCCGGAAAAGGCCCCTCGCGCAAGCGAGGGGCTTTTTCTCGTCCGGCGCACCACGATCTTTCGATGGTGCAGCTTCCAGGGCAGCCGAAAAAATTTCCCGTGAATCGAGCCAGTGGTTTTCCCAAGGCTGCTCACACTTCCGCTATCCTCGCGTCCATACCATGACCTTATGACGTACGATCTCAAACTCGCCCTCCGCCAATTCCGCAAGTCCCCCGGCTTCGCCGCCACGGTGATCTTCACCATTGCCCTCGGTATCGGCGCCAACACCGCAATCTTCACGCTCGTCCACGCGATTCTGATGAAGTCTCTTCCGGTCGCGAACCCTGCGACCCTCTACCGCATTGGCGATCTCGACGACTGCTGCGTGAATGGCGGTTTCATCAACGACAACGGCGATTTCGACCTCTTCTCCTACAACCTCTATCGCAATTTCCAGGACACCGCACCGGAGTTCGAACAGCTCGCGGCTTTCCAGTCCGGACACAGCACCATGAATGTCCGCCAGGAGAATACGGCCGCGAAGGCAGAAAGGGCCGAATACGTCTCGGGCAACTACTTCTCAACCTTCGGATTAGGACCCTACGCCGGCCGCACGCTGCTGCCCTCCGACGACGCTCCTGGCGCCGCGCCGGTCGCGGTGCTCAGCTACCAGGGGTGGCAAGCAAACTACGGGGCTGACCCCAGCGTGATCGGACGCACGTTTTACATCCAGAACAAGCCCGTTACGATTGTCGGCATCTCTCCTCCCGGCTTCTTCGGCGATCGTATTGACAACAACCCGCCCGCACTTTGGATCCCGCTCAACGCTGAACCGGTGATCGAGGGCGAGACCAGTATCCTGAAACAGCCAGAAGCCAACTGGCTCTACGTTCTGGGTCGCGTCAAGCCCGGTGTTACTCCCAGTAGTTTGCAGGCCAAACTGACGAACAGCCTGCGCCACTGGCTGGCGACCATACCCGGCTACACCATCAATGGACGCGATACTCAGATCCCGAAGCAATACGTCGTGCTGACTCCCGGCGGCGCCGGAGTCCAAAACATGCAGTTGGAAACAGGTAAGGGTCTCCATCTTCTGATGGCCATCTCGGGATTGGTTCTCCTGGTGGCCTGCGCCAACATTGCGAATCTGCTGCTGGCCAGGGGCGCGACCCGCAGAGCCGAGACTTCCATCAGCATGGCCTTGGGTGCGGCGCGCTCTCGCCTCATCCGCCAGATGCTCGTCGAGAGCCTGCTCCTCGGCTGCGCTGGCGGAGTAGTCGGCATTGCAGTCGCCTACGCTGGCGCCCGCATGATTCTGGCTCTCGCCTTCCCCGACTCTCCCCAACTTCCCATTCATGCCAGCCCCTCTTTGCTGGTTCTCGGTTTCGCGTTTGCGCTCTCGTTGCTCACCGGTCTCATCTTCGGAATCGTCCCCGCCTGGATCACCTCCCACTCGGATCCCGCGGAAGCCCTACGCGGAGTGAACCGCTCCACCCGAGATCGCGCTGCGCTGCCTCAGAAATCGCTCATCATTTTTCAGGCCGCGCTTTCCCTCGTCCTATTGGTCAGCGCTGGCTTGCTCACACGCAGCCTCCGCAACCTTGAGCGTCAGGACTTCGGCATCACCACCGCCAACCGCTATGTCTTCCACTTCGATCCAGCGGGCGTCGGCTACACGGTCGCGACGATGCCCGCAGCCAACGAGCGGCTGGAGCGCGAATTCGCGGCCCTTCCCGGCGTCCAGAGTGTGGGCCTTGCCCTCTACAGCACTCTCGAAGGCAATAACTGGGGAGAAATGGTTTATATAGAAGGCCGGCCCGCGCCCGGCCCGGAGGCTCAAAATAGCTCTTCGTGGGACCGTGTGAGCCCGCACTTTTTCGAGACGGTCGGTCAGCCCGTCCTGCGCGGACGCGGCTTCACCCAACACGACACCGCCACCTCTCGCATGGTCGCCGTCGTCAACCAGGCCTTCGTCAAAAAGTTCTTTCCCAACGAAGACCCCATCGGCCGCCACTTCGGGGTCTTTGACCAGAGGTATGCCAGCGACTTTGAAATCGTCGGCATCGTTGCGGACGCCAAGTACAACAACCCGCGCGACCCGGTGCGCTCCATGTACTTCCGTCCCATGACCCAGTTGAATACCACGATCAAAGAGCCTAACTTTCTTACTGCGGAGACTCGTTCCATCTTCCCCAACTCAATCACCCTCCGCTACTCCGGCGATGCCGCCAGCCTGGAACCTGTCGTTCGCCGCACGCTCACAAACATCAATCCCAATTTCACCGTTCTCGATTTCAACTCGCTCGACTATCAAGTCGCCGGCAACTTCAATCAGGAACGCCTCATCTCGCGCTTGACTGCTCTGTTCGGCTTGCTTGCCCTCGTGCTGGCGTCGGTCGGTCTGTACGGAATCACAGCCTATTCCGTGGCGCGCCGCACCAGCGAAATCGGCCTGCGAATGGCTCTTGGTGCCAATCGCGGCAACGTGGTCGCCCTGGTGCTCCGCGCTGCATCCTGGCAGGTAGGACTCGGACTCGTCATCGGCATTCCCGTCGCGCTGCTTGGCGGACACTTGATGGCTAGTCAGCTCTACGGCGTGAGCACCTACGATCCCTTCACGATCGTCGCCGCGGTATTGATCCTTGCCGCGTTTGCCGCGATCGCCGGCTTCATCCCAGCCAAGCGTGCGGCCAGCATCGAACCCATGAACGCCCTCCGCACGGAATAGCGTCCTGCAGTCATCTGCCTCTTGGCATTTTCTTGTCATTTCGACCAACGGGAGAAATCCGCTTTTCGCCCGCCTGGGTCTATACTGCCAGCGTTCACAGGAGCCAACCCGAAAGTGGACCTATACCACTGGCTGCCCCCCGACGCTGTCAAGCTCGTCCTGGTTCTTTTCCTCTCCTTCCTCATCGGACTCGAACGCGAAGAGCACAAAACCGCCGCCGGTTCCTACTCCTTCGGCGGAGTCCGCACCTTCCCCCTGCTCGGTTTCATCGGCTATTCCATCGCTCTTCTTTCCGGCTCCCAACTGCTCCCAGTCACCATAGGCTTCCTCGTGGTCGGAGGCTTCCTGCTGCTCTCCTACTGGCACAAGCTTTCCAGCTCCCAGATCGCGGGAGTGACTTCCGAAATGTCCGGCCTCACGACGTACCTGGTCGGCGCCCTCGTTTACTACGACCACCTTTGGATCGCCACCGCTCTCAGCGTGGCAAGTCTCTTGCTTTTGGAATTAAAAGTCGGTCTTGAATCTCTAGCCAACCGCACGGCCCCGCAGGAAATTCTCACCTTCGCCAAATTCATGCTCCTCACGGCCGTCATTCTCCCCACACTCCCTAATCAGGAGTTTGGACGCTTTCACATCAATCCCTTCAAGACATGGCTGGTCGTCGTCGCCGTCAGCACGATCTCGTATGGCAGTTATGTCCTGCAGAAGGTCACAAAAGAAAGTGGCGGAGTCCTACTCGCCGCCTTCCTCGGGGGCGCCTACTCTTCCACCGTAACCACGGTCGCCATGTCACGCCGCGCCGCTCGGGAGCAGCGACCGCACTTGTTCGCCGGAGGCATCCTGATCGCCTCAGGAGTTATGTATCTCCGCCTCGTCGCTCTTCTCACACTTTTCAATCGTCACTTGGGCGCGATGCTCGCTATGCCATTTCTCATCCTCGCCGTCGGCGCCATCGCCACTGGATTCTTCTGGTCCCGCAGACCGGACCCGGCAGATTCCCAGATCAAGCGCCAATTCGAGCCCGGCAACCCTCTCGACCTGAAGGCCGCATTTCTGTTTGCCGGATTTTTCGTCGCCATGCTGATCGCTACTCAGCTGGCTGTCACCTACCTCGGCCGCGCTGGCGTCAACATCCTCGCCGCCGTCATGGGCGTCACCGACGTCGATCCCTTCATCATGGGTATGACCCAAGCCGCCGGAACACTCACTCCCCTCAAAGTCGCCGCCACCGCCGTCATGATCGCCGCCGCCAGCAACAACCTCATCAAAGGCATCTACTCGTTCAGCCTCGCCGGCCGAAAGACCGGTACCCAAAGCCTCTCCCTACTAATCGCCCTGGCCGTCGCAGGCCTGGTCCCGCTCCTCTGGCTGTAAGATGTGCCTCGGGCTCCCCCGGCCGCGACGCCTGCGGACTGGAGAGTGCTGGAAAAATTCAAGATTCCTACGCAAACACCGTCCTTCCATCAAGAACTGGAATGGAATCGGGCTTTCACTAGCGGAGACCTGACCATTTCCACAGCCAAAATCGCTCTCAGCGTGACGAACAACCTCTACCGAGAATTCCAAAAAAGCCCAGAACGGTTCCGAGCCCAGGAAATCTATTCAAACACGACGAGCCAACGGCCAATCCACCTCGCGTCACCAAACGCCACTACCCTAAGCCCTTATTCCGCAATAATTTGCTGTCAGAGCGCCCGACCATTCGAGCGTGACTAAAACCACTCCAATACTTTACGGACATCGGCCCGGAACAGCGCCTCAAAACGACCCGCTGACTCCTTATTCCAGAATGTTTATGTGTAACTCCTTTCGTATCAATATTTTGCCCGGCATATCACCGATCCAAAACTCATAAACGCAATGAATTGAATATTTTACGAGACCGCGAAGAAAAAAACTGGTATGCCTCGTCTACTGCCAGTTTGACCCTCCCACCCCGCGTGACTAGAATTCGTCACATCCGCACGTGGGGTGCTTCCATGAAACGTCTTGCATGCCTTCTGCTGGTCTCCGTCCTGTTCACATTCGCGGCCTTCGCCGACGACGAGGACAAGAACCACCATCACCACGAAGATCTCACCGAGACTCAACTCGGGACGGTTCAGTTCCCGGTGTCCTGCTCCGCATCCGTGCAGAAGCCCTTCGCCCGCGGAGTCGCCTTGCTGCACTCCTTCTGGTACGAAGAAGCCGAGAAGGAATTCCTCGACATCGCCAAAGACGATCCGCACTGCGCGATGGCGCACTGGGGCATTGCGATGAGCATCTGGCACCAACTGTGGAACGAACCTGATGCCGCCGTAATCAAGCGGGGTTTGGGTGAAGCTCGAGCGGCATATAAGCTAGCCCAAGGCCCGCCCTTCGCCAAGCCGGCCACCCCCCGCGAAAAGGCATACATCACGGCAATCCTGGCCTTTTACGATTCCGGCGCCTCCGAACATAGTGTCAGCGTCAAGGCCTACTCCGATGCGATGAAAAAGGTGTACGCGTCTTATCCCGACGATCACGAAGCGGCGGTCTTCTACGCGCTCTCTCTGCTGGCCTCCGAGCCGCACAATGACGAAACCTTCGCCAATCGCCTTGCTGCCGCCGCGATTCTGGAGCAGCTGTTCGCCGCGCAACCCGATCATCCCGGCGTCGCGCACTATCTGATTCACGCCTACGACAAGCCGCAACTGGCCGAGCGCGGCATCCCCGCCGCTCGCCGCTATGCTCAGGTCGCGCCCGCCGCTCCGCACGCGCTCCACATGCCTTCGCACATCTTCGCTCGCGTCGGCCTCTGGCAAGACGACATCAATTCCAACCTCGCATCCATCGCCGCCACTCGTAAAACCGCAGCCATGCATATGGGTGGCGAGGGCCACCAGTTCCACGCCATGGACTTCCTCTTTTACGCCTACCTGCAAAGCGGACGCGAAGCAGACGCCAAAGATTTGATGGATCAAGTCAAGGCCATGCCCGAGATGCATGACATGTACGGCGTCGGCTTCGACCCACATCTCGCTACCGAAGCGCACTTCGCCGCCTTGTATCCGCTCGAGATGCGTGACTGGGCCACCGCCGCAGCACTCAAGCCTCTCGCCGTCGAAGGCACCGCGGAAGACTCCTTCACTTACTGGGCCCGGGCGATCGGCTCCGCCCGCCTGCACCACCCCGAGGACGTCCGCAAAGACGTCAGCGCGATCGAAGCCATCCATCAGAAATTTGTCTCCGAGAAAAAGCAGGACTTCGCCGAGTCCACCGACAACGACCTGAAACAGGCGCGAGCCTGGCTCGCGTTTTCTGAAGGTAAATACGACGACGCGGTCGAGGTTCTCCGCCCCATTGCCGACAAAGAAGATGCGCTCGGTGACGAGCCCCAGGGAATCCCCACCCGCGAAATGATTGCCGAAATCCTGCTGGAAGCAAAGCGTCCACAACAGGCGCTGGCTGAATATCAGAC
The DNA here is from genome assembly GCA_963710885.1 of uncultured Acidobacteriaceae bacterium. Classification (GTDB taxonomy): domain Bacteria; phylum Acidobacteriota; class Terriglobia; order Terriglobales; family Acidobacteriaceae; genus Sulfotelmatobacter. Next base: position 95,534 of record CAVQCF010000010.1, read on the forward strand.
GGACCTGAAATTCAACCCCAACCGCTTCAACGGCCTCTACGGCGCCGCCCAGGCTGCCGAACAAGCAGGCAAGCACAACGATGCGAACGCATATTACGTCATGTTGTTGAAAGTCTGTGACGGTTCGAACTCCTCGCGTCCAGAACTAAGCCGTGCCAAACAATTGCTGGCCCAGAAATAAGCCGCTAGGCTGAAAGGGCAATCGAAGCTTTCACCTCCGGAAATGCGTGATCAACCCCAAGTCGACAAGGACCAGATCATCGCGACCTCTCGGGTCAAAGTTGCCCGATTCGCCAGAGCAAGTTCTCGCGAAAATGCATTGCCCGCGCACAATCCCGCGAGGACCTCTGGGTTGAATTCATAAACCACGTCGGGGGCGCAGCGCATGGCCGAGATCGGCGCCTACCGCGGGGACTTCGCCGCGGCCAAAAGTATCATCCTCCGCGGGAAGACCACGGAAGTGATCGATCGGATCACCGACGGTGAATTGGACCTGGTCTACATTGATGGCGACCACACCCTGAAGGGAATCAGTGCCCCAAGGTGCGAGTCGGCGGTTTCGTGTGCGGAGATGACTCCACGCGCTCCGTACGGGAGCACAAAACGAGTTTCGAGCCCACGCTGGTGTTTCCTTTCGCTGTGCATTTTGCTGAGGCGGTCGGCGCTACGATCTTCGCGCTGCCTTACTCGCAGTTTTGCATTGACAAAACGGCGTGCCAGCAATTCTCCTTCATCGATCTGACCGGCCACTACGACGACCGCGGCCTGCGAAATCAATTCGCCCCCGAGAAGCTTCTCAAGCTGATCGGAGCAGAACGTTTCCCGCGCCTCATGCGAGCCGTTCGGAAATTACTCTTGAGGTAAGGGAGCTTAAGTAACTAGATGCGCCTATTCCGACCTTTCGTCTAACTCGGAAAGAGCATCAGCTTCAAGATCAGCGCGCCTGTCATGGCCAGCGCCCCGAGCAGGGCGTTGTACTCGCGGTGCTTCCAATACAGATCCATGGAGAAGGCTCCTGGGGGCTCGTCCGCCTGCGATCGCGCGGCAAGTCTGGGGAACATCCTCGGCACTCGTCGCGCATACTCCTCGAACTCGGGAAACTTCTGCCGCAGGAATGCCTCTTCATCGCGAATCACCGGAAGATAGATGGCGAAGAACATCACCACCAGAACAACCCCCACCCACCAACTCCGCGCTGCCACCGCAAAGCCCACGCCCATCAGCAACGATCCGAGGTAGAGCGGATTCCGCGTGTAAGCATAAGGCCCGAAAGTCGCGAGCGCCTCGTTCTTGCGCACATGCCCGGAAGCCAGCGCGCGAATCAAAAGCCCCGGCACGATCAGAACCGCGCCGAGCGCGAGGAAGCGCCAGGTAGGCCGCGCCAGCCAGAAGTACAGCACCGCAAACACAAATCCCAGCGGCACTCGAATGCGGCGCGCGGTCTTTGCCCATCCCATGCGCGACCACTCAGCCATGAGCACCTTCCGTGCAGCCTGGTCCACGCTGCGCCGACGCCAGCAGCTGCGCGCTGCATCACAACTGCATCGACGCTGATCTCCAGCATCCCTTCGTCCGGCTTGGCGACGCGAGCATGCGTAGTCGGGCTCGCTGGATTGCGCAACACAATGCTGCGCGTTCCATAAGGCCCGTTGCGCGCCGGATCCGTCGGCCCGAAAATCGCCACCACCGGAACCCGCAGCGCGGCCGCCAGATGCATCGGCCCCGTATCTCCTCCAATGAACAACCGCGCCCGCCGCGTCAGCGCAATCAACGCCGTGATCGGACGCTTTCGTCGGCCTCAGCCGCGCCTCCGCTCGCGGCTTCGCCTCGCTGGCAACAAATCCTCCTCGCCCGGACCGTAATTGACAATCGCAGCGCAGCGCCATCCTTAGCCAACTGCGCGCGACCTCGACCATAGCGCTCGCGCCGGCCACCGCTTCGCTCCCCATCCCGCGCCCGGATTCAGAATCGCGAATTCCCCGAGGCCGTGCTGCGCAAGGTCCTGGCTGATACTCTCTTCGGTCAATGGATCGCGAGGGAAACTCCACTCGCGGCACCCGCAACTTCGCTCGTCGTGACTGCTTCAGCAACCGAAAGATTTTGCTCGACCACATGCGTTCCACGAGCGACCACTCTGCGCGTGTACCACAAACTCGCCGGCGACTCGCGCGGCTCTGCGGCGCCATAGACCACACGCGCGCCCGACCAGCGCGCCAGCACCGCCGACCGGATCGCTCCCTGCAGATCGACCGCAACGTCATATGCGCGCCGAGCGAACGTCGTTCCAGACTTTCGCGATCTGCTGCAGCGTCGGAATCGTGAACAGCGACTTCCTCCACCCGCTCAGGTTCACCGGATGCACCCAGTCGACCAGCGGGCGTTGCGCTGATCTCGGCCCTCGCCGCGGCGTTCCCGGCGCGCACAGCAGTTCCGCCCACCGTTCTTCGATCACCCAGCCAATCATCGCGTCGGGGAAAAGCATCGCGCAGCAGCCTGCGCCGCAGGCAGAGTGTGGATCACGTCTCCCATCGCGCTCAGCCGCACGATGAGCAGGCGCTCGATGCGTTCGACACTGACTTTCACTGGCACGGCGATCAAGATTTCCTCGGCGAAAGCCGCGAGCGAATGATTTCGCTGGTGGAGTGATCTTTCGGATCGCCGACAATCTCGACGCGCCCACCATACTCCGCAACAGCGTCGCGCTCGGGAACAGAATCCGCGGTGTAATCGGTGCCCTTGGCCTGAATGTCGGGACGAATCTCGCGAATGATCGCCCGCACATCGAGTTCGGGAAAAATCACGACCGCATCCACATCGGCCAGCGCGGCGACAATTTCAGCGCGCTCTTCGGCGGGCATGACGGGCCGGCCCTTCGCCTTTCAGCGCGCGCACCGATTCATCGGAATTGATGGCGACCACCAGACGGCCGCCCAGCGCCTTCGCTCCGCGCAAGTAGCGCACGTGGCCCACGTGCAGCAGATCGAAGTTGCCGTTGGCGAGCGTGATGTGTTCGCCGGCGCGCCGCCATTCCTCCACGCGCTCGGCGGAGTTCGTCGCGGGTCAGAATTTTGTTGTCTGCGTTCAATGGTCGTAGTCTGCGCTCAATGAGGTCGTGTTGCCGGTGGCGTCTGCTCGATGCGCATGCAGCAACTCTTCGCCGCGAAACGGTCGCCGTGCCGCGCTTCATCACCACGATCCCGCCTGCGTAGTTGGCCAGTTGCGCCGCTTCTTCCGTTGTCGCGCCCGCGGCGAGCGCAGCCGTGAACGCCGCGATCACCGTGTCGCCCGCGCCCGTCACATCGGCCACCTGGTCGGAACCGAAAATCGGAATGTCCACCGGCTTGTGCTTGTGATCGAAAGCCACCATGCCGTCGCGCCCGCGCGTGATCACCAGCGACTGCAGCTTCATGCGCGCCATCACCTGTTCGCCCGCGGCGACCACTTTGTTCCAGTCCTGCCCGATGCGAACGCCGAGCGCCTCTTCCACTTCGGGTTCGTTGGGCGTCGCCGCGGTTACGCCAGAATACTGCATCAGCCGGTAGCGCGAATCGACGACGATCGGCACCGCTCCCAACTTTCCCTTTTTCCCGCAGCGTGTTCACGATCGCCGGAGTGGCCGCGCCGTATCCGTAATCCGAAACCAGCAGCGCATCGGATGCGTGCGCGTAATTTCGCGCCGCCAGATAGAGTTCGCGAGTCAGGTGAGCGTTGGGCGCGTCCTGCGGCTCGCGGTCGACGCGCACCACCTGCTGCCGCGCGGTATGCGTCATGCCGGCGAGAATGCGCGTCTTCGTGACCGTCGTGTAGCTCTTGTCTTTCAGCACGCCGCTGACCGCGATTCGCTTGTGCCGAAAATATTTCAGCAGCATTCGCCCCGGCTCATCGTCGCCCACAATGCCGACGGGAAGAACATTCACTCCCAGATCCGCCAGATTATTCGCGGCATTGGCTGCGCCGCCGGGCACGACCGTGCGCTCGCGGTGCTTCAGGATCAGTACCGGAGCCTCGCGCGACACGCGCGAAATCTCGCCGAACACAAACTCGTCGGCCACCAGATCTCCCAGCACCGTCACGGTGATCTTGGGAAACGCTTCGACAATCTTCTTCAGCCGGTCGGCTTCTTTGGGATGTTTGATCATGATTCCGTCAAATCCGGGACCCGGGCACTGTCACGCGGCGCACCGATTCTCTCATGCGCCGCGCTTTCGTTCTGTCGATCTTGTGCAGCATGGTATCGACGGCGTTAGCTGCGTCCGCGAGTTCCATTTTCACGGGCACGACGGCAAGCGGCGCGAGCGCGGAAAGATAGCGCCCCAGGTTCACGGCATCTTTCTCGGTGGTGACGAAACCCCCAGCTTCGCTGCGCTGCTTCAGTTCCAGCAACTCGCGGACATCTTTCTCGCTGTAGGCATGATGGTCGCGATAAAACGCCTCGGCGACCGGCTCAATATTTGCGGCGCGCAGTTGCAGCACAAAATTCTGCGGCCGCGCGATCCCGCAGAACACCACGGGCCGCGGCGGAACGATCTTCGCAGGCAGCACAATTCCGCGCCGCACGCGCCATACCAGTTTCCCTTGCACCGGAAACGACTCCGCCGAAGCGCCGCTGGCCAGCACGACCGCATCCGCGCGCCGCAACGAGACCAGCCGCTCGCGCAACCGCCCAGCAGGGAAGCAAGCGATCGCTCGCATCCTGCGGCGTCACCAGAACAATGTCGAAATCGCGAGCCAGCGCGCGGTGCTGAAAACCGTCGTCGAGCAGATGAAGTTGCGGACCGAACCTCGATTCGGCAAACCGACCCGCCTCGTACCGATCTTCTCCCACGATCACCGGTACCTGCAGCTTGCGCGCAATCAGCAGCGGCTCGTCGCCAAATTCTTGCGGCAATCCCGCCGGGATCGACCAGCAGCACGCCGCTCGACTCGCGCCCGTAGCCGCGCGACAGCACATCGAACTTGATTCCGCGCGCCTTGAGCAACTCGCCCAGCAGCATCACGAATGGAGTCTTCCCCGACCCTCCTGCGGAAAGATTGCCCACGCTGACCACCGGACCCTGCAGTCGCCGCGCCCGCAGACAGTCCGCGATCATAGAGCGCATTGCGCGCTCCAACGACGCCGCCGTAGATGGCTGAGAGGGGATTCAATCGGTGTGCGCAGCCTGCGCCGGGACCGCAAGCGGATCGCGATTCTCCGCCACCAATGTCTTCAGCGCTGCCAGGGTTCGCAGCGTCGCGCCGGTCTGCGACCGCATCGTCTCTCAACGCGCGGCGCCCGAGAGCTCGCCGCTCGGCATCGTCCGCCAGCAATTGCATCAGCGTCAGCGGCAACTCCGCCAGGCTCACGATCCGCACGGCGTCGCGGCTTTGAAACAGCGCAACAATGTCGCGGAAATTTTCCGTGTGGTTCCCAGTCACGATGGCCACGCCGTGCTGCGCCGGTTCGATAATATTGTGCCCGCCGCGCGGCACCAGGCTTCCTCCGACGAATGCAACGTCGGCCAGCGCATAGAGCGCGGCCAGTTCTCCAATGGTATCCACCAGCAGCACTCCGCCCGCCAGCGATTCCCCCTGCCACTGCGAACGCCGGAACGACGGAATGCCCAACTGCTGCAGCAGAATCGCAACGTCGTCGAAGCGCTCGGGATGCCGCGGCGCCAGAATCATCACTGCGCGCGGATGCCCGACGCGCAAATTTTCAAACGCTTTCAGCAGCGGCGGTTCTTCGTCCTCGACCGTGCTGCCGCAGACCAGCACCGGCCCGGCGCCTTCTGCCGCCAGCGATTGGCGCAGGCTTTCCACAATCGGCGGAGGCGCCGGCAGGCTCACATCGAACTTCAGATTTCCCGTGACCTGCACGCGTTCCGGTTCTGCGCCGATCGACTGCAGCCTCGCGCTGTCCTCCGCAGTCTGCGCCAGAAACAAGTCGACGTGCGCCAGCATCTTCCGCAGCGCCCAGCGAAAGCGGCGGTAGCTGCGGCCATGAGCGGTCGGAGATGCGCGCGTTCACCACCGCCATGCGCGCTCCGCCGGCATGCGCCAGATGCAGGAAATTCGGCCAGAATTCGGTTTCCGCGAGCACGACCAACTCCGGCTGCAAGGCTCGCAGATACGGCCGGATCGCGAACGCGAAGTCCATCGGAAAGTAGAATACGTTCTCTTCCCCGAAGCGCTTGCGGGCGAGTTCCTGGCCCGTGTCGGTTGTAGTCGAGACCAGCACGCGATGCTGCGGAAAGTTCCGCCGCATCTGCGTCCACCAGTCCGCTGACGGCGAGCACCTCGCCGACGGAAACGGCATGAACCCAGATCACGCGCCCCGCCCGCGACCCTGCGCCAACCAGTCAGCCGCGCCGGAACTTTGCCCATGCGTTCGGCAAATCCGCTGCGGTATTTGCCGTGACGCAGAATCTGGTAGAGCCAATAGGGCAGGCTCACCAGCATTCCCAGCGCCCAGCACCAGACTGTAGAGAAAATAGCTCAAGCTGAGCCATTCTAAACCGCCTCACCAGGGACGGGCGGCGCTGCCTTCTATAATTGGAGACATGCGGCAACCCTATCTTCGTGGTTCATTCCATCGATTCGGCTGTCCTGCGCGCTGTTGCGCTGGATTGCTTGTGCCGGTCGTTGCTGGCGGCCAAGAACTTCGTGAAGCCGGTGGCGAAGACTGCCATCAACTATCCCGCGCACGATTTCCATCGCGACGAGAAAGCCGCCATCGCCGCCGATCCCTACGACACTCCCGAAAAGGCGAAGATCTTTTCCGTGGATTTCGCGGCGCACGGTTTCCTGCCCATTTTTTTCATCGTGACCAATGACGGCGACCAGCCCATCTCCATCGCTAACATGGACATCACGCTGCATCACGGCCAATCATTCGAAACTCACTCCCATCACGCCGGAAGACCTGTACCGCCGCCTCTCCAATCCGCAGGCCAGCACGCGGCCCAGCCCCATTCCGCTTCCGCATAAAGTGAAGGGCGGGATCAGCAAGAAAGAAATGGACGAGATCGAGTCCTCGCAATTCGCGGCCCGAGCGGTTGAGCCGCACACCACGCAATCAGGATTCCTGTTTTTCGACGTCGGCGGCATCTCGTCGCCTCTGCCCGGCGCGAAGATCGACATCACCGGCGTCGCCGATGCCAAGGGGAACGAGCTGCTGTACTTCGAAATCTTGGTCGACAAGTATTTGAACGCAGCGAAGAATCCCTAGATACAGACCTCGGACCTCGGACTTCAGAGGTGAGCTCTCTATTCGCAGGGCCGGGGCCCGAGGTCTGACGGCGAGTGTCCGATTTGCCGTAGATTTTGGGATGGAATCGGCGTTAATGTAGTGCGTTACTTCCGGAGGTCCTCATGAGCAAGTCGAAGTCGCAGAAATCATCCGGCAATCGTCGCAGTTTTCTAAAAGCCGGCGGCCTGATGACCGCAGCCGCTCTCGGCTCCGCCGCACTTCCCGATATTGCACGCGGGCAGTCAACTGCGGTTTTTCACCCACTGCCGAACCATGCGGCGACCACCAACGCAATGCCGACGCGAAATCTGGGAAAGACGGGCTACAAAGTCGGCATCTTCAGCCTGGGAGGCCAGGCCTCTCTGGAGAAGCCCAACAATGAAGCTGTCGCGGTTCCCATCATTGAAAGGGCTCTCGACCTTGGCGTGAACTACGTCGACACGTCTTCGATCTACGGCGGCCCTGAGCGCTGGAGTGAGCAGTACGTCGGCAAAGTGATGAAACATCGCCGCAACGACGCGTTTCTTGCCACCAAAACGAAAGAGCGGACGCGCGATGCCTCGATGCGCATGATCGAGAAGTCGCTCAAGCTTGCTGCAGACCGATCATGTCGACCTGTGGCAATTGCACGACATCGGCACCATGGCCGACATCAACGAAATCTTCGCCAAGGGCGGGGCGATGGAGGCTCTGCTTAGAAGCTCGCGGCCAGAAGATTGTGCGCTATCTGCGGCATCACTGGCCACTATCGGCCTGACGCGCTGATCGAGGCGATTCACCGGCATCCGTTTGACACCATCCTGATGGCTGTCAACGCTGCCGATCCGCATCATTACAGCTTCAGTGAGCAACTGCTGCCGCTGGCGGTCGAGAAGCAGATGGGAATTATCGGAATGAAAGTCCCGGCGCGCGGACGCATTCTCTCCACGTGGACGCCGCCGCCCATGGAACAACAGAAGCATTCGTGGGAAGGAATGGTGCTGGCGTCGACCGCCGGTACGCTCGATATGAGGCAGGCGATGTATTATTCGCTGTCACTGCCGGTCAGCACGGTGATCATCGGTTGCGACACGATTGCGCAGCTTGAGCAGAACGTGCAACTGGCGCGGGAATTTACTCCGCTCAACCAACAGCAGATGGCGACGCTCACCGAGAAGGCGCAGCCGGTATCGAAGCAGTCGCTGTTCTTTCGGTTTTACGAGCGGGCATGAGCACTGGCTGATCGGACCAGCCCTGCTCGAACAAGCTTGTCATCCTGAGGGCCGCGTTGTTTGCGGCCCGAAGGACCTGTACAACTTGCCGGGAGTTACATAGATCCTTCGCTTTGCTCACGAGGGCATGACTCCTGAGAGTGCTGTTCCCGCGCCGCCCTTTATAATCACTCCCTATGGTCACCACGACCGGCCGATTCCATCGCCGCCCACGCCAACTATGAGCCGGTCATCGGGCTGGAAGTCCATGTCCAGCTGCTGACGGCGACCAAGATTTTCTGCTCGTGCTCGACGCGATTCGGCGCGCCGCCGAATTCGAACGTCTGTCCGGTCTGCCTGGGGATGCCCGGCGCCTTGCCCGTGCTCAACAAGAAAGTCGTCGAGTTCGCCACGCTGGCGGCGATGGCGCTGCAGTGCCGCATCAACGAGACTTCGATTTTTGCGCGCAAGAATTATTTCTATCCCGACCTGCCCAAGGGATACCAGATTTCGCAGTACGACAAGCCGCTGGCGGAGCACGGTTACATCGAGATTCCGGCTGGCAAGGGCAGGAAGAAGATCGGCATCACCCGCGTGCACCTCGAAGAGGACGCCGGCAAGAGCCTGCACGAAGGCTTTCCCGACTCCGACGAAAAAACTGCCATCGACCTGAACCGCACCGGCGTGCCGCTGATCGAAATCGTCAGCGAGCCCGACATCGCCTCGCCCGACGAGGCCTACGAATATCTGACGCGGCTGAAAGAAATCATCCTCTACACCGGCGTCAGCGACTGCAACATGGAGGAAGGCTCGCTGCGCTGCGATGCCAACGTCAGCGTGCGGCCGCGCGGGCAGAAGGAATTCGGCACCAAGGCGGAAATCAAGAATGTGAATTCGTTCCGCTTCATTCGCGAAGCGCTGGAATATGAAATCGGACGGCAGATCGATGTCCTCGAGTCGGGCGGCAAGATCACGCAGGAGACGCGCCTCTACAACGCGAACGAAGGCAAGACCTACAGCATGCGCTCGAAGGAGCAGGCGCACGATTACCGCTATTTCCCCGAGCCTGACCTGCTTCCGCTGGTGGTCGACGAAAAATGGAAGGCCGAGATCGCGCGCAGCTTGCCGGAACTGCCCGAAGCCCGCCGCGCCCGCATGGTGAAGGACTACGGCATCACCGAATACGACGCGCAGGTGCTGACGTTTTCGAAATCGCTGGCCGATCAGTTCGAAGAGGCCGCGAAGGCCGCGAAGAATCCCAAGCGCGTGGCCAACCTGGTGCAGAGCGAGTTGATGGGCCGGCTAAAGGCGAAGGGAATTGAGATCGAGCAGTCGCCGATTTCGATGAAAGGCGTCGCGGCGTCCGCCGACCTGGTCGAAGCCGGCACGATCTCCGGCAAGATGCTCAAGGATCTCTACGACCTCGCGCTTCGAGCGCGGCAAAGATTTTCCTGCGGTCTATGAAGAAGAAGGCCGCCCGCAGCAGTCGACCGACACTTCGGCTCTGGAGAAGATGATCGACGAAGTTCTCGCCGCCAATCCCAAGCAGCTGGAGCAATACCGCGCCGGAAAGACGACCATGCTCGGCTTTTTCGTCGGCCAGGTCATGAAGGCCTCGAAGGGCCAGGCCAGCCCGCAGATCGTGAATGAATTGCTGGCAAAGAAACTGAAGTGACGTTGCTTTGATCTTGTGGGACCGGGTCTTTGACCCGGTCGGTCGGCCCGAAGGGCCGAGGCCACGATGCAGCGAGATCATCCCCCCAAGTCCCACAATGGCTTCGCCGGGCCCCCTACTTTGGTCATCTAAACCTTGGTTCGGGCTCCTAGTACCATGACACTGGGCCTGCCTGTCTTGGGCCGACCGATCGGGAATTGCCATGAAATTCAAGCTCGACCGCATCATCAGCATTGCGACCCTGGTGGCATCGTTGGTCGCCATCATTCTGGTTCTGAAGAGGCCAGCGCCGGTAGCTCAGCCGCAGGCTCCGGCGGCCATTGCGGAACATGCCCAGTCGTTCGACCAGAAAATGGCCGAATTTGAGCAGGCAACGCAGCAGCAGTCGATGTCGAGCGCGGCCTCGTCACCCTCGAATCCCGGGTCCGGATCGGCGGCTCCGAAGGCCGAAGTTCACATCAATTCCGACGAGATCGGCGCAGTGCTGGCGCAAACGCTGGGCAACGCCGGTGGAGCGGCGCTTGCGCCAGACTCCAACATCGGCAACTCCGCGCCCACCATCAAAGACCAATCGGTCACCTTGGACGGCGACCTTGTGCACGGACAGTTCCTCACCGAAATTGCGGGCAAAGACGTGTGGGTGACGGTTTCCGGGCACATCGGCGAGAAGGATGGATACGCCACCTTCGATCCCACGGAATTCAAGGTCGGCGATCTGAGCGTGCCGGTATCGCTGGTGAATCCCGCGCTCCAGAAGAAACTGGCCGAGGAGCGAGACCGGCTGAAGCTGCCCGAGAATGTTGGAGCGATGAAAGTCGAGAACAGCGAACTGGTGATGCAGCAGAAGTAGGTCCGGATCTGTTATCCAGCTGCAGGACCGTGATATTGTTTCCGCCGTCGGAATGGCGGATTCGACGCACCAAGTCACAGACAATGTTGTAGAGTCACGGACGCCTCTTGTTGGTTTCGCGCAGACGCGACCAATCACGCTTTTCTTTCTGCTGGCCTATGCCTGGAGCTGGGCCCTGTGGCTGGCTATAGCCACACTCATACCGGACAACCAAGCAGACACTTTTGGGGTACCGCTGTTTCTCACGGGCGCGTTCGGACCGATGGTGGCGGTTTTGATGACGCGCTGGCTGACGGATCGCGATCTGAAAATCTGCCCCTGTGGACAGGCTGGTCCAGCTTGGGGAGAGGGCTGGCGTTTGGCTTGGGAGCATTTTTTTCGTCGCGCTTCTGGCGCCGTCGGCAGCGATTGCAAAGGCGCCCGTTTCTGCGCCGCATTGGCCGTCGCTCTTGCACTGGAGCACGTACGCGTTTAACTATTCGACGCTGCTTGGCGGTCCGGTGCCCGAGGAACCTGGATGGCGCGGTCTCGCTTTGCCGAGATTGCAGCAGCGCTATGGTCCGGTGTGGGCGACGCTGATTCTCGCTCCGCTATGGGCGGCGTGGCACTTGCCACTGTTTCAGATCAAGGGTTGGAGCAGCGTGACCTGGCAGTCTCTTCTGATCCTGACGGAGTTGCGTTCTTACTGACAGCGGCTGCAAATATTTCGAAGTTCAACGTGATCATCGCCATGTGCTGCATGCGTTTTTCAATACCAGCAGCCGGCTGGGCAATGCTTTGACGCAGAATTTAGCACGACGGCCGAACCAGATGATGATCTACACGTTTGTTGTATTCGGTGGTGGCGTGGTGGTGGGGCTGGCGGCGCTTTGGGGGCATGGGAGGACTCCTACCCTCCAGTCGAGCAATCAGTGAGCGCAGCGGCCTTTCGGCCGCTGACCGGGTCCCTTCGACGTCGCTCAGGGCAAGCTCCGACCCGGTCCCACACGATTCTCGGTAGCTACGCTCCCATACCAGCGGCCGGAGTCTTTGATCGTGCGCTGCTGTGACTTGAAGTTTACGTACGTCAGGCCGAAGCGCTGGCTGAAGCCTTCGGCCCATTCGAAGTTATCGAGAAGGCTCCACGCATGATATCCGCGAACGTCAGCACCTTCGGCGATTGATCGTGCCAACGCAGCCAGATACGCGCGGTGATATTCAATGCGGCGGCTGTCGTGAATCGCGCCGCCAGCGTCGGGACCATCGTTATACGAGCACCCGCTCTCGGTAATCTCGATCACTGGCCGGTTGTAATCACGAGTGACGCGCATCACCGTGTCATAAAGCGCTTTCGGCCAGACTTCCCATCCGAAGTCGGTCTTCGGTCCCTGCTGTCCGCCGTCCATCTTTACCGGGAACAGCCACTCCTGCGCGTGCGAGAAGCGCTCCATGGTTCCGGGAGCCGACGCAATTGTCCGGTAGTAGAGATTGATGCCGATGAAATCAAGCGGGGCCTTCGTTTTCTCCATGTCGCCCGACTGGATCCGCATTGCGGTTTCGGGCAGGAACGCCAGCGCATCGGGATATCGCCCACGCAACGCGGGCTCCAGGAACCAGGTATTTGTGATGGCATGTGCGCGCTTGGCGGCGAGTTTGTCTTCTTCAGATTCCGTTGCGGGCTCACACGGTGACATGCTGAAAGCCGTGCCCACACGCGACGACGGTCGTTCGGCCTTGAGCGCGCCGAACCCCGCCCCCTGCGCCAGATTCACGACGTGCGTGGCGCGCAGAAAGTCGAGGATGCTTGTGCGCCCCGGGGCATGCGTGCCTTCGAGATGTCCCAGATCCACGAATGCATCCGGTTCATTAAAAATCATCCAGTCGGAAACCCGGTCACCCAGCGCCTGCGCCATCAGCTGCGAGTAATCGGCAAAGCGGCCTGCCGTATCGCGGTTAGGCCAACCGCCGGCATCTTCCAGCGCCTGCGGCAGGTCCCAGTGATAGAGCGTAACCAGCGGACGGATGCGCGCTTCCAGCAGAGCGTCCACGAGTCGGCTGTAGTGATCGATACCCTTTGGATTCGCCGCACCCGATCCCGAGGGCTGGATGCGCGGCCAGGAAATCGAGAACCGGTAGCTGTTCAGGTTCATCGCCCGCATCAGGGAGATGTCTTCGCGCCAACGATGATAGGAGTCGCAGGCCACGTCGCCGGTGTCGCCGTTCTTGATCTTCCCCGGAGTATGCGCGAAGCGGTCCCAGATGGATTCGCCCTTGCCGTCTTCGTTCCACGCGCCTTCGATTTGATACGAGGCGGTGGCCGTGCCCCAGAAGAATCCCTTCGGAAACGTTGATGTGGAGGAAGCGCTGAACGGTGCCCTTGAGGCGCTCGCGGGAGGCGCGGAACTCGCCTTGGAAGATCCGCTGCACGCCGAGAACAGCGCCGGCAGGCCTACAGCAGCCCCGGCGCCTAGCATCGATTGGACAAAGTTACGGCGCGTCAGACGCAACTGGGTCGGACCTCCTTCAAGGTCGCGGCGGCGGCGACTCTAATTGTGCTTGATGAACTTCCCGTTCTTCTGTCCGGTCAGCGAGTTGTACAGCGTTTCCAGAAACGTATCTTCGTTGATGAAATCTCCGGAGTATTTCGTCCACGGAGCGAGCAGCTTCGCCTGCTTCATCTGATCGACTGTCTTGCCTTCCGCAATCGCCTTGGCCACTACGTCGCGAGTTGCCTTGAGCATCGTCAAGTAGGCCCGCACGTCATCAAGGCTCGACACGGGCCCATGTCCCGGAATGATCTTCACATCCGGAGGCACCTGCGTGATCACTTTTTCCACGCCGTCGATCATCCCGTTGATGCTGCCTCCGCTATCGACATCGATGAACGGGAAGCCATACGTCACAAAATCGTCGCCCATGTGAACGACATTCGACTTGGGGAAGAAAATGATCGAGTCGCCGTCGGTGTGGCCGGCTGGAAAGAAGAGCGCTCGGATATCTTCGCCATTCAGATGCACGGTCACGTCGTGATCGAACGTGATGATGGGCAGCGCTTCCTTCGCGGCGGGTTTTACCTCGATGTGCACGGAGCTGCCGTTGCCCGCTGCCCCGCCCGACTCCAACCGCTTACGCACATTGTCCTGCGCAATGATGGGCGCCTGCTTCTGGAAATACGCGTTTCCGCCAGTGTGATCGCCGTGATAGTGCGTGTTGATAATGAACCGCACCGGCTTGTCAGTGATGCCTTTCAACGCGGCTTGAATTTTTTCCGCAAGCGGAGCGTACTGATCGTCGACGATCACAATGCCATCGTCGCCGACCGACGCGCCAATGTTTCCTCCCGAGCCTTGAAGCATATAAACGTTGCCGGCCACCTTCGTGACCTTCATTTGGACCTTGCTGAAATCCTGGTCCTGCCCCGCGGCCACTCCAAAAACGAGCAGCAGACCAGCCGTAAGAATCGATGTGGCGCGATTCATTGACTCCTCTTTCTCGACGTGCCGGGAGACATTCTAGCGAAAAGTGCAGCAGTGAGCAGGAAGAAAACAGAAGAGCAGAATTCAGGTCTTATTCCGGGTGCAAGCTGTCATACATCTTCCACAGCTTATCGGCGGTCGGGCGATAAATCACCCAGCCCTTGCTGCCATCGGAAATCTCGCGGAAGAGCAACTCGCCCCGGCGATCGCCATCGACGTCCACGGCGTCGATCAATTCGAGGCGCGGCGTGATGTCGAGGTGGTATTTGTCGGTGACTCCTGAATAGATCTTGTGCAGGTTGTTGTAGATGTCCGGATACGCCACGAGCACGATCGAATACTGCATTTCCGCTTCGACCGCAGAAAACGCAGCACCCGGTGGTGGCGGTGGCATGTGCGCTTGCGCGCTCAGCACCATGACCGCCTGATTGTTGGTCCACAAGTCGTAGGCCTTCATCTGCACGTTCTCGAGGATCGGATCTTTCATCTTCGCCGCAACCGGGGTCCGGTGCGCGGCTTGCGTTCCCGCCGGCTTCGGCGTGATCCGCGCCTTGGCTTGCGCCTCCAGGTAGGCACGCACCTGATCCTTGGCGAGAGCGACCATCTGCTTCTGGCGGTCTCCTTCTTCGTCCTTGAGCCACTCGAATGCAAACGAGTGAGGGTCGGGCCCCGTCGCGTCGGAAATCGCCGGAACCATGTCGACCGGCGTGCTGTCGGCCGCGGCCAGAGCAGATTTTGCCGCATCTGCAGCGGCGGAGGTTGGAGTCGCGGGCGCCGTTTTCCCCGGCTTACTGTACCCAGGCAATGCATCCTCGGGCAGGGGTTCGACTGGCTTCCCGCGCCGCAGAGTGGGTCGTCCGCCAGCGGTGGCCCCGCTGTCGGAAGCCGGCACGTTCGGATGATCGTCCGACTTAGTGTCGTTCGGCTGGGAATCGCCAGGCTTGGAGCCGGCCGGAGCGTTGGGCGCGCTTGAACCCGACGCAGGCTGACTTTGCCCTGACGGGCTCGAACCTGCTGGGGGGGTCGACGAGGGTGCCGGGGTCCCCTTGGTCAATCGCGGCGGCTCGTCCCCTGAATCCGACGGCTTGTTGGTCTGGGACTGAGGCGCGGTAGGCGGCGCACTGGATGGCTGCGACGCCTTCGTGGGATCCCGCGTGAGCCGCGGAGGGCCTTCCCCAGTGTCCATTCCTGCCGGAACGGACTCGGCTTTCAGCGCTTTATTCACGGTATCGGTACCGTTCGGAACCCACGTGCCGGTCCCAATCCATGGACTCGTTAAGTTGACGGCATTGCTGTGCAGCGCGCTGCTGACCGTGAACAGTCCCAAGGAACTGCCGGCGCGCTCAGCCTCATAAACGGTGCCGGTTTCCAGAGCCATCGGGATCGGATCGGCCTTGTACGCCGTAGCGTCCCAAAACTTGCCGTTGACCAGGATTGCGACGGGAATCAGCGACGTCTTGCCGTTCGCCGCCATCTGCAATACACCCACCGCTCGCGGGCCTGCTTCTTTCTTCCGCGGAACTTTCCGCTCACCGGGCGTGATTTGCGGCCGCTCTTCCTGCGCCGATGCCACACAGGTCCACGACACGAGGCACGCCAGCAGCGCCGCCAGCAGCGGTCCGCAAGATAAAATTCTACGGTGTAAAATTGTGCCGAAGGATGGCGGGCCGGACGACGCCTTCCAGGCACTCCCGGCATTACACGTCGTTTTTCTCGGAGAAATTGGCATGAATATCAATGATAAAGCTCCTGAGTTCACTTTGCAGGACGAGAACGGCAAAGAGGTCGCGCTCAAGGACTTCCTCGGCAAGACGGTGGTGCTCTATTTTTATCCCCGCGCCGATACTCCGGGTTGAACCGTCGAGGCTCGCGGGTTCCGCGATATATACAAGAAGATGCAGAAGACTGGCGCCGTGCTGCTTGGCGTCTCCCCGGACACCCCCAAAGCGCAAAAGAAATTCCAGGAAAAGTTCGACCTGCCCTTCACCCTGCTGGCTGACGCCGACAAGACAGTCGCTGAGGCCTTCGGCGTCATGAAAGAGAAAAATATGTACGGCAAGAAGGTTTGGGGAGTGGCGCGGACCACGTTCATCATCGGCCCCGACGGCAAGATCCAGCATATCTTCGAGAAAGTGAAGCCTGAGGGCCACGCCGAAGAAGTGCTGGCACATCTGAAGGAATCGGCCAAGGGCGCGGCTTAGAAGCCGGCTTGGGACGGAAGAACAGCGCGCGGGAACTATTCCTGTCAGCTCTGCGTAGCAATACTTGGGGAAGTTGTGTTCCCGCCTTTCGGAGGCAATCATGGGTGGTCTCATCCGAGTCGTTGCCCTTTCCGGCATCCTGCTGTTCACCGTTGCCGGTGTCGTTGCCAAACCCGCGCCTTCTCCGGCAGATGATCGCGACTCCATTGTGATCGTCTACAAAGACGGCCACCGCCAAAGCCTGATGTCAACCGAGATCTCGCGGATCGACCTGAAGGCCCCAGCTGTGATCGTGTACAAAGATGGCCACCGCGAAAAGGTCTCGGCCGAGATTGACCGCATCGAATTCGCTCCACCCGAAATGGCGATGACGCCCGGAAGGCGTCACTTCGTGGGGAAGTGGGAAGTCGGCCAAGGCAACGGGAGCAACTTCTACATCACCCTTGACGAGGACGGAACGGCCAGGAAAACTCTCGGCTCATCGCACGGCACTTGGACTCTGGTGGACGGCGAGGCCCGAATCAGTTGGGAGGATGGCTGGCACGACGTGATCCGGAAAGTAGGCTCGAAGCACGAGAAGGTTGCATTCGAGCCCGGCAAGTCCTTCGACGACACGCCGTCCAACATCACCGCCGCAAGAAACACGCAGCCGCGCCCGATCTAGCGTGTTGCCGACATGAGAGTGCGCGCTCGTGTTGACGCCAGTGCGGCGTGCCGATGGTTTTGGGTGGCGCAGCGCTTTTAGCGCTGCGGTGTCTGCTGCAGTTTTGAATCTCGGTTTTAGCCGCTGGGGTTCCGAGGCCGGCAGTCCGCAACTCTTACATTTAGAATTCCCCACGCATGCCTGAGTCGCACGCCGAGACGCAGACCGCCCAGATCCATCCTCTGGATCGCGCATTCTTCAATCGCGATCCGCGCCGTATAGCGCGTGAACTTCTGGGCAAGGTGCTTGTTCGACGGGCGGGCGTACCCAAAGCTCGTCGCACCGCCCGCATCGTGGAGGTCGAAGCCTACCTCGGCGAGAACGATCCCGCCGCCCACTCCTCCGCCGGCAACACGGCCCGCACGGCGGTCTTGTTCGGGCCGCCCGGCCACGCCTACGTGTACTTCATCTACGGCAACTATTACTGCCTCAATGTTTCCTGCGAGCCGGAGGGCCAAGCCGGAGGAGTTTTATTCCGCGCCCTGGAGCCGCTCACCGGAGTGGAAGAGATGGCGCAGGCGCGGGGCATTGAAATTCATTGCCCTGCGGACCTTCGCAAACTCACCAGCGGCCCGGGACGCCTGTGCGAAGCCTTCGGTATTACGCGCGCCCGCGACAACGGAGGCGATCTCACCTCCGTGGGAAGCAGTCTATGGATTGGCGACGACGGATATCGCGCCCGTGGCATCCGAACGACTCTTCGCGTCGGCATCACCAAGGCTGCGGACAAGCCTTGGCGCTACCTTTTGGATGGAAATCCTTTTGTTTCAAAGAAAGTACGGAAGTAGCCTGACCTCTGCCCAGCAAACTTGACAGGGGGGTGTAGACTTGGCAACGGGTTGAACAGGCCAGAATCCTTGTCAGTAAAGCTTTTTTTCGCCCGCCATCGGCAAGTAGCCGAGAAGACAAAAAAATCAGGCTGGTTTTGCCGCATCCCTGCGCTGGCGGAAATCATCTCATACGGTAGTTAGGAGCCCGGGTGTCCCGCTTCGCGCGATTCTCGATGTTGCCGGCCTGGCTGGGCGCGATCTTTGCAATGCTGGTTGGGGCAACACCGTCGTTCGCAGCCGCCGACGGAGCTGTCGCCAGCCTTCCCCCAACGACCCCTTACATCGTTATCGGCTTTGCCGGGGGATTCGTGCGCCACGACGATCCGCACCACGGGCCCGTGCGGCTTGCGCACAAGCTCCAACAGGAACTGCCGAAAGGCGCCTCGATCCAGGTTTTCGAGAACCGACACCGGAGGGCAGCCTTCCAAAGCATTCTGCGCCTGCTCGATACCAATCATGACGGCGTCCTCAGTGATGCGGAAAAAGCGCAGGCTCACATCATTCTCTTTGGACATAGTTGGGGAGCGTCTGCCGTGGTGATGTTGTCCCGGGAACTGGACCGTGCGGGAATCCCTGTGCTGCTCACCGTGCAGGTCGACAGTGTGCGCAAGCCGTGGCAGAGCGACAAGGTCATCCCCGAAAATGTTGTCGCGGCAGTGAACTTCTACCAACCCCATGGCTTTGTTCACGGCCGCTCGCTGATTACTGCCGCGGACGATTCCAAGACGCAAATCCTGGGCAACTACCGCTTCGATTACCGGAAGGACCCGGTGCAGTGCGAGGGGGGCTCCTGGTTCCAGCATACCTTCTCCCCAAGCCACCTGCAGAGCCAGTGTGATCCCCGCCTGTGGACGCAGGTCGAGACCCTGGTGCGCCAGCGCATGGAACCCCAGCCCTCCACGGTGGCAGCTCTTCCGCAGCCCTGAGCGTCGGATCAACGAAGGCACCGGTCGCGGTGAGAACCGTGCGGTCAGGCCTCGTCAGTGTCAGTGTGGTTGTGTGCTTTAGCGAGTGGCGCTGACCGTCTGCGCAGGAACCGATTTGGATCCCGGGCGTAGCCACCAGATCAATCCGCCAGCCAGCACCAATCCCACTGCGATCAGCTGCGTGCCGGTCATGGCGCCGCCGAAGACGGAGCCGCGGCCGGGATCGTCGCGCAGATACTCGAGGAAGAATCTGGCGATTCCGTAGATGAACATGAACGCGCCGATGACCTGGCCATCGAATTTTCTGTGCTTGAGCAGCCACATCAGAAAGAAGAAGTTCGCCAACTCCACGGCTGACTCAAACAACTGGGTCGGCTCGAGCGGCACGCCCAGGGGCGTTCCAGTAATGGAGTTCGCCAGCGGATTGTGGAAGGTGACGCCCCACCAGTGATTCGTCTCTTTGCCGTAGCAGCATCCCGCGGCAAAGCAGCCGACGCGGCCGATGGCGTGTCCTAGAGCGAGACCCGGGGCAAAAGCGTCGCAAGTCCCCAGAGCCGGCAAGTGATGTCTCCAGACATACCAGGCCGCCGCCAGGAACGCGGCCAGCAAGCCTCCGGAAAAGACTCCGCCGGCTTGCATCGTGTTGATACTGAAGATTTCACCGGGATGCGCCGAGTAGTAGCTCCACTCGTTGACAACGTAAAGCACCTTCGCCCCGACAATGCCGCAGAGCACGACCAGAATGCCCAAGTTCCAAGCCTTGTCGCCATCGATGCCGAGTTTCTCGGAGTTGCGGACACTTATCCATAGTCCGATCAAGACTCCCATGGAGACCAAGAATCCATACGTCGGCAGGAAGAACTTCCCTAGATGAAAGAGTTGTGGGAACACTGTTTAATTAGATGCGGGGAATCAGGATTTGCCACAGGAACAAGTTTAGCAGGTGGGAGCGAGCGTTTCTGGTAGAAGCGCGAGAATCAAAACCAAAACCTGCGGACAGAACCTGCCCCTGAGCGAAGTCGGAGGGAGTGTCTGCCCCACACAAGATCAAAAAATAGAAAGCAAGCCGACCCACTAGGCCGTGTGACGGGCCGAGAATGAACCCGTCGGTAGACGTTGGGAACCCGCCGAGACCCTTTAGGCATCTCCGCATGGCGGAGCGCTGCTCACCGGATCCTAGTTCGAGTCGAGTCCCCGTTCATTCAGCATTGGTTCAAAAATCGGTTACCGCCATCACCAACCCGGCAGGCCGGCTTTCAATGAGGATGCTAGGCAAATCTTGCGTGCTTGGCAAGTGGAAGACCGCAAATAGTTGGCAGACCATTTGCAACCAAAGTAACGCATGGTTCACAAATGGGCTTGCCTATGTGGGGTGGCAGCGCCATCGAGGCCCGCATTGGGCCTGGGAAGGACTTGATTCTGCTGGCTAATTGTGAGTTCATACTCAGTACGCGAACACCGGGCCCCAGAGCGTAGCCGCAGGCGCGTCGCGGCACGCTGGAGAAGTCTCAGTGAAGTCGAAAGTTCGTATGCCCGCCCTTGCGGCGGCAGCCGTCCTCATGCTTCTGCATGGGATCGTGCTGGCACTCTGGTACGGTACCGCGCGAGCATCGATGTGGGGCGACTGGATCGGGACGGCGGCAATTCTTCTTGCAGCCTTCACCTGCTGGTCCGCTGCCAGCCGATCGGGTTCCTTTGGCAAGCGAGTCTGGCGCCTGGTTTTCTTTTCTCTGCTTCTCGCCCTCCTCGGGCAGCTCGTTTACACCTACTACTACGACTATCTGCGAATTGCGTCCACCACTCTGTGGCCGAGCGACATCCTGGTCTTCTTCTGGGTTGTTCCGACCTTGATGACTCTGTTTCTGAGTCCGAGGGACCCGAATAGCGGATTCCGCTGGCTGCGCTTCTGTGATTTTGCGCAAGTTTGCGCCCTCGTCCTGGCCCTCGAACTCTCTCTTCTGTACGTGCCCTCCCGGTGGGAGACCTCCGAGCAGGCCATGTCGATTCGCGAATTCCATGTCGGACTCGCCTTCTTTGGTCTGGTGACCCTCAGTTTCCTGGTGCGCGGAATCTTCACTCGTTATCCAACCGGCCGTTCCTTTTTCCTCCGCATGGCTGGGTTTCTTTTCGCCTATGCGATCACGACGAATACGACGCTTCTTGCCTTTGCCACCGGGAACGTTCAGCAGGGTGTTTGGACTGACCTGTTGTGGACTGCCACGTATGGCCTCTTCGTGGTGATTGCCGTGACCTGGGATGGCGTCGAGCCGGACTCGGGAAAGACGAACGTACCCTTTGCGCCGGGCATGCAACTGCTCGCGCAGTTCTCTCCGCTGATCATCCCCGCGATCGTTTTTCCGCTTCTGTTGCGCATCGCTCAGGAGCAATTCTTCTGGTCCGTGTTCCTGGTGATGGTTTCCTTCGCGGGCGCCAGTGGACGCCTATTCGTCGTTCACCGGCAGTTGCTTCACAGTTCCAGGGAATTGGAGAAAAACCTTGGCTTGCTCCAGGGCATTACCGAGGGGACGACCGACGCAGTCTTCGTCAAAGACCTTCAGGGCCGATATTTGATGATGAATTCCGCGGGCGCGCGCTTTCTTGGCCGCAGCGTAGACGACGTCCTCGGCAAGGACGACGCTGAATTATTCAGCCCTGATGTCGGGCGCACCATGATGGAGCGCGATCGCGCCGTGGTGCAGTCGGGCGAGGCCCAAACTTACGAGGAACCTGCGACTGCGGCGGGCGTAACTCGAACGTACCTGGCAACGAAAGGACCCTATCGCGACCCCAGCGGCAAAGTCATTGGGCTGCTCGGTATTTGCCGCGATATCAGTGACCGTAAACTTGCCGAAGAGGCCATGCGCCGGTCGCAGCAGAAGTTGCACATCCACTTTGAACACACTCCGCTGGCGGTCGTGGAATGGGATCTCCAGTTCCGCGTTACCGCATGGAATCCCTCGGCGGAGCGAGTCTTCGGATATTCGCGCCAGGAGGCCGTCGGACAGCACGGCAGCTTTATTGTTCCGGCCCAGTTTCGCCAGCACGTGGACCGGGTCTGGCAGGATCTGTTGAACCAGAAAGGTGGTGTGCGAAATACGAATGACAACGTCACCAAAGATGGCCAGACGATTACCTGCGAGTGGTACAACACTCCGCTGGTTGATGATTCGGGACGCGTGCTGGGCGTGGCGTCGCTGGTGCAGGATGTCACGGAGCGTTTCGCTCTCGAAGAACGGCTGCGCCAGTCACAGAAGATGGAGGCCGTTGGACGTTTGGCTGGCGGCGTCGCTCACGACTTCAACAACTTGCTCACTGTGATTCTCGGATATTCTCAGATTCTCGCCGAAGGCGTGCCCGCCGGCAGCCGGTTGGCCGAGAGCACCTCGCAAATAAAATCGGCGGCCGACAAAGCTTCCGGCATCACTCGCCAGTTGCTTGCATTTAGCCGTAAACAAGTGCTTTCCCCGCGCGTCATCAATCTGAACGACATCATGCTGAACCTTGACTCTCTGCTGCGCCGGCTGATTGGGGAAGACATCGAGGTCCAGACTGTCCCCGACAATGCTCTAGGCTCGGTGAAGGCGGATCCCGGACAGCTCGAACAGGTCATTATGAACCTGGCCCTGAATGCTCGCGACGCCATGCCTCGGGGTGGAAAGCTCACGCTGGAGACCTCGAACGCGCAGCTTGACGAGTCCTACGCCCGCCGGCACCAACCCGCCGAGCCAGGACGCTACGTCATGCTGGCGGTGAGCGATACCGGTCACGGCATGAGTGCAGAAACTCAGGCCCGCATCTTCGAGCCCTTCTACACCACGAAAGAGGTCGGCAAGGGCACCGGCCTCGGTCTCTCCATGGTGTACGGCATCGTCAAGCAGAGCGGAGGATACATCTGGGTCTACAGCGAACCGGATCGCGGCACGACGTTCAAAATCTATCTTCCACGCGTGGACCAGCCGGTCGAGAGTTCAGACGCTGAGCACCATCCCAGAGCCGTGCAACGTGGTACCGAGACGATCCTGTTGGTCGAAGATGATGCGCAACTACGCCAGCTCAGTTCTTCGGTCCTGGCGCATTGCGGTTATAAGATGTTGGTCGCCGCCAGCCCCGAAGAAGGCCTGGCCGTTTGCAAAGAGAACCATCGCGATATACGCCTGCTGATTACCGACGTCGTCATGCCCCGCATGAACGGTCGCCAGTTGGCCGAACAGATTGTCCAGGTCTCTCCGAATGTCCGGGTGCTCTACATCTCCGGCTATACGAGCAATGCGATCGTTCACTATGGAGTGCTTGATCCTGGGCTTTGGTTCCTGCCCAAGCCGTTCACGTTGTCGTCGTTGATTGCGAAAGTCCGCGAGGTGCTGGACTCACCCTACGCCGCAAGCCAAGCCAGTCCCGTAGTTTCTACTATTTTGTTCCCTCGGCCCAATAACTGCTTCGCGCCAGCACTGTGTCTTCGGCCGCGCCTTTTAGTCGCACTCGAACCTGATGCAGGCCGGGATGCGGATTCTTTGGCGCGAAACTCAGCAGATAGCGGCTGTGCAGATGATTGGTGAAGTCGTTTATCCGCACCTCGAATTTCTTTCGCGTCGCGAAGAGTTCGTACTCGCCTCCGGTCATGGAAGCGATCGTGCTTGGGATATTTTTTCTCATGGCCTGCGCCGTCCGGTACGCCGAGATCGAGGAAGTCGAGGCCGTTGTGCATCTCATTACATGTTCGTGCCGCGTCCGGTGTCGAGAATGTTCGAAAGCGCAGGCGAAAACGCCAGCGCGTACATCACTGCATTACTCTGTCCGATCGACGCGACGGTGTCGTCGATTTTTGTGTGGCTGCCGTGGTCGCGCGTTTCGCTGATCAGCAGGAGCACGCGCAGGCGGTCCTCCGGTTCGTTCTTGAGCAGCTTGACCGAGTAGTCGACCGCATCCAGAATTTTCGCTCCATCATCGCCCGGCTGCAGGTTTCGCAGATCGTCTTCGACCAGGGTCGAGTCCTTCGTGAAATTCTGGGTGAGATCAACCTGGCTGTCGAACTCCACGACCGCGACCCTGGCGGTCCCCAGAGTGAATAGCGGGTCAAGCATCGACTTCAGGCCCTGCATGCGAGGGAACTCCGCGTAGGCGCGGCGCCCTCTCTGAATCGCCACGACTAGCGAGATCGGCTGTCCCTCGGGCGTTTCGTCGAGGCGAACCGGTTGCTCGACGCCATCGTCCTCCACAATGAAATCCTTGGGCCTGCAGTCCGTACACGATTCCGCCCTGCTGGTCTTTCACCAGCGCAGGAACCAGCACAATGTTGGATTGGGATCGGAGAGTTGTTTCCTGAGGGAGGGCGCCGTCGAGGAACGATAAAAAGAGCAGCCCGAGAACAAGGAATGATTTCGTAGGGCGCCGGCGCAGACTATCCCGCCTTGCGGTTTTCGCCCAGCACTTCATCCAGCGCATCTGCTAATAGATGCGCCCGCTTCACATAATCGGTTGCCCCGCTGTCCTGCCTTTTCTTCAGCAGGTGGTATTCATCGGCGATATTCAGGGCCGCCAGCACGGCCAGGCGCACGGTATCGATGGTATTGGTCGCTTCGGCCACGGCGCGCATCTTGGAGTCGACATATTCCGCCAGCTTCAGAATGTATTCTGGATCGGAGCCGCGCAGGTTGTACGCCTGGTCAAAGATCTCCACCCGCACGCTGGCATTCTGCGCGTCTTTCACGATCTGATCTTTAGTTGCTGTAGCCATAAGACCATTCTCCGTGAGACGAAGTTCCTGGCGTCTCTGCGCAACCCAGCAGTTCTTAGCTTGCCTCAGCAATCGACTCGATCTGTTGCAGCATTTTCTCGACGCGCCCGCGGATTTCCTCCCGCTCCTTTTTCAACTGCACCGCCTCGCGCCGCAGCCGGACCAGTTCCTCTTCGCGGTCTTCCATCTGCTGCCGCAGCCGGTGCGCCTCGCGCTCGGCCGTAGCCTGGGCCTGCCGCGCTGCCTTGTACATCTCTATGGTGCGATAAATCTTGTCTTCGAGCGCCTGAAAATCGTCCGCCGGAACCTGCTCTGCCACCTGTTCGACCGCATTCAAAGCCATGATTGCACTCTTCCCCAAAGGATTTCTGGAACTTCCTCGCAGTATACTCCACATTTTTGTGGACAAGTCAGCCGATTGGCCGACCCCACCTTGGGAACGGCGGAGCACGGATTTGGCTTATAATCCCTCTGCCAAAGCTCGAATCCAGGAGGTCGAAACGATGAAACGCCTTGCCTATTTCACCCTCGGACTGTTTCTCGCGCTGGTTGCCCTTCCATCCCGCAGCGCGGCCAAGACCAAAGTCGAACTCAAAGATGCTCAAGGAAAATCGCTTGGCGATATTTTTGTCTGGGATCAGGGACCCGGCGTCGCCCTCGAACTCAAACTCCACGATCTGACTCCCGGAGAGCATGCCATCCACTTCCATGCGGTTCCGAAATGCGAGGGGCCAGACTTCAAATCGGCGGGCGGACATTTCAATCCCGAGAGCAAGAAGCACGGGTTCGATAGTCCCGACGGCCATCATTCCGGCGACATGAAGAACTTCACCGTTCGCGCTGATGGCAAAGCCAATGTCAAATTGGAAGACGGCGAGGTGACCCTTAAGGACGGCCCCCACTCGCTACTGAGCAATGGCGGGACGGCGATCGTAGTTCATGCGAAGGCCGACGACTACAAGACAGACCCCTCGGGCAATTCAGGAGATCGCGTCGCCTGCGGCGTGATCACGAAGTAGTTTTATGCAGAGACAGCCGATTCGGCTGTCAGGTTTTAAGTTTTTTTCGAGTTTCAGAGGACTAACTGCTAGCGGGTCGGCGCGACGCGGAGCTTCGCCAGCCTGCGAGCAGCCTCGTCCAGCGTGTCTGGCTTCTTGCAGAACGCAAACCGTACCTGTTTCGCGCCATCCCGCGGATCGCGATAGAAACTCGACCCCGGCACACAAGCCACGCCAATTTCCTGCACCAGGTATTTCGCAAACGACACGTCATCCTTAAATCCGAACGCAGAAATGTCGGTCATCACGTAATACGCGCCCCGCGGGCGGAAACACCGGAACCCGGCCGCCGTCAGCGCCGGCATGAGATGGTCGCGCCGCACCCGGTATCCCTTCGCGAGATTCGCGTAGTACTCCGACGGCAAACTTAACGCCGAGGCCCCGGCTTCCTGCAGGGGCGCCGGCGCGCCCACCGTCAGAAAATCGTGCACCTTGCGGATCGCATTGGTGATCTTCTCCGGCGCAACTGCCCATCCCACTCGCCATCCCGTGACGCTGTAGGTTTTCGACATGCCGTTGATGGTGACGGTCCGCTCGCGCATCCCTTCGAGCGACACCATCGAAATGTGTTCGGTGCCTTCATAGAGAATATGCTCATAAATCTCGTCGGTAATCGCCAGCACATCGAACTCGACGCACAGATCGCGAATCAACTCCAGTTCGCGGCGGGTGAAAACCTTGCCCGTAGGGTTGTTCGGCGTATTGAGGATGATCGCCTTGGTGTGCTTTTCGAACGCGCGCCGCAGTTCCTTTTCGTCGAAAGTCCACTCGCCGCCATCGTCTTTGGGCGGACACAGCTTCACGAACTTCGGTTTCGCCCCGCTCAAAACCGAATCCGGCCCGTAATTTTCATAAAAGGGTTCGAAGATCACGACTTCATCACCCGCATTGCAGACTGCCAGCAGGGTCGAAATCATCGCCTCGGTCGACCCGCAGCACACAGTGATCTCTTTCTCTGGATCAACCGTAATCCCCTGCCAGACACCCATCTGCCGCGCAATCGCATTGCGCAGATTCTTCGCGCCCCAGGTGATCGCGTACTGATTGACGTCCGCTGCCACTGCTTGCTGCGCAGCCTGCTTGATTTCGGCAGGAGCAGAGAAGTCCGGGAATCCCTGCGCCAGATTGACCGCACCGTGCAGCATCGCCTGCCGCGTCATCTCGCGAATGACGGACTCGGTAAAGTGCCCCACCTTATCGCTCAGAAAGTGCTTGGCTGTGCCCGAAACCTCGGGTGCCCCATTTCTCGCGTTCTTTGCGAGAAGTGGAGATTGGGAACTCTTTTGGAGAGAAGATTTTCGAGAAGTGCGGGTCGGAGCTGTCTTGGCTTTCTTGCGTTTGGTCGAGGTGTGGTCTGCCATAGAAGGCAGACTAGCAGTGCGGCCGATGAAGTTTCAAATCTAGATGTTCTTGCAGGGGCCGTTTGCCCATGGGATTGAGACTTTGGGTGGCGCAGGGCTTTCAGGGCTGCGATCTGATGCCTCCAAGATAACTGGCTCTAGCCTTTGAGGTACCTCAGCGGCTGAAGCCGAATTTCCAAGACTCGCACTCTCTCGCAGCCCTAGAAGCGCTGCGCACCCAAAAGCCGCTGCCAACCCGAAGTCTCACAGAGGGGGGACTGCCGGGCGCTTCAAGGCTTGAATCCCACACTCTGCCACAGTTCGGCAGTGTGGAACATGGTCCCGTTGGTGATCACATATTCGACGTTGCGGAGCTGATGAATATCCTCGAGCGGATTGCCGTTGACCAGAATCAGGTCGCCGCGCTTTCCTTTCTCCACGGTCCCGGATTCCTTCTCGATGCCCATGGCCCGCGCCGACACAATGGTCGCGGCCTGGATCGCTTCCATGGGAGTGAATCCGGCTTGTACGTACAGCTCGATTTCGCGATGCAGGCTGTGGCCAGGAACCGTCTGGTCTGTGCCGGCGACCACCGGAATCCCCGCCCGGTGCAGCGCTCCTACGATCTCCAATTCCTTCTCGTATACCTTTTCGCCAATCTCTGATCGCTCGGTCGGTGGGGCCACATCGGTGAGTTGCTCGGCGAGTTCGGGAGCGACTTTATTTACGCCCGGCTCAAAGCTGGCAGGCGGTTTGGCGGTGGTCGCGGTGAAGAATTCCATCAGCGCGATGGTGGGATCGACCACCGTGTGATGCTCTTTCAGGAACGTCAGCGCCTTCTTCGCCTCCGGTGAATCAAGATCGATATTCGCCCCGGCCTGGTAACGATCCAATCGACTGGCGCCTTCGGGGAGCGGCGCCTTCATGATGTCGGCGATGTAGCCGATGTGGTTGATCTGGTCCTGTCCCGCTTCAACCGCCTGATATGCGTTCAATCCTTCGGGGATATGTCCTGTCACAGTCATGCCCAGACGATGCGCTTCGTCCGCGACGACCTTCAATTCTTCGAGCTTCACCGAGCTGTAAATCTTCATTTGCTGAAAGCCAGCCACATGGTAGCGGTTTGTCCACATGCGCGCCTGGTCCGGCGTGTCGACGCGCTCGACACCGATGGTGAAGGTGCTCGAACCGTCGACGACGCCCGCCAGGAGCAGTCGCGGGCCGAGTCCTCGACCTTGCGCGATCGCATCTCGTACGGCAGTGATGAATTCGAATTCGTTGCCGCAATCGCGCACCGTGGTCACGCCCGCCGCCAGATAAATCGGTCCCCACTCGACTTGCTCGAAGTGCGCGTGCATGTCCCACAGCCCGGGCAGAATTGTTTTTCCGTGCGCGTCCACGACATTCGCATGTTTCGGAATCTTTACTTTGGATTGCGGGCCAACCGCGACGATGCGCCCGTTATGAATTACGACAGCCGCATCCTCGACCGGGGAAGTGCCCGTGCCGTCAATCAGTGTGCCGCCAAGGATGGCGAGCGTCGACGCGCGGCTGCCCGAAATACCTTTGGAGAGTTCCGCCAGTGCGCTCATGCCGTCATCCCCGGCGCGTCCCACGAAATCTCCCAAGGCGCTTTCGTAGCCCTCGCGAATGGCTTCGAAGTGATCAAACTCTGCGTCGGTCGAGACCAGTGCGATTAGATTATGTTTCATGTCAAACCACAGCGTCTCACGTCCCCAGATGAGGCCTTCGATGGTGTAGCGATCAAGTCTCTCCTCTCTCGCGCCATCTTTGCCGGTGATGTGAATTGTGTCCTGCCCGCGAGGCTCGACTCTCACGCTGCCGCTCGGAAGTGTCGCCAGTTGAGCCGGAGAACCGTGCGTGGCCGAGTAGCGCACCATGAGCATCTGCATGGTCGCTGGAGCATAGCCCGCAATAGTGAAGAACGGGCCCGAAGGCAGAGTGAGTTCACTGTGCTTGTCGCGGGTGCGGAACTGAACCTTGCCGGCATCGATGGTTACGGCCTCGTCGATCGAAACACTGCGCGCGGTTTGCCCTTTGATTTCGAAGGACTGCGGTGTCAGGTCCGCTGCGCTGCGAAACGTCGCCGTAAGAGGAACTGGCGTGCCGCGGTCGGTGAACTTGAAATCTACTTTTACGGCGAGAGAGTCGCCATCGTGGCGGATCTCATATGTTTCCCGGCCAATTGCTTGTTCGAACTTGTGCAGGGTGAACTTGCCCTGCTCAACGATCGACGAGGCGTCGGCGCTCGCTGGTTGTTGCGGGGCGGCGTGGGCTGATGTGACAAACGTCGAGAAAGCGGCGAGTAGCAGGAAAATCGGAAGTTGTCGTCGCATGTTTGTATACAAATCAGGGTATGTTCGAAGCCACGGTGTTTAACCGTTCGAAGATTGTAAATGGAGCGCGGCTGCCCCGGCCTTTCCGGATCGCTTGACTGAGGAGTTTGCGATTGTTTCTCGGGGAAGTTGTTCTTGGGTGGCGCAGCGCTTCGAGCGCTGTCGTGCAAGCACTAGCTGACTGGCTTTAGCCGCTGAGGTAGCTCTGGGGCTGAAGCCCACTGGTATTTGCAGGGTTTCTATCGCGGCGCTGAAAGCGCTGCGCCACCCAAAAGCAGAAAGACTCTTCGCGGCCTGAAGGCTTGAGGACCAACAAATGCTACTTCTTCACCACAATCCCCAATTCGCGCAACTGCTTCTCGCTGACCGGAGTCGGTGCATCCACCATCAGATCCACCGCCCGCGCGGTCTTCGGGAAGGGAATCACTTCACGCAGACTCTCAGCCCCCGCCAGGATCATCACAATGCGGTCGAGTCCAAGCGCGATTCCTCCATGCGGAGGCGTGCCATACTCCAATGCTTCCAGAAAGAATCCGAAGCGCGACTTCGCCTCTTCTTCCGTCATGCCCAGCGCGCGGAAGATTTTGCTCTGAATGTCCTGGCGGTGAATACGAATCGAGCCCGACCCCAGTTCGGTGCCGTTCAGCACAACGTCGTAAGCCCGCGCTCGCACCGCACTCAGCGGCGACTGCGGGTCGTTCACCGACTCGACGCCCGCTTCGAGCAGGCTCATGTCCTCTTCATGTGGCGACGTAAACGGATGGTGCGCGGCCATCCATTTCTTCTCGCCCTCGTCCCACTCGAACATGGGGAAATTCGTGACCCATATAAAACGAAAATCCTTCGCAGGATCGCCACACTTCTTGAAAATACCGTGCCGCTCGGAATATTTTTGCGCCAGCGCCAGCCGCAGCAGTCCCGCCGAAGCATAGATTGCCAGCTCGGCAGGAGTTACTTTGCGATGCGCGGGCATCGCGGTCTGCGGCCCGGCCTGCGCCGATCCGGCCACCAGCACGATCAGGTCGCCTTCCTCCATCCCGGTCTTCTGGGCGATCGTCGCGGCGGCGTCTGGATATTTGTTCCCGATGCGCTTGAAGTCCTCAAAAAGTTTCGCTCCGCCCTTGACGTGGAACATCGGCTTGATGTCGTCGCGTTCTTTGCGCGACAACTCGCCCACCTTGGGCGTGCGAATGGCGATCACCGGCAGGTTTGCATTAATCGCCAGTTCCTGCAGGTTCTCCGGAGCGAAGCACTCCCGCACATCCGTAAAAGCCGGGAGGCGCAAATCTGGCTTGTCGATTCCATATAACCGGATAGCCTCGTCATAATCCATGCGCGGGAACGGTGTTTGGATCTCGCTGCCGGCGGTCTGAAATGCCGCCGTCAGAAATCCCTCAACCACTTCCCACACGCTCTCGGGCTGAGGATATGACATCTCCAGATCAATCTGCGTGAACTCCGCCTGACGATCCGCGCGAAAATCTTCGTCCCGAAAGCAGCGCACAATCTGAAAGTATTTATCAAATCCAGAGATCATCAGGATCTGCTTGAACATTTGTGGCGACTGCGGCAACGCATAAAACGTCCCCGGCTGCACGCGGCTGGGCACCAGATAATCGCGCGACCCTTCTGGCGTAGACCGTGTCATAAAGGGCGTTTCAATCTCGAAAAATCCCTGTCCCGAAAGATAATCGCGGATGGCCTTCGCCACCTTGTGCCGCAACTCAATGTTGAACTGCATCACATCACGCCGCAGGTCTATGTAGCGATATTTGAGACGCGTCTCTTCATTGGTGAGCGCCGTGTCCGATGGTAAAAACGGCGGCAGCTTCGACTCGTTCAGAATGCGGAGTTCTTCCGCCACCAACTCCACTTCGCCCGTTGGCATGTTCGGGTTGATGGTGCTGGGATGGCGTAGCCTCACTGTGCCGGTCACCGCGATGACGTATTCGTTGCGCAGAGTTCCAGCTTTTTCGTGGATCGCCGCGTCGCGATCGGCATTAACCACAACCTGCGTCACGCCCGTGCGGTCGCGCAGGTCGATGAACAGCAGGCTCCCATGGTCACGCCGCTTGTTGACCCATCCCATGAGCACGGCTTTCTTGCCGGCGTCGGATGCGCGCAGCGTTCCGCACCTATGAGTCCGTCGTAAATCTCCTAAGAAATCGAGCAAGGTATGTCCTTCACAATGAAAATTAGAGCAGAGTGCTGAAACCCAGGATTATAAACGGTCTTTCTTGTGAAGGACTTGCGGGCCACCTGAAACCGAGGCACACGCCGTTCCGGAATCGGGTCTGAAATTCGCCGAAATCGTGCCCTTCCGGCTATCCCAACTCCAATGTCGGCATCTACTATGGGTAGAATGACCGCAGCTTGGCCTCTCGACGAAATTGCGCCGCCCGCGCCCGTTCCGCGGCTTCTGGTTGAGCTGCCCTCGCGGCCTCGTGTCTTCTTCAGCAACCTGCGCGATCTCGTCTTTCCGCGCCGTCTTCCTCCGCTCGAATTGCATTCCGCTCCAGCACAGTTCTGGCCAGATGTGTTCGTGACGCGCCCGCTTCCCTGGGCTCGATTTCTGCAGTCGGTCGTCTATCACGCCGTAGCCTTCGCATTGCTGATCGGATTGACCCGCTTCTTCGCTCTGCAACCCCGCGTCGTGGCAATGCCGGCCTTCGATCACTCGCAGGTGATCTACTACCAGCCGTCGGAATATCTGCCGCCGCTCGACACGCGCACCGCACAATCGGAGCAGCCCGAGAAAGCCGATCCGGAATTCTCGCGCCAACCAATCATTTCTCTTCCTCCCGAGGCGGACAATCGATCACAGACCATCGTCACGCCACCCAACGTCAAGCTGAAGAGCGACGTAGTCCTGCCCAACATCGTGGCGTGGTCCGACAAGCGGGAGCAGCCGCGGCTCGCCATTCCCGATGTTCCGTTAACTCCGGCCGCCGAGATTACGCGGATTGCCCCCCCGATGGAGAACTCCGTCGTCGCACCGCCGCCCGACGCCACCGATCCCAAGAATCGCCGGAATTCGCCCACACTGCAAAATTCAGTGGTCGCGCCTCCGCCGAGCGTCGAAACCTCTGCGGCGCGTCCGATCGGCGATCTCAACATCGGAAGCAATTCCGTAATCGCCCCCGCTCCCCAACTTGCAGTCGCCGAACAGCGCACCGCCGCCAGCTCCGGCTCTCGATCTGGGATCGCCGGCGGCCCTCTGCAAGTCGTTCCGCCGCCCCCGTCGGTTTCTACCGCAGGAGCCTCCGGAGCGTCTTTTGGAGAACCCGGCCGTGTCATCGCGCTGAACCTGCATCCCGCTGTGGGCGCACCACCGGACGCACCGGCTGGGAATCGCCGCGGCGCCTTTGCTGCCACGCCCGAGGGGCATCCCGGAGCCTCTGGCTCGCCTAGCGCCAAAGGCGGCGGCAGCAGCAAAGAAAGCGGAAGCGCATCGGCGCGGAAGGGAAGCGGCGACGTACCGGCGGGTCTTTACGTTGGAAGCACGGCGGCGGAAACTTCGCCCGTGGCGGGCGAACCTGGCCCGGCGTCGACCCACTCCGTCAACCCGAAGCTCGTGGCGAGCGTCCCGCCGCCGCGCGTCACCAGCACACCGTCGCATCCCACGCAGCCCGGCGACTCTGCGAAGCTCTCGGAAGCCGAACGCTCCGTGTTCGGCAACCGCAAATTCTATTCGCTCACGCTAAACATGCCGAACCTGAATTCCACGGGAGGCAGTTGGGTCATCCGCTTCGCCGAACTCGCTCACGACTACAGCAGTCATGATTTGAATGACGCACCCGCGGCAGATCTCTCCCAGCCGATGGCTACGCGCAAGGTCGATCCCAAATATCCCATTCAGCTTATGCGCGAGAACGTGGCTGGCACGGTGATTCTGTATGCGGTCATCCACGCCGACGGCACGGTTGGGAATGTTCGGATCCTTCGCGGCGTCGACGATCGCATCGACCAATACGCCAGCCAGGCGGTGGCACAGTGGCAATTCCAGCCTGCCACGAAAAACGGTGCTCCGGTTGACGTCGACGCGACGTTCCAGATTCCGTTTAAGCCGGCGCGGGTCGGAACAAATTTCTAGTTTCTTTGTTTGGATCCAGGTCCTGCGTGGGCAGATCCCTTCCTCAGCGTCCGGCGCCCTTGCGCTTCTCCAGCGCCGAGTAAATCGCCGGGTCAGTGCACACTTCGTAGTACTTCCGATCGGTCCAGCCTTTGACCGAGAAATCGGCAGCGATCGATCCGCGGAATGCGGCTCTCGCGCACCACAATCTTGCGGAAAATGTCGCGATCCACCGGCACCGTAGCGCTGAACAGGTGGTACTCCCCCTTGTCCGACGAAGCCAGCGACGGGGGCAGCTTTACTTTAAGAGGCTCGAGCGTAATTTCTTTCTCCAGCTTGCGGAAAGCGGTTTCATTCATGCGGATACCGCCCAGGTTGAAGCTCAGAATCACATCTTCCGGGTTGCCATTCTCGTCCAGTTCCGCCGCCTGAAACGCATAGACGTGGAATGGCCCCGCTTGCGGTTCCATCACCTTGCGCGCCCGCTTGTTGCACGAAGACAAGCGGTCGCTCTCGTTCAGCGCTTCCGAAATCATGATCTGGTGCTCGCCGTCCATCAGGTACAGCGGCGCCGACGTCCTGCGCCGTGATGCCCAAACCCAACTCCAGTCCCGGCATGCCCGAGCGCTGCATCAGTTCGTTGTACCCGCGTACGATCTCAATGATCTCGCGCGCCAGCACGCACATGCGGCTCACGGCCAACCCGGGTTCGCCCTCACGCTCTAGAATTGCCAGGATGATGGCATCGCCTTCCAGAAATACTTTCTGCGCGCCGTACTTTTCCAGTAGCTTATTCACCGGATCGTAGAAATTCAGGCTGAAGTACGACGCCGGGTTCAGCCCCTTCTCCATCATCGTCCGGGTCAGCCGCGTCGAGTCGCGCACGTCGGCCTTGAGGACTACGTGGCGCAGCACTTTCTCCGAATCGGTTTCTCCCTGTTCCTCGGGAAGCAGAAACTCGTACAGCGTCCCATTTACGCGGGACAGTTCCTGCAGCCGTTCGTTGCCCATCAGGTTCACAGAATCCAAAGCCGCGTTCAACGTTTCCAGCCGCCGCAGATCGCGGTGATAGTGGAAGAAATCTCCCAGGAACCGCGCCGCCACCTTTGCCCGTTCGGACCCGCGGCAACTCGCGACCTTGGCCACGGCGGCATATAAACTGTTCGGCGAAAGTCTGCCCTCCTGAATCATGCGCTCGACGCGGTCGCATTCCGTCCGATCGATCAGCGCATTCTTCAGCTGTTGCGCATTGATTCGCGGCGAGTATTCGGCCAGCAGTGGCACCACGTGATACGAGGCGATCACATTTTCCATGACGCGCTCGTCTTCCAGCAACCGCACCCACTCGGCCAGACGCTCCTGTTGCGCCAGCCCTTCATCGGATCCTTCCGGCGTCCCCGTTCCCACCAGTGCCCGGGCATTCTCCGGGACATTCATCCACGAGTCGAGCGTGTCCGCGCTCACCTCTTCACCATATTGCGAACGCAGGAAAGTCGACGCGATTTCCCGCATCCGGCCGTAGCGGTCCGGATCGCGGTCCCAATTTCCTAGCATGACGTAATACTCGGCGCACAAATAGTCGTCGCGCCCGTCTTCGGAAAACAGCAGCCGGTTCAGAAACAGAGGATACGTGAAATAGCTGCCGCCGCTGGTCTCTTCCCCGAACAGCGACCGACGCGTACGCGCCAGCGTGCTCTTCTCGACCTCGCGCAGCGTCTCAAAAATTTCCTGCCCTGCTTTGCGCAGGATGATTCGTTTCCGCACCTGGAACGTCGCGAGCCGCTCGCGGTACTCGTGCGCCTTGCCCTGCCGCATGTTGTCGTAGCTCTTGATCAGGACGCGGCAGCGCTCCAGCACCTGCGAAAACTGCAGGTTCATCTCCGCGCGCAGAAACTTCGTGACCGCCAGCCGCGCCAGCAGGTCAACCGACAACTTGAATTCTTTCTTGGCTCGATTGAGGGATGCGACCTGCAGTTCGGTCAGCGCCGCCTTCCACCCGCCAGGATCATTCTTCGGACGGGCCGGTCTTCCTGCCTGGTGCGCCATCCACGAAGGGCCCTGCGCAGGCCGGGTCGATTCGGCCGACAACAATCCTTCCAACTCTCCGTGCCGCGCGATTAATCGCGCAATGTGCGCCCGCGCCAACTCCACAAATTTCGCACTGAGCACCACATCGTGCCGGAGGTTATCAACGCCCACCGAGATGCCTTCAAGCGAGACGAAGGGCGTGGACGCAGCCAGATTCGGCGGCGCCTGTTTGTCAGGCGCTCCACCCAGTCGAAAAATAGGAATTCTCGGCATTCCGCGTCAGGAAGTCTATTCGGAAGTTGCTGATTTAAAACGGACATGTCGAGGTTAGCACGCGGAGAAGCGCTGCTAAAGTTACCTAGGTTACCGCCTTAACTCATTGCTTCTCTTTCTCACAAACGGTGGAAGCATCCATGCCCATGGGGGGACAGCCGCCATCGGCTGTCCGGACGGGCAAAGCCCGGCAGTTGCCCGGAGATTGCAACGAGGAACAATGCCGCGAGGAAACACCCGTGAGTCGATATTCGCGACCGTTACTGGCTCTTCGCCCGTGCCGCCTCGAACTCGTCACCCTTCTGCCATCCCACTAGCTTCGGCAAATTCGCGGCTTCCCATCCCAGCGCAAATCCAAATCGCGCCATTGCCGAATCTCCCACAAAATCCATCTCCGGATGGTATTCATCACTGGGCTGGTGATAATGCTTCTCAACGTAGTCGCGCTCCTGCTCCAGCCCCCATGCCTCGGGGTGCCCCTTATACTTCATGCCTTCGTTGATTGAAAACGAAGGAATGCCGACCCGCGCCAGGCTGAAATGATCGGAGCGGTAGAAGTGTCCTGCCTCAGGCCGCGCGTCCGGGCGAATCGCCAGCCGGAACTCCTTCGCCGTCGCCTGCACCGAAGGATAGAAGTCGGTTCGCTCCGCCCCGGAGACTTCCACTTCCTCCGGCGCCCCGAGCGGCTTCACGTCATCATAGTTCAAGTCCAGCGCAATCTTGCCCGCCGGAATCGGAGGATGCTTCCCCAGATACTCCGACCCCAGCAGACCCTGCTCTTCAGCGGTGACTGCGGCGAAGATAATCGACCGTCTCGGCCGCTGTGCCGCCGTCCCGAACGCTCGAGCCACTTCCAGCAGAATGCCGCAACCCGTAGCATTATCGTCGGCGCCGTTGAAAATGTTGTCCCCCGGCATATCGGGACGAATGCCGAAGTGGTCGTAGTGCGCCGTGTAGAGGACCGCTTCGTCGGCCGTCTTGTGATCTGCGCCCGGCAGCATCGCGAGCACGTTGTTCGACTCAAAATTCCGGATCTTGCTCACCAGGTGCGCCTTGAGCCGTGCTCCCAGACCCACGGGATGAAAGTCTTTCGTCTGCGCATCTTTGAACATTTTCTCTAGATTCATTCCCGAGGCCGAAGCCAGCCGCGCCGCCACATCGCCATGTACCCACGAAGCCACCTTCAGAGCCGGCCCCTCCAGCTTCAGGTACGACTTCTCCCCGGAATTCGAGTTCCGCACCACTTCCCACGGATAGCTCGCCATCTGCGTCTGGTGGACCAGAATCACTCCCACCGCGCCCTTGCGCGCCGCCTCTTCATACTTGTAGGTCCAGCGCCCGTAGTAGGTGAGCGCCTTGCCCTTGAAGAACTTGGGATCGTCCGAGGGCGGTTCGTTCACCAGCATCAGCAGGACTTTGCCGTGGACGTCGAGGCCCTTGTAGTCATCCCAGCCGTACTCCGGCGCCTCAATTCCGTATCCGACAAAAACGATCTCCGCATCAACGTCGGACTGCGCCTGCTGCGTCTGGTCGTAGGCGACATATTCGTCGAGCGGCTTCAGATTCATGGTCTCGCCCTGCTTGGGAACGAGCGAAAATGTGGTCTCTGGCAGAGTCGTGATTCCGACGAGCGGCACTTTCTGCATGTACGTACCGTGATCGCCGGCCGGCTTCAGGCCGTATTCGGCAAACTGGGTCGCGATGTACTCCGCGGCAATGTCGCCGCCGCGCTGCCCGGTCCCGCGCCCTTCCAGCAGATCATGCGACAGATAACGCACGTGCCAGCGAATATGATCCGGAGTGATCGTCTCCAGCGCCACAAACGCGGGCCCTGGCAGCTTCACCGATGGCGCGATCTTCGCGCCCTTCGAGCCACCAGCGCCGGCGCCATCGGCCCATGCGAACAGGCTGGCGCACACGAGCAGATAGGCTGAAACAGTTCTCAGCGTTCCTTGCATAAACAGGTCTCTCCCCCCAAACCAAGCGGCGCGCTTGCTGGAAGGCTTTTTTGTGAAGTTCTACAAGAATTCTAAAGGAGGGTTAGCAGAGGACATATCAGAAGTCACTGCTCAGAGAGCACGAGAGTGCACCCACTCTCGGACAAAGGACACGCCGGGACGTGTCCCGATGCGCGGTTGCCCTTAGTGTCCTCTGTGCTCTCTTGCGGTGAGCTTGGCTTGCTTGTGTGGGGACGGGTGACTCGCCCGTCCGCCGAGCGCAAGCTCTGCGATTTTTCAGCCGCCGACCCGGCGGCTAGTTCTTCGACCCTCAACCCGCCCGGAAATCACGCACGTCCTCGCTCGGCTTGAACATCACCGCGGGAGCGCTCTTGCCGGCTTCAGCCATCTTCTTGTTGATTTCCTCAAAATCCTTCTTCATCCACCCCACGCTCGAAGCCTCAATCTCCCCAT
Organism: uncultured Acidobacteriaceae bacterium; assembly: GCA_963710885.1. Lineage (GTDB taxonomy): Bacteria > Acidobacteriota > Terriglobia > Terriglobales > Acidobacteriaceae > Sulfotelmatobacter. The sequence continues at coordinate 133,865 of CAVQCF010000010.1, forward strand.
CCTGCGCGATCCAGAAGATCGTGGGAACATTCGTGAGTCCGTACCCATTCGAAGCAGCATAGGAACGTGGGTCGTCGAGCAGCACAGGGAACGTAACGCCAAACTCCTTGTTGAATGCAGCCGTTTCCCGGGCGTCGTTCTGGGAAACGCCCACCAGCGTGACACCGTTATGCCCGTATGCCTTATGCAGCCTCTCGAAAAAAGGAAGCGCATACTGGCACGTCGGACACGACACCTTGAAAAACACCAGCACCACGGGTCGGTGAGCCAATTCGTCGCTCAGCGAGAACCGCTTCCCGTCCAAAGTCTTCAAATCAAATTCCGGTGCCTTCGCCCCGGACGCCAATGCGGTCATTCATTTCTCCTTTGGATGTTCCTCCAAAGCCTCCAACCTCACCTTCGATTCGATGACCCAAGAGCTAAGGTTGATTCACGAGCGCTTTGCGTTTCAACACACACAATCGATACAAGGATGATCACGTGGCCGTGGGGTTCTGTCATTTCCGTCGGACGACTATCAGGGCACTGCCAACTGGTTGTGCGCTTAATCCCACACTTCCATAGGAACAGGCACTTGGCTGAGAGGGCTGGCTTCTCCGTGACAACTTCTTTGGATTTCCCGTCGTCAAGAAATCCGAATGTATAAGTCATCGGATATGGGCTGACTGCATCGCCGCAACCTCGGCATTCAAACCGAGATTTCCGCGCACTCTCAAGCGCTGTTGGAGCAAGCACCGGGTGTCAACTGAGCAATTCCACGGACGCGACGCTGCCATCCTTTCTGACGTGAACGTACACCTCAACGTCCCCCCGATTCGTGCTTGAAGCGCCAGGGGGTGCATAGAAAGGCGGCGACAGCTTAACCAGGACAACCTCAGCCTGCTGTGGCGTCTCCGAGCTCGCTGCGTCTTGAGCAGACCCGCACTGCGAACTGAGTACGCAGACAGAGATTAACGCGGGAAGCATCGATAGTGGCTCATAGAAATACTTTGGGGGATCGCGCGACCCGCTGCACGTTCCTCGCGGTCATCAGGCCGGCGCGGTGGAGAATCTTGCGGGTGAGACCGGTCATCGCCAGCCTGGGCAAGCGGGGAAGAGTGATCATCTTGCCCGGTAGCTCCGCCGCTGCGTCATGCCTCCAAACGCGTACGGTATAGTCCGTAGTCGTGATCGAATGGCGGACCGTGAACGCAAGCGTGCCCTTCTCTTGCAGACCATTCGCCTCCGGCAACTCCCACATCCCCGCCATCAGTCGCGCGTCCAGCGCTCTTTGCACCAGAAACACTTTGCCCTCGCGGCAAGCCAACGCGTAATGAATTTCCCGTCTCCTCTGTCGCGACTTCTTCGCCGATCCCTCTAACTCGCCGCGCGTCGCACACAAATCCACCACCGGACAAGTCAGACAAGAAGGCGCTCGCGGCGTGCACATGGTGGCCCCCAATTCCATCATCGCCTGGTTAAAATCTCCGGGACGTTTCCGATCCAGCAAAGCCTCAGCCGCAAACCACAATTCCTCCCCACCCAACTGCTGTCCCGAAAACCGTTGCAGCACCCGCTCCACATTCCCGTCCACCACCGCGACCGCTTCACCAAATGCGATACTGGCAATTGCCGCCGCCGTATAACGCCCCACGCCGGGCAACTCCCGCAATTCCTCAGCCGTCTCCGGAAACCTCCCACCGCGCTCCCGCACCACAACCTTCGCCGCCGCATGCAGCATGCGCGCCCTCCGGTAATATCCCAGACCGCTCCAGGCCGCGAGAACCGAAGCCTCCCGCGCGCGAGCCAGCTTCTCTACGCTCGGAAACCGCCGCAGAAATTCGTGATAATGCGCAATCACCGCCGCTACCCGCGTCTGCTGCAGCATGATCTCCGACAGCCACACTCGGTATGGATCGCGACTCTCGCGCCACGGCAGATGGCGCGCATGCCCGTCATACCACGCGAGCAGTCGAGTGCGAAACACTTGCTCGCGTAACTCGATATCCAATTTCGCCTGTGAACTCATTCCCGGAGCCCGCATTTTACAGCAGGGAAGAGCCTGATCTACGCCTCCGCGATCCGCGCGAAGCTCCCCGCGAACCACCGAATTTCCCGGCTCGCCATTGACCCGGCCCTTGAGGCACGAAATAATAGCCCAGCCTGGCAATCCGCAACACGCGTGAATCCATTCACGCCCAGTCATTACGAGGAGCACCATGAACGACTTCAACCGCAAGGTGGAAGACGCTTCGGCGCGTGTCAGCCAAACCATAGGCGAAGCCGCCGAGCGCCTGGAAAAAGAGATTCCGGAATTCATCAAGTACCTCAACGACGAGGTTGTGCCGGCAGTGCGCACGCACTCCACCAAGGCCCTGCGCACGGCCTCGCAGAAACTCAACGAATTTGCCGACTACATGGAGCAACACCACCACCCGCCCAAATAGTGCAGTCGCGCATGCGATCCGCAGGCTCGCCACGCCGCCGCGATCGCTTCGCCAGCATCGTCATGTTCCTGATCGTCCTCATCACGCTGTTGTTGCTGAGTGCCTGCGGCCATCCGAAACAGGCGCACGTGAATGTCCCTCCGCCCCCGCCTCCGGCCTCAATGACCGAATCGCCGACGTCGCAGCCTACGGCAAACGTACCAGCCACAAGAGAGAATGCACCCAAGCCCAAAGAAGGAGCTGACAGCGACGCGGACCTCGCCGAGCCCACTCTCCCCGCCGATGCCAAGCCCCTGGCTACCGAGACCGGACTCGCCAGCTGGTACGGTCCGCCCTATCACAACCGCCGCGGATCAAACGGCGAAGTCTACAATATGCACGCCATGACGGCGGCGCACCGCACCTATCCGCTCGGCTCCATCGTGCGCATCACCAACGTCAAGACTGGGCAGCATGCTCTGGTCCGCATCACCGACCGCGGCCCCTTCATTCCCGGCCGCGTCGTCGATCTCTCTCTTGCTGCCGCACAGAAGCTCGACATCTGGAAGCCCGGAGTCGCCGAAGTAAAAGTCGAATTGATGCAGTCCGCTGCAACCCCTGGGGCCCCCGGAAAATGGGCAGTGCAGATTGGCGGTTTTCCCCACGAGCCCGCTGCCAGGAGGGTCGCCGATCACCTGCAGCGCCGCTATCACACGGCCAAAGTCTTGTGTTTCAACAGCCCGGCGGGAGACTGGTGGGTGCGCGTCCGCGTCCTCGACGATGACCACGAACGTGCCCAGAAACTGGCCGCCGAAGCCGAAACTCCCGAAGGCGCAGTCTTCCTTGTGCGATTGGACTAGCCTTATGTGGCGCGGGCGCCCCCGCCTGCGTCCAGCCAGAGCGGCGAAGCATCAATCTGGAGATCTCACCTCCCAACCGACCCATGCTCTTGACCCGATCCGCCATCCGATGGAAACTTAGCCCATGACCGATTCCAGCTGCCTTTTCTGCCGCATTATCCGCGGCGAGATTCCCGCGAAGAAGGTTTACGAAGACGACCACGTCTTCGCCTTCGAAGACATCAGCCCCAGGGCGCCCACGCACGTCCTCATTATTCCCAAGAAACATTTTGCGGGACTGAAAGAAGCCGAAGACACCGACGCAGAGATCATCGGCCGCTGCCATCTCGCCGCCGCTCAGATCGCCCGCCAGCGCAACATCGAGCAGGGATACCGCACCGTCCTCAACGTCGGCCCCGGCGCTGGACAGTCGGTCTTCCACCTCCACGTACACCTACTCGGAGGACGCACGCTCGGCTGGCCTCCGGGATAGCTCAGATGCCGTTCCGCTCGCTCGATGGAACAAAATGGAGGTTGAACGAAAACAACACCAAATTGATTGGCGCCGTATAGTCCGCCGCGAGGTACAGGGTTGACGTTTCTCGGGAGCCCACCCGCCGCACCGTAACCACTCAAGTTCAAGGCCGTGTTCTTTCGCCTTGCGAATTACCGCACGAACTGCGTCCTCATCTGAGTCCGGAGGCACAACCACGCCAACATGAGCACCCGCCTGTGATCCCATGTCGCCCAGGGCCTCCTGAAAGTTCATGTTGGCGACCACTGCCGAACCAACCTCCCAGCCCGTCCTGACCGCCAGAACAAGGACAGCGATACCAAGAATGATTTTCAGATTTCGCATGACCGCGATCTCTCCCGCAGACCCCGAGCAGCTTTTCGGCTGCCCTGATCGGTGGCGAGGAGAACGGCAGATTATGCCACAAAGCCGATCTCATCCTGCGTTCACCCTTCACCAAGGTAACGTCGACACTGCATTCCTCGCTTAGTAGCATCAAGCAGATCTATAGCTTTTGGCGAGATCAAACCTTCGCACTGGAGCTCATTATGAGCTATCGCAGCTGTTGGTTGCCCCGTCTCGAGCACTTCTTCCATACACTTACCGCCGCTGGCCGTGTCGTGAGCACAGCGATGGTTCTGCTCGTAGTTTTCCATGGCACACGTGCGTCTGCCTCTGTTGGAAGAGATCAAGGCGTTACCCGGCCCTGTGCATTCTCCGATGCAGAATTCGACACCACGACCGACGTTCGCGCGTTAGACGAATACCGTACTGCCATTGCCCAACTGCTCAAGCAAGAAAAATTCGCGGAACTGGACTGCCTGGCAGACGCTGCCCGTGCCAGTAAGGCAAGATTTCCCGGCGGGGCGTGGAAGCTGCGCAATATCTACATCGGACTCGATTCTCCTCAACCCGGTCATCCCACGCAGGATGATTGGCAACGACATATGGAGCTTGTCCAAACCTGGGGGCAGCGTAATCCCAACTCAGTTACAGCAATAATCGCCCTAGCCGAATCCTATGCAAGCTATGCCTGGGACGCACGCGGCGACGGCTTTGCCAATAGCGTGAGCGAGAGTGGATGGAAACTGTTTGGCGAGCGCATGGAAAAAGCAAAAGCGATTCTCGACAAGAACTCGGCTCTTGCCGCCAAATGCCCCGACTGGTACATCGCGATGCAAAAAATCGCCCAGGGACAGAGTTGGGAATTGCCCCAGACTACGGCTCTATTCGAGCAGGCTGCTAAGTTTGAACCGGAATATTCATATTACTACCGAATTTACGCCAGTAATCTTCTCCCTAAGTGGAGCGGACAGGACGGCGACGCCGCGCGTTTCGCGGAAGGCGTGGCCAACCGAGTTGGGGGAGCAGCCGGCGATATTCTCTATTTCCAGATCGCCGAGGTAATTGCCTGCGGTTGCCAGGAGCCCGAGTTCAACCACTTTTCCTGGCCTCGCATACAGAGGGGTTTTACTGCTCTAGAAAAAAAGTACGGGGTTTCCATGTTTCTGGTGAACTCCTTCGCGCTCATGGCGGTGAACTCCCAGGACTGGGTAGCCGCGGATGCCGCGTTCAAGCGCATCGGCGACAATTGGAGCGAGGAGAAATGGACTACGGAGGCATGGTTTAAGCAAAACAGAGACACCGCTACTCAAGCCGCTCCGATGCAGATCCAAGCCCGTGCCACGCGGAAGGAAGCCCAGGACAACCTGCAGACTCCCGAAGGCCAGGCCTTCCGCAAAGAAGTCGAGCAGAAATTGGCTCTGTTCGAAAATTCGTGTCTGCAGGAATCCGCCGGCGACCAGCACAAGGTGGAACTGTTCCTGCGAATCGGAAAGGACGGCAGCGCGGAAAATGCACAGACTCAGGAGCGCCCTGACACCTTCGCGGTCTGCATGATGCGGGCTCTCTACCTGTCGTTTACCCGCAAGGAGACTCCATTTACGGCGGCACCTCGGGCGGCTTATTGGGTGGTGGTGGAGTTGGATCCTGCGACCTTGGCCGCATCCGCGAAATAGCGCGCGAACCTGTGAATCGGGGAATTCGCCTGGCACTCGCTTGCCTGGCCTCCAGGGCGATTAGCGATAGCGGTGCAAGACACAGCGGATCCCCACCCGTCATGCCCGGGTATGGTGCGAGAGGCGATGCGCGCTATTCCATTTTGAGAGTGACAGCCGGATCGATTCGAGTAATCCGCAGTGTCGGCATGAAACTCGCGACGGCGGCAATGACCGCAATCGCCACGGGAACGGCCATGAGAGTCAGCGGGTCATAGTCCCGGACACCATAGAGTTCGCTGCGCAAAACACGCATGGCGGCGAAAGACAGCGCCAGCCCCGCAATCAGGCCGCAGCCTGCGGCCACGACACCTGTGGAACCAACGTCCATCATCGCCTGACGAATCGAAGATCCCAGGGCCATGCGTATGCCAATTTCGCGTGTGCGTTGCACAATCAGGTTCGAAACCAGCCCATAGATTCCGACGGCAGAGAGCAAGAGCGCCAGTGTCGCGAGCACCGCGAGGAGAGCCACCTCCACTCTCTGATACACGAGGTTCTGCGCGAGGATGTCGTTCATCGAGTGGAAGCCGGAAAACGGCAGGCCGGGATCCACTTGGGCGAGAGCCGATTGCATCGCAGCCGTAAGTCCCTGCACCGGTGCAGCCGTGCGCACAATCCAACTCGGTTGGAACCAGACATGCGCAAGGTTGACGAGATCCTGCGGTATCTGGGTGGCCGCAAGATAGAACACGGGCTCAGTCGCCAGCGGCGCGTCGCCATTCATGCCGGGGCGCTTGGCTACATTCGCGACGACGCCAACGATGGTGTAGACATGATTCTCATTCTGAATGTGGCGGCCGATCGGATTCTGCTCATTGAAGAACTCGCGGGCAAAGTCGACATTCACCACGGTAACGGGCTGCGAACTTGGCGTGTCGCTCTCGGCGATGGCGCGGCCAGCAAGAATCGGGATTCTCAGCACCTGAAAATAGGCTGGACTTACGTAGGCCGTGCTCGCTCCCCACTCTTTTCCCGCGAATTTTCCGTCCAGCACTTTCAGGCCGTCGTTGAGGCCGCGTTCGTAAGGCACACTCAGCCCAACCGCGGCATCTTCGACACCGGGAATCTGCTTCATCGCTATCAGGGTGCGGTCGATCAGAGCGTGGAATGCGTTGGCGTCGCGGTAGCGGGCATCATCGAGTGAAGCCTTGGCCGTCATCACGTTGTTGGCCTCGAAGCCCGGCGGCAACGTTTCCAGATAGATCAGACTGCGAACCAGAAGACCCGCTCCCGCGACCAGCACAACGGTAAGCGCGACTTGGCCGCCAATCAGCCACTGGCGAAGACGGTTCGAGCCTCGCGCAACGCCGCGGCTGCCAGTTGCGATGGATGACCGGAGATCGACCCGGCGAACTTGCAGAGCGGGCAGCGCCCCAAAAAGCAAACTCGTGAACAGGCACGCCCCAAGGGTGAACGCCAGCACACGAACATCGATCGCTAAACCGCCGAGGGGCAGCATGTCGTTGGGCAAAAATCCCGGCAATGAGGAGAGGATGCCACGCGCAAGCGCTAGCCCGATTCCCGCGCCGATGAAGGCTAATACAAGATTCTCCGCCCAAAGTTGGCGGAGCACCGCCCATCGGGTTGCACCCAGCGCAAGGCGGGTTGCAATTTCCGGCGTCCGGCGTGCGATCCGAACCAGGGTGAGCCCTGCGAGGTTGGCGCACGCGATCAGCAAAATCAAGCTCACCGCCAGCATCAATCCGAGGACAGGCTTACGCATGCCATTATCCAGATTGCGGTCGAGGGGCGAGGGATAGAACCACGCGCGGCCTTTGGCTTTTGCGATCTCGTCCAGGGAAGGCTTGTGCAGCTGACCCAGTTGAGCGGAGGCCTGCTGCCATGTCGCGCCCGGCGCCAGGCGCATGATGATCTCGCAATTGTCTCCTCCGCATTCTCCGCTCTGGTGGGGCTGCAGGGGAGTGAAGACGTCCGCCGTTCCCGTGGGTTGCGCGTGCGGGGACAAAATCCCAACCACGGTGTAAGGCTCTCCCTTGAGCCTGATCTCGCTCCCTAGTACCTGCGCATCGCCGTGAAAAACCGACTGCCAGATTGCGTAACTCAAGATCACGGCATTGGGTCCGCCGGGACGGTCTTCCTGCTCCGTGAAGCCCCGGCCCAGAGAGGGTTGGATACCAAGCACATCGAAGTAGTGTGCCGAAACACGCATGTCCTGCACGTAGCGCACGCTGTTCCCCGAGATCGAACCCGCCTGCAGATTGACGCCGCTCGTCCCTCCGAAGGAGGCGGCTTGGGTGGCGGGGACGTTATCCCGAACCAACTCCCAGGTTTCGCCGTCCTGGGTGGTGTTTTCGTCTTGCACGAACTGCCCCGACTTGCTCGAGATGCCTTCTTGGTGGAGAACGAGGACGGCAAGACGATTAGGATCGGGATACGGCAGCGGCCGCAACAGAAACGCATTCACCAAGGTGAAGACAGCGGTATTGACCCCAATCCCCAAGGCGAGCGTGAGAGTCACAGCAAGAACAAAGCCCGCGCTCTTGGACAGCTGTCGCACCGCCAGACGGACGTCATGAATAAACATGGCTACATGCGCCTCCGGCCAGAAAGCGAGCATTTGGCTTGCCACGGCGCGCCCCAGCATGTCGCTGATAAAGGACTGGTTAAGTTGAATGCCCACCCTTTGCGGAGGTCGGAGTGTTCGATCTCGGACTCTAGCGTCCGGGAGTGGACACGATTACAAGTCTTCGGGATAGTCATTCGAATTCCGCCGCTATTGCAGCTTCGCGTATTCGGACTTGGCTTCTTTCAGGATGGGAACATCGGGGTCTGCATCTTTCCACTTGGCGAAGAAATCCTGATACGCGGTTCGGGCCTTGGCATTGTTTCCCTGTAGCGCGAGGGCGCGGCCCAGATTCAAGTGCGCCAAGGGCCAGATCGGATCGGTCACCGATACCCCCTGATGGTCCAGAATGCGCTGGAACTCCGCGGCAGCCTTTACGCCATCATGCAGCTTAAGATAGGCCATACCTCTGAGTTGGTTCGGCCAGAAAGCCGCTCCGTGCGGTCCGACCCCCAATTCATAACGACGGATGGGCTCCAGAGCCGTGATTGCTTCGGTCGGCCGATTTTCTTGCAAATACTGCCAGGCCCGCACCATGGGAAACAGCACTGCGCGCAAAAAATAGTTGTCGGGAAACTCTCGACCTAAGTCCGCGAAGATGGATGAGGATTTCGCCTCATCCCCGACCGCCGCGAAAGCCGCCGCTGCATAGCCTCGGATATCAGGATTACTAGAAATTTCAAGGGCCTGCGACGCTTTGCGCCGAGCGTCCGCCGGATAACCGAGAAGTGCGTTATTAGCGGCCTCGATGTCAAACAACGCTGCAGCAAAGTCCTTGATTCCCGCGTTCAGCAACACGGATCGCGCCAGTTGCCAGGTCTCTCGGCCTGCTTGCACTTTTCCCAGCGCGTCCTGGCCTGATGCCTTGAAAAACAATACAAACCCCTCGTTCGGAGTACCGCGCGACAAACCGATGAGTCGATCGTAGGTAGCCCAGTCGCCGCGAATATACGCAAGATCGGTCAACACCTGGCGCACTCCGATACTACCCTCTTGCTGTGCTTCCGCCTGCTCGGCGACGCGCTTGGCTTCATCAAATCGATTCAGTGCCAGGTAGGAGGAAGCGAGATTGGTGTACGCATAGGCGTCCTTCGGATCGATGCGCATCACCTGGCTGGCGAAGTCGAGCGCCTTCTCGTGTTGTCCGATCGCGCTGTACACCAAGGATGCATTATCGTAAGGGACCGTGTCGCGAGGATAGGTCTGTCTCCATTCCGCATAGACCGCCAACGTTTTATCGGGATCGAGGGTGACTTCGTCGTAGTAATGCGCCAGAATGTATAGTTTCTCGCGCTCGCTGGCCCGGTCCCGCAGTTCGTACGCTTTCTTTAGCGCCTCCTGGCTTTGGGAGAGCCGCGTCGTATTGTTGTAGCAGACCCCCAACGTGGCATAAGCCATGGCAAAGTTCGGATCCAATTCCACCGCGCGCTCAAGGTGTGGAATGGCCGCGTCGTCGTCAACCTTCTGATGCTTGGCCTGTCCCAAACTGAAAGCCTGTAGCGCTTCCAGCGAAGATGTGGTCGCCTGTTCCAGCGGCTTGGCATACTGCTGCACCGACGCCAGAGACTCCCCCATCTTCCGACGCAGGTTAGAGGCCGCCGTATCCAGCGACTTCAGCACTTGCTCTTTGCTGTCCGCCTCCACCTGCTCGCGGGCCAGCGAATCACCGCTCTGCGCGTTCACGGCTGCCAAATCGATGACGTAATGCTTGCCCAGGCTGGCAATCGAACCAGTCAGCATGGCCTTGACGCCCTGGCGTTGGCAAATTTCCCGGGCCACGTCGTTCGTCAGGCGCTCATCTGCGGGACGGCCCATGTACTGCAAAGCCTCGCGAATTTTCGAATCAGGAAAAACATTCAGATAAGGAGACTGCTCCAGTTGTACGGCCAGCGCCTGTTTCAGCGTGCCGTCGAAAACCGCGTCCCCCGTGGTATTCACAAAATCCGCCAACAGAACGCTGTCCTTTTCCGTGAGCGTTGTGGTGTGTTTTGAACGAAAGTAGAACCCGCCAACTATGGCCGCGGCAACCACCAGTACAACGGCGGCCATGAGAGGAACTTTTCCAGCTCTCTTTGCCGGAGCGACGCTGCTTACCGCTGACGAGGATGCCGCCGGGGTTAGCGAAGGCGAAGAAGCATGCGTTGGAGGTACGGAGAAGGCTGGCGTTGGGCTCGTCTCTGGAACAGCCGCTATCGGCCCCGAACCAGCCGCCACCGTGCGCCCACTTTCGGTGTCGCGTTTCAGCCTTTGCAGGTCGGCGCGCATGTCGGCCGCATGCTGGTACCGCAGGTTGCGGTCTTTCTCCAGAGCTTTGCTGACGATCCGTTCCAGTTCAGCCGGAAGATCCGGGTTCAGTCGGATCGGAGGGATCGGAGCGCGCTCCAGAATCGCATGGAAAATCAGCGCGGAAGTATCCCCGCGGAAAGGTAGTGTCCCCGTTGCCATCTCGTACAACACCGCTCCGAACGAGAACAGGTCGGTGCGCGAATCCAGTTCCTTGCCCTTGGCCTGCTCCGGCGACATGTAGGCGACCGTGCCTAGCGTGGAGCCGGGACTGGTCAGGTGCTCTTCGTCCATCGAGCGCGTCTGCGTGTTGGCCGAACCGATCTGGCTCGACGAGATGGTCGGAGGAGAGACTTTCGCTAACCCAAAATCCAGGATCTTGGCGTGGCCGCGTTTGGTTACAAAAATGTTCGCGGGCTTGATGTCGCGGTGAACGATTCCCTCCGAATGTGCTGCATCCAGCGCGTCAGCAATCTCAATCGCCAGGCCGATCAGCATGTCCATCTCGACCGGCCGGCCCCCGATTTGGTACTTCAGAGTGATTCCGTCCAGGAACTCCATGGCGATAAAGGCATGTCCGTCCTGATCGCCGATGTCGTGGATGGTGCAGATGTTGGGATGATTCAGAGCGGACGCAGCCTGCGCTTCTCGTCGAAAGCGTGCCAGCGCCTGGGGATCGCGGGCCACGTCATCAGGCAGGAATTTCAGGGCAACGAAGCGGCGAAGGCGGGTGTCCTCGGCCTTATACACAACTCCCATTCCGCCGCCACCCAACTTCTCAACAATTCGGTAGTGCGAAATTGTCTGGCCGATCACAGGAAGCAAATCTTACGCGGATGAAAAGGGCAGGTCAACGAAAGCATAGTACGGCTCTCCACAGGTCAGAACAAGCAGAGTTGGGCCGAAATATGAGGCTCCGAAGGCGAAAGCGGATGCCTCGCTTACTGAACTGTCGGCTCCACATCCTCCGGCGCACCATGCCTGCGCAACAACTGCGGCAGGTTTTGTGAGAATGCCGACCGCGGCAGCACCATATCGCAACCCACTTCGTGGGCCTTCTGCTTCAGGTCTCCCTGTACATGCGATAGGAACCCAATGATCGACGTCCCCTTCTTCAGCTTGCTCTTTAGCTTCGGAATCAGGGTCAGTGGTTTCACGCTCGCCAGGTTCAGGTCGAAAATAATCAGGGAGGGCTTCTCGTCGCCGTTTTGCGACATCTTCTCCATCAGATCCTTGTCGGACTTCACGAACTCAACTTTCACATTGAGCTTGCGCGCCGTTTCCTGGATCTTCGCCATGAAGAACAGATCTTCAATGAAGGCAAAGATACGCGAATTCGTGTCCTCGGTGCTCGCCGGTAACGGTTCCGGTTCGGGCTGGGGATATTGCGCCGCAAACCCCGGCCTCTGCCGTCCGCCACCCTTGTGGCCGTTGTTATTGCCGCCAGCCAGTGCCGCGCGATAGCTGTGATCCATCGGCGCCGTATAGATGCCGTCTTTATTTTCCCGGCTCAAGCCCGGTCCGGGCCGCTGTCCGCGCTGGTTATGGGGACGGCGACCGCGCCGCCTTCGTCTTCCGCCACCGCCGGAGGGTCTTCCTGGTCCTGCGTTCATAGTCCTCTCAAATGTTGCGTGTATATTGCAGAATTTTACAGATCCCAAAGGCCCCGCCAGTCGCCGATCCCGCCCTTTCAGGCAAAGCTCCGCCCATCACACAAAATCGGATCTACGCAATTGCGGGTAGCGACTGGAACACACTATGGAACGAACCCCAACTCTCCAAACGAACTGCTATTCGAGAACGAAACCTTAAATTTTTGACTCAGTATCGATTTTCCGTTTTATCGGATCCGTCAGGCGCCGCCTCGGATCGGCTGGCGCGGAAGGCCTGCGCGGGAACGAGGCCTAAATGAGAACAACTTTATGGTACTCGCCCTTGCCCAACCGCGCAAGGCCCCATTCACCCACATTTTGCACAGGAGGCCATGCCTAAGAGGTTTCACGTTCGCGTCCAGAATCCTAATTCTCTGCAAATCCGGATGCCCGGAGTCCGGAAGCCGCTCCTCACTCCCCGGTCGAAACCTCGCCCGCCCACTCCTGCGCCTGCCCGTAAAACCCAGCAACTTCCTCCGGCGCCAGTCGCAGGCTCCGGCACAACTCCTCCTCCGCGGCCCACCCGCCGCTTTCATGCGCCAGCATCAACTGGAACACGGGGCGCAACTCGCTGGGCTTCCCCATCAGGGCCGCCTTGGTCGCATGATCCAGGGGAATGTTCTCCAGCACTTCCGCCATCGGCATTTCCATCGTGGCGTCGATCAATGACAACAATCCCATCAAAAATAAGTCCGACTCCCCGTGCCGCACTCGCGGTGCTAGAAATTCGCCAAACCGCCCCCGCACCAGCGCCGACAGCACCAAATCGCTGGTCTTCTCCTCGCCCGCGGCCGCCACTAGCCGTACCCAGCGTCTCACGTCGCGTTCTCCTAGCATCGACAGGGTATGCCGCACCGAATGGATCCCACTTCCAAATCCAAACATCGCCGAATTCAAATACCGCAACAGCCGTTAGCAGGCCGACGCCTCTGCCTTGATCAGTTTCTCCAGTTCTGGCAATTCCAGGTCTGGCAATTCCAGGTCTGGACGCGATACTTCCTGCAGCATTCTCAGATAGTTCATCCGGTTTGCCGGCATACGCGCGTGTTCATCATCTCCGGATGCCGGAAAAAATACCCCTGGAAATACACGAACCCCTGATCCCGCGCTCGCACAAATTCCGCCCGGGCCTCAATCTTTTTCGCCAGCATCCGGCATCGCCATGGCCCGAACTGCTTGATCAACGCCCTTTGATCAGCGTGTCCCGCGTGCAATTTACAAACGCGCCGCCCGTCGCACAACACATCCAGTCCCATCAGCAGGGTCCGGTCCAGGGTGGCCCGCGACGCTTCATTGGAGTCGCTGTGAAACGCATTCTCCAGGCCGTCGCGAAACAGCAGTTCGTATCCAAACACCTTTTCGTCCCGGTCGAAGATCGGTTGCCGCGCTACATACCGCAGCGGCCTCACATCCACCACCCGGGCCCGCGCTGCAGCTTGTCCACCAGAAGTGTTTCCCACGTCTGTACTATCGGCAGCAAATCGAAAAACCTGAAGCGTCAAAGACAACTCGGGGAGAGATAGTGTCGGTTCTCCTTCGTGTACCTTCGCCCCTTTGTGGTTCACGCTCTTTAGTGTGTTGGGGGAATCCCGGCCGGGTGCCCCATTTCTGCCGCGTCCTTTGCCGCAGAAGTCGGGATTTCGCCGTCGGAAGAACTCACCGTATAGAATGATCCCCGCTCATGAAGGCCCGAGGAGGCCCATGCCCGATTCGCCCCACTCCATCCCTAAACCCAACTCCGCCAGCCCCGGCATGCAGCGCCAGTTCGAGATCTACCAACTCGGCCTCGCGGGCCAGAAGGTCTCGGTTCCAATTCCGCTCGCGCAACTCGAAAAGAAGGCTGCCGAGGTTCTCCCGCCGCAAGCCTACGATTACGTTGCCGGAAGCGCATCCGCCGAACGCACCGCCCGCGCCAACCTCGCCGCCTTCGATCGCTGGCAGATCGTCCCTCGCATGCTGCGCGACGTTTCCCAGCGCGACCTCACCGTCGAACTCTTCGGTCAAACTCTGCCGGCGCCAGTCTTGCTCGGCCCCGTGGGCGTGCAAAACATCATTCATCCCGAAGCCGAAGTCGCTGTCGGCCGCGCTGCCGCATCGCTGGGCGTTCCCTTCGTTCTCAGCACCGTCTCGTCCCGCCCCATCGAAGAAGTCGCTCAAGCCATGGACGCCGCCCCGCGCTGGTTCCAACTCTACTGGGGCAAAGATCACGAACTCACCGCCTGCCTGTTGCAGCGCGCGGAAAAGTCAGGCTACTCCGTTCTCGTCGTCACCTTAGACACCGCGATGCTGGGATGGCGCGAACGCGACCTCCATCATCCCTACCTTCCGTTCCTCCATGGCGACGGACTCGCAAACTACTTCAGCGATCCCGTGTTCTGCTCGCGCTTGTCGCAACCGCCGGCCGCCGATCCCACGGCTGCGATTCGCCTCTGGGCAGGACTGTTCTCGAACACCGCGCTGACCTGGAACGATCTCGCATGGCTGCGCCAGCAAACTAAATTACCCATTGTGTTGAAAGGAATTCTCCATCCCGACGACGCCCGCCTCGCGCTCGATCACGGAGCCGACGCCATCATCGTCTCCAACCATGGAGGCCGCCAGGTCGACGGAGCCATCGCAGCGCTCGATGCGCTCCCCCGCGTAGCCGACGCGATCCAACAGAAAATCCCCATCCTCTTCGACAGCGGCATCCGCTATGGCGCGGACGCGATCAAAGCCCTGGCTCTCGGCGCGCGCGCCGTCCTGCTGGCCCGTCTCTATATTTGGGGACTCGCCATCGCCGGCGAGCAAGGTGTGCGCGACGTCGTCCAGAATTTCCTGGCCGACCTGGACCTGACCATGGGCCTAAGCGGCCTTAGCTCGGTGAGAGAATTGGATCCGTCGATCCTGGAAAAGTAATGGGGGCCAGTGCACTGAGCGTGCCGGTGAGTATTGCTTTTAGTGGCGTTAGCGAAGAATGCTCTAGGCTAGGCGGCGCCAGTGGAAGATTGCTCTCAGTGGCTCTGATGAATATTGCGCTTGGTGGCGGCAGGAGAAGCGCTTTTGGGTGGCGCGGCGCTTTCAGCGCTGCGATCTGGGCCCAAATATGAATCCGGGCTTTAGCCCCTGAGGGACATCCCCGGACTTCCTAAACCCTCTGCACCCCGCCCAGCCCCGCGAGCGCCGCCACAATCTTTCCCGACCACTGCGCCACTTCATCCTCGCGCAGCGTGCGGTCTGAGGACTGAAACCGCACTCGCAACAACACAGAATATTTTCCGGCGGCAATCGAGCCGCCGCGAAAGATCTCCATGGGACGGAAGCCCTTCACCTCGCGAATATCCAACTCAGCCACCGTCTTCCGCATTTCGATGAATGGGATATCGTCAGAAAAAATAAAGGAAAAATCCCGCTCCACGGCCGGATATTTCCCCAGTGCTCGAAACCGCACTGGCCGCAAGCCCAGTTCGTATAACTTCTCGAGATCAAGTTCTGCCAGGTACACGTCTTGCCGCAGCTTTCGCGCCGCCACGACCTCCGGATGAATCTGTCCGAACTGAGCTACGACCACGGCGTCGATCTTTGCCCGCACCGAACGTTCAGGATGAAAATACTCCGCGGTTTTCCGATCTAAGCTTAGATAAGAAGCAAACGGCGCCAGCAAGTTTTCCACGTCGCCCTTGAATCCGCGAAACGTCTCCGTCGCCGCCGCCTGCTCGCCCTTGCTTACATCAAGCGCGCCACCCGCAGGCAGCGAGCCGCGTACGGCCGCCGCCGTGGCGCCCAGACAAGCGCGCCTCGGTTCCACCCGCGTCTCTCCCGACAACTCATACACGTTAGCCGATCTCGAACAGCCGCGCCTCCGCCACATCGCGATTCAAATTCCACGCCAGCATGTCGAGCATACCCGGAGCCAGCGAACTCCGCATCACCGAGGCTTCCTCGCTCAAAGGATTCTCCAACTCCAGAACCTTCGCCGATGAAAACTTTTCCGCGTCGGCATGCGAAATGAAGGTTAATGACAGAGCCTCGTTGTATCCGAGCGCGAGGGCCCGCTCGCGCAACGTCGCGTCGATCTTCGCATGTGGCAACTCGACCACTGCCCCGCTGTACGCCGGCAGCGTGTTCTCAAATTTGTCGTACCCGTGCAACCGCGCGATCTCTTCGATCACATCGATCTCGCGTTCCACATCCAAACGCCAGCTCGGGATGTGCACGCGGAACGTCGCGTCACTCTGCCCCTCAGGAATCAGCGAAAAGCCGAGCCGCTTCAGCAGCTGATAGATCAGTCCCGAGTCCAGGCCCGCACCCAGAATGCGCCGCACGTCGCTTACATGCAGCACCACTGGAGCCTGGTCCATCGCCTTCGAGACCACATCGACCACGTCGCCAACCAGCTCCCCGCCACCTGACTCCAGAATCATTCGGGCCACGAGATCGCACGACAATGCGGTCGATTCAAAATCCGCGCCGCGCTCGAACCGGTGCGACGCGTCGGTGTGGATCCCATGCCGCCGCGACATCTTCCGCACAATCCGCGGATCCCACCATGCCGACTCGATCACGATATTCCGAGTCTTCGTCGGTAATCATCGTTTCGTATCCGCCCATCACTCCGGCCAGCCCTACCGGTTTCTTGGCATCACACACGACGAGATCTTCGGAAGTCAGCTTGCGCTCCACGCCATCGAGGGTCTTCAGCGTCTCCCCGTCCCGCGCCTTCCGCACGATAATCTTTCCACCCTCAAGCAGGTCCATATCAAATACATGCGTAGGCTTGCCCATCTCCCACAGAACGTAATTGGTAGCGTCGACGGCATTCGAAATCGGCCGCTGATCGAGCAGTTGCAACCGGTGCGCAATATTCTCTGGCGAAGGTTTAATGCGAGTCCCGCGAATCACCCGCGCCGAGAATCGAGGACAAAGCGCCGGTTCCTCGACGGTGATCGGGAATGGCGTTGCCTCATCCGTGGTCGCGGACGAGTTGTTACTAGCCGAACTGTGAATGGACGAACTGTGAGGGGACGAGCTGTAAGTGGGCGAGCCGTAAGTGGAAGAGCGGCCCTTCAGGGCCGCGTCAGGCCCGTTCGAAGTCGCGGCTTTGGCCGCTGAGGAGACCTTCGGATCGAGCGCCTTGAGCGCCAGATCATAAATCGCCGCCGCCTCCCGCGCTACTCCGTAATGATTCATCGCATCGGGGCGATTCGTCCCAATCTCCATCTCAAACACGGTATCGGCGCCCGTCCCGCTGATCCCCTCGACCGAAATCCCAACATTGGTCAAGTCCTCAGCCAGCCGCCGGTCGTCGACCGCGAGATCAACAAAATCGCGAATCCATAGTGGAGAAAGTTTCATGAGATCAGCTTTTGGCTCTTAAGTTCTTAGCCTCTAGCTAGCTAAAAGCCAAGAGCTAATAGCTAAGAGCTGCTTTACGAAAACTGCTGCAAGATCCGCACATCCCCCTGAAAGAAGTACTGCAGATCATCGACGCCATACTTCAGCAGCGCGAGCCGGTCCACACCCATGCCAAACGCGAATCCCGACACCTTCTTCGGGTCATACCCGTTGTCCTTCACAAACTCAAACACGTTGGGATCGACCATCCCGCATCCCAGCACTTCAATCCATCCCGTCTGCTTGCAGGGACGGCAAGGGTCAGCGCCGCGCTTCCCGCTTCCGCCGCAGATAAAGCAGGTGACATACAACTCCGCACTGGGCTCGGTGAAAGGGAAGAACGACGGCCGGAAATGCGTCTTCACCGACGACCCGAACAACGCCTTCATGGCGTGATCGAGCGTCCCCTTCAAATCGCCGAAGGTGATGTTAGTGTCGACCGCGAGCCCTTCGATCTGATGAAACATCGGCGAATGGCTCGCATCCGGAGGATCGTTGCGATGCACCGTCCCCGGAATCACAATACGAATCGGCGGCCGCATCTTCTCCATCGTCCGAATCTGCACCGGAGAGGTATGCGTGCGCAGCAGCAGCCGTTCGCCTTGTGGCTTGGCCTGCTGCCCCGCGATGAACAGCGTATCCTGCGTATCCCGCGCCGGATGGTTCGGCGGAAAATTCAGCGCCTCGAAGTTGTAATAATCCGTCTCGACGACAGGGCCCTCGGCAACCGAGTAGCCGAGTCTCTGGAAGACGCCCACAATCTCGCGCCACGTCCGCATCACCGGATGCTCCGCCCCAATTGGACGCCGCACGCCTGGAAGGGAAATGTCGACACGTTCGGCCGCAAGTGAATCCCCGCCGGAACCCGCGACATGCGCGCCCTCCACGAGTTGCGTAATCCGCGCCTTCAATTCGTTGACGCGAATCCCGGCCTCGCGCTTCGCCTCTTTCGGCGCGCCCTTAAGCCACAACTCATTTATCTGTGTCAGGATTCCGTTCTTGCGCGCTATCCACCGGTCGCGAAAGCCTTTCAGTTCCGCGTCATTGCGAACCTCGGCAGCCTCTCCCGCACACGCGCCGATACACGCGCCCGCAGCCTTCTCCAGTGTCGCTGCCGAATAGTCAGTCAGTTTGGGAACGGTGTATGCCACGATGACCTGGACTACCGTTGTCTGAAATTACACCTTGTCATCCTGAGCGTGCATTTTGCGCGAAGGATCTATGCAACTCGCCACGAACTGCACAGGTTCTGCGCTTCGCTCAGAATGACAAAGCTAAATGGATAACGATACGAAATGAGAAGCCAGTTGTTCCGGAACCGGAAGCCGTCGCTACGCCGCCGCGATCGCGCTCTTGGCCTGCGTCGTCAGGCTGGCAAATCCCGCCGGATCTTTCACCGCCAGGTCCGCCAGAATCTTGCGGTCCAGTTCGATGCCCGCCAGCTTCAATCCATGAATGAACTGGTTATAGCTCATCCCGTTCAGCTTGGCGGCCGCACCGATGCGCACGATCCACAGCGAGCGGTACTGCCGCTTGCGCTGCTTGCGTCCGGAGTAGGCAAACTTCAGTCCGCGCTCCACCGCTTCTTTTGCCGAGCGGTACAGCTTCGACTTGGTAAGGAAGTACCCGCTTGCGCGGTCTAATATCTTTTTGCGTTTGGCGCGGCGTTTAGTCCCGCGTTTTACACGAGGCATGGTGTTCTCCTTTTTGGTTTCATCGTACTGGCGGCTGGAGGTAAGGGCGATTCGCCGAGATGGCGATCTCTGGCCTCTTCACACGCTGGAAGCAATTGCTGATTGATGATTTTCTGATTGCTGATTGAAACCCACCGCCGGATATGGTCTTCAATCAACAATCAGCAATCACACAATCAACAATGCTTTTATTGGTACGGAATCATGCGCTTGACTTTGCGCTTATCGCCATCGCTCACGAGCGCGGGAGATCCCAGATTCCGTTTCCGCTTCTTGCTCTTCGACGTCAGAATGTGACGCAGGTGCGAACGCCCCCGCTTCACCTTCCCTGTCCCGGTTAATTTGAAGCGCTTGGCAGCGCCCTTGTGCGTTTTCAATTTCGGCATAAAGTCCTCAGAGAACAGCCGTCAGCTTTCAGCCCGCGGCCGTCAGTTTATTCATTCTCGCAGAATGTCAGATGACCGCTCAGGCGAGACTGGTTACAGCGGCTTGCAATTCGTTTCTTCTCTAAGACGCGGGCTTGGCTACCTGCGGCGAAGGGACGCTGGGCGCACTCTGTGCCGCAGCCTTGTGTTTCTCTTCTCGCTGCTTGTCTTTCTCTCGTTCCTTTTCCGTCTTCTTCGGCGCCAGAATCGCGTGCAGCGTGTTTCCCTCTTGCCGGGGACGAAACTCCACGATGCTGTGCGGTTCCACGTCTTTAATCAGCCGTTCCAGAATCTGCCGGCCGAGCCCGGTACGCGTCATTTCGCGTCCGCGGAAGAAAATGGTCGCCTTCACCTTGTCGCCTTCATCCAGAAAACGCAGAACGTGATTCTTCTTTGTCTCGTAATCGTGGTCGTCCACGTTGATCCGGAACTTGACCTCTTTTACGGTGATCGTTTTCTGGTGCTTCTTGGCTTCGCGCTCTTTCTTCTCCTGCTGGTAGAGATACTTCCCGTAGTCCATGATGCGGCACACGGGAGGCTGCGCGGTAGGCGAAATCTCAACCAGGTCCAGATTCTTTTCGCGGGCTTTTTTGATGGCTTCGTAGGGCGGCATGATGCCAAGCTGCTGCCCTTCGTCATCAATCACGCGGATTTCACGTGCCCGGATACGATCGTTCGTGCGGATAAAACGTTTATCGATACAGTCCTCCGTGCTCTAAGCGACTGAGAATAAAGAATTATAGCATGAGGAATGAACGCCAGCCGTCCGCTCCCGAGGATCCGAGGCGAGAACCGCACTCTTTTTTCGGCGCTGCGCAGCGTTCCCTACGCGGTCCCACTTGAGGGAAAATAGAGTCTTAGCCGCCCGTATGCGCGGGAACATAAGATAAGCGAGGGCCCGAACATGTGCAGAAACATCAAAACTCTCTTCAACTTCGATCCGCCCGTCACCGACGAGGAAGTGCGCTCCGCTTCGCTTCAGTTCGTCCGAAAGATCACCGGCTTCAACAAGCCGTCCAAGTCAAACGAAGCCTCGTTCCTCGCAGCCGTCGACGAAGTTGCCGCGGTCTCAACTCGACTTCTGCGTTCACTCGAAACCACTGCGCCGCCGAAGAACCGCGAGGAAGAGGCCGCCAAGGCAAAAGCTCGCGCCGTGGAACGATTTGGCGCGTAACCGTCTGACAAACTGCTATCGATTTGCCCCACCTAAAGGAAAGCCTGTATCCGCATTCCAGAGGCCAGGCGTAGATCCGCCTGCTGCTTGAACAAAGAGTCAATCCGCGCGCCCGGCGCAGACTGCGATTTTCGCGTGGTCTACAGTATGTAGGGTATCGAACGCGTTTGCGGAATCGGGCACCATACCGCATAGCCACTGGTCGACGCGCCTACTTCTTACCCATGCATACGCGCCGCCTCGACGATCGAATTCGACACCTGTGCGCCCAGGTCACCGAAGCTTCAAACGGAGAACTGGAAGCTATCCTGCAAGAATTACTGAGCGCCATCCACGAAAAAATTGAACGCCTCAGGACAATGGCAGCAAATCAACTCCTTCGCCGCAAGCCTGTCACGGATCGGCGCGCCTCGTCTCCTTCCGAGCACAGCGGATCGAACTGATGGGAGTGAGAGTCTGCTCCAATCACCATTTCGATCGCAACGCTCCGCACCGCACCGACAGAGTGCGCAACTTTTCCCGGTCTTTCGGGTTTATTTTGATGCGCTCTTCGGGATGCAAATCTCCCCGCAAAGGGGCTGCCGTGAGGATCCGATGACCCCGGAAGAACGAGAGCGCATGCAATTGCTTTGCGAGCAGATCGCCAAGGAAGAAGATCCTGAGAAGTTTACGAAACTTGTCCAGGAACTCGACGATCTGTTGGAGCATAAGGTGAAACGACTCGAGCGACCGGCCAGGTCGCTGGATTCGAAGTCATCGATCCGCTTGAATCAGGCTCCGCCCGAACGCTCCCAATCGTCGATTCGTTCCTGAGGGTGTCCGGATTCTTCTTTAGGGCGCTTCCCAGTCGACGGAGTACACATCCTGGGTGCCCGTATCGCGGAGCAGCAGCGGGGAATCATCGGGGCCGAGAGACAGGCATGCGCCGTACCGGCCAGTCGTGGCGAGACTTTTCAGATCGACGACTTGTTCCGTCTTGTGGTCGCTGACTCGAATTCTAACCACCGCATTCTTACCGCGGTTATCCAGCACATACACGTACTGCCCGTCATGCGACCAGTTTAGCCAACTCAACGAGCCGTTGGCGAGTTCGCTCCATTTCTGGTTCTGCAAATCAAATAACATCAGCTTTATTGAGTCCGCCGAGAAGGCTGAAATGTAGCGGCCCTCCGGCGACCATCTCGGAGAATACAGCCCCTGCGAGCTGGGCAGCTCCGACACTTGGTGGCTGGCTACGTCCAGAACATGAATCGCCGAAGTCGGATCGTTCGATTCATTGCTGAACACGATTTTTGTTCCGTCCGGCGACCAGTTCGGATCCAGTTGTTGCCGCGGATCATCTGGCATCAACGGCCGCGGACTTCCTCCATCGGCTGAAACCTCATATATCCTCGCCGGCTTCGTCGCACTCAGGGCAAATTCGAAGAAAATAATGTTCTTCCCGTCCGGAGACCAGCGTGGCAGCACCGGATACATCGGCGGATACGTGAGTTGCAGTCGCTCGCTTCCGTCCGCCTTGCTTCTCCACAGCGAGCCCTCACGATAGGCAACGTAGGTCACCCACTGCCCATCTCTTGAGAAAGCAACATACTCCCCTGAAATTCCGCCAAGAAACGGAGCGAACTGGCTCGACTTCGCGTCGTACCGCATCAACTCGCCGCGGTACGTCTGCCCGATCATGAACAGCTTCTTGCCGTCGCTACTCGGTAGGGGATACGAAAGGGACAGTGGGCTCGACGTCAGCGCAATCGGCTTCGATTCAGAGTGCAGAAAGGCGCTCTTTTCCGGCACTGCCCAGATCTGATTCTTCGATTGCAATATGAAGTACTTGCTGTCCGCCGTCCACTTGCCGCAGCATTCGTCCGGCGGATCATGCCAGCCGCCCAGGAAGCGATGCAAGTCCGTTCCCGTCGCGGATACTTCCCACGTAAGTTGCTGCCCGATGGTTCCAGCGCTCTCCGTGGTATCGAATCGCAAGTGGCTGCTGTCGGGCGACCATTCCACATTCTTGATGTCGCCCTTCACGGCAAGCAGTTTTCGAGATTCGGTCCCGTCTGCCTTCGCTACGAATAGATCACTCAGATTGCTGTATGCCAGCATCTGGCCATCCGGTGACCACGCGGCCGTCTCGCCCGAAGCATCCCCCAGCCTGCGCGGAGAACCGCCCAGCACCGGCAGGCTCCAGATCGGCCCTCGCGGAGGCGCGCCCCGCCCGTCAACCACCAGAAGTTCGGCCCCACCCGGCGACAGGTCCACCGGAACCATGTCAGCCGAAGGCATAATCGACATCCGTCTCGGGTCGCCGCCCGTCACCGACATTTCCGCGAGCCCATGGAACGCGAAGCTTCCCGAACTTCCCACGCCTACGCCCAGGTAAAGTCTCGATCCGTCGGTCCCAATCAGCGACTTCGGCTGACCGTCATGGGAGAGTTGAACGTAGTTCGACACCTTGGGTGCGGCAGCCGGCTGCATCCAAAAATAAGCGAGCACCCCGACGGCCACAACCGCCAACGTCGCCACTACGAGAAGCGCGCGAAATCTATGCGAGTCCTTTTCTGGCGCGCCATACCTGCCCGAGGCAGGCTTGATCGCATGTGCGCCGGATGGGGGAGCGATCCCGGAATCCGATAACGCTTCCAAAGCAAACGCCAGGTCCGATGCCGACTGAAACCGTTGCTCCGGGTTCTTCTCCAGGCAGCGCAACACCACTCGCTGCAGCCCCACCGGCGTCTCGGGAGCAAGCTCTGAAATGGGAGTGGGTTCTTCGTTCAGGATCGCGCTCATGGTATCGGCCGAGGTTGGCCGGCCGAACGTCGGCTTCCCCATCACCATCTCGTAAAGGATCGCTCCGAACGCGAAAATGTCAGTGCGGTAATCCGTCGGCAGTCCCCGCACTTGCTCCGGAGACATATAGCCCATCGTTCCCATGGCTACGCCCGGGATGGTGAGGGTGAGGGCCACATTCGCCACGGATTCCTTGGGCTGCATCACCTTGGCGAGCCCGAAGTCCAGAATCTTGACGCGCCCGTCTTTGGTGACAAAGAGGTTGTCGGGCTTCAGGTCGCGATGGACGATGCCTTTTTCATGCGCCGCCCCCAGGCCGCGCGCGATTTGCTCGCCGTAGTCGATCGCTTTGCGCATCGGCAGTGGGCCACGCCGAACAGCCTCTGCCAGCGTCATCCCCTCGAGCAGTTCCGACACCAGGTACGGGACCCCGGCGTAGGTTCCCATTTGATAAACCGCAAGAATGTTGGGATGGTTCAGAGCCGCCGCGGCCTTCGCTTCTACCTCGAAGCGGCGCAGCCGCTCCGGATCCGACGCGACGAACTGCGGCAGAACTTTGATGGCCACGTCGCGCTCCAGCCGGGTATCGCGCGCGCGGTACACCTCACCCATGCTTCCCGCCCCAAGGGACGAGAGAATTTCATACTGACTGAGTCGTGTGCCCGAGGCCAACGGCATGGGTGCCGCAATTATAGCTCCGGGGCAAATTGCAACCTCGTAGAAAAAGAGCGCCCCGGCTCCGGCAACTCATTGGATCCACCATGCTTCCAGCAACCGGATCAAATTCACAACCCGCGACGCGGCCAAAAGCGGCGTCGCTCCTGATATGTGATGGAAGTCACATCGGAACCATCTCGAACGCTATCTTGACAGGGACCTATCGGACCTGTAATCTCGCGTGCCATAAAGCCTGCGTGCTCGGCTGAAAACGAGATCCGACGTCGTGGCTTATCCTCTGCGGCCTCTGCTTTCCCCCTCTGGCCCCTGGGCTCCACGCTGACTCATAACTTTGCAGTGGGAGGCACCATGCCTACTCGGTTTAAGCTGTCTGCTTGGTCGAACAGACTTTTCCTGGCCCTCTTCGCGATCGCCGCGCTTTCGTCGGTTCCTTCGTGGGCCCAAGGGTTCCCACCCGTTTCTCCTGAAGATCTCAAAATGACCAGCGAGCCGAAAGCTCCCGGGGCGCCCGCCATCATTTTGTTTCGCGAAGTGGATCGCGATGACAACGGCCGCACCTCCCACGAAGACAACTACGTGCGGATCAAGATTCTTACGGAAGAAGGCCGCAGCTACGCCAACGTTGAGATTGAGTTCAACCGGGCCAGCGAAGACGTCGTGAGCGTCCACGCCGCCACCCGCAAGGCCGACGGTTCCGTTGTCGACTTCGACGGAAAGGTCTTCGAAAAGACCATCGAGAAAGCGCAGGGCCTGAAGTATCTGGCGAAAACTTTCACCCTTCCCAACGTACAAGTCGGTGACATTATCGAGTATCGCTACACGTACGACCTCAGCGATCAGTTTATCTACAATTCGCTGTGGACTCTCAGCGACCCGTTGTTCACTCGCTACGCAAGATTCTCCCTCAAACCCTACAAATCCCAGTATTCCCGCATGAGCTTGCGCTGGACCTGGCAAGGGGTTCCCCGCGGTTCGGAGCCTAAAGAGGGACCAGACCACATCCTGCGAATGGAGGCGCACGATATTCCGGCCTTCCAAATCGAGGACTACATGCCTCCTCCCAGCGAACTGAGAGCTCGGGTCAATTTCATCTACGAAGACGAATATCTGGACCGCGAGCCGGACCAGTTCTGGCGGCATGTCAACAAGAAGCGGTACGACTCTCTAGAGTCCTTCATTGACAAGCGGAAGGCAATGGAACAGGCGGTCAGCCAGATCGTTTCGCCCACCGATCCCCCGGAAATCAAGCTGCGCAAAATCTATGACCGCGTGCAGAAGATCCGCAACACTTCGTACGAAGTGGAGAAGACTCTGCAGCAGGAAAAACGCGACAAAGAAAAGCCAGTGCAGAACGTCGAGGAGCTTTGGAAGCGTGGATATGGTGATGGTGTGCAACTCACGTGGCTCTACCTGGCACTTCTCCGCGCGGCGGGTTTCGATGCGTACGGTGTCTGGGCCTCCAGCCGGAGCCAATATTTCTTCATCCCCAAGACGATGGAACCCCGCAAGCTGAACGCCAACGTTGTGCTCGTGAAACTCAATGGCAAAGATCTCTATTTCGATCCTGGCGCCGCCTTTACGCCTTTCGGAATGCTGACCTGGCCCGAGACCGGTACACCGGGACTATGCCTGAACAAGGATGGCGGCACTTGGGTCCAGACGACGCTTCCCGAGAGTGCCGAGTCCCGCATCCAACTCGTTTCCAAGCTGCGACTCACGGACTCCGGCAACCTCGAAGGCAAATTGCAGGTTACCTACACTGGTCTGGAGGCGATGTACCACCGGCTTGACGTGCGCAACGCGGATGCGGTGGCCCGTAAGAAATTTCTGGAAGACCGAGTCAAGAACCAAATCCCCGTTGCAGCAGAAGTCGAACTTACGAACACGCCAGATTGGAGCAACGCAGAAACACCTCTGGTGGCGGAATTCGACCTTAGCGTTCCAGGGTGGGCTTCGAGCGCGGGGAAGCGCGCTCTCATTCCGGCGGCACTTTTCACTGCTGTCGAGAAGCACACGTTTGAACACAGCAACCGCGTTCACCCTATTTATGTTGATTACCCGTATGAGAAGAGCGAAGACGTGACCATCGAACTCCCCCGGGGTTGGCAAGTGAGCAGCGTTCCGCCGCCCCAAACAAATAACGGCCACGTTGTCTCCTATGCTTTGAAAGTTGACAAGGACGGCACCACGCTTCACATGACGAGGAAACTGGCTTGGGACTTTCTCCTGCTCGAGCCCAAGTATTACCCCGCGTTGCGGGGATTCTTTCAATCGGTGAGGACCGGAGATGACCAACAAATTGTCTTGCAAGCTGCTGCAGCATCCGCTGCCAATTAGCTGGCGCGCAGTTCAGCTCATTTCTTTTTGCATTGCGGTCGTCGCTTGTTTCGGGGTACCGAATGCTACCGCTGCTGATGCCCCACCCTGGATGCGGGCGCAGGTCAATACACCGTTGCCCCCTCACGACGAAAAGACCGACGCGGTTTTGCTTTATTCCGAGACCAACGTCACCGTCATCTCGATCGATAAAGTCAAAACGACGATTCGCGAGGCCTACAAGATTCTGCGCCCCAATGGCCGCGAGCGTGGCACGGTCTACGTTTACTTCAACCCTTCCCGCAAGATCAAAAGTCTGCATGGATGGTGCATCCCGGCGCAGGGCAAAGACTACGAAGTCAAAGACAAAGATGCCGTTGATCGGGCCCTTACTGGGGGAGGGGAACTCGTCGATGACGTGAAGTTCCGCGTGCTCACCATCCCTGCACCCGATCCTGGCAACATTGTCGGCTATGAGTATGAGGTGGAAGAACGCCCGTTCTTTCTGCAAGACATGTGGTATTTCCAGGAGAACGATCCGGTGCGCGAGACGCACTATTCCTTGCAGTTGCCGCCTGGTTGGGAATTCCGCGATTTCTGGTTGAACCATCCTGAGGTGAAGCCGTCAGAAAGTGGTAACAATCTCTGGCAATGGACGGTTTCTGATGTAAAAGAGATCCGCCACGAACCCGCGATGCCGCCTTACGTGGGTATTGCCGGCCAGATGATCGTGACCTTCTTTCCGCCGGGGGGAAAGGCCGCAAACGGTTTCGCCGCCTGGGACGACGTGGGGAAATGGTATGGCACCTTGCTGACCGGCAGGGCCGACGCTTCCCCGGAGATTAAACAGCAAGTCGCGACCGTGACGGCAGGCAAGACTGCGCCAGTGCAGAAGATGCAGGCGATCGCTCAATTTGTGCAGCGCGACATTCGTTACGTAGCCATCGAACTCGGCATCGGCGGATGGCAGCCCCACCCTGCTCCAGAAGTATTTGCTCATCGCTACGGAGACTGCAAGGACAAGGCCACCCTGATGCGCGCCATGCTGCACGAAATCGGCATCGACTCGTATCATGTCGTCATCAATACCCAGCGCGGCGCGGTCACCCGTAATACTCCGGCTCACCATGGTTTCAACCACGCGATTGTTGCCATCAAATTGCCCGCAGGGCTCAAAGATCCAGCCCTCGTAGCCGTGAGGGAAGATCCAAAACTGGGCAGGATCCTGTTCTTTGATCCCACCGATGACATCACTCCCTTTGGGCAGATTCGTGGGGAATTGCAGGACAACTATGCGCTCCTGGTAATCCCTGACGGAGGCCTGCTTATTGCCTTGCCCCAACAACCCTCGTCCATGAATAGCGTCGAGCGGACTGCGAAGCTGACTCTGGATGCTGGAGGCACGCTCAAGGGCAGCGTCAAGGAAATCCGCCTCGGCGAGCGGGCGGCTACGGAGCGCTATGCGCTCATGAAGGTCACTACCGAGGCGGATCGCATCAAGCCCATCGAAAATCTGCTTTCGAATTCCATGTCCAGTTTCCGCCTCACGCAAGCAAGCGTCAGCAATTTGCAGCGCATTGACCAGCCCTTCGGCTTTGACTACTCGTTCGAGTCCGACCACTATGCCAAGAACGCCAGCGGATTGCTGCTGGTGCGTCCCCGTGTGCTCGGCAACAAAGCCTTCGGCTACCTTGAGACGAAAGAGCCGCGCAAGTTTTCCATTGAATTCGAAGCTCCCGCGCGCGACGTCGATACCTTCGAGATCGTGATTCCCGCTGGCTACGAAGTGGACGACATGCCGCCTCCTGTGGACGCCGACTTCAGCTTCGCCAGCTACCATTCCAAGACCGAAGTGATGGGCGGCGTGATAC
Source organism: uncultured Acidobacteriaceae bacterium (assembly GCA_963710885.1). GTDB lineage: Bacteria > Acidobacteriota > Terriglobia > Terriglobales > Acidobacteriaceae > Sulfotelmatobacter. Next base: position 162,517 of record CAVQCF010000010.1, read on the forward strand.
GCTACACCCGGACTTTTGAAGTCAAGGAACTGAGCTTGCCCGTCGATCGGGCCGACGAACTCAAGCGCTTTGACCGCACGATCACGGGCGATGAGCGCGGTACGGTGGTGCTGAAATCGATCGCTCGCTGACGCTACCCGACTGGAAATCCATTGAAGCGGCTACTGGAAACCCCGCGAGGTAGGACGCGTCACCATCGTGCGCTGCAAAGGACGCATCGTTGCCGGAGGCGAGGTCGTAGCCTTGCGCGCCCACGTGACTCATCTGTTGCGCGACCGTGGGTCTATCGTTCTTCATCTCGGCGAGGTGGTATTCATCGACAGCCGCGGTCTGGGAACCATGGGGCGCACCCAGACCAGCACGCGCCAGGTGCATGGGACTTGAAGCTCTGTGACGTTCCCGAGCCCATTCGCAAAATGCCGCTGTTGTCCCATCTCCACAAATTGTTTGATTCCCACGAATCGGAAGATAGCGCCCTGCTGGAAAAAATCGCATGGCAGCCCGCTTGCTAAGTCAAGTTTCGTTGCCTTGATCTGCCCGCCTCTCCGCCGCCAGTCCGTACCCCTTTCGACAACAGTCACGGTTCGGGACGTTCAACTCTGAATAGACACATCCCCGTATGTCCGCGCATCTTACCCATCAGTGTGGCCCTTTGGGCGACCTGTCGCATTTTCCGAAGATAGGTTTGACACTGGCAGGCTAGATGAGATATTCGTACTTTGGGCCTGACTTTAGCAGGAGGCCAAAATGATCCCGTCGCGTCCCTCTAAGAAAACCATTCTTTGCATCGATGACGATGATGCCATCTTGCGCTTCGAGCAGGCTCTGCTCGAAAGGAATGGGTACGAAGTTCTCACCGCAACGTCGGGGGAACAAGGGCTCAGACTGGCGGCCATGTGCCATTGCGACGCCGTGCTCCTCGACTACGAGATGCCCGGCATGAATGGCCACGAAGTTGCCTCCGAAATCAAGCTCATACGACCTGAACTTATCATCATCCTCCTCTCCGGCAGCGCGGTGCCTACCCACGCGCTCCCTTTGGTGGACGCGTTCTTGCTGAAACTGGATAGTAGCCGTCAACTGCTGCCCATGATCGCCGATCTCTGCAGCCGTAGTCCGGATCCAAAGCGAAACCCCGGAAACCAGAAATCTTGTCCATAGGCTAAGAGCGACGCGTTCGACGTTGCTCCTTGCCCTCAAAGCAAATATATTTCCGCCAGGATTTCCCGTTCACCTGGCCCAAATTGATAAAAATAGATACATAGACTGAAAATTCTTGAAGGGAACCAAGGCGCAGCCTCCAGGCGTGCGCCTTTAGTGTTTTTAGGCCGCCATGAAAGAGCAGCCCTGAAGGGCCGCGTACAGCGTAGAGAATCTGTCGGCTTTTAGGCCCTGAAGCACCCCTGCAGCGCTCCGTGAAGACAAGCCACGAAGTCCGCCCTGACCGCATTCCGCGAAGCGGCGAAACATTGCAGCCCATAGCCTCCCCTGAGCCTGCCGAAGGGACCTAGGTCGCGGGTAAGCGAGCCTACCACCACCCAGCCCCACTGGGGCGAAAGAAAGAACCACGCCTCGCACCTTGCGTCCGTTAGAGTGGGAGAGCGCGCAGATCGGGCCTCATTTGCCGTTTAATGGCGGAAACGCTATCTTGAGTTCCAGTCACCCCGATTCATCTCATCCAGGATTTTTGCAATCGATAATGCGTCCCGTCATTCAAGCTTCCGCAATCCGGAAAACCTACGGCTCCACTGTGGCCGTCGACGAAGTATCGTTCGAGGTCAACGACGGTGAGATCTTTGGTTTGATCGGGCCCAACGGCGCGGGAAAGACCACAACGATGGAGTGCATCGAGGGGCTGCGCACGCCCGACCGGGGCGCCATCTCGGTGCTAGGTCTTGATCCCTTTAACGACGTTTACAAGCTGCAAGAGCGGATTGGAGTTCAGCTTCAGCAGGCGCAGCTGCAGAAGCGGATCAAAGTCTGGGAGGCTGTGGACCTCTGGGCCTCCCTCTACCAGAGAGACGCAATCGACGGCGAACGATTGCTGGAGCAACTTGGCCTGAGCGACAAGCGAAATGCCTGGTTCATGACCCTCTCGGGCGGCCAGAAGCAACGACTCTTCATTGCGCTGGCGCTAATCAACAATCCTGAACTGGTGTTTCTCGACGAGCTCACGACGGGGCTCGATCCGCAGGCGCGCCGCGCCATCTGGGACCTCGTGCGCGGTATCCGCGAGCGTGGCAAGACAGTTTTCCTTACCACTCATCTCATGGAGGAGGCGGAGCGGTTGTGCGACCGGGTGGCGATCATCGAACACGGACGCATCATAGACATCGACACGCCGCAGAGCCTCGTGAACCGGCACTGCCCTGAGCGTGCCGTCATGCTCGCCACAGACGACCTCAGGGCTGCAGATTGCTTTCGCACCATCCCGCGAGTCGAGGCGGTAACCTGCAGCGGCTCGCAGTTCACGATCCGGGGCCAAGGCGACGATCTCGTCACCGAGGTGATTCATTGTCTCTCCGAGAATCGCATCCGGGTTACGGACTTCCGTACGATTCTTCCCAACCTCGAAGACGTATTTCTCAAACTGACCGGTCACTCGATTCGCGACTAGGCCTAATTCATGATGATGCGTGGACTCTGGAAATTGACATGGATCGAGATCAAGATATTCCTCCGCGAGCCGCTGGGGGCGTTCGGGACGATTGGTATCCCCGTTTTGGTGTTCGTCGAAACGGGCCGGATCGTCGGGCGCACCCTCTCACCGGTCTCACGCGCCGCCAGCCCTTTTATCACGGCCGGTCTACCCGTGCTGGCCTCGGTTCTGATCGCCATCAGCGCCGTGCTCTCGCTAGTCACCATCATTTCGATCTACCGCGAGGGGGGCATTCTTAAACGGCTCCGCGCCACTCCCCTGCGCCCCCAGACGATCCTCACTGCCCACGTGCTCGTCAAGCTACTGCTCACTGCAGCCACGCTGGCCTTGATGGTGCTTGCCGGCAAACGCTATTATCCGATCGGAATCCACGCTCCGCTGTTTAGCTTCACGATGGCGCTTCTGATCAGCACCTGCAGCATTCTGTCCATCGGCTTTCTGATCGCCAGCATCGTTCCCACGGCCCGCTTTGCGCAGCCTATCGGCGCCGTCATCATGTACCCGATGATCGCCGTCTCCGGACTCTTTGTGCCGGTTACATCGCTGCCCCCGGCGCTCCAGGCAGCGGCCAGAATTGTGCCGCTCACTTACACGGTTTCACTGCTCGAAGGGATTTGGAAGGGCGACGCCTGGTCGGCTCATGTGGGCGACGTAGCCGCACTGGCCATGGTGTTCATCGTGTGCACGGCACTCTCGGCCAGAGTGTTTCGTTGGGAGTAGCACGTAGGGGTGTGGCCCAGCCTATTTAGCGGGCAATATGACCACAGGGGTGCCCCATCCTTGCGTTTGTTTGCAAGGGTGGGACGCGACGCTGCTGACAGCATGGCTTTTCCACGCCGAAACGAGGATCTACGCTACGCCTTCCGCTCGATGACCTGGCATCTCGGGATTCGCGATGACTTTCGAACCCACCAGTGCTCCATCGACCACATCCTCAATCTCCGCGCGCAGCCACCTGTTCGCCTCGTGCCATCCGCGCAGGCGAAGCTTCAAATAGTTGTCGGTGAGGGCTTCGGTGAACTCGCCGGTCGCGCTCCTGTCGACGACGTTCAGTGTGATCGCGTCTACTTCCTTCCCGACGAATCCGCGCATGAATGCGAGTTTCTTCTCGGCTGCCAACTCGCGCAAGATGCGATTACGCTCTCGCGCCAGGTGCACTGGGACTTGATTCGTCATCGCCGCCGCCGGAGTTCCGGGACGCGCCGAGTATGTGAAGACGTGCAGGTAGCTGCACGGCAATTCTTCAATCATCCGTCGGGTGGACTCAAACTCGGCGTCGGTTTCTCCGGGGAATCCGACCATTACGTCGGCGCCGATCGCGGCCGTGGGCATGGCAGCGCGAATTTTCTCAATCTTCTCCCGATAGTGCCACGGACGATATTTGCGATGCATGCGCCGCAGCACCGCGTCACTGCCCGATTGCATGGGCACGTGCGCATGCTTGGCAACGCGCGGCGAGGAAGCGACCAGCGAGATGAGTTCGTCGCTCCAGTCCATGGGCTCGACCGAAGAGATGCGAAGTTTTTCCAGGGCAGTCTCGGAGAGTATGGCGCGAATGAGGTTCTCAAAAGTGGGCTTCCGGCTTCCGGCTCTCGGCTTCCGGAAGTCGTCCTCTGAATCAGTAAGGGGTGTCCGGAAGCCGTCGAGATCCCGTCCCCATCTCCCCAAATTGATTCCGCTGATCACGACTTCGCGGTAGCCGGACTCGACCAGTCCATTCACCTCGCGGATGATCTGATCCGCTCCAAGCGATCGGCTCTGTCCTCGCACATATGGGATCACGCAAAAAGAGCACCGGTTGTCGCATCCGTCCTGCACTTTGAGATTGGGACGCGTGCGTTCGTTCGCGGCATCGAAGACCGGAGCGGCCAGCAGTTCCGTATGCGCGAAGATGTCCGAGACGAAGATTGGGCTTGCGGGCGAAGCGGTCAAGGTTGTCAGGGGAACGAATGCAAGTCCCTCTGGGGCTAAAGCCCTGGGATGAGCGCCTGCCTCTGTTGCAGCGCTAGAAGCGCTGCGCCACCCAAAAACCGAACCGTCGCGCGGCTCAGAAACGGCAGCGTGCTGCTGCTCTGATTCATCAGCTACCCGGGCTGCGGTGGCACTCACGATCTCTGCCAGCTGATGCTTGTGGGAATTGCCGATGACGACGCTCACGCCCGGCAGCGCCGCGATTTCTTCCGGTGCGCGCTGCGCATAGCATCCCGTCACAACAATGCGCGCATCAGGATTCTGCCGCCGCACCCGCCGGATGGCCGCGCGCGCATCCTGATCCGCCGCCGCGGTCACGGTGCACGTATTGATCACCACAACGGAAGCTTGTGCCCGAGTAGGCGCGCGCACAATACCGCGCTCTTCGAACTGGCGTTCGAGGGCGGCGCCGTCAGCCTGGGTGGCGCGGCAACCGAAGTTTTCTACAAAGTATCCAGCCACGTCCCTATGGTAACGCAACGAACTTGCTTCACGCGAAGCGACGCTCGTGCCACCAGCTCACGCCGAGGCCGCAGTCCTCCGCGACTGGAAACATTCCCGGCAGAAGACGGGGCGGCCTTGCGTCGGACGGAAAGGAACAGTCGTCTGTTTTCCGCATCCCGAGCAAGTGGCCTGGGTTTCGACCTTGGTGTAGCGGTAGTTCTGTCCGGGCGCGGGGGGCGCGCCGAGTACCGAGATCCGCTTGGTCTTGCAAGCCTTGCAACGCTTGGGTTCGTTCTTGAACTGTTTGTCGTGGAAGAAAAGCTGTTCCCCGGCCGTGAAGACGAAATCACTCCCACAGTCGATACACTTCAGCACCTTGTCCTGAAATTCCATCGAGGATGGCTCCCTTCAGCCCGTTTCCGCGCCCACTCGCGGGGAAAGAACTGCGGTGGTACACCGAAAATACAGGTTGTGTACTGCTCCCCCTCTTACAGCCCCTTGGACTCGGCCCGCCACGCACCCAGGAGGGGCGTGGGTACTGACTTATCGTGCTTTTATATGCCGGAGAATGAGAGTATGAAATTCCCTGCTGCAGCTCAATTCGGTGGGGGGTCAGATTTGAGCAGGGCCGCCCCGGGAAGGAGCGGCCCTCTTACTGCGCTAGTCTTGTTCTTTGCGCGTTTTCTTGCGGGCACGTTTGCGAGCGAGAGCAGCCTTAACACGCTTTTTCTCGCCGGGCTTCAGGTAAAAGGAGTGGCGCTTGACCTCCTTGATAATGTCTTCCTGTTGCACCTTACGCTTGAAACGACGCAGTGCGTTCTCGAGGGATTCACCCTCTTGAAGCCGTACTTCTGCCAAACTGACACACCCCCAAACCCGTCCGGATGGACCGAATAGTTATTACAAGGATTTGACTCCAAGTCAAGTGAAAGTGGTCAAAATCTCTGAACGAGACAGCTTTGACACGATTTCGTGGCTCATTTTGAGACGTTTTGGGCCTGTTTTGGGTGCTATCGGAGTGTTGCTGATACTGTCGTGACAACTCAACTGCTGCCGACAGGAGTCCCCATACCACGCCGGAAGGTCAGGAAGAAAAGGAAAATCGTGCTGGGCCAGAGATGCAGGAAGAGACGAGTCAGCGAGAAGCGCAGGTGCCAATAGATGTCGTAAGGCGTGATCAGGTAGATCGCGAAATACCCGCAGAGTGTGAGGACGAGCGCAAGCCGGGATGTGCGAAAGCCGGGCCCGGAGTTCCTTGTGGTCTGGATGCCAGTTGCGAAGTAAAGCCCGGGTAACAACAGAGTGCCGGGCAGCAGAAGCCAATGTCCGAAACGAAGGAATCCCTTCCCGTACCACCCGAGGATGGCTAGAAATCGCGTGGGGTCGATCAGTTTGTGGAAAGCTGTCGCCAGGTCGGAGAAGAGGTCGCCCGGCGGCGCTATGGAGTGCTTGAACCACGCGACGAGCAGGAACGCCGGCGCGACAGCAACGAGCAGAATAGTAACAGCGGTCGCGCGATCAGCCAGTGTTTGGTCGGGGCCTTGCGCGTCGGGCTCGCTGTGTTTTTCGGAGCGTAAGAAAACAAGAGCCCGGGCTGCGACGATCGCGCAGAGAAACAAGACCCCTTCGTTTTTGGTCCAAGCAGCGAATCCAGCCCCCACTCCGGCCAGAACGACCAGGCCCGGCTGGCCTGAGCTGGTGGCATCGCCGGAATGACAATCATGCAGGCTCAGCAGCGTGACGGTTGCGAGCAAGAAGAACGAAAGAGGGACGTCGGCGTACTGGGAACTTCCCAGCTCGATAAAAAAAGGCGTTGTTAGCAGTGCCAGGCCACCCAGCATAGCGGAAGTGCGCCCTCGAACTACGGCGAGAGCGGATACCAACAGGCCGGCGGTGCTGAAAGTAAACAGCAGGCCGATGACGCCGGGTACGGTTGGCGGATCGGAGCCGAGGTAACCCCAGAAGTGCGCGATGGCTCCAGGTAGAAGCAGCGGATAGTCGGGATGCGACCAGGGAATGAGGGCGCTGAATCCGTCACGCCAGTGGGCGCCGCCGCGATAGAGAAAGCGGGCGTGAAGATTCCAGATGGAGAATGCATCCCATCCGTCGCCATGCGGATGAGCGAGCACTCGCATGATGGCCGCATAAAGCGCGGCACAGAGCGAGAGGACGAATGCGAAGGTGAGAATGCGCTGTAGCCACCGAGGGAGGTCCAGAGCCTCGGCCGGTTTACGGAATGCGCCGGACCGCGTGGTGGGGCTTCGCAGTAGAAAGAATACGACTAGCAGCAGCGAGAACGTCGCAACATCAACAGCGATGAGGTTCGTGACCGCGAAGGCCCGCGACAAAAAGAAAACCACCGAGAATAGTCCGAGCCCGTAGCCGACCGCGAGCGATGCGCGCAACGTCAAATCCGAAGCGAGCAGACCCCGCCGGGACCAGCCCGCGCTGACCAGTGCAAGTCCGGAGGCCAGACAGAGCAACGCAGGGAGCGCCAGCGCCATTTATTTAGCGTCCTTATTGGCGAAGAGCAGGACTCCGTTCCCGAAATCTGTCACCAGTTGCAGATGGTCTACTGAGGTGTGCAGCGAGACGGGGAAGTTGCTGATGACCAGCGCATGATTCGGGGAACGATCGATGACCAGCGGCGCGAGCGCGTACTGCGCGAGATAGTAATCCGCCACGGGATCGCTGGAATCTCCGACGTAGCCGACAACTCCTCGCGGCGGCAGCGCCGCCTTTAGTGCGGCGAAACGCTGGTCGGAACGCTTCGCAACGTGGTCTGCGCCTGGGTATCCGGGGCGCGGTGCATCTTTCAGCACACGGACGGTCGACAACAAACATCCGAGGACGAAGAGCAGAGTAGCGATGGTGAGTCTGGCAAGCGGAGGCCTCGAGACTGGTTGCATGGATAGAAGATCCAAAATCTGGCAGCATTATACGTCGCGGTGGAGTGAGCCTCGATCGAACGTGGCGCGGGCACACCCGGCCGCGCCCTGCTTCATCATCACGACTTACGTAAGCGAGCAGATCAGTAAATGAATTTCGAAGCCAGCTGGATTTGTCGCGGAGCATAGGCCGCGTTAGGCTTCATAAAGTATTGGGCAAGGTGTAGTTGCCCGGGTAGGAGCGATATTGGCGGTGGCCGAGCTTTGCACGAACGTGGAAGCCGACGAGACCAGCCCGCTCGACGTGATGGTGACGCGGCTGGTTGTCGCGGTTGAACAGGTTGAAGGATTCGGCGACCAGGTTGAGTTTGCAGCGTTCCGAAGCGCAGAGTTCGGGTCAGACGCAGGTCGGCAGTTGCATAGTCGGGGCTCGTGAATGCGTTGCGACTGTAGCCGGGGAGCCGGTCGTTGAGATCATTCGAGTCCTGGTTAGGATCGCCGGCCACAGTCGCGTTGAAAGGCCGTCCACTGCCGTAGTTCATGATGGTTGAGGCGCAATGAGAGTTGCTGCCGCGACGACAGATTAAGGTCGAGCTTGGCGTACGATGTGTTCCCGATTTGTCCCGCGGGATATTCTCCGGCAAGCGATGTCAGGTTTGCCGCGGCAGCAAAAACCAGCGCCCGATCGGTGGCCTCGCAGTCCCCGGGAATGCAGGGCCCAGCAGGGGCAACGGGCGCGACTTTTGAACTGCCGTCGAGGAATTCCGCGACGTTCGGCACGTGGAAGATGTGCTGATCGAATCCGGCGAAGAAGAAAATCTTGTTGCGCTTGATCGGACCGCCAATCGTGCCTCCGACCTGCCGCCGCGTTTGTGCGGCTTGAACGCCAGGAATGGCTTGGAGGCGCCGAAAGAACTATCGCACAGATAGTAGAACGCGGTGCCGTGCACGCGATTCCCCCCGGACATGGTGACGACGTTGACGACTGTTCCGCCCGAGCGTTCTTGCTCGGCGCCTTAGGAATTCGTCGAGACGCGAAACTCCTGCACGACTTCGGTCGAGAACTGGTAGGGCGCGCGATAGCGTCCGCGGGCCTGCGAGAAAAACGCATTGTTATAGTCGGCGCCGTCGACCAGGGTGGTGTTTTGAAATCCGCGAATGCCCCCGAACGACCAATCGCCGTTGGTCGTAGAAGTCAGGCTGCGCGGATCCTGCGTGACACCCGGCGAGAACAGCGCCAGGTCTGAGAATCGCCGGCCGTTTAAGGGGAAATCGTTCACCGCACGTTCATCGAGTAGCGTGGAAACGGTGCTGGTCTGCGCTTCAACCAGCACAGGCGCCCCCGAAACGGTGACGTTCTCATGCGTACCGGCGACGGTCAGATGGAACTCCAACAGCGCAGTTCCCCCCGACATCGACATGCAACTGCGGCGTGACTTGCGGAGACATGCCTTGGGCCGCGCTGCGGGCGGAGTAATCGCCCGGCTGCAATAGGTCGAACGCGAACCCGCCTTCTAATCGCTGCTCGCCGTGAAGCGCAGTCCCGGCGCGGCGCTGACGATTACGATCGATTCCCGGGCAATCCGTCCTCCGGTGGCATCAAACACTGTGCCGCGGATCGATCCGCCGCGTCCTGAGCCGAGAGCAGTGCAGGCATTGCGACCAGAAATAGGATGAGGGCCGGAAAAATGGCCGTGCGCGTCGAAAACATGAGTTCGCCTCGAACCGCGGGATCGAACTCGGAGGGACCCGACGTGCGGTACCGGACGCGAGACGAGGAGTCCGCAGAAAAGTGCCGGAGGGAGCATTCCTAGTCGCACTCGGCCGGAAACTTCTCCGCGGAAATTGGAAAACCAAGATTGGTATAGCACGCAGGCGAGGAGAGTTCTGTGATCGACTTTTTCGGAATGGTTCCCGGAGTGGGAAAACTTTCAACACAGAGGACACGGACGGACGCAGAGGAAATCGAATGGTGACCGCGTGTCTCCTGGGTGATCCGAAACGACAGCCGGTCGAGCTTCGATCGATGGACAGCTGAGGGCGACTGTCCCCACATGAGTTCGTGCGCGAACGGGGAAGCGTAGCACTTACGCGGAAATGCGTTCTCGTGGTATTTTCAATTTCCTTTCGAATCCCTGATTCGAAAATCATCATGTTCTGCTGAAGATTAAAGGCAAATATGATTCGCTCTTATAAGGGTATGCGGCCGACAATTCCGACGACGTGCTTTGTCGACGAATCGGCGCAGATTATCGGCGACGTCGTGCTCGGCGAGCACGCTTCTATCTGGATGAACGCCGTCGTCCGCGGAGACGTCCACGAGATCCGCATTGGCGCCTACTCCAATGTGCAGGACAACAGCGTCCTCCACGGGATGAAGCAGCAATGGGGCGTTTATCTCGGCGAGTACGTCACGGTTGGACATTCGGTGACGCTGCACGGTTGCGTGATCGAAGACCGCTGCCTGATCGGCATGGGAACGATCATCCTGAATGGCGCGCGGATCGGCGCCGGGTCGATCATCGCGGCGGGCACCTTGATTCCCGAAAAGACGGTGGTCGAGCCCGGCTCGTTGTGGATGGGGTCTCCCGGGAAGTTCCGACGAAAGCTAGGGCCGGCCGAGGACGAGACGATTATGCGGTACGCGCGCAACTATCTTGGGTATAAGGACGAATACCTGAGGGAGAAGTAGTTAATCCCGAGGAGTGGACACCGAGCGCTGTGTGCCGAGCACCGAGTGCTGAGTATCGAATACCGAGAATTGTCATCCTGAGCGGATCAGGCCGGTGAGCGACGCGAGCCGGCTTGCGGAGTCGAAGGATCCCTACCACGGCGATGGCGTGTCGGACTTCTCAGGGTGTTCTCACCGTTCGAGCAACGGCGTCGGGTTCGAACGCAGAGCTCCCTGATACGCTTGTACTGTCGCCGGCACGTTAGGGATCCTTCGATTGCGCGAGCTCATTCGAGCTCGCTCCGCTAAGGATGACAGAGTTAAAAGGGGCAAGATGATCAAAGCTGTCCGAGGAACACGAGACCTGTTGCCGCCCGATACGGCGCTATGGAACTTTGTCGAGGCGGCGGTGCGGGACGTGTTCCGCGCCTACAACTTCCAGGAGATTCGCACGCCCATTTTCGAGGAGACGGCGCTGTTCGCGCGCGGCGTCGGCGAAGAGACTGACATCGTCGCCAAAGAGATGTACACGTGGGAGGATCGTGCGCGGGCGGCGAGCGAGAAAGGGCAATCGTTGACGCTGCGCCCAGAAAATACGGCCGGCGTAGTTCGCGCCTATATCGAGCACAAACTTTGGGATCGCGGGCTGAACAAGCTCTACTACATCGGTCCGCAGTTTCGCCGCGAGCGGCCGCAGAAAGGCCGCTACCGCCAGTTCTATCAGATCGGGGCTGAGGTGATTGGTCCGGCGTCGGCGGGAAGCGAGTCTCCGGCGCGCGACGCCGAAGTGCTCGAGATGCTCGCCACTCTGCTCGATCGTCTCGGCATCACCGATTGGAATCTTGAACTGAATTCTGTGGGCACGCCCGCCGACCGCGCCCAGTTCAACGACGCCCTGCGCAAGGCGTTGGAGCCGGTAGCCGCAAACATGTGCGATGACTGCCAGCGGCGCGCAGTGACGAATCCCCTGCGCGTCTTTGATTGCAAGGTGCCAGCGGATCAGCCGATCATCGAAACTCTACCGCGCATCACCCAATTTCTCGGTGAAGATTCTTGCAAGCACTTCGAAGCAGTGCAGGATATTCTGACCAAGGTGGGAGTTCGATTCACACTGAACGACCGCCTGGTGCGCGGGCTCGACTATTACACGCGGACGGCCTTTGAGTTCACGCACGGAGCACTGGGTGCGCAGAATGCGATCCTCGGCGGCGGTCGGTACGACGGCCTTTCCGAAGCTCTGGGTGGCCCAGCCGCTCCGGGCATTGGCTTCGCGATAGGCGAAGATCGCCTGGTCATGTCGTTGAAAGAGACCGCCGATGGCGTTCTGCGCAAGCCGAATGCGTACATTGCTACTATGGCGGGAATGAATGGCGAGGCCGCCCGCCTCGCTCGCGAGTTGCGCCACCACGATCTGGTCATCGAGCTAGGGGACGACACCTTCCGTCTGAAGAAGTCGTTTGAAGCCGCGGACAAAGCAGGCGCAAAGTACATTCTGATCGTCGGCGAGAATGAAGTGAAGGCCGATACATTTACACTGAAGAACCTGGCCACCGGCGAACAGGTGCAAGTGCCTCGCTCCGAGTTAGCTCGGAAAATTCAGGGGTAACCGTGGCGAAAGCGTATCCCGAGATCGACGAAACGCTCAGCAAGTTCATTCGGGCGCAGTCTGTGTTTTTTGTGGCGACTGCGCCACTCGCCGCGGACGGCCACGTCAACCTCTCGCCGAAGGGACTGGACACGTTCCGGATTCTGGGACCGCGCACCGTCGCCTACCTCGACATTTTTGGCAGCGGGGTTGAAACCGTCGCGCACTTGCGCGAAAACGGCCGCATCGTCATCATGTTCTGCGCGTTCCAGGGTGCGCCCAAAGTCTTACGACTCCATGGGCAAGGGCGCGTCGCCGAACCACACGAGGCCGAGTTTGCCGGCCTGCAATCGCATTTCCCGGTTTATGAGGGCACCCGTGCGATCATTGTGGTCGAGGTCTCCCGCATCAGCGACTCCTGCGGCTACGGCGTGCCGCTGCTCAAGCACGAGGCGGACCGCTCGGAACTGCCGGCCTGGTGCCACAAGCGGGGAACCGAAGGCCTCAACATTTACCGGCAGAAAAAGAACCGGCAGAGTATTGATGGACTGCCGGGTGTCACGGACATAGTCGATTGAAGATTTGGCGAAGGGGAGGGCTGATGAAAATTCATTTCGTGGCGTACCTGGTGTTGTCATGCCTGCTTTCCAGCGTAACTGCGCAGACCGCGAGTGCACCAGCCAAGCCTCTGAGCCCACTGGAGCAGACTCTCATGGCGGCCGAGAAAAGTTTCGTCGACGCGGCGAAAAAGGGGGACGTCGCATTCCTCAAGCGCACGCTCACCGACGACTTTTCTTTCGTGCAGTTCGACGGTCAGTTGTACGACCGTCAGGACATGCTCGACCAGTTCGGGGACGGCGGCGTTGATTTGATGCCCTACGACATGAAGGTCGTGATGGCGGGCGACGGCGTCGCGATTGTCACCTACAACGTGGTGTTGCGGGTTCCGGCGGCGGAGGATCAGGGGCCTCCCCGCGCTATCAGCACTTCAGTACGGTTTGGGTCAAGCAAGGCGACGTGTGGAAGATGAAGTTCCAGCAGATGACGGCTTCCCATTGGGGAGATTGGTAGGAATTACGGTTGGATGATCTTGATGGCTGGCTGAAAACCCCCATGAAATATGGTTGACGGAGGGTCTTGTCGCGAGTCTAATACTGTGTCGCGAGCGGCGCGTTTTCAAGCAGCAATCAGAAATCAACAATAAGCACACGAGGCGCACAATGAAGAACATAGGAATGATTCTGGCGGCTTGGGTGGTGTTGGCGGCGTCGGCGCTGGCGCAGATGGAGATGCCCAAGCCCGGTCCGGAAGTGAAAAAGCTCGACATGTTTGTCGGCTCCTGGAATCTGGATGGCGACATGAAGGCAACCTCAATGGGACCCGCCGGCAAGATGACCGAGACCGAGAAGTGCGAGTGGATGGAGGGCGGATTTTTCGTCGTGTGCCATGCCGATTTCAAAGGCACCATGGGCAGTGGATCGGGTATCACGGTCATGGGCTATTCCGTCGAAGACAAGATCTATACCTATCGCGAGTTCAATAGTTGGGGCGAGTTCACCGACTCCAAAGGCACGATGGACGGCGACACGTGGACCTGGACGAACGACGAGAAGATGGGCAACATGACGATGAAGGGCCGCTTCACCATGAAGATCACTTCCTCCACCTCGTACAACTTCACGTACGAAATGTCAGAGGATGGAACGAAGTGGACGAATGTGTTCGAAGGCAAGGCTACCAAAGGGAAGTGACCGCGCCGGCGTGACAATTGTCATGCGCGTTGGCTGACGAATCGCACTGGGCAGCGGCTCCTGACTTCACTACGATCCTGGTGAAAGACTTCCAACAAGGAGTGCGCGCATGAATCTCAAGACAATTCTTGTTTCCGCTCTGCTGCTGTTTAGCGCTGCCGCCTGGGCACAGATGCCGCCCAAGCCCGGTCCGGAAGTAAAGAAACTCGACTACTTTCTGGGAACTTGGATGGTCGACGCGGCGATCGGGCAAGGCCCCTGGGGAGCAGGTGGAAAGTTCACTTCGACCGACACCACCGAATGGATGCCGGGCAGCTTCTTCCTCGAGAGTCACGCCGATTTCAAGATGCCTCCGGAATTAGGCGGCGACGGCAAAGCAACTTCGTTCATGGGGTACGACGCGGACCAGAATGTATATACCCACGACGAGTTCAACAGCCAGGGACACCGCGGGGTTTCGAAGGGCATGCTCAGCGGCGATACCTGGACGTGGACCAGCACCCAGAACTATGGGGGGCAGGAGATTAAGCAGAAGATGACCCTGAAGGTGCTCACGCCCTCGAGTTACACCATGAAGTTTGAAGTATCCACGGACGGTACGAATTGGATGACCTTCATGGAAGGCAGGGCTACGAAGAAGTAGGCTTCCGGCGCACCCGATGAAAGGTTTCAGCCTCAGAGCTGGAGCCTTTTTTGCTGGCGCGCGTTGCTGGGAGTACGATGAACTGTGGGTCTGGGAGCGTATGAGAAGAATCGACTCTGTCGGTGCGTGTTTCCTGATGCTTGCTTTGGCAGTGTTGACGGTCTCGGCGGAACTGCGCGCGCAAGAAGCGAAGCCATCCGCACCTTCGGCGGAACAGGCCGCGAAGAGCGGGCATGAATATTCCGGTATGTACACCTTTCTCAAAGAAGGCGAATTCGTGCAGGTTACCGTCGAAGATGCAGGGCACGTTACCGGGTTTGTCTCGCGATTCGGCGACGGAGAGAGCGACAAGGGAGCGTTCCTCGATCAGTTCTTCAAGACCGGAACACTCGACGGGAATAAGCTGACCTTCACCACCGAGATTGTGCACGGGGTGACGTTCGATTTTAAGGGAACGGTTGACCGGGGAGAGGGAAAGAATCCTGGGGACGAGGCTTATTTCGTGCTTAAGGGCGCCCTGACCGAGAACGCGAGCGACGTGAACAAGAAGGTGACCTCGCACTCGCGGGAAGTATCGTTCAAGATGTTTCCGCAGGATGCGACGCCTGCCGCCGTGCAGAGGAAGTAGCTAGCCGTGAGTGCCGGTTTATTGTCCCGCGCGCGCGGGCGACAGATTCAGGCGGCCGGGGGCTTTCTTGCGGGCGCCTTCCGCGCCGTACACCAAGTCGGGGCTTCCGTCGGAATTGGAGGATGCTTCCGCCAGGGCTGCAGCCAGCGCGCGGTAGGAGCGGCTGATTTCCGGACCCTCCTGCAGAACCACCGGCGTGCCGTGGTCAATCGACGGCGAGACGGCCTGGAACGCGTTGGGAACCTTCCACAGGACCTTGCAACTGGTCACCTGCTCGACATCATCTTCCGTGAATCCGGGAATCTTCTTATAGCGATTCAATACCATGCGCACGCGGTCGCGGCCGGTACCTTCCTCAAGGAAGGCGTGAATGCGTCCGGCGCTCCACAGCGAAACCACATCGGTCTGCGCGACCACGAGCACGGCGTTCGAAAGATCAGAGAGCAGGCGCGTAGTGGGGTCGAGACGGCTGGAAGCGTCGACGATAACGAAGCGGTAGTGATTCACCAGGAGATCGAACAGGCGAGCGAGTTCACCCGGCGTGGGTTCTGTAGGATACGGCTGCTGCGGCCCGGCCAGAAGACGCAAGCCTTCCTTGGTCGGGGTCATCAAACCATCGAGCAATGAGACATCGAGGCGGTGCAGATTCTGCAGCGCGTCGAGCACGCCAAACTGCGGCCGCAAGTTGAGATGCAGCGATGCGTGGCCGATGGGGGCAAAGTCGACGAGAACGACATCGCCGTGAGACTGTTGCAGCGCTACTGCGGTATTGACGGCGGCCGTGGTGCAGCCTGCGCCGCCCTTGGCGCTGAGAAACGTAAATACCCGCGCTTTGCCCGCGCCGCCGAGGCTGCGCGTGCGCGAGGAACTGAAGCGGGTAAGAGCTTCGAGCAAGGGCTCGGACCCGGCGGAATGGTCCAGATATTCGCCCGCGCCGGCGCGCATGCTGGCCACAATATTGGCGGGATGCGTCATGTCGCCGTTGGCGAAGATGCCGATCTGCTGGGTGGTGGCGCGAATCAGTTCAATGGTGTGGATGGCGCGCTGGGTGTCCTGCGCGGACATATCGACGATCACGACTTCGGCGCGGGAATCCTGCAAGCTGGCGGAGAATGGCGTCGGTAGGTCCGGCAGGAAAACCAACATGGCTGAACACCGCCTGTCCCAGGCGCGTCGCTTCCAGACGATTTTGCAGCGCGGATAAATGGTCCTGGTCCTCGGTCAGGAGGGCGACGCCGATCCCATGCATAGTGCGGTTCTCGCTGATTTCTCTCGGTGTCTGCATGTTAGAAAGAGAACGTACTCTTCGCCAAGTGACCTAGGTAACACACAATCTGAACGCGCACGTAACGCGCGCAACGCAAACACAACGTCAAATGCCTGATGAACATCTTGGGGGGGAATGAACAACGTAGAAAGCCCGAGGCTGACCGCCCCTATTAGCGAACATTGTATTCCAGGATGGGCAAGTTGAAAAGATTGTTTTGCCGGGTGTGCCGTAGATCGGAGCATGCCAGGAATTGGGATTTCAGAAAGCCATCGCGCAATCCCCCCGACCGGAGTGACCTATCCCAAGACCGGACGGACCGACTGAGCCAGGGGCCGTTCTTCGTCGTGTTGCCGGGTGAAGGGCGGAGACGCGAGGGAAGGTGGCGGATGACTGGGACTCGGGGAGGTACTCGTAGCCTTCGAGGCGCACAGCAACGCCAATCTTGTTTTCCGGACGAGCCGTTCCGGCACAATCGGCAACAGACGTCGCGCCGGGTCGAACCACCCGCAAGACATGGCCCCGGCAGCGTACGGGCATGCTTTCGCCCAGAGTGATCTCGGACGGCATGCGGAGGGTGAGCTCGATTTCGCAACCTTCGGTGAGCGGAGCGTTGGTGAAGAAAAAGACTCCGCGCGAACTCAGGTCTTGCGTGAATCCCACGCCTTCAAGCGAGGTGCCGGGCTGGCGCAGCGAGAGCGGAAGAAGATACGGGAACCGCTGTCCGACACGGCGTTCAATCCCAACTGGAGGAGTGGTCATATGTGCCGTGACTTCCTTTGCCGAATCGCCAAAAGCGCAGGGCGCTACTTTAGCTCACGCCGGGCGATAAGAGAAGGTCCAAATGAGTCGTTCCAAGGGACATCCTCCAAGCCATTCATCCAATTAGAGTTGATGATGCGGCCGCCCGAGCGGGTGTTGCCGCGCAATTCTGACCGCTTGTGGAAAAGTCGAGGGCGGGCGCGATTGCTCCGTTCCATCGGAACGCGTCACGATATAGTGGTGCGCAGGTTGATCCGTCATCATCAAAGAATTGAACGTGGCTGATTCGAAACCTCCCATCCCAGAAAATGCAGCGGCGAGCGGCGCACCGGTGGCCGAGAGCCCCAGGTTGCGCTGGCAGGCGGCCGGACGCGCGCTGCGGCATCGCAACTTCCAGCTTTTTTTCAGCGGACAACTGATTTCTCTGATCGGTACCTGGATGCAGACGGTGGCCCAATCGTGGCTCGTCTACCGCCTGACGGGCTCGGGCTTGAAGCTGGGCGCGGTGGGGTTTGCCAGCCAGATTCCTGTGTTCTTGTGCGCACCCATCGGCGGGATCGTGGCCGACCGCAGCAACCGCAAGCACGTGGTAATCGGTACGCAAATCGCGTCCATGCTGCTGGCGTTCGTGCTGGCGGCGCTGACGCTGACGAATCGTATTACCGTGCCGGAAATCTTTGTCCTGGCCGCTCTGCTGGGCGTGGTGAACGCATTCGACATCCCCGGGCGGCAGTCGTTTCTGGTCGACATGGTGGGCAAGGAAGACTTGATGAATGCGATCGCGCTGAATTCCTCCATGTTCAATGGCGCGCGCGTGATTGGCCCGGCGGTGGCGGGCGTTCTGGTGGCGAGGCTGGGCGAGGGCTGGTGCTTTTTCGCGAATGGAGTCAGTTACATCGCGGTGATTGCCGGATTGATGCTGATGAACGTGCACGCCCCGGCGCGGGTATCGGCGAAGACCTCGCCGTGGGAGCACATCGTTGAAGGTTTTCAGTTCGTCAACCGGACGGCGCCGATCAAAGCCTTGATGGTCCTGCTGGGATTGGTGAGTGTGACCGGGATGCCCTACGTAGTTCTCATGCCCATTTTTGCGGACAAGATTTTGCATCGGGGCGGGCAGGAATTTGCCTCGCTCATCGGATCGCACGATCTGGGAGCGGTGCGACTTGGGATCCTGATGGGCTCGGCTGGCGTGGGCGCGCTACTTGGCGCTCTGACGCTGGCGGTGCGCTCCGGCGTCAAAGGACTGGGGAGGTGGGTCTCGGTATGCTGCGCCGGGTTTGGCGTGAGCCTGATGCTGTTCTCATTTTCGAGGTCGTTCTGGCTGTCGGTGTTGCTGCTGATGCCGGTGGGATATTTCATCATGCTGCAGATGGCATCGTCGAACACCCTGATCCAGGTGATGGTCCCGGACGCCTTGCGCGGGCGGACGATGGCGGTCTACTCCATGATGTTCATGGGGATGGCTCCGATTGGAGCGCTGTTGGGCGGCGCATTGTCAGATCGGTTGGGCGCGGCGCTAACCGTTTCGATCGGCGGCTTCGCATCGGTGATGGGAGCGTGGTGGTTTGCCGCGCAGTTGCCGAAGATTCGCGTGGAAGCTAGAAGGCTGATCATTGCCCAGGCCATGGCAGGTGGAGAGCCCGCGGAGGAGATGTCGACGCCGGTGGTGGAGGAGTAGCAGCAGCGATAGCAGTGGCGATCTCAGCAGTCAATGCGACACCAGCTCCGCCTAACGGTCCATCTGGCAACATCATTGCTCTCATCGGCTCCACGCTCATAACACGACCAACACGTAGGCAATTCAGCATGCCGCTGCGGGAGGCGGTGTAATGATCACCGTTCTTTCCCGCTCCATCACTTCGGAGCAGGTTGGAAGATACAGGCCCGCGCTTCGTCGGTTTTGTCCCGTAGTGCCAGAATGCACCAGTTCGCCCAATCCACGATGTCTTGTTCGTTGTTGATGGCCTCGTTCAACCGCGCTTTCGAGCCCCCCTCTGTATTTTGCAGAGCAAGCGCCAACACCCGAATGGTTGCCCGTGCGCTGACCCGCATCTTTTCGTAGTGGATGATGGTCGCGGTGCGCTGCTCCGTCTTCACCTCGGGGTCCTTCGCCGGGGCACTGATGACGGTCATCTGCCCGTAGGCACAGGCCCATGCGAGCAGGAAACCGGCGACAACATTACGTGCGATTTTCATCCTTGTACCCAATCCCCCCACACGGGGGCAGCCAACGTCATTCTCAACCCTGATTCGGCTCGCGACACTGCTTTGATTCTAAAGTCGATATACCTGAAATCAACGTAACCATAGGGTAGTTACCATCGCGCCATTGACACCGGATCGCGCGCAGCCGTAAATGCCCGTTCTCGAGAGCTGCGGAACCGGCCACAGGGGCGATTACCCTCGTAACGGCAGATCTCGAACAGAGCTTGTCCCATCGAATTGCGGGCCGCAACCTAGGGGCAGCAGCATTTCTTGCGGAGGAACTATGTCCCTGGCAGCCTCACCGTCGTTCAAAGCCAAGCTTGTGGGCAAACGTGTGGTCGTGAAAGTTTCTCTTTTCAGCCGCGCCTTTCCTGCCACCGTGGCCGCCACTGATGAAACTGGATTCTGTCTTCTGAGCGACGAAATTGTGACGGCTTTGCGCGAGATCACCGGCAACGCCATGGCAAGCATCGACTCGCCCCACGTCTTTCTGCCGTACTCAAGCCTGGAATGGCTCGTATTCTCGGAAGCCAAAGCATCAGCGGCTTCCGCTTAGTTCTCTCCCAGCCATCTATAATTCTGCGCCATGCAAGGTTTTTGCGCCCGTCTTCTTACAACTCTCTCCCTTCTCTTTCTGTTCAATCCGATTCTGTTCTCTCAGGCTCCGGGCGTCGATCCGCTGCGCCTACCCACGACACCAAGTCGGCCGCCGAGATCGATCACGAGTGGCCGGTGTCGGTATCGAAATATGACGGGCGCGAGCCGCGCTGCTGGCGAAGTCGACCGGCAGGACAACGATGGTCCCTACCGCGCCGACTGGGAGACGCTGCGCAAGTTCGAAATGCCCCAGTGGTGTAAGGACGCGAAGTTCGGCATTTTCATTCACTGGGGAGTCCTTGCGGTTTCGGGCGCAGTGAATGAATGGTATCCACGCAACATGTACCAGGAGTCGGACCCCGCGTTTCAGGAACATCGCAAACTTTGTGGGCCGCAGGATAGGTTTGGCTACAAGGATCTGGTTCCGACGTTCAAGGCGGAGAAGTGGGATCCGGCAGACTGGGCGCGGCTTTTCAAAACGACGGGGGCGCGTTATGTCATCCCAGTCGCGGAGCATCACGACGGCTTCGCGCCATACGACTCAGGCCTATCGGATTGGACCGCGGTCAAGATGGGACCGAAGCGCGACGTGATTGGCGTTCTGGCTCGCGCGGTGCGGGCGGAAGGAGTGCACTTCGGGACGTCTTTCCATCGCGCTGAGCATGATTTCCTTTTCGACAGCGGCCGCAAGGTCCGCTCGGACGTGAATGATCCGAAGTACGCCTCGCTCTACGGGCCGGCGCATGCCTGGCTGTCGGATCCGAACAGGTCTTGATGAATGATTGGACTTATGTGAGTCCGGAGCACCCGAACGACTGGCTAGCGCGAGCGACGGAGATCGTGCAGAAGTATCAGCCCGAGGTGATGTACTTCGACTGGTGAATCGGGCAACCGAATTTCAGACCGAACGTTACGAAGTTTGCGGCGTTCTACCACAACTACGCAGCGAAGCACGGCATTGCGGGTGTGACCAACATCAAGGACAAGGCCATCGACTGGATGCCGGGGCGCCCGACTTTGAGCGCGGGCTCAAAGCGGGCATTGAGGCCGACCACTGGCTACCCCTCGTTTTAGTTACGCATTGCTAACACCGAAGTGACAATCCTTTGACGTCAGAAAAACATCCGCCACCATCTAATAGAGGCAAGCGGGGGCACACTTCCAAGCGAGATTCGCTAGAGAGTCGCTTTCGGACAATCCAATAAATCTTGAAATTGGCATTAGATGTCAACTGCTCCCACCTCGACGCGATATTCGTCTCTGTCTCTGAAGGAGATTGTCTGTCTTTGCGCCGGCCCTCGCGATGACGAGGCGTGGGAGGAGTTCGTGTCCAGGGTACGGAAGCCCATTCGCGTCATCATCACCCGCACGGCCGCTCCGTGGGGGAGACCTTCCCAAGGGCTGGTGGAGGATTTGGTTCAGGTAACCTACCTCAAACTCTGGGAGGGAGGGCGCAGTCTGTTGCGGGATTTTGCCCTGCAGTGTCCCGAAGGCATTTTGGGATACTTGAAGAGAATCGCTGCCAACGCGACTCACGACTACTTCAAGCACGGGCACAGTCAGTCATCGGGCGGGGACGAACCTCACGTCTCCACCAGCGACGTCGATCCTGAGGGCGGGATTGAGGCTCATGGAAGCGAGGAGAGGATCGCATTCCAACTCTTCCTGAATGAGATCGATGAATATCTGAAGTGCTGCTCAACCGGGCCGGACCGGGAGCGGGACCGCACGATCTTCTGGCTCTATTTCCGGCAGGGAATGAGTACGCGGGAGATTGCCTCGCTGCCGGCCGTCGGATTGAGCACGAAGGGAGTAGGCAGCGTCATTGAACGGATGAAGCATTCCATTCGAGACCAGATCCTGGGGCTAGCTGCGGATCCCGACGACAACCAAGAGGAAGCGAAAAAGCAAAGTCCTTTCGAAAGTCGTATGGGAATAAGAGGAGTGTCTGAACTTGGGCCGTCCACGGCGCAAACACCTCGATAACCGAGAACTCGATGCACTTGTGCCCTCGCCCGGCGACACGGCGCAAGAGGTAGATGAACGCTCTCTGGCCGCGGTGCGCGACGCGCAACGGCATGCGGACTCGTGCGTGGACTGCGCCGGTAAGGTGTGGCAGTACAGGCAACTCGTGGAGGGTTGCTCGAGGCCAATGGTCCCGGAGGCGGCGCCGCCGGGGACCCTGTGTCCAGAACTAAGTGACGGGGATTGGGGTGAGGTGGCTGCAGGACTGTGGCCGGAGTCGAAGGCCATGCAATTGATTGCCCATGCCGCATCCTGCGACCACTGTGGGCCCCTGCTGTGTAGCGGTGTACGCGTGCGCGACCTTCGAGAAGAGATTTCTTTGCGGGTTGCTTCCGCGCCTTACCGCGCACCCCGTTTCCAATCGCATTGGGCCTTCATGAGATGGCTGGCTCCAGTGATGGCACTTGTGGTGATGGTCGGAATGCTGCGGACGATGCCTTGGTCATCACGGTCTTCGTTTTCTGGAGAGAGGTTTGCCGAATTTGCCGTCAATACTCACAGGCAGCACGCCCGAGGAAAACTCGCGCTCGACCTGCGCTCCGCCTCGCTGCAGGACCTTAACGAATGGTTGAAAGCAAAGTCCCCGTTCTCCGTGTCCCTGCCGGCAACTCCCATCGAATCCGGCGAGGAACGTCCTTACTATCTGCAGGGCGCGCAGTTGGTTCGGATCGATGGCAAAGCGGCTGCCTTCATCGCGTACCAGGTGAAGACCGCGACGCTGCAGACCACCTCGGCATCCTTGATGGTGACGCCCGATTCGGTTGCGATGGCTTCCGGTGGGACCCAGGTAAGTTTCAAGAAAGTAACTTTCCACTACAGCACGGTTGAGGGCTACAAGGTGGTTACCTGGTCGGTGCACGGGCTGACGTACGCTCTGGTTTCAGAGGAAGGAAACAGCACGCAACGATCCTGTATGGTTTGTCACTCCGCCATGAGAGACCGCGACCTAAGTCATACGCCGGCTCCTCCGCGCCTTGAGGGAAAGGCTTCTCGGCCCGTTTGGCAGTAATCCCTCCTCATTCGCAAATCAATCTTCTAGCGTGATGGCGAGTGTGACGAGCGCGATTCCGACGGCGCACACAAATCCGCACTTTCAAAAGCAAACTCTATCGAGATCTCGTCATGTCTAGTGAGGCCGATTGCGCCTTGGAAGTAACCGAAAGAAAGTACAGACATGAACAACGTTTCAGATGTAAGGCCATTTTAGCCAGTACAGGTTTGTGCGGCAGAAAGCCTTTGGGACCGTTGACTTCATTACTTCAACCGTTTTCAACATTGCAACAGCACATCAAATTGGAGAATAAAACGATGATCGGCAAGTTCAATCAGCAAGCCAAGAAGAATGCATCAGCGCGGATGCTGTTCGCAGCCGCCCTGGTGCTCGCATGTGCGGTCGGCACCGTTACTGGTGCGGTCGCTCAAACCGTTGTGGTCCCACCCACTCCTATCGACATCACACCGCTTGCGGGGAACACAGCATTTCTGGTCGGTCACGCCCGGGGATCGCAGGGTTATATTTGTTTGCCCACACCCGACGGTGGAACTTCCTGGACCGTCAACGCGGCGCGTCCTGAAGCGACTCTGTTTTCGGATATCCTTGGGCAGGACTTCCAAATCATCACGCACTTCGCGAGCGTCAATGCAAACCCCAAGCCGGGCGTTACCGTCCCGCTCGGTGGGAACGCGACCTGGCAGAGTTCCTTGGATAGCAGCAAAGTGTGGGCAACAGCGTCGGGACACATCGACTCCGGCTCTGACCCCAACAGTTGCCCGCATAGCGGCTCGATTCAATGCCTCTTGCTGCAGTCGGTTGGGAACCAAAAGGGGCCAACGGGTGGTCGACTGCTGAACAACGTCACGTTCATTCAACGCCTGAACACGAACGGTGGCTCTGCTCCCACGACTGCTTGCAGTGTGGGTCAGACCCAGCTCCAAGGCTACACAGCTGACTACTACTTCTACCACGCAAGCAACTAGAACGTTCGATTAGGAGGGTGGCGCGCCCTTCTGCGGACAGCTCAGGTCAAAGGCCCCAGCCTCGTCCCCGCGGCTTGTGGACAGGGCGGGGCCTTTGACTCAGCGCTCAGGACAGATAAAGCTCATTCCTCGTTGAGCATGAGCGGCACGCCTTCAATCCGTGTGCTCCCCGACTCAGCTATAGGCTGCGGAAGCGGTCTTTCACTTCGCGGACGAAATCCATGAACTGCGGTTGGGTGATGATCTGGGGATGCCAGCAGAGGTCGCGTTCGATCAGATCGTAGGTCTCGACGATGTGCGAACCGGGCAGGGGATTGCCTTCGCGTCGTGGTCGCGTCCCATCAGCCAGAGGTGGTCGGCGACAGCGGCGGCGGCGGTAATGTCGTGCGTGACCACGATGATGGTGTTGAGTTCGTCCATGTTCGCGACCTTTTGGATCAGTTCGCTGGTTTTTTCCAGCATGAGCAGATCGAGGCCACTGAAGGGTTCGTCCATCAGCAGGAAATGGTCGGAGCAGAGGATTTGCTGGATGATGGCGCAGCGCTGGCGCTGTCCTCCGGAAAGCTGCACCGGATAAAGGCGCGCCTTGTCGATCAGGTCGAAGTCGGTCAGGTATTGGACGACTTTGTCGCGCGCCGTCTTGTCGTCTTTTTCTTTCTGGTTGGCCGCCAGCAGCAGGTTCGACATCACGGTGCGATGCTCGAACAAAGGATAGTCCTGCGCGACGACGCCGACTTCGACCGGCCTGCACTGGCCGGTCTTGCCCGTTGATGGTGACGCGGCCAGAGGTCGGCTTGTTGAGTCCGGCGATGATGCGGAATAGCTGCGTTTTGCCGATGCCGCTGGGCCCGAGGAATCCCACGACCTGCCCCTGGACGTGATCGGGACAGATGATGTCTTTGATCTCCGCGCTGACGTGTTTGAGGATGGGGCGGCCGTCGTATTCGAGGGAGACGTCCTCAACCTTCAGCAGCGTTTTTCCGTAGGCGTACGTGGGCATGGTGTCGTCTTACTTTCGCTCCAGAGTCAGATCCGCGTACGGACAGAAAACCTCGCGCAGCAGGCCGATCGCCATAGTCCTGCGCCAAGCCCAGTAGCAGAATGGTCAACTGAATGGCGAACACCGCGCTCAGATGGAAATGTTTGTTCTGATTCAGAAGCATCGCGCCGACTCCGCCTTCGGAGCGCGAGATGCCTTCCACCATGGTCAGCATCATCCATCCCATGGCGGCGTTCTGGCGCAGGACTTCGAAAGCTTTGTCGGCCTGCCCGATTACGACGACTTCGTAGACGACGCGCCATTCGCCCATCCGCAGCGTGCGCGCCAGGTCGAACTGTTCTTTCGGAATAGCTGGCGACTACCTCGGCCATTCCGGTAACAAAGAAAACCGATACGGAAAACACCAGCAGATAGAGTTTGAGTTCATGCCCGGTGCTGGCCATCAGCGTGAAGAAGAACGTCAGGCCCACCATGGAGAGGAATCGCAACTTGCTGAGCAGCGTAACAATGGGACGAAAGAACGGGATGACCGTGAGGTAGGCCATCAGCAGCGAGAGCAGCGTGGCCAGCGCGATGGCCTCCAGGTTCAGAACGAAGCTGGTGATCAGTTCGCCGCCCAGCCCTTCCATCCACATTTCGCCCAGCGCCTGCCAGACTTCTTTCGGCTTGGGCAGAAAAAGGGTGGGCGAAAAAATCCAGATGAAAAACAGCAGCAACTAGCTGGAATCCGACCATCCACCGCACGGTTTGTTTCGAGATCACCCGATTGGGTGATAAAACCTCAATCGCCTGATTCATCTGGAATCAGTCTTCCTGTTTCGAGCTTCCTATACAGATACGGGGGAGGGCTGTCAGGCCCTCACCCGTTCTTGTGCTGTTAGCTGCCAGAGAGCGTAATTTCCACGCGGCGGTTTGCGGCTTTCCCGGCGGCCGTGTCATTGGTTGCCACCGGATTCTGCGAGCCATGCCCGACAGTCTTGAAGCGGTTGTCGGGGAAGTTGCGCGGCGCGTGCTTCTGCAGCCAATCTTTGACGGCCCTGCGCGGGCATCGGAGAGTGCCTGATTCACTCCCTCACTGCCCGTGTTGTCGGTGTAGCCATCGACCTGAATAAACAGTCCGGTGATGGCGAGAGAGTCCTTCAGTTCCGACATCGTCCGCACGCCTTCGGGTGTGAAGGTCGCCTTGCCAGTATCGAAGTTGATCGAGTACGACCGCTTCGAAACCACCGGCCCGGATCTGGTTGGCGGCGTATTGCGGGGCCTCGCCCTCGGCGCCGCCGCTGCTCATGCGCGCCTGCGCTCCGGTGATGAAAGACTTGTCTTCAATATCTTTCACGTCGGGGATCGGCGTGTCTTTGAACAGCGCGGGATATTGCTGGGTCGCGATGTTGCCGAAGACCGTGTAAGTCGAGCGGAAGTTGTCGTTGGTGCCCGGCTCCAGGCCGAACAGAATCAGGTTGTCGGCGAGGTTGTTGACGGTCGATCCGCCGAGATCAACTTTCAGTCCCTGCGCGTCGGTCTCGGTTACGCCTTTGTAGTACTTGTACCAGTAGGCTTCATCCTGATCGGCATAAACCTTGGCGCTGATCGCGGACGCCTTATGCAGTACCTGATCGAATGCCTTGACCTGGTCGCCGGCTTCGAACGTGGCGGCGAGCATGCCCTCGATCTCGGCGCGATTGCGTTCGAAGAAATTCTTGGGGCCGAGAATGACGGCGGGCATCTGCGAGCGATATTGCTTCGAACTGACGACCTTGATCAGGCCGCCCTTGCCTTTGGCGATGGTGACGTCGCCCGGGGTCCAGGTCACGACCGCATTCACGCAGACATGCTTGGTTTCGCCGGTGAGGTGTCCGTCTTTCACGACTTTGCGGTCGTCGCATTTGCCGGCAACGTAGTCGGCGGCGGCCACGTTGTAGTCGGAAGCGTTGAGCCAGTTGACGGCGTCGGGGTCCCACGTCTTCTCGTCGGGATTGTTTTTGATGCTGTTGTCGCCTTCCCACTTCTGGGCGATATTCCAGTCGCCGTCACGCAGCACGCCTTCGACCAGCAGGCCTTTCGCTGCTTGCGGATTGCTCTTCACTTCGGGCGGAGCCATCAGCGAGTCTTCGCCGCGGCTGTAGCCGGTCGCGCCGATCACTTTGGCCTGGTATTCATTGCCCAGTTTCTTCAGTTGCGGATTGATCGCGGCAAGAAATTGTCCTGAACCATCGCCCATGATGACCACGAAGTTCGCGCCGTTGGAACACTGCGACGAGCCGCTGGAAATTTCGCGGGCGCAGGCGATCAGGTCTTCCTGCATTTTGCCGGTGTCATCCTGGCGGATGAGCGACAGGTTGACGCCATGCTTTTCCATCAGCGAGCCCTTGGTCGTGTTGGCCCCGCCGTTGGCGTAGATCATGTTGATCTGCGCGTTCCATTCCCAGATTTCGCCGCGGATCAAGGTCGCGGGCACGCTCGCCGCAGACGAAGCTGGGAAGCGCTACGGGCTCGACGTTCTGCACCAGCGCTTCTTTCACGTCCGGCAACGCCGCCTTCTCCGGCACCAGCGCTTTCATGACGCCGGGAGTGGGAATCCAGCCAAGTTCCGCGGCCTTGCGGAGACCAAACACAAAACCCACGACGAGCAGAACAATCAGGATGAGTTTTCGGGCCAGTCTTTAAATGTGCCATGCTTTGTGTTTCCTCCCCGTGTACAACAGCGGCTAAAGCCGTCGTGCTCTACTCCGTGTGACGGCATCGCTAAAGCGACGCCCTGATACGAATCCGAGTGCGAGAATCTTTTACTTGAACATGTCCCCGTAATCGCCCGCGCTCTTCGCTGGCGCCGAAGTGGAGCGTCCGCGCTCTTTCCAGCCGGAACCGGCACCGGTGCTGCGGTTGCACCCGGCAGCAGAAATGCGGTGTCGGTCGCGCCTGAAGTGAGCAGCTTCTGCTCGTAGGCGTCGAGTTTCTCGAGCGCGTCGGTCTCGACCGCGCCGTTCTCCAGATCGATCGTGTCCATGAAGTTCTGCGCCAGGCGCTGGAAGTCTTCCATCTCGCCCAGTTTGCGTCCGGCCTCTTCGGCAAGGTGTTCCATGGTCTGGTCGTAGAGTTCTTTTTCGTCGCCCGTTCCCTTGATGACGGCGAGCGCCGTGCGATACGCGCGGATAGGCGGTGTTGATGGTCTTGTACTCGATTTCCGCCTGCTTGACTTCGTTGTCGGTGTCTTCGATGTAGAAGTCGATGTGGACCGCCCACTTGCTGAGCAGGTCGTAAATGTTCTGCAGCTTGTTCAGCAGTTGCTGGTAGCTGAGATTCGATTTCTGCAGCCGGCCGGCCTGATTGGCCTTGGCTTTCATCTGCAGCGCCATGCGGAGCTGTTCATTCTGGTCGGCCGTGCTGGTCGCGATTTTCTTGGCGTGGGCGGCCAGGCGCATGTTCTCGTTGGCCATGGCCGAGTTTTTGTCGATGATGTTTTTCAGATACTGGATCTGCCCGCTGACGTTTGAGATCTGCTGCGACATCACGTCGCGGCGCTTGCGCATCTGCGACAGGTGATCTTTCAGGATGCCGATGGGGTCAATGTCGATGATCAGCCCGGTAATCCAGCGCATGAGCAGACGAAACAGCAGATGGGTGCGGCTGCTGAAAATGACGAACAGAACCGCGGCCAGCATCGCCGCCAGATAAACCATGTGCAGCGTGTCGGCCAGCATTGAAACGATGAAGGGCACGATCTGGGCCCAGCCGTAGACCGCGGCGGCCGCGGCCAGCACGATGAAGATCATTCCGGTCTTGCCTTCCGGCCGCGACCAGAAAGATTTCAATTCATCGCCGAGATTGGTAGGAGTGGAAGGCGTTATGCTCATAGTTCCTTATCCTTGGAGAAGGCTGACGTACTTGGCCTTCTCCTGATCGATCTCAAGAGCGCGCCGCTGGGCCGCGATGGTGAACTGCGATTCGGCGCGCTGAATCTTGCCCTGCGCTCCCACCAACTCGGTGGTCACGTCGGCCAGGCGCTGCTGCAGTTGCGCAATTTCTTTCTGCTTTTGCGTGATCGCGTCGGTGATCTCCTGCACTTTTTTCTGGCGATCGGCAATTTCGTGCTGCTTGGTGGCTTCCGCCGAGGCCGCGAACGATTCCTGCTCGTTGTGCAGCGCGACTTTCAGGCCATCGAAGGTGGCGAGAATCTTTTCCTGCGAGAGCCCTTCCTGCGCCTTGGCCTGAATCACCGCGGTCTTGAATTTCGTGCGCTCGTCCAGCGAAGGAATCGCCGAGAGCGGATCGAGATACTTGTGAATCGTGGCGGCGACCTGGGTCGCATCGAAATTTGTTTTCGCCAGAATCCGCTGGTAGCAGTGCTCGGTCTCTTCGCTCATCGGCTGGCGACTCGTCGTCTGATAAGTCGTCTGAGACGTTGTCTGGTAGGCGGCGCTGGCGGTTGAAGCCGCGACCGGCGCTGCCGCTGTGCGGGCTGCGGACTGGGCATGCGTCGGCGCCGCCGGCTTGGGATCGTCGTCTTCGATGATGACGTGTTTAATGCCGTCAAAGAACTTGTTGCTCATAACACGCACTCCTGACTCGTGCTCCCTACACTGTGCTACGTACACTCCCGCCACACAGTTCCCCGGGGACACGACTGCTGATTTGCTTTTGTCCGTATGTTACTGAAAATGATCGCCTCGGCATAGCGTCGCGTGGGATGGGTGCCTGCTCTACCAATGGCCACCCAAACTGCCGCCGAGGTCAGCTCGGATCCACCGAACGCCGGCTACGTCAACAGAGGATGCTATGGCGCTGAGGAGGGTGATGTCAATGCGACGATAGGCGCAGAATATTGCACTTCGCAAAGTGATTTTGCAGAAGCGGGCTGCCGTAGGTTCTCTGGCAGTTACTCGGCTGGCTTTGGATGGTGAGGCCGCAGCGAACGCGCAATCAAGCGCGAGTCCGCCCACCAGCAGAATCAGCATCACCATGGTGTTGAAAAGGGTGGCTCCGCGAAAGTAGATGTGCATGTTGGCGATGATGCCGGCGAAGATGAACAGCGCTCCGGCCACGGTCAGCAGCCATCCGATCGTGCTCTTGCCATTCCAGAACAAGAATCCCGACGCCGAACAACATGGGCAAAAGCGTGATGCCGAAACTGTTGCCTCCCCAGAAATTCCAGTAAGAACTCACCACGGTCACTTGATTGGTGATGAGGAAGCCGCCAATGCACGCCATGGCAAAACCGAGCAGAAACATGGCCCAGCCCGCCGGAGGTTCCACCGACATCGCTGACGGAACGGTTGTCCATGAGCGAAGCATAGCACTTCGGGCTTCCGCAGGAAATGAAGAAGACGTTGAGGTGGCAACGGGTAACGGTTGAGTATTACATCTTGCAATAAGCTATTTGCGTAGTGCGCTGCGGCCGAGGGCGACCAGGAAGATTGCGCTCTTGCCTCTCGCGTGCGGCGAGAAGAAGTCTGACAACGTCATCATCGTAAAAAGTCAGGCCGCTGGCGCCGAGGCGCTGGGCATACGCGGCGAGGTAAAGTTTGCCGCCCAGAATGCCGGCTTCCAGTTGCGCGGCGCGATATCCGCGGTTCCCGTAGCGCTCCAGAATTTTCTTCAAGTCGGCGAGGAAGAACACATCGACGGCGGCATCGGCGGGAATCTGTTGGTCAAGTCCCAGGAAGCCAGCCTTGTCGCGGAAGTCTCCGGGCTTCAGTAGTTCGAGAACCTTTTCTTCCCAGTGATAGACGTAGGCTCCGGCGGCCAGGCCGTCGACGTTGTTCACGATCAAGTAGAGGTCGTTAAGATGACTTCCGGTAAGGATCGAGAAAGTCGGCGGGAATTCCCCGTGTGGCGCGATCCAAGCATGAGGGAGAGTTGCGCAAGCGTGATCGGTTCGCGCGAGAACTGGCGAGTGGAGCCGCGGCGCGAGATCACTTTCTCGATGGAGTCGGCTGGAATGGAATCGTTGGGCAATCGACAGCGAAGTGGTTGTTCCTTTGGGCGGGGGAGACGTCGTGCGGCGGCGTCTTGCCGCGCACGGCGGCGACCTCGGCCGACTGAATCCAGCGAAGAGGCCTCGTGCATTTTGCGCATCGCGGGATAATCGACCTCTTCTTTCGAGTAGGGAACGATCGGAAGGTTGAGCGGAGAAATTTGCGGCGGGATGGGCGGAGTCGCTTGCTGGTGCCCAATCGAAACCAGCGAGAATGCCACTTCACGTTTGGTGTCGAGGCTGAGCAACTCGTTGACCTGAGAGTCGACGAACCCGGTCACAATCCTGGCAGGAAGTTTCGAGGCCTCCGATATCGCCACAAGATTGGCGAGGATGGTGCCGTTGTCCCATCCGAAATGGCGATAGGTGCGGGAGCGATATTTCCACGCGTTGCGCCAGTACGTTCCGGTACAGATGATGGTGACCGGAGCGTGGGCAATCGATGGATCGCCGCCCGTGGCTTCGACCAGCGTCTGCCGAAAGTCACCCGCCCGCAACTGGCGCAGGCCGAACTCAGCGACACCGAAATGGTAGACGCCAGCCGCAAGGCCGACGGAATCTTTGACGTACCCGGCAGATCGGTGCAGACCACGTAAAGCTCGATTTCGTAAAGCGCTCCCGTGCAGGCCGCAGCGCGAAAGAAGATTTCTACCTGCTCGTGTTGCTTGCTCCGAACCACCCCAGCGGAGAAGAAGAGGAGTTGCGCCAGCGTTTCGAGATTAGGAATGGCCTCGGCTGATGCTGGTTGTCCGGGAGTTGCGATGGCGTCGAGCGCCGCGCGGCCCGTCTCGCGAAAATCTCTGAGGCAGGCGCATGACTTCGAGCGTGGGATAAATCTTGAACAACAGCGGCTTGTTTTCCCAGTCCAGAAAATGCGGATTCATGCGCACGCTGAGCGGAGAATGTTTGGTGCCGGCTGTGATATTGCCAGGCAGCGTCGAGGTGTTTGTTCTGGCTCAACCGAGGGAGCTCCTTCGGGCGTTAGCGGTAAGCGGTCGGGCGGCAGGCCGGTGATGCGGATTCCGGCGTGGCCTTTGTGGCGGATGTTCATGCCGATGAGCAAGGCGGTGATTTGCTCGACGATACGGGCGTTTTCGAGTGGGCCGCCGTCGATGGCGCGGACGCCGGGAATTTTGGCCGCCAGTTCGCGGGTGAGTTGCGCGGCGTCGGCATCGTTGCTGCAGACGATGACGTCGCAGTCGAGCGGGGCGTCAGTCGTTGAGCAGCTCGGCGGAAACATTGTGGAAGGCGGCGACCACGCTCACTTCTTTGGGCACAAGTTCGGCGGCCTGCTGCGCGGCGGAACCTTGCCATACGCCGAGGGTGCGCGAGGCGCGTCCGCCGACGCTGGCCGCCAGAGGAACTGTGGCGTCGATGAGGATGCTGCCCGTCGGTCATGGCAGGTTTGAGTTGCTTGAGCAGCGAGGCTTGGCCTTCGAAGGGAACGGTCAGCATCAGGATATCGGCGGCGGCGCAGGCGGCGCGTTTTCCATGCCGGAGACGTTGGCCTGGCCGCCGGCTTTCTCGTTGAATGGCGTCTGCTGCTTTGCTGCGCGCGCTGCTCGTCGCGCGAACCGATGATGATGGTTTCTCCGGCGCGCGCCCAGCGCAGAGCGAGTCCCATGCCGGCGGGGCCGGTGCCGCCGATGACGGCGATCGGGCGGGCGCCTGAGGGGCTTGCGAGTAGTCATCACGCGAATTCAGCCTCGAGCGACTGCTCGGTGACGCATTCTTCTGCGTTCAGCGGAAGCTTGATGTGGATGCGCGAGTATGTCGTGTTGCGCTCGGCGGGGATGCGGCCCATCTCCAGGATCAGCGCCTGAAAATCTTCCGGACTGGTGTACTGGCCGGCGGTCGCTCCGGCTTCGCGCGAAATATTTTCTTCCATCAACGTGCCGCCGTAGTCGTTGGCTCCAGCGTGCAGGCAGAGTTGCGACAGCCGGCGGTTCAGCTTTACCCACGAAACCTGAATATTGTTGATGGATCCGGCCAGCAGCAGGCGCGCCAGCGCGTGCACTTTGAGATGCTCGGCGAGCGTTGGCCCGGTGCGCGCCAGTCCCTGATGGAAGAGCAACGTGTTCTGGTGGACGAAGCCGAGCGGAACGAATTCGGTGAAGCCTCCGGTCTCGGACTGAATCTCGCGCAACAGACGCATCTGGCGCACCCAGTGTCAGGAGTTTCGGCGTGTCCGTACATCAGCGTCGAAGTCGTGCGAATGCCGCAGCGATGTGCGGTGCGGATGACTTCGACCCACTGTGCGGTCGAAAGTTTGTTGGCCGAGAGAATGTGGCGGATCTCGTCGTCGAGAATTTCGGCGGCGGTGCCGGGCAGCGTGCCCAGGCCGTTGTCGCGCAGCATGGAAAGATAGTCGGCCAGCGGCATGCCGGTGAGTTCGACGCCGTAGACAATTTCCATCGGCGAGAAGGCATGGATGTGCATGCGCGGGACGGCGTTCTTCATGGCGCGGAGAATGTCGCGGTAGTAGAACTTGGGGAGATCGTGCGGCAATCCGCCCTGGATGCAGACTTCGGTCGCGCCGAGTTGCCAGGCTTCGACAGCCTTTCGCGCCATATCGTCGAGAGTGAGGAAATAAGTGTCGGATTCGCGCGGGCCGCGGCTGAAGGCGCAGAACTTGCATCCCACGAAACAGATGTTGGTGAAGTTGATGTTGCGGTTGACCACGTAGGTGACGATATTGCCGGCGAGTTCCGCGCGCAGGATGTTAGCGGCGGCCAGCAGGCCCAGGAGGTCATCGCCTTCGGCATTGGCGAGTGCATAGGACTCTTCCAGCGACAGGTCGGCGCCGTTCTGCGTTTCGAGGACTTTTTCCAGAGAAGAGCGCAGCGCTGGAGTCAGGCGCGGCGCGATGTCAGACCAGTCGAGCGAAGGAAAGGATTCCAGTTCTGAGAGAGAGAGTTCGCGGTGCATTGTTTCTCAGACCTCGGGGGCTAAAGCCCATCTTCGAATCAGCATTGTAATCGTAGCGCTAAAAGCGCTGCGCCCACCCAAAACCAATCAGGCACCGCCGCCACCTAAAAGTTCATAAGCCGCGGCGGACGACGGCGGTCCGAAAGCCATCATCGTCGGAAACAGTCTACCGGAATAGGTCGGTGGATGCAGGGCGCAGCAATGTCTTTGACCCCGCCCGGGCCCGGATCGTAGCGAAATCCGCGGACGATGCACGCCGGGGCGCGGTTCAGTTTGCCGCAGACGAGCCCAGCGGCGCAGGCCAGTTCGTCGGCGACGGCTTCGACGCTGGCTTTTAGTTTGTAGCCATGGGAATCATGGCGGCCGCGGTCGTCGCGCAGGGCCTTCATGCCGGCGATGCCAATGGCGAACTCCGTCAGTCCTTCGCGCCAGGGGCGCCCGAAACTGTCAGTGATGATGACGGGGACGGACGACGCCAGTGCGTTTCTTGAGAGCGCGTCGAAGATCGGCCGCGGAGCGGTCGGAGTCTTCCGGAAGCAGAGCGCGTGCCCGCCGCCGTTGACGTTAGAAACATCGACGCCGCTGTTGGCGCAGAGAAAGCCGTGGCTGTGTTTCGGTGATGAGTACGCCGTTCTTGCGGCGGATGACGGCGCGGCTTTCGCGCAGCGCCAATTCGATGACGCGGGCATCGAGGGCATATTGTTTTGCCCACGCGATGGATTCTGCGGACGGTTCGATCGTGCGTCAGATCGACCATGCGGCCTTCGGACTTGGAGACGATTTTGTGTTTCACGACGAGGATGTCGCCGGATTGTAATCGGAGACGGCGTTGGCGGAGTGCTTCGAGCAGTTTGTCGGCGAGGGAATCTCCGGGGTGGATTTCGTCGGCGAACTGGATCGGGATCAGGCGGAGTTCATGGGGCGGAGTTGGCTTCTTTCGCCCCTTCGGGGCTGGAGAATGTCCCGATGCTGACCTACGCTTGGCACCGTGGGCTGCATTCTTGCGCCGCTTTGCGGCTGGTTCCTGCTGGGCGTGGCGGGTTTCGTCATGAAACGATATTACGCGTGCCGCATACTCTGGCTCACTCGCCGCTTCGCGGCTGGACGGGCGAGTCGCCCGTCCCCACTCGGGCTGTCCCCACAGGGGCTGTGCTGGCACGGGAATACTCGCGGGCCCAGCGCTGAGCGCGGGTTTCGCCGGGGGCCGAGATCAGCTGTTGCAGGTCTTCCGGATTGTCCACGTCGACCGCGATTCCAGAAAAGTTCAGAACGACGCACGGTTTGCCCGTCGCTTGGGCGGCGGCATGGTGCGGCCTGAAGCTGTCATTGCCGAAGCGGAGCGGGAACAGATTTGCGGGACGGCGGAAGGCGGCGTTGGTGCCGCGTCCATCGGCGGCCGGGACCAGCACGCTGCCTTCGGCCGGCGCGTGCTTCAGAATTTCTTCCAGTTCCCACGCCTCGAGCAGAGGGATGTCGGCGGGAATCACCAGCGTGCTCTCGATGCCGCGCTCGACGCAGATGCGCGTGGCCATCCCGATGGCGCCGGTTTCTCCTGGATTGTCAGGGTCGGGAATGACTTCGAAGGCATATTCCTTCGCCAGCGTCACCGCATAAGGAGTCGCTCGTGACGACTGCAACCGGCGGGCGGCCATTCCAATTGTGCAGGGCGTTGAGCACGTCGTAGATCATTGCCCGCGCCAAAGCGGCACGCGAAGGCTGGTCGAGAACGGCCGCGAGGCGCTGTTTCGCCGAGGACGTGTTCTTGATGGGAACGAGAATCACGGCTGGGGGTCCAGATGGCGGAAGCCGCAGCGCCGTGATGGATCGGCTGATTACCTGCGCGCGGAACCGAATGAACGAACGAGAGCACCTCGCGCGCCAGACCGGCTTTGTCATCTGCGCTGCGCATGATGGTCTGCGTGCACTGCACGCGCAAGCCATTCTTGCGCAGCGTCTCGGCGGCGCGGGCGTCGCGCGTGTCGCAGATCAGCACGTCGAGAAAATCTTCATAAGCCTGGGCGACTCCGGCGATCGAGCAGGGAAGCCCTTGCGCGGCCATCAGAATTCCTGCTGGGCCTGCGACCGGCGCGTTGCCGACGATCGGGCTAATGGCGGCAATCTTTCCGTGAGCGCGCTGCAGAGCATCGCGAATGCCCGGCACCGCGAGGATCGGGCCTATGCTCGTGATCGGGATTGCTCGGCGCGATCAGGACGGCGTCGGCCGAGACGATTGCGTCGATCACGCCTGGCGCCGGTTCGGCATCGGACGCTCCAGCGAAGCGTACGGAGTTCACCGGGTCCTGATACCAGCGCTGCACGAAATACTCTTCAAAGCTCAGCTCGCCTGCGGGTGTATCCACACGGGTCTCGACCCGCGAGTCACTCATGGGGAGAACGCGCGCTCTTACTCCAAGCTTTTCAGAGATGACAGCAGTGGCTTCGGAAAGCGTCTTGCCCTCAGCCAGCAGACGCGAGCGCAGCAAGTGCATGGCCAGGTCACGGTCGCCGGTGTGAAACCAGGTGGGCTCGCCGAGTTGTCCCATGGCCTGCAGGCAGAGGAAGGTGTCGCCTTTTACGCCCCATCCGCGCTCGCGGCTCAGCATGCCGGAGAGCACGTAGGTGATCGAGTCGATGTCGGGCGAGACGTAGAGGCCCCACCAGAGCAGGTCGTCGCCCGTGTTCACGACGAGGGTGATGTCTTCGGCGGGCATGACCTGGCGCAGGCCGTCGACGAACTTGGCGCCACCAGTGCCGCCGCTCAGCACGCAGATCATCTATTCGGCTCCATCATCTTTTCGACCCCATCAAGCCGCCCTCTTCATTCTTGCCAGGCCGTGATCGTCGGCTGCGGCGCGTAATTTCTCGGACAGCAATCCAGGTTTGGCGGTCACGAGCGGGAAGAAACTCCGGATACACCGGAAGACGCTGCTGCAGAGCGAATCCCTTAGCTTCGGTGCGCAGGCGCAGTTGTTCCAGGTGTGGCCAGGGCTTCTCCGGATTGATAAAGTCAGGGGTCAGCGGCGAAACTCCTCCCCAATCGTTGATGCCGGCGTCCACTAAATCATCATAGTAAGGTGCGGAGAGGTTGGGCGGAGCCTGAATATTGACGTTAGGGAGTAGCAAGCGAGCTACGGCCACAGCCCGCAACATCTCGCCGCGCGTAGGCTCAGGCCACTTCGCCATGGGAATCGTGGGCTTGACGCGGAAGTTCTGCACAATGACTTCCTGGATATGCCCGTAGCGGTCATTCATATCGCGAATCGCGAGCAGCGTGTCGACGCGGTCTTCGAGCGATTCGCCGATGCCGATCAGGAGGCCCGTGGTAAAGGGAACGTTCTGCTTGCCGGCGTCTTCGATGGTGCGCAGGCGCTTGGCCGGCACTTTGTCGGGAGCGTTGTCGTGCGCCGCGCCCGGGGCGAGCAGAGCGGCGTTGGTGGTCTCGAGCATGAGGCCCATGCTAGGGCAGACGACGGCGAGACGGGCGATCCACGCGGCGCTGAGCAGGCCGGGATTCGGGTGCGGCAGCAGGGTCGTCTCGCGCAGCACGAGTTCGCACATGGCTTCGAGATAGTGCAGGGTCGACTTGTAGCCGAGGTGGCGGAGCGTTTCGCGCATCTCGGGGAAGAGCAGCTCGGGCTTGTCGCCGAGGCTGAATAGGGCCTCGGTGCATCCGAGTTTTTCGCCGGCGCGGGCCACCGACAGGACCTCGTCTGAGGTCATGGTGTGCGCGCCGGGATCGCCGGGATCGCGGCGGAAGGTGCAGTATCCGCAATAGTCGCGGCACAGATTCGTCAGCGGCAGAAAGACTTTGCGCGAGTATGTGATGGCGCCGGGCTTGAATCGTTCTTTGGCGGCGCGGGCGGCGGCGAGTAGCTCGGGAAGATCGTCGTCGGAGCAGCCGATCAGGAGCAGGGCATCCCCACGAGAAATGGGTGCCGCGGGCGCCATGGAGGTGACGGTCACGTGAATCGAATGATACAACGGCGCGGCGTGGTAATGTAGGCGATTGGCGGAGCGGGACACGGTGGTCGAGCGGGACTTTGGCCTCAGCGGCTAAAGCCGGATTGATCTAGCTGGGTTAGGTCGCAGCGCTGGAAGCGCTGCGCCACCCAAAAGCGACAGGATGACCTTGAATTCTCTGGAATTTCGAAAAGCGATG
Source organism: uncultured Acidobacteriaceae bacterium (assembly GCA_963710885.1). Lineage (GTDB taxonomy): Bacteria > Acidobacteriota > Terriglobia > Terriglobales > Acidobacteriaceae > Sulfotelmatobacter. Next base: position 200,651 of record CAVQCF010000010.1, read on the forward strand.
GGGTGCTTCGCCACCGGGGTGACGATCGTCACGGTCGACCTCGAGGGCGAGGTGCACGGCATGACCGCCAACGCGTTCGCCTCGGTGTCGCTCGATCCACCGCTGGTGCTGGTTTGCGTCGATCACAGCACGCGCACTCATACCCACCTGCACACCAAGAAACGATTCGGGATCAACGTGCTCTGCGATGATCAGCGGGCGATTTCGGAGTACTACGCACGCGCCGAGCGCACGCACGAGAAGGCAGCGGCCGAGGCGGGGGCGCGTTTTGATCGGGCCAAGCACGGGACTCCGATGCTGCATGGGGCGCTGGCGTACCTCGAGTGCCGGCTCGATTCGGCGCAAGTGGCCGGGGATCATACCATCTTCATTGCGCAAGTAGAGGACGTCGTGGTGCGGGAGGGAGAGCCGCTGCTGTTCTTCCGGGGAAAGTATCGCGAGGCGGGGGAGGAAGTGGGGAAGTAGCGGCCCGAATGACTGAACCAGAGCACATCACGGAGGTTCGGAAACGAGCCCAGTCCCTGATCGGACAAAAACGCCACCATGAAGCTATCAAGCTTTTGAATCAGGAATCCTCCGAGGCGTGGAAATACAGGAGGTTGTCGGGGGACCTCGGATGGTGCTATTTCCACCTTCGCCGCTACAGCGATGCTCGAGAACACCTGCTTCGAACGAGCTCGCTCCAGATCACGCCACCTGCAAATGGGCTCTAGGGTTGGTCTATCTCAAGCAGAGAGAATTCGCGAAAGAGGAATCGCTTCGGAAAAAAGACTTGGATCATGTGCGGGGCTCCTTGGCGCCAGCTTATCTCTGTCAACGAAAGATCGCCGAGGCTGAGGCGACCCATCTCGAGGGTATAACTCTTAGACCAAATAGCAGCAAAAGGTACGAACTGTATGCCGCATTCCTTTCTGATGTTGGGCGCTACCCAGAGGCTGAGAGAATGAACCAAAAAGCAAAGCAATTGGCGAGCATCAACTGACTCAAGCTGCTCTGTCACTTTTGGGGTTCTTCAGCATCTAATCGTTGTCAAAAGAAATCATTGAAACGGGGTTGATCATGGCCGAAAAGACGGCAGAGAAAGTTGTGAAGCCCGAAGCGGAGTGGAAGAAGCAGCTCACCGACGAGCAGTATCACGTGACCCGTGAGGCTGGCACCGAGTGTGCGTTTACCGGGAAGTACTGGAACACGAAAGAGCCCGGGATGTATCACTGCGTGTGCTGCGGATCGCCTCTGTTCGATTCGCAGACCAAGTTTAATTCGGGGACCGGTTGGCCAAGCTTCACCAAGCCGGCCGAGGGCGGTGGCGTGGTCGAGCATCGAGATACACAGTACGGGATGGTGCGGACTGAAGTCCGCTGCGCCAAGTGCGACGCGCATTTGGGACACGTGTTTGAAGACGGTCCGGCGCCCACCGGGCTGCGCTACTGCATGAATTCGGCGGCGCTCGATTTGCGGCCGCCGGAGAAAAAGTAAAAGGCCCTCCGGCCTTGCACGTTTTTGGCCTGCCGATTTCCGCAAGTCGTTGCGTCTTCGTATAAGTGATTGAAAAGTCGTCGAAGGGCCCTGGCAAGCTCCAAGGCCTTTCTTTTTCGCACGTCCGATGAATTCCTCGTTCCGCGGAGTCGATCGTCGCAGCGAAAACCGTTTCCGGCCCCGCAAAGGGCATTCTGCGAGAGGAGCGGGGCCGTCTTTCGAGCGCTGCCAAGAAACCGCGCGGAATTCAAGCGTATCTGAAATGATACGTACCATTATGTACGTACAAATGAGATAAGCCCAATACGCTGAAAGGTTTGAGCGGAAAACGAGAGGGGCACGCGTGAGCGTGCCCCCTGTTTACCCCAGACGTTCGGCCTGCCAATTACGCGCTGGCGGTTGCAGCCAGAGCCTTGGGAGCCTCGGCTGCTTTCGGCTGCGCGTTTTGCTTGCTTTCGTTGCGAACCTGAATTCCGCCCTTGAGCGAGGCGCCGTCTTCGACGCTAATGCGCACGGTGGAGATGTCGCCGGCGACCGAACCTTCGGCGCGGATATCGACGCGATCGCTGCATTCGATGTTGCCGGTCACCTTGCCCATGACCACAACTTCGCGGGCCTGGATGCTGGCATCTACTTTGCCGTTGCGGCCGATGGTGACGCGGCTCTCGGGCATGTTGATTTTGCCTTCGATGCGGCCGTCGATGTAGAGAGCTTCGGAGCCACTGATTTCGCCCTTGATGACCAGAGTGCGGCCGATGGTGGCCTGATCCACGGGAGCGGTGACGGTTTTGACGGGGTTGTAAGAGTTAGGGTTGGGGACCGGCGAGCCGGCCTTATTAAATGAGTTCTCCGACGACTGAAGCATGCGACCTTCCTTTGGTTCCCGCGCGGCGTGCCCTTTGGCTGCCCGACTCCGTATGCGGTTGGTCTTGAAATTTGTGGCCTGCGGCAGTTGCTGGCCATTTGGCCAACCTGAATATCGCACAGGCGTAAGGGCGGGAGAGAGATTACGGAAGGTGGTGTACGGGTGCGGATGGCAGAATTTGCTCGCGGACCAAGGTTATCATCCTGAGGCCCGCGATCTGTGCGGCCCGAAGGATCCATGCAACTTGCTGCCCGTGGTACGAACTATTCGGAGTTCTCGAGGTCTTGCGCCAACTCTTCCCATTCACCGACCAGCGCGGCATGGCTGGCTTTATGCTGCTCGAGTTCCTGCGACTGGCGCTGGGTTTCGTCGGCGCTGACGAAATTCTGCAGCGCGGTTTCCAGGCGGGCGATTGCGTCTTCGGCCTGGCTGATTTCTTCTTCCAGATCGTGAACGCGATCTTCCATCTGCTTGCGCTTGATGGGATTCAGGCGCTTCTTCGGTGATTCGGTTTGCTCGGTACCAGCAGTATTGCCGTTGGCCGGAACGTGCGTGGCACCGGCGTGAGAATCCCCACTTCTCGCTAACTCCAGGGCGGGGTGGGGCACCCTCGGTTGTCTTTACTTCTGGCGTCTTCACTCCGGGAACATCATCCAGCGTGGGCGCGACGTGCTGGCCACCTTGTTTGCGCCAGAGATAGTCTTCGTAGTTGCCGGGGAAGACTTCGACCTTGCCGTCGCCGACTTCGAAGACGCGCGTAGCCAGCTTGTCGATGAAATAGCGGTCGTGCGAGACGAAGACGACCGTGCCGGTGTATTTCACCAGCGCGTCGAGCAGCACGTCTTTGGCGCGCAGGTCGAGGTGGTTCGTCGGTTCGTCGAGCAGCAGGAAGTTCGCGGGATGCAGCAGCAGGCGTAGCAGGGCGTAGCGTCCGCGCTCGCCGCCGGAGAGCACGCCGATCTTCTTGAACACATCCTCGTCGGAGAACAGGAAACAGCCGAGCAGGCTGCGCAGTTCGGTCTCGCCGGAACCGCGGAGAGGCGTCGCCCAGATCGTCGAGGATGCGGGCGTCGGGATCGAGTTCCTTGTATTGGTCCTGCGCGAAGTAGTCGGCTTCCACGTTGTGGCCGAGGCGGTATTCGCCGTGCGTGACTTTCTCCGTCCCGGCCAGCAGCTTGATCAGCGTGGACTTGCCCGCGCCGTTGACGCCGACCAGGGCGATGCGGTCTCCGCGCTCGATCATGAAGCTGACGTTGCGGAAGACTTCTTTGTCGGCTCCGCCGTTTTTGCCGGGATAGCTTTTGGCCACGCGCTCGAACTCGGCCACGATGCGTCCGCTGGGCTTAGGCTGGGGAAACGAAAAGTGGATCGTCTTTTCTTCCGGTGGAATCTCGATGCGCTCGATCTTCTCCAATTCCTTGATGCGGCTCTGCACCTGCTTGGCCTTCGTTGCCTGGTAGCGGAAGCGGTTGATGAAGACTTCCAGCTGCTCGATGCGGTCGCGCTGGTTGCGGTAGGCGGCCTGTCAGTTGCTCGTTGCGCTGCGTTTTCTGGGACAGGAACTTGTCGTAGTTACCGGTGTAGAACCAGAAGCGCTTGTTCCAGATTTCAGCGATCTTGTTGACGGTGACGTCGAGAAAATAGCGGTCGTGCGAGATCAGCACGAACGCGTGCGGATAGTTCTGCAGATATTCTTCCAGCCAGTTGCGGGCTTCGAGATCGAGATGGTTCGTGGGTTCGTCGAGCAATAAGAGGTTGGGCTGTTGCAGAAGAAGCTTGGCGAGGGCGAGGCGCATCTGCCATCCGCCGGAGAATTCGTCGGTCAGGCGCGGCCAGTCTTCTTTGGTGAAACCCAGGCCCATCAGAACTCGCCCGACTTCGGCCTCGATCGAATAGCCGTCGCGGGTGCGGAATTCGTGCTCCACCCGATGATAGCGGTCGGCAACGGCGGAATATTCCGGGCTGGTGTGGTCGAGTTCCGCCATGCTGTGGGTGAGCGATTCCAGTTCGGTTTCCATGGCGCGCAGATCGTCGAACACCGACATGCATTCGGCAAAAACGCTGCGGCCGGAAAGCGTGAGGCCGTCCTGCGGAAGATATCCGGCGGAAGTTCCCTTGGCGACGACGAGGCTGCCGTAGTCAAACGTGTCCATGCCGGCGAGGACCTTCATCAGCGTGGACTTGCCGGTGCCGTTGCCGCCGACCAGGCCGATGCGGTCATGGGGCGTGATGAGCCAGTCCGCGTTTTCGAAGAGGAGTTTGTGGCCGAAACGTTTTCCGGCGCCGGAAAGCTGAATCATGGGCTGGACTTATCGTCTCATAAAAGCAGCGGCCATAGCTTTGAGAGCGGTGGACGGTTCTGAGTGTGATGGGGTTGCAACAGAGAATGCTTCCTAACCTTCGTCTCATTTCCCATTCGTGGAAAAAACCAAGGTTCATTGTCCAAGTGATTAGTTCATCCTGTGTTGCGCAGCGCTCTGCGCACCGATTATCGATTTGCAACTCTTACTTAAGTTTTTTCGAAACGGATGAAGCGCTCCCCCTCGCTCTTCTGGTTGTGGATCGTTTCTGTATTGGGCCATGTTTAGATTGATTCGTGTTCTCTAGTATCTGTTCCTCTTGTGTTCGTCTTCCTCGTCGCGCCGTCCGCACCTTTGCACCATCGTGGATCAGTGCCGTCACCGCGACCAAGACAACGACCACCGCTACCATCACCTGGACAACCGCCGTGCCTGCGAATTCGCAGGTCGCGTACGGTACGACGACCAGCTACGGCAGCAGCATTGCCCTGAACTCGAACCTGGTGACGACGCACTCCGCTACCCTGACATCGCTGGGCGCCGGGACCACCTACCACTATCGCGTGCTGTCGGCCGACTCCACTGGCGTGGTGGTCACGGGCCTGGACAACGTCTTTACCACGCCGGCCGCGGCCATCGGTGTCTCGGTCTCGCCCACCACGGCGACGGTGGCCTCGGGGGGAACACAGCGGTTCTCGGCTCAAGTCACCAACACCAGCAACACGGCGGTTACCTGGTCGGCCACCTCCGGTACCGTCAGCACCGCCGGTAGCATTTTCGCGTTCCGTCGTGGTCGACGGCGCGACCTACTGCCATGCCACGCCGGCAGTCAATACCGGCAATGAAGAGCGCAGGTATTCAAGCGTAGTTCCAACGTGCAGCAAAAGGGGAATGGCGCACGACCGCGCTAGACCGTGCGTTGCCGGACCTGCTTTCTGACTTATCCACACAATTAAGTCGCGTATCGCGATGCCGAGGCCACCTACGTGCACAGGATGAAGATCTGCACTCCCCCCAGGAGGGAGAACATGACCGATCCAACGACAGACCCAGCCGCTTACACAGATCAGGAGTTGAAGCAGGCTCTGGCTCGCGTGATCGCTCTCGCTCGTAGTGAAGGGCTGAACGATACCGAAGTGCAGAGATTCTGGCAACTCTACGAAGAGATCGTGCGGCGGCGTTCGTCATCAGGAACCGCCGCGTAGCGCCTAGACGGTTCCGGGCAGGATTCGCAAGTTCAAACAAAAGCGCTTGGCCCTAACATTTAAGTTAGGTTCGGGGAGGGCCGAACCAGCGGACGCTCGATGTAGGGGACGTTCATCGTCTCGGCTCGCATTCTTCGTTTCTTGTAAAGTTCCAGCCCTGCTGCCGATGAAAAGCCACAAACCAAGCTCCAGCCGGAAGCGTTGAGCAATCTTTGCGACAGTACGCAACTACTGTAGGGTTTGCTGAGAACGTACAGTCGCGCCCTGGCAAAGGGGCGTGGTTGTACCGCAGGATCCGGTCCCGGTCATCGTGCCATTGGCAACTTTGGCGCTACCAGTGAACTCGAGGAGGGTGCCATTCGATTCGCCGACTACGAAAAGGAGGTTGATCGGCGCATTCGCCGGAACTGGGTTCGAGGCCACCCCTACCAGGATTCCGTGCCCGTTATTTTTGGAGGAACTGGGAAGTCCTGTTCCGGAGATATAGCCCTGGCGGAAGTGTTATTGGCGATAAAGCAGACCGGGCCTCGCACTGAGAACGTACCCACGGAGGTGGTTACGCTGCACGGACTTGAAACCAACTGGGCTTGGTAAGTGCCGGGTCCGGTTTGGGACCCAAAGGTCCCGTTCCGGTTACAGCCCACATCCCCTGGGCTCGGCTGATCGCACGTCGAATCGCTGATGTCATCAGGCGATTGTGAACAAGCGGAGGGGCCGCCCCCGCTCGTTTCGAGAGAAGCGTCTTCTTTGGCGAAGACGCAGTCTTTACTCTTTGACAACGTGGACGCGCTCCGCTTCCGCCGTGGTCGCGATGCCTGGATCGGTCACCATGTCGTGGATCGTGTTTCCCGATTGGGCGATGATCATCTGCAGGTGGACTGGTGCCTGGTTGCCGTTGGTAACCGTGAAGGTTCCGGTGCAGTCCGGGTTCACTGCGTATGTGCCGGTGTTCGAGGCCCAGCCCGGCGCCACGTTGCCGTTGATGGCTATCGCGTCGAGTTGGGTCAGATTACCTCTGCCGTCAAACGTGGTCTTGGCGAGGCCATCCACGAGGAGGGTAGATCCATCCTGGTTCACAATCTGCCCGTGAACGGTAAAGGCGTAGGTGCCACGGATCGTAGCATTGCTGCAAGCGCCGGCATGGGCCGTCAAGGTTGACGACGCAGCCAGAGCAAAGGTCAAAAGAAACAGGGAAATGCGAGATGTCATGGTGCCTCCAGATTTTTCTTGGAAGGCGCGTTCGCCCCAAGTGATGAGGCATCTTGCCTCCGAACGCTGTCGGGCACAATGGAGAGCGTCTGTAGATTGCCTGTAGGACAAATGCGCGGAAACTGGGCTAGGCCGTAAAATGGCGCAGGTTGTCTGGGGCGGTGTGGATGTCGTCGGAGAGAGTTCAGTTCGGACCGTTCGTTTTGGACGCAAGCCGGTATGAACTCACTCGTGCCGGAAAATCGGTGCGTATGGAGCGCATCCCCATGGATCTGCTCATCCTTCTCGTTCGGGAAAAAGGGAGACTGATCAGCCGCGAGGAGATTATTGAGAGCCTGTGGGGAAAGAATCTCTACTTCGACACGGATAACAGCATTAATACCGCCATCCGGAAGATTCGTAATTCCCTGGGAGACGACGCGGGAAATCCGCGATACGTTGAGACCGTACTGGGCAAGGGATATCGCTTCAAGGGCCAGACCAGCAACGCCCCCAAGGTTGAACGGGCGGAGATCGAAGCCGAACGGTCTCGCATCATGCTCGCGGTCCTTCCATTCGAAAATCTGAGCGGCGATCCGGCCCAGGAATACTTCAGCGATGGCCTGAGTGAGGAAACCATCATGCGATTGGGGCAGATGTCTCCACATCAGATGGGAGTCATCGCCCGCACCTCATCGATGGCCTACAAGCAGACGGATAAGTCGGTTACGCGCATCGGGCACGAACTAGGAGTGGACTATGTGCTTGAGGGGAGCGTGCGGCGGGAAGGGGAGCGCGTGCGCATCACCGCGCAGTTGATTCGAGTGCAAGACCAGATCCACCTTTGGGCGGAGAATTACGATCGGCACCTGCCGGGTATTCTCGAGATCCATGGTGAAATCGGGGCCGCCATCGCCGATCAAGTGAAGTTGAAGTTGATGGCGGAAGAGCGACGTCGACTCATGCGGAATGCTCCGCGGGACCCCGAGGCGCACGATCAGTATTTGCGGGGGCGATACCACTACGCGAGATTTAATATCTTCGACGCACAAAAAGCCGTGGCATATTTTCAGAAAGCGCGCGAGCGTGATCCATTGTTTGGCCCGGCGCATTCGGGGCTGGCCGACTGCTTAATGGTGTTTGCGCTCTCGGGCGACGTTGCTACGAACGAAGTGTTCTCAACCGCGAAGGATGCGATTGCGCAGGCCATTCGGTCGGACCCTGATTCCGCGGAGGCGCATACTTCTGACGCGGCGACGAAGTTCTGGTTTGACTGGGATTTCCAGGAAGCGGAGCTGGCAGCGCGTCGGGCCATCCGGTTAAACCAAAACTACTCTCTGGCTCACCTCTATCTGGCTCACGTGTTTTCGAATACGGGACGACATGACGAGGCTCTGGCGAGCATTCAACAGGCGGCTGTGCTCGATCCACTTTCCTTGATTGTGGGCGCAATGCGCGGGCAATTTCTTTACCACGCTGGCAGGGATTTGGAGGCGGTGGAGCAATTCAACGCAACCTTGGGGATGGAGTCGCGATTCTGGATCGGGCAAATTTGTGCGGCGAAGGTGTACGAGAAGGTGGGAATGTACTCCGAGGCACTCGTTGCATGCGACCTCGCAGGTCAGTTTTCCGGAGGCAACTCCGAGGCGTTGTCGCTGGCCGGTTATATACATGCTGTGTCAGGGGACAAGTCCAAGGCGGAAGGCTATATTCACCAGATGTTGGAGCGAAGGAAAGAGCGTTACGTCCCTCCCTATAATCTTGCGCTAGTCTTTGCCGGACTCCGTGAACCCCAGTCGGCGCTTCATTGGCTCGGCAAGGCCTTAGAAGAGCGAGACGTACACATGCCCTTTCTTCTGGATCACAAATGGGACGGAATGCGATCGCACGCGCGCTTCCAAGAACTCTTGTCGCGTGTGGGATTCGCCAGGTTGCAGAATAGTACCTAGGGCCAGACTACGTTCGCGATGGAATCTTTTGCGGCGGGGCGGGCGTGGCGAGGTCCGGGATAGGTTCCCCAGAGTTCGTGGTGGAACTGAATGCGTTCAAGGGCGCGGTCGATGACGGCTTCGAGTTCGCGGAGATATTTAACTTCGCGTCCTTTGGCCAGGCGGCGCTTGGCTTCTTCCGGAGTGAACCATGTGGGGCGGCGATTGTCTTCGTCCGGACGGCGCATCTGGTGAATCTCCATCAGGAAAGCTTTGACCACGAATTCCTGCACGCCGCCGGGCTGCCAGAACACACCCTTGGAATGGATGTAGAGGTGGAAGTGACGCGGCTCGATCGTGCCTAAAGCGCCTGCCTCTTCCGAGGCTTCCCGCTCTGCAGCCTGGCTGTGTGAGAGGCGGGCGTCGGTCGATCCCTTGGGGAAAGTCCACTTGTTGCCGCCATTGGTATTAACCAGAAGGAACTCAATCGCCGTGGCGCGCCTGCGATAACAGATGGCGGCCACCTGCAGCGGCAAAGACTTCGCGACGCGGGCTGAACCCATGGGCCCCTCCTGAGATAAGGCTACATGCAAGATATTTCACCAGTGTTAAAGTGCAACAAAAATTGTGCACCCCAGAGGGTTACGAAAGGGTTACGTACCGCTCGCGCCTCTCAGTCGACTGGCTACCACGCGATTTTTCACTACCAATTCAGAAGTTGTACGACAATGTGATGCATGAAACGCCCTAGGGTTAAGTCATATATCGGCGCAAGTTTCGAATACTTCTGCGGTTGCGCCTTAACGATCTAAAGAAGGTGTAAGCCGAAGTCAAACCCGCCAGCCGGGATGTAGCTGAGGGGGTGCGTTTGTTAAAGGGGCGGTTGCTGGAACGTGCGTTGTTGGTCCTTTGCGGATTGTTGGTGATGACGCTGTCAGACTGCCGCTCAGCGCCATCTGCGGAAAAATCTCAGCCCATCACGCTGACTTATCTTGGATGGGGGCCTGTGACGACGGGTCTGCTTAGCCGCGATGAGAGCGTGTTTTCTCGGTTCACGCAGAAAACGGGGATCCGAGTGCACTATATTCCAGGTCCCGAAACATCCACCGAAACGCTGGAAATGTATCAGCACTCCCTCGAGAGTAACCCGGTCACTCCTGACGTGTACTTGATTGATGTGGTGTGGCCGGGAATTCTTGCCGAGCATTTTGCCGACTTGCGTCCTTATCTGGGCGAGGAAGCCAAGCAGCACTTGGACGCCGCAGTGCATAGCAATACCGTCGACGGAAGGCTTGTGGCCATGCCTTTTTTTGTCGAGACGGGAGTGCTCTATTACCGGACGGATCTGCGCGCAAAGTATGGCTACAAGCACCCGCCAGAGACTTGGGATGAATTGGAGCAGATGGCTGCCAAGATTCAAGCGGGCGAGCGGGCCGCCGGCAATCCGGACTTCTGGGGTTACGTGTGGCAGGGCGCTGCGTATGAAGGCCTCACCTGCGATGCACTGGAGTGGGAAGAATCGCAGGGCGGTGGCCGGATCATTGAGGAGGATGGAACGATCTCGGTAAACAATCCGCAGACCATTCGAGCCATGAAGAGGGCCAAACATTGGGTGGGCACGATCTCTCCGCCGAGTGTCACCGAGTTCAAGGAAGAGGACAGCCGCAACGTATTTGCGTCGGGCAATGCGGCATTCCGCAGAGAATGGATCTGGTCGGCCTTCACCACAGGCCGGGCGCAGGATTCGCCCATACGGGACAAGTTCGCATTAGCCAGGCTTCCGGGGGGAATCGCAGGCAGCGCGTCGGTGATTGGCGGCCGGTCACTCGCGGTGTCGAAGTATTCCGCGCACCCGCGGGAGGCGGCAGAGCTTATCCGCTATATGACTAGTCGAGAGGTCGGCCTCAGTTTTTGGAATGATAGTTCTTTACTGCCGGCCCGCAAGGATTTCTATGAAGACCGCCAATACCTGAAGTCGCAGCCCCAACTGGAAGCACTACGGGACCTGTTCGTAAGAGGCGGTGCAACGTCGCGGCCATCCACAATCGTGGGCAAACGATACGACGAAGTTTCGCGAGCTTACTTTACCGCCGTGCACTCCATCCTCACGGGCGAGGCAGCACCGGAAAAAGCAATGGCGGACCTGGAATCGGAATTGGTCAAGATCACGGGATTTAAGCCGGGGAAACCGAAACCTGTCCCGGAAGCGTCGCTCTCCCGCTGAGGCGTGTGCGCGAGGAATCTAAATCCGATGAAGATGCGTAACGATGGTTGAAGCGCACCCCAAGCAGTCGAGCATTAGCTCTCTTCTGGTCCTGTCCTTTGCCTCGGTGGGGATGCTGATGATCCTGGGAGGGATGGTCTCGCTCTGGCAGCTGAACTTCATTCGCCAGCGCGCGCAATACCTCTATCAGACGGATAAACCTGCCAGAGCGGTGCTCAGAGTTCACAGCGACTTCCTCAACTTTCAAAGAGACTTGTTGCCTCTCTCGAACGCCCAAGACGCGGCGCGCTTCGAGTCAGAGGGGAACCAGCTGCTGCGGGCTTTCGGCGACGATGCCGCACAGGCCACCGAAGCAGTGCGTGCCCTGCCTGCCGGAACACAGCGCGACTCCGAACTCAGCAGTCTCGAGACCGTCCGGGCCCTGTTTGCGGGGCAGGTGGAGTCCCTGATCGGACTAGCTAAGTCCGGAGATTGGGTAGGCGTGCGCCTCCGGCTCGCGAGCCGCATGCCGATGATCGGCGAACTCTCCGAGAGTCTGGTGCATGACATTGACGCGATCGTGGAAATCGAAAAGCAAAGTGGAATGGAGGATATTCGTAACGCTGAGATTCGGACGAACTGGACTCTGGGAATTACAGGAATCCTGTCCCTGTTACTGGCAGCGCTGCTGGGGATCGCGGTCACGAAGCGGATCGCGGGACGGCTCGAGAAGCTGGATGTGGCCTCGCGCGCGCTGGCCCGCGGCGAATTTCAGCACCAGGTCGTGGTCGGAGGAAATGATGAGATCACCAGGCTCAGCGGGGCGTTCAACAATATGGCTTCGCGTCTGCGGCGCCTGTACGAAGAACTGCAGCGCAGCGAGGCACACTTCCGGGCCCTGATCGAAAATGCTCGCGACTTCATTTTGTTGGTCGATGCAGACGGGACTGTGCGCTACGCGAGTCCTTCCGTGGAGCGCGAATTTGCCGGTGACGAGTCCCTGATCGGGGAGAACATTCTGTTTCTCGCGGAGCCCGCCGACGCCGACGCGGTGAGGGCGTTGCTTGCGCCCGTCGCTGCAGGCGTCCCACAAAAATCTGCCGTGTTCCGCATGCGCAGCGTCGATGGTACGCTGCGTACTCTGGAGACGCACGGCAGTCAGTTGTTGCAGGACTCTGCGATTGCTGGGATTGTTTTCAATGCGCGCGACATCAGCGAGCGCCAGGCTATGGAGGAACGCTTGCGCCAGGCGCAGCGGATGGAAGCGATCGGAACGCTCTCCGGCGGAATCGCACACGACTTCAATAATCTGCTGACGATCATCCGCGGGTATGCGCATCAACTTCTCGGATCGCGTCTCGACACGGAGAAAGCCCGCGCACAAGTGGAGCGTATCGACGAAGCCGCAGAGAGAGCGGCGACCTTGACCAGCCAACTTCTGGCATTCAGCCGGCGGCAGGTCTTGCAGCCCAAAATATTTGACTTGAACACGCTGACCACCGGTCTCGACCAGATGCTTCGCCGCTTGATCGGTGAGCACATTGAAATGAATACGGCCGTGGAAAATGGCTCCTGCTTGGTGCAGGCCGATACGGGGCAGATCGAGCAGGTGATCATGAACCTGGTAATCAACGCGCGCGACGCGATGCCCGATGGGGGCAAGCTGACGCTGGAAACCGCCAACCTCGAGTTGGGCGCCGCCTACGCGGCGAAACATGAGGAAGCGCACCCCGGCCCCTACGTCATGCTGGCGATCAGCGATACGGGAGTGGGCATGGACGCCCAAACCCAGGCCCGGATTTTTGAACCATTTTTTACGACGAAGGGCTTGGGCAAAGGCACTGGCTTGGGGCTTTCGACGGCTTACGGCATTGTGAAACAGAGCGGAGGGCACATCGGGGTTTACAGTGAGCCTGGCCGGGGCAGCACTTTCAAAGTTTACCTGCCGCGCGTTGTTGAGGATGTAGAACCCGCCAAGAAAGAGGACCTGCCCGCAGTCGAGCATCGCGGACATGAAACGGTTCTGGTGGTCGAGGACGAGCCGCAACTCAGGGAGCTCGTCGAGCTGATGCTGACCAGTCGCGGGTACTCGATCTTGACGGTCGAGAATCCTGTGCAAGCCGAGGCGCTCAGCAAGCAATATTCGGGACCGATCCACCTGCTGCTCACGGATGTGGTTCTGCCGGGAATCAGCGGCCGCGAAGTAGCGCGGCAAGTCGCGGCGCACCGCCCCGACATCAAGGTTCTGTTTACTTCGGGGTATACACCCGACGCCATCATCCACCACGGCGTACTGGAGGCGGGCCTGCACTTCATTCAGAAGCCGTTCACGTTGGAGACGCTCACGAACAAGGTGCGAGCGGTGCTGAATAACGAGAATTAGGATGTGGCCCGACAGAGGGGATTTCTGTTACGTGGCCTCGGCGCTCGGGTTACACAATTCAACTACAGGCCTTGCCAGCAGACTCGGATTGCGCCCGGGACAGGTTCGGTCGCCAGCGTAGGCAAGATGCCGACACGGAGTCTTCGTCCATTACTGGCCACGCTGCTCCTGTGTACTGCGGGTACCCGATACTCCTGGGAATCTGAGTGCATTGTGTGCGGTTGTTGGGCGTGTACGTTGCGATTAGTGCGGCACACGAATCGCGAGCGTACCGCAGACGGCCGAGGCGGCCGTCGCACCATGACTCACGCTAAATTCCGCCGCAGGGTATCCCTCGCAAGTTCATTCTCCCAGCGTGCCACTACCAATGTGGCCACTCCATTGCCGATCATGTTGACCAGGGCGCGGAACATGCTCATGAAGCGGTCGATGCCGAGGATGAGCGCCATCCCCGCCACAGGAATCGTGGGGATCACACTCAAGGTTCCGACCAGTGCGATGAACGAGGCTCCCTGCACGCCGCTTGCGCCTTTCGAGGTCAGCACCGCGACGGCGAAGAGCGACATCTGCTGCAGCAGTGTCAGATGCGTATTCGTGGCCTGCGCGACGAAGAGGGCGGCGATCGTCATGTACAGCGCGCTGCCATCGGTGTTGAAGGTGTAGCCCGTGGGGACGACCAGGCCGACCAGCGAACGCGAGCAGCCCAGTTCTTCCAGCTTTTCCATCAGCGTGGGGATCGCCGTCTCGGACGAACTGGTGGCCAGCACCAGAAGGATTTCTTCTTTAATCCGCAGCAGGAATTTCAGCAGGCTGAATCCGGCCAGCCACGAGACTGCGCCGAACACGATGAAGACGAACAGAATCGAAGTGATCCAGAACGAACCGATCAGACGTGCGAGCGGGCCCAGCGAGGCCAGTCCGTATTTGCCGATGGTAAACGCCATGGCGCCAAATGCGCCGATGGGCGCGAGTTTCATCACAATGTTGACCATGCGGAAGACGACTTTGGTCAGCGATTCCAGCAAGGTGACCAGAGGCTTGGCGTGCGCGCCCGCCGCCGACATGGCGAGTCCGAACAGGATCGATACGAACACAACTTCCAGGATGTCGCCTTTGGCGAACGCATCCACAATGGTGGTCGGAATGATGTGCATCAGGAAGTCGGTGACGGTTTGTGCCTTTGGCTTGGCCCGCATAGTCAGAGACGGCGCGCGTGTCGAGTGTGGTCGGGTCCACGTTGAAGCCGGTTCCGGGATGCACGACGTTGCCGACGATGAATCCGACGACCAGCGCCAGCGTCGAGACGATTTCGAAATAGAGAAGAGCTTTGCCTCCGACGCGGCCGACCTTGCGCAGATCGTGCATCCCGGCGATTCCGGTGACCACGGTGCAGAAGATCATCAGAGTGATGATCATGGTGATCAGTCGGATGAAGGCGTCGCCCAGCGGTTTCATCGCGATAGCTTTCGCGGGGCTGATGTAGCCGAAGATGATCGCGACCAGGATGGCGAAACTCACCTGCACCCAGAGCGATGCGTAAAAGTGTTGCGGGGGCGGGGCGGGAGCGTCGGGCTGGGGCGTCGAGATTTGAGTAGACATAAAATTTAGGTAAGCGCGGTACGGTGGTCCAACCACTTTGATCCGACCAGTATTACGACTTCACTTCACGGCTTACTGAAAATCTCGTCCCAATTTTTGTTTTTGAAGAGGAGCGTCTAATTGGCCGGCGCCTGCAGCGTTTTCACCAGCCACGGGATGATCACTTCTTTGAAAATCCTGGGATCGGGCCACACTCCCACTTGCCTTCCGAGATGGAAGCCATGCGGGTTGATCCACGCGTCTTTCGGGACATCGCCTTTACTCAGCAGAAGGTATTCATCTTCGATGGGTACCTGTGTGTCGAGCACGCCCGCGATGATGAGCATGGGGGCCATCGGCTTTCCGAGCAGGCCCTGATGGACGAGAGATATCTTCGGCAGAAACTCGCCCATCTCGTCGAGCGTATGCACGCCTTCTAGAATATTCATGAGCGCGGGCACCTGATCGAAAAGATATTCGCGATTGCCCAGCAGGTGATTCATCAGAAAATCTTTTTGGAAGAACATGTCGACCGGGGGCGACTGCGCGCTACAACCTCGCAGGCGAGCACGCTCGACGATCGCCATCTTGGTGGCCCAGTAGGCCCCCCAACTCACGCCGTGCAGGGCGATGCGGTTCTTGTCAATCTCGGGACGGGACTGTGCGTAGTCGATGACTTTCGAGAGCATGCGCTCGGAAGTCTCGCTGACCTTGATGGGCGCCTGGCCGGTGCCGGGCCCGTCGACGGCGAGGTATCCAATGCCAAAGCGAAGGATCGCGCTGAAGCTTTCCGTCAGATCCTCTTTGCGGCTGTCGAGACCGTTGACCGCAATGACCAGCGGTACTGGTCCTTGGGCATTTTTCGGCAGGCGCAAGTACCCGACGATCTCTTTGCCTTCGAACGGAATGCGCACGACTTCCAGCGGCGGATCAAAAAACTTGGCGTGATCCAGGAATGCTTCGAGCGCCTTTTCATAGGAGCGCTGCTTGCCGGGAGAGGCGGGGATGGGCCAGCGTCCGAAGGAATAGATGCGCCAGGCGCGAATGTAATCGGCGTTCGCCTTGGCGGGATCGGTTTTTTCCAGCGACTTAGCCTCGTTGAAGTAGCGATCGCCGACGCGCATGAAGCCTGCGGCCCACTCGTCCTTGTCGGAGGTGTGGATACTCACGAATGCTTCCTGCACATCCGCCGGATCGAGCCCGATCAGTGGGTACTGACCAACTTCGGCGCGGTGAATTGCCTCGGCTTTGACCTCATCGATGGTGCGTTCGCGACGCTCCTCTTTCTGGGCGCGAACGAACCCAGACAATACGGTGCATACCAGCAACGGCGTGAAGAAAGTGAATGAAATTCTGCGTGTCATGATGCGTGATCCCCAGATAGCTGACTCGCTATGATGCGAGCGAAGTAGATAAGAAAAAGGCCGGACGGAATGAGTCCGGCCTTCGATACTCGTCTCTGATCGACTGCCGTTCTAGAACGTGAACTTCAATCCCAACTGAATGGCGCGGCTGCCACCGGATCCGATGACGGGATTGGCGGCGGCTACGTCAGGTGTGGCGCATCCGCAACCAAACGGTCGCGCTCCAGGGTCATTCAACCCGAATCCGTTTTGCCCGCCGTACGGATTGGCGAAGTTGGGATGGTTGAAAATGTTAAAGAATTCGGCCCGGAACTGGGCCCGAACCCGCTCTCCCAAGTTCCAATTTTTGGCGACCGAGAAATCGAAGTTTCGGAAGCCCGTGTCGCGGAATGTGTTCCGCCCCATGTTGCCGAATTGGCCCAACGGAGGCGGAATCATGATGGAAGCTCCTTGGGCATAGCAGCCAAAGAAGGCGAGCGACTCAGTAGAGGCTCCGGGGATACCCCCATCCAGCGCGAGCGCTTTCGCGTTGCACGCCGCATTGCTGCTGGGATTTGATGGGCTGTTGTTGCCCGCGAAATACGGGATCCCCGTGGTGGTTGACTTGAAATCAGATTGGTTTCCGTAGAAGCTCCAGCGGATGGGTTCGTTCGCGGGCGGGCTGACCGGCAGTGGTCCGACGCCCGCACTGTCGGTCTGCATATCAATCGGGCCCCAGGGTTGGGCGCTTTGCAGCGTCACGATGGAATTAAGCTCCCAGCCCTCGAGCATCTGCGCGAAGCTTTTGCGTCCGGGTAGTGCATAGGTGAAAGAAAGCGTGAGACGTTGTCGAATATCAAAATCGCTGTTTCCGTATTCGCGTCCCACGTTGGTGGAGTCCTGTGGTAGCCCAGCGCCGTATCCGAAGTCCCAATTCGCGCCGACTGCGTCGAGGGAGTGCCCGTAGGTGTACCCAGCGACCATGCTCAAGCCGTGGAAGTTGCGCGAGGTCAACGTGACCTGGAGTGCGTCATAGTTGGACCGATAAACGTTGCCCATCTGGAAAATGTTGCTTAGATAAGGAAATTTCGTGTTAAAGGGGCGCGGCCCCTGCTCGTCAGCGACCTGGCATGCTGCATTGTTGAGGGTATCGTACTGGCCATTAACGAGATTTATGGGCAGATTACACGCGGCGATATTCGCGGCAGGCCAGCCCGATCCGACCGGCGGCTGGTTGATATCCCGAATCCCGACCAGATTCGAGCCGTGATTTCCTACGTACGACACTTCCAGCGACAGGTTCGGCGTGAACGAGTGCTGCATACCGATCGTCCAGTGCCAGACGTAAGGCGTGGTGAGGTTGCGGGCCACGCTCATGATGGGGCATGGGGCCGCGTTGATTGGATCGCAGTTGAGCCTGGTTGTGCTGACGTTGGCGCCGAAGATGGGCACACCGCTGTCCCACTGCGGCATCACCGGAGGAATTGCCAGGTTGCCGGCCGTAATTGTGCCGCCAGCCGTGTCTCCCGCGGCATCGATCGTGGCTGCCGTGGGAACGTTGCCCAGTCCAAAGGCGTTGTTGAAGGCGAGCATTGCTTCCCAGTTGACGGTTTCGTACACCAAGCCAGCTCCGCCTCTGATCACCGTGGTTCCCTTGCCCTTCAAGTCCCAGGCAAAGCCCGCCCGGGGCGCGAAGTTTTTGTGATCGGGGTTGTACGGACCGCTGACACCACTCTGTCCGACCTGGATCAAACCGGTGGGAGAGTTGGGGTCGAAATTCCCTAGCAGGTTGTGCTGTTCTTTGATGACCGAACTGTACTCGTAGCGTACTCCCATGTTGACCGTCAGATTTCTGGTAGCGCGCCAATCATCCTGCAGGAATAGGCCGTAGGCCCAGTTGTGAATATGCAGCGTGGGATCGCCAACCTGCACCGATCCTTTGAACGGGTCGCCGGCAAAGAAGTCTTCTAACGCGGTCGAGCCTGCACCGGTTCCGATCGCGACGCCGCCCAGGAACGTGATGCTGCCTCGGGCGTTGCCGAAAGCCCCGCCGTTAAAGGCGTTGTGGTGCAGTTCGCCGCCGAACTTCAGAGAATGTTTGCCTGCGGTATAGGAGACATGGTCGATGAACTGAGTTCTGGCGTCCGGACCCTGGAACTTCGGCCATTTGAAGGCGCCCAAGCCCGGGACGAATGCTCCAGCAAAACCAATGCGGGGAAGACCACCGGTGTTGGGTCCGCTCACCCCGGTGTTGAGGCCGTAGCCTGATGCGGGGATGTCAATGTCACCGGGAAACGTTGGTTGATAGAGGCGGTTGTACCCGACGCGCGCTTCGTTCACCCATCGAGTGCCGGGCGTCCAGATCCAGTTTCCTCCCACGACCTGCGCTCGGGTGTGGATCTTCGACCTCCAGTCGGATTGCAGCTCCGGAAAATCTTCTACCGTGCCGTTGTTGTTTCCATAGAAATACATTCCGCTGATGCTGTTCTTCTGGTTGATGTTGACATCCACTTTGCCCAGCGCGTTATTGACGGTCACATTGTTGGGGAATCCCTGCACGATGTTGGGGCCCTGCGTGTTGTTGATGGGGAAGCCGGTGCCGGCGCAAGTCACCGTCGACCCTGACACGGTGCAGCCCGAGATCTGTTGGCTGGCTGCGCTGATCGGGACGTTGTTGGCCACGAGATCGGCAATCGCATCCGGAATGCTGTTGCCGCAGTCGCCCGTCACAAGCGGGGAAATGCAATTTCCGGCGTTGGGCAGAGATACCATCGAAGGCGTGGTCACGCTGTACGAGTTGCCCACGTTGTACATCTGGCCTTCGTATGCGCCGAAGAAGAACGCCTTGTCTTTGACAATCGCGCCGCCGAGGCTGCCGCCAAACTGCTCCAGGGTCCGCGGAGTTTTCGTGGCGGGTATGGCGTTGAAGTAGTTGCGCGCGTCCATCGCTCCGTCGCGCCCGAAGGCAAATGCGGTGCCGTGGAACGAATTCGTTCCCGACTTCAATCCCACGTTCATGATCGCGCCCGGCTTCCATCCATACTCCGCCGGCGGATTTTCCTGAACGTTGAATTCCTGAATCGCGTCGATCGGCAGGATGGTCGCGGAGTCTCCGGCGATGCCCGCGCCGTTGATGATGCCTTGTCCGGAAAATGGCTCGCTGTTGAACAAGCCTTCGATAAAGTAGGCGTTGTCCTCCGCGCGCAGGCCGTTGGTGCTGGTGGTAGAGAAACCGCCGCCGGGATAGCGCATGACGCCGGGCCGCAGTTGCAGCAGGTTCTCGTAGTTGCGGCCGTTCAGCGGCAGGTCGTTGATTTCTTTATTGCTGAGCGTGCCGCCCAGAGTGGCGGAGGTCGTGTTAACCAGAGGGACTTCTTCGGAGATGGTCACCGTTTCGGTCACCTGCCCGGGCTGCAGCGCGAAGTCGGCGCGCACGTCGGTGGCGACCTCAATCTGTACGTTCGGGCGTTCCACGCTCTTGAAGCCTTTGGCTTCCACATGGATCTTGTAGTTTCCCGGCTGCAAATCGGGCGCGGCGTAGGCGCCGGATTCATCGGTCGTGATCGTGCGGATCGTACCGCGCTGAACATCGGTGACGACCACGGTGGCGCCCGCAACAGCGGCGCCGCTCTGGTCGGTCACTGTGCCCAGAATTCGTCCCGCGGTGGTCTGGGCCAGCGCGGCAATCGAGAACAGGAGCAGCGTGAAGGTGGCGAACAACAACCGGGAAGCGGCAGCCATCCGTCCGACGTGGGGCCGGGCGGCGCTGACAGGGCGGAGTTGCATAGAACTCCTCCGTATTTCTGGTCCGACAGCCATACCACTATCGGAGAAACAGTGTCAAGCAAATTTAAATTTTGGATGGGAGCTCAGGAGCGTCATCACCTATCGATGCCCGCGAACAGTTACGGGAGAGTCCACAAGACGGCAACCCGAAGCTTCCATGAACGTGCGATTCTAGAGGGGTTGCATCGATGAGGCGTGGATGTAGTACGCTTTCTTGTGGTCATACCACTGGACCGTTATACCAAACCGATGTCGACCCTCCAACAAACGCGCCAAGCCGCCTGTGGATATGCGGTATAGTAGCCAGACCATAGCCGGTCTCGGCTGGCTGCGCGTCACCACGTGCGGGGGGCAGGGCAGTGTACAAGCTGGTTCGGACGTCGCGACTCTACGAGCAAATCGTTCAGCAAATTGAAGAATCCATCGTCAAAGGCGATCTGAAGGCGGGAGATCAACTGCCTGCGGAGCGCGAACTGGCCCAGCGTTTCGGCGTGAGCCGCACCGCCGTGCGCGAAGCCGTGAAAGCTCTGCGCGAAAAAGGTTTGGTCGAAGCCTATTCGGGCCGCGGCACGTTCATCACCGATGGCACGACGCAGGCGGTGCGCCAGTCGCTCGACCTGATGGTGAAGATCGGTCAGCCGGAAGGCTCCACGCATCTGGCGGAAGTGCGCGCCATTCTCGAGCCGGAGATTGCCGCGCTCGGCCGCAATGCGCATCCAGGAGCCCGAACTGGCGACTATGCGCGAGGCGGTTGCCGCCATGGATCGCGCCGGACAGGATCCGGAAACTTACATCGAAGCGGATCTGGATTTTCATCTCGCGCTGGCCGAGGGCGCGGCCAATCCGCTCATTCTTTCGCTGCTCGATTCCATCGTCGGACTTCTGCGCGAGCAGCGGCTGCGCATTTTTAGAGTTCCCGGCGGCCCGGAGCGTGGTCAGATTCATCACAAGCGAATTCTGGATGCGGTCGAGCGGCACGATGCGGAGAAGGCGCGGGAAGCGATGCGCGCGCACCTGGAGCAAGTGCGCGACGACAGCCAGTCGCCCGCGGCGAAACGCGCTCCTGGCAAGAACAGAACGCAATCAGCGTTCTGGAAGGAGCGCTTCAGCCGTACCAGAAGTCAGTCGCACGAAGCGAATCGCGGATTCAGCCGCGAGGCAAGGATAGCGGATGGCGAAGTTAGGATTTATCGGTCTAGGCGTGATGGGCAGCCAGATGGTGAACCGTCTGCTGAGCAAGGGTCACACGGTGACCGGCTACAACCGCACGCGGACCAAGGCGCAGTGGCTGGTGGAAAAGGGCATGCAGTGGGCCGATTCTCCGCGCGCCGTGGCGAGCTGCGTCCGACTTCACCTTCGCGATGGTCACCAACGCCGCCGCGATCCCCGCGATCACCGAAGGCCCGGACGGCTTGCTGGCCGGGCTTGACCGCCGGCAAGATTTTCATCGACATGAGCACGGTGAGTCCGACGGTGAGCCGCGCGCTGGCGGCGAAAGTGCGCGCTCTCGGCGCCGACATGGTGGACTCGCCGGTATCCGGCAGCGTCATCACGCTGCAGGAAGGAAAGCTGTCGGTGATGGTCGGCGGACGAAAAGAAACGTTCGACAAGATCAAGCCGCTGCTGCTCGACATCGGCCCGAAGGTCACGTCACGTGGGCGACAACGGGCTCGCGCTCTCCATGAAGATCGCCATCAATCTGAGTCTCGCGGTGCAGATGCTGGCATTTTCCGAAGGCGTGTTGCTGGCGGAAAAAAGCGGTATTGCGCGCGACGTTGCTGTCGATGTGCTGGTCAACAGCGCCGTCGCTTCGCCCATGATCAAGTATCGCGGGCCGTTCGTCCTGCAACAGCCGGCAGAAGCCTGGTTCGACGTGAACATGATGCAGAAAGATATGGTGCTGGCGATGGAGTTGGGCCGGCAACTCGACGTGCCGCTGCCGACCACGGCCGTGAGCAACGAATTCCTTACGGCGGCGCGCGGCATGGGCTGGACGAAGTACGATTTCGCCTGCATGTTCGACGTGCTGGCCGCCATGTCGGGCGTGACGACGCCGGTGACTGCGGGAGGACCAAAGAAGTGACCACTGCTACCTCCAAGCCGGAAGCGGGCCGACGAAGTCCAGACCGAGAAAGAAAGTGGCTGCGCGCGTACCGCCAGATGGTGCGGATCCGCCTGTTCGAAGAGCAGGTGAATGAACTCTACACGCGCGCGCTCATGCCCGGACTGGCGCATCTTTACAGCGGCGAAGAGGCCGTCGCGGTCGGCATCTGCGAAGCGCTGCAACATCGACGACTACATCACCAGCACGCATCGCGGCCACGGGCACTGCCTGGCCAAGGGCGCGTCGCCCGATCGCATGTTCGCCGAGTTGCTGGGCAAGGAAGCGGGCTACTGCCGCGGCAAAGGCGGATCGATGCACATCGCCGATCCCGCCACCGGAAACCTGGGCGCGAACGCGATTGTTGGCGGCAGCGTCGGCATCGCGACCGGCGCGGCTTTTGCCGCAAAGCGTCTGGGCAACGGACGCGTCGCCGTCTGCTTTTTCGGCGAAGGCGCGCTCGGTCAGGGATCGCTCTACGAAGTCATGAACCTGGCGCAACTCTGGAAGCTGCCCGGTGATCTACGTCTGCGAAAACAATCTCTACAACGAGTACACGCATTTCTCGGAGACGACGGCCGGAACGATTCTCGGCCGCGCCGGAGCGTTCGGCCTCGAGGCCGCGTCGGTCGACGGGCAGGATGTGCGCGCGGTGAACGAAGTCGCGACGCGCCTGGTGAAGCGCGCGCGAGCGGCGGAGGCCCGGCGTTTCTCCAGGCCGATACTTACCGCTACAGCGGCCATCACGTCGGCGACATCAATCGCGAATACTATCGCTCGAAGCAGGAAGAGCAGCACTGGAAGACGGAGCGCGATCCCATCAAGCTGCATGCGAACTGGCTGCTGGCGCAAGGGCATGCCGACGCGCGCGGCGCTCGATCAGATCGCCGCCGAGGCGCCGCGCTGAGATGGAAGCCGCGGTGAAGTTTGCCATTGCCGCGCCCTATCCCAGCGTCGACCAGGTCGAGCAGGATGTTTATGCCTGAACTTTATTTATGCCTGAACGTGAACTCACATTTGCGCAGGCGGTGCGCGAAGCGCTGGCGGAAGAAATGCGCCGCGACTCGCGCGTCTGCATTTTCGGCGAAGACGTCGCCGAAGCCGGCACGCCCTTCAAGGTGCTCTCGGGCCTGGTGGAAGAATTCGGCGCCGAGCGCGTCGCTCGACACGCCGATTTCCGAAGCCGGCTTCACCGGCGTCGGCGTGGGTGCGGCCATGGCCGGCCTGCGCCCGGTGGTCGACATCATGTTCGGCGACTTCCTCACGCTGACCATGGATCAGATGGTGAACCAGGCCGCCAAAGCGCACTACATGTCGGGCGGGCACTGGCGCGTTCCCATGGTGATGCGCACCACGCTGGGCGCGACGCGGCGCTCGGCAGCGCAGCATTCGCAGTCGCTGCACGCCTGGTTCAGCCACGTGCCGGGATTGAAAGTCGTGCTGCCGTCGACGCCGTACGACGCGAAGGGCTTGCTGAAGACCGCGATCCGCGACGAGAACCCGGTCGTCTTCTTCGAAGACAAAATGATGTACAAGCTGAAAGGCCCGGTGCCGGCGGAGGACTACACGATTCCGCTGGGCGTGGCCGACGTGAAGCGCAAAGGCGACGACATCACGCTGGTGGCGACCAGCAGCATGGTGCAGGTCGCGCTGGGCGCGGCGAATATGCTGGAAAAGGAAGGCATCAGCGCCGAAGTGGTCGATCCGCGCACCACGTGGCCGCTCGACGAAAAGACGATCATCGAGTCGGCGAAGAAAACGTCGCGCGTGATCGTGCTCGACGAAGGCTACGGACGCTATGGCGTGACGGCGGAACTCGCGGCGGTGATCGCCGAAGGCGCGTTCTACGATCTCGATGCCCCGGTGAAGCGCATGGGCGCGATGCACGTGCCGATTCCGTTTTCGCCGCCGCTGGAAGATGTGACGGTGCCGACGGAAGAAACGGTGTCGGAAGCGGCGCGCAAAATGTGCAGTAAGACGTAGCGCCGGCGTCTGCCGAGGGCATCTCGCCCTCGTGTTCAAGCTAGCAGGCTAGAGAGCTAGCAGCTAGGAGCTGATTTATGGGACTCAAAACTCACGGAACGATGGCGGTGGACTGGGAGAACCGGATCGACTTCGACCGACTGCGCCGCGAGCGCCTGCAAAAAGCGAAAGATCTGCTCGCCAAGTCGTCGATGGGATCGTTGCTCTGCTTCGACATGAACAACGTGCGCTACCTGACCTCGACGCACATCGGCACGTGGGCGCAGGACAAGGCCAATCGCTTCACGCTGCTGCCGCAAAATGACGAGCCCATCCTGTGGGATTTCGGATCGGCCGCCAAGCATCATGCAACTGAATTGCCCTTGGCTCGGGCCGGAGCGCTCGCGTCCCGGGATTTCCATGCTGCGCGGCGCGATGACGCCCGAGATGGGCCGCGCCGAAGACGTCGCCAAGAAAATTCGCATCGAACTCGAAATGCGCGGCCTGCACAAAGAGCCGGTCGGCATCGACATCATCGAATTGCCGGTTCTGTTTGCGCTGCAGCGCGAAGGCATCGAAGTCGTCGACGGCCAGCAGCTCATGTCCGAAGCCCGCGTCATCAAGACGCAGGACGAAATTTCGCTGCTCAACACTTCGGCCATGATGGTCGACGCCGCCTACGACGAACTCTACCGCGCCATGAAGCCGGGCCTGCGCGAAAACGAGGCGGTCGGACTGGTGAGCAAAGTGCTCTACGATCTGGGCTCAGAATACGTCGAGGCGGTGAACGCGATTTCCGGCGAACGCTGCAATCCGCATCCGCACGTGTTCTCCGATCGCGTGCTGCGCCCCGGCGATCCCGTGTACTACGACATTCTGCATTCCTACATGGGATACCGCACCTGCTATTACCGCTGCTTCACCGTGGGCTACGCGTCGCATGCCATGGTCGACGCCTACAAACGCTGCCGCGATTATCTCGACGCCGCGATTGAACTGGTTCGCCCCGGCCGCACCACCGCCGAGATCGCCGCGGTCTGGCCGAAGGCCACCGATTTCGGATTCCCCAACGAAGAAGCCGCCTTCGCCCTGCAATACGGCCACGGCATCGGGCTTGCGATCTGGGAGAAGCCGGTGATCAGCCGCCTGGTTTCGTTCGAGCATCCGGTGGAGATCAAGCCCGGCATGGTGTTCGCGCTCGAAACATTCTGGCCTTCGACCGACGGCTGGAGCGCGGCGCGCATTGAAGAAGAAATCGTGGTCACGCCGACGGGGCACGAAGTGATCACGCGCTTCCCTGCGGAACAGCTTCTGGTCGCGGGCGCGCACTATTACACGGTGAACGGTCCGCTGCCGACCACAAGAGAATCCGAATCTTCGCCCAGCGAACGCGTGCTCGAGATGATCGAGACCAGCGCGAAAACCGAGCGGGTAGGAGTTTCGGAGCTGAAGGCCATAGTTCCGAAAGACGACGGCCCTCCCCAATAAAACTATGGCCTTCAGCGTTGTAATGCCCGCTCTCGAGATGGCGCAGGAAACCGGCAAGCTCCTCGCCTGGCGGAAGCAGGAAGGCGACCGCGTCACCAAAGGGCGAGCCGCTCCTCGAAATCGAAACCGACAAAGCGGTCGTCGAAGTGGAAGCGCCCGCCGACGGCATTCTCGCGGGAATCAAGGCGTCCGAGGGCTCCGACATTCCTGTTGGCCAGACGATCGCGTGGATCGTCGCGCCCGGCGAAACGCCTCCCGTCGAAAGCGAATCGGCTGCCCCAGCCGCGCGGGCTGGATCGCACGCGAAAACTGAGTCATCTCCCGTTGTGGCAACGCACGGCCAATCGCTTCGACGCCAGCGCCTGCAGCCACCGCGAAGAATTTCTCCCAAGGCTCGCCGTCTCGCCAAAGAACTGGGCGTCGATCTCGCCACCGTGCGCGGCTCCGGTCCGGGCGGCGAAATTCTTGCGTCGGATGTGCAGGCCGCGGTCTCAGCGCCAGCCGCATCCGGCTACGCCAGAGAAGAAATCCGGAAGCATCGAAGTCCCCAGTTCACTCGGCCGCATCATGGCCGAACGCACCACGCAGAGCTGGACCACGGTCCCTCACTTCTTCGTGACCCGCGAGATCGAAGCCACCGCGCTCAACGCAATATCGCGAACGCATTGTCGCCGAGATCGAGCGCATCGCATCACGTCCGCATCACTCATACCGATCTGCTGGTGGCGCTGGCGGCCCGCGTGCTGCTGAAGCATCCGCGATTGAATGCAAGCTGGACCGCCGAAGGAATTCTGCCTGCACGATCACGTGAACATGGGCATCGCCATCGCGGTCAATGACGGCGTGGTCGCCGCGGTGATTCCCAATGCGCATACGGCGAGTCTGGCTGAAATCGCCATCCAGCGGCGCGATGTGGCCGAGCGCGCGCGCGCCGGGAAGTTGCGGCCCGCCGATATCGCCGACGCCACATTTACCATCAGCAATCTCGGCATGTATCAGGTCGATCAGTTCAGCGCGATCATCACGCCGCCACAGGCCGCGATTCTTGCGGTCGGCAGCATCGCCGACCGGGTCGTCGCCGTGCAGGGTCAGCCAGCAGTTCGACCGATGATGACGCTGACCATCTCTTGCGATCATCGCGTCGCCGATGGCGCCCGCGCAGCACGCTTTCTCGCCGACATCGCTGATGCGATTCGGGAACCGGCTAAAATCCTGCAATAGAGATCCGCCCGCACCAGGCTAGTGCTTCGGCGGATGGCGAGCCAATTCCTCTGCGTCCATCCATTGCTCCTTGTCGGCGGACTTTCCCCGTGGTTGAGCCCGAACTCTGCGCCAGAGCACTTTCAAAAACGTCTGTACCACGGGAGACCGATCCGGTTCGCGATATGCCACGAGCAGTTCGGTGCGTGCCCGCACTCCCGTCAACCGCCGGAACACGACGTCCTTGCGCTGCAGATTTCCAATGCACCTCGGCACGATCGAGAGCCCAATGCCCGCAGCGACCAGACTGAGCGTAGTCTGAATTTCCACCGTGCGCTGGACGACTACAGGACGAAACCCGGCCTGCTGGCAAAGTCCGATGACATATTCCGTCCAACTCGGGCGAGGATGGTCCGGATAGAGAACAAAAGACTCCGCGCTCAGAGCGGATAGAGGTACGGCCGGCAAATGCGCCAGGCGATGCGAACTGGGCAGGGCCACATACAACGGTTCGCGCGCGATCGTGCGAAACACTAACCCTGCAGTCTTGGCGGGAAGACGGAGCAGGCCAATGTCAATGCGCTTTTCGACGAGGGCTTCAATCTGGGCGTGGACCGTCATCTCCGAAAGGGTCAGATCCACGTGCGGGGCGGCCTTCAGAAACTCGCGCAGCACTCCCGGCAGAACGTCATACGTCGCCGATCCCACGAATCCAAGATTGAGGGCCCCGCTGACCCCGCCGCCGACGCGTTGGGTCGCGAGCACGGCCTCATCCGCCCGCGCCAGAATCTGGCGCGCACGCTCGAGGAAGACCTGGCCTGCGGGAGTGACTTGCACCCGGCGCCGGTTGCGAAATAGCAGTTGCACCAGCAGGTCTTTTTCGAGGGACTGTATCTGGCGGCTGAGAGCGGGTTGGGCGATGCGCAACCGTAGAGCGGCGTGTCCGAAATGCAATTCCTCGGCGACCGCCACGAAATAGCGCAACTGGCGCAAATCCATGGCATGATTCTAATGCCGAATTGTTATTACTGGAACCTTCCAATGTATTGGACGTATCAGCCAAAACGGGGGCATAGTAGGAGCCTGTATTTTTCTACGACTTCTTGGAAGCATCGGAACCTAAGGGCAATGGCAGGCACGGTTCCAGATCTGCCAACGGTTCCAGCTAGGTCAACGATCAGGTTATGTGGTTAGTGCGACTGGCGCTGCGGCGCCCCTACACGATTGCCGTCTCTTGCCTGCTGATCATGATTCTCGGCGTGCTTGTCGCTGACGCGCATGACGGTCGACATCTTCCCGGTCATCGACATTCCGGTGGTCGCGGTGGTCTGGACTTATCCCGGCCTTTCGGCGCAGGACATGGAGCGCCGCGTCGTCTTGATCAGTGAGCGTGGCTTCTCCACTACGGTCAATGGAATCTCGCGCATAGAATCGCAGTCGATTCCAGGGATCGGGCTGCTGCGTATTTATTTTCAGCCGGGGACCGAGATTGGCGCGGCCATCGCGCAGATTTCCTCGGTATCGAGCACGATTCTGCGCATCGCTCCTCCGGGGATCACGCCACCGAGCGTCATCCAGTTCAATGCTACGAACGTACCCGTCGCGCAGCTGACGATTTCAAGCAAGACTCTTCCTGAGCAGCAACTCTACGACTACAGCCTGAACTTTATTCGCAGTGCGGCTGTTCACTATTCCCGGGCTTTCTACCCCGGCGCCGTTTGGCGGAAAAGAACGCCAGATCATCATCGACATTAACCCGCAGGCGCTTGCCGCCAAGGGGTTGTCGGCTGGAGATGTCGTCAGCGCCCTGCAGAATTCAAACGTAATTTTGCCCGCGGGTGATGCCAGCATCGGTAATACCGACTACACCGTTCAACTCAATTCCAGCCCCGACACGGTATCGCAATTCGGCCGCATTCCGATCAAAGTCGTAGGCTCCGCGACGGTTTTGCTGGGGGACGTCGCCAAAGTCGCAGACAGCTATGCCGAGCAGCGCTGCATCGTACACGTCAACGGGAAGCGGGCGACCTATCTCGCTATCCTCAAGCACTCCGACGCCTCGACCTTAGCGGTGGTGGAAGCAACGCGCGACACCTTGCCGATCATCAAGGCTTCCGCGCCCCAGGGCATGGAGCTGAAAATCGACTTCGATCAATCGGTATTCGTCCGTGCCGCCATTATGGGCGTTGTGCGCGAGGCCGTGCTTTCTTCGATCCTGGTCTCGCTGATGATTCTGGCATTTCTGGGAAGCTGGCGCAGCGTCGTCGTAGTTTGCACGTCGATCCCGCTGGCCATCTTCACCGCCATCATTGGATTGAACCTGAGCGGCGACACCATCAACATCATGACCCTCGGCGGTCTCGCGCTCGCCATCGGCATGCTGGTGGATGACGCGACGGTCGAAATCGAGAACATCAATCGCAATTTCGACATGGGAAAAGCCGATCACGGTAGCGATCCTCGACGGTGCCAGCCAGATTGCCGTGCCCGCGATTGTGGCCACGCT
Source organism: uncultured Acidobacteriaceae bacterium (assembly GCA_963710885.1). GTDB lineage: Bacteria > Acidobacteriota > Terriglobia > Terriglobales > Acidobacteriaceae > Sulfotelmatobacter. Next base: position 230,163 of record CAVQCF010000010.1, read on the forward strand.
CGCCATTTGCATCGTGTTCTTCCCAGTCGTGCTGCTTTCAGGGGCGGCGAAGTATCTGTTCACGCCGATGGCCTTCGCCGTCGTGTTGGCCATGCTGGCGTCCTACATCTTGTCGCGGACGCTAGTGCCGACATTGTCGCGAATTCTTTTCGAAGGCCACCGCGAGGCTGATGAAGCCAAGGAAGAAAATCCCGGGCTTCTGGGCCGCCTCAATCGCAAGCGCGAGCATGCCTTCGAGCGCTTGCGAACCAGCTACGGAAACGTCCTGGAGTTGGTGCTCCATCACCGCGTATTCACGTTGTGCATGTTTGGGCTCATGTTCGCGGTGACGGCAGTCCTGCCCCTCATCATCGGCACGGATTTCTTCCCAACGGTTGATGCAGGCTTGATGAAGCTTCATGTGCGCGCACCGGTGGGCACGCGTATCGAAGATACGGAACAGTTGCTCATGCAGGTCGAAGGCCGCATTCGCGAGATCATCCCGCCCGGCGAAATCGACACTATCAACGACATGGTTGGCCTGCCCACTTCTTACAATCTGGCCTTCGTGCCCACCGACAATGTCGGCGACATGGACGCAGAGGTCCTGATCGCGCTGAAGCCTTTGCATCATCCCACGGCGGGGTACATGGAGACGATCCGCCAGCAACTGCCGCACGAGTTTCCCGGGACGAGTTTCTATTTCCAGTCGGCCGACATAGTCAGCCAGGTGCTCAACTTCGGCGTGCCCTCGCCGATCGACGTTCAAGTCGAAGGGCCGAACCTCGATCAGTCGTATCAGATTGCGCGCCAGCTGAAAGATGAAATCGCCACTGTGCCCGGAGCGGTCGACGTGCACGTCAAGCAGGCGATTCGTTATCCGGCGCTGCACATCAATGTCGACCGCGAGAAGGCTGCGCAACTGGGCTTGACCGAGCAGAGCGTCGCCAACAGCATGCTGATTTCTCTGTCTTCGAGCCAGTTGATCGCGCCTTCGTATTTTCTGAATCCGACGAACAACGTCAACTACATCGTTGCCGTGCGCATTCCACCTGAGCGATTTGATTCTGTCGACGCGCTGATGAGCACTCCCCTGAGTTTGCCGGGATCGGCCACTCCTCTGCAAGCGGCAGCCCAGCCGCAGACCCAGCCTGTTCCGCAGCCGCAGTACGAGACGCTGGCCAACGTTTCTCAAATCATTCCCGACTCTGTGCCCGCGGAGGTCAATCATTACACGGTGCAGCGCGTGATCGACATCAACGCGAATCTGCAGGGCCGCGATCTGGGCTCGGTCGTGGCCGGCATTCAGAAAAAAATCGACGGAATGGGAAAGCTTCCGCTCGGCATGCGCATCAGCATTCACGGCCAGTACGAAGTCATGAATTCCTCGTTCCGCAGTTTGCTGATGGGATTGATTCTTGCCATCGTCCTGGTCTATTTGCTGATCGTGGTGCTATTTCAATCGTGGATGGATCCTTTCATTATCATGATTGCGGTTCCGGGAGCGCTGGTGGGGATTCTGTGGATGCTGGCCATCACCGGCTCGACCATCAACGTCGAATCGCTGATGGGCTCGATCATGGCGGTGGGAATCGCGACTTCCAACTCGATCCTGCTGGTAAGCTACGCCAATGACGCTCGGGTGGAGCGGGGCATGTCGCCCCTCGATGCGGCACTGGAAGCCGGAAAGACGCGCCTGCGGCCGGTTCTGATGACGGCCCTCGCCATGATCATCGGAATGATTCCGATGGCGCTGGCGCTGGGCGAGGCAGGAGAGCAAAATGCCCCGCTGGGCCGCGCCGTGATTGGAGGACTCGTGGTGGCCACCTTGGTCACGCTGTTTGTCGTGCCGGTAGTCTATACGCTGTTGCGAAAGGACTTCCCGACGCGGCATTTGCTCGATGAAAAGTTCATTGCTGAGGCGCGTGGCGAAGAGTTCAAACCGGAGGAGCACTGATGCCTGAAATCGCAAGGCGCGCGCCGCGGATCGGTCTGGCTGTATCTCGCCGGCGTAATTGCCGTTTTGGTGGCGGGTGTGATGGCCTTCCTTCTGTTTACGCGCCAGCGCACCCATGTGGAAGCCGCGACCGAGCAACTTAAAGTGGAAGGACAGAAGGGCCCGACCGTCGAAATCGCCACCGCTCGCAAAGTTGCGGGCTCCAACACGGTACGACTGATCGGCGAAGCACATGCGTTCCAGACGGCAATCTTATACGCCAAAGTGAGCGGCTACATGCGCAGCATCGGCGTGGACAAGGGCGATTCCGTCCGCGCGAACCAGGTCATCGCCATCATCGAATCGCCGGAAACTGACAAGCAATATCAGGCGGCGGTCGCCGATGCACATAATAAAGAGCTCATCGCCAACCGCGCCGCCACACTGGTCAAAAAAGAAATGATTTCGCAGCAGGATTCGGATCAGGCTGCGGCCGACGCGGCGGTCTCCAAGGCCAACCTGGAGCAAATCGGCACCTTGAAGTCATATGAAGAGTTGCGGGCGCCGTTCAGCGGGACCGTGACCGCGCGCTATTCCGATCCCGGGGCCCTGATTCAGAACGCGGCCACATCGCAGACCAGCGCGCTTCCCCTAGTCGAAATCTCGGAGACTTCGCGGCTTCGCATCTACGTCTATGTCGACCAGGCGCATGCTCCATTCGTCCGCGACGGAGATCCCGTCACGATTCTCGATCAGGCCAACCCCAGTTTGAAAGTGTTGGCCCATGTCACTCGCACCAGCGGGGCGATTGATCCCAAGACGCGCACGTTGCTGGTCGAAATCGACGTCGACAATCCGCACAACCGCATCCTTGCCGGAAGCTTTGTGCAGGTAGAGTTGAAGGTGCAGACGCCGCGCTATGTCGAGGTGCCGTCCGACGCGCTCATCATTCGCGGGACTCAGACGTTCGTGGCAGTCGTGACCGCCGACAACACCATCAAGTTCACGCAGGTCGCGGTTGCGGAGCAAACCGGCGAGACCGCGCGCCTGTTCGGTGGATTGGATGAAGGCGAGCGCGTTGCCCGGAGCATTGGGGAACGCGTGCCGGAAGGGGGGAAGGTGCAACCGGTCGCACGGCCCGGCAGTTGATGCGTTCTGAACTCACTCAGAACGTCAATTCCTCATGGGACAGAAAAGACATAATCATTGGTTGAAGTGTGCGGGGCTAGTCCTGGTGGTCAGCGGCTTCGCCGGTGCCCAGGACAAGCCGCTCTCGCTCGTCGATTGCTATCGTCTCGCGGAGCAGAACCAGCCGGATCTCGCGACTGCCGAGGCGGAAGTCCACATCGCCGAAGCTCATCTCAAGGAACGCCGTTCCCCGTACTTCCCCCATCTTACCTTCGGTGCCACACACAACCAGCAGACGTACAACTATGCTCCGCTGCCCGGGACTTCTCCTACTGTGGCCGACGTCTTGTTTAACGGGGAGAGGTGGTCGAATTCTCCTTATTACTTCGCCGGGCTGAACTTCAACCAGAACATCTATGACTTCGGGCTGACGCGCGGTTCGGTTGAGCGCGGGAAAGCGGAGTTGGCCCAGGCGCAGCAGAATCGCGACCGCGTCCACCAGGAAACGCTGCTCGACGTACGCAACGGATATTTCAGCGTGCTGGCCGCACAGGCGTTAGTCCAGGTGCGGCAGACCACAGTGCAGGATCAGAGCAAGCACCTCGACCAGATCAAGGCATTCTTCCAAGTCGGTCGCGTGCCCAAGATCGACGTCACCCGGCAGGAGGTGCAACTGGCTAACGCGCAACTCGATCTCGTCCAGGCACAGTCGGATCTCACGGTAGCTCAGGCGGCATTGTCTATAGCCATGGGCTTGCCGGTGAAAAGTACGTACACCTTGATTGATGTCCTGAGTGCGGCCCAGGCGCTCGACGCGGTCGATGGATATCTGTCGCAGGCTCGGACATTGCGCCCAGATCTGCAAGCGCTTCGCCAGGCCATCAACGCGGCCGAAGGGGACATCGTGGCCGCGCGCTCGAACTTCAAGCCTCGTCTGAATTTCTCGAGCTTCGCCGATTTCCAAAATCTGAAGTTCCCCCTGATCTGGAACGTGGGATTCGGTGAGAGCCTGCTGCAACCGCTGCTTACGGGAGGGTACAACCGCGCCTACCTCAACGAAACACAACAGGCTAAGAGCGCGGCGGAGTCGAACCTGAAATCTGCGACGTTGCAGGTCGATCGCGAAGTCTACACCGACTACGCCAACACAACAGTCGCTCAGAAGCAGATTGAATTGGCCACCATCGCCGATCAGGAGGCGCGGGAAAATCTGGCGTTCGCCGAAGGCCGCTACTCGGCTGGAGTGGGGAACATCATTGAACTAACCGATGCGGAATTACTGGCTGCTACTGCCGGCGCTCAGGTGGTCACCGCGCGCTACAACTACCAACTCGCCTACGGTCGGCTCGAAGTTGCTGCGGGAAAAGATCCCAGCGACTAAGCGCTCTGCTGAATCAAAAAGCCTCGGCCGGAAGTGAATGCTGATGGTCGCTCCACCTGATGCCCGGCTCATCGGGTGAAATCTCTTTCTGGTATTTGAATCCCAGCCGCTGCAAATTCTTGAAGAATCGCGTCAATGGCTGCTCCCACGGACTGACGAACCGCGGTGTGTGCACGACGGTGCACGCCATGGCCAGCGTGCGCGCGGTGGAAGATGCGCTGAAGCTGATGTGGAGGTCGAGAACAACGCGGTCAGCAACGCATGGGCTTCGTGCACCATGTGGCGGGGCAGCGAAAAGATTCTTCGCGGCCGTGATCCGCGGGACGCATGGCTCTTCACGCAGCGCTTCTGCGGAGTGGCCTTCAATTCTGGTGATGGGGTCAGTTGTGATTCGTTTTGCCATAAGATCCTGCTGTTGGTCGGAGCCTGAAGTCTCTGCGGTTTCGTCTTCGCCGATGTGCCCATATTTGAAATAGCCCGTCCAACTGATGTAGAGCCGCCGGAATCGGAAATAACTCGCCATGTCGGCCTGCGAGCTTTGCCCACAATCTTGGCTATCTGTGCGGCCGTCGCTCTGCCGGTCAGGCTCAGGCCCACTGGCGCGGTCATTATGAGAGTGGAACAGAGTTGCAGAAGGCTGCGCCGCGACACACCACACTTCTTCAGATGTGCCGCAATTGTGTCTCTCTCGCCTGTCTTCATGGACAGTCTCCCCTTGGCTGCGTTCGCCGTGATCCTGAATCAAGCCCCGATCCCGGGAATGAGGTCTGGCATGGCTATGGCACGTGCAAATCAAGCGCCGCCGCAATCTGGACTACTTCCTGGGAGTCGGTGTTTGACTGCGCTGGAGACGGTCGGGAAGGCTGATCGGGAATGATCTGGTAGGGAGGGCGATATGAAAACGCATGACGTGAGTTGTACCAGTGAGCGTTCCTGATCCCGGTAAGCCGTCCGACGTTCTCCCTTCTGGGGCTGGCCTTTTTCGCTCCGCTGGTCAGTCCAACCGAGTCGAATGCAGTGTTTATCTTCTATTCCGGAGTTGTCATCAGTGACTCAGATCACAGGTGGGCGTGATATCGGTCATCCAAGGGAAGGAATTGCAGCAGTTCTCGCAAGAGAGATGGTCTCTCTCCCGAAGCAGGTGTTTCAAGATTGATCAGCTTCCTGCTGAGAAACGCGCCAAGAATTGCGAACGCGGCCACAGCCGAACCGCGATTCGAGGCAACCGGGTTCTAACCTTTGTGGGCCTTGCGAATCGTTGCCCGCTCGGCAAAGGTGATCGTAATAGTCTTCTTGTCTTTGCTGAGTTTAGGAGGCAGACCGGGTACCAGATGGATGACCACAGTTCTGCCGCCATTGGTTGAATTTCATGTTCATCCGATTGGGACCGGGCTCTGGTGCCGTCATAAGAAAGCTCTCCGAAGGATAGATTTGAGAAATCAGGAGAAACACGATGCGAGAGGGCTGCCCTTTTGAGTGCGCACCATGCTGCTCTCGTATCAAATGCAGCGTCGCCAAGCGCTACAATTCAAGTGTAGGGCATTCTTGGACGGCGATCTGTTCACTTTTGATCAGGTTTGCGGACTGCAACCAGAGGATGCTACGAGGAGAAGGCAGGACCGATGAACCCTCTGCGTTGGATCTTCCAGTTCGTGTTCGGTTGTCGCCACCGTCACCTGAGCCGTGTGTTCACGATCAAAGGCCGGACGTATAAGGTCTGCTTCGATTGCGGCGAAGAGTTTGATTTGCCGGATGCGCACGTCGCGAGCGCGGCTTAGCGTCGCTGATCGCGACACCCTGAAATTGCCCAGCCATACCGATCGTCCGTCGAACGAGACGGCGGTTATTCCTGCACATCATCGAGCAGCGACCGAAGCTTGCCGGAGCGCGAGGGATGGCGCAGTTTGCGCAGTGCCTTGGCTTCGATCTGGCGAATGCGCTCGCGCGTGACGTCGAACGATTGGCCGACTTCTTCGAGCGTGTGCTCCGAGCCATCGTCCATGCCAAAGCGCATGCGGATGATTTTTTCTTCCCGCGGACTCAGAGTGCGCAGCACGTGCGCCGTGCGCTCCTTCAGGTTCACGTTCAGCACCGCTTCGGCGGGAGACATCTTCGTGCGGTCCTCGATCAGGTCGCCAAGATGCGAATCTCCCTCTTCGCCGATGGGCGTCTCCAGCGAAATCGGCACGCGCATGATCTTCTTTACTTTGCGCACCATGGCTTCGGGAATGTCCATCTGCTTGGCAATCTCCGCCGACGTGGGTTCGTGTCCCGAAGCCTGCACCAGTTGCCGCGAGGTGCGAATCAGTTTGTTGACAACCTCGATCATGTGTACGGGCAGGCGAATGGTGCGCGCCTGGTCGGCAATCGCCCGGCTGATGGCCTGCCGGATCCACCACGTCGCATACGTGGAAAATTTATAGCCGCGCCGGTATTCGAACTTGTCGACCGCCTTCATCAAGCCCGACGTTGCCTTCCTGAATCAGGTCCAGGAACTGCAGCCCGCGGTTGCCATATTTCTTGGCGATCGAAACCACCAGGCGCAGGTTGGCTTCGATCAGTTCGCGCTTGGCCTGCTCCGCGTTCATGTCGCCCTGGATCATTTTGCGCTGCGTGCGCTGCAGGTCCGGAAACGTCATTCCGGCCTCGTCTTCCAGCCGTTTGATCTCGACGCGATGCTGTCCGCTGCGCGGCGCGATAAGTCTTCTTGAGTTCTTCGCTGCGCGTGCTCGTAATCTTCGCTTCCAGGTTCACGAACTCGCGATCCAGCGCGCGCATGACCTCAATGGTCTTGTTCACCCGCTCGATCAGGCGCTTGCGCTCCGCGTGGTTCAATCCCAGATTGCGGATGATGAGCGAAATCCGCACCATCTCGCGGCCCAACTGCCCGCGGCAGCGCCGGTATTCGCTTGCGGCTTCTTTTTCGCCGGGATCGTCGTCAGCTTTTCGGCCAGCCGGATGGCGGTCTTGTAATGCTTGTTCAGTTTGTCGATGCGGCCCGTAATGTCGTCGACGCGCTTCTGCAAAATCTCATCGGTGATTTCTTCCTCGTCGAAGACCACCATGTCTTTAATCGAGCGCAGCCCGCGCTTCAAGATCCTCGCCCAGGGCCAGCACCTGCTGGATCACGATGGGCGAGCGCGAAAGCGCTTTCAGCGCGGTGAGTTGTCCGCGCTCGATGCGCTTGGCAATCTCGACTTCCTCTTCGCGCGTGAGCAGCGGAGATGCGCCCATCTCGCGCAGGTAAACCCGCACCGGATCGCTGGCCGAGTCGGGAGCGCCCGGGGTCAGGTCAAGCTCGACTTCCTCGTTGTCGTGCGCGTGCTTCTGTTCCAGCGAGGAGTAACGGCGAAGCCGCCTCCCTCCACCACATCCAGTCCGCGCGTGCCAATGGATCCGAGCAAATCATCCACGTCCTGGGGGGATTGCGCGTCTTGGGGCAGCAGTTCGTTTACCTCGTCGTCCACAACTTCAGTCTTTCTATTCATCAGCATCGATCGATTCTTTGTGTCGTTCATCGCCAAGTGGAATGCCTCTTCGGTGCCTCTGTAGGGGCTGCCTCTGTATGGAGAGAAGGGAACTTGGCTAGTCTACCGTGGCAAGTTCAACAGAAAGCGTGGAATTCAAGCGCATCTTTCATGCTAGCACAGCTGTCGCAGCATTCCTATTCTCAAAAAATCTCGCTTTTCCGTTGGGCAATTCCAAGGTTTGTTGGTGCAGAGGGAAATACTGGTCGGGGCGCGCGGATTTGAACCGCGGACCCCCTGCGCCCAAGGCAGGTGCGCTACCAGGCTGCGCTACGCCCCGACATGACTAGCAGAATTGATTCTAAAGTACTTCCCAACTTCCTTCCACCTCGAAATCATGATGTTTGACCGATGCGCCTTCATGGCGGCCGCGATCATGCTATTGAGCCCAGCCATTTGCGGATCGATCAACTGCAGCCGCTGCAGCTGCAAGCCCAACATCTCCCCAGGCACGGGCTGGGCTCTTCCCGTCAAAGCGTCGACCAGTTGCTCCTCGGTGCACTGCCATCGCTCGCCACCTAGTTGCGCCAACTTCTTCGGGTCGGTCTCTCCGTGCCGACTGCAGAACCAGATCGAGTGTTTGCTGGAAGAGATGCAGATCAAGCTCTCGATTGTAGTCAGCAATCTCCTGGGCGCGAGCGGGTTGCGCATTCTGCATGCTTGGGCAAGTACGCGATCGCGCGTGGGTTGCAGCTTCATGCGGGTCATGCTCCGCCAGATCCGCTGTTCGCCGCTGGGCACAAAACTCAAAATCAGCTCGTTGCGATCAGTCGGCGCACCCACCGCTCCGCATCTTTTGAAATCATGCTTACGTCCACGTGGCGCCCGGTTGGAAAACGCCTGCGCCAAGTGCAAACGCATGTGGGGACTCCAGTTCCAGCCCCACCGACCGCCAGTACTGGGGCGTCGATTCCATCACTGCCTCTCCTACTCCCTTCTCCCGCAACCACGTCAACAGGCGGTGCAACTCGCTCGGCAGGGTGACGAATCGCCGCCGCGCTGCTTTCTCTTCCGGCGTACTTGCATCGACCACAACTACCATCAAAACTTTCTTGTGTACGTCAATCCCCGCGACCTTCATCGCTTCCTCCTGGCGTGGAAGCGGCAGAACGCACGCGAAAAAGATTACACACCGTCACGTGCTACCACCTCTGCTACTCGCAGGCGTGGCGCGACACAGATTGGTTCAAAACGCGCGTTCCCGATCAAACTCAAAAACGGCCTCACCGGATCCAGAGTGCAAACAGACCTTCGCCGTCCACGCGCCATCAGCCTGCACGCACAATGCAACCATTTTCATGTCAATGGGTTGGCCGAAGGCCCATGGGAACTCAAAACCCTGATTCGTGTGGTTCTTCCTGCGCCAAACCCTCCTGAAATCATGACATTGGTGACGTTTGGAATACCCAGTTCACCTTATATACGGTTATCCCACGAGAGGCGTATTGTACTTGGAATTCCGCTCGAATCAGTGAAGTGATGTAAAAGCAAGCCCCTTCCCGGAGGTGCCATGGCTGGACGCGCACTTCGTGTGCTCGTGGTAGATGACAACGAGAGCATCCGGCGCAGTATCTGCCAAATTCTCCGTTCAGAAGCTGACATCGAAGTAGTTTGCGAGGCGGTAGATGGCGCTGATGCCGTTCGCAAAATAAGAGAACATGGGCCTGATGTCGTGCTCCTCGACATCACGATGCCGACCATGAACGGCTTGGAAGTAGCTGAGATTATCAAGACGGAATTTCCCTCCGTTCAGGTTCTCATCGTCAGTCAGCACGATTCTCGGGGATTTCGATGGGCCGCATTAGCGGCTGGCGTGAGTGGCTACATAAATAAGAGCAACGTTGGCAAAGACCTGATCCCAGAGCTGCGAAGGATTCAAGGTTTACGCAGGTCTGCATAAAGGATGCGGGCGCACAGCCAAACTCGAACGCAAGCTTGCCACAGGAGACAGAACCAAGGGGCCAGTAGCGATCCAGCACAGCCGGGCAAGGATCTCTTCTAGTACCCCACACTTCACCTTTAGCCTCAACTGTCGAAATACCCCCCCTTGCACTCATCGGCTCTTGGCCCTGAGTAAAAGGAATGACACGGGACCAAAAACAAAAAGCGCCTGAAAACTCCTTCGAGTCACAGACGCGTAGTTTGAGCCGCTCTGCCCCCCCAAGTGCTGCTCATTCCTAACCTAGTGCTCGCAACACACTTCATGAATAGCTCTCGCGTGCCACGTAGAGGCACTGCGGGGCTAGCTGTTGCAAGATCGCCATCTCGCTTCCATTGAACCAATCGGCTAATTCTCAATGAGTGGGTAGCATTTGCCGAGTCGAGCTACCCCGTTACCGCTTAAAGAGATCGCTCAAATCGATTGTTTCTGGGTCCGCCGCAGCACCCAGAAGCGGTCCGACCTGAAAGATTTCCTGCAACGTTTTCAGCGTAGAACTGTGGTCGTAGTGAGTGCTATTGCTGTAAGCTGTTTTACCTCCTCCCTTGGCGAATGGCGAAAGCAAGAACATGCCAATGGGCCCGTCGCTGAACTCGCCGCTGTCTTCGGCTTCATCCCAGATGATGAACAAGGCGCCACCTTGCTTGTATTCTTCAGACTCCAAAATCATTGGCACATTCTGCTTAAGCCAAGTGTCTCCTCGCAACGTATTATTCTTGCTTTCAAGCGCATCACACGGAGAGATTCCCTCGTGCCCGTCATGGCACACGTTAGGCGTAATGAAGTTGTATCGCGCCGAGGTCTGGTTGGCCAGATCCGTTGCCAGTTGGTAATAGGGCCGGACGTGCGCGATGCATTCGGCCGACTTCGGATTCAATCCATGGTTCACATCATTGAAATAGACAAAGGCCAGATGCTCAACATCCAAGAAAGTGAAATCCAGTGGGCAGCTGTCGAACACAGGACTGCCAAAGTCAGGTTCCGCGTAAGCGGTCCACGAGATACCGGCGTCCTCAAGAAGTCTGGTTAGATGGAAGTGGGTGTTGAGTTGGGGCTGGCCAGGCTGGGTATCGGCGAAAACGCCGAAGTTGGTTCCGGCTTCCAGCCAGAGATAATTCGGCTGGCTAGGATGGTTGCCCGGAGGATTGAAATACTGCTCGGCATGAGCTGATGAATCAAGCAGAGTCCCATTGACATACGGGGCTAAGAGGCTGCCCTTGAGATCTGGGTCGCCAAATGCAGCCCCAGAATTGTTGCCCGTCCAATTGTGATTTTCCATCAGGATGACCCACACCGTCTTGACCTTGCTCATCTGGCAATTGGCGTTGATGGGAGTCAAGCTAAGCAGCAGCATCGCCAGGCTAAATGTCAAAAGGTTTCGAAACTGTTTCATGGCATCCTCCAGAACGGTCTCACGGAATCATCCAAGGATGCAGCTCTATGGTTAATCGAGCATCAAACGCACATAAATTGTCTGTAAAAATTAAGAGACTTTCGGCACTCGTTCCTGAGGAAATCGGATTTCACGGACTCCCTCCCACCGTTAATACTGATGTAAATGGGACTACGGGCGCGGCTGTGGCAGAAGCCTGGTTACAACATTTGAGACTGGGATGATTCCTTAACGTTTCTGAATCGTTGGCGTAACCTGAGGCGACACAATACCTTGAACATGCGAATGGGCGCCTGGCCTGATCTGATCTGTCACGGTCTTTAAGTGATGAAAGGAGTCGACGGTGACGACAAGTGTTGCCATCTGGCCCGACTCCAGTTCACGCTCTGAAGAGTGGCATTCAAAACCCATCTCGTACCTCCATTCCGTTCGGAAGAGACCGGCGGGCAACTTAAGCCGCACGACCTGACTACCGCCTTAGCAGCCGCCCGCAACGGCGGGTAGCTGGCATTTTGCGCCGACTGGAGAATCGGGTCCGACGGTATTTGAGCCACCGGAGCTCCACGGCTGAAATTCGCGTTACGCAGGACGAGGCGTGTTTGAGAGTTGAGATCGCGGATACCGGCAAGGGGATTCCGCCGGAGAAGGAAGCCGCCCTCATGTCGTCGGCTCATGCTGGGGTCGGGCCCCGCGGAATGCGGGAACGGTTGCGGCGGTTGGGTTGAACTCTGCACATCCAGTCAAACCGCGGCACGCGGGTGATTGCCATCCTACCCGTTCCCGGTGCGACGGCTGCTCCTGCTACCCACGAACTCCCCATGGTCGCTCTGGCCTGAGGGAAGGCCGCGGAAGGATAGGCGTCGTGAGATTCAGCTCGCGGACGCGACTTTCGAACGCAGAGGGCAGCGCTGGTGGAACCCCAAGACGCCATCCGCTCGCCCAATTTCCATGTCTACGATTCATTCATAGCACCGATGCAGATCGTACTTATGGACAAGCACCGCACCGCTCCGATAGCGTCGTCCGCGAGCGCTGTCGGCGTGAAGAACTTGCGCGCGCACTGGGCGCATGACGTCATCATTGGTACGTGGCCCTCATACCGTACGATTACGAAGCGGCGCTCGAAAATTCACGACGTTTTCAATTAGCGAGTCGGGAATGCGGATTGGGGCGCTGCACGTATGAACCTCAAACTGCTTCGCGATTCTGCTGAATTGTGCCCGTCTGGAAAGATGTAGCTTAGTTTGCAGTTGCTGCACTGTAGGAAACGACCGCCAAAAACTCATCGGCTCCACGGGTAAGGCCATCATACCGCTCGCATTCGCGAACACGTAACAAAGCCCGTGTATACTGCTCGCTTGATGAGGGAGTGACTTATGTCGTGCCCATCATGCGCATCATTAAACTTGGCGGAATTTCCAGCTGAGATACTGATCCATCTCGGTGGCCTTACGCATCTTACCGATCCCGGCGTCTTGGTCTTCCCTAAGATATTGGTCTGTCTGGCGTGCGGCGATTCGCGGCTAAATATTCCAGAAGCCGAGTTGCGGCCATTACGGGAAGCGAGCGCGCGGTCTGCGGCTGCTTAACTCAGACTGATGAATCGCGGCTTGCGTTGTGAACTCCTGAGCTGACAATCGACTGCTGACAACCTGCCTACCTTCCAACGCCTCGTCCACAGCGGCTGCCAGGTCGATTGCTGCCCTTGTTTTTAGGACGTAGCCCTTCGCCCCCAAGTTGAGTGCTTCTTGTACCACGTCGGGATCGGACTCCTGGGTGAGGAAGACAATCCTGGACTGCGGCGATAGTGTACGGATCTGTCGAGCGGCTTCCATTCCATTCAGCGTGGGCAGACCGATGTCCAACAGGATCAGGTCCGGCTGCATCGCCTCCGCTTTGCGCACTGCGTCAAGCCCGTCCGACGCCTCGCCGACGATCTGCACGTTGCTGTGCTTGTCCATTGCCGAACGGATGAATCGGCGGAACGGTTCAAAGTCTTCCACTATGAGAACCCGGACTGCTGGCACACTCCGGTTGTTGTCGTTAGTCATCAAACCCACCCTTTCTCATAAGAAAAGATGATGCCCTGCGGAATGGCACACTGAAATTCTTACTCAGCGTCGTCTGGCTGTTGGTACGCTGGCGAACGGTACCGGCGACGCGATGCAAACACCGTAGCGCGTCCCTGGAGCAGGGCGGCATCGGGTGATCCCTGTATACTCGGGCGCGAACGCAACTCCTCAGCTGGCAGTGGGGATCCCGGACTCGCCACGACCGAGTCGGAAAAGGATTCCAAGACTTCCTTCAAATCGCGCTCTTCAAGGTTCCGGTGAGCGAGGCGCCCGGTATTTCCGATGTGAGAGCGTTTTGGACGAACGACATGTGCCCTGAGGTAGCGGACCAAGGGTTCGGGTTTATCGCCACTTGTCAGCTTGCAGTCTTCGCCCGGGTCCCTGGGAGTATTCTGCTAGACAGCTTCCATTGTGGCGATCGACACAAGGTCTCATCTCCACCGGAAGACCTTGGAGGTGAATATTTCCGATGTCAGTACAACATCTCTTTGTGCTCATGCTCGAGAACCGTTCCTTTGACCACATGTTGGGCTTCTCGATGATCAGCGGTCGTGACGCCGAAACCGGCCAACCGACACGAGTGAACAGGCTGGCGGGAAGCGAGTCGAATGTGTTTAACGGGACGACTTATACGGTCGCGAAGGGTGCCGACCTTGTGATGCCGGTCGACCCCGGCCACGAGTTCACAAACGTTCTCGAGCAACTCTGCGGGTCGGGTGCGAGTTATCCGCCGGGCGGGGCCTACCCGGCTATCGATAAGAGCGGCTTCGTGGCCTCGTATGTGGCCAGCGAAGGAAGCGCCGCTCCAGGGGAGGTCTTGAAGTGTTTCGCTCCCGAGCAGCTTCCAGTTCTTACGGCTTTGGCCGAGGAGTTCGCGATCTGCGACAATTGGCATGCCTCGATGCCGGGTCCCACATGGCCGAACCGTATGTTTGTCCATGCAGGTTCGTCCTGCGGCCTCGATCACAGCCCGACCAGCCAAGAAATTCTGGAATGGGAAACGATCGGAGGTTTCCAGTTCACGGCTGGCACGATCTTCGACGCGCTAAAGAAAAAGAGGGTGTCCCACCGGCTCTATGCAGGCGACGACTTTCCCATGGTGGCCGCGCTTAAGGGAATCAGCTTGTTCGACCTTCATCACTACAGCGAGTTCGCTGGCGATCTCAGCCAACGCGCATTCCCGTACGGCTATGTTTTCATCGAGCCTAGCTATCATGTGCTGGACGAGTACAGAAATAGCACCTCCCAGCATCCTCTCACCGACGTAACCCTCGGCGAGGCACTGATCAAAGAAACCTATGAAGCCATCCGAAATTCAGCTCTATGGGATACGTGTGTCTTGATTATCACGTGGGACGAACACGGCGGATTCTACGACCACATGACTCCACCTGCCGCCGTCGCGCCCGGGGACTCGCAGCCTCTGGGCAATCATAACCAATTCGGCTTCACGTTCGAACAATATGGTCCTCGTGTGCCGGCGGTCGTCATCTCGCCACTGATCCCGAAGAATACGATCGATCACCGACTCTACGATCACGCTTCCATCCCCGCCGTGATCAAGGCTGTTTTCGGGGCCGGCCCCCTCACAGCCCGAGACCGTCGGGCCAACAGTCCAGATCAGTTGTTCTCCTTACAGAGCGCCAGGCAGGACGCGCCCACGACCTTGCCTGCTGCGGCCGTACCAACCGCGCGCCTAGCGATGAGTATGGCGATTCCAGACTTGAATACGGTAGTGGCGAGCAGGCCGGATGAAACAGTCAATCAGGGAACGCTCCCTGTGATTCTTAATTCTGCGCTTCGTCAAGACCTCGAAATGTCACCGGAGCAACGGGCGCAGATTTTGAAGCGGGTCGAATCCATCAAAACGCGCGAGCAAGCGAGACAATACCTGGCAGACGTGCAGACAAAGCTCCGCGCACATCGAGCGGCTCCGAGTGGGGAGAAGCGCATCAGCTAAGGTCCGATCCAGATGGCGTGCGAAACCTAATCAATAGTCGTCAGTAGCCACGGATTTCATTCACGCCGAGTGCGACCGCATCACGCGCAGCTCTCGATTGTTCCAACCATGCTTTCACTCGATCTGGGAGATCGGGTGGAGATTCCGTTCCGCGATCGCAATTTACCTTCGCCAGATTTAACCGAAGCACCGAAGCACCAGAGGAGTAGGCTCCGCCGTAATGAATTTTGTCCGCTCCACAAATCAGTTTCCTGCGGTGGTCGGGAACATGCTGCAAAGCCAAGGCTGATCAGACTGGGAGGGCGGCGAGTCGGACGAAGAGCATCGTCAGGCCGTTAGCAATTTTTGGTTCGAAAAGAAATTGCAAAACCGGCTGCGGACAAAGACACGCAGCTAGACCACCAGCAGCCGCCACAGCTACCGAGACGATGAGTATCCATGCGATGGACGACGCTAACATTTTCCTCTCCAAGCCCGAAATCAGGATACGGAACGAATGGAGGATTGGAACTGGCAGAACTCACAGCCAATTGTTTGAGTCAGTCACTAACGACACCAATTTAGGGTATGACTGACGCGACATCGCCTCTCTCACAATGTCGGCGATGTCAAGCATTTTTTGAGCACACTACCCTTCTCCTTCTTCTTTATCCTCTTTCTCGTCGTCCTCTTTTTCATCCTCGTCTTCTTCGTCATCTTCAGGCACTTCACGAAGCGAGGCGTTAGCCACCCTGCGATCAAGGGGAGCTGCTGATTGCATTCTGCTCATGCTCAACGGTACGCGCAATTCATGACGAGGTATTCAGTTCTCATACAGACGGGAAGCTGCTGAGCTGTCGGGGAAAGATTTAGGGTTGGTACTTGACCATGGGGCATTACGACGCAGTTTTGATTTCCGAGTTTCCTGGCGATGAAGTGTGTGCCAAGTTCACGTAGCCAGCGGGAGCACTCGGAAACATTATCTACGGAGACCTTGAAGGCTTTTCCCGAAGCAGACTATCGCAAGATTTTCAGTTCACTCCTTTGAATGGGGCTGGTCTATCGAAATCCAAGGGCCGCTCGATCCTCGGGCGGCTCTTTCTTTTGGTGGTCGAAACGGCATCAGCCTTATCCGTCATTGCCCTTCTGGATCGCTGACTCACGCTTGAGGCGGTCGCGCTCACGAAGAACCCTCCAGATTTCGGCTGCGAGTTCGTGACACTTGTCAGGGTTTTATCTTCCATCACCTGCTCTAAAAGCTTTTCGAGTCGTGCCGGCGAGTCCGCAAAGGCATCTCGCATGTGTATCCCCGATGTGACTTGAGTTGAGGATTACACCACCACCGAACCTGAGTCGCTATGATTCGGATCACAACTCCCGATGTTTGGCTTGAACTTCTCTGGCAATTGGACTAGGGTCGGAGTAAGCCCTCAATTTTGCTTCCCGATCTTCGGAGGTCGTTATGACCACGGCATTTCCCCCATGCCTCAATCGTAATTGGAGAACTCTGTACAGAATCGCCATTCTCGAAACCAACCAAAGCATTCTCCCGCAGCGGGTCTCGGAAGCTGAAGAAGCCGTGAGAGCGCGTGAGCGAGAACTCTTCTACGACAACGGAAGCCCCGAGGAAGGCAACGGAACCTCGGAAGAAAAAGAGGCTCTAGAAGATGCCCTGTACGCTCTGCGTGCCTTCAGAACCGCTTGGCAGCACACCCAAGCTGCATAACCCCGGCGATGCCTCACTAGCGAAGGAGACCTCTGTCGTGAAAAAGAACCCTTGCTCAATCTCTGTTTCTCCCTGCCCATTCGCGGAGAGTATTTTGGAAGTTTTGTCGGCATTGCCGCCGCTTCTTCACTGCCAGAATTGGAAAGCGTTGCGCGAACAGGTTGAGAGTCTCGAACAGGCAGTCGCTTAGGCCTTGCTCGAAAAAGCAAGCGCGTGACCCGTGCTCAGACCGCGCATTTATCCAGCGGTTTGAGCCCATTTGGGTTCACTTTGAACGAGAAGCAAGATTCCCCAAATTATTGAAAGGAATAAAAATCTAGGTGCGGGATCAACGCGTTGGAAGGACTTTTTCTGCGCCCAAGGCAGGTGCGCTACCAGGCTGCGCTACGCCCCGACTCTTCTCATTATAAATGAGATGGGTCTCGCCACCTGCGTCAGGTCGTTGATACCGCCGGCTCTCCCTGAGCCCCATCCCAGCGGAATGTGGCCAACGTGGCTCCATTTCAGGCCGTGCTCGGGCCTCGACAGCGTATAATTTTCGTCCAGTATGCAGAAGCCGCGTTACGCGCTGGTGGCGTACCTCAAAAATCCGGCAGGGGGGTTCGTGGAGAACCTCCGGCGCGAGTTGCATCCCGACCTTCCTCACCTGGCCGCGCACCTGACCATCCTGCCTCCGCGCCCTCTGCAGGGCCCCGAGAACTCGGCCTTGCAGGTCTTGGAGCGGATCTGCGGCGACGAGGAGCCCTTCGAAGTGACGCTTGGCGATGTCGAGACTTTCATCCCGGTGACCCCCACGGTGTACATCCGCGTGGACGCGCGGTGGCGCCCGCATGAGCGAATTGCATAGCAAGTTGAATACCGAAGCGCTGGCGTTCAAGGAAGAGTGGCCCTACATTCCGCATCTTACGATCGTCAAAATGAGCGCCGAGCCGGCCGCCCAGACGGCCTTTCAGATGGCCCGCGAAGCGCTGGTGCCACTTTTCGGGAAGCCGCCGCATCCTGCTGGAAAGGTTGACCTTTGTGCGCGAAGACATCCGCGACGGACACTCTCAACTGCTGGGTCGATCTGGCCTCCGCTGGGTCGCTCGGTCGCGAACGCCTGGTTTCGCGATAACCTGCTCGTAATCACCGCCTTGTTACCGCGGTCCAGTTACTCCCGCCGCATCAACATGGCCCTAGGTACATCTCCCTCCCGTGCGTTGAAAACCCGCGCCCATGGCTGTAGATAAAGAGTAGGGCAAGTATCCGGTGATCCCGATCAAAGGCCACTTCTGACGCGGGTTTCCGGTTCAGGAACGGGAGAGAGACACATGCAGATCGGAGTTTACGGTTCGGGGTACCTGGGAACGGTGATTTCGGCCTGCCTGGCGGATTTTGGCACCCCTGTTTCCTGCTGCCATCCCGACCGCTCGCGCATGGTCGAGATGGCGCAGGGCAACATTCCGTTCTTCGAGAAGAATCTGAAAGAGATTATTCGCCGCAACGTGCGTGCCGGACGGCTGGCCTACTCCACCGACATCGAATCGTTTGCCCGCAAGACGCAAGTGATTTTTCTGGCCGAAGACAAAGCTGAGGGCCTGGCCGATATGGCCATGCGCATTGCGAGACTCGCTGCGAAGCCTCCGATCCTGACGATCGTGACCCCGGCTCCGGTGGGCACCGCCAGCGCTCTGGAAAAAGGACATCAAAGACGCCGGCCTGCAGGCCACCATCGTTTCGCAGCCCATGTTCTTCACCGATGGTTGCGCCGTCGAAGATTTCAATTGGCCCGACCGCCTGATCCTAGGATCGACTTCGAGCGAAGCCGTGCAGATGCTGAAGCAGATTTTTCATCCCCTCGTGATGCGCGGCGTTCCGGTGATTGTGACCAACCAGTCGACCGCGGAACTGGTTCGCGAAGCCGCCACGGCGTTCGTGGCGACTAAAATTTCCTTCATCAACGAAGTCGCCGCACTCTGCGAACGGGTGAATGCCGACGCAGTCAATCTCGGCGCTGGCGCTCGGTCTCGACAAGAAAATCGCTCCCCGCTGCCTGCAGCCCGGAGCGGGCATGGGCGGCGTTTTCGCCGAGTCGGACATGGACTCTCTCGCCGAACTGGCGCAGGCCCATGGCGTACCACTGAAAGTGCTCAGCGCCGCGCGCGACGTGAACCACTACCTCGCCGATCGCCTGGTCGACAAAATCGCCCACGCCCTGAATTCCGTCGAGAACAAGGAAGTCGGCATTCTGGGACTGGCCTTCAAGCCAAATACTAATTCCGTCGCGGGATCTTCGTCGGTGCGCCTAGCCGAAAGCCTGGTTTCGAAAGGCGCGCATGTGCGGGCGTATGATCCGGTCGCGATTCCCGAAGCGAAAACACGGCTCAACAGCACGGTGCGTTATTGCGACTCCGCATACGCCGCCGCGGAAGGCTCCGATGCCCTGGTCGTCGGTACCGGATGGCCTGAGTTCCGCGCCCTTGATTTCGACCGCATCAAGCATCTGCTGAAAAAGCCGGTAATCGTCGACACGAAGAACTTGCTCGATTCGACCCGTCTGCGTGCCTTAGGATTCGAGTACGTAGGCGTAGGCCGCGGCTAAGCTCCACCGACACATGTTAGGACGGCCGCCTCGGCCGTCCAATCGATAGCCTGCCCTGAGCGAGCGAAGCGAGTCGAAGGGGTGAAGCCCAGCGCAACCATCACGGAACTCTTTCCCCAGCTTTTCATTTGTTATCCCAATCTCCGAAATCCTTCCTACGCCCTCCCAGCTCCCTCTAACATCCCCGAACCGCAGTTGCTATAATCATCAGGAGTGGTGGGAATAGCTCAACTGGTAGAGCACCGGACTGTGGCTCCGACGGTTGCGGGTTCGATTCCCGTTTCCCACCCCAATTTCTTGCTTGCAGTAAGTGCTTTGTGGGGACAGTCGCCCTCGGCTGTCCGGTCGAGCGAAGCTCGACTCCCTCGTCTCCTGTCGCGGCCCTGTAGCTCAATTGGATAGAGCATCAGTCTTCGGAACGAATAAACTTCAGTTACGCTGCTCTGCGGCCGATTCGGTTCATCTGTGAAATCCCCAGCATTGACGCGGCTTCCCCTTCCCTGCATCCCTGTTCGCCATTCGTGCGCTTTTCCGCGGATGCCCTGAAAGCCACATCCGACGACGGATTCGCTGTTGCCTCCACCTGTTCCAGCCGTGACGCTGCTTAGCAGGAGGAACAAATCAGATGGCCGCAAAAACGAAAGTCATTTTCAAAAGCACCAAGGTCCCGGGCATCCGCAAGAATTCCCGCTCCGAAAAATACGAACCGCTCTGTACTTTTTTCGTCGGTTCTTTCGACACGATCGAGCAGGCGTCCCGGGCTCGCGAGGCTTTCATCCGAAAGGTGAACGCGTTTCGCAAGCCGAAGAACGGGCTCTCAACGGCCGAGCTAAAACGGGACGAAGTGGAGGCTCGCAAGATTGTCGCGGGCCACCTGAAGTCTGCAGCAGCTCGCGCCAGCGCCACGCCAACCAACTAACTCACAACCAACCTTTCACAACCGAAAAGGAGAGAACATCCATGAACCGGATTCAAACACTTGCTCAGTCGCTCTAGTCGAGTTTCATCCTTCCCACAGCCCCGCCCATTTCGCGGGGCTTTTTTTGGGCTGCCGACGGCCCGACCAAAATGCCCGCTTGAACAGTGATAGAGGGTTGCGCGCAGCTGCCATTCCAGCCATCATCCGTGAGCCAGAACTTGCATTCGAAGCGCAGCAATGGCGTGACCCGAAGCGTTACGGCATGATTCCCCATACACCTTCTCCCCACAATTTGTCTCAGCCAGTGCCATCATAATCTTCGCCCAGAACCGTGCCAATGAGCGATATGGCGAATCTTGATGGGGCGACTTCGCCATGAACTCACCGCCGCTCTCCCATGCTCCGCGATAGCGTGGATAAATGACCCAAAAGCCCTTGCCAGCAAGAAATTCCGCCAATGACTGTTTGCGAGGAATTGATGGCATCCCGTCGCACAAAATGATGAGCCTGTGGCGTTTTCCGGGCCTCGTCGGAGGCAGGAACTCTGCGACGATTTCATTGTTGAATCTGGTTCGGAACATATCTCCGGACATTATCTCTTACGTCGCGACTGTCGAAGCGCAATTCAATCTGCGATAATTTCTCGATGTGCGGTCCGCTCTCGGCCGTTGCAGCAGTCACATTTCTACTAGGTTTGCCGAGTCATCGCTCACCGGAGGAGCCATGTCGAGTCTGAAGGAATTCCGATGCGAGATTTGGGGGACCGTCAGTGAGAATCCGATCCATTGGTTTGTGATCGAGTGCACGGACCAGAAGCTCGCGGTCATCAAGTGGGATTTGACCGCCGCCACGAGCCCAACCGCCCGGCATTTCTGTGGCGAAGCCCACGCTCAGACGTATATCAGCCGTTGGTTTGAATCTGTATGCGTTCCGCTGCCAAAACGAGTCCTGAAGGCTATTTAGGCCATTTCGACTGGCCGATTAAGTGAGGGAATTCGTGACCGAAGCCGACCTGAAAAAGCATCTCGACGCCGCCGAGGAAAGCCCCAAACAAATTGCAGCCGCCGTCTTGGGCCTGCCGGAGAAAACGTTGCGCTACAAGCCCTCCTCGGACAAATGGTGCATTCTTGAGATTCTTGGACATCTGGCTGACATCGAAATCGTGTACGCCTATCGTATTCGGCAAATGCTCGCTGACAAAGACCCGGTGATTGCGCCGATTGATCAGGACGATTGGGCGAGGAATTTGGGGTATCTGGAATCCTCACCCCCGGAATTGGTAGCACTCTACGGACTCAACCGCCACGCCAACGTAGGGTTGCTGAGGCGACTGAAGGCAGTAGACTTGCAGAAATCCGCACGCCATCCTGAACTCGATCACCGGGTCACCGTTGGCGACTATGTGGGGATGATGGCGAAACACGGGCCGAATCATCTGGAGCAAATCGAGCGGCTGAAGAAAGAAGCGACAGAGAAATAGCATCACAGACCTGAGGCTCTGGCTTCGCGATGAAAACGGTTCTGGTTCTCGTTGCCTTGCTTGCAAGCGCAGTCGGAACTCTCGTAGCTCAGTCCGCGCCGGAATCGGAGCCTCCGAGGCCGGGAGTAAAGGAAGTTCAGGCTCAGTTTGCTTCGTTAAAGCCATCCGCTACGATCAAGGTTGGTGGAACCGCAGACTGGGTTCTGATAACCGATGATGCTGTTTGGGTGGCGAGCACGAATCCTTATGCCGTGCAGCGAATTGACCCGGCAACGAACAGGATTGTTGCGACGGTACCTCTGTCAGGCGAAGCTTGCTCAGGTCTGGCCTCGGGGTTCGGAAGCATTTGGGTTCCGCTCTGTGGGAAGGAGCCGAAACTTGTTCGCATTGACGCCGCCAAGAGCGCAATTTCTGCAACTCTACCGATTCCGCCAGCAGGCCCAGAGGGTGGTATCGCAGCCAGCGACGATAGCGTCTGGCTGGTAACAGACAAGAATGGCACGCTCAATCGGATCGATCCGTCCACGAACAGCGTGCGCCAGAAGGTTTCAATTCCGCCCGATTCCTACAACCCGCTTTTCAGCAACGGCATTCTCTGGATAACCGGACTGGAGAGCGCCGTTCTGACTGCCGTGGATGCCATTACTGGCAAAATAATAGAGTCGGTACCTGTGGGGCCGAAGCCTCGGTTCCTGACTGCTGGCGAGGGTTCCGTTTGGACGCTCAACCAAGGCGACGGAACCATCAGCCGGGTTGACGAGAAGAGCAGGAAGTTGATGGCTACGATACAGGCGGGTATCCCCGGCGCTGGCGGCGACATCGGGTATGGAGCCGACTCGGTATGGACAACTGTTTTCGACGTGCCGCTTACACGTATCGATGCGGCCACAAACAAGGTCGTGAGGCAATGGATCGGCAAGAGTGGGGATTCCTTACGCTTTGGACACGGCTCAATCTGGCTCACAGACTACAAGAAGGGCTTGCTTTTGCGAATTCCAATTCAACAGCTCTCTCCGAAATAGGGAGCCGAGTTGTTCTGGTCTTCAAGCCGACTCCTGTGAGTTCCGCAAATCGCTGGCTTCCTTCATAAGGCCAATCGATTCGCCTGCGACCGCCAAGTAGTGCTAGTCCGGTGGTCGCCGCAGTCCGACGCTAAAATGTGGATTGATGTTTAAAGTCGCTAGCTGGAATTTGAATTCTGTTCGCTCTCGGCTGACCCATGTCACGACATGGCTGAAAGCTCGCGAACCGGATGTGTTGTTGCTACAAGAATTGAAGGGGACGGAATTCCCCTCCGAAACCTTCAAGTCGCTTGGCTATGAGAGCGTTGCGGTGACGCAGAAGGCCTATAACGGGGTTGCGATTCTGTCGCGACACCCGATGGAGACAATTGCCAAGGCTCTCGTCGGAGACGATTCCGACAGCCATGCGCGGTTCTTGGAGGTAATCATCAAGTGGCATCCGCATCGTGAATATTTATCTTCCCAATGGCAATCCGGTAGGGAGTGACAAGTTTGCGTACAAGTTAGCTTGGATGGATCGACTGAAGCAGCAAATGATTAGATGGAAGCAGAACGATGTGCCGACGCTAATAGGCGGCGACTTCAACGTGATTCCTGAGGACATCGACTGTCACAAGCCGTCATCGTGGGAGCACGATGCTTTGTTTCAGCCGGAGCCGCGAGCCCGATATCGTGCGATGTTGGCTATGGGCTATACGGATGCGTTCCGGTCGTTGCACGTGGGCGAAATTGGACACTTCACGTTTTGGGATTACTTTCGGCAGGCGTTTCAGAACAATCGAGGCATACGAATCGATCACTTCTTGTTATCTCCAACGCTGGCAGATCGACTCGAAAGCTGCGAAATCGATAAAGGACCTCGGGCGCAGGAAAAGCCCTCTGACCACGCCCCCATAATCGTGACGCTATCCGATCTGCCATAATCTCTCCATGTGCAGACGCCGCCTCGCTAGCATTTTTCTCTGTCTCTGCCTTGCCGCCCCCGCATTTGCGCAAGGGACGGATTCGAGCAGTCTCGAAATCTACAACGGCTGCGGGATGGAGGGGGATGCCCGGAGTCCCGGCGTTCAGGCATTGAACCGCTTAAAGAACCGCTATACCGCCCCCAAGCAGATCGACCCGGCGATCACGCTCGCCGCTATGCTGGCTCCCGGCAGGGACACGGGGCGATGGAAGGTGAAGCAGGGGGCCGAGATCATCGGCTACGTATTCGATGTGAAGGTCGGTGGGATCGAGAGCACCAACTGTCATGCGCGTGCTGCCGAGCAACGCGATACGCACATCGAGCTTGTTCTCGACCCAATGGCCGGCTCCCCCACCCAGCGCTTCGTCGTGGAAGTCACCCCGCGCTGGCAGGCAATCATGGCTGCTCATGGGATGGACTGGTCAACGCGGGTGTTGCGCGACAGGCTGCTGGGACGCTGGATCAAGGTTAGAGGGTGGATGCTGTTCGACGTGGAACACCAGAACGAATCCGAGAACACCGCGCCCGGTCGCGAGCGCAATTGGAGAGCGACTGCTTGGGAGGTTCACCCGATCACGTCCATCGAGGTAGTCCAGCGACCTGCGAGATAGCGAGGCGAACACAAAGAGCGCCGCAGTAACCCATCATGAGAAGTCTGCTGCGGCGCTGATGTTATCTGATTCTCACTGCTTGTCGTAAACAGATTCCGAGTGAAAGTCTTTGCCGTCCACGGTCTTCCCTTTTGACTTGACCGTTGAAACCTTCCCGTCCTTTGAAACCTCTGCCTCGGCTTTCGCGACCTCTTTCCCACCCCTTTTCTGTAGAGCTTCAGCCTTGTTGGTTCCGACGAGCGTAATGGCGATGGCGTCGGCTCCTGCGGGCATTCCTGTACCCATAACGGGGTAATCCTTCCCGTCGTACTTGACAGTGAAGCCGTATGAAATTGGTTTGCCATCAGCAGCCACTCCGTCGAAGGTATATTTTGCTCCGTCACCTTGCGCCACAATTGTCCTCGTCAGACTCTTGGGTGCAGGCCCGGGTTCGAATTTCGATTTTGTCAGATTAAGTTTCCACGTGCCCACGAACGGATTGTCTTGGGCAAGCAGCGGGACAGAAGAGAGCACCAGAAGCGAGAGCACGAAAAGCACGCGTTTCATTCGATTCTCCTTAACTTTCGCCTCGGCTCCGTTCCGCTGGCTTCGGCGGTCGTGAATTATAGTGATCCCCATCTTTCACAAGCAAGCTCTTTATCGACTTTAGTCAGCCTTCACAAACTCAATTTCGACGATGCTAGTCTTGCCAGTCACCGGAACGATGACTCCCGGCGACTTCATTCTCAATCTGTTGCCCTCGACCTTCATGAAGTACACGCGCTCGGTGCCAGTGATCGCCTGACTCGATGCGGTATCAACGAGGGCGGTTAATTTGATGCCTTCGGGAGACTGACCTTCGGTCGAGTATTTGCCTGTCCAAGCCACATGTGACTTCATCATTGCCACGGCTTCAGCATCCGTCAGCGATGGTGCGATTGGTGGTTTTCGGGTCGAGTCAACGAACAACAGCCAAATCCGGTCGTGGGTGATGCTGACGTAGCCTGCTACCCGATCTCCGAGGGGATAGCTGACCTTACCTTCACTGGTAGCTTTGAGGATGACGACCTTCCACGTCCCGACGATTTGGTCTGTACTCATTGGGCGCTGGGCGAATGACGGCACGGCAACGAGTGCGACCACGAGAGTCGCGAGCAGCATCTTGTTCATGGCAACCTCCCCATGCGTGCAGCGATCAATTGTACTGAGAGCAAACGCCTTCGTGCCGCACTGGAAATAATCCAGCACACTGTGTAGGCCATAATAGCTGGGCATGACTCCGATCACCGACAATCCGGTCGTTGTTCCAGAACGCCAAATTGAGGAAGACCAGAAGCCCGGTGCTTCAGAACCCCCGCGCATCCGCTGCCCGCTCTGCGGCTGGTCGCCCCGCAAGGAAGATCACTGGTTCTGCACCTGCGGCAATGACTGGAACACGTTCGACACGGGAGGCGTCTGCCCCGCCTGCCTCCATCACTGGACTGAAACCCAGTGCCTATCTTGTAGCCACTGGTCGCCGCATTTCGATTGGTATGCGAAGTAAAGAACGCTAATTCACAGGGTTGGGTTCTACAGCGAGCCAATGCGTTCCCAGCCACCGGAATAGGCAGTCACCAAACCGAGATCATCCACCACGATCTCAGCCGAGAATCCAGTGTTGCTTTCGTAGCGATACGTGTTCTGAGCAACCCGCGTGTAGCGTTGAGACAGTGGTTGAACGGTAAGGCCGGGGAACTTGACCCAAGCAGCAATGATAGACGCGCTGCTCCCAACTTGGAGGTTGAGACGCCTGATTGCAAGAGTGTTGGTCGCGGGCGTCACCGCGAGATCAACGTCGTCACAGCCCTGAATCTCGCGCAACTCCTGACCCGTACTGCGCCACACGCCGCGCTTCTCCACGCTTAGGCTGAGGGTCTTCACATCGTTTCCGAGTGTGCGGTCAACTTGAACTCGGTGGGTGAGCCAGTTCTCATCGCATTGGATTTCATAGCTCGCCAGCAGCGGTCGCTGGTCTTTGAGGACTCCGACGACCGTGCCCTTCAGCAGCCAGCCTTCTGCGGTGTGCCAGAGACCACAGTAGTCCCTGCCGTCGATCAAAAGGTTGTTCCAGACAACTACACGCTTCAGATCGTCTGCCATTTCGCGGTTTCCCTGCTGCGAAATTGTACAATTGCGGTCGTGCTGCTTATCGCAGCAATCGATGCGGGAGTTGCCTCGCTATGAGCGGGAGATCATCCCAAAGTGCCGAATGAAAGGAGCCGAGAATGAATATCGCTTACCTGATCGGAAGGATCATTTTTGGCGGGTATTGGTTGATGGCAAGTTTCAACCACTTCAAGAACCTCAACTACATGAGCGAGTACGCGAAGGCTAGGGGAATACCGTCTCCCAAGGTTGCGGTGGGAGGAACCGGAGTGATCCTGCTGCTGGGTGGTCTCAGCATGTTGCTGGGCGTCTATCCTGTGGTTGGAATTATTCTACTGATTGTCTTCCTGCTCGGCGTGTCGTTGCAGATGCACGCCTACTGGAAGGTGGACGACGCGCAAATGAAGCAGATCGACATGATCAATTTCACGAAGAATATGGCGCTTGTGGGGGCGCTATTGATGTTCTTGCTGCTGCCGCATCCGTGGCCGATGAGTCTTGGAATCGGGTAGCCGCACAGCGCATGTGCGGAAGGAAGCATGGCACTTCACGCGTGTAAAACCGCAGGAGTTCAATCTCGAAGATTCCAAAATGGACCCGTGAGCCCGACGCTTGCAAGCAGCGTCTCCGCCTCTTCCACTGTGTGCCGTCTCCATTCAGGTGTCAGCTTGTCTTTGTACCAGCCGTAAGCAAGCTGCCAGCCTTGCTGGGGTGTGAGCGTCGCGCCGCGTTTAATGTTACGGGTCTGGCACCAGCGATCAATGTGCTCTTCGGCACGGAAGATGAGCATCGTGCTTCAGGTGAAGCCAATGTTGTCCCACCAATGGTGCGCGGGAACAGCGAAGTGAATGATTCCCTCGCTGCGCTTCAGCTTCCCGGCTGCGATCTCCAGCAGCATCGGCTCACTACAGTCGCCACAAGCCGTTCGGATGACAGCGTCCGTGCCCAGTGCCGCTACAATGCCGAGCGCGTCCCAGATACAGATGCCCCAGTAAGTTTTTCCACGAGCTTCAACCCGGAAAGGGGACGGTACCGCGCAGAATGGATTTGCTGACCAGATGTTGCCGTCATTAGGAGCAAGAATCAGAACTTTGCCTTCCGCGAGACGCCTCAAAGCCTGTTCCACCTCAACCTGCGAACGTCCCAGAGCGGTCACGATCTCAGGGGGTTGCGGTACGCGACCTGTATCGGCGGCTTCGCCGAAGACATAAAGGCGCACGTCGCGTGCCAACGCGTCAGTTGCATCGGCTTGTTGAGTCATAGGCGACCACCGTGAAAATATTTCCAGTGTAGCCCAAGGTGAAGTGGGATACGTCCAATCAACGACGTGGCGGACGATGTCGAGTAAAAGGAGTTTAAAATCTCGTGAGTGACGATTCGGAGTCGTCGGTTGTTTTGGATCGCGAGCTTGATAAAGAGAAGGAGCCCGGCTCGTCGCAGCCCCCGCGCATTCGGTGCCCGCTGTGCGGCAGGTCGCCGCGCAAGGATGACAAATGGCTCTGCACCTGCGGCGATGAGTGGAATACCTTCGACACGGGAGGAGTCTGCCCAACTTGCCTTCATCAATGGAGTTAGACACAATGCCTCTCTTGCAGCCGATGGTCTGCCGCATTCGGATTGGTATGCGCATTCGTGAGAATGGAAGGCAATTCAGATGAAAGTAGTTCTCTTCGGAGCGACGGGCATGGTCGGGCAGGGCGTCCTGCGCGAGTGTCTGCTCGACCCTGACGTCAAGAGCGTCCTCGCGGTTGTCCGCAACGCCAGCCTGCCGCAGCATGACAAGCTGCGCGAAATCGTACACCAAGATGTTTCTGATCTCGCGGCGATTGAGGACAGGCTCTCAGGCTACGACGCATGTTTCTTCTGCCTCGGCGTCTCGTCAGTAGGAATGAAGGAGGAGACGTATCGGCGCGTGACATACGATCTGACGGTCTCGGTGGCTAGAACCTTAGCCAAGCTCAACCCAACAATGACCTTCATCTACGTGTCTGGGGCAGGAACCGACAGCACGGAGCGCGGGCGAAGCATGTGGGCGCGGGTAAAAGGCAGAACAGAAAACGCGCTCTTGCAGATGCGATTTAAAGCTGTGTACCTGTTTCGCCCCGCGTACATTCAGCCTCTTTACGGCGCTCGCACGAAGACGGCATGGTATGGCACATTCTACGCTGTCGTGAGACCGTTCTATCCGCTACTCAAAGCGCTTTTCCCGAACTATGTGACAACGACCGAATGCGTCGGTCGTGCCATGCTGAACGTAACGAAGCGGGGTTTCCCGAACCCTGTCCTTGAGAATCGCGACATCAACCAGATGTGTGAATGAATTTGGGCGGAGGTTAGCCTTGAATTCCGTCTAGCCGGAGTGTCGGCGACTCGGTTCGGCAACAGACGCCATACCGCTGCCACAGCCGAAACCACGGGCTGTTGGCGAGCTTCTCATCGTGATTTCGATTTGCAGCAGCGAGGTCGCTTGCGCTCAGCGGTCTAATGTCCGGCGCTTCGAACATTTCCTGTAGCTGCTCGATGTCGTCAATGATGCGTTCAACGTCCATTCCGTCTCAATATCCAACATAAGCACCGCAACGGTCAAACGGCATGGCTCAGTGACGTGTCTGCTAGAGCGTGCAACACGCAAAGCCACTAGCGTTGACCGCCCCCTTCGCCCCCACCTAACATGTCCTAACCAGTGTCCACGCCGTTACAACCCGTGGGTCAGACGGTCTCTCATTACCGCATCCTCAGCAGGATCGGCGGGGGCGGCATGGGTGTGGTGTACGAGGCGGAAGACCTTAAGCTCGGTCGCCACGTCGCTCTCAAGTTTCTTCCTGACGAACTAGCCAACGATCCGCAGGTACTAGAGCGATTCCGCCGAGAGGCACGTGCCGCATCCGCTCTGAACCATCCAAACATCTGCACCATTTATGAAATAGATGAGGTTGATGGGCGAGCCTTCATCGCGATGGAACTGCTTGAGGGGCAAACGCTCCGGCATGCCATCAGTGGCAAACCGCTGGAGATCGAAATGGTGCTCGATCTGGGCATTCAGATCGCCGACGCGCTCGATGCAGCACATTCGAAGGGCATCATCCATCGGGACATCAAGCCCGCGAACACCTTCGTTACGAATCGAGGTCAGGCGAAGATTCTCGATTTCGGGCTGGCTAAGGTCTCCTCGAAGCCGGAGACCGTCGCCTTGAGCGCGGCCACCATCGAGTCAGAGGAGCATCTTACGAGTCCCGGCAGTGCACTGGGAACCGTCGCGTACATGTCGCCAGAGCAGGTTCGAGGTAAGGAACTCGATGCTCGTACCGACCTGTTCTCCTTCGGGGCAGTTCTCTACGAGATGTGTACGGGTACGCTGCCGTTCCGGGGCGACACTACGGCTTTGATCTTCGAATCCATATTGAATCGAGTACCTGTAGCTCCTGTGCGGCTGAATCCCGACGTGCCAGCCGAATTGGAACGGATCATCAACAAGTCGTTGGAAAAAGACCGAGATATTCGCTGCCAGTCCGCCGCCGAGCTTCGGGCCGACCTCAGGCGGCTGAAGCGGGACACGGAGAGCGGCAAGAGTGCAGCGACGGGGGCTGCTTCTCCAGTCGGCGGGAAGTGGAACCTCTGGTTTGGAGTCGGGGCTCTCCTCGTTGCGTCAGCGGGAACCACATGGGGTTTCTATTACTGGCTTGCCCCGAAAGCCGTACCCTTCCAGAAAACGGAAATCACACGACTAACCGCCAGCGGCAAGGTGACAGTAGCGGCCATCTCGCCGGATGGAAGATATGTGGCGTATGTCACGGATGAATCTTTGGTCCACGGTAGGGAAACTCTTTGGATGCGGCAGATCGGGACTGGGAGCGACGTACAGATTGTTCCGCCCGCCGACGTGCGTTATGGCGGGCTGACTTTCTCCCGCGACGGAGAGTTCCTTTATATTACGCAGTCGGAAAGCAAGGACAGTTCGCTTGGCATTCTCTACAAAATGCCTGTGCTGGGAGGAACCAAGAAAAGGCTGATCGTCGATGTGGCCAATATTACATACCCGGACTTGGTTAATCCGGTGACGTTGTCGCCGGACGGGACTAGGGTGGCATTCCTGCGGGATTCCAAAGCGACAAATCAGACAACACTGATGGTGGCAAACGAGGATGGCAGCGGGGAGAAGCAACTGGCGGTCCGCAAATGGCCCAACGGCTTCGAAAACAGCGTTGCTTGGTCACCGAACGGAAAGACGATTGCCGTCGCCGTTGACAACACCGAAGCAGGTCGCAAGTATGCGAGTTTGGTTGGAGAGCCCGTCCAAGGCGGGGCAGAGCGCCCCCTAAGCCAGAAGCGTTGGTATGGAGTTATTGACTTAGCATGGGTTCCCGACGGCCGAGGGCTGGTCGTCATTACGCAAGAACAGTGGCATGGCGAGCCATCGCAAATCGGGTACGTCTCGCATGCGAATGGGGAAGGTCGCAGGATTACGAGTGATTTGAACTACTATCACAACGTCAGCGTGACTGCCGATTCCCGTGTTGTGGCGACAGTGCAATTCGAATGGTCGTTCGATGTGTGGGTCGCGCCCATGGCGGCATTGGACAGCGCCAAGCCGATCACATCGGACGGCCGTGCGAGTGGGCCGGCGTGGAGCCCGGACGGCAGGATTGTGTATTCAAGCTACGCAGATGGGAACATCTGGGTGATGGAGTCGGATGGAAGCAACCGAAGGCAGTTGACCTCGAACACCGGAGGCGAAAACTTCTTTCCTCAGGTTTCAGCGGACGGCCGTTACATTGTTTTTGATTCCGAGCGCACGGGGAGTGAGCAGATTTGGAGGATCGACAGCGACGGCAACAATCCCAAGCAGTTAACGGACGGCCCATTTCAGGGGGACTTCGCGGACTGCTCGCCGGACGGCAAGTGGGTGGTTTACAGCAAGGGGGGCGCGGAGAAGGGCGTCTGGAAGGTTCACATGGAAGGCGGTGATCCCGTTCGACTGAACGATGCAGAAGCGGATGGTCCTATAGTCTCGCCTGACGGAAAGACGATCGCTTACCTCTACGAAGACCCTTCGGCAAATCCTCCGCGTGGAGTCGCAATCATGGCATTCGAAGGCGGGCAACCGACGAAGCGTTTCGACATTCCGCAACGAACGTGGCTTCGGTGGGCCGCTGACGGTCGCTCGCTCCTATACACCAAGAACGAGGGCGGTGTCGATAATATCTGGAGCCGGCCGATCGCGGGAGGGACGCCGAAGCCGATCACCCATTTCAACACCGAACAGATTTGGGGGTTTGACCCGTCACGCGACGGCAAGCGGCTTGTTATGCGTCGTGGCACGCCACAAGAAGACGTAGTGCTGATCCGCGACCTCAGGTAAAACGGACGAACCATCAAAGTGAATCCTGCGTGGATGCCATCCGCTCCGACCCACGCTATACCGACCTGCTGCGCCGGACGGCCTTACCGCAGTGAGCGCATTCGCGCTCCCATTTCCACTTAGTCATCAGGCGTAGGTTGGATTTCTGGGGGACTTACCCTCTGGGAATCCCATTCCTTGCCACGGCAAAATAGTAAACGGGATAGCTGAGCACGATCAGGATCAATGTGAAAAGAGCGTCCTTGAGGTCGCCGAGAACGGTTTCGACAAGAAACCCAGCCGATGCCAGCAGGACAAACAAGTTCGTCCACGGATAGCCCCAAGCCTTGAAAGGTAGGGGATGGTCCGGCTCACGTACTCTCAACGCGAACAAGGCACAGAATCCTGACAAATAAAGGGTCACTAACAAGAACGAGGCCAGCGCTATCAGCTTTTCATAGCCGCCACTGAGAATCAGCGCGATCGACCCGAGCGCAACCAGAAGCAACGCTGCGCTGGGAGTGCCGCCTGAGTTGACAGACGCTACCCACTGCGGCAACCATCCATCACGAGCCATACCGAAAAGAATGCGCGGCGCTAACAGGAGACCGGCGTTCAGAGCACTAATCGCGAGGCCTCGGCTTCAGTCAGTTGCATGTACATGGACCACATCTGCTCCGCCGAGTCCGCCTGTAGATTGGTGCGCAGCATGTAGGCGCCTTCCCGCAAGTTCCGCCAGGCCTCCCGGTCTTTTTTCATTGCCCACACCAGACGCACGCCGGCGGGCGTGTCTCGCAGAGTGACTTCGAACAGATCGTTCACCTGCGGGTGTCGCGCCTGAATCCGTCCCAGTCTCCGCTCCATCTTGTAGCGATCCTTCAGTCGCCCGCCGGCAATGCTTTTCTTCAGCGCTTCCAGAGCCGACTCCATATGCGTGGAAAACCGTTTCCGGATCGCCTTCTCCTTCTCTTTACGGCCCGCCGTGCGGCACAAGATGTAGGTCTCCTCTCCCTGCGGAATCGCGATCTGCTTAACCTCAACATCCGGTCGCACCTGGGTCCAGTCGCCCTTCAGTAACTCGGCTTCAAACCGCTTCCTCTGCCGACGCGGCGTGCCCACCAGATACTGTCCACCCCGTTTGCCAATCGCCGCCAGATTCTCCTCACTCACGATTCCACGATCCATCACCCAGATGCGCCGCGCCTTCCCATACTTCCGTTCCACCATGCGCAGAATGCTCTCCATGGTCGACACATCGGCACGGTTGCCATCCAACGTCTCATAGCTGAACGGAAAACCCTCGCGGTTCACGATCAGCGCGATCACCATCTGTTCGCAATCGGGCCGATGATCGCGCGAGTAGCCCCGGCCCATCATCGCGTTCTTCTCCGCCGCCCCTTCCACGTAGGTGCTGGTCAGGTCATACAGCAACACATCGAACTCAGCTCCGAATAACTCCCCATAACGCTGCTTGAGAGGCTGTTCCAGCTTCCTCTTGTGCGGCAGAATCCGGTCCAGACAGCGATACAGACGCGTGTCGTTGATCTTGCCGTCTTCGATTTCCAACAGATCATCCAGCGCTGTCGCTGGGTACCAGCGCTGCTCCACCGCCAACTCACTGCCCGGGGCGCACAACCGGTTGATGGCTAGCACCGCCGCCACCCGCGACCAGGGCACCTCGGCTGCTTCCTCCTCCAGCGCCTGCTCGTAGAAGCCATCCAGTCCCAGTCGTTTCCACAACTCCCAACCCAGAAAACAGGCGCCCAACTGGCGGGTTCTCTCCAGGCGGACGCGATTCACCAAGACGCGAGCTACCTGCGGATCATCGTCCGGAACCTCGATATGGGAAGGAAACAGTTTCAGTTGCTGGGCTTCGCCCTGCTCGTTAAAGACCTCGACGCTTTTCAGCCACCGGGCCTGCGCCGATCCGTTCAGCTCCCCCAACTAGCAGAGCGTTCTCTGGCGAGGTCCGTCAACGGTTCGCACCGTCTCGACCAAGGACCAGTAGGTGTGATCCTTACCCTCCTTGTTGCGCTGATGCGGCCGCAAAAACATCTTGCAGCGAGTTTGTCATCACATGTTGTTGGCTTCAAGAGGGTAGGTCTGCACTACATCGCTCTTTCTGAACCCGCGATTGCAAAGACAAGGCTTGTCTCGCTTGTGTCATCAAAAATCGCAGAATCCGGCAGTGTCGTGACGAACTTCGGCTAGCACGATTTTCCCGGCTAGTCTGCCACGCTCAACGCTGCGATGTGGGGAATCACTTCACTGGTTCCCAGCCCTCTGGCAGCATATCGAATGCCAGCGTGTCGCGGTAGGCGTACTGATTGCCTTCCTGTACTGCCACTGGCGTCAACATGTGCCAGATGCGGTCATCATCGAAGACGTAACACTCACCGCATTCGCGCATCGTAAAGCGATCCATTTCGTGTTTGTCATTGTCGGTTATGATGACTTCGCCACCGCGAGTGCCGCAGCAGCCCAGTAGATGCGTGGCGATGTACTTTTCCCCATCTTTATGTAAGCCCGGTGGACTCGTGTCGCAAGGTCGACCCGGCCTAGCCGTGAACCTTATTAGGTGGACGTTCACCAAGTACTTCGCCCCCACCGCCGAGAGCGGCAGGTAATGAAGATGGTGAGCAATCATCTTGCGAACCCCGATGGAAGCAGCGATTGCCGGAGGCAGCGGAGCATACTCTCGCGGCTGGTCGCCCAGTGTCGTGTTGTATTTTTTCAACTGCACGTAGGGTGTGTTCTCTTCGCTCGCCCAAACTTTTACACCACCCTCAACAATCTCAGCCCGGACACGATTTAAGGAACGATACCTGTCGCCCCCGCCATAGTACTTGTCCTTTGGAATCGACCAAGCCGCATGGGCTAACGCTTCCAGCGAGCGGGCTATGTCTACATCAATTCTGAGCGGCTGCCGACTGAACCCGCGTTCGATGAGGTCGTTTCGCGACTTGACATTGTTTGCAACCGGAATGAGGCTGTCTTGACTCATGATTGCTCCTGACAATTGATTGACGATTGCGTGACCACGGAAATTCCATTCTCTCGCTGCCAGCTTATCGAGACACACCAACCCCCATTACACCGGAATCTCCTTTTTCACTTCAAGAACGCTAGGGAATACGGACCATAGGCTGCGGTAGCTCCATCGATTGACCTTCCCAAGCACTCGACCTACCATTTCCAGCAATGGCCACGCCTACCGAACCCGTGGGTCCGACGGTTTCCCATTACCGCATCCTCAGCAGGATCGGTGGCGGCGGGATGGGCGTGGTGTATGAGGCGGAAGACCTCAAGCTCGGTCGCCACGTCGCCCTGAAGTTCCTCCCCGAAGGAATGGCGAACGATCCCCAAGCCCTCAGCCGTTTCCAACGGGAAGCCAAGGCTGCTTCCTCTTTGAACCACCCGAATATCTGCACGATCTACGAAATTGACGAGTCCGATGGGCGAACCTTCATCGCCATGGAACTGCTGGAGGGGCAGACACTCCGGCACCGGATCGCGGGCAAGCCGCTGGAGATCGAAGCGGTGCTTGATCTCGGCATCCAGATCGCGGACGCTCTCGACGCCGCGCATTCAAAGGGCATCGTCCATCGGGACATCAAGCCAGCGAACATCTTCGTGACGGCTCGCGGGCAAGCGAAGATTCTCGATTTCGGGCTCGCAAAAGTCACGCTGAAAACAGCGAGCGCCGGCATGAGCACCCCGACCATCGAATCAGAGGAACATCTCACCAGCCCCGGTTCGACACTTGGCACCGTCGCATACATGTCGCCGGAGCAGGTCAAGGGTAAAGAACTCGATGCCCGTACCGACCTGTTCTCGTTCGGCGCTGTTCTGTACGAGATGTGTACGGGCGCTCTTCCGTTCCGGGGCGGCACGACAGGCGCGACCTTTGATTCGATCTTGAATAGAGCACCAGCCTCGGCAGTCAGGTTGAACCCGGACGTGCCTCCGAAGCTCGAAGATATTATTAGCCGGGCCTTGGAGAAAGACAGAAGCCTGCGATTCCAACACGCTTCCGAGATGGAAGCCGAACTAAAG
The DNA here is from genome assembly GCA_963710885.1 of uncultured Acidobacteriaceae bacterium. Lineage (GTDB taxonomy): Bacteria > Acidobacteriota > Terriglobia > Terriglobales > Acidobacteriaceae > Sulfotelmatobacter. The sequence continues at coordinate 266,278 of CAVQCF010000010.1, forward strand.
CGCCTGAAGCGAGATACTGAAACAGGGAAAACTGCCGCGATTGGCGGTACCGACTCCGAGGCGACGAAAACACCGTGGTGGCGTGGCAACGTTGTGATCAGCGGAGCCGTTTCGTTTGTGCTTGTTGCGTTAGTGATCGGCGCTGCTGTTTTTTATTCTAAGCAGCACGCAGACAAAGATAGCCCCATTGATTCCGTGGCAGTTTTGCCAGTCGTCGCCAACAGCAGCGATCAGAATGCACAGTTCCTCAGTGATGGCATTACCGATAGCCTGATCGACCGTCTATCGCAGGTTCCGAATCTCAAGGTGATGTCGCGGAGTTCTGTTTTCCGCTACAAGGGTCGTGAGGTTGATCCGCAAGCTGTCGGGCGAGAACTCAATGTCAAAGCTGTGCTCACGGGGAGGTTAGTACAGCAGGGCGACAGCCTCTTCCTGAGCACCGAACTGATCAGGGCAAGCGACAACAGTCATGTCTGGGGAGAGGAGTACAGCCGCAAGGTTTCAGACGTCCTGCCGCTTCAGGCAGAACTAGCGCGAACCATATCGGAAAAGCTCCGGTTCAGGCTGTCCAGCGAACAGCAGCGGAGACTGCTCAAGCAGGGAACACAGAGTCCGGCCGCCTTCGCTCTGTACGTCAGAGGCCGAGCCTTGGCGGACAAAGTGACCATGGACAGCCTTAAGGAATCTATCAATCTCTTCCAGCAGGCCCTTGATCAAGACTCCGGCTATGCTGCTGCGTATGCCGAAATGGCTCAGACATACTCCCTGCTTGGAGCATTTCATTACTTACCCGTCGAGGAAGCAAACTCAAAGGCGATTGCGGCAGCAAAGCGAGCAATCGATCTCGATGAAACTCTGGCCGAGGCCCATGTGGCGCTCGGGGACGCCTTAATTGGCACGTGGAGCTTTGCAGCCGCCGAATCGGAATTGCAACGTGCGATTCAACTGAATCCCAACCTGTCTGAAGCACACATGAATTACGGCACTCATCTGACTACAATGGGCAGATTCGACGATGCCTTTCGAGAACTGAAACTCGCCCACGAACTCGACCCGCTCTCGATAGGCCCTATCAATCTGCTGGGCGTGAACTATTATTTTCAGCGAGACTACGACAAGTCATTGGAACAGTGGCACAAGTCGCTTGAAATCAACCCCTCTTCTTCAATCGCTCAATTCAATCTGTTTCACGTTTACGTTGGCAAGAAAAGCTATGACAAAGCTGTAGCAGCACTACAGGAGCAATTCAGGCTCGAAGGCAAGACGCAAAAAGCGGACGCCATTAGTCAGAGCTACAAGAGCGCGGGGTTCGGCGCAGCGCTGCAAACGATGATCAAAATCGACGAGGGGTCTTCGAGTCGGGACTACGATCCGTTCGAGGTTGCCACAGCGTATTCGTTTCTCGGCGACAAAGGTCATGCTTTTGTGTGGCTGGACAAAGCGGTTGACGCTCGTTCGAGTTTTGTGATCCCCCTCAACGTAGACCCGACATGGGACAACATCCGCTCAGACCCGCGCTTTGCCGGGCTCGTGCGCCGGATTGGACTACCACAGTGAGAATCAGTATCGAGTGTTCAGAAGGTATAGATGCAGGCTAACATCGCACCCTGAGTCCTACCCATGATCGGCCAAACTATCTCGCACTACCGCATCGTCGAGAAGCTGGGCGGTGGAGGGATGGGTGTCGTCTACAAAGCTGAGGACGTAACCCTACACCGATTTGTCGCGCTGAAATTTCTGCCCGATGAAGTAGCCAAAGACGCCCAAGCCTTGGCTCGTTTCCAGCGTGAAGCTCAGGCAGCCTCGGCTCTCAACCATCCTAATATCTGCACGATTTATGAGATCGGGCAACAAAATGGTCAGCCCTTCATCGTCATGGAGTTTCTGGACGGCCTGACCCTGAAGCACCAGATAGCCGGGCGTCCGTTGGAGATGGAAGTCCTTCTGCCACTCGCCATCGACATTGCCGACGCACTGGACGCGGCTCACTGCGCAGGCATCGTTCACCGAGATATCAAGCCAGCCAACATCTTTGTCACCAAGCGCGGACACGCCAAGATTCTTGATTTCGGGCTGGCGAAGCTTTCCGTTAGAAAGGGCGCGGGTGCGGACGCGAACGCCACGACCTTCGACGTGGAGTCCCAACTGACCAGTCCCGGCGCTACGCTCGGCACCGTCGCATATATGTCACCCGAGCAAGTGCGAGCCAAGGAACTCGATGCCCGCACCGATTTGTTTTCCTACGGCTCGGTTTTGTACGAGGTGGCAACTGGGACGTTGCCCTTCCGCGGGGAAAGCTCGGGAGTCATCTTCAAAGCTATTCTCGACGGGGCTCCCACGTCCGTGGTGCGGCTGAATCCCGACGTACCACCCGAACTGGAACGGGTCATCAACAAGGCTCTGGAGAAAGACCGCAACTTGCGCTATCAGAGCGCAGCGGAGATGCGAGCCGACCTGCAACGGCTGAAGCGCGATGCGGAGTCGGGACGATTGCCAGCGATAACAACTGCCGGAGCCGCGAGTCTACGTGGAATGGGGTGGAAGGTCGCTATTCCTGTTGCGCTAAGCGCCTTGTTGTTCGCTGCGGGCAGCTACTTCTATCTCCATCGTGCGCCCAAGCTCACGGATAAGGACACGATTGTTCTCGCCGACTTCGCCAACACCACAGGCGATCCCGTCTTCGACGGAACACTGCGCCAAGGAATTTCTGTGCAACTGGAGCAGTCACCGTTCCTACGTCTGGTTTCAGAAGAACGCATCCAGCAGACATTGCTTTTGATGCAGCAGCCGACCGATGCGCGGCTTACTCTTGATGTCGCACGGGAAATCTGCGAGAGAACGGGCAGTGCGGCGGTCTTAGACGGCTCGATTGCCAGCCTTGGCAGCCAGTATGTGTTGGGTCTACGGGCGACGAACTGCCGCACAGGGAGCATTCTAGCGGAGGAGCAAGTGCAGGCGGCAAGGAAGGAAGACGTGCTGAATGCCCTCGGTCAAATTGCGACCAAATTCAGAACCCAAGTTGGCGAATCACTTTCGGCAGTTCAAAAGTACGACACACCGCTCCCCGACGCGACAACATCCTCACTGGAAGCGTTAAAAGCCTTTAGCACGGGCTACAAGGTATTAATCTCAAGCGGGTCGGTTGCCGCTGTTCCGTTTTACAAGCGTGCCATCGACCTTGATCCCAATTTCGCCATGGCATATGCGTCACTTGGGCGCGTTTACGGGGACATTGGAGAGTCTGCTCTTTCTGCTGCAAACACCAGCCAAGCCTACGAATTGCGGAAACGCGCCAGCGACGAAGAGAGGTTCTTTATTTCTGCTTCTTACGACACCCAAGTCACAGGCAATCTAGAAAAGGCCCAGCAGACCTGCGACTTGTGGACGCAAGCTTATCCTCGTGCCGTATCCCCTCACGGCTTCTTGGCTGGGATTATTTACCCTGCCCTCGGCAAGTATGAAGAATCGGCCGAGGAAGCAAGAGCAATGATCCGACTCGATCCCGACTTTTCGATTGGATATTCTATTCTAACGAACAGCTATGTCGCTCTTGGACATACAGCCGACGCGGAGAACACGTTGCGGCAGGCCTCGCAGCGCAAACTTGAAGTGCGCGACTTCTCTTTCCTGCGCTACAACATTGCCTTTCTGAAAGGTGACGAGGCAGGAATGGAACGAGAAACAGAGCAGGCACGGGGAAAGCCCGGACTGGACGACTGGATGTCCAACTTGGATGCCTTGGTGTTGGCGTACTCCGGCCACTTGGATGAAGCGAGAAAGATGTCAAGACGAGCGATAGAGTTTGCGCAGCAGGAGAATTATCGGGAATCGGCGGCCCTAATTGAAACACAGTCGGCACTGCGGGAAGCCTTCTTTGGAAATGTACCCGAAGCAAGGCAAACAGCTATGTCGGCACTAGCACTCTCAAAGACCCGAGATGTGCAGTACGCAGTCGCCTTTGCGCTCGCTCTTTCCGGGGATTATTCCCGATCTCAAGCACTTACGGACGATCTGTCAAAACGTCTTCCAGAGGATACGACGGTCAGATTTACCTACATGCCTACGCTCCGTGCACTTCTGGCTCTGAAGCACGGCGAGCCTGCAAAGGCTGTCGAACTACTTCAAACCGCCATACCATATGAGGTGGGACTGTTGGGTAACCTCTATCCGGCATATGTGCGTGGAGAAGCCTATCTAGCCGCACGCCAAGGTCGTGAAGCCGCGGCTGAGTTCCAGAAAATTCTCGACCATCGCGGGAGTGTAGTCAGCGATCCCATCGGAGCATTGGCACATCTTCAAATCGCCCGCGCCTATGGCATGCAAGACGACACCGCCAAAACGAAAGCGGCTTACCAAGACTTCCTCACCCTCTGGAAAGACGCCGACCCCGACATCCCCATCCTGAAACAAGCCAAAGCGGAGTACGCGAAACTGCAATAGCGCCCTCTTGTTTTGGGTCGAGTTCTTGGGTGTAAACTCCCACCAGTTGTGCGGGCGAGGCTGGAGGTGCCGGGTATGGCTTTGAGAAAACACGTCTCTCCAGAAGCTCTGGATGCGAGCTTGCTGCCCAACCAGCGCAAGCCTATTCCACACGCATTCGTGCTTGATGCGATTTCCACACTATCGCCGTACACGCGTCCGATGTTTGGCTGCCTTGCAATCTATGTAAAGACAAAATCGTGTTGATCCTACGGGACAAGCCTAAAAGCACTGCGGATAACGGAGTATGGCTCGCCACTACCCAAGAACACCACCAGAGCTTGCGGCGTGAGTTCCCGAACATGCGATCCATTCAAGTATTGGGCAAACGCGTAACGGGTTGGCAGGTCTTACCAGTCGATGCGCCTGACTTTGAGTCATCGGCACTGCGGGCATGCGACCTTGTGCTGGCTGGAGACCCTCGGATCGGCAAAATTCCGGGCGCACGAACCTCGCAGTCCGGATCAAAAGCGGCTGGAAAATCATCGAAGCAGAACAAAACCTCGAAGAAACATGGGAGCACGATTAACTTCGACACCGTGCGAAAGATCGGCTTGGCGCTGCCCGGTGTGGAGGAGAGCACGGCATACGGCGCACCTGCGCTCAAGGTTCGCGGAAAACTCTTGGCGTGCGTGCCTACGCATCGCTCGGCTGAGCCGAATTCGCTTGTGGTTCGCGTCGGCTTTGATGACCGCGCCGAACTGCTCGCTGCCGATCCCGAAGTTTACTACGTGACGGAGCATTATGTTGAACCGCCAAGCGGCCATCGATGAAATGACGAAGGAGCGCACGCGCATCGTCAAAGGTGAACCGAAGGCGGTCGCCCCCGGCGAGATTCCCACGTTCGAACAATTCCGCGAATGCTTCATGAAGTTCGTCGACAGCACCACCGACAACGAAGGCACCCGCCAGTTCTACGCCGGATGCTTTGACCGTCTCTCGGAATTCAAGCCGCTCGGCCGGGCCAAGCTGAACGCGATCGACGAGAACGTGATCGAACAATTCAAGCTGTTTGCGCTACGCATCGCTGAGCCTTCGCATCATGGACCGCGTTCCGGTCATCGCCCGTTTCTCCGGGGAACTCGAACGGGTTCGCGACTATGTTTTCACCGACGATGAATACAACGAGTGGTTGGAGATCGCACCGGAGCCGCTCCGCTCCGCTTCGATCCTCGCACGCGAATCTGGAATCTGCCGGGGCGAGATGCTCGCTTTGCAGCGCGACTGCGTTGATCTATTCGACTATGAGGATCCCGATGGCTTTTGGGGCGTCATCCACATTCGCCGTGGTCTGAAGCGGAAAGCCCGTCGTCGTGATCTTCGAATCACTCGCGCCATGATGACCGTTCTCCTTGAGCTGCTCGCGCAATCGAAATGCGATCACGTGTTCACTTCGCTGCGCGATTCCGGCAAGCCGCTCACGGCGGACACTCTTGCAACTCAGCATCGCATGGTCGTTGCCCTCGGCATGACCAAGCCCGACGCTGGGCTTCATGCTTTGCGCCATACCGCTCTGACCGAGTTCGGAAAATACACGAACAACGTCAAGGCACTGCAACGCATCGCGGGTCACAGCCGAATCGAAACCACTGCGCGGTACCTGCATCCCGATCAGTCGGAGATGGACCGCATCGCCAGCCACGCGCAACGCGCCCGGCAGGAACGTGCTGCCGAAACACTCCGGCAAACTTCTCTCCCTGCAATTTCCTCTGCGGTCAATTGAGCCTTCCGGTTACGGGGTCGCAACCTGTAGAATCTAAACGCGGCCCCGTAGCTCAACTGGATAGAGCATCAGTCTTCGGAACTGAGGGTTGGGGGTTCGAGCCCCTCCGGGGCCGCCATTTGATTCCGCAGGCATGGTCTATGTGGGACAGGCGCCCACGGCTGTCCGTCGAGCGCAACTCGACCTGATTTTTGATACCGGCATCCCGAGAGAAGCTCGGGCCTTCGGCCGAGGGCGGCTGTCCCCACATGCAAATACCAGAAAGCGCGAAAGGTCCTGTAGCGCGGACTCTCCGCCTGGGATAAAATTCACCCTCGACTTCGCCCGCATGAAACGCATCTTCCACTTCGGCGCATCTTCCTCCCAACTGGGCCCCTTGGAAGAACGTCTGCTCGACGCCCTGTGGCAGCGCGGAAATGCCACCGTTCGCGACCTGGTCGACGGGGCCTGTCCCGATCTCGCCTACACCACGGTGATGACCACCCTCGACCGTCTCTTCAAAAAGAATTTGTTGTCGCGCCAAGCCGAAGGCCGCGCCTTCCGTTACACTCCGCGTTTCACCCGCGAAGAACTGCACCGTGAAGTCGCCGGTGAGGCGTTCCGGCAATTACTGGATGCGAGCCCTGCATCGTCCCTGCCGCTTTCGTACCTGGTCGAAATCCTGACCGAGCGCGACGCGCAGTTGCTCGATGACCTTCGCCAAGTCGTCGAAGCGAAGCGGCGCGCGTTGCGCAAGATTGAAGCCCGCAACGAATCCAATTCCAAGGACAAAGCCTGATGTTCGCCGCCCGCGGCCTCGCCGTCTCCTTGTCCGTGTTCGTGATGGTGTACTGCGTCCTCTCGCTCGCCGTGTGCCTAGCCTGGCGCGCGGTCCAGTCGCGCATCGAGCGCCTTCCGGTTCGCCGAGTTGCGGATTTTCTGTTTGCCTTGCGAATGTCTCCTCTGGTTACAGCGGCCGTTATCACGGTTGCCTTCACCGTGCCCTCTTTTCTCTTGCTGGAGCCGCGGGCCATCGAAGAGCCCTTGGGCGAGATTCCTCTGGTTATGGGCATCTTCGGCGCAGTGTTGGGAGTATTTGAAATTGTGAATGCCGGCATCGCTCTGGGTCGAGCCTCCCGCACTATCTCGACATGGACGAACGCCGCGCAGCCCGTCGAGTCCAGCGCGCCCATCCCAGTTCTGCGAATTTCTCCAGCCGTTCCCGCGATGACCGCCACCGGAATCGTTCGCCCCAAGGTCTTGCTGTCGGGTGCTGCAGAATCGATGCTGAATCCGAGTGAATTGCGGACGGCACTGAATCATGAGATGGCGCACATCCGCCGCCGCGACAACTTGAAGAAACTCCTGCTGTGCAGCGTAGCATTCCCCGGCGCGGCTGGCCTGGAAGCCGCCTGGCTCAAGGCCACCGAGATGACCGCCGACGATGCCGCAGTCTCAAATGCCGGAGAGGCGCTGGATCTGGCTGCAGCCTTGATCAAGCTTTCGCGTCTGGGCCCGGCGCAACCTTCGACCGATCTGACCACGGCCCTGGTTCACAGCTCTGCTTCCATCATGAACGCACGTGTCGAGCGCCTGATCGCCTGGAGCGACGACCGTCTGGCACTGCCCCGAAGATTCTCTCCGTGGTACGGACTCGGTGCGGCTCTGGCCACCCTCGCGGTCTTCGCCCTCAGCTATAGCCAGTTGTTGGTGCAGGTGCACGCGGCAACAGAGTGGCTGGTCCGGTAGCGACTGCCACAAGTCTTTCGCCAACCCCGAACTCTTTGGTTCTAAGTCTTGGCAACCTCAAATTGCGATCCCCAATCTAACTACATCATCCGCTCGAGCGATTCGAGAAGGCTCAATCTTTGCGCCGAAGATTGTTCAGGCCAAGGAGTCTTTGTGCAGTGAAACGGCGGATATCGCAACTTCGCATCGCCTCCGTGAAGTGGGCCCTTTCGGCTGGGATTCTCGTGGCGACCACCACGCTGGTCCCTTTCTCGCCCGCCTTTGCCGCGTTAGGGGAGCCCGCCAGCTCCGTGCAGGCCGACCAGGCCCATATGCAAGGCTCTCTGCGCACCACGCAAACCCAGGCTTACACCATCCACGAAATCCACGTCGCCACTGGAACAGTTGTGCGTGAATATGTTTCGTCTTCGGGACGAGTTTTTGCTGTGGCTTGGCAAGGTCCGTGGCCGCCCGATATGCGGCAAATTCTGGGCTCGTACTTCGAGCAGTATCAAAAGGCCGTGCAGGCGGAAACGACCTCCCGCGCCGGTCGAAAGCCCCTCCACATTGAGCAGCCCGGTTTCGTCGTCCATGCCGGCGGACATCTGCGCTCGTTCGCTGGGCACGCATACATTCCAGACATGCTGCCGCAGGGTGTTAGCGCGGAAGAAATCCGATGAAGCCGTCCATCCCATACAGCAGGTTCACCCACTGGAGCATCCTCCCGATGATTGCGGCTTGCGCAGCCCTGTGGTTCGCCCTTGCCTGCGGAGGCAGCAGCAGCCCGCACGTGAATTCTGTGACAACCTCCGGATCGAACGTTCAGGCCATCACGGTGAACTCCGGACCAACCGGAAATTATACCAACGGTGCATTTACCAGCGTCACCGTGTGCGTGCCGAGCACTTCCACGTGCCAGGCAATTGACGGCATCCTGGTCGACACCGGCTCCTCCGGCCTCAGGATCCTTTCTTCCGCGCTTACGATCTCCCTGTCGCAACAGAAATCGTCCGACGGCAATCCCGTCGTCGAGTGTCTACCGTTTGTCAGCGGATTCACCTGGGGGCCGGTGCAGTCCGCCGACATTCAGATCTCCGGGGAGAAGGCAAGTTCCGTCCCGATCCAGGTGATCAGCGCCACGGACTTTCCCATCCCCACCAGTTGCTCCGATCGAGGAGCCTCCGAGAACACTCTGAATGCTCTGGGCTCGAATGGCATTCTGGGCGTGGGAAATTTCGCACAAGATTGCGGCGCCGCTTGCGCCACCACTGGCGCCTCCAACCCCGGCTTGTACTATGAATGTCCAAGCTCTAGCTGCGTCGTCATCGCCCAGAGCTTGGCGCAGCAAGTGCAAGACCCTGTGGCGCTTTTCCCCACCGACAATAATGGAGTCATTCTCGAACTCCCCGCCGTGACCGCGCCGCAAGCTAGCGTCAACGGCTCGCTCGTCTTTGGCATTGGAACGCAGTCGAACAACGGGCTTAACGGCGCCACGGTATATGCGTTGAACGACATGGGAAATTTCACCACCAGCTTCAACAACCAGTCCTACGATCAAAGCTTTCTCGACAGCGGCTCAAACGGCCTCTATTTCCTAACCGCGAGCACCGCAGGAATTCCGGTCTGTACCGACGCTACATTTTTCTATTGCCCGTCGAGCACGCAGAATCTTACGGCGACAACTCAGGGATCCAACGGATCGAGCGGTCAAATCAAGTTCAGCGTGGCCAATGCTGACAGCCTCTTCCATAGCAACACGACCGCCTTCGTGTTCGCGGATCTAGCCGGACCGAATTCTCTTGCCGGATTCGATTGGGGTCTGCCGTTTTTCTACGGCCGAAATGTATTCACTGCCATTGAAGGAAAGAGCACTCCGGGCGGGAGCGGGCCCTATTGGGCGTATTAGAGTTGCGCCAGTTTAGAAAGTCACCCGAACGCCCAACTGCGCAGCAAACGGAATTCCCACGGTTGTCCCCGGTCCGAAGAAGTCTCCCAGACCGCCCGCGGGAATCTCGAGTTGCTTGAAGCTGGTGATGGGCTGGAGTTGATTGCAGGTGGGAAAGTCGAGGCAAATGTTGGTGGCGTTGCCCGATGCAACCTCACTGGCCGGAACCGGGAGCGCCGCAATCGTACCCACAAAATTCGCCCCGGGATTGTTGCGGTTAAAGAGATTGAAGAATTCGGCGAAGGGAAGCACTTCCCAACGCTCGCCGAGCTTGAACGGACGCGTCACTCTCAAATCCATCTGAATGTAAGGCGTGCCACGAAACGCATCGAGGGCCGTGGGCTTGCCGTTCACAGAAATGCGCTGGCTGCTGTCGGCTGTCGTGATGGTGAAGGGCCGTGCGGACTCGAGTTGCGTGATCGTCGTCAGTTCGAAGCCGCCCGGAATGTAGACCGTCCCCGCGACTACAAACCGGTTCAACACATCTTCACCCGAAGGCCCGTAGTCGCCTGGCCCGAACGGGTTCAGCGGATCGCAAACTCCATTTACATAATCGAACAGTTCGCCCAGCACACATCCCCACGTCTTGGCGCTCGAGAGCGTGTAGTGCGCGATCAGATTGAAGCGTTTGTTTACATTTCCCCGTGCCACGATCATCAATGCGTTGTAGCTCGACCGGTTGTCCGATTTGAACAGATTCAGGTTAGGCACGACGCTTTGCTGATCCAGATCGTAGTTCGGATCCGATGATGGGATCAATGGCGTGAACAGGTTGACGTCGCTGGTGAAATTGTAGCCGCGATAACCGTGGTTGCCCTGTTCGTGCGTGTAGTCGGCGCTCACCGTCCAGTTGCGCGCGAAGGCGTGCTGCACGCCACCGGTGATGTGGATCGCGTACGGCGTCTTGTAGTTGGAGTCGATGAGATTGCCGGCCGCAGCGGCCCCTCCCCGCAAGCAGCCCGCGCCCGTGAGTGAATAACCCCCGCTTGTGCCCGTAAGAGCGCACGCACCGGTAGCAACGTTCGTCGCATTCACGCCTTGGAACGCCGTTGCCCATCCGTTCTGCGCGAGGTCGTTAAAGTACAAGCCGAATCCGGCGCGGAAAACTGTGGTGCCTCCCTTGCCCGGAGAGTACGCAATCCCCAGGCGCGGTGCGAATTGCTGGTGATCGTCGTGAGGAGGGTTTTGAACCAGCGGGATCTGCAGCGCCTGCAACGTTACCAGCGCGGGATTCAGCGTCTGGCTGTTCCCGGAAGCGGTGAACAGGCCGAAGGTCGTTTGATACCGCAGCCCGTAATCCAGAGTCAGATGCCGCGTGAGCCGCCATGAATCCTGCGCGTACAAGCCGAGACGCTGCACGCTTTGCCAAAAGCTGCCGTCATTGGCCGGAGCGGTCGCCGCTCCGTTTATATAGTCGACGGGGAACTGCGCGAGGTTCGCTGCGTTCAACGTGTAGTAAGTCGGATCATTCGGAAACGAGTACAGCGTCTCCTGATTTCCCGGGAACGCCCCGGCCAGGACGGGCTCGTGAATGAAGTTCACTCCAAACTTGAACGAATGATCACCGGTCGCATGTCCGACGTCGTAGCGCAATTGATACTTCTGCTGGTTGCGCAGCGAGGGAAACAGCGTAATCGGCGTGGCGAACTGGTTGTCTCCATACGTTTCGAATCCGGAAACCGTCAGCGTCGTAGAGCTAAAAGGAAACGCCAGAGCGAAGCCGAGTGAGGAGGTCCGAGTCTGAGTCAGGTGCAGCAAGCTCGCATCAAACACGAAAGTGCCCAGCCACGTCGGACTGAAGCTGTAGGTATTGCTGATCACGTTGTTCCAGTAAACATCGTGCGTGGTCAGCCCCGTCGAGGGTAGTGTCGCCTGCGCGACCAGGTTGTTGTGGGTCAGATAATTATCTTCCGACGTGCGCAGAAACCACTGCGACTTTGCCGACTGCGCCCAATCGAAGCGAACCGATCCAATGTAGTCGCGGAATGGAATCGGCACGTTCGATGGAATCGTAATCGAGGGCACTCCGGGAATCAGCCCATCCGCGGCGATTTGCGCCAGTGCGTTGAATTCGGACACGCTGTTCGGGCTATAGACAATGCTCGCATTTTCGCGCACGTACTCAAACGAAGAGAACAACCAGACCTTGTCGCGTGCGATGGGCCCACCCAGCGTGGCAACGTAATTCTGCCGCGAGAACGGTTGCTTGGGATTCGGCGCCGGATTCTCAATCGGAAAGCGCGCATTCAGTGCCGCTGCCCGCTCGTAAAACGCACCGCTCCCGTGCCACTCGTTAGCCCCGCGCTTGGTCGTGATGACGACCGACCCCGCGGTAGTCCCGCCCGTGTCCGCATCTTCGCCCGCCGTGCGCACCGCGAACTCCTGAATCGCGTCCGGCGAAAAGTTCTGCAGAAACCCGCCGATCCAGTCATCCGAATTGTCCCCGCCGTCCACTGACAGATCATTGTTCAGCCCGGAACTTCCCCCGGTAGAAACCGCGGTGATCCGCGCCTTGGTCGGGTCGGAAGGCTCCACGGGTTCGGTCCCGGGTGCCAGATAAGCGATGTTGGCGAAGCTGCGCGCCGCCAGCGGAAGCGTCTCGAGATCCTGACTGCCCACCACTCCCTGATGCACCACGCTGACCAGATCGATCGGCTGGGTCGTGATGGACGAACTTTCCCCTTGCACCGAGACTGTTTCCCCCGGCGCCGCCGCCTTCAACGTGACGGTGACTTCGCGCACCGAACTCACGGCGACGGAAACATCTGCGTTTGCCGGCGCAAATCCAGCCGCACTCACAGTGATGTGATAAGACCCCGGTAACAAGTCATCGAGCCGAAACTCCCCGCGATCTTCGCTGACAGCCTCGCGCCTCAGCGACGTGCCGGCTGACTGCACCACGATTTGCGCGCCAGGGATGCGGGCTCCCGTGGCGTCCTGCACGGTGCCACGCACGGAGCCTCTGGGGTTTTGTGCTTGCACAGCGGTCGCGAGCATAGCGAGCGCCAAAGAGACGACGACTGGGTTCTTGAAGGAAGGCATTCAGACCATGGGACCAACGTGGGCTAGACAGGGAGAGTATCTTGAGCGAACGCCCTACTACCAGCCATCGTAGAAAGACAGCGCGGGCGGATGGGTGCGCCGCCCTGGGTTGGGCGAGCGAGACACTCCTAGTCTGACCAGCGCTGCGGCGTCCGGTCCCATCGGTGCTTCTTCAATTCCACCAGCAGGCTCGGGTCGAGAGAGCCCGCGTCACTCGCCGCGATGTTCTGTCGCACGTGCTCCGACTTCCGCATCCCCGCAATCGTCGTGCTCACCGCCGGATGCGACAGAATAAAGCGTAGCGCCATCTCGGGCAGCGTCATTCCGGAAGGAACAATCTCCTTCAGCTTGTCGACCCGCTTGATGGTTTTCGCCAGATTCTCAGGACCAAAATATCCCGCGCGCCAGTCGCCTTTCGGAAAACGCGTTTCCAGCGTCATCTTGCCGCCAAGGCTGCCTTCATCCAGTGGCACTCGGGCAATCACGCCGATATTGAGTTCCTGGCAAACTGGAAAGAGTTCGTCTTCCGGCGCCTGATCGAACACGTTGTAGATCACCTGCACCGCATCCACCAGTCCCGTCCTCAGAGCCTTGATTCCGTTCTCCGGCTGCCAGCGATTAATGCTCAGCCCGAAAAATCGAATCCAATTACCGCGCTTCAGTTTCTCGACGGTCGACCGAAACTCACTCTCCCCAGTCCACGAATCGTCCCACACGTGGAACTGCAGCAAATCGATCGTATCCACCCGCAACTGCTTGCGGATCATGTCGGCATACTTGAAAACGTGCTCCGCCGAGAAAACGTCCCTGTATTTGTATTCGGGCAGCGCCGGCCACCGGTCATTCGCTGGGGGGATCTTCGACGCCGCATAGATCCTCTTCTCCGAATTCCGCGACATGATCTCGCCCAACAGCCCGTCGCTCTTACCCTCGCCATACGCCCAAGCCGTGTCGAAAAAGTTGCAGCCCACATCGATGCCCAGTTGCATCGCTGCCAGCGACTCCTTATCGTCCGAGCCGCTCCACCCGCTCATTCCCCAGAGCCCGTGGGCGATATCGCTGACTTCGAATCCGGTGCGGCCCAGCTTGCGGTATTTCATAATGGCATCCTCCAGGAAATGTCCGCTTCGGATGAGGCTCAACTGCGGACTGACCAGCATATATCGAAGCCCGGATTTTCGCCTGATCGGGCCTCTTCCGCCGATGGATCAGAAACTGCTTTTTCGATACCAGCCATCGAAATTTTGCGGCTACCCTGTCCGTCCCAGGGGTGTTTAATGAACCTAGATCATCAATGATGGAGGTAGGCTCCCAATGAAATCTGAATATCCTTATAATCCCACGCCCGGCAAAAGACGAATTGATCGCACCGCCACCGTCCCGCTTTATCGACGAGAAAATCTCGGACGAAACCGGCGCGGAAACGAAGACCGACAGCGCCCTCGCGCCGGCGGGTCTCAAGAATCCTTTCTGGAATTAACCTCGGCTGGCGCCGGATCGTTGCAGCGCCGAATGTAGGGCGACGACCGGCGCCGATTCTTTCTTCACGCATCTTTCCTACCGCAGGATCGGCAGGCACAGGCACGGCCGTAGCGCGAACTCCAGCCCCGCCATCTCTTCCAGCGCCGGATGCAGCATGGAATCTCGGCAAGGCTCCAGCGTAATCACAAACGGCAGCGAACGACTTCTCAAAGCCCGGCTTCTGCAGCAGGGAATCGATGTTCAGGTGATGCGCCGCCATGATCTGCGCCAGCCGCGCCACAATCCCCGGCTGATCGCGCACGAAAAACCGCAAATACCAGGGCGTCTCGAAATCGCTGCTGATCTCCGGCGTCGAGACGTTGCTGGCCGCCCCCCGTTTGCCCCCGCCTGCAGACAGGCTCTCCGCCACAAACATCAAGTCGGAAACCACGGCCACCGCCGTAGGATCGCCGCCCGCGCCGGCGCCCAGAAATGCCATGTCCCCGCCGTATTGGCCAGAAGTGAGCACCAGATTTAGGTTTCTCTGCACCCGTCCGAAAGGCGAATCGGTTGGAACCAGGCACGGGCCAACGTCCGCGAACAGACGTATTCTGTCTCTTCAAATCGGCCGCGCGAAATCTGGCGGATGGTGCAGCCCAATTCCGCGGCATAATCGAAGTCGACCGCGTCCACCGCGCGAATCGTGCGGGCGCGAACCGATTCCGGTGCGACCCGCGAGTGCAATCCCGGCGAGCGCGAGAATGGCCAGCTTGGCGCGCGCGTCGCCGCCGTCGAGATCTTCCGACGCATCGGCCTCCGCGTACCCGCGAGCCTGCGCTTCTTCCAGCGCCTCGCTGAAAGGAATCCTCGCGTTCTCGATCCGGCTCAGAATGTAGTTGCAGGTGCCGTTCAGAATGCCCGCAATGCCGTGCAGCCGATCTCCGCATAATCCGGTACGCAGCGCCGGAAGGACCGGAACTCCACCTGCGACTGATGCGCCGAACTCGATCTGGCATCCCTTGCTGGCCGCCAGTTGCAGAAGATCAGGACCGTGCCGCGCAATCAGTTGCTTGTTCGCCGTGACCACCGACTTCCCCGACTCCGAGCGCGCTCCGCACAATCTGCTCGGCAGGATTGAGCCCGCCGATCAGTTCGATCACGATCTGCGCATCCGAGTTCAGCACCGACTCGCACGTCGTCGGTCCACACGACATCTGGCGGGACCCACGGCTGCTTCTTCCTTTCCACATTGCGGTTGCAGATATGAGTGAGCCGCAGAGGACCGTGCTCGTTCTCGCAAAGGATTTTCGCCACCGCGCGGCCTACCGTCCCGAAGCCGATCAACGCGACACGGCAGGCGGAGCTACGCTCTTGCGATATTGGGTGGTGCCGCTTTCGTCGATGGTTTCGAAGTCTGCTTGGGCAAGGATTCTCTCGCTACGAAAATGGAATTCCCTATCATACGTGCCGTGTCGCTTCCCGGAAACTGCAAACCGCACGACCCGTATTTTTCACATCACGAATGTTGACGCAAGAAGAACCTCAGCCTCCAATCGGTGATTTTTCCGCTATGATCACTGCCTTCATGCGGTCCAACCGCCATTGCCGCTCCGGTAGTGTCCTTCTCGCCGCCATCCTTCTTTTGTCGACGAGTTGCAGAAAGAAAGATGCGGCGCCAGACCATCCTCGACTGACTCCGAACGTCGTTCTACGCGACGTCACATTTCACAGCGCCGCCCTCAACCGCGACATGCCATACCGCGTGGTCTTGCCGGCACAGTGTAGTTGCGCGGGCGCAAGTTGCCAGTGGTCTACCTATTGCATGGGGGCGGAGGGGGATTCCGCGATTGGACGAACGATTCTGATGTGGCACGCTTCGCAGGGCCAGGCATGATTCTCGTAATGCCCGAAGGTGCGGATTCGTATTACACCAATGCCGTCGATCCGCCGCAGGATCGGTACGAAGACTACATCGTCAGCGACCTTATCACCGATGTAGAGAGTAGGTTTCCCGTAGCAACCGGCCGTTCGAACCGCGCCATCGTCGGCCTCTCCATGGGTGGTTTTGGTGCAGTGAAACTCGCGCTGCGTCATCCCGAACTTTTTGTTTTCGCGGGTGGACTCAGTTCGGCCATCGACGTTCCCCGCCGCGCGTTTTCGATCAAGCGCCTCCATCAGTCGCGCCACTACAACGCGATTTTCGGTTTATCCGGAAGCTCGACTCGTCGCGATAACGATCCGTTCGTCTTGGTCCGCACCGCGAATCCCGAAGCCGCTCCATACTTTTTCCTGACCTGCGGCGAGCAGGAGGGACTGCTTCCCGCAAATCGCGAATTTGCCGCGCTGCTGGCGCAACGTCATTTCCGGTACGAATTCCACACCGTTCCCGGAAGTCACGACTGGAACCAGTGGAATGCATGGCTCCCCAGCCTGTTTCGACGGCCTCGCTGAGCACATGAATGCCAAAGAGCTGACCATCCACAAAGCGGCCATGACCGTGCGTGGGGCGGCATCGCGGGCGGAATCGGCATCAAAGTTGGTATCATGGTGCCTGCCTGCTGCGAGTGCTATCCCGGCGGGAGCATCGCGGACCCGTTCTTCCAGAGCGCCTCTCTTTGAGCGAGGTATGCGGCCGACGTCTGGCCGCATGCGCTGAGCTGCGGTCTGCAACCACGCCCGGCAGCGGGAGGAGAATGAATGATTCGAAAGTTCGCGACGGTTCCCGGATACAGGGTCGTCCTGGCATTGATTTTGCGACGATTCTGGCGGGAGCCACGACCGTCCACGCTCAACAAACCCCGGCCCAGCAGCCCGCAACGAAGCAACCGCCGGCGCAGCAGCCGCCGGCCCAGGAACCCTCGGCCCAACCGCAACCCGCAAAGCCGCAGTCCGGCGCTCAGGAAGCTTCTCCTGAAGAAATCAACCCGGTGCACAAAGTCAAAGTCAAAGACTACAAGAACTGGGTGTTCAACGTAGGCGGCGGAGCCAGTCTGACCAACGGGAACACTGCGAAGTTTGTGCGCGGCGGAGGCTGCGTGGTCGACGGCTGGCGTCGCCCGCAATTCAGCAAGTATTTCGGACTCCGCGTCGATTTCCAGTGTGACAACTTGCCTCTGCGGACTCGGCCCTGCAAAGTGCGCAAGCGCCCGGCGGCGACCAGCCAGGTGTATTCGCTCCACCTGGATCCCATCATCAATATTCCCGTGACCAAGGTCTGGGGCGGCTATATTTTAGGCGGCGGCTCCTTCTTTTCATCGTTCGGGCAAACTCGAATCTTCGACCGCCATTCCGGGATCGGCTTGCAACGGCTTCTTCCTCTGGTGGGGACCTGCCGAACGGGAGCCTTCCCATCAATGGGAGCTTTCTTCAAGTCCAGCCAGAACGAGTTCGGCGGAGAACTTCGGCGGTGGCGTCACCCGCAAGATAAGCACGAAGATGCGAAATCTACGCCGAGTTCCGCTACCTTCACGGCAAGCGCAGTGGCATCACCACCGACTTGCGCCCCATCACGGTTGGCGTGCGCTGGTGACATTCTGTTCGGCGGAGACGTCAGAGGACAGCACGACTTCAGTCGTTGCGGAAGAAATACTAAAACAGGCGCGACCGTGGAAGAGCGACCCTTTCGAGCGGCGTAAGTCGTCTGATATGTGAATGGGCTTCAGCCCCTGAAGGGCTCTATTCGGGATTCGTGCGATAGCTCCACAACTCCGTCGTTTGCTTCTGCAACTGCACGAACGACGATGGCAGTCGTAGGCTGCGGCGACCTCCGGCATTCAGCATTCGCTTCACGCACTGCCGCTTCCACGATCCCATGCGACGGGGCCAGCGAGCACGCCGGATCGGTCACCATGGCGTCACCGGCCAGCAGGAACGCCTGGCAGCGGCATCCTCCGAAATCTTCGCCGCGGCGATCGCAACTGCGGCACGGTTCCGGCATCCAGTCTTCGCCACGGAAGCGTCGGAATGACGGCGATTCCTGCCAGATCCAGTCCAGCGATTTTTCGCGCACATTCTCAAACGACAATCCCGGCAATACTTCCGCCGCATGGCAAGGCAGAACTTTGCCCGCGGGATTGATCAGCATCAATCTTCGTCCCCACCCTCCCATGCAGGCCTTAGGATATTTCGCGTAATAGTCGGGCACAACCGAGTCGATGCGAATGCTTCCAGCGAGCCGCTTCTCGGCCTCCGCGACGATCGCGACTGCTTTCTCAAGCTGCGCGCGCGTGGGCATCAGTGCGGCGCGATTTGCAAGGCCCATCCGTAGTATTGCGTGTGGGCGATCTCGACGCGCTCCGGGTTTAGTTGCTCGATGAACGCAATCATCTCTTCCAGATGATCGAGATTCTGGCGGTGCACGACCAGATTCACCGTGAACGCGATCTTATGCCGCCGAATCGCGCGCGACAGTTCAATCTTGTGCGCGTGTGCCTTCGCTCCAGCAATCCAGTTCGCGGCTTCTTCCCGCGAATCCTGAAAACTGATCTGGATGTGATCGAGACCTGCATCGACGAGTGCCTGCAATCGCTGTTCATTGAGACCAAGGCCCGACGTGATGAGATTGGTATAGAGTCCGGCCACCCGCGCGGCTGCAATCAGTTCCGTCAGGTCCGGACGAGCCAGCGGTTCGCCTCCGGTAAAGTGCGCGTGCAGCATGCCGAGCTTGCCACACTGATGGAAGACGCTCGTCCATTCCGCGGTGGAGAGTTCCTCTTTCGGCCCCGCCAGCTGCATCGGATTGGAGCAGTAGACGCAATGCAGTGGGCAGCGATGCGTGATTTCGGCGATGAGGGCGAGAGGATTAGAAACCATTGGAGACTCGTGGAATCGAGTAATCTCTGCGATTGGATGATCAAAACGCCTCAAGCCAAGCGGATCAATTTCCAAATCACTCCATTACCCAATTTCTTAATAGTCCACGATCCGCTTCTTCTGCAACTGCTCGAGAAACACGCCAATGTCGCTGCGAATTTTCTCCGGATCAGTCATGCCGAACTGTTTCTGCAACCCGGAGATGATTTCACCGAAGGTGCGCTGGCCGTCGCACCGTTCCAGGATTTGCCGTCCGGTGCCTTGTAGTTTGATGGCGCCTTCGGGAAACAGGATCACGCGAACTTCTTCCGCGCTCTCCGGCCCCAGCGGCATCCCGTGGCGAGGCGCGGCTGGCTTGTATCAGAAGGGGCAGCCATCGTCTACGCTCCCTCCATCAGAACGCGCCCGGCGGCGGCCAGCCCGGCTGCACGTAGGCGAAATAGAGCGCGTCGAGCTGCGCCCACAGAATGTCGCACTTGTCGCGCAGCGCCTGGATCGCGAGCTCCTGCTCGGCGCGCGTTTTCGCATGTCTCGAACACGTAGTTGATCGCGAACTTGGCGTCTTCGGGAGCCTGCGTCAGCCGCGCCTCGAAATAATCCAGCCCTCCCGAGAGCCACGGATAATGCTGCCGCATCTTCTCCATGCGCAGCGTGATCAGGTCGCGCGAAAATAACTCGGTCAGCGACGACGCCACCGCTTCCAGCAAACTGCGGCTGCGCACGATGTTCAGATATTCATTCACCGCGAATCGTGTCGCCGGAAGAATCCCGGTTCCGGCGCGAACTTGCTCGGCGTCGAGCCCGGTGGCTTCCGCGAGCTTCAGCCAGCGCTTGATGCCGCCGTCGCTGGTCGCGTCGCCGTCATGATCGATCACGCGCTTGCGCCACGCTCGCCGAAACACCGGATCGGGGCCGCGCGACAGAATGATCGAATCCTTGATCGGAATCATGCTCTGGTAGTAGTAGCGGTTCAACGCCCATGCCTGCAGCTGTCCGCGGCTCAGGCGGCCTTCATGCATCATCAGGTGGAACGGATGCTGGTGGTGATAGCGTTCCTCGCCCACGCTCCGCAACTGGGCGCGCAGCCCGTCGAACGAGAGCAGTCCCACGTCGGCGCCGCGCTCGCATCTACAGGTCGAACTGCCATCCATCCTCCGCGATCTCCCATCCTGCCTCGCGCACCTGCCGGTATTCGGGGCTCGCCTCGTTCAGCATGGGATTCGTGTTATTGATATGCACATAGATTTTACGTGGACGCGCAGTCCCGCTCAACTTGTTGAGACTGCCCTCGGCGGATGAAACGGGAACGTGTCCCATCTGCAGCGCGGTTTGCCCGCTACCCTGAATCCGAATCAATTCGTCGTTGCTCCAGAACGTTCCGTCGAACAGCAGCACGTCGGCGGATTCAAGTCCTTTCAGCAGCTCATCGTCGATCTGTGGGACGGCCGGCATGTAGGCGAGGCGCTTGCCCGACGCAGATTCAACGATCAAGCCTAACGATGCTTCACCAGGCGTGAGCGCGGACTGTCGTTGACGCAGAAACATATGCAGGATAGTGCGTGCCCAGCGACAGCGCGCGGCAACGCAATCCGGAATCATCATCCGCAGGATTCTCCAACCGGAAGATCTTTCCGGGAGCGAGGCTGGTCCACGACACTTGAGTAGCCACGCGCTGCAGCATGCCGAACATCGAATTGTCTTCGGTAAGAATCCGCCGGATGGAGTCCGTCGCATATACACGCAGCGGTTGCAACTCGCGCAGCAGCAGCAGTCCCAGAACATGATCGATGTCCGCGTTCGCGAGAACGGCTCCGGCGATCGGTGACTGGCGCACGCCTTCCCGCGGATGAAGCTCAGGAGAGGCTTCGATCTGAGCGCGTAGGTCGGGCGATGCCCCAAGCAGGAACCACGAGGCGCCATCGGCGCTGACGGCGACTTGCGCTTGCGTGCGGGCTTTGCCCCGGAAGGTTCCGGCGCGCAGCGCGCGGCAGTTGGGGCAGGCGCAGTTCCACTGCGGAAAGCCTCCGCCAGCAGCGGACCCTAGGACCTTCACACGCATAACTCAGGCAGTGTAGCAGCCGGGCCGGCAAGCCGCGCCGGGCGGTCTCGGCGCGAAATGCTAGGCGTTCACGCGTACGGACTCCAACTCCGGGATGCACCTGGAGTTTTGCAGGGATTTGACGGCGTCTTCCGCGGTGAATCTTCCCATTACGAGCGCCAGCTGGCGACTGGTTGTCATTTGGATGGGCGTCGAGTCGGCCCTCTGGACGTACTGCGGTGCGCGACTGCCGCCGCGGTTTACTTTTACGACAAATTTGATAATTTTCATATTGTGTCCTTAGTGAGAATCGTCTCGGAGAACCCTACGCCCAGCGACTCAACTTCCTCGCATTCCGACTTAGCGCTTTGGGACGCTGGCCACGCCACACTCCAGGCAGCGCGGATTGAGTCGAGATGTGATCAGCCCGCAAGACGGACACATTCGTTGTGATCGAAATCCGATCGCCTGCGGTTTCATCCTGCGCTTCCAGGCGAGCAGCAGAATCGTGAACAGCACGATCAGCACGCCGAGCGAGATCGTAGTTGCGTTCATAAAAAGCGACCCTTCGTGGCGAGTACTGAATAGACCCAGCCAGTCGCTCAAGCCGGAGTGGACATCGCGGAGTTAATCGACTCCGCGCAAGACGGCTAGCAGCGGCACTGGCAAGCCGCGCACTCGTTGAAAAGCCTAAGGTGGGAGAGCTTCAGATGGACTGGCTTAGGTCAGAGGACCTGAAAGGGGAGAAAAACGTGTCTGCCCCAGTAACCATCATAGCAGGTGAAGGGCGTACGCTTCCGTCTTTGCCAGACGCTTCCCGGGGCGGGTTCTCGGGACCTTTTAGCCTTTGGACGACGATTCGCGACAATCATCCTCGGCGCAGAGCCGCAATTCTAGAAGCCGTCTACGAGAGAACCGCTTCGTCGCCGGCCACGACGCGATTGCGTCCTTCTTCTTTGGCCTGAAACATACCCTCATCGGCCAGCGCGAACAGTTCCGCGGCGCTTTGTCCATTCTGCGGGAAAGTGGCCAAGCCTGCGCTAATCGTGACTTCGACTTCCTCGCCGGATGTGGCCAGGACAATCGGAGTCCTGGCCACTAGCTCGCGCAAGGATTCGAGCTTCTGCTGGGCCGCGACCATTTCGGTCTCGGGCAGGATCACGACGAACTCTTCTCCGCCGTAGCGACCTGCCGTGTCACTCTGCCGGAAGGTGTCATGCAGCAGCGCGCCGATTTTCTGCAAAGCAAGGTCGCCCGCCTGGTGGCCATGGGTGTCGTTGAGCGACTTGAAGCGGTCGGCGTCAATTACGGCAATTGTCAAAACTTTGTCGTAGCGCCGTGCCCGGCTGAGTTCGACCGCGAAGCGGTCGTCCACATATCCCCTGCTGAATAGACCGGTCAACGGATCGCACGTCGCCAGTTGCAGCAGTTTCTGGCTGCGCGAAACCAGCGCCAGGCTCAGCGCCAACGCGGTCATCATGATGATCAGCCGCGAGATTTGCGCCGACCAACTGAACAACCCGTAGGGATACGGCGAATACTTCGCGTTGTTAAGGTCCCAGTGCATCGCCGCGAAATACACGATCGCGAGATACTGGCCAAATGCCAGCAAACCAGTGGTGATGCAAACTCGCTTGTCGTAGCGCAGGCTGGTCGCCCCAATAACCAGAAAGTATCCCTCGAACACCACCTTGCTGTTGACGGCCGTGTGCGGCTCATTCATGAAAAGAAAAAGAACCAGCCCGCTGCTCACCAGCGTGACGTCAAGACTGGTGCTGGCGAAACTGAACCAGGAAGGATTGTACTCGCGGGAGATCAGGAAATAAACGGTGAGCGCAACCAGAAATGTCGCGGCGGTAAGGCTCAGGCCGACGATCGCCTCCTTGTGTTCGACCGGAGAGAACAAAGAGTCGAGCAAGGGGATGAGCAGCAGAAGTGTGGCCAGACCCAGGCGAACTTTCGCCACTAACAATTCACCGGCCACGGCAGCTTGGGCGAGAACCGGGTCCGGGCGCGACCATAGCAATGCGACGGATTTGCTGAGGCTGAAGTTCATCTGGGGTTTACAGCGCGGCCTGCGCCTGATCGGGATTCACCTGCCAGGCAGTTGGACTAGCATAAGCGCACCGACCCGCCCAGGCAACGGCAATTGCCGACAGGCGAACCAAGAAAGCGAAATCTATCGGGTAGGCGAAGGGTTTCCCAAAGCCCCTAGTTCATGTCGCCGAGCGAGCAGGCGCCCGGGCCGCGAGGGTCGCCACACGATCCGCACGCCCCGCGAGTCGGAGAAGCCGAAGGCGACGAGCCCTTCGCCGAAACCGCGAAAACCGAGAGCTGCGGTTCCAATTTCTTAGCGTGACACTTCGGGCACTCGGCTTTTTCCTTGCCGTAGAGGAGCGCTTCGAACTGGTGATGGCATTCCTTGCAGATGTACTCAAAGATGGGCATGGTCGACTCCAGTTCCTATTAGAATCAATTTGTGGCCACTTCGCAAACCCCAGGCTCCCCGACTCAAAAAGGGTGGACGGTCCGGGCGCCCTTCCGAGCGCGTCATTGGCTGGGCGGCGGACACATGCAGACCATTGCCAGCTTCCTGCTGCCGCGCAGAATTCATTTGCCTCCTGCGGAAGAGCGCCTGGTCGAAGTCGCGCCCGGCATCAAGGTGCGCTGCTGGTGCCACTGGCAAGGCACGACCAAAGAAGATCGCGCCCAGCCACTCACGTTGATCGTCGTCCACGGCCTCGAAGGCTCTTCCGATTCGCAATACATGCTGGGAGTCGCGCGCAATGGCCTCGCCGCGGGCATGAACGTCGTCCTCATGAACCAGCGCAACTGCGGTGGCATGGATCACTTCGCGCCCACGCTTTACAACTCGAGCTTGTCCGGCGACGTAGCCGCAGTCGTGTACAGCGTTCTCGAGAATGACGGCGTCTCGCGCTTCGCCCTGATCGGATTTTCCATGGGCGGAAATCTCGTCCTGAAACTTGCCGGAGAGTGGGGGACGGATGCTCCCCCGCAGTTTCGCGCCGTGGCGGCGGTTTGCCCGGCCATGGACCTGGCTGCGTCCGCCGACGCGCTGCATGCGCCCGCCAACCGCATCTATGAGTATTACTTCCTGAGGCAGTTGTTCCGCCGCCTGCGCCTCAAAGCCCGCCTCTTCCCCGGAAAGTTCGACGTATCGCGTCTGCGCGACATTACCAGTCTGCGCATGTTTGACGACCGTATCACCGCATATTACTGCGGATTTACCGGGGCCGACGACTACTACGCGCGTGCCGCAGCCGCCAACGTGGTTGATCGCATCGTGGTCCCGGCGCTCATCATCCACGCCGCGAACGATCCTTTCATCCGCATGCTGCCGGAAACGATCCGCCGCATTGCCGCGAATCCACACATCACCTACATCGAAACCGATGACGGCGGCCACTGCGCCTTCCTCGGCGAACGCAATGGAGATCTGGCCGACGACGGCCGCTGGGCCGAACGCGAAGTGGTGGAGTTTGCGAGGGAGTGTGCGTGAGAGTTCGCGGGGAAGTTTGCGTGAGATGTGGCTTCAACCGACCGGCGCCGGCGCCCGGTGCAGCCACGGCATCAGTTCTACTCCACGCCCTTTCATTTTCGTCCGAACGTAGGCCAGCCCCAGCATCGCCAGTGTAATCACCACCAGTCCGCCCGTTGCCCCGCCAATCCCCATCCGGTGCTTCGGCAGAATCGACACGCGCCCGTACACAAATTCAATGTGCACCCAATAGACCAGTAGCGACGCCTGCCCCAACTGGATCAGCGGACTGAATCCCCATTGTCCCGCTCCCCATCGGCACCACGCATAGCTCGCATACAGAATCACCAGCAGCATTCCCACCCTGATCAGAAAGAAACTCGGGCTCGTATGCCAGTAATCCTCAACGGCATAGAACTGCCGCGGCTGCCGGTCGAGCCAGCGCGCGAATTCGATCAGCACCGCGCCCCCCAGTCCCATCGCGAAGAATGCTCTCGTCTCGAGTGTCCGTGCCCACCGGCTCTGCAGAATGAATCCCACGGCCAACCCTGCGAAAGCGAACCCCGTCCACGGAAAGACAGGGAAGAGCCCGGCCTGTGGAACGCCGAGATTGTGCACGCCGTCGACGTAAGACTCCAGCGGCCACGGAAGCCACGTCGGTCGCCAGTTCGTCCACAAAGGCGGACTCAACAGCGAAATAATCAAAGCCGTCCCACCTGCCGCCAGCACCAAAGCCAGTCGCCCGTGCGCAGAATGCGCAGAATATGTGGGGACAGCTGCCTGCGGCTGTCCCGCCGAGCGTAGCCCGGCGCGCGAAACCATCGCCAGCACCATCCAGCACAAAACGCCCATCATCATCATCGACAGCCCAATGGTATTGAGCACGTCCACGCGCACCAGATCGCTCTTCGGAGCCCATCCCCAGGCGATCACGTATTCCTGCACCCGGAACAGCAGTCCATACACAAAAATCTCCGCGCCCCGCGAGATCGTTGTGCGCGCAATTTCCGCCGCCGGGACATTCTTCCGCCACAGCTTCTCCGTGACCAGCGCAAACGAAATCCCCGCCAGAAACAGAAACAGCGGCGCCGGAAACGTTCCCCCGAGCTGCGAATACATAGAGAAGCGGCTCTGCCTAGCCTGCGGGTTGAGCCAGGAATCGTAGCAATGGGTCTGAAACATCAGAACGCAGGCCAGTCCACGCATCCAATCGATGTAGGCAAGGCGGGACTTGGCGGCCGGGAGCGGGGGCATGCGTCGGGTGAGATTGGTACGGGCAGTATACGGCAGTGCACCGCAGATTCCGTGATTTTCAGGCTGTGATACCGGTATCACGGCGAATTCAGCGGGTTTCGCCCGGGTCCTTGCGGCGCCAGGGCCACGAGTGCTGAATTCGTACGCTCGGTCCTTTGTCAACTCTACGTTTCTCATACAACCCCAACCCGATCAATCTTGATCCAATAGAATTACCCGTATAATCTTGGAAAGGAAACAGTTCTGCCGATTGGTCCCGGAGCATCCATGCGAACTCTGAAGTCCTTGTTACCCGCCCTTGTGATTGCCAGCCTTCTCTCCAGCTTGAGTTACGCCGTCGCGCCAGACCGCATCACTGGCGCACTGAATAGCGGCCAGACCGTTTCGCTCAAAGGGAACGTTCACCACAAAGCGTTGCCACAGTACGATCAGGGGCCTGCCGACCCGTCGCTGCGGTTAGGCTACATGACGCTGCTGACGGTGCCTTCCGCAACCCAGCAGAGGGCGCTCAAGCAACTATTGGCGGAGCAACAGGATCGCAAATCGCCCAACTACCACAAATGGTTGACTGCTGAGCAGTGGGCCGACCGATTCGGCTTGAGCCATGGCGATGTGGAGAAGCTCACGGAATGGCTCAAATCGGAGGGTTTCACGGTACAAAGCGTCGCGCACGGCCGCAACTGGATTACTTTCGGGGGTACTGCGGCACAAGTGCAAAATGCCTTTGGAACGGAGATGCGCCGCTACAAGGTCGATGGCGAAATGCATGTGGCGAACGCGACCCCGCCCAGAATTCCGGCGGTTCTTTCTGCAATCGTAACCGGCGTTCGTGGGCTGGATGATTTCTATTTGAAACCCCACGCAGTTAAGAACGTTAGGGCGGCCCTTGCTGGACGACCCAACTATTACGATCCAATCTTTAAGAGCCCGTCGCCTCAGAACTTCCTTGCCCCGGGCGATATCGCCACGATGTACGACATCAACGCCCTTTACAAAGCTACTCCAGCGATCGATGGCACTGGCGAGAAACTGGTCATCGCCGGACAAACGGATATCTATCTGGCGGATATCAACGACTTCCGCGCCGGTTTCGGTCTATCGCAGATCTCGGGTTGCTCAAGCGCCCCCAGTGGCGGTGTAGTCATCGCCCCTTGCAACACCACCAATTTTCAATATGTACTGCTGCTGCCCTCGGGTTTTAGTGATCCTCTAACTCCATCCGTCAGTGATGTGACTGAAGCTGATTTGGACATTGAGTGGTCAGGTGCGGTGGCGCGCAACGCACAGATCATTTACGTGAACGCCCCTGCGTTTCTTAACGGTAATACTGTCCTCGGCGGCGGTGTATGGAATGCCTGGTATTACGCGGTCGACAACCAGAGTACTCTCGGCGAATCAGTTATCAGCCTCAGTTACGGCAACTGCGAGTTCAACGATAACAACGTTCTGACGGCGACTGGACAGCCCGGGGCGGATGAAGTCGAACTCATGAAGGCGAACAGCGAAGGCATAACATTCATGAATTCCAGCGGGGATAGCGGTGCTGCGGCGTGCGACGGGCCCACCAATACTTCGACTAATCCCCCTAATCTCGCGGTGGGTGGCCTCGCGGTGAGTTATCCCGCAAGCAGTCCGGAAGTCACCGGTGTGGGCGGCACCGCCTTGGCGTTTCCCGCCGGCCTCCTAAGCCCCTATTGGGGTACCACGAACGGTCCCGATGGGGGCTCGGCAGTGAGTGGGCCGATTCCCGAAACCACGTGGAACGATAACGAAGAGCTTGTTCTCGCTTACCCGAATAGCTTTTCATCCGCGGCTAACGTTCAGGAAACCTACGCCATTTCGTCGACGGGTGGCGGACCTAGCAACTGCGCGCAACAGTCCCCCGACAACTCGAATTGTGTTTCGGGCTTTGGCCAGCCCGGATGGCAAAATGTCACGATTTCCGGTCAAGCCAGTACTCGATTCAGTCCGGACGTTTCTCTGGCGGGCTCGCCGAACTTCCCCGGTTACATCTTCTGCACACCACAGAATGCGTGGAACGGAGCCACCACCACTGCCAGCACTTGCACTTCTGGAATCCCTGCCGCGCTGGCACTCACCGATTCCTCGACCCCTCCCAACCCGACCCCGTCGCTGGTTGGCGGCACGTCGGTCGCGACTCCTGTGATGGCCGGCATGGTGATCTTGCTCAATCAATACCTGGGTGCTCACGGTTTGGGAAATATCAATCCGACCTTATACGGCTTGGCTGCTACTCCCTCACTCGGGGTATTTCACCCGGTCACCACTGGGAACAACAACGTGTATTGCCAGGTAGGCCAGCCAGTAGCGCCGTGGCCTACGGCGCTCCAGTGCCCGTCGGCCGGAGTGTTTGGGTATAGCGCCACAGCCTTCGACGCGACGACCAGCTACAACGCCGTGACCGGTCTCGGGTCCGTGGATGCCAACAAGCTAGCCCTTAACTGGAGCGCGGCGGCTGCGCCAAACTTTACGCTTACTCCGACTGTGGCGAACTTCCTTGTGACTCAAGGGGGGCTGATTAACGCGACGGTCAATGTGGCGATGGCCAGCGGGTTTCCCGGACCGATTCAATTCGCTTGCCCTGACCCGCCGGCGGCCGCAACTTGCACCGCGCCGCCAAATATCAGCGCTCCCGGCCAGGTGAGTTTCGCCATCCAAACCGCGGCTCCGACGGCCGAGTTGCAACCGCCTTTCCTCCGCGGTACGCGCATCTTCTACGCAGCGTTGCTCCCAGGGTTATTTGGGATCGTGTTTACGTTCAGCTCCCGCAACCGCTCGTTATGTGGCATGCGCCTGCTGGGACTGATCGTGATTCTCGGATGCTCCTCGCTGTGGCTGGCTTCCTGCGGTGGCGGCAGCAGTGGCAGCACCTCTAACCCGGGAACACCCAAGGGCAGTTACACGGTCAGCGTGACTGGAACGTCGGGCACTTCGACCGCTACTACTAGTTTCCAGATTGTCGTGCAATAACACTGCACGCCAACTGAGCCTCAGGCGCCCCGCCAATCCGGAGCGCCTTTTCTTTTCTGCCTTGGCCCGTGGAGGATGGACACTCCTATCCGTCCCGCTGGGGCTTGCGGAAACAATGCGTGTACTACTGTGGAAGGGCGGCCCTTCGAAGGGCCGCTCTTCCACGTTTGTGCCCGCAGTTAGTACACGCATTTGTAGTTTTCCGCAATGGCTGAAGCCGTGTTCTTCCCACACACCGTATCCTTCCGAACACCGTGTCCTTCCCACAGCCATGACGAGTTCAGTTCTAGCCGCTGGCCTTTTGACTCTTTGCTAGTTCTGCGATCGGGGGGAACGACTTGGGCGGGATCAATGTACGGTCGGGAGGCATGGAGCCGGCGTTGACGGCTTTCGCCAGGAGTTCGAGTGCGGTTCCCGCTGCGGGGGCGGTGATGATCGTGGCCTGCAAAAGGCCGCGGCGGACCCAGTCCTGACCGGTCTTGGTGACACCGTCGCAGCCTGTGAAGGGAATGCTCAACCATCGTTCGCGATCCTTTTCCGTGAGGTCGACAACGGCTTTTCGGGCGCCCATGGCCATGGCATCGTTCTGGCAGATGACGCCGCGAATCTGTAGGTCGCGCGAGGACCCGAGGGAGAGCCAGGATTTGGCCGCGTTATGAGCGCTGCGCTCGGTCCAGTCACCTTTCAAGGTCTTCAGCTCGACGGCGGCTGGCTTGGTGGAGAGCATCCCTTTCGTCCGCGGCTGCGTCGCCGTGCTGTTGAAGGGGCCTTCAATGTAGAGAACGTTGCCCTCGGGAACGAGGATGCCGAGTTGCTTGCCCTGGATACGGCCGACCTCGGACTGGTCAGTGCTCACCGAGAAGACCGGAACCTCGCCTCCGCGGCGAAGTTCGGAGATGTAGTCGGGATCGCTATTGATAATTCCCCACCCGATGCCGGCGGCAACAGCCGCTTTCGCGACTTGCGGCATACCGGTGCCGACGGGTTCGACAAGGATGGCGGTAGGATGCTGTGCCGAGTCCTGAATGATTTTGATCAGTTGCTGAGTCTGGTTGACGGCGTCGTTGTCGGCGTAGATGAGTTGAATCTTGATGCCGAGCCGCGTGGCCATTTCGGTCACGGCGACTGCTTGTTCTGCCTGGTAATCGTTCTCTCGAGTGGTGAGAGCAACAACTACATTCAGTTTTTCCATGGAGTCTCGACGTGGAGTTCCCTCTCGGTGCTGGATTGTTTCACAGACCGAAATCGCGTTGACAAAAGACTTCTTCGGCAGGAACCAAACTGATCGATGGTTCAGTTCGTCAGTCTGTTTGGTAGACTCGTACCAAGTCCGCCAGGCGTTGGAGTCGTTGGGCAAGCGCTGGCCGGTGATGTCGCTGCAGCGCCTTAAAGGCCCAGGCATGCGTCTGGGCATCGAGCGCGGGATCGTCGGTGTAGTTCAACAGTTGCGGGACAGCGGAGAGGCGCTGTTCGTGCGTAAACATGCCGGACTCGGCGAGACTGCACGCGGCGCGCTCCGCACGATGGCCGAGGGATCGTCGTGCATGGACTTCAGCAGGGGCTCGACGATCTGCGCCGAGCCGACGAGCGCGAGACCTTCGACGGCCCAGCGTCGCGAGTCTTCGTCGCTATCTTTCAGATGAGTGGTTAAGACTTGCACTACGCGGTCGGTTTCGACGCCGCGGTTTGCCATCAGGCCGAGCGCCCATAGTCGCCCAGATCTTCTGCGCGTGATCGGGAGACTCGGCGGTCTTCATTACGTAGTCGAGGCTGGCGGAGTTCTTGGCTAATCCATAGGCCGCGAGTTCAACTTCGATGCCGGACTCGCGCACCCGCATATCGTTGGAGTTGAGCGCGGCGGTGGTCAGGGTGGCGATCTGCGAGTCCCATTTTACTTTTCCCTGCCAGCGATCAACGCGGGATGAAATCTGATCGACGGCGCCATCGTTGTGGCCGACGGCGAGTTCCAGCAGGGCCTCGGCTTGTTTCTGCGGTTTCATGCGATCGAGTTGGCGAGAATCTTTGGCGGAGGTGAGCGGGGCTGTGGCGCACGGAAAAAATACTGATGAAGCGCGACCATGCGGCATGAGCAGTGCCGGCGTTTGCCGTCAAGACTGCGAGCAGCACTCCGAGTCGCAACGGCGAACAGCGGGGCGAACCGTCTCGCGTCCTGCCGGCCACCCACGCGAGCCCGGTCTCGAGATCGGCCCACTGTCATCGAAAGATCGGAACCGCGACCCAGCGGGCCGAAGTCGGGCGTTGGCTGCAGGCGCGGATCGGCCACGGGCGCGGGTTCCGACTGCGTGCCTTGGTCCGAAAATGGTGGCTGGGGAATACGTCCATATAATAGAAGAGTCTAGGATCACGCGCGAAATGAGGTAAAGTTACTTCGGTTCGGATCCTACCGGGTTCGATGCAGAAACACGGTGCGCGATCTGCGGAAGGGGCCCCGGAAGGCATCGTGATTCCAAAGAGTTACCAGGAGGAAGTGATGCGAATGAAGTCGAAGTGGTTGGTATCCATCATCAGTGTGTCCCTGGCGGCAGTGGCTTTGGCCGCGGCTGGTTCGGGATACCACGTGGTGACAACTTACAAAGTCGGTGGCGAGGGAGGGTGGGATTATCTGACCGTCGATCCTGAAGCGCGGCGCGTCTACATTTCCCGCGGCACACACGTCATGGTGGTCGACGCGGATTCGGGCAAGAGTCGTGGGCGACATCGCCGATACGCCGGGCGTGCATGGCATCGCACTGGCGCCGGAACTGGGACGCGGGTTTACCAGCAACGGGCGCGAAGGCACCGTCAGCATTTTCGACATGAAGACGCTGGCGACCAGCAGCAAAGTGAAAGTGGGCGACAATCCTGACGCGATTCTCTACGATCCGGCGACGAAACGCGTCTTCACCTTTAACGGGCGCAGCCAGGATTCGACGGCCATCGATGCCGCCAACGGAAAAGTGCTGGGCACGATCAAACTGGACGGCAAGCCGGAGTTCGCGGCCAGCGATGCGAAGGGCGAGATCTTCGTCAACATCGAGGACAAGAGCGAACTGGTCGCGATCGATCCGAATAAGCTGGAAGTGAAGGCGAAGTGGCCGCTGGCGCCATGCACCGAGCCGAGCGGGCTTTCGATCGACCGCAAGAATCGCCGACTTGTTCGTGGGCTGCGACAACAAGATGATGGCCGTGGTGGACGCCGACAGCGGCAAGGTTCTGGCTACGCCAGCCATTGGCGAGGGCGTGGACGCGACCACATTCGATGCCGGAACCGGGCTGGCATTCGCTTCTTGCGGCGGGGACGGCGTGCTCACTGTGGTGAAAGAAGAATCTCCCGGCAAGTTCACTCGCCGAAAACGTGACGACGCAGAAGGGAGCGCGCACGCATGGCGCTCGATGCCAAGACCCACAACGTGTTCGTCGTGACCGCGCAGTTCGGGCCTCGACCTGCGGCCACTGCGGACAATCCTCGTCCGCGGCCTCCGATGCTTCCCGACAGCTTTGTCGTTCTCGTCGTCGGGAAATGAAACTACTCCTGCATTGGGAGAGAGCCCTGCTCTGCCTCGCGTCAGTTTTGATTCTGACTCAGGGGAGCGGGGCTTACTCCGTTCTGACGCATGAACAGGTCGTGGATTTGCTGTGGGTGGATCGTATTCAGCCCATGGTCACATCGCGCTTTCCGGGTCTGACGGATAAGCAAATCCAGGAAGCGCACGCCTACGCTTATGGCGGATCGCTGATCCAGGACATGGGCTACTACCCCTTCGGCAGCCGGTACTTCAGCGATCTGACCCACTATGTGCGCACCGGGGATTTCGTTATCTGTCTGATCCGGGAATCCCAAACGGCGAATGAATACGCGTTCGCCCTGGGAGCGCTGGCGCATTACGCAGCGGACAACAGCGGGCATCCTATGGTGAATCATGTTGTGGCCATGGAGTTCCCGCCACTGCAGCGGAAGTTTGGAGACGTGGTTACGTACGCAGACTCTCCCAAGTCGCATATCCGCGCGGAGTTTGGGTTCGACATGACGCAGGTGGCAAAGAATCGCTACACGTCCGATCGTTATCACGACTTCATCGGATTTGAGATTTCACAGGGGTTGCTGGAACGGGTATTTCCGAAAGTCTACGGCATCAAGTTCGATGATGTAGTGGACGATGAGGATCTGGCGATTGGCAGTTTCCGGCGCGCGGTGAGCAAGGTAATTCCGGAGACGACCCGCGTGGCTTTGCTAACCCGCAGGAAGGATATTGTTGCCGACACCCCGGATGCCGCCGAGAAGAAATATTTGTATTACCTTTCGCGGACGGATTACGAGAAGGAATGGGGCAATGGGTACCGGCGGCCCGGCCTTTGGACGAAGTCTCTTGCGGTTGTGCTGAAACTGTTTCCAAAGAAGGGTCCGTTTAGCGGCTTCGACTTCAAGGTTCCGACGCAACAGGGCGAGGATCTGTTTATCAAGAGCGTCGACGATACGGTCAGGAGTTACAAGCAATTGCTGCAGGAATCTAACAGCGGGAGTCTGCACCTGGCGAATCGCGATTGCGATACGGGCGTGGAGACGCGGGCGGGGGAGTACGTGTTAGCGGATCAGACGTATGCGCACCTGCTGAGCGATCTGGCGGACAACGACTTTGCTCGCGTGCCGCCAGAGCTGCGGGAAGATATTTTCGCGTTCTATAAGAATCCAGATGCGCCCAATGCGATGAAACGGAAGGCGAAAGACTGGAAGAGAGTTCAGGCGGAATTGCAGCAGTTGAAGACTACGGCTGTAATGGCGCAAGCTAACGGGGGAATTACCCAGCCGCGGAACAACGGTTCCCTGCCTTGAAGCGGCTGTTCCTTAGTTAGACGGTGGACACCGGCAGTTCTCGCACGCGTTCGATCGTGTCCGCTTCTTGCGGCGACTTGTCCGGCCGGAGCCGCACGATTCGCGGAAAGCGCAGCGCGTATCCGCTCTCGTGCCGGTCGGATTTCATTAAGTTGTTGAACGCTACTTCCAGCACGATCTTGGGCTCAACGACCAGGCGGAATCCCTGATCTTGCAGGGTGTGATCGAGAAACCATCGAGTCATCTCGGCGATCTCGGCGTCGGTCAAGCCGGAATAGGCTTTACCGATGTTCACCAGCCGGTCTTCGCTCGTATCCCACACGGCGAAGGTGTAATCGCTCAGGACGCCAACGCGCTTGCCGTGTCCGAACTCGACCGCAGTCACGACCACGTCGAGCGTGGCCAGTTCGCGCTTCATTTTCAACCACGACTTGCCGCGCCTGCCGGGCGTGTAGGGGGAGTTCAGATCTTTGATCATCAGGCCTTCGTTGCCGCGCTCCTGAGCTGCGGCAAACAACTCTTCCAGCTCCGCTGGGGATGAGGCGTGAAAGACCGGGGCGCGAATGATGTGGGCAGCTGCAGGTTCTTCTTGATTTTCGAAAGCGAGCTTGCTTTGCGTTCCGGGCTTGCCCGATTTCCTGCGTGGTCCCAAGTCTGCTTGCGAAGCGTTCTGGCTTAGCAGCTCATTCAGGATTTTCGCGCGCTCCCGCAGGGGACGGTCCATTACGAGCTCGCTTTCGGCATACAACACGTCAAAGGCCAGGAACGCGACCGGAGTTTCCTGCAGCATTTTGTCGCTGACTTTCTTTCGTCCCAGGCGCTGCTGCAGGACGCTGAAGGGGCGCGCGCGGTTGGACTGATAGTCCCAAGCCACGATTTCACCATCGAGGATCGCGGTCTGCGTCAGTTCAGACAGGGCGTCTGGCAATTCGGGGAATGAGTCGGTGATTTCGTCCCGTGTGCGCGAAAAGAACTTTACCTCGCCGTTTTCGACATGAGCCTGGGCACGGATGCCGTCGTACTTATCTTCCACTGCAGCGTCTGAAAAGTGGCTCAAACCCGCTTCGGGTGATTCGATCGGACTGGCCAGCATGAATCCCAGCGGATGGAAGAGCCGCATTGCCGCTGCGGCGAGCTTGCCCTCGGACGCCAAGCGGAGGGTTTCGCCAATGTCTCCCAGAAGCATGTTGGCGCGTTGCACCTCGACCGGCGTGGCGCCATAGGCCCGGGCGATCGCTTCCTCGACCAGGCTCTCTTTCAGGCCTATGCGCAGATCGCCGGTGATGATCTTTACGATGTACTTGGCCTCGAGCGGGGTCGCTCGCGAAAGCAAGTCGCGTACGATGGCGGCTTTCGGTGCTGGGCCGCGTGCCGCGGCGATCTGGCGAAACGTGGTCTCCACTTCCAGCACGTCCAGCCCTTGACCTGCTCGTTCGGGGAGCACCTCGCCGGCGACGGCTCCCAGATCGCCATGGCGGCGGTAGGCGGCGGTGATTTCGGCTTCATCGTTGCCGGAAAGATCCGAGACAATCTGCCAAAGCGAGCGGCCGCCGACTTGCAGCGTGGTCTCTTCCCAGGCGGGGAAGGCCCGTCCCGAAAGGAAGACCGCTGACACGGCTGCCTCGTCTACGGTGCTCGACTTCAAGTAGTCCGCGACGATCCCCGTTTTCAGCAACTTCTTCGTGGTGGCGGCAATGGCTTCGCAAGCTGTGGCCAACCCGTGCATGAATCTCCGATCCTAACCCAGACAGCGAGAGAAGCAATCAGGCGAAGTGCCACCCAAGGTCTTTGTTCATCCTAACCCCTTTTATTGCTTGTGCTTAGCTTGCACGCCACCCGATCCATTCCAGACATAGCGTGTGATACCCTAAGAGGTGCGTCGTGATTCTGTTAGGAGCATCTAAATTCCCGTGCGTAAACTGATCAACTATTTGCGGTTCCTTGCCGCCGTGCAACTGCTTCCCGCCCTAGAGAGCGGGGAAGAGACCCTGGTCGGCGGACAAGCCGTGCTCGAGGGCGTGATGATGCGCTCCCCGCACGCCTGGGCGATCGCCTGCCGCAAACCCTCGGGTGAAGTGGTCACCATGAGAGAACCGCTCGAGCGGCCCTCGGAGAAGCACAAGTGGATGGCTTGGCCCATTGTGCGCGGCGTGATGACTCTCGGCTATGCCATGAACCTCGGCTACAGGGCACTGCGTTTTTCCGCCAACGTCGCTATCGAAGACATGATGCAGGAAGGCGAGGCGGGTCAGGGCAAGAAGGCCGCCTCGGCTGTTCGGCCGGCGCGGACTGTGGAGGAGTCGTCCCAGTCGCGAGAGAAGGCCGCCACGGTCAGCAATTGGCTGGCGGGCGGAAATCTCCTGATCTCTTTGGCGTTTTTTATTTTCATGTACAAATACGTTCCGCTACTGGCGGCGACGGAACTCAAGAAGATTGACCCGGCCTTGGGCGGACGAATCGTATTCAATCTGATCGACGGCGGGATTCGTTTGTTGTTGTTCCTGCTCTTCATTTGGGGAGTGTCGCTGTGGAAGGATATTCGCCGGGTGTACGAGTATCACGGCGCGGAGCATAAAACGGTATTTGCTTTCGAGAACGGCGACCCGCTCAACATTGCGGAAGTGCAGAAGTATTCGACATACCATCCGCGCTGCGGAACTAGCTTTCTGATGACGGTGATGCTGATCTCGATCGGCTTCTACATGCTGGTCCCCTTCACGACATTCTGGGCGCGGTTTGCCTCGCGCATCGCCTTGCTCCCGGTCATCGCTGGAGTTTCCTACGAGATTATTCGTTTCGCCGCCAAGCATCGCGGATCGCTGTTTGCGTTGATGACGGCGCCGGGGTTGTGGCTGCAGCGCATTACCACCAAGCCTCCGTCTGACGAGATGGCGCAATGCGCCATTACCGCCCTGGATCAGGCCATGTCGCTCGAGAAAGAGCGCGGGGGCGAGTTGGTGATTGCCTAGCGGTCCCGCCGCGCATACTTTCGCTCTGCTTCCTCACAACACTACAATGCCGTAGAGGCATAGCTTCTTATGTCTTTATTGCCCATGAGTTGGGCCGCGGAGTGAGCCGAGACGTGGCAACCTACGTCTCCACGAAAGATTCCAATGTTTGAACGACTGGACCAAATCGAAGCCCGCTACGAAGAGTTGACCAATGCTCTGGCCTCGCCGGAGATCGTGAACGACTCCTCGAGATACCAAAAGACTGCCAAGGCGCATGCCGAAATCGCGCCGATCGTCGAAAAATACCGCGAGTACAAGGATCTGACCAAGGGCATCGCGGAGAGCAAGGCGATGCTGGCCGACGAAAAAGATCTCGAGATGCGCGCCTATGCTCAGGACGAACTCAACCAGTTGGAAGGCCGAGTGAAGACGGTGGAGGAGGATCTGAAAGTCCTGCTCCTTCCGAAGGATCCGAACGACGAAAAGAACATCATTCTGGAAATCCGCGCGGGGACTGGCGGAGACGAAGCCACGCTTTTCGCAGCTGAAATTTTCCGGATGTATACCCGGTACGCGGAAACGCAGCGCTGGAAGGTTGAAGTGCTTTCGTCTTCGGAATCGTCGGCCGGGGGGCTGAAGGAAGTGATCGCCATCATCGAGGGGCACCGCGTCTTCTCGCAATTGAAGTATGAGAGTGGCGTGCACCGCGTGCAGCGCGTGCCGGCTACCGAGCAACAGGGACGCGTCCATACATCGGCAGTTACGGTTGCAGTGCTACCGGAAGCGGAAGACGTCGACATCAAGATCGAAGCTAAAGATTTGCGCATTGACACGTTCTGCTCCTCCGGACCCGGCGGGCAATCGGTGAATACGACGTACTCGGCCGTCCGCATCACACATATTCCGACGAATACGGTCGTGAGTTGCCAGGACGAAAAATCGCAGATCAAGAATCGCGAAAAAGGCATGCGCGTGCTGCGTTCTCGGCTGTACGAAATCGAAATGGATAAGCAGCAGCAGGCGTTGGCGAAGGAACGTCGAGCGATGGTTGGTTCCGGCGACCGCAGCGAGAAGATTCGCACCTATAACTTCCCGCAGAACCGGCTTACCGACCACCGCATCGGGTTTACGATCCATCAACTGGAAGCTGTGATGGACGGCAAGCTGCAGCCTCTGATCGAGGCACTCACGACGCACTATCAGGCGGAAAAATTGAAGCAGGAAGCGGCCAGTGTGGTTTAGATGACGAGCGTGGGCGTTCGCGCCCGCGACGTGGGAGCCAAGATGCCCAAACTCGAAGGAACGCTCGTGCTCGTTCTCGCCAGCCGATACCTTGCGAATGCGGCCCGCGTTCGCGCGCTGGCCGAGCCGCTCACCGAGAAACAGTTCTGGCAGAAGCCGTTTCCTTACGGAAACAGTTTCGGTCATCTGGTCCTGCATCTGACTGGCAACTTGAATTACTACATTGGCACGCAGATCGCGGGGACGGGATACGTTCGCGATAGGCCGCGCGAATTTAGCGATCCGAATCCGCCTTCGAAAGAAGAAGCTTTGCGGCGCTTCGATGACGCGGTGGCCATGGTGGTGAAAACCATCGGTGCGCAGTCGCCTCAGGACTGGGCTGCAGAATATTCAGGCGCCGGCACGGATGCCAAAACGCGGCTCGACATGATCATGCAATGTGCCGCGCACATGCAGCACCACATTGGCCAGATGATTTATCTCGGGTATCAGTGGCAGCAGGGTGGAACTAATCCGAAGTGATATTCGCCGTGGATTTGTTTTCGTCCTGATCGCAATGCCTTCGTGTCTCCGTGGTGAAATAGACCAGTGCAGCTGAAGCAAGCCCTTACCTCCGCCGTCACCCGTCTCAGTTCGGATCTGGTTCCGTCGCCGCGTCTGAATGCGGAGTTGCTGCTGATGTTTATTCTGGGAGTGGATCGGGCCTATCTCTTCGCACATCCGGACCGCGAGTTGAGCGTTGAAGACGAGGCGCGCTATGCCGCAGTGCTCAACGAACGAGCAAGGGGCGTTCCGGCGCAGTACATCACGGGACATCAGGAATTCTGGGGCATGGATTTGATTGTTACTCCGTCCGTACTCATTCCGCGTCCTGAGACGGAACACGTGATCGAAACAGTTTTGGAACTCGCTCTTATGGAGCAGGCCAGGCAAGAGGCTCCGATGCGCATTCTTGACGTGGGAACTGGCTCCGGGTGCATTGCCCTGGCGCTTGCCAAAGAATTTCCTCGCGCGGAAATTCACGCTACCGACATATCCGCCGATGCACTGGAAATTGCCCGCGCCAATGCGGCTCGCCATCAACTTGAGAGCCGCATCCAGTTCTACCCGTCAGACCTGCTGGAAGGTCTCAACCTTGCCGGCTTGGACTTCGTCGTTTCCAATCCACCGTATGTCGGGGAGTCCGAAGAGGATCAGGTTCAATTGGAGGTTCGCAAGTTTGAGCCGCGCAACGCTGTGTTTGCCGGACCCAGTGGAGTCGACGTGATTGCGCGGATGATTCCTCAGGCGCACAACGCGTTGCGTCCGGGGGGATGGCTCATTTTGGAAATCAGCGGCACCATCGCGGACCCGGTCCAGCAGCTTCTTGCCTCTTGGGATAGGGTGCGCATCATTCCCGATCTGCAGTCCATTCCGCGCGTTGCGCAGGCCCGCAAACCGCCAGCCTGACAGTATGCTGAAAAACTCGATTCGGGCCCCTCCGGGGCTAAGAGTGTGCGTGAGAACTAGATATTTAGCCACGCGGTGGAACAATGGGTGTCCGCTCCTAGCCGCAAAGCGGCGAAAGATTACAGCCCACAGCGTAAGCCGTGGAAAAAGTGGGACGCCGAAAAGCCCCAGCGGGGCGAAAGATTACTTCTCATGTACACTCTTTAGCCCTAACAGAAAAGAAACACTGTATCGCTGCGCTTAGAGCCCTGCGCCACCCCAGAGAGAGTCCTGCAGAGAATTGTTGAGCCCTTCACGACAAAAACACATTTGTAAAAATGTGGCTTGGAAGTCGTTGCGCTTCGCAGAAAGCTGTATTTGCTGATCTAGCGCCGCACCGCGGCCGGCTGAATCTCTTCGACATCGATGATGTCGGTGGGATAGTTCCCCGTGTAGCAAGCCGAGCAGTACGAGATTTTCTCGCCCTCACCGCAAGCTTTCTTGAGACCGTCCAAAGAGAGATACGCCAGGGAATCGGCGCCAATGTAATCGCGAATTTCATCCACCGTTTTGTTGGCGGCGATGAGTTGCTTTTTCGAGGGCGTGTCGACGCCGTAATAACAGGGGGAGATCGTCGGTGGGCAGGAAATGCGCATGTGCACTTCCTTCGCGCCGGCGTTGCGAATCATGCGGACGATTTTGCGGCTGGTGGTGCCGCGCACGATCGAGTCATCGATCAGTACGACGCGCTTGCCTTGCAGTAGGGAACGCACCGGGTTGAGTTTCAGCTTCACACCGAAGTCGCGCACGCTCTGGCTGGGCTCGATGAAGGTTCGTCCGACGTAGTGGTTGCGGATCAGCGCGAAGCGGAAAGGAATGCCGCTCTCGGCTGCATAACCTACGGCTGCGGTCACGCCGGAATCCGGGACGGGAACGACCAGGTCGGCATCAACTCCTGCTTCCCGGGCAAGTTGGCGCCCGAGTTCTTCGCGGCTGGTCTGCACCGCGCGGCCGAAGACCAGGCTGTCGGGGCGCGAGAAGTACACGTGCTCAAAGATGCAACTCGATTGCGGCGCAGCTGTGGAGTAGAAGCGCGAATTGATTCCTTCCGGGCCGACGACGATGAGTTCGCCCGGTTTGACGTCACGCATGTATTCGGCGCCGATCAGGTCAAACGCACAGGTCTCGGAGGCAAAGACGATG
The DNA here is from genome assembly GCA_963710885.1 of uncultured Acidobacteriaceae bacterium. Lineage (GTDB taxonomy): Bacteria > Acidobacteriota > Terriglobia > Terriglobales > Acidobacteriaceae > Sulfotelmatobacter. The sequence goes on from CAVQCF010000010.1 coordinate 306,884, forward strand.
GTGTCCTGCTTCTGTCCCTCCAGCGCGGGGATGCGGCCCATGGCCAGCGGCCGGAATCCGCGGGGATCGCGCACTGCGAAGACGCGGTCGTTACTCATCATCACAAGCGAAAAGGCGCCTTCGACCCGTCGCAGGGCATCGGCCACGGCTTCAGGGAGCGTGTGCTCCTTGGACAGCGCGATCAGGTGAACGATGACTTCAGTATCGCTGTTGGTCTGGAAAATTGAGCCCTGACTCTCCAATCGGGCGCGCACATGCTGCGCGTTGGTGAGATTGCCGTTGTGGGCGACGGCGATCGATCCTTTGTTCGATTGCACGAGGATCGGTTGCGCATTCAGCAGAGCAGAGTCTCCGGCCGTGGAGTAGCGCGTGTGGCCGATCGCCAGAGTGCCTCGCATTTTCGAGAGGACGTCTTCGGTGAAGATGTCGGCGACCGAGCCCATAGCCTTGTGAGCGTGCGAAGTCAGGCCGTCGGACGTGACGATCCCGGCCGATTCCTGGCCGCGATGCTGCAGGGCGTGCAGACCCAGATAAGCCAGTTTCTCAGCTTCAGGGTGGGCGAAGATCGCCACCACGCCGCATTCGTCATGAAATTTGTCGGAAGTCTGCAATTTCGCTCCTGGGTTGTAGCCTTTAGCTCTTAGCTCAAAACACCTTCTGTCCTCGTCACTACTTCTTGTTCAAGGCTTTTGACCTGAACTAATCAGCCTCTACCAGTTCTGGATCCGCTCGTAACGCCGACTCCAGCGCGCCTTCATACGCTGCGCTCAAGTCCGCGACTGGGGCGGAAATCGCAACTGTGCCGTCTAGCGATATTTCCAACTGTCCGGAAATAGTTTCTCCAATGACCTCTGCAGCCGCGCCGTGATTCGCCGCTACTTCTTTGATTCGCGCCACGTTCCCGGGGTCGCAAGAGATCACGATCCGGCTGGCATCTTCGCCAAATAACGCGAACTCCGCAAAAAGACCGCCAGAGGCCAAGTTCACACGCGCTCCCACGCCCTTGGGCAGAGCTTTCTCTGCCAAGGCGACGGCCAGGCCGCCATCAGCGCTGTCATGGACCGAATCCACCAAGCCGTGCTGGATCAATTCGATAATCGCCTTCTGCAGGCCCGCTTCTTTTTCCAGATCAAGCTCGGGCGGATATCCCCACAGTGTGCCCAGAATTTCCTTCGCGTACTCCGAGGAGCCAAACTCGCTCTCTGCATCGGTGATATCGGCAGCTTCTCCAGCGCGCAATAGCACGATGGTGCGACCAGGAGCGAAGAAATGCATTTTCGCAGCCTTGTGAACGTCCTCGAGAATGCCGACAACGCCGAGCACGGGCGTGGGATAAATCCCTTCACCGAGCGTTTCGTTGTAGAAGCTGACGTTGCCGCCAGTGATGGGGATTTCCAGCTCTTCGCAAGCTTTGGTGATGCCATCAATCGTTTGCGAGAACTGCCACATGATGTGCGGCTTCTCGGGATTACCGAAGTTGAGGCAATTCGTCGCGCCCACGGGAGTTGCTCCCGAGCACGCCACTTTGCGGGCAGCCTCGGCTACTGCGTGCATTGCTCCCAGCCGGGAATCGAGATAGCACCAGCGGCCGTTGCCATCGAGTGCCATCGAAAGTCCACGCTGCGAGCCTTTGATGCGGATTACGCCCGCGTCACCCGCTCCCGGAGCATCGACGGTGTTGGTCTGCACCATGTGGTCATATTGTTGCCAGACCCAGCGTTTGCCACAGATGTTTGGGCTGGCCAGCAATTGCTTCAGGTTCGCCGTGAAGTCCGCGGTCGCGCCGAGTTTAAGATGCTCCGGCATCTCGCGCGGCACGGGCGGTTCCCATCGCGCCAGCGGGCGTTTGTAGAGCGGGGCTTCGTCCGTCAGCGCAGGATTTGGAATCTCCGCGACGACCTTGTCGTGCTCGAGCACGCGTAGCGTGTTGCCGGTCGTGACCGTGCCGACTTCGACCGCATCGAGTCCCCACTTTTCGAAAACGCGGAAGACTTCGGCCTCGCGGCCTTTTTGCGCCACCAGCAGCATTCGCTCTTGCGATTCGCTGAGCATGATCTCGTAGGGAGTCATGCCGGTTTCACGCTGAGGCACGCGGTCGAGTTCGATCTCGATGCCCACCCCGCCACGTCCGCCCATTTCGCAGGTCGAGCAAGTCAGCCCGGCGGCGCCCATGTCTTGAATGCCGACGATCGCTCCGGTTTGCATCGCTTCCAGGCAAGCTTCGAGCAAGAGTTTTTCCAGGAACGGGTCGCCCACCTGAACGTTCGGGCGCTTCGCTTCCGAAGCTTCGCTGAATTCTTCGCTGGCCATGGTCGCGCCGTGAATGCCGTCGCGTCCGGTCTTGGCGCCAACGTAGATCACGGGATTGCCTTCACCGGCCGCCTTCGCATAAAAGATTTCATTCTTGCGGACCAGGCCCAAGGCAAACGCGTTCACTAGCGGATTGCCTGAGTAGCAGGGCTCGAACTTGGTTTCTCCGCCGAGGTTGGGGACGCCGAAACAGTTTCCGTAAGAAGCAACCCCGCTGACCACGCCTTCGAGGACCGAATGATTCTTGTGGAGTTCTTTCTGGGAGACATCCTTTGATCCCGTGATGGGACCGAAGCGGAGGGAGTCCATCACCGCGACCGGCCGTGCGCCCATAGTGAAAATGTCGCGCAGAATTCCGCCCACGCCCGTGGTCGCACCCTGAAACGGTTCGATAAATGACGGGTGATTGTGGGATTCGATCTTGAAGGCACAGGCCCAGCCGTCGCCAATGTCGATGATGCCGGCGTTCTCGCCCGGCCCCTGGAGCACGATCTTGCTGCGCGTGGGCAGGCGCTTGAGATGCACGCGCGACGACTTGTAGGAGCAGTGCTCGCTCCACATCACGCTGAAAATGCCGAGTTCGGTGAGGGTGGGCTCGCGGCCTCCGAGAAGTTGCTTGATCTTCTCGTATTCATCGGGCGTAAGGCCGTGCTGCCGGAGGATCTCCGGAGAGAAGGCAGAGGTCGAAGAGGTGGCCATGGGAAGAGCTTCTATTGTCGCATTTGGCGGAGCGGATGGGTAGCACCCACGCCATCATTTTGATGAAGCCGGGCAAGAACAGGCGCTCCCGTACAGCATCCTTACCTTTAAGTGAGCTGCTCCCGCCCCTTTCGGTAATAGGCCATCGACAGGAGCCAGAGGGGCAGTTCCTCAATGCGTGCAAAGGCCTGTTGAACGAAGCCGCTGCGCGGCAGAAAACAAACAAAACCGTATTTGCTCAGAGGGATAAAGGGGGCCATCACGCTTAGGAGGCGTTATGATGACCCCACTTCGACAACGTATGCTGGAAGAACTCCGGCGGCGCAACTATAGCCGGCGCCACGTCCCTCCACCGGGTAGGCGTCCGGGGCGATGAAATTCGTCATTAGACCTTCGAGCACGCTCTGGTCGGCTGGCAGTGCCCAACGAATGCCCTGGTTGTACGGCGTTGCGAAGGTGGCCCACGTATTTCTGGTCGAGGCAGTCATGCGCTTTGCGGGCAGCGTCGTTGAGAGTCTTCTGGAATCATTGCACTCATTGCCTGCGGCGCGGGGGTTCGAGTGTCATCGCTATTTTCAACTGTTGACTTCGGCATAGCCGTTACTCAAGCACTATCGCTACCTCAGAAATCTTCGCCGTACCCGGGAACGGACATTGCGAGTGAGGGCCTTCCCGTGAACCCAACCCGTCCTTTACGAATGACGATGGAAAAGTCAGGAGAGTCGTCGGCAGCTCTGGCCGCCGCGTTGATGTGCGCTTGATCCTTCAGCGCTGATAGCGCTATGCCGTCGCTGACCAAGCCACCGTGCTCGTACATCATTTCATCCATTTTGCCGTTGAGCAGGATGCGCCAGTCGAGGCGCGCGCGCACACTTCGGGCCTGGGCGGCGGAGACCGCGATGTTGGTGGTGCAGTTGTTGGTCAGCGCGTTGTACCACTCGGGACGCTGGTGCAGGCTGTTGGCGCGCTGCAGGTATTCAAGGAAGAGTCTGCGCACGACCGGTCGAACTGCGGTGGTGCGAAACAGGTACACCTCTTCGTCCTTACGGTAGTTCGTCCGCAATCGAATGATATCGCGCTCGTCGCTGGCTATGTAGGTGAGCGCGTACTGGCGAAAGAATCCGCGGATGGCGGAATAACCTTGGCCCATGACGTCACGCGTCTCGATGGACATGGCAACGTGGCCCTGTTCGCCGAAATCGAAGCTGACAATGGGATGCGCGATCCAAGGCGATCCCCACCAGGTAATAAAGATGTCGACGCCACTGAGGTTCGCCAGGTTGTAGGAACGAGTCTCCCATTGGCAGGTGTAGTCGTTCTCGGTGCGGTAGTCGCAGTTGCGGAAGTCGTGAATAACGACCTGGTCTCCGTTGATGTCGGCGTAGGCAGTTTTGGCGTTGTCGGGTTGCCAGTCGCGATCGTTCGAAGGCTTGAGCGATAGCCACCAGAGAGCAACGATGGCAAATCCGGTGAATACAGCCGCCAGCCTCCTGCGAGCGTCGCGGAGGAACCGCAGTGCTACCAGTACGAAGAGAAGGTACAACACCGCGGCGGGTGTCCGCAAAGGTGAGAACGGCAAGTCGAAGTACAGCGCCGCAGCCGCCCAAATGGTAAACAGGAGAGCGATGATACTCGCGAGAGCGAACGCAATCCTACGTCCCATAAAGCGCGGCTAGTCCCTTCTACTTGCCAAATGGTTGGAGCCACACAGGGGAGAGCATAGCAGATGCGGACATCGCGCCTGGCTTCGCCTCCGATACGGCTCGAACCTTGGCGATGCGCTTGCGGGCAAGCAGTCGGCTGTCCGGAAGCTATCGGTTGGTTGGCGGAAAATCGCCATGTCGCTCATTGACTCCGGTCGCCCTGTCAATGAGCCTTATCGCTTGTTCTCGACGGCTACTGGAACTCCCCATAGAAGCACTCAAAATGCCCGGAGCAGGGATTCTGAGCGCAATGATCTGTTTCATCAACCATCCCCGACTTGCAAAACGCAGCGCCTTTCTCACCTCGTCGCGTTCACGCAGGACTCGCCAGATTTCCGCATACAGTTCGTCGCTCTTGTCGGGGTCGGTTTCTTGCATTGCCTGTTGCACCAGTGGTTGCAAACGTGCAGTGGTGTCCGCAAGAGGGTCCGACGTCGGGGGCACTTCCTAATTGGCCGAGTGGGGACATTACATACTATTCACACCATAGTGCTGTGACGATGATCACACATCGTGATCATCGGGTCGCAGTGAGTGGGCTGGCTGTTTTCGTAAACTAAGAACGTCGCAGGGCAAGCCCCTTTTGCCGGAACACTTCGGTAACATTGACTGCTTCAGAACCTGCTTGTAATCCTGGTTATAATGGCGCGTAAGATCGACAAGCCCCGCAAACAGCGACCGCCTCGAATCCGTGTTCCCCACCAACAAAAAGCACTCTTCACGGTCGAAAACCAGAATTTTGTTGGTATCGTCCAACGCCTCTCGTTGACCGGCGGGTCGGCGCTGCTTGTGAAAGGGCCTATTCCCGAGGGAACTCTCGGTGAGATGGCGTTGGGCACGGTCTTCGGGAAAGTGGTTGCGCACATCGAATTTCTGCATACCGGAGCGGATGGTGTGCCACTCGCACAGGCATTCGCCTTCCTGACCATGGATGCCGTAAGCAGCAAACGCTTCAAAACGGCAGTAGAACAAATGGATACTTCAGACTTCTCGAACGTTGGACAGAAACAAACGCCTATCGATGCGGCGTTTGAAACCTTGCGCGAGAGTGTTCGCCAACTTTCAGGGCTGCTCACTTCGGGACGACGTCCGACACCAAAAGGCTAACCCCAATATGGAGCTTAGCCGGGATCGAGCACTCCTGCAGATTAAGTCGCAATTCCGCTGACAAGCCCTTGGCCGGCAATTGCCGGTCCACCAGATCCCCGGTTTCGACGGTTATTCCTGACCGGCGAAGGTCGCTCCAAACAAGCCTGTCGGATCGAGCGAACATGCGCGTAGAATGGGTCCGTGTGAGAGGAGCTGCGAACATGAATCATCTTCTGCGCAAGCTGTGGCAGGACGACAAGGGCCAAGACATCGCCGAGTATGCGGTTATGCTCGCCGTTATCCTGGTATTGGTAGTTGGCACGATTCGCCTGATCGGAAGCAACGCGAACACCGTCTTTTCATCTGCAGCCAGTTCAATTCAATGAACAGCCCAATGGGCTAATTCCTCGGAGCTAGAGATAAACAAATGTACATCCCATTCCTGCTGTTCATAATCGTGATTGTCCTTGTTTTGATCTTCTGGGAATTGAGCAAGATTAATAGTCGCCTCAAAAAGGCGCTCGTTCCCCCACCTGACACCATGAAGGGCAATAAAGACACGCAACCCTGAAAATCGAAGTGAGATTGCCCCAGGCGGATCTTCCCACTCTCTGTTTGGCCGGCGAGACCAGGCACTGTCAACAACCGACTGAAGGCGAGAACAACTTGGGGCGTGCGAGACGAATGTTCAATGCTGCGCACCCTTGGCGAAACATCTTGATAACGCTCAAAGCCCCTCAATGAGCGCCATGGCCTAGTCTACAAAAGCAGTTGACTGCGCCAAGGGCGGAGTCACTGGTGCCAAAAACTTGTCTCGAGCTCCCGCTATTTGCAATTCTGACCATGGGTCAGATTCGGCAAGCTAAGGCCGACTTCCAACGGGTGCTTCTTGTGCCCGGATTAAAAGCATGGCTCCGGTACTGGCGATCGCTGGCATGGTGGCAAGGGCGGTCATTGCGACCGCCCTTTGACCCGGTTGGAGAGATTCCTCAACCTATCGTCGCCGGGCCGAATCGGATCCTAATTTTCCATGAGGAGGCTACCGATTATGGCAGGCAAGAAGTTGGGGCGAAACCGGAAGGTTGCAATCGGAGGACCCAGGCTTGGAGGTCGTTCATGCTCACGCCGCTGGGATTGATGTGGGGAAGAGCGCGTATTACATCGCGGTGCGGCCGGACCGAGATCCAGAACCATTACGCCGGTTGGAGTGTTTTACGGCGGACCCGCATCGTCTGGCCGACTGGCTAAAGAGTTGTGGAGTGAGACAGCAGCCCTGCCGTCCACCGGCGTCTATTGGATTCCGCTCTACGAGATTCTGGAAGAGCGTGGCTTCGAGGTCTATCTGGTCCATTGCACGGCACAGCCAGAACCTGCCGGGACGCAAGAGCAACGTGCAGAAGAGCCGGAGCGCCAGTGGTTGTTGAAGTTGCATACCTAGGGGCTACTGGACAACTGGTTCCCACCCGTGTCCGAGATTCGGGTGCTTCGAACCTATTGGCGGCAACGGGAAGAACCCGTGCGTGGCGACTTGCATTCCGCGGATGCAAAAAGCGCTGACCCAGATGAACCTGCAACTAGCCAACCTGATCAGCGCTATAAGCGGGCTGACCGGACAACACCGACGCCTGGTTGTCAACCATTGACTTCCGGTCTACCCGTCATCCTGGAAGAACTCAAGAAATCCTTGCTGCCAGGGGTCTTTTCAACGAATCGCCGACTTATCGGTCAGTAGCCGACGGAAGCTCTATCGGGCTCAGCCCTAGGTGCAACAACTCGTTTTCTTTGAGAGGCGAGTGACTCAATCTTTTGCATTCCGATGATATAAGCTGCCAATTAGCAATGACCGTCCCGCTTAGACGTTCGGGAAAGCTCCGAATGCTACTGCGCGATGAGTTTTTGACCCCGCTCCGGTATTACAAGTAAGAATCGATGCTGATCCATTGGCAGTGCTGGAACGGAGGCACATAGTGAACGAGTTTTCTAGCAGCGTCGAGCGTCATCGCCGCGAGCTGCTGCTCCACTGTTACCGCATGCTCGGCTCTTTGCCGGACGCCGAGGACGCGGTGCAGGAAACTTTGCTTCGCGCCTGGCGGTATCGCGACAGCCTGAAGGAAGGTGCGCCGCTGCGCCCGTGGCTCTACCGCGTGGCCACGAACGCCTGCCTCGATGCGATTGCCCGCGATGAGCGGCGGGCGGTGCTCGCGGCCCGGGCCGCGGCCGATGATGGCTGGACCGGGGAGCCGGAAGATGTCGTCTGGCTGGGGCCGATTCCGAACTCAGTACTCGAACCAACCACCCCGCCAGCGAGGACACCGGAGGCGATGACGCTGCTGCGCGAAACCATCGAGATCGCCTTTCTGACGGTAATCCAGCTCCTCACACCGCAGCAGCGGGCTGCCTTGATACTGTGCGACGTGCTGGACTGGTCCGCCAAGGACGCTGCCGACCTGCTCGACCTCAGCGTCCCAGCCGTAAACAGTGCATTGCAGCGCGCGCGGGTCAGGCTCCGCGCGCGTCTGCCGTCTCGCACGCCACCGTGGCCCGCCAACGTGGATGCCAGCGCGGCCGAGCGCGACCTGCTAAAGAAATACGTCGAGGCGAGCGAATCGGCGGACTTTCGAGCTTTCGAATCGATCATCCGTGCGGACGCTACCTTCCGCATGCCGCCCGACTTCGGCGCGGCCGAAGGCCGTGACGAGATGTTCAAGCTATGGGTCAAAGAAGGATTCGGCTCCGAACGATTTGGTCGCCTCCACTGCGTTGTGACCCACGCCAACCTGCAGCCGGCGGTCGCAGCTTACCTGCGGCGGCCCGGCGATTCCACTTGGCGTGCCATGGCGCTGGACGTTCTTCGAATCGAAGACGGCTTGATCACTGAGATCGTAGTGTTCCCGCCGGATAGTTTCCCGGCGTTCAGGCTCCCGATGATTATGGGCGCGCCGCCGGAGATGAACAAATGTCATTGATCTACTCGGTGCTCATGTCCATGGATGGTTACGTGGAAGACGAGCAGGCTCGCTTCGACTTTGCCCAGCCCGACGAAGACGTGCATGCCTACATCAACCTACTCGGGGACGGTCAGGAGCAGGTCGCGGCGCGGGACTGTCGTTGGTATGAGTGACCCTGTGGAGCACCTGACGCAGTTCGTGATTGCCGTGCAACGGTGGTCGGATGGGACGGAAAACCGCTGGGCCGAATTGTGCAAAGGGGCGGACAAGCGCTGGTACATAAGAGAGGACAATCAAATGAGAAATGTAATCTTCGCAATCAACGTTACCTTAGACGGCTGCTGCGACCATACCAAATTCAATCCCGATGACGAAACGCTTGAGTATTTTACGCACCTCACGCGAGATGCTGACACATTCCTCTACGGGCGTAAAACTTATCAATTGATGGTTCCTTATTGGCCCGATGTGGCGAAAAACCATTCCGGGCAGACAAAAGCAGATTACGAATTTGCCCAGGCATTCGACGCCATCAACAAAATTGTTGTTTTCTCACAATCTTTAGGCAGCCCTGAAGGGAAAAAAACGAGAATTGTTCGTACGAGCCTTCGCGACGAAATACTTAAATTGAAACAAGAACCAGGCAAAAATATTCTTACCGGTGGTGTAAATATTCCTTCACAACTTGTAGAGCTTGGTCTGATTGATGAATATCATTTTGTGGTTCACCCGATAATTTTAGGAGAAGGGAGACGGTTGTTTGAAGGTGTTAGCCTACAGGAGAGATTAGAACTAAAACTTGTTGAGTCCAAGATTCTTAAATCAGGATGTGTTGCGTTTCGTTACTTGAAACAGTGACAGAAAAATCCGCAAGGCTGCGTCTGAAACAGACTTGCGCTTCCCTGCACATGCAAATCCGGCCCTTCCTGTACGGGCGAAGGATGTATGAGTCGATGGTCTATTGGGAGACTGCGGACGCGGTTCCCAGGCTGCCGCACCTCTTGCGCGACTGGACGCGACTATGGCAGGCAGCCGACAAGATCGTATACTCCAGGACCCTCGCCGAGCCGCGCAGCAGGCGAACGCGCATCGAGCGCGAGTTCGATCCCGACGTAGTGCGGCGGCTCAAGGGCGGCGCCCGCCACGACATCACCGTGAATGGGCCCGTGCTCGCCGCGCATGCGTTAGGAGCTGGTCTAGTTGACGAGATTCAAATGTTCATCTGCCCCGCGGTCGTCGGCGCCGGAAAACGGTTCTTCCCGGATCGTGTGCGGTTGAAGCTGGAATTGGTCGACGAGCACCGGTTCCGCAACGGCGTGGTCTTTCTGCGGTACGTTGTCCGTGGCTGATCGAAGGGCAGGGGGCTCCTATGAACCGCTGGTCGCCATATCTTTTAGAGCATCCTGAGAATCATTGCTGCTTTTGTGTACATGGTACACCGCACGCAGAAGTTGTTTGGTTTTCCTGCACCGTTCCCGGACACCTTCCTCCGCTGTTTTTGGCAGGCGGTATTATCGAGACTTTCGGTGGCCCGCTTTTGTTGATTGGACTATTCACTCGGCCGTTGCCTTGATCCTTTCAGGCGAGATGACTGTTGCTCACTTCAAGTTCTACGCACCGCAGGGATCTGGCCGCTGCTGAACGACGGCAAAGGCGTGGTGCGTTACTGCTTCATGTTCCTTTATTTCGCGAGCACGGGTGGAGCCCTGGAGCTTTGATCGCTGGTTGCGGAAGCGGCCTTAACGGTCTAGTTGATTTTTACCGTTACGTCTGGGAAGCGCTAAAAAATACTTCTGAGTTGTCAACCCGGAAAGCGGGTTTACTGCTGGTCCATTGGTGTTAAATCCCACAGCGCTCAAAGTCCCTTCACAATTGCGGCGGATAAACAGACGGAGCAACGCTGTTCCAAAGGCCTGCTTTTGTGCCTGGAAAGCTAATAGTCATCGGCTCATGGTGGTGCTAACGATCCGCTCAAAAATAGAGCGCCCAATCCCACTTTTCCACAGACCATCCAAAAATAATCCCGATTCTTGTGACGAACGACCTTTACTGAAAATGCAGGAAAGTGCAAGCTCGATCTATGCACACCGGGGTCCCCAACAAGCGCTCTAAGCTAAGTCTCATAAGCGGCTCAAAACCAGAGCCTAAGCCCTTCTTCCGGAAGATGTTACGTGTAAGTCCTTGTGGCTCAATATTTTGGCGGGATCGAGACCCTTCCAGATCCAATAAATCCTTCGAAATCAATCTTTTAGAAGAATGTGGCGGAAAAAAAGTGGGAAATCATTTCACTCAACGTTCTCACGCCGGGTCCACCGCACTCGCCGGACAAGCTCCATCCTCGGCCCTGGCGCTACTCGGCACGCGTGCCCTTCCTGATAATTTCCAGGCAGCCCCGCATTCAGTTCACGGGCCTTCACCCACCGCATCCGCTACTTGCGATCTCCGCGGCGGCTCAAGATCGGTAGCTAAGTCCTTATTCCATAGGATTTTACCTGTAAGTCCTTGCAGCTCAAGATTTTGGCAGGGTCGGACCGGGTCTCTGTCTCATAAGCCATTAGAAATCAATATTTTAGAAGGACGCGCGGAGAAAATGAGAGGTCTGTCCACTGCGCGTGAGAGCTGAGCGACAAAGCTAAGAGCTAATAACTAAGAGCCGTTCCCAAAATGAAATCGATCATTGTAGGTACGGCGGGGCACATCGACCACGGAAAGACGGCGCTCGTGAAGGTGTTGACCGGGATTGACGCCGACCGGTTGGAGGAAGAGAAGCGTCGCGGCATCACCATCGACCTGGGCTTCGCACACATGGATCTGGTGAGCGCGAACGGCGAGCCGCTGCACTTGGGATTCGTGGACGTCCCGGGCCACGAGCGTTTTGTGCGCAACATGTTGGCCGGGGTGGGTGGGATCGATCTGGTGCTGCTGGTCATAGCGGCCGACGAGTCGATCAAGCCACAGACGCGCGAGCATTTCGACATTCTGCAATTACTCGGCGTGCAACGCGGCATCACGGTCCTTACCAAGTCGGACGCGGTGGATGCGGAAACGCTCGATGTGGTGCGGTTGGAGGTGGAGGAGTTTCTGCGCGGAACATTTCTGGAGGCGCCGCGATCTCCGATTGTTCCGGTAAGCGCGCTGACCGGCGCTGGGTTGGACGATTTGAAACGGGCCATCGTCAGCTCGGCGGCGGGAGCGCAGCCGCGGGATTCGGGTGCACTAGCTCGGCTGCCCATTGATCGCGTGTTCACCATGAAGGGATTTGGGACAATCGTGACCGGAACACTCATTTCGGGGACGATTCGTCGTGACGAGGAGCTGGAGGTTTTTCCCTCCGGCCGAAAGGTTCGGGTGCGTGGCGTGCAAGTGCATGGACAGGCAGCCGACGCAGCGGTGGCCGGGCAACGTACTGCCCTGAACCTTGCGGGCGCGAGCACGGAAGACTTGGCGCGGGGCATGACCCTGGCGCCGCCGGCCACGTATGCCACGACTCGTCGAGTGGATGTACAGTTGAGCCTGCTTCGAACTGCACCGCGTTCTTTGAAGTCGCGGGGGCGCGTGCACTTTCACTCCAATACGATGGAGACGGTGGCGGAGATCACGCTCCATGCAAGCAAGCAACTCGCTCCCGGCGAAAAAGCGTTTGTGCGGCTCAAGCTTCCCGAGGCGGCCCTGTTGCTTCCGGGGGACCGGTTCATCATCCGCCAGTTCTCACCGGTCGTGACCATCGGCGGTGGGGTGGTGCTGGATTCTGTTCCCATTCCTCGGATGCCGGAACTCGAGAACTTCCTGCAACTCTTGGCCACCGGCGACCCGGCGCCCATGCTGAGGGCCCGGATTGCACGGCGTGGTCCCGCGGGAATCGCCGTGCCGCGATTGATCGCTGAAACTGGGTGGGCCAAGAATTTTGTCGAAGCGCGACTGGCTCAAGCAGTAAAAGAGCGGCGGGTGCTGCGGGTCGGCGATCTGTTCCTGGACGGGCCCGCAATGGCTCGGCTCCAGCAAGCAATCGTGAGTTCGATGGAAGGGTTTCATCGGAAGAATTCCCTGGTGGACGGCATCGCGAGGGAAGCGTTACGCGAGCAGGTGAAAGCGCCGTCGGAAGTATTCTCTGCGTCACTTGATCTGCTCGTTCGGGAAAAGAAAATCGAAGTTGCCGGCGACGTCGTGCGGCTGCCTGGGCACGGTGTTGTCATGAAGAACGAGGAGACGGAATCAAAGAAGAAGATCGAGGAAGCCTTTGGCATGGCGGGATTGAAAGTCCCCGCGCTACACGAAGTGATTGCGGGACTCAAGGTGGACAAGTTTCGCGCGCAAAAGATTGTCACGCTCTTGTTGAGGGACAAAATGCTGGTCAAGATTTCCGATGAGCTTGTTTTTCACCGGAGCGCGCTCGAAGAGTTACGTCGGCTCGTCGCCGCACAGAAATTGAAGTCTCCGAAGATGGATGTGGCGAAGTTCAAGGAACTGACCGGAGTGAGCCGCAAATATGCCATCCCACTGCTCGAATACTTGGACAGGGAACGCGTCACTCGGCGCGTGGGGGACGCGCGGGAGATTCTGTAGCAATTTGGTGATTGCGAACGTTTAAACCTTCTCCTCCGGGAACTCCACTTCCAGTCCCAGCGGGTCAGTGAAACGATTGGTGAGGTTCGCGAGGCCCGTCAGCAGGTGGATGTCGACGATTTCTGGTTCCGGGAAATGCTTGTTCAGCACGGCAAAATCGGCATCACCGATATCATGGGGCGTGCGCGTCAGTTTTTCGACGTAGGTGAGAGCCGCGCGCTCTTTCTCGCTGTAGCGGGAATAATCGCCCGCCTTCAGTGCCGTCCAGTCTTCTGCGGTCAGCCCCACCCGCTTTGAGGATGCCACATGGTGCTGAATGCAGTAGTGGCAGCCGTTGATGAGCGAGACACGGAGGTAGATGAGTTCATAGAGCTTGCGATCCAGGGAGCGTCCCACGGTCGCGTAGAAGCCGAGAAAATTCTTGAGCATCTCCGGACGGTGCGCCAGCGCTTTCTGGGCGTTGCCGGGCTTACCGCGCAGCGTCTTTTCGTAGATTTCCCTTACTTCGGCATTGGCCGATTCCGGGCTGACAAGGCGGATGCGCGCCATCGAATTCTCCAAGATTGAGAGTGGAACAGATTGTTCTTCATCATCGCAGATCGGATCATTTCGTGCAGGGCGTGTGCACTGAAACACCTATAGTGAAGAGATACTTGTCACGCCGCGACGTTTTTCTTAGAGTGCATGGAGTCGAGGAGAGTTCATGAAACTGATCTGGCTTGTGACCGCGTTGTTCTGTTGCACGTTCTGCACCACGTTATGCACGACGACGGTTTGGGCCCAAGATACCGATGCTGCCACGAAGTCGAAAATTGTTGCTCTTGAACAGTTGTGGAATCAGGCATATAAGTCCGGCGACACCAAAGCGCTGGATTCCATCCTTGACGATGGAATGGTGCTCGTGAATGACGATGGCTCGGTGCAGACCAAGGCTGAATTTTTGGCCAGTGTGAAATCGTCGGCGCCGGACCCTGGTGCGCAGCAGCAACAGGTTGCACCGGAGTCGTTCAATGTGCATGTGTACGGGAATGTGGCCATTGCCACCGGCGTGATGAAAGTGAAAGGTGTCGAAGGCGGCAAGCCGTACTCGCGGCGCGAACGCTTTGTAGATACCTGGGTATTCAAGCACGGGACATGGGTCTGCATTGGCACGAATGCCACGCCCGTTTTGCATTAATCGACGTTTGACGACCGACATTCGATACCCGAGGGAGTGCCGCCTGCCATGCTTCAGATTCGTCCCGCAACCATTCATGATGCCGCAGTGCTCCGCACCATGATTCGAGAGCTCGCGGAGTTTGAGCGTCAACTCGAGCTGGTCACCATCCGCGAAGAGGACCTGGCGCGGGATGGGTTCGGGCAGAACCCGCGTTTCCGCGCGCTCATCGCCGAGTGGGAAGGCCGTCCGGCGGGGTACGCCGTCTTTTTTGGTTACTATTCGACGTGGACAGGTCGCGGATTGTTTCTGGAGGACTTGTTTGTGCGGGAGGCATTCCGCCAGCGCGGCATTGGAACGGCACTGCTAGCTGCGGTCGCGCGCATAGCCGTCGACGAGCACGGTTGCGGAATACACTGGGAGGTGCTCGACTGGAACCAGAAGGCGATCGAGTTGTACACAAAGATGGGAGCGACCTTTCGCGATCAGTGGCGGCCCGTGCTGCTGATCGATGAAGCCCTGCGGCGATTGGCGGAGAAGGCAGCTTGAACATGAATGGAACGAAGAGCAAGAGCGACGGCGCTCTGGTTCGGCTATTTAAGACACAGGCCGCATGGGCCGAATGGCTTGAGAAGAATCATCGCAAGTCATCGGGCTTGTGGCTGCGGTTGGCGAAGAAAGGGGCAGGCTTGCGATCTGTAACCTACGCAGAAGCCCTCGAGTTGGCGCTGTGTTATGGATGGATTGATGGGCAGAAGCGGGGCGAAAGTGAAAATGCGTGGCTGCAACGATTCCTTCCTCGTTCGGCGAAGAGTATTTGGTCGAAGATCAACCGCGATAAAGCAGGGGCTCTGATCGTAAGCGGGCGGATGAAGGTTGCGGGCCTGGAGGCGATTGAGGCGGCAAAGAAAGACGGAAGGTGGGCTGCCGCGTATGACTCGCCCAAGGGCGCCACTGTCCCGGAGGATTTTCAGGCGGCATTGAATGCGAGTCCGCGGGCTTCTGAATTCTTTCGAGCGCTGGACGGCGCGAACCGGTATGCCGTGCTGTTTCGCATCCAGACCGTGAAGAAGGAGGAGACGCGAGCCCGAAAGATTCAGGCGTTCGTCGAAATGCTGAAAAGGCACGAGAGGATTCACGAGCCGCGGGTAAAACGCCGAGGAAAGAAATAAACAAGAATGACGACCATCAAGATCATCGGAGGCGGGTTGGCCGGGTCCGAGGCTGCGTGGCAGTGCGCGCAGCGGGGACTCGACGTCGAGCTTTTCGAAATGCGTCCAGTGCGCTCGACTCCGGCTCACCAGACCGCGGATTTTGCAGAACTCGTGTGCTCGAACTCGCTCAAGTCGGATAGCGAGAACACGGCTCCGTGGCTGCTGAAGGAAGAGATGCGGCGCGCGGGTTCACTGCTGCTGCAGATTGCGCGGGAGTGTGCGGTTCCGGCAGGGCATGCACTGGCGGTGGACCGGGTTACATTCGCGGCGCGAGTGACGGAGGCGATCTCGCGAGAGTCGCGGATTGTGGTGCGGCGGGAGGAAGTGACGGTGGTCGATGAAGCGGACGGCATCACAATCATCGCCACTGGCCCGCTCACGTCTGAGGCGCTGGCTTCTGAGATTGCCCGGCTCAGCGAAGCCGTTGACAACTCATGCAGCGAGCGAGCGGGGGCGACCGCTCCCCATAGAATCCATCTCTATTTTTACGACTCGATCAGTCCAATCGTGGAAGCTGATTCGATTGACATGGAGCGGGTCTACATGGCAGCGCGGTACGACAAGGGATCGGCGGATTACATCAATTGTCCGATGACGCCGGAGGAGTACGGCCGCTTTTACGATGAACTGCTGGCAGCACAGTCCGTAGAAGAGCGCGAATGGGAGAAGCTGAACTACTTCGAGAGTTGCCTGCCGATTGAGGAGATTGCGCGCCGCGGGCGGGACACGCTGCGCTTCGGCCCGATGAAGCCGGTGGGGCTGATCAATCCGCGCACGGGCAAAATGCCTTACGCGGTCGTGCAGCTGCGGCAGGAGAACCTGCGGGCGGATTCCTACAATCTGGTTGGGTTTCAGAATCATTTGAAGTTCGGTGAGCAGGCGCGGGTGCTGCGGCTGATTCCGGGTCTGGAGAAGGCGCGATTTTTGCGCTATGGGCAGATTCACCGCAACACTTACATCAACGCGCCCACTCTGTTGCGTGACACCCTGCAAATGAAGGTTCATTCGCGAGTTTTTTTCGCGGGACAGATTTGCGGAGTGGAAGGCTACGTGGAATCGATCGCGACTGGGTTGTTGGCCGGGAGGCATGCGGCCGCACTTGCTTCTGAGGCTGAAATGCCCCCTGCTCCCCGGGCTTCCGCTTTCGGATCGCTAACCCACTACGTCACCCACGCGGAGGGCAAGAACTTTCAACCGGCCAACATCACCTTTGATCTCCTGCCTCCGCTGGAGAAGAGGATCCGCGACCGAAAAGAACGGCACCGGCTGCAGTGTGAGCTGGCGCTCAGAGAATTTGACGGATGGCTGGAAAAGGTCAGCGCGGCCGCGGTTAAATCGTGACGACAGAAACCCGAACTAGGGATGCCAGGGAATGCAGCCCTCACTTGAGATTCAGATTCATGATGCGGGGCCGCAAGATGCGGTGGCCATTGCCAATGTGCTCCACGAATCCTTTGTGGAGTATGAAGGCCTTTATACCCGGCAAGGCTTTGCGGCCACGACTCCGAACGCCGATCAGATCCTGGCTCGCATGCGGGAAGGCCCAACCTGGGTTGCTTCCCAAGGGGCGACGTTGTTCGGAAGTGTGGCGGCGGTGGTGAAGGGACAGTCGGTCTATATGCGGGGGATGGGCGTTCTGCCGGCAGCAAGGGGATTAAGAGTCGGGGCCCGTTTGCTCCAATGTGTCGAGGACTGGACAGTCGGCCAAGGCTGCTGCCGGGTATTTCTTAGTACGACGCCTTTTCTAAAGGCAGCGATCTGCCTTTATGAAGGTGCCGGTTTTCGGCGCACAGAGGATGGTCCTCGAGATCTGTTTGGAACGCCGTTGTTAACCATGGAGAAGAATCTTTCCGCTAAGAGCGGGTAGTCGATTTCACGACCCTCAGCGCGTTCCGGCAACGCAACTTTGCGATCGTTTTCAGCCTCATTTTTTCTGCAACAAAAATCCACCCAAGCACGTATCTAAGGGTAGGCCGGTCCGGGAGATTACGTTCTCTCTCCGGCCTCGTCCAACCAAGTGTTATGACGGTACGGGATCTCATTTTCGACGTTCTACGAACCCTCTGGTCCCACAAACTGCGTGCCTTTCTTACGATGTTCGGCATTGCCTGGGGCATCGTTTCGATCGTGCTGATGGTGGCGGCTGGCGAAGGGCTGCGCAAGGGACAGGCAGAGCAGGCTCGGAACCTGGGCAAAGATGTGATGATTGTTTTCCACGGACGGACCAGCCTGCAGGCGGGTGGTACTCACGCGGGGCGTGTTGTGCATTGGGAAGATCAGGATGTTCCGGTGGTGCAGGCGGAGTCGCCGGATTGTGAGTATGCGATTCCGGAACTCGAGCAAGATACCGTGCGCGTGCACAGCAATTTCAATAACGCCGCGTTCACGGTGACAGGCTCCTATCCGCCCTTTGGGTACATTCGGAGCCTCGATGTGGGCGCGGGACGTTTCTACGACTGGGACGACATGCGCGAGGCCCGGCGAGTGGCATTCCTCGGTTCGGACGCGGCGAAGCAGTTGTTCCCTGGGCGAAATCCGGTGGGCGACACGATCTATCTGAACGATTTTCCCTACACCGTGATTGGCGTGATGGCGAAAAAGAAGCAGGATTCCAGTTATGACGGCTGGGATGTGAACAAAGTTTTTCTGCCTTTTGCCGCGATGCGCCGCGACTTTCCCGACAAGCCTCCCGGCACCGATTCCACGTTCGATCAGCTTTTGGTGACACCGAAATCAGTCGAGCAACATTCTGCTTGTAAGCGCGAAGTGCGCACAGCATTGGCGCGCATGCATCGTTACGATCCCAACGACAAGGAAGCGTGTCCGATCTGGGATACGGTGCAGGAAGCGCAGGCATTCAAGACGATGACCGACGGGATGAAATTCTTCCTGGGAGCAGTGGGAATTGTGACCTTGCTGCTGGGTGGCATTGGAGTCATGAACGTGATGCTGGTCGCGGTGCGGGAACGGACTCGGGAGATTGGGGTGCGCAAGGCGATTGGCGCTCCAGCGGGGACGATTCTGCGGCAATTCTTTATTGAAGCGCTAATCATCGCGTTGTTGAGTGGAGGGATCGGTTTGGGTGCTGCGTTTGGATTCTGCGCCTTGGTGAATATGTTGCCGATGCCCGATTTCTTTGCAGGGCTGATTCCGAGTTGGAGTTCGGGGTTGATTGCCGCCGGGTTATTAGGAACGATTGCCGTGGGTGCGGCTTTGTATCCGGCGCGGAGAGCGGCGTCGATTGATCCGATTGAAGCATTGAGATATGAGGCGGGCGGGTAAGAAACTGCAACCACTGAGGACACGAAGGTTCACCAAGGAAACCTGGCTATTTCGAAAGATTCTCGGAAATGTTGATTGAGATCATTTTCGAAGCTTGGATTGCGCTGAAGCGCAACGTGACGCGTAGCTTTCTCACTATGCTGGGGATCGTATGGGGCATCGCGACTGTTACTCTCTTGATCGCGTATGGGAATAGTTTCCGCAGTGTGCTGGTGCATGGCTTTGACGCGTTCGGCAAAAGCGTGGTCATCTGCTGGCCGCAGCAGACCAGTGAGCAGCCCGGCGGGCAGCGCGCCGGGAAGAAGGTTGTTCTGGAACAGGCTGATCTCGACATGGTGAAGGCGACGGCTCCGCTGGTGAAACATGTTTGCCTCGAGACCGTTCGGCGGCCGGGAATTGCTTACGGCGACCGCATGGTGGGTACTGCGCCGGTGCGCGGGGTCTGTCCGGAATATGGCGAAATGCGGAATGAGGTTCCGTCGGAAGGTCGCTGGATTAACGCCGAGGACGAGATCGAACGGCGGCGCGTGATTTTCCTGGGGGGACGGCTGAAGGAAGAGTTGTTCAGCGGGCGACCGGCAGTCGGCGAGACGGTGCAGGTGTCGGGCGTACGTTTCACTGTGGTCGGCGTGATGGCGCGGAAGATTCAGCTGAGCAATTACTTTTCCAGCGACGACGATTCATCGTGGATTCCGTATTCGGCGGCGGGTGATTTGTGGAATACGCGCTATGCCGCTGTGATGGTGTTTGAGCCCATCGCGCCACAATTCGAAAAGAAGGCGATGGCTCAAGTGCTTGCTGCGGTGGCGACGCGGCAGAACTTTTCGCCCACCGATCCCAAGGCATTTCAGATGTTCGGGCGCGATGAATTTCGTCCGGTCATCGATGCGCTGACCATTGGGTTACAAGTGCTGCTGACGTTCATCGGCACCTTAACGCTTGGGATCGGGGGTGTGGGCGTGATGAATATCATGCTGGTGTCGGTGGACGAACGCATCCGCGAAATCGGCCTGCGCCGAGCGCTGGGAGCCCGCAAGCGCCATATCAAGCTGCAATTCCTGGCGGAGACTTTGTTGATCATGCTGATCGGGGGAGCGATCGGAGTGTTGTTGTCTTATCTGATTGCGTGGTCTGTCGGCACCCTGCCGATGATGGGCCCGCTGTTTGAGGACGATTCGGGGCAGGGGGACATTCATCTGCGGATTTCAATGATGACTGTGATTCTGTCGACCGCGGTCTTGCTGGTGGTGGGTGTGATCAGCGGGCTGGTCCCGGCGTTGCGGGCGTCGAAACTTGATCCAGTCGAAGCCTTGCGCTACGAGTGATTCCGGAAGACGCGCGGTTGAAGATCGGACTCAAGGCTGCGCGAGAGGCTGAAACTTCGCAGTCCTTGCGTGGGGCCATGAGAATCGCCGGCCCACGATACATTT
The DNA here is from genome assembly GCA_963710885.1 of uncultured Acidobacteriaceae bacterium. Lineage (GTDB taxonomy): Bacteria > Acidobacteriota > Terriglobia > Terriglobales > Acidobacteriaceae > Sulfotelmatobacter. Next base: position 327,278 of record CAVQCF010000010.1, read on the forward strand.
CACAATGAGGTGATCGGTGGAACTGGTGGCGCCGATGCCCACTCCGAAGTTGAACTCCCACTGCGGGCCGAAATCGACATCAATCGTGGGAAAGATCTGCTGTTGCTGGTTTCTAAGCGAGTCAAAGCCCGCCAGCGGTCCGTAGGACGCGTAGTACTCCAGTCCGCCCGCAATCTTCTTGGTGAAGTCGTAGCTGAATTTGGCGGCCGGGGAGAATGTCACGCCCTGATTCACGCTCGGACCGTGAAGCGAGCGCTCGAGTGCCGGATTGAACGCAAAATACCAGCGGTCGATTTTCTTGTCGACGATGGGGCGAATTTCCAGCGTCCACGTGTCGGGTGAGTAGGCGGGGCGCTGGTAGCCGAATTCCAGCGATAGGCTCACGCCCACGGGCCAGTGCCAGCTTTCAGGAGCGCGCACGCGGGGGCGAATGTGATCGCCTACCCACTGCCAGCCTGTCCCGGGCTGAATGCTCGTAAAAACGTAGAAGCCCACCTCAGACCAGTCGGTGATTCCCTGGGTCAATTCCAGCGTTTCATGCTGGGCGTGATTGGTGGGAAGCATGCCGTCTTGCACGGTCTTGCTGCCGTCGACGGTGAAATTGGAATGGATCTCAACCATCGTCGTATGTGGTGGAACAGTGTCGGCGCCGTAAACCTGAATTTCAAAATTATCTTGCGTACGTGCGAATGGAGCTAGCAGGGCGGCGAACAGAGTCAGCAGTGCGAGTCGCGACGAACGAGTCATGGGTCTAGCGGATCATGCCTTGAGAGTTGCGCAGCAGGCCGCCTGTTCCGCGCGCGACCATCTGTCCCAATGATGCACGGTATGGCCGGGAAGATGCAAGATTGCGCGCCCGCATGGGGAACTCACTGCCGATAAGAGGTGTCTGATGTTGCAGACACGCGCGTGCCCCGAGAGGAGCAACTGGTATGGGTTTCTCAATGGCAGGCGGGGGTGCGCGCGGTCCGCAGATTAACGTCACGCCGCTGATCGACGTGCTGCTGACTCTGATCATTATGTTCATGCTGGTGGTGTCGATGGACAAGGAATACCAGGAGAAGGTCCAACTTCCGCAGCCCCCGAAGGATCCGGCTTCTCAACCCGAGTCCGAGCGGACGGTCGTGATTCAGGTCGTGTGGACCGCGAAGGATGCGCCGCCGACGGTGAAGATCAATCGAGACGAAGTGCGCTGGGCGGATTTGGAGACGCGGCTGGCGCAGATTTACTTGAAGCGAGCCGAGAAAGTGGCGTTCGTGCGGGGCGATGCTGACGTCGACTTTCTGTATGTCGCCGATGTGATCGATCTGGCGCATCACGCGGGTGTGCAGCGGGTGGGGTTGCTGACGAAAGGGCAAGAAGTGGCGGGGGAATAGGAGGCATCTCAGATGCCGATCAAGTCTCCAAACGTTCCAAAGTTGTTGAGCGGCATGGATACGACCGCGTTCGCCGCGATCATGGTGGTGCTGGTGTTTGCCGAATTGATTGCGGAAACGATGAGTTATAACCCACACCACGGGATGAGCATCGAGCTCCTGAGGATATTGCGTCCCGTTTCAATGTCGGGGGCGCTCCGCGACGACGTGTTGCAGGTTTCGATCAAGCGCGACGGTAAGGTCTTTCTTGGCAGCGATCAAATTGTTCCGATTATCTGACGAGAAAGATTCAAGCCCGCCTGACGGATCTCGACGTCGAACGAAAGGTATACCTCCGAGCAGATGCACGCGCCCGATACGGCAGAGTCAAGATTGTGCTGGACGGAGTGCGCTCGGCCGGAATCATCAGAGTTGCGTTTTTGGCCGATCAGCGCCGAGTTCCATCCTTCACGCGATAGGTTCAGAAGCCGGGCTTTGCCCGGCGGACAGCCGAGGCGGCCGTCTCCCCATGAGTGCTTTGGCTCTACGAATTCCTGGCTCGGTTCTTGATCCAGATCGGCGTGCCGACGAAGCCGAAAGCCTCGCGGATTTGATTCTCCAGAAAGCGCTGGTAAGAAAAATGCAGTTTCACGGCGCGGTTGGTGAAGAGCACGAACGTGGGCGGCGCCACCGAAGCTTGAGTCATGTACAGAATCTTCACGCGCTGGCGCATTGGGACCGAGGCGCGTTCGAAGTCTACATGCTCGATGAAGCGGTTCATTTGCGATGTGGTGACGCGCTTGCGGCGCTCGGTCGCCACTTCTTCCAGCAGCGGGAAGATCTTCTCAGTGCCCTTGCCGCTTTGGGCGGAGATGAAGACGATCGGAGCGTAGTTCAGAAACTTGAGTTCGTAACGCAGACGTTCCTCGTATGCGTCGCGGTCACCGGGGCGCTTGCTCGCGCGCATGCGTTCGCCCTTCGTGGGCCGAGTCTCCTTCTCTTTGCCGCTGATGACCAGATCCCACTTGTTGACCACGATGATGATGGAACGGCCGCTTTCGTGGGCGTATCCGGCGATGGAGGCGTCCAGTTGACTCACGCCTTCGGTGGCATCGATCACCAGCAGCGCAATGTCGGCGCCTTCCAGATGCTTGCGCGCCATTACGACTGAGAGCTTTTCTGCCATCAGATGAGTCTTGCCTTTGCGGCGGATGCCGGCGGTATCGATGAAGCGGAAGCGGCGCCCATTGTGCTCGATGATTTCGTCGACCGCATCGCGCGTGGTGCCGGGAATGGGCGAAACGATCGCCCGGTCGGATGAGGTCAGACAGTTCAGAAGCGTTGACTTGCCGACATTGGGATGGCCGATGATGGCGACTTTCACCTCGTGAGCATAGTCGGCTTCGGAAGTCGGATCTGCGCCGGAGGAATCCTCAGTGTCCTCTGTGACTTCGATGGTGGGGGCTTCGGATGCTGGCAGACTCTCAACAACCGCGTCGAGCAGGTCGTCGACGCCGCGACCGTGCTCGGCGGAGATCGGAAACATCTTCTGTATGCCCAGCCGGTGGAAATCGTTGATGAGTGACGACTGCTTCTCGCTGTCGACTTTGTTGACGGCCAGGAAGAGAGGCCGATTCGCTTTGCGGAGGAGTCGCACAAGTTCAAGGTCTGGGCCGGCGAGTTCGGTGCGCCCGTCGATCACCATGATGATGGCCGCAGCCTCATTGAGCGCCACGCGAGCCTGGCGATAAATTTCCGAGGGGATCAGATCTTTTTCTTCGGGCAGAATGCCCCCGGTATCAACGATGCGGAGACGCCGGCCTTCCCATTCGGCATCGCCATAGAGACGGTCGCGGGTTATGCCGGGTTCGTCCCCGACGATGGCGCGGCGCGAGCCAACGATGCGGTTGAAGAGGGTGGACTTGCCAACGTTGGGACGTCCCACGATGGCGATTGTGGGGATGCCGGCGGCGGTAGTGGCGAGAGTGCTGGTCGAGTTGTATGTAGGCTGAGTCAAGTTAGGTCTTTAATGTGGGGACGGCCGCCTTAGCCTGCCCCTGAGCGCAGCCGAAGGGGCGTCCTTGAGCCGCAGGCTCAATGCTTTCTGCACTCGTCCAGCGCCGCTGACTCTTCGAGTCGGCCGGACAGCTCCTTCGGCTGCGCTGAGCGCAGGCTAAGGCCGCTGTCCCAACAATGCGCGGTGTCGCTGTGTGCGGCTGAAGTAGCTATTATAGAGACTCCTGTGGCTTTAAGTTCCCAGCCCGCGTCTTCCGTCCCGCCGAACCGCTCTGCGCCTGGCGGCAAGGACGCTTCGCTTTATCGGTTCTTCGCCCCCGGCGGAGTGCTGTCGCGCGAGCATCCGGCGTATGAATTCCGGCGCGGCCAGCTGCAAATGGCTCAAGCCGTCGAGCAGGCGCTGGAGGAAAAGCGTCACTTGATCGTGGAAGCGGGCACCGGAACTGGGAAGACGCTGGCGTACCTGATGCCGGTCATCCGGTCGGGGAAACGAGTCATTATCTCGACCGGCACGAAGAATCTGCAGGAGCAATTGTTTTACAAAGACGTTCCTTTTCTGGAGCAGGCTTTATACGGGGATACGTCCGGCCGCCTGTCGGTTTGTTACATGAAGGGGCGCAATAATTATTTGTGCCGTAAGAAACTTTACGACCTAACGGATCAACCCGTGCTAAGTGGTTTGGAAGAGATCGAGCAGTATCGAGCCATCGCAGCCTGGGAAAAGACCACCGGAACGGGCGATCGGGCTGAGTTGGCGGAACTGCCCGAGGCCAGCTTGCTGTGGCACAAACTCGACGCCCGTGCCGACGCATGCATTGGTCGGAAGTGCAGCGAGTTTGAGCGTTGTTTCATCACCGAGATGCGGCGGAAGGCGATGGAGAGCGACATCATCATCGTCAACCATCACCTGTTCTTTGCCGATCTCGCCATTAAGTTGCAGGCTGAGGGGGCACCGGATGCGGGAATCCTTCCCGAGGCCGCCGCGGTAGTATTCGATGAAGCCCACGAACTGGAAGCTGTGGCCGGGAACTATTTCGGCATCTCAGTCAGCAATTTGCGCGTGGAAGATCTGGCACGCGATGTCGAGAATTCGATGCAGCACAACCGCATGCTTTCGGCTTCAATTTCAGGAGCGTTGGGCAGTTTGCGAGAGCGCTCGCAGTTCTTTTTTTCGCTGTTGCCGCCCGGAGATGGACGCTTCGCGTTCGAGACTCGCCGGGAATTTCTGGAGGAAAACGGAGACGAGTTTGTTGGGCTGAACCAAGCGCTTACCCGGCTGACTGGCGAGCTGGAAGGCTTACCGCAGAAGCCGGAAGAAGTCTTCAACTTCGTGCGCAGGACGCAGGAAATCCAGGTGCAACTCGGATACGCGATGGAATCTGAAGACCGCAACACGGTTTTCTGGATTGAGCGGCGAGGGGGGCGCTGGGGATCGCGGGATGCGGCGTCGGGAGCAGACGGTCCCACGCGAGGGAGACAAAATGTATTCCTGCAGGCGACGCCGATTGACGTTGGTCCCATCCTGCGCGAATGCTTGTGGTCGAAGCTGGAGTGTGCCGTGCTGACTTCAGCCACCCTGGCCGTGGGCGGAGGGTTTGAGTACATCCGGCAGCGGCTTGGGATTCAGCACGCACGCGAGTCAGTGCTACCTTCGCACTTCGATTATGAGAGCCAGGCGCTACTCTACGTGCCGCCGGACTTGCCCGATGCGCGCACTCCGCAATTTACCGTGAAGGCCGCAGAACGAATTCGCAGGCTACTGGAGATCACGCGTGGCCGGGCCTTCGTTCTGTTCACCAGCTACGCGCAGATGAATGATATCTACCAGCGACTGCTGGGCGAGGTCGAGTTCCCCATCTTAAAGCAGGGCGATGCGCCGAAAACCGCGCTGCTCGAGGAGTTCCGCCTGACTCCGAATGCAGTGTTGTTCGCTACGTCGTCGTTCTGGCAGGGTGTGGATGTGCAGGGCGAGCAGCTCAGCTGCGTGATCATCGATCGCCTGCCGTTTGCCGTGCCTAGCGACCCTGTCGTTGCTGCGCGGGTGAAGATGATTGACGCCGACGGCGGAAACGCGTTCTTTCAATATCAGGTTCCGGCTGCGGTGATTACTTTGAAACAGGGATTTGGGCGACTCATTCGCTCGCTGCACGACCGAGGGCTTCTCGTGCTGCTCGATAACCGCATTCTGAAGAAGCAGTACGGGCGCGTCTTTGTCGAAAGCCTTCCGAATTACAAGAAGACGACGGACATGAAAGCGGTGGAGGAATTCTTCGGGATCACATGAACTGAATGACCGAGTAAAGCGCATCTACATTGTTATCAACTATTTGCCGTTAACGACTCCCACTGCAATTCCCGATGCTTCCGCTTTCGTGTGATACACACGCTCTGTCGCCTTGACGAAGTCGGTGGGCTTAGCGTCAGGAATGTTCACGAAGGTCTGCGGGTTGCGGTCGGTGAGCGGGAACCACGAACTCTGCACCTGCACCATGATGCGGTGGCCGCGGCGGAAGGTATGGTTGATGTCCTGCATGGTGAAAGTGATTTCTTCCACCTTGCCGGGCGTGAAGGCTTCCGGCTTTTCGAAGCTGTGGCGGAATTTGCCCCGGAAGGGCTCGCCGCGCACGAGTTGCTGATATCCACCCATGGTGAAGGGCGGGGCGGGAACGTCCTTTCTGGGTCTGTCGCGGTCTTCGGGCCGAGGCGCGTCCAGCTTGCTGTCTGGGTAGTCGGCCGGATATACGTCGATCAACTTTACATCCCAATCGGAGTCCGTGCCGCTGGTCGAGACATAAAGTCGCGGCGAGATCGGTCCGGCAATTGTCACGTCTTCCTGCAGCACGGGCGTATGGTAGACGAGTACGTCGGTGCGGCTATCGGCGAAGCGTTGGTCTGACAGCATGTATTCTTGCGGCACATTCAGCGCCGCGTAGTTTACAAAGGGAACGGGCTTGGCCGGATCGCTTACGTATTGATCGAATGAGGCAGTGTCCTCGACGGGCGGTTCGAACGAGAGTTCGCCATTGGCGTGGAAGTAGAGAGTTTTCGATTCGGCATTCTTTGGCGGCCACGCAGAGTATTGCCGCCACACATCCGTACCTGTTTCAAAGACGTAGGCTTTCGGGAGTTTGGCATCTCCGTTTCCCTTGAGATACTGCTCGAAGAACGGGAAGAGAATGTTCTTGCGGTAGTACTCGCCTGTGTTCGCCGCGAAGTCTATGCGTCCTAGGTGGTTCCCGTCGTAACGAGCCCAACCGCCATGTACCCAGGGACCGATGACGAGCGCGTTGAAGATTCCGGGATTGTTCTTGTCGATCGAATGAAACGTCGTGAATGGTCCCTGAAGATCCTCGGCGTCGAACCATCCACCGACGGTCAGTACGGCGCAGTGAATGTTCTTCATGTGCGGCGCCAGATTGCGCGCCTTCCAGTACGCGTCGTAGGTATTGTGCCCCACTTGGTCGTCCCAGAGCGCGCTCTTGCCTTCAAGATATTTCTTTAAATTCGACAGCGGTCCGGCCTGCAGAAAAAATTCATACCCATCTTTGGTGCCCCAGTCGAAGGGTACGGATCCCTTCGGCGGAAGTTGAGGATTCTCCTGAGGCTTGAACTGGCTGTAGAAACCGAAGTTCGCTGCCAGCATGAACGCGCCGCCGTGGTATGCGTCGTCGCCCATGAAAAGGTCGGTCATGGGAGCCTGCGGTGAAGCGGCCTTCAGCGCGGGATGGGAATCGATGATGCTCGCCGAGGTGAAGAAGCCGGGATACGAGATTCCCCAAATCCCCGCGTTGCCGTTGTTGTTCGGGACATTCTTGAGCAGCCAGTCGATGGTGTCGTAGAGATCGGTGCTGTCGTCCACATCCTGTTTCGATTTCTTGCTGTCGATGTGCGGGCGCATCTCGATGAACGTGCCTTCTGACATGTAGCGGCCGCGCACGTCCTGAAAGACGAAGATGTAGCCCGCTTTGTCGAAATCGGGCGAAGGGCCGAGTTGCGCGCGGTACAGGTCGACTCCGTAAGGCCCAACGCTATAGGGCGTGCGGTCAATCAGGAATGGGTACGCATGCGAAGTGTCTTTCGGCACGTAGACTGAAGTGAACAGGTGAACGCCGTCGCGCATCGCGATTCGGTACTCGTACTTCGTGTAGTTTTCCTTGACGTCGAACTCGGCAGCCTCAGGCCGGTTCTGGGCCGAAAGACCCACAGCCAACGACAGTGTGAAAAGCAGAAAGACGGGCAATTTCCGACGCAGCATGCGCGCTCCTTGGGGTGGAATCACGATTAGGCAAGCTACAGTCCTAGGTGGAATCGAGTCAAGCGGCTGCTCCGGCACCGCCATTCCAGCGGTACAATAGATGGTTCGCGATCGAGCGTAGCCCGCCTAGGGTTGAGGCCCGGCTGCTGGGGGATCATGTTCGAAGTCACCGTTGAGGATACGTTTGCGGCGGGTCACTACCTGCGCAATTACAAGGGCAAGTGCGAGAATCCGCACGGCCATAACTACAAGATCCGGGTCACTCTGGCGGGGGCGGAATTGGATAAAGCCGGCCTGCTGCTCGACTTCAAAGACTTGCGCGAAGTCATGAAGCACGTCATCGAGCGCCTGGATCACCAGATGATCAACGAGATCGAGCCGTTCACCGTGATCAATCCGTCGGCGGAGAATCTGGCAAAATATTTCTACGACGAGTCGAACACCCGGCTGCAGGCCGTGACCAGCGGCCGCGTGCGCGTGAAGGATGTAACTGTCTTCGAGACGGACACGACCACCGCGAAGTACTCGGAATAACAGTCCGCAGCGCGGATGCGACGCCCGCAGGACAGCCACCGAGCCGGCGGCACTACGATGCAGATCACCGAAATTTACAAGTCGCTGCAAGGAGAGTCGACGCTATGCCGGCCTGCCGTGTGTCTTTGTTCGCCTGACGGGGTGCAATCTGCGGTGCTCATGGTGCGACAGTGAATACACGTTCCAGGGCGGCCGCAAGATGGATATCGAGGAGGTTCTCGGCGAAGTCGCGCACCTGAGTCCTGGCGCCGGACTAGTGGAGATCACTGGCGGCGAGCCGATGCTGCAGGAGCGCGAAGTCGTGCCCTTGATGCGGGCTCTTCTCGACGAGGGTTACAAGGTTCTGCTCGAGACCAGCGGAGAGCGGCCACTGGAGCGGGTGCCCTCGGGCGTCATCAAGATCGTCGACGTGAAGTGCCCGGACTCGGGCGAGGGCGATACGTTTTGCATGGAGAACCTTGAGACTCTGTGTCCTCATGATGAGGTCAAGTTTGTTCTGAGCAGCCGTATCGACTATGACTTTGCACGGGAGTTCACTCAGAGGCATGATCTCAGCGAGCGGGTGAATGCGGTCCTGTTTTCTCCTGCATTTCGCAAAGACGCGACCGGCGCTCGCGACAGCTCGCACTGCCTGCTCGATCCTCAGGAACTGGCGGAGTGGATGCTTGCCGACAACGTTCCCGCCAGGCTGGGCTTGCAGTTGCACAAGTTCATATGGGATCCGGCGGTGAAAGGGGTCTAGGGACTGTTGATTGATGATTTCTGATTGCTGATTTCTGATTGCTGATTGAAAACCAGGAAGTCCATCAGCAATGAAGAATCAGCAATGTTTCATGATGACGAACTCAAAGCGATCTCGCGCAGTTGTGCTATTGAGTGGCGGAATGGACTCCTGCGTTTGCTCCTCTTTGGCCGTCCGCGACCACGAGACTGCCGCCGTCCACGTCAGCTATGGCCAGCGGACCGAGGAGCGTGAACGCCAGTCGTTTCTTGCCATCTGCCAGCGGATGAAGATTCACGACAAGCTCATGGTCCGGAACGACGCACTGCGCGCCATAGGCGGATCGGCACTAACCGACGATGCTATCGACGTGCCTACTGCTGAGGAGATCGGACACACGGTTCCCGTCACCTACGTGCCTTTCCGCAATGCGCATTTTTTGGCCGTGGCCGTGAGTTGGGCGGAGGTGCTGGGCGCGGAAAGGGTGTACATTGGCGCAGTCGAACCGGACAGTTCGGGCTATCCCGATTGCCGGCCGGCGTACTACAAGGCGTTCAATGAAGTGGTCAAGGCGGGCACGAAGGAAGGTTTGATTGAAATCGTCACTCCGCTCATTGCCATGCGCAAAACCGATATTGTGCGGCTTGGCCTTGAACTGGGTGCTCCGTTCGATTTAACTTGGTCATGTTACAGCCGCGAGGATCAGGCCTGTGGCGCCTGCGATAGCTGTGTGTTGCGCCTGCGCGCCTTTGAGGCAGCGGGTATACAAGATCCGATTTTGTACGCGGCAAGATAGACATTCGTGGGAATGGATTTTGATCGACTAGCAGGAATCGGCCAGCAAAATTCGACTTTGCCGGGAGGCAAAATGAAAAAGTACTTCGCAATTCTTCTATTCACAACACTGGCGCTTGGGCTGTGTGCACCTATGGTCCTCGCCCAGGCATCAGGGTCAGTGGAGGGCGTTTGTAAGGATGCCCAGGGGAATCCCATCCCCGACGCAGTGGTGGTCTGGACCAATATGGACAACGGCCAGAAGTACACGCTGAAGACCAACAAGAAGGGCGAATATTTTTCGCTAGGGCTCTCGCCCGGCAAGTATCTCGTCACTCTCTACAAGACCGCCGACGATGCGAAGGCGAATAAGGAACTCGACCACGTCAAAGGTTTCCAGGTCAACCTCGACAAGAACGAACTGCCCTTTGACTTAAAGAAGGATCAGGAAGCCGCCGCCAAAGGCCAGGGACTTACACCCGAGCAAATGAAGCAGATGCAGGAGGCCCAGGCCAAGCAATCGAAGGAAACCAATACCGTCAAGTCGCTGAACGAGAAGCTGAACGCCGCCAAGACCTTAGCTGATTCGGGAGACCTCGATGGTGCTATTGCGGCCCTGACCGAGGCCACTCAGATGGACGCGACCCGCGATCTGATCTGGTTCAAACTTGGCGACTACTATCGCATGTCGGCACCGAAGCAGACGGATCCCGCTGAAAAACAGAAGCGCCTCAACTCGGCTGTGGATTCTTATCAGAAGGCCGTGGATCTGAAGAAGTCCACCACTAACGATAAGGATCCCAACGCAGCCAAGAACCTGGCTGCTTATTACAACAACCTGGCGGACGCCTACGCCAAGGCTGGCAAGATTGATGATGCAATCAAGACCTACCAGATTTCCGCCCAGACCGACCCTGGTTCCGCAGCCCAGGCATACTTCAATATCGGTGCGGTTCTCACCAACGCCGGCAAGCCCGACGATGCAATCAAGGCATTCGATCAGTGCATTGCGGCGGACCCGACCCGGGCAGAAGCCTATTACCAAAAGGGCGTGAACCTGTTAGGGAAAGCAACTCTGCAAGGGGATAAAACCATCCCCGCGCCTGGCACCGTGGAGGCTTTCCAGAAATACTTGGAGATCGCTCCCACGGGTCCGAATGCCCAGAGTGCCAAAGAGCTGCTGGCCAGCCTTGGTTCGAAGGTCGAAACGAGCTATGGGACGAAGAAGAAGTCTACAAAGTAGTTACTTCCGGACCTAACCATCCCAAAGGGCGGCTCAAGCGAGCCGCCTTTTGTGCGCCTGGACATAACTCAAGAGGTTACTTAGGTCTATGGACTTGCTGTTCTTCGCACACGGCCGCCGTCGCGGTACAGTTAAGCATCTGAGTTTTCTTCCAAGTCTGTGGTGCGTGCGATTCCCGAGGTGTGAGGACGAATGGCAGCACCAACAATTGCTCCGATTTCCGTTGCCTTAGAAGGGTTCTCCGGGACTGGCAGAGTTGCCACTCCGGCGCTGCTCGGTGCCATGCTGCACGCCGCCGAGAAAATCAGCGACCTGATTTTTTCGCCGGGCCGTCCGCCCCAAGTGCAAGTCTATGGCCAGATGATTCCGGTGCAGGTTCCCGGACTGACGGTCCTCAGTGCCGATGACACCCGGCACATCGCCGCCGACTTGATCGGCGATAACAAGCAGGCCGTCACGACCCTCCGCGAGCATGGCGCTTGCGACATTTCTTTTGGCTTGCCTGGCCTGGCCCGTTTCCGCGTCAATATTTTTATTCAGCGCGGCAGTTGCGCGGTCGTCATGCGCGTTATTCCCACGGTCATACCCGACTTTGCGTCTCTGCGATTGCCGCAACAGTTATCCGAAGTCACCAAACTTAGGGATGGAATTGTTCTTGTGACGGGGGCGGCGGGATCGGGCAAGTCATCCACGCTGGCGGTGCTCCTCGACGCCATTAACCGCGAGAAGTATTACCACATCATCACCATCGAAGATCCTATCGAGTTCTTGCACAATCACAAATGCTCCACGATTCATCAGCGGGAACTGCACAGCGATACGCCCAGCTTCGCCCACGCTCTGCGATCAGCGATGCGCCAGGCGCCGAAGGTTATTCTCGTCGGCGAGATGCGGGATCGGGAGACCATTGAAATCGTGCTCGAAGCCGCTGAGACCGGTCACCTCGTTTTTTCCAGTCTCAACACCGTGGATGCATCCAAGACCGTCGAGCGGGTCATCAGTTCCTTTACGCCTTCGGAGCAGCAATCGGTGCGGGAGCGCTTTGCCAAGTCGTTTCGCTACATCGTCTGCCAGCGGCTGATGTCGAAGTCTGATCGCAGCGGGCGTGTGGCTGCTTTTGAGATTCTGAAATCCAATCCCCGCACTCGCGAGTGCATCGAAAAAGGCGAGCGCGAAAATAAGAATCTGTTAGATGCGATCAAAGCTGGCGGGGCTGACGGCATGCAGCATTTCGATGGAGAAATTGCGCAACTGGTGCAGGACCGCGTCATCGATCTCGAGACTGGCCTTTCCTTCGCCAGCAATCCCGCAATGCTAGGTCAGGAATTGGCCCGGTAGAGCTTCCGAGCCACGCTTCTGGGTTGGCCTGCGTTTCCTGTCGTATCATTTCTCCATGTCCGCTGCTCCTCTGAATTCTGTTGTGCTGAGCTTTTCGCACGCCCTCCGCGCGGTTGAGGAGCAGGCGGCTCGTGTCGCGGCCGGTGCCACAGAATCTCTCGATCTGCTCGCCACCACTGGCCGCGTTCTGGCTGAACCGCTGCTGGCGGACCGAGATCTTCCCCCCTTCCCACGATCCACACGAGACGGCTATGCGGTGCGCTCTTCTGACTCATCGCAACTTCCCGCGACACTCGATGTGATCGGAGAAATCAAAGCTGGGGCGAAGCTCGACGGAATTCCAAACAACATCGGTAACCGGCAAGCCGTGGCGATCATGACCGGGGCGCCGGTTCCCGCCGGAGCGGACGCCGTTGTGATGGTCGAATACACCGCGCAGCGGGGAAACCACGTCGAAGATCAGCAGGAGCGTTGTGCCGGGGGAAAACGTTGTTCCTCGCGGCTGCCGAAGCTCGCGCGGGCGTCCGTGTTGCTCGATCGCGGTGCTCGTTTGAATGAGGCGGCTATCGCCCTCGCCGCGTCTGCGGGCAAATCGCTGCTTGCCGGTCTACAGACGTCCGCGAGTCGCCGTGCTGACCACCGGGGACGAGATCGTGGGCATCGAAGCCACACCAGGGCCAACTCAGATTCGCAATTCGAACAGCTATTCGCTGGCCGCGCAGATTCAACAGGCGGGCGGCGAGCCTGTTATGTTGCCCATTGCCCCCGACGAACCGCAAGGATTGCGTCACTGATCGAAGAGGGCCTGAAGGCGGACCTGCTGTTGCTGACCGGCGGCGTCTCGATGGGCCGTTACGATCTGGTCGAGCAAGTGCTTGTCGGAAATGCGCGCGGAATTTTTCTTCACCGGGGCAAAAATCCAGCCCGGTCGCCCCGTCGTTTTCGGCAGGTGTGTCGCGGAAACGTATGCTGCGGAGAAATGTGCGCGGGATTGCGCAGCGCGACCTATTTCTTCGGCCTGCCAGGCAATCCGGTTTCGACTATGGTGACTTTCGAACTCTTCGCGCGCCCTATGCTCGAGGCGCTATGCCGGCCAAGTTCCGCACAACCTGATATTTCTTCAGCCGTCTTAAGAAAGAGATCCGCGTCAAGACGGGCTCACGGCGTTTTCTCCCGGCGATCCTGTCCGGCGAGTTCGAGCATTCAGAGGTGGAATTGATGTCTGGCAAGGTTCGGGTGACATCGCCGCGACTGCGCGCGCAAATTGCTACGTCGTCATTGCCTCCGGACCGCGAGTACATGGCGGCAGGCGAATGGGTTGCGGTGATGAAACCGATGTAGATGCCGTCGATTGTGTGCCCTGTCACGCCGATCGATGCAATTCTCGCACTCTACCGCACTCTCCATGTAAGATAGGAACACGCATGCCGAACAAACTCTCCCATTACGACCGCGCAGGCCGCGCCCGGATGGTGGATGTTTCCGGCAAAACAGCGACCAGACGCGAGGCCGAGGCCAGCGCCTTCGTTGCGATGAATCCCGCGGTGCTGGCTGCGCTTCCCCAAAATCCCAAAGGCGATCCGCTGGAAGTGGCCCGCATCGCCGGCATCATGGCCGCGAAACGCACGGCGGAGCTGATTCCCATGTGTCATGCCGCTTCCGCTCGCGCTCGTTGATGTCGATCTGCGCCTGTGCGAGAATGGCGTCGCTATTACCTCCAAAGTCGCTACCACTGCGGAGACTGGCGTCGAAATGGAGGCTCTGGTGGCCGCCAGCGTTCCGCGCTGACCGTCTACGACATGTGCAAGGCCGCGGACAAGGGCATCGAGATTCGCGAGATCGTGCTGGAGCGCAAGAGTGGCGGGAAGAGCGGAGACTATCGGCGGGCGAAGTAAAGAACTGCAAATTCCATGGCAAATAACGTCAAGCTGCTGCTGGTGGACGACAATCCGATGGTGCTGGCGATGCTGCAGCAGGCCTTGACTCCGATGGCGGAAGTCACGACTGCGACCGACGCTGCGGACGCGCTCTTGAAGGCCGTGGACGATGCGCCCGATTTGCTGGTCTGCGACTACAAGATGCCGGGAATGGATGGACGTCAGCTGGTTGAAAAACTGAGGAGCCGCCCGGCGACCGCAAATTTTTCGACCGTGTTGATGGCGAGCAAGGCTGACATCTGCGGAACGGCTTTCGCCCGCTGGATGCCGCCGATGATTATCTGGAGAAGCCGTTCTTCCTGAAGGATGCCACGCGGCGCATCAAGCGCACGATTGACCGCATTGCGCTGGAGAAGATGGCGAAGACGGCGCCCGAAAGATGGCGTGGTGCGCGGCAGTCTGGCGCAGATGAACGTGATCGATCTGATGCAATCGCTGGAGATGGGCCGGAAGAGTTGCCAGCTTTCGCTGAGCAACGAAGGCGACAAGTGCGAAGTGTTTTTTGCCGAAGGCCAAGTAAAGCACGCGACCTACGGAGCGCTGGTGGGCGACGAAGCTGTGTTCAAAGTGTTGCGCTGGACCGGCGGGAACTTCCAGCTCGATTTCGAGGGCAAGACGGACAAAGAGACCACGCAGCTCAATACTCAGGGACTGTTGATGGAGGGCCTGCGGCTGCTCGACGAATCCTCGCGCGATGGGGGCGCGAGAACCGGAGCCTGAGGCTCGCGCCTGCCGTCGCCGAGCTGCCCGCCAGCCCCTGCGCCTGCCGGAGCCGAGGCCGAAGGGAAGAAGAGGAAGATGTCCTTCTCGATGGCTGAGCTGCGGAACGCTCACGGCGGCCGTGGTGACGGTCAGCGATTCCTGCGCTCGCGGGGAACGCGAGGATCTCTCGGGGCCGGCAGTAGCACAACTTCTGCAGAAACTTGACTTCTCCGTCGCTGTGCGCGAAGTAGTTCCGGACGACTCCATCCAAATTCAGAATCTGCTGATTCGGCTGGCGCGCGAGGTTCAGTTCGTTGTGACGACTGGCGGCACCGGGATTGCTGCGCGCGACGTTACACCGGAGGCTACTGTGGCCGTGTGTGATCGGTTGCTCGAGGGCGTTGTGGAGCGCATGCGGAGCGAGGGCAGCAAGAAGACTCCATTTGCCGCACTGAGTCGGGGCGTTTGCGGCGTTCGTGGGCGGGCATTGATTCTGAATTTGCCGGGGAGCCCGGCGGGGGCGGTGGAGTCGCTGGAAGCTGTGGCGGCGTTGGTTCCGCATGCGATCGAGTTATTGAGCGGGAAGACGGAGCATAGGTAGCGCGGGCCGAAGACGCTGCCGCGACACAAACCGTCGCGGCGTGGACGGGAGGGCGCCCGTCCCCACACGAGCATTTCCCACACCAGCATTCCCTACAAGTGCATTGTTACTTCACAGGCTTTCCTGGGCCTACCAGTGCTCGGCCCGGAAACACCTCGGGGACTTGCTTGCGTTCGTCGATCACGGGTGTGCCGCCTACCAAGTAGATAGTGCACGCCGACGCTTGGCTCCATCGGCTTGTCGAAGGTGGAGCGGTCGGCGATGGTTTGCGGGTCGAAGACGACGATGTCTGCGTCGGCGCCTTCCTGCAGGCGTCCTTTCTGGTGTGCGGCGGGAGTGGAACGCTCCAGCATCTGCGCTGGCATCAGCGTCATCTTGCGCAGTGCTTCCATCAACGTGAGCGTCTTTTTCTCACGGACATATTGTTCGAGCACGCGGGCGTAGGTGCCGGCGTTGCGGGGATGTCCTGCGGCTCCGTCGCTCGCAATCATGATCAGCGGATTAGGGATGATTTTGTCGACCATCTCCTGCGTGTTGGCGAAGATCAATACCCACTGCTCCTTATTCGAATTATGAAGTTCCTCGAAGCGCTCTTTGGTGAGGTGTTCGCCCGTGTCGGGCAAGACGAGATTCCCGTAGTCGATGCCGAGTTTTTCGCGCCACCCTGGATTGAACACCGCGGAATTGATGGCCGTCATGCCGGCGATGTAGGGATAGGCCTCTGTGGTTACATCGAGTCCGCGGGCGCGGGCGCCGTCGATCAGGGAAAGGCATACCAGGGAATCGCGCAGGCAGGTACTGTTGATGTGAACGATGTGCAGCGCTGCCCCGTGATCGCGGCTGCGCCGATGACTTCTTCGGTCGATTGATGGCCGACCCAGGCTCGATTCGCCCAGCGCTCCGCATGTGGGTATAGACTGGCACCTTGCGTTCGGCCGCCACGCGGAAACATGTCGATGACCTCAAGACGCGTAGCGCCTGGGGTGTACTCAATGCCCATGCCGATGCCGAGAGCTCCCGCGTCGATTTCGTCGCGCAGGCGCTGCTGAATGCGCCCGATTTGTTCGGGCGTAGCGGGTTGGTCCGTGGCGGGTCCGCTTTTCGGCAGGATCGTTCCGTCGGGCAGGGGTGCGCCGAAGACGAGCGATCGCGCCGCCACATGGCTGGCGGTTGTGCCGTAGTGAATGAGTGGACTGTCCCTGCTTAGACTTCAGGAACTGGGCCACGTCAGGCGCGCCAATCTCCATTTCGAGCGCCGTTGTCACTCCGTCAAACGCCTTGACGCGCTGGCTGGCCAAGTCCTGACCATGCTGGTGCAGGTCGATGAATCCAGGAGCGACGACGAGTCCAGCGGCATGGATCATGCGCCTTCCGCTGAGGGGAGACGTAGAGATGCTGGCGATCTTTCCGTCACGGATGCCGACGTTGCGGGCGGCGTCGAGCCCGGTCTCGGGGTCCATCACGCGACCGCCTTCGAGCACGAGCGTCATATTGCTGGGCTGCGACGAGCGTGGATGCAATGATGAGAAGGCAGACACTGAGAAGCAGTTTGCGCATGGGGGCTCCGAAGTGGAGCGAAGATAGCAGGTCGTTAGCGTGGACTGACACGTATCTCGACGCACGATCACGTACACTAGCGGTTTCCTCTTGAAGACCATCGGACAAATTCTGGCACGCTACACGGCTTGGTTCTGGGCCTGATGAAGGTGCTCGGAATCTGGGGCGCGTTCGTGATCGGCTTCGCCGACAGCGCGCTGCTTGGGCATGCCGGTGGATTTTGTTGTCGCCACGTACGTGTACGAGGATCGCGGCGCATTCTTGCTCTACATCGCGATGGCGTCGCTGGGATCGGCACTGGGCAGCATTCCGCTCTACGTCATCGGGTATCTTGGCGGGGAGAAAGTGCTCCGGAAGCGGATTTCCGAAGAGCGCTTTCTGAAGATCCATCGTTCCTTCGAGCAGCACGAATTCTGGGCGCTAATGTTTCCGGGGATGCTGCCGCCGCCCATGCCCTTCAAGATCTTCGTGCTGGGGGCGGCGGTGTTTGAAATGCGGTTCCGCGATTTTCTGGTGGCGATTTTCCTGGGAAGGTTTGTCCGGTTCCTGGTGCTGTCGGTGTTGGTGCTTTGGTTCGGTCCGCAGATTGTCGGATTATTCGGCGGAGCTGTGAAGCAGCATTGGATTTCGATTTTGGTGGCAGCCGTGGCGGGGGTTTGCTTGTGGCTAGCGCTGCGTCGGAGAACCGCGGACGAGGAGTTGGGAGAGTAGGTAGGCGCGTAACCGCATCGCAACTCAGACGGGGCCAAGTCCCGCGCTCTCGGAGCAGCATTTCTACCCGAGACTGGAGTTTTGCACTGTGCTTACGCCGCGGCGCTGTGGTCGCCCGACTTGTCCAGCCATCCAGCAACCGCGTGGAATAACACCGGAGCACCGAACATCACCGTGGTAAATAAAAGATCTCCCACAACGGCGTGGCGGAAGAACGGCAGGCCGGCGTCATAGCAGGTCATTAGGCCAGCAGCGGTGCGGGGATACATATCCCATGCCGCCCAGACGGCGAAGTTACTCACCACAAAAAATGTGATCGAACCCGCCAGCGCCGAGCCCAGAATTCGAAATGCTCCCGCATTCTGCTTGAGAGTTGTGCCAAGCCACAGCATCGCGGCATACCACGCCCAAGTCACGAAGTGGTCCCAACTGAACGGATATTTGTAGATCAGGGCCGTGAGGACGACGTCGGATGCGGCCAGGAGCACCAGTGGGATCCAGAGGCGGCGGCGTGGCGCGCGTGCTCCAAAGAACAGCAGTGCTGCTCCCACCGGCGTAAAGGCCATGGGATGGGGCATGAAACGGAGCGTTACCGCGAAGAGCAGGAATACGTATGCCAGCATGAATCACCTCGTGACGAATTCTTATTTTGGGCGCTGGAGAGGCTGGCGTCAAGAGAGGATCGGCGGCGGACAAACCTTTACAAGCAAAGATGGGAGTGATGGTTCCACAAACCGCTTACCAAGCTTCTAACGCTGGCGGGGCTCGGGGACGACAGTCTGACCTTTGCCGATGTCGTAGACATCGCCGACGACTTGCAGGTTCTGGTCGATTTCCACTGCTTTGCTCAAGCCGCCGCGACTTCTGCGGCCCGTGAGCGAGCGCGGAATCCCGGCATAGCGCAGGTCCTGAAACAGGACAATAAAGCCCTGCTGCGGAGGTTGGAGTGCTTCGGTTTCAGTGATGGGATATTGCGCCCAATCGAGAAATACGCGCCCAACGTAAGAATTCTTGGCGGCCAGCGTGACGGGTGTCTCTTCCGGCTTGTAGCGGATTTCCATATTGCCTTCGGGATCGACCTCAGGAGCCAGCGAGTTCACGGGCGCCATGGCGAAGAATGCCGGAGTCTCGACAACCCCGTACCAGTGGAAGGGATCAATCCACTTGGGATAGGCCGAAGCGTGCAGCGGATCAACTCCATTGTAAGAGCGGGCCTCGAGAGCGTTGACGGCGCGCCGGTGTTCGTAGTCGCGCAGTCCCCACAGCAGGATGATGCCGATGAGCGCAAGCGTCGCGGCGACCCGACCGCGTGGGCCACGCTGGCGAACACCGATCTCCTTGTCGATCATGCTCGCGAGCGCCGGTACGACCAAACCTAAAACCAAGAAGCCCAGTATGACCGGTTCGACGATGAAGACGATGTCCCAGGAATACCACTTTTCCGAGAATGGCCAGAAGGGCCGAACGCCGTAGTTATTCGTGAAGTCGAGCAGGATGTGGCTGAGTCCCGCCAGGCAGGCGTAGAGAAAAAGAAGTCCCCAACGTGGAGGCAAGGTGGGATCCTTGATTTTTCGGCCGCGGATGCGCCACAGCAGATAGACAAAGCCGACTACCACCAGGGCGTCGAGCGGAACCCCGACGAACGAGTGGGTGAACCCGCGGTGGTGTGCGAAGCCGAACGCCGAGCCGCGCAAACTGCCGAAGACGTCCAGGTCGGGAGCTTCGGCTGCGAGCGTGAGTGTAAGCGTGGCAAGGGCAGTTTTGCGGTTCAGTCCGGCGCGCCCCATGCAAGCCCCAGTCAGAAAGTGAGTGATCGGTTCCAATCGGTTCGAGGCATTCTATTGCGCCGGGGCGCTATGTGCCAACAGAACGCGCCGGGAGACTCAGCGAAGTACATTGAACGCGGGAATCCGGGCGGGGACGCAAAGTAATTCGTCGCGGCGCCGCACGTCAGCAACTCGGGATCAGCAGCGTCAAGGCGTTTGGGACGACCGCGATTTCGACGGGCAGAGTGCCCAGCAGTTCTCCGTCGGCTTCGACATAGATCTTGCGCTGCTTCGGCGAAGTCGTCGCAGGAGGAGCGTACTCGCACGAGACGCTCGTGCTGTGGGCAAGGTCGATGCCGGGCACCGACCAGCTTAGCCGCAACAGGCCGCGGGTGACATAGGCAAGGTAGGCTAGGCGGCTGGCGGTGCGACAGAAAACGAGTCGCATATCGTCCCGGTCGAGCGAGGCTCCCGGGGCTAGTTCCTGGACAACTCCGCCGAAGTTGCGGATTCGCACGGCGATAAGTTCGGTGACCTCTGCGCGACCGGGTGCGTCGGAGTCAGTCTCGACATACTCGGCTACGAATCGCGGCATGGGATAGCTGAACCACAGATGCCAAGCCTTGGCATAGTAGGCTGCCATTCCCATGCGCTGCTTGGTCCCGGTATGGAGCTTGTAAAAGAGGTGAGCATCGACCCCAATACCAGCGGCGACTACGAAATAACGTGCGCCGGGGTTTCCTTGAAGATCGGCGAACGCGACGCGGCCGAGCGCGATGCGGCGCGGAGTGGCTTGCAGCGAGGCCTTGGCCGCCGCCGCCACCTTGAGAGGAAGCTTGATGTCGTGGGCCAGGGCATTGGCTGTTCCCATGGGCAGAATAGCCAGTGCGACCGGGGAGTTGGCCAGCACCTGCGCGATGTTGTGAATCGTTCCGTCGCCGCCGCAGGCGAAGATCGTGTCGCAACCCGAGTCGATCGCCCGGCGGGTTTCTTCGATGGCGTGATCGCGGGAGTCTGTGGGGACCAGATCCGCGTCAACTGCTCCGGCTCTGAGGACTGCGAGCGCGGATTCCAATTCCCGCTGGCGCTGCTTGCTGCCGCCGGAATCCGGATTGTAGAGCAACGCGGCCTTACGCATAGCGGGTCGAAGCTGGATTGTACCTGAGCGGGAGCGCTTAATCGGATGATCCGCGCGAGCCCCACTCCCACATGCCGAACATGGTTTTCTGAGGCAGCGGATGGCCGATCTGGCGGGCGAGCATGGTGATCTGGCCGCGGTGGTGGGCGTCGTGCGCGATCAGATAGCCGAAAAATCCGGCCACGTCGGGGCGAAATCCTTTGACGCGGCCATCGGTTTCGAGGGCGCGGCTCATGACGCAAGCAGACTTGGCGGCTGGCTTCTAGCGCCAGCACTGCTTGCGCCGGCGTCACAGTGGCGCGATCGAGCTGCGCGGGAATGTCCTCTGCCTTCGCAGCTTTCAGCCACATCACGCGCACATTGTGCATGTGAGCGACGATGGCGGCGATAGTGCGGCCCTTGCCGTCGGACGGCTTTTCCTTCCAAGCCTCCGGCGGAAGACTGTCGATCAGGTAGCGATTGATACGGTCATTGGTGCTGAAGACGGTAAGCAGCGCGTCCGGCAGACGGTCCAGATAAGGTTTAGGTTTGTCGACGAAGCCCGCGTTAAGCGAAGGACGTTTGGGCATTGAGTTGACTCGCAGACAACTTGGCAAGCGACTCAATTTGGCATAAGCTTGGCGCACTTGCAAGGGGCGCTTTTCCGCAGCCGTTTCTGGTTGTTTGGGGCTCGAACTTCAAAAATGGGTTCAGGAGGGTTCACCAGATGAGAATTCTGGCGCAAGTGCTGTGCGTTGCTTTGCTCTGTCTGGGCGCGACGGCGCAAGAATCCATGCCGCCCACATGCAAGCTCACGCCGGTCACGCTGGTGACTGGCTTGGGCGATCTCCATCACCCGGTTTCCACTCACAATCCGCAGGCGCAGCAGTTCTTTGACCAGGGACTGCGTTTTATTTACGCCTTTAACCATGACGAGGCGGCGCGGTCGTTTCCAGCACGCCGCGGAACTCGATCCCAAGCTGGCGATGGCCTACTGGGGCGTCGCCGAGGCCGTGGGACCGAACTACAACGATCCCGCGGATCCGGAGCGTTACAAGCATGCCCACGATGCGGTGCAGAAAGCCGTCGGATCTGTCCGCAGGAGCTTCGCCTAGCGAACAGGCTTACATCCAGGCGCTGGCCAAGCGGTTTCCGGCGGATCCGAATTCCGATCTGAAGAAAGCGGCTGAGGAATATCACGACGCCATGCGGCAAGTGTCTGCGCAATTTCCCGACGACCTCGACGCGGCCACACTGTTTGCCGAGTCGGGGATGAACCTGCATCCCTGGGGACTCTGGCATCAGGATGGCACGCCCGAGGCTGGCACCGATGAAATCGTCGCGACGCTGGAATCGGTGATGAAGCGCGATCCCAACCATTTGGGCGCGATCCACTACTACATCCACGCGGTGGAGGCCTCGAATAATCCCGAGCGCGCCCTGGCGGGAGCGAACAAACTGGCCGCGCTCGCGCCCGGCGCGGGACACATCGTCCACATGCCCGCGCACGTCTACATTCGCACCGGCGACTACGACGCTGCGGTCAAGACCAACGAGCAGGCGGCGGAGGTTGATCGCGCCTACATCAAAGCCACCGGCGTGCAGGGCATCTACCCGATGATGTACTACAGCCATAACCTGCACTTCGTCGCCATGTGCGGCGCGATGAATGGCCGCTACATCGAGGCGCGTAAGAATGCGGATCTGCTGGCCGCGAACGTCGGGCCGCATGTGAAGGAAATGCCGCCGCTCGAAGGTTTCATGACCATTCCCATGGCGGTGGAGATTCGCTTCCATCACTGGAACGAGATCTTGAAAATGCCGGCGCCGGATGCATCCGATGAAGACCGCAACCGTCTTCTGGCACTTCGGCCGTGGGCTGGCTTTGGCCGGGACCGAAAAGATAACGGAGGCAGAAGCAGAATATAAGAGTTGTATCCGATGCCGAAGCCGCAACTCCGCCAGACGTCATCTTCCAGATGCCCATCAACAACAAGGCGAAAGATATTATGAAGATCGCCGAGGATGTCCTCGGCGCAAAAATCGCCATGGCGAAAAAGGAAACCGGCGCAGCTATCGTGATGCTACGCCAGGCCGTCGCCATTCAGGACACTCTCAAGTACGGCGAACCGCCCGACTGGTTCTTTCCTGTCCGCGAATCGCTGGGGGGTGCCCTGCTTATGAACGGAGACGCCGCCGGCGCGGAGAAAGTATTCCGCGCGGACTTGGATCGCAATCCGCGGAATCCGCGTTCTTTGTGGGGATTGCACCAGACCCTGCTGCAACAAAAGCGCGACTATGATGCCGGCTTCGTGCAGAAACAATTTGAGGCGTCGTGGAAGGGCGGCCCGCAGGCACTTAAGTTGGATGACTTGGTGTGAGAACAGTTCACGGGGGACAGCCGCCTCGACTGTCCCTCGCTGTTTCTTTCCGCCTATAATCTTGGGCGATGCCTGCTCCGAAAGACGTCGAAAAAAAGATCGAATCTCTGCGCGAAAAGATTCGCCACCACGAATACCTCTATTACGTCCTCGACAATCCCGAAATCAGCGACGCGGATTTCGACAAGCTGATGCAGCAACTGAAGAGATCTGGAAGCCGAGCATCCATCGCTCGTCACGCCGGATTCCCCAACGCAGCGCGTAGGCGGCAAGCCGCGCGAGGGATTCGTCAAGGTCCCGCATTCCTCGCCCATGCTGTCGCTCGACAACACCTACAACGAAGACGAACTGCGCGACTGGGAGCGCCGGGTCCACGAACTCACCGGACGTAGCGACGTGGATTACGTCTGCGAACTCAAGCTCGACGGCATGTCGCTGGCACTGATCTATGAAGACGGCAAGCTTGTGCGAGGCGTGACCCGCGGCGACGGGTCGGTCGGCGAAGACGTCACACTCAACGTGCGCACCGTGCGTTCGATGCCCTTGTCGATTCCGAAAGAGCAAGCTGAAGAAAGCGGGCATCCCGCCAGACTTCGAAGTGCGCGGCGAATTGCTGATGCCCACTGCGTCGTTCAAGAAGATCAATGAGGAACGCGAACAGCAAGGGCCTGCCGACATTCGCCAACCCTCGCAATTTCACCGCAGGGACAGTTCGCCAACTGGATGCGAATATCACCGCGGAACGGCGCATGGACTTTTTTCCCTACATCCTGCTTGCAAAATGGCCGCACGTATTTCGACCGTCACTCGAAAACGCTCAACGCGCTCGATGCCGCCGGATTCAAAGTCAACCCGAACCGCAAGCTGGTCCACTCGATGGACGAAGTCTGGGCGTTCATTCAGGAGTGGGAAGCCAAGCGCGATTCGCTGCCCTACGAGATCGACGGCATCGTCGTCAAAGTCGACCGCACCGCGCTGCAGGACGAACTTGGCTTTACCGGCAAAGCTCCGCGCTGGGCGATCGCCTACAAGTACGCGGCGCGCGCGGGCATCACCAAGCTTGAGAACGTCCGCTGGCAGGTTGGCCGCACCGGCAAACTCACGCCCGTCGCGGAGTTGGCGCCGGTTCCGATCGGTGGCACGACCGTCCGCAACGCCACGCTGCACAACATGGACGAGATCGAGCGCCTGGGCGTGAAGATCGGCGACTGGGTGCAAGTCGAGCGCGGCGGCGACGTGATTCCCAAAGTCGCGAAGGTCATGACGACAAGGATCATCCGCGCGGCAAGAAGGATATTGAGGCGCCCGAGAAGTGTCCGGTGTGCGGAACG
Source organism: uncultured Acidobacteriaceae bacterium (assembly GCA_963710885.1). Classification (GTDB taxonomy): domain Bacteria; phylum Acidobacteriota; class Terriglobia; order Terriglobales; family Acidobacteriaceae; genus Sulfotelmatobacter. The sequence continues at coordinate 351,617 of CAVQCF010000010.1, forward strand.
AAGGTCGTCCGCACCGAAGGCGAGGTCGACTACCGCTGCGTCAACGCCAACTGTCCCGCCAAGCTGCTCGGAACGATTCTGCATTTCGCCTCGCGCGGCGTGATGAACATCGACGGCATGGGCGACGCTCTGGTCACGCAACTGACCGAGCGCAGGCCTGGTGAAGAACGTTGCCGATATTTACAAGCTGACCAAGAAAGACCTGCTCAGCCTCGAGCGCATGGGCGACAAGTCGGCGCAGAACATTCTCGACGAAATTGAAGAACTCGAAGAAGCTGCCGCTGGAACGCGTGATCTACGGCCTCGGCATTCGCATGGTCGGCGAGCGCACCGCGCAATTTCTGGCCGAACATTTCGGATCGATGGAAGCACTCGAGCAGGCCAGCGTCGAAGAATTGCAGAACGTGAACGAAGTCGGCCCGCGCATCGCCGAAAGCATCGTCGAATTCTTCAGCATCCCCGCCAACCGCAAGCTGGTCGAGCGCTTGGGCGAAGCCGGGCTTGACATTCAAAGGCAAGAAGAAGGAACGCGGCACGAAACTCGCCGGCAAGACATTCGTCCTGACCGGAACGCTTGCGCAATTCACCCGCGACGAAGCCAAGAAGATGATCGAAGATGCCGGCGGAAAAGTCACTGGCTCAGTCAGCAAGAAGACGGACTACGTCGTCGCCGGCGCGGATGCCGGATCGAAGCTCGACAAAGCGAAGGAACTGGGCGTGGCGGTGATCGACGAGAAAGAGATGGAAAAGCTTGCAGGATGAAGGGCCTCGATTCGGCCCTGAGAATTTGTATTTCAGGTTGTAATTCATGCTCGGGAGCTTTCCAAGGAGCGTGCCTGGTTCGAAACGGCATAGCTTCGCCGCCCTGACTGCCTCATTCTGTCAATCTCGGTTCGCCGGTCACCACGGTCACGTCTCCGACGGTTCCGTCGGTTAAGACATCCACCGTCAACTCGACAAGTCCATGAACGCCGTGGCAGTCATGCCCGGCGCTGCAGTCGGGTTTGGCGATCTTAAATGGCCTTCGGGGGCACTACGGGTGGCCTTCCCGACTGGCTGCTGGCTTGGCTTGCAAAGAGGACGCAAGCGCAGCGGCATAACTACCAGGAGCCTCGACCAGTCCTGATGTTTGTACGTTTTGAGGTCCTTTGAAACCAAGCTACTCGTTCACTCTCTCGCATAGCCGCCTGCATCCTCGCCCACGTCACATCCAGCGTCTCCGGCAGCACCCGCGTCTCCCCGATCACCGACACGAAATTCGCATCCGCCACCCAGCGCGGCAGCACGTGCATGTGAATATGTCCCGCAATTCCTGCGCCCGCGGCCTTGCCAATATTCATCCCCAAATTGATTCCGTCCGGCTGGTAGAGCTCGCGCAGCACCGATTCCATCCGCTGCGAAAGCGCCATCATTTCCTGCGCCGCCTCGACTGGCAGTTTCCGCAATTCGTCCAGATGCGCGTAAGGCACGATCATCACATGCCCCGGCGTGTACGGAAACGCATTCAGAATCACGAAGCAGTGCTGGCCGCGATAGCACAATGTGCGCCTTGGCGTCGTCCTTCTCCTTCGGAGCATCGCAGAAGACGCATCCGGCGGTCTTTTCCGTGGACGAGACATAGGCGTAGCGCCACGGCGTCCAGAGATAATCCATAGCAGGGCAGGTTAGCAGATGCAGCGGCGGTGTTCCGAAACCGCACATTACCGCAATTACGCTCACATTGAAACCTGCCTGTAACATGTCGCCACGATTTGGTTTGACACTGTTCGCGAGCGGTTGCTATAGTCGAAGAGTTCCCATTGGACGCGGGTTCTCTGTGAAAACGTCCGACAGCTGGGATTGTCCAAGCTCACTCGCCAGGGTGGGCCCACCACAACCAAACGACTCGTCCAGCAGTCCGCAAAGCAGGCCCCGCATCCCGTCATCAGAGAGGCATAACCTTGTTCGACGAGACCACCGCCCACAACTCCGAATCCAACTCCGCTGTCGTAACTGAAGCCGAACCGACGACAGAGCAGCTGCACCAGCCCGAACTGAATCAGGCTGCCGCCTCCACCGACCATTCCACCGAGACGCATGCGGATTCCGCGGCGGACAATACTAGCGCGTCCGCCGCGACGACAAGCAACGCTGCCAGCGAAGACTTCGCCTCCGTGCTTGAGACTTTCACCACCGAAGCCGAAGAGGCCGTGAGTGAAGATCGCGTCATCAAGGGCACGGTGCTGAAGCTGACCGGGACGCACGTGGTCGTCGACATCGGTGCCAAGTCGGAAGGCATGCTGCCGCTTGGCGGAAGTGCTCGATCACGAGGGCAAGCCCAAGTTCAAGCCCGGCGACGAGATCGACGTGATGCGCGACAAGGGCCAGGCCGAGGAAGGCTACATCAACCTCTCGCACCAGAAGGCGCAGCGCATTCACGCCTGGGAAGAAATCGAAAAGGCGTATAACGAAAAGAAGCCCATCAAAGCCGTCGTGATCGACCGCATCAAGGGCGGCCTCACCGTCGACATTCTCGGCGCCCACGCTTTCCTGCCCGGCTCGCAAGTCGACCTGCGGCCCATCCGCAATCTCGACGGTATGAAGGGCCAGACGCTCGAAGTCTGCCGTCATCAAGCTGAACAAGAAGCGCGGCAACATCGTTGTCTCGCGCAAGGATTTGCTCGAAGGTGAGCAGAACGAAAAGCGCTCCAAGACCCTGGAGCACCTCGAAGAGGGATCGGTGCTCACCGGCGTGGTCAAGAATCTGACCGAGTACGGCGCGTTCGTCGATCTCGGCGGCCTCGACGGCTTGCTGCACATCACCGACATGTCCTGGGGACGCCTCACTCATCCCAAAGATCTGGTCAACGTCGGCGACCAGATTCAGGTCAAAGTTCTCAAGTACGACAAAGAGAAGCAGCGCGTTTCGCTGGGATTCAAGCAGCTCACGCCCGATCCGTGGCTCGACGCCGAGCATCGCTATCCCGAGGGCGCGCACGTTGCCGGACGCGTCATCAGCGTGACCGACTACGGCGCGTTCGTCGAACTCGAGCAGGGAATTGAAGGCCTGGTCCACGTCAGCGAAATGACGTGGTCAAAGCGCATGAAGCATCCATCGAAGCTGGTCAACGTCGGCGATCAGGTGGAGTGCGTGGTTCTCAACGTGAATCCGACCGAGCGCCGCATTTCACTCGGGATGCGCCAACTGGCGGCCAATCCGTGGGATTCGCTGCACGAGAAGTTCCCCGTCGGCATGACCGTTGAAGGACGCGTGCGCAACCTCACCGACTTCGGCGCCTTCATCGAGATCGAAGACGGCATCGACGGCCTGGTCCACGTCAGCAACCTGAGCTGGACCAAGCGCGTGAAGCATCCTTCTGAAGTCCTGAAGAAGGGCGACCGCGTGAAAGCCGTTGTGCTCGCGATCGAACCGGACAAACGGCGCCTGTCGCTGGGCGTGAAGCAGCTTCAGCCCGACGTCTGGGAGTCCTTCTTCCAGACGCATCACATCGGCGATGTGGTTCACGGCAAGGTCCTGCGCGTAGCCGCATTCGGTGCGTTCGTCGAAATCGCGGAGGGCGTGGAAGGCCTCTGCCACAAGTCTGAAGCCGCCGACGAAAACGGCCAGCCGCTCCATCTGGAACCAGGTCTTGAGCACGACTTCAAGATCATCAAGATGAATCCGGAAGAGAAGAAAGTCGGACTCAGCATCCGCGCCGTCGGCGAAGAAGCCTCGCGCTCGGAGGTCGAAGCCTACAAGCAGCCTGTGTCCAGCACCAGTTCCACCATCGGCGAATTGATTTCATGGAAGCGCGCCAGCAACGAAAACAACTAACCACTCGACGTCTGTCATCCTGAGCGGAGTAGCAGCTTCGCGAAAAGCGAAGCTGCTATGAAGTCGAAGGATCCCTACCTTCATAAACAGACCCCGGCTAAGCAAGGAATTTTCCCTGGTGCAGGCGCCCTCGGCCGCCCGTCGAGCGCAAGCTCGACCTTACTGTGGAAGAGCGGCGCTTTCAGCGCCGCGACAGCCGACGCCAACTGAAAGGGCTTCAGCCCCGTGGTGTTCCACCGCCGCCCTGTTCTAGAATCATTCGTTTGCCTTTAGTCATCTCTTCTTACAGAGGATTACCCCATTGCCCGACACCACGTACGACGTAGCCATCATCGGCAGCGGCCCTGCCGGATACACCGCGGCGATTCGCGCCGGCCAATACGGCCTGAAGACCGCCCTCATCGAAAAAGACGGATTCCTCGGCGGCACCTGCCTACACGTCGGCTGCATCCCGACCAAAGCGCTCCTCTTCAACGCCGAACTCTGGGACCACCTGAAGGAAGCAAAGGAATTCGGCATCGAAGGCGTAGACACCCCAAACTGAACTGGGCCGCCGTCCAAGAGCGCAAAGGGAAGATCGTCGCCAAGCATGCCAAGGGTCTCGAGTTCCTGATGAAGAAGAACAAAGTCGAAACCGTAAAGGGCTACGGCAAACTCACCGGACCGGCGCAGGACAGTGTGTTCACCGTTGAGGTCACCAACGACAGCAAGGCCAGCCACATTAAAGCGAAGAATGTCATGCTGGCTACCGGTTCCGAAGCCCGCATGCTGCCCGGCCTCGAGGCCAACGACCGCGTTCTCACGAACATCGAAATCCTGAGCCTTAAAGAGCTTCCGAAATCGATTGTGATCGTGGGTGCCGGAGCGGTCGGCGTCGAGTTCGCTTCGATCTATCGTTCCTTTGATACGGAAGTGACGATCCTCGAGATGCTTCCGCGTCTCGTTCCAGTGGAAGACGAGGAAGTTTCGAAAGAACTTGCACGAGTCTTTCGCAAACGTGGCATCGCCTTCCACACCAGCGCGAAAGTCGACAAGGTTGAGAAAACGAAGGCGGGCATCGCCGTCACGATTACTGCCGAGGGCAAACAGCGGAAGATCGAAGCCGAAAAAATCCTGATCGCCATCGGTCGCAAGCCGCGCACCGAAAATATCGGCCTCGAACGCACGAAGATCAAGCCCGACCGCGGTTTCATCCAGACCGATTCCTGGATGCAGACCTCCGAGCCCGGTGTCTACGCAGTCGGCGACATCGTGTTAGGCACGCCGCAACTGGCGCACGTCGGAGCCATGGAAGCCTTGGTCGCTGTCGCCAAAATTGCCGGCAAGCCTGGTAAGCCGATCAACCCCGAACACATCCCGGGCGCAACCTACTGCCATCCCGAGATCGGAAGCGTCGGTCTCACCGAAACCAAAGCCCGCGAAGCCGGATACAACGTGAAGATCGGCAAATTCCCCTTCACCGCCAACTCGCGCGCGAGCATCATCGGCCAGCACGAAGGCTTCATCAAGATCGTCGCCGACGCCGACTACGGCGAGATCCTCGGTGTCCACATCATCGGCCCTCAAGCGACCGAATTGATCGCCGAGGCCGTCACCGCCATGGAACTAGAAGCAACAGTGGAAGACTTGATGTGGACAATCCACGCCCATCCGACGTTGGCAGAAGCCATGCTGGATGCCTCGAACAGCGTATATGGAATGGCTATCAACGCTTGAATCGCCACGGAGGCACGGATAACACGCAGAAGTAAGCGCAGTGTCATCCTGAGCGCGCCCTTTGCGTGAAGGATCTATGCAACTCCTATGTGCCCTCCGTGGTAAAGATTTAGATTTTGATCTCAGTCGTCCAACTCGGCACCATCGACTACGCCAAAGGCCTAACCCTGCAGCAGCAGCTAGTAGCCCTTCGCAAAGAAGAGAAGATCGGCGATGTCCTTCTCCTCCTAGAACACTGGCCAGTCATCACTCTAGGCAGAAATGCAAAAGCGGCGAATGTAGTTGCGTCCCCCAAATTCCTCAGCCAGCGCGGCGTCGAACTCTTCGAATGCGACCGCGGCGGCGACGTCACCTTCCACGGGCCCGGCCAAATCGTCGGCTATCCCATCTTCGATCTGCGCGCGCACGCCGCGCCCGATGGTAAACGCCAAACGTTAGGTGTAATCGAATTCGTCCGCCGCCTGGAAGAAGTCCTGATCCGCACCTGCGCCGACTTCTCCATCCCTACCAAACGAGTACCAGGCCTGACAGGCGTCTGGACCGATCCGATCCCCTTGTCATCCCGAGCGGAAGAGAACGATTTGAAGAATCGCTCTCTGGAGTCGAGGGACCTGCTGCTCGTCGGTGCTGCAACGAACGCCGCCTCCGAATCCAAACTCGCCGCCATCGGCGTCCACATCTCCCGCTTCGTGACTTCCCACGGCTTCGCCCTCAACGTGAACACCGACCTTACCTACTTCAACCTGATCGTGCCCTGCGGCATCACGACCAAGCCCGTAACCTCGATGCAGCACGAACTCGGTAAGCCCCTGGATCTAAATACTGTCTCCGAATCCATCTCCCGCAACTTCGGCACAGTGTTCTCCAGCCAGATGCTCTGGGTCGAAACCCTCGACGCGCTCTTAAGCCGCGCACTTCCGGTGTAGTGGGCGGGCGCACCGTCCGCGTGTCCGGGCTCAAACTAGCCCAATCCCCCACTCTCGCGATACCATGAATACATCGCGCCCAAAGCGCCGCCTTACATGGGGAACAATAAGAAGAAGTCCAAGCACAACTCCAACGGCAATCGTGCGGGCTCCGGTCGGGTGGGAACGGCCGCCCTCGGCCGTTCCGTCGAGCGCAGTTCGACGAAGGGAAACAACAGGCCGGGCACGAATCTCCGCACTTACTCCATCCCTGACTATCGCTTGGAGCATCCCGACTTCACTGTAAGGCAGCGCACAGAAAAAGACCGCCAGGGCCAAGAGCACGTCCGCTACGAGGTGGAAGGCAATCTCGACGCGCCGGTTCCCCCGATCCGGGACTCCAAGTATCTCGACAAGAAGCAATGCATCGAGATCTACCGCTGGATGCTGCTCAACCGCAAAATGGAAGTGGCGCTGGAGAATCTTTACAAGCAGGGCAAAGTCGTCGGCGGAGTGTATTTCGGACTCGGCCAGGAAGCCTGCTCCTGCGCCTCCGCCTACGCGCTCGACAAGGACGACTGGTTCGCCCCCATGATCCGCAATCAGGGATCGCTCCTCGTCCGTGGCTTCCGCGCCAGCGACACCATGATGCAGTACATGGCCAAAGCCGACTCGCCCACCAAGGGCCGCGACGGCACCTCGCACTTCGGTGACATCGACAAGCGCAACATGGTCTCGCCCATCTCGATGCTCGGCGATCTCATCCCCGTGCTCTCCGGCGTGGCTCTCGGCGCGCGCCTGCAGGGGCGCAACATTGCCGTCATGACTTACATCGGCGATGGAGGCCAGTCTACCGGCGTCACCTACGAAGGCATCAACTTCGCCGCCGTGCAGAATCTCGGCCTCGTGCTCTTCGTCGAAAGCAATCTCTGGGCCTACTCGACGCCGTCGGAAATGCAATACCGCTGCAAAGACCTCGCCGAGCGTGCCATCGGATACGGCATCCCCGGCGTAATCGTCGACGGCACCGACGCCTGCCAGGTTTACGACGCTGCTCGCGAAGCCGTCGAGCGCGCCCATGCAGGCGAAGGCCCCACGCTCATCGAAGCAAAGATGATGCGCATGAAAGGCCACGCCATCCACGACGCCGCCAGCTACGTGCCAAAGCCAATGTTCGATTTTTGGAAGAAGCGCGACCCGATCGCTAGGTTTGAGAATTACTTGGTGAAAGAAGAGAAGTGGCTAAGCTCGAAAGAGAATGAAGCCCTGATCGCAGAAGTGGAAGAGGTAATCGAAGCAGAACGGGAGATCGCGGTGAATTCTCCGATGCCGACACCAGAATCAGCCGAAGGAGGCGTCTTCTGCGAAGACGGCTGCCACGAAATCAAGCCAAAATATGACACGCCAAAAGTAAAGAAGGGAACCGGCAGTTTCAAACAGACCGAAGCGGCTGTGCACTTGAAGTAGGCATGGCGGGCTGAGCATGCAGCAGTTGTCGGTAAGCTGACCTAAGAAGTTGAAGCTGTAGAGAGGTGTGGATTTCATGTGCACTCGTTCCAGACGCTTATTGTGCAGATGTGAAATGCTCCCCATATTGTCATCCCGAGCGAAGCAAAACGATGAGCAACGCGAATCGTTTTGCGCAGTCGAGGGACCTTGTGTTCTGCGGAGAGCCAGGAAATGCGCGACGGGTACATCTACTACGTCTACATTATGCAAAGCGCCTCAAGACGAGCCCTATACATAGGCATGACGAATAATCTACGCCAGCGCGTATGGCAGACAAAGAGCACATACTCGAAGGCTTCACTGACGACTACAATTGCACACACCTCGTCTACTGGAAAGCTTTGATGACGTTGCAAATGCGATTGATCGCGAGAAACAATTCAAGCGTTGGCGTCGCGAGAAGAGAAATGTTGGCTAATCGAACGCAAGAACCCCGGCCGTACGGATCTAGCGGCCGACTGGTATGAAACTCAAGGTCCCTCGACTGCGGTGCTCGTTCACTAGCGTGAACAAGCATCCTCGCACGGGATGACAAATGAGCGGGCTGTACTCTGAAACCTTGAAACTCTGAAACCTGACCCTATGCAACTCACTTACCTCGAAGCCATCCGCCGGGGAATCTGGGAAGAAATGGACCGCGATCCCACCGTCTTCTGCCTCGGCGAAGACATCGGCATCTACGGCGGCGCCTTCAAAGTCACCGACGGATTCATCGATCGTTTCGGCCCCGAGCGGGTCATCGACACCCCGATCGCCGAGTCTGCCATTGTGGGCGCGGCCTTCGGCGCATCGCTCACCGGCATGCGTCCTGTCGCCGAATTCCAGTTCATGGACTTCATCGGCTGCGCCTTCAACCAGATCAGCAACATGGTCGCGAAAACCCACTACCTCTGGGGCGCTCCCGCTCCGCTCGTCCTCCGCGGCCCCAGCGGCGGATACGTCCACGGCGGCCCCTTCCACTCGCAGAATCCCGAGATGTGGTTCGTCCACAATCCAGGCCTCAAAGTCATTTGCCCAGCCACGCCGTACGATGCCAAAGGCCTTATCAAAGCGGCGATCCGCGACAACAACCCTTGCATCTTCTTCGAGCACAAATACCTGTACCGCCGCATCAAAGGCGAAGTCCCCGCCGAAGACTATATCGTCCCCATCGGCAAAGCGAACATCGCGCGCGAAGGCCGCGACCTGAGCGTCATCACTTATGCTGCGATGGTCCACACCGCACTCGAAGCCGCAGAGATTCTGACCAAAGAAGGAATCGACATCGAGATCCTCGACCTGCGGACTGTCTCCCCGCTTGACCGCGAAGCTATCGCTCAAACGGTCAAGAAGACAAACAAGGTCATCATCCTCCACGAGCACTCCCGCACCGGAGGCCTCGCCGGAGAAATCGCAGCCATCATCAACGAAGAAGCCTTCGATGACCTCGACGGCCCCATCGTCCGCATCGCGGGCCTCGACTCCGCCGTTCCTTTCTCTCCGCCGCAAGAGCATCGCTACCTGCCCAAAGTAGAAGACGTGGTCCGCGAATCCCGCCGCTTAAAGGCGTATTGAGCCACGTAGAGGCGCGCGCATTCCTCCGCGCGCCTTTAACTAGATGTGACGACAGTCGCCTTCGGCTAGCCGCCACGACCGTTCGGATTGGCGCACCGCCGGCACCATCTGCCACAATAGTTACTTCGGAGGCTTAATGGGCAAGTTCATTCTGGGTGTGATAGTCACGCTGCTAGTGCTAGTGTTGGGCGTTCTCGGCTGCGCGATGCTCGGGTTTTTCCCCACCGCCGCCAACGTCACTCCCGGACACATGGAGAGCCGTTTGGCCATGGGCGCCGTAGATGCCTCCATGGAACGTCACGCCCCGCGCATCACAAATCCGCTGACGCCCACCGATCAGAATCTGGAAGACGGCATGAAGCTCTACACCATGAACTGCGCTCTCTGCCACGGAGGCCTCGATCGCAAGCCCTCGACATTGGCCACGTCGTTCTATCCGCATCCGCCAAACCTGATCTCCGACCCTCCCGACGACCCTGAGTGGCACGTGTTCTATACCATTCGCACCGGTGTCCGTTACACCGGCATGCCCTCCTGGGACAAGACTCTGAGCGAACAAGACATTTGGAAGATCACCATGCTGCTCTCCCATCTCGATAAACTCCCGCCCGCCGTGCAGGACTACTGGAAGGCGAACTTCAACGCCGCCCCCACAGTCGAAGAAAATAAGCCAGACGAGAAGAAGGAAGGCAAAGAAAAACACGACCACCACTAGAGTCTTAAGAACGAACCCACTTCGTACTCGCCGTCGCACCCTCCGCGTCATTGGCCGTCAGTGCTAGTACCCCACCGTCCTCAGGCCGCACAGTCAACACACCGCACCGCCTTCGCACTCGCCGACGTACCTCCGGCTTCGCATCCGTGTTCGTGCCCCCATCGCCTTCGTACTCCTACGCCTTCGTACCCGACCGTGGAACAGCGGCCCTTCGGGGCCGCGAAAACGAGCTCAGGCTGGATGGGCTTTAGCCGCTGCGCTCGCGCCAATGCACCCGCTATAATATGCGTTTGCGTCCAACCCTCTTTTGGGTCTGCGCGGTCATAGGAAGGAAACATGCCAACTGACATCATCATGCCTCAGATGGGAGAGTCCATCGTTGAGGGCACTATTACCAAGTGGTTGAAGAAGCCCGGCGACAAGGTTCAGCGCGACGAGCCGCTTTTTGAGATCTCCACAGATAAGGTCGATGCCGAAATCCCCGCACCCGCCTCCGGAGTTCTGCAGGAAATCAAAGTCACCGAAGGCACCACGGTCGGTGTGAACACAGTCGTCGGGACCATCGCCGTCGATGGCGAAGCCGCCGCTGCCCCAGCCAAAGCTGCCGCACCCACGCCGGCCTCCGAGAAACCTGCGGCGAAAGCTGAAGCAAAGAGGACTGAAGAAAAGACGCCCGCTCCTGCTCCGCCGCCGTCCCCCGTGCCCTCCGCTCACGAAGAGGAAGAAGAAGCTCGCTCCTCGCCGCTGGTCCGCAAAATCGCCCGGGAGCACGGAGTCAGCCTTTCCCAAATCTCCGGCACCGGACTCGGCGGCCGCATCACCAAGCAGGACATCATGTCGTTTATCGAGAGCCAAGGATCTTCGCAACCGGCTCCCGCAACCACCTCTGCCCCTGCTCAGCCTGCGGCGGCCGCTCCGGCACCGCGCCCGGCAACTCCCGCCCCCTACCCGGGCGACCTCGTCCCCATGACGAACATGCGCAAGATCATCGCCCAGCGCATGCTCGAGTCCCGCCGCACCAGCGCTCACGTCCATTGCATGTACGAAGTGGACTTCACTCGCATCGTCAACCTTCGCACCAAGCACAAGGCCGGATTCGAGCAGCGCCACGGCGCTCGTCTCACCTTCATGCCGTTCTTCGTGCGCGCCGCCGTCATCGCCCTGCAGCAGTGGCCCATCATCAACGCCAGCCTCGAAGGCGACAACATCCGATATCACCGCCACATCAACATGGGCATCGCTGTCGCGCTCGACTGGGGACTTATCGTTCCCGTCCTCAAGAATGCCGGCGATTTGAATTTCCTCGGCCTGCAGCGCGGCATCACCGATCTCGGTGAGCGCGCTCGCGTCAAGAAACTCAAGCCCGAAGATGTCGAAGGTTCGACCTTTACCGTCACCAACCCCGGCCAGTTTGGCGCCGTTTTCGGACTCCCTATCATCAATCAGCCGAACTCGGCGATCATGGGCGTCGGCGGAATCACCAAGCAGCCCATGGTGATCACCGATAAAGACGGTGCCGACTCGATCGCAATCCGCTCCGTGGTCCACCTGACCCTCGGATATGATCACCGCCTCATCGACGGCGCCATAGCTGACCAGTTCATGGACCTGGTGAAAAAGACTCTGCAAACCTGGAGCGAAGAAGTCGGATAAGATTGGATTCCAGACGTAAGAAGATGCGGGGTGGCCCATCCTTTCGCGCCCGTTGCGAAAGGGGGGATCGCGACTACCGACTCCCCGCAGGAACTGGAGAGTTTTCTTTGGCCCACGTCAAGGCGTTGAGGCAGTCGACGGTCCCGTCGATAATCTTTGAAACGCCACTCTTGAATTTCTCGGGGTCAACGATTTCCCGCTGTGCAACCGCGTCCACCAGTTGCCAGTGCGCTTTCCAAGAACGACATCGCCGCATCTTTTTTTCTGCGCCACACTTGCCGCCAAACAGCCCCTCGATTCCATTGACCAACGCCGGTATAAATGCAATCCTCCTCAATAACTGATTCAGAAAGTTCACAGTGTTCTCCTTTTCAAATTGAATTACGCGCAAAGCTCCGCCCTCTCGTTCAAGATGAACGAGGGGCGGTTCCTTCCTTAAGATTTTGGATTTTGCCCAAGCCGGCGAACTATTTCCGCAAAGTGCCCTTCTTGCTCGCATTGTCGTGCGCCTAAATCAGCGTTTTGATCTCAGCCTGCCCATCGCGCAGTTCTGTGAGTTGAACCTCGGTCCGTATCCGGCCCTCCGTATTCGTAGCGGCAATCTGCTCGGCTGGATAGCGGGAATAACGCGGCGGCGACGATTGGTCGTAGAGCCGCAGAAAATAATTTTGCGTCCGGTCCAGTCGCGGCAGGCTGAACGTGTGCGTGCTGAATCGTCCCAACAGATTCCGGTCTTTGGAGGCGGCCCATCCATAGTCGTGTGCCCGAACTTCCATCGCATAAGCACTACCCAGGGCCATCCCGACATCTACTTGCACGGTTGTCGAAGTCACCTGCGTAATCTATGCGTCCGTCAAGTTCGGCAGATAGTACGTTCGAACCTGCGTCGTTCGAAAGCCGCACTATATCCCCACCGGAATCGCAATCGAGCTGAGTCCATCCTGCATCGCCAGCGATACGGACAGATCATTCCCGAACTCAATCACGTAGGTCCCGCGGTCATCTGCCGGATCGACGACATCAATGCTGACTGCCCGCACGATCGCGCTGAAGGCGGCATTTTGCGACGGTATATTCACCGCCAGCCCGTCGCCCGGAAAAATCTCGCCCGCTCCCCCGGAAGAAAATCACTCCATATCTGATAAGTGCCCACCCATGCCAGACTTGACGCGTCATCAAGAATTGCCAGTGCTGCGTTCTCGCAACTCGCCTGAGTACGAGCACTTGGAACCTTCATTGTCTCCCGCGCACTCCATCGTCCGCGCCATTCTGCAGACTCGCAATGCTCGCATTATTAGCGACTTCAGCCACAGCGCGCCCCGAGCCCCGGTAACTGGCCACGATCAGCGTATTCAGCGGCGGCACATACTGCGGATAGAAATCCAGCGACGTGGAACTCGCGATGAAACACTGCCCGCCATCTGAAAGTGACTCGACCAGCTGCGTCGTATAACTCGAATTTCCCGGCAGGGTTAATGCTCCCGTCAACGTTCCGCGGGCAGCCGGCAAATAACTTCCTGCCCCAACACTGGAAATCGATTGATCCACGTAGCCCTTGCTGTTTTCCTAAACCTGTCCCCTACCGAAACGGAGACATCCACCGTCCCCCCGAAGGTAACTCCCCACGCTTCCTGTCCCTCAGGAATCTCGCCACGCTCTCCACATACACCTGGGCAAAATCCGCCACCGGACGCTTGTCCTCGATCAAATGTTTCGCATCGTCCAAATTCATCTCACGGACCGTGCACAAAACCGCCAGCGCCATCATCGGCGCCCGGTGAACCCCAGCCGCGCAGTGAATGAATACCTTCGCATCCGTTCTTTCCGCGAATGCCGCTTGTACAAAATTCACCCCAGCCTGAAACAGTTCCGGATCCTTCGGCAAAAAATCGTCGTCCGTCGGATTCCACAGCACCTCGATGCCGTATTCCTCCGGTCCGAGCTTCCTGTCATCGCATTCGATCTGCATGTCGATGATGTGCGTAATCCCTTCCTTCGCCACCTTCGCCATGTTCGCCACGTTCCAAATCCCACCCCCGACTCCAATCCGCTCGTCCTCGTCCAACCAGGTAATATCCATCGTCCTATAAGAGCGTTCCGCTTTCGTCCGGGTGCCCCACCCTTGTCGCGTTTTATGCGACAGAGTGGGGGTGTCGATCTCATCAGTTGGGGTGGCCCACCCTTCCGGTTCTTGGCGAAGGAGCTTGCCCTGAGCTGGTCGAGGGAGCCTGCCCCGAGCTTGCCGAAGGGTGAGGATCTCAACTTTCCTCTTCATCCCCATCCCAACCGCTACAGGAGGTTCTCGTCGCACCAACTCCGCCCCATTCTACGGCATAGCCGCGTCCAAAATTCCCCAACATCAACGCCCGGGTGCCCCGTTTCTGGCGTCCTTTGCGAGAAGCGGGGATTTTTTTATGAATCTCCCACACTCATACCAGCAACGGCTCCTTGTTCTGCTCGCGGCTTCCCGCCCCCGACTCTGACTCCTTCCCCTCAACCTCGTTCTCTGCCTTCGCGGCCGGCTTCTCACCGGAACCGCCGTCTTCGGCAGATCCTCTCATCCCTCATGACCGGCTCGTCCGGCAGATTCAGCCTGCGCAGCAAAGTCGCCGCCAGGCATTCCTCATCTGCGCTCGCCTGACTCCCGTCAGTCGCCTCGGGAAAAATCTTCGCCATCTCGAACAGATACTTCACCGTCGCCAGTTGTCCCTTCTTCCCTTCGCCAATCACTGCCTCGGCCATCTCTTCGGCCCCCGACTTCACCAGGATGGCAATGCTCTTTCGTACCTGTGCGGGATTGAGCTCTTTCTTCCTCTTCCTCGAGCCCTTCTTCTTCTCGTCGTTTTACCCTTCTTTTTCTTAATCATGGCCCCGTACTCAGCTTCCTTGGATTTTTCCTTCGCCCAAAACACAGAGGGCGCGCCCAAAGGCGCGCTCTCTACGAGGGTTTTTGTTTTTTTCTTACTCTCTGTATTGAGAATAGCAAATTGCTAAGGATCAATCGTTAAATTTTAAGAATTTATATTTCCCATCTTCACAGTCACTTGCAGCAGTTCAGTCCTCATTACCCCTTGACAAGAATTTCCCCGCGTCGAATACAGCCGCTCCATCAACCCCTCCTCGAGCAAAATTTCAATCAGCAGGTCCAGCAACCCCCGGAACATAGGTCCGCACCGTTCTTTCCGTGCAGCCCAGCAGTCTTCTGGTCGCCTCCTGGTCGTGCTCCTGCAGAATGTGGCGCGCGATGATCTGCCGAGAGAATTCGTCCAGCCGGTCCAGGCACTTCTCCATATCGTGCACGAAGATGACCCGATCCTCAAACGTCACCACCGTGTACGACGTCACCTTCGCCCGAAAGAACTCACGTCCCAGCAATGACGGCAGCCTCCCCGTTTCGATCGAGTACCGCATGTAGCGCGGCAACATCGCCACCGCTCGTCCTCGATAGGTCCGCCGATCCCGCTCGCGATCCTCCGCCGCAGCTTGCCTCTCGTGCCATGTCTGCCTCACGATCTCCGGCGGCTCCTCGACCGTCGCCGGAAACTGGTGGGCCGGCAGGTTATCCGGCACGTCCCCCGATGACTGCTCCCCGGCGTTCTGTCGCGACACAATTCCAGCGCCTGCCTCCCCAGGCCTCTCGCCTCCGCCGCGATCTCAATCACGCCCGTCATGCCACACCTCCCGCCGCTTCAAAGTCCCTGAAGTCCTCCCCCATCGATTTCGAACTCGTAGTCCTCCAGCGCCGTGTGCGGACGAACCGGCAGCGCGAGCCTTCCGCGCTTCGTCTTTGCCGCTGGCAAATCCGCCACCTTCGGCTGGCACTTCTCGCAGTACACCGTACCCGCGCCGCACTCCCGCACCCACAACCCTCCACAGTGCTCGCAATATTTCAACTCGACTCCCAGTACGTTCTCTTCGCCGTTATGATCGCTTCTCATCACTCCTCCAAGAAATCCCTGAATAAAAACTCGATCCAAAAATCCAAAAGCCGGCACCCGAATGCCCGAAGCCCCAAAACAAAAAGCCCTGCGTCGATCCCCGCGCAAAATTGCGGGAACCGAACGCAGGGCTCGTTTTTCTTACGATGACCCTGCTTGCGCTATTTAGTTGTCATTGGCTTTCTACCCTCGAGCATAGTGGCCTCTAGGATTCCGCGATCGTATAACGCCGAATTTTCTCAGCCAAGGTTGAATGGCCATTCTCGACCTGTGGAAATCTTTCCACCTTCGCGCCATCGCTTATCCCGGTGCTATACTCCGCTCAATGAAGTTCAAAATCTTGCAAGACAATCTTCGCAAGATCCTCTGGGAGCGCATCGAAGCCGGCGAACTCACCGGCCTCCACCTTGCCCAGCAGACCGGATTCAAGCAGGCCCACATTTCCAACTTCCTCAACCGCAAGCGCGGTCTTAGCCTCGAAGGCATGGACAAGGTCCTCGCCGTCCAGCATCTTTCCGTGCTCGACCTGCTCGATCCCGCCGAAGTCAACAAGCGCGCTTCCATCTTGCCCCCCAGCGGCGACGAATTCGAAAATGTTCTGCTCACCGATGCCTCTATCGCTGCCACCCAGCCCCTCATCGCCAGCATGCACGTCAAAGAGATTCTCAAGTTCAAGAAGACCTTCCTGCGCAAGCTGAAAGCCGAAGCCGAAGGCGATCGCTCCGCTTGGCAGCGTTTCGTCCTCATCAAGGCCGATGCCAGGGACGCGATCAGTATGTATCCACGCCTCACGCCCGGGGCAATGCTCTTGATCGACCGCCATTACAACGCACTCAAGCCTTATCGCAAAGGCGAATTCAATATGTACGCTGTTCTGAAAAACGATACTTGTACGGTGCGTTACGTCGAAGTGGCCGGAAATCATCTAATCTTGCGCCCCCACAACCAGTCCTCTCCCATCGAAGTCATCGCCATGGCAGACGGCAAAAACGCCGCCGACTACCTCGTCGGCCGCGTCTGCTATGTCGGTCTTGAAGCCTGAATCGAATCGCCGACTGATATGTCCAGGAAAATCAGGCGCCTTGTCATCCTGAGCGCAGCGAAGGACCTATGCAATTCTGCCTGTGCCGCCGCATCCGCCGGCAGGAACATGCCTCCGGCCCGCAAGGGATGCGGGCCGGAGTCTCAGCGAACCGTGTTGTTCGCCAGATTCACCGTGACCTGATCGTACTGCGTGGTCTTCTTTGGGGTCGTCGTTGAGGTTACGTCCACCTGGAACATGGTTGCCGTCATCGTTGCCGTATTGCCGTGAGCATCTGCCTTCGCGTCGATCAGCAGATACCCATATCCTTGCAGCGACTTCACAAAAATGTGATCCCCGGTCTTCACTCCGTTGCCCGGCACGATCGCCTGGTCGTTGATGCCCCCCGTTCCCGCCACGATGTACGGGATCTGCAACGCCTTGCCCCCGAAATTCAGCTCGCGCGTATAACGCTGGTAGCTGTGCGCGTGGCCTGACAAATACATGTCGGGCATCAGGTTCACTTGCGTGCATGCGTTGTCAATATCAGCCAGCATCAGCGTGCTCGGCGAGTGGCCTCCCGCCGTGAACGGTGGATGGTGCGTCGCCATCACCAATGCTTTCCGTGGCCCCTTCTGGCGCTGTGCCGCAATGTTTTTCAAAGTCTGGATGAGCCAGTTCTTCTGCGCCTGTCCCGGAATCGTCCCCGAAATGAATCCCGGATTCTCCGCGGCATTCGAGTACAAGCCCACAATATCCACAAACGGAGCATTCAAATACCAATAAACGCCCGGCTGGTTCATCGTCTGCCGGAAGATGGTTCCTGCAATCGGCGGCACGGTCTGCGAAGCCGCGCAGAAGTTCGCTTGAAACGCCTTCAGCGTCTTCGGATCCGTCTTGGGAAAGACTTCGCCGTCGTGGTTGCCCGGAATCGCGATGATTTTGCCGGGATAGTGCACGTACGGTTCGTAGAACTCGGGACGATACGCATTGTCCTTGCCCGGCCCATAGATCACGTCGCCCAGGTGAAAGAAGAAAGCGGGCGATGCAGTCTGCGGCTGGCTGGCGTCGTAATCGGCCGCCATCGCCTCAGCCACATCGCCCTGGGGGGAATTCGCGCTCTTGCCTGTATCGCCCACGGAATGAAACGAAATCGATCCCGATGCTTGAATTTCCTGGCTCGCCTGTGCGCCGATAATGTCAGCCAGTTGCATCACCGAGTTCCCCTTGACCGCCGGAACCGTCTCGAGGTTTCCCTGGATGTGATCGATCAGGGACGTTCCAACTCCGGGCACCGGCTTGCGCCGCGCCACCGGTGTTGTCGTAAAGAACGGATGGGCAAAGCGAAGCGGCGCCGCGCTTCGCTTCACACTTTTCGGACTCTTCGTTCTCGCCACAGTTTTCATCGGAAGTCCTTTCATTCAGGAAGTTTCTTTCCTGCGACCTACTTACTTCAAGTCCGACAGGTCCGTCTGCAACTCCGCCATGCTGAATCCTTGCGGAGCCTGTTGCTTATCGTCCAGATAGTCGTTGCTCAGGATCGCGTACGCTTCATCGCAATACGCTTCCCAGAAAGTCCACGTCATGGTTTGTAGTGCGCCCCAGGTCACAACCGTTAGACCGTGCGAGTCATAGGCGAGGACCGGAATAGCGTGCCCTCCCCAGGACCCGGGCTTGCCATCGCCCGTCGTGCCTCCCGGCGGCACCGACCACGGCTGATGATTCTGCGTCTGCGCCTGCGCGCTGATGGGCAACTGCACGCCGATGTAGCAGCCTTCGAACATGTACACCGCGTCCATGATGTGATTGTGGTTCGATGGTTCGAGCGCGACGTACGCCCCGATCTTGTGCCCGGCGATGCCGCTCTGCCGCCAGAAGTTCAGCACATCGAGTTCGACGGCCCCGTTGTCATTGGCTCCAGTCTTGGGGTTGTACCCAGTGACCGCCGAGTACGCGGCCACGATCTGCTTGTTGGTAGGCACTATCATTTTCTTTCCTGCGTTGGCTGTCCATTCCATGATCAAGTGCCCGGCGGCCGCGCAGGTGCAGTCGCCGATCTGGTCGTTTTCCATCATTCCCCAGGAGGACTTGACCTTCGTCGTGAGATCGAACCTCGCAGGCGGCGTAGGCAGCGCGGGTGTGATGTACGCGGCCATCAGCAGCGTGCGCGGATCGTGCCGCGCTGTGCCTTTTCCGAGTTTGAGTTTGAGCGGATCGATCTTCGACGGATCCGATTTCATGCGGATCCCCGCGCGCCCGTTATCCGCTGCCGGTTCCAGTTTCCTTACAGCCATGAGAGTTCTCCTTTGGCGAAGTCAGAATTTGATTTCTATTGTAAAAAGGGGGGGCGACCGCTCGCGGATGTCTTCGCAAACGGGAACTGCTCAACTGCTGAGGGGAAGAGGTAGGGCGGATATTAGCCCCGAACGTGCCCGCTTCGTGAGCGGTGGAAAATTTGTTACGAAACCCGAACAACCGGATTCTGCAAGCTGCATTGCGCTCAAGCTGGATCGCTTCAGATGGGGGCCGCCCTACAAGCGCAGGCAGGCGGGCTCGAGGTCAGCCTCGTTGGCCGGTCTCCGGTAAACGGCCGAATAGCCGACAATACGGGAGTCGGGAATTGCCGTCTTGAACGTTTACGGATCCTATTGCCGGATTAGCGCCGCGAGTCTGGCGGCACCAGGTTGTTCGCACGATAGTAGACCACAAGCTGGCCATAGTGCTCTCCGCTGTGCTCGATGGCGAACGTCCAGATGGAGGAGTTGTGGGCGAGCCGGTTCCCAAAGAACTTTGATGTGTTGTCCAACCCCGCGTCGCCCTGTTGTTGCATCACTTTCGCTCCATCCGCCACGGCCTCCTGCACGAACTTCACCACGTCGGCCTTGGTCTTGAAAGCGTCGCGTGTAGGATTGTCGCCCTCGCCGAAGTCGGGCCCGATGTTTGATCCCGAAATCCTGCGTATCAGAACAAAATCCAGTGCGGCGGCGTGGAGAAGATTCAGGGCGAAGGTGCGCTGGTCTTTCTGCACCTTGAAGTCGTATTTGTCTTCGGGAAAATCCTTCGCCATCGCGACGAGTTTGTTCCCAATATCGTTCCACCTATCCCAGCATCTCATCGGATCGAGAACGCGCAGGACTCGGGGCTTGATTTTGCGTTTGGGCCTGACTGTGAAGACTCATTCCGACGGATGCGAGCAGAGTGACTGCAACTAGCGCGAACGAAGACCGTTTCATTGTAGATTGCTCCTTAGTTTTAATGGGCTGTCAGAAATTCCGTCGGGGATTAGACGTAGCGCTAGTCTCAATGTTTGAGCAAATTTCGGATCAAAGGGCGTCATCCTTGCATGTGACTGGAAAGATTGGGCCATCATTTGGAGGGCACATGAGTGACGGCCTTGGTCCGGCTTTTAAGGCACCCGGCTCTTGAGGTAGAAGATTGGTACGCACGATCAGGCGGAAAGCGTCATCTTTTGTCTATGATTCGTTCGAGATGAGGAACGGGACGCATGAATAAAGCGGATGGTCAGGACACGGCAGACCGCCTCTCGGGAATTGTCGCGAACTCGCTGGACACGCCGGCGAAAACGCAAGATCTGGCGCGCCAGGCGTATCAAAGCCGCACGCAATTCCACAGGTTATTCCGAACCGTGGTCGAAGAAACTCCGGCAGCCATGCGACGACGGCTATTGCTCGAAAGAGCAGCCTATCAACTGGCGCATACCGGAATCTCGGTCACGGACGTCGCCCTGGACGCCAACTACGGTTCGTTGGAGGCGTTCACTCGCGCTTTCCGAAAAGCTTTTCGGATTTCTCCCAGCCTCTACCGGCGCATGCGTGATCCGCACTTTCGCTTGCCCGCGTCCAACAAAATTCACTTTCTTGCCCCTGGTTCATCCACAAAAGGAGGAAGAGACATGGATCTATTCGATCGTTTTGCAGGCAACGACTCCTGGCACACGCGGCGTTTGCTGGAATACGCGGGTGCTTTGACAGAGGAACAATTGGATCGGCCGCTGCCCACGGTGGTAGAACTGCTGCCCTGGCGGGAGTCGAATAAAACTCTAAGGCAGCTCTTAGAAAACATTATCTATACGAAAGAAGTCTGGACGGCTGCGCTGTCGGGCTCCGATATGGATATGAACGGCCCTGCCAAATCGCAGTGCTCCCCGCAGGCGATGCTGCAAAGGCTCGACAAGACCGATGTTGAACTGCATCGTATTTTCAGTGACATCCGAAACCGCTCCTGCTGGGACGATACGTTCGTCGACGCTCTGTGCGAGCCGGCTGAGACCTTCACGTTCGGCGGCGTCTTCGCCCACATCATGACCTTCAACGCGCATCGCCGATTGATGGCTTTGGACGCTCTACGCCAACTCGGCGTACAAACCGAAGGTTTCGGCGATCCCATGGAGTATGAGGAGAGTGTCGCACCCTGGAGCCAGCGTGTAGCTCTCAAAACACCATGACGACGAGAACGGAATTGCTGCGATTCAACGGCACTGTGGAGCGGGATCCAGCCATCGATGCGTGGATGAAAGAGCATGCAGGTGCATTGGGAGCCATCGCCCATCGGTGGTTTGAGGTGATGCGAAAATGCGGGGACGAAGTCCGGGAGCTTTTGCATGACGGCTGTCCGGTTGCATGTTTGGGAGATGCGCCTTTCGGCTACGTCAATGTATTCACTGCGCACGTAAATGTGGGGTTCTTTCAAGGCGCAGCGCTGCGGGATCCGGCGCGCTTGCTCGAAGGCACTGGCAAGTTTATGCGCCATGTGAAGTTGAGACCGGGAACGGCCACAAATGCCACAGAGCTGGGAAGGCTCATCGATGCGGCGTATGCGGATATAAAGGCGCGCGTCGAACACGGCTGAGCTCAGAGAAAGGCCTTGGGGGTCACGCGGATGCGCGGCGGCAGATTAGTAACGATATGTCGCGCAGCGTTTGCGGACTGCGGGCGGATAAAGGGCAATTCGGAAGGAACGGTGCTTAATTCAGCTGTGGGGTGGCGCCCATTGGGCCGCGCCCAGGGCGCCAGCCCGGCTGTTCATTCGCGGACACCCTCCGATGAAACCGGACACCCCCACCCGGTGCGACGGCCGTGCTACATCCCACAAGCCATTCCTTCCCATGGAGTTGTCGTTGCGCTAGCTTTGGTTTTGCAATTGCCACTCCTTTCCCTGTAGCCATATCCTCACCCGGAGGACGACCATGACCACTCTGCTGCAGGATCTGCGATTCGCCATACGCCAGATGCGCCGTTCTCCTGGCTTTGCCCTGACCGCGATCCTGACCTTGGCGCTCGCGATCACCGCCAATGTCATCGTCTTCGGCGTGCTGCAAGCCGTGATTCTCCGGCCCATTGATGTGCCTCATCCCGACCGGGTCAAGACGCTCGCCCACAAGGGCCAACCTTATCCGTTCTTCTCTTACCCGGAAGTGCGCGACGTCCGCGATGGCAATACAGTGTTCTCCGCCGTCGCCGCTGACATGATCACGAACTTCGGTCTGGAAGCCGACGGCACCACGCGTCCAGTCTGGGGAGCGGAAGTGAGCGGGCAATACTTCGAGGTCGTAGGCATCCAGCCCTACCTCGGGCGCTTACTGAATCGCGACGATGACGACCATCCGGGAGCCTCAGAGGCTGCGGTGCTTTCCTGGTCTGCTTGGAAGAACGACTTCAATCGCGATCCCAATATCGTCGGCAAGACCGTTCGAATCAACAAGCATCCCTACACCATCGTTGGCGTCACCCCAGAAAGTTTCTACGGAACGGAAAAAATTGGGCAGCTCGACATTTTTGTTCCCATGGCGAACGAAGCCTCTCTGGAGGGGGACGAGTGGCTCGAGCGGCGCAGCGAACCGCATGTCTACTCGATCGTCCGCATCAAGGACGGCGTGACTCTGCCCCAGGTGCAGGCGGAGTTGGACACGATTGCCGCGCGCGAGGCTCGGCAATATCCGAAAGACGAAGAAAAGCTGTCGCTCAAGGTGACTCGTCCCGGACTAATGGGCGAATTCTTCGGTGAGCCGGCGCGTGGATTTCTGGCTGGTGTGCTCGGACTGGCTGGGATCGTGCTGCTGGCGGCCTGTGCCAATCTCGGCGGCTTGTTCGCGGCACGCACGGCCGACCGCACTCGCGAGATTGCCATCCGCATGGCGGTGGGCTCGAGCCGCTGGCGCGTGGTTCGCCAGATTCTTGCCGAGGCGATTGTCATCGCGATCGTTGGCGGCGCATTGGCTTGTGTTTTGGCGTGGACGGCTCTCACCGGCCTGGCCAACTGGCATCCACCGTCGGAATATCCGCTCTCGTTCCACATTCAGCCGGAACCGTCGTTGATCCTGATCGGACTGCTGATTTCGGTGTTCGCCGGCGTGCTGTTCGGCGTGATGCCGCTGCGACAAATCTTCAAGACCGATCCTCAGGAAGCGATCAAAAGCGGAGCAGTCCAAACTACCGTGGGACGCCGCTGGGCGCTGCGCGATGCATTACTCGCGGCACAGGTCGCGCTTTGCTGTGTCACCGTCACGGCCGCCTTCGTTTCGCTGCGCGGCTTGGGCAAGGCCATGACCATGAACATGGGGATCAATCCCAAGCATGCGGTCGTGGCAAAGTTCGAACTCAACCAGGCTGGTTATTCGAACGAGGCCTCCGAACAGTTCCAGCGCCAGTTACTCGATCGCGTCGCGCAGTTGCCGGGCGTGGAAGCCGCAGCCTACGGGACGACCATGCCGCTCTCCATGGATACCTCGGACTCAAATGTCTTCTCGCAACAGGCTACCGATTTCAAACCCTCCAACCGCGCGTTCGACGCCTACAACTACTGGGTTTCGCCGGGATATTTTGCGGCCGCTGGAACTCCCATGCTGGGGGGGCCGTGACGTCAGCTTCGCCGATACTCCAAAGACTCCGGCCGTCGCGGTGGTGAATCGCGAATTCGCGCGGCGGCTGTTCCGCACGGATGTTCGCTGTCGGCCAGTCTGTCGTCGGGCGGTCTTTCACGAACAGCTCAGGCCAGCCGGTCGAGATCGTGGGCGTCGTCGCCGATGGCAAGTATTTTTCGCTCACCGAAGACCCGACACCGGTAGCGTTCTTCCCGATCACGCAGGGAGCCACGGGGCACACCTCGTTCATCGCTCGAATGCGGGCGGACACCGCCGACCTGGCTGTGATCGATATGGCGGCGACCGTGCGAAAAGTGATCCGCGATCTTGACCCAGCTATCCCGGTTCGAGAGTGCAGCCCTTGGAAAAATCAGCTCGGATTGACGTTCTTTGTTTCCCAGGTGGCGACGGCTGCGCTCGGCCTGTTCGGCGCTTTCGGATTGCTGCTGTCGATCACCGGAACGTTCGGCCTCGCCTCGTACACGGTGAGCAAGCGACTGCGCGAGCTGAGCATTCGCATCGCGCTGGGTGCGCAGGGGAAAGAGGTTCTCTCGGCCGCGCTCGGCCGCATGCTGATACTGCTCGCGAGCGGTTCGCTACTTGGGATGATCCTGGGCCTCGCCACGAGTCATGTGCTTTCCGCGATCGTTTACCAGGCGACGGCGCAGGATCCATTTGTTCTGGCCGCGGTCGCGCTGACGTTGGGGATCACCGGATCGCTCTCCGTCGCTGGCCCTCTAAGACGCGCCCTGCGCATCGATCCCGCGAACGTGCTTCGGGAGCAATAGCTCTCACTCTTTTGCTACGGCACAACCGTCAGCACCGCGGCTCCGTCATAAGGTGTCGCGGACCCGACTTGTGTCAGTGCACCGGTCTGGGATTGATGCTGAGCGTCAGCAGCCCACCGGGACCCGACGTGTACAAGAACCCACCAAACGGAGATGCAACCCGCGAACCACCGTGAACCGCGAATGGGATCCCGCGAGCGCAGCAAGCGCGCCGTTCTTTGGGTTGATGCTGTAGCCGGAGATGGTGCCATCTGTGAAGTTGGAAACGTAGAGAAAGTTATTGATGGTGACGAGGCTGATCGGATTGTTCCCGGCAGGAAACGGCGAGCCGGGCACAAGCGTGAGCGCACCGGTGGCCGGGTTAAATTGCGGGACGGCGCAGGCGTCGCTGGTTGGTCCGCAGCAACCGCTCAGTGTGCACACTTTTGGGATGACGGTGCCGCATCCGCCGAGCGCGACCAGGCCCGCCAGACTCGTCAGGATCAGCGATAGCGCAAGATATTGCGAATAGCGCCTGTGGATATGGCCTCTCCTTGCCTGTGACTTGCCCGGATCGTCGAACTCATTTTCGACGAATGGAAAGACGCTACGCAGTGCGCGCTGGGACACTTCTTGCACTGTCACACCTTGCCCAGACCTGGTAACAGAAAACCCGGCGTGATTCAGAAAGTCGCTATCAGGGAAAACATACCACCGGGGGAATTGAGGCGAGGCTAAGAATTCGCAGAGCACGAAACCTCAACGAGTGAAATCGCGATTCTTAGCCAGTTAACACGATCCCTGCCGGGCGGTGGCGTGGCTGATGTCCGGCTAGCGACCACTCATCCGGAAGCGCTCGACGAATCCCCCGCGCCTGTCAGAAGTGACAGTTCCGATTCAACCACATGCGTGCTGAACTATCGGGGTCTCCTTTCTGGCGCAGCTTCAGATGCCAACGCAGAGAGAGGACCCCGAGGGAAGCACAAGCCTGCGCGGTTAAGTCCAACATGGGGGATCAAGAATGGCAACCAAAAGCATACCCAAATCGGTGTCGCCCCAGACGGATCGCCAATTTTCAGCCGCGACATCGGTACTCAAGGGGTCTATGCGCTCACGCTGAAGTGACCGCGAGTTGGTGGGGAATGCACTTGACGAATCGCGGCGCACCGGCAAGAAGGGCTGGACTAAATGGTGAAGGGTCCGCGACGCGACACTCACCCCTGTCCCAGGGCGTCATTCGTTTGCGAGATCGGCCGCATATATCCAATCCCATCACAATTGTCTTACTGGCGATCTCGGTATCTTTCAGCGCTGCCCAAAATGCACAAACTTCGAATGACGTCGGAATCGCGAAAGCAGCTCCATCGGATGATCAGGCGACGAGCGCACAATCCCAAGCCCAGATCAACGTGAACTGGCTCTACGGATCGTATGTTCCGAAGAACGTGCCCCTGCAGTCTCTCAACAGCCGGATGCGCTGGAAGCTGTACCTTCGTCAGACTTATACGACGCCAGGCATCTACATCAAGACCCTGCTGTTTGCGACCCATGACCAGGTCACTCAGAGCAATCCCCAATGGGGAGATGGCTTCGAAGGTTTTGCGAAAAGGCTAGGCAATCGCCAAGTGCAGTTCATCATACAGAATTCCGTTTCCTCTTTAGGTAATGGCATAGTCGGATGGGAACCACGCTACGACCGTTGTCGCTGCGATGGTTTCTGGCCGCGCACGCGCCACGCCATGGTGCGTAATTTCGTGACCTATGACCGAACGGAAGCATCCTTGCGGCCCCAACTGATGCCCTACCTCGGCGCGTTCGCCGCTTCCTCAATCGCCAGTACCTGGGAGCCGGGCCATCCTCGGTGGGAGATAAAGGGTTATCAGGCTGCGATCACGCAAGTATTTGTCGGTGTGGGCATCAACTGGATTGGTGAGTTTGCTCCGGAAATCGGAAAGGTCTTCAAGAAGAAATAAGCACTGGTCCGTCACGAAAAGCTTGCTTCAGCGGATCGGTGCTTCTCCGACTACTTCAGCGAAGGCGGAGCATGCGAAACTGCAATAGCTGTCGATGGCAGTTGGCGAAGGTTCATGGAACTGTCTGTTTGCGCCAATAATCGGTGCAGAGCGAGCAACCTGGCGAACCACTTGGCCTCGAGTCTTGCGCTGCTACCGCGAGGGACCCAGCGAAGCGTAGATAGGGCGGGGTGGCCATTGAGCCGCGGTGCATCCAGGAAAAGGAGGAAACTGATGTGTTCAGTGGGAGGTAAACTCACCGAGGCAAAAGTCAGAAACCTCGTGGATAGAGGAGAAGACGGAAACCGAATCTCTGTTTGTTGACAAAGCCATCTTCAGGATGGTGAGCAAGTCATCGGGCCGTAACGAAAGTAAACGCAAGGTTGTCCTGCCTCGAAAAATGGCCACCCCAAAGGCCGAAACCTTCGTAGCTGGGTGAACGCAGCATGGCACGTCGCAAACTGACCGAAGTGGCGAACCACTTGCCAGACCACGTCTCAAGATGCAGCCGAGTTTTGGTTGAGCAGGGTGGCATCATTCAATACCTGTCTGAGTACGTAGCATTCCCCGGCCCGTGGCAAGGAAACCACGATGGGGATCAGCTTCTGCCTCGCATTTCCGTCGTTTCGGCTTCTAAGGTTACTGTCAACTCTGCGCCAATCTCTAGAGGCACTGACCCACCATCAACATTCGTGAACTTGTTCTCAATGCGAATTTCCCTAAACAGATCATCGCCCTCAGCGATGGCAATCTGAACCTTCTCTGGTTCGTCAGCAACGACGGCTTTCACTGTTTTCTGTACTACCGCGGAGACTGTCTTCCAAGGTTTATTCCTTTGCCAGGTCACCTTTGGAAATTTCTGAAATCGACGCTGCTCCTTACGAGCGATGAGTTCGCTCATTTCATGCAGCATTGCTGAGAATTTGTTGTAGTCGCTTTCTTCTTGAATGCCAAGGCACAAGCTGTTCATGCGCTCGCGTTCTTCTGCAGTCATGTGTATTCACCACCAACAGAAAGGGGATTTGATGGACATTATCTAAATCTAATCTCATACTCCAAGATTTCAGTGTCGATTGCTGCGCCGAAGGTTCGTGATTCCAACCCTTCGGTTTGTTTTCGTAGAACTTGGCCGAGTTCCAATGACGCCTTCGTTTCTGCGACGAAACGGCACCTTGGGGCCTTACCCATGGTGACGCAACAGAGTCAGGCAGCTTGTGCGTATCGGGCATCGGTGCAGGCCATTAGAGCCATCATTTCGTCTAGCGTTGCGATGTCGAACTCTCGCATCGAACTGGCGTGCTGCAGCTTGTCCCGTACTGATTGACTGGGATTGAACAACTTAAGGCGAATGTTGTGGTCGTAAGACCATCGCTGCAGAAACATGAGCATGCCCAGACCTCCGCCTGCGATGACTGTGACTGCCGAGAGATCGAGGACAATGATTCGGGCATCGCTTTGTAAGTTGACCGCTTTGCGTAATTCGAAAGCGTCTTCGCTCTGGACAATTCGGCCTTCGCATTCAATGATTGCCATTTCGCCGATGTTCTCCATATGGGTACTCAGCATATTCTTTCTCCTGCCTAGCCACTGGTTGTGACTGCACGTGTCGTGCCATTGACTTGCAACTATATTTTGTGCGGGTCAGCGGCTGAATCAGTCCAACCGACTAAGAGTTTTCGGCGGGGACCAAGAAATTTTGGGCTACAGCAAATGCTGTATTCGGCAGAATTGCTGTGATGAGGCCATAGCGCCCGTTGAGGGGTTTTGAGCGTTTAACCGGCCAATGTTTGGGATCGACACACACAGAGCGCTGAGTCCTTCCTCTCCCAGTTGAGTTCTTGCTTGGGGGCGGGAAGGTCTCTCCCGAAGCTGCAAATTGTGGCAAGATCGGGATCAGTTCCAGAGCAGTTGCTGCCTCACCTGAAGTTGGCTTGTTCTATTCCGTAGAGTGTGCGATAAGAGAATTGACCCCGCCCAAAGTCAGTGCACATTAGCCGGTTAATGAGCGTAATCGAGATTTTGCCGCTCTCTTGTGCCGCCTATAATAACTGCTGCCATCAAGCCGTTACACGCAAGTGCCCAGTGCGAGGCCATGATGAATGCTTCTATGAGAAGGTCATAAAAGTCAAGGCCGACGTGGCGGCCCTCCTTACTTTTCTTGTTCTTTGTGGCTTTCGCCACGTTTCTGCAAAAACTTTTGCGTTAGGATCGCTCAGGAGCGACGACTGGCAACTCGGTCGACCCACAGCACCCCCGCTTTTGTCTGTTTTCCGCGTATTCAGTCCGCCTAATGCGAGTTCTCTTCCGTGCTGGATCGACCCGGTGGTGACTGGCGGGGCTGTCAAGGGCGCCCGGAAGGGGCGTTCATCTTGACCCTTGACAGCCCCGCCAGTCATTTCACAATCGAGCTGGGAACGAAGCGCAACGCAGTTCAGTTGAGCTTCGTTCCTTAGTGGAGTGGTTTTCGCTCTTTCTCGAGCTTGCTCGTTGGCATCCACGCTCCGCCTCACCGTTCTGGAGTTCTGCATCCTCATGGTTTTGTTTCGGTCACAGAACATTCTGGATTTGCTTCGAACCAAATCCCCTTGGAAACTCTGGCCGACGCCACCCCACCATTGCCATGCTTCTATTCGCACTCTGAATGGGCCGCTTCAGGGCCCGGTGCAAGTTGGGGTTCGATCTAAATACCCAGGTCCATCACTGCTGTGATGAACCTGGGATTGTTGGGGCTGCCATCTATGGCGAGATCTTCATAGACCAGCGCTCATTACGCAGTCACCCGAACAAGGCGGTGGATGTCGTTGTCTGCCAAACCTCCTGGATCGAATCTGGTTCTCGCTTCATCAACTTTGGTCCTGCCCTCCACAACAAATCGCGTGGCGATTATCCTCTCGCTTTCGGCCTCTTTCCCTTCCCCCTGGCCGGCTAGGCTGCCGCCGCGATCGGCGCCGACATCGCATGGTGCAGCGGCTCGTACACCTCTCCACTCTCCCACAGCCGGTGCAGCAAGACGGCCAGCTTCCGGGCCACCGCTACCGCCGCTCTCTTCTTCGCATTCTTCCCGCCACGCTCGCAGAGCCGCAGCCCATACCTTCGTAAGTCCGTGTCCGGTCCGAACGGCCCCAAGATATACTGCGCGCTCCCCACCAGCAGCTTGCGCACCATCGTATCTCCCGCTTTGCTGATTCCTAATTGCGGCTGGCTCTCTCCCGAGTCTTCTTGCTTCGGCACTAATCCCAGATACGGCCCCACATCTCGACTCTTCACGAATCGTTGCGGATTCTCCAGGGTCAGTACGTAGGCCAGCGCCGTGATCGGCCCCACCCCTTTCACCTGCCGCAGTAAAGTCGTGTGCCCATACTTCTCCCGGCCCAGCTCTTCAATCTTTTTGTCGTACTCCTTAATATCAGCACTCAGGGTTGCTGCCAAACGCACCAAGGGCAGCAGCGCTTCCCGCATCTCCACCGCAACTGCCTCCTCTCCCTTGTGTGCGAAGCTCCGGCTGGAACACTTGGGTAGCCGCGTGCCCATGCTCTTGACCAAACCTCGGGTGGCGTTGATGATCTCGGTCCGCACCGCCACCAAGGCATCGCGGGCCCGCAGCATCACCAGATCCGGCCGCACTTCCCGACTGCGGTGCTGGATCGGATACAACGACTCTGGGTCCACGCGTCCCAATCGGGCCAGCTTATTGGCATCGATCCGATCATTCTTGCGCTTACGACGCTTCGATCCGTCCCTTAACCGCGGGTTGGCCACCAGCACTTCGTGCCCGCAACCGCGGATGACTTCCTGCACCCATGCCGAGTGGGTCCCCACCTCGATCACCACACGCGCCGCATTCCACCCCTGGAAGAAGGTGGCAAAATCCTCCTGCGTTGTCCGCAACTGCCCCTCCGCCAGCGTTTCCCCCTCCAGACCCAAAATGCAGTAGTTGCTCCATTGGTCCCCCAGATCCACGCCCACCGTCAGACGGTCGAGATTGGGCCGAAGCCCACCTCGCGGATGCCCATCTCCCGCGCTCGTTGCTGCCACCTTTTTCGCATCCAGCTTTTCTTTCAGCTTTTCCACCAGTTCCGCCAGCACTTCTTTCGTATCCCGCTGCACCGGGCCCCGCGACTTTGTCCGCTTCGATGTCGGTTCACTCTTCTTTCCAGAATTGCTATGCTTTTTCAAGGTCGATCTCCTCAGCCGTTTTAATTGCACCCTCGAGTGCGTTGATCACTGGTAGCTTAACGCCATCCGTGATCGGGGATCGACCTTCTCATCCCATCTATGGGGATTTTTCGCCAGTTGACCTGCTAAACGCGCAGAGCTTGGGCGAGCTGGTATTCTTGACAGTGCCCGGGCACGGGCAAGTCTCCGACAATCATGAGTGGGTTGAAGGTGTCGATGCTCTTTCGTTTCAAAGCTGTTCTGTCGGCATAACACCCAAGGTCGACCGCGAGGGCGGAATCATATGCCTGGCAAGAAGCATCAACAGCAACTCTGGATTTCGCTACTACTGATAGCTGTCGCCTATCCCGCGTTCAGTCAAAAAGTGGAAGTCGGATACGACAAAAGCATCGACTTCTCGCGATACCGGACCTATACCATTCCGAAACCTTCCATGCAGCCCACGAGGCCCGTGCTCTACTCGACTGTCATGGGAGCGATCTACAACGATCTGAAGGCAAAACACTTCGAGGCGCTCGATTCTGGCGGCGATCTCATCTTGGTATGTATCGGCGGAATGGACTTCGGTACAAATGTCGCGGCCGGTACCCCCATTCTTCCTACGTATAGTGGCGCCCCAATTTCCATGAACGCGACGATGTGGATCGGAGCCGCAGGACCGGACAATCTCCGTACGGCACCTTACGTTCCGGAAGGGAATTTGATGTTGACTTTTGTGGACCCGAATCTGCACAAGATAATTTGGAGCGGCACCGTATCACAGAAGTTGGATATTGAGCAGAAGAACGACAGCCTGAAAAGAGTCGAGAAGGCGATCTCCAAACTGCTTAAGAAATTCCCGCCAAACAAATAAGTGAAGGATCTACCGCTGGTCAGTCCCGCGTTGTTAATTACGCCTAGATTCGGACTGGAAAAGTTGTAGTTGGCGAAACCTGGCCTTAGCGCTCAAATTTCGACTTCGTTCGATTCGTGCGCTGCAGAAGAACACGGATATGGAGGTCATGATGGCCTAATTAGTTCGTGGATAAGCTGTGCCAGTCGATGAGGGCGGGCCCCTCGAGATCGGCTGTCAGGAGCAGGTCTCAAACCACCTCCAAGCTGCTGCGGTCAAAATCCGCGGTGGTGAGCGTTGGAGGAAAGCGCGAGGAAAACTTGTGCAGGTGATCAGCCCAATCCTGGCCAATCTGTTTATGCACTACACGTTTGATCTCTGGATGGCAAGGACACATCCGGATCTCCCGTGGTGTCGATATGCAGATGATGGGCTGGTGCACTGTCGGACGGAGCAAGAAGCGGAGACCCTCAAGGCTGAGCTTCAGGCACGGCTGACAGAGTGCCACCTGGAGATGCATCCAACGAAAACCAAGGTCGTCTATTGCAAAGACGGAAAGCGGAAAGGCAAATACCCGAACGTCAAGTTTGACTTTCTCGGGTATTGCTTTCGGCCTCGTCTGGTGCGACGTTTCCGAGATAACTCACTGTTTGGCGGCTTCAATCCAGCAGTCAGCCCCTCGGCGATGAAGGCTATGCGTGCGACGATTCGGGACTTGAACCTACGGCGTCAAACCCAGCTGTCCTTGCAGGACATCGCCCGGCAGATCAATCCTCTCCTCCGGGGATGGATTGCGTACTATGGGCGCTATGCCCCCTCGGCGCGGTATCCCGTACTGCAATACGTCAACCAGACGCTCATGGCATGGGCGCTGCGTAAGTTCATGCGCTTTAAACGGCACAAAGTCCAAGCGAGTCAGTTCTTGCAACGGCTTGCGAGGGAATGCGTGGATCTCTTTGTACATTGGCAGATCGGGATGACTGGCGTGTTTGCTTGATGGGAGCCGGATGAGCTGAGAGGTTCACGTCCGGTTCTACGAGAGGCTCGGGGTGATTGTGTCAAGAAGACGAGTGATCGTCATGCTGTACGAGAGATGAAGGTAGGTCCTTCGGAGTCGCCTTGTAGGAGGAGGCTTCAAACTGCCATAAGCTGCTTCGGTCCAAAGGCCGCGGTGGTGAACGTTATGGTTAAAAGGCGTGACAGAAGATCACGTCATGTGTGGATAAGAGAGATGAGTGCAAACGATCCGCTGAGGAAGCATCGAAAAGCTCTTAGACGACACCCAAAACCAGGGCTTTCACCCTGTCCTGCAATAAGCATGAAAGGTTACCTACTTACTGTCATGCGGGGGTCCGGTGTATAGGCGGCATGACTCTTATCTGGGCTTTCGTACGGAACTTGAGAACCGGGTCGGTGATGCGAAGGGAAAAGGTACAAGTGGAGACCCCACGAGGCCGAAAGTACCGATGCACCGACCAGGGGCGCACTGCTTCGTAAGAGCGATGAAACGGGGTAATGCCCGTGGAGCAAAGGGAGCAGGCCACTCACATCGGGGTGGAGTCAACGGGAAACCGGAGGAACTCCTTGTCTTGATGGAAGGCGGCAGCCTTCTTTGGGTGGCACGAGCCGGATGAATCGAGAGATTCACGTCCGGATCTGTGGGAGGCTCGGAGTGAAATTCCCCGGGCCTACCCGGCAATTCCCCGGGCCTACTCTCCAGTTCAGATCCAAGCGTGTGAAACTTGGTCGGAAGATCGGTGCAATGGGAATTCTTCGCCAACCATGCACTCAGCCGTCAGTTGGGATGCGAGTCACTCAGTGACGTGTGTGGGTGCGGGAGCGGATGCTACAGCCAGAAGTCGCGGTTCGGGGCGTCGGAGGGGCCGTGGGCCGCGCTGGCGCTGCGTCCCAGGCTGGGTTCCACACGGTTGCGTCCGGCGTTCTTGGCCTGGTACATCGCGCTGTCGGCGGCATGCAGCCATTTCTCCATGGCGCAGGCGGTGTTGCCGGTGGCCACGCCGAGACTTAGGCTCACCTGCACGCTCGATGATCCGACCATAATGCTGCAACCGGCTACGTGAGTACGCACGCGCTCGGCCAGTTCCCAGGTCTCAGTCATGCCGCAGCCGGGAGCGACGATGAGGAATTCTTCTCCGCCGCAGCGCCCCACCGAGTCGTAAGGGCGAACCACCGCCGCGATGCCGCTGGCAATGATGCGCAAGACGGCGTCACCGGCGGCGTGTCCGCGGCTGTCGTTGATGCTCTTGAAGTGATCGACATCGATCATGATCAAGCCAACAGGTTCCTGATCGCGTTCGGCGCGCAGCAGGTCACGCTCCAGAATCGCCAGAATCGCTTTGCGGTTCCACAGACTCGTCAGGCCGTCACGAGACGCTTCGCGGCGCAGCGCTTCCTTCGCCAGGAGCAGCCGGTTCTGGGTGACCAACAGGCGCGCACTGGAACATACAAACGAAAGAAACACAACCACGGCGGCCAATCCCAGGCGCTCGCGAGCGATGCGCAGCGACATGAAGAGCACCAGCAGCGGGTACAGCAGGAAGAAGATTTCGGTGTAGATCCGTTTCTCGCGCCGGGGCGGTTCGAACGGGAGTTCCGGAGCCTCCGCCTGCTTCCAGGTGGCGGCGATGAGGATGGGAACCACCAGCAACGCACTCCAGAGCAGGTCGAACCAGGCGCCCGTGCGCAGACCCCGGCCGGGCCCATAGAAGTAAAGGGCATCGACGCATCCGGAGAAAGCCAGAAAGATTCCCATGCGGCCGAACAACGCGCGCGAATCCCGTGAGCGCGTGACCGCGGCGCGCACCACGAACGCTCCGGCGACAAAGGCGTAGCCAGCGAAATACGGCGTCCAAACCGAGTGTGCCAGTTCGCCCGTCGCATCGGCCTTGGGCAGATAGAAGAAATACAAATACGCAGCTACACATACCAGCACGGCCTGCACGAAATCGAGCGCGACCAGCGCGTCGAGGTGTCCCGCCTCATGCTCGGGGTCGAGGAACATGGCCATGGCCAGAGGCACGAACCAGAAGCAGAACAGGAGATTGTTGATCCAGGAAACGAAGGGGGACGCAGCCAGGTCGTTATAGACGCTGAGAGCTTGCGCAATCAGCCACAGAGAGTAAGCGGCCGCAGTCAGGCGCCAAAACGATCGCGCCAGCCCTTCGGAACGAAGGCTGGCTTGTACCGCCGCGAAGATCATCACGACGCCCAGAGACAACTGCATCACGTCGGACAGCATGCCTCCGGGAGGGTTGGTTCCGAAGTGCGCCACCACACCGACGTGCGCCAGCCACAACAAGCCAGTGACGACCACGACGGTGCGCGTGCGTTCCAATGCAGTCCTCATGAGCAGCAATTATTTTCAAAGACTAATGTTGCGGGGAGGGGGAAACCGGAATGCGTAAAGACTCGGCTATCTGCCAGCCTCTGAATGGCAACTTCGACTGAGACCCCAAGACCCACCAGTATCCCGCATGGTGTGGGTCTTTTCATCTGACCATAGTACCCTCCCGGGGTGATTACCTGCGAACGGAAATCAGCGCCAGCCTTCGAACAGCCTTTTGAGGATTTCCACAGCCTGGCCAAGGGTCGCGACCTCTTCGGGAGCCAGCGTATCGAGGTGGGAGGCGAGGTCGGCGATACGCAGTTGGCGTCCTTTTTGCAGCAGTCGATTGCCTTTGGCAGTGGCGCGAATATGCATGCGGCGGGCATCGCGGGAATCCACGGTGATTTTAACCAGGCGGCTGCGGACCAGGCCGGACACGATGCGGCTCATGGTCGGAGGCTTGACCTGCTCGGCGGCGGCAAGTTGGCCCAGAGTCTTGGGACCACCGAAAACCAGCACGGAGAGCGCCGAGAGGCGTGCCGGACCTTCACCGGTGGCGACATCCTGTTTGCGCACGCGGCGCAGCAAGTGAATCGCGGCGGAGTGCAGGCCGTCGGCAACTGTGAAAACTCCGGAATGGGGGGGGAATTCTGGCTCGGTCATGGGGTCTCCCGCCGTCAGATTTCGCTTGACGAGTCGAATGAGATATAGTTAGCTATGCTAACTAATATCCTCATGGGAGGTCAAGAGCATGACTACGGCTTCGGCGGGAATCGGAATTTCGAGGGTCGGTCAGATCGCCGTTAACGCGCACGACGTCGAGCGTGCGGCAACGTTCTATCAAGATGTTCTGGGCCTGAAGTTGCTGTTCAGGGCCGGGTCGGGTCTGGCGTTTTTCGATTGCGGCGGGGTGCGGCTCATGTTGACTCTGCCGGAGAAGTCCGAGTTCGATCATCTCAGCTCGATTCTTTACTTTGCCGTGCCTGACATTCAGGCCGCGCACGCCAGGATGAAAGAGAAGGGCGTGCACTTTGAGGACGAGCCGCATATGATCGCGAAAATGCCCGATCACGATTTGTGGATGGTTTTCTTTCGCGACTCGGAAGGGAATCTGATGGGGTTGATGAGCGAGGTGAGGAGCTAGGCTTCCGGCGTTCGGTTTCCGGAAGCGGGGGAGGAGTCTCATGGAAGCAGAGCGATCGTCCTCTTTCGGCTGGCCCTGGTTCGCGCTGCACGTCGCTTTCGCGCTGCACGTCTTCGACGAGGCCGCCACTGGATTTCTTGGCATTTACAACTCCACCGTGATCATCTTGCGTTCGCGATGGGGATGGTTTCCGATGCCGACGTTCACCTTTCGAGAGTGGCTGGTGGACTTGAGTCTGGCAGTGGTGATTTTCTTTGCCTTGACGCCGCTGGCTGCGCAGGGCGTGCGCTGGATGCGGCCGCTGGCTTGGCTTTATGCCGTGATCCATCTGCTCAATGCGATGGGACACACGCTCGGAACCGTTCTGGGGCACACGGTGGCGTCGGTAACGTTTTCGCGTCCTGCGCCGGGATTCTGTTCTTCGCCGTTCCTGTTCATCGCGTCGATTTGGCTGATGGTGCGGCTGCGCCAGACGGCCAGCCAGAATTAGCCATTGCCAACCGGGCCGCTGAGAAGTCAGAATCCTAGCCCATGAGTCACCGAGCCAGGCGGCAATCGCTGCACGCATCGACCCCGGCAATCTCGCACGCGGCTTCCGGGGGATTTCCCTCCGAGCACCGGCGTGGCTTGCTGCCCGAGTTGTACTTTCGCTGGCGCGGAGGAGAGATCACGCGACTGGAGGCGTTTTGCGACGTCGTGTTCGGCTTCGCGCTCACGCTTCTGGTGGTGTCGCTCGAGGTGCCAAAAACCTATGCGGAAATGATGACGGCGATGCGGGGATTTCTGCCGTTTGCAGTCTGCTTTTCGCAGCTGGTGATGATCTGGCTGGCGCACTACCGCTTTTCGCGCCGCTTTGGACTGGAAGATCCTTACACGGTGTTTCTGAATATTGTTTTGCTCTTTCTGGTGCTGTTCTATGTGTATCCGCTGAAGTTTGTTTTTGCGCTGGTCTTTTCGCAGCTGACAGGAACCGACTTTGCGCGCGGCGTGGGATGGCATGAGGCGGCTGTGCTCATGCGGATTTATGCGGTCGGGTTTACGGCGGTCTTCACTCTCTTTGCCTTGATGTATGCCCACGCCTACAAATTGCGGGATGAACTCGAATTGAATCCGGTGGAAGCGCTGCAGACGAAATCCGCGCTGCGAGAGAACGTGATCATGGTGCTCGTGGGCACCGTGTCGTTCGCGCTGGCCTACAAGAATCCGGCATGGGCAGGTTGGTGGTACTGCGTGCTGGGGCCGGTTCTCGCAATCCATGGCGCGATGAACGGCAGGCGGGTCCGCCAATTATCCGAGAAACTGGGTCTGGCGTAGCTTCCACCGCCTCAACTTCGGACCTCAGACGTCAGACCCAACACCGTGCCGGACACCCCTGCTCTGACCCTGTTATCATCGCTGGCGGAGTGATTTCGCACCATGGAATACCTCGACGACGAAGATTTTGAAGACGACGAGATACCAGTTTCCGCACGAGGGACAGGAGAAGGCATCATGGAAGAAGGCTCGCATACCGGTGCAGGCGCCTCGCGCCGCAACGAAGATATCGCACTCGATCTGATGAAGTTCATTGCCATGACCACCGGCTACGGGCGAACCACGTCGTCAGGGGTGGGATTTCAAGGCACGGGCTCCGCGGCCAAGCCGGAAGACTACGCCGATCATCTGCTCGAGCTCTACGGCAAGTGTTTGGGTGCGGTGGCTGCGAAGAAATAACATTACCGAGTGCCGTGACACACGCCGTGCTTGCAGACACGCGACTGCCTTTGCTCTGGCTCTGTGTATGCCTCGGGGCCTACTTGTATTGAATTCCTAACTGATCAAACAAAAAGCTGAACACGTCCGTGTCCTGCTCGATCTGTTCGTCGAGGGAGGCGCCGATCATTCCATGGCCGGCGCTCGAACTGGTGCGCAGCAGGATGGGATGGCCGGAAGAGTCATCCGCCTGCAGGAGCGCGATCATCTTTCGCGACTGCATGGGATTGACGCGGTGATCGTTCTCTCCGGTGGGCATCAGGATCGCGGGATATGCCGTGCCCGCCTTCACGTGATGGTAAGGCGAGTAGGCGTAGAGCGCTTTGAACTGATCGGGATCTTTCACGGTGCCGAACTCGGTAACGTTGAAGGCGCCGTTGGGATCAAGTTCGACGCGCAGCATATCATAGATACCCACGTAGGAAACTACCGCACGAAATAGATCAGCACGCTGCGTGAAGGCCGCGCCCATCAACAATCCTCCGTTGCTGCCGCCCATGATCGCGAGGTGAGCCGGGGAGGTGTAACTCTGATCGATGAGATATTGCGCGCAGGCCAGGAAATCGTCGAAGACATTCTGCTTGTGAGTAAGGTTTCCGGCCGCGTGCCACTCTTCGCCGTATTCGGCGCCGCCGCGCAGATTGGCTTCCACGAAAATGCCTCCCTGGTCGAGCCACAGGCGCGCGAACCGGCCCTGGAAGAAGGGCTTCCGGCTGATGCTGTAGCCGCCGTAGCCGGTGAGCAGCGTGGGATGCGTGCCATCGAGTTTCGTCCCTTTGAGCCGAATGATATTCAGGGGAACGCGGGTGCCGTCTTTGGAGGTAGCGAACTGGCGGACTACTTCGGCGTCGTCAAATTTAATGGCAGAGGGCTGCGCCATGACGATACGAGTCGTGCTTCTGGTGGCTGCGTCGAAGCGATACAAAACCGGCGGCTCGAGGAAGGAGGAGACATAGAACAGCACATCGCCGCCGCCGATCGAGACGACTTGTCCGACGGCGGAGATCGGGGGCAGCGGGATTTCTCCTTTTGGGCTGAACCCGGGTCTAGATCCGCCGGGAATGCGGTCAGATACGGGCGCATCAAAGACGCGCACGCGCGAGGGGCCACCTATGATGTCGATCACATAGAGATGGTTCCACGCGGGGACGAAGTCTTCGATGGAAGCGCGCTCGCTCTCGTCGGAGCCAGCGCCCGCGGTTTGCGGCACGAGGACCTTGGCTTGTGCGAGATCGAGATGGGAAAGGGGCAGCCGCAGAATCTGGCCGCGGGGCGCGTCCTTGCGCGAGAGCAGGTAGAGTGCCGGGTCGGCACCAAACTTGACCCTGACAATGCCGTCTTCGAAGCGCGTGAGCTGGGTCCAGTGGCCATCGGCGTCCATGAGGTAGTGCGCGAACTGGCCGCCATCGCCGTTGCCGACGGAGGCGAGCAGCCAGCGTCCGTCGTCGCTGGCATGAAGCTGAATTTCTGCGATGCGCGGGAAGTCTTTCCCTAGGACGTAGGTGTCTTGCGCGGGGTCGGTGCCCAGCTTGTGAAAGTAGACCTGCTGGAAAAAGTTGGCGTCTTCGGGGGGACGCTCGTTGCCCTGCGGATAGCGCGTGTAGTAGAAGCCGGAGCTGTCGGGCTTCCATGCGATGCTGCCGGCGGCGGTGGCGAAGTTGACGCGCGGAACGACGTCGCGCAGTTGCTTGCAGGTGGCGACTTCGAACACGTGCGCCGCGGCATCTTCCGACCCGTTTTGCGAAAGCGCGGCGGCGACATACTTTCCGCCGAACGACGGCACGTAAAAATCTACGGCGAGGGATCCCTTGGCGCTGGCAGCGTTGGGATCGAAGATGACGCGGGCGCTGGCCGGGTCATCGGGAGAGCGCATCACGACCAGCAGCGGCTGCTGCAAGGGCGGCTGATGTTTTTCGGCGAACAGCATGCCGGCGCGAAACTGCAGAGCAGAATACGTGGCTGAGCGGGCGGTGACCAGCTGGCGCAGGCGGTTCTTGATGGCCGCGCGCGCGGGCACCTGATCGAGATATTCGCGGGTGCGCGCGTTCTCGTCGGCGCTCCACTGCTTGACCGCGGGATCGTCCCAGTTCTCGAGCCAACGGTAGTCGTCGGTGACTTTGACGCCTTGATATTCGTCGGTTACGGAGTGGCGCGGCGTGTCAGGCGGCTTCGGGAGCGACGGCGTTTGCGCGAGGGCCGACAGGGTGAACAAGCAAACGGTAAAAATCAGGAGACGTTTCGCTGGCATGAAGTGCCTTTCCGGCAGGGGTGGCGGGAATTATACAACGGCAGCGAATAAAGGTTATGTGGGGACAGCCGCCGTCGGCTGTCCGGCGAGCGAAGCTCGCCCTGGTAGCAATCGAGTGGGTTCTCGAACTGAAGCACCTTTTTCGGGTTCTCACCGCCAGCGCTTTCCTGAGCCCGGTAGTCCTATAAATCAAAATCGCTATAAGCTTCGCTTCGCGGACAGCCGAAGGCGGCTGTCCCCACATAAACCAAGAAAAAACCGCGCCCTGTCGGGCGCGGTTCGGAAAAATCGGATTACGGGAGGCGCTCGCGGCTAGCTGCCGACTTAACGGCGCTTCTTGCCTTTTTTCTTGGCTTTTTTCGCTGGCTTCTTGGCAGCTTTTTTCTTGGCCGGTTTCTTGGCAGCTTTCTTCCTCGCTGGCTTCTTGGGAGCCTTCTTCGCGGGTTTCTTTTTGGCCGGTTTCTTTACAGCAGCTTTCTTCTTGGCTTTGGGCTTGCCACCACCGCCGCTGGGAGCGGCTGGAGCGGGCCTGGGCTTAGGCGGAGGAGGAGCGGGAATCGACACGGGCTCCGGCTCGATCGATTCGGGAGCCGGCATGCCAGATTCTTCTTCCTCTTCTTCCTCTTCGAAATCTTCTTCGAGCGACTCGCTGTAAGCGCCTGTGTCGCCGAATTCTTCTTCCTCATCGCGTGCGTAAAGAGTTGGATCGTCGAACGTCATTGCTCCTCCTGTGATTCAGTGGCGGCCGGGGGCGGCTGTGCGTCCTGGCTGCGGGCACGAAGAATTTAAAAGACCACCGGAACCTTCTGCTGGAACGGCGCGCAATTGTAGCACGACATTCGGTGCTGGCTGCAAGGACTCAGGACACAAACAAACGCGTCGTTTTTCGTGTGTCTCGATTCCTACTCCGATTCGCCGCAACGTTCCCAAGATGTTAAGCCTGCAAGCCTACGTCTTGAATTTTGGGGTGCCGGCCACGCGGTTGAAGTGGCTTTGTGATCTCCGTCCCCCAGCGCTTCGTGGCGGCAAGAAACCCGTAAAGTGAACAAAAGAGTTGAGTTGGCGGATGTTGAGAAAGGGCGGGAATCGGTGAGGGACTCCCGCCTGGATTGCCGATTGAACGACTACTTCAGCGACTTGACGAACGTGGCCACGGCCTTGGCATTATCGGCGGAGAGCCCAGCGAGAGCTTTCTTGTGCGGCGCTTTCTTGGCATCTTCGCCCTTGGTGAGCAGGTCCGTGATCTGAGCCTCGGTCAGGGTGGTGCCCTTCAGCGCGGGACCCACTTTGCCCTGGCCCTCTGGGCCATGACAGCCGGCGCACTTTGCTTTGTACGTAGCCGCGCCGTCCTGTGCGAAGGCGGGTAAAGCGAGAGATGCAGACAACGTGATGACGAGCAGCACGATCAGGGTGTTGGTGATTCGCATGAGTTCTCCTTGAGAAGGGAAATTGTGGAGAGGCCCGAGTGTCGAAGAGAATTGTAATCCTAGCGGGGGGTACGAGTCGATGAATCAAAGATTGACGACGCGGGCGTCGAATCATCGTCCACCGAAGAAGGGGTAACCCCTCCTTGTCGCGCTTTGTGCGATGATGTGGCTGTTTTGACTCTGAGATCTGATCGAAGTCTTGATCGCCGCTTGCTCGTGCCTCCGAGCCTTCCATTGCGACTCGATCTCGACGATGCCCTCAACCCCAGTTGCGTAGCGACAGAAGCTGCTCCAAATCCAGTCCTGCGGGCGCTAAGCGTGTGCGCTGTATTCTGCTTGAGCATTTGTAGAACTCGAGACAGCGTGCTGCGTTTCCGTTTCACCGATCAGCAAATGAACGTGTTCGGGCATTACTACGTAACCGGAAACGAAGAATCGGTACCACGTCCGGACCAGTTCGAGAGTATGTTCGAAGATGTCTCGGGAGTGACAGCTGAAGGTTATGAAGTACCCCTCTTATGCCCTTCTCTTGCGTCTTGCTGAGTCGTTGAATGAAGCTTAGCGGGGGGACTGCACGATCAGGATCATGCCTGGTCGGATCACGGCGACGTTGCGATTGTCGCGCTTGAGGGCGGCGACCGTGGTGCGGTAGGCGGTTGCGATCGAGTAGAGGGTTTCGCCGCTCTTCACTTTGTGGCGAACGACTGGGGCTTGCGCGATTTCTTCCCGCTCGATCTGCGCCGACTTGGTGGCGGGAGGCTTGGTGACGGCTGTTTCGGTGGGCTTTGCTGTGCTGGCCGGGTGTTTCGATTTCGTATGCGATGAGGCCACTTCGCCATCGTGCGCAGTGGGCGAGACCGGCAGGTGCAGGGCCAGCACTTTGCGTCCGCGGAGGCTGTCGCCGTGAATGCCGTTCCAGCGGCGCAGCATTTGCGATGAGACGCCGAAATTCTCGGCGACGCTTTCGACCGTGTCTCCAGAGTGAACTTTGTAGCGCGTGATGCGGCGGGCGTAGGTTGCGGTGTCGCTTACTGGATGCTTGCCGGGCGCAACCGGGATGACGAGCTTGGCGTCGGATTCGAGATCTGTGCCCTCAAGATGGTTCGCTTCTGAGATCGATTTGGCCGTGGTGTGATAGTTCCGTGCCAGTGAGGCGAGCGTATCGCCCGGATGAACCGTGTGATAGCGCCACCAGAGCCGCATGTCGCGGGGAATCGTGTTGATCGCGGTTTCGTATTGATCTTTCGTTCCGGCGGGAATGTGCAGTTCAAACTTGCCGTCGCGCGGAGTGGTCAGGCGCAACAGGCTGGGATTCAAGTCCTGCAATTCGCTCGAGGTGGAATTCACGCACTCTGCTACGAGGCGAAGGTCCACGGGATAGGTGATGGTGACGGTGTCGTATTCCGCCGGTTGCTCCATCACAACGGCGTCCAAGCCATATTGCGACGGATTCTTGGCCATGATGGTCACGGCCAGAATGATGGGGACGTAGTTGCGCGTTTCTTTGGGCAGAACGTTGCGGCGGTACAGTTCCCAGAAGTCAGCGTATCCGGTGCGCTTCACGGCGGCCTGCACCGTGCCGGGGCCGGAGTTGTATGCGGCCATCGCTAGATACCAGTCACCGAACTGGTTATAGAGATCTTTCAGGTGGCGGGCAGCGGCATGCGTGGATTTTTCTGGATCCTGGCGATCGTCGACCCACATGTTGTGGTAGAGACCGTAACCGCGTCCCCGGCTGGCCATGAACTGCCAGATG
This sequence comes from uncultured Acidobacteriaceae bacterium, assembly GCA_963710885.1. GTDB lineage: Bacteria > Acidobacteriota > Terriglobia > Terriglobales > Acidobacteriaceae > Sulfotelmatobacter. Next base: position 394,782 of record CAVQCF010000010.1, read on the forward strand.
CCGCGGGCTCCCACGCGCGAAACCGCGAGCGGATGGAATCCGGACTCGGCTTGCGCGAGATAGATCAGGTCCTGCGGGACGCCTTCCTGTTTGAAGGTCGACACGATCATGTCGTGGTAGCGGCCGGAGCGGGCAAAGGCACGCTCGAAGACACCGCGTCCGTGACCCGAGAAGTAGGTGATGTAGCCGGCGACCTGGTCGGTCATCATCAGGGGCAGGTCGGAGTGGGTGTTCTTGATTTCGGCCTGTGCCTTGGCCTTGATGCCGGCGTCGGCGGCTGGGGTCAGTTCGTTGGTGGTGTCGATGGGCGCCGGTTCCGATTTCTGCTGGGGGTCTTGCGACGACCCGGCATCGGCCGACGTGCCGCCGGGATAGAGCTCGTTGACGCCGGCGACGATGCGGTCGAATTCCTTCTCCAGGCGCTCGTCGGAGCGGACATCGAGATTGCTGCTCAGCAAGGCGTTCAGCGCATTGTCGAAATTCTGCTTGGCGTCTTCGTTCCTGCCCTCTTGATGGTTGGCAACTCCGGCTTGGTATTCCTTTTCAGCCCGGGCGATCAGATCGGCGACGGGGTCGGAAACGGGAGACTGGGCGGGAGTGGCGACTTCGGTGGAGTCCGGTTTCTGGGCCGGAGCTTCTTGCGACTGGGCTACCTCAGCTTGTGGACCCGGAGCCGGAGCGGGAGGCGGAGTGGGCTTAAGAGCCGGTGCGCTTCCGGGCGGCAGAAGCGAAACTGGTTTCTGCGCGGTCTGACAGGCAGAAGCCACCAGAATCAGAGAGCCGAGTACAGCCGTCCGGACATGGAGGTTCACAAATCGCATATTTCTCTATGAGTTGCGCGCTTCTCCCTGCGTGACGTTGGCTAGACCTACCAAATCGTACGCGGGTGGCCGCTCTGGGGTCAATCGCCGAAAAGGCACCAAGGTGGTTACTTTCGGCATCAGGCCGGGGCAGTTACCTGCTGCGGGCCCGTCAGACCTCCGGCTTCCCTATTTGGATGACGATTTATTTTCCTCGGTTGTCGGACCTCGTTGGGTCTCAATTCACATGCTGCGCTGTTTTCATAGCTCCAAGGCAGTCTTTAGAAGTCTTTCTATGGCTTCAGCGGTAGCAGGTACGCCGGATGGCTGCTGATCGTGCCGCCAAAAAACTGGCGGTCGAGCTCTCGCATGTCCCAGGCAATCACCGACTCCGGTGCGATCTGGATGGTGACGTCATCGAATGCGGCAAACACCGGACCTACCTTTGGGTCGCCCAGCGCGGCGGCGCTCAAGTATTTGTGATGAATTGCTGCATTCTTCTGCCGCGACGCGTCATCGGCCAGGATGTGCGCGGTCCCGGCGATCGTGACTCCGCAACTTGCGGCAGGGTCGCGAGCGTCGATCATCAAGGAAGCCGTCGGCTTAGCCTGCACATTTCGTGCCTTGCGGCTGCGCGAAGACGTTCCCACAAAAACATGGGAGCCGTCGAACCAGAACCACACGGCAACCATGTGTAGGGAGCCGTTCGGATTCTCGGTTGCGAGCGAGGCAATGTATCTCCCAGTCAGCAACTGCTTGACCAGAGCATCGGTAAGCGAAGCCATAAGATCAACTCCTTGTTGCGTCCGTCGGCCCCTTGTCGCCGGAGTGGCCCCGTCGCGGGTCGGAAGTTCCGACGGCTGAGGCCGGAAAACCGGGGTGCGTATTTTTACACCCGCCAGTAATCCGGGCGCCAGTTCTGAATCGCTTTCTTGATGTCTGCGCGCTTCAGGTTCTCCTTCAGCGTGCGCTCGACCAGTTTTGGAATCTCGGCGTCGGAAGCGAAGCGTAGGGCGCAGAGCTGGGCCTCGGTCAGCTCAGGGATACGCGAACGCAAGGGCTCCGACAGAAGCTGAGTCAGCCGCAGGCGCTCTTCCAGACGGATAACGCGATCCTGCACTCTGAGCGAGTAGAGGCGCACTTTGAATACGAGGAGCAGGCATGCTACCGCCAGCAGGATGAGCAGGATTGCGTGAATGTGATCGCGAATATCGCCGTGCGTGATATGAGCGAAAAAGTGCACCAGGGTCAGAATCAGCGCCAGGACGAAGATGGGTATGACGTAGAAGTGGAAGGGCGGGTCCCAGCGAGTGTGATTCGCCAGATTCTGGGGTGTGGCTTCGGCCATGATGGGCTCCTTGCCGGAAGACGTGCAAGTGTAGCAGAGTCGGTCCGGGCGGGCAGGCAAGACGATCCGGCCAAGAAGCGGCGTGGACCTCCGCAATCGTTAGTAGTATGAAGAACACTTGCCGCTTGCCGGGATGTCCAAATGGCCTCGGGCTCCAACGTCATGGTAATAGCGGAGGATGATGCCGCAATCAGAACTTGAAGATGGAGGATTCCAATGAAATACCTATTGCTGACGTATGTGAACGAGAATGGGTGGTCCAAGATGACGAAGGCCGAGCAGGAACAGGGGGCGGCAGCCTACATGGCATATGGTGAGGCGCTGAAAAAGGCGGGCGCGATCGTTGGCAGCAACCGCCTGCAGCCGACCTCGACAGCGACGACCGTGCGGATCACGAACGGCAAATCGCAGGTGCTGGACGGTCCTTACGTGGACACGAAAGAACAGTTGGGAGGTTACTTCCTGATCGACGCGCCGGATCTCGATTCAGCGATCTCGTGGGCGTCTCGCTGCCCTGCTGCGGGGCATGGGGTTGTCGAAGTAAGACCCATCTGGGAAATGTGAGCCGTGATTTCCTGGGAGCGTGACCGTATAAACCCCGGCGAGGGCGACGAGCAGGCGCGCAGCACGGCAGAAGCGGTCGCGCGCCGCAGCTATGGCAAGCTCGTCGCCTTCCTGGCGGCCCGCACCCATGACGTGGCCGCCGCGGAAGACGCGCTGTCAGAGGCCTTTGCCTCGGCACTGGCGGATTGGCCGCGGAAGGGTTGTCCGGCGAATCCGGAAGCTTGGCTGCTGACCGTCGCGCGGCGGAAGTTGATCGATTCCTACCGCGGTCAGCGGCGCGAGATTTCGGGCGAGGACTTGCAGCTCACGGTGGAGGGCTTGGGCGCGGCTGCGATCGCGGCAGAAACTCCAACCCAGATTCCCGATCAGCGGCTGGCGCTGATGTTTGTGTGCGCGCACCCGGCAATCGACGCTGGGATTCGGGCGCCTTTGATCCTGCAAGTCATTCTTGGGTTGAACGCGGAGGCCATCGCTTCGGCGTTTCTCATGTCTCCAGCGGCAATGGGGAAACGGCTGGTCCGGGCGAAGGAGAAGATTCGCCAGGCCCGAATCCCCTTCGTCGTCCCGGCACGCGAGGAACTTTCTGGACGATTCGACGCGGTGGTCGACGCCGTCTATGCTGCGTTCGCGGAAGGTTGGAGCGATCCGGGTGGAACCGATGTGGCCCGCCGCGATCTGACTGAGGAAGCCATGTTCCTGGCACGGCTGGTCACCGAGTTGCTGCCGCAGGAGCCGGAAGCGCTGGGCCTGCTCGCGCTGATGCTGCATGCGGAAGCTCGGCGTCGCGCACGGCGGCGGGCGGACGGCGAGTACGTGCCGCTGGCCGAGCAGGATCCGGCGCTGTGGGATTCCCAAATGATCGACGAGGCCGAGGCGTTGCTGCTGCGGGCCAGTGCGCTGGGAATCATCGGGCGCTACCAGTTGGAGGGCGCGCTGCAGTCAGCGCACGCCGACCGTTGCCGTACGGGCCGCGCCAATTGGGATGAGGTGGTGCGAATTTACGATGCGTTGTTCGCCCTTGCAGGTTCGCCGGTGGTGGCAATCAATCGCGCACTGGCGGTCGCGGAGTTGCAAGGGGCGAGTGCTGGACTCGAGGCGCTCGAACAAGTAGCCAGCGATGCGCGGCTGGCCGAGTACCAGCCCTATTGGGCAGCCCGCGCGGAGTTGCTGGCGAAGGCCGGAGCATCTGGAGAAGCTCGCCAGGCCTATGACATCGCGATCGGTCTGGAGCGCGATCCTGCGGTTCGCCGCTTCCTGCAAAAACGTCAGTCCGCTCTTGGCTCCGCAGTCGAGGGTAGTTGAATCAGAAAGGCGATCGGTGGGCCTCGGCGAGAGTTGGCAGGACGCAGAGATTAGGAGGCAGGCAAAATGGGTACGAGTCAGCGTCCCGTACCCATTTCGACTGTGGCCAGAAAACTACTTCAGGGCGAGTAGTACCTCTTCCGGTGCTTGCACATTCTGGGCTCGTAGCTCGGCTTCGGCCTTGCTCTGCGGCAGTTGATATAGAGTCCGAGAGCCTTCGACCTTCACTTCCCAGAGGAAGTAGTGGTGTCCGTACTGGTGGAACACCAGAGCACTGGTCGTAGCTGGGCTCTTCGCTTCAACGCCGATGGTTCCAGCGAACAGGTTGACCTTGGCTTCCCGATTGCGCATCGCCAGCAGATTGGAACCTGGAGCTGCTGTTGCTACAGTGAGTTGGCCGGCGGGCACGCTCCTGGATCCAATTACGAAGTCGAACGGAACCTGGGCGCGTAGCTTGTTGTCTCCTTCAATCTGAGCGGCGGCCAGCATCGGCAGCAAGGTCAGAGCCAGCATAAGGAACCGAGTCAGGTATTTCATCACGCACCTCCCCAAATTTTGTTCCGCGATCCGCGGAAGTGAAGCGATCTTGCTCTCACCCTGCGAAAAGGTCCATGGAGACAGTCTGAAGCGATATCAATTGATCTGAAGAAACTGGTAGATGCTTGACAGAAGGGCAGATGCGGACAAGAATGGCTGCAATTTCCTGGGACGATTTCAGGCATGCCCGAGAAGAAAGTTCGGTTCGCTGAATTCGAATTGGACTTTGGCCGCTTTCAACTCTCCCGCGGCGGGAGTCCCGTGCGTGTGGAAGGCCTGCCCCTGCAACTCTTAATGTACCTCGTCGAACACCATCGGCAGTTGGTGACGCGAGAGCAGATCGCGAGCGAATTGTGGGGCAAGGACGTCTTCGTCGACATCGAGCAGGGAATCAATACCGCAGTCCGAAAAATTCGCCTCGCGCTGGAGGACGATTCGGCGCAGCCACAGTATCTGCAAACCGTGGTGGGTCGCGGCTACCGGTTCGTGCCGGACATTCGCGTCGAGGAAGAGGGGAACGTGGCGAGTTCGGACGGGACGCAGGCGTTCCAGGTTTCCGCTGAAGAATTTGGGAAGGCGCTGATGGCTGCGGCTGGGCTGGATGATCCGAAGACTCCGCCCAAAGTCCCCAACAATTCCTAATGGAATCCAATTCATCATGAAAGCGATCGAAGTCAAGCAACCGGGCGGGCCGGAGGCGATGGAACTGGTGGACTTGCCGGTTCCACAGCCGAAGGCGAATGAAGCGGTGGTGAAGCTGGCCGCTTCGGGCGTGAACTTTATTGATGTGTACTTCCGCGAAGGGCGCTACAAGGCTGCCGCTGCCGATTGTGCTTGGGCAGGAAGGCGCGGGAGTGGTGACGGCTGTGGGCGCCGAAGTGAAGTCGGTGAAACCTGGCGACCGCGTGGCGTGGAGCGGGCTGATGGGATCGTATGCCGAATATGCGGCGCTGTCCGCGGACCGGCTGGTGCCGGTTCCCTCGGGAGTGACGGACCAGCAGGCCGCTGCGGCGATGTTGCAGGGCATGACGGCGCACTATTTGTCGCACGATACGTATCCGCTGAAGCGTGGCGAGACAGCACTGGTGCACGCGGCCGCGGGTGGCGTGGGGCTGCTGCTGGTGCAGATGGCGCACAACATCGGCGCGCGCGTGATTGCTACGGTCTCGACCGACGAGAAGGCGAAGCTGGCGCGCGAAGCGGGAGCGGACGAGGTCATTCTTTACACGCAATCGGATTTCGAAGCCGAGACTAAGCGGTTGACCGGCGGCAAAGGCGTTGACGTCGTCTACGATTCGGTTGGGCAAGACAACGTTCGAGAAGGGGCTGAACGTTCTGCGGCCGCGGGGGATGATGGTGCTGTTCGGTGGATCGAGCGGGGCAGTGCCTCCGTTTGATCTGATCAGCTGTCGCAGAAGGGATCGCTCTACGTGACGCGACCGACGCTGTTGAACTACATCGCGACTCGAGAAGAGTTGGTGGCGCGGGCCGGCGCGGTGTTTGGCATGATGGCCGCGGGGAAACTGAAGTTGCGGATTGAGCATACGTATCCGCTGGCTGAAGCGCAGCTGGCGCATCGCGAGCTGGAAGGGAGGAAGACTACGGGGAAGTTGTTGCTGATTCCGTAGATTCAACCTAACTTGTCATCCTGAGTCGCGCTCTCTGCCGCGAAGTATCTATGCAGTCTCCCCGGTGCCACCGTGCTGCCAACAAGTCCATAGATCCTTCGGCCCGCAAAGAGCGGGCCTCAGGACGACAAGGCGAAATTAGTGATGGAGCAGTTTCAGAGATCATTCATGAAAGCAATTCGCGTGCAGCAACCGGGCGGGCCTGAGGTGATGGAACTCGCGGAAATGCCTGTCCCGCAGCCGAAGCCGAACGAGGCGGTGGTGAAGGTTTCCGTTGCCGGAGTGAACTCGATTGACGGGCAATTCCGCGATGGAAGTTTGCGGACGCCGCTGCCGTTTATCCCTGGGCAGGAAGGCGCGGGCGTGGTGACGGCCGTGGGGGCGCAGGCGAAGACGGTGAAGGTCGGCGATCGCGTGGCGTGGAGCGGCTCGTTGGGGTCCTACGCTGAATATGTGGCGGCGCACTGCGGACAGTCTGGTTCCCGTGCCCGCAGACATTACCGACGAGCAGGCCTCCGCGGCGATGATGCACGGGCTGACTGCACACTATCTGGCGAACGACGCGCACAAGCTGAAAGCGGGAGAGACGGCGCTGGTGCACGCGGCGGCGGGCGGAGTTGGACTGCTGCTGGTGCAGATGGCGCGTGCCATCGGGGCGCGGGTGATTGGCACGGCTTCGAGCGAGGAGAAAGCCGAGTTAGCGCGCGAAGCGGGCGCGGACGAAGTGATCATTTTCACGAAGCAGGATTTCGAACTTGAAGTGAAGCGTCTAACCGGCGGTAAGGGCGTCGACGTGGTGTACGACGGCGTGGGCAAAGCGACGTTCGAGAAGAATCTGAACGTGATGAGATTGCGGGGGATGCTCGTGCTCTACGGCATGTCGAGCGGGCCGGTGCCTCCGGTGGATCCGGCGAAGCTGTCGGAGAAGGGATCGCTGTACATGGCGCGCACAACGCTGGCGCACTTCACAGCGACACGCGAGGAATTGCTGGCGCGCACGGGCGCGCTGTTCGCGATGATCGCGGAAGGGAAACTCAAAGTGCGGATTGCGAAGAGGTATCCGCTGGCGCAGGCGCCGCAGGCGCACCAGGATATGGAAGCGCGGAAGCTTGCGGGGAAGCTGCTGCTGATCCCGTAAATTCTGTGGGGACAGCCGCCATCGGCTGTCCGCCGAGCGAAGCTCGCGAAGGCACTTAGCACCAAAGTTTGTGTCGAAACATGAATCGCTGGGCTGTGCCCAGCCGGACAGCCGATGGCGCTGTCCCCACATGTGCGGTTTCAGCGTTTGCGGGTGTAGTGCTTCGCATACGCTGGTGCTTCTTTCCCCGGCAGCAATCTGGCATCGTCGATCGGCGCGCCCGCGACCATTCCCAGCGGGATGACTCCGGCCCAAGTGGGGAACGCGTAATCTTCTTCGTCGTCGATCGCGGGGCCTTGGCGCACTTTCGCGGAGAATTCTTCAATCGGGACGCGCAGCACCGACGTGGCTTTGAGTTCGCGCTCGTTGGGCTGGCGCGAGTCGGCCCAGCGGCCGGGCAGAATGTGTTCCGACAACATTCGCAGCGCCTCGAGCTTTTCTTGCGGATCATCTACCAGGGTTGCCTTGCCCAGCACGACGACCGAGCGATAGTTCATGGAGTGATTGAAGATGGAGCGGGCGAGCACCAGTCCTTCGAGCAGAGTCACGGTGATGCAGACGGGCACACCGTCTTCCTTTTGCATCTGGCGGAGCATGCGACTGGCGGCGGAACCATGAATGTAGAGGCTCGCATCCTTGCGGCCATACGAGGTCGGAATCACAAAGGGCTGGCCGTCGACAACGAAGCCGGCGTGGCAGAGAAATCCTTCGTCGAGGATGCGGTACACGGTCTCGCGATCGTAAACCGCACGGTCGGCTTCGCGGACGACACGAGTCCGCGCGGTGGGATTTTGAGTTTCGGACATTGGGGAACGGCTCCGGGCAAGCGCCAAGGATGGGAAAAGAAAAGTGTAACACCGGGATGTTGGAAGTCTGGAGTTTGGCTAAGGAGCCTGATACCGATTTTCGCGGTAGACGCTCGTGAACAGGAAGGCGACGATGATCAGCACGATCGGAGTAAACACACTGGCTTCGGGGCCGACGCTTCCGCCGGTGAGCCAGTCCGGTCCGTGGAAAAGTGAACCGAACAGATTGTGATAGGGCGGGATGCCGCTGTCGGCTACGCCATAGAAGAACGTCTGTCCCCAATCCCATCCCGCATGGAATCCGACAGCCCACCACAGATTGCCGGTGCGGCGCAGGAAAATGCAAAACAGCAAACCGAAGAGCACAACCGAGAACAGACCGGACCAGGTCTCTCCCGGATTGCTTTTGTGAGCCAAGCCGAACAGGCAGGAAAGCAGAATGGCCGTGGGCCAGAATCCCATGCCGGTGGTGAGCGTGTATTGCAGGTATCCGCGGAAAGAGAATTCTTCGGCGAGGCCGACGATGACGAAGGTCGCGCCCCATGCGGCCGTCGCGGACACGATGGTGCTGCCGTGGATTGCCAATCCGGTGAGATGGAAACCGTGAAGGACGAAGATACCGAGCAGGCTGCTGCTGATCGAGAGGAATCCGACCAGGAGGCCGATCCAGAAATCTTTGCGAAATGCGAACCGGCCGGGGAGGCCGTATTGGCCGTACTTGCGGCGTTCGATGCGCGCCATGATGAGCGCGGCGAGCGATGGGATGACGAAGAGAATTCCTTCGGAAATGCTCAGTCCGAGCGGGGTGAGGCCGGAGACGACAATGGCCATTTGCGATTGATCGCCGCCCTTGTTCAGTATGCGCATCAGTGCGAACGGAATCGCGAAGAGAATCGCAATGGAAACTATGAGTGCTAGAAAGATTAGCACGCGCCAGCCGGCGCGGATGCCATTGGGTCCGCGGAAGACCGTGTTCGGTGGGGGCGCTGATGTTGGTTCCAGGGCGGTTGGTAACGAGGGCAACACATTGGGATCGTTCATGGCTCGGTCTTTCGAGATGCGAACGTATTTTACTGGCTTAAGGTAGGGAATTCTCCACTGCGGAGTGCCTTCGCCGAGCTACGCTCGGCGGACAGCCGGTGGCGCCTGTCCCCACAAATTTATGGACAGTTTCACCGAGCGCATGGGCAGGCGTGATGGCGGGGAGTTGCATAGGTTCTTCGGCGGGCAAAAGGCGCCCGCCTCAGAATGACAAGACTGAAACAAAAAAGGCGTCGACTCAGAGTGACAAGGCTGAAATAAAAAGACGGCTCCCTCAGAAATGCGACAGCTGAACAAGAAGCAGCCTGCCTTTGAATGACATGGCTCAAATAAAACTGGATTCCGTTGGCACGGAATCCAGAGGAAAGGCCGCGAATGAGATTTCTACCAGTTCAGCTTGATGGCGAACTGGAATTGGCGCATGTCGTAGTCGGCTGTGGGTTGTCCTGCAGTGCAGGAGGAACTGCTGCAAAGCGGGCTCACGGCGGCCACGTTCACCTTGTTGGCAAGGTTGAACATATCGGTGATCAGGTCCATGCTGAAACGCTCGGTGAAGTTGATCCGCTTGGCGACGCGCAGGTCGTTGAACACGGTCCAGGGAGTGGTGCCCGCATTGCGCCCGAGTGTGCCATCGAGTTGCAGCAGGGTCGGGTTGGTCCCGGTCAACACGAACGGTAGGATGCAAGGCTCTTGCAACTGCCCGGACGGCGAATACTTCGATTGGTAAACGGGGCCGCAAGCCGGATTCGTGATGGTGTTGGGCCGGCCGGTCAGAGATGAGAGCTGAAGGTTGTCGCCGTTGCCGGTGACGATGTTGAAGGGGCGTCCGGAAGAAATATCGATCAGCGGAGCGACGGTCCAGTCGCTGAAGAGCTTTCCGACAAAGCCGTGGCCGCTGATCGTTCCACTCTGATACACGCCGCTGAACACGAAGCGCTGGCGCTGGTCGAAGAGTGACGTCGAGCGATCGTTGCCAGGGTAATAGCTGTCTTGCGGCGTCAGGGTCGATTGCAAGTCGGTGGAGTCGTCGATGGCATGCGACCAGGTGTACGACGCCAGGAATTCGTAGTGGTTGCCGAAGCGCTTGCGCAGGTTGGTGGTGAGGCCGTTGTAGTTGGAACTGCCGCTGGAGTAGTTGGCGTCCATGTCGCCGAAGGGGACGCAGCCGGTGAACGGGGTAAGAGGATTGCAGTTCGCATTGAAACCCGGGAGAGTCTGAACCAACGCGGCAGCCTTGCGCAATGCAGCCGAGCGGGTCGCCGATCGCAGCATACGAGCCAGCGATCGACGGATTCAAGCCGCCCGGGCGGAAGAAGTTCATCATCGAGGAGTCGACATAGGGTACGGAGCGGTTGCTGTTCCACCCGCCGCAGCCGCTCACGGTGAACGGACTCGCCGGAGTTTGTCCCGCGGCAAGGGCGTCGTAGTATGCGGCTGGAAGTTGGCGACCATCAAGTCGCCGCGAATCGTATTGGCGTTGATGGGGCGGTTCAGATGCCGTCCGAGGTTGAGATTATAAGCAACGCTGAGAGCGTAACCGTGGCCGAGGTCCTGTTCCAGCGTGATGTTCGCCTGCTGCGAATACGCGTAGACGAAGTTCTTCGACTGCGGGTAGCCGAAGGGTTGGAAGCCGAGCGGCAGGGATGTGGACGGGTTCAGATAGTTCTGGTTGAGAAAGACAGATTGGGGAAAGTTCTGAGCTTGAAACTGCTGCTGGTTGGGGAGGAATCCAAGGGCGCTGGCTGTGCCTGGGTTCAGACGTTGCCGCGCACGGATTGGCTAGACTCGGCTGCATTGATCGGCAGTCCTTGAAAGATGGTGATCGCGTTGAGATTGCCTGGATTGCCGGGGCCGGAGCAAACGGATGTCCCGCCGAACGCCAGCTGTCCGCTGGACGAGCCGTCGGACGCGTCACCGAGGAAGTACAAGCCGAGCAGCGGGTGGTCATAGAACATTCCGTACGATGCGCGCACGACCGTCTTGCCGTTGCCACTTGGATCCCAGGCCATGCCGATGCGTGGCTGAATATTGTTCCAGTCGGTTTGAATTCCTTTTTGCAATCCGAGCAGGTTGTAGGCGGGAAGCGCCAGTCCCTGGGGCGGCGTGAACTTCGGAGGAATCTCAACGTCATAGCGCAGGCCGTAATTCAGGGTGACGGTGGGACTCACGCGCCACGAATCCTGCCAGAACGCGCCGATGGGAATGTTCTTGAACGAGTCGGTGGGGCTGCCAATGCCCTGAATGAAGTCGCCAGGAAGGCCCGCGCCATACGACTGAACTGGGGAGAGGGATGGGAAAGTCGGGGAGGGCGCCGGGGGCCGGGTTGATAAAGCCCAGTGCGGCAGCACTGAACGCGCCGAAGTCGTACACGCCACCGTAGTTGACGGTGAACGTTGCGGTGAGGGGAAGATAGTTGACGTCCGCGCCGAACTTCATGCTGTGGCGGCCGACGGTCCAGGTGAAGTTGTCGGTGAACTGGTAGCGCTGCTCGACGCGCTGGATGTACGAGTAGGGCTCGCGGCCAAAATAGGCGAAGCCGGGAATATTTACAGCCGGGTCGGCGCCTCCTGGAATCGCCGTGTTGTAGAAGTAGGAGAGTCCGCGGCGCGCGTACTGGAAGCGGAATTCGTTGACCCGGTTGCTGCCGATCGTCCAAGTGTCCTGCAAAGCTCCGGTTACGTCCCGATAAGTTTGCTGGGAAGTGCGCGAGTAGGCGTTCTGTCCGGCGGGTTGGTCCTGTCCGCTGACTTCGATACCAGTAACGGTGCTGGGGCTGACGTTGCCGCGCAGAGTCAGACGATTGTTGTTGTTGAAGTTGTGATCGATGCGCAGCGAGTAGAGGCTGGTGCCTTCAAACACGGGGAAGTTGCCTCGTTGCGAGTTCAGCGTCTGGTAGGAACCCGGAACGAAGCAACTTCCCGGGGTGGTGCAACTGGTGGGGAAACCGCCAATTCCAGGAAAGCCTCCGGTCAGGCCGAGCGGCCACGCGCCATTCACAGCCATGCCGGAAGAGGCGCCAACAAGGCGGCATATTGTCCGACCTCCGCCGCGTAAGCTGGATTGCCACCGGCCGTGGCTGCAACCGCAGGGTTGCTCAGGAATGACGCCTGGTCCGAGGTGAGTGGCAGGACTACGCTACCCGCGGGCGCACCGAAATATGCTGACGCATCGAACGGACTGAGTCCGAAGCAGGTTTGGCCGGCGCTGGTCGAGCAGTCTTGGCCGATGGCGGAGAATCCAGTTTCGTGGCGCCGCGTGATCTCATAGGCAAAGTAGAAAAATGTTTTGTCCTTCTTGATCGGGCCGCCAAACGCCACGCCTGCCTGCACCCGCGTGTAAGCCGGGTTAGGAACGGTGCTGAAGGGATTCACTGCCTGCAAGTTGCGATCGCGCAGGAAGCCGAAGACGTCGCCATGGAAGGCGTTCGTTCCTGAGCGCGTGATGATGTTGACCACGCCGCCGGAAGCGCGTCCGTACTCGGCGGCGTAGCTGTTGGTGATGATCTGAAATTCCTGCACGGCCTCCTGCGAAACCGTGGAGCGCACGCCATTGACCGAGTTGTCGGTGGCGTCGGCGCCGTCCACGTTGACGAGGTTGGAGCGCGCACGCTGGCCGCTCATGTTGAGGCCCGAAGTAGGCGCGGCGCCGGTATTGGGGGCGTTGTCGCGCACGACCTGCGAATCGGTGAGTGTGAAGTTGATGTAGTTGCGGCCGTTGATGGGAAGATTGTCAATACGCCGCTGGCCAATGGTGTCGGTGGTCGAACTGCGCGAGGTCTCGACGAGTTCGGCCTGCGAAGTGACTTCGACAATCTCTTTGCCTCCGGAGACCGAAAGCATAACGGGAAGTTCCACGAGCCCGCCGACCGTGACGCCGACTTCGGTGTTCGTGACCGTCGTGAAGCCCCCTGCTTCGACCGTTACCGCATAGTTGCCCGGGGGCAGCAGCTGCGCGGTGTAGCCGCCCTGTCCGTCGCTGGTCGCGGTGCGCCCCACGCCCTTCGCAACGTCCCGCACGGTGACCGTCGCATTGGTGACCAGACTGCCCTTCGCATCTTTCACGATGACGTGCAGGTCGCCGGTGGATGCGCCACCTTGACCAAAGCAAACGGCGGAGAGCAGCAGGACAAGGCACGACATGGAGACAGCTTTGACGGTGCGGATCATAAGGTTCTCCCTTGAACTCGCGAAGGCGAGCAGACGGCGGGATCGGTTCCCACGGCAGATTGCCGATGTATTCACGAAATGGATTGAAATGCTAACGCCCGGTGGTTTTTATAACAGAACGGCATCCGAAAACAAGTAAGGACTCAGGCACGTTTGTTTCGTGATCAACGACTGTGAGATTTTTCAACACTTCTAGCCTGAACGGTAAGCACAGCGAAACAGCCGGCGACTGTCAGCTGTGGGGGACGGGTTTGATCGGAATCACAATGTAGCTGAAATGCGAACCGGGGCGGCTGGGTTCTGCAGTCTGCCGAGCAGCATGGCAGAGCCATTCAAACGCTCGTAGCCGTGCAGGATGGGAGCAGCGGCGAGACCGGAGTTTGGCCATGCGAGGGCAACATAAATTCTCAAGAGCGCGAATGCGGCGTTGCGCCGCAACAGGAGCGCGTTGTCGACGAGTTGGCGTGCGGCTTCTGAGGTCCGAGGATCGCTTGCGGATAAGGCGCCTTGCCCCATGCGAACCAGGATTGCGGCGTTTCGTCCCGCCGTCTGAACGTAGGCGGCCATGGCGCGCAGGCGCTCCCGGCGCACCACGCGAAATTCAGACGCGGGCAAGCGGCGGCGCAGGTAATCGTCTTCCGCAGGGTCGACGAGGTTGCGGAACGCTGCAACGTCAATGGGCTGAATCTTGCCGGCTAGGTTGACGCCTGCGGAAACCTGCAGGCCACGGGAGACCGTAATCCCGAGAATGAAGATCAGCGCGAGTGCGGCAACGATAACGAGAATGATCGCGAGAGTCATTGGTGTACCAGACGCTCCAGTTCCCGGTTCCAGACGTCGAGATTGTTCTCCGGCAATGGAATCGCAGGCGCTGTTCCGACCTTGCCAGGAACGAGCAGGTAGTAGAACCAGATCAGGACGCAGGCGTGGTAGGTCGCCATGCTGAAAAAGTCAAGTTGATACCGCTGTTGAATTGGGTAGCTTCCGCCGTTTGCGATAATCGCCCAAGCCGCAAGATGCACGCACGCCGAAACGCTGAGTCCAAGAGCGATTCCGAAGATCTGCCGACTTAACGAGAGGCGGAAATAGAATGACAGCAAGAAAATGAACACCAACAACCGGCCTCGACTAGGCAGATTGTTTGTTCGAGAAGGTGGGCCCCAGAGACGATTCCGAAGAGGCCGTCTTTTGCTGCATAGGCGGCTGCTATGGCGGCGGTCAGCACCAACGCTGCTCCGACACCGCGAATCAGAAACCGGCCAAGCCGTGCCATAGAGGAATAGACGCCGAAAACCTGTGCAAAAATCTCTCCGACCAGAGCGAATTTCAATGGTCCTTCGATCAACAAAGTCGCCCAGTCTATGCGCCAGAAATTTTCAGCCGTAACAGAGGGCGTCACATCGGCCGCGTAGACCGCAAGTTGGCTAACGGAACTGAGAATGGCAAACGCAAAGAACGTCGGAAACTGCGAGCGAGCCCACGTGTCCAAATTAATAGACCGAGGATCAAAAGAAGGCGTTGGGCGCAACCCAGAGGTAGTGCCAGAGAAATGAATGCGCTTGCAACATGTCGTAGCAAGGCACTATACCGCGACTCGCTGCCGACAGCAACGTCGTCGCGGTTCTTGTTCCATTTTCGTAAGAAAGGTGGGCTTGAAGTTATGGCTTGCACAATATTTTGCCACAATTGGTGCTGGTGGATCCGCCGTCGGCCCGGACTACGGTTGGAACCACCAAAGTATTAAGAAACAGTAGAGCTGCGCCCAGGACTAGTAGCATACGTTTCACGGTTCATTCTCCTTGTGACTGCGAATTGGTCCGTGATAATTTCATGGCGCAAAGGAAGGCGCAATAGAGGTCGCAAACCTTTGAGCGTTCGGAATTCGTAACAAGATGACGCTGAAATCCGCTCTTCAGGACGTGAAAGAAACCACTCTGGCGGCCGTGTCGGGGCTGCTGGGGAAATTGGCCTATCTTGCGTCTTTGCGCCATGCCCGCGGACGCTACGAGCACTGGGGCATGGAACTGGTCCACGGCCCGGAGGGTTCCGAGCGAGCCTTGAAGACAGCCCATGGCGAGGTTGTGGCTGGGGTCTTGCGGACGCCGCTGGCGTCGCTAGTTGAGGATCTGGAGGAATCCAGCCGAGGCAGCGGGGTGACTGCTCAGGTCTATGTCGAGGGAATGCGCAGTCGGCTTGAGGATCTGCTGCCCGGGGAGCGCCCGGACTCCCCGGCCGCCAGCCATCTTAGTTCAGTGCTGTTGGCGCTTTCGAGCCTGGAGAAGAATCGAGGGCGTGCCACTCGGTCAATTTCATAGCGACTCCGACGACTTGGCCCAGCACTTCTGCTTCCTGCGGGTGGCGCAGGATGCGAACCGGAGCGGGCGACAAGGGGTGCGGTTGCAGAATAATCTCTTCGCGGCGCATGCTGCACCAGCAGCAGGTATGTCCCTCGCGAGTCTCAACAAAATAGATGGGACGTTCGTATTCCGAGCGCCACGAGCCCTCCACCACTTTATTCCGGGACTCGTCGACCTGGATGAAACTGCCGGGCGGCAGGATCGGGTACATGGTGAAATCCTGCGTGCCGACGTAACCATAGGTAAAATCGCTGTTGGCGAACTGCGCCAGGTAGGCAATCGGGACCAAGCCCCACTGCTCTACCATGCGGCCAAGGTTGGTGGTGCGGCGTTCGTCGAAGCCAGGATCCATGCGCACGGGAACCTGCACCGACGAGAGTCCGGCCAGCGCATCTGAGACGTGCGATTTCGGCGGGGCCACCAGGCCAAGGTCTGTAGCCATGTTATTCAGGTCGACGCCATACCACGACATGAGCTCGCGAATATCGCGGCGGTAGATGACCGACAAGGTGTAGAGCCGAAAAATGCTAGGTAGAATGCCTTTGGTTTCGATGTCGGAGAGACGGCTGGGAGGAATGGAAAATTCCTCGTTGCGATATTTGTCGGCGACGCGCGCGCTTGAGTTTTCGACATCACGCATGGTGAGCCCGAGTTTCTCGCGCAGCGTGCGAAGACTTTTTCCCGCCGGTAACATGGTGGGCCTCCTACGGAAAGTGGGGGAATCATATCAAAGGGCGGACCGCTTGTGACCAGCGATTTGTGCCAAAATTTGACTGCGAGTGTGTTGTTACGAAATCCGAACAGGCGCAGTGCCTTGTCCCGCGCGCAGAATCGAGAGTTCGTTCCATCTGGCGATCTGAAGTGAGCGCTGCTCCCGCGTTGTGGATTTTCTGAGCGTGTTCGGAATTCGTAACTGGCTTCGCGAGTCGCTGATGTTTTCCCGGCTCCTGCACGCCCAGGTTGGACGGTGTCACTCCCCGGAACCGTCTTCCTCACAAGAAACTCACGAAAATCAAGGATGACATTTGTCACGCCCGCCGCGTGATGGATGGCACTGGTGCGCTCGGGCGGCCTCGGCGATGATGCCATCACTGGACGGAAGAGACGAAATCGATTCCCCGCCGGACGGCGCCAAGCGCCGGGAGGACCGAAGATGATCGCGACCTTAGAACAATCGCAGCCCGCAGAACCTCGAAACCTGGACGCGATCGTTGCCAGCCTCGACAGCGTCAACATGAATTACGGGCACATCCGAGCGCTGCGGGGCGTTAATTTTCAAGTTCGTTCGGGTGAGGTTGTGGCGTTGCTTGGACCGAATGGCGCGGGCAAAACGACCGCCGTGAAGTTGCTGTTGGGATTGCTTCAGCCCAATGCCGGAAGAGCTCGAGTTTTCGGGCGCGACCCTACGAATCCCGAAAACCGGATGAGAACGGGTGCGATGTTGCAAGTGGGCCGAGTTCCTGAAACGCTGCGCGTCCGCGAACACATCGATCTGTTTTCCAGCTATTACCAGAAGCCCATGCCGCCGGAGGAGGTGCTGGCCGCTGCGGGTCTGGAGAAATTGGGCGATCGCAAGTTCGGCGATCTCTCTGGCGGACAGCGGCAGCGCGTGTTGTTCGCCCTCGCGATTTGCGGCGATCCGGATCTGCTGTTTCTCGACGAGCCTACGGTCGGACTCGATGTGGAAGCCCGGCGCATGTTGTGGGATGAAATTCGGCGCATGGTGTCGCGCGGCAAGACCGTGCTGCTGACCACTCATTATTTGCAGGAAGCGGATGCGCTTGCGGATCGCGTCGCCGTCATCAACCAGGGCGAGATTATTGCGCAGGGGACACCGTCGGAGATCAAGGCGAAGACGGCGGGCAAGAGGATTCGCTGCATCACAGGCCTCAGCCTGAATGCGCTGCGCCAGATTGCGGGAGTCACCGAAGCGAGAGAAGATCGCGAGGCGGTCGAACTTCACGCGCTCGCAGCAGAGTCGATCGTTCGCGAACTGCTGCAGCGGGACGCGAATCTCTCAGGCTTGGAAATTACCAGCGCGGGGCTGGAAGAAGCGTTCCTGGCTCTGACGCAGGATGCAGGGCGCGAAGGAAACTGATCCAACTGACGAAATGGATCCACGAGCGACGGAGGATGCAATGAGCACCGCAACCATGGCATTGAGCAGCACACGAGTTGAGCGTTCGACGAGCCACACTGCCACCATTTACTTGAAGGAAGCGAAGTACGAGTTCCTGAAAAATCTGCGGCTGCGTATGTACACGGCATCGGTGCTGAGTTTCCCGATCATGTTCTACGTTCTGTATGGGTTGGTGCTGTATGCGAAGCACAGCATTGGCAGCACCAGCGTACCCGCCTACCTGATCGGGACGTATGGCACCTTCGGCGTGATGGGAGCGTCGCTATTTGGAACGGCGGCTGGGCTGTCGTCCGACCGCGGCCTGGGATGGCTGCAGGTCAAGCGTGCTAGCCCCATGCCGCCGTTTGCCTACTTCGCAGCCAAAGTGATTACGAGCATGATTTTCAGCACGATCATTGTGCTCCTGCTGTTCGCGCTCGGAATCACGATGGGCGGGGTGCGCATGCCTTTCACCGATTTCGCCAAGTTGCTGGGAACCTTGGCGCTGGGTTCGCTGCCGTTCTCTGCGATGGGACTGGCGCTCGGATATTTCACTGGGCCGAACTCGGCGCCTGCGACCATCAACCTGATTTATCTACCCATGTCGTTCTGTAGTGGATTGTGGGTGCCGTTTATGTTCCTGCCGAAGGTGGTGCGCCAGATCGCGCTCGCTCTGCCTCCGTATCACTTGTCGCAACTGGCGCTGGGGATCGTTGGTGGAGGGCGCAGTGAATCGAGCGCCACACATTGGGAAGTGCTGGCGGCTTTCACCATGATCTGCCTGGGCGTGGCGCGGATTGGATTTCAGCGCGACAAGGGAAAGCTGTACGGCTAGAAGACCCCTCAGGGCTGAAGCCCTAACAAGAGGAGGCGCGGTATCGCAGCGCTCAAAGCGCTGCGCCACCCAAAAGCAAGTTTTCGTGGAAGCGCGAGGGTTTGGCAAATTGTTTCGCTGCACCTATCGGCTCGAATGATGCGGGGACTACAGCCCAGAGGAGCAGCGGGGGTGGGTTATGAGTATGGACGCCAAAAAATCGATGGGCTGGGCGGTGATCCTGATCGTCATGGGAATGGCGGCTCTGTATGGCGGATCGAAGTGGCTGGCGCTGCTGATTCCCGCCGCCGTGTTGGTGTGGTACGCGGCCAAGCCCACACTTAGAACTGGCCGGAATTGACGAGAGGGTTGAAAATATAAACATGCCGTTCCTGGGTTCACGGGAATTCAACACGGAATCTGAGACGCGTGGTTGGTCGTTGAAACTGCGGCCGATTCGGTCTGTGATCCACGACCGCGATCACGGATGGGGTGCTTTGCTCTGGTGGCTTTATCTCGGCTTCTTCTTTGTGCAGCCCGTGGCAGAGCACGTCAGCCGTTCCAAGTGGCTCTTTGACATTCTTGGAGCCGCGATTTTTCTCGTGCTGTACTGGGGAATCTTCCTGCTGGAAAAACCTCGCCCGTTGATCCACGTGGGCGGCATGTTGCTGCTGGGAGTTGTGTACTTTCCGTTCAATGCGGGTGGATGCACGTTTTTTATCTTCGCCGCCGCCATGGTTCCCTTCATGGTCAGTACCCAGGCTCGCGCCATAGCGGGACTTGGGATGATCGGGGCGGTTGCCCTGATCGAAGGGCTTGTGTTGCACAAGAGCGGATGGGAGCTGTTTTGGGCGGCAGGCTTTCCCATGTTCATTGGTGCGGGCAACATTTTTTTCGCCGAGCGCAATCGCATGAACTGCCAACTGCGCAAGGCGAACGAAGAGATCGAGAACCTGGCCAAGGTCGCCGAGCGGGAACGCATTGCGCGCGACCTGCATGATGTGTTGGGACACACGCTCTCGGTCATTACATTGAAGTCAGAACTCGCCGGCAAGTTGATCGACCGCGATCCGGAACGGGCGGGAAAAGAGATCCGGGAGGTCGAACAGATTTCGCGGCAGGCCTTGACGGATGTGCGCGACGCCATTCGTGGATACCGCTCCCAGGGGCTTGTGGCGGAACTGGCGCAAGCCAAGTCGACACTGGAGACCGCTGGCCTGACCGTGCAGTGCGATGCCGCGACCACCGTGAAAATTCCCGCGCTGCAGGAAAGCGTACTCTCGCTGGCAGTGCGCGAAGCGGTGACTAATGTTGTGCGTCACGCGCGAGCCCGCACTTGCCGCATGCGCCTCGAACAGCAGAACGGTTCCTGCCGCCTCGAAATTAACGATGACGGCTGCGGTGCCTCTAACGGCGAAGGCAACGGACTGCGCGGCATGCGGGAACGAGTGGAGATGATTGGGGGAACGCTGAACCGCAGCACGCAATCGGGCACGACTCTCATCATTACTCTGCCGTTGAAACAGGTCGCGCCGCAGGGGGAAGGCAGCCCGAATTGAATCTGTTAAACAGAGAGAGCGGCAAAGAGAGTGGCAGAGAAAGCGGCAAAGAAGGGCGCAGGACCATCCGCGTCGTGCTGGCCGAAGACCAGGGGATGGTGCTGGGAGCGCTCGCCGCCCTGCTTGAGATTGAGGGCGACATTTCGGTCGTCGCAAAGGCGGCGAACGGGAAAGAAGCGTTGCAGGCCGTGCTTGCGCACAAGCCCGACGTGTTCATCACCGACATTGAAATGCCGCACATGAGCGGTCTCGACGTGGCTGCAGAGTTAAAACGCCGGCGAACCGGGACGCGCGTCGTGATCGTCACCACGTTTGCGCGCTCCGGATACCTGCGGCGCGCGCTCGAATCTGGAGCGTCGGGCTATCTGCTGAAGGATATGCGCGCCGAAGAGCTGGCGGACGCCGTACGTCGCGTGCATCAAGGGCTGCGCGTCATCCATCCCGAACTCGCGACCGAGGCCTGGGGTGAGATGGACCCACTCACCGACCGCGAACGGCAGGTGCTGCGACTGGCCGGAGAAGGAATGGCCAGCGGCGACATCGCTGGCGAATTGGGCCTCTCCGATGGCACGGTGCGAAATTATCTTTCTGAGGCGATCAGTAAACTGGGCGCGAGCAATCGGGTGGAAGCGGCGCGGATCGCGCGCACTAAGGGTTGGTTGTAAGCCCTTCCAGACTGACGTCGACGATCCTCGAACATGACGAACGCGAGCCAGACTAGGGGCCTCGATTCACCCCTCATCATTGCGGGCTTTCTGGTTGTGGGAACAATCGCGCTCACCGACGGACTGTTGCGCCCTCACTTCTACGGCCTCGCGATGCGGTGGATCGGAATCATCGCAGGAGCGTACTGCCTGCAAGGTGCTGCCAGCCTGGTGTACTACAGCAAGGCCGGCAAGCTGCGCATGCGCGAGGAGTTCCTCAACTCCATTCCGTGGCGTGGCGACGCGACCGTGCTCGACATCGGTTGCGGGAGAGGCTTACTGATGGTGGCCGCTGCGCATCGTTTGACGACCGGACAGGCAGTTGGGGTTGATGTCTGGCTGCCGAAGGCGGTGACGGGCAACCGTCCAAACTCCGCGTTGGAAAATGCCACACTCGAGGGAGTGCGAGACCGGGTCGAGGTGAAAGAGGCAGATGCGAGAAAGCTGCCTTTCCCGGATGCCTCGTTCGACATCGTTGTCTCCAACTTTGTGCTACACGAAATGACCACGGACGCAGATCGCGAGAAGATGGTGCAGGAGACCACCCGTGTGCTGAAGCCGGGGGATACGTTGCGCTGACGGACTTCATCTTTACCGACACATGTGTTGAGGCGCTTCGCCAGAACGGCGTCGAGGCGAAGCGTGAGCGTGTCGGTTCGCTCGGTTGCTGGATCGCAGCGATCCTGAACTTCGGTTTCTTCCAGCTGTATCACGTGACCGGCAGAAGAGCGCCCTAGAGCGCAAGGCGTAATACCAAGAATCGGGCACCAGCAGTCACATGCTGGTTCGTTCGACCCCCGCTTCGTGCTTCTTCACCGTCTTATAAGCCCAGGCCATGCGGGGGGTGTTGTGGGCGATGCCGATGTGGCCTTCGGGATTGAGCACGATGATGCCGCCGTGGCCGTTGAGGCGCTGCTTCAGGTAGTTCATGGCTTCCTGCGCGGACCACTCGGGGAGATTGCCGGCCTGGATGCGGTCGGCGGTCCACTTGGCAAGGACTAACTTCATGATCGGCTCACCCCATCCGGTGGTGGAGACGGCGGCGCTTTCGTTGTTCGCGTAGCAGCCGCAGCCGATCAGCGAAGAATCGCCGAGGCGTCCGGGAGCCTTGTTCAAGGTGCCTCCCGTTGAGGTGGCGGCGGCGATGTTGCCGTTGCGGTCGAGCGCGACGGCGCCGACGGTGTCGTGCGAGATCGTCACATCGTCAGAGCTGGGCGCGAACAGATCGTTGCCGTTTGGTTTCGAATCGGATTGCGCGGCCTGATACGCGCGCAGGCGCTCTACTTCGCGAGGGATGACCAGGTCTTCGTTCTTGCAGAGTGCGATGCCGTGCTCGGCTGCGAAACGCTCCGCGCCTTCCGCGACGAAATAAACATGCGGGCTCTCGCTGAGAATCTTACGGGCGGCGCGCACGGGATTGCGCAGGCGCTCGACGCACCCGACGCCTCCGGTGCGGAGCGTAGATCCCTCCATGATGAGGGCGTCGAGCTGGACTCGGCCGTCGCGGTTGAGGAAGCTGCCGCGTCCGGCGTCGAAGGTCTCATCGTCTTCCATAATGACGACGGCTTCCTCGACGGCGTCGAGGGCCGCGCCGCCGCGCTCCAGCACACCCCACCCCGCAGCCAGCGCGTTGGTCACGCCGTGGATGTGGGCGCCGACCATGTCATCGGGCATAGCCCAGGCGCCACCATGAACGACTAGAACGGGATCGGTTGGCAAAAGTTGTCCTTGGAACATGCCCAGAAATCAGGATGCGACTCGATAGGATAGCAGGTGCCAGGCAATGGGCACTTGATTTGCGTGCTTGTCATCCTGAGGCGGGCATCGTTTGCCGCCAAAGACCTCTGTATCTGCCGGCCAATTGCACAGGTCCTTCGCGACAGGGGGCGTCGCTCAGGATGACAACTCAAGGCGCAAGGTCCCTCGACTTCGCTCGGGATGACAAAACTCATGATGACAGTGCTCGGGATGACAAGCTAATACGACCTATGCGGCTTGATGGGGGGTGACGGCTATTGGTGGGTCTTGGGTTCGGGTCCAGGTGTAGCGCATCCGGTGAATTACGGTAATCGTGCTGAGGACTGCGATCACCCACAAGACTGGGGCCATGCGGTTGAAGAGCGCGCCGAGGATTACCAGGACCAGGCGTTCGGGACGTTCCATGAATCCGACGCGGCAGGAACCGATCAGGCTTTCGGCGCGGGCTCTGGTGTAGCTGACCATGATGGCGCTGACCATGACGAAGGCGGTGAGGACGACGTAGAAGAAGCGTCCGCCGCGGGCGTAGAAGACGAGCAGGCCCAGGAACTGGCTGGCGTCGCTGTAGCGGTCGACGACGGAGTCGAAGAAGGCTCCGAAGCGGGTGACGCGGTTGGTGGCGCGGGCGACTTGTCCGTCGACCAGATCGAAGAAGCCGGAGAAGATGATGACCAAGCCGGCGTAGAAGAACATGCGCTTCTGGTTGCTGGCGTTGGCGGAGCCAAACAGAATCGCGGCCCAGGTGTTGACGACCAGTCCCATGAAGGTGAGGACGTTGGGATTGATGCGGGAGAGCGCTAGCCAGCGGACGATGGTGTCGAGCAGGACGCCGCAGGCACGGCCGAAGGCGCTGGTCCAGCTCGGGGCCATTACGCTCCTGCCTCTTTCGGCTCGCCTTCAATTTCGTCGTGGATGGTGCTCAGGCTCAGGATTTCGAGTTCGCGCTTGCCGTTGGGGGAGACCACGATGACTTCGTCCCCTACCTTCTTATTCAGGAGTGCGCGGCCGATGGGCGAGGTGGTGGAGATTTTTCCGGTCGCGACGTCGGATTCTTCGCTGGTCACCAGCTTGTACTGCATCTCTTCATTCTTGGTGTTGTCGAAAACTTTAACGGTGGAACCGAGGCCTACCTTGTCGTGGGGGATGTTGGCCATGTTGACCATGGACAGATCGGCCAGGCGTTTGCCGAGCTGGCGGACGCGCGCCTTGACGAACTCCTGGCGCTGCTTGGCCATGTGATACTCGGCGTTCTCGCTGAGGTCGCCGAGGGCGGCGGCCTTCTTAATCTCTTTAGGAAGCTCGTGAATCAGCTCGTGTTCGAGCGCGTTGATTTCTTCCTGCAGTTTTCGTTTGATTGCGTCTGTCATGAGCGTACGGCCGGGCTCAGGACATTATACGCTGGGCTTCCGGCTTCGGGCGTTCGGCTTCCGGTCTTCGGCTTCGGCGTTGGGTGGTCCCGAGGGATACTTGTTCGGAGCGGGGCCCGGCAGAGTTGAGTTTGGGGAGTGTCGATTTGGCGGTTTCCCGTTCGACGTATCTATAGAGGCGGGACTAGGATGTGGGTCCGCTCAATCCTCAGAATAAGGAGAAACAGTATGCGGGTCATGGTCATCGTAAAAGCGAGCAAGGAATCCGAGGCCGGGGTGCTGCCGGATACAGAACTTCTCACAGCGATGGGAAAATATAATGAGCAACTGGTGAAGGCCGGGATCATGCTCGCGGGCGAGGGGCTGCAGGCCAGTTCGAAAGGCAAGCGGGTGGTGTTCTCTGGAACGAAGCGCACCGTCATCGACGGGCCGTTCACCGAAAGCAAGGAACTGATTGCCGGCTACTGGATATGGCAGGTTCGTTCGATGGACGAGGCAGTGGAGTGGTTGAAGCGTTGCCCGAATCCTCACAGGGGAGAGACGAATGTGGAGATTCGTCCCGTGTTTGAGGCGGCCGATTTCGGAGAGAATTTTACTCCTGAGCTGCGGGAGCAGGAGCGGAAGCTGGCCGAGCAGATCGCGAAGAAGAAATGAAAGATTCTTGAATTTTTGTGTCGATCTGGCGATGGTTGGTTCGATGTATTGATAGAGGGCGGGTTGATTGACCGTGAAGAGGGTCGCAACCGGCTCGCAAACGCACACGATATTAAAGATAAAGATAAGGAGAACCGCGATGAAATTCCTGAGTATCTACAAGTCGGTTGAGCGCAACACCCCGCCCACGGCGGAGGAAATGGCGGCGATGGGCAAGCTGATCGAAGAAGGGTTTAAGGCGGGCTGGCTGGTGAGCACGGAAGGCTGCCTGCCGTCGGCGCTGGGCGCGCGGGTGCGGCGATCGGGCGACAAGCTCTCGGTGACGGACGGTCCGTTTACTGAGTCCAAAGAGGTTGTCGGCGGGTTCGCGATTCTGAAGGCGAACTCCAAGGAAGAGGCGATCCAATTGGCTAAGGATTTCCTCAAGATTGCTGGAGAAGGGGAGTGCGAACTCCGGCAGGTCTATGAACAGGGCGCAGAGCTCAACTGTACGGCAAGTAGCCACCACACAGAGGTTGCGCTCAAGGGCTGAACATGTTGTGATCGGTGGCTGTGGGTGCCACCGAGACACATCGCGCGATTGAAGCGGTCTGGAAGATCGAGTCGGCCCGGGTGATTGCCGGGCTGACTCGCATCGTGCGCGACGTGGGCGTGGCGGAAGAGCTTGCGCAAGATGCGCTCGTGGCCGCGCTGGAGCAATGGCCCGAGTCGGGGATTCCGGAGAATCCGGGGGCCTGGCTGATGGGCACAGCGAAACATCGCGCGATCGATTTCCTGCGTCGCGGCACTCTCATCGAACGCAAGCACGAAGACCTGAGCCGCGAGGTGGCGGAGCGGGAGATGGCGGTGCCGGATCTGGCGGCTGCCATGGATGACTTCATTGGCGACGATATGCTGCGGCTGGTGTTCATTGCGTGCCATCCGGTGCTCACGACGGAGGCGCGGGTGGCGCTTACGCTGCGATTGCTCGGCGGGCTGACTACTGACGAGATTGCGCGCGCTTATCTTGTGGCCGAGCCGACCATTGCCCAGCGGATCGTGAGGGCGAAGCGGACGCTGACTGACGCGCGGGTTGCGTTTGAAGTTCCGCGCGGGGCGGAATTCACAGCGCGGTTGGCGTCGGTGCTGCAGGTCTTATATCTCATCTTCAATGAAGGCTACTCAGCGACGGCCGGAGATGACTGGCTGCGGCCGGCGCTTTGTGAGGAAGCGCTGCGGTTGGGGCGCATTCTGGTGGGATTAGTGCCGAACGAGGCGGAGGCGCACGGGCTGGTGGCGTTGATGGAGATTCAGGCGTCGCGGGTGAAGGCGCGAGTGAATGCGTCGGGAGAGCCGATTCTGCTGCTGGATCAGGATCGGGCGCGGTGGGACCGGTTGCTCATCAATCGAGGGCTGGCGGCGCTGGAGCGAGCCGAGGAGCTAGGTGGGATGCGGGGGCCGTATGCGATTCAGGCGGCGATTGCGGCTTGTCATGCGCGGGCGCGGACTGGCGAGGAAACGGATTGGGAGCGGGTCGCCGAGTTATATGGCGTACTTGGGGAAGTCGCGCCTTCGCCGGTCGTGGAGTTGAATCGGGCCGTCGCGGTGGGGATGGCCCAAGGTCCGGCAGCGGGGCTGGAGTTGGTGGATCCGCTGGTGAGTGATCCAGCGCTGGAGAATTATCATCTGCTGCCTAGCGTGCGTGGGGATCTTCTGAAGAAGCTGGGAAGGGTGGAAGAGGCGCGCGCGGAGTTTGAGCGGGCGGCGTCGATCACGCGCAATGTGCGGGAGAGGAATTTGCTGCTGGAGCGGGCCCGGAGTTGCGGGGAGAGAACGTCTTAAGCAATTTCAACCACAGAGGGCACTGAGGAACCCTGAGTTACTTCGTCCTGCATTTGGCGAGGATCAGGGTGATGTCGTCGTGTTGATCTGTGGGATTCAGGCGGCGGACTTCCTCGGTGATGGCTTCAAGCGCCAACTGGCACGTTTGATCACGATGATGTCGCAGGCGCTCGATTAAGCACTCTTCTCCGAATTCTTTTCCATCGTCATCCGATGCTTCGGTGATGCCGTCGGTGTACAGGGTTAGCAGGTCTCCCGGCTGAAGCGTGCATTCTTCGATCGAGCAATCCCAGTCCTTAAAGAGCCCCAGCAGAGTGCCAGTGGAGTCGAGCTTCTGGCAGGTGTTGTCGTTGCGCAGAATCAGGCCGGAGAGGTGTCCGCAATTCGCGTAGCGGAGGCGCTGCGACTGGTCGTCGTAAACCGCGAAGAAAAGTGAGGCGTAGGCGCTGTCGGTCGTGTTTTCGTAGAACAGGCGGTTCACGGATTGAAGCAATTGTTCCGGATGGTCGAGGGCGAGGGAACTCTGGCTGCGCAGATTGGCTTGCAGGTTTGCCATGAGCAGAGCGGCGGCGATTCCCTTGCCGGAAACGTCGGCGATGACCAGCCCGAGTTGGCGCTGGCTAAGGTCCAGGAAGTCGTAATAGTCGCCCCCGACCTGGCGGGCGGGGAGGCAGAGGCCGGCGTATTCGAGAGTTTTGGCTTCGGGATGGATTTGCGGGAACAGGCGCGACTGGAACTGCTTGGCGATTTCCAGTTCATGGATGGCACGGCGTTCGGCTTCGAGCTTCTGTGCCAGGGCGCGACGATGAGTTTCGATGCCGCGTGTGAGTTCGTCGAAGCCGACCAGTCCGAAGGAGTTTCCATCGGGATCTTCAAAGCGCGTATGAATTCCGCCCCACGCAGGAACCTCGGGTGGGAAATGGAAGTGGATGCCCCGTTCGCTCCACTCTTTGTACTTGGCCGGGAGGTCTTCGGTGATGAAGTAGATATCCGTCGGACCGCCGATAAGTTTTTCCGGGTCGCTTCCGGGCGTGGGCAGTGCGATACCTAATTGGGCAGTGCCGTCGGGAGGGGCGACCTCGATCCAGCGGTTGCCGTCCGCAAAGGTATGATCCACCACGACGCGGAACCCCAGCTTGTCGGCGAAGAAGCGCAGACTCCGTTCCTGATCGCGCACGAAGATGATGACGAAGTGCAGGCATAGATAAGGAACTGTGCCGTCGAGACGGAGACGGGAGCGATCAATGCCAAAGGGCAATTCAGAGGATGCCATCGGCGAGATTATACGAGGGCGGCGGTGCGTGTGAGTCCGACAAAATCGGGTCAGGGAAGCTCTGCTCGAAGTGTCGTAAAGTTAAACACAAGGTTCCTCGACTGCTCCGCTCGGGACGACAAAAGTAGGAGGTTGTTCAGAGGTTGCTTAGAGTAGGGAGGCTTCGACTACGAACGAGCGTCGCTTCGCGCCGCTCGTTCTTCGCTCAGCATGACAAAGGAAAAGGGCGGACGGGTGGACTACGCTTGGAATTCTGAGGCTTCGGGGAAGCGGAGCTTGCACTTGGCCAAGGCGGTGGTGAGGATTTCTTCGACCTTGGATTCTTCGCAGTTGCGGGCCATGGCGAGTTCGCTGACCAAGAGGTAGCGGGCGCGCTCCAGCATCTTCTTTTCGCGGAAAGAAAGAGGCTTAGCCTGGTGCAAAGCGATCAGGCTTTTCAGGACGCTGGCGACTTCGAGGAGCGATCCGGTGCGCATGCGCTCGGAGTTTTCTTTGAAACGGTCTTTCCAGTCGCCGTTACTGCCGTTTTCGCTGACTGAAAGGGCGTCGAGGACTTTCTGGATTTCGCCGTTGCGGACCACGCGCCGCAGTCCGACGCTGCCGGCGTTCTGGCAGGGAACCATGACTTTGAGGCTGCTGGCTTTGATGTTGAGCAGGTAGAACCTCTCGACCGTCGGACCGATCGAGCGGCTGCTGATCTGTTCAATAACCCCAACCCCATGATTGGGATAGACAACCTTATCGCCGATGTGGAAGTTCAAGTCCGTACCACTCATAGTTCGGTACCCAGTTAAGGAAGGCGATGGTTCGTGGGGAAGATGCTTTAACTGTCCTGAAACCATGGTACTCCGAGGCCCAGCCCAAAGCAAGGTAATCGGATGGGCGCGAGATCCCTGCCTGCGCCACAACAACGACTCCGGTCGGGATGACGTTTTCAGAAATAGACGAGGTGTCTGTACACCATTGAAAGACAATGTCTTACCGAGGGCGGGTCGATCCAGTCAGACGGGAGCGCCCCGTGGAAGGGCCCACGCATATAATCGAGCGGTGGATTCTGGGCGAAGAGATCTGATTTCGAACGATGCAGTGGACGTTCCTTCCCAAGGCGCGGGCACGCGCCCGCTTGCCGTGGGGCGGGTGCTTGGGCTGGATGTGGGATCTCGCAGGATTGGGGTGGCGGTGTCGGATCCGTTGGGGATTACTGCCCAGGGGCTCGAGACGCTGCAGCGGACAACCAAGCGGCGCGATTTTGAACATCTGCAACGGGTCATTCAGGAGTATGACGTGCGGGAAATTGTGGTGGGTCTCCCGCTGCGGATGAGTGGGGCGGAGGGGATTCAGTCGCACAAGATGCAGGTTTTCGCGGAGGAATTGCGGAAGAGGTTCCGGTTACCGGTGCATCTGTGGGACGAGCGGCTCACTTCCGTGGAAGCGAATCGATTATTGCGCGAAGCGGATTTGTCGATTGAGAAGCGGGGGAAGGCTGTGGATCGAATGGCAGCAACTTTGATCCTGCAAGGATGGATGGAAAATCGCGCTTCCGGTCCGAGAGGTTGAAATTACTCTGGCCGTCCCCACATAAGCCTTTTCCTAAATGAACATCAGTGGCCGCGCATGGCTTTTCTGTAGGCCGCTACATTCTTGTTGTGCTCTTCCATGGTGCGAGCGAAGCGGTGATGGCCTTGGGCGTCGGCGACGAAATAGCAGTAGTCGCTTTGCGCGGGGTGCATCGCGGCTTCCAGGGCGCTGCGCCCGGGATTGCCAATGGGGCCGGGGGGCAGGCCGGCATTGCGATATGTGTTGTAGGGGGAGTGGAACTGCATGTCCGCGTGATGCAGGGCGCCCTGGTACGTCCCAGCCAAGAGTTCGGCGTAGATGATGCTGGGATCGGCGTCGAGTGCAATCCCTTTGTTCAAGCGGTTGTAGTAGACGCTGGCGACGAGTGGGCGCTCTTCGGCGACTGCGGTCTCTTTTTCGACGATTGACGCCATGATCACGGTGCGCTCGACATCGTTTGGAGCGTCGGACGGTGCTCCGGCTTGAGGCGCGCGGTCTATCACAACTCTCAACCTTGCCTGTGCAGATTCGGCCGAGATCAAGTTCATCTGATGCGCGACCTGGCGGAACTGCTTGACCATGGCGGCGGCCATGTCGTGCATGGTCATCATGCGGGAAAATTCGTAGGTCTCGGGGAAGAGATATCCCTCGAGCGAGCGCGCTCCTGGAGCGATGTCGGCAATCAGGCCGGTGTCGGACTGGGCTACTTTCAGGAAGTCGTCCGCGGGGCCGAGGCCGGCGGCTTCGACGGCGCGGGCGATATCGAACATGGTGTAGCCTTCGGGCACGACCACGGTGTGGAAGTAGACGTCGCCGCGGCGCAGGCGCTTTTGGATGTCGATGATGTTCGAGGGCTTATCGAAAAGGTATTCACCAGCTTTGAGGGAACGGCCGTGATGGTAGTAGTGCCAGAGGACAAAAACTTCTTCGCTGCGGATGATGCCGGCTTTCTTGAGTTCGGCGGCGATGCGGTGGGTGGAATATCCCGGGTGCAGCATGACGAAGACCTGACCCGATGGCTCGGTGGGCGTCAGAACGGCCCAGGCGAACCATCCGGCGGCCCCGAGGACCGCGACGAAAATGAGCCCTATGATCTTACGCATCGTTTCACCACAAAGCGTTCTTCAGCATACGACAGCCACAGTTTAGATGACGCTTGGGGAGGACGTGACCTGACGATAGTGCGACCGCCTTTCGTAAGTGTGGGCCATGAAAAACCAGGAGCCCGGCAACCCTTTTTTGCACGCATAGCAGCCGTTTATAAGCGTGCCCCAAGAATGCTGTCCCAGACCCCGAGAGTGTCGACCCCACTTCGATTCGCCATTTCTTCGCGTATTTCGTACGCTAATATGTCGGAACCAGGACACTTCAAAAAGCGTCCAGCCCAGCTTTTGCAACCTTCTTGGCGCGCTATACTCAAATGATTCAGAGGAATTCTTATACCTTGATGAGACGTAGTTCGCCCTTTTTGACCCTCATTCTGTTTCTTGCCGTGTTGTCGACGACGGGGTGCGTGTTTCGCACGCGTCCGGTCGAAGAGCAGTATTCGAAAGCCCCGCTGAAGGAGTCCACGCAGCAAGGGCTGATCGACAGCATTAACCAACAGGCTCAAGCGATCCACTCGCTGAAGGCCACGGTGGACATTGACAGCTCCGTAGGAGGGATGAAGAAGGGGCATGTCACCGATTACAAGGAGATCCGAGGCTTCGTCCTGGCGCGGCAGCCGGACGCGCTGCACATGATCGGGCTGATGCCGATCGTACGCACCACGGCGTTTGATATGGTCAGTGACGGCCAGGACTTCAAGGTGTGGATCCCAACGAAGAACAAGTTCGTGATCGGCAAAAACGACGTGGCGACGCCTGACACCGACCAGCCGATGGAGAATATCCGCCCGCAGAATATCTACGAGGCGCTGCTGATCCGGCAGATTGATCCGAAATCCGAGATTGCGGTGCTGGAGAATGGCTATGAGACCCTGCACGACGGTAAGGGGCATCGAGTCCTGCAGGACGATTATGAGCTGACAGTGATTCAGAGGTACCAGAAGGGTTGCACACAGATGTGTGTTGAGCACCCGTGGCTGGAGCGCAAGATTATCTTCGGGCGTACGGACTTGAATCCGCACCAGCAGATCATCTACGACGAGGACGGCCGGGTGGCGACGGATGCGAAATACGCTGCTTACAAGGACTACGACGGGTTCAGCTTTCCCTCGCGAATCGAGATCTACCGTCCGCAAGAGGAGTATGACATCACGCTGAACATGCTGAAGGTGGACATTAACAAGCCGCTGACCGATGATCAGTTTGTGCTGGAGCAGCCGCCTGGCGCCCTGGTGATTCATCTGGACCGTCCGCAGTCGAGTTTGGCGATGCCGCTGGGGAAGAAGTAGGCCAGTACTCGGTACTCTCCAATTAGTACTCAGCTATTGGTTGTGCCTGAGAAGTCAAAATTCCCGCCCTCTCGCAAAAGGCCGAGATGGGTGGGGCACCCAGGTAAATATGATGAACAAAATGGTTGTTGCCAACCTGGTGCACCGGCCGACGCGGTCGTTTATCGCGATGAGCGCGATTGCGCTGGAAGTCACGATGATTTTGCTCGTGGTGGCGCTGTTCTACGGACTGCTGAACGGGTCGAAAGAAAGCCAACTGGGAGTCGGAGCGGACTTGATGGTTACCCCGCCAGGGGCGTCGGCAGTCATAGGGTTGTCGGGGGCGCCGATTTCCGTCAAAGTGGGGGATGTCCTGAAGCGAGTGCCGCATGTGGTCTCAGCTGTGCCCGTGATCTGGTGGTTCGCTCAAAAACCGCCGGAGATCATTTATGGCATCGACGTGGACAGCTACGACACCCTTCCTCCGAAGTTTCATTATCTTTCGGGAGGACCGTTCCAGGGGCCGTATGACGTGATCATCGACGATTACCTGGCGCGGATGAATCACCTCAACGTGGGCGACACGATCGAGATCCTGAGCCATGACTTCCGTATCGCTGGCGTTGTTCCACATGGAAAGGGCTGCCGCAAGTGTCTGCCGTTAACCACGCTGCAGGACTTGGTCAGCGCGGAGGGGCACGTTTCGGCTTTTTACCTCAAGCTGGATGATCCGGCGAATATTGGCCAGGTGGAGAAAGCGATTCAGGGCACGCCCGGTATGGAGAATTATTCCGTGCGTTCGATGGAGGAATATCTGTCGATGATGACGCCGGATAATCTTCCGGGATTCGATCTCGCCATTAAGATCGTGATCGGGGTTGCTGTAGTAGTTGGGTTCCTCGTGATTTTCCAGTCGATGTATACGGCTGTAATGGAGCGGACGCGGGAGATCGGGATTCTGAAGTCGATGGGTGCTTCGAAATTTTACATTGTGAATGTGGTGATGAGAGAGACGGTGCTGCTGGCGATTCTTGGGATTGTTGCAGGGATCATCCTGAGCGCGCTGACGCGCCGCGCGATCATGTTTGAAAAACCGGTGCTGCGCTTGTTCTGGAGCAATGCCTGGGTGGTGAAAGCGTCTCTGATTGCGGTGGTGGGGGCGCTGGCGGGAGCGTTGTATCCGGCGATGAAGGCGGCGCAGAGGGATCCGATTGACGCGCTGGCTTACGAATAGACCGTCGGTCCCCGGGGCAACTTCGTAGACGACTTCGACTATGGAAAGCCTCCGCAGGGGCTGCGCCCTTGCGGGACAGCCGAGGCGGTTGTCGTCACCTGTGTGTACAAAAACATAAGCGCCGGAGTACGTTCTCCGGCGCCAGCTCATTTCTAACCCGAGCCGTTATCTTCCCAGATACTGCACATGGACGTAGGTGCCGAGCCTGACGTTGTAGGCGAGGTATCAGCCGTCGTGGTCGGGGTCATCGTAGATCACGATGTCATCGCTGTCCCAGAGCCAGTCATTGCAGTAGGCAAGGTCAAAGGCGCCGACGCTGAAATAGAAGCCACCGAACCAGAATCGATTGGGGCCGCCTCCACCGAGTCGCCACGTGTGGCCGCGGCCAATGCCGCCAGTGAAGTGGCCGTGTTCCCAGGGATGGTCCAGATGGAAGCGGGCGTCGTCGTGTCCGTAGTCATGTCCAACCCATTGTCCGTTGTGGTGGACGTGGGGAGCGTCGGGATGGCCTTCATGGTCGCGATAGGTAGCAGCAGGCGGAGGGGCCTGGTGGGGCGCGCCGTGAGAAGGGGGGACCGTGGTGGGGGACGTAGCCGCCACCGACAGGGCTTTGATGGTTATTGTGTGAGCGCTTCGCGAACCACAGGTTAGTTACTGGTGGACGGACCGCTGAAGGTTGCGATTCGAGCCAGGTGACGGATCTTCCATTGGTCGGGCAGCCAATCGGATAACTCGCTCATTTTCGTCTGGGGCAGATTCATCAACAGCTGCGTGAGATACAACTGGGGATCCACCTCGTGCCGGCGACAGGTGCTGGTTAAGCTGGCCAGGATCGCCGCGGTTCGCCCTCCGCGAGGGTTGCCAACGAATAAGGAGTTCTTGCGGTTCAGTATGATGCGCTTCATCTCGCGTTCGGAAACATTGTTGTCCATTGGTACCGCGCCGTCGCTACAAAAGACGGTCAGCTCAGCCCATTGATTCAGGGCGTAGTGGATCGCTTCCGCCATGGGATGCTTCGGCAGCAGCTGCTCTTTCCACTCCAGAAGCTTCTCCCGCAGCGTGGCTAATACCGGGGCCGATTTGTCTCGGCGCAAGGCGAGACGCGGCTCGACAGAAAAATCCTTCGCCTGCCTTTCCACTCGAAACAGATCGCCGATCAACCCCACGGCCTCCCGTGCAATCTCGGGCGCCACCTTCTCGGCATCAACGAGTTTCCGACGTGCATGAGACCAGCAGCCCGCGCGCGTAATCGCGTTGCCGGCCACCACGCCGTCGTATCCACCATAGCCATCGGCCAACAACACTTGCTCGTAATCTCTCAAGAAATATTTCGGTCCGTCGCGGCCTCGGTTCAAGGTGAAATCGAAAATGTTATACGCATGGGCTTCGTCCCCGACATACACCCACATGCGCGCCGATTTCGTCTTGCCCACGCTGAGCATCGGCATAATCGTGTCATCGGTGGCCACCACATGCGACTGCCGTACTCGCTCCGCCATCAACTCATACAAGGGCTCTACCAGATCCGCTACGTCGCCACACCAGATCGACTGTGTCGCCCGTGAGATCTCAAAACCCTGGCGTTCGAAGATGTCTTCCAGTCTGTATAACGGGAGGTAGTCCGAAAACTTGCTCGTTACGATGTAGGCCAACAGGCCCGGCCCCGCCATGCCTCTTTCAATCGCCGCTTCTGCTTTGGCGGCTACTTCCATTTGTGGCTTCTCGCCTACGCTCTCACATCCCGGGCAGGCATACTTCTTGCGCACGTGGTGCAGGCGCTCAAAGCGCCCAGGAATGTATTCCATCTGCCAGCTCTCGTCCGCGCCAATCTCCTTGCGCTCCACTCCGCAACAGGGGCACAGTCGCTGCTCGGCACTCAGTTCGTAGACCTGGGTCGTGACCGGAAGATTTTCGAAGTTGGCTAGGTTCCGTCGTCCCCGGCGTCGCTTCACCCGCCGCAGTTCGTACTCAGGCTCGGCCTTGGGGGGTACATCTTCGGGGTGGATCGGCTTTTTCTGCAGTTGGTCGCCGAACTCCAGCAGTGCCTGCGCCAGATCCGCACTCGTTGCTAGCCGATCGGCTCGCGGTCCGTAATACCACTTCTTATAGCGTTGCAGTTCCAGTTGCAGGCGCAGGTTTTCCAGGTAGAGTTCGTCCGCGCGTTTCCTTTGCCGCAGACTTTCCCCTTGGAGATCACTCGCCCGCTCACTCTCGTGCTCAACCCGCTGCCTCTGTTCCTCTCGTTCCAGAATCAGCGAACGGACCATCGCTTCCAGCGCTTCGCGGTCTTCAGGAAGGTCGTTCAACTTCGCACTCATAACGTGCGCTTACTATAATCACAAGGCCTGTGAGTTTCTCAGCTTAATATTTTTTCTTTGTTTCCCGAGCTGATTCTTGCGTAGCGCGGTACGCGCTTCAACTTCGAAACATCGATGCCATCCAGCACCATGGCTAACTCGCTGGCCCGCAACTCCAACGAGTGCGTGCCCTCTTTCACCCGCGGTAGCTTGAACACCCCAGATTCCAAGCGCTTGTACCACAGAACAAATCCGTCTTGCTCCCACAACAAAATCTTCAGTCGATCCCCTCGTCGTGAGCGGAACAAAAAAAGGTGACCACTGAGAGGATCCTGACCGATCACCGCGCGTACTCGCTCCGCCAGTCGATCGAATCCGCATCGCATGTCCGTCGCCTCTGCCGCGAACCAGATGCGCGCCCCTTGCGCATGATCCAGCGTGTGCAAACTGGGCAGCCCTAGCATGACTCCACCACGGCCAACAACGCCCGCAGGTGACGCGCGTCAAAGTTAGCGGCAACCATCAGGCTCCGACCATTCCTGAGCCGTACCTCAATGCTTGTACTCCCCAATGCGCGAGCCTGCACTCGCGGCTCTACCCCGGGCTGCGCCAGTTGCACTTCTACAAACGGCGCCTTTCCTGCTTCCCGCAGTCGTCTCTTCCAGTAAATAAGTTGGGATTGAGCCAGTTCCCGATTCTGGCAAAACGCCGCTACACTCTGCCCGCTCTGCTCCTGCTCGGCTACCAGAACCCGCCACTTCGCCAAGGCCTGCTCTCTGCGCTCATTCATGCGCCAAGCTTGCCGCATTCGGCGCTTGCAGACAAGATGTGGTTCAGATATCGCTCACGTTATTGTGCTGCGCCAAGGCGGGGAGTGAAGCGATCATCGTCACCGCCAAAACTGTTGCGAAAAATCTCATAAGCATCCTCCGACGGTTACCTTAGCAAAGGCAGTTTCGGAGTAACAGAGCGTTGACAATTCTTTGCAGATTACGCTATCGTAAAGACTTTGGTAGTCGTGTGGTTGCCCGCCTGATGGTCCTGGCGTCCTCGCCGGGGAATCAACGAGCGGTCTTCTTTCGCAGCCTTTTTCAATCTGGGAGAACTCTGATGTCAACCTATTTCCCTTCACCGGGGGAAATTGTGCGCAAGTGGTACGTCGTGGATGCGGACGGGCAGACGCTCGGGCGCCTGGCTTCGCAAGTGGCGCGCATCCTCATGGGCAAAGAAAATCCGCAGTACACGCCGTTTCTCGATACCGGCGATCACGTGATCGTGATCAATGCCGAGAAGATCAAGACGACCGGCGTGAAGGCCGAGCAGAAGCAGTATCACCACTACACGGGATATCCCGGCGGTCTGCGCACGGAAGATTACAAGAAGCGCATGGTGCGCAGGCCCGAAGCGGTGATTGAAGCTGCAGTGAAGCGCATGCTGCCGAAGAACAAGCTGGCGGCGCACATGCTTTCGAAGCTGAACGTGTACAAGGGCGACAAGCATCCGCACCAGGCGCAGAAGCCGCAGGATTTGAAGCTGGAAGTGCGCGAGTACAAGCCGCGCAAAGTAGCAGTTTCGTAAGTCAGCCACGAGCTACGAGCCATGAGCTCTGAGCTACGGGCCATATCGAACATCTTGAAAGGTTAAAGAGTCCGAGGAGCGAGAGTTCCGGGCACGTGTTATGGCTCGAAGCTGGCAGCTCGAAGCTCGAAGCTAAAAATGGCAGAATTAGTTCAATACTACGGAACGGGACGCCGCAAGACGGCGATTGCCCGTGTGTATTTGCGTCCGGGCAGCGGCGATTTCAAGGTGAACGGGCGCGCGTTTGAAGAATATTTCGTGACCCCGGCGCAGCGTTCGGCGGCGAAGTCTCCGCTGGCGTCTTCGGATATGGCAGCCACGTTCAACGTCATCGCCAGCGTATTGGGCGGCGGCGTGCGCGGCCAGGCCGACGCGGTGAAGCTCGGGTATTGCCCGCGCGCTGATGCAGTTCAATGCCGAACTGCGCAAGAAGCTGAAGGCCGAGGGCATGGTCAGCCGCGATTCGCGCGGCAAAGAGCGCAAGAAGTACGGACAGAAGGGCGCTCGCAAGCGCTTCCAGTTCAGCAAGAGATAAGTACCGAGTTGCGAGGTTGTCCGAGATTCCGACGCTCCTCGCAGTGCGCCGGGATAGGAATGACAAGCGTTTTTTGGTATAGCTCGAGACCTGAAGCTGAAAGCTTGACAGATCTTGTTTTAGGTGTTCAATTCTTCCCGTGCCTCGCGGCGCGGGGACGGGAATGGCAATCCGGAGCGGCACGACTGGCGCAAAGGATGCAGACTAAAGAGGAGGTTCATTGGCTACCATTACCATGAAGGAGTTGCTCGAAGCGGGAGTTCACTTCGGGCATCAGACCAAGCGCTGGAATCCTAAGATGAAGGAATTCATCTTCGGAGAGCGCAACGGGATTTACATCATCGACCTGCAGAAGACGCTGAAGATGTTCAAAGAGGCGTCGAAGTTCGTGCAGGATCTGGCGAACGACGGCCGCATTGTGCTGTTCGTCGGCACCAAGCGCCAGGCGCAGGACGCGATTGCCGAAGAAGCGCAGCGTTGCGGGATGTTCTACATCAACCAGCGCTGGCTGGGTGGACTGCTCACCAACTGGGTCACGGTGCAGAAGTCGGTGAAGCGGCTGAAGGAGCTCGACGAGATGGCCACGGATGGCCGCTACGAGCTGCTCCCCAAGAAAGAAGTCATCAAGCTCGAACGCGAGCGCAAACATCTGCAGGCCAACCTGGCGGGCATCAAGAACATGAGCCGGTTGCCGGACGCGATCTTCGTGATCGACTCGAACAAGGAGCAGATTGCGGTGCGCGAAGCGCGCAAGCTGGGCATTCCGGTGGTCGCGGTGGTCGATACGAATTGCGATCCCAGCGAAGTGGATTATGTGATCCCCGGCAACGACGATGCGCTGCGGGCGATCCGGCTGTTTACCTCGAAGATTTCGGAATCGATTGCCGAGGGCGCGCAGTTGATGACCGACAAGCAGGTTGCCGACATGCAGGCGGCGTCGGATGCGGCGCAGGCGGCATGACGCAGGCGTCCGAGTATCCGGAAGAAGCTGCGGTCGATGCGACGGAAGACATCAGCATGGAACAAGTGCTGGGTCCGGGAACGCACAAGAAGCCGGTAGCGACCGAAGAGGCCGAGTTGCCGAAGGTGGAGAGCCAGACGGTTTGAAGTCAGTTCTCAGTTGTCAGTTCTGAGTCAAACCACGGTTTGCGTGGTTCGCAAGTAAAAAACCGGGCACTTGGAAATCAGACCCGCGCGGGTCGTCTGGCGCGGGTCAAATTTTATAGAGTTTCGAGTTTCAGGTTTCGAGTTTCGAGTGGCCTGAAATGACGACAGCCTCCCTATGCACTCGAAACTAGAAACGTGAAACCAGAGACTTATTATGGGTACTACTACAGTGAATATTTCAGCGGCACAAGTGAAGGACCTCCGGGAGAAGACCGGAGCTCCGATGATGGATTGCAAGCAGGCCCTGACCGAAGCCAAAGGCGACATGGAGCAGGCGGTCGTGATTCTGCGCAAGAAGGGCGTTTCGGTGGCGGCCAAGAAGGCGACGCGCGTGACCAGCGAAGGATCGGTGGCGAGCTACATTCACGCCGGCGGCAAGATTGGTGTGCTCGTCGAAGTGAATTGCGAGAGCGACTTCGTGGCCCGCACCGACGACTTCAAGGAACTGGTGCACGACATCGCCATGCACATTGCGGCCAGCGATCCGAAGTACGTGCGCAAGGAAGACGTCACGGCGGCGGATTTCGCCCGCGAGAAGGACATTTTCCTGGCGCAGGCGATTGCCAGCGGCAAGCCCGCCAACATCGCCGAGAAGATGGTGAACGGCAAGATGGAAAAGTTCTATGAAGAAGTCTGCTTGCTGGAGCAGCCCTTCATCAAGGACCAGACCATCTCGATCTCGCAGCTGATCGCGGCCAAGATCGGCAAGCTGGGCGAGAACATTGCGGTGCGGCGCTTCGCGCGCTTCAAGGTGGGTGACGCGGGCGAGACCGTCGCTGTCACGAAGCCGGCAGAGCCGAAAGGCGAATAATTCAAGGGCGCCCTGCGGGGCGCCTTTTTTTGTGCTATGCGGCAGCTGTCGCGGATGCGAGACGTCCGCTCGGCGACCTGAGCGCGGCGCGGACGCCCGAGTTCGATGCTACAATTATCGCAGTCAGCTCGAACAGCGCTGCGGACACTGCCACGACCAGAATCGACTTAACAACTGATCATGACAACCCCTGCCTTCAAACGCGTTCTGCTCAAGATTTCCGGTGAGGCTCTGGCGGCGAACCAGGGCTTTGGCGTGGACACAGCGCGCATCCACGAAGTGGCCGCGGAATTGGCCGACGTTCACAAACTGGGCGTGCAGCTGGCCATCGTCGTGGGCGGAGGGAACTTTTTCCGCGGCGTGGCCGACCAGGCCAAAGACATGGACCGGGTTTCCGCCGATCACATGGGCATGCTCGCCACCGTCATCAACGCGCTGGCGCTGCAGGATGCGCTGGAGAAGCAGGGCGTGTACACGCGGGTGCAGTCGGCGATCGAGATGAAGCAGGTGGCCGAGCCATTCATCCGCCGCCGCGCGATTCGGCATCTGGAAAAAGGGCGCGTCGTGATTTTTGCCGGCGGCACGGGCAATCCTTATTTCTCGACCGACACTGCGGCTTCGCTGCGCGCCATGGAGATCAAGGCGGAGGCGATTCTCAAGGCCACCAAGGTGGACGGCATTTACGACGCCGACCGCATGAAGGTCGACGGCGCCAAGAAGTTCAACCACATCTCCTATATGGACGTTCTGAAGCTGGGGCTGAAAGTGATGGACTCCACCGCCATCAGCCTGTGCAAGGACAACAACCTGCCCATCATCGTCTTCAACCTGAACCACCACGGCAACATCCGCCGCGTGGTGCTGGGCGAGAAGATTGGATCGAGGGTGAGCGCGAAGGGCGACTGAAGAGCGCCAGATCTTCGCGCCACGGATGCTTCGCACGGATCCGGCTGACAGCCGGAGTCTACTAAACGGCTTCTGCTCCGATGACGCATCCGAGCGAATCCGTGGCTGGATTTCTTATTCGGTTTATAATGCAACGTTTTGATTCCTGAAATGATACGGAGCTGAACCATATGGCGCAAGCGACAATGGCGGCATCGCCGGTCTGAAAGAAACTTACGTCCAACTGAAGACGCGCATGGACAAGGCGGTGGAAGACTTCCGCAAGGCGATGGCGGGGGTGCGGACTGGGCGCGCGTCCGTGCATATGCTGGACAGCGTGAACGTCGATTACTACGGCTCGCAGATGCCGCTGAACCAGGTGGCGCAGGTGCACGCGCCCGAGCCGCAGTTGATCACGGTGCAGCCCTTCGATCCGTCGCAACTGGGGGCGATTGAGAAAGCGATCCGCGTCGGGAGATATGGGATTGAATCCGATGAACGACGGCAAGCTGATCCGCGTGCCGGTTCCGCCGCTCACCCAGGAGCGCCGGCAGGACATGGTGAAGCACCTGCACCGAGTGCTGGAAGAGCATCGCACGGCGGTGCGCAACATTCGCCGCGACGGCAACGATGCCATCAAGAAGGCGCTGAAGGACAAGAAGATTACCGAAGACGAAGAGAAGCGCTCGCTCGACGAGATTCAGAAGCTGACCGACGGCGAAATCAAGAAGATGGAAGAGATGAGCAAGGGGAAAGAAAAGGAAGTGCTGGAGTTGAAGTAGGCTTTCTTCGACTTGGATTTCTGAATCAGCGTTCAAACACGGGGACAGTCGAAGGCGGCTGTGTCCACATAAACTCCCGCGAACACTCACTGTTTCCCCATATAATTGAGGCTCGATGAAGCAGGTCGTCCATGCCGCGTGTCCGCACGATTGCCCGGATGCTTGCGGGGTATTGATTACGGTCGAGGACGGGCGGGCTACGAGGATTCAGGGCGATCCGGAGCATCCGGTGACGCGCGGGTTTTTGTGCGCCAAGGTGGCGAAGTATCTGGATCGGGTGTATTCGCCGGACCGGGTGCTGTATCCGATGCGGAGGATTGGGCCTAAGGGGCCGGTGGCGGGGCAGCGGAGCTTCGCTCCGCCTGGACAGCCGAGGGCGGCTGTCCCCACACAAGACCGAATCCAGCAGAAACCTGGCAGCGGATTTCATGGGATGAGGCGCTGGACGAGATTGCTTCGCGCTTTCGCGCGATTTCGGCGGAGTTTGGCAGCGAGGCGATCCTGCCTTATTCGTTCGGAGGAACACTGGGCGCGCTGAACAGCGCGTCGATGGACCGGCGATTTTTTCACCGGCTGGGGGCGTCGCAACTGGAGCGGGCGATTTGTTCGGCGGCCGGAGAGGCAGGGCTGGAGTCGGTCTACGGAGTGAAGATGGGGACCGAGCCGGAGCAGTTCCGGCATTCCAAATACATCATCGCGTGGGCGTCGAATATTCACGCCAACAACGTTCACTTGTGGCCGTTCATCGCAGAGGCGCGGCGCAATGGCGCGAAGCTGGTGGTGATCGATCCCTACACGCACGCGGACTGCGGCTTGCGCCGACTGGTACTTGCCGATCAATCCGGGAACGGATGCGGCGCTGGCGCTGGGCATGATGCACGTCATCATCGGCGAAAACCTGCACGATGCCGATTATGTTTCGAAGTACACGCTGGGCTTCGAGCAACTGCGCGAGAAGGTGAAGGAGTATCCGCCGGAGCGGGTCGCGCAATGGACGGGGATCGCGGCCGCGGATATTCGCAAGCTGGCGCGCGAGTATGCCACGGTACGACCGTCGGTGATTCGCCTGAACTATGGCGTGCAGCGCTCGGAGGGCGGCGGGATGGCGACCCGCACCATCTGCATGCTGCCGTGCATCACTGGGATCGTGGAAAGAAATTGGCGGCGGGCTGCAGATGTCGACCAGCGGAGCGGCGGCCTTCAACACGGAGGCTTTGAAGCGGCCCGATCTGATGAAGACCGCGCTGGGACGCGAGGCGCGCACCATCAACATGGTGAAGCTGGGGCGCGTGCTCAACACCGTGAACGATCCGCCGGTGAAGGCTTTGTTCGTCTACAGCTCGAATCCGGCGGCGGTTTGTCCGGATCACAACGAAGTGGTTCGCGGGCTGCTGCGGCCCGATCTTTTCACCGTGGTGCATGAGCAGTTTTTTACCGACACGACGGACTATGCCGACATCGTGCTGCCGGCGACGACGTTCTTTGAGCACAAAGATCTGCAGAAGGCGTACGGGCACTATTACGTGCAGGTTTCGAATCAGGCGATCGCGCCGCTGGGGGAGTGCCGTCCGAATGTGGAGTTGTTCCGCGCGCTGGCGCAGCGCATGGGATTCGGGGATGATTGCTTCCGCGAGACGTGTGGACGAAATGATCGATCTGGCGCTGGATTCGAAGGATCCGTGGATGGCGGGGATTAGTCGCGAGCGGTTGGAGCGGGGGCAGGTGCGGCTGAATTTTGGGGCTTCCGGCTCTCGGCCACCGGCTTCCAGGCGCGGAGCTTCGCTCCGCTGGACGGCGAATGCGGCTGTCCACACAAAACCTGCTCCGTTTCTTCCGTTCGCGCAGGTGGCTTTCGGACGCCTTCGGGGAAGGCGGAGCTTTACAGTGAGGCGGTGGGGGCGCTGGGGCTCGATCCGGTGGCTGACTTTACGCCTCCCACGGAGTCGCGGCACGGAAAGTCGAACCAGGCGCGCTTCCGCTGGAATTGCTGGCGCGCAAGTCCGACAACTTCCTGAATTCCACGTTTTCTAATGTGGGTTCGGTGCAGGAGATGGAAGAACCGGGTTGCTGGAGATTTGTGCCGCCGACGCGCGGGCGCGCGGCATCGCCGACGGCGACAAGGTTCGCGTCTTCAACCACCGGGGTGATATTGTGCTGAAGGCGCGAGTCGACGGCAAAGTTCAGCCGGGAGTGGTCTCCGCCAGCCTCAATTGGGCGAAGATGACCCCGGTTTTCAGAGCATTAATGCCCTGACCTCAGAAAAACTTACCGACATGGGCAACTCGGCTACGTTTTATTCCGTCTTGGTTGAGGTAGAGTTATCCAAGCCATCCTCATGAAGCAACCGCAGGTTTTGCCGATCGGGTCGGCCGGCTGGGTTGAGCCTGTTGATTTGAACCAGAATTGACTGGACCAGAAGATTCGAACCAGAAGATTTGACCCAGAAAGAGTTGCGGCTTGGACGCTTTCCCTTGCTCTACCGTATAATGACAGTTTTCTCACATCCCAGAGGCTGAGGTCGTAGCGATTCCTTTTCGCTTTCATTCGGAGAACCTTGTTGTGCCCGACCGCCCCTGCCTTCCGAGGGCCGCTTCGGTGCCATCTCCTTCATTTCAACGGCCTTGGCCGAGGGTGGGGCGGAGTGTGCTCGGTCTTTGCTTGGCTGTTGCGCACGCTGTTGCTGATGCGGCGGCCAGCGCGACTGGGCGCAGAGCGACGTCGTTTCCGAGATCAACGTCAGCGGCAACCGCCGCATTCCCGCCGAAACCATCAAGGCTCGCATTTTCACCAAGCCCGGGGACATTTACGACGCCGCCGCCCTGGAGCGCGACTTCAACTCTCTGTGGAACACGGGCTACTTCGAAGACATCAAGATTCTGCGCGAGCAGACGCCCAAGGGCTGGCGGCTGATCTTCCAGGTGAAAGAAAAGCCGACGATCCGCGAAATCACGCTACGTCGGCCACGAGTTCGGTTTCCAGACAGCGACATCCTCGACCGCTTCAAGCAGGACAAAGTCGGCCTGGTGGTGGAGAGCCAGTACGATCCCACGCGCATCAAGAAGGCGGAAGTTTCCATCAAAGGACTGCTCTCCGAACACGGACGGCAGTTCGCCACGATTCGCACCGAAGTGCGGCAGATTCCTCCGGCCGCGGTGGGCATCACGTTCGTGATCAAGGAAGGGCCGAAGGTCAAGGTCGGCAAGATCAAGTTCGAGGGCAACAAGAACATCAAGTCGCGGATTCTGCGCGGCGGCGATGAAGAACCTGAAGCCGATCGGCATTCCGCATTCCATTTTCCTGGAAAACCTGTTCGCCAAGACCTACGACGCCACCAAGCTGGAAGAAGACACCGAGCGGGTGCGGGCCGAGTACCAGAACCGCGGCTATTTCAAGGCCGGCGGTGAGCGATCCGAAGACCGAAATCCACGATACCGGGCACAAGGGCTTCGCACATTCCGCTGATTCAGTCGGGGCCGGGCAAAGCGGTGGATATTACGATGCCGATCGAAGAAGGCGAAAAGTACCGGCTGGGCAAGATCACGTTCAAGAACAACAAAGCGATTTCCAACGTGGCCGCGCTGCGATCGCTGTTCCCGCTCAAGGACGGGGACATTTTCAGCCGCGAGAAGATCGCCAAAGGCCTGGA
This sequence comes from uncultured Acidobacteriaceae bacterium, assembly GCA_963710885.1. GTDB lineage: Bacteria > Acidobacteriota > Terriglobia > Terriglobales > Acidobacteriaceae > Sulfotelmatobacter. The sequence continues at coordinate 439,404 of CAVQCF010000010.1, forward strand.
GGCTCTGCGCAAGGCTTACGGCGAGTACGGCTACATCAACTACACGGGCGTTCCCAACACCACCTTCGACGACGACAAGAAGCTGGCGATATCTGGAAATCGACGTCGACGAAGGCAAGCAGTTTTATGTGCGCCGCATCGAGTTCGTGGGCAACACCACCACGCGCGACAAAGTGATCCGCCGCGAACTGGCGCTCGAAGAAGGCGGCGTCTACAACTCGCGCCTGTGGGAACTGAGCCTGCTCCGCCTGAACCAGCTTTCTTATTTCGACCAGCTCAAGCCCGACGATCCGAACGTCACCGACAAGAAGCTGGACGAGAAAAACGGCCAGGTGGACCTGACGCTGCACGTCCACGAGAAGGGCAAGAACAGCATCGGACTCAACGGCGGCGTCAGCGGGCTGGAGGGCGCGTTCATCGGGCTGAATTACTCGACGAACAACTTCCTGGGACGCGGCGAAACCTTGCAACGTGCAAATCAGCCTGGGCAACCTGGCGCGGAGCGTCATGTTCGGTTTCACGCAGCCCTACATGTTCGATCGTCCGCTGCAGTTCGGGTTCACCGTGTTCGGCAACAAGATCAGCTATAACCAGGCGCGGCAGCTTTCCATTTTCAGCGGGCAGAACTTGAATCTGCCGAGCGCCGCAGTTGCAGAACCTGCAGAACTATTCGCAGTCGAGCGTGGGCTTCACCACTTCGCTGAGCTATCCGTTGCGGCGCTCGTTCAAGCGGCTGGGCATGACGTATTCGCTGGACCGCTCAACTCTGGTGCCGCTCAGCACGGCGTCCAAGAGCCTGTTCGATTTCATCGCATTCCGCGGCATCTCGGGGCCGAACGCGGTGAACGGAATCATCACCAGCAAGATCTTCCCCAACTTCTCGTTCAATACCCTGGACAGCGGAATCTCGCCGCATCAAGGGCCACCAGATGACGCTGGGAGTGGAGCTTGCCGGGACTGGGCGGCACGGTCCGGTCCGTCCGGCCGATCGATTCAGTACAAGCAGTTCGTCCCGATGCAGAACCGCCGCAACGCCCTCGGCTTCAACGTGCAGGGATCGTTCATCAGCGGGTTCGGCGGGCTGGTGGCGCCGCCGTTCCAGCGCTTCTTCATGGGCGGCGAGAACGACATTCGTGGCTTCGATATCCGCTCGGTCTCGCCGGTGGCGTTCCTGCCCAGCTCGAACGTGATCACGCTGACCAATCCTGACGGAACTCCGGTTCCGAAGAATCCGGCGAATCCGCGGCTGGGGAACTGGACCGTTCCCATTCCGGTGGACCAGATCGTGTTTCCCGGGCGGCGACCTGAGTGTGTTCGGACGAATCTGGAATACCGCATCACGATTGCGGGGCCGGTGGCGATCGCGCCCTTCGTGGACAGCGGGCATCGACCCGGTCATCCGGCCTTCGCAATTGCAGATCGCGCAGGTGCAATACGATCAGGTGATCGGCACGCTGTTCGGATGTCCGACGCTCGATGCTGGCTACAACTGCCAGGGCGGACACATTCTGAATCCGACGCCTTCGAACGATCTGCAGGTTCTGGGCTCAGACGAACTGGAGGCCGCGCGCCTCGACCGGACTCGAACTGCAAATGTTCCTGCCAGTGGTGAACGCGCCGTTCCGAATTTATTGGGCGTACAATCCGCTGCGGCTCGACAATCAGGCGAACCCGCCGATTCCGATTACGCGCGCCATGTTCCCGGCGGACGCGGCAGGGGACTACACCTATCATCAGGCAGTGAACACCTATGCCCCGAGTTTCCTGTTGAGGGAGCCGCGCAAGACGTTCCGGTTCACGGTGGCGACGACGTTCTAGCTTGCGGTGATCGTGCTGCAACGGGTTTGGTTTGACGGCCTGGGAGTGAGGTCTCTATAATGCTTGTGATCCACGCCATCAAGTCAGCTGTGAGGGTGGACGGCACGCCCGCAGGACTCGGCGTGCGATGCTGGCAATCGAGTGCGCCTTTTCCGACGGCGGCCGCTACCGCAGCGGAGACCTCATTCAGTGCGGCCCAGCGTTGACTGAAGAAGCGATCTGAGCAGCAATCAGAGAACGATAATCGAAGTTATTCCCGGAAGCATGCTCTGACAAGCATGTTCCAAGGAGTTCAACCGATCCAATGACAAGCAAGTTTCTGCGAATTCTTCTGGCCGTTGCGGTTACCTTCACGATTTCCGCACTTGGCCCAAACCGGCAGCGCCGCCACACCGTCCAGTCCCGCCGCCACGCCTGCTACTCCCGCCGCTTCCGGCGACTGCACCCGCCGTCATCACCGGCACCAAGGTGGGAGCCATCAACATTGAGGAGGCGATTTTCGGCAGCAACGAAGGCAGCGCGACCTGGAAGCTCTGCAAAAGAAGTTCGAGCCCAAGCAGGCCGAACTGAAGAGCCAGAACGACGAACTGGAAGGCTTTGAAGAAGCAGTTGACCACGCAGAGGACAAGCTGAACGAGGATGCGCTCGCCACCCTGAAGAAGCAGATCGAAAGCAAGCAGAAAGCTTTCGATCGCGCCGTGCAGGATGCCCAGGAAGACTTCGGCAACCAGAACCAGGAGATCGCCAGCCGCATGCTGCCGAAGATGGCTCCGGTGATCGTCAAGTACTCGCAGGACAACGGCTTTGGCATGATCATCGACACGTCGAAGCAGTGGCCGCAGGGTCCGGTGCTGATGGCGGGCGAGGCGTTCGACATCACCAAGGCGGTGGTTGACCTTTACAACGCGCAGTCGGGCGTGCCGCGCCCCTGCACGAGCGGCGCCGCGAAGCCGGCCGCTCCGAAGCCCGGCACGGCACGGGAGCTGCGAAGCCGGCGGCGCCCAAGCCGATCCGAAGCAGCTAAGTAGAACCGGACACCTCTGGTGTCTGAAAAGTTCCAGACAGGCCGCGTGAAAACGCGGCCTTTTTTATTTGCGCGAGCATCGCCCGCGTGCAGCTTTCGTGGTGTCCATAACAGCAAACAGATTTCACGCTGGAGGACACCATGGTTGAAAGCGCTGCATTGAATCACTGTTTGCCGATAGCCTGCTGGAAACTTCCTGGGCCCAACGCGCCCGCCGCAGCTGGACGACGCTGACTTCGTTTGGACTGCAGGCGCTGGCTCTCGGACTGCTTGCTCTTGTTGCCGGTGTTGAAGACGGTCGGCTTGCCGTCGGCGCGTACGGTCTCCACGCCCATCAGCTCTGGGCAGCGAGCTGCCGATGCCGCTGCAGCCTCGCCGCGAACGTGGCGGCGCGTCCGTCGCCGCGGATCCAATCATCCGTTCCTGTCAGCGCTCGTGGCGCCTGTCACACATACCGCCAGTCATCCGTATGAGACGCGACGATCCGCTCACGCCGCTACCCACGATCGGACAGGCGCCGGGTCTTGGCGGACTCCGGACTCTTTCAGGCCTGGGCGGCGGACCTCCGCTCGGGATTCTGTCAGCGGAACCAGACCGGTGCGTGCCAGCTCTCCTCCGACTATCATCGCGCGCAGTCCGCACGTCGACCATGCTGGAGGGCAACCTGATTCGCCGCGTCGAGCCCGTATATCCGCCGCTGGCGAGGACGCGCGCATTCAGGGTCGGTCGTCCTGTCGGCGCTGATCAGCAAGGCGGGGACGATGGAGAACCTGCACGCGCTCTCCGGGCATCCGATGCTGGTGCCGGCGGCGATCAGCGCGGTCAGCCAGTGGCGCTACCGTCCGTACATCCTGAACAGCGAGCCGATCGAAGTGGAGACGCAGATCACGGTGAACTTCATGCTGGCGGGAAACTAGCTGGAACTCGAGCTCGAAGATGCCAGCACGCTGCGCCCGAGATTTCAGACGCGTGCATCTGGCCCCAAGACGTGAATTCGCGGGAGTAGCCCCGGCGTAACCTGGGCGCGCCGACTGCTCCCGCTATAATCGCGAAAGTGGCGACCACAGCAGAAATCCTGAGCCGCGTGGCAACGCGCCCGACCTGGGCGGAAGTTTCTTTGACCACGCTGCGGCAAAATTTTCGCACCGTGCAGAAGCACGTGGGCGCGAGCGTGACCGTGTGCGCGGTGGTGAAGGCCGACGCTTACGGTCACGGCGCGGTCGAGTGCTCGCGCGCGCTCGAAGCGGAAGGCGCGAAGTGGCTGGGCGTCACTTCGCTCGATGAAGCGATTCCGCTGCGCGAGGCGGGCATTCGCGCCAACATTCTTTTGATGACCGGCTTCTGGCGCGGCGAAGAGAGCGAGATCATCCGCCTGCACCTGACGCCCACGGTCTGGGAACCCTGGCATATCGAGACGCTGGAAACCGCGGCGGCCGCGCTGGGCGTGGCGCGGCATCCCGTGCACTTGAAAGTCGATACCGGCATGGGCCGGCTGGGCGTGGGCGTCGACCAGCTTCCCGGCGTGCTCGCGGCGTTGAAAGCGGCCAAGCATCTCGTGCTGGAAGGGCTCTCGACTCATCTCGCGTCTTCGGAAATCATGGACGCGCCTTCGGTGGCCGAACAGGAACGCAGCTTTGATTCGGCTCGACGCATGGTGCGCGAAGCGGGCATGGAACCGACGTTCGTGCACATGGCGAATACCGGCGCCGTAATTTCGCGGCGCGAGACGTGGAACAGCATGGTGCGCCCGGGAGTCGCGCTCTACGGCTATTACTTGCCGTTTCAGCGCGCCGGACGCGAAGTCGAGCGGCGGAACGCTGCGCTTGCCGGTGAAGCCGATTCTGACCTGGAAGACGCGGATTCTATCGTTGCGCGATTTCGGTGCGAATCAGCCGCTTGGGCTATGGCGCGACCTACGTGACCAAAGCTCCCGCGCACGTCGCGGTGCTGCCGGTCGGCTATGCCGATGGATACAATCGCCAACTCTCCAACCGCGGCCGCGTGATTGTGCGCGAGCACTACGCGCCGATCGTGGGCCGCATCTCGATGGATCTGACGCTGGTGGATGTCACCGGGATTCCCGGCGTTGCGGTGGGAGATGAAGTGATCCTGCTCGGCGCCGGCGAGGGCCTGAGCGTGGACGCGCTGGAGCACGCCGAATTGGCCAACAGCACTCCGTACGAAATTCTCTGCAATATTTCGAAGCGCGTGCCGCGACGGTACGGCAGCTAGAAACTGAGAGCGACAAGATTAACGCCTTCCTGCTGCAGATTCCCGGTACTCCGTTCAGCGACTTAAATCCCGATCACCAATCTGCGGATTGCGACCGTTGACTGCTCGGTCTCGGAACGGCAGCGTGTCGCGCTTGTTACACTAGAGATTCAACCATGCCTTCGCGCTACGCACAATGGATGTATGACTGGGAACACCGGCTCACTTCGGTGGACAACAACCGCGTGGTGCGTCCGCTGGAGTGGGGCGTGGAGTGGGCGCGGGACTGGCCTTGCCGCAACGGTTTCCGCCCGGGGCAGATGCCGAGCGTGGCGCAGGATGATCCGGAGAAGTTTATTCTCGATTACAACCGCCGCATCGTCGCGGCGAGCGACGAATTCTATTCCTACACGCGGCCCACGGATTTTCGCCTGGAGACGCGCGAGGTTCAGGTTTTCTCCACGCGCGAAGTGCCCGACCCGAAGCTTGAGGCCAAGGTAAAAGGAACGTTCGGAGAATTTCTGCGCTTCACTTCACCGGTGAAGACGCCTTATCCGGAAAATAATCTGGTGAATGCCCGCTGGTTTCCGGCGAAGGGAGCGTCGCGCCGTCATTCTTTTGCCGCACTGGAACGCCGACGCGGTCTCTTACGTCGCGCTGTGCAAGCTGCTCAATATGCTGGGCATCGCGGTGCTGCGGCTGACCATGCCGTATCACGACATTCGCATGCCCGCCGAGATCAGCCGCGCCGACTACGCGGTCTCCGCCAACATCGGGCGCACGCTCGATGCAGTGCGTCAGGGAGTGGTCGACATTCGCAGCTGCCTCGACTGGCTCGAAGAGCAGGGCTACAGCCAGCTCGGGATTGTGGGCACGAGCCTGGGGTCTTGCTATGCGTTCATCGCGACGGCGCACGAGCCGCGCATTCGCGTGGCGGCGTTCAATCATGCGTCGACTTATGTTGCCGACGTGGTGTGGCACGGGCAGTCGACGCGGCACATCCGGCAGGGAATCGAGCAGCAGATCGATCTGGATCGCCTGCGGCAGGCGTGGCTGGCGGTCAGCCCGATGTCGTATTTCAAGCAGTTCGCGCGCTGGCCGCGGAAGTCGCTCATCGTTTATGCGAAGTACGATCTGACGTTTCTGCCGGAGCTGTCGCGGCAGGTGGTCGAGGAATTTGAGCGGCACGGACTCGATCACAAAGTTGCGGTGCTGCCTTGCGGGCATTACACGACTGGGCGAGACGCCTTACAAATACATGGATGGGTGGCACCTGGCTTCGTTTTTGCGGACGGCATTTTAGGAAGACGTTAACCGTCAAGGACACGAAGGTTCACGAAGTGAAAGCCTTTAGAATATGCACGATGCGTTTCTCGCAAGCTGGCTGCTCCCGATGCGATCGTCGAGTCCCGGCGCGGCGAGTTTCTGATCAGCACCGATCCAGCCCGCCTCGATCTGGACGTGATTCACGGGTTTCTGACGAATTGCTATTGGGCGAAGGGAATTCCGCGGGAAGTTGTGGCGCGATCGATCGAGCATGCCCTGTGCTTTGGCGTTTATGATGGTAGCGGCGCGCAGGTCGGCTTTGCCCGGGTGATCAGCGATTTCGCGACCGTCGCCTACTCGGCGATGTGTTCGTGCTGGAATCGCATCGCGGACGCGGGCTGGGCAAGTGGCTGATGGAGTGCGATCACGCAGCATCCCGCGCTGCAGGGTTTGCGGCGCTGGATTCTGCTGACTCGCGACGCGCACGGGCTTTACTCGCAAGTTGGCTTTACGCCGGTGAAGTTCGCCGGAGCGCTACATGGAACGGCACGATCCGCACGTTACGATATCTACGAGATCAGGAAAACAACATGAAAACTTCTCGCCTCGAAAATGTACCGCCCGCTCTATGAAGGCGATCCGCAGATTGCCGCTGCCATCGACAACGAAACCCGCCGCCAGCACGAAGGCCTGGAACTGATCGCCTCGGAAAATTTCGTCAGCGAAGCCGTGCTCGAAGCCGCGGGCTCGGTGTTCACGAATAAATATGCCGAAGGATATCCCGGCAAGCGCTATTACGGCGGCTGCGAGTATGCCGACGTCGTCGAGAACCTGGCGCGCGACCGGGCGAAGCAATTGTTCGGCGCGGAGCACGCCAACGTGCAGCCGCACGCCGGATCGCAGGCCAACATGGAGGCGTACGCGGCGATCCTGCAGCCGGGCGACACGATTCTGGGGCTGAACCTGGCGCATGGCGGGCATCTCACGCACGGGCATCATCTGAATTTTTCCGGCAAGACTTACAAGATCGTTCCCTACGGCGTGACCAAAGAAACCGAAACCATCGACTACGACGCGCTGGAGAAGATCGCCGAGGCAGGAGCGCCCGAAGCTGATCATTGGCGGCGGCAGCGCCTATCCGCGCATCATTGATTTCGCCCGCATGCGCCAGATTGCCGACAAAGTCGGCGCGCTGTATCCTGGTCGACATGGCGCACTTTGCCGGACTGGTTGCCGGCGGCGCGCATCCGTCGCCGGTGCCGCACGCGCACATCGTTACTTCGACAACTCATAAGACTCTGCGCGGGCCGCGCTCGGGGATGATTCTTTCGAAAGCCGAGTTCGCGCAGGCCATCGACAAGGTCGTGTTTCCCGGGAATGCAGGGCGGGCCGCTGGTTCACATCATGGCGGCGAAGGCGGTGTGCTTTCAGGAAGCGATGCAGCCGGAGTTCCGCGACTACGCGCGGCAAGTGGTCGCTAACGCCAAGGTGCTGGCGCAATCGCTGGCCGACGAAGGCTTCCGCATCATTTCCGGCGGCACCGATACTCACCTCATGCTGGTCGATGTGTTCTCGAAGGGCATGCTGGGCAGCGAAGCCGAGAAGGCGCTGGGCGAGGCGGGAATCACGGTCAACAAGAACGCGATTCCGTTCGATACCAATCCGCCGATGAAGCCGAGCGGCATTCGCATTGGCTCGCCCGCCTTGACCACGCGCGGCATGAAAGAAGCCGAGATGCGGCAGATCGGCCAGCTGGATCGCCGAAGCGTTACTGCACGCGGACCGACGCAGCCGTGCTGAGCAAGGTCCGCAAGCAGGTGCTCGATCTGTGCGAGGCGTTCCCGCTGTACGCGGATCGCAGAGCGAAAGCACAGGCTGAAGTGCGAGCTTAATTAGAGCCCAGCTACTTCGTCGAAGGCGTACTGGGAGGCGAGTCCTGCAGCTTCATTAAGAAACCGAGGACGGCGTCCAGAGCAACCGCTTCCAGTACGCCGCTTTCGCGCGGTGGCTGCTGATGCTTCAGGCTTTCGAAAATGTCGTCAGGGACATCGATTGTTAGCTGATTGAGACCAGTTCACCCTTCAGGACGAGGTATGACACGTCGTATTCTAGTCGGACTGGTCAGCCGCCATCAGCATAATTCCACTGTGCTCCACCGTGCCCCTGTGTTTAAATGCCATCGGTGAAGATCGCCATCGACATTCGGCGGATGACCGAGTTTGGCGTAGGCACCTACATCCGCAATGTGGTGCGGACGCTGGGCCGGCTCGACCGCGAGAACGAATATCTGCTGATCGGGTCTCCCGCCAAGGTCGAGGAAATCGGCGCGCTGCCGCCCAACTTTCACGCCGTCCCGCTGCTCGCGTCGGACCGCTCGGTCCAGGGATACCGCGAGTTCCGCACCGCCTTGCAGCGGCTGAGTTGCGACCTGGTTCACATTCCCAATCTTTTTTCTGTGCCGCGGATGCTCCCTTGTCCGTACGTGATGACTGTGCACGACATGCTGGAGCACATGTCGCGCGCACGAGAGCAGAGCGGGTTTTGGCGTTCAGTTTCATTTTCAGATGACGAAGCGGGTGCTGGCCGGAGCGGCGCGGATTTTTGCCGTGTCGAATTTCACGCGCAACGAAATCGAGAAGCTGTTCGACATTCCGTCCGACCGGGTCGAAGTCGTTTACAACGCCATCGATGAACGCTTTCTGCACGGCCACGCCAGCGCCGCCGAGCGCGACCTGATCGCCCGGCGCTACCAGGTGACGTATCCGTTTCTGCTGTACGCGGGCAGGATCAGCCCGCACAAGAATGTCGTGCGCATGATCGAGGCTTTTTCCGCGCTGAAGACGGAACTGGAACGGGATCAGGCCTATCCCGATCTCAAGCTCATCATCATCGGCGACGATCTTTCCGGCAATCCGGATCTGCGGCGAACCGTGGTGCGCAGCGGAGTGCAGCACGATGTGCGCTTTCTGGGATTTGTCCCGATCGAAGTGCTGCGAATTTTCTACGACGAGGCGAAGATCTTCGTCTTCCCGTCGCTGTATGAAGGCTTCGGCTTGCCGCCGCTGGAAGCCATGGTGCATGGGACTCCGGTGGTGACTTCGAATGTGTCGTCACTGCCCGAGGTGGTGGGAAACGCGGCGGTGCTGGTGAATCCCGAAAACGTATTCGAGATTATGCGCGCTCTGCACCGCGTTCTCATGGACAAACCTCTGCGCGACCGCATGAAGGAACGCGGCTACCAGCAGGCTGCGAAGTTCTCCTGGGAAACGTCGGTGAGGCGGATCTTGGAGGCCTACGGCCAGATCGCCCACGGCGGCCGGCCGAACGCCGGTCAACTGCTCGCCGCGGACTGAAGGGTGCGCACTTACTTCACCAGCGGGTTGCCGGGCGACAGGATGGCGAGCTTGTGCAGTTTGGCGTTGATGCGGGTCTTGTCGGCATCGGTTTTGGCGGCGGCCAGGCGCTTGCGCAACTGGACAATCTTCTCTTTGCGGGTACGGCGCCGGCGAATCTCCGGCCGGCGGCTAGGTGCTGACATGGGGCGCTCCTTAAAAAGTGAGTTTTGTAAAATTTGTTGGCAGCCGGACCTGTAAGCCGAATTCGCCGGGCTGCATTGCAACCAGATAACTTATTTGAAATCAGTCGCCGCGAAGTGTCAATGATGTCAACTTTGGCAGTGATAGCAGGTTTTGCGTCACACCGGCGTCACAATTTGGCCGTCCGAGACGATTTGGGGTAGAGGCGTCACAATTGCGCCCGGGTTTATTAAGCTTGCTCCTCCAGGGCGCTCAAGAACCGGGCCACCGCTCGCGCGATCCGCTCTGCCGTAAAGGATTGTGGCAGCGGAACCGCCAGCATTGGCTGATTCGTCTGCGGGTGCCGCGAGAACAGGCTAGAAACGGCTGCGTGCGATGGCTGGCCGGCCGCGGTCGCGCAGTTCTTAAATTCCGAGGCAACGGACTGGAGGAATGCCAACCCGGCCTTGGCCAAGCCAACCGCGGCTCGTTCAACGGCGCCAACTCCATCCTCGCTGCTGGCGACGCTGGAACTGGAGGGCTTCCCGGTACTCTGTGCCGCTGCTGCCGAGGTTGTTGTCTCGCCAACCCGGATTGCTTGCGGCGGGGGCGTATCGATGATGGGCTTCGGTCTTCCGGGTTGGTTGGCAAAGATTTCTTTCACCTGCTGTAGGACGCTCTTGCGCCCGAGCTTTGCGAAGCTGACTTCGGAAACGGGCGAGTCAAATACGCCGGCAAACAGCGATTTTTTCAGGTGCAGGGTTTCCCACACACGTTCTTCGATCGACTTTTCGGTAAGAAAATGGATCACGTGAACGGGATTGGCCTGTCCCAGGCGATGAACGCGCCCAATGCGCTGCTCCAGACGCGCCGGATTCCAAGGCGGCTCGAAGTTGATGACAGCCGAGGCCGCCTGCAGGTTGAGTCCTACTCCGCCCGCATCGGTAGAGAGGAATACCCGACAGTTAGGCTGGCTCTGAAATGTTTCGATGAGTGCACCGCGCTTCCGAGAGGGCACGCCCCCATGTAACGAAACGAATCCGATTCCCATTTTCCGGAGTTCTTCTCCAGCCAAGAATGTCATGCGTGCGTATTCGCTGAAGACCACAACCTTGCGGTTCTCCTCGACGGTCAGTTCGCGAATGATTTCGCGGAACTCTTCCAGCTTGGGCGAGTGGTGGGTGCGCTTGTCGAACAAAAACGTAGAGTTGCAGAGCATCCGCATGTTCTGGAGGCAGCACAGGACGCGGCGTAGGTCAATTTCCGAAAGCCACTTTTGGCGTTGCCACTTGTGCATGAGCTGACTCAGAATCTCGCTCTGTTCCCAGTACGGTTCTGCCTGCTCTGGGGTCAGCGGTACATGAAACACCTGGTCGGTTCGGGGGGGAAGGTCTTTTAATACTTCCCCGCGAGTACGGCGAAGAAGGATGGGTTCCAATTGGCGGTGAATTTGGTCAAGGCCGCGATAGCCCAGCAATTTGCCTTCCGCGTCTTCCATCCGGTGTTCCTGAAGGAAGCGGAAGGCGGGTCCCAGCCGTCGCCCATCGACGAATTCCACCACAGAAAAGAGCTCTTCCAATTTGTTCTCCAACGGGGTACCGGTCAGCACGAAGGCATAGCGACTCTTCAACTGCTTGATGGTCCGTGCCGTGGCCGTTGTCCAGTTCCGGATGCGCTGCGCTTCGTCCAGGATGATAAGGTCGGATTGGAGGTCGTGCAGGTACTTGATATCCTTCAGAACCAGCTCGTAGCTGGTGAGATTGAAAAACCTTGGGGAAGCGTACTGCTTGTGCCGTTGAGGCAACAGTCCCTCGATGACCTGCGCGTCCAGGCCGGTGAACTTTTCGATTTCCTTCTTCCACTGGTACTTCACCGACGCCGGCGCCACAATCAACACTCGTTGTATCCCGCGGCTGCGACGCAGGAATTCGGTGGCTGCGAGCGCTTGCACGGTCTTACCCAACCCCATGTCGTCGGCTAGGATTACACGGCCGCGGCATGCCGCAAAGATGGCCCCTCGCACCTGATAGGTGAGCAGAGAAGTCTTCAGCAAGCCAGCAAGCGGATCCCGGCCGCGCCCGTGTTTCGCCAGCAGGTTCTTCTCCGTCTGCCGCCCTTCAGCAATTTCATTTTCTCTGTCGACGTAGTTCAGAACGTCACTGTAAATAACGGCTTGATCGTCAGCTTTCCGGAGCTCGTCCATGAGCTTTCCGAAATCCCGCAAGCGGGGGGATTTCAGCAGGCCTCGATGGTCAAAGTATGCTCGAGCAAGCGCTTGCAGGGCCGGCGAGGGAGAGACAGGGAGCCGGAGCCGTACATTCAGAGTGTCAGCGTAATGAAGCGATAGCGAAGCCCTGGCGCGATTGAATACCTCGCGGTCCAGCGCCTCGCCGCGGCGCCGACGCAACCGAACGAGCAGAGCCTCGATATGCTTGCAGGTTCCCAACGTGTTGACCGCAAAGTCGGGACAGGAACAATAGTTATCGAAGAGGCCGGGCCCGCGCATCGCTACCCGGTAAGTTTTGTTGCTGGCCGAGCGCACGGAATAATCTCCGTACAAGTTCCCAGCCGGCCGGGTCAGAATGCGCACTATGCTTCCGTGAGCCCTTTCGCGACGCGCGGAAATCTGTTGTTCGATTACCATGAAAAAACCTCTCTCATAATGGTGGACGCACATCGGTGCAATCGGAATGTTAGATCAATGATGATGTGTTCGCCGGGTTCACTCGATTGGATTCTCACCGTTTTTGTTCTTGTAAACACCGTAGGAGATGGCAGAAACTGAGGACCAGAGCTTGCCTCGCTCGACCGTTTCACAAACGGGATCTGCTTCACTCGAGGAATACGATAACGCATGTCGAAGAAAATCAAAACAAATCAGCAAATGCAAGAATGGATCGATGCGCGAAGACGCCGGCATTTGTCTCACAGCCAGGTACAGATGGCCCGGGAGCTTGGGTTGAACCCGGCGAAACTGGGCAAGATCGACAACCACAAGCAGGAGCCGTGGAAACTGCCACTGCCCCAGTTCATCGAGCAACTCTATTTCGAGCGCTTCGGCAAAACTACTCCCGACAACGTTGTGTCTATCGAGGAGCGATGTCGAGTCGAAGGGCGCAAAAGAGAAGCGAGACGTGCCGCCAGGCAGCAGCGTGCGAGGACAGCACCTGAAGCACGGTGAGCGACGTCCGCGATACTGCGGCGCTGCGGCCCGAGGTGCTGACAGTGCAACCACAAGGGGCGGTGACGTGAGGCGAAGTTGTCGTATTGCCGTCCGGTGTGTGGAACAGGAACTGCCGCCCCGAACCGGTGGCGCCCGAGTCAGGGTGGGCTCTGGGCGGGGGCTAAGCCTCTATCCAATCGAAAGGTGCGTTACCACCATTCAGGCAGGTTTCAATTTCTCCTCGACATAGAGTGAGAGCTCAATCATGCGCTCCATCAATTGTTCGGCTGGCAGTCCCCTAAAGTTCTTGAGCACCAACTCCTTGACGTAGAGCCGCACAAGATACCGCAACTGGAGGGCGCGGCTGCGCGTGGCGAAGACAAAATCGCGATGCCCGTTATTCACTACGATCAGGTTCCGCTCGGCATCGAATCGCGAGCGCCACAGTTCCCCAGCGGCTCGTTCAAACGTGTAGCCCGGTAAGCCGCGCGCATTGAGGAGAGAAGGGCCCACCACCGCATCAAGGCTATCAGTGACCGTGATCAGTGCCTCCGCACTGCAGCACACATCGCGCTGCGAGACGGTGACGGACAAACGCACGAGACCGGGCGACGACGGCGCTTGGAAGCTAACTTCTTGATCGGAGACGGACGAGAGCATGCCACTTCCTTCACCGATCTCCCAGCTAAATAGCAAATCCTGCTCGACTCGCCGGTGCGAGCGATCCCGGGGCAGTGCGCGAAAGCGCCGACTTTGGTTCACGGTCAATGTGCTCGCCGCTGGCGAAATCACCACAGTGCGCAAAGGCCCAGCATAGTCGAAGAATTGACGCTGGGCGGACTCGCTTCCGTTCGGTTGCGTAACACCCGGCACGGGCCCCTCCTTCTCCCCAGATGCCTCCACGCGTCGCTCCGGCAGTTCGCCTCCATCGACTGCATGCGGCGAGCGTGACTGGATGTCAAACCAATCGTATTCCTCGGGCGGCAAGACCAGCATGGCCTCGCGAAACGCACGCTGGATGGCGCGCAAGGACTCCCGGTTCGCCTGTTCTTCCTCGGCGCGCCGCTGCGCGTCGATGAGGCCATTGAGGTGTGCTTCGAGTGGTGCGAGAGCTTGCGCAAATGCCCCATAGCGTTCATCGTGGACGACCCCGGAACGGGTGCTGGGTGTGAGATTCAGGTAGGGCACGTCGATCAGACCCTCCAAGTAACGAGAGCTCCAGGGCGCGCGCTCCAGACCGGGCAGCGTAGCGATATCCTCGATCACGCGCGTGCCACCTCGGGTAAGGGAGACCCGGCCGTTCTCGGCCGGTTCTGTGAGATACAGTTCGGCATACGCCTCGCCGAATGGGGAGCGAACTGCCGGCAGTTGGTGCAGCAAGCGCCCTTCGAACTGCCGCGGTTCGACCTGATACTGCTTGCGCGCAAGCTTGTCGACCACTGTTATACGAACCTGGGTAGCACGGATCCGGTCGCGCAGCTCCGAGGCCAAATACCACTGGATCTTCTCGCCGTTCAAGCTACGGATGCCGTTGAGCAGGGGGCTGATCTTGAGCTCGGTACCGGGGTCGGCAAAAAGCACGCGTCGTGGGTTCACGGTGTAGCGCGGATCCCCTTTGTTCATAGCCATCTGATAGAGGCGTTGATCGGCACCCCCAGAAGTCATCGTGAGCCTCTCGCCCACGGTCCAAAAGCTCAACAGTCCGATGCCAAATTCCCCTTGCAGGCCGCCTCCGGAGCCGTCTGCCTTCAGGCGTCGCTTGATCGAGTCACAGATATGAGTCGCGACGTACTTGAAGTCGGGCAGCCCGTGCGGATCGCGGGGGACGCCGTCGCCATCGTCTTTCACCGTTAGATAGTGGTCTCCGTGCTCGCGGCCACGCGTGATGGCAATGGTCTTGGCGTTCGCATCGATGCAGTTCTCGACGAACTCCGCGATGGCCTTGAGCGGATTGGTTTGCGAAAGGGCGATGATACGGATCGCATTCCAATCATCGCCGATCCGTAATTTGCCGCTTTCTGATTCCTTCGACTTGGTTATGCTTGTCTTGGCCATGGTGACAAGGAATTCGACGCGTTGAGTGACAGAGGGACAACGGTCTCAGCCTCCATCAGGCACTCACTATACCGACAGCCTCAATGCCAGGCAAGGCGCAGCCCCCACCCTCCGGTACACTCAGGATGCTTGCGAAGAGCACAAGAGGGGAGCTTGGCAAAAACTCGTTTCCTGCCCCCCGGCGTTCATGGGAGTAGTGGAGACAGTAAGTCATCAGTCGCCGTGAAGTGTCAATGATGTCAGCTTTGTCAACGATGGCAGGTTAGGTGTCACACGGGCGTCACAAATTCGCCGATTTCACCGCGTGACCCCGACTCGGCGCTACGGGCATCGTAGGTACCCGGTGCGGCCAACGAAGAGGGAACGCTGTGGTTTGCTGCGTTCAGAAAGCCGAATAGTCGTCGGGGAACGCGCCTTCTCCTTTCTGATCTGACTGTCTGGCACAAGAATTACTCGCTCCTCCCCGTCCAGGCTTCAGTGCGGAGCCGATGGAGTTCCCTCCACGATGCTTTGTAAGGAGTCTTCTCAAAGTTCGTTCGATCCAGCTGCTTGCGCTTATGCTCCACTTCTTCTATTCGATAAAATGCCTTTAAGGCCTGAACCATGTCCTTGAATCTTTCCACTCAACTGGCACCGCAATTCACCAGGAGCGTCCGGCATCGGGGCGAAGAATATTATTCGCGCGGCCAAGTCCGTATTGAGCGGGCTTCTGAAACCCAACTGCATGCCCGGGTACGCGGTTCGCAGACTTATGATGTAGAGCTGAATTTCAGAGACGGGATGCTGTCGGTCTGGTGTGACTGCCCCTACTTCGTGGACAATGGCATCCCATGCAAGCATCTCTGGGCCACGATTCTGGCAGCCGAGGCACAGGGCAGCCTCTCTTGGGCTACTTCCGCGCCGCAACTGGTATTGAGCGACGATTCTGAATTGCTCTTTGACGACGCTGATCTCGAGACGCAAAAGGTCAGATGGCGAGACTCGGTTACCCGTTCGCGCGTACCCGTCACCACTCGACAGCGGGTGCCGAAACCGCCATCGTGGCAACAGCAATTCAGCGAGATCGTCGACCCCGGCTCGCGGCCAGCCGCGCCGGAGTCCACGTGGCCGGCTAAGCGGGAGGTTCTATACATCGTGGACATTTCAACGTGTCTCTCCCGCGGCGGGCTGTGCCTCGCGCTGGAATCTCGTGATCGCAAGAAAGACGGCAGCTGGACACGCCCCAAGCCGCTCGCGATGAAACGCGGCCAGATTCAGCGTCTCCCCATTACCGAAGACCAACAAGTACTGTCGATGCTCGCTGGAACACAGACGTACGCCTATGGATACCTGAATCCTTATGAACGTCTTCCCGAATTGTCAATGCTTCCGCCTGCACTGAGCGCTATGCTCATGCCTCTCATGGTCCGAACCGGCCGCTGCTACTTGCGGCCTCAGAACGAACCCGAAGCTTTGCTACCGCTGGCCTGGGATGACGGCGAGGCTTGGAGTTTTGGGCTTGAGTTGAGCAAGGCGGAAGACGGACAGTGTGCGCTCACCGGATTCTTTCACCGCGGGGAAGAGCGAATGAAGCTGACGGTCCCAGTCCTGGTCGCACCTGGCCTTCTACTGACCAGGGACCGAGTGGCACGATGCGCCCAGGAAGCTTCGTTTGAGTGGATTTCAGCTCTTCGCAAGAAATGCTCGATTGTGGCCCCCGAGAGCGAAAAAGATCAATTCCTGGGCGCCTTGCTCTGCTCCCGCAACCTGCCGCCGCTGACTGTGCCAGAGGAAATGCGCTACGAGGAATTGGCATCAATTCCCGCGCCGCGTCTGAAAATTTCCCAAGCGCCGACTCGTTTAGGACCAGGGCGCCTGCAAGCGGAGCTCTCCTTTGCCTACGACGATCGGATTGTGTCGGAGTTCGATGGCTCGCGGGGCGTGTTTGAGGCGGTCGGCCGGCGGTTTCTGAGGCGCGATTTCGACGCCGAAGCAGCGGCTAATGCATTGCTCGATCAACTGGGAGTGAAACGAGGCCAAGCGAGTTACTGGGAACCCAAACCTGCCCGCGGGTTTGCGGCGAGTAAGCTGCCACGGGTCGTGCGGTCGCTGGTCGAGGCGGGATGGCACATTGACGCCGAAGGAAAAATCTTCCGCCGGCCGGGATCCTACCGGCTCGAAGTGTCCAGCGGTGTGGACTGGTTCGAATTGCACGGCGAAGTGGATTACGGCAACACCAAGGCGCGACTGCCAGAACTGCTCGCGGCCCTGCGTCGCGGCAACAACATGGTGCAGCTCGATGACGGAACCTACGGAATGCTGCCGGAGGAATGGCTGCGCCGGATCGGTCCCCTGGCCGGAATGGGCTCTCCCGAGAACGGACACATTCACTTTACCCGTTCTCAGGCAGGACTTCTCGATGCCCTGCTGGCCACACAGCCCGAAGCACAATGGGACCAGACGTTCGCGCGCGTCCGGGCCGATCTGCACCAATTCAGTGCGGTGGAGACCACTGCACAGCCTGAGGGATTCGTGGGCCGTTTGCGCGATTATCAGTGCGAAGGATTGGCGTGGATCCTTTTTCTACAACGATACTCTTTCGGCGGTTGCCTGGCCGATGATATGGGTGTAGGCAAGACGGCGCAGGTGCTGGCTCTTCTCGAAATGCGTCGCGAGTTGCGGTGCACCGGCAAGCCAGTCGCACCGTCCCTCATCGTGGTGCCGAAATCCCTGGTGTTCAACTGGAAGCAGGAGGCGGGGCGCTTCACGCCTCAACTGCGGGTTCTGGACCACACCGGCATGGCCCGCGATGGCAACGACTTCGCGGCTTGTGACGTGATCCTCACCACCTATGGTACGCTGCGCCGGGATATCCTTTCTCTTAAGGATCTTGAATTTGATTACGTCATCCTCGACGAGGCTCAGGTGGTCAAGAATGCCGACACTGAATCCTCGAAGGCAGTACGCCTTTTGCGTGGACGATATCGTCTGGGGCTGAGTGGCACTCCGGTCGAGAATCATCTCGGCGAACTCTGGAGCTTATTTGAGTTTCTTAATCCCGGAATGCTTGGCGCAGCCAGTGTTTTCAAGGTTGCGGGCGGCACATGGCGCAATCCCACGGAAGACACGCGCCGCTTGCTGGCTCAGGCCCTGCGGCCATTCATTCTGCGCCGGACCAAGAAGCAAGTGGCGCAGGAACTTCCGCCCAAGAGCGAGCAGACGATTTACTGTGAGATGGAGACCGCCCAGCGCAGCCTCTACGACGAATTGCGCCAGCACTATCGCGAGTCACTGCTGAAACGAATCGAAACGGACGGCTTGACTAAATCAAAGATCCAGGTTCTGGAAGCCTTGTTGCGTCTGCGCCAGGCCGCTTGCCATCCCGCACTCCTCGACCCCAAACGCATTGGAGATCCCAGCGCCAAACTCGAAGCGCTGCTCGCGCAATTGCGCGAAGTCCTCGACGAAGGACACAAGGCATTGGTGTTCTCGCAGTTTACCAGCCTGCTGAAAATTGTTCGCGAGCGGCTGGATGAAAGTGGCATCATTTACGAATACCTCGATGGCGCGACTCGCGACCGCCAGGCTAGAGTCGAGCGTTTCCAAACTGACCCAAGCTGCAGAATCTTCTTGATCAGCTTAAAGGCAGGCGGAGTCGGGCTGAACCTTACCGCCGCCGAGTATGTGTTCATCCTCGATCCCTGGTGGAACCCGGCCGTGGAAGCGCAGGCGGTGGATCGCACGCACCGCATCGGACAGCAGCGTTCGGTCTTCGCGTATCGGCTGATCACCCGTGACACCGTCGAGGAGAAGATACTCGAGTTGCAAAATAGCAAGCGCGACCTGGCCGCCGAAATCATCGGCGCCGACAGCAGCGTCATTCGGAACCTGAAGCCCGAGGACCTCGCGCTTCTACTTTCATAGCGTTCTTGTGACAATCACAATAACGAGGGGGAAGAAATGTATTGTGCGAAAGTTGAGGCAGAGTCGGGATAAGTGCAGCTTCCGTCACAATCGGGCGTAGGATTGGCCCAACCGAAAATTGTGTCGAGGGGTTGTAGTCATAAAGGATCGTATGGGGCATTACTGCAGGATCTGCTTGCGTGAGCGGCCGAACGAGCAGTTCTCGGGCAAAGGTCACAAGATCCATGTGTGCAAGCGCTGCCAGGCCAAGCCGAAGACCGAGCGCCGAGCCATCGAGGATCAGGACGCTATCTTCCGGTTTCTCAAACAGTCGCACATCTCCGAGAAGAATGTGATTCGTCTGGGACAAATGGCGAAGTCGGACAATCCGCAGGTCGCCAGTCTCGCCGAGATTGTCCTAGAAGTGGCCCGGCTAAAGCCCTACAAAAACAGGAGACTCAAATTTCTTGCGCAGAAACATCCGGAACTGCTACGCAAGTTGGAGGCCACGGGCTTGATTTTTGCCCATACCTGGGACTGGGAGAGTAGGGAAGTCTTTGCCCAATCCAATTCGGAAGAAGCGGAAGTCATTGTCCCAGAGGATGGGGAGGGAACAGATTTGTCCACGCAAGAGGACTGGGAGATACCGTTTTGAGCTGACCTGGCTCAGACCTCGCAATTCTTGCCCAACACGGGTGGGGGGGCGGGCCCGGATGTCGAAATTCTGAGTTTAAAGCTGACGAGTGGGCAGCGCAAACCCTAGACACGTTTTTCTCCTGCAGACGAAAACCGCAGTGCCGGCCGGGGAGTTCGCTCAGATTTTGAACGCAGGTCGTCAACGGTACGAAGCTTTCAGGAATTCTTTCGTTAGCTAAGGCGATTGTTGCCGATCCTTTCCTTGATCTGGTGTTCCCGTTTGCGACTAAGAGGTATCCCTCTGGTGGGGTTCCGGCTCAATTGATGATTCATGGGTCTCGGCGACTTGCAAGTGATGTGACTTGGGCTGCATCTCGGTGGGTGTCGACCAAATGCAGCGCAACTTCACGGCGATGCGAAAGCAGGCGGCGATTGACAGCGAAGTAAACTCCCGGACATAACGGCCAAAGTCGATGACAAAAGCTTCCGAGACTCCGGCATCACGCCGTCCCGATGCGGGTACCTATACGACCGGCGTCAACGAACAAAGGGATCGACGACGTGCACACCGGCCTTCGCGAAATCGATGCGGTTGCGCGTAGCGACCGCGAGACTGTGCCCCATCGCGGTCGCGGCGATCAGGCTATCCTTGATCGGCATAGTGTCGAACTCCTGACCCGGCTCGATCCGGTCCATTTGCCGGAATTCTGCTGGCAAAACAATCTGGCCCTTGGAAGAGATGGTCGTCTTCATCAAAAGTTAAGATATCGTCTTACCTATGCCAGCGCCAAGTACCATGGATAGGATGATAGTCGATTGCTCACCCGCTTGGTTCGCGGAGGAACATGATCAGTTGTATAAGTGGTCGAAGTTCAATGCGGTGGCATTTCTGTCTCCCGTCGTCCTTTGTCCCCTTGCACTTCTACAGCAGTTGGTGTAGCTTCTTGTAGAAGCAATAGGGGAACCTGATGCCATCTCGATCCATTGATCTTCCGCAGGGCACGCTGGACCTGCTCATTCTCCGCACCCTGTCGCTTGAGCCGCTCCACGGCTGGGCTGTTTCTGAACGTATCCAGCAGATTTCCAGCGACGTCTTGCGTGTGCAGCAGGGTTCGCTCTATCCCGCGCTGCACCGCCTGGAGCGCCGCGGCTGGATCAAAGCCCGATGGGGTACATCAGAGAACAATCGCAGAGCAAAGTTCTACCAGCTCACCAAGGCCGGACGGCGCGAACTCGAGATCGAACAGGACGCGTGGCAGAAGCTGACGGCGGCTGTGAGCCAGGTCCTCGAAACTGCCTAGGAGGTCGCGTGTTGCTACACGACTTACTCTTCCGGCTGCGTAGCTTGATGCGGCGCCCTGCCGCAGAGAACGAACTCGATGACGAGCTGCGTTTTCACCTCGAGCGGCAGACCGAAAAATATGTGAGGTCGGGAATGACCGAAGCCGAGGCCGTGCGTCGCGCCCGGCTGGAGTTTGGTGGACTCGATCAAGTCAAGAATGAATGCCGCGAGGCTCGCGGTGTCAGCTTTGTTGAGTCGCTGGTGCAAGACTTGCATTACGCCGCTCGCACACTGCTTCACTCGCCCGCGTTTACCGCTTGCGCCGTGCTGACGCTGGCACTCGGGATCGGCGCCAACACGGCGATCTTCAGCGTAGTCAATCGGGTTTTGCTGAATCCGCTCCCATATCGCAACTCGCAGGAGTTGCTGGCTGCCCGGCAAAACGATTCCCTGCCGAATCTTGAAGACATTCAACGCCAGACCAAGTCATTCGCCAGCAGCGGTGGAATCAATATCGAGCCTATGGACTTCACGGGCAAGGGTGAGCCGGTGCGCGTGCACGGTGCCTATGTTGATGCGGGTCTTTTCGTGACACTCGGCATCCAGCCGATGTTGGGCCGTTGGATCTCAGCCGATGAGGACGTAAAAGGCGGGCCACGGAATGCGGTGGTGAGTTATTCGTTCTGGCGGGACTTCATGGGCGCCGACCCCAATGTGCTGGGCAGAGCGATCCGGCTGAGCGACAACAGTTATACAGTCATCGGCGTGATGCCCAGGGATTTCACTCTACCGAAGGAGCTTGCAGACGTCTTCGTTTCCTTGTGGGTCGCATATCCCGATGCGGCTGCCGAGCGCGACGTGCATTTCATGCACACCTACTGGCGGTTGAAGCCCGGCGTGCCGCTTGCGCAGGCGCAAGCAGAGATTGCACAGGTGGACCACCGGCTTGCCGAGGCCTTTCCCGACACAGAGAAGGAGCGCGGCACCTTACTGATACCGCTGCATGAGTGGCTGGTGGGGGATGTCCGCTCAGCGCTGCTGATTCTGTTCGGAGCGGTTGGATTGGTGCTGCTGATTGCCTGTGCGAATTTCGCGATGCTGCTGATGGCCCGGGCCGTCGCACGCCAGCGCGAGCTGATGATTCGCGCCTCGCTGGGTGCACGCAATAGCCGCCTGATTCGTCAAAGGCTTACAGAGAGCACCCTGTTGGCGCTGGTCGGCGGAGCAGCCGGACTAATGGCCGCGAAGGCAGGCACAACGTTGTTGCTGGCCTTGAAACCGGCGGAGCTGCATCGCTTGGACGCAATTCCTATGGATGCGCGAGTCTTCATGTTCGTATTCGCCATCTCCCTGCTGACCGGGTTGCTGTTCGGACTTCTGCCGGCATGGTCCGCATCTCGCGGCGATATCGCAGAAGCCTTGCGGGAGAACGCTCGCACCACCGCCACCGGCGTTTCGCGCAGTCCTTTGCGCAGTTTCCTGGTGACCGGGGAGCTTGCCCTGGCGCTCATTCTGCTGGCGGGTGCGGGATTGCTGATCAAAGGCTTTCTGCGCCTGCGATCCGTCGATCCGGGATTCAATTCGGCTAACGTCATTACCATGTACCTTCAACTGCCGGGAACTCGATATCCGCAGATTCCGCTGCAGACGAATTTCCGACGGGAGCTACTCGCGCGGATCAACTCCTTTCCCGGGGTGGAGACGGCGATGATCACCGACCTTCCGTTGGCCGGAAATTATGTAGGCCATCGCGTCGTGATCGACGGACAGCCGACGCCTACGCTGGGAACCGAACCCGTAGTGCAAACGCTATCGGTCATGGGTAATTACTTCGGCGTCATGCAGATTCCCATTCGCTCCGGACGCGACTTCCGCGCGATGGACCGCGAACAACAACCGCGAGTGGCGATCGTCAACGAAGCGTTCGTGCGGCAACTGCTTACCGGCCAGAACCCAATTGGAGCCCGTATTGACTGGGCCCGATCTGACGAACCCCACGAGTGGATGACGATCATTGGCGTTGCAGGCGACGTGAAGCATTCCGGGCTGAACCAGCCAGTGGATCCCGCCGTCTACGCTCCGTTCAGCCAAAATGACGAGGCGTGGCGGAAATTCATGACGCTGGTGATCCGGACGCGAGTTCCGGTAGCAGGCTTGGTCGAGGAGGTGAAAAAGCAGGTCTGGAGCTTGGACAGCCAGATTCCAGTAAGCGGGATTCAATCCATGGACGATTTGTTGGCGGTCTCGGTAGCGCAGGAGCGCTTCAACATGTTGTTGCTGGGGAGCTTTGCCGCGCTGGCGGTGGCGCTAGCCGGAGTGGGCATCTACGGCATGGTTGCGTATCGCGTCAATCAGCGTACGCACGAGATCGGCGTCTACATGGCTTTGGGCGCGCAACATCGCGATGTCCTGCGATTGGTAATGAAAGATGGAGTAAAGCTCGGGCTGCTGGGTATCGTGCTCGGACTTGCCGGCGCAATGGCAGTTACACGGCTGATGGTCAGCGTGCTCTTCGAAGTGAAGCCGACCGATCCCGCAACGCTGATTGGCGTGGCGCTGTTGCTGGCGGCAGTCGCTATGCTGGCCTGTTATATCCCGGCACGGCGTGCCTTGCGCATTCATCCTATGACCGCCTTGCGCCGCGAATAACCAGCTTCACACTGGACAACTTCAGGTGATCTGCAGATTCAATTGGTAGTTGTCGGCTACTCGGAACGGAAGATCATCATTTTCCTGCGAATGATTGGAGTGCGTCACACCGGCGTCACACCGGCTTTGCTAGTCTTGGAAGTGATTGAACGTAAAGCTTTGTGGCAGCCGGACCTGTAAGCCGAATTCGCCGGACTGCATTGCAAATAGACAACTTATTTGAAATCAGTCGCCGTGAAGTGTCAGTGATGTCAACTTTGGCAGTGATGGCAGGTTTTGCGTCACACCGGCGTCACAATTTATTAAGCACAGCCGGGACACATGTCGGACCGGGCATCGCGAGCGCTAGTCACCTCACGGAATGGGCAAATATGCTAGCCCGAGATCCTGGAATTCGGTGCTTGTCCCGCGAGGTCCCCGTTTTAGGAACGACTTCTGTTTCCTTGCCTTCTCGAAGCCCTCTCGCGTTAAGTCGACGAAAGGCTGGCCTGGCGCGACACGAACCACCTTGATGTCGCCTGGCCCGATGAACGTCACGATCCAGACTTCAAGGAATGCTGAGCGCGACGCTTTCATCTCCTCGATAACCCGATCGAAGTCGAGCAGTTTGCCGCTATGGCGTGCGCTAACCAAAAGCAGATACTTGTTCGGATAGGCTCGAGCGCACTTCTTTCTGATGACCTCGCCACGATCATCAATCAACCACTGGCCCACAACCTAGCCCGCACGGAAGCACTCTGTCGAAGGAGCGAAAAAGCCCGTATTAGCGCATATGGGCTCGAAGCGCACAGCACATTCTGCGGCACGCCTTCTCTGCAGTTGTTACTTCCGAATTGCTCATCATCCGAACGGCAAATGCATCACGGAATTGAGGGACCCGCCTTACCCTCCCCGACTCAGAGGATAACGGTAGGCCCCTCGCGGTCCATCCAACTGCTGCGTCTCATCTACCTGTCGTTGCATTTGCAGTCTTGCCGAGGCCTCTCACCGCGGGTTCTGCTGCCGCAGTTCGAGGCGTGAGAAACGCAAGCACAGCCGCTACCACAAGGAGCGCCGGGACGTCACCCCAAAGGTGTGCCATGTGCTCTGGGTTCGCCAAAGCCTGTGTCGCCATGATTGCGGCGTGCGCAATGCTGGACCACACCGTGAACCAGATAAGACTCAAGTTTGCGAGCGGGTTGCGGCTCGCGATCAACAGAAAGATGCCCAATGTCGCGTAGACACCCAGGATCATCTGCAGGTAATGTGGCAGAGAGTGCGATGGTCCCGAGTGCCACGACCAGCCGGACGGCCAGATCATAATCAGGCTGTAGATTCCGACGATAAAGATCACACCCACCGCCATCAGCGCCACTCGCAAATACTTGATACGATTAGCTTCAGGCATATTTTCCTCCTCGAGGACCGGAATAGAATTGGGGCCTCGTTGCAATGATCTGATTCGGGCAGATGGCACTTTGATTTTGATTCTGAGTCTTGCTTTCTTGTCCGGCCGTCCATGACAGGAACATAGCTTTGCCGGGAGTCCGGGAGTCCGGTCGAGTTCGCTCACAGTCTGGTTGGCGCCCTACATCAATCAATGCTGTTTTGGTCACTCAGCGGTGACTTCTTGCTGGACTCGTCGCCTGTGGCGCCCTCGATTGGCTGCGAAAACGCGCCGGAGGGGTTTCAAACTCGCGTTTGAATGCCCGGTTGAAAGCAGCTTCAGATTCGTACCCCACTTCGGATGCGATCTGTGCTACCGAATAACTGGTCGAAGCAAGCATCTGCGCTCCCAACTGAAGTCGCCAGCGCGTGAGGTACGCCATTGGCGGCTCGCTGAGGTAATGGCGGAAGCGCTCCGCCAGAACCGAGCGTGACACTCCCGCTTCCTTTGCCAGGGAAGCAATGGTCCATGGATACGCGGGATTCCGATGCATTAGCGCCAGTGCCTTTCCGACCTCCGCATCCCGCGCGCCAGCCAGCCAACCGGTTTGCTCGGCTGGAAGGTGGGCAATGTAGGTCCGCAGAGTTTCAACGAACAAAACCTCCGACAATTTAGCCAAGACTGCTTCTCCACCGGCGCGAGAAGCGTCAGCTTCATTCACCGAAAAGCGGATCGAGTTCTCGAGCCACCTGCCCGAGGCATCGTTACGAATACTGACTTTGAACACCGGCGGCAGACCGCTAAGGAAAACCTGGCTTAGTCGTGGCTCGCAGGCCATGAAGCCACAGACGAATCTCGTAATTTCCCCTCCGCCACCTAGGCGCGATAGCTTCAACCCCTGGGAAAAAATTCGGGCCAACTCCTTCACCATATCCACAGCCTTCGTCGGAGGGCCGTTTTCGATGAAGTGCGCGTCGCCATGGGGAAAGATCACGATGTCGCCGGCGTCAAGAATGATGCGCTCGCCATCCAACAGCCGAGCAGAGGCGCGCCCTTCAGTCAATAGGTGATAAATGATCACGTGTCCCGCGGCCGGTGCGACATAGGGCGCGACTGTGTGCGAGGGGGGCGAGCAAAAACTCCACGGAGAGGAAAACTCTCCATTGTAGAACATGGCCCCCTGGAGCTTCACCACCTTCAGCACTTCGGAAAGCACATCCATATATCCTCTCGCGGGACTCCCGGCAAATCTCTCCGGACTCCTGAGCAAATCATCATACGGTAACGCTGCCATGAGCAAGAAAGCCGGACGCGCAGACAAGAGTGGTCCGAGCGGCTGCCCCATAGTAGGGAAGTCAGCCGGGCGGAAAGACTCGATCCGATTGAGCCCCGAATGGAGGATCCGACCATGGACTTGATTCAAGTGAATGTGAACGAGAAAGCTTTCACGCCGGCCCACAAGCCGGACCTCAACAACAACTTCAGCTATGTCACTGTGTCGGTCGAGGAAGCGGAGATGTGCAGCGTTACGTGGGCGGAGATTCAAGACGTTCTCGATGAGGAATGGGAAATTGGCGGGTTGGCCATGTCGACCGACGCGATCCGCGCCCTGGTTGCGGGCGAATAAAAAACATCGGAGGAAATATGAGCACCATCACATCTGCAACGGAAATCGACGGTCTAAAGGCTCGACTCAAAGATACGTGGGAGGCCGGAGACTACGACCGCTTCTCGCGCTATATGGAGCAGGGCGCGCGCATTTTCTACGAACAGCTCGATGTTCCCGCTGGATGCCAACTGCTCGATGTGGCTTGCGGCTCGGGCCAGGTCGCGCTGTGGGCGGCCCGGGATGGAGTGAAGGTCACCGGAGTGGACATCGCGCCGAATCTCGTGCAGCGTGCACAGGCACGAGCCGACGCGGAAGGTCTCAAGGCTCGTTTTGTTGAAGGGGACGCCGAGGCTCTTCCGTTTGAAGATGCCAGTTTCGACGTCGTAATCAGCCTGGTCGGAGCGATGTTTGCGCCGCGCCCGGAACTCGTCGCTCGCGAACTGCTGCGAGTGTGCAGTCCTGGAGGTACCATTGCCATGGGGAATTGGACGCGCGAAGGCTTCGTTGGGCAAATGTTCAAAACGTTTGCCAAGTTCATTGCTCCCTCAGGCATGCCGGCACCTGTGCTGTGGGGCGATGAGGCTACGGTGCGTGAGAGGCTGGGCCACGGAGTTTCCGACCTTACCATGACGCGTCGACAATACAGCTTCACCTACCCTTTCCCACCGGCGGAGGTGGTCGAATTTTTCCGGCAGTACTATGGGCCCACCAATCGCGCGTTTGCTTCGTTGGATGAATCGGACGCGAAGAAACTGCGCGTTGACCTGGAAGCATTGTGGTCCACGCACAATCGCGGTGGGAATGAACTCACCGTAGTTTCATCGGAATATCTGGAAGTGATCGCGGTGAAAGCCTGAGGTTGCAGGTTCTTCCCACGAATCTTGGACAACTAAGGAGATATGAGTATGGCTTTAATGCGTCCGGATCCAACTTTCTACCCTTCAGCAGGCATGGCAATGCAAGCTCCAGCAGAGCGCCTCGCCTATGTCGCCTTGCTCAACCCTGGCAAGAACGGGCAGCGCGATGCCATGGGAGTCATCGACCTCGATCCGAGTTCCTCCGAGTATGGGCGGCTCGTCGGGCAAACAGATTTTCCGCGCGGAGATAACGAACTCCACCATTTCGGCTGGAATGCTTGCAGCGCGTGCCTTTGTCCGCAAACACCGCACCCGCACATGGAGCGCCGCTACCTGATAGTGCCCGGCATCGGGTCATCCCGGATTTACATCCTCGATACCAAGCCAGACCCCAAGCAGCCGGAGATCGTGAAGGTGATCGAGCCTGAGGAGTTCATCAAGAAGACGGGCTACACCTCGCCCCATACGATTCATTGCGGGCCAGATTGCATTTATGGGAGCGCACTCGGATCGGCCAGTGGGGACGGCCCCGGTGGCATTTTTCTAATGGACGCGAACACATTCGAGCTGAAGGGCCGGTGGGAAAAGGATCGTGGTCCGCAGGAACTGGCGTACGACTTCTGGTGGCACCTGGGACACGACACGATGATTACCTCCGAATGGGGCACGCCGAACATGGTGAAAGACGGTGTCAATGCGGAGTTGCTGTTGGCCGGCAAGTATGGCCACAAGATTCACATCTGGGACCTGGACAAGCGTTGCCATCTGCAAGAGATTGACTTGGGCGCCGAGCAACAGTGGGTGCTCGAGTTAAGGCCCTCTCACGATCCCCAAAAAACCTACGGTTTCGTTGGGGTCGGCGTTTCACTCAAAGACCTGTCGTCATCGATCTGGATGTGGTACAGGAAGGATGGCGGAAAGAATAGCAAGTGGGCCGTCCGCAAGGTGATCGAAATCCCCGCCGAGCCCGCCGACCCGGAAAGCCTACCGCCACTGTTAAAGGGCTTCAAGGCCGTGCCCCCACTGGTGACCGACATCAACCTGTCGCTCGATGACCGCTTCCTTTATGTTTCGTGTTGGGGGACCGGCGAGTTCATTCAGTACGACGTCTCGGACCCGGCCAATCCCAAGAAGACGGACTCGGTCCATCTCGGCGGCATCGTGCGCCGTGCGGCTCACCCCAGCAAGCCCACGCAGCCGCTCAACGGCGGCCCGCAGATGGTTGAGATCAGCCGTGATGGCAAGCGTATCTACTTCACCAACTCGCTGTACTCCCCGTGGGACGAGCAAATCTATCCCGATGGGTTAAAGAGTTGGATGGTAAAGCTTAACGCGGATCCGAACGGCGGAATGAAACTCGACGAGAAATTCTTTGTCGAGTTCGACGGGTTACGCGCGCATCAGGTGCGGCTGGAGGGCGGCGACGCTTCATCGGACTCTTACTGCTACTCAGAGGCAAAATGACACACGCAGAGATGGGCACGACGGCGTTGTGGCTAATGCTGCTCCTCGGCGCTTACCACGGAATCAACCCCGGGATGGGTTGGCTCTTCGCGGTGGCGCTGGGGATGCAGGAGCAGAAGGGGAGTGCGGTAGCGCGAGCGCTCGTTCCGATCGCGCTAGGCCATGCGTTGTCCATTGGCAGCGTGGTGTTGGCGGCGGCGTTTCTCGGCATGGAGTTGCCACCTGAGGCGATACGCTATCCCGTAGCCGCGCTTCTGTTCGGCCTTGGAATCTTTTCCCTAGTGCGCCATTACCATCCGCGATGGGTCCGCATGCAAGTGGGTTTTCGCGACTTGACGGTCTGGTCGTTTCTGATGGCATCGGCGCACGGTGCTGGTCTGATGTTGCTGCCGGTGCTGCTGGGTAGCCGCACAGTTGAAGCGGCTGAGCACATGGCAGGCCACCATCACGCATCTGCGGCCGCCAGCCCGCTCGCAGCGTTGCTTGCCACAGCGATCCATACGTTCGCCTATCTTGCAGTTACAGGGCTCATCGCCTGGGTGGTCTATAGCAGGTTCGGCCTCGCGATTCTTCGCAAGACCTGGATCAATCTCAACCTGATTTGGGCGGCGGCGCTCGTGGTCACCAGCGTGGTCACGCTGCTCATTTAGCCTCTCAAATCTTGACGCCGAGCAGGAATGGATCGCAAGGAGTACGAATCCAAAGACAAGGAATGAAAAGGAGACTACGAGAATGAATACGATTGCAACACGGATACCGACGACCAAAGACTTTGAGCAACTCAAGTCTCAATCGAAGACAACACCGACGACCGGTCGCGCTGAATCACTGGCTGATCGCATCGAGGAAGGAGCTGCCCTCTTGGCAGCCTTTGCTGAAGGACTCTCGGAAGAGGAATGGCGCGCACCGGTGTCGGCTACGGACCGCCGTTCGGTTGGCCTAATCGTGCACCATGTTGCCAGCATGTACCCGATCGAGATTGATATCGCACGAGCAATCGCCAGCGGGAAGGCTGTTACGAACGTCACGTGGGATGCGGTCGCCAAGTTGAACGCAAAGCATGCCCACGAGCATGTTGCGGAAACGAAGGCTGCCGCGCTCGAACTCCTGCGTCGGCACAGTCGTGAGGCGGCCAATGCAGTGCGCGCATTCACGGATGAAGAATTAGATCGTGCAGCTCCCTTTTCGCTGAGCTTCGGCGCGCCTGTCACCGCACAGTTCGTCATTGAGGATCACGCGCTACGGCACAGTTGGCACCACTTGGCGCGTATCCGCGCAGCTTTGGGCCGGTGATTTCGCAGCTGGGCGGTGCCTGATCACTAATTAGGGCTTGTTCCAGACTCCGACGCGAATTGGCGCGGCAGCCAATTCGCCCAAACGGAACACAGAAATTATGCGGACACCGAGATTAATGGCCGTGCTCGCGCACCCCGATGACGAATCCCTGGGGGTGGGAGGCACGCTTGCAAAATACGCATCCGAAGGCGTTGAGGTCTTTCTGCTAACCGCCACTCGTGGCGATAGTGGCCGCTTCCGAGGCTATCGTCTGGATGATCATCAGCATCCCGGCCCATTGGCGCTGGGGAACATCCGTGAGAGCGAGCTGCGCGCCGCTGCCTCAGCCTTGGGTGTGCGCGAAGTCTCAATCCTCGACTACCACGATCAGCAGCTCGACCGTGCGAACCCTCGCGAGGCTGTCGCTACCATTGTGGGACACATAAGGCGGGTCCAGCCCGACGTAGTGGTGACGTTCGGACCCGACGGTGCTTACGGGCATCCCGATCATATTGCGATCTCCCAATTCACCACGGCGGCCATCGTCGCCGCAGCCGACCCCGCGTTTCCATGCGATGGGATCGAGGCTGTACAGCCGCATGCGGTGTCGAAGCTTTACTATATCGCCTGGCCGGAATCGGCCTGGAGAGCTTACCAGTCGGCTTTCCGAAAATTGGTCTCGACAGTCGATGGCATTGAACGGCAGGCCGTGCCGTGGCCAGACTGGGCGATTACCACAGTGATTGATACGCGCAGCTTCTGGTCGACAGTGTGGCGGGCGATCTGCTGCCACGAATCACAGGTGACCGCGTACGAGCGGCTGAAGGACTTGTCGCCGGACGATCACGAAGCGTTGTGGGGACGGCAGTCGTTCTATCGGGCATTCAGCACCGTGACGGGCGGGCGAGTGCCTGAGACGGATCTCCTAGAAGGGATAAATACGTGACGAAAGAATCGGCAGTAAAGGAGTCATTCGTGGATGGCGATTCGGGCCGTCATGCGCCGCTCGCGATGGACGCCGCGACGTTCCGCAAGCTGGGGCATCGACTCGTGGACCAGCTCGCGGGGTTCTTGGAATCGTTGCCGTTTGGTCCTGTGACCCGTGATGAATCACCGTCGGTCGTGCGCGACGCACTCGACCTCACAGGGCCGCTCCCGGAAATGGGGACGGACCCTGGGCCGCTGCTAGAAGAGACGGCACAACGGCTTTTCGCTCACTCGCTATTCAACGGACATCCGCATTTCTTCGGATACATCACAGCGCCGCCGGCGCCGATCGGGATTCTCGGGGACTTTCTCGCCGCAGCGGTGAACCCGAACGTGGGCGCCTGGACACTCGCGCCGGCCGCCACCGAGATCGAGTCTCAGACCGTCAGGTGGATCGCGGAGCTCATTGGCTACCCCGTCAATTGCGGTGGGCTGCTCCTGAGCGGTGGCAATATGGCGAACTTCGTCTGCTTCCTAGCCGCGCGCACTGCCAAGGCGGGCTGGGATGTACGCAAGTACGGCATTTCTGAAAATTCGGGACGCAGGCTTCGCGTGTACTGTTCGGGCGAAACGCACACGTGGATTCAGAAGGCCACAGACCTTGGCGGCCTCGGTACCGAATCGATCCGGTGGATCGCCACCGATTCCAAATTACGGATGGACGTCCCCGCGTTACGCAGTCAAATCGAATCGGATACCGCCGCCGGAGATGTGCCATTCCTGGTCGTGGGAACGGCGGGATCAGTCAGCACAGGTGCGGTCGATCCTCTGCCGGAAATCAGCGCGCTCTGCAAGGAGTATGGCTCGTGGTTCCACGTTGATGGAGCCTATGGTGGCTTTGCCGCTGCCGTTCCCCAGGCGCACGATGATCTACGTGCCCTGTCCCTGGCCGATTCGATCGCGGTTGATCCGCACAAATGGCTCTACGCGCCGCTCGAGGCCGGATGCGCGCTGGTGCGCGATCCGGAAATGCTGCGGGCGGCGTTCGCCTATCACCCTCCCTACTACCATTTCGAGGAGCGGGTGACGAACTATGTCGATTGTGGTCCCCAGAACTCGCGAGGCTTCCGTGCCCTGAAAGTCTGGCTTGCCCTAAAGCAGGTCGGAGCCGTGGGGTATCGCAACATGATCGCAGAGGATATACGCCTGTCTCAGGCAATGGCTCAGGCGGTCAGCCGCCATGCGGAACTGCAGCTCATGACCCAGGAATTGAGCATAACAACCTTCCGTTACGTGCCGCGCAATCTTCGAGAGAAACTGCGAGAATCAGAGATTGAACTGCATCTCGACGCGCTCAACCGTGAACTGGTCGATCGGCTGCAGCGCGGCGGTGAGACATTCATCTCCAACGCCGTAGTCGGCGGCCACTACGTACTTCGCGCCTGCATTGTGAACTTTCACACCACTCAAACGGATGTGGAAGCCGTGCCGGACATCGTTGCGCGTATTGGACGCGAGGTAGATGCTGAGTTGCGTACGAATTGACACCCCGGATAGGCGCCCACGGCTCTATCGGCGGATGGCTGCGCTTGGCCGGCGTGCTGGTGTCGCCAACGTGCACCCTCACCGATTCCGAGATACCTTTGCAGTCAACCTGCTGTTAAGGGGCGCAAGTCCTTACGATGTTGCGAAGATGCTGGGCGACACGATTGAGACTATCGAAAAGCACTACATGCCTGTCGTTCGGGAGTTGCGCGAGCGCGTCCGTAGAATTTTGGAAAACGGCGCCGGCCTCGAAGGGATCGCCGCGATGGCACCTGAAACCAGGCAAAGCGACCTCAAGAAACCAAACTAGGAACGCCGGAGGAGAGAACCTACCCAACGAGCTGCCGTGGGTCGTCCTCCATTGCTTCGCCGATTGACCTTCAAAGTGCGTCACACCGTGTCACAATTGAAGGTGTCAATTTCCTAAACAATTGAGAACAGGATAGTTTGTGGCAGCCGGACCTGTAAGCCGAATTCGCCGGGCTGGAATGAAAATAGACAACTTATTTGCAATCGGTCGCCGTGAAGGGTCAACTATGTCAACTTTGGCAGTGTTGGCAGGCTTTGCGTCACACCGGCGTTACAATGGGCGGTCCGAGACGATTGTTTGCTGTCAGTCACGATCAGCCTACCTACAAGTTTGCCTTGGCAAGTCGACGCAAGAAGTTCTCCTTGGCGGCGTGTGTCTGCCGAATCTTCTCAAGTTCCATCTGAGATTTGGCCCCCTTGCCCCGGCGGACTGCGAGATCATGCAAGTCCGTCAGCAAGCCAACCGCCCTGGCATAGTCGTTGGACTGCCGCCTCAGGATATGTACGGCGACCTGCTCCCAGATTTCCGGTTCGCGTCGCGCTAGTTGATCTATCTAGCGAGCTCGGTTTGCTGTTGCACCGGTCACTTAGATTTGGATTTGGTACGGTGAGCCAATAACTCCGAGCGACCGATGACGGTTCGCCGTTTTTTGAGTTTCGGTGGATCGGAGATTCCCTCGAAAGCTGCGGCCGACTTCCACGGGCTCAAGCCGTACATACGGGAATCGCACAGAACGCTCACTCCCTCGCTCCATGCAGCTAGCATCCGTTTTCCAGTGTTCTTAAAACCTGCCAGGCTCTTCATTACTTCACGAACGGCAGGAGCGGTGTCGGCCACCGCATCACTGATGCGCTCCAGGATTTCCTTCTGCTCGCGTTGAGAAATGCCAAAGGTGGAAGTAATAAAAGTGCCCAGAGTTTTTCCGGGCAACCATGTCTTCCTCCCCATGAAACTGATTCCGGGGGGATTGTTCTGATAACCCTCGTAAACTGAAGTCGTGAAGAAGTCGTACGCGGGTGCGAGACGTGCGTCCGTTCTTGACGTGTATAGCAATGCCAAATTCTTCGAGTGGCAGTCAGCGTTCCTCAGCGCGTACGTCAACAGCAGGATTGTGGTCAGCTTCTGGAAGGTC
The DNA here is from genome assembly GCA_963710885.1 of uncultured Acidobacteriaceae bacterium. GTDB lineage: Bacteria > Acidobacteriota > Terriglobia > Terriglobales > Acidobacteriaceae > Sulfotelmatobacter. The sequence continues at coordinate 473,390 of CAVQCF010000010.1, forward strand.
TCGCGCTGATCTCCGCCCGGCACATAGGTCCGAACCGCCTTCGCGATTCGCTCCCATGTCGTTTCGTATTTCGCGGATGGCCGAAGTCCGAGTAGCGCACAAAAATCTTCCAATGCTCTGAACGGTTTCCCGTTCTCATCGACGTCGAACCGGCGCACCACGAGAACATTGCCGTCCTGAGAGAGTTCGGTTTTCGCACATTCGACAACCCTCGCTGCCACCTGCATGCACAAGTGCTCGTTGGCAGTCGCGAACGGAAGCTTGCTGGATGACCCTTTGATGATGTGCTCGTGGGTCAGCAACGAAGCCTTCTTGTGCGGCCCCAGCCCGACTTGTTTCCTTTGTTCGGTGTCTAAGAACTTCGGCAGGACGCCTGAAACGCCGCTCTTTGCATGTTCCCGAACCAGCTGCGAAAATGCCTCCTCCGAGTTGTCTCCCTTCAGTAGCTCGGCAACTTCGATCGGTTTTGCTGGCTCGTCCAGCGCGGCCCCCGGTGGAGCGACCTGGAGCCTTCCAACCATGTTTCGACCGATAACGGAGAGAAGTGCGACTGGGCTCGCGCCGATATGCGGTCCGAATTCCTCCTGCAAGACCTGCAGAAGGTAGCCCTCCGGAAGGTTCATCTGGAAAATGGGGTGAAGTTGGTCGTCCCACGGGTACGATTCGGTGCGGACGGGCATCGTCAAAGAGACGAGGTTCTCCGGCGCCACGTCTGGAACGTAAGTCATCACACTCTTGAAGTCGCCGACTTGTTCAAGAATGCCAACGTGGCGACCGAGGAGGTGGACATTCAGCTTCAAGCACCACCCCGTTCGCGCCGCAGTTCGTCGAGGGTACCTGAGGCTCCTACCTCGGTGAAACTCATTTCAAGGCCCAGCACGGCGAGTACCGCCAGGAGTTTGCGGGAACCGAACTCCGATACCTGTCCTCGTTCAAGGCGCACCAGGGATTCCCTCGTGATGCCAGAGCGCAAGGAAACCTCGCTCTGGTTCAGCCCAAGAGCCTTTCGTCTGGTTGAGACCGCTTCGCCCAGTTCTGCCAGCGTCTGCATAATGTGATGTATACATCACTTTTTAACGATTTTCAATACATTTGTGATGTATATATCACTTTTATGAGTTGGCCTCCCTGGGAGTGGCAACAATTTGGCCATCTAGCGTCATGTCGACTTTCTCCACGTCAGCATCGACGCCGAGGACCTTCACAGAGAACGGCAACGCTAGGTGTTTCTCAATCATGGTGAAAAAACCGCCTGCTTGTTCTTCTTCGCCGTAAGCATCCACGATCGCTTGTTCGATCAGGTCCTTCAGCCTCGCCTTGCTGAGCGAAGGGAGATTTGTCCCAGACTCGCCTTTCAGCTCCCGCAGCTGCAGAACCGCCGGGCGACTGTTCTGTTTCGTCATGTTTCTCCGTTGATCAAAGGCTCTTTGGAAGATCGATTTTCAACCTGCTGAGAGAACGATCTTTCGTTGCTGGCGTCCCGGATCGTGTAGCCGATCAGGTTGTACCCTTTCAGGCGACGCGCGTACATTCGCGCCAGCATAAGGACGTTGGAGTCCACGTAATCGTAGACTCGCACAACACGCTTGGCATCATGAAGTCGGTGGAGACGCCCCACGTATTGCTGTAGCGTTCCCTTCCAGGAAATGGGCATCGCCAGAAAGAGCGTATCCAAACGAGCGTCGTCGAACCCTTCGCCTATGTAGCTGCCGGTCGCCAGAATGACTCTCGGTTCGCACTCGGGCACAGCCGCAATTGCCTCTGCTGTCGATCGTCGTTGTTTCTTGCCCATGCCACCCTTCAGCGTAAAGACGTTGTTCACCTTGCCAGCAAGCTCTGCCTCGAAATATTTCAAGTGATCAGTTCTGCCGGTAAGAAGCAACGGTGAACGCCCGTCTGCGGCTGCCTGGACGAGATCGGTAAGAATCAATTCATTGCGGACGCGGTCATCGACAAGTGCGGCGTACACTTCCTGAATCGTCATATCGGCTTGCTCAGGCGACAAGCAAAAGTCTGTCAACCGAGGGACTACCTCATGCTCGAAAGGGGTAGCTGCCGTCATCGAGCGGGCGCTGAGCCTGAATCGAATCGGACCGCACTGCATATAAATGATGGGATGGTGTCCATCTTTTCGCTCGGGAGTTGCTGTCAGTCCGACGATGTACTTCGCTTTCACCTGCTTCATCACCTGCTCAAAGGTAAACGCCGATAGATGGTGGCACTCGTCAACAATCACTTGACCATACTCTGCCACGAAGTCTTTCACGCCTTGCTTGTCGTGGCTACTTTGAAGAATGGCAATATCCACGCAACCACTGCGTTCTGTCGTCCCTGCTCCGATTTGTCCGACTGACTCGGCGGGGAGGTTGAGGAACATTGCCAATCTCGCATGCCACTGGTCTAACAATTGTTGACGATGTACCAAGATCAGAGTGTTCACCTTTCGTGCCGCGATCAGCCACGCTGCTACAGCCGTCTTGCCAAAAGCCGTGGGAGCACAGAGGATTCCGTCATCGTGCTGCACGAACGCATCAACAGCATCCTGCTGTAACGGGCGCAGTCGGCCGGAGAATTCTACCTCGATCGGACGACCGACAAACCGTTCGTCACTGACTTCTGGCTTGATGCGGTGCGATTTCAACAGCTCGATCACCTCCAAAAGACAACCGCGTGGCAGGGCAATGTGGTTAGCGAGTTCCTCGCCACAGGCGATAACTCGCGGCTTGTTGAAAGTAGGAAGCCTCATTGCCTGCGCTTTGTAAAATTCAGGGTTCTGGAATGCCCCAAGGCGAAGCAACCGATTGAGCATCGCTGAAGGAAGATCCTTCTTTTCGATATACAAAAGGTTGGCGCGGACAATTCGTACCTGCACCGGAAGGGGGCCCGGTATTGGGCGCTCTGCTCGCTTTCGGGATGGTGGCAATGTCCAAGGGTCCTGTCCCTCATCCTCCGCGGAGCTGATTCTCACTCCGATAAGGTCCCCACTTCGTTGAGCTTCCAGAACGACGGCCTCTGCAGCACAAGCGGGCATCCGTTTCAACCTTGCCAGAAACGCCCATTGGTCACCATATGGACGAAACTCCGCATCTACGAAGACGCTGTTTCCATCTGCGCGCGGAAGCTTCTGCAGCGGCAGAGCGATCAGGTTGCCAAATCCGCCCTTTGGCATAGTGTCTTGGTTGGGAAAGAAGCGGTCGTATGAATCCAATCCAAGTTGGTGACGGGACTCCATGGTCCGAGTCAGGATTACACAGCCCAGTTTTCGCGCGGTGGTTGCGGGGATTGGCCGGTCGAAGAAGATCCACACGTGGCCACCGTTGCCTGACCGTGAACGCTCTAGTGCCGCTGGCACGCTCAGTTCGCGACATACTGCCAAAAACGCAACGGCATCCTTTTGCCATGTTTTCTTATCGAAATCGACGGCGAGGAACCTGCATGTCTCGTCCTGCAGAAGCGGATAAATACCGATGGTGTAATCTCCGACGAGGTGTCCACGCACTACCTCGTCGGTTATCGGCCTGAATTTTCGAGTCAGGCGATCAACCTTCTTGCGGTCCTGGTCTTTGGCGCGAAGATAGGCCTTCCAGTCACGATCCGCCTTGGGCATGTATCCAGACCGCCCGTCGGCGTTCTCCCAGCGAACAGCATAAACGTCGTCGCGCCCGTGGAAGAGGCTCCGGAACAAAGCAACGCGTTGTTCAGCCTTCAAGACAGGGGTGTGCGAACTCGGTAGGGCGTTCGTTGTGACGGGAATACCGTTCGGGGACTGCACCACCGGAAGCTGTATACCGTGGTCCTGCACAAGACGCTGCAGGCGAACGTTTTCTTCCCGTAGGCGCTGCACCTCAGCAAGAGCAGATTGCAGATCCAAAAGTTTGGGATCAGATTCGTTCACGTAAAGCCATCATCACCTTCTACTGCCAGAACTCGATCAAAGAATAATCTCACACCTTGCGGACGTCCCTGTGTGTCCGCGGACGAAGCGAGAAAGCAGTCCACACACCGCGCCTTTTCAGGGGATTGTCAGTTCTTTTTCGCAGTGGGTCTATCTAACGGCGGGGTGCAAGTTCGCGGGTTTTCCGCAGGGGTTTAAGCCATGCGAAGGTAGCGTCGTTCTTTACACTGAGACTCGGATCGAGTGTTTCGGTGCAGCGTTCTGGAAGTTGCGCTTGTAGTGGAGTGCGGTCGGCCCTTTTTCCGGTCTTATGCGCAAGGCGATTCTCAGGCAATCGAGGACCGAACATCCGACCGATACCGCTTAACTGCGTCACACCGGCGTCACAACGGGATGTGGTGTTCTGTAAGTGATTGAAAACAAAAAGTTGTGGCAGCCGGACCTGTAAGCCGAATTCTGTCCGCAGGATTGCTCCTGCTGGACGGCCATTCCTCTGGGCCGCGCATTACTGCGCGGCTCTAGCGACCTACCCGAAGGTTTGACGCACCGAGCCGGCACGTGTACACAGCCGAAGCCGCGAACTTCCTCCCTATTTGGTCTTGCTCCGTGTGGGGTTTGCCCTGCCCGCTGCATTACTGCCGCGGCGGTGCGCTCTTACCGCACCTTTTCACCCTTACCCGGGCGTTGCCACCAAGGCGGTATGTTTTCTGTGGCACTTTCCGTCGAGCCCCCCACTCTAAATTTCGCAAAACGCGCGAAATTTAGAATGAGCCACCCTCCCGGACGTTATCCGGCACACTGCTCTGCGGAGTTCGGACTTTCCTCTCCCTGCGTCCGAGGACGCTGAGAGCGACCGTCCGGTCCGGCTGCCTACGGAATGATTATACCCGGCTGCCGGCTCTCCGTTCCGGGCTCGCGGCTTCGGGAACTCATCAAGCCCTTTTGCCGTATCTTCATAGGTTAGGCGTAGACTTGACTCTGACCGGGGCAACCGCACTTCTGCGGAACCGGACGCCAAAGCACCGGGAACCATCTCATGCACGTCGCCGAAGCCGTTCGCGTGGCTCTGCAGTCGCTCTGGGCGAATAAGCTGCGCTCGGTGCTCACCCTGTTGGGCGTGGTCATCGGCGTCGGCGCGGTGATCGCAGTGCTTACCTTCGTCAGCGGCATTAACCGCTATATCGCTGAGAAGGTCTTCAACCTCGGGGCGGATGTTTTCATCATCAACAAACACTCCTCGGTCATCACCAATATTGACCAACTGCTGGAAGGCGAAAAGCGCAAAGACATCACGCTGGAGGACTATTATGCGGTCGCCGAAGGTTGCGGCCGATGTGCGGACTTGGGGGCCATGGTCGCGAACCTTGCCGGCAAGGTGAAATACGGGCAGCAATCCATCAACAATACCTTCATACGGGGACTTACGCCCTCGATGCCGGCCATCCTGAATATCGATCTGAGCGCCGGACGTCCGATCAACGACGTTGACGTCAACAACCACGCCATGGTGGCGGTGATCGGTACTGATCTGGTGGACAACCTGTTTCCGGGAGAAGACCCGCTAAACAAGGAAATTCATGCCGGGGGCCAGTCCTATCGGGTGGTCGGCATCGGAAAGAAACAGGGCACGACACTTGGGCAGAGCCGTGACAACTATCTGATGGTCCCCATCACGGCCTATCTCAAGCAATACGGCAGCCACAACAGCATCATCATTTGCGGTAAGGCCGCCGGGGTTGGTAGCCAATTAGATGCGGCGATGGACGAGGCTCGGGTGATCCTGCGGGCACGCCGCCACGATGCCCCGGGCGCACCCGACAGTTTTGCCATAGAGACCAACGAGAATTTTCTGTCTCTCTGGGCGAGCCTGACCCAGACCTTCTTCATCGCGATGATTGCCATCGCGGCCACCGCGTTGGTGGTCGGGGGCATCGTCATCATGAACATCATGCTGGTGTCGGTGACGGAGCGAACGCGCGAAATCGGAATCCGCAAGGCGATGGGCGCACGCCGTCAGGATGTCCTGCTCCAGTTCCTGATTGAATCAAGCACGGTGGCACTGGTCGGAGGCTTTCTGGGTGTGGTCGGCGGAATTGTCGTGGCCAAGAGCGTTACCCTGCTCATCGGGATGCCCTCCTCTGTCCCACTGTGGTCAGTGATTGCGGCGCTGCTGGTATCGAGTAGCGTGGGACTGTTTTTCGGAGTCTATCCGGCGAAGAGAGCGGCTCGTCTTGATCCGATTGTGGCCCTAAGATTCGAAATGTAAGAACGATTCTCGGAACGAAGATCCCGATGCAACGACATGACTACAGCGAGATTTTTGGCATGGCGATCGACACCTTGCGCAGCAATAAGCTGCGGTCCGCGCTCACGGTGTTAGGAATCGTCATTGGCGTGGTCGTCGTCATCGGGATTTCCTCGTTCGTCAGCGGCCTGAACACTAGCGTGATGGAATCCATTGGAAGCATGGGTTCAGACCTGATCTTCGTGTTTCATATTCAGCCCTTCAGTTTCAGCCGTCCGACAGAGGAAATGCGTACTCGCAAAGTGCTGACCTTCGAGGATTACGAGGCGATCAGCCAATTGCCCCACGTGAAAGCCGCGACCTGTGGGTTACGTTATCAGCGGCCGGAATTTGGCACGGGGACCTACTCGGTGAAATACGAGGGTCGCAAGACCAAGAACACAATCCTGGAAGGCGACGTTTACACCTGGAAAGACGTCTTCGACCTGCAACCCACCCAAGGGCGCTGGTTCACCCAAGTGGACGAAGAACATCGCGCCCCGGTGATTATTTTGGGGTCCGATGTGGAGGAAGAATTATTTCCCAACAGGAACGGACTGGGCAAGGAAATCAACATTGATGGGCAGTTGTTCACGGTCGTGGGGATTGCCGAAAAGCGCAAAAGTGCATTTGGCGGGGGGAAGAATGCAGAAGACAACCTGGTCTTTTTTCCTCTGAGCACTTTCATTAAACTGCATCCGGAAGTTGTGCGGACCGGGTATTGGATCAGCCTTAAGGCAACATCCCACGAAGACATGGCCAAAGCGGAGGACGAAATTCGCCAAGTCATGCGCCGCCGCCGCAAAGTTCCACCTCAGGATTCAGACAATTTCGCCATCTTCACCCAGGACGCGATGTCGGATCTTTGGAACCAGCTGACCGGCATGCTTTTTGTGTTCATGTTTGCCGTCTCGAGCGTGGCCTTGATGGTAGGGGGCGTCGGCGTGATGAACATCATGCTCGTTTCGGTGACCGAGCGGACGCGGGAGATTGGAGTGCGCAAAGCCATTGGCGCGCGCAAGGCCGACGTCCTTCTGCAATTTACGATCGAGGCGGTGATCCTGACTGCCATCGGCGGCATCATCGGCGTGTTGCTAGGCGCCTTCATTGTTTGGATCCTGCCGCTGATATGGTCGACCTTGCCGGCGCGCCTGTCGGCCTTTTGGGTGGTTTTGGCCTTCTGCGCCGCGACTGGTGTCGGACTGGTCTTCGGCATCTATCCCGCATGGAAAGCGGCGAACCTGGACCCGATTGAGTCGTTACGGTACGAATAAACCGGCCTGCCTCCTGATAAACTTACCCTGGCAGTCATCCCCCGGAAGCCGGACGCCGAAAGGCCGCCCTCATGAACATTGCTGAAGCCATCCGAATTGCGCTGCGGTCCTTGTGGGCCAACAAGCTGCGGTCTGTGCTCACGCTGCTGGGCGTCGTGATTGGCATTGCGGCGGTCATCGCGGTGGTGACGTTTGTGTCGGGGATTCAGGACTATGTCGCCACGAAGATTTTCAACCTCGGCGCCGACGTTTTCATCATTGCCAAGATGTCGCCGATCGAGACCAACGTCGAACACTTTCTGGTGGCAGAGAAACGCAAGAACCTGAAACTGGAGGACTACCAGGCGGTGTTGGAAGCCTGCCGCCACTGCGAGTATGTGGGCGCCATGGCGCGCGGCAGCGGCAAAGTGAAGCACAACGAACAATCCATCAGCGATACGACCATCCAAGGGATCACGCCTTCGGTGGCGTCGATTCTCGACACCGATTTGACGTACGGGCGCATGTTGAACGACGCCGATTTGAACAATCACCTGCAGGTGGCGGTTGTGGGTACCGACATCGTGGAACATCTGCTGGGTGGAGCCGACCCGCTAGGCCAGGAAATACGCGTCGACGGTTGGACCTATCAGGTGATCGGTGTGGGAAAGAAGAAAGGCAAGACGCTGGGGCAGAGCGCCGACAACTACGTCCTGATTCCCGTGACCGTTTATCTCAAGCAGTACGGGTCGCACAACGACAGTCTTCGCATTTGGGGCAAAGCGACGTCGACAGGGACTCCGCTGAGTCAAGCGATCGATGAGGCCCGCGTGGCGCTGCGAGCTCAACGCCATGACCGCGTCGGCGAAGAAGACAGCTTCGAAATCGAAACCAATGCCAGCCTGCTGAGCATCTGGTCGGGACTGAGCAGCACATTTTTCATGGCGACGATTGGCATTGCCGGCGGTTTCGCTGGTCGTGGGCGGAATCGTCATTATGAACATCATGCTGGTCTCGGTGACCGAGCGGACGCGCGAAATCGGCATTCGCAAGGCGCTGGGGGCTAGGCGCGACGACGTGCTTCTGCAGTTCCTGATCGAGGCTGTGATTCTGGCGCTGATCGGCGGCATGCTGGGCGTGCTCAGCGGGGCGTGAGTGGCCGAAATGGTTACGCTGTTGATCGGGATGCCGTCGTCGATCAAGCTGTGGGCCGTGGCCGCGGGATTGCTGGTCTCGGCCAGCGTGGGAGTGTTCTTCGGAGTCTATCCCGCGCGCAAAGCGGCGCGGCTGGATCCGATTGTGGCGTTGAGGTTTGAAATGTAGCAGAAGTTTTCGGCTCCCGGCTTTCGAGAAATACCGGAAGTTCGAACGAAGTCTGTAAGCCCGCGCTTTGGAAGTGCCTTCCGGAAGCCAGATAGCGGAAGCCGGTAGCCGAGTCTCTATGATGCGCAAAGACGAATTCGGTGAAATCGTTCGCATGGCGACGGACACGATCCGCAGCAATAAGCTGCGCTCGGCGCTGACCGTGCTCGGCATCGTGATTGGCGTCGCCGTCGTGATCGGCGTCTCGTCGATCGGGCGCGGGCTCGACGAAAACGTCCGGGAGATCGTCAGCAGCATCGGTTCCGATGTGATCTTTGCCTTCCACCTCGAGCCTTTCACTTTCGGCCGTCCCACGGAAGAGATGCGCACCCGCAAAGAACTGACCTACGACGACGCGCGTGGCGATGCGCGACCTGCCGCACGTAAAGGCGGTGACTGCGGGCATCCGCTATGTCCGGCCGGAGTTGGGCGTGGGAACCTTCGCCGTGAAGTATCGGCGACCGGAAGGCAAAGAACACGATTCTCGAAGGCGACCAGGCCTCCGCCAAGGAAGTGTTCGATCTGCAGATCGCGTCAGGGCGATGGTTCAGCGAAGTGGACGAAGAGCACCGCTCGAACGTGGTTCTTCTGTGTGCTGACACCACGGAGGAATTGTTTGGCGACCGAAGGATCCGCTGGGCAAGGAAGTCAATATCGAAGGTCGAACTCTTTACCGTGATCGGAACGGTGCAGCCGGTAAAGTCGGTGTTTGGCGGCGGCAAGAATCCAGAAGACAACAAAGTCATCATGCCGCTGAGCACGTTGCGCAAGCTGCATCCTGAATTAAAGCAGCATTGGATCAGCGTCAAGGCGACTTCGCACGACGATGTTCCCAAGGCGATCGACGAGATTCGCGAACTGCTGCGGCGCCGGCGCAAGGTTCCGGTCGACAAGCCCGATAACTTCGCGGTCTTTACCTCGGATTCCATCTCCGATGCGTGGAACCAGATTACCGGCGCGCTGTTCGTGGGCATGTTCGCAATTTCCAGCGTCGCGCTGATCGTCGGCGGCGTAGGCGTGATGAACATCATGCTGGTCAGCGTGACCGAACGCACGCGCGAGATCGGAGTACGCAAGGCGATTGGCGCGCGCAAGCGCGACATTCTTTTGCAGTTCACTCTCGAGGCGATCATGTTGACGGCGGTCGGCGGCATCATTGGCGTGACGGCAGGCGCGCTGGTGGTCTGGGGGATTCCGTTCCTGTGGCCTTCGTTGCCGGCCCGCATGTCCGTGTTCTGGACCACCTTCGGCTTCAGTGCCGCCGCCGGAGTGGGGCTGGTCTTCGGGATTTATCCCGCGTGGAAAGCGGCGAACCTCGATCCGATTGAGTCGTTGCGCTACGAATAAACTGGCCTGCGTCCGCGCATGATTCACTCCATCGCTCAGAATTTTCCAGGTCGTCGCGATTCTGCGGATGCCTCTCCAGTTGCGTTTATTACATTCTCTGCTTGTGGAGCGCGCGGACTTTTCTACGTGACGAAGAGGGCGGACTGCGGGGCGACCGCCAACACACAAATGCTTGCCCCCGGTCTCCATTCTTAAACCGCTGAAGGGCACCGACCCGGACATTTACGAAAGCTTCCGCAGCCACTGCCTGCAGGACTATCCCGAATACGAAATCATTTTTGGGGTCAGCGATCCCGACGATCCGGCCGTCGCCAGCGTACGAGCAATTGCAGCGGGAATTTCCGGACACGGTCGATCCGTCTGGTTGTTTCCCCCATAAGCTCGGGCGCCAACGTGAAGGTCAGCAATCTCGAGCAGATGCTGCCGTCGGCGCGGTACGAGCACCTTATCGTCAACGACAGCGACATTCGCGTCGAGCCCGATTATCTTCGCCGGGTCATGGCGCCGCTGGCTGACTGAGCGGGTGGGCATGGTGACGTGTCTTTACCGCGGGCTTGCCGCGCCTACGCCTCGGCTCGCACCTGGAATCCCTCGGCATCAGCACGGATTTTTGCGCCGGCGTTCTGGTGGCGCGCCAGTTGGAAGGTGGCCTCCGCTTCGGGCTAGGCTCGACGCTGGCTTTCCGGCGCGCTGATCTGGAGCGCATCGGCGGATTCAAGGCCATCGTCGATTTTCTTGCGGACGACTACGAACTGGGGCGGCGGATCGCCGGTCTCGGTCTTCAGGTGGTGCTCTCCGACGTTGTGGTCGAGACGCATCTGCCGGCCTACGACCTGCGCGGATTCTTGGCGCACCAGTTGCGCTGGGCCCGCGGCGTGCGCGACTCGCGCGCGCGAGGTTACATCGGTCTGGTTTCGACATATGGACTCATGTGGGGATTGTTCGCGCTGATTGTTGGACGCGCGGCGCCCTGGTCGTCGGGCGTGCTGGCCGTGACCGCGCTGTTGCGCCTGGCGGTGGCACTCGCAGTGGGCAGCGCTGTGCTGCGAAGATGGACGCCTGTTGGGGAGCCTATGGCTTTTGCCGGTTCGAGATCTCGTGGCGGTTGGGGTTTGGATGGCGAGCTTCGCGGGGCATACCGTGACTTGGCGCGGCGATCGATTCGAGTTGAAGAAAGGGTCGGCTGATTCGATTGTAGTCTCGGCGCTACACAGAGCTCGGTCTTTCCAGCGGCGCGATTTTTCCTCCCTTGCCGAAACGATACTTTTCTCCGCGCCAGTAGAAGTCTCTGCTCGTGTAACTGACCGCCCACGCGGCGAAGCCCAAAAGATCGCGCACCGGATAAAGCCAGCAATACCGTATGGCCTGCGGATCGCGCGCCACGCTCCCTCCCACGACAATCGACTGGAGCATTCGATTCACACAGGCCAATGCGATGAGGCCGACACCGAGCGCCCAATGCCCGAGCGCTCCCGCGGCAATCAATCCCAGAATCCCGAATGGCATCGCATAGGTGAGACCCGTGCCTGCATGTCCTGCAGGACGCGAATAGCGGGTGCTCTTCATCCATCGCAACTGATCGCCCAGGGTACGAATCACGGAGCGGAAGCTCAGCACGTTGCGAACAACGTGGTGCGAAAAATTACTTTGTAGCCCTTCGCCCAGATGCGGTTGCCCAATTCGAAATCGTCAGAGTAGTAATCGGCCACGGCAGCGATTCCGCCGATGGCGTCGATCGCATCGCGTCGCATGGCCATGGCAGGCCCCAGCGCAAAACGCATTCCTTCCATCATGTCCGCTACCATGACTCCAGAAGACATCTCTACGGAGAGTCCGAGCGCCTCGAGCCAGGACCAGAAGTCCGACGCAGGAATGCCGCGATACATGCAGGTCACCAGGCCAACCCTGGGATCGAGAAGCGGTGGGATGGTGTTGTGCAGGAAATCGGGTGCGACCCGGACGTCGCTGTCGCTGATAATGAAATACGAGCGGGTCGAGGCTGCAATCATCTGGTCGAGCGAGAACACTTTTGCACTCGGCCAGAGTGGCGGGCCGGAAAGAATCACGCGGCTGGGGACGTGCGGGTAACGCGCCCTGACTTCCTCTGCAATTTTGACCGCGGGGTTCTCCGCGTCGCGAACGCCGAAGATCACTTCATAGTCGGGATAATCCTGCTGGAAGAAACTCTCCAGATTCGCCGCCAGTTCCTCTTCCATGCCGTGAACCGGCTTGAAAATCGTAACCGGAGGCAGGGATGCGGACGGCGTCGCAGCCGCGGCTGCCTGCGCGGACCGGGCGCGGAGCAAATGTCGGGCGGTCGCCACTAGAGTCATGGCGAGATAAACCGTTGAAGTGAAAGAACCCGCAAGCGCCAGAAATAAGAGGGCACGCCACGCCAGATCGACTGCGGGAATATGGAGAGTCCCAAGAATCATCGAGGAGGACGATTATAACCGGGGGCTCGCCCCGATCGGCGCGGTACGGGATCACGGTGCCCAACAGAGGTCATGGAGCGCGATTCGTAAAAATCGCCTTGCCGCCACGGCGGGCCAGCAGGAAATGCGGCATTCCCAGCAACTCCTTGGGATCGTCCTGGTCTGTCCATAGGAAAACGCGGGCCGGTCCGGACCAGAGCGCGGCGAATGATTGTGGCGTTTCGAACACGTGGGGAGCGTCCGGGAACTTCTCGCCGAACCACAGATTGCCGCTGGGTTCGTGCAACACGCGCAGGGGAATATGCGTGTAGAAATTGAGAGTTGAAGCCTGGTGATATTCGCCGTCGACAACGATCAGGTCTCCGGGCCGATATTGCTTCTGAATCGCGACCGCGAGATCGTGCGACGAAAGGATCGGCGAGAACAGCGCGAAGGAGATGTGCACGCAGGTCAGCAGGCAGACCATCATGAGGGACAAAGCCGCGTTACCCAGAACTGGCCGGCCGCGACGCCGCATCCACCAGTTCAGGACCGTCCCCAACAGCAGAGAGAGCGAAGCGCCGAGCAGCGGGCCGCGGAACATTCCTAACGCTTGAGGGGTGAAATCCAGCACGTGACCCAGAGAGAAATCGTAGTCCTGAGGATTCTTCTTCAGCAGTTCCGCCAAATCGACGCCCGCGGGCGGACGGTGCGTCAGAGAAAGGAGTGCCAGGCCCAGAACACGCAGACAACACTCCCACGATCATCAGGACGAGCGAGGAGCGGCGTCCAACGTGACGTTCCGACGCGCTCGCATCTTCTGAGGATTCACGGGCCAGCCATCCTCCGGCCAACAGCGCAATGCCGGGCAGCGCTGGAATTGTGTAGTACTCCTGTCGCGTCGAGAAGCTGAAGAACAGCAGAATCACCAACGCCCAGAGGAAGAAGAGCAAGTTCGCCCGTTGCCGCCGCTCCATGGGCGCCGCCAGTTGTGTCCACCGCAGCGGTACACCTGGCAAAGCTTGCGGCAAAAACACCGCCCAAGGCACCAGCCACAGCAAAAGCAGAGCCCAGAACAATGCCAGCGGAACGGTGTCGTATCCCGGAGGCACCCGCTTGTTCAGGAAGCGCATGATGTGTTCGTTGACGAAATAGAACCAGAGGAAGCCCGCGTGCCTGCCCCTGCGCCGGGTTTCGCATGGCAGCGAGAATATGCCACGGCGCGGCCAGCGCAAAGAAAACCGCTGTGCTGGAGAGAATTCGCAGCTTGTGCCACATGGCGCAGATTTCGGGTGAGCAACAAATAAAGACCGATCGTGCCGATGGGAAACACCAGCCCGATGAGGCCCTTGGTGAGGACATTCAGCGCGCAGACCGCGGCGAATCCCCAGCAGGTCAGGCGCGTGGGCCGGGCCTCCTCCAGCGAGCGCAGGAAAAAGTAATACGAAAGGGCCAGCCATAGCCCGACCATCACATCGGGAATCAGGAACCGTGTGAAGATGTAGGGCCCAATCGAAGTGACCAAGGCGAGGCCGGAATAAAACCCGCCGCGTTCGCCGAACGCATAACTGCCGAGTCGATAGGTAGCCAAAACCAATGCCAGGAACCCCAGCATCAGAGGGAATCGGGTGCTCCAATCGCTGATGCCGAAGACTTCGTAGCTGGCGGCAAGGCTCCAGTACATCAGCGGCGCCTTTTCCAGATAGCGCAGACCGTTGGTATACAACGTGACCCAATCGTGGCGCAGCAGCATCTCCCGTGCGGCTTCGGCGTGGATCGTGTCCACGTCGTCGAGCAAAGGTGGAGTGAACATGCCAGCTGCGTAAATCACAAGCCACAGGGCGGTCAGGATTATTAGCGACGCAGGAGTTGCTCGAGGAGCGGGACGATCCGGATTTGTCGAGGTTATTTGGGTACCGGCGTCCCGGCCCTCGTCGGCTCTTGAAGGATTCATGCGGAGTCCGCGAAGGCTGATTATAGGGTCTGGCAAGATTCTCGATCAAACCAGCACATCACGCACGCGGGAACGGATTCGCGCTTACCTTGGGGTCGAGCGCCGCGCGAATCTCGAGCGAGAGTTGTTTCAGCGTATAAGGTTTCAGCAGGAAATTTGTTTCCAGGTCGACCACGTTGTGGTCT
>CAVQCF010000011.1:0-300777 GCA_963710885.1 uncultured Acidobacteriaceae bacterium
AGTTTGTCAGGGAAACCTGCGCTTAGAAGTTTCTTCTTATTAACAACGTTGCCGGAGGACCCGACGATGGCGAAATCGTCAGCATAGAGCTGACTGTACTTGTCGAAATCGCCCGATATTTGGAAATTTCCCAAATCTAGTTCGACCTGCTTGACTGCTTCGATATCGGCCGTATCTCCAACTGGTGTGTTTCGGCTCTTCGCCGCAGCGTGCCGGATGCTAATGGCTGCCCACGATACAAGAGCTGCGAACAACAACACTGCGAACCTCTGGCTGAAAATGCTCCTTTTCATTTATTGACTCCCCTCGACCTCGGCGGTCGTTTGCGATATCCGCAGTATCCGAGAACGGGAAATCGCTGTCCATGACCTCGGAGGTCATGGACAGCGATTTCCCAGTGTCCAAGAATGGTAGTGCGTCTGACCCGAATGGCTCTTTTTGAAATAGTCGGCAGGATCGTCAGATCAGGAATCCGACCGTGCAAATCAAAACGCCTGAGTTAAGTGGCAGAACCAAGAATTCGAGCTTCCGAGAAAATGGGTTGCCATGGATCCGAGCTAAGACGTTTCCTCAGACAGGTGATGGACGAAAGTGCGAGTGTCGTCGTCTGCAGGGAAAAAACTCTCAATGCGGAGTTCCTGAAGTCCAGCATCTAGCGGCGTGCCCAAGGTAGTGAGGACAGAAAACAGGCGAAGCGTTGAGTTCTTCCACCTGTAGTTAATGGTCAAGAACGGTGGAGGAGCGCCATCCCAATCCGGCATCCGCCACCGGTTCGGCACGTCCGGATAGCTGAGCAACTCCTCCAGGAAACGTTTCAGCGTCTCATCTGTTGGATTGTCTGCCGCTTCGCGATGCACCCGACGAATAATGCGTGCGGCGATTACTTCCCAGTTTTCAATGAAGGGCCGCAGCCCTTGGGGATGGAATACAAGGCGGACTCCGTTATGCGGCGTCCCGGAATCACAGCCCGGAAAGAGGCCCAGAAAGCGCTTTGCGCCGGCATTCATCCTCATGGTGTTCCAATAGCGGTCCAGGACGAGCACGGGATAAGGCTCCAGTTGCGCCATCTGAAGCTCTACTGCGCGGCGCGCGGCCTCTAGTTCCGGTGCGTTGAGATCATCGCGGCGATATAGCGGAGCATAGCCGGCCGCGAGTAACAGCGAATTGCGCTCGCGGAGCGGAACGTGCAGCGCCTCAGCCAAACGCAGGACCATCTCGCGGCTCGGTTGAGCGCGACCTGTCTCGACGCAACTGAGATGACGGGTTGAGATCTCGGCATCGAGTGCCAGGTCCAGTTGGCTGATGCGTCGAACAGTTCGCCAGCTACGAAGCAGAACACCAAAAGTCCTGTCAGGCATTGTGGGGACGGGAGACGGTGAAGTCACGGGGCAATTATAAGAGGAAGCTTTCTCCGGCGACGAGACGCAGGCTTCCCGCGCCGTCCGGGCCTTACCTACAGAGAAGATTAGTTTTGTGTGCCACAACGCGCGAACCCTGAATTTGCCGCTGAATTCGTGGATTGTCGGCAACCCTTCCCTTAGAGGATTTTGGAAGGGTTGCCCGTCAATCGTCAGCGGTTCACAGGAAGTCTTTCTTCTTCGCCTGCACGAAGAAAGTAAAGCCCAGCAGCAAGCCGATTATGGCGAATTCCGCCAACAGCGCGGCCGAGGCCGCCCCGCTCCATTGAATGTGGGCCCTCACATTCCTTTCGCGATGCCGGGGACATGGGCGAAGAAATACCCAAGTCCGTTCACACCTATATTGCCTACCATGATGGCGGCGAGGTCCAGCCCTGAGATTCGGTGATCAGGGCCACGGCTAGAATCAGGCAAGTGCTCACAGTATTTCAGTCGACATAATGGCTGGTAGGGCAGCAAGCCATGCGACTTGGCGACCACAGAACAGTGCCAAGCTGCCCAGCACCATGGTCAGCCAGGGAACCAGGAAGATGAGCAGGTTGCCCCAAATTTTCGAGGTGGTGTATTCCCGGTAGGAGATCGGCAGGCTCATCACGAACGGGAGCGTCTGTTCTTTGCGTCCGTCACGATCGTGGCTACCGCCATGTGCGCGCCGACCGAGATGATCAGGATGATGAGCAGGATGAGGCCGAGAAGGAACGCGACTTTCCCTCCCGTCGCGATGATGCCAAGAGTAGCCACAACCCGGGGAGAGAGGCGAGAATCGTCCAACGTTGCAAATACCAGTCTTTCAAAACGAGACGTTTCACCATTGCGTAGTTCATACGGTTTGTTTTTCCCTTCGGCTGTGCACATTGGCGACAAAGATTTCTTCCAGCGTCATTGGGTCTACCGCTTGAACTGTGGCACCCGCCTCGTTACAGGCCGATACCATCGCAGGATCGAAACGGTTGGTGACCAGTACGGAAGCCGGTCGCTTCCGCCGATCTGGACCACTCCCGGAAGACTCGGCAAGTCTGCCTCCGGCGGAAGCACGAGCCGCAAGCGGCGCCAACTGTCCAGAAATATCTCTTTGTTGTCGGAGGCGATGATTCGCCCGCGATCGATGAACGTGATCTGGTCGGAAATCTGCTCGACGTCAAGAGTGTTGTGCGACGAAAAAAGAATCGTTCGATCCTCGTCCGCAAGTACCGCCATCAGTTCCCCCAGAACCTCTTGCCGCGCCACGGGATCGAGTCCGGTCGTCGGCTCATCCAGTACCAGCAAGCGCGGACGCCGTGCCAGGGCCAGCAACAAAGCCGCCTTGACCCGCTGTCCATGGGACAGACCTTTGATCTTTTGCTGGGGCTTGAGGTCGAAGCGCCGCAACAGCGTTTCGGCATAGGGTTGGTCCCATCGCGAGTAGATCGACCGAACAAACTTCATGTGCCAGGCCAGCGTCGCCGATCCATACAGACGCATGTCTTCCGACACGAATCCAATGTCCAGTTTCGCTGCGGTCTGTTCTCGCGGCATATCTCGGCCCAACACATGCACCAGGCCCCGATCCTGATGGACCAGTCCCATCAGTATGCGGATCGTCGTGGACTTGCCGGCGCCGTTCGCCCCAATTAGGCCCATGATTGTGCCCGTGGGCAACTCTAGGCTAAGGTCGTCGAGAGTAAAGTGAGGATAGGTCTTGCTCACTCCTTCGAAATGGACGGAGAGGTGATTCATGAGTACTCCTTCATCAGCCGGTCTGCCGCTTCTCGCACTCGCGAGGCAAGATCTTTAGGCGCGACGCCCAGTAGTTCCCCTAGTTGGGCAACTCGGTCGATGTGCTTGGCTAATTCCTGATCGTAAAGCTTCGCGCCCAGCTCGGGATCGGGCGCCACTATCGATCCTTTTCCCTGTTGGGTCACGATAATACCCTCGCGCTCCAGTTCCAGGTAGGCACGTTTTACCGTTATCACGCTGACTCGAAGCGTTACCGCAAGCTGGCGAATCGAGGGAATCTCCTTCCCTTGCGCCCAATCCCCAACCGCGACCCGTTGTCTGATTTGCTCCATGATCTGCAGATACATCGGACGACCATCAGATTGGGAGATTACGAGGTCGCTGTGCATATCTTTATACTGAGTATACACAGTCAAATTTCCGTAGTCAAGCTCAATTTCGTGGGCGATGACT
This sequence comes from uncultured Acidobacteriaceae bacterium, assembly GCA_963710885.1. GTDB lineage: Bacteria > Acidobacteriota > Terriglobia > Terriglobales > Acidobacteriaceae > Sulfotelmatobacter. The sequence continues at coordinate 3,588 of CAVQCF010000011.1, forward strand.
TCCATTTCATTATTCAGTCTCCGGCCCCCGAACCCAGCCGGAATGAGTGAACTTGGGAGAAAGAATGACAACGGTGAAAGGTGGTTGCCGGTCGGCAAGTTCCGGGCGATTTGTCGGCTTAACCGGCCAATCTCTGCCCATTCTTATTGTGTGTAAAATATCGTGCCGTTCGGTGCCGATCTTGCCGTCTTTCTGCTGAGCAGACCACGCGCCGCTTCGGCTTGAATTACAAGTGGCTTGTTCACCGCGACTGCCGTGCGTTATAGGTACAGGTCGTCAGAGCTCGAACTCGACCGTTAAACAAACCCTGGCACGTATCAATTCCCGATCGGCTACTCAGCCGGACCGGCAATCCCTCCGCCTGAAGTGAACAGACCAACTGAAGGAGAATATTCCTACTCGCTATCTAAGAACAGTCCGGACCGAACCTCTAGACATGCGATTCAGAGACATTGGCCGGTTAAGAACGGCCACTCGGAATTTGGCCCCAAAACGGGCTTCGAGAAAATGGATGTCAATCTCTTCGAAGCCGACTTCTGGCGCAGCGATAACATCCGTTTAGCTCTGTATCCGCTTATTGACGTGTAAATCAGTCGGGATTGAATCCGCGCACGTGAGGGTTCTTAGGAAATCGGATTCTTCGAAGCGCTGGTTACGCCAATTAGCTTCCGCCAACCATTCCGATTCAGGCGCACCTGGGCTCCCGTGGATAGGAGAACCCAGCCTTCCGCTTGTCCGTCTCGGTGAATCTCGCGCACATGGTCTAGGTTTACGATCGCCGACCTGTGAAGGCGAATGAACTTCCTCGGATCCAATCTCATTTCAAGGGTCCGAATACTCTCTCGCAACAGGTGCCGCTTGCCGCCAGCGTGCAGACACACGTAGTAATCGGCGGCTTCGATCCACTCGATGTCACTCGCCAGCACGACCGAAGCGGTGTTTCCACTTCTAGTCAGGAATCGCTCTGGACTGTCAGTGTGAGGCGCTACTTGCCGTAACGCTTCCACGACGGAAGAGATTTGCTCACGCGCGGCAAATGCTTTGTCCAACTGAACTCTTTCCTTGACTCTGGCCAACGTCTGCGCTAGCCGTTTCCTCTCAATCGGCTTTACCAAGTAGTCCAGCACATGCACTTCGAACGCATTCACCGCATGCTCGTTGTGAGCGGTCACAAACACCGTGATCGGCATATTGGCTAGCCCGATCTCTTGGATTACCTCGAAGCCATCTCTGCCAGGCATTTGAATATCAAGAAAAAGCAGATCTGTTTTGGCTGCTTTTAGCGACTTCACGACTTCGCGGCCATTTCGGCACTCGGCAAAAACATCGATGTCCGGATCCGGTGCCAGGAGCATCTTGAGGCGCTCGCGGGCCAGCGGTTCATCATCGGCGATCATCGTTCTCAGGGTCATGAGATCGCCTTCTCATATGGGATCGTAATCGAGACCTGGAACCCACCTGACTCTGGTTGGAATGCACGAAACTCGTAATCATTCTGATAGAAGTGAGCTAATCGTGCCTTCGTGTTGCTGAGGCCGAGCCCAAAGCCCCTGGCGGACCTTCCATTCACTCCCGGACCGTTGTCACGCACTTGCAAGCGCATGCGAGTCCCAACTCGCTGGGCGGAAGTTTCGATCCAGCCACTGTCTTCGCAGTGAGCGATTCCGTGCCGAATCGCGTTTTCGACGATGGGTTGCAATAGAAAACATGGTACGAGGCCGTCGAGCGTGTTGGGATCGAGATTGATGTCCACGCGAAGCCGATCGGCGAAGCGTACTTGCTCGATGGCCAAGTAGCTCTCCAGGGCTTCCAACTCTTGCGCCAGCGGAATCTTGCTGGGAGTGTTCCTCTTCAGGACCAGCTTCAGGACTGTATTCAGATGCTCCAGCGTTTCGAGAGCTTGTTCTCTGCGGCCAAGTTCGACCAAAGTGGTGACTGCGTTGAGAGTATTGAAGAGAAAGTGGGGCTCGAGCTGCATCTGCAGGGCTCGCAAGTGAGCGCTCGACAACTGCCGCTCTAATTCCAAAGAGCGCATCGAATCGCGCTGCGCCCCCAATTGAGTATTCACCGCGGCACAGGCGAGCCAGCACAGACCATACATTAGAAGTTCCATGCCGAAGCGCGGAAAGCAGAAGAAATCCAACCCGCGATATTCAGCCTTCACTGCCTCAGGGCCAAGTCTGATGATCAACTGAGTCGCCTCTCGCAGCAAGCCAAGGTGAAGCGCCACGACTCCGACGGCAACCAGTGGATGCACAACCAGAGTAGGAAACGAAACTCTCAACGCAGATGGCCAGCGATTGGTTGATCGCCACAGTAGATAGACGACGAGGGCCCACCAAAACCAAAGAGCGCAGCCGTAAGCGAGCGAGAATCCCCACGACAGAAACGACTGGATTCCTCTCGCTTGAGCATGGCATTCGATTGCGGTCGCCACGGCGAGGACCGCGGCCATGGCAAGGGGAATCATTCTTGCCCGCGGCAAGAGTTCACTCCGTGGCGTTTTGGCATGCACCATGGCTCTTGACAGATTGTCGCAACCAGAAATCATGCACCCTACCGGAAAGCAGCCACGTTAATCGTACATCCAGCACATTGACTGCCATAATAATATTTACTAGCTTTTTCGGCAGCGGCGCGCATTTGCGCGGCCTCGGAGTGCAACCCGAAATGATCCAACACTCGAGAATATGCTAGTTCCCCGCCCAAGTACTTCGGATTCTTCTGCCCGAGCGCATGATCCAGGATCGTGAGCCCGGTTTGCATATTTGCCAACGCGCTCCTAAAATCTCCAGACTCCGCGTACGCTTTCCCCAGCAACATGTGTTCCCAACCGGCGAGCCAATGTTGCTCGCCCCGGGATCGCTCTACCAGTTCCAGCGCGTGTTGATAGGCCGTTACGGCTGCGGGAGCATGGTGTTCAGCGATGGCCAGCCACCCCTGGGTTTCAAAGAAGAAAGCCTTGTCATCGTCAATGAGATCAGGCGACGCCTCCGCCTCGTCCCATGCCTTTCGCAAGTACTGGCGCGCTTCGCCGACTCGATTTCGAGCGAGAGCGAATTCCGCCAAGCGTGTTAGGGATAGCGCGGTTCCCGTATGGTCCCCAATCCCTCGGCGCAGATGAAGAGCCTTTCGCCACATCGGCGCAGCATCGTCAATTTGTCCCAACTCGCTATAGAATCCGGCATAGTTTTCCAGGGCAGAGGCATAGTCCTCGGGGTGCTCGCGATCGTGTTCAAGAAGCCGCAGTGCATGCTCAAAAGAGATTTGCGCGTTGGCCAAGTCTCCCGCTCCTTGGCAAGCAACTGCGAGAATGATGTAGCCCCTGCCCAGCTCGTTGCCACTCAGCTGGCGAGAATCGATCGCGGCTTTCGCAACTCTGGCCGCATTCTCGAAACTTCCGCGGTTCTCTAGCACCAAGGCATCGTGAAGAACCGTGTGTGGATTGAGCTGTCCGAAGGTGGGCATGCACAGCAGCAACAGAGTAAGCAGCTTCCAGTACAGGTGTCTCATGCCAATACTCTGGCGATCGACTGGTGCTCAGGCCACTAAAAATCCGACAACCCTGAGATTTCTGCAGGGAGGGTCCAGCTCCGTGCAGACAGCTAGCCTCGATGCGAGCGGATGGTCGGCAACCCTTCCGTAACCGGATTAGGGAAGGTTGGCCCGTGATCTGGGAACAATCGCCGAGGCGCCAGGAAATTCCCCCAGATTCGCCCGATACATGAGGCGCAACGGTCGACGTAAGACCTTCGCGTGGGGCAGAAGCAAACTCACCCTGCCCTGCTGTAGCGGTTTGGGTTCGCGAGTTCGCAATAGCGAGCTGCGATCATGGAACTGCTCGCAACCTCCTCGTCGGCAAGATAGCGAAGCGGCGCGGAGGAACTAATCCGCTGGATGACTCGCGCTAAGCCGCTCATTATGGCGCGTTGGGCGATTGACATAGACCTGCTGAAGACCACTCCGCACCCGTCAATAATCAAGAAGGGCCGAGAACGGTATCGACCCTCGGACTCGTCCTTGGCACCCTGGCAAGGAATCGGGCGGAACAGCTTTGGGGTCGTCGAGGGCGAAACAATCGATTGGCAAGGATAGAGAAGGCCTCCAGAAAGAACCTCTCGAGAGATTGGGTCCGTGGCAAGAGCATGAACGTCATCGTCGTCGGGCAGATCCCAGCATGAACCATCGGCAATCTCAGCCAGCACGGCGTAGTCAGTCGGGTCTGCCCGGCGGGGGCTAATGGCTAGGCGACGCTGTACTTCGAACAGGAGATCTTCGACCTCGCTGCAATCATCTCCTCCGAGGACCAAACCGTGGTTGCCCAATATGAGGACATTGGTTTGCGGGAAATCGGATAGGACGTTCTCAATCTCGTGGGCGAGGGGCAGGCCCGAAGGCACAAACGGCATCCATTGCCACTGTAGACCTTCCATTTGGTTTTGCAGTTGAACCGGCGCGTCTTGGCGTACCGCCCAGGCGATCGTGTTCACGCAATGTACATGGAGAGCAACCGGGTGTGGGAGGACCGCGTGCATAGCGGTCTCGATGGAGGCACCGGAATACTGATCCGCAGGATCGACATTCTCCTTCACGCTCTCCCTAACCTCTGCGAGATCCAACGGGATGAGGATTTCCTCTCGACTAGCATCGCACATCCATTTTCCCGATGCCTTAATCCACAAGACATCGTCGAGCTTGATAGAACTGTTGCCGGTGCTCGCCTGAGTAAGCAGAGGATCGTTCCCAATCCGTGCAGATAGTTCCCTCAGCCTTGTGAGTTCAGCCTGGTTAGTTGGTGACATCTCGGTGTTCATACAACTCCTCCAGATTCATTATTCTTCGCGAAGCACTGGCAGTGCTACGTCGACTGCGGCAACGCTCCGATCGGTTCGGACGCAGTTCGGGCCATCTGGCCAATCGTCGCTGAGGCTTTGAAGATGGCGCCAACTGGAATGATGCCGCCCAGCTTGTGCTCTGCTATGGCAGCCAAGCCCATCGATGCAACGCACCCGCATGAAGCGCAGTCCGGATTCCCGCCGAATTGACAAGGGAGAACTTTGGTTTTCAGGTCCGCCGACAAGACTTGAGTAGTGATCGCAAAGACGCAGTCCTTGGGACTGCGTGGAGGCGCCGTGAACTGCCTGATTAACGCCGCTGGCATGTCCAGCTTGGGAAATTCGTTTCGCAATGAAAGCATGTCGGCGATGGCGTGCTGGCGCTCATCGGGTTGCAACATTTCGGGCAACCGGTCTCCAACTTGCGGCGTGAACAAGCTGAACCACACCTTGCAGATCTCGGGCTTGGGCGTCCAGTACTGCAGAAATTTCTTCAGATAGCCAGCTTGTTTCATCATTTGTCCAGTGATCGTGCAGTGGATCGTGATCCTCTGGCCGGTGATGTTCTTCAGGATCCGATCATAGGTGGCCGGAGCGCGGCGGACGTCGTGCTCCGGTTGCAGTCCGTCAATCGATACGACGATGTTCATGTGGGGCAGACTGACCCAATTCGGTGAAAGGGGCCGGAATGCGCTGGTGACAAGCTGGACGTGAATTCCTCGATCGAGCAGAAGCGGGATCATTAACTCGAGCTCGCGATATCGGACGAGCGGATCGCCACCGACGATCGACAGATGCAACGGCTTAAGTCGGTCGACGATTTTGAGGACTCCATCTATGAGGTCTTGGCCTTTGTGATCACGGAGACCTCGCAGAGGCATCCCGCCACCTAGATGTGCGTCGTCGTAGGCATAGCATCCGGGACAACGCAGCGGGCATTCGCGAGTAATCTCAATGGAAAGAGAGGGACGCTCCCCTTTGAGAATCTTGCACCAAGCTCTAAGTATTTCTGAAGTCTTCATCGCTGTCCTCCTTGTTGCCGAGGGAATCCCGCCTCCGTGCGGCAAGTATTTCTAGACCGTAAGGCAGCTACCGGCAGCCACTCGGTTCGGGAATAAAGGTTTCCGTCGAGCTAAACGCTTTCGGTGAGAATGCGTCCCGACTGTGCCTTGCAGGTGGAGATAAGAGTAGAGTCGACTTTAGATGGCTGGAGGAGAGGGGTCGGTCGCAAATCCTGCAAGGACAATCGGATCATTAGGAAGATTCGGTTCGTAGGACGACATGAAGGCGATCCAACGGATTTGAAGGAGCGAAGAGAGGAAGGAATCGGGTTTCAAACGGCGCTCATGCACGTCGCCGCGCGCTTCCCACAGCAGGTGGGCGATACTACCCGTGCGCGGATTTACTGCCGGCGGGTCGGGTACGGTGTCGACTGAGGTGACCGCCAGCAACAGGCAGAGGAGCCAGATTATGCATGAACTCGATTTCATTCCTGCTTGCACCGAGTATCAATGATAACCGAATCTCCGGCGTTGTACGACCGCCAAGGGGTAAGAAATGTCTCTTCCGCGCGAGGCAGCCGTGGAATGGGCAATCACTTCTCTGGCAGCCCGGGTTTCGCCGATCATTGGCGCAGAGCGGAATTCAACGATTCTGGACGTATGGTCGGCAAACCGGAAGTTAGCGAGAAACGCTAGTGCTGTATCGGATGCGCCCGATTACAGAACGCAGGTAGGTACGCCGCGTTGTGCGGGGCGCGTCCGATACAGCTGTTTGAAGGAAGCCGCCCGTGGGGAAGCACTTATGCAAATTCAATGGTGTTGGGGTGGTAAGAAAAGCATCGGGTAGAGGTCCTGGAGTGGACAAAAGGGCAGGCAGGATTGGTTTGCTGGTAGTTTAGGGGTGGTTGGAGCAAGACTTTGGGTGGAGATTGGAAGCGGGGAGCCTTGTTTAGGGACAAGAAGAGCGCACCACTCCGACAGGTGGCGAAGCGCAGCGACAGAGGAGGTTTGGATTTGTAGTTTCATGCGGCGGCTCCGGCGAGAAAGGGTGGAGAACGGAGTTGGAGCTGGGCAGCGGTAAGTCTCTCGATGACCGCCATGCGGCCGCCACATTTGGGACAGAGCCAAAGCGGGGTCGGTTCCTTGGCCAGGGAGGCCTGGGATTCGGTGTGTGATGGCTGTACTGCGTTGAGTGCGTGAAAGCAAAGCGGCAGGAGAGTGGCGCGCCGCCGGTTAGCGAGGAAGCCAAAGTGGCGAATGCGGACAAAGCCTTTGGGAAGGACATGCAAGAGGAAGCGGCGCAGGAACTCCTCGAGGGATAGGGGCAGCAGTTTTTCTTGATTGTTATGAGCGCGGTCGCGCCAGCGAAAGGTAACTTGGTTGTCGACGAAAGAAACGAGTCGATGATTGGAGATGGCGACGCGATGGGTGTAGTGGCCTAAATAGCGTACTGCCTGCTCCGCGTCTCCGAAGGGGCGTTTGCAGTAGACGTGGCAGTGGTGTCGGTATAGGGTGCGCAAGCAGAGTCTGAGCGTAATTACGACGCTCGAGTTCCTCGTTCAAACGGGCTTCGGGGAGATCGATGGCACATCTCCTCGAAGCCGACTTCTGGCCCGTCGCCGCGAAGATTCTTTCCAGTCATGCAACTTCCGGTTTGCCGTCATCCGCCCAGAATCCGGCTCTCGATGCCTCACCGACTACGTTCCCCTCAAATGCAACGGGTGGACACTTCAGGGCCATGCGCACTTAGTCGCGTCTGAATCGGGAGAGCGTATCTGAGTTTCAACGGCGCTTCGTCGCGACGGGCAGTCACGCGCCTGCCCCTTCAGCGGTGATGTTTGCCGCCGTGACCGCTGGAGTGCCCTCCGCCGCCGTGCGAGTGCGCTCCGCCGAGACTCTTGCCGCCGCCGTGGAAGCTCTTCGGCGCATGCCCGCCGCCTCCCATGTGGAAGCCGCCTGAGCCCCGGGTGCTTACGCTCTTGGGCGCGTATCCTCCCCCAAACATATGGAAGCTACCCCAGTGCGGTGGTTTTCCGGCGGAGTGCGCAAAATCCCTGTTCGCGAAAACTCCGGAAGACCGTCCCCTGAATTCGCTAGTTTGAAAACCCGAGGTCGGCGCGCGATGGGCCAGCATTGAACGGACGTAGCCTCCACCCGCCCAGCCGCGGTGGTCTCCTCCCGTGCTGCGGTTCAAGCCGGATCCGTTGCTGCGGTTAAACTGCCTCCCGTTTTCTGCGGCCTGCATATGGTTGTGGGCTTGGTGCGGCGCCCGGTCGTAGCCGCTTCCAAAGGCATGGAAGCCAGCGTTGGAGTTTCCTCGCCAGTTCTCAGCATATCTGCCCGGCGTGTGTCCGAATCCCTGTCCGCGGGTCGCGTTGTGTCCGCCGCCGAACCGGCGGTAACCGTCCCATGTGCGGCCGTTCCCGTACCTCGCAAATGATGTTCTTCCTGCGTAGGCATGCGGCCCATCGTGACGGAATCCCCAATCAGCGACCGTGGCGCTGTGCGAATGGTAGTCCGACTGGTTGAAGAGCACGGACTGGGCTAACCAGTTCAAACCCCACGCCAGCCAGCCCCAGGGCGTCTGGCTGAAGGCGCTCATCGCGATTCCGAGCCCATAATTTATCCGCGATGAGCCGAAAAATGATTCCACTGCGCCCAGCAGCGAAAACCCGGGGTAGGGCGAAACTTGCTCTCCGTAGACTGTCCATGGGTTATACGTCGGCACGTACACAACTTGCGGATCCACCGGCATCAGTTGGACGTAGCCCTGGTCGTAATGCACCGCCTGCTGGGGTGTACTCTGCAGGTTGCCGGCTTGCTCAGCGCGCCGGCGCATCACCTGAACTGCCTCGAGTACGTCTTGTGTCTGGTTGTAGTACGCATTGCCCAAGTCGGTGGTCCATTGCAGGTTGCGGTCCATCTGCGCCAACACCTGAGGAAACGCCGTCAACGCTTTCACGCTCGGGTCCCAATTCTGGACGTCGGCACCGGCCGCAATTTGGTCAGAGGAGGCATAGCCTTGAGTCTGCCGCCAGTGGTCGGCATCCGCGACATCACTGGGGTATGTCGACGCGGCCAGGATTTGCGCCACCAGCCTGTCCGGATAAAGCGCGATCGGGGCGACGAGTTGTTCGAGTTGCACCGCATCGAGTGGCTGGGCCGGCGCCTGGCCATATCCTCCTTGCGGATACGCCTGGCCGGAATCTGGATAAGGCCGTTGCGCGTCCGGCTGCTGTCCATAGTCCGACTGCTGCTCTGATTGCTCGGTTGGCGCGTATTGTCTGGTGTCTTGATTGTTCTGCGACCATCCCTGATCACCAGGCGCCGTTTGCTGCGCGAAAAGGCTCCCTGTCTCTGTCAGAAAGAGGAGGCCAACTGCCGCGAGCAGCAGCGAACCGCTGAACTGTGCCGTGTTTTTCGGAGCGCTCGTGGCGCTCGCGGCACAGCACGGTGAATCATGCGGCAGACGAGAAAACCTGGCAGCACGCGAGGCATATGAGCACATTTGGAGTTTCATATTTCCTTTCAGGTCCGACATAAGAACGCTCACCCGAACAGAAACCGATATTCCAAGCCGCCGCAGACTGATTCTCTTGCCCGCAGGCAATGCTGCCGAAGGACAGAGCCGATCCCACAACAGCCGAAGATTGTCTCATCGCCTAGTTACAGGCTTTTGGTATTAGGCCAAGATGCTGGAAATCAAACAGGAGATCAATGCAGGGCGCATCAATTGAAGATCAACACCGAAGTGTCTGAAAACACAAGCGTTCTACTCTCGGGTAAATTCCTCCCAATCACGTCGACGTGGTCAGGATCGCTGCATTTCGGCTTGCCGACGACAAAGGCCTTGGGGACCGGTCCTACCTTTGCTCGAGCGAGTGCATCTAAGCCTTCGGAATTATGAGGAATCTCACTCGACGAGAACTACTTAAAATCGGAACCGCGGCGGCAGCGGCAGAGCTAGTGTCCTTGGGCTTGCAGGGTTGCAGTATTTCGAACTTGGTTCCGTCCATTTCCTCCGGTTGTGCCAAGTTGACTGACATCGAACATGTGGTGATCCTGATTCAAGAAAACCGCTCGTTCGATCACTACTTTGGAAGCTACCGGGGCGTTCGCGGATTTTCCGATCAAAGCGCGGCATTCCAGCAACCTGATCCAGCGAACACCACGACCTCACCGGTGGGACAGCTCCTGCCGTTTCACTTGGACACCTCCCAGGCGAATGCGGCGTGCACGCACGACATTAGCCACGAGTGGGTGCCACAACATCAAAGCTGGGACAACGGCAAGATGGACGGTTTTGTGAGTTCGCGTCTATCGATTGATTCCAGCGACGCGGTATTGAGCATGGGTTATTACACCCGCGCAGACCTTCCTTATTACTACGCTCTGGCCGACGGCTTCACGATCTGCGACAACTATTTTTGCTCGGTAATCGGACCGACCGATCCGAATCGCCTCTATACGATGGCGGCCTCGATCGATCCAGATGGGAAAAATGGCGGACCGATTTTGCAGACGATCGTCACAAATCGCTCGGCAATGTACGGCCGTCTCACTTATACGACCATGCCCGAGCAACTTCAGGCTCGGGGAATTTCCTGGAAGGTTTACTCGTCACCGGATGAGAATATCCTGGGCGGGATTCTGTCGGACAATGTGCTCTCCTATTTCAAGAATTTCCAGGATCCTGCATCGGTGCTGCATCAGAATGCATTTGGGCCACAGTTTCCCGTCGACTTCCTGTCCGATGTGGCGCTCGACAATCTGCCCCAAGTATCGTGGCTCATAGGGTCGATTCTGACTTCGGAACACCCGCCTGCGCCGTCGTTGTTCGGAGAGAATCTTATTTCCCTCGTCGTCAGTGCTCTCAGTGCGAACCCTGCATTGTGGGCGAAGACGGTTTTGTTGGTTACCTACGATGAAAATGGTGGATTCTTTGATCATGTTGCACCGGTCTCGGCGCCTCCGGGCACGCCCGGCGAATATGTGACCGCGCCCGCAGTTCCGGATCCGACCGTAGTTGGCAGTCCGGCGATCGCCGGGCCAATCGGGTTAGGTTTTCGTGTACCGTTGATGATTGTCTCGCCGTTCAGTCGTGGCGGATTCGTGTCCTCGGACCTCTTCGATCACACTTCGGTCCTACGATTTCTCGAAACTCGATTCGGGGCCGAAGTGCCCAATTTGAGCGCCTGGCGCCGGGCGGCGGTCGGAGACTTAACGAGCGCGTTTAATTTCAAGAATCCCGACCAGTCCATTCCGAGTTTGCCGTTTACTCTGCAAGGCGATGCACAGGCGATCTTAGAATGCGCGGCCAACCTGGCTGGAACGACACCATTCACAGTGCCAGCCACGCAGACACTTCCGACTCAGGAATCCGGGACACCCAGTCGTCCCAGCGGAACATGCTAGCCAGGGTTGTGGGAAGAACTGCCTTCCGGCCACGCTGTCGTCAAATCTGTTCGTAAGGTTCCCGCCCATTTAGGAGCGTCTTGGTGAAGGTCGGCCAACGCAGTGTTCCCCAGGACAGCGGCTCGCCGAAATTAAGTTCGAGATCCGACTCGATCAATCCCGGATTGTCGGCAAACCTTACCTTACCCGATTAGGTAAGGGTTGGCCGTGACTCGAGCACGATCCTGAGAAGTCGCCTAATCGACCGCCGGTGATGCTGCGCTTACGACAGGGTATCCTGTCATAGCCGACCTGATTGCCCAACATCTCGGTCCGAGCTACAGTAAAGCGGGTGTGGGGGCTGCTTCAGGGTGTGAGAGAAAGAATCACTGCAGGCTGGGCTCTACGAGGTGATCAACCCCGTTTCGTAAGTCATTGGCACCTCTGGAGCGTAAGAAGCTCTGTGGGACTCTGACGAACTACGCGCCTCATCAGATAGCAATCGATACAACACTGGACATCCGATTGACGGACCGGGGCAAAACGGAGGGTATGTTCTTGGCGCCGATTGCGGGTAGCGCCATGTTTGAAGCCTTTTGCAGAGCGTTCTTTATCTTCTATTGTCGTCTTACCGTTGTGGGGCGGAATCAACTTCCGGCTTCCCCGTTCATCATCTGTAGCAATCATACGAGCCATGTCGATAGCGCAGTTCTGATGACAGCTTCGGGGCTTCCGTTTTCTGCATTCGCACTGCTCGGTGCCAGTGATTATTTTTTTTATTCTTGGAGGGCGAGGTTCTTAGTCTCTCGATTCATGAATGTCATACCGATCGATCGCCAAGCACGACACAAGTCGCTCCGGCGCAGTTTGGCGATGTGTGGGGAGTTTCTACAGCGGACGCACGGCAATCTGATTCTCTATCCAGAAGGTACGCGGTCGCTGGATGGCGAGATCGGGACATTCAAAAGTGGCGCTGGGCTGTTTACACTCGACCTTGGAGTACCCGTGGTGCCCGCGCATATCGATGGTGCCCATAACATTCTGGCAAAAGGAAAATTCATGCCGCGGCCGTGGCCCGTCACCGTTCGATTCGGAGAGCCGATTTCATTCGAATCGAATCAGTTTGACTTTCGGTCGGGGCGTGGCCCTCGGAGGGCTGCTGTCGAATTGCTCGAACAGCGCATCCGCGGACTGAAACGGCGGCGGCCTCCCGTGGGAGACCTGGCTAGACCGTCTGGAGAAGAACAGCCAGCGACAGTTTCCGTCTCTGTTGTGGCGCAAGGAGGCCGCAACACGAAGAGTTACCAGAGCAACAGTGCGTCGGAATAGGCAAGTTGAAAATAGTACATTGGCGCGGCATTTGAATGTGCTTGCGTGACGCGCCCGTTCAAGCAGTCCAAACCTGTAGATCCTAGAGGGGCTATGTACACGGCCAAGCATATGAAATGGTGGGGGTGGGGAGACGATGGAGTCAGCTTCGACTCTCGTGCCCATCCTGGTTTGTGGCCCTATGCCAAAGCGGCACTCGGTGTAGAAGAAGAGAAATTTAGACACCTTGCCCGTACCGATCGACGCCGCGCAGGTGCGCAAAGCAGTTTGTCATGACGGTTTTTTGGCTGAGCTGCGCCTTTCGATGCGCGTCGATCAGATCTGCGACAGCCGTCACGAGCGTTTGGTCCACGCATACGGCAAGGGCTTCCGCGACCTATTTCGTATGCGGCGGGGAATGGCTGACGGTGCTCCTGACTTGGTGCTTTATCCCGAAAATGAGCATGATGTGCTCGTCACAATACGGGCAGCGGCGCATCACGGTGTCGCGGTCATCCCATTTGGGGGCGGTTCGAATATCGCTGGCTGCTTGGAGCGAAGCGACCGCCGCATGGTGGTGTCGCTTGATATGCGACGCATGCGGCGCGTGCTGGCGGTAGATGCGGAGTCATTTACGGCGCGCATCGAGGCCGGTGCGTTTGGCCCCGATCTTGAAGAGCAACTACAGGGCCATGGACTAACCCTCGGCCACTTTCCAGACTCCTTCCTGCACTCTACGCTCGGCGGGTGGATCGCCACACGGTCTGCCGGAATGCAGAGCGACAAGTACGGCAAGATCGAAGATATGGTCATTGCGCTACGGATGGTCACGCCCGTAGGGGTACTGGCGACGCGAGTTGTGCCCAAGTCCTCGAATGGTGTCGATGTCAATCATTTGTGCATCGGCAGTGAGGGAACTCTGGGAGTCATTACAGAAGCCACGATGCGAGTTCATCCCCGTTCGGAGTTGCGCCGCACTCACGGTTACCTGTTTCTCGACTTCGAAAGCGGTATCCAGGCCATGCATGAGTGTGTGCGAAAAGAGTGTGTGCCCTCAATGTTCCGCCTCAACGACCCCGGCAAGACGGCATTGTCGCTAGCATTCAAACCGCCGTCATCGCGGCTGTCGCAGGCGGTGACCAGAGCGATGAAGAGCTACCTCCGGGTAAAGGGTTTCGATTTCGCGCGGGCGTGCCTTATGCTCACCACTTTTGAGGGGAGCAAAGCTGGCGTTGCCCGCCAGCACAATCAGGTTAGCGCGATCTACCGTCGCTTCGGCGCGGTGGATCTAGGCACTAGTTCAGGGAAGTCTTTCGAATCCACGAAATACGACTTTCCACACATACGTGATTTCCTCCTGGACCGCGGGATCACGACTGACGTGAGCGAGACCTCAACGGTCTGGAGCAACATCGTCCCTCTTTATCGGGCGACGAGCGCAGCCCTAAGCACGGCAATCCTTGAGAGCGGGGTAAAGCCCTGGGTCGGATGTCATATCAGCCACACGTATCACTGCGGAGCAAGCCTCTATTTGACATTCGGTTGCCGGCAGCAGCGGGGAAACGAAATGCAACAGTATCTTCGGGTGAAACGAGCGATACAGCAGTCGTTCATTGATCACGGGGCGACTCTGTCACATCACCACGCGGTCGGCACCGAACACCTGCCGTGGCTCACCGATGACATTTCGACCGTGGGAGTGATGGCCGTAGCTGCAATCAAATCTGGACTCGACCCAGGCAATGTCATGAACCCGGGACGGTTGCTGCCGTCCGCAACGCCTTTTGAGGAATGGTCGAGAGTCGGTAGCGACGCTGCGGCGCCCTATACCGGCTGAACGCTCGATAATGTCCAGAAATACAGCCGTAACAAATCCTTGTCCTGCCTGATCAACATCGATGGCCTGCAAACAAACAGGCACGCTGCAGGACACTACGGAACCACGCGGACATGACTCCCGGTTTGTCGGCAAACCTTCCCCTACCGGATAACGGAAGGTTAGCCCGTCATCCGCCCAGGATGGTCGGCCGGCATTCTCGGAACTGCCTGTTTGCGCGAATGATCGGTGAACAGTGAACGACATGGAAAGACTGTTTCCTGCCATCGGCAGCTATTGCAACTTCGCGTACTCGGCTTTGGCTTGCTTCAGGATGGGGATGTCCGGGTCGGCGTCTTTCCAGAGGGTGAGGAAATCTTGGTACGCAGCTTTGGCTTTAGTGCTATCGCCTGTCATCGCGTAAGCACGGCCAACTTGAAGGTGCGCCAGTGATCCTGTGACAAAGTTGAATACGATACCCCGATGGTCGAGTAGTTTCTGGAACTCAACGGCTGCGGCTGTACCGTTGTGCGCCAGCAGGTAGGCTTGGCCGCGCAGATACGCCGGGTATAGGTTTCCTACCTCACTCAGTTCGTATGGAGCGGCAGCTTCCAGATACACAAGCGCTTGAGACGAGTGTCCCTTGCTGATTTCGATGGCGGCGTTGATCGTTGGTAGCCAGTAGAGCTTCAGGAGGGCATATGCTGGGTAGCTCTTCTCCAGTTCCTCAACTAGCGCATTGGCTCGCGTAATGTCGCCGACGCGAGCCAACGTTAGGGCTGCCATTGCCGTCACATCTCGCCCCGGAGACAGCGCCAAAGCCGCGTTGACTCCTTGACTCGCACCCGCCTTGTTGCCCACCTCCACCTCACGCTGGGCTGCATTGATCTGCCACAAAGCTGCGGTTTCTTTGGCGTCAGAGCGGACAGCCGAGTCCACCGCTCGGCGTGAAAAGTCCCGCGCTTGGCTCAGCCGCCCGTAGTAGGCTTCTGTATCAGACTGCATTGACAGCAGCCAGTCGTCGTCGTTTCCGGGTTTGTCCCCAGCCCAAGCTACCTGCTGCTCCATCTGCGCAGAATCTCCCCGCAGAAAAGCAAGATCGTACATGTTCAACCGCAGATATCCACTATCCAGCTTGTGCGCGAATGCCTGATCGAAGGTGACTTTGGCTTCATCTAAGCGGTTCAAGCGGAGGTATGCTGCCCCCAGAGCCGCATAGATGGTGACATTGTCCGGATCAAGCTGCAACGCCTCCTGAAATTCTGTAAGAGCTTTTTCAGGTTGCCCCATGACGGAATAGTTCGACCCCATGTTAATGTGTGGAATCGAATCACGAGGATAGTTTGCCGCCCACAGTTCACAAGCCTGCGTCGCTTTCTCGAACTCTCCTGTAGCCACGAAATAGGCCGTCGTGATACGCAGTCTCTCCCGCTCGCTGACTCGATCGCGCAGTCGGTAGGCCTTCGTCGCACTTTCCAATGCGAGGGAAAATTGACCGAGATTTTCGTACGTCATCGCTAGTCCGGCATACGCCATGGGGAACTCAGGGTCCAATTCAATCGCCCGCTTCAGAAATGGGAGGCTAGGGATGTCTCCCTTTTCGTTCTTCAATTTGACACCCATGCTGTAGTTTTTCAGGGCTTCGAGGGAAGATGTCGTAGCTTCAATCGGAACATCAAACTTTTGCACCGACGGAAGTGATTCTCCCAGCTTGGTGCGTAGACTGGAAGAAGCTCGACTCAGAGCCTTCAGAACATCTTCCTTGCTTGTGGCCTCGACCTGTTCTTTGGCTAAGGTGTCGCCTGTGCTGCACGCCGCCGCATTCAGGTCAACAAGGTAATGGCTGCCCAAACTGGAGATCGTTCCGCCCAGCAGGGCTTTGCTTCCTGTCC
The DNA here is from genome assembly GCA_963710885.1 of uncultured Acidobacteriaceae bacterium. GTDB lineage: Bacteria > Acidobacteriota > Terriglobia > Terriglobales > Acidobacteriaceae > Sulfotelmatobacter. The sequence continues at coordinate 19,834 of CAVQCF010000011.1, forward strand.
GCAGGCAAAGCTCTCGGCCCACATCAGCCGTGATGCGTTCGTTCGCGGGACGCCCCATCATTCGCAAGGTCTCGTTGACCTTTCGGTCGGAGAGGACATTCAAAAAGGGAGACTGCCCCAGTTCCACGACCATCGCTTGCTTCAGCGCATCATCAAAAACGGTATCCCCAGTTTTGTTGTCGAAGTCGGCGAGAACGATGGTGTCCTTCTCGGTCAGGGGCTTGGTTTGAAGCGAACGATAATAAAGACCACCCGCTATGAGTGCGGCGGCCAGCAGAATCGGAACCGCAATCTTCCAAAGTCCCTTCTTGTGAGCCGTGGGAGCTTCAAGTACCACCGTTCTGACCGAACTTGCTGTTAGGCGTCCGCTTTCTGCGTCCCTTTTCAGCCGTTGCAGATCGGAACGAATCTCGGAGGCGTGCTGATACCGTAGGTTCCGGTCTTTCTCCAAACACTTGTTGATGATCCGTTCCAAATCTTCTGGCACGTCGGGGTTCAGCCTCACTGACGAAGTTGGTGTCCCATCCAGAATGGCTTTGAGAATCACACCTGAACTTTCTCCCCGGAATGGCAATGTCCCTGTCGCCATTTCGTAGAGAACCGCACCAAAGGAAAACAGGTCTGTGCGAGCATCCAGTTCTTTTGCCCGCACCTGTTCCGGTGACATGTAGGAGATAGTGCCCAGTGCCGAACCGGGGCTTGTCAGGTGCTCGGCACTCAACTCGATGGTCGCCTGCGACGTTCCTGCCGCCACTCCCATAACGGTGCCGCTCACCGGACTAACCTTCGCCAGTCCAAAGTCAAGAATTTTGGCATTGCCACGCTTGGTGACGAAGACGTTTGCAGGCTTGATGTCGCGGTGAACGATCCCACCGGAGTGAGCCGCGTCGAGTGCGTCGGCAATGTCGATGGCGAGCGGGAGAATGACTTCAATTTCCAGAGGACGCCCAGCGATCCGGTGCTTCAGCGTCATTCCATCGAGATATTCCATCGCGATGAACGACTGCCCCTCGTGCTTGCCGATTTCGTAGATGGTGCAGATGTTCGGGTGGTTCAGCGCGGAAGCTGCACGAGCCTCGCGACGGAATCGTTCGAGTGCTTGCGGGTCTTGGGCTAGGTCTTCGGGCAGAAACTTCAGTGCGACAAAGCGACCAAGTTCCGTGTCCTCAGCTTTGTAAACGACACCCATCCCGCCGCCGCCCAGCTTCTCGACGATGCGGTAATGCGAAATGGTCTGACCGATCATGGTTTGCGAAGGACTCAGGCTGCAATGTTAGGGATGTGAGGAAGACGAAGTCAACGAGGGGAACATCTGATGGACGCCTGAAAGGGGAAATCCCGCGATTTCAGGCTCTCCCAAGCCCTTGCCGCCCCGCTGGTCAAAAAGGCTTTCGCCGCAGCAGCCGCAAGACAATGAATCCGTTAGCCCAGATTTGCGGATTCCGCTGGTTCGCCCGGTATACGTTTTGACGCAAGGCAAAGGTCACCTCCCTGACAGCAACACTGTTAGAAGTTGCTCCCGATGCCCGCTACGCCGATTGCTTTCCTGGCGCGAGCGCGATCAGCGCAATGCCAACGATAACAAGTGCGGGTACGTCGCCCAGCAGATGTCCGCGTTCGATCGCATTCTGGAATGCCTGTGCAGCCATAATCGCGGCATGAACCCGCCTCGACCATGCTGTGAAAGCAATGAGGCTCCGATTCTCAGACGGATTACGAGACGCGAGCAGTAGGCTTATTCCTGTGTGCCGGTGTGCAGCAGGACGACCGCAGAGTCGTTGTGACCCCGAACGACAATCAAGTTCTTACCATCCGGGGACCACTCGAAATCGCGAATCATCTCCGAGGTGAAGTGTGTCAGCGGTCTGGCGGCCGACCGATCCAGCGGCTGCACCCAGATATTGCTCACCGAATCCTCAAGAACGCCGTACGCATACCCCTTCCCGTCAGGCATGAATCGCAACAGTCCGGCATAAGGACGATCTTCACGTCCAAAACGTGGATCGGCATCGATCGGTTCTGGCGGGGTCGATCCATCGGTGGAAACGAACATGATCTGGAAATCGTACTTACCGCCTTTGAATTCTGGTGCGTTTAAAAATGCCAGGAGTTTACCGTCCACTGACTGTGCGATCTGCGAAAAAAATCCAGAGGCGATTTTGGTAGGAGCGCCGCCATCCAGCGAAACTTTCATGATCGACTGCGCCCTCCCATCCCGGAAGTAGACCCACTTGGAATCTTTTGAGCACACCGGGAAAATATCTTCGTTCCCGTAAGTAAGCTGCTGCAAGCCTTGTCCGTTCCGATCGATTTTCCAAATATTTATGCTCGGCGTGCCAGGAACTACGCTAATGAAGACAATCGTCCGGTCGTCTCCACAGATCAGTGGCATGAATGCAGGTTGTTTCTCGTCGGCGAGAATGGTCGTCTTGTTGCCGGTTTTCGGCTCCAGAAGATAGATGCCGCCAGAAGGATTAGCCAGTACTTTGCCATCTTGCGTCCACGATGAGTCCCAGCCTCCCTGCATCGGAACATGCAAGTCGATCAACTGATCGGTCCCCACAACTCCAGCGGTCATCGGCAGTAAATAGAGGCCGTAACTTTCATTTTCAACCACCGCGGCCAGCGTCCGGTCGTCGGGCGCGAGACTGATATCCCGGTACCCACTGGTTTCCGTCGCGATTGTCTGTAGATCGCCGTTCGGATACCCGATGAAACCGATGCGTCCGCTCTGCAGCTCGTTATCGACATAGAGCAAGCCCCGGCCGTCATGCATCCATGTCAGGTTGCCCAGGAATTCCCTGAATATGTTCAGCCGGGCGAGAGTTCGAGGTTTGCCGGTGTCCGTGTCGATGATTGTCACTTCGGTTACTTTCTTGTCGGGCGCATCCCTGAAACACGCGATCACTTTCCCATCCGGCGACCAAGCGGGGTTTATGGGAGTAGGATGGTCTTCGGTAATCAGAGGCTTTTCGTTTCTGCCGTCCCGATCCAGAATCAGAATTTGATATTTGCCCATTGTGGGATTGTTATCTCGCAGAATCGCCATCCGCTACCCGTCAGCAGAAAATGTCGGAGATGAATCGACGTCGCGTGCAAGCAGGCTGGCTGTACCGCCCAAAACGGCCACGCGATAAAGGTCAAACCTCTTGGCGTCGTCCCCACCGCCACTCCGGCGAAAATAGATGTAGTTGCCATCAGGAGAAAACTGGGCACCATCGTAGCTCGCTAGTCGGACCGGCGGTATTACCTGCGTATTGCTGTTGGTGGGCAAATGCCGCAGCCACAGGCTTTCCCGGCCTTTTTCATCTTGACGAACCATCGCCAGATACTTTCCATCGGGGGAGATCGCAACTGATCGTGCCTGCGTAGTCTCAGGGATCGTCGAAATCGTGTAGTTCGCAAATGCCGGTCTACTCCCTCTAGGAAGAAACGAGCGAACCCCAAACCCGGCTGCAATCAGCACCAGCACGCCCACCACCCCCGCCACAAGCAGACCCCACTTGTGTTCGCGGGCAGCCTCCGCAATCACTCGGCTCGATGAAGAACCATTCGAGACGGAGCGCAGCCTAGGTATCGGAGGGGGAACCCCGCCTGTCCACTTTCCGCCTGATGCGGGTTCGCCTGATGCCGTTCCACTCGATAAGCCCAGGCTCGCGCTTGTGTCTCTCTGCAACCGCTTCAAGTCCCCGCGCAACTCCGCAGCTACCTGATAACGGATTTCGCGATCTTTCTCTAGCAGCTTATTGATGATGCGTTCAAGATCGAGCGATATTTCGGGATTCATCCGCACCACTGGAATTGGTTGCCGTTCCAAAATGGCGTTGAATATGAGTCCCGAGCTTTCTCCACGAAAGGGCGAAGTGCCCGTCGCCATCTCGTAGAGCACCACGCCGAAGGAAAACAGGTCCGTTCGTGCGTCCAATTCCTTGGCTCGGACTTGTTCTGGCGACATATACGCGATCGTCCCCAGCGTAGAACCGGGACTGGTCAAATGCGCTTCCAAAGTTTCGGTTCGCGCAGCCTCATTCTGACTGCTGACAGCTGATGCCATGACCTTGGCGAGACCGAAGTCCAAAATTTTGGCGTGACCCCGGTAGAGGACCCGGTAGAGCCTTGAAGGACTGACCGTGGTGCGTTACGATGATGTGAACATGGATAGCGATGTCAGCAGTATATCGATGAGCATCAATAACGGGGTCCTCACGCAACTCCTCTCAATACAACAACTTCCAAGCCAAAGTCGATTCAAATCCCATAGCTGACCGCGTCCGCCGCAAACGCCAGCGGCTTCCTTCAAGTCGTTGTATCAAAAGCGACCGCCGCACATTCTGACGAGGCTCCCTAACTCCTCTTCTGCGGTCGCTTCTGATACAACACTAGGACTTCTGGAAAGCAAGGTTTTCGGTTTTTTCATCAGTCCTGACGGCTAGGCATCAGGACTAGTGCCGTTGAGTCTTGTGGGCGAGTGCAATCTGTCACGAGCAAACGTCAACTACGGCAGTTCCAAATCGAGAGCGTAAAGTTCGTCGGTACTCAAGTCACGGACGAAGAGAGCGGAGCCGTCGGGGGCAATGTTGCTCCAGGGGCCAGCCGCACGACTCCTGAATCTGGTCAAGGCCTTCAAATCGACCAGAAGCTCCGAGCGGGTCTTGCCGACCTGGCTCCGTTGAAAGGAGGGATGCTCGCTGAACGCGATGTCGTAGTAAAGGTAGCGCCCGTCGGGTGACCAGTTCGGAAAGCCGAAACCTCCCGGTTCCGTGATCCAGTTCGACCATTTCTGGGTCTTAAAGTTGAATAAGAAGAGTTTCGTGGAGTCCTGGCTGAGCGCGGCTAAATATTGCCCATCGGGCGACCAGCGGGGACTGTACAGATTTTCTGAGCCGGGGATGGTCGAGGCCTGCTGAGTAACGAGGTCCACAATCTGGATCAGCAACGGTTCCGTCTGACCGGTTTCCTGGGTTCGACCCAAGGCGAGCTTCTTGCCATCGGGGGACCAACTCGGGTCTACCTGAGTGTGGTTTTCTGGGAAGACCTCCTTGGGCAAACCACCTTGAGCGGAGATCAGAAAAGCCTTCCAGGGCCGGCCAAGTTGGGTGTCAACATACGCGATCTGGGTGCCGTCGGGAGACCAGCGAGGCAGACCGGCAGAAACTGGCGGATACGTTAGCTGCAAACGCTCGCTGCCGTCCGTGCGGCTACGCCAGAGCGTGTATTCGGGGTAGGAAACGTACGTGACCCACTTGCCGTCGTGGGAGAAGTCCAGTTCTCCAGCCGAAATCCCGGAAAGAAAGGGCACAAACTGCTGCGACTTGGGGTCGTAGCGGACCAGTTCTCCGCGGAACTGCGACCCGTGCACAAAGAGCTTCTTGCCATCTATGCTGGGCGTCAAAGAGGTGTAGGATAACGGACCAGTGGTCAGTTGGAAGGGCATGGAAGAATGCCGACGAAACAGTCCCGCCGGTTCACGCACTGCCCAGACGTTGCTTTCCGGAAAGCCGCTCGCGACAAGATAGTAGCGGCCATCCGGCGTCCATACGCCGCAGCATTCAACGGGCGGACTGTGCCATCCCGGAAACAGAGGATGAAGATCGCTGCCGTCGGAACGAATCTCCCAGAGCGCCGACGAGTCGTTCTCGGGCGTAGCAATGGAGAAGCGGATGCGAGCCCCATCCGGGGAAAAGTGGAGTCCTTTGGGATCGCCTGAAACGGTGGCCAGCTTGTGCGGATCGGTGCCATCGGCGTTAGCCTGATAGATGTCTAATCCAGTGCAAAACACGACGTGGCGACCATCGGGTGACCATGTGCCGCTCTGGCCGGCAAGATCGCCGAGACGGCGAGGAGCTCCGGACGGCAGGGGTACACTCCAGAACTTCGACTCGGCCTCGCTGCCCACGCTATCCAGGACCAACAGCTGGCTGTGATCGGGCGAGATCGCGTTAACGATCGGGTTGGCAAATGGAGTGGGGATGGCAGAAGTCTCGCCGCCACTCGTGGAAGCCTGAACGATCCGGTCCGCGTTGCCCGCCTCGGTTGTGTACAGCCGGGCGCCATCTGTAAGCACTCCGATCTTAGGGATGCCATCGCGGGTGAGTTGCGTCGTCGCCGTCACTCTGGGCGGAGGCGACGGAGAGGTGAGCCAGGCAAATGCCACGGCGCCGACCAACATTACCAGTACAATTGCGGGCGCCCACTGCCAGGCTAACTTGAGTATGCGCGCTGGACCGGTTACTACCACGACCTTCCCGGAGGTAGTATCCCGGCTGAGACGTTTTAAATCGGCCTGCACCCTTTGCCTGCTCTTAGCGTGGTCGAAGGGTCCAGTCGGGCGAAGCTCGAGTTCCTCCACCACAGCCACCGGCATTCGCGCCATTTCCGTGTCCTGCTTCAGCCGCTGCAAGTCCGTTCGCATGTCGGCGGCGCTCTGGTAGCGCACGTTGCGATCCTTCTCGAGAGCCTTGTTGATGATGTCTGCCAGCTTGGGGGGGACATCGCGATTCAGACTTACGACAGCAACCGGAGCCCGATTCATGATGGCTTCGCAAATGACCGCTGCATTCACTCCGTCAAATGGCAACTCTCCGGTTGTCATCTCGTAAAGCGTGGCTCCAAACGAAAAGAGGTCGCTACGTGCGTCCAGTCCTTCGCCTCGCACCTGCTCTGGCGACATGAAGGCGACGGTACCCACCACACCTTCGTGGCTGGAAAGATGTTCGTCAGCGGTCTCAGCCTCGGCGATTTGGCTGACGGACGGCGTTTGCGTCACCACTTTGGCCAGCCCGAAATCCAGAATCTTGGCAGGCCCGCGCTTGGTCACGAAGATGTTCGCGGGCTTGATGTCGCGGTGAATAATCCCCTTCGCGTGCGCCGCGTCAAGTGCGTCGGCAAGGTCGATGGCCAGCGCAATAATTACATCAGTCGCGATAGGACACACCGAAATCAGGTGTTTCAGGGTCATGCCCTCCAAGTACTCCATGGCAATGAAGGCGTGCCCGTCCTGCTCGTCGATTTCGTAGATGGTGCAGATGCCAGGGTGATTGAGAGCGGAGGCAGCTTTGGCCTCGCGCTGGAAGCGGCTCAGAGCTTGAGGTTCCTGGGCGACATCCTGCGGCAGGAATTTGAGGGCGACGAACCTGCCAAGCGTCAAATCCTCGGCCTTGTAGACGACGCCCATCCCCCCGTCGCCCAGCTTCTCGAGGATGCGGTAGTGCGAGATGGTCTGGCCGATCATGCGAGGGAACTCAGGATTTAATGTTAGGGATGCGATGAAGCCGAAGTCAACGAGGACGGACCAGAAACGGCGTTTGGGGGAAGTCAAGGACTAGGTTGTGGGTGAATAGTCGGCAAACCTTACCTTACCGGGTTACGTAAGGGTAGTCCGTCATGCGGGAGTTACCGCGATCGATTCTCTTCGGGCGCGCGCCCCGAAGTGGTAGCTGCGGTCGTGGCGAGCTTCCTGAGAACATCCTTCACAGCATTGCGAATTTCAGCTCGACGCTGTTCGGTGTCGGACCACGACGACAACGGCGCTGCGTGCGCATCGATCATGGCCATCGCCTTCTCGGCGTACTGGCGCGCCAGCGCCTTCTCTCCCACTCGTAAGTACGCATCGGCCAGATTGTAGTGCGCGTCGGCCGAATCCGGGTAAGCGAGGAGATTTAGCTTGAAAATGTCAATGCCGACTTTCATCTCCATTTCGGCCTCGCGCAGATGGCCGGCTTTCCTTACGACATCAGCCTCGCGCATGTGGTCCTCGCCGATGATGTCTACGTTGACTTCTGGCCACAACTGCACCTTAGGGTCTTTGCGCCGGGCCCCCATTAGTTGCTGTGTGACCCGGACGACCCCGCCGGGCATCTCGATTTGGTCGAGAATTGCTGCAGATGCCACGGCGTCGGCTGGGGCGTGGCCCGGTGTTCTGATCAGAGTTGTGACAAACCAATCGACAATGGTGGCGGGTAGCTCAGGATGCCGTTTGAACAAATCAGTTCCATGACTCCCGGTCGCAGGGACTTTGCTGACGTCAGAGGTCTCATACCATAGCCACGGCCCTTTGGGCCCGACGTAATGGATGAACTGTTTTTGCAGGCTGGCGGAACAGTCGTAGAGCCATTCCATCGCCTCGACCGTAGGAGGATATTCGTCATCATCGGACACGACGAACAGTCCCGGCAATTGCGAGGCCTGTCGCAGGAATCGCAGTTGAGGCAGTAACGTTTCTCCCGACATGAGTACCAGCGATTTCACTTCGGCGGAATGACGGCGTGCCGTTTCAACGGAATTGTCGACGCCCAGCCATCCGGCTCCACCCGCGCCGATGACGTCGCGCTGCACGCCCGGCTGCGAAACCAGATATTCGAAAGCCGCGTCCAGATCGCCATCGTGGTACATCTCCCTTGCCTCTTTCTTGCCACCGCTTTCGCCGAAGCCGCGCTCATCGATTGTGAGCGTGTTGATTCCAGCGGCTGCCAGCTGGCGAGGCACGTCGTCCCAAGATGTGCGCGTGCGGTTGCTCTGATGGAAGAGCAGCACGCCGGGGCCTGGCTTTGCAGAGGGGAAAAAAGTGGCCTTCAGTAGCGTGCCGTCAGTAGACTTCAGCTCAATCGTGTGCGGAGCCGCAGGCTGTGATTGTTGGGCTCGAGCTGCGTTTGCCGAGACGACGAAGATGAATACCGCAAGGGCAAGCCGGTTTCGTAGCTGCTTCATTCTTGGCTCTCCTCAATTTGATTGCGTCCCACGCCAGCTAATCCCAATCACTCGGATTTGGGACGACTGGCCGGCGGAACGATCCCGTTCATTCGCAGGTATTCGACCATTTGTCCATAATGATCGTAAGCGTGAGCAACGCCGAATTCAGCCAAATGCAGGCGAGTGGATTTACTGTTCGGGGGGGATTGCAACATGTTTTCCGCGGTCAGCGTGGCGGCCGCTTTGTGACCGAGAGCGAAGGAGTCTTTGAGGAATTTGATAATGTCCGCCTTGGTTTGGAGATTCGCGGGACCGTTTCCGTCGTCCTTCAAGCCCTCGGGAAGCTTGTCACCGGTTAGAGGGGACCAGATGAACCAGTTCGAAGCAGCGATGTGCTTTACTTGGACAGAGAAAGAGCGAACACCTCGGTAGTTGCTGCCCGGTATGTGGAGGGCTTCCGGAGTGAAATTGAATTTGTCTTCGGGCATCGCGTCGGAGGCGTCGACGATTTGTTTTTCGACGGCGCTGATGTCGCGATCCAGGACGGAAGCAATAGTGGCCGCCGGTTGCGGTGATTGTTGCGCGCCAGAGGCATTCGCGACGGCGCTCATTGCGGAGGGTCGGTAAGCAGCGCTGGTAATGAGAGCGCCGGCTCCGACAGAAGCAAGGAACAACAATATTCGTGCTCTCTTCATTAAATTGTCTCCTTCAATTGTCTCAATGATGCGACAAGGCGCTGCGAACGACTCGCCCCATCTTTCGTCAGAAGTCGCACTCGCTCGGGCTCCGTAATGTCCGCAATTCGGGGTCTCCTGTAACAGCTACGAGAGCAGCAGACTTCCCAGCTTCAATCGCGCCGATGCGCTCCTGCCAGCCCCACCATTTTCCCGTCTACTACGTATTACGTCTACGCTACTACATACTACGTATGATATGCAATTGGACGTTGCAGGCCCTTATGGGTGAGCGAGGATTGCGCCCTGGTCAGTGCTTTATGACGAAACAGCAGGCCGTATGAGCGATGGTTTGAAAAATGCCCGCGGCGATGACAGCGACAAACAGTGATGTCAATAGCAGGCTTGCTGCGCGATACGTCGTTTGCGTCGGCCCGGCCAGGCGTGCCAAGCGATAGCTCAAATGCGATGAGGCTGTAGCTTGCAGAATCCCGACTTGTTTCGGAACTGCGAGTTTGGCGAGCGCTGAAACGAGTTCTTGCCCGTGTGCACGCCGGATGACAAATTCATCGCAAGAGAGCTCGCGGTACAGGCCAATCCGCACCCCAGCAAGCCACATAAGCGGATGGAACCACAAGGCGCACAGCGAAGCTTCATACAGCAAACGGATCAGGTTATCGCGGCGTCTTGCATGAACCACCTCGTGAATCAGGACAGCCTGAAATTCACGGGGATTGAGCAGCCGGTCGATGCCGATGGGTAGCAGGATACGAGGATAAAGAACTCCGCGAACTGTGGGACTCAGATGCCTGTCGCCGAAGCTCACGGGAATGCCATCTGCTTGAAAATCATACCTCAGGCCGCGATCGCTAAAAGGGGCCAGCGCTTGCGCCTCGCGACGATCTCTGCATATGCCCGAAATTAGTCGGCCAAGCATGGAGAGTGCGCCAGTCATCCATGTGACTCCAAGGATTACGGCCGACCGACCGTATGTCATATCCCATACCGGATCGCCAATAGCACCGATCGGACTAGCCCACATCAAATGCGGCGCCCAAAGCTTATCGATGAGCGCTCCTGAAGGCAACACGAAATTGAATGCGGTGGCAACCCAGATCCAATATTTTGTGGTTGCGCTCGCACGCAGAAGTGCTGTCAACGTCCACGTCGCCGACGCGACAATCGAGGCAAACAGCAGGTGAACGCTCAGGTAGTACATCGCGCGTGCGATATGCTCATGCACGTTTGCCTCCACGTGCGTGGCCGCTCCTATCACTGCGTGCCGCACTCTGCAGTGCCTTCAGGTCCCGCAAGGTAAGGGCTCCGTTCTCGAGTAGGTTAGAAACAAGCAGTCGCGGAGAACCGCCGAACAGATCGAGCAAATCCCGTACCAGCTGGCCGCGGTGTTGGCTTTGATCGAGGGCTGGTTGAAAGAGCTGAGCATTGCCGATTTTCTTTACCTTTCGCAGCGCACCCTTCTCCTCAAGCCGATAGACCAGCGTTTGCACGGTGGTGTAAGCAACACGTTCATCCTCGGGGAGGCTTTCCAAGATCTCGCGCACCGATGCGGTCCCCAGTCTCCAGTATTGTTCTAGGATGCGAGTTTCGGCTTTAGAAAGACGAGTCTCCTTCATAATCTCCTACTCATCCCGGCAATGCTACTACAAGAAACGGTATGGTGGCGACTTCGTGTTCTTGATCCAGGTGCAACTTTGGCTAAAATCCACGATGGACGGTTTGTCGGCAACACTTCCCTTACCCGGATAAGGGAGCGATAGCGTGTTGCTCTGGATCGATGCGGCTGCACGCGACATCGAATGACCCATTCAAGGCTTCTCAACGATGGCCGGGCGCGGACATAATCGCCAATGGTGCGGTTTCCTGGAAGTGTGCTTACTGCAACCGCTATCCAGCGTCTAACTATACTTATGACAGCAAGACATTTCTGTGGAGAATGCGCCATGAACAGACTCTTTGCGAATTCATTTACGTGCGTTCTCATTGGACCGTTGTCATTGCTGGCAACGACGCAGAATCGGCCGTAATCCCTCAGGCTGCGTGGGTCAAGGGTGTGCCGTCGTGAACAGACTCTCAGGGGCGCTGATGCATGATTGCACGCCATGAAGAAACCGCTCAGCACAAAGAGCGCGCTTTCAGCCCGATGTCCCATTAGCGCTGCCGCTAGGTGTGAGAAGGGCGAGCTGGGTACCGGCCAGCCGCGCATGGAACCGTTTCTGGAACGCTGGTCGATAGCTGCGGATTAGGATCTCACCGCGATGAGATGAGATGGAATGGAGAAGCTCAGACCGCCCTGATCGGGTATGCACGGGAAGAAAGCTGGATCGCGTGGATCTTAATTCTTGAGTACGCGGAGTAATGTGATCTTGAGAACGTAGCAGTCCTCGTGCACTGCTTTCCCGTGTTCATCGGTCTTACTGGTCTCAAGCGACACCGGCCCGCTACAGACTGAGCAGGTTGGCAGGAATGCAGGTCTGGGTGTGTCGGGCCGCTTCCAACTCAGGTAATGACCAGGCAGCCAATACACGCGGGCACGACGGGTTAAAGTGCTGAGCATACCTCGCCTCCCAGATTGTTCGTAGGTGACAGTGCACGATTGGGGCCACTGCTCTATGACATGCATTTTCTGCGGGATGCAGAACCAGAGACGGGCGAGGACCGTGCAAATTCTCCACTGATCAGCGCTGACGACGACTCAGTTCTACCGTATTTTCGCAATGTTGCCTTGGCGGCTGGGATCGCGCCAGAAAAGGCACATCCGCATTCGCTGAAGCACAGTCGCTGCATGAATCTGATTGCTGGTGGCGTGAACCTAATGGAAGTCCGGCAACGGGTTGGGCACAAGTCGATCGGCTCGACGGTAAAGTACAGCAGTGTGTCGGACCAGCAGGCAGCACAGGTAGCGAAGCGCGCCGATGCGGAGATATTCTAGAAGACAAAAAAGCCGCGCGGGAGTGGTTGGCTTCCGGTGCGGCCTTCGTGTTCCTGGTGATGTTGTGTAGTAGCTCTCGGAGTTACCCGGGACGGATAATGCCACTAGGGCGGGGCGTTTTTCAAACACAACGGTACGATTTATCCGGGCCACAATTGAACTTGGGCGTTCGTGCGGCGGGGGGATGGGTGAATAAAATCTCTGCTAGTCGATAACCCATTACATCAAGCGCGAGTGCGCCAGTCGTGTCATCATGAGGAGTCAGAGACGGAACAAGAGAGCGAGCCGCACCGAGGGGATCATTCGGCTGCTATTGATTATTCTGTGGGCCGTGATCGTGTTGGGTTTTTACTCGGGTTTTACCTATCAACACCACAGCCCTTGCCGTTGGCAAACATGAAACATAAGCAGGCCGTAGGTACATAGCTGGCTGGGTACACCTTCGAGCGTTGCGTTTGTTTGGGTTTTGGTTTAAATTCAAATCAAGCTTCCTTGGGATAGCCGTCATGCGGTCGATAACGAAGCGGATAGCGACTTTATGCCTGTTACTGACCATCTGGTCAGCCTTCGCATTTGCTTCGCATCACCATTCGAGTGCTAACGACTCCGCGACCTGCACGGTCTGCATCGTCGCCCACTCAGCCTCCCCTAAAACTACCACCACCTTGTCAGGGGTGATGTTCGTTTCCGTGTCTGTTTTTCGACCGGAGCCGGTAGCGACCAAGCAACGCCTGATAGCCTTCGCCCTTTGTGTTCGCCCACCTCCTCCTAGCATCTGAATCAAGGATCAATTATCTGATTACGACAGGCCTCGGTTTAGTTCCCGAGTGCTTCTCCCTTGATGTTTTCGACCAATTCAGGAGGAATCATGCTGGCTTCATACGAGAAGTCGCTTCGTGCGGCTTTTACAGTCGTGTTCTGCGTGGCGGTGGGTTTTCAGGCTTACGCGCAGTCAGGTTCGGGATCGCTTAATGGCACAGTCTTTGACCCTTCAGGCGCGGTGGTTGCGAATGCGACTGTCGAGATCCGCCAAGCGGTGAGCGGTTTTGACCGAACGACCATGACAGATGGTAAGGGAAATTTCAGTTTCTCGAACGTACCGTTTAATCCGTATCACATGACAGTGACGGCTGCGGGGTTCGCCTCGATAGCTCAGGACGTGGAGGTTCGGTCGGCAGTGGCAGCTAGCGTCAAGGTCAGCCTTCAAGTAACTGGCTCGTCCACTTCGGTAACGGTTGAAGCTGGCGGCGACTTGGTCGAGAATGATCCGACCGGACACACCGATGTGGATCGCGATTTGTTCAAAAAGGTGCCACTCGAAAGCCAGTCCTCGTCGTTAAGTTCGCTGGTCACGCTGGCCTCGCCGGGTGTGTCGGCAGATTCGAATGGCCTCTTTCACGGGCTCGGCGACCACGCGTCGAACTCATTTTCGGTAGACGGCCAGCCGATTACCGATCAGCAGAGCAAGGTTTTTTCAAACCAGGTCCCTCTCGATTCGATTGAGTCACTTGAAGTAATTCCGGGAGCTCCACCAGCGGAGTACGGCGGCAAGACAAGCTTGGTGATCGTGGCGACCACTCGCTCTGGCCTAGGCTCAAAAACCCCGCATGGCAGCGTGAATGCTTCCTACGGATCGTTTGGCTCGTCAAATATCGGCTTTGACCTTGCTTATGGCCGTGACAAGTGGGGGAATTTCATCTCGGCGAACGGACTGAATACAGGGAGATTCCTGGACCCGCCCGAATTTGTAGTGATGCACGACAAAGGCAACGAAGAAAACATTTTCGACCGGGTGGACTACCAACTCTCGACTAAGGATTCGATTCATCTGAATCTCGGCTTTAGCCGCTCCTGGTTCCAGACGCCCAATTCCTATGATTCGCAGAACGCAACGCCGTGGAACGGCGTTAACGTCAGCAATAACGGGCTTGGTCCCAATGGCATCCCGGTCGGTCCTGCAGACCAGCGCTCGAAGATCGACACCTTTAACATCGCTCCAACCTGGACACGGGTGATCAACCCGACCACGGTGTTTACCTTCGGAGGCTTCGTCCGACGGGATGCTTACAACTACTATCCCAGCGGCAACCCATTCGCGGACCTCGGCCCTCCGAACCTGCAGCAACAAACTATCTCGCAAAACCGTACCCTCGCGAACACCGGTGCTCTCGCAAATGTCACCCATGTTGTAGGCATCAACAACATAAAGGCGGGAGTTACGTATCAACAGACCTTTCTCACCGAAAACTTCAACCTCGGAATCGTCGACCCAAATTTCAACGCCCCATGTCTGGATGCCAATGGCGTACCGGTATTTGTTGGAAACCCAACGGTGAGCGACCCCGGCAATTGCGCTGGGGCGAGCTCAACGAATCCCGCCCTTTACCCGAAGCCATTCGTCGCAAATCCCGGCTTTAATTCTTTGCTGGGTTGCTACGATCTGACGCGATCGACTCCATCGTCCGCTGACGGCTGTTCCAGTACCACCAGCGGCTTGTATCGATTTCACGGGCATACAGACGTAAAGGAACTCGCCCTCTATATTCAGGATTCGATCACCATAAAGAACTGGTCCTTCAACCTCGGGCTTCGCGGCGATCTTTACAACGGCCTTGTGGTGGCTCGTCAGGCCGAACCACGCGTCGGCGTTGCTTACAACATCAAGCGGAGCAATACGGTTCTCCGAGTCTCTTACGCCCGCACGCTGGAGAGTCCGTTCAATGAAAATCTGGTGCTTTCGAGCACCGGTTGCGCCAATGCAGTCTTGAATCCCCTTCTTGCCTGTTCTCAGCCTGCTTCAGCGGGGGCGACGCCGTTCAATCCTGGTTACCGCAATGACTTCCATGCGGGCTTACAGCAGGCGCTCGGCAAGTATGCAGTCATCAGCGGAGATTACATTTGGAAATACACGCACAATGCCTACGACTTCAGCGTGCTGGGGGCAACCCCGATTACATTTCCGATTGACTGGCATAACTCAAAAATTCCTGGATATGCTGTCCGCGTGAGCGTACCGGATTTCCATGGCTTCACAGCCTTGGTGGTTTTCTCGAGCGTGGCAGCGCGTTTCTTCACTCCCCAGATCGGCGGCGCAGGTGCAGTTCCGGCGGTGGCCTTTGGCTCGGGAAGCACACCCTTCCGCATTGACCACGACGAAAGGTTCAACCAGACGACCCACTTGCAGTACCAGCCCTGGAAGCAGGGGCCCTGGCTTGGCTTCAACTGGCGATATGACAGCGGCTTGGTGGCCGGGCAAACCCCTTGCTTCGGGGGCAATTGTGCCCAAGGGATAACAGTAGGCGGGGCTAACTATATCCAACTCACGGATTCGTTCGGAACTGCCCTCACTGCGGATCAGGAGTTCCAGTCCGGCCTATTCTGTGGCACGCAACGGGCCACTCCGACAACCCTTATTGGAGTTAACGTACCGGGCGTCGCGGCACTTGCTTGCCCTGTATCGCAGTTCGGTTCCAGCCTCCTTCAAGTGCCGGCTCCGAACACTGAGAACGATGACCATAATCCGCCACGCATCGCGCCGCGGAATTTGTTCGATATCGCCGTGGGTGACGACAACCTTTTCAAAGGTGAACGTTACCGATGGAGTCTCACGCTGACTGCCATCAATGTTACGAACAAGTATGCGCTCTACAACTTCCTTTCCACTTTCAGTGGCACGCACTACGTGACTCCGCGAACGCTGACGGCTCAACTCGGATTCCACTTTTAGTGGATGCTTCGACCGGCCACGACGGCAGTACGGACGAAACTGTACTGTCGTCTTTTGTCATTCACCTGTGCAGAGCGGATCTATGAAGCAGTCGAAGTTCACCACGCGTGAAGGGGTTCTTATCTTGTTGGGAGTCGCCCTCGTGCTCATCGTGATTTTTAGGCCACTTCTCGCACCGCCGCTTCCACCGTGGCAAGGTAATAGAACATTGAAATTGACTGCGAACGCATCGTCCTGAGTGTGATCGCTGCAATGGCCCGACAGGAGCGGCAGACGTTGATTGATCGCACCATCTCGGGATTGTGGACTGCGAAGCGTAACGGCAAGATCCTAGGCCGTCCTCGCCGTGCCATCGACCGCACTCTGGTGAATGAACGCGTAGCGAGCGGGGAGTCTGTTCGTTCAGTTACACGCAGCCTGAATGTGAGCCATAGCTTGCTGCTGAAAGGGCTGCCGGCTTGAATTCTCAGTAGCAACAGAACTACTTCGAACACGACGCGCAGTATCCGCCTATTTCCAGCCGCGACACCACGATACGGAATCGGCAGTCTCTCTCAACTTGCCCCTTCAGTTTCTCGAAAATATCGCTTACAAACTCCATGATCTTGCCGCAGCGCAGGCAGGCCATGTGGATATGGTCCCGGTTCAGCTTGCGCTCGTAGTAATGCCCTTCGCCGTGGATGTGCATCAGGTCGAGTTCATCAATCAGCCCATGCCGCTTGAGCAGCTGCAGCGTTCGATAGACCGTGCTGCGATCCACGCTGGCATCCAGCTTCTGTGCCTTGCGCAATAATTGGGCCGCATCCAAGTGCTTGCTGGCGGTTTCCATCACGCGCAGAATGGCGCGGCGCTGCTGTGTCATGCGGATTCCGCGCTCAGCGAAATGAGCTTGCAACCGGCCTGGAATCTCAGTTTGGGGTAGTGGCATAAGAACCAATCCGGTTCTGTCGCAAGTGGTCGCAACGCCGCTGCGACGGTTTCTGCAGCCAGAGGCTTGACGACAAAGATGGAATCCGGCAACATCTTAACTGTACCTCAGATGCGACCGGGTTGCAACTAGGAACCATGGTGAGCAGGTCGGGAAAAAATCGCCTATCGATCGAGGGGCAACTGACTCGTAACTAAACCAGAGCCGCCGTCCGGCAGGGCTCGCAGGTTCTTATTAGAAAGGAATCAAATACTTCTCTTGCCCACCACCAGGTTTCAGACTCCATGCCATCGTCGAGCCCCATCCTTTGCCGTAAGAATTTCTTCCTACGCTGCCATCGGGTTGATTCTCACTGCCATCGCTTTGCCCGCTACGCCCACGAGAGCCCCTATATCGTCACCTACGACCACTACCTCGAAGAGCCCAGCAGCCTCGAGGTCGAGTACTTTCCCACCTTTGGCACCCAACGCGCAGGCAACGACTTTCTCGCCTACTGGACCGAGTTTGAATACGGCGCGACCGCTTGGTGGACGACCGAGGTCTACCTCGACGGGCAAACCACCTTCAACGACAGCACCCTCTTCACTGGCTTCCGATGGGAGAATCGATTTCGCTTGCTCCAGCGCGAGCATTTCATCAATCCGTGCTCTACATCGAATATGAGCACATCAGCGACGCGGACAAGATCTTGAAGGAGATCGAAGACCACGATGTCGGAGCCGACACCGCCGGTCCCAATGCTCTGGCGCGCAAGGAGCACAAACGAGTCGGACCTTAAGCTCCTGCTTTCCAAAATGTTCAAAGGATGGAATATCGCCGAGAATACCCTCGCTGCCAAGAATCTTGCCAACTCGCCCTGGGAGTTCGGCTATGCGATCGGGGCCAGCCGACCGCAGGCTCTGAAAGCCTCCGCCCAGCGCTGTAGTTTCTGCCCCGAGAATTTCATCGCGGGCATTGAACTGTACGGCGGCCTCGGTGACCGTCACAGCTTCGGACTGCACGATACCTCTCAATACCTGGCGCCAGTGATCGCGAACCTGCCTTCGGATTGGACTCCGCGGCTCTCACCCGGCTTCGGTCTCAACGACAACAGCTACCGTTTCCTGCTGCGATGGGGCGTCTCCCGCGAATTCTCCGGGTTCGGCTCAGCCATAAGCCATCTATTCGGAGGACGGCAATGATGCTGCGCATCTCCGCAATCCTTTTGCTTCTAACCCAGGGTGCTGTCACTGCACAGACGAACTCCGTTCCCGGTAGGAAAGGCAGCTCGGTGCACGCGGAACTGGCGAAGGCTCCCAAAAAGGCGGCCGCTCGTCACAATCCCCTCGGAACACGACCCCGATGCCGTGGCGGCAGGCGGGAAGCTCTTTGCGTTGCATTGTGCTGAGTGTCACGGCGAAATGGCGGAGGGTGGCCGGAAGGCACCGAGTCTGCTCGCCGAGCAAGTGCCACAGGCCACGCCTGACACGCTCTTCTGGATCCTGAGCAATGGAGTTGTCCGTCATGGTATGCCGGTGTGGTCCAAGTTGCGCATTGATCCGATTATCGGTGTTTTGAGTTTGCATGGCCCTGGCGCCCACCCATTGACATGAAAATTGGATTGAGTTGTGCGTGTTCATGTTCGCAATTACGTCTGCGCCCTTTGGTGTTCCTGTCTCCTATTTGGCGTCCTGAAGTTCGACCTTGTTACTGCGATAGGGCGCAAATCCTGCGCCCCAATCCACGCTGACGACTTCCATGTCCAAACGGTCACCGTCTACCCGAACGATTACGTAGTGGTAGGGATTCAATCCCCGGTCTACGCTTGGCTTCACGACATGATCGAGCGTCACCTTGCTGGCCTCGTTAGCTTTCAAATAATCGCGAAGATCGGGTTCGCCCGTTTAGGCATAAAATCGGCGCTCCTCCGCCACCAGACACGACTAAGTCCATCCGGTGTGTCCCGGTCGTGTCCGTGTAGTGTTCGACCCAATGTTCAAACAGATGTTCGTGTCCCGAGAAAACGATGCGAACGCGGTTTGCGTTGAAGAGCGGCATGTATCGATTTCGCAGCGCGACCGTCGGCGGCTCCACGTTGGCACCCCCGTGTGGGCCCGACGAAAAGGGAGCCTGATGGCAGAAAACGATGACATTGATGTATCGGGCGCGGTCGATCCCCTCCAGTTGGCTCTTTACCCATTCATACTGCTTCTGATCGTCGGCAATATTCGCGTCCAGTGCTATGACGAACGTGCTGCCATACGCAAAAGAATATGTCGCATAGTCTTTTAACCTCCGCGGCGACCCCTCCGGCGTAATGAGCGTTGACACGGCGTCAAGATAGTTGCGCATTCCTGCTTCCGTAGTTGTCGCCTCGTGGTTTCCCGGAACGAGAAAGTACGGTACGCCACCTTCTGTGGTCAGGCGATTGATGAGAGGAATGAAGCTCAGATTCCATTGCCTGGTCTCGCGTCCATTCTGGACGGCATCCCCCGACTGGGAAGCATGCGGCGCTGCCATCATGTACCCGGCAACAACCACAGACGACAAGTTTGAGAGCGTGACCTTCTTTTCCTGATCCTGCGCAGGCGCTACCACGGAGATAAGAATGGTTAAAGCAGCGGCGACAGTGATGGCTCGCGATATTGTCATGAATACCCCCCGAGCGACGGTACACGCTCAACATGAAAGGAACCTGAAGGCCCAGCGACCACTCCGTAGAGGATCCCGGACCCATCGGAAATTTACGATCTTTGAGTGGTACGACGGTCCATTCCTCTCTCGTCGCAAATCACACAACGGTTGTTGAGCTATGGTTGTTGAAATACCGCCTTAGCACAAGTTTGCGTTTCCCCTTCGCCTGGCTGGCGAACAAAAAGGCGCAAAATTGTGAAATTGATTCCATAACTTAACCGGCTCCCGGCTACGACGACTTGCAGCCGAGCTTTGCCGCGAGCTAGTAAGTTTTGATAGAAGCGTCGCAGATAAGGATCGCGACGCAGAGCGACCAGCGCTGGCATGTAGAGAGCACGAGGCAAGTGACGACTACTGCCCCGACTGATCCTCGGCCGCTGCTCGACCGATTTCCCTGACTTGAAAAGCCGCGGATCCCGGCAACGGCGGAGCTTCGTTCACTGATATTGGTCCCATCCGTCCCGGACCGACAACCTTTAACTTCTTGGGGGGGCGATCCCGGAATTAATTGTGCGGACGCTAACACCTTCTACTTCAGCCAGATTTTCGATTTTGACGACTCGAGCGGCAATCCGTGGGCAGCAATTGCTGTCAACACCTCGACTGGTTAGGAGATAGAGAAAATGAAACGACACATGTCTGTTGACTAGATGATAAACATGTGGAGATATTTTGGATAAAACGACCCGCAGACGTTGATTTGGTGTGGACGATGTGACGCGCTGGCGTGGATTTGGCGTGGATGATATGACATGTGGGTGTGGCGATGGGGCGGTGCGGGGGCGAACAGACGAATTTTGAGCCTGAGATTTGAAACATCGGAAGGCTCGGTTTTATTGGCTGACTTTCACGTTGCAGGACTTACCCTATTTGATATGTGTGAGGATGTTGCCGCAACACGCTGAAAATAACTTTAACGGCTGTGCTTTTAACCGCTCAGAAGCAGCGGTCTCGGCTGAGAGCACGACCGAGGAATGTTCTTGCATGCCAAAATCAAAAGGGCTGGCAGATCAACCGACCTCCAGCCCACTCCTGAAACATACATTAGAGTACGCCAAAGCGGAAGCCTTGGCGTCTCCTCAACTGCATGGGTTGCAGGCTAGGGTTACGGTGCGAAAGCGTCGGCAAAAGCCTTGGCATTCGGTACGCCCACCCCAGTCACGTTATCCCACCCGACCCTGGTCCTCAAGGCGGATGGCGAGTTGCATTGTATTTCGCCGAAAGAATTGGGAACCGCTGTGCAGTCGGTCCCGAAGGAAATGGCGAGCGCGGTGTACTGTAGATAAGGGTAATCCCACACTGCGCTGACGAACGTCCCGGGAGCTGTGCCACCCAGAACTTGATTGGCATTGTAGGTGGTGGTCCCACTCGAATCCCGGATTTTTGCGACCACGTTGTTGCCGATGCTAACCGGAACGATATCCGTTACGGCACCCGGCGGCAGAGAATACAGGTACGGAGCGGCCAGGCCGAGGGGCGTTTTCCCAGCTTCCTGGTTGGCGATTGCCCACAAAGCAGAGAACATGGGGCAAGCCACGCTCGTGCCTCCCCATACTTGCCAAACCTGGGGCGGGAGCTGGCCGGGGACGGTGATGAGAATTACGGCTCCGGTGTACGGGTCCGCCAGCCAAGAAACGTCAGGGAGTTGACGGTATTTCCCCGACAGATGGTTCTGGTACGACGGCTTCGGGAAGCCAGCGAGGCAGTTTCCGTTGGCGTCCTGGGTCGCACAGTTGCTCGGACCTCCGCCCGCGCCACCGATGAACCCGAAGGCCAGCGGCGGATCGAATACGGTACCCGTTTCGGCCAG
Organism: uncultured Acidobacteriaceae bacterium; assembly: GCA_963710885.1. Lineage (GTDB taxonomy): Bacteria > Acidobacteriota > Terriglobia > Terriglobales > Acidobacteriaceae > Sulfotelmatobacter. The sequence continues at coordinate 41,284 of CAVQCF010000011.1, forward strand.
CAGAGTTTGGTTGTTGCCCCACCCCGACTGCCACTTGATGGAGTTGTCGGAATTCAGCGCCAGGGTGACACCGCCCACCGCCGTGGCCCACGGAGAGTCAGCCGGAGCGCTGACAGTCGGGATGCCAAGACCAAAGTTGCTGAAGTCGCCATTGTCACCCGAGGAATAGTTCGTGGAGATTCCGGCGATAGCGCCTATTTCGTTGATCAGGTTCTCGGTGGCGAGCACGCTGGCCGGGGTGAAGAATTCCGGCGAGCCATAGCTGCCCGAAATCACGTTGGCGAGGCCGTAGTTCACGGCGGTGAACACGGCTTGGTTCACGTCCTGGAAGCTAGCCGAGGGCGGGACGATAAGGTTGATATTGGCGCCGGGAGCAATCGCATGCGCCCATTCGACGTCGATGTTGATTTCCACCTGATCCACGGTTTCACAAAAGCTCGGGGTCGGGATGTAGGTGATGGCAAAGTTCGACGAAGTCAGCGCCGGGAGTCCGAAGTACGCAGAGAAGGCGTTGGCGTCGGCCTGAATGGTCAGTGAGCCGCACCAATCGATGATACCGATGGTTTGGCCAGTGCCGTCGAATCCCTCGGCATACAAGCCTTTGAGATGGTATGCCGCCTGGATCATCGGCGGAGTGTAGCCGCAACCTGGGCTGGTCAACGACTGCAGATTCAAGTGGTTGCCCCTGTAAGTCCCTATGGGCAGCGAACCGTCGTTGTTGGTAGAAAAGGTTTCGGTCTCCACGCCATTGAAGCAATTGTTGGAGAAGAAGCTGCTTGATCCGGGACTAACCGCGGCGCTCAGACTGGCCGGGCCTTTGTTGCCGGGCAGTGCGGCGTTCCTGGCCATGAGCGGATGCTCGTACTTGCCCGTATCCAGCCCGGAGACGGACATAACCAGGGGTGCGGCGGCTCCAGCCACCGACGGATCGCGGTCATTGGATCGGATGATCTGGTTGCCAACCTGGTAGTTATTGAGGGCAACGTGAAATGCCTTCTCGACGTCGCCGACCGTTCCTCTTGCTCGTACGAAGAAGTTGTCAGGACCAGTCTTTACTACCTTCAGATTGTTCGACTTAAAGAAATCCGCGACGATTTTGGCCTCGGCAGCCGTCGGTGCAAAGCGCGCTGCGATCTGAGAGCGGTCAAGGAAGTGACGATAGTTGGGAGAGTTCGGATCGTAGAGATCGCGAGCCAACGCATCGAAGCCGGCCTGATTATGAAGATTCAGCCAGATGCTGACCTCGATCGTCTTGGAGGGATCTTCCGCCCCGAGGTTTTTCGCGGTGGAGACATAGCTAGGTGTGTTGTGAGCGATAACCTGTTGGCCCATCGCCGCGCCGGCACTCAAGCATGTCAGCGTGGCAGCTACGAATCCCACCAGGATCGTGCAGCAGGGCCGAGAGAAAACGTTTTTCTCGCAATTGCTCATTTTCTTTCTCCTTGTTTGTCCTACGTAAGTGGGTGAGGGTTGCTGGTTGCCTATTCAGGTCTGATCCGTGTTCGAAGACCTGCGAGACGTCAGATAGGAGTCTGTATCAGGAATTTCCGTTTTAGCCCGAAACAGGCCAACACTATATACCCCTTCGGGGATTCCAGCGCGTCATTATTATTATTTTCTTTGGCCGGGCCCAGGTGCGGGCGCGGCGGGCTGATTAAGAATCAGGCTCACGTCGTTGGGGGCCACCGCCACCTTGTCTACTACGGTGGGTTACCAGGCTGGCTCATTGTCTTCAATGAGCGAGATTACCTTTCGCTTCAGAGCAGATCATCTTCTTAAGTGATCCCCGAGAGCAACGTACTGTCCGCTCCGACACTAGACCACCCCAAGTCTGTGGAGAATTGACTTCAGAAGTTCCAGATTCCTTCTTCGTGGTCGACTGCGCCCAGCCAATGTTCTTACCAGCATCGAACGGGATTTGTCGCTGAGCCTCATTAGCGCTGCTATCGGGATTTTCTTCAGTACTGGCAGAATCCGGGTCTGCCACTCATCTCGGCGGGGATCTGGATATTCGGTATAGACGCTCTCCGGTGAGTGTATTACGCCCACTTCTATTTCTTCGAGCCGGTTCGATTTTGCCGATGTAGATGATTCGTTCGACCCGTACGTGTCGTCGGCGCAGCAGCCCAACAGTTTGCTTGCCGCTGGGCTTTCCCTTGGCATCCGCGCTCTTCGCACCGGCATGGAATTCGTACTCGCGGAAAACATCGCCATAAGTCTTCACCCGCGAGCGCTTCGAAATCCGAAACGTGAATCTGTGCCATACTCAGCGCTTTCGAAACTTTATCCAAATCATCATCATCGAAAAGAACTGCGGACTTGGTTCCTTTTGGAACATTAAACTCGCCATCCAGATTCACACGATAAATTCCATTGAAGCACGTGCGATTCAGATAAATGAAACGCGCCGCCTTCATTTGTCGCGTTCGAGGGCGAGAATCCCGAACGTTGTAGTAATAGGCTCCGCAATGGTTCATTTCGTGGGTCAGAAGAGCATCCTCAACGGAAGGATCGTCCCGCAAACCGGAATATGTGGCTATGAGTTCCGGATTTGAATCGCCGAGGATTGCTTTTTGGGGTGCCAAATAGAAGAAAACCGAACCGCTGCCTAGAAAGGGCTCGATGTAGGTGTTAAATGTTGTGAGTTCCGGAAATTATGACCCGCCTAATTCCGGAAATTCTGAACCTCCCAGTAATAGTCACAAGCGGTAGAACTTCTCCCTATGCCTCCGCGCCGGTCAGAGGACCGGTGGAGGCGGAGGTGGCCCGGCTGACGGGAGTGTCGCTGTGCTCGGTGAAGCGTATCGCGCAAGAGGGGCCAGTGGTGCATGTCGATGATGCGGCGGAGCGCGCCCAACGACAGGTCGGCCGGCCCAGCACGATGGCGAATTTCCGGAAACCGATCCTCGAGATTCTGCAGCACACACCCGATCTAGCGTCGCTGGAGATTCTGCGGCGAGTGCGGGAGGCCGGCTATGAGGGCGGCAAGACTGCCCTCTACGCTCTGGTGGCCTCGCTGCGCCCGAAGTCGGCCAAGCCGCTGGTTCGTTTCGAAGGCCTCCCGGGGGAGTTCAGGCAGCACGATTTTGGAGAAATCGAAGTGGAGTTCGTCTTCCTGCGCTCGGTAACCGCAACAAATCGTGTGAGCTAGTGCCACTATAACCTGTCTTCGTCCGTGTCCGTTTCCGAACATAGCTGTGCGCGAATGGACAGGCACGGGTGCCCTTGCAGGATGGTGTAGCGCAATGCGCTGCTCGTTGTGTTGTTCGTCCTAGCCGCTGCTATTGCCTGGAAGGATGTTGCTCCGCAAGATCTAGTTCATGACACTTCGGATGTCGTGAAGAAGGTGGACAAAGGGACGAAAACCGTTTTGATCAAGACTGCGGACGGCACCGAACACACCATCAAGTACACAGACAAGACCGTTGTTGAGGGCACGAAAGACGCCGGCGTAGCGAAGGCTTCCGCGAAGAGTTATCTCGGAGCCAAGAAAGGGGCAAAGGTCACAATCCACTACACGGAGGAGGGTGGCGAGAAGACTGCCACCGGAGTCAAGGATGCTATTGATAAAGGCATCTAAACGGTCAAAACGTGCAATCGCTTGCTTACAACAGTTGGGGACCGCGGTTCCGCCAAGTGTCTTGAGACTACGTGTCTTGAGACTACAGACTGTCTTTTGGCCGTGAGGAGCGCAAATACAAGGCAACAGCCGCCACAAGCCCCAGAGTGGCAACATCCAGCGCCAAGCAACAACGGTCGCTACAACCAGAACGACTGCACCGCCCAAAACAAGCCGCTGCATCTGCCAGTCCAAGCCCGAGTATGAAGCCCACAATTCGGTCTCTTGGAGCACATATCGTTGGAATATCCATACAGCCGGACCTTGAAGGCCCACAACATTGCTTCACGCGCCGGAGCATTCACGGGCAACTGCTCAACATGGGATAAAAGAGAGAAGTGCTTGCCAAAATGTAGATGAAGAAATAACCGCGAACGCGAGGCTTTCTACTGTTACATCCTCACGCGGATTAACTGTTCTCGCGAAGCTCTATCACGAAGCTCTATGACGAATACGCCGCGGTAATGACATCGAATCGGAAGAATACGAGGGCAACCTCCGTCGCCCGGCCTAGCACTATCTGCCGTTCGCCTTCAAGGAAAAAATGCTATTAAAACGATTCTTACGTGCCTCTGGCGAAGGGGCGCGAGTTTGTGTACCATTCCCGCGAACGAGTCGTGCAGAGGAATGGGCTCTGCCGATTTCATCACCCCCCGGAGGATTCTATGCGGACATCCAGATCACTCTTTCAGAAGTGCCAACGAGCGTTCCTTCTATTTGTCGTCGCACTCGCGCTTCCTGCCGTGCTCTTCTCCCAGGCTTACTTCGGTACGGTGAGCGGCACGCTTGCGGACAGTACAGGGGCGGTGGTCGAAGGCGCCAACGTCGTCCTGACCGATCTGCAAAAGGGATTTTCGTTTACTACGGCCTCCGACAGGAGCGGACGCTATCTCTTCCGCTCGGTTGCGCCCGGGTTCTATTCGGTGTCGGTTAGTGCCAAGGGTTTCGATAAGGCGCTGAGCGCCAGGTTCAAAGTGGACATCAATGAGAACTCCACGACGAATCTGACCCTGAAGGTTGGCGGTACAAGCCAGACCGTGGAGGTCACCGCGCAAGCGCAAGCCATCCAAACCAGCGATGCGGAAACCGGACAGGTAGTCAATCGCAGGTTCATCAATAACCTGCCCTTGATCGATCGCAATGTGATCGAACTGGTGAATCTGGCGCCGGGCGTGACCGAGATGGATGACCAATGCGACGTCACCTGTACCGGCACGAACTTTGTTTCGAACGGCAGCCGCGGATCGACGGCCGACATTCTTACCGACGGCGCATCGGTCACGAACTCTGAGCCGAACGGCGGCATCACGGCAGCGACGTATCTTCCATCTCCTGAAGCGGTGGAAGAATTCAAGGTGGAGCAGACGAACTTCAGCGCGGAGTATGGCTTTTCCGGTGCATCCGTAGTCAACATGGTCACGCGCTCGGGCACGAACAAGTTTCACGGCAGCGCCTATGACTTCGTGCGCAACCAGATCTTCGACGCCAATAACTGGTTCAATGATCACTACGGAAATCCCATCGCGCCACTGAGCCGCAACAACTACGGCTTCACCATTGGCGGTCCGATCATCAAGAACAAGACGTTTTTCTTCTTCGATTACGATGGGCTTCGCCAGACCACTCAGGGCTCCGCTCAGGCCGGAGTGCCGACCGATCTCATGCGGACGGGGGACTTCAGCGAGGTATGCTCGCAGCAGGGCGGAACGTTCGACAACACAGGACTATGCAGCGTCCAGGCTGGACAGATTTGGGATCCTTACTCCGGCACCTACGATTCCAGCGTGGGCGGCGCGGTGCGCAGCACGTTCATTCCGTACAACAACGTTGGTACGTACATCAGCCCGGGCAATCCCAATCTGCCTGCGAATCTCGAACCGACCCCCGGCATGCCCGGCAATCTGATCGATCCAGTGGCCCTGAAGATGTTTAGTTACTTTCCGAAGGCGAACATCACCTCGTCGAACGGCATCTACCAGAACTGGTACGGATCCGGGTCAAACCATAGCTACAACGACCAGTTCGACATTAAAATCGACCACCGCTTCAGCGAAAAGAATATGCTGAGCGGGAGGTACTCGCAGCAATGGAGCCATGGCAACAGCTTTAACTGCTTCAACAATTTCACTGATCCTTGTGAAGGCGGCCCGAACAAAACCACTGCTCACCTGTTTGCCGTCAACGATACCCAGACGTTCAGTCCGACCTTACTGCTGAATACGACGCTAGGCTTTACGCGCGGAGCGTGGCACATCGACGCCTACAACCCGCAGGGCGTCAACGACCCGCTGAGCACGCTAGGTTTTCCGTCGTATCTGCAGAGCAACGGGTTTCCGGGCGTGCCCGCGATTTTTCTCAACACCTATTTTTCGGCAGGGTACACCAGCCAGGGAACCGACCCTTATGGCAATTACCGGCTGGGGCAGGACACCGGACAACTTACTGTCACCCTCGACAAGGTTCACGGCCCGCACGAATTGAAATTCGGCTTCGACGGGCGGTTGCACCAGATGAACTATATTCAGACCAATGCGCCCGTCGGCCTCTTCAGCTTCGATGAGAGCGGTTCGAATGGCTGTCCCACGGGAATCAGCACGTGCGGTGGGGATTCCATGGCCAGCTTCTTGATGGGCCAGATGACTCAAAACAACAATGGCACCTATTACGAAATCCAGTTTCGGCCCGCCACCTCGAATTACCAGTACGGCGTATTCGCCCAGGACAACTGGAAGGTCGGTCCCAAGCTGACGTTGAACCTTGGTTTGCGTTATGACGTAACGCTGCCTAGAACGGATCGCTATAACCGGCAAAACTATTTTGATACGACTGTGCCGAGTCCCTTAAACGGCGGCAGCCTCGCCTCGACCGATGCTGTCACTGGCCTGCCAGTTACACTCCAACTGAATGGCGGCGAGGTTTTTGCGACTTCCAGCCAGCGCACGAACTATGTGACCGATTGGCACGACCTTCAGCCGCGCATCGGCTTCGCCTACCAGTTCGCTCCGAAGATGGTCGTGCGGGGCGGTTACGGTATTTACTACGGGCAGTCTCGCTCGGGAGTCACGGGAGTCGTTCCTTATGGCGCCCAAGGCTTCAACCAGTACACCAACGCGATCACGACCTATCAGAACGACGGCGCGACGCCCTACCTCCACCTGAATAATCCGTATCCCAACGGATTGATCCAGCCTCCGGGAAATGCGCTGGGGCTGATGAACGATGTTGGGTTCAACGCCAATGGGCCGCTCCGCATCGCGCGCGCAAATCGTACGCCGTACGAACAAAGCTGGAGCTTCGGGATCGAGCGGGAGGTGCGCGGCAATATCGTGATCAACGCGGAGTACATCGGGAAGAAAGGAACCGACCTGCCGTTCAGCGGCTCCAACCAGATCAACCATCTGGGACCGTGGGTGGAGAACTTGCCCACAACGGTTCCAGATCCTACGCAGCCGTGCCAAACCCTCTCAGTGCCCTGCCTCAACAACTATGTAAATAACCCGTTCGCTGCAGTCATCACCGACCCCAATAGCACGCTGTCCAGTTCGCAAGTTCAGTACTCTCAGTTGCTGGTTCCATATCCGGAGTTCACCGGAATCGCCACTGACGTTCAGTTGATTGCGAATTCCATTTACAACGGACTGCAGCTGAGCGCGGAAAAGCGTTACTCCAACGGGCTGCAGTTCCTGGTGACTTACGTGTGGTCGAAATCGATCGATGACTCGTCGCAGGCAGACGACAACGTAACCTGGCTGGGGAGCTTCACCAGCCTGCAAGATCCCAACAAGCCGTGGTTGGAACGCAGCCTTTCTACGTTCGACATTCCGCAGGTGCTGCAGTTCAGCTACACGTACGATTTGCCGTTTGGGCGTGGCAGGCCTCTTGGGGGCAACATGCCGCGGGCGCTGGAAGCGCTTGTGGGAGGGTGGAAGACGAACGGACTGTGGCGCATGTCGGGCGGGCGGCCTCTGGCCATGACGCTGTCCGATGGGACGTCGCTGCCCACATACGGCTCACAGCGTCCGAACATCGTCGGCACGCCGAAGCGCAATCACGGGACCGACTGGATCGACAACTTCTTCGTGGACCCCACGGTTTTCCAGAAGCCGGCTCAGTTCACGCTCGGCGACGCTCCCCGCGCGATTGGTAGCGTGCGAACACCCTGGGCATTTGGCGTCGATCTGTCGCTCTCGAAGCAGTTTGTGGTGCGGGAGGAAATGAACGTCGAGGTCCGGATGGAGGCGCGCAACGCGTTCAATCACCCCGTCTTCGGTACGCCGAACACGTCGGTGGACGACCCCGCTTTCGGAACGGTCACTTACACGTCTAACACGCCGCGTGAAGTGCAACTGGCGGTGAAGTTTAACTTCTAGGGCCGCAGCATCCGCTGAGGATCCCGCGCCTGCCTCTAGTCCGATTAACGACGCGGGCAGGGTGGCGGCGTAGGCCAGCAACTGCGAGCGTGAGAATTTCCTGCGGAGCAGAATCTTGTTCCGTTCTCTCAATGCAACCAGGGAAAGGTGGCCTTGCCCAGATCGATGCCGACAGATGTGATGTGCATGGGTGATCCTCCTTAAGTCTTAACTGCCGAGTCGTACTTTACGATTTAACGACTGGGGTCGCCCGGAAGGGCGACCCCTCTTTTATGGTCCCTCCCAAGTTCAGCTGCGGACGAAGGCATCATTAATGTGCATGGGGCAAGCCTGCCCCAACGGTCAACCATCGATTGGGCGTTCCAAATCTTACTAAATTCGACGACTCGCCAGTCGCCTCCCCATTCGCCACCCGGCTGTCGGATAGCCACCTAGTTGCCCTCATACCCAGTGCTTGAGTAGTACAGGACAACAACGCCGCCGTCCTTCCTGCGATCCCGTAGTCGTTGCACGGATAGGTTTCGCACATTCCTGTACTCGCTCTGCATTTGCTCACATGTAAATCCATTTGGAAGGACAACGTTCACCGTCAGCTTTTCTGCATCCGTGCAACTGCCGTGTCGCATTGGCGATATATAATCGCGCAGGTCATGCAGCGTTTTTCCAAGGTTGCAAGCGGATTGGCCTACGCAGCTACTCTTCTTTCTTTCTGCGTAGTTCTGCAATCCGTCGTGCTTGCCTCGAGTCGCGAGAAACCGCCGGAGCGCCCGCACATTCTCGGCATCGATCACGTCTCTGTCTATGTTAGCGACGTCGAGAAATCCCGCCAATTCTATTCCGAAGTGCTTGGCCTAACCACCAATTGCCCGCAATATGCAGCTCCTGAGCCATGTTATCTCGTGGCCCCGTCGGAGCAGCGGGTACTCCTGAAACGAGCGCCGACTCAAACCAAAAATCGGACTCTCAAAAATTGGCTAGCAGAAGTCGCCTTCGCCACCGACAATCTCATGGGAATGCGCCGTTATCTGCTGGCGCATGGCATGCGCCCAGGCATCATTCGAACAGATCCCGACGGTTCACGATCCTTCCGAGTCCGCGATCCCGAAGGCAATCCCATTGTCTTCGTGCATAGACTATCGGCCAAAATCGGACACGGGCCTGCTTCTAAGCAGATCAGTACCCACCTGATCCATGCGGGTTTCGTGGTCAAAGACCTGGCTGCTGAGAATCGCTTTTATGTTGATCTTCTGGGGTTTCGCCTTTACTGGTACGGCGGGTTCAAAGATGACGGCGTCGACTGGTACGAACTCCAGGTTCCCGACGGTTCCGACTGGATCGAATACATGCTCAACATTCCTGCCAACGCCGACCATAAAGAGCTTGGAGTGCAGAATCATTTCTCATTTGGGGTGAAAAACGTTCACGATGCTTCGGCCCAGCTTCGCTTCAACGGCCTGCGAACGTTCGATGGCCCAGAAGTCGGCCGCGATGGCAAAGACAGCCTGGATGCGTACGACCCAGATGGGACCCGCGTCGAAGTGATGGAGTTCATTCCCAAAGAGAAACCGTGTTGCCATCCCTACAGCGCGGAACATCCCAAGGTGGAAAGGTGTGCCGTCGGAGGATTCCAGCGGGGAACGGCGACGACTCGGTCACATCGGCAAGTAAGGCAATGCGCTGCTGCGTTTCCTGCTGGTGGAAGCGGCGCAAGTGACGGTGCGCAGCCTTCCGCAATGGCGGAATAAGTATTTTCACCTGGCCATGCAGCGCGGGCGGAAATTTGGCAAGGTCGCGATGGCCCGCAAGTTGGCCATTCAGTTGTTCTGGATGATGCGCAAGGGATGGGATTACGAGCAAGTGAGAAAATTCGCTCCGCATGCGGGACAACCCGAAAATCGCCGTGGTGCGCAGTAGAAACACCGAGTAATTGACTGGGTGTCCCGCTCCTCCTCACGGAGGAGTTCGAACTGGTAATCATGACGAGGTTGTGACCGAAGAGATGCATAGGTCGGACTGAGTTCCAGACCTGAAACTGAGTGCGAGCGAGCCTTGGTTGGATTGGCACATTTTCAACGAGAGCGAAATGGCGCACTCTTCCGCGTGCATGCTGTAGTGTGCTCAAAGAGTGCTTGACATGCCGACATTGTTAGTTAGAGAGGCGATTTTTCGTCAATTGATCGCTGAGATTGACACATCAAAACTAACAAAAGGTCGTCCTCATGAAGTACGCGCTAGGATGGGGCACCCAGCCCATTGATGCTTCGGGGGCACCAGGCCAGCCCTTGGCAGATTCGTCGTGTCTGGGTCTGGAGAAGCGTATAATCCGCTGGCCAGAAGTCCAAATCGGAAATTCTGGGTGTAATCTCAATCTCAGCTAAAACGAGGAAAAGCCATGTCCCACCATTATTCCGGCCCCGACTTTGGATTCCCCCACGGGGATGCCCGCCTGGACTTCACCGATCTGTATGCTTTCCCGAAGCCTGGGGATGCTAACAAATCGATCCTGATTATGAACGTGCATCCGTCCGCCGGCGTGAACCCGCCAGGGCCCACCACCGACGTCGCCTTCTCGCCCGAGGCGATTTATGAACTTAGGATTGATACTAACGGCGATAACGTAGCCGATATCGCGTACCGGGTGCGCTTCACGTCCTCCGAGGACGGGGCGCAGACCGCGACGCTTCGCCGAGCTGAGGGCGCGCCGGCCGCTGGGATGGGCGATGAAGGGCAAGTCATCGTCGAGGGAGTGCCGGTCTCGACGGGGACGGAGACACGGGTGGCGGAGGCCGGTGACTACCGCTTCTTCGCCGGCTGGCGCGGAGATCCTTTTTTCTTCGACGTCCAGGGAGCCCTGAACAATCTGCAATTCACCGGTGACGATTACTTCGCCGACAAGGACGTGTGCAGTATCGTACTCGAAGTGCCCAACTCTGCCCTCGGGAGTGGAAAGATGGGCCTGTGGGCTCGCACACTGGACGGCACAAGCGGGAAATGGGTTCAGGCGGATCGCGGTGCGCGGTCAAATCAAACTCCCTTCCTCGCCGGCGAACAGAACGCCGCCTATCTCGCTGCGGAGCCGGCGGACGACGCCCGTTTCGTCCCCGTTTTCGCGCACGCGCTGGAGCACGCCGGTGGATATACGCCAGCGGAAGCAACGCGGGTCGCAGGGACTTTGCTGCCGGACGTCCTCCCCTATAACCCTATAGCGCCGGCGGTCTACCCGAACAATGGCCGGACACTCACCGACGACGTCGTGGATTTCTTCCTTCCTCTCCTTACAAATGGAAAGGTGACGCAAGATAAGGTCGGGCCCCACAAAGACCTGCTCGCGCAATTCCCCTACGTTGGCGCGCCGCACCAGGCCCGGGCTGCGGAACGAGTTGCCGCTTAACCCATTGGGTATGTCTTTTCTCCTTCGTGGAATGGTTCTGTTTTTTACTCGGCTGCCGCTACTGTCGTTCTCCTGCTGTTGAGGGCTAAGCGCTGAGGCTCTTGAACCCGGCTGTTGGCCGGGTCTAAGCTTTCCCTTAAGTCTCGGGGTGAGGGACGGCACAGGTTTTTACCGTTTCCTCTGTCCTGGGTTCGACCGAAGGCGAACGGTTGGCAGGCCGGACCACGTCTCTCACCCCGCGACGAAATGCCTCCCCCAAGTGCTCGCAACCTGTCAGTGAATGCTATGGCGACTTCGCTACAGTTGCTCCCGCACACTGGGTCACCGCTTCGTAAAGAATCGAACGACTGCCAGCACGATTAACGCCAACACCACAAATTCAAGGATCGTCTTCAACGTCGTCGTCATGGGTGTTTCTCCCTTGACCGAATCACCACGCGAGGTGCGGCTTCGCGGGTGGTTTCTCACAATTGTGATGATCAAACTTGCCAAACAGGTATTCCTGTGCGCCAACGGCATCACTAGAATAGGTGGCAGGAGTAAAGAACTTTCGTTTGCACTTCTCGCAGCCTGCCATAGCGGGAACCTTGCCCTCATATCTCAGGACGATGAAGTTGCGATCTGCCATGAGGCGGACAGTCTGTCACAATTCCAAGGGTTGTTCCACTATAAAGAACTCCTGGAGGGCACCATGTGGCGAGAACGGGCGCTGAAGATTGCGTTGGTCGTGGTGGGCTTGATCTTTTGCGGTCTAGCTTATCCCATGATTATGTTCGTGAAGCAAGCGCCTGCGCTGGCGATGAGTTTCAGCGTGTACGTCACCCTCGGCATCTTCTTGCTCCTTGCGTCCCGCAACCCAACAGCGAATCGGAGCCTGATCGCCTTCACCGCATGGTCGAGCTTCGTCCATGCAATGCTTATGGCGGGGCAGGCTTTCGCTAGGCTGATCGCTCGCGGAGAACTCATCGGCTCGGCTGTGCTCCTTGTTATCGGCATAGCCCTGACAGTGTGGGCTCCGGAAAAGACTCCGGTCTCGATATCCCGTTCTTGAAGGAAGCCAAAACAGGAGACCCCGCAACGGGGATGAGAGTAAAAGGGGATTTCTCGCCAAATGAGAATGGCGCACCTTGGCAGGCGTCGCAAGACGGCTCCTAGAGTCAAGCCGGCCGCGATCCGTTCAATGCACTGGTCGGAACAACCGGACTTCCGCAAAGGAGGATCCGTTTTTCTGCGGCCAGACACCTGCTTTTACACTTCTCTACCAATTAGGAGATTATTTGACAGATTTCCAATTATGATTAAGCTCCCTTCGAAAAATAAGACGTTGGCTTGGATTAACGAGGTATGAACGGCCAGGGTTTCCCCCTCCAGACCCAAAATGCAGTAATGGCTCCCTTGGTCGCCCAGACCTACGCCCACCGTCAGACGGTCGAGATTGGGGCGAAGCTCGCCGCTCTGATGCTTTTCTCCGGCGCTCGTTGCTGCCACCTTTTTCGGATCCAGCTTTTCTTTTAGCTTTTCCACTAGTTCCGCCGGCACTTCTTTCGTATCCCGCTGCATTGGGCCCCGCGACTTCGCCCGCTTCGTTGTCGGTTCACTCTTTTTTCCAGAATTGCTATGCTTCAAGGTCGATCTCCTTAGCCGTTTTTGATTGCACCTTAGAGTGCGATGATCATTGGTAGCTTAAAGCCATCCGTGATCGGGGATCGACCTTCTCATCCCATCTATGGGGGATTTTTCACCACTTGAACGCCTGAGCGCCCCGTGCTTGTCTTGGGGTTGCCCGGCTTGAGTGGCCCTCTGTGTTCGTCGGTGACGACTCTCGAAGCGAGGGACCGCCTGGCAGCAATTCGGCGTGACGCGGCGCGGAATTAGTGGCACCGAAGCCGAGGCCGTTCACTGATTCCAGGCGCGACTCCAACGCGAGAGGTCGATCGGTATGGAAATACTTTTTGTAGGCCGCAATCCAATCAGTAGCGATGTCGCGTTGTGCCGTTGGCAAATCGAGGTCGCCGGCACAGACTAACTGGTGAAGGTGTTCTTCTAACGCGTCCTTAATATACGCATTCCAGGTTCGGGATGTGGAGGGCTCTGGCCATAAATTACGGATGTCTTCCACACCACCCAATCCGGGAGCAATGAGATAGTCAACCTCGTAGTCGCCCCCGCGTACATTCAAGATGCCGTACTCCCGAAAGACTTCTTGACGGAGTGGCATGGATACCTGCCCCACGACTTCCTCATGCGCCATCGAGCAAACATCGTTGAGAGTAACTCTCCGAGTAGCACCTGGTGTAAGCCTGGGGTCAGGTTCAGCTCCGCGCTCGGCTGCGATAACACTTGACTGTGTTCCGCTTAGTTTCGAATGCTCTATGAGGAGGGTGCCAGGCACTGCGGCCACAACGAACGCGACGCTTATGTACGCCGCCGCGCGAAGAGGCGAGACGAACTGGAATAGCCAATACCGCGATCTTGCCGGAGGTTTGGACGCCAGTTCTGCTAGTTGCGCTCGAAAATGGGCACGTGCTCCTGTGATCGGTGACAATTGTGGATCGTACGTCTGATGGTAAGCTCGCGTGAAATCAGCGATCGTCTCTTCGATTTCCGCCATCCGGGCCCGGCAGCCCCAGCACTCAGCCAGGTGGTCGCGAACGTGGGTAATACGGTGCGTTGAGAGTTCTCCATCTGCTGCCAGTAGCATCTCTTCGTCCGAAAGGTGAAGTTCTTTGTTGATAGCCTTTATCTCCCATCCGCACGGATCAACCGTGCCAGCGATCGAGTCAGCGATAGCGATACGGCCCCAAGAGACATGCCCAACACAGAGGCTATTTGTCGGTAGCGGAGACCTTCCGCACGCAACCGCAAACAACCCTGATCCGTTTCCGGTAGCGCGTGAACAACGGCTAAAAGTCGATGGCGCCTTTGAGCCGACGATAATTGTTCTTCGGGATCCGGTGATGGATCAAACTGCTCTTCCGCAATCGTCCAGTCCGATGTTGTTTTAGCGTGCGATCTTTCGTTCGCGTAAAGCCGTTTCAGCGCGAGATTATGCGCGACGCGGAAGATCCAACCGCGAAGGTTTCTACGAGATCTCCCGCGCTGAAGATGTCGGAACAGCGACAGAAACGTTTCCTGGACGACTTCTTCAGCGTCGTGCAACGGTATGTCGAACGAAAGCGTGTACCGGAGTACAGGTGTGCGGAACTGCCCAAACAACTCCATCACTTCCTGCTCAATCTCGGAGGGCTTCCCCGGACGCGCCGCCTCCGCGAGGTTCGGGAAAGTCTGGCCGTCAATCGAATCCACGGGAGGCATATGCTCAGCCTCCTAAAGTGTATATTCTCTATCCCCCGTTCCTGTTCAGGGTTTTTTCGGCATTTTCCTCAATCTCTTACACGCTGAAAATAAAGACTGAACAAAATGACCCGAAAAAGAATTCCCTAATTGAGGGGGTAAGACTGTCGTTACCCACTTGCAGCAAATCGGAGGGGCCATTGGAACCCTTCCGACCACAGGAACATGGGAGATTGCTTCATGAAGAGATTTGGTGCCATTCTTGTTTTTTCAGCGGTAGGGCTTTATGGCCAAGTCAATAACGGAGAATTGCACCTCAGAGTGACCGACCCCTCGGGCGTCGGGGTGAAAGCCGCGGTTCAGATCACGAGCAAGGCGAATCAGTACCGCACAACTTTACCCACTAACGATCAAGGCTATTTGGATGTGCAGCGCCTGCCCTATGGCATCTATCAGCTCGACATTAGACAGCCCGGCTTTGCCGGCGTGGTCGAAGGTGTAGAAATTCATTCGTCGATACCAACCGAGTATGCCATCCATCTTAAGCTGCCTTCGGTGAAGGAATCCCTGACGGTCACGGCAACGAATACGTTGATCGACCCCGACCAGGCTGGCTCGGTCAGTCAGATTGGCACGGAGGAGATTGAAAACCGGTTGACTTCGGTTCCGGGGCGGACCCTGCAGGATTTGGTGAATTCTCAACCGGGATGGTTATACGAAGGCAATGCCGTCCTGCATCCGCGCGGCTCCGAGTATCAGACACAGTTCGTGGTCGATGGCATCCCTCTGACGGACAATCGCTCGCCCAGCTTTGGACCTCCGATGGACGCGGATGACCTGCAATCGCTGAGTATCTACACTGCAGGCATCCCCGCGGAATATGGCCGGAAAATGGGAGGGGTGGTCGAAGTCAACACTCTCCAAGATTCCCATCCGGGTCTTCACGGCCAGGTCGTGCTTTCCGGCGGTAGTTTTGATTCCACCGGAGCGGCCGCGCGCAGCCAATATACCTGGGACAAGAATACTTTCGGCGCCAGTGCCAGCGGCGCTATGACCGACCACTATTTGAATCCCGTGGTTCCGCAGAACTATTCGAATACTGGGACCCTTGGTGTTTTTTCGACGACGTACGAACGCGACCTGTCGCCGAAAGATCGCCTGCGGTTTATCGTTAGCCACGAACTGGCACGTTACGATATTCCGAACGAACAAGTGCAACAGGCTGCGGGCCAACGCCAGACGGCGGACAACATTGAGACCCTGGGGATCGCCTCCTACGAGCACACCTTTTCGCCCAATTCGGTCGGTGATTTCCGGGTCATGGCTCGCAACAACGCGAACGGGTTCAATTCTAACCAGCAGTCAGTCCCTATCGAGGTCTTCCAGCAGAATTCTTTCGATGAAGTGTATTTCAAGGGCAGTGCCACCATCAGTCATGGCCGGAATGAGTGGAAATTTGGATTCGAGTCTGACAATTCATTTCTGAACGAGAATTTCCGCTATCACATTACCGACCCCAGCCAATATGACGATGGCACTCCAATCGACTTTAGCTTCACGGGGAACCGACCTGATCTGGAACAGTCGGTCTTCGTCCAGGACCAGATCAGGCTGAAAAACTGGACAATCAGTGCCGGTTTGCGCTGGGACCACTACCAGCTTTTACTCAATGAACAAGCACTCGAACCCCGGATTTCGGTTTCGCGTTACTTCCCTTCGGCCGGCCTTCTCGTCCATTTCTCCTATGACAGAGTCTTTCAGACGCCTTCCTCCCAAAACATTCTGCTATCGAGTTCAACCGCAGTTGAGTCCCTCGATCCCACCAATTTCTTCCGGTTGCCGGTGCGACCTTCCCAAGGTAACTACTACGAAGCGGGCTTCACCAAGGTATTCCGTGAAAAGTTGAAGCTCGACGGCAACTATTTCCGACGCAAAGTAGCCAATTATGCCGATGACGATCAGATCGATAACACCTCAATCAGCTTCCCGATTGCGTTCCAGAAGGCCATCATCTACGGAGCGGAAGGAAAGCTCGAACTGACGGAGTGGCGCCATCTCACAGGCTTTGTGAGCTATTCCTATGAGGTTGGCAACGCTTGGTTCCCGGTGACCGGCGGCCTGTTTCTGGGGGACAATGCGAGCGCAGCAGAATCGCAGCTTTCCGGTCACTTCCCGGACTCGCAGGACCAGCGCAATACGATTCGCGGCCGCCTCCGTTACCAGGTCAAACCCCGTTTTTGGATCGCCGGTGGTATTCAATACGACACAGGTCTGCCCTTCCAGTTCGGTGGCGACCCAGCCGAAGCTCTCGCCTTGTACGGTCCGGAGGTGTTGGCCCGAATTAACTTCGCCCGCGGGCGTATCTATCCGTCATTCCAGGTCAATGCGTCGACCGGTGTGGATGTCTACAAGTCGGAGCGCATGAAGATGCAGTTTCAGATCGATGGACAGAATCTGACTGACGTCCTGGATGTCATTGACTTCGGCGGTCTTTTCTCCGGCAACGCCATCGGTCCGTCCCGTAGCGTCTCCATGCGGCTCACTACCAGTTTCTAGGGTGTGGAGCGCGACTCAGCGTAACCCTCGGCCCAATAGCCATTGCGTAGCTGTTGTTATCAGGTATTTCGTCAACGCAGCCGCAAGGTAGGTTGACCGGAGGGCTGAGTGGCATTTGTGGGGAACGAATGATCTGGCTAATATCAATTGCATGCCACAGACAGCAGCACAACTGCTGAAGTCCTTTATCGCTAAGTTCGATCGCAATCTGGGCAAGCAGATTCGTGAATGCAGGTCAGCGATGCGCAAGCGCTTCCCGACCGCGAACGAACTTGTGTATGACAACTACAACTTCTGCGTGATTGGCTACTGCACGACAGAGCGCCCCTCCGATTGCGTCGTATCGCTGGCGGTAAACGCCAAGGGAATCGGTCTCAGCTTCTACCATGGGGCGACCATTCCTGATCCCCGCCGGATATTGCAAGGCAGTGGGAAACAGAACCGATTTGTGAGGCTCGATGGCGTGGCCACGCTACGGAGGCCGGAGGTTGAGGAATTGCTTGATGCCGCCGTGGCGCAGGCCGAACCGCCTTTCGTCAAATCAGGTGGAGGCAAGCTGATCATTCGTTCGATCTCCGAAAAGCAGCGGCCCCGAAAGTAACAGCGTTGCATCCGGACGGCTGGCGAAACCAGGCATTACACTCAAGCGCCCAGCGCAAGGCCATAATGAGGGTAGTCGCGATTCATCGCCAACAAAGAAGGTTGCCTAGGGACTACTTCCGAGTCAGCCGCAGCTCGATCATCATCCGCTCCTGCCCTTTGTCGTCGATCGTGAAATGGCGATGGAGGAGGAGGCGGCCGTCTTCCTCAAGGTGCGCACGCGCGACGGTCTTGCGCCCAGGATGTTCGGAATCGAGCGGCGTGTCCCACAAGACTATGTTCTTGCCGTCAAAGGTGCCGTCGCTCTGGCGAATCGACATCGTCGTCTGCCGCGAGTCGTACCACACCGTGGTGAAGCGATTCGTTTTGGAATCGAAGCCGGAAATTCCGATGCCGGTGCTCTTTGTTCCATCAGGATTGAAGAACGTGAAATCCGACTGCAGAAACTTGCCATCTTGGATCATGTACTGCTTACACGTACCTTTCGTCACGATCGGCTTTCCGTTTATCGGGAAGAAGGTCTTGACGAGGTCCCAGTCGCCCGTAAATTGCGCGAGCAGCCTCTGACCGGCACCAGGAGCGTTCGGCGGCTCGTATTGATTGTGGGTTTGCTGCGCTGCGGCCGCGGTAGCAATGAGCAACGTTGTGGCAATCCATTTCTTCATGGCACCCAAACGACATTCGAAAATCGCGAGTTTTGCACACCTCATGACGCTTGCCAATCCGCGTAGAGAACGAAACACAGCGCGATTGCGCGGTCCGCTCCGTCAATGCTCTCGACAGCATCCAACTGAATCTAAGGCATGCCAGCCACCAAGCCTCTTCCCTTGATGGATCATACCCTTGATTCAGAAATCAGGAGTAATCGCCGTTAGGCAGTTGCCGAGACTTCGGGCCGCGCCTACGAGCACTGATGTTGAATTCCTTCATCACGCGACGAATTACTCTATCGCTAATTCCGAACTCCTTCTTGATGCGGGCCTGGCTGATGTGGGGCCGACTGCCGAGTGCTTCTGCCAGCCGAGCATCGAAGCTGCGGCGAACCTGCTGTAACTTCTCCCTCAAGTTTATCTGCTCGATTTGCATACGTGTCGATAGAAGCAAAAACGCAGCCGCCTTCTCCTCTCACGAAACTTAACGAGCCGAGTTCAATGCATCCTGAACCGTTCTGTGAATGGTATCTATTTCTGGGGTTTACTACCCGAAGTAGTTGAGTGCGCGAAGAAGTGAAAAGCCCCGGCGTAACAGCCGCGGACAAGTCAAGACAGAAGTGAGCTTCAGCGAATTCGCGTCGCAAGCGTTGGAAGCAGTGAGTGATAGGGCGATGTCTCGACGACTAGTGCCATGTTCCGCTTCCTGAGTCCTTGAAGGTCTTTCCAGCCTCCGGGACAAATTCCCAATCGTAGCTCGTCGCGTGAAGCGTCAATTTCAGGACTCCAAACGTATTCCCCTGATGAACCTCGCTGTTGGGTTGGGTGCTTGCGAACGTGCGGTGTGAATTCTTCTCCCCCGTACCCACGACGAATTCCCGTATGCCTCTCTGAGAGTCAGGTTTCCCCGATGGGTCTGCGGTGCGAAACGCGAACTTTGGCTGCGGTCATCATCGCCGAACTGGGCATCGACATGAGTGTGTTCCAGAGCGTTTCGCAGCTCGCTTCCTGGGCGGGAGTTTGTCCCGGCAACAGCGAATCAGCGGGCAAGCGCAAGGGCACCCGTATCCCCAAAGGCAATGTCTACCTGAAAACCGACTTAGTCGAGGCCGCCAACGCCGCCGCCCGTACCAAGGGAACCTATCGGCGAGACAAGTTCTACCGCCTCAAGGCGCGCCGCGGGTACAAACGGGCGGCCGTGGCTATAGCCCACAAGATTTTGGTCTCCATCTATCACAGGTTTTCTCAGCACGTTTCTTACCACGACTTGGGAGGCCTTTACCTAGACAAGCTCAACAAGAACCACCTGACCCGCAACTTGGTTCATCGGCTCGAAAGTTTGGGCTATTGCGTGACGTTGACACCCCAGCAAATCGCGGCATAGCCCGGAAGTTAATTTTCATGGCAGTCTTAAGCAATACTGTCTTAGGCATTACTGTTCGGTGCAGTGCCATCGGATGAGAACTTCTCGACGATCAAAGAAACCGCGGTGCCATTCTTGATCGCTGTGCGTAACAAGCTCACACATGGCGAACTGACTGGAGTGGTGATCGATGATCTGGCCTACGATCTGAGTATCAATGTGACATCTACACTTGAGCGCCTGCTTTGGTGCGGGGACGTTGGTAATCGCCTGCCATCTCTTGATCACCACATCTGGCATCCCCAGGCGCTTGTGATTTTCGAGAGCCTGATCCGAGGCGCCCCCATTTTTCGATTCGGAGTGCTTTGAGTTAACAAAGACGTGGTCTCGAGCCACAAACCCAATCGTGGCCGTAATGCAGAAGATTGAGAGTACCAGAAAGCCACTGCGTTCCGGCCTCTTTGGCGGCCACTGCGGTTGTTGCACCGACTCAAACATGGGTCAAGAGCGCCACTCCTTAATTGAAGCTCCGGCGAAGACATCAAGTGCATGGCAGAACCGCCTGTGACCCTTCGCCATAAGAGCCGTTAGCCAGGGGTTTACACGTGTTGACCGTGGGCCATGAGTGCTAAAGAGATTTATCGTCAACTGTCCCATGGTTAAAATCAGAACATCAGTTTGCCTGGTTGTTTCAGTTCCTGGATGGCAACCTGCTCCAGTGCTGCCAGTTCAATCCCAGAGTCCCGTAGTCGTGTCCCCAGTTCTATGCCATCAGTCCGAACGGTTGCGACCAGAAACACTTCGGGCGTAATTAGCGGAACAGTGACTCCAACCGGATGCGTTACTTTGTTCGGGCTGATTTCTTCTGCTGTTGAGTAGACTCGTTTCAAGTCGTCGGACCGACCGAACGTCTTTCCGGTGAACGTATGCCTACGCCGTATTTGGAAAAAGCGAGGGGTAAAGAGAATCGAAATTGTGCGCGAAGGATGCTGCGATTCGTAATTCCACCTGTCCCACGTCTGCAACCGATGTTCACTCCAGTCACAGTGCTCTGCTACAAAGTCCTCGAACGTTGCCGCGTCCGGCCAGAACCGTAAAATGCGCTCAAAATTTCCAACGTAGATTCCAGCAATCAGATCACGCAGTTGAATTTGCCTCTGTTGCTTCGCATGAGCAATGACCATCGAAATCATGTTTGCGGTTCGCAAATGGCGTGACTCGATGTGGCGGATCCAAGAATAGTCTTTTTCACCGGACGGCATTTATTCCTCGCCTCGCAGCTTTGGCACTACAGATTTTATGGGATTTGCGTTTCAGGTGTTGAAATCAGGTGTTGAAAACAGGCCAAAACGCTCATTGTTTGATCAGGACTGCACACAAAGGTCTTGCACGATCTTCATCAAATCTTGATGGTCTAGCTGAAAGACAATCTCGAAGGAGTCTCCACTGCTAGAGAGAATGTAAGTGGCTGAGGTCTTGCGGGCCACTTCGTCTCCGTTGTTGGTCCGAAAACGCATATTCCAGACGGTCCTCACCAAGATGTACTTGGAATCCAGCGTGGAAGCCTGCGCAGAATCGACACGCGAAGATACGAGGCCCGCTGTCTTCATAAAGTCCTTTCGTCGCGGCAGAACCTTAATAAACTCTTCTTTTTTCACCGCCTGAACACCCTGTGGGCTCCCAAACATGAAAGTATCCGCGTAAAGTTGCGCGATCAACTGAACATCGAAATCATTATTGGCCTGCTCATAGCGGCGAAAGAACTCTTCAACGGTGATGGTGGTCATGCCCTTATCGAATCACGGAATTGGATAGAAAGCGAGTTGACATTCGGCAATTCGAGAGAGACTCAATTTATGAGAACGCCTGCTTTCAAGAGTTGCACATTATAATCACGCCGATGGCCAGTGACCCCTTCCGCTCGTGGGCGAACCGCACCGTGCTTCGCATGGGACGCGAAGAACCCTACCTGAGCATCCAGGACATCGTCGTCTTTGTCCGCAATCTGGAAGTGAGCAAGAGGTTCTACGTCGACCTACTGGGCTTCGAACTCATCACAGAACAGTGCCTTCCCACCGGCGTCCGCTGGATTGAAGTGGCGCCTCCCGACGGCAGCGCCAATCTTGCGCTGGTTGAGCCGAAGCCCGACCGGCCCGAATACAAGCTCATTGGAGGCTACCGCTGGGTTCTCTTTATGACCGAAGATGTTCACGCCACGTACAAAGAATGGAGTGAACGCGGCGTTCGGTTCTTATTTGCGCCGGAGACGCCGGGGTGGGGCGGCACCTATGCGCGCTTCGAGGATCCAGACGGGAATGCGTTTGGGCTGGAAGGGTTCGATGAAGTGAAACGAAGCCTTGAATTGCGTCGGCGGACGCACGCTGAAAAACTCGAAGCCGAACGCCGCGCCGCCCAGGAACTGGAAATCGCCAAGCAAGTGCAGGCGCGGTTGTTTCCGCAGATTCGACCGCAATTGAAGACCGTCGACTATGCAGGCACCTGCCTGCAGGCGCGACAGGTAGGAGGCGACTACTTCGACTTTCTCAATCTCGGACCGCAACGGCTGGGGCTGATCATCGGCGACGTTTCTGGCAAGGGAATCGCCGCCGCTCTGCTGATGGCGAATCTGCAGGCCAGTCTCCGGAGCCAGTTGTCATTGGCCTTAGATCAGCCTCAGGCGTTGCTCAGATCAGTGAACCGCCTGTTCTATGACAACACCAGCGACAGTGCCTACGCATCGCTTTTGTTTGCCGAGTACGACGACGCAACGCGGCGATTGCGCTACACCAATTGCGGACATTTGTCGGGACTTTTGTTGAGAAGAGATGGCGATGTTGAGCGGCTCGAGTCGACCAGCACGCTGCTGGGGCTCTTCAAGGAATGGGATTGTTCCGTGCAGGAGCAAGAACTCTTTCCCGGTGATGTGCTTGCACTCTACACGGATGGCGTCACCGAAGCCAGTAACGATCGAGGAGAAGAATTTGGTGAGCGGCTTCTGATTGAAGCGCTGCGGCAATATCGCGAACTATCGTGCCAGGCTTTACTGGCAGCAATCGTAGATGGGGTTCGGCGCTTCGGCCCTCAGGAACAGCACGACGACATAACGGTGATCGTCGCAAAGTTCAAAAGCTGTGAATGACACAGCCGCACAAATCTCCCGCTCCTGTGAGGTTACCCCACTGTGCTAATCAGCCATTCGCCCAAGGGGCGAAATTGTTGCCGAGAATCAGCCTGGCGCAGAAGGCGCGATGTGCGAAGACGAGAGCAGCCAAGCCGAAGCGCACGATCTCGGCGGCAGGACGCAGGGGCCATCGCAGCGGCACAGAGGGCAAGGTGGCCAAGGTAAAGAGCGCTGCGTACACGAAGCAGGCCAATCCGATCGCGAGCCGCTCCTAGCTTGATGGATAATAAATGTCACCACGTTCGGGAATAGCGGCTGAGTTTCTGGGAGAACAACTGAACAACTTGGGTAAGCCATGCCGGCTGGCAGGATTCGTCCCATGACGAGCATGCCTTCGAGCGCCGCCGCTAGGCCGTTTTCTTATTCGCCTTCACTCTTTTCCATCAACCCTATGTGCGGCAACGATCTTCCTTCGTGCTACCGATAGTCCCCGTTTGCCACGTCCAGGAACAACCTTCCGCTGCGCGCTATAGTGTTTTTCCAAACCCTAGCCCAACGCGCTGTCTATGCAGATGCGATCCTTGCCCGAGCTGACGCGGGCAGCTTTCTGATACGTGCTCCCTTCCAGGTCCTACTGAAAGCTGCCAGCGCAGCACCTATTCCACGAAGGTACGAAGCTCCGAAGCCAGCCAATCTTGGTCCTTTTTCAATAAGCGGACGACTTCTGCATGTAGACATTAAGGTTCAGCGACGGTCGCAACTCTTGGCAGACCGTCTTTTTCCGATGCTGCTAGTGGCGAGTATCCCTTGGTTTCCACCCGCGCTGATAACCACGGCGTCGATCTCCGCGCCATTCCTCACTACGACGAAGTTTGCAACGACCGTGGGGCGCCCGTCTGTGAAGTTTATCGTGAACGTGCCGGTGCAATCGGCGTTCACAGTGTAAGTGCCGTTTGCCGGAGAATGCGTGAAGTCGGCAACGACGGTGCCATTAATAGTGACGGTATCGATCTGAGTGAACCCGCCCACGCCATCGTAGGTCGCCAGAGCGACGCCAACCTGCGGCCCTACCGGACCTGGCCCAACGAGTTTCTGACCTTCGATCGAGAACCCGTACGTTCCCTTGATCAACCCATTGTGGCAAGCTGGAGAATCTTGAGCGAAACCTTGCTGTGGACGAGTGAATCCCACGCTGATGAAAATGGCGATTGTCCACAGACCTGCACGCAGCACACCAGATTTTTGTCGCATCTTTAAATTTCTCCTTTTGGAGGCCCAGATCGTAATGCATGTCGCCCTCATGCTGTTGGTTTGTTTTCGACGAGAGGGCTCATTCGGGCCTTCACTCTCTATTAGCGAAAACCGCGAGCGGCTGACGTAATCGTATTGAATAATTCTGGTTCTCGAGGCAAAAGCCTGTCGCCGGAAGCGTGCAAACGCCCTTTGGGCTGTGCTAATGTTGCACAGTCGTAAGCACGAGTCCTTCCTCCCAACTTGATGGTTCTCAATGACCAAACTCGTGGGACACGAGATCACGGAACTACTTCAAGCCTGGCGACGGGGAGACGAAAGCGCCCTGGAGAAGTTGACCCCTCAGGTTTATCGGGAGCTTCATCGAGCCGCCAAAGGCTGCATGCGAGCCGAGCGGGAAGGTCATACTCTCCAAACGACAGCGCTGATTAATGAGCTTTACCTGCGGCTGACCGATCTGCAGGAAGTTGATTGGCAGAACCGGGCGCACTTCTTTGCCTTGTGTGCCCGTCAAATGCGGCGCATTCTCACCGATCAGGCGCGGGCACGCCAATCCCACAAGCGTGGCGGAGGAGCACATCCGATCTCGTTGGACTCAGCTCCGACAGTCTCGACGAAGCTTCATCCGGAAGTGCTGGCGATCGATGAGGCGCTCAAGGCCCTATCCAAGGTCGACTCACGAAAGAGCCAGGTCGTGGAGTTGCGTTTCTTCGGCGGGCTGAACGTCGAAGAGACGGCTGAGGTTCTCAAGGTTTCGCCAGATACGGTGGTCCGTGACTGGAAACTGGCCAAGGCTTGGCTACTTCGCGAACTGAGCCAGGAGCCGCTCGATGGATGCTGAGCGCTGGCAGAAAATCGAGCGGGCGTTTCATGCAGCACTGCAAGCGGAGCCGGGCAAGCGAGATCCGATTCTAAGCGACCTCTGCGCGGGCGATGAGTCGCTTCGACGCGAGATCGAGTCACTACTGGCCCATCACGAAAGCGCCGGATCTTTCATCGAAACACCGGCGTTCGCGGCCGCCGAGCGAGGTCCCACGGTTGAAGCGCCAACGTCGCTTCTCGGAAAAATAGCGCCCCTCAGCGCAGGAACAGTGATCGGGCACTACCGGGTACTCGAAGAAATCGGCGGCGGCGGCATGGGTGTGGTGTACCGTGCGGAGGACATCAAACTTGGGCGCCAAGTCGCACTCAAGTTCCTGCCTGCGCACTCGGTCGATGACCCCGTCGCACTCGAACGATTTCGGCGAGAGGCCCGTGCGGCGTCGTCCCTGAACCACCATAACATTTGCACGATCTACGAAATCGATGATGTGAATGGGCGGACCTTCATTGCGATGGAACTCCTGGAAGGCCAGATCCTGCGGCATGTTATCAATGGCAAGCCATTGGACGCAGAGACGGTGCTCAATTTGAGCATTCAGGTCGCGGATGCGCTCGACTCTGCCCACGCCAAAGGCATCGTCCACCGCGACATCAAACCGGCAAACATCTTCGTCACGGACCGCGGGCAAGCGAAGATTCTCGATTTTGGCCTCGCGAAAATGGTTCCCAGAGCAGAATCCGCGCTGACGACTGCCCAACCAACTGCCGAACTGGACCATCTGACGAGCCCCGGATCGACGCTTGGAACGGTTGCTTACATGTCCCCGGAACAGGTGATGGGCAAGGAGCTTGATCCTCGCACCGATTTGTTCTCAGTGGGCGCAGTTCTTTATGAGATGTGCACGGGAACGCTGCCGTTTCGGGGAGAAACTGCGGCTCTGGTGTTCAAGGCGATTCTCGATCGTCAACCGACTCCTGTTGTTCGCATAAATCCTGAAGCTCCCGCGGAATTAGAGCGAATCGTAAACAAGGCATTGGAGAAGGATCGCGACCTGCGTTACCAATCGGCGGCTGAACTACGATCGGATCTGAAGAGGCTCAGGCGCGACTCCGAGTCCGGGAGTGCAGAAACAGCCAGGCTGGACAAATCCAAGGCGTGGGTTCGCCGTTCGGTGTTCATCGCCGCGGTAATTGTGGCCGCCGTTGCTGGA
Organism: uncultured Acidobacteriaceae bacterium; assembly: GCA_963710885.1. Taxonomy (GTDB): domain Bacteria; phylum Acidobacteriota; class Terriglobia; order Terriglobales; family Acidobacteriaceae; genus Sulfotelmatobacter. The sequence goes on from CAVQCF010000011.1 coordinate 67,532, forward strand.
ATAGCCCTCTATTCTTTTGTGCATCGAAGCTCGCCCACAAGTTCGGCTTGGCAGCAATTAACGTTCTTCACCGACTCCGCAATTTACCCAACTCTTTCGCCAGACGGTCGTATGTTGACCTTCATCCGGGGGGAGGAGGAGGTCGTCGTGGGCCGCGGCGACGTCTACGTCAAATTGCTCCCTAACGGCGAACCGGTACAACTAACGCACGACAAGCGACTCAAGCTCAGCCCCGCATTTTCCCCTGACAGTTCCCGAATCGCCTACGGCGCGTTCGATCCCTGGGAAACCTGGGAGGTGCCAGTTTTCGGCGGCCAGCCCCACTTGCTGTTGCCGAACTCGTCTTCGTTGACTTGGATTCAGGACGGTAAACATGTGTTGTTCTCTGAAATCAAACAAGGAATGCACATGGCCATCGTGACTTCCGATGAAGCCCGTGGCCAGTTGCGGGACGTGTACGTTCCTACCGGTGACCGCAGCATGGCCCACCATTCATACCTTTCTCCCGACGGGAAATGGGTCTTGGTGGTGGAGATGGACAACCAAGGTGAAATCGGTCCTTGCCGTGTGGTGTCCTTTGACGGTACGGGCAACGTACGGGCTGTAGGTCCGCCTGTGGCGACTTGTACGTCTGGAGGGTGGTCCCCCGACGGGAAGTGGCTATACCTCAGTTCTAACGAAGGTGGAAAATTCCATATTTGGCGCCAACGATTCCCCGAGGGCACGCCTGAACAAATAACTTCGGGGCCTACAGAAGAAGAAGGGATCGCGATCGCATCGGATGGACAATCGCTCATCACATCCGTCGGGATAAAGGACACCACGGTCTGGGTACACGATGCCCAAGGCGAGCATCAAATCTCGTCAGAAGGCTCTGCTGGTGCACCGCAGTTCTCTGCGGATTCCAGAAAGCTGTACTATCTGCGCTCTTCTGGACAGAATGCCGGCATTGAACTTTGGGTAACGGATCTGGCGAGTGGCGATAGCAAGCCTGTTCTTTCGGGATATTCGCTGCGAACGTGTGGCGCGTCGCTACAACACTTTGCGCTGTCGCAGGACGGAACGCGACTTGCTTTTTCGATGCTGGACAATGTAGGCCACTCCAAAGTATGGATTGCGCCAACTGATCGCAGCGCGTCAGCTCACGTAGTCGAGTCACCTGTGAGCGAAGATTGTCCTGTTTTTCTTCCCGATGGCGACCTGATTGTCCGGGCGGTGGAAGGAGAGCAAAGTTTCTTTTATCGCATGAAACCGGATGGGGCAAAACGCCAAAGGATCAGCGATGTCGCGATCTTAGACCCGTACGGTATCTCCTACGATGGACGCTGGATACTCGCACTAACTCGTGGAGCGGATCGCGACCACCCGTATTTTGTAGCCGCGTTTCCCGTCGATGGCGGGCCGGTGGTGCCGCTTTGTCTGGGGATTTGTCCGGCTAGCTGGGATCGAACTGGTAAATCGCTGTACCTCAGTTTCCCTACTGCCGGCGAAAAGAATATTTATGCCCTGCCTCTCCAGCAAACGGGGCTTCCGAAGCTCCCTCCCGCTGGCATATCGAGCTCTGAGGACTTAGACAGAATGAAAGCGGCGATTCTTGCCCCCGGAGTTATAGAATCAGCAGGAACTCCGTCCCAGTACGCCTACACGCGCAGCACCGTCCGCCGGAACTTGTACCGAATTCCCCTGCCCTGAACTCCAACAATCGCTTCTTTCCGACCGGGGATTACGTCCTTTCTCTGCCATTCTCGCTATAATAGATAGGGAGTGACGGAGCAAAAATGTTTCACGGGTCAACCTCGCGAAACAGGCTGTTCGGCTGCGGAGAAACACTCGCACTCATGGTTGGCTTCCTCCCGGAACAGGTGTATCTTTCTCCGCACAATGGGGGTGCCGCTGCGTGAAAAAGGGTCCTCCATTATTCGCGCTCTGTTTTATTCGACGAATCCTTTCCCCAGGGGCGCTGGGACGTGCAGCGGTGCTGGCACTTATGGCAGCCTCATTTTTTTCGGGCCTCACCTCCTCACTGCTCGCTCAGACCACCATCGGTACCGACAGCATCGTGGGTACCGGCAGCGATACCGTCAGCGATCCGACCGGGTCGGTGATCATCGGCGCCAGCTGAGCATCACCAATGTAGCGACAGGCCGAGTCGTCCGAATCACGACAAACTCCTCCGGCACGTTCAATTCGGGAGCCCTGATTCCCGGTAACTACTCGACCCAGTTCACCGCTGCTGGATTCGGCCCGGCGAAGGTCTCCGCCTAACTCACTCCACTCAACTCCTACGATTCCTCGCGCCGCTGCCGGATGCTTGGCAGTAACTGTTGTTATCATAATTTCAACCGAATCTTCAAAACGGACGGCCTTGGACCATCGTAGAAGATGCTTTCATAACGCGGCGCTTGCCCTCCTTTACAACTCGCTCCACATATCGAGGCGGCCCTTGCCGTCGTATGTAAGGTTTCCATCTACGTAGTACCACGATTCAGCGAACTTCGAAACAGTTATCGCCTTCGGTTCTCCCAATAACTTCCTTACATCATCCTTTGTCATATGACGTTGCAACTTGCGCCATTGGCTCCTGTCTTTCGTTCCCGCACTGCTGTTCCCCGTCGTTTGTGCGGCTGCAAGTAGCAACCAAATGTCCCCGGCCAATGTTTGCTGCTCAGCGACCGTGAGCTTGTTCAGGCCAGCTTCATCCCACTTCTCGCGCGGAATGACCTGATCGAGTCCCGCGATGGATTGAGTGTTTGCTGCTGACGCGCCGACCAAAATGAAATAGGCCGTTGCGCCGACTAAGAATGCGATGACCACGCTGCGCCCAGAGATCTGCATCATCTTCTCATTTCCCGCGCGGGTAGACTGAGACTGCACTGCCCGCGCAGCGTTTGCATGCTTTATTGTACTGAGTAGTCTCCTCGACATCTAGGCCACTACACCCACCGCGTAGCCATCTCCAACCGCCGACTCATCTCCTTGTGCATTTTGACCGGATGCGGTGGGTCTTCGTCTCCGCAGCCGGCTCCAACTCCCGACTTTGCCATCTCTGTCGCTCCGGCTTCGGTTTCTCCCCAGGTCGGCGGGACCACCGCCCCCGCGACGGTTTCGCTGAACTCTCTGAACGGGTTTACGGGGCCAGTCACCGTAACCCTGAGCGGATTTCCGAATGGAATCAACCCCGCACCGCAGCTGCCATTTACTCTTTCTCCCGGTGCGACCCAGCAGGTCACTTTTTCTGCACCGGCCGCCGCCGGTCTGGTTTTGCGCGGGGCACTTGAGTGCAATGACCTGGTTTCAACGCTACAGAACTACCATTTTTGAACTCTTTCCGGATGCGATCCCAACCTGTTAAACTCTTCCGCCATGTCGACGTTCGTCCTTGTACACGGCGCATGGCAGTCCAGTGGTACGTGGGACTTGCTGGCCCCTTTGCTGCAAAAGCACGGGCATCGGGTAATAACGCCGATTCTTCGTGGGCTTGGCACGGACCAAAGCCACCTGACGTCTGACGTGACGCTGCTTCAACATGTCGAGGACGTTTCTACGGAGTTGGCATCCGTGGCAGACAAAGCGGTGCTCGTAGGGCACAGCTACGCAGGCATGGTCATCAGTGGCGCGGCAGAATCACATCCAACCAAAATACAGAGACTGATCTTCTTAGACGCCTTCATACCGGAAGATGGGCAGTGCGTATTGGACCTGCTCCCGCCACAAATCTGTACCTTTTTTCGTAATGTTGCGCGGGAGCATGGCGACGGATGGCGGTTACCGGGAGGAGAAGGTCAACTGGATCTCTGGGGACTCAAACCAGGAGAGGCGCGAGATTTTGTACGCGAGAGGCTTTGTGATTTCAGTCTCCGCTGCTTCGAGGAACCGCTTCGTCTTCGGGAGAACCGCAAGGCCAGTATTCCGGCGAGCTTCGTACGTTGTGTTGCGGAAGAATACCCGGCGCGGCCGTTCTTCGAGCCGTTTGCCAAGAAAGCTCGCGCTTACGGGTGGCAGGTCAATGAAGTGAATACTGGCCACGACTGTCACGTCGAGAGGCCTGGGGAAATCGCGAACATTTTGTTTTCCGCTGCTGCCGGTTCATAGTGGTTGAAAAATCGCGGCATCATCTGTATCGGCAAGGGAGGAATTGTCACAGACAGGATCAAGAGCTGTACCATCGAGGACGATCTTGCGCTGCAGGCCACCTCTCGATCGACGTGACGGTCACGTTCACGGACCGACGGTTCGGTTGGTGCTTCTTTATGACACCGAGCGCCCTGGCAACCGACGGATGGAAGCCGACGGCGAACTGCTGGAGCATATTCGCATCAAGCAGACTACCAGTGAGTGACTCGTCGTTCCTGAACTGTCGCAAAATCACGATTACACTCATCATGGCTTTGCGCTGGGCACTTGAGCGCAATGATCTGTTTCGTCAACCATCCCCGACTTGCAAAACGCAGCGCCTTTCTCACCTCGTCGCGTTCACTCAGGACTCGCCAGATTTCCGCATACAGTTCGTCGCTCTTGTCGGGGTCGGTTTCTTGCATTGCCTGTTGCACCAGTGGTTGCAAACGTGCAGTGGTGTCCGCAAGAGGGTCCGACATCGGGGGCACTTCCTAATTGGCCGAGTGGGGACGTTACATACTATTCACACCATAGTGCTGTGACGATGATCACACATCGTGATCATCGGGTCGCAGTGAGTGGGATGGCTGTTTTCGTAAACTAAGAACGTCGCAGGGCAAGCCCCTTTTGCCGGAACACTTCGGTAACATTGACTGCTTCAGAACCTGCTTGTAATCCTGGTTATAATGGCGCGTAAGATCGACAAGCCCCGCAAACAGCGACCGCCTCGAATCCGTGTTCCCCACCAACAAAAAGCACTCTTCACGGTCGAAAACCAGAATTTTGTTGGTATCGTCCAACGCCTCTCGTTGACCGGCGGGTCGGCGCTGCTTGTGAAAGGGCCTATTCCCGAGGGAACTCTCGGTGAGATGGCGTTGGGCACGGTCTTCGGGAAAGTGGTTGCGCACATCGAATTTCTGCATACCGGAGCGGATGGTGTGCCACTCGCACAGGCATTCGCCTTCCTGACCATGGATGCCGTAAGCAGCAAACGCTTCAAAACGGCAGTAGAACAAATGGATACTTCAGACTTCTCGAACGTTGGACAGAAACAAACGCCTATCGATGCGGCGTTTGAAACCTTGCGCGAGAGTGTTCGCCAACTTTCAGGGCTGCTCACTTCGGGACGACGTCCGACACCAAAAGGCTAACCCCAATATGGAGCTTAGCCGGGATCGAGCACTCCTGCAGATTAAGTCGCAATTCCGCTGACAAGCCCTTGGCCGGCAATTGCCGGTCCACCAGATCCCCGGTTTCGACGGTTATTCCTGACCGGCGAAGGTCGCTCCAAACAAGCCTGTCGGATCGAGCGAACATGCGCGTAGAATGGGTCCCTGTGAGAGGAGCTGCGAACATGAATCATCTTCTGCGCAAGCTGTGGCAGGACGACAAGGGCCAAGACATCGCCGAGTATGCGGTTATGCTCGCCGTTATCCTGGTATTGGTAGTTGGCACGATTCGCCTGATCGGAAGCAACGCGAACACCGTCTTTTCATCTGCAGCCAGTTCAATTCAATGAACAGCCCAATGGGCTAATTCCTCGGAGCTAGAGATAAACAAATGTACATCCCATTCCTGCTGTTGTGTTCGAGACAAGGATCAGGATTTGCCTTCAGCGGGACAGCCACAGCCTTACCCTACAGGGCGGACACGTAATCTCAGTGAAGGTAGCCTGAATGCGCTCGTTGCTCAAGGTTTGGCACTGGGCGAGTTCGTTACGCTAGAAATCCCGTCGCCGGGCTCCGGCCAACATGTTATCCCCGCGAAGGTTGTTCGTGCGCGAGGAACTGAGTACGGACTTCAGTCAGCGCCGAACAGCGCGCATGCAGATTCGAGCGACGCTGAAAGGACGGCCGGCGATACCCTACCACACTCAGGACGATAACTGTAGAGTCGCCGACTCTAACTAGCCAAGGGCTTCGCCCTTGATATCCCATCGAAACGTACCGCTTTGCCGGGGTAATGCCGGAGAAGCGTTCATGGCAGTAGTCTTCTGGGTATTCCACAACACAGGAGATCGCCATGAACGCTTTCTACGAGCACCACAAGGGTAGCATCGAGTTCGGATTTCGGTGTTTCGATCGGATCCTACTGAACGGACTGATTCAACCCTTCCGGTGGTCTCCGGTGAAGCGGAGACTCATGTTTACGTACTACTGGCCGAAGCGGTGCGAAGTTTGGTACCTACTCTGCAAAGACTAGCGATTGCTTGGTCTGCTAATGTACAGATTGACAGTTTGGCCGATCGCATTCGCCAAGAGGTCGTGGCCCGACCCCGCCCTCGATACCCATATACCTGCAAACCGTCTCGACATCAGCGCCAAGCTCGATGCTGGTGAACCGTCCCTCCGTCTTGCTGCCTGAGCAACTGCACGCAAAGTAACGGAAGCGCGCCTTCAGTTGGTGTCGTCGAGTTGCGAGTATGCAGGATTGGCCAACACTTGGCGGACAGCAATGCCGAGTTCAGCGGCTCCGGCGCCGATGCCCCAGGCCCTTATCACACGCCCCTCTGGCGAGAGCAACAGCAGGAGCGGTTCTCTTGACGTATTCTTGCCGACATCCGGTGCCATGACGAACCGAGCAGTAGCGAAGTTGAGATCAGAAATGGCATTGCCAAGAGCTCCACTTCCCGAGGCCTCCTGCGGACCCAGTCGCAGCGCAATCACGGTCTCTAATCCGTTGCCTTGAAACTGCCTGGCGAGACTATTCAGGATCGTCAATTGCTTGCGGTCGGGTTCGTTGACTAGGCCGTCGGGATCTCGCCTCCCCGACAGTTCGGCGTAGATCGTCCATTTACCGCTCGCCGGGTGACGCAACACAGTACTGTCTTCTATACCGATGAGGGGTTTTGAAAGCACATCCTTATAGGTTGTGCCGTAATCTGCGTCCGGTTTCCGTTTAGTAGCACTTACGTCCCGCCAAAAGACCTGGTCTGATTTCGTCGAAGCAATCTGCCGAAAAGTACTTCCGGCATCAACGCCGCTGCGCGACAGGTAGTCTGCGAAGCCATGGAACACGCGGTTCCCGTATTTCCAGGTACCGTCCAACATGCCATCCGGCGAATAAAGAGTGTACTGGTTCTTCTCGAGAAGAAGCGCCCAGTTGCTCGTAATCATCCACGGCGACGTCGAATCAATGCGATTGTTCTTGAAGACAACCTCGCCCTGAAAGAGCGCATCGTTGACGATTGCGGGAGCGGTACCTGGAGGATTCCAGTAGATCGTGTTGTCTTCCACTACGAGCCCATCCACCTTCCCGTCATTCCATGTATGTAAGAAGATGGCGCCTTGAAACTGCGCCATCCGCGGACTCCGCCCATTGTTCAGGCAAGTGTTGCCCCGCACCTCGCTCTGATGCGTAATATACCCGGCGGCGAAAACGGCGATGCAATATCCCTGGGTATCGTGCCCGAAATTGTCGATGACAGAGTTATTGGTATTGCCGTAGTCGATGTCGAAGGCTCCGCCATCCACGCCCGGGCTGTCGGTCAGGAACGCTTCATTCTGTTCCACAATGCAGTCTCGACACATCCATGTCCAGATTGCGTTCGGAGTTCCCATGCTCTCCGTTACCTGCATTCCGGTATTCCATGCCACACTCGAGGCGATGCGTCCGTCTCGCACGCGGAATAGAACAATGCCGTCTCCCTGCACGTCGTGCACCATAGAATCGCGAACGATGACGTGCGTGCTCCAAGTGCTTTCAGGCGGCCACCCAAAATTACCGCCGCCCACCATGATGCCAACCCACTCCTGCGTATTGTAGGCAGTCACCCCGTCGACAAGGACATCGTCGAAGCGCTGATCGACGCTTCCCGGCGAAATCACCACCAGCCCACTCTCTTTATGCTTCATCTCCGCACCACCTACGTCATGGACCAACAAATTTGCTAGATGAATGTGATGCAGGATACCTTTGTCTCCACTGATAAACACGCCGAACGTGTTTGCACCTGACAGATCAAGCGATTCGATGTTCCAGTACTCCTGGTTGAATAGCTTCAGCACCTCCTCGCTTCCGGAATCCGCAACGATCTTCGGACGTATTCCTGTGCCATATGCGGTGATGCGAATGGGTGCGGAATCCGAGCCGCTGCCTTTCGGCCACAGTATTCCGTGACAGGCGCTGCCGCGCTTGAAGCGTAGCTCATCCCCAGTGGCGAATGTCTGTGCGTTTACTCGCTCCAGGGCGGTCCAGGGTGAATCCGCAGATTGGCCATCGCTCTTTTTCGCGTTGCTGTTGCAGTCGACGAAGTAGGTCGCTCCCCGATGTGCCGTCTGGGCGGAACAAGATATTGCACAGAAGAGCATGCAAACAAACGTTATGTCCATCAGCGTTATATGAGGGAATGCTCTACTGGGTTCGTGTGACATAATCGTAGCGCTCGCGTGCGAATCGTGAAGGACTACGCAACGCTCGTGCGGCACGCAGCGATCCTAATACTGCACCGCGAAGAGTCTGCAATCCAAAGTGACCGAATTCTTCTCAGTCGACGAGCAGCGAATTGTGATCGGCTCGGCGGAATGCATTGCATCATGACGGATTTCTCCGACAGCCCACGAGAGTCCACTCCAGATCAGCTTGTCGTAGTTGACCTCGATCGGGACGATCTTCCCTCCCTGGGTTGCCTGCAATGCAAGAACTTTGCCCGCGGAGACGCCGGCGGGCGGTCCACCCGGCCAACTCCGCATCAGACGGCCGTCTTTTCCCCGCTGTTGCAGGATGATTCTGAGATCGCCATCTTCCGGCGGCGCGCTTGTCGCCGTGACTGCGTTGCTGCCCTCAGCCTGAAACTGCGCTACGACTGGGCGGATCCTTAGTGGAATCCGTACGTCCTCCTGAATCCCTAGATCGTATTTGGAGTCCGCGTAAAGTCCAAATCCAACAGTAGCCATCTGTCCTGGGCCCAGTTTGATTTTGTTCCCGGTCAATACCGTCTTGAAGCCTGCATCACGGAAAAGAACGCGCCCGCCAGTAATCGGCGACTGCACTCGCGACAACAACGGCATCTCGATTTCGTCTACGGTCTGTCCCGGATTCAAGACTGTGAACACCGATCCCAGTGTGTCGAACGAACCAAAACCATAAGGCTTTACCTCACCTGGCATACCGCCGAAGGTCTTTGTTCGACCCGTGGCCTGCAGTGGCGCGTACAGCGACTGCACCTTGGCAAACCAGCGCGCTTGCTGGTCATCAAGAAACTCAAGATTGCCGTGAATGGTATTGATCCAGCCACCGCGAGACACCATGAGCAGCAGCATCCCCTGCCACGCATTCGTTTTTCGATAGTAGATCGTACCGGTGTTGCCAATCATGAAACCGGTCGAGTCGATACGCTCTAAGGGCAGAAAGCTTCGTTCGTACTGCCGCACCATGTGATCGCTGTAAATGTCCATCGAGCGCCAGAAGTTCATCTCGGGAACGTCGGATGGGCGCGGGTCGCCAGAATATAAGGCGTCGAACACCTCTAACCAGCGCAGATCGACCGGATGCTGAAACGGCAAACGCAGATCGGTGGACTCGACGTCACCGCCGAACCCGTTGAAGCCCTCGAGAACCACGTCAACATTTTTTTGACGAAACATCCGGAGAGCCTCGCGCAAGGCGCTTTGATTGCGAGTGCTGATTTCCTGCGGCATTTGTGTCTTCTCGGCGTCCGGGGTCGCTGCCGCAAAATCGACGAAATCAAACTTGAACATGCGGATGCCTCGGTCATACCAGTACTGCAGAACCGTCGAGAAATCCGGCAGGAACCCGCCCTCATAGAACGACATCGATCCTTTGTTTTTGTTGAGAGAATCCTGCCACTGCGGCGCAGCGTTGATCTTGACGAGCGTGTTCGTGCTGAACCACAGTCCCGGGAGAATTCCATTTTTCCGGCACTCTGCGATCCAGCGGTCCGGACCGTCGGGCCAGTTCGGCTTCCTCCACTGGCGGTAGGCCCCATCGGGATCGAACCAGAAGGCGTCCATCATGTAATAGTCGAAATGCACTCCAAATTGCCGCAGGCGAACAATCTGTGCCAGTTCCCGCATGGCGAGTTCTTCGGTGAGAGGAATGCGATCTGACAATTCATCGTAAGCCGACCAGTCGTTGTATACCCAGATCGGATCGCGCAGCAGCGGCTTCGCCAGACGCTGCGGATTCCACTCCTGAGCTCCGCTTGCGGCGGGAGCGCCGACAATGCTGACCGCCAACAATAGAAGGAACGTGGCACGACCGATTCTCGCGGGGACGAACGTGAGCCGAGCACTGTTGAGAATCTTCATATTCAAGTTTGCGAAAGAAACTACTCGATTCACCGCCCTGCAATCCCCGGCCAATCGTCCGTGCGGAAAGGCGAGGCCGGGAGGCCATCTTTATTAAATAGATTGCACACTGGACTGTCTGCCCAAGCGTAGCGCACCGCAATTGGGCTAGGCACATCTCGACTGGAAACCACTATCGCGTCGCCGTCGATGCGGGCCTCGGCCCAGTGGAATTTTCGATCCTCGCCCGCAACAGCAAATCCGCGCAATGGCTCTCCGTTGGATGCCTCGAGACCAGAGCCCACGTGAGTAAAGCGCACTCGGATCGCATCGCCCTCGACCCGCATGGACTCAAACAGAGGTCCGGAATACTCGGTCCGCTGATTGTAGACCGTACCCTCGGCCCACAACGCGAGCCGCTGTCCGACTTCCAGCTTGCGGTGCGGATGCAGGTCCTTCGGATCTCCAACATCGATCGTAACCGCCATTCCTGTCTGTGGAACGTGTTGCAACGTCATGAACTGCGCCTCGCGCAGTTCGGCCCATGCTGATTCCCCGGGCTGGTCGGGTATAGCGCCGTGATTGGGAAGTTGCACAATCAGAAAATCCAGATCCTTATCCTGCAAGCCGTCGCGCCAGCTCGCGATCAAGGCAGGAAGCAGCTTTCGGTATTGGTGAGCCTTGAGCGCGTTGCTCTCTCCCTGGTACCAGATCGCGCCGCGGAAAGGCGACGGCAGCAATGGCGAGATCATGCCCTCGTACAGCCCGGAGACCGGGATCGGTGCGTATTCTGCGGTCGTCAGGCTTTCGATGGTGAAGCCAGTGAGCGCGTCCTGGGTGAATGGCAGTGTAACGCCCCAGCCATCCTGTCGCAGGTCGCGGAACAAGACCGTGATCGCCTTCCAATCAGACGACGCTTTCATAACTGGCGCGGCATAGTCATCCCAGTCGGTGACGGTAGGCTGCTTCGATCGAAAACGAAAAGACCCGCTTCCCCGCGCCCAGAAACGGATGCCCGTATAAGCGCTGAGGTCGATTGGAGTACCATCCAACTTATAGTTGGCAGCGAGAGTGGAATCCTGCGTCCCGTCCAGCCGACCCGTGATGCGGGCCGCGAACCCTTCCCCTCCCCGGCCCGGGGACACGAGTTCAAACGGGGCGTCAGGTGCGTCTTCCCAGTTGTAAGAAAATGATCCGCCAGTGGAAACACGCGCCATTCCGTTATTAAAGTTCGTAAGCAGTTTGCTCGCCGAACCGGACGCTGCGGGAATCATTTCGAAATCATCGAACTCAAGGTCGAGAGGCAGCGAGCTTTCGGCGAACTTCTTCACATCCGGCGTCGCATGATTCCATTCATCGAGAACCGGTTTCAGCGCAGCATCCGCCTGCAACGCCTCCGGGGCAATCCAGTCCTCGATTGCAGTGCCAGGCCACGCGCTCTCGACGATGCCGACAGGAACCTTCAGCTTCCGATGAAGCTCGCGGGCAAAGAAATACGCCACTGCCGAAAATCCCTTGGCGTTGTCGGGTGTGCAAATCTTCCAAGCAGCCGGAAGCGTATTCTCCTGCGGCGACAATGCGATCTTTCTGGGAACAGTAAAAAGCCTGATCTGCGGATAATTGGCTTTCGGAACCTCCGTGGCGGCACCCTCGGCGCCGCCGAGGGAAAATGTCATGTTCGACTGGCCGGAGGCGATCCACACCTCGCCGATCATCACGTCCTTAATCTCGATCCTTTTGTTTCCCTGAATCGTGAGAGTGAAGGGCCCTCCGGCAGACAATGCCGGAAGCCGGATACTCCAGCGGTGAGCGGCGTCCGTGGTGGCGGTCGCCGTATGGCCAGCGAGGCTGACGGTGATCGCTTCCCCCGCGTCAGCGTTGCCCCACAGATGAATCTCCCGCCCCTGCTGCAGAACCATGTGGTCACTGATGAGAGTCGGCAGGACGGGATCAGCCCAGCAGAACAAGCCGCACAGGAGAATGGACAGACCCACTGCGCAACGTTTTAATTGTGGCAAGGGACAGGCCCGCGCTCTGGTGTAAGTCTCCGTTACTCGACGATGACGAGATCGCATGGTGTGGATCAGTATAGACACTGCTGATCGATTGAGCGGGCAAGCGGCGAGGTACCCGCCTCGCACACTCGATCGCGTAATCAGGCTCGCGCGGACCCATCTTTTGCTTTAGTCCTAGAAGATGAGCTTTGCGGCTAACTGGACAACTCGCATCTGACCTGCTCGGGTGAGTTGCCCGAACGTGCCGTCTGTGATCACCCCGTCTGGGTTACCGAAATGCGGCGTGTTGGTAATGTTGAAGACCTCAAATCTGGCCTGCAACTTAATGTCCTCCTTGATCCCGAATTCCTTGAAGATCGAGGCATCCGCACTGGCAAATCCCGGACCTGTGATCATGTTTCTGGCCGCAGTACCAGGCGTACAGCCCGTGAGAGTGGAGGGAACGGAGAAGGCTGCGACATTGAAAGCGTAATAGCCTCGATCGGGCGCGGCGGCCGGCCCAGATCCATTCGGGGCGGGAGGCGGCGTTCCATTGGGATCGCCCACCAGATCAGGCCGCACTCCCGGACAAGTGTTCAGCGCGGCTCCGCGCACGACGTTGACCGGATTTCCGGTATGGAGCGCCAGAATACCATTGAGCTGCCAGCCGCCTAGCATAAACTGCTCGACGCGGCCCCAATTCGCGAAGAACTTCTGCCCGCGTCCTATTGGCAGCTGATAGAGACCACTGAATACGAAATTGTGGCGGACATCGTTGTCGGCGGACGCGACTTCCGCGTTCAAATCGTAGGGGTTCTGCGGATAATCGCTGTTCTGACCAAGGTTAAAAGGCGACGGACCATTATCGATGTTGTGCGAGTAAGTGTAGTTCGCCAGGAAGTTCAGGTTCTTCGATACTCGCTTGGTCAGCTTCACCTGCAGTGAATCGTATTCAGACCACCCCAAATCTGTCAGCGCCTGAATCTTTCCAAGGTTGGGCGTCAAAAGACCGTCGCTGCCGGTGGCAAGATCGAAGTTGACATCGCCAATCTCATACGAAAGATGGTGACTCTTCATCCCGACGAACGCGGCTTCCAGGGTGAAGTTCGATCCGAGTTCGCGCTGCAGCGCCAGATTGTATTGCTCCGCGTACCCCGTTTTCATTGTAGGATTGACGTAGTAGCTCGTCAGCAGGGCACCCTGTGGAATGGAAGCGGTTGGGATGCTGCTGGCGCCTGACGGAATCGCAACCGTCGTATTCCGGGGAATTCCCTGGTCGAGCTGGTAGTTGTAAGTGCCATTACAGACAGGGTTTTGCGTGGTGACTTGGCACGGCCCGAGGTAATAGTAATTCTCGTATGAACTCAGCTCCGCGAAGGGGTAATTCTTGGTCAGAATGTCCTCGCGCGCATCGTTCTCCGGAGAGTAGAACAGCCCATACCCTCCCCGCAGCACAGTTTTCGGGGTCACCTGGAATGCGAAGCCAACCCGCGGCGCGAAATTATTCCAGCGCGAATTCATCAGGCCCGCCGAATTCCCCCCGCGTCCCGCCAGCAGCATGCTGTCGGTCTTCGGATCATAGTTGGCCGCCTGGTTATTCGCTTCTGTGTAGGGAGCCTGAAATTCGTACCGCAACCCGTATGTCAAGGTCAGACGGGGAGTGACTCTGTAGGTGTCGGTTCCAAAAAAGTGCATCTCCCAGCTCCGGGTATGCGGATTAGTCAACTGCAGCCCAACGTCCGTTACGAATGGAACTCCTACCAGGAGATCCGAGATATCCGAGCCGCCGTTGGGAAACCATGCATAAGGATTGAAGTATCCAAAAGTGGGGTCGCTCGTGGACGGCGAGAAATAAGCTCCGTAGTACTGGTAGCCGGTAGGAAATAACGAAAAATTGGGGTACGAATTCAGCCGGCGGAAATCGCCTCCGAATTTAAATTCGTGCTTTCCCACACCGCTCAGCGTCACACTGTCGGACAGCTGCCAGTTGCGGTCGCGGATGTAAAAAGGCTTATACGAAGAGCCCCCGGTGAAATATCCCGAGTAGAGTTGAACGTAAGGATAACTGTAGGTCGCAGGAAACCCAGGGACACTTACATTGGCCATCCCGTATTGGTTGGCCAGATTTTGCCCCTGGAGCAAGGGATACTGGTTGAGGTAGTAGTTCGTGTATCCAAAGCGGGCTTCATTGAAGAAGCGGGTCGAGAACAGGTGGATCTCACTGACCGCATATTCCTGGGCTCCACTCTCCTGGTTGTTGCCAAAGTCATTATCACCAGCGTTAGGAACGGTGGCGTTGTTCCCGTACGGACCGGCATCGTAGATCGTCCCGTAGTTGTAGTGGAAGACCACGGAGAGCCTGTCGTTGTCTGAGAAGTTCTGGTCGAGGCGGGCATCGGCGACCTTCGAGATCGTCTTATCTGGGGCGCTCACCAGGTAATTCTTGAACCACCCGTTATCTGACCCTGTGACGTTGGGCTTTGGGAAGAAATGAAGCAAAGTGTTCAGGCCGGCCGTGCTGACTTCGCTGGCCGGAATGACGTTCCCGGGGAATTGCTGGGCGAAGCCACCGTAGTTTTGGAACGAGACCTGGGGATCGAAGATCGGAATCACCTGGCCAGCAGGCACTCCGTTCTGGCCTGCGAGAGGATCAATCAGTCCCGACAAATCGACAGAGCCGTCAGGCAGAACTTTGATCTGGTTGATTGGTGGGACGGAATCAATGTAGTTGGCGGCGCTGGACTGGTGTACTCCTTCGTATGAGACGAAGAAGAATGTCTTATTCTTTACGATCGGACCACCGAGAGTTCCACCATAGTTGTGCTGCTTCAAAATCGACGGTGGAATGTAGTTTCCGTAGATCCCATAATCTTTGGCAGCGGTGAAGTTCGGGCGGAAGAATTCATACGCATCTCCGTGCCACTGATTCGACCCTGACTTGGTCTGGATGGACACTTCGCCGCCCGCTGAACTGCCGAATTCCGCGGAGAAAGAAGAAGTGGCTACTTTGAACTCCTCGACCGCATCGACGCTTGGGGTCGCCGTGATGTCCTGGGTGCGGTTGCTGGTAGACTCCACGCCATCAATCTGAATCGAGTTGGCGTATTCGCGCTGTCCGTTCATCGCAAAATTGAAGGTGTTGGTGTTTCCAGCCCCACTCGTCACGCCCGCGGCTAATCCTGTCAGGCTATAGAAGTTGCGCCCCTGCAGCGGCAGATTCAGAATGTCGTGCGATTGAATGACATCCCCGGTTTCGGCGCTTTGCGTTTGGAGCATGGTAGGCGCGGCCGTCACCGTCGCCACTGCGGCTACCGCTCCAACCTTGAGCCGGAAGTTGAGGAGTTGCTTCTGGTCGATCACGATGCGCACATTCTTGATCACGGTGCTCTCGAATCCATCTTGCTCTACGGTCACGTCATAGACGCCGGGGAGGAGGTTGAACACGGTGTAATTCCCTACAGTGTCGGAGCGGCCCGGATAGCTCACGCCTGTGGCCGAATTGAGTGCCGTTACCCGAGCCCCAACTACGACTGCGCCCGATTGGTCGGTAATCTGCCCGTAGACAGAACCCGTCGTAGACTGCGCCACCGCCGCGGACACGAGAAGCGGCAAGAGAAATGCCACCACCGCCAATGCGGGACAGGCGCCCCCTGAATTTCTCTTCGACGTCTCTTTAATACCAACGGCTCCTCTTGCGATGGAGCGAATACCGCGTACTCGAGAAAAAAAACTGGTTGTTAGCATAGAACCCCCCTCGTGATGTCGCTGCATGGAATGGCCAAGAGTCTCTATTCCGAACGCCGCGCTTACCGGTGAAGCTTTGCCACTTCCTTCTTCACTTGCACTTCTACCAACCCAATCGATCCCGGAGTTGAAGTGATCCCGTTCCCATCAGGCTGCATTCCAAAAACTTTCTCATTGGCCGTGTAGAACAGGGTGAACGAATTTTTCCCCTCGGGAATCAGTCCGAGAGGAGTCCGGACCTCGCTGGCCCATACTCCCCGGCCTTCCTGCACCACCATGTGCTGCCCGGCGGACCAGTGAACACCATCCGTCGAAAACGTGTATCCAATTGCATTTGGCGCATCCGTGTCGTAAACCGCGACGTAAGTTCCGTCCTCCAGCTTGGTGACAATTGGATTTTCGATGAATCGCTTCTCCACCATCAGTGGATTCTGATCCGGGTAACGCACCCACGGACCGGCAAGGGCCGAAGCCCTCGCCAAGCCCACCTGCCACAGAGATATGGGAAGCTTCTCAGTGTGCGCGCTGCCATAAAGCGCATACCATCGGTCGCCAACGAGATACGGAAAGAACGAATCCGTACCTTGCAAACCCTCCCATCCATCCGAGTCTCTACCGCGCTGAAGAATCACTCCAGCGTCGGCGTAAGGACCGCCGATTCCAGCCATACCCGGGGTGCTCGACACCGCCCTCCAGATTCTTCCTTCATGGTTGGTCAACCACCGCTCAGCCGTATCGGGGGCCGCTTGATAAGCGACATAGAACAGATTCCAGCGGTTGTCCGCCGGGTCAAAGACAGGTAGCGGAGACCATAGTGCGGCGCGCGGATCCTTTCCAGTAAAGTCCCCGCTGGATTCCGCCACCGTCGCCACTCGCTTCCAGTGCAGGCGATCGTGGCTGCTCCAGTGCGCCAGCTTCATCTTGACCCAGTGCGGATCTCCGACCATTTCCGAGGTGAAGAGGTGGTAAGTACCATCCAACTTTAGGACCCTGCCGCCCTCAAATCCGTACTTGTTCCCTTCCGCGCCGGCCGATTTGATAGTCAGCACGGGCCCCTTGAAGGTCTTGGTCACAACGAGTTCGGAGGTTTGTGCTGCAACAATGCCACTCAGGACCCAGAAGGCAGAACTCGACAAAAAGGCGAGGAGCAGAATCCTGCAGAACCGTGCGAGGGTCGGCGTCGTGGCCACTCCCGAGGTTTGTAACGGCCCCGGGATCATCTGACAAGGTAATCGAGGTTAAGTTGACGGTTAACCGGCGAATGTGCCCGATTTTAGGCCGGACGCCGCGTCCGACACCGGGAATGGGAGCCCATATCGGACGACTATGCCCGGTCGCATTAGATCGGACTCGGCCGAACGCCCTTGATACCGGACTCAACGAAAAGAAAGAGGTGACGAATGAGCCACTTGAAAGCGCAGAACCCTCAAGAAAATAACTGCAATTAACGGTTTAAATAACTGTTATTTCCACTTGAAGGGCCCACGATCTTCCGCATTGACCACGGCCAATCGGCAGTGCTATCGTGCGATTTGGCCAGACAAAGATCGCTGGCGTGGCAGCGCGTTCGTCTGCCGTATCTCCCGAAGACCTCAAGGTGTCGTCCGTTCACACTTCCGTAGCCCCCTCCATCTCGCTCTTCGAGAAGCGCGAAGAACTGCGCCGAGTTCTGGAGAGCAAATTGTTCGCCAACTCTCCAAAGAAAACGCGGTTCCTCGAGTTCGTATCGGAACAGGCATTTCTGGGCAACGGAGAAAAGTTAAATGAGTACCTGATTGGCGTGGAGGTCTACGACCGGGGCGTTGACTTCAATCCGCAAAAAGATCCGATTGTTCGTGTGCAAGCGCACGAGATTCGCCGCCTGCTCAATAGGTACTATGAAGAGGATGGTCGAGATGGTTTGGTCCGCCTTGAACTACCCTCGGGCCATTACGTTCCCGTCTTTCGCCGCACCACGTCCGATGAGTTACCTACTGACGCCCAGCCACTGATCGAGGATGTAAGGACCCCTGCGCACAACCGCCTGCACGTTTCGGTCACTCTTTTTTTCGGTGCTCTCTGCCTCGTGCTGGCCTTCCTCCTCATTCTTGATTATTGGAGAGGAGGACAAACCGCTCCCAAAACGCAACTCGCCACCCTGCCGGATGGCATCGAGTGGTTCTGGCGGCCATTCCTTCCGCCGGCAGAAGCGCCCCTGATTACGATCCCGAATCATCCATTATTGCGCGCGGCTCACGATGGGGATAGCCCGCAGACTCTGGCCGAAGGTCACGAGATACCCAAGGCGAGTCTGCCGGAATTCCGCGACACCATTCATTTCCGCGAGTTGAAGCGCTTCGTGTTCGTTCCCAGCCTGACCGATTTCACGTCCGTCGGCGAAACCCTGGGGGTAATCAATCTGTGCAAGATGTTCGCCAGCGTCGGCCAGGGCTGCCTTGTGCAACCTTCTCGTCTGGTCAACTTCGAAGAAATCAAAGGTGACAACGCGATCCTGCTTGGAGGCAATCAATCCTGGAGCGGCCGCGTCTTTCTCAATGTGCAGGGTTTTCAGTTTCAGAGTGGCTTGATTCTGAACCACAATCCTCAGCCTGGGGAGAAGGATGTATATAGACCCGAGTTCGATCCAGTGACGAACCAACTGACCCGGGACTACGCCCTAGTCCTGATGCTTCCGAATGAGCGAAAAGAAAAGCGAGTTCTCTTGATCTATGGTATTTACACGCAGGGTTCTCAAGCTGCGATCGAGTACCTCACCAACCCTGAACGCATGGCCGAATTGCGGAAACAACTCATCGATCTGGCCCCCGATCACAAAACCATACCGTCTAGCTTTCAGGTTTTACTCACCACCACTGTCGAGAACGCCGTCCCAGGAAAATCCTCGCTTGTCGCCGTCCGGATCATTCCCAACTAAACGTGCCGTCTCTACGAAATTTGTTCTGGCGGAACTCTACCGGGTTCAAACGTAGCATTATCGGTTGACTCTGTGGACTAGGGAACTGTCCATCTAACTAGGCTGCGCTCTTCACCTTCGCCCACCGCGCGCGCTGCGCCGTCGCTATCCGCCTGCGTCCCGCCGCCGAGATCGTTCTCTTCGGTTTAGCTGCTCGTTGCTTCGCCCATCGCGCTTTTTGTGCCAGGCTGATTCTACGGCGACCGGCTGCGGACATTGTGCGTGACGCGCCGTTCGAGCTGCTGCCCAACGCCGCGAGTGCCTCGTCTATTCCTTGGAGCTGCTTCTGCGTGTGTTCACGTTCCTTTTTCAACTGCTGGACTACTGCTGACATGTTTTTCATTTGATGATCGCAAGGACTCTGATCGACCGACTGCGAGTAGGCGAGTGACGTGAGCTTCTAAATGCGTCACAGCGACATCGTCCCGAGCATGGGAATGCGATGGCGAGCTGATCGAACCTGCCAATCGGGTTCGGCCCGTGGGAGACTGTGAAGTATGGCGAACCTCGAAGATTGCAATGAACGATCCCGTTTCCCTGAGAGGTAAAGGTTTCGTGCGGGTACGAGGCGGGCTGCGATGGAGGAGGTATTCGGGTGAGATTCTACTTCGATGAATCAATGGGAGTCAGTCCGGTGGAGTACCGCTGCGGGCTTCGCCACTGGGGAGAGCGTATGATGGTCTTGTCCCTGGAGAGTTGGAAGATGCAATGTCAACCAACAGCTTTCCGCCACACCACCTCGCTGTCCTGATCTCTCCCGCTGGCCGTTTCCTGGAATGCAGTAATTGCCACCTAAGCTTTAACTTCCCATACGGGGAAAGACTCGTCGCAATCGCAAAGCAGTTTGACGCTCAGCTATGCAGATCCTCCATTCCTATTCCGCGAATTGAAGACCGCGTAACCAACGGGACCGAGCGCCGCCGCTTCGTCATCGTGCGGTGCGAAGGCCAAGTCCCAATGATGGCTGAATGTAACAAATGCCTGAGTAAGTTCTTCACTCCCACCACGATTGCGCACGACGCTATCGGAGCGGAGCGGTACCTGGTTCACAAATACCATCTGCATCGGTGCTAGGAATGAATCATAAACACGGACACTGGGCGAGCGGGTGGCCCGCTGCGGTCCCATCAGCGTCGCCTTCTGCTTTTGAGACTCGCGTCCGCGAGTTGAAGCTGACGGCGCCCGCGTTTGTTGAGTCCCGCGAGTTGCAGCGATGGTGCAAAGAAAACCGGAACAAGAGCTACATACCGGAGTGGCTGTTAGAAGCTTGGGGAATGTCTGTGAACGCTGATCTGCCGTGAGAGTCAAAACATCAGCGTTGGACTGGCGGCGGGGCCTTAGACCAGTGAAGGTCACCGCTGTCTGATAAGGTGCCCCAACCGCCAGCAGGTAGACGTTAGAAGACTGCTATCAGTCAGGGAAATGGCACGAACGTGATGCCATCGCGCACGCGGGTGCCATTCTAGCCCAGCTCATTGGTTGAAGGATTAGGCGAGAGGTTGGAAAATGCGGGGGCTGCGCCGCTCACAAGGAACGCAACCCCTTCGGAGCTTGGGTGTATTAACCCTCCCCGAGTGTGACGTGGTGGGATGGGGGAAGTAAATCAGGTAGCAATTTCTGTCTCGGGCTGTGGGTCGGAGTAGAATCTGACGCAGTCCCGTCCGTGCGGAGGTACTCATGAGCAAGAAGCAGCGAAAGCTACGAGGTACCGTTCAGAAAGTCATCAAGCCCACCTTTCCAAGCCAACCTGAGAAGGCACAGATTAACATTCACGGTGCCGATGAGCTGTATCGGGAGATCCGAGTTGAGAACGTGGTAACCGGGGAGAATGGTGAGGAAGCTGGACTCAAACCCGGAGCCGAAGTGGATGTCATCGTGGAAGCCGATTCGAACGCCACGATAAAGAAGCCCGATAAAATCTAGGGGCACGGGACTGTCCTCAGTGGGGCATCTGTTACAACACCACCGTGGACGAGGAATGACCGCTACCAGGTTCTGTGGCGAAGGTTGATGTGTAGATTGGGGAGCAAGAGCGAGGCGCTGGGGAGGGTCTCCGTGATTCGACAACCTATTACCAAGAAGATATGGGCCGAGATCGTTGCGGCTTCCCTGATGCTCGTCGTTATGCTCATCGCTCAACCACTCCGGGGTCAGACTCCTCACAGCGATGACCCCGAAGCTAGGCCGCCACTC
Organism: uncultured Acidobacteriaceae bacterium; assembly: GCA_963710885.1. Taxonomy (GTDB): domain Bacteria; phylum Acidobacteriota; class Terriglobia; order Terriglobales; family Acidobacteriaceae; genus Sulfotelmatobacter. Next base: position 88,780 of record CAVQCF010000011.1, read on the forward strand.
TCTAAGGCCGACGTGCGGATCGTGCAGCGTGCCCGAGAGATTCTTAACTCGCCATCGAATTGGAACCGCGCCGATACGCGGGACTGTCCCACAGAGGCTAAGACCTTTAGCCTCTATTGCGCTCTGGAAAAGGCTACGAATGAAATAAGCGGCAAGTTCGAACATCGTGGTGCAGCGATGCAGGAAGCACGCTTCGTGATCGATGAGATTGCACCGGACCATAAGAACTACGAGCATCGTCTCAAGGACTATAACAACGACCCAACTACTACCTTTGCCGATATCCAAAAATTCTTCCGGCTCCTGGAAGAGCGCATCTCCAAGCGGCTCGCGGAGGAATCCCAAAGTCGCAATAAGTGACGCCAGGCTGTCGGACCCAGGTCTTGTGAAACGGCCTTGCTGGGTTGTTGCTGTAATCAGGCTCTGCGGAGCGAAGCGCGCTGTGGCCGGATGTTCCCGTCATCCCCGTTGGAAGCTAAGTGCGACTAACAAAACCTCATTTCTCCAGCAACCTATGGAACGGCTGGGAACATCCGTACGGACGGGAGTTGTCCAATGGCCATCGAACTCTTGCCTGAGGGGTTGTGGGAACTGATCGAAGCGTTTATCCCAGTCACTAAGGCGAAGCCCAGAGGCGGAAGGCCGCGCTTAGCGGACAGGGCATGTCTCACCGGCATTGTATTCGTCCTGCGCAGCGGTATTCCTTGGGAGATGCTGCCCCAAGAGATGGGCTGTGGCTCTGGAATGAGTTGTTGGCGACGACTGCGCGACTGGCCGGAGCGTGGTACATGGCAACTGCTCCACTTCATTTTGCTGGACTGGCTGGCGCGCTTTGGGCAGATCGACTGGTCACGGGCAGTCGTGGACGGTAGTTCTGTGCGAGCGGTTTTTGGGGGCTTCAAACAGGTCCCAACCCAACTGACCGAGCGAAGCTCGGCAGCAAGCGTCATCTTATCTGTGACGGACGCGGAATTCCGTTGGCCGTCCAGCTCACCGGGGCTAATCGCAACGACTCGCAGCAAGCGCTCGCGCTGGTTGATGCAATTCCGACGTTGCAAGGAGAACGAGGGCGTCCGCGTCATCGTCCCGATTGCGTGTTAGGCGACCGTGGTTACGACGCCGAAGCGATCCGTCAAGGTCTGCGGGAAAGATGCATCATCCCTTTTCTTGCGAAGCGCAACACAGAACACGGTAGCGGACTGGGCCGATGGCGCTGGGTGGTGGAACGAACCTTCGCTTGGCTGAATCAGTTTCGAAGGCTTCGGGTCAGATACGAAAAACGTAGCGACATTCATGAGGCATTCTTGTCTTTGGGGTGTGCACTGATCTGCTGGCGCTTCCTGCGAGTCGATTGGGTGGCGGCTTGAAAAGTTAGCTTTGCCCGCAATGCATTGACGGGTTAGTGTATGGCGACGGCAAAAGTGCCACACCCCCATTACCATTTGTTAACAACCGTGGCGGAGAGCACGCGTGCGCGAGCGTGCGTGCGAGGGTCGGTGCGGTGATGTCTTTCAGGAATCATGCCAGCTTCATTCCCTCACCTTCAGCCGTTAGGTAGGCAGCTGTGCAGTATCATTCAAAATCGGTAAGAGAAGTATTGGCAATCAGCTTATGATGCCTTTGGTTCGTCCGCCCGGTCCTAGGAATCGCGGGATAATCGGAAACTTCCCGTTGGGAAGCAGAGACCCGCTCGGACTGTATACGCAGTGGGCGCGTCAATATGGCGACATCTTCTACTACCGGGCCTTTAACCGCCACATTTATTTCCTGAACCGCCCTGATCTTATCGAACACGTTCTGGTCAATGACTACCGAAGTTTCATCAAGGGTGAGGCTCTCCAATTCAACCGCCGGATCTTTGGCAACGGATTGTTAACCAACGAAGGAGATTCGTGGTTGCGGCAGCGACACCTTATCCAACCGGCCTTTCACCGGGACAGAATCGCGTCTTACGGCAACACCATGGTGGCCTACACGGAGCGGATGATAGCGGCCTGGCAAGATGGCGAAGTGCGGGACATTCATCAGGACATGATGCGTCTCGCGCTGGAAATTGTGGCCAAGGTTCTCTTCAATGTCGAGGTCACTGCCGAGAGAGACCGAGTTGCTGAGGCACTAAACACGGTGATGGAGCTGGGCTCCGGCGGACGTATGCTCCTGCCTCCAATTCTTCGCCTCTTGCCGACGCCCGACAACATGCGTTACCGGCGCGCAGCCCGCCAGCTGGATGACATCGTGTACGGTCTTATTCGCCAGCGGCGAGCGAGTGGCCAGATGGCCGACGACCTGCTGTCTGAATTGCTGCAGGCTCAAGACGAAGGCGGTGGGATGACGGATCAGCAGTTGCGCGATGAAGTGATGACCCTGCTTTTGGCCGGCCACGAGACCACTGCGGTTTCGTTATCGTGGATCTGGTATCTGTTGGCGCAGTATCCAGAGGTGGAGAAAAAGCTGTGGTCAGAGCTTCGCGGGGTACTGAACGGCAAAAGCCCAGGAATGCAAGATCTGTCCAAACTACCGTACACAGAGCGAGTAGTAAGAGAGGCCATGCGTCTTTACCCCCCAGCTTGGGCTGTTGTTCGAAACGCTTTGAAAGACTGTGAGATTGGCGGCTATCGAGTGCCCGCCGGAGCAACTGTGGTGGTGAGCCAGTGGGTGATGCACCGCGACCCTCGATATTATGAACAGCCCGAGATGTTCAATCCAGGCCGCTGGTTGGATGAGCAAGCCAAAGCTGCTCCCAAGTTTGCTTACTTTCCTTTTGGCGGGGGACCGCGCACTTGTATAGGCGCCTCCTTTGCCGCGATGGAAGCTGCTTTAGTGTTGGCGGCGATCGCGCAGAGGTTTCAGATCCGGGTTGCGCAAGATCACCCGGTCGAGCCGTTACCCACCATTACACTCCGGCCCAGGCACGGCATTCAGGTGGTACTCACCCGGCGCGCGGTTGAGAATTCAGTTGCGTAGCTTCGTTAATTGTCCGGCCCGCGGAACGCCAGAACGGCGTTGAGACCCCCGAAAGCAAACGAGTTGGACAGAGCAAATTGCATTTGGGCCGGGCGAGCGCGATTCGGCACCACGTCCAGATTGCAATCTGGGTCAGGCACCGTAAAGTTGCCCGTGGGCGGAAGTAAGCCATTTTCTAACGCTAGGACTGTACACACTGCTTCCATTGCACCGGTAGCACCTAGAGCATGGCCGTGAAGTGACTTTGTGGAACTCACGGCCAGCCGGTCGGCATGCGCTCCGAAGAGTTCACGAATGGCACGCGTTTCCAGGGGATCATTGATGAGCGTGCCCGAACCATGGGCGTTGATGTAACCGACTTGCTCGGGCCGAAGCCGAGCATCAAGTAATGCCGCTCGCATTGCGCGGACCGGGCCATCGATGGAGAGATGTGTAAGGTGATGGGCGTCCGATGACATTCCAAAACCCACCACTTCGGCATGAATCCTCGCACTTCGTGCCCTCGCCGCAGCGAGAGGTTCCAATATCAGCATTGCGCCGCCTTCCCCCAAAATCAAACCGCGACGGTCTTTGGAGAAAGGTCGGCACGTATCCGGTGATATAACTCGCATGGCTTCCCAGGCCTTTAATAAGCCAAAGCTGAAAGGAGCCTCGCTGCCACCGGCAATGGCCAGTTCCACAATGCCATTGCGAACCATCCAGAAGGCTTGACCGATGGCATGGTTAGCGGAACAACAAGCCGTGGAGATCGTGTAGGCTGGGCCCGTGATGCCAAACTCCATTGAGATATGGCTGGCGCCGGCATTCGCCATGGCGCGAGGAATGATCAGAGGATCGACTCGACCTTGATTGCTTTGGTAAAGTTTCGCGAACCCTACGTCTTGCGTACACTGGCCGCCCATGCCCGAACCGGTCACAATCGCGGCCTTCTCGCAAAGAGCTGGGGTCAGTGTGACTCCAGAATCTTTCACGGCTTCACGGGCTGCAATGATCGCAAATTGAGAAAATGGGTCAAGCAAGCGCACATGGTCGGCTTCAAAGTATTTGCTGGGGTCGTACCGGCAGACTTGGGCGCCGTACCGAAACCGTAGCTTCGAAACGTCAATGGAATGAATCGGAGCGATTCCAGATCTGCCTTCGCAGACCGCATTCCACGTTTCAGAAGTGTTGTTGCCCAGAGCACAGATCACGCCCAGGCCTGTCACTGCCACGCGCCGCGTGCTCATGGCTTACCGCTAGGCGTGGCACAGTCGAGGGAAGCGTTCACTGCCAGACTCGTTGGCTCATTGTTTCTGTAGACCGGCGACCTGCCACTGTGCGAACTGGTTTGCCGCGTAGCGAGCAGCAGCTCCCGGCACGTTCTCGATCTCTTGCAGAGTCTTCGTATCGGGCTCGCCTGTCGCAGCTATATGCAGTTTGTAGTATCCGCGGCTGTGCAGGAATACGGTTCGGTCTGTCCCTGCATGTTGGGGCGGCACGTGGAAGGTGAGGTCAGCGGTGTCGCCGATATTAGGCATCGCCAGGTAGCGATCGTCGTTCGCGGCTAACTCTGGCAGCACATTTTTTCCCTGCAGGTCCTTCGCTGTCGCTGGTTCGATCTTTTCCACGCTGACGGGGCGGTCTGCACTGTAATCCACGGCAAACGAGTTGAGAGCCCAAAAGCCAGCCGGAGGTTGAATGCGAATGCGCAATTGATCCCCTTGCACGCGGCTCACATCCAGCAGGACGATTCGGTCCTTCGAGATAAACGGACCCGTCCCCGGCAGAATCCCGCGCACCTCCCAGCCTGTGGGTTCCTCAACATCAATTTTCAATGCGAAGAGTTGCTCGCGCACTTCCCATGCCAACAGCGCGTCGCGCGCAGCCTGGCTCTGGTCCATCGATGCGTACCACGAACCCACATCGCGCCCCCGTAGTTCGACCATCTTTTTGATCATGTACGAGCCCCAAAGACCGGTCGCAGCATTAGCCACCAACTTCACCTGGGTCGCACCTGCCGGCTTTGGAAAAGTCATAACGATGTCACTCTGCAACTTACCGTTGGCGTCGGGCACCGCGGGCGGTTCCCAAATCACACGGTCCGTGGCACGGAGCCAGGGAAGCAGATCATGTCCGGCAGCATCCCGCGCAGATAGTGGGGCCTGCGGCGCCGCCAGAGTATGCAGTTTGCCCCGCACGTCTGCGGCCACGCGGGTTCCCGCAGCGTGGTCCACAACCCAGAGCTCGGTGAGGTTCGTGAACTGAGTCTCGTCGACTTCGTTGGTAACCTTCAGCCTGTAGAGACCATCCTGCTCGCGAAGATGTCCCAGTTGCGAAAAGTCGTCCTTCTCCAGGCCCCGGGAGATGGCTCCGCCGTAGGGTTCGGCGTCAAACACATATTGCGTACCGTCCCAGGAGTAAACGAATGGGCAGGATTGCTTCAGGGCTACCGCGATGCCCACGATGAGCGCCAGCGTGCCAACTGTCACTGCCGCGGCCAGGCCGATGGTTCGCCCCTTTTGAAGTTCCTTTGTCTCCACCCAAAACCGTTGTACTTGGTCCAGCGAAACTTCGTAGGGGGTCTTTCTTACGGAGGCGGACAGCGTCCCGTTCTTGATGGACGCGCCCGGCGGGTCGAAAGAGACGTCCTCGCCCTTTATGGTTGTGACCCCAACGATCTTTTCGTTTTTGGGCTGCGGCACATCTACGGTCGCCACCTTTTGAACTTTTCGTGAATAGCAGGCAGGACCGACGGAAAGCAGAACAGCGAGAACCATTGCGAGCGTTCGCTTTGGCATCAACCACCTCTGAGAGAATGCGCTGTGGCCGCCACAGGGAGGATAAAACTCATCCCGCGTCGGTTGCCATTTTTTGTCCCCGGGATTAATTAATCGAGGCGAAGTATACTCTCGCCTCCCTCCCGAGTCCATTCTCGGCTCGTATACCCGCAAATGCTCTGATTCTCGGTTCAGGGGCGTATCAGGATAGACGCCGACTCCGATATTCCCTATGCTGAAGCCAGCCAAGGCCGAGCACGAGAAGCTGAAGTAGTGTCCCCGGGGGTAGTTGCTCCTGAAAGGGGGTTTTGTTAGAGCCTCTAAGGAAAAGACTTGCCGGTTTCTACCCCGACCGCCGTATATTCATCACGGAGGATCCCGACCAAAGTCATGTTGGCGAGCCACGGTTCGCTGTAAGGGTTAGCAGAGCGGGATCGACCTCGGGGGAGAGTCTCGTCTCGCTCTTTGGGAGAGGCGGAACAGCCATGGCTCAGAGTGGCGGTCCCGCTTTTCTATCTCTGCGCCAACTGGCGCGCGCTCTTTGTCCATTGAGTGGACAAGATGGATTTCGCGCCCATGTACCCTGAAAACACAGAGCGCCATTGCCCATGTCGCGGCTAGGTCCAGGAGGCTGAGGCGTGTTTATAGAGCCGTACAGGAGCGCAAGGATGGGGGCTTGTGGGAGGCCAAAAAGTCAAACACCGTGTTGCTGCCGGATTGGCGTACCACTGTCGGATCATCGTTACTTGTGCGAAATCTCGAAGTTGACCGTGCTTACCTGATTGCCGCTCACAGTTACCGACGTCTCCCATGTCCTTGGTTCCGAGAACATCGGGCGCTCTACGCTGCGTTCGGTCAGGACATCGTAGGCGTGTTCCTTGCCGAGCAAGTTCCAGCCCTCATGCCAGGCCACGATCTGATAATTCCCGGGCGGAACGTCGGTGAATTCGAAGCGTCCGCCTTCGTCGGTGACGGCATAGTAGGGGTGGGAGACCACCATCATTTCTGCATTCATCCAGACGTGGCCGCCGTTGCAGCGCAGGTGAACGAGTCCCGGCGTGGGCATGGAGCGCGCCGTAACCCGGTCCGTAAAAGGAAATGGCAAGTTGAAGGTAGCCACGCCATCCATGTGAATCGTGTGTAGCGTCGCATCGGAGCTCATCATGCTCAGAGTGCCATTTTGTGGCACAAGCAGAATGTGTGGAACGTAATGGCAGCGCTTCTGGTCGAGGTGGCGGCGCTGCTCAGGAAGGTCCATAGCTTTGCCGCTGGAGATGTTCTTGAGATAGACGACGGTGTTAGCTACGCCACCCTGCGGACCAACGAGCAGCCGCTCCAGGTCTGTGGTCTTGGTGGATTCAGGATCGCAGATGTGCGGGTCCTTGGTAATTGGAAAGGTCAGCGCGTGGGGAACCGGTCCTGACCACTTCACCGTGCCGGAAATGGTGCCCCCGTTGATGACCGGAACGACTTTGTAGTCGCTTTGCGCAAAAGACACAGCGCTGGCGGCAAAGAAAATTGTCAAAAAACACGACCGTGAAGCAAATCGGCGCATACCCGTCCCCTTGGCACTCCCGGCCTCCCGGTATCGCCGCCGGTCTCTGCTTGTCCAGAGCATCAGATCTGGCCACCACTCGCTCCCACAACCACCAACGCGCAATCCGCAATTGCGAGAAGATACTGTACAGGGGGCCCGGACAACTTGCGGGACAGCATTATGCGTTTGCAGGTCTTGCGCTTACGGTTTCAACGGGAGGCCGTCATTGAAGACGGACTTGTTATTGAAATCACATCTAGGGTGCGCCGGTTAAGGAACGAAGTCGAGATTACCAACGTCACCGTTCTCGACGCTGCAGAGGTTAGTTGTTGATCGATCGCTTTCTAACTCGGCGACAATTCTCAGCAAGCCTTGATCTCCATCCAAACAATTCATTAGATGAATTTCGAGAAGTCGGATACGCTCGCGCCGCCTGGATTTGACATGTGGGTAACATGAAAGTATGCTTGTAGCATGTCCAAGATGATTCAGCTTCGTAACGTGCCCGATGCCCTGCATCGCGACCTGAAAGCGCGCGCCGCCATGGCTGGTATGTCGCTCTCGGACTATCTGTTGACGGAGATCAAGGAAATCGCGGAGAGGCCAACCCTCGCAGAATTCCGGGAGCGGCTGCACAAGCATAAGCCGATTTCGGCGCACATCGATACTGCTCATTTAGTACGCGAAGAGCGCCAGGCGCGATGATCGTCCTCGATGCGTCAGCCGCGGTTGACTGGCTTCTTCAGACTTCCGCGGGATTGAGCATCGAAAAACGAATCTATTCGCGTAACGAAACCCTACACGCGCCCCACCTCCTGGATCTTGAGGTCACGCAGGTGCTGAGGCGTCTAGCGCTGCAAGGAGTCGTCTCGGTATACCGCGCCGAGCAGGCAGTCCGCGATCTGCTGGATCTTCGCATCACTCGGTATGCTCATTCCGTACTCCTGCCCCGGATATGGCAACTGCGTCACAATTTTTCAGCCTACGATGCTGCCTACATCGTGCTGGCCGAGAAACTCGGGGTTGCGCTAATTACAAGAGATACTCGACTCGCATCTGCTTCTGGCCATGCGGCATCCGTCGAGCTCTTTTGATATCACCGAGGGGGGTTGTGAGTTTGCCGGGAGATGCTCTGCCTGTGCCGTCGTATCGGTACCGATATGTCGCATTATCCCATCATCCTTCGCAAAGGTGTCACTATTCTGGCGAACCAGCTAAGGATCTGATCAGTTTGCTTATGCTGTGGGCGACGCTGAATGACTCTGCAACAGAGGACGTATCGAGCAGTCCAAGTCCGCACGTCGCAGTGATCATCGCGCGCTGAGCATATTTCTGCGGATCGCCAGCCAGGGAGGCTGCTTTCAACCAGCGAATAAAGATGGTCGCTGAATCGACAGCGTTCAACCCCGGCGCGCGTGGGGACTATTCCGTAGGCAACTGCTCCACCCTGGTTCATGAAGTCGAGCGCATGCCAGTCAGCAAAAAACAGGTCGAGTCCCTCATGGGCGTCGAACGAAAGGATGATCCGGCTTAACGCGGCACATGCGCTCGAATGGACGCGCTGCGCAGCAATGCAGTCCAGAGTAGGCTCCGCGAATTCAAGCGTGCTCCAGTGTGGCCGCCAATGCGTTGAGACGCTGCTCCTCTGAGACAGCGTTTGCGACAGGTGCGTCCAGGCACAAGGCTGGTTCATCAACAAACAGCAGCACAGGCAGCCCAGCAGATCTCAGGTGATCAATCTGCCAGGCAATGATCTGCGAGACGTGAAACGCGACGGCTGCAAAAAGTGCCGGATCGGATAAGAAGGGGCGGTCCTTGTGGAACAGATAGGCCGCCAGCGTGATTGGGCCTTCGACCTGCCCCTTAACGGCGACTGCGGAACTAAACAGACCAGATGCCAATGCTTCCTCGAACGCGCCAAAGCCTGCGGCGTTTGCCGGCGTCAACTCACCACTACTCCTGTGAAGGATTTCCAGCACCGAATTGAGCCTGCCTTCTTTTACCTGATAACCGTAGCCTTTGTTGCGAGGTTCAATCAGGTCTTCCACAACACCGAGGCCTTGGCCGACGATACTCTCCCGTTCCGAGAGTTGAGGCAACTGGGGCCAAAAGGGAACTTCCGGCGAAAATTCGGCGACTGACCGAATTGCCGATGTAGTAGATGTGAGAGGCAGACTGCCAATGCCTGTGACCGCGCCCGCCGCGAGGAAAGGCGCTCGACTGGTGTGAGATGGAATAATCGTGGGTTGCACTATTTCAATTCTCCGGGGAAAGCCTTGCCGTGAAGCCCTTTGGAGCTAAGTAGCATTCGCTAGACTGGGAATAGTCTTTACGGCGGAGCGACCGCGTCGATGTTCACTAGGCTTTCTCTGTCACGACTTGTGGGCTTCAAAGGCACCTTCAACCGTATCACGACGTGAGCTGATTTCACGCGCCAGAGTTGAGCCTGCCAATCGCTATAATAAAAGGGGCGTCCTTCGGTGCTGGAGAGTGGCAGAGCCAGAGTGAAACGAAAGCGCGCCATTGAACTCAAAGAATAAATTTCGGCCAAGCGCCTTGGCTTCGTGGGGACGTCGCCAAAATCGCCACGCTAAAGGCCAACAGGAAGAATGACGAGAGCCCACCAACATCCTCTTGAAAAGATTCTCGAGAGTCGAATTGCAATCATCGACGGAGCGATGGGCACTACGATCCGCACCTATGGCATGACAGAAGCGGACATCCGCGGAGAGCGTTTCAAGAACTCGGCGAAGGGCCTGCTGAACAATGGTGACCTTTTCTCCCTGACCAAGCCAGAGATGATCGGTGACATCCACCGCCGGTTTCTGGAGGCAGGGGCGGACATCATCGAGACGAATACCTTCGGCGCAACCAGCATCGTTCAGAGTGAATTCTTTGTCGACGATCCGCGGGAACACGGGGGCCGGAAGGAACCCGCATTCTATCAAAAGATCATCGACGATCCGTTCCTCGGTAGCCTGGCTTGGGATATCAATGAGCAATCGGCGCGCCAGTGCCGTGAATGGGCCGATCGTGTTGGCACTGCAACCTCGCGTCAACGGTTCGTGGCCGGAGCAATTGGGCCGCTGACAGTGTCTCTTTCGAACTCGCCCGATGCTGATGATCCGGGCTTCCGGGTGCTCACGTTCGATCAGGTTAAGACCGCCTACATTCAGCAGGTGCGCGCCCTGATCGCCGGCGGCGTAGACTTGCTCTTGGTCGAGACAATCTTCGACTCTCTCAACGCCAAGGCGGCTCTTGTCGGCATCCGTGAAGTGTTCGATGAAGACGGCAAGAAGTTGCCGGTAATGATCTCCGCGGCGGTGGGGCGTGGCGGCGAGACGATGATCTCCGCGCAGACCACTGAGGCGTTCTGGAACGCCGTGCACCACGTAAAACCGTTGTCGGTGGGGCTCAACTGCTCTCTCGGGCCCGATCTCATGTATCCGTTCCTGGAGGAGCTCTCGGAAAAGGCGGACGTGGCGATCTCGTGCTACCCGAATGCTGGGTTACCGAATCCCCTCTCGAAAACCGGTTTCGACCTCGGGCCTCAGGACATGGCGCGTTATCTGGGTGATTTTGCACGGGCGGGGCTGATAAATATTGCCGGCGGCTGTTGCGGCAACACGCCCGAGCACATCGCGTCGATCGCCAAAGCGCTCGAAGGCCAGCCTCCGCGAAAGTGGGAGACGCAGCCCACTGAGGAATCCTCCCACCCGATTGAGAGCCGAGCGTGAGCGTGTCTGATAGCGCGATCTCGGCCGAGCACACGACGACGAAGCCACTGCGTCTCTCGGGATCGCAGCCATTCACCCAACAGTCCGGCATCTTCATCATGATCGGTGAGCGGACCAATGTGGCCGGCTCGCCCAAATTCGCGAAATTGATCAAGCAAGGCAAATATGAAGAAGCGGTAAGCGTAGCTCGGCAGCAAGTCGAGAACGGAGCCAATGTCCTCGATATCTGCATGGACGAGGGCATGATCGACGGCGTCACGGCAATGACACGTTACTTGCAGTTGCTGGCGAGTGAGCCGGAAGTTGCCAAGGTGCCCTTTATGGTGGACTCTTCGAAATGGGAGGTCATCGAGGCGGGGCTAAAGTGCCTGCAGGGCAAGGGCATTGTAAATTCAATTTCTCTGAAAGAAGGCGAAGATAAGTTTCGCAAGAACGCTGCCACCGTCCTCAAATATGGCGCGGCCCTGGTGGTGATGGCCTTCGACGAACAGGGCCAGGCTGCGACTTACGAGGACAAGATCCGCGTCTGCGAGCGCGCCTACCGGATGCTAGTCGACGAGGTCGGTTTTCCGCCCGAAGACATCATCTTCGATCCGAATATCCTCACCGTTGCCACTGGCATGGAGGAGCACAACAACTACGCGGTTGACTACATCAACGCCACGCGCTGGATCAAAGCCAACCTGCCGCATGCGAAGGTTAGCGGTGGCGTCTCGAACATCTCGTTCAGCTTCCGAGGCAATAACAAGGTGCGCGAGGCAATGCACTCTGCCTTTCTTTATCACGCCATCACGGCGGGCATGGACATGGGTATTGTGAATGCCGGGATGCTCGAGGTGTATGAGGAGGTTGAGCCTGAATTGAAGGTGCTGGTAGAGGATGTGCTGCTAAACCGCCGTTCCGACGCGACCGAGAGATTGCTGGAGCACGGCGAATCGCTCAAGGGTACGGGCGCAGTAGTGAGTGAAAAAAGGGCCGAAGAATGGCGCAATGGCACGGTCGAGGAGCGTCTTTCTCACGCACTGGTCAAGGGGATCGACACATATATAGAACTCGATGCCGAGGAAGCTCGCGTCAAGCTGGGCCGTCCTTTATTGGTGATCGAAGGCCCACTTATGGCCGGCATGAGTGTAGTCGGTGATTTATTCGGCGCCGGCAAAATGTTCTTGCCCCAAGTGGTCAAGTCTGCCCGCGTGATGAAGAAGGCCGTGGCCCATCTCACGCCCTTCATGGAGGCCGAGAAAGTTGCGATGGCTGCATCTGGCCAAGTGGTCAAGGCACAGGGAAAAATAATACTGGCGACGGTCAAAGGTGACGTTCACGACATCGGAAAGAACATCGTCGGAGTCGTCCTCGCCTGCAATAACTACGAGGTGATCGACATGGGGGTGATGGTCCCCTGCGAAAAGATCCTGGAACGCGCCAAGACGGAAAAGGCGGACCTGATCGGACTCAGCGGGCTGATCACTCCGTCTCTAGACGAAATGGTGCACGTGGCCCGCGAGATGGAGCGTCAGGGCTTCAAGCTGCCGCTGCTTATCGGTGGCGCAACCACGAGCCGGGCGCACACCGCTGTTAAGATTGCGCCGCATTACAGCGAGCCAGTGGTTCACGTACTGGATGCAAGCCGGGCGGTGCCCGTGACGACCAGCCTTCTGAGTGATGATGGAAAATCGGCGTTTGTGGCGCAGCATCGTGCCGATTATGAGGCGCTCCGCAAGACCTACTCGGCGCCGCGTCTGACGGTCGTCTCCCTTGAGACAGCACGAAAAAAACGGACCCCCATCGAGTGGCGGGCCGAAGACCTGCCGACACCAGTGTTTACTGGTGTGCGCGTGCTGGACAACTTTCCGCTTGCGACCTTACGCGACTTCATAGACTGGACGCCGTTCTTCCACACCTGGGGACTGAAAGGGGTTTATCCCCGCATTCTCGAGCACGATGGACAAGGTATACAAGCGCGTCAGATCTTCACCGAAGCCAATGCCCTTCTGGATGTCATCATCGAGAAGAAGTTGATCACGGCGCGGGGAGTCTATGGCTTCTTTCCCGCCAGCGCCGTGGGCGACGATGTCGAGTTGTACACGGACGACACACGCAAAGACGTCCTCGAACGATTCCACTTCCTCCGTCAACAATCAAACAAGGAAGGAAATGAGCAGTGCCGATCGCTCGCAGACTTCATCGCACCGAAGGAAACCGGGTTGCCAGATCATATCGGTGCTTTCGCGGTAACAAGCGGGATAGGCTTGAAGGAATTGTGCGACGGGTTCAGGGCCAAGCACGACGACTACAACGCGATCATGGCGGAGGCCATCGCCGATCGCCTGGCTGAAGCGTTCGCCGAATGCCTGCACAAGCGCGTGCGGGATGAATGGGGTTACGGTCGTGAAGAAGGCCTGAGCAACGCGGATCTCATCCAAGAGAAGTACCGTGGGATCAGGCCGGCAGCGGGGTACCCGGCGTGCCCGGATCACACTGAGAAGGGCACGCTTTGGCGTTTGCTCGATGTGCAGGCGAACACTGGCATGCTGATTACTGAGTCGTTTGCGATGTGGCCCGGATCGAGCGTGAGTGGGCTTTACTTTGCCCACCCGGAATCGCGATATTTCAGCCTCGGCAAGATCGACCGCGACCAGGTCGCCGACTATCACGAACGCAAGGGGATGAGCTTGGCAGAAGTCGAGCGATGGCTCGGGCAAAATCTGAACTACGACCCAGCCAAATAGTATTTGGTCCCATTACTGCTGGCGGACATCTAGAGAGGCTTACACGGATGACGAGTTGAAGCAGGCCTTGGCTCGTCTGATTGCACAGGCTCGGGTAGAACTGCTGAACGAGACTGAAGTGCAGAAATTCTGGCAGCCATCGGACGGAACGCGAGCAGGCCGCCCGCTCGACCAACCAGAGTTTCCATGTCTTCCGCTCATTTGTCGTCCTCACGTTTCGCGCCGGGCGCTCGCACCCCCGCCCCGTGCCGATGTGTTTGAGCTTGTTCATCGAACGGATTCACGGATTCTCAACCAGAGGACACAGCCTGTCACTGGCACATTGGATGAACCACTCAGCACGTTGGTGTGGTTAGGCGGCATGTCAAGCTTCTAGGCGGCTACGATGTGGTTCCTGATGGCCTATCTGACGAGTTCGGCGGCGCTCGTCGTACCAAGCGTCTTCATGATCTGGTACTCGTGATAGATCGCCGTCCGGTGATTTCATGTTCAGGATGAAGCCGATTTCCTTCATCACCTTGCCTTCGGCCGCAACTGCAAAACTTCACGTTGTCGATCTGTGAGGCGTTCATCTACGTTGACCAGTTTCTTACGCCCAGCAAAGGGAATCGATGGCGTGGCACGACATGGCCCTGGACACATAGGTTCTTCTTCGCAATACCTCATGAGCTGCCAGCGTCGTCTCCGACGCGGCGCACGTTGTTAGCAAGTAGCCTGAGGCCCCAAGCATGAGGGCTTCTGCGTGGCGGTGACGGTTCCCAAGACATCAAGGTCGCCTGCAAGAAGTTTCTGAAGCAGTTCGGCCACCAGATTGCGATGTAAGATCAGCTAAAGAAGATCGGCGGGGTCCGATCTAGGAGTCCGTCCGAGAATTGCTTTTTGAAAGCTGCTTTAGCAGCTGAGAACCGAATTGTGAACACGGCCCGTCAGAGTTCGCCCCATGAAGCTCGGAGCAATGCTTGAAGAAGGGCTTCCCGAGCGCACCTTTATGAGTGGCCTTTCTTGGTCGTTTCTAGCTCGATCCATAGCAGAGTCGATGTAACTTCAGAATGTTGTGCGTCAGACAAACCAGGGCCCACTCGCCTTGCACCTTCTGCAAACCACGCAAGAGAAATTGCCGGAAGCCACGCGCTTGTTTGATCTGTCCAAACACTGGCTCCACCACTGTTTTACGCTTGGAGTAGATCGCCGCTCCCACCTTGGTCTGCAGTTTCCGTCGCATGCGGTCCACCCGCGTCGCTCCCTGCGGTAGCGGTCCCCGCGGGCCCGGCTGCTGACGGTCACGATAAGACTCCTTGTCGGTGGCAATGAAGCCTTCGATCTTTTTCTTCTCCAGATACTGCAGATTGGCTTCCGAGCAATACCCACTGTCGGTCAGGACTGCCTGCGGCTTCTGTCCGGCTTGCTCCTCGACCGCTTGCACGGTGGGCACCAGCTGTTGCTTATCATTGGTGGCCTGGGTCACTTTCTGCCCCACGATCCACTGGAAATCCGGTTCCACCGCAATCTGCGTGTTGTAGGCTTGCACAAATCCGTCTGCCCCGGGCATGATGCGTGACTCCGGATCGGTGAAGTTATATTGCATCTTGGCTTTGGGCTTGGCCTTCTCCTCCGGCTTGCCCTTACTCTTGGCTTCCTCTTTCGCGCGCTCTTCCAGGACCCGCTTGGCTTCCTGGATCCGTCTCAGTCGCGTCTCCCTTCGCCCCAACTCCGCTGGCAGTTCATCTCCGGTCTGATCCCGTCCGTAGCACGTATCCTCTTCTGCATCCGTGGCCTCGGCCTGCTCCAATATCCGCTTCACCTCTTCTTTTAATCGCTTTTCTTCTTCCTTCATCCGTCCGTAACTCATCGCCTTGTGTTTGCTCGCGTTGGCTTTTGCTAATCCACAACGAACTATGGTACGAGAAAGCATGCGCGGAACTGATGAGCAGCAGAGTCATATGTTCAGTTATTTGTCTCCCGAAAAACGGGTTCCCAAGGATCACCCACTGCGTGAGATCCGGACTATGGTTGACCAAGTCCTGGCCCGGCTGTCGCGACGGTTTGACGGCATGTACGCTTCTGTAGGACGACCGTCGATTCCGCCGGAGAAGTTGCTGCGGGCGCAGTTGCTGCAGATGCTGTACACCATCCGCAGCGAGCGTTTGCTGATGGAAGAGATGGACTACAACTTGCTGTTCCGTTGGTTTGTGGGCCTGAATGCGGATGACGAGGTGTGGGATCCGACCACGTTCACCAAGAATCGTGATCGGTTGCTGCAAGCCGACGTAGCCAAGGAGTTCCTGGCGCGAGTGGTGGCGCAAGCGGGTGCTCAAGGTCTGACGTCGGATGAACATTTCACCGTAGACGGGACATTGATGGAAGCCTGGGCAGGAGCAAAGACCTTTCAAGCCAAGGAGGGGAAACCCGGGCCTCCGCCGGATGATCCGGGCAACCCGACGGTGGACTTTCACGGCGAGCAGCGGTCCAACGATACCCACGAATCGAAGACCGATCCCGAGGCGCAATTGGCGCGCAAGGGGCCGGGCAAGGAGTCGAAGTTGAGTTACAGCGGGAATTTGTTGGTGGAGAACCGCAATGGGCTGATCGTGGCGGCGGAAGTGTTCCAGGCCAACGGGACGGCAGAACGCGATGCGGCGTTGGTCATGCTGGAGAAGTTGCCGGGCACGCAGCCGGTAACGGTGGGCGGAGACAAGGGATTCGACACGCAGGGATTCGTGGCCGAGTGCCGGAATATCAACGTGACGCCGCATGTGGCGCAGAACCACAAACGGCCTGGCGGCAGCGCGATCGATGGACGCACGACGAGGCACCCGGGCTATGCCATCAGCCAAAGAAAGAGGAAGCGAATCGAAGAATGCTTCGGCTGGCTGAAGACGATTGCGCTGATGCGCAAGCTGCGGCACCGTGGAGTTTGCAAGGTGGATTGGATCTTCACCTTCGCCTGCGCGGCCTACAATCTGGTGCGCATGCGAAACCTCGCGGCCGCAGTTCCTGCGGTGTAAGTCGAGGCCGAGGTGTGTCTCGGAGCACATAGAGATACCGCTGGGGGCTACAAAAGCACTGAGAATCAACCATTCCGACAAGAAATGATGAAAACAACGAAGGACGGAAAAGGAAACTAAGTCCGTCGCTAGTTTTTCAGCAGCCTGCTAGGGAATCGCTTCCGAGTCCGCTTCCTAACCGTGGTCTCATTTCCCATTCGCGGAAAACCCAAGGTTCATTGTCCCAATGACTAGTACATCCTGTGTTGCGCAGCGCTTTGCACGCTTTATTATCGGGTCGCAACTCGTTACTTAAATTCTAACGAAACGGATGAAGCGCTCCCCCCTCGCTCCTCTGGTTGTGGATCGTTTCTGTATTGGGCCATGTTTAGATTGATTCGTGTTCTCGTAGTATCTGTTCCTCTTCTATTCGTCTTCCTCGTCGCGCCGTCCGCCTTTGCACAATCGTGGATCAGTGCCGTCACCGCGACCAAGACAACGACCACCGCTACCATCACCTGGACCACCGCCGTGCCTGCGAATTCGCAGGTCGCGTACGGTACGACGACCAGCTACGGCAGCAACACTGCCCTGAACTCGAACCTGGTGACGACGCACTCCGTTACCCTGACATCGCTGGCCGCGGGGACCACCTACCACTATCGCGTGCTGTCGGCCGACTCCACTGGCGTGATGGTCACGGGCCTGGACAACGTCTTTACCACAGCGTCTGCGGCCATCAGTGTCTCAGTCTCGCCCACCACGGCGACGGTCGCCTCGGGCGGAACAGCGCAGTTCTCGGCTCAAGTCACAAACACCAGCAACACGGCGGTTACCTGGTCGGCCACCTCCGGTACCGTCAGCACCTCCGGACTGTTTACGGCTCCCACCGTGACCGCGACGAAAACCGCGACCGTAACGGCTACCAGCGTCGCCGACAATACCAAATCCGCCAGCGCCACCGTGACTGTAAATGTAGCGGCCGGCATTCTGACACTGAATCCGACGAGCATCAGCTTCGGCAGCGTCAACGTCGGCCAGACGAGCCCCGTCCTGCTCACCACCTTGACTAACACGGGGAATGCCCCGTTGACGATTACCAGCAACCCAATGTCAGCCGGTGACTTCGGTTGGGGCGGCAAGGGCACCTGCAACTACAACACGCTGGCTCCGGGATCAAGTTGTACGATGAGCGCAACGTTCACACCCACGGCGACCGGGACTCGGACTGGGACCATCACGATCAGCTCGACGGCTTCGAATTCGACCGTAACGCTTCCACTCTCAGGGATTGGAACGACTACGACCGGTGGTACGCTCGCCGTCAGCCCGGCCACCCTCGCTCTGGGTAGCGTGGTCGTGGGCGCGAGCGGAACCGCATCCGGGACTCTCACCGCGAGCGGAGCCAGTATTATCGTCAGCGCGGTCGGCAGCAACAACTCCGCATTCACTGTCGGAGGACTGTCGCTGCCGGCTACAATTGCAGCAGGAAAAAGCGCTGCGTTTACGGTGACGTTCAGCCCACAGACCGCCGGCGCCGTGACGTCCGCGCTTACCTTCACGAGCAATGCCCAGTCCTCGACAACGGTCGAAACCCTCACTGGAACCGGTACCGCTGCGCCCGTACACTCGGTCAACCTGTCGTGGAGTGCAAGCACGTCCTCGAGCGTCTCTAGCTATAACATTTATCGCGCGGCGTATGCGAGTGCGTGCGGATCTTTCTCCAAGATCAACCCATTGCCGAATACAGGCACCCTCTACACGGATTCCGCCGTGGTCGACGGCGCGACCTACTGCTATGCCACAACCGCAGTCAATACCAGCAACGAAGAGAGCGGGTATTCCAACGTAGTCTCCAACGTGAAGGTGCCTACTCCTTAGTTGTCCAAGCGCGGAGGACTCAATGAGCGAGCACGACGAAAAGATTTTGATTCGCCTCAGCCAGAAGAATACGACAACTGTTGTGACCAGGCGTGGGTGTTGAAAAAGTCACTGAGATTGGCAGGTGGAATTCAGCAAAGCATGCTAGAAGAAAGTGCTGGAATCTCATAGTCGGAGCCCTGCTGATCATGATGGGCAACACGACCGCTCCGAAGCGCTCTTCTATTACTTCCGCCTAGAAGATCAGGCTCCAGAGACTCATCTGCTGCAGCTCATTGAAAAGCACATCAGCTTTGCCCTTGTGCGGGAGAAGCTGAGAGCGAGTTACAGCGATACCGGCCGTCCTTCCATTGATCCCCAGCTTGGCGCTGGTTCACCGGTCTGGGCTTCAATCAGGAGATCCCGCATCACTCCACGTTCTCGAAAAACCGGCATGGACGGTTTCAGGAATCGCAGCTGTTCGAGGAGTTGTTTGAGCAGATCGTGAAGCAGTGTGTGGAAGTGGGATTAGTGCAGGGCAAGCCCTGTCCGTAGATGGCCGCTTCGTGGAGGCGAATGCGGCGAAGGAGCGGCGCATTTCGCGCCAGCAGTTAGCAGGAAGCGGCGCAAGTGAACCACACCGTGCGCCAGTACCGCTATTTTTACACATAAATTACGCACAAGCGGCATCATTCGAGGGTTTGTCGCATTCGTCGCGGAAATAGCATCAGTAAATTACGGTATCCATTGGGTGCCTCATCATTCGATCCCGACTAGCTGCACGTACCTCTTGCTAGAACTTAAAAGGATTCTTTGGTGTCAACAAAAACCCGTGTGGCTGACCGTTCAGTGTGCCCGTACCCACGATTTGTCCCCAGAAGTTGATCCCGGTTGCTGAGTTAAGCTTCCAACCTGAGGTGGCAGAGATTAGAGTATTTAGATCTTGCATTCCGCTTCTCTCGGACCAAATGAACGGACGGCCGACGACTGCGATCGAATACCCGTGAAAGACAAACGTATTCCCTGAAGAACCGATAACCTTTCCGAAGGAATTTATGTTCGACGCGGCGCTAAGAGTATCGCCGGGGAGAGTCCCCAAATCGAGTATTGCTTCACTGTTCGTCCACAGGACCGCATGCATAGGGCACTCGGTCACATCGCCCGGCTCCCAGCAACCGAAATTAGATATAGGGGGGGCGGTCGTGGCCCATCCGACCATCTGTCCTAAGTCGTTAACTCCATTTGCCGAGCTAGCTCCAGCATCTAACGTTGCAAGATCTGTCTCAATGCCATTGTTCCACGATGTCGCATGCCCCGAATAAGGAGAGTTGTCACTTTGGCCGGCTATCTGGCCAGTATTGCTAACTCCGTTGGCCATGGTCGGTGGCCAATTACCCCCGAAATTGCCCTCGAATAAGGTCATGCCCCCCGCGCTTGTCCAAAGGAGAGCATTCTCATATGTGGACCAAACTGACGTGTATCCAACTACCTGACCAAGATCATTAATGCCCGAGCCATAGAACGGAATCTGGCACCAGTCAAAAGGAGCTTGGCTGACTTCTAGCACCTCGACCGAACCCAGGCCCTGCATACCCTTCCTCGGTGTCCAAACGAAGGGCTGAGTGAGATCAGTACATTCTTGATTCGAGGGGGGAGGCGAATCCGGAAACTGGGGAACCCCCCTGCTGATCACCGTGCCGGGTCCATCGGCAGTTCCCGTGATCATACCGAGATCATTTATTGCGGCAGCGTCACTAAATGTTCCACCCGGCAGGGTTCCCAAAGGGCGTCTGTGTCCAAAGCTCCAAATGTACGCTTGGTTGTTGGAGTTGCCGACAACTTGAGCCCAACTATTAATTGCAGTCGGGGAAAGCGATCCCAAGTCAGTGATGGTGTAAACCTGTGCGCTAGCAATAGGCACAAGCAGCAGTACTACGAAGGTAATCAGGATTCTTTGCTTCATGGCGTCCTCCACATGTGAAGTAGGTTGTAGGAGCCTGCCTCAAGCAGAAGAGTAGGGGGAAAGAAAACTGCTCTGCCAAGAACGGCTGTAGCTGTAACGGGCCTGCCTCAAACAGATGCGGTGGGGGGACTGCTCTGCCGGGAGTGGCACGCGGCAAGATCATGCGTACCACAGCGCATCCTAGTTCCTGTCGAGATTGCATGTCAACTGATTTCGCTAGTTTTGAGTTGTCCAGCGGTATCGATGTGCGTCGAAATCGGCTTACGCTTGTGCAGCCGTTCCCGGAATTCTGTGAGGGTTGGCCTCTCCGCGATTTCCTTGATCTCCGTCAACAGATAGTCCGAGAGCGACATGCCAGCCATGGCGGCGCGAGTTGCCTCAACCTCACTAGGCGAAGTGCGTGCGCTTGCGGCTGGATCCGTTGGCGTACCAGAGTCTCCGACAACAGCTGATGCGTCGCGACGGCTGGCGCTGTCAATCGTGTGGCACAATGGCGAACCTGGAAGTCCATCACAAACAGTTTCGCGGTCATTCGGGCCGCGACGCCGAAGAGAACTTGATCACGCTCTGTTCCACTTGCCACGCGAGTGCACATCAACGCTGAAATGATGCATAGGAGGAGGGAGTCTCCTAGCTCCGGCAAAGCACGCGCAACATCCATCTAATGGACCGCTAAGCGTAAAGGCTTGAATCGCACTTGTACCGACACCATTTTATCGGTGAGCGTCAGATTGTAGTCGGAGCAACCCTGACGAAGTGCAACTGAACGTAGTAGTGCCGTTGCCGATGTTTTTGGACGCTACACCTCTTGGCAGGTTCCGATTGCTGGGGTGCCAAGCATCGGGAAACCCGTGGCTGTGGACGATAAACGAGCAATCCAATTCAATATTGTTTTATGGAAGTGTTTTGCCTGCCTTCGCGCGCAGGGCGAGAAGATCCAACACCACTTTGTTCTCCGCCTGAGCAAGCTGCTCGACCGATTGTCCGTTTGCTTCATTCAGCACGCCATCGATAATCGTCTGCATCAGAGCCGGCGTGACTTCGGGCATTTCGAGTTTCTTCATCAGGCCCACAAAGCCATCCATGAAGTTCTTCACAAAGTGATGCATTCCACCGGGCCCGCCGGCCAAATGCCACTGTAAGCTAGGGCCCATCACACCCCACCGAAGCCCCGGCCCGTAGCACACCGCGATGTCTGCATCTTCCACACTCAGGACACCTTGCTGAATGAGATAAAGGACCTCCCGGTAGAGCGCCGCTTGAAGCCGGTTGCCAACGTGGCCGGGAAGAGGCTTGCGCAGGCGGATCGGCTTCTTGCCTATCGACGCGTAGAACGCCATGGTTCGCTCGATCACCGCCTCTGACGTCTTCGCCCCGCCTACCACTTCAACCAGGGGAATCACATGGGGAGGATTAAAGGGATGGCCGATCACGCAGCGCTCGGGATGCTTACAGCCCGACTGAATGGAATCCATCGTGATGCCGGACGCGCTCGAAGCCAGGATCGAGTCCGGAGGAGCGACCTCGTCCATCTGAGCGAACACCTTGGCTTTCAAGAGGGGTCGTTCCGGGACGTTCTCCTGAACGAATTCCGCCTTCGACACCGCATCCTTCATATCGGCAGTGAAGGTCAGCCGGTCGCGGCTTGCACCCGCAGCAAGGCCAACGACCGTGAGTAACTCCCACGCCTCGTCGACGCGCTTGCGTAATTCGGCCTCCGCGTTTGGCGCGGGATCGGTCGCGATGACGTCAAAACCGCTTGCCAGATACTGCGCCGCCCAGCTCGCGCCGATCAAGCCCGTGCCGACGATCGCTACGTTCCGAATCTGCGTACTGACCAAATCGCTCTCCATGAAGAATCTCGTTTTCTCTAGACTTCTAGTTGCTCGCAACTCCCGCTTCGCGTCTGGGAGCCTGCCATAAGTGACGACATCTTAGGGGCGCGACCGGACGCAAGTCAATGAAGAGGGGGAAGGCAGGAGTGGAGCGCCCCCGCCCCTCCTCTCGCTTATCTCTCATCCCATGGCTTGTCTCCTTAGCAAAGTTTGCGGGTTACCAACGCTCGCCACAACTAAACGCGGCGACATCGCTGCCCCAGGCGACCACACTCAAAAACGGGTTTGTTTTCGGTTGGGATGTTAGGGCGTCCAGCGGAGGACTTCTTTAGTTCTTGACACAATCTCGGTGGAAAAGGGCTAATCACGTGCTTTTGCCCTTGTAACTGCGCAAATCCTCTCAAAAAAACCAGAAGGTCCATATCGGAAGAACACGGCCCTTCGGCGCCCTTCTACGGACTTCTGTGATCTGTCCCTTCTTCCCCGTAAGCGCGCAAGCTGGATGCACTGCGGTCTGATAAAGCAGTAATCAAATTACAGATTCGGAACGCAGCGGCTTCTTATCCCCCTGCCGCGCAGCTTTAGCGCGGCATAAGAGGTACTATCGTGAAACAGGCCCAGAGATCCAGCGGAATCTCGTCCGGATTCCGTGTATTCTTTATCTTCTCAGCAATTCTTGCCCTCGCCTCATCTGCGTTGGCTGGTTCCGGTCAGCTCACGTCGAATCCTTCCGCTCGTCAACTTTGGCAGCATGCAAGTCGGCAGTAGCCAGATGCAGTCCCTCACCTTGACGAATGCTGGCGGCTCAAAGCTCACCATAACCCAGGCAATTTCATCTCTAGGCGTTTTCACCCTCAGCGGTCTGTCTTACCCTGTGACCCTGAACGCTGGCCAAAGTGCAAGCTGCAAAATAAGCTTTAATCCGCAGTCGGCGGTTACTAGCAGCGGCAGCATCGCGATTACCTTCCACAATCGGCACTACAACAACTCCTATACCATGACCGTGCCGGTTTCGGGCACAGGAGTCAACTCGGGTCAACTCACCTCGACTCCGACAAGCCTAGGCTTGGGCAACGTGACCACCGGTAGCAGTGGCTCCCTGACAGAGACTCTCACCAATTCGGGAGGTACCAGCATCACAATTTCCGCAGCCAGCGCTACAGGCTCCGGATTCAGCCTTAACGGTTTGACCTTGCCAACGACGCTGACTGCAGGCCAGAGTGTCAGCTTCAGCGTGAAATTCTCGCCCACTGCGAGTGGCAGTGTCACGGGCAACTTGGCTGTCACCTCCAACGCCGCAAACTCCGCGCTGAACGTACCGCTCACTGGAACGGGCGTTACCCCGGGTCAGCTTACGTCAACTCCGGCAAGCCTTAGGCTTTGGCAGCGTGACCAACGGCAGCCACCGGCTCAACGACAGAGACTCTCACCAATTCGGGAGGAACCAGCGTCGCAATTTCCGCGGCCAGCACTACAGGCTCCGGATTCAGCCTCAGCGGTTTGACCTTGCCAACGACGCTGACAGCAGGCCAGAGTGTCAGCTTCAGTGTGATGTTCTCGCCTAACGCGAGCGGTAATGTCACGGGCAACTTGGCCATCACCTCGAACGCAGCAAACTCCGCGCTGAACGTACCGCTCATCGGGAACGGGCATCACCCCGGGTCAACTTACGTCAACTCCGACAAGCCTAGGCTTTGGCAGCGTGACCACCGGTAGCAGTGGCTCACTGACAGAATCTCTGACCAATTCGGGAGGCACCAGCGTCACAATTTCCGCAGCCAGCGCTTCAGGCTCGGGATTCAGCCTTAGCGGTTTGACCTTGCCAACGACGCTGACTGCAGGCCAGAGTGTCAGCTTCAGCATGAAATTCTCGCCCACTGCGAGCGGCAGTGTCATGGGCAACCTCGCTGTCACCTCCAACGCCGCAAACTCCGCGCTGAACGTACCGCTCACTGGAACGGGCACGGCCCCGGGTCTGGTTACATCAACTCCGGCAAGCCTCGGCTTTGGGAGCGTGGCCACCGGAAACAGTGCGTCTCTGACCGAGACTCTCACTAACTCGGGGGGCTCGGCTTTGACCATCTCCCAGATCGCGCCCAGCGGAACCGGGTTCGCGTTCAGTGGAATCACTCTTCCTCTCACCTTGGGTGCCGCTCAGAGCGCGACGTTCACTGTTTCCTTCACTCCACAATCTGTGGGAAGCACGACTGGCAGTCTGCTCATTACCTCCAACGCTTCGGATCCCGCGCTTTCCGTGGCGTTGACAGGATCCGGGACCGGCACCACGGCCGGACAGCTGGCGGTCGCACCTTCGAGCATCAACTTTGGCAGCGTCACAATTGGAACTACTCAAAATCAAATGGGCACTCTCAGCGCCACGAGTGCCCCGGTAACTGTGTCTTCGCTGGGTGTGAGTGGATCTCAGTTTTCTGTAAGTGGGATCTCATTCCCGGTCACGATCGCCGCAGGCAGCAGCGTCTCGTTTCAGGTGACGTTCACGCCCCAGACCTCCGGCACTTCATCAGCCAACGCCACGTTTATTAGCAACGCTTCCAATTCTCCAGCTATGGAATCGCTGACTGGTTCGGGAATGACGCCGCAACACACCGTGTCCTTGGGCTGGAACACAACTACGTCAAGCGGTGTGGCTGGATACAATATCTATCGCGCAACGATCTCCACAGGTCCGTTTACGAGAATCAATTCCGCGCTGGATGCGACGCCCTACGACACGGATAGCACGGTCACAGCTGGTCAGACCTACTATTATGCCGTAACGGCCGTGAGCACGACGGGGAGCGAGAGCGGTTACTCGAATCAGGTACAGGTGACAATTCCGACGCCGTAACGATGTAAATCCCGCGTTTGCGTCAGCATTTCGCCTACAGACCCTGCGACCTCGCGCGACCAACAAAGCGTCCCAGAATCGTCTACATCGGCGACGCCGTGATATGCGACCTCTGGCACGTTGAACGGCGCCAACAGGTCGTTAACAATAGGCCGGAGTCAGCTTCACTGGAACGGAAGCCCTGTTCTCGCGGATTATCGGGAGCCCTTCTGTTTTCAACGTTGCTCCGTGGCGAGGGGCAGTCGCACGCCTACCGGGAAAACTGATTGGGTCCAGTGAGTTTCCGACCTGAATACTGATTGCGAGCGAGACTGGGGTGAATTACACACGTTCCACGAGACGCGTAATGGCGCACTGGGAGTGCACGGGGTATCGCGTGCAAGAACTTCTTGACCCTGCCGACATGATCAGAGGGGCGATGTTTTGAGAACCTGCATCGATTTACGGTCTTTCATGACCGTCGCGATTACAATGACGAGCATGCGCGGATCGCTTACCAAAAGTGCGGATGGAAGGGTAGCGACAGTGGCGACTCGGCATGGAGAAAGTCGTGTCCAACGAAAAGGGCAAAAGGGCCCACTTGACTCCGACCAGCCTCCTCATGGAAGGCGATTAGACCCGTTGACCCCAACGAGTATGAGAGTGGGCAACGTCGCAAATGAAAATGCCCGAACTCATTCCCGTGAATCTGGGGCGCGTCTTCAACTTCAGCTTATTCGTCAGGCAGCTTTCTTTGCGGCTCTCGCCTTCGCCCGCCGGGCGCGTTGTGCGGCCGCAATCCTCCGGGCACTGGCAGTGCGAACGCATTACTGTCAATTACCTAGAGTGGATCAAATCAGTCCACAATGTACTCCGGGGTCCTCGCCTATGTTTCGTCACCACTACCGCGATGAAACGTTGCGCACATCCGTGGCAGGTGTTTCTGTCTCAGCCGCCGAAACTAGGTACACCGAGGCGTTGGCTGTCCCGTATATATTCCTACCGGGACCGATATAAAACGGTGCGCAGGCTCCGGTCGGCACGTCGGTACAGCTAAAGAGCCATGACTGTCCACTTATAACCGGAGGAGGAGGGGTCGATAAAGAATTGAACAACAGGTCTATCTCCGCAACGGGACTGAAGAATCCGACATAATTTTGCGAAGAGACGTTACGCAGGGAAAAGTGTCCGAGAGGCCCGAACGAAGTTACTATCGGTGTGCCGACAACGGTCGGATAGTCAAAAGGGTCAAGGTGCGTGTAGTCAAGCTTAAACGAATAGTTGATCGACTGCCCGATATCTAGGTGTGAACTGTTTCCGGGGACGCTCAGTGTTCCGATGACTTCATATACGATTGGCATTTTCGATTCTACCTCCCCAATAGCCCGAAAGGTTATCCCTCCTGCAAGGTTGTGTCAATCGGAACCAATGGCAAGCTCTCGTTGACTTGTGAGGTTAGCTCACATACCATGGGCAGGCTTTTCCCGGCTGAATTTAGAGGAGAGAGATCCGGAGTACGGCGACTGGGATGGCGTTTCAGGAGGAAACGAACCCGTTTATGTCTGGTGTTGAGCGCACTAATCATTTCGGTATTGTACCGACCGAGGCTAAGAAGGGCCTGACGGGCTTCGAACTTTTGACCCGCATTATGGATGGAACGCTCCCTGCTCCTCCTATTCAGCGGGCTCTAGACTTCCGCTTGATAAAGGTAGAGCGAGGATCCACCGTTTTCGCCGGAATCCCTAGATACGATTTCTACAATCCTCTCGACTCTGTCCACGGAGGATACACCGCCGCCCTGCTCGATTCTTGCATGTCTTGTGCGGTTCATTCGACACTTGATGCTGGATATAACTATTCGACATTAGAGGTCAAGATCAACTATGTGCGACCTATCCTGGCCGAAACGGGAGAGGTTCATGCGGAGGGAAAGATCGTCAGCGCTGGACGCCGGATTGCGACCGCCGAAGGGCGACTCGTTGATTCCGCAGGAAAACTATATGCCCATGGAACTACGACTTGCCTGATCTTCGACCTGTAGGTTTTCATTAAAGGGTTCTGCACGAGAATCTGTAGAAATGTGCGATTGGCGCGGGTTTAGCAGTTTGTCCCAATTTGACAGCTGCAGTCGCCGTCGCTGTGGGAATGTGGAAACCCGCGTCCTTTGCGGGCTTCCAAGCTCCGAGGGCGGGCAGAACCGTTGTGGCAGAGACTCCATCATCCCGCCCTTGGAGCGTCATTTCCACAGCGAGGTCCCGTTTTATCGGCCATTCTGTCGAGAATGTGCTGTTCGGGCGACCGACGGAACGGAAATAGTGCCTTTCGGAAAGCCGCGTAGAATGCACGATTTTACAGATTCTCGCGCAGAGCCCATTAAAGGGCGGCATCGTCGGTTGGATTTGCCAGTTCAGAACCACCCAATTTGATAGTAACAGGGCCGCTTTAAGAAATCCCGTCACAGCCGTCACAGATTCCGCGTGAGAGTTGGGATCGTAGCCTAACGTCGCTCCGTGAGTTACACAAGTATCCTTCGAACTGAACGGTTGACCTGTATCCAGATTGATGATCACGCCTCCCCGTAGCTCTTCCCGACGGCAACGATTCGGAAGCTGGGCATCGGGCATGAAACGTACCGGCTGATACAAAGGGTTATCAAAAGCGTGGCGCGCTCCGGGGTACTCGGTAAGGAACCGTAAATAAATAAAGATAGCGTAATTGTCAGGTTCGGATGCAACGCGGCTTGATGACATAGTTCCATTCGCCATGGAATTCGTCGGGATAGAGATTGACTTGATTCATCTCTTCTGTCGTGACCTTGCGCCCGGTAGGATACTTGCGGCGATCCAGTCGGCAGGTTACGGTTAACCCCTTCGCGGTCGTGGTCTCGGCAATGAGATTCACGATGGTCTCGTAGTCCCGCAATGGCTCACCCCGCCAATTCGAGGAGATGAATGAAAACAATCGGTGTTCGATCTTGTTCCATTTGCTCGTGGCCGGCGGAAAGTGACACACCGAGAGAGCCAAGCCGGATTCATCGGCGAGCTTCTGCAGCTCCAGTTTCCACAAGCGCAACCGCCAGCCATTGCTACCTCCCGCATCGGCCGTAATCAGTAGCTTTCGCGCCTTGGGATAGAGCCGCTTGCCTTCATGGCGCCACCAGCCCCGAATCGAGGCTACGGCAAAAGCCCCGGTGTCGTGATCGGTCCCCACATTTACGAATCCGGTGTTACGCCCAATATCGTAAATGCCATAGGGATAGGCCCGGGGCACGTCAGGCTGGGGAAAGTCATGCCCGCGCACTGGGCGCGGCTGTTTTGCCGGAAGCCACTGCTGGCCGCCATTGTAGTAGTTGCCCACGAGCTCTTTCTTTTTCGTGTCGACCGAAATCACTGGCCAGCCTGGCGCTAAATATCTCTTCACTGCCCGATTGATATGCCGGAACTGGGCATCCCGATCCGGATGATCGTCTCCCTCTTCGGTCTTGCGATTGCCTTGCAAACTGTAGTGCAGATCGTGAAGAATCTGCGCTACTTTAGTGTGACTGACGGGATGATGGCGCCGGGTCAGAGCCTCCGCGATTGCACGCGTGCTCTTACAGGTCCAGCGCAGCGGCGATTCGGGATCGCCCCGCGTCTCTTCCTCGATCATCGCCTCCAACCGCTCCACCAACTCGGGGTCGAACTCGGTAATGCGTTTACGGCCCGCGCCGGGGCGGCGGATACGACCTGGCCAGCTCTCCCCCGTCTCGAGCTCTCGGATTCCCATGCGGATCGCCTTGCGCGAAAGGCCGCAGGCACGGCAAACCAGACTTATGCCTCCGTATCCCAAGGCCTTTGCCTCACTGGCTGCCGTCAGGCGCCGGGTACGTTCGTCCAGCATGGGCCAGATCGTACGAAACTTCGCTTTCAGCCGCGCATGTGTGTCCACTTCGCAGCAGCATACTGCAAATCACAGCTTATGCCAGTAACAAAGTAGATACTGTTATTTATTTACAAACCCTAAGTACCACGTCTTTCCCCGCGCGAAGCAATCGTTGTAGATACCGCCGACACCCATCGATGGGTACGTAATCGTCGTTCACGCCGTGAAAGAGCCGAATGGGTTTATCGCTCACATCTTCATCATCGATATACGGCGTGTCGCACCGAGCATAAAAAGGGATATAGGCCGCAAACTCAGTATTCGAGGGGCTATATGCGCGCTGGAAGCGCCTCATGCTCGAATAAAGGGCGACAAACCCTCCTTTTGAGAATCCCATTACAGCAATCCGGGAGGCGTCAATTTGCGGGTGCTGCGACAAAAGTTCCATAGCCCGATAGGCGTCCACGATCATCGCCAAGTGTCCAAGTTGTGATTGGTCCGTGATCGTCTGAACAATGCCTCGACCGGTAAAGCAGTCTATGAGAAACGTTGCCACTCCGATCTTGTTCAATTCCTGAGACCACTGGACCTCCCCCGCTCCCGCGCCAGCCGATCCATGAACGAGCACCGCCACAGGAAATCGGCCTGCTCCTGGAGGGAGGCACAGTTCTCCCCAATTCGGGACGACTTGCCTTCCTTGGCGCCCGTCAGGAATTGCTTATCTGTTAAGGTCACCGTGTCAAACGAATGGATTTCGATTCTCGCGGTGTTTACACCCTGCGGCATATAGGACTCTTCAACAAGGGTGAACCGGTGATGAAAGCCCGTCGGCTTTCCTCGCTTTGGCCGTCTGGGAGCCCAAACAAGCAGTTGGCGTGCCCCATTAACACGAGGGCATCGGAATTCTCCCACATGAGCCCGAGGTACCGAAAATCGAAACTACACTGCGGGCGGGGATTCGAGCCGTGTCCGAAGTCACACGTCTTGGGAAGGCTTCGATCTGGTGGCCGTAAACGGCCGCCCAGCTTTTCAGTCGCGTGCCTTGCTCCATTTGCGACAATGCTAATCACAGAGTTCTCCTAAACAGTGAGTGAGCGCGGCGGCAAGGCCCTCGAAGTGAGTTGTAACCATGTCCAAATGGGTTCCAGGCACGCTCTCGACCTCGAAGGTGCGCACCAAATGAGCCCAAACCGAACGAGGATCGCCCGGGAAGTACGTCTCGTTCTCGCCTTTTATGAACTTGACATCGCCGCGATAAACGCGAGGACGATAGCGTGCCAATGCCACGTAAGACTTGCCCTTGACCTGCAAGGTTGTGTGCGCAAGCGACAATCGTGATGTTTCAGAAAGACCCGGGCCACCATTGGCTCCCGCGATGCCAAGTCGACGTTTAAGGCCACTAACAAAATATGTCATGGCGTCGCGGATTGGTTTGTCTTTCATCTCGGAGATATGTCGCGTTGCACGTTGCACGGTTAGCCGGAGACGTGGGCCTGTCGAAAGATTTCGCGGATGAGGGTAGGCATCAATCAGCACCAGCAGCCCAACTTCATTCCCGCAATCGGACAGGCGTTGGGCCATTTCCAAGGCCACTAGACCGCCGAATGAGTAACCGATCAGGATGTAAGGTCCGTGGGCCTGCAATTCATTGAGCCCTTCGACATAATATTGAGCCATGTCCTCAACGCAGTCGAAGGGATTCTCCATCCCGTCAACACCCTTGGCCTGCATCCCATAGATCGGATGCTGCGTTTGAATACGCGTTGCGAGTTTGGAGAAACTAGCGCAGCCATCCAGACCGGGGGCTATCAGAATTGGCGGCTCTTGACTCCCCGACTTCATTTGCACAAAACGTGAGAAACGTGGGAGGGTGGGCTGATCCAACACGAAAGCCAACGCCGCGATGGTTTGGGCGTGAAAGATGGTGGCGCTCGGCACTTCGCGGCCCGTCTTCCTAGCGATATCAGCAAACATTAAGTCTGCTATCCGACGATTGCCCCCGAGACTAAAGAAATTGTCTTCGACCCCGATCGGCGACCGGAGGAGCCAGGATTGCCAAATTGAAGTTAATAGGCCGACTGTTGTTGAGGCGGAACTTACGCCACGCGCCGAAGTTGTGCCGTCGGAGAGGACCATCGTAAGAATCAGGGCTACTCGTCAATCATACGAGCGGACCTACGGCAGAAGGCCCTGAACGGTCCACTGCGCTGTAACCAAAGTACCTAGCCCGAGGCCTTGACTTCACACGCAAGTTGAAATCCTAAATTCACGGCGTATAAGGCGCCACCTGCCGATTTCCCTTACCGACGCTGCCTGCGGATTCGGCCTGCCCGGCACGTGTAAGTCTTTCGGTCGGTTGGTAGACTAGACCCATGAGAGATTGTCGCCAGTTTTACATTGACGGGCAGTGGATCGATCCTGCCGAACCGCGCGATTTCAAGGTCATCAACCCTGCCACCGAAGAGGCCATTGCCACGATCTCGCTCGGCAGCAGCAACGATGTGGACCGCGCCGTCGCTGCCGCCAAACGCGCTTTCGAGTCCTATTCGGAGAGCGACCCCGGGGAACGCCTCGCGCTTCTGCGCCGGGTCCTGGAGGTGTACCAATCAAAGATGGACCAAATGGCCGAGACCATTTCACAGGAGATGGGCGCTCCCATCTCACTTTCGCGAAAGGCTCAAGCCCCTGCCGGACTCGCGCACTTGGCAGAAATCGTGAAGGTGCTTGACCACTTCCAGTTCGAGGAACTCAAGGGTTCGACCCTCATGCGAAAGGAACCCGTCGGAGTGTGCGGCCTCATCACGCCCTGGAACTGGCCGATGAACCAGATCGTAACCAAGGTAGCGCCCGCGCTAGCGGCGGGGTGCACCATGGTGCTTAAGCCAAGTGAAATGGCCCCGCTCTCCGCTTATCTTTTCGTGCAAATTCTCCACGAGGCCGCCGTACCGCCTGGTGTTTTCAATCTGGTGAATGGCGATGGGCCTACGGTTGGCGCTGCAATTGCGTCGCATCCAGATATTGCGATGGTCTCGTTCACTGGATCCACCCGGGCTGGTGTTGCCGTGGCCATGGCTGCTGCCCCAACCGTAAAGCGGGTTACACAGGAACTCGGGGGCAAGTCAGCGCAATATCCTGCTGGATGACGCCGACTTCGAGAAAGCAGTGCCGCAAGGGGTGCAGGAATGCTTCCGCAACGCCGGGCAGTCCTGCAACGCACCGACTCGCATGTTGGTTCCTCGATCAAAAATGGCCGAGGTCGTGGTAGCGGCCAGGCAGTCGGCCGAGGCAACAAAAGTTGGTGATCCCTTCACCGATGGAATCACCATCGGACCTCTCGCCAGCAAACCTCAATTCGAGAAGGTACAGCGCCTGATTAAGGCTGGGATCGAGGAAGGAGCAAGGTTGGTCGCTGGAGGAACCGGTCGACCGGATGGTTTCACGAAGGGATACTTCGTGAAACCCACCGTGTTTGCCGACGTCCGGAATGACATGACCATTGCCCGCGAGGAGATTTTCGGCCCAGTTCTTTCCATCATCCCGTATGAGGACGAAGACGACGCGGTGCGAATCGCGAACGATACTCCCTACGGATTGTCCGGGTTTGTAACGTCCGGAAATCTGGAGCGGGCACGCCGGGTCGCTCGGCGGATTCGATCTGGAAACGTGCACGTGAATGGGGCCCGGGTCGACTTCGGAGGTTGTTTTGGGGGCTTCAAACAGTCGGGCAACGGCAGAGAGTGGGGAGAGGCGGGCCTGCAAGAATTCCTCGAGTTAAAAGCAGTTTTCGGTTACGCGCCGGCGAAATAGCAGTCACAGGTGTGGGATCGTAAATCCTAAGCCGACTGCACCACGGGGCAGCTGTGCGTGTGACGTCCTCATAACTCACTGGCTTTACATATACTTACCTGCGCTCGCAGACCGCCCCGAGTGCGAGTATAATGTGCTCTCCCCCTGTTTCGACTTGCGCACTTTCCCCCTTCAGGTCGATACCCGAAAGCAAAATGCGAGCCTTGGTCGATGGCGACCGATTGCCCGCGACACTCCATTGAATGGGTTCTTCGAGAACCGTAGAAGTCAGAAGCCTGTCAACACGGAGGATCCTTTGCGGTAGGAAGCTGGCTGGTCAAAAACATGGACATTTTTTGAGGGTGCTTGGCACGAGGGCAACATCGGCATCATGGGCCCACGCACGCATGCTGCCTGGCTTTGCTCAGTAGTGTTCGATGGTGCGAGAGCATTTGAAGGCGTTACTCCCGATCTCGAGCTCCATTGCGCGCGAGTCAATGAGTCCGCGAAGAAACTCTTTTTGAAGCCGACAGTCGCGACCGAGGAGTGGGTCCGTTTGGCGCGAGAGGGAATCCAGCGTTTCGACAAGGATGCCGCCCTCTACATTCGTCCCATGTATTGGGGAGAGAAGGACGGACCATGGGTGCAGGCGCATGATCCCGAGTCCACGCGGTGGTGCCTGTCGATCTACGAGGCGCCAATGCGCACGCCTAAGGGTTTCTCGGTCACGTTGTCTCCTTATCGCCGTCCAACACAGGAGACGATGCCAGTCGATGCCAAAGCGGGATGCTTGTATCCGAACAACTCCCGGTCACTGTTCGAGGCACACTCCCGCGGCTTCGATAACGCCATCGTCTGCGACATGCTGGGCAACGTCGCCGAACTTGCCACTTCCAATATTTTCATGGCGAAAGACGGTGTGGTGTTCACGCCCATTCCGAACGGCACGTTTCTCGCCGGCATTACGCGCCAAAGGGTAATCGGGCTGTTGCGCCAAAATGGCGTGAATGTAGTCGAGAAGACGATGTCCTACCAGGATTTCGAAAAGGCAGATGAGATCTTCGCGACAGGGAATTATTCCAAGGTCGTTCCGGTGACTCGCATCAGCGATCGCACCCTTCCCTTCGGTCCGATCTACACCAAGGCACGAGAACTCTATTGGGCGTTCGCACATTCATGATCGTCGATCCACCGGCAAAACAACTTCCAATGGTATGCGTGTCACCAACCGAACTGGAGCACCATCGATGTCGTCGACTCTCGCCGATCGGGTGCAGCGTGAAGCCTGAAGCCACATCCTCAATGATCGAGGTTCTGACTCCGATCTGGCAGCGTGTGCTGCAACTGTCTTCCGTCCAGGTGGATGATGACTTTTTTGACCTCGGAGGAGATGATTTATTAGCTCTTGAACTGTTTACCGAAATCGCGCAAGCGTGCCATC
Organism: uncultured Acidobacteriaceae bacterium; assembly: GCA_963710885.1. Classification (GTDB taxonomy): domain Bacteria; phylum Acidobacteriota; class Terriglobia; order Terriglobales; family Acidobacteriaceae; genus Sulfotelmatobacter. The sequence continues at coordinate 123,060 of CAVQCF010000011.1, forward strand.
GAGAACTGCCTCCCGTCACGATCTATCAGGCACGTACCATCGCAGCTCTGGCTGCCCTTCTAGAGCAACCCACCGCGCTGAAGTTCCCTGCCCTGGTGCACCTAAAGAAGGGTGCTAAAACCCCTCCTGTTTTCATCGCGCATGGTCTGGGCGGGAGCGTCATCGACTTTTTCCAAACTGTAAGACATATCGAATCAGACCACGCAATATACGGGATTCAGGCAAAGGGCACAGATGGGCTAGACGCACCGTTGGAACGCATCGAAGACATGGCCGAGTTTCATCTTAGTGCGATTCGGGAATTACAACCTCGTGGCCCCTACGCGCTGATCGGATACTCGTTGGGGGGGCTGGTTGCGCTGGAAATGGCGCAGCGCTTGTCCGAAAACGGAGAGAAGGTCGATCTGCTGGCCATGCTGGACGCATATCCGAATCTGCGACATTTGTCGTGGGGACAGCGTCTGCGTCTCACAGCCCGCCGGGCCACACGGGGATTGCGCGTTTCCAAAAATGTCCACGGAACCACACCTTATCAACCGCCGGCTGCGTTGTCCTTTACCCCTGCGATGCAGCGCATGCGTGCCGGCGCTTATGCGGCGTTGGCTCGCTACCGGCCGCGGTTTTACCACGGCGAAATAAAATTCGTGCGGGCAGAGATTAGCACACGATTCCCTGCTGATGCTGCCGCAGTGTGGGCACCCCTCGCCGAGAAAATCGAGGTCACGACTGTACCCGGGGATCATCTGGGAATCATCGCAACGCATTACGAGAATCTTGCATCGGTCTTGTCCTGCTTTCTGGCCAAGGCATTCTCCGATTCTCTCGGCAAGTGATTCGCTGGCGATTCCTGATGTCTTGAACGTGTGGTTGTCTAATCCTTGCGGGTATGAGAAAGTGAACATCTGCGGATGCGCTGAACCATCGCCGTTTACGCGGCTATCTTCGCGGCTCCCCCGAGTTCTAGAAGGAACACGATGAAGATCGGCTTAAGATTAGGATGCGTCTTCGCGGCGTTACTCGGAGTGAGCGTCACCACTGCGTGCTCTCACCCTAATACAAACAGTCACTGAGTCCTGGGATCCCAAGACCGCCGCCGCCTATCTTGATCAAAGACAAGTCACATGGATGGGATGGCCAGGCTCTGCTCGCGATCACGGAACCTTCTGCGTGGCATGTCATACAGGCCTGCCCTACGCTCTGTCGCGGCCTGCGCTCCGCCGAGCACTTGGCGAGCAAGGTCCTTCCATCAATGAACGTAAACTCGTTGAAAACGTCACCAAGCGCGTGCTTCTCTGGAACGAAGTCGAACCGTTTTACAAAGATGGAGAGACCTATCACGACAACAAGAATGCTCAATCGCGCGGCACTGAGTCGGTCTTGAATGCGCTGATTCTGGCGACTTCTGATGCGCAGACTGGAGTCCTGAGCAACCCAACAAAGATTGCGTTCGACAACATGTGGGCTCTGCAGGAGACAGCAGGCGAAGAGAGAGGTGCCTGGGCTTGGCTTCAGTTCGAGTTGGAGCCTTGGGAAGCGGAAGACTCGCAATACTACGGTGCAACACTGGCAGCGATTGCTGTAGGAACGGCTCCGGAGAATTATCGCCTGTCCCCTGAAATTCAGAATGGAGTCACCATGCTGCGCGAGTACCTCAATCGCGAATATGCAACTCAGTCCACAATGAATCGTGTGGCGCTCCTTTGGGCTTCAGCGAAATTGCCCGGATTGCTCGACTCGGCGCAGCAGAAACGAATCATCCAGGAAGTCACGAGACGCGCAACAGTCCGATGGAGGGTGGAGACTGTCCTCGCTGGCATGGCGGAATGGTTGGGGCTTACGTTCTTTCGCTCGGACGCGGCTGCGAGCAGACTGGACGAGCCAAGACCGACGAAGCGATGGTTATGCGACGGGTCTTATCTCACTCGCTCTACAGCAGGCAGGGATGCCGCCCACGGACCCTACTATGAAGCGGGCTCTGGCGTGGTTAGAAAATAATCAGAGCAAGGAGGAAGGTTGTTGGCCTTCGTACTCCGTCAACCAACGTCGCAGCCAAGATTCAAACGTTGGCCACTTCATGAGAGATGCCGCGACAGCGTATGCAGTGCTTGCTTTGACTCAGAGTGGCGGAGCATCAAGCCTGGGCTCCGGTGGCGGAAATGCCTCCGATAAGAGTCACCCAACGGGGCCGCCTTCTGAAGTCAAAATGGCAAACCGCGGAGATTCGGTTCAATCACCAGCTAGAAAGTGAATTTCTTTCGCGTCCACTCGGTCGATTTCTCCTAACGCGGTTTCAAAATTCGAGATGACCTGTTAAGGTTATGCCGGCGTGAACGTCCTTATCTCAAAATGAACGGTGCAGAAAGCTTAATTCGCTCGCTGGCCTCCGGCGGTGTTGACACCTGTTTTGCAAACCCTGGTACTTCGGAGATTCATCTGGTCGCTGCGCTCGACCGGCTGCCCGAAATGCGCTGCGTGCTCGGCCTTTTCGAAGGAGTTGCGACTGGAGCTGCGGACGGTTATGCGCGCATGGCGGAAAAGCCTGCATGCACCGTCCTGCATCTCGGTCCCGGTCTCGCCAACGGTCTCGCGAATCTGCACAATGCTAGCCGGGCGCAAGTGCCCATCATCAATCTCATCGGGCAACATGCCACGTACTCATTTGCCGCTACGATACACCGCTTACCTCCGACATCGAAGCGATCGCACGGCCCTATTCCAAATGGGTGCGGACGTCGGCCGGCACAGCCGAACTGGGCCCGACGCAGCCGAAGCGATCGTTGCTTCGCGCACCGCGCCGGGCAGATTGCAACACTGATCGTCCCGCTGACGTCGCATGGGGCGAGGGCGGGACCGTTGCCACGACTCCCCGATTTACCTATGCCACCACTACCACTACCGCAACGGTGGAGCGAGCGCCTCCATGCTGCGCTCCGGTTTACCAACAGCGATTTTGATTGGCGGGAATGCATTGTACGGAAATGGACTCGCTGTTGCCGGCCGCATCGCTGCCGCGACAGGAGCAAAGCTCCTGGCTCCCTACCCCCTTACCCGCTTGCAGCGCGGCGCAGGAATTCCCAAAGTCGATCGAGTTCAATACGTGCTCGAACAAGGAATCGAGCAGTTTAAGGAATTTCGTCAGTTGATCCTGGTTGGCCGCAGTCTCCTGTCGCCTACTTCGCCTATCCCGGAAAAAACAGCGCATTCACCTCGCCGGAGTGTGTAATCCATCGACTGGCGAGCCATGGCGAAGATTATATTGGCGCCCTCGATGCGCTCGCCGAAACCTTATCGGTACGCGACCAAGTGCTCACGACGGAAACAGCGGAACGACCGCCAATGCCCAGCGGAGAAATCACGCTTCAGGGACTCGCAGCAGCCGTAGGGGCGGTTCTACCCGAAAACGTGATCATGGTCGACGAGTCCATGACATCGGGCCGCGGCTTGATGGCGGCCACAAAGGGAGCTCCGCCCCACGACTGGCTGGGCAATACAGGAGGCTCGATCGGAATTGCTTTGCCTCTGGCGGTGGGCGCAGCCGTCGCCTGCCCCAACCGAAGGGTTTTGTGCCTGACCGCCGACGGCAGCGGCATGTACACACTTCAGGCGTTGTGGACGATGGCGCGCGAGGGCCTCAACGTCACGACCGTGGTCTTCGCCAACCACGATTATGCCGTCCTCAAGCGTGAGTTTTCTTATCTGGGAGTAGGAAATCCAGGAACGCGGGCCCTGGGTATGTTCGAAATCGGCCGTCCCGATCTCGATTGGGTGCAGTTGGCGAAAGGAATGGGAGTGCCCGGCACCCGGGTCAGTTCGCTGGAAGCGTTCGGGAAGGCGCTACGGGCAGGACTGGAAGGGGAAGGCCCAACATTGATTGAGGTGCCGTTATAAAGCGCCTACAAGAGATTGCTCTTGCTGGAGTTGGGTTAAACACTCGGAAAGGGAGGACGATGCGCTGATCCTCGAGTGCCCGGCAACCTGCGGACGGAAAGGAAGACTTCGTGGTCGTTCTGGTCATTGGTGGTGCGGGATACATCGGCAGTCACGCCGCGCGTTCGCTGAAACGCGCTGGGCATGAGGTCATCATTTTTGACAATCTCAGCACTGGCTTTGAATTCCTGGCGGCGGGCTTTGAACTGGTCAAGGGGGACGTGCTGGACTCTGCCGCCCTTGCGAGAGTGCTGCCGCGCGCAGACGCGATCATGCATTTCGCAGCGCACGCCTATGTTGGCGAGTCGGTGACGAACCCCAGAAAATATTTCCGCAACAATGTTGAGGGTGGCCTCTCCCTGCTCAATGCGGCGGTCGACGCGGGAGTGAAGAAGATCATTTTCTCGTCGACCTGCGCGGTGTATGGCGAACCGGCGAAAGTTCCGATCGAGGAGAACATTCCGCGCCAGCCGGTGAATCCCTACGGCGTGACCAAACTCTTCTTCGAGCAGGCGCTGGAGGCGTATGGCCGAGCATATGGTTTCAAATTCGCGAGCCTGCGTTATTTCAACGCTGGGGGCGCAGATGAGAGTGGCGAGATTGGCGAGTTGCACGATCCGGAGACACATTTGATTCCGCTGGCGCTGCGCGCGGCGGCGGGGCTTGGTCCGGAACTGCAGGTCTTTGGTTCGGACTATCGGACGCCGGACGGAACTTGCGTGCGCGACTACATCCACGTAAACGATCTGGCAACCGTGCACTTGAAGGCGCTGGACCATCTGGCGGCGGGGAATGAAAGTTTTGCCGTGAACGTCGGCACGGGCATGGGAGCGTCCGTGCAGGAAGTGATCACCGCCGTTGAGGAAGTGACGGGAAAGCGCGTGCCGCGGAAGATGGTGCCACGCCGCCTGGGAGATCCCCCGATCCTGGTGGCGAATCCGGCAAAGGCGCAGGCACTGCTGCAATGGAAGGCGACCCGCGGCCTGCGCGACGTGGTGGCGACCGCGTGGAACTGGATGGAGCGACAGAGCACGCCTCGCTGACAATGTCGACTCTGTCACGCAGTTTTTGAGCCTACGAATCCGTGCACTCCGAAGGGTGTGCCATTTCGCTCTCGTTGAGGAAGTGCCGTGTCTTCGAACTCCCCGTCCAGAGGGAGCGGGATACCCAATCAATAGCTCGATGTTCTACTGCACACCATGGCGATTTCCAGGTTGTCCGGCGTGCGAACCACTTTTTCAACTACTCGTAATCCCAGGCTGCCCACCTGCACGATGCGCTTGTGTTCCCGAGCCTCGTTGATAATTGCCGGGCCATCTTCAATTCGGTAGGTCATCGGCTTTTCGATATAGACGTCCTTGCCCGCGCTCAAACCATCGAGCACGATGTGCTTATGCCAATGATCGGGTGCCGCCACAACGACTGCATGGATGTCTTTCCGGTCGAGCAGCTTCTTGGACTGGGCGAAATTCGTCGCGATCTTCCTCGGTGCTCCTTTGCGCGTTCGAGGTGCCCCTGGTAGCAATCGCAGACTTCCACCAGGTCTGCCTGCGTTTCCTGGCGGCCTCGAGCAATATGTTTCCTCGAATCCCGAAGCCGATGAACCCGAGGTTCACGCGGTCATTCGGGCCTGCAGGTTCCGTCAGCAAGAAGGAAGGAAGAGTGATCAGTTTCCCATTTAGGACGAGCCCGAGCCTCGCCGCCTGAGTCGCACTGCGCAGGATGAACTGACGTCTCGTGGATTTCGACATTTTTAGTCACTGCTGAGGAAGGTTACGTACGGCGCGCACGGAATGGCCCGGACCACATGCCATGCTGAGATCCATCGTTGAGGATTTGGTCCCCTTCCCGGTTTTCCAAAATGACCTGCCAACAAGTACTCTGGCTTTTCGAAACGGGCCGATCTTGAGAAGTCAACTTTCGTAGTGGCCCCACCGAATGAATAACTAGCGCGGCGGAGCTATTTCTTCAGCAACGGCCTTCTTGAAATAATCTAGCGACTGGCGCAGGCCGGTTTCCAGATCAATCTTCGGCTCCCATTGAAGGAGTTGCCGTGCCTTGGTGATATCGGGACGGCGCTGCTTGGGATCATCTTGCGGGAGCGGTTCGTAACGAATCTGGCTCCTCGATCCCGTGACCTTCAAGACCATTTGGGCGCACTCCAGAATCGTGAACTCGTTGGGATTGCCGATGTTGACGGGCAGATGTTCGTCCGACTTGGACAGGCGCAGGAAGCCATCGATTTCATCGCTTACATAGCAGAAACTGCGCGTCTGCTGGCCATCGCCGTAGACGGTCAGTGGTTCTCCGCGTAGCGCTTGCTTCATGAAATTCGAAACCACGCGGCCATCATTCAGCTGCAAGCGTGGTCCGTAGGTATTGAAGATGCGGACCATGTGCGTGTCCACTTTGTGATAGCGGTGGTAGGCCATGGTCACAGCCTCGGTGAAGCGCTTGGCCTCGTCGTAGACGGAGCGCGGGCCGATGGGATTGACGTGTCCCCAATAGGTCTCCTTCTGCGGGTGCTCCAGCGGATCGCCATAGCATTCGGAAGTGGACGAGACGAAATACTTGGCGCCGTATTTGCGGGCCACTTCGAGAGCGTGGAACGTGCCCAGCGAGCCGACCTTGAGTGTCGGGATGCCGTGGAGCATGTAATCTACGGGACTGGCTGGGCTGGCGAAGTGAAAAACGTAATCGACTCGTCCCACGTCGAACGGCTCACAGATATCTTTTTCAACCAATTCGAACCTTGACTCATGTTTCAGGTGGGCGAGGTTGGCGCGACGGCCGGTGAGCAGGTTATCAACCGCAACCACGCTCCAGCCTTCAGCAAGAAGAGCATCGCAAAGGTGGGATCCCAGAAATCCCGCGCCCCCGGTGACGACCGCACGGCCCGCGTTCATGCTTTCTTGCCGTTCTTCAGAACCACGTCCGACACACCGTCGGGATGAGCGGCGGTCCGACCCACGCTGTAGTATGTGAAGCCTTGAGCAGCCATGACTTCTGGATCATACAGGTTGCGCCCCCAATCACGATTGAGCTTGTTGGAAAGGTTGAACCATGAATTCGATTGGTCCGCTCCCCCGCTTTCCACTCGATCCGGAGCCGTACGAGGCTTTACGTCAGCAGGTTCTGTGTCGCGATGGCTGGCGTTGTCAATCATTCGCACGACGTCGAACCTGGAAGTCCAACACCACAGTGTCGCATTTCACGACGGTCGCCAGAGAGGTGCCGCCGTCTAGTCGAACCCTGGCAAAGGAGCGGCGCTCACCTAAGCTTGCATGCAAGCTTAGCTAGCGTTTGCAAACCGGTTGACCCTGTCCTCCAAAACCGAATGTCGCGAATAGAGCCTGAGCCGTGTCGCAACTGCACAACATGGCTCCGATACCAGCCCCGAGCGTGTTCGTGACGATATCAGTCATTCCCGAATTCCGGGTCGGGAGAAATGCCTGCAAGACTTCAATCGCACAACTGACGACTGCGCCTAAGACGATAGTCGCAAGCACACTCCTATCACGTTGTCGCACCAGCGAGAAGTACGCACAAAAAAAGAACCCAAGAGGAACGAAACCTCCGATGTTGATCAGAACATCCTTGCAATAGCTCCAGCTGAATTCAAACTCATCCCAAGGCAGTTCGAGCAACGGCGCATGGAGGACGAAATACCGATCCGGAATGTGAAGGTCATTCGCGGGGTTCATCTGGTCGTGGACGACGGCCCCACGCCCTTCGTTGCACAAATAAAGCGTGGCTGCCCCCTCACTCTTGATCTTGGCTCCTTGGTTCGTTGTCCAGTCAGCATAGTGCTGCGAAACCTCGGCCGGAGTGAGTTCTCGATTGTAAACAGCCAGACCCCTTAACTGACCTTGCCAGCCATTGTCCACCAGAGGACGATTACCAACGACAAGTTGACCGGTCAAGTCCTGACTCGAGAGGCCGAATCGCGCAGACGCGCCGACCAGTGCGCCATTCACATAAACCATCGTGCTTTGCGGACTTGCGGTGATTGTGACAATCATTTCCTTGCCCTTGCGGAAGAGGTGGTCAATGTACCATTTGCTTTTGACACGGCGTTTTCGGTCAACATTGACACGTCGCAAGAGTAGGTCGTCTAGAGATTGCTGCAGCGAAAACGTGCCCGTACGATTTTCCGACGAGTAGAATGCGAGGAGAGTTCCTCCCGTATCAACGAAAGCCGGTTGTACCCAGACTTCAAGGCTGCAATTAATTTCGCCTTTCAACCCGGCCAGATCAAGTGTCGCGGAACTCAGCATGACTCCGTGCCGGCCGAAACGAAGACCGTTATTGTCGTTTAGCCAGGTTACGTCGTTCTTGGGAGCATGGAATGGCCATAGTCCAGCAACCAAAATGCCAGCTAGGACCGACACACAGAGGAGTCTAAGCACGTTCTTCCGGAAGCGATTGTTGGCGGCCGTTGCCACATGAATCCCACACTAGCTGATCGGTTGTGGGTTCGATCTCTTTGCCGAATTGTGGTGGCACGTTGCCAATCCTAGTAGACATAGAAGAATAGAACTCCCGGTTCTGATCTCGGATCCCGGGTAACACTCGGCGCCGGATTTAGAGCCGCACAAGCGAAATCATCTGCGACCAATTACAAAATAAGCGATTTTTACCGCATGAGCGCGATAGGACTCAGAGGCGTGCGACGGGCGGCCAAGTACCGGCATTTCAGCACTTTACGCTTGGAGAGCTCTATTAGGCTCGCCCTTCCATAAATCATTTTTCAACCAGCTTGTGGCCCACTGCCCGGCACCACTTGGAACTCTACAAAGTGCCAGCAAGAATCTATTTTCGTGACTCTCTCCCGAGAATGACGCTGGGAAAGATCCAGCGGCATCTGGTCGCTCGGTTCGCAGAAATATTCATCTTGACACAGCATCGGTTCAAAAGCAGAATCACCCTGTAGTTCGAATCCTCCCTCGCTGGAAACGCCGACCCTGCTCCCATAGTCTCCCGGCGCGAGTAACCCGGTACATTGATTACATTCTTTGCTTGACAGCCTAGTGCAAAACAGACGCATGAAATCGCCGATTCGCGAAGCCGAGTTTATTCCAATTGCGTCTTGGAAAACCAAGCGCAGATTTCAAAAAGGCTCATCTTACAGGAACGTGACCGTCGATCTGCGCGTCTCGCTGTTTGGCCCAATACGATGACTGAAGTAATGCATCTCAGTTTGACTTCGTTGCTGAGTGTGCAATTCTAAAGTCTCTAAGTTTCGAGGAGAACCGAAGGTCGCATGGTGCGCGTTTGTCAAACTTCGAATGAGGCGCCTCTGTTCAGCATCATCGTCGCCGTTTATAACGACTGGGCAATGCTTAAGGCGTGTCTGCAATCGTTGACGCAGCAGACAAACAGTCCCAGTTTCGAAGTCATCATCGTGGACGACGGCAGTACCGAGGCTGTTCCGGAATTTCTTTGCAGTTCGAACTACGGTTACCCACTGAATTTAATCCGCCAATCTCATGCGGGGATTTCGACGTCCAGGAATCGTGGCATCCGGGCCTCCAAGGGAGCTGTATTGCTGTTTGTGGATGCCGACAGCAGGCTCCAAATCAGCTGTCTAGCCGCCCTCAGTGCAATGATCGCGCAGTCCCCCCAGCACAATTGCTTTCAGCTGCGCCTCGTTGGAGACTGCTCAAGCCTGGTTGGCCGAGCAGAAGAACTGAGACTGGCAAACTTTCAAGATCATATGCTTCAGCCGGACGGTCGAATTCGATACTTGAACACGGCCGGATTCGCCATTCGGCGGGGAAAGGCGGACGTCGAAAACGGTGTGTTTGATCCCAACGCTCTTAGGGGCGAGGACACCCTCCTCCTAGCCAATTTAATGCAAATTGGCGAGCTACCGCTGTTTGTTCCCGATGCAGTCGTCGAACACTGCGTCCCACTGTCTCTAATTGAATCAATCCGGAAGGATATTCGGTCGGTCAACTTGGAAAGGGGCACTTACGACACCATCGCATCCAAGGGAGTCAGAGTTTTCCTGACTCCAAGGGAGCGTCTGAAATTGCTATCGTTGATGTGGAAGACCGCCCGACGGGATTCGATTGGGAGATCGGCCTGGTTCGTGCTTATCGCAAGGCAAGGGTTTAAGCGCACTCTCTCGTTTGCATATCAATGTCTTCGGCGCCACCGACACTAGCCAGGACCGACAACCTGCCAACCCCCGAATCAGTACCGATTTGCATTAAAGTCAGGCGACTACAGACAAACTCGCGTAGTCTGTCACTCCGAAGACTCAGGCTTTTCACATAGTAACCGGAAGAGCTTTTAAGCCTCTCAGTCCAAAAGTGGGAGCCCACTCGGGCCGTGGGCCAGCGAGCTTCATCTTCGGATAGCGCTGTACGAGATTCAGGATCGCGATTTGTCCTTCTAACCGCGCGAGTTGGGCTCCGATGCAAAAATGCGGACCCGCGCTAAACGCCAAATGTTCGTTGTTCAGCCTTTTGAGGTTTAGTTGATCCGGGTCTTTAAATTTCTTTGGATCCCGGTTCGCCGCTCCCAGCATGCATTGGACCGTCCATCCCTTCCGTATCTGCTGGCCACAAACCTCAATATCTTCCTTGAGTACGCGAGCCGTGAATTGTACCGGGCTCTCATAACGAAGAAGTTCCTCGACCGCCGTGCGGATCATATCCGGCTTCTCTCGTAAATCGGCCGTTTCTTGCGGATTTTGCAGAAGCGTGTACATCCCATTACCGATCAGATTTCGAGTCGTCTCGTGCCCCGCGAAAAGCAGCGCGATACATTGTGCATACAGCTCCTCTTCGGTCAGTACTTCCCCTTCTTCCTCAATGTCGATCAGCAGGCTAATCAAATCGTTTCCTTTGTTGCGCCGACGTTCCGCCACGGTCTTGCGGAAAAACTCGGTTAATTCGATGAGAGCATCTTGTGCCGCGCGTGCCTCTTCCACCGTGCGATTTGGATTGCCTCGAAACGCTGCGATTGCCCGCGACGCATTCACGAATGTGCCATGCATGGCCTGGGGCACTCCAAGCAGTTCAGAAATTACACGCACCGGCATGGGATTGGCGAACTCTTCCATGAGTTCCACCTCCGAGCCATACTTCAGTGGCTTTAGCATCCGATCGACGATGGTCTCAACCTGTGGACGCAGACCTTCAACTGCAGCGGCCGAAAACCCCTTGTTGAGAAGTTTACGCAACCGAGTATGCTCAGGTGGATCCATGAAAATCAGCCACAGGCTCAGCATGCGCGCAAGTTCGCTAAACTCGGACTGGCGGCTGAAGGGCAAAGGCAATAACATTTGCTTCGCGCGTTTGGCGGAGAGCCTGGGGTCTTTGGCTATCGAGGAGCACTCGGCATGGCCAAAAATCGACCACACCGCCCATTTACTGGCAACCTCCACATAATGCAGCGGGCCTTCCTCGTGCATACGGGCATATGTGGGGTACGGGTTCTGCACAACCTCGTCACTGAAGACAACTTTTTTGGCCGGAGCGGTAACCATGGACAACCTCTCACTTAATTGGCAAAATCAGAAATTTCAGGCGTGCAGAAATCGGTAACTAACTCACGAGTTTAGCACAAAGCTGCATCGGGGGACTTCCCCGCCTAACGCACAACCGACATAGAATCAGCACGATACAAGGACTTCCAGGAGAAGCGATCGAAGTGCACCCAAGGCGGCTATCAGATGCCGCCCCGTAGACGTTGCCAGACCAGTTCGATCGTTTGGATTTTGCCGTTCACCAGCGTCAGAGGGGTTAACAAAGTGATTTGATCGTCTTGGAATTTGACGCTACGGACCAGGTTCTTGCCTACATAATTCTGAATCGATGAGATTTCGATGTGATGGGTCACCTTGTCACCGCTGAGCGCATATCTGCCCGTGTAGGCAAGAAACGTATTGAACGCTTCAGCCTGTTCTTCCGGCGACGCACCGACAGAGAGTGTCTTTCGCCCGCCGTAGCTGATCAGGGACGTGACTCTGCCCTCTTCTGTATAAATGAGAAAACCAGCCGGTCCGACACCGTAGGGGGTCTCGTTTCGATCCCCTTTCGAAGATGTGCTCGAAGCGGAGACCAATTTCCACGTGCCCACAAGTTTGGCGTTAGTCTGTTCCATCTTGACTCCCGTTCCGGATTCTAAGTAATTGAAATGCGGCTATCCTCTTGGAGAAGGGCTGGCACGGCATCGTGGCGACCTGCTTGCACTCCTGATCGCGAGTCGCGTAGATCGCCCCGCGTCTCACGGCAAATGATATCCGACTTCTATCCAAGCTCTTGATATCGTGGATAAAAGGATCGATGAGGCGCTGGTAAACAAGCTGAACTCGTTGGCAAGCACCTGATGATCGAGAACGCTCACTTTGCCACAGGCGAAAATCCCTCAGCATGAGTTTGGGGTGGAAGAATGGCGAGCCGGGCTCTGGCAGGCCTCCTCGTTAAAGCGATTAAGAGTTATACCCGTTGACGGAAGGTTCACGACCAGCCTACACTCTGCGATTCCATCGCAAGTAGTCTGATTGGTGAAGGAAGAAGGAAAACTATGAGAACGGGATTGGAAGGAAAAGTTGGGCTTGTGACTGGCGGGACATCGGGTATCGGCCGTGATACCGCGGTGCTTTTCGCGAAGGCGGGAGCCAAAGTGGTGGTCGCGGGCCGGCGTGAGCTGGAAGGCAAGGAAACCATCCAACTGATCCGCGCCGTGGGCAGTGATGGGCTATTTGTGAAAACCGACGTTTCGAAAGACTTCTCAAGTGGAAACGCTCATCCAGAAGGTGGTGGAGAAATTCGGCAGCTTGGATATCGCCTTCAATAACGCCGGAATCGAAGGTGTTTGGGCGCCCATAGTCCGACAATCCGAAGAAGACTGGGATCGGACCATCGACATCAATCTTAAGGGCGTCTGGCTCTGCCTGAAGTACGAGATCCGACAGATGCTCAAACAGGGTGGTGGCGGCGCTATTGTAAATATGGCATCGATTATAGGGTTGATCGGTTCCGCAGGGGTGGCAGCTTATAGTGCCAGCAAACATGGAGTGATCGGCCTGACGAAAACCGCCGCGCTGGAAAATGCGAAGAGCGGGATTCGGATCAACGCCGTGTGCCCCGGGTTTACCGAAACGCCTATGGCTGATCGGATCTTTCGCGCTCCGGCGGTCCGCAAACAGGTTCTCAGTTGCCATCCCATCGGCCGCTTCGGAAAACCGATGGAAATCGCTGAAGCGGTGGTATGGATGTGCTCGGACCGGGCATCTTTCATGACGGGCCAGTCCCTAGTGCTCGACGGCGGCTTCTTGGCGGGGCAAAATTCTCCGAGCTAGCATCATGTCTGCTTAGGTAGCCCCGATGGGTTCTATCGAAGGGCGAGTCGATCGCAAACCTGAGTTGGTCGCGCGAATCGAAATTTTGAACCCAAGTTTCTCCCGGGATCTCGGTATCCAATCAGACGCAAATCTTGGTTCTCAGTTATCAGATACAAGAAGTAATTGAGACTGTGGGCTCCGCGATCTTGCTCAGCGGGTCTGAAGACTATTTTCGAGTATTTTCGCGAGCTCGGCCTTGACTACTTTCCCCGTTGGCGTGAGCGGCATGCTGGGAACAAGAAGAATCTGTGACGGTCGTTTGTACGGAGCAAGATGTTGCGCCGCGTATTCCGCTATATCCGGGATAGTCAATTGCGAATCCGGCAGGATCTGAACGAAGGCGACGACTTCCTCATCTCCTTCCACCGACCGACCGATCACGCCGGACTGAGCAACCGCAGGGTGCGCGTTTAGCACCGCTTCAACTTCGGCGGGGTAGACGTTGAATCCCCGACGGACGATCAAGTCCTTGGTTCGGCCGACTATAAACAGATTTCCGTCTTCCAGTCGCGCAAGATCGCGAGTATTGAACCATCCTTCGTCGTTAATCGCAGTGGCTGTCTCCTCAGCCGCGCGATAATAGCCCTTCATCACATTCGGTCCGCGAACCCATAGTTCACCCGCTTCTCCCTCAGGTACAGATTTGCGATCCGGCCCAACCAGCTTGACTTCAACTCCAGGAAACGGCGGCCCGATCGAAGTATCACTTCGGGGAGCCTCGACCCTGGTTTGAGCGATGGTCGGAGAGCATTCCGTCACACCGTAGCCGTTGTGGAGCGGCATGCCGAAAAGGCTCTCCGTCCCCGACTTCGTGGAGGCGTGAAGTTGCGCTCCGGAAGAAGCAATGATTCGCAGCGCGGGAAACCTCAGGGACTGGACCCCTCTGAACTTCGCATATTGCAGAAATTGGTTGAATGTGGCCGGAGCACCCAGAATTACCGTCAAGCGCTCCCTCTCAATTGTTACGCGAGCGTTCATGGGATCAAAACGAGCCGACAAATAAAGGGACGCTCCGCTAAACAAGGAACCCAGCAGGACGACAGAGAGCCCTACCGCATGAGACATTGGAAGAATGCCGTAAAAACGGTCGTCAGGGGTCAGTGTCCGGATCTGCGCTGACCCGGCCGCAAGAAATAACAGATTACGATGGCTCAGCATGACGCCTTTAGGCAGACCGGTGGTCCCGGACGTGTAGATTAACGCGGCTACACGATCAGGAATGTTTGCCTCCATGGCTTCCGGTTCAACCCTCTCGTTCAAGCGACCGACGCCGAGCGATCCTACACCATCAATCTCTAAGACCGTCGCCCCGTGCCGACTTGCATGCTCGCGAGCATGTTGCGACACGCTGGTGGTGTAAAAAACAAGACGCGCTCCGCAATGATCCAGAATCTGATCTATTTCGCGCGCCGAGAGATTTGCATTCACGAGCACTGGCCATGCATCTATGCCTGCCAAGGCTAACAAAATTGCGACGAACTCTCGGCAGTTCTCGCCCACAATCAGGACGCGATCGCCTGGACGCACTCCCCGTTTTTGGAGAAAAACCTGCGTTTCAGAAATCGCGGAAGCCAGTTGCCGATATGTCCAAGATCCCGAAGCCTCGACAAGAGCCTGCCGGTCAGGCGAACTCTCCGCCCACGGCGTCACCACGTCGCTGATGCGAGCAGGAAGCCGGCTCAAAATCTCAGCGGCCTGGTTTTCAGCAGTTGATTTGGAACCAGTCATTTGGTGGAAACACCGAGACCCGGTCTTCGTAGCTACAATACCGCGGATCGTTTTCGCTGGACCTGAGTATACGAACCACTGACGGTTGCGAACGCCGACGCCTCTGCTTTTTTCGCCAGCACATACCGTAACCAGTTTCTGTAGATGCAAGTCGCCGAAGATTGCCAGGTGTTCTCCAACTTTTTCGCAATCGTTTCGGGGAAGAGTGTCAACTGTTCTTCGTTCGGGTGGGCAAGTGCGGCCTGTTGAAATTCGGTCAGCAGCTTAATTGCTGGCGCGTCAAAGTATCCGTACGGCATTGTGGGATACGATTCTCGCTCACCCCGCAGGAATCTCTTTATGTCTCTCCGGTATTCCTTGAACAGAGTCTGCGCGCCGTACTCCGGATGTCCCTGGAAATGCAGGAACAGGCTCTTCCTTTTTTGCTTCACAAAAGCATCGACGCCAGCCAGCGCCGACTTTGTGAGGACGGTATATCCACACGACCTCAGCGACTCCTCTTGCACCTCGTTCCATCGAGAATGTGGAAAGCGCATCAAAGACGCAGTGTGCCGAGTGAGGTCGTGATCACCAACCGCCGACTCAAAGACGCCGAACTGTTTATCACTCAGGCGATGGCGCTGGATTCCATCGCTATGAAGCACACCAGCATGCGCAGCCAGACAGGAGAGCACCGTCGAAAGTGTATTTCGCTCGGCCCAGTCGAAGACATTGGCCAAGGCGGACCAATAAGGTTCCTGCCGCAAATCGGGCTGGCGCGGCTCAGTACCGGTGATGATGACTCCATCGACCCGGCTGTCCCAAAGGTCGTCCAAGCAAAAGTAACAGTCGTCCAAATGGCGCTGTCCGCGGTCGGTTCTCGGAACCCCGGTCAGCGAATACAGCTTGAGGAGTACTGGAACATCTCCCGACGCGATGTCCAAGAGCTCAAAGAACTGGAGCTCGGTGTCTTCGAGCGCGGCATCGGGCATGTTATTGATGAGCGCGAGATTAACAAATTCCGCACACTTGACATAATGGCTAATCGAGACTACTGCGCGGGAGCTTGCTTTCTCCGCCCAACGACTCGGAACTCGTCCCTCGATGATTAGTGGCATATCATCCCCCAACGACCGCCGCGCATTCCCACACCGCCAAGCTTCACGATGTCGCCTTTTCCAATGCCTGCCCTAGATCCTCTAGAATGTCGTCAATGTGCTCAATACCCACGCTAAGCCGAATCATCTCCGGCGTAACTCCAACTTTCTCTTGTTCTTCTGGCGTCAGCTGCCTGTGGGTAGTCGAAGCAGGATGACACGATAGCGACTTCGCATCGCCCATGTTTACCATCCGTTTGAAGAGGCGAAAAGCGTTGAAGCACTTTCTGCCCCCTTCGTAGCCGCCTTTTACACCAAAAGTGAGCAGTGAACAGAAGTTGGAGCCCAGGTATCGATGCGCCATCGGATAGAGGGGATTATCGGGAAAGCCAACATAATTAACCCAATCGACCGCCGGGTGATCCCGCAGAAATTGTGCAACCTTGCGCGCATTCTCCACGTGGCGCTCGACGCGGAGAGCCATGGTCTGAATTCCCTGCAAAAATAAGAAACCGTTGAAAGGCGACAGCGTGGCCCCAGTATTTCGCTGACAGACTGTGCGACAGCGCGCGACAAAGGCCGCATCGCCAAAATGGTCGACGTAAACGACGCCGTGGTATGCGATCTCCGGCTCGTTCAACATGTAAAACTTCTTGGGATACTGCCGCCAGGGAAACTTGCCGCTATCCACAATCATCCCGCCAATGCTGGTGCCACCGCCTCCAATGAATTTCGTCATCGAGTGCAGGACGACGTCAGCGCCATACTCGATCGGTCGTAACAGAATGGGCGTGGCCACCGTGTTATCGACCACCAGCGGCACGCCATGCTTGTGCGCCACTCGGGCCAATCCTTCGATGTCGGCTACATTTCCTGCCGGATTGCCCACACTCTCGCAATATACCGCCCGAGTATTTTCGTCGATTAGCGCCTCTACATCTTCGGGTCGATCGCTAGCGGAAAAACGTGAGGTAATTCCTCGCTTCGGGAATATATGCGCCAGCAATGTATAAGTGGCGCCGTAAAGCTGGGGAAGAGAAACAATATTGTTTCCCGACTCCGCGATGTTCATCAGGGAATATTCGATCGCCGCCATTCCGGAGCTGACGCTGAGCCCATCGACGCCGCCTTCTAGCGCAGCTACGCGCTTCTCCAGAACCGTGTTCGTAGGATTTCCGATGCGGGTATAGATGTTCCCTTGAACTTCCAGATTGAACAGGGCCGCTCCGTGCTCCGCGCTATCAAACTCGAATGCAACCGTTTGGTAGATGGGCACGGCAACGGCCTTTGTGGTCGGGTCGCCGTCGTAGCCAGCGTGAATAGCGATGGTCTCTCTCTTCATCCGTTCACAAGTCTCAGCGACAACCCTCCAGAAATACATGGCGTTCCATTTTCAAATTGGTTCTGCTGTTCATTTGGAAGTGGAAACGGCAGTTCCAACAGCAACCAACTCGGTCTTGCGCGAAAACGACTTCGCCATAGCTCTCGTAACCGTGCGAGCCGCAAAGTCCGCTCCGAAGGCGAAACGCATCACAGGACCAAAGCTGTTTGCAGCCGCAATCCCCACGAAATAGAGTCCCGGCACCGACGACTCGCAGGTTGAGGAGAGCACAGGGGTACCGGCCAGAGTAGTCAGTTTCGACCGAATTTCTGGACTCAGGAACGTCAAACGTCCAAGATTAACCCTGTAGCCAGTTGCGGCAATGATGTGATCAGCTCGAAGCTCACCGTCCGTGCCGTCCAGCGCGCGAACGTGAAGATGAACTTTTCCTTCTCGTACGTCGGCTCCCTCCACGGTATGTCCCAGCGACTGGGGGACGTGATTCATTACTCGATCCTTCACAAACCACCCACCCGATGGACCCAAGGTCCTTTTCACAATCTCTAAGCGAAGAGTCTCAGGTAAGCGATGAAAGGCCGCCGGTGCATTGGCATAGAAGCTAGCGCGCCAACCTGGACCAAGACCAGTTTGCGGGCGCTGAATACGCTCCCACAATGACCGCTGCTTTTCAGTTAGCCTGCCATGAAACTTTAAAGCTTCCTGACGAGCCACAAGCCGAACCT
This sequence comes from uncultured Acidobacteriaceae bacterium, assembly GCA_963710885.1. Taxonomy (GTDB): domain Bacteria; phylum Acidobacteriota; class Terriglobia; order Terriglobales; family Acidobacteriaceae; genus Sulfotelmatobacter. Next base: position 141,213 of record CAVQCF010000011.1, read on the forward strand.
GCGCGCCAGCCTCTTGCAGCAATGCAGCCCAGTCCAGCGCCGAAGAACCTCCGCCGATCACGATCACCTCGCGACCGCGGAACTGTTCGACGTCGTGATGGCGGGAGCTGTGGGATAGAAATTCTGCCGGCACGGATGCCAGATTTTCTGGAACATAATCAAAGTGCGTTATGCCTACAGCGAGCACTACGCTTCGGGCGTTTACTTTCTCCCCATTGTCGAGTTGCAGGAGGTACCCTTCAGACGAACGCTGGACACTGACTACCTGCTTGTCTTCGAGTTCCGGCACCATCCGTTCTCTGAAGGCCAGGCCGTATCGCGTGAAGGTATCAAGCCGGACCGGAATTCCCGTGTGGGAGTATTCGATTCCCTCCTGAGCACAGAATTTTTCCAGGGTAAATTGATCGTCTGGATCGGAAATGTTCGAGGCAAAACCATCCGACTTGAGCAACATGCCCTTCGGCATGTGCGCCCGCCAACTGTCCATCGGACGGCCGAAGATCCGGAAGGTTATTCCGCGACTTCGGAGATGTGCAGCGATTGAAAGCCCATACGGACCCGCGCCAATGATCGCAGTGTTAAGCATGGTGATGAGAGACCTGCCTTCTCAGTGAGGTAACAACTAACAAACTTCGATGGGGGAAAATGCGGGGAGGTAAGACTGAGCTATCATATCACGTTCTTCCGCAAAAGGACCATCGGAAAATCGCTCGCCACCGTGGCCGTCTGGCGTGCAGTAAGCCCTTTAGCCTTAATCACATGCAAGCCAGCCGGCTAAATTAGTGATCCTTGCAGGTTTTCCTCAGGATAACTCTCTAACCAGGAACACTATCCGGACTCAAGGCAGGATGAACCGCCGACGTTCGGAGTATGAGGTCCTCAGTCGCACCGAGGCGCGCCGAAGCCGCGCACCACCGACCACAAGTTCTATCCTTTACTGCGAAGTTTCTTTTCAACGAAGGCAACGACATTCTTCACGGAGCCCAGATTGTCAGTCGTCACTTCTTCATCATCGATTGAGATAGTGAAACGCTCCTGAATGAACACGACGAGTTCAATCACGCCGGCGGAGTCGATGACATCACCGAGCAGTGGTGCTTCATCCTTCAGCGATTCGCTGCGACCACCGAGAAACGTCTCCGTGAGAAAGGTGCGGATCTCCTGTTCAATGTTTGTTGTCTGCATTTGCACGTGCTCCTATTGTCTCGTTTTAGATTGTGAAGTCAGAAGTTGAGTGTGAGAATTGCGCCACCACTTGCACAATCTGCTGATACTAATCCGACCGCGCGCTTAGTGAAGACTCCCCTCGTCGCACAATCGGTGCGAATGAACAAATGGCTTCGCGTGACCAAATGCTTTTCGGCGCTATCGTTCTCATCCGCGGTCAGCTCATTCTTGCCGCCAGCTCTGGCAAGCCGCTCTAGTGATGCGAAACTCGGCTTGAGGTAGAGACACGAGCTCGACATTGGTTTACATCTCTGATCCAGCAAATCCGGTTCCTTATCGTCAGCGACCAATTGAAGTAACCTATGCGCCGGGCAGCCGATGGCACACGTGGCTCTTGCAGGACCAGCGGTTCCTGCAGAATCGGCCGAGACAGATGACAACGGTTACGGAACTTCTGACAGAAGATCTGACAGTATCGGGAGACATCGTTGCGCACCTCTTTGCCTCTACGACGGGAACGGACAGTGATGGGATCGTAAAGCTAATAGATGTCTATCCGGACAAGTACCCGCAAGATCCCGATCTCCAGGGATACGAGCTAATCATCTCGGACGAAGTGTTGCGCGGACGTTTCCATGAAAGTTTCGAAGATCCTAAGCCACTTGTGCCCAACCAAGTGACCGCACTTTACAATTGATCTACACACAAACGATCACACATTTTTAAAGAGCCATCGCATTTTGGTCCAGGTACAAAGTTCGTGGTTCCCGCTAATCGATCGCAATCCCCAGAAGTATGTTCCAAACATTATTCTGGCGACTGCGGCCGATTACCAAAAAGCTACGCAGCGAATCTACCATTCGCAACAATATCATCCTTCGAATGTTGAGATCCCAATAAGGACGCAATAGTGCATTCGTCCCTGGACCCTGCGTACTTGGCAGGGGCTGACTTCCCAGAGTCGCTTGGCGCACGATCCCGACAACAGTCTAACAGTTATCTCTAAACAGCGCTGGTCGCGACATCCGATCTGTCTTGGGGCTCAGATCCAATCATCCGCTTACTAATCTTGCCCGATTCGGTTTTTGGCAGCGACGCGCGGAACTCAACGATTCGAGGCATCATGAAATCCTCAAGTCTTGATGAGCAATGACGAAGCACGTCCTGTCTCGTTATCTGCGCACCTGAACGGAGCGCAAGAACCGCCTTGATCGCATTGCCAAGGATGGGATCAGGCACGCCGATCACTGCTACCTCCGCTACACCATCCAGCGCATAGATCACGTCTTCCACTTCTCTGGGGCTGACTTTTTCACCGCGAGTCTTTATGATGTCATCCTTCCGACCGATGAAATATAGGTATCCCTCTTCGTCCGCACGGAAAAGATCACCGCTGTAAAGAACTTTTTCTTCCGGCAACGGACCGGGCTTGAGGCAGCGAGCTGTCTCTTCCGGCAACTCCCAATAGCCTTTCATCACGTTGGCTCCACGAATCACAAGTTCACCCACAACCCCGGGAGCAACACGATTGCCGTTTTCATCGACTATATAGACTTCCTCATTGGGCATGCCGCGGCCAACGGAGGTCGGCCGAATATCGACTTGTTCGGGCGGCAGATATGACACACGCTTGCACTCTGTCAACCCATACATTGAGTAAAGCCTTACCTGCGGAAACAACGCTCGTAGTTTCCGGATATGCTCTACCGGCAGCGCAGCTGCCGTATTGGTGATATAGCGCAGGTTCGGGAACGTGTACTTGGTAAGATCCATTTGCAACAACAAGGCAGAGACTGTAGGAACGATCGGGAACCCGGTTACCCTCTCGCGAATGATCTTTTCGATCACAACGTTCGGAAATGCGAACGAGTCATGCAGTACTAATGTTCCGCCCACCATAAACATCATAAGCAACTGGTACAGGCCGTAGTCGAAGGCTAGCGGTAGCATATTGATCACAACATCGTCGGCAGTGTTCTGCAGATACGTTGTAATAGATGTCGCCGCCGACACAATGTTCAAATGAGTAACCATTACCCCTTTTGGCTGACCGGTTGACCCCGATGTGTAGATAAGCGCAGCGAGATCGATGTTGATGCACTTCTTGGATGGAGGCTGGACATTTCCCGTATCTTGGCGCACCTCTTCCACTGGGATCAGATTCTTTCCGGCAGACCGAAGAGTTGCAGTCTGTACGTCGCTCGCGCCCAGCATGAACACGGAACGAAGATGCGGTCTCTGCGTCCATGTAATTCGGTCAGAAAAACCCCTTCCGCCCCAAGTGATCATCGCCGAAGCGCGGCAGTTGTTGAGTATGTAGGTCAGTTTGTCCGGTTTAGTGGTTGGATTTAATACGACAAACACTGCCCCCGCCTTTAGCGTCGCAAAGATAGCGATAACCGCTAATGCTGAATTTGGGAGGAATGTTACTACGCGATCCCCTCTCACCACACCTGCCACGATGAGAGCATGCGCCAAGCGGTTCGACTCCTCATCGATTTGGCGATACGTTAGTCGTTCCTCTCCAACGATCAGCGCCACTTTATTCGGATACTGTCTCGCGCTATTCTCCAGAACTTCTTCTACCTGCAAAGAACCCTCCTACGCCACACGGTTAAGTTTTCTGACCACGTATTCGGCCACGTTTCTTACAGAGTCGAGGTTGGCTGGGATCACTTCGTCGTCCTCCACCTTGATTGCATATCGCTCCTCGAGGAAATCGACCAACTCAATGACGCCTGTGGAGTCGATCAGTCCCTTATCCAATAGCGAGTCGTCCGGCTCCAGATCAACCAATTGGTCAAACAGGAAGTTACTTATGACAAAACTATGGACTTCGCGTTCAATATCCGGTGTCGGCATGAATGCACTCCTGCGATCGTTGGTTTATGAATTGGTGAACCAAGAGTTGAGTCGAAAGGACACCAACCATTGCCATGTTGTCTTTCACGCTGTTGGCGCGATTATTTCTAAACTTGGTGACTAAGGATGTCACTGCCCGCGCCTCAAAGATCCCATTCTTTCGGATACTGTCAGGCGAAAGTAGTTCCTCCGCATAATCCACAGGGGCCTCGCCAAAAAAGCACTTGCCATCCGGCGCGCGATACGGCTGCTTTGGACGGTGCACGATAGATTCTGGAATCAGGCCGTCGAACGCTCGCTTGAGTAGGTGTTTTTGATCGAGCACTTTCATTTTGATGTTCGAGGGTAGCTTGGCGGCGAATTCAACAACGCGATAGTCAAGAAAAGGATGACGTCCCTCCACGGAGTGCGCCATAGACATCCGATCCCCTTGGCAAGACAGAATATATCCCGGCAGAAGATACTTTGCCTCAAGATACTCCGCGCGGCGAAAGTATGACCAGGACCAATACGTCGGAGGCAACGCATCTTCGATCTCACGAATCCCTGCGCAACTTCCAGTTGCTTCGCGAACCTCGGCGGAAAAAAGCGATTTCAGCTTTTCCGTGAGTTCCCACCGCGGCAAATGAGAGAAGAAGGGACTCGCGAGATCGTTGGCGGTCACACGAAAAAAACGTTCCAGATATGCCGCCGGCTGTCGCTGTATATTTCCCATGTAGGGATAAAGCCTTCTCAGCAACAGAGGTCTCCAGCGTGATTCTGGGCTTCGTGCCAGGAAGTTTCTGATCTTCACCTCTTTGAAAATGTCATAGCCGCCAAGCACCTCGTCTGCTCCTTCACCCGTCAACACGACCTTGAAGCCATTTTCTTGCACAAGACCGGAGAGTAGAAACAGTGGCGCCGGTGCCGTGCGAATCACGGGTTGTTCCGTATGCCAAATGACCTCGGGGAATATGCGTGCGATGTCGGCAGATGAACAGCGAACATTATGGTGCTGCGTGCCGAGGAATGTGCTTGCCTCATCCTGATAACAGTGTTCGTCAAATTCAGGATCTTCAAAAGTGATGGAAAAACTTCGGACCCTATCGCCAGCCAGTTTTCGCATCAAAGCGGTCGTGACAGTGGAATCAAGCCCGCCACTCAGATATGCTCCGACCGGCACATCGGAACGGAGACGAATCCGCGTTGCCTCCTCCATTAAATGTAGCAGCTCTTCTGCAAGGGGCCGTTCATCGGCAGTGTAAGACTCTGCGCTCGGATACGATACTGACCAATAGGGCCGGACGCTCACCTCACCATTCTGTACGGTAATGGAGCATCCTGGAGGCACCTGAAAAATGCTTTTAAACGCTGTCCTCGGTGGCAAAGTGACCCAGAAAGTGAATATCTGGTCTAAGGCCTCCAAATCAATTTCCGCAGGCACCTGCGGGCACGTCAATAGGGCTTTGATTTCTGACGCAAACAAAAGGCTGTCGGACGTCTGGGTGTAAAACAGGGGTCGCACACCGAACCGGTCCCGCGACAGGAACAGCGTTTGTGCCTCTGTGTCCCAGATGGCGAATGCCCACTGTCCGTTGAAGTGATGAACGCAGTCCTCGCCGTATTCGCGATAAGCATTGAGGATTACTTCCGTGTCCGAACGGGTCGCGAATCGATGCCCTTTGCGACTGAGTTCTTCGCGGATTTCGATATAATTGAAAATTTCACCATTAAATGTGATCCACAGGCGGCCATCGGTCGTCGACATCGGCTGCGCGCCGCCCTCCAGGTCGATGATGCTGAGCCGCGCGTGGGCCAAACCGATTGCCCCCGCGATGTGCACTGCACTAGCATCCGGACCTCGGTGGCTCAGCCTGGCAATCATCCCGCCAAGTTGATCACGATCCGCTCGGCCACCCGTAAATTTTAATATTCCAGAAATCCCACACATAAGAAATTATTGGTGCTACTCCAGATGCTGAATATGCGCGTAAGACTCCGAATTTAAGCCTAACATGCGCAGTGGGCATATCAAAGGACAGCGGTCGACTCCGACATCTGTGGTCTGTAGAAAGGCGCCGCTTTTTGAGAGAGTTTAGTGCCGGGAATGTGGTATGAGGTTTCGGCCGCCGACAACATCGCAGGCTCGTGAGGGCCAATAAGACTTCATCGGCGCATCGCGGCGGCTGTGTCCGCAGCAAGACCTCACGTTAATTCAGAATAGGACTTGGATCTCGGAACGATCCTTCGGGCAAGCCAGGGCGCAATTGTCGCGAGGGTCCACTTCAAGGCCAGACTAAGAGTGAACTCGTACTGTACAGCCTTGGCCACTTGCTTGCGTGCCGCTTTGTATTGCCCGCTTTGCAAACACCAGTTTGCCCATGCACTGTGAACCGCTCGCAAATTATGCCGAACTGTTTTCAATAGCCCCGGTGGAAGTGGCGGCTTCAATTTCAGCCACTTTTCGAACATAAGCTGATGAGCCTGGAGGCGAAAATCCAGTTTCTCCCACTTCCGGCATGTATCCGAGCCTGGTGTGCCGGTCCGGTCAATGATTGCGAGGGGTATATTCACATAGCACTGCTCTGTTATAAGGGACAAGCGGAACAGGAAATCGTGATCCTCTGCAAAGTGAAGCTCAAGGTCGAAGCCGCCGATTTGCCGTATTAGATCGGTACGCGCGATCAAGGTCTGAACCCATGGTCCCCCAAAAGCTCTCGCAAGGAGTGTTGTCCCATCCGTATCAAGTCCAACGTCTTGTTTGTAATTTCGTCCAGCGGCTTTGAAAGCAGTCGTATTCAGTCCAAGGTTGATCAGAAGTGTCGCATCAGTGAAACAAGCCCCGCATCGCCCTTTGAATTGTTCAATCGCTTGGACTTGGCTCTCTAGTTTCTCTGGTAACCAGGTGTCGTCAGAATCTAGAAAGGCAATCCACTCGCCCTTGGCCTCTGCTATTCCCATGTTACGGGCGACGCTTGGCCCTTGATTTGGTTGATAAACATAGCGAACTCTATCACAACTGACACACCTGTCGCACAAGAACTGGCGAAGAATCTCGGGCGTTTCATCGGTAGAGCCGTCATCTACGAAGATGATTTCGTAGTTTGAGTACGTCTGCCTGAGAACGCTGTCAACCGCAACAATCGACGCTCGGGCACGGTTATAGGACGGAATCACAACTGAGACAAATGGTCCTTTTTTCTCACTCATCTCACATCCGGGACTTGCATTGCTAGAGTTGGCCATGATTGACGTATGCTGTATCGTCATTAGCGAAAGCTGAGAGAGGTCCATCGTCGACCGCGAACGGCCTTTAGATCGGAGCGTCTGCCGGTTCTGTCGAAAATTGAGAATTCGTTCGGGAGGTTTAATGTCCCTCCCCCATCGCTCGTCGGCGTGGCCGAGAGGTTCTTTGTCAATCAAGAAGTCCGGACTGCAATCCCTGCACTCCAGGGAGGCTACCGGTGGCGGTCGACCTGGTGACAGAGCGCCAAAGGCTGCGGATTTTGACTTTGTTCACGATCTGGGGATTGTCCACAAAGCAAAAATCCGTGGTTCGAGCGAATCGATGTTGTGCGCAGTACCGCCGCGTGAGTTTCGTATGAAATAGGTCGTGACTTTGTTTTAGGAAAGAGCACCAGCTACGTGATCCGGAACCTGTTGCTCGGCACTCTCTGCAGAGCGAACACAACCGAGTACCCATTTGCCCTTGGAAAAATCGTACTGTTTAACGATCCTCGCGGGATCGCCCGAGACGACGGAATACGGAGGAATGCTATGCGTTACCACCGAATTCGCTCCCACCACGGAATGTCGTCCGATGACCAGTTCACCTTGCTGGCAAACAATCGTGGCGCCGAAACCAATCCAGCACTCTTCTTCGATCCGGATCGTCCCGCCTCCCGCTTGTGGTCCGCAGACTGCGGAATCTGCTCCCCCTTCCACATCGCCGCCATGATCGATCATTAGCACCGAAGGACCAAATATCGCATTCCGCATGATGTGAATGCGATTTCGTGCCGAAACGACGACCCGCCGTTGTAGCCCGCAGCCGTCCTCCATAATCAGAACCGGCGAATCTGTGCCAGGAGCTGCGCACACGTCCAGCAACACATCCCGGCCAAAGCCTACGCCTTCTCCGATGCTTGTGTACCGTGCGGCAGATCGGGTTACGTGCAAGGAGTAGTGTGTCCATGTCCTCTTACCGAACGAAACGAACGGATAGGTTTTCCCCAGCCACACCGTACGCAGTTTGCTAGCTATCCGCGTTAACCACCACACAGGATCTTCCATCGTTCCTTGGCTTGTATAACCGATCGGTCTAGGGTCTTGCCCCAAATCTCTCTCTTTGGCGCGGCACATCAAAGAACAGGAGCCGTTTCCGGCGTTTCTGTGCCGTACAACCTATCCTGTCTTTTTGAGGCGCGAAGATGAATGGACCCGCAGAAGGCGTACGTGATTAGGCAGCTTCCAGCGCAAAAGATTACATCCGCGGTCGGCCCAGGCGTTAGGCCTAGGCGGCGACCACCGAGGACGACCGCCAGCATTCCGGCGGAGCCTAGCGCTGGGATTGCAAATCCCTCTTACATAGCCGAGCAGGTTCAAACCCGTGACGTCACGCATGCGTACCACTTGCAGGAAATAGCTAAGAGTAATCGCCAGCAAGGCTGCAATCTGGCCTCCCACCACCCCAAAGAGTTTGCAGGCGGGATAAATCGCCACCAGCATGGCCACTGCGGACGCGGCCACTGCGCGGCGATGCAACGCCGGACGGCCGATGCCGCTAAAGACGCACGTGACGGCAGCGTTCAGCACATTCAGGCACACCACAACGGCTGCAAACGCCAACGGTCCCGCGGCTGCCATATATCTTGCCCCGTATATGACCGAAAGAAGCGAGCGAGCGCATAAGCAAATAGCAACTACGGCTGGAAGCCCAAACAGAGTTAGCCACGAAGTCACGGTTATTAGGATACGATTGACCCGTTCCTTGTCATTCTGGACATGGGCGAAAGAGGGGAAGAGGATTTGACTCATCACGGTTGTAATGAAGCTCGAGGGCGTCTGCACTAGGAAGATCGCCATAGTGTATAGCCCTAATGTTGTTGTCGAATATAGCTTACCCAAGAAGAAGATGTCGGTGCGCGAGAAGATAAGATTGAGAAACGATAGCCCGACTACTGCTCTTGAGAATTTATAGAGATCCCGAGCAGCATGCCGGTCAAATCCTAGTGAGGGCAGTCCCGGACACAAAATATATGACAGTAGACAACGGAATGCGTTCTCGCTGCAGGATCCAATGGCTAAGGCCCATACATCACGAAGATAAAAACTAAGAATCACCGTTAGGATGACACCGCAAATTCCACCGCCATTGCTGATAGCCATCCAACGCCCAAACTTCATATTTTTCTGAGGAAGAATGGAACGCGGACTCATGGCGCCATCGAACAGAGTGCCTAGAAGCGCCACTCGAAGTAATCCGCTTAGTTCCGCATTCCCATAAAATTGGGCTATAAGGGCCCGAGCAAAAATAATGGCATAGATGGAGATTGCACGGCGCATTGCAATCCACCAACCGGCATTAAGGTAGGCCTTCTCTCCGCCTCTCGGGTTTTGAATTACGGATGCTCTCTGCCCCACATCCGTCAACGTTCCGATGATGGCTGAACAAGACAGGACAATCGCCATGGCGCCAAAGGCGCCCGGCGCGAGCAATCTTGTCAAAATCATGTTCCTGGCAAACCGGGCCACCTGCTCGGTAACGCTTCCTGCACCAAGCCAAGTTCCACCCCGCATAGCCTTGGCCTTAAGGCCATCCCCAAGAAGCAAGTTGCCGATAACTACCTTGACCCGGCCGTAGTTACGGATGAGATTGATCTCGGGCATGTGATTCGCTACTTCTTCTTCCTGAATAAACAAATACCTAGCGTCGAACGGGAGATCAGGTTAAATGACGTATTCGAGTCGGTCACCGACAATGTGAGCGAAGGCGAGTTTGGCGCGCTCAGAACCTTCACCCTCAATTTCCCATTTGCCTGTCGGCCCACGATGCGCATTCTGTGCCGAGCTCGCCACCAACAGTCGATCTCCCCGGGAAAAGCGGACCAAATTCTGTGTCTGCTTCTCAATTCGCGCAAGAATGTCAACAACTCGCGGTAGAGTCCTCTGGCCTTCTGCTCGATGACGTAATCAGGATGGACGATAAAGCTCGCCACTCCGTTTTTCGCAACGATCAGGCCTATCTGCTCTTTCCACAACTCCAATGAGTAATCATTCAGCAGGTGAAACAACATGTAGTCCTGTGTCGTGGTAACGGGAATTTCGAGCGTCTCACCAACAAAGTATGGCATCACCGTACAACAACCACCCTTCTGTGGATCAAGGTGAGCGACATTAGGTACCGACATATCGAAGGAGAACTGAAGCGCATCGTACCAATCTAGGTTCCTGTAAAGCACAGCTGCCCGAAAGCCAGAGATACCATAGCGCTCTGCAAATTCATTGATCCTTGCGGCTCGACGGCGAAACTCATTTCGATTTCGAAACAAATTGCCATCATGGTTGAGGTCCTGAACGTTTATCTCGAACCCACGACTACGGATGGCTTGAACAAACGCAGGGGAGACCTCGTATTGCCCCTCGGGCACGACTTGAAACGAGGACTTGATGCCGAAAGACTCATCCACATCCATCAGCTCCGTACAAAACTCCCTACCTTCTTCAGTCTCGACATCGTGCGTCATCGCGACACAGCTCTGAGCGCCATCCGGCCAGAACCAGATAAAGGGAACTTCATCGATGCGCTTGGCTTTCATAGAAAGAAGAAGCAAACGCTCGCATAGATCTTCCACGGTGGTGTCTACAGGCCATCTCGGGAAGTTACGGTCACGCCATCCGATCAGCCGAGCTCGTTGAAGGTGCTTTCGGTGCCTGACATGCATGAATGGCCGAAGGAAATAGTAAATTGCTTTCAGTGACCGTTCCCATCTCGTCAGAGGGCCTAGGCCGTTGCGGTTGGCATAGCGTTCAAGCCGTAAGTTGTCAATCACTTCGTCTGGATCAAATGGCAGACCCGGCGTCGACTGATGAACCGTAACGTCGTTTAGAACGTCATAAAGAGTAGAGTCAGGTCGCGAAGCTCGATATCCGGCAGCAGATCTCGCGTAACACGTAGTCTTGACCGAAACGGAAATAGCCAGCCGTATGGGATAACCGTCCGCTAATCTCGAAGTCGACGAACCGCTCCGGACAGAGATAGAAATCGAGCAGCGCTCTGTTCATCTCGCCGTTTGTTCTGGAGCGATCCTCCTCCTCGCCCTGAAAGCCGATACCGTTTCCCAGAGACACCAGCCTCCGAAGTTGAGTGATGTCTCGGTCATCGACTCCAGCTCTCTGCGATTGATCGATGGGAGCAACGCTCATGTTGTTTCGCTTACCAATGGCTGAGGCGCAGCAGCTAACCTATGTGACGATAGAGGAAACCGGCCAACGCGATCAAAACAGGTTCCGGGATCCACGACATGATTCCCTTGGTCATCGGAATCTGCCACCACAGACGCGCCGGGGCAGCAGCTTTCCCGCTTGGGCTTCGCCAATAAGGTAACATTGTCTGGACGGCCCCCAGGCGATCCTTGAACTGGATCAAGCCTGCATGATCTATCGCCGAGCGGCCGAGATCAAGCTCACGCAGGCCACGGTCTTTCGCCTCCTGAATGGCTCTCCAAAACAGAAACGGAGTACCACCGAGATTCTGGAACCTTTCGTCTGAGCAGCCATACTTGAACGTGAGCGTCGTCTTGTGGGAAAGCGTCAGCATCGCCGCTACCGGACAATGGTCCTTCGAAACCATTCGGATCGTAAGGTCTTCACCCATCGACTTAACCAGATTTCGAAACCACTTTAGCGGCTGGGGCGGCAGTAACTGGCGGCGGCGAGTGCGCATCAGAAGTTGGTAGAACGTGCGCAAAAGGGGTTCCGTTCGGCCGCTCTCATAGCGCAGATGTTCCTTTTGTGCGCGACGGATTTTGCGCTGAATGCAGTCTTTATGAAGGTTCTGGAACAGAACATCTGCCGGCGCATCCAGCGAGAGCGTCTGCAAACAGAACGTCTCTGTGATCTCCAGATTAGCGGCCGCCAGCGCTACGGATTCTCCTGCGCTCTTTGGCCGTATTTCTGCATGGGTGTAACCATCACGGCTGACGCGGTCGCATACGTGTTTTAACAACTCTTCTTGCTCGCTTGAGGTATCGGCTAACAGCGCGCAATGATCGGAAAACGGCAGCGATACCAAACGCCGCCCAGTAATCCAACTCTTCACGTCACAAAAAACGAGTGCTATTTCTCAGCGGCTCTCCCTGCCGGCTAGTGGTGAACGCAATCGGTTCGTAATCATAAGTCTGCTGCAGGGCCGCTAACCAGCCCGAGGTATGAAACACACTGCTGCGAGGATGTCGGTTTAAGAATTCATCCCACCGGGCGTCTATCAGCGGATAGATTGTGAAAACTGGCAATGTCGACTCCTTCAAATCTGCCTGCTACGCTCCGGTGTGCGTGGTCCTCGATATACTCGTTCACCCTTCCTTCTTCCCTGAACTCAGCTTCGTGCAGTAAAGTGCGGGTAGGGTCACGCTCATCCAGGTTTTCTTGACTGGATCGTACTGCTTCACAATTCTTGCCGGATTGCCAACCGCTACTGAATGCGCAGGAACACTATGCGTCACTACTGAGTTCGCACCGACCACCGAACCCCGTCCAATGAAGAGTTCACCCCGACTGCAAATGATTGCGGCTCCGAACCCGATCCAGCACCCTTCTTCAATGCGGATTCTCCCACCCAGCGTCATAGGCTGCTGACCAATCGGAACGGTCACATCTTCGAAAGCGTGGTTGTGATCCATAACAAGTACCGAGGGGCCAGAATCGTATTTGGCTCGATATGAATCTGGTTCTTCGCAGATATCACGGAGCCTCGTCCGATCCCACAGCCGTCTCCGATGACGATAGCGGATCTATCACAGATGGATACGTTCGGAATGCTCAGCCATACCTCCCGTCCAAGCGTCAAGCGATTTCCAATCTTGATATAGGGAGCTGCGGAGCGTTGCAGGTCGCAGGTATAATGCATCGAAACATCGTTGCCAATCGAAGCGAACGGATAGGTCCACGCGACCCACAGAGTGTGGACTTTGTTCGCTGCGCGCGAAAATGCTCTGAGAACATCCTCGCGGATCTCTTTGCGAGAGTCGCTCATCCCTATCTTCCCCGAAACAGCCTCTTCGATTACGTCCGATTTATACCTGCAATGGCTCAGACTCAGCCGGGAGACTCTGCCGTGCCCACTGAGAGGTTTCGTTCGGTGGTAGCTAAAGGTCGAACACATCCGAGTACCATTTGCCCTTGGAAAAATCGTACTGTTTAACGATTCTCGCAGGATCACCGGAGACGACGGAATACGGAGGAATGCTACGGCTTACCACCGAATTCGCTCCCACCACGGAGTGTCGTCCGATGACCAGTTCACCTTGCGTGCAAACAATCGTGGCGCCGAAACCAATCCAGCACTCTTCTTCGATCCGGATAGTCCCGCTTCCCGATTGTCGTCTGCAACTGCGGAATTGCTCCCTCTTCCACATAGTCGGCATGATCGATCATTAGCACCGAAGGACCAAATATCGCATTCCGCATGATGTGAATGCGATTTCGTGCCGAAACCACGACCCGCCGTTGAGCCCGCAGCCGTCCTCCAAAATCAGAACCGGTGAATCTGTGCCAGGGGCTGCGCATACGTCCAGCAAAACATCCCGTCCAAAACCTACGCCTGCTCCGATGCTTATATAACGTGCGGCAGATCGAGTTACGCGCAAGGAGTAGTGCGTCCAAGTCTTCTTGCCGAACGAGACGAACGGATATGTTCGCCCCAGCCATACCGTGCGTAATTTGTTAGCTATTCGCGTTAACCACCACAAAGGATCTTCCATCGTTCCTTGGCTTGTATAACCGATTAGTCTAGGGTCTTTCCCCGAGCAGTTTTCTGCCATGCCCTTCACCTCGAAATCTGCGGGGTCAACTCCGGTTCGCCCGTGGATATTCTGGCATTAATCGTGCCTGTGACTGATTTCTGCATTGCCCGGGCCGGATTCCCCAAAAGCGATGAATTCGCCGGGAAGCTTCGGGTGACTACAGCGTCAGGGGCGACCACGCAATTCGGTCCTAACACCACTTCACCCTTGTTGCTGCATAATATGGCGGCCCTCGCGCCGATCCTACAACCCTCACCCACCCGAATTATCCCACCCGGCGTAGTACCCTGGAGGCTGATCGGAGTGCTCACATCCTCATAAGCATGAGAGTGGTCCATGACCAGAACGTCGGATTCAAGCACGACGTCGCGCTCGAAATGAATAAAATTCCCGGCGGTTATCGTGCACCGCGGCCCGATCCGGCAATCGTCATCGAGGACGATCTTCACCTCGCGGTCTCGTTCCATGTCGGGTTTCGACCACGTGTGAAACCAGGTGTGCTTCCCGATCTCGACGCGATTCCCCAGCCGAATGTACCGCGCGAGACTTCGCGAAATCTCACTCGCATAGTGCAGCGACAGGTTGCGCCCCACGCCCGCAAAGGGGTACGTTACGGCGACCCAGAAACTGTATAGTTTCGTCAGAACCAGAGAAACAAACCCTCATGGTCTGCGACGCCGCCGTAGATATGATATGAAGACCTAAGCATATATGTCAGTCAGAAGCCTTTCCCTTCTGAAAAATCGCATGGATGGACTCCCCTCCTCCCACGATAGGGGCCATCGCGAGCAGGCCGCGCAAAAAGGTCACGCGTACTACCTTTCGCGCCGCCCTCCAGGGAAGACTAGCCTCTTCTCGGTATGCCACGGGCGTTCGCCGGATCCCCATCGCGCCAAAAACATCATCCCAAACGTAGCGCAGGCTAGTGCCGACGGCAGGATTCCGTCGTGTTTCGAGCGTCACGTCCCGCAGTCCAGCCGACTCTGCAAGATATTTGAGAGATCCGGGAGAGTAGTGGAAAAGGTGGCGTGGTAGCTCTAGCCCATGCCAGTAAGTCCCGAAAACCCTCCCTTCCGCCGAGTCTATGTTGGGCACCTGAACGTAAAAGATTCCGCCTGGCCTCAGCCATTCGCGCACTTTAGCCAAGACCCGTCGAGGCTCGTAGAGGTGCTCGAGCACGTCAAAACAGGTGATGACATCGAAAGATTCAGCAGGGAAAGGTGCTTCCGTAATATCTCCCACAAAAACATGGGCCCCGGTTCTGGCCTCGGCTCGTCTCGCACACTCGGCGGACATCTCGATTCCGTATCGCTCCCACGATTTGCCCCTGAGAGACTCCAGGAATGCTCCCGAGCTACAGCCCAGATCAAGGACGGCACCACTCTGCTTGTACTGAGTTAGTTTCTTCCCGTGGGCCTCCCAGCGATGAGGGGAAGTTTCCCCCGCTCGGGAAATGAGCCGGTGGTAAGAGTCGGTATAGTGATGATGCATTTCCTCCGGAGGAGGTGCATTGCTCAACCATACGAGCGAGCAACCCGAGCAACGAACCAGCAAGTAACGCTCCGGCCGTCCGTGAAACCTGTCCCGTGCCCGGAGCCATTCTTTTGCCCCCGAACGACGGCACAATGGGCACGTTGTGATGCTGCTTCCGGACGCGGCTGGATTGTCCTGCGGCGCAGCCTGATCGACCCCAGAGTTTGATGGCGAAGACAAATGCATTAGCATCCTTAGATCAAGACTTCCGTCTCAAGATTTGTATGGGAACGTCGTGTCGCTATGGCCCGGCCAGGATCGTTTCTGAGTCTAAGACGCACCCTAGCGCGCTTCAAAAAGGTGGTACCAGCTTGCCTCTCTTGTTTTGTCGATCAGCACATCAGTCGTCTTTTCGTAGGACGCGGACTGCATTTCGGCGGGGACCGGCTCCCCTCGGACCCTAGCTCGCCTCCCTTCAAGGGTTGCCACAGAAATGCCCGCGATCAACGACGCGAAACACACAAACAAGTGAGCTGAAAAATAAATTCCAAAGGATGCTACGACCGTAGTGAACAGGGCGGAAGCGATGCACCAGAGAAACCACTCCTGTTTGCGGTCTCCCTGCACACGCTTCCTTGCGATCCCGATCGCGCCAAAGCTCTGCTTATAAATTCCAATATAGATCAGCAAGGTCAAGAGACCGCCCCTCAAACCGGTCAGGATAAACTGGTTGCAAACATCAAACATTACAAATCCCCAGTCGCCGTAAGTTTTCGACCCAAGCAGCCACCAGTCAGCGAAATGACGAATGCAATTATCCACAAGCATGTAGCGATGGTAACTGGATGAGCCACCCGTCAGATCAATCTTCTCGATCAGCGACCAAACCGGCCCATGCATGACCAAATGTAATCCCAGTAAGATTCCTATAAACCCCCAGCGAGCCAGTCGCATCCGTCGGCGCAGAGGCCAAAAGCCGAGGCCCAAGAGGCTCGCGCCATAAGCCAACCACGACGTGCTTGCGTGGGTCGCGAACACCATCGCAGTCGCGCCGGCAAGTCCCGCGCACGCGGCTATCCGGAACGATCTTCCTTCCGACCACAGCCCGACAAACAAGGGAATCACAATGCCAGCCAGCGCGCCGGCCCAGAGATTACCCATCGCTCCTTCCGACCGAATGTGTCCCTCTCTGAGCGTGGGCGGGTTTGCACCGAAGGAGCTGAACACATTCATATACGTGAACTGTTCGCTGACCATGAAGGCGCCCTGGATGACGCAAACTACGGCCAGAGCCTTGATCAAGCGGGGGACCGTCGCGCGGTCGGGAATGAGAAATCTCACCGCCAAGTAGCCACCTAGACTTACGACCAAATCGCCTGCACTCTTGATTACTGCCTGCATCTCCATCCAGGCGAGAGAAAAGATGATAAAGGCAGACAAAGACCAGAGCACTATTAGTTTATCGAGCGTATTGAATCCCCCAGCGAACCTCCCTTTGCCGCGGAACGCAGCCATCCGGGCCAACACGGTCAAGATCAGGACTTGGTGCATCAGCAGGTGCACGCTTCCGACCACCAGTACCTGTCCAATCGGGATTGTCAAGAAAGCAACGACAAACGGCGTGATCGCCTTATTACGCGGAAGAAGCAGAATCAACACGATGGCGATAACCATCCCGCCCGCCACGAGCGGATGCAATACGGTGCCTGCCGCGCCACCTCCAAATTGAAAGTTTTTGGGCTGCATAACGTTCTGGTGTCAACGTCTACGGCGTCTTAAACACTATCATCGCACGTTAGAAATTGATTATCCGAACATCTTCTTCTGGCCTGCGGGTGGGTGCAGGGATCTGGTTGGAGCCTGACACGCGGAAGATCGAGCTAAAGGAAACGAGGGATTGTCCGATTATCGCCACTCAAAGAAGCAAGAGAGCGGCTTTAGGTCAAACAATCCCTCTCTCAATCACTGAACTATGGCCGTCAGACCCGAGGGAGCATTCGGAGCTCCAGCTCCTCCCCCCGCGTACTGATAAGCTCCTCTGTCTGTCGCGAACGTGGTTCCGTTAACATCCACAGTGAACGGGGCGCCGAGAGCGAGACGATTGTCCTCGTCGTTGTTGTCCGAAGCAAGATTGAAGTTATTCGTCGTCCAACTCACGAAGGGATTCGACCCCGAGTTGTCGCACACATTCCCAGTTCCAGAAGGACAAGAGGATCCAGAGTCTATGAACGAGTTATGATTTTGGGTGTAGCTGCCGCCCGTTCCCGCGTTGAAAGAGATGGTCCCGTGCGTGATGCCGTACCACAGATTGTTCTCGACGGTATAACTTCCGGTGTTCTCATTGTTGATGCCGCTCGAATCGCCTGCATTGATAATCGTGTTCTGAGAGAAGGTGAAATTGGTGCAGTTCGATCCCGAATTGATGCACGCGATCAGACCATCCGAAAGCCAGCCGAGGCTTAAGGAGGCCCCGGTGTAAGTGGTCGAGTTGAAGATGACATTGTTGTAGAATACCCATCCGGTGTGGGTGTTGTCCGGGTAGGCAAACGTCCAAACCGCCGTCCCCGTGATGTCCCGATATACGTTGTTCGCTTCGACTCCGTTGCTGTCGGTGTTTCCGCAATAAGAGTACTGCCCGTGCGTTCCATCTGAGGTAGGTCCTTGGATCTCAGTACCCCAAAAATAGGAGTACTCCACAGTTCGCTGGTTGCAGCCGTACTGGAAATAAACTGCACCCGTGTTGTGGCCGTAAATGTGGTTATAGGTTGAGGGAGAACTTCCACCACCAAATACGAAATTGTCCTCATTCGCACTGGGGTTAGAATTACCATTAAACTCAACATACTCGAACGTGAATGGGCCAGAACTGACACTGACTACTTCAATGCAATTCGAAGTGCAGGACGAATCGTCAATCTTTACGCCGCAATCGCTTGGAGTTGGAGGCGCTCCGGCAATCGTCGATCCCGGTGCGCCCCCGCAGCCTGGGGCGGTCTGCTTTCCGTTGCCGTTAAGAATGAAATACGGAGCGCTAACCCTGATCACTCTCTGGAACACCGCCTGCGCGGAGCCCATCGTGCCGTGTCCCAGCCGGTCGAAGTGCAGTTGTCGTAGCTCTGCGCTTTCCGAATTTCCACAGTCGTGGTTCCCGAAGCGGAGGTGCTAAAGGTGAATGCCGGATAAATTCCATCCGCTAGATAATAAATATCGCCACGGTCAAGGAGCTCGGAATCCCGCGAAAGCGTTGTTCCAATCGGCCCCAGTCTTAGTGCCGGACCCAGCCGGAGTCACAGTGTGACAAGTGGCAAAGGCCGAAGAACTTGCAAGGCAAAAAAGAACAAAAAAGACGACAAGTACTGTGTTTACGCTCCATTGCATCTGCAGCCGCAACGTTTTTCTTCCTTTGGACGACACCATGTCTGAATCTCCGATTCGGCGAGCGCGCCGAGGTAAAATTTGCGGCCCGCTCGAAACCGTAGGGGAGGCCACTGGTGCCAGTATACGAAGCGATATTTGAGGAAGAATAGGTGTCAAAGGTGCCTGTAAGACCTGTCCGATGGTACGGCTCACTCGCCCCTCGATTCGACCTTTCCGCTATCATCCCGCCCTTTCGGACACCTCTTGTAACCAATTGAACCCGGGGGGTTATATAGTCAAAGTCGCAAGCCTGGAATGCGGGACTATTTGCTGGCGGTCGCGGCAATGGACGCGTCGTCTCAGCTCATCTTTCTGCTCATGTTCCACGTTGCTGTTCCCGTTCCAGAACACAATCGTGTGTCGAAAAAGGGTAACCTTGCTAGCCAAACCCAGGCGATGGAACGGCGTCCTCTGCAAGGATGCCAACTGTGGCTGGTTCCATTCTGCCGCTTCGATGAACGCACGCCCTCGACACTCTCCGGCCAGTTCGCGAAGGATATAGCTGACCAGTAGCGGGTTTATTCCCTTACCGCGATATTGCGGGAACACATGAAAGTCGAAGAGATGTACATCGTCCGGTCCAAAGGGAAAGTAGTGGGGCTCGACTGTGTGTCCCTGCAGGGTCCATCCGTACCCGGCCAGTTGGCCGTCCCGCCTTGATCAGCCACAGCGATGCGCCTAGCTCGAAGCCTTCTTTGACCTTTCGGCGAGCCAGTCGGGATTCCAGAAACTGGTGATCGCT
Source organism: uncultured Acidobacteriaceae bacterium (assembly GCA_963710885.1). GTDB lineage: Bacteria > Acidobacteriota > Terriglobia > Terriglobales > Acidobacteriaceae > Sulfotelmatobacter. The sequence goes on from CAVQCF010000011.1 coordinate 160,875, forward strand.
TGGAAGTCGTGCGCGCTGAGATCGACTTTGATTTCTGTGTTGCTCCACCTTCAAAGAATTCGGCAAATCTGCCGTCCGAGAACTTAGCGCCGAGAGGTCACAGTAGAAGAGGACCATGCGGCCTGAAAACAACACTCGTCTCGCGGCTACGCCGGCACGGCGAACCGTCGACCCGAAGCCGTGGCGTGTGTAATAAGCGCCCAGCCGAGAAATTGACTGCGGACATTGCCATATTGGTGGTTGCCAGTCTGCCCCTCACGAGTTGCTCGGAACGCCGCCAAAAAGAAGCTCCCGCAGGCAGGCGCCGCTAACCTGTTTCTGTACGTGCCTTCCGCGCTCCGCTTCCTGCGCGCCAGGCCCGCAACCACGGCAACGGTGTAGCGAATGAGGTGCCGCGAAATCATGATGCTTCGGATTCCCAGCACGCCCCAGAAGCCGTGATGTTTGCGCCAATAGTACAAGACGGATCGCTGTTGGGCGACGGCAAAGCGAACAGGAAACGGCGCCGTGATTTTACCTTGGTCGTGAATTGCCTTGGCACCTGGGAAGAAGACTACTTGCCATCCCGCATTCCAGCAACGCCGGCACCAATCCACATCATCGCCATACATGAACAGGTTTTCATCAAGCAGGCCAACTTCGTTAAAGGTTTCACGGCGGATCATCGAGAAGCACCCCACTAGGACGTCCACGGGAAGGGTTCGGTCATGGCGAAAGTAAAACATGTGTTCGCCAGCAAAGAACCGGGAGTGCTTGAACGCGGTCGCCAAGCCGCTTGCTGAACAGAAATTGTTCCACAGAGTCGGAAACCGCCGGCAAGAACTCTGCAGCGTCATGTCCGCGTTCAGGACGCGTGGGCCAACATTTCCGACTTTGGGATTCTGATCGAGGAAATCCACCAGAGCATCCAGACATCAGGGAACACGATTACGTCCGGGTTCACGAGGGCTATATAGCGGCCCTGGCACTGGCGGATGGCCACGTTGTTGCCCTTCGCGAAGCCGAGATTTTCGCAGCTCCTGATGAGTTTGACATAGGGAAATCGCGCTTCGATCATCTCCGCGGAGCCGTCGGCGGAGGCATTGTCGACCACGATGATCTCCATGCTACGGCGTGGCGGGGCCGCGGCCAGACTGTCTAGGCATAGTTCCAAATAGTGCTTCGCGTTCCAGCCGACGATAATAACCGAAATATCCATAAAGGTGGAGAAACGAAGAAATAATGATCGTTGATGTCAAACTTAGGCGATCAAGGGACTTCAGAGGCGATTGCCTCACTCCTTCGGTCAACGCGCCAACGTGAGGGCGCCACCGAGGTGGGCATTGCCCAGGTTACGCACCACTCGGTGCACCGCCAGAGTTCCCTTTACGATCACAGAAGAGACAATGCTGCTGCATGCCACAAGTGGGGTCAGTTGAGACACGTCAGTGCCTGATATTCCGCTCTTGAAAGGTAGACTCCGGGATTGCCTTAGGGTCGATGCCTCCCAGGTCGTACGACTTAAAGCCATTTTCCTTGAGCCATTGGATCATCTCCACTGCAGCAGGTAAGCGCCTTTTGCATTGAGCCCGTCGTCGCTGGTCGCCCCCAGCAAATAAATCGCTGAATCACCCATCGCCGACGCGACGAGTCCGGCCACCGGGATTCCGTCCATTTCGCAGATAAGGATCCTCATGCGATGGGCTTCGGGCAGGTCTCTCCTGGATGCGGCCAAACTCTTCAATGTCAACCGTGCTTTCGAATGCTTTCCGTTCCAGCATCTGCTCATACATTCTGCAAAAACGCCGGTATTCGTCGGCCCCATTTCCTGCCACGACCTTCAATCCGTTTTTCTCCGACCGAGTGAGCTGGTTCCGCCATTTCTTGTCAAGATTCCTCCGCAATTCCTCGATCGAAGGTGCAAGATCGAGAACAAAAGTTCTGTACGAATTGGCAGTTGGTCCAAGGATCTGACGTGAACTTAGAGAAGGCGGATTGAAATAGCGCGGATCGCCGCGACCCAACAAAGGAGTTTGGCACGACCTGCAGCAAGAGTCCTCGCCTATAGACGTATTCCTCTTTCAGGGAGCGAGCTAGACCCTGGGGCTGCATCGCCATCAAGCGGCCTTCCACGTCGGTGACAAACAGGCCCCCAACGCAGATATGCCATGCCGAAGTTGAATCTTGTCGGGCGCATAATCCTGATTTGCGCCATCCCTAGAACTTCACCGTCTCGCTTCAAAACCAAGTGGCTGAGGTTTTTTCTTCCCCAGCGAACCGCGCCGTACGACCACGTCTGATAGAAGTTGGCATCGCAGAAGAGATCGAGCATCGCCGACCATTCAGCAGGCGTTGCGCGATCCACTTCGATTTGGAAATCGATCTCCGGCATGAGTCTAATTGTGCTCACTGTAGATATCTTCGCCCTTCTCAGAGTGGGCAACAGAATGTAGCTGGCCTGACCTCGTCTGGACTAGAGATCCTGGCCGACACCCTGCATCGGAATTGCGGAAGAAGTCATTCCTGATTGCGCGGAGCCGAGGAAGGATTTCAATCTCCGAAAAGAAAGCCGCATCAGTACCAGCCTTGATGCTGACCCTATCAAGATGCGAATGGGGGCGCGATGAGTTGGCACTGCCCTCGGCGAGGAAGACTGCTCGGTATCCGGAACGACGAAGGTGCGCAGCTAGATCGGTTGTAAGGTCAGCTGACGAACCGTAGGGCACGCTGAACGACCTAATTTTCGTCCCAGAGATAGCCTCTAGCTCCGCCTTGTTCCTGTCTATCTCCCCGCCAAGTTCCCCCGTCGACAAGGTCCTGCAGTTTGGGTGAGTGTAGGTATGGTTGCCTATCTCGATCTTGAAGTTAGCCAATCGCGAAGCTGTTGACTGCTCAGGTAAAGACCGGCCTCAGCTGCCAAGTCGCCTTCACTGATCCTGGCCAATTCAACCAGGGCCCTACGGAAGGCCTCCCTGCCTCGGAGAGACGTCCGAGGAAGAAAATGAGAGAAGACCTGTGTCAGCGAGCGAACCTCGAGGTCTCTGGTGCCCTCGACAATCGAATCGCGGCGTTGACTGTGTCAAGTCCGAGCACGTTTTAACGTGGCAGATAAGGTTTTCCAGGGCTAATTGGCGGTTATCGAGACATCCGCTATTGACGAAGAAAACCGCCGGCACACCAAACTGGGAGCAGAGCGGAGCAGCAAATTCGCTGACTGATGAATAGGCATCGTCGAAAGTCACCAGCACCGGCCGAGCTGGCAGCCCCCTACCATCGGAATCCGTAATAACATCTTGCAAGCTGACGGGGGTGTAGTGTCTGGTGACAAACCTCAGCGCAGCCTCGAATTGTTTGCGAGTGACGGTGACGCCCAGTCCCTTGGTAAACGATGATTCCACATCTGAGACATCATGGAAAAGCACGCAACGTAGAGAGTAGCTTGGACCGAGAAAGCGAGCCATGCTAAAGGATCGCGGACTGTACCAGAGGGTTCCCGCGACGAGACTCAACGCAGTCCGCCGACAGTCGATGTCGTTTGTTGTCATTGTGAAGAGCAGTGAAATGCTCGAGCGAAGAACGATTCCGGCAGTCTCAGTCTATCGCCCGGTTCTGGACTTTCTAGTTCAGCGTAACTTTTTCGTCGTCAAAAAACATGCGATGCCACAACTCTAAGGCGACCAGCGAAAAGACCTCTTTGGAGTAGGACCCGAATCGCTGTTGGCACTAATAAGCTTTTCAATGGCGTCCTTCTTGAAGTATCCTCGCTCGATCGTCTTTCGGTCGGTCAGAATGTCGCGAACCTGGTCCTTGAAATTGGTTCGCAGCCAAAATTCGTACGGAACGGGAAAACCAGCCTTTTTTCGTTTCAGGATGCTCGTTGGTACCCGCTTGAATAAAGCTTTCTCCCAAATGTACTTCAATGCGAATCCCTTCAGCTTGAAGCTCGCCGGCAGGGATGCGGCAAATTCGAGGAGTCGATGGTCCAGCAAAGGTACGCGTAGTTCCAGCGAGTTCGCCATGGTCATCTTGTCAGCTTTGACAAGCAAGTGATCCGGCAGCGAGGTCTTAGTGTCGATGTAGAGCATCTGGTCGAGCACCCCCAGGTTCTCTATTTTTGAAAATAGCCGGCGCACCGGCTGATCGTATATTCCTTGTCGATGACTTCATAAAATGGCTGGAGTACAATTCGCCAATTCCGTTTCCGGCGTATCGGTAGGGAGTGAGGTGCGACTGTAGTAATAATCAGGAAACGTCGCGTTCATTAGTCGAGCGTACTTGGCCACCTTCCCAGAATGCACCAGCGAATTGATATGGGAAAGCCCCCAGGAAGCCGCCCCATTGCAGCTGGCCAAACCTGTTTTAGACGTTCCAGCCAAACCATATTCCGGTAATTATCATAACCGGCGAACGCCTCGTCCCCACCCTCGCCTGAAACAGAACCTTCACGTGACTTCTTGCCAGCTTTGACACGTAATACAGGGCAACGGCCGGCGGCTCACAAACGGGCTCTTCCATGTGCCAGACATATTTAGGAAGAACGCAATAAAATCCTCGGCCGTCATCGTCATCTCATGGCGCCGGCTACCAAACGCCTCGGAAGCCAAACGGCATAAGGTCGTTCATCAGCAAATCCGGCATCAAAAAGCCCACCGTGAAGGTGCTGATTTGCTTGTCCGTTCGCTCCGCGGTACAGCTCAGTACCGCAGTCGAATCCACGCCGCCGCTTAACAGAATGCCCACCGGCACGTCCGCGATCATATGCAGTTCGACCGCTTCCGCCAACAAATTCGGCCAATTCCCTTTCCACCTCGTCAATGCTCAAACTCTCAGCCGGCTTCCGGAAGCCAAGATCCCAGTATTGCGTTATTTCCGTTTTGCCATTCTTTGCCACCAGATAGTGCCCCGGCGCGAGCTTACTTATCCCTCTGAGCATCGTTTCCTCTCCCGGAACGTAGAGGAAAGTCAAAAAACGGTCGACAACCTCCGGGGCAAGATTTCGGCGTATTGCAGGATCGGCAAGAATCGCTTTTATCTCCGAAGCAAAGACGATTCCCCGGTGGTTCAGCGCATAATAAAGCGGTTTTATTCCAACTCGGTCCCGGGCCAAAAAGAGTTCCTTCGTGTTTTCGTTCCACAACGCAAAGGCGAACATTCCCCGCAATTTCTCTACACACTGCGGACCGAGCTCTTCATAAAGATGCACAATCACTTCGGTATCGGATTGCGCTTGAGAACGTGGCCTTTTGCCAGCAGAAACGTTCGTAGTTCGTGATAGTTGTAGATTTCTCCGTTGAAAACGATCCAGACCGTACCGTCTTCGTTAGACAATGGCTGGTGGCCGCTGTTCAAGTCGATAATCGAGAGCCGAGCATGACCGAATCCCACTTGCGACGAAAGATAAATTCCCTGATCGTCTGGCCCGCGGTGACGGATTGTATCCAGCATACTTCGAATGAGCGGAGCGCTGACTTTCGCATTCCGATCAAACTCGAGTTTTCCGCAGATTCCGCACATATCGGTCCGACCGTTCTTTCCTACTGACCAATCATTTCCAAATCGTTTTCAGTCCGCAAAGGCGTCTGAGCTGCTGCGTACGCAAATACTTGATCAGTTGTTTGTCATTCACACGCGGCATGCGGACGCAATAGCCTTTCAGAAAACCGTAGGCAATTGCGGCTGAACCGGCAACGTAGGGCTTTTTAACCAGCCTAGACGCGCAACTCGCGATGACAAACAGCGGTGAGTACCCCGAGACGTAGCACGCTACACCGTGCTTTATCCTGTCGCGTAACAAACCTTCGGCAGTCCCAGTCAGGCGATGATGAGCTATTTTGAGTTCGCCGAAGCTATAGGTCTTCCAACCCAACATATTGGCCTTCACTTCATCAATCGTGTCCCACCCGGGAGCCCGCCACAATCCATCGATCGCTTCCCAACAAGCTCTGCGATAGATCTTGGTCGCGCCTCGTACGTGGAACTTTGGGGTCGCTTCGAGTTTCTGCACTCCTCCGAGTTCGTGATAAATGTCTCCGCCACCAATTCCCAGCTTGGGGTCACTGCTCAAAATGTGCGAAGCACTTTTCAAAATAGGTCGGCTGCAAAGCTCAGGTCGCCATCGAGCTGACAACAAAATCCCATTCACGGCATCTAAGAGCCTTAAAGCCATCATAAAACGCCTCCATCACTCCGCCACCGGATTTGCGGAAACCTCTGTTTTCTCGGTGAACCACGCGTATCCATGGGAATTGAGAGGCATAGCGATCAATAATCTCCCCCGTGCGGTCGGTCGACCCGTCATCGACGATCACCCACTCCGCAGGCAGTAGAGTCTGGGCCTGGACGGAGGCAATGGTAGCTTCAATAAATTTCTCTTCATCGCGGATCGGCGTGATAATTACGTATCGGTTCATTGTCTCTTTAATTATAGTGATTTGCCGCGGAGCCGTGTGGACGCGTCGGCACGTCTTGAGTTTCAGTGTCGAGTTTTACAAAATGGCTGGCGGGCAACGAGTTAGGAACGGATGCAGACATCCGGCGTTGAGACGACCGTTTTTCTTTTCTTCATGATCAAGCGAAGGAAATACAGTCCGTATAGGCCGAATACGATTAGCGCGCACCCACACAGACTCACTATCATCGGTGACATCTCGCCTTTGTAGTAGTACTCGAGTGACTGCTCGTCCCGCACGGGATTTTGACAACCCTATATCCCGAAAGTCCGAGACCATCCGGAGTAGATAAACGCGAAGAGAACTCTTCGCAACGCTGACGGACGCGAGGTCAAGATCATTTTTGTAACGAATTGTAACCTTACGAGACTCGCCTGCGGGAATAGCTACGCATAAGCGAAGATATCCCTCGTCTACCTGAAAAGCAACAACTCGATCCTCCACACTGACGGAAGCTATCGTGCGCGACTCGGATTCCGGCTTCTGGATATGAAACACTGCAGGTCGCGCTGAGGTGTTCTCAAGATCCAGACTCCTCGAGAAAGCTAGGACGTCATAGTTCGTATCATCTCTCAGCCGAACCAGGTAGAGGTGCTTCGCCATATCTCCTAGACTGCGCCAGCGGGCGTCTGGTTCAATTCGATTGATGTCATCGGCTACTCGGTCAAAGGCGCCAATGCCGCTGGCGAACAAGTCATGGTGACCGTAGAAGAAGATGGGATTGCCGAGGAATTCGTTAATCCCAATGAAGTTCGTCGGGTTCGGCATCGCCGCACTATAGCGGGTAACACTCGGAAAATCTCCGAAAGATAATGTCACGGGCCGCAGCGTGAAGAGCGGCGACGATGGCCGCGAACCGTCGATGGGAACACTCAACGAGTTGACGGTGGCGTCGAAATTGTAAGTCTTAAGCTGTTCGAGAATTCGTTCCGAACCGATGTTGTGGGGGAAAACAAAGACCTTATCGTAGGGAATTCCGGTCAGCGCCTGGAATTTCTCCATTCTGGCCAGGGACTGTCTCAGAGCGGCGATCTGCAGACCGAGCGACTTGCTCTCATAGTCATCAAATTCTTTGTGATCGTGGTTATCTCCGTGAACGCAAATCGAAAACCTTTGCGGGTGGCTCTGAAAAAGCCCAACAACCGGTTGTTCGCTGCGATCGTAATTCCACGGTATGAAAGCGATGGTTGTGTGAAAATTATGCTTTTCCATTTCCGCGAGCAGATCTTTGTACACTAAATAACCGTAAGGCTCGCGCAACCATGGGTCATCGATCGTAAGGTTTGCATAATGATGGACCGCATGCCAACCTCGCTCCCCGGCGCAGTATCTTGTAAAGATCATTACGGAAGCCAATTCTGCAAACGCGGTTTCGGTATTCTCGGCAATACGTTCGATTCGGCTATGTTGCGGTTGCCTTTTGCAAAGCAGAAAGACCTTCTGCTGGTGGAAGCCTGTTTCTATGAACGTTGGCACTAACTGGCGACCATTTGTTATCGATATTATTCGTTGAGCGTCGCTGTGCCCGGCTGAAGTAAAGTAGATTGCTTCATCATCCGGAAATGCAATTTCAAGCCCGCTCAACTCTTCGGTAACACCGGCCACCTTACCAACTAAATAATGGAGGCCGGTACCTGTTAGATGTTTTGTCCCTACAGTTGCGCCGCCAGACCACAGGTTGAGGAGCATGGGATCCGTATCTGCCGCCACCCCCAGAACAAGTAACGGCACACGGCCTCCAAGCTTACGGCGGAGCATGCGCAGAACTGCTTTCCGGTTGACTCTGGCTAAAGCATTTCCCTCAATCGCAACTGCCACAGTCTTGTCGAGTTGGGCTGGGTCTAGTAGTTTGAGCGCATTTTCTCCTTTACGGATCGTAATAATCTTGAGGTTCAATCCGTAAAATTGGCTAGCAAGCTCCAGATCGTGTTGCTCTGAAGAGGAAGCTCCAGAGCACCGGATCAATACCATGTCAGCCGAATAGCACCACAGGGATGAGAGTAATACCAACAACGAGAAGCCGTATGCGGTGCGGAAATGGTGATTTCCTCGCCTGCCAAATCGCAACGGCCCATCTTCTTTCAAGCTTCTCCCAAACATAAGCGATGTCTGCCGGCAGACCGCCACCCTGTTGCCTGACAACACTCCGAATTCGAGACCAAGTATCGTCATAATCGAGGGTAATTAGGTGCAGTTAACTATTGCGACGTCAGTATGCAGAGTCAGGCTTCAATGCAGTTTGATAAGCAAGAAGGAGTTGGTCTTTCTCCATTTCCCAGTTCAGTTTCTCCGCAATGCGTCTTTGCCCACACTCGCCAAGATCTTTGCGGAGAGCCTCGGAGTCGAGCAGTCTAGTAATTTGAGTGGCGAAATCCTCAGGGTCGTTAGGCCTTGCATACAGGGCAGCGCTTCCAGCTGAGCGGCGACCCTCAGTAAGATCATACTGGACGATCGGGAGACCGTAAGACATGTAATGGAGTATCTTGTTCATTGTCGACATGTCGTTCATAGGAGTCGCCGGATCAGGGGCCACGGCGATGTCCGCCGTCGACAGGTACACCTCAAGCGCTTCGTCTGAGATACGCCCCGTAAAACTCAGGCTGTCATCCAGACCCATTTGGGACGCCAGTAGCCGAAGACGTCCGGTTTCGGTTCCGGAGCCGATCAAGACAAACAATGCGTCTTGACGTTGATGACGGTGTACAAGAGACTCGATCGATTGAAGCAGAAGGTCGACTCCGTCTTGAGTCTCCATTATTCCTAAGTAGACAACCAGATGTGCCTTCCCACGCTTAAGTGCAAGATCTGGAGATTGTCTTCGGACTTTGCGCAAATCTAAGCAGCTGCGAACGATGAACACCCGATCGGGCGAGATGTGTCCCCGTTTTACGGCAAGGTCACGATAGGATTCATTCGTCGCAATGGAAACATTGGCACAACGGAATGTCAGTCGTTCAGCAACACAGACAAGCCAATAAAGGACTCCTCGTTTACCGAACTTCGCTTCAAAAAGTTCTGGACAGACGTCATGGTGATCGAAGACAAACCGGACTCCGAAAAGCTTGAAAAATGCCCCTATCGGAAAAAGCACGTCCGGTGGGTTGCAAGCCTGCAGCACACGGAAGCGGGTGCGTCGATAAACCTTGAGCGCTAGAAAGAACTGAGCCGCGATCGCCCAGGAGTATTCCAAGAAGTACTGCCACGAACTGGAAGCCTCCCACATCGGATAGCGATAGATGTAAATTCCATCGATCTTTTCATAGCTTGCGTTCAAACCGAGAGCTTTCGGGCAAATGATGGAAACCTGATACCCGTTCTCAGTCAATGCACGCGCTTCTTGCCAGACACGGCGGTCATACGGTGCCGGCAGGTTCTCCACCAGAATGCATACACTAGGCGGGAGCGTGTCTACTACGTCGCTGCTCATCACTTTGCTCTCTGCTGATCTGTCAAGGACTGATTCTTTGATTGTCAAATTAATAGATCCTCACATACGAGAGAAGAACCTGCGGACGACCCTGACGATTTGTCAGTGTATTGGTTCACACTCTCAGTTTTTTGCGGCTTCTTGAAATTAACGAGGTCAACCACGATCTGCTCAGGTCGAAGGTACGCGGCCAACTCGGCGGTCGTTACAGACTTGGTGCCAATCACCACGACCTCCGCCGTTTCCAATGTGCTTTTCAGGTCAGGAGTCAAAAGCATTCCGATGTGCGGAATTGTGTCCTCGATAAAGTGCCGATTTGATCCAACCAAACGGCCAAGAGATACTTGGGGATCCCAGATTCTAACTCGTAGCCCTTCCCCCAAGAGCCTCTTTGTTAGCTGAACGTGCGGACTCTCCCTTAAGTCGTCAGTCCCCGCCTTGAAGCTGAGACCCAACAATCCCACATTCTTCTTCTTGGTATTCAATATGAGATCTGCCGCACGGCTAACATGCTCACTGTTACTCGGTAGCACACCCTCAAGCAGCGGCAAGTGCAAATTCAGTTCCCTTGCTTCATGGCTAAGTGCCCGCAGATCTTTGGGGAGACAAGACCCCCCAAAGGCAAACCCGGGGGAAAGATAAGCGCTGGAGATATTTAGAGAATGGTCAGCGACAAACATCCGCATTACCGCTTCGATGTCCACACTAAGTTCTCTAAAGAGTGTTCCTATCTCGTTTGCGAAGGTCACCTTGACCGCGTGGAAGGCATTCGATGCGTACTTGGCTGCTTCAGCCGCGGCAAGAGAAGTTTCAAAAACAGGAGCCAGGGCCCAAGCGTAAAGATGGCGCACAATCGCGACCGATTCGCTCTCGTCGCCGCCCAGGATCGTATAAGGGGGTTCGAAGAAATCAGCTACCGCGCATCCTTCGCGAGTGAATTCCGGATTAAAACACACTGCAAAATCCACTCCGGCTCGCTTGCCACTAAATTGCTCGAGAACCGGAATCACCACACGCGAGGTCGTACCAGGGATAACGGTGCTCCTTAACACAACGATATGATACGAAGTCTTCTGAGCCAATGCGAGTCCAATTTCTTTGCACACCTGCTTGAGATGGATAAGGTCCTGCTTGCCATTAGCCAGGCTAGGCGTACCCACGCAAACAAACGAAATGTCCGAATTGCCAACTGCGGCAGCACTATCGGTTGTGGCACGCAGCCGGCACGTCTTATGACCTTCTGCTATGAGTTCGTCTATTCCCGTTTCAATGATAGGACTACGGCCCGATCCGAGCATGTCTACTTTAGTAGAGTTAACGTCTACGCCGATGACATCAAACCCTTTGGACGACAGGCAAGCGGCGGTTACCGACCCCACATAGCCCAGTCCGAAAACACTAACTGCTCGTATGTCTGCGTTTGTCAAAATTAGTTCCTTTCTCCTAGCTGATGGACGATGTGTTTAGTTGCGAGGCCTAGCCGTCTTCGGAGATTATCCCGAAGATACTAGATTGGCGTGGTTCTGCGTCTGCTAACGGCCTAACTTCATTTTCTCCGGTTTATTAGCAGTGATCGGAGTGAAGGCAACAATCTCTTCGACAACCTGAGCCTGCTGCTGAGGCGTCAACTGCGGGAACATTGGCAACGAGACAATTTCAGCGGCGGCTTTTTCGGTCACAGGGAAATCTCCTACGCTGTAATTCATCGACTCGTAGGCCTTTTGCAAGTGCAGCGGAATCGGATAGTGGATGCCGGTGCCGATGCCTGCTTTCTTGAGATGGTCCATCAACACGTCGCGCTCGGCGGTTCGTACAACATACAGGTGGTACACCGCGCGCGACCAAGAGGGTTCGGAGGGTGGGACCACAGCTGTTTCTGCGGATTCCAGCAACTGCTGGTATACTGCGGCACGCTCCCGTCGCTGGGCGTTCCATTTGGCCAGGTGACCCAACTTCACATGCAGGAGACCGGCCTGGAGTGCATCCAGCCGACCGTTGTAGCCTTCGATGTCGTGGTAATACTTCGTGGCCTGGCCGTGATCCCGGAGCATCTTGATGGTCTTCGCAATGCCGGCATCGTTTGTGGTGGCTGCGCCCGCTTCGCCGCATGCGCCTAGATTTTTCCCTGGATAGAAGCTGAATGCTGCGGCTCGTCCCATAGAACCGGCCTTCATCCAGCGGTTGTGTTTCTTTGAGAAGTACTCCGCGCCGTGGGCCTGGCAGGCATCTTCGATAACAATCAGCCGATAGCGCTCGGCCAATTCGAGGATCGCATCCATATCAGCCATTTGCCCATAAAGGTGGACTGGAACCACGGCTTTCACAGGGCGGCCGCTGCGGCGGCTGATCAGTCTGCCGGCATCGTCGACGGTGCATTGCTCTTCCAAATATTGTCCGAGCTTCGCAGGATCCATGTTGTAGGTCCGCTCGTCGATGTCCACGAACTCGGGCAGTGCGCCAGCTTGCGAAATCGCCTCAGTCGTGGCGATGAACGTGTGCGGTACGGTGACCACGGCATCGCCGGGCTTCACTCCACTGGCCATGAGAGCGAAGAGCAAAGCGTCCGTTCCACTGCTAACCGCGACCGAATGGCTGGTTTCGCAGAAACTCGCGAAGGCCTTCTCAAACTCTTCAACCATTGGACCGCCGATAAAGCCAGCCGTCCGGAGAGCTTGGTGAAAAACTTCCGTCAACTCCTGCTCAAGATCAACATGCGGGGTAACCAGATCAAGAAAAGGGATGGTATTAGGTACGCTATTAGAGACGTTCACTTTATGGCCTCACAGTCAGTGATATGTCGTGCAAGAATGTCAGGGGATTTCGAGTGATGGTTGCTCAAGCGAATTGTCAATCGGCGCTTGCGGTCTGCTGCCCGGCTTGGAGCCACGTCTCGGGGCCAACAGCGACGCCGCGGACGGGGAGCGGTCGCGAGTCGACCAACTGGAATTCCTGATGCATGGCGTCGAGAGCGGCTTTGACGTGCTGTTGGCTCACAATGTAAGAAATGTTGCACTCGGAAGAACCTTGCGCAATCGCAACAAGATTCACGTGAACCCTGCCGAGAGCCGCGAATACGCGGCCTACGGTTTCGGAGCCTCGCATGTCCTTGCCTACAACCGTGACAATCGCGATTGTTTTATCCAGGCTGACGTGCTCGACTTTTTCGTGGAGTAGATCCTGCGCAAACTCGTGCCGTAGAGCCTCCACCGTGCGCTCCGCAACGCTCGACGGCACAACCAGACAAATATCGTTTTGCGAAGAAGATTGCGAGATTAAAAGGACATTCGCTCGGACCGCGGCCGTGGTTGCAAAGGTTCGGGCCAAGACGTCGGGCACGCCGACAATCCCAGAACCGCCCACTGTGATGAGTGCGACGTCGCTGATCGTCGTGAGACCCTTTACCCCATTATCGGTCAAAGACCCAGTAGCGGTGACTCGCGTTCCTGGCCGTTCCGGGAAGAAGGTGTTGCGGATCCACAGTGGGATGCGGGACTCAGTCACGGCACGGAGCGTCTTCGGATGCAAAACCTTAGCACCAAAGTGTGCGAGTTCGGCTGCCTCCCGGTATGAGATTTCAGGGATCGTCGTCGCGCCCGGGACTAAACGCGGATCAGCGGTCATAAGGCCGTCCACGTCCGTCCAGATGATCACCTCATCTGCGTCGAGCGCCGAACCCAGAATCGTTGCAGAATAGTCTGACCCTCCACGACCGAGTGTTGTAAGCACACCATCTTTCGTGGCCCCGATGAAACCCGTGACGACCGGAATTGCACCTCGCCGCAAGATCGGACGCAGTCGGGATTCGCAACGCAAACGTGTAAGGTCCATCAGTGGATCGGCGGACCCATGACACGCATCAGTCACGACCAGTTGCGTGGCTGCGACTGCCTCGCTGCTAATGCGAACCTCCGCGAGAGCCGCGGCCACAAGAGGAGCAGACAGACGTTCCCCGAGACTTGAAATCGAATCCAGTGCCCGCGCCGTAAGTTCTCGGAGCATGGTCGTGCCGTGGCACAGTCGTGCACCCTCTTCAAAGACCAGCCTTAACTCCCGGCTGATCCGGCTGCGCAACTCCACAGAATTGATCAAGGTGCTGACCGCGGCGCTATGGCGTTCGCGAAGCTCCTCAAGGATCGCGTCAACCGCATCGCGATTCCCTGCCTCGGCTTGCGTGGCTGCCTCGATGAGCCTGTTGGTCACTCCGCTCATGGCGGAGACCACCACCACGACTTCGCTCTCGCGCGCAGCTTCGCGAATTATTTCGACTACCCTGCGAATGCGGGTTGCGTCGCCCACGGACGTCCCGCCAAACTTCATGATGCGAAGTGGCTTCTTTACCGTTTCTAAAGGTTGTGTATTCATGCGACTACTGCTCCTCAATCCATACCAACTGCACGGCTATCCGCTGTAGCGGGGATCGGTTTGGGGGAGCTTACGTCCGAAACGGGCTTTCGCCGGGTCCGAGAGTACCATGCGCTCTGTTTTCGACGATTGCTGACGCAGTCTTGAATCAATTCGGGTTCTTCCCAGGGAACATCGTGATAGGCCGATCGCAGGAACGGGCTCTCGGGATCGCGGATCCACTCTTGCGGGAAGAGTGCAATGGTGTTCTTCTCGGTGACTTTTGGCGCTGATTGCACCGACTTTCCCGACAACGCTGCGCACAAAGCGGCGGGAAGGTCATGGTCGGCCCCCAAACTCAAGTGCCCCACTTGCGTCGATCGCGGGTTCACTTCGATGAGGTAAGCTTTGTCCGTTTCTGCCTCCAGCATGAAGTCGAATCCGTAAAATCCCGAAAGATTGAGCCGACGCACCATTCCCTCAACCGCAGCCGACATTTCGGCGCTCTCGAGGAGGCGCACCACTGTGGCGTGTCCGGTGGAACTTGCCTTGTTGACTACTTCGAAATGGAGACTCGCAAGGACGGTTCCTTTCCAACAAACCGTTGCGCTGGTGGCTTCACGCCCCACGATAAATGCCTGGGCATTCACTATGGGCCGGCGTCGCAGCAAGGATGGTCCAAGCAGAGTTTTATCCCGGTCGACGATGGCTCTTTTCACCGCCCTTGCGAACAACGGCGGGGCTTGGAGTTCCTCGAAGAACCGTTCGGCCTCCGCCAGGGTATGCGCGATCCTAACGCCATTTCCCCCAGAAGTTCCGTTCGCTTTGAGAACGGTTGGAAGGCCGGTGCGCATCACCCAATTTCGCAGAGTCATCCACATTATTGATGACTTGAGTGGGAGGGACACGAACGCCAACTCCCTTGGCGACATCCATGAAAGCAGATCTCGCACCTAGGACTGGAAAACTTTCCGGGCTGCCAAGCGATCGCTCAATCAAGGCGCAGATGGGAGACTCGCTCTTCCCTCTACTTTTCTCCTGCGCGTAAAGACGGTGAAGATGCTGAGTGGTGAGATCATCCCCTGAAACAAGGAAGTCAGGCTGGGTTCTCGAGATAGCTCGCGCCAAAGAAACCAACGGCGCCAGGCCGCGGTAAATATGCGCACGACGAACTGCGTTCGTCTTCAGAAGGGGATGGCGAGCGGGACATACCGCCTCAACTTTGCACCCTGCGCTCGCCAAAGCCATCGCCAGCCGAGCAGTCGGGTACCAGCGTGAAGAGGTGGCAACCAAAACGGTTGGACGCTGGCCCAAAACCTGGTCTTTCGGTGGAGGCTCCATTAGCTTGTTAACCGGTTTCGTGGCCTGAGGCATCGCTCTAGATTCTCCCGTCGGTCCTGGCAGGATTCTTTTCCTAGCCGACTTCCACCAAGGTACGCAGTTGCTCCCCATTCGCAGACAGCATTTTCAGCGTCTCGAGGTTGTAGTACTGCGGGTTATCCCAGTCGCCGAATTTCTCCATGTTCTGGATCAGGTTTTTCACGATGCACTTAACGCTGTGGTTCGGATGGAAACTTAGAGTGTTCTCGGCCTTCTCGATACTGACTTTGTAATTTCGAAAATCCTTCTTGTGATGGATGATCAGACGAACCGAAATACCGAGCTGTTCCTCAATCGCCATCTTCACCAGATCTCCCACTTCGCCGACCGTGTAATTTCCCGAAGCCACGTTGAAGATTCCGGAGATTCTGTCGCTGGCCTCGATGGCTCGCACATACGCGTTCGCGGCGTCCTCGATGCTGAGAATTGGCCTCCAGATTGACGGGTTGTTCACAGTAATCTCCCGATTGCGGACACCATTCTTAAACATGGTGTTGACGATCAGGTCAAGCCTCATGCGCGGGCTGTAACCGGAGACCGTCCCTTTGCGAAGGGCGATAACCGAAAAGGCGTCGTCCATCAGATTCATTACCGCCTGCTCACCCTGTAGCTTCGAAATCCCGTAGGGGTAAGACGAGGACACCGGGCGGGTCTCGTCAAACAACTCGTTGTCCGTGTATCCATAGACCGAGCACGAACTGGCATACACGTAGCGCTTTACGTTCGCCTTCTTGGCCACATACGCAAGGTAAGCTGGGGCTGCAGCGTTGAATATGAAGTTCTGGCTGGGAGAAAACTCCGCCATGGGATCGTTCGATAATCCAGCCAGGAACACGACCTGCTGGTAGCACTGAAGGTCTTCCACGGTAATATCGAAAATGTCTTTCCGGATGATTCCTGTCTGAGGAGGAAGATGGTTGCCGAACCAGAACAGATCCACCACATCCACGTCATAACCGCGTTCCAATAGCTTGGGCACCAATACGGAACCCAAATAGCCGGCCCCACCTGCGATTAGAATCTTCATGATTTCTGCCTCCGAATGTTTGTGCGTTTGGGATGTCTGTGAATCTGGTTGCAATGAGAATGTTCAGGTTTGTTAGGTCGCGACGGCCAACTGCTTCTGGGCAAGGTATACGCGCAGCCCCTCTTGCCAAGGACGAAAGCGGTTGAGATTGTGGGACTTCAGAGCGTAGTTTTCGAGCACCGAATACGTTGGACGCGGCACTTTAGCCGGGAATTCATTGGCCGATGCGACTTCGAGAGTCACCGAAACATCGGCTACACGGAAGATTTCGCGGGCAAACCCATGCCAAGAACAGCTGCCTTCCGCTGTCGCGTGGTAGAGACCATACAACTCAGAGCGGCTCAGTACGGCAATCTGACGGGCTAGGTCCGCCGTCGCCGTCGGACTGGTGAACTCGTTGTCCACGACCCTTACGCGCCCCCGTTCCCGGGCGAGACGAAGCATGAGGTCGACAAAGTTTTGGCCGCCCTTGGCGCGACACGGGTGGTTGCCATAAAGAGCGGCCGTGCGCAGTACGTAGTGTCGAGGGTTGATGTCCTGCACTCGTTGCTCGCCCTCTAGTTTCGTCCTACCGTACACATTCAGCGGATGCGCTTCGTCGCTTTCGAGGTAGGGCTCACCTTTCTTCCCATCAAATACATAATCCGTGCTGACATGGACCAACACACACCCTAAGTCGCGGGTAGCTATTGCGAGATTCCGCGCACCTAAGACGTTCACTTCGTGCGCCCTGCCGGGTTGCTGCTCGCAATTTTCGACGTTATGCATTGCGGCAGTGTTGACCACAACCTCTGCTTGGGTCGCACGTAAACATTCGACTACTGATTCCAAGCTGGAGAGCTCAATATGTTCATGCGTTAACGGAGACACTTCATCGCGCTGATCCGTAAAAGCACGGACGACGTCATGGCCAAGCTGACCGTTAGATCCGATCACAGCGATCTTCATGCCACCCCCACGAACGAACTCGCTCCAACGGACGTTGTCATCGACCACTCCTCAACGTTGACTCCATTTCCTGATCGGAATAGCGGAAGTTGTCGGAGTCGGGCGATCGCAACCATTCCGCAAAAGTTGCCGCGTTGCGGTCCTTGTCGGAAACCGTCACATCGACAAGCGGCCATTGAATTCCGATGGCCGGATCATTCCATCGGATGGCCGACTCAGCTTTGCTGTTATAGATCCCGGTACACTTGTATTGGATTTCGGTACCATCCGAGAGCGCGCAGAAACCGCGGGCAAAGCCAGCTGGCGCCCAGACTTGACGCCGGTTTTCGGCTGAGGCTTCAATGCCGACCCACTTTCCCAGAGTCGGCGATCCTTTGCGTATATCGACCGCCACGAGAAACGCACTTCCCGCGGTTACTCGCATGAGTTTGCCCATCGGGGGGCTCCACTGAAAATGCAACCCTCGCACCACTCCTTTTGCCGATTTCGAGTGATTGTCTTGCACGAACTCGGTGGGCAAGCCTAGTGACGTGAATTGATCCGCGCGAAAGGTTTCTGTGAAAAAACCGCGACTATCCTGGAAAACTTCCGGGACAACTACAATTACGTCCCCCAGCCATTTCGATTCGATTTTAATCTGCATGTATTTGACCGCCTTCTCTTAGGAGCAAGACTCAGAGGTGGACAAGGGCCCCGCGTTGCCGGAGAGACTCGGAGGCGGCTTCCAGCATCCTTACGACCCTCAGACCCGCGCTGCCGTCATTGATTGGGGTCTTGTCATTGACAATACAATCCACGAAATATGCCAGCTCCTGGGTAAGCGCCTCAGTCTGTTCGACGCGCGGCGCCCACATATCTCCAGAGCGATAGTTGACCAGCAGGTTGTACACCCCTTCCCGGCTAGAGACGTTTACTCCTTTGTCGTAGACCTTGATCTTCTCATCGGGTTCGACGTCATTCCAGACGAGCATCTTCTTCTCACCGCCAATCAGCGTGGTCCGAACTTTTACGGGGGACATCCAGTTGACGTTGATGTGAGCGATGACTTTGTCCGGAAAATATAACGTGATAAAAGCAATGTCTTCGTGCCCGTTGACGTGAGACTGGCCCGTCGCCACAATCGCCTCAGGAGTTTCCGCGATCAAGTGATCCATAATCGCCAGGTCATGTGGGGCTAGATCCCAAATGACGTTCACGTCATGCTGAAACAGGCCGAGGTTGACTCGAGTGGAGTCGTAGTAGTACAGCTTGCCAAGCGCACCTTCTTCCACCAGTTGCTTGATCTTCTGGACCGCCGCGGTAAACAAGAAGGTGTGATCGACCATGATTTTCAGGTTCTTTTCCGCAGCGAGGGCAATCAGCTCCTGTGCCTGTGCGGAATTGCTGGTAAACGGCTTTTCCACGAAGATATGTTTGCCATTCTCCAGCGCAGCCTTGGCCAGTTCGTAGTGCGTCCACACCGGAGTAATAACAGCAATGGCGTCGATGTCCGGGGACGTCATTAATTCGTTGGCATCGTCGGTGATGAAGACTGCGGGGTAGGCCTTTTCCGCTTTCCGGCGTGACACCGGGCTCTTGTCGCAGATCGCAACTAATTTAGTTTCTTCCAGCAGGTCGAGGTTGCGAATGACTTTCGGCCCCCAATAGCCGTAGCCAATCACTCCGAACCTGACTACGGCTCGGCTGCTTTGTTCTTCTACCGCGTTCAAATCTTGGGGCTTAGTAAGAAAAGTTGCCATTGTTTAAGCACTCCTTCACAGTGACGGGTGGTTGGTGGGAAGGGAGGAAGGATTTATTTAGTGGGCGCCTTCACCGAGGACGACCGCGCCAGGGGTGCGCAGCAGGATTTTGATATCCATCCACGGTGACCAGTTGCGTGCGTATTGCAGATCGAGACGAACCATGTCGTCGAACTTTACTCGGCTACGACCGCTGACCTGCCAGAGTCCGGTGATCCCGGGCTTGGCTTCGAGCAGGCGGCGACGGTGCCAAATTTCGTAGGCCTCCACCTCGTAGGGAATGGGAGGGCGCGGCCCGACCAAAGACATTTCACCCTTTAACACGTTGAGGAACTGGGGAAGTTCGTCCAGGCTGGTCCTGCGCAGGAAAGCGCCAATGCGGGTGATGCGGGAATCTTTCGTCAGCTTATACACGCCTTCCCCGTTCCCGTTCGACGGGTGCTTGTCCGCCTTACCGGCAATCAGTCGCTGAACGTATTGTTTGTGGACCTGGGTGTCGTTGTTCACATACATCGATCGAAACTTCAGAAACCAGAACGAGTTGCCATGCTGGCCTACGCGGCGTTGCCGGAAGAATATCGGCCCGTCCGATGTTGCTTTGACTGCAATGGCGATAATCAGGAAGACGGGTGAGAAGAAGGCGAGCGCCAACGCGCTTCCCAGGATGTCCATCGTGCGCTTCGTCAATCGGAATAACTTTCTGGCATCGTCGCGCTGATGCAAGTCGGGATATAGAGTACGGTTCGACGGCCGTTGCTCAGCGTCCTCCCAGTCCTCAGGAAACACATGGAACGAGAGAGTCACCCGGTTAAAGTGCTCCAGGGCTAAGTTCTTCTGCAACGTCTGCGTGACTCTGGTGATGATCGTACCGGGGGTCGAGCCTCCTTCCTCGCTCGCGATCTCGGTGAACATGACTCCGACGACACAGTGGTTCGAATACCATCCGGTCACATCGGTATCACGTGTGGAAAGGGAGAGGGCAGACAAAATTTTCCCCAGAATCCTCCCATTCTTCTCGGAAGGCAGGTGGTCCCCCATGTCCAAGAGAAGCAGCATGAAAGGCTTTCGGGAGCGCTCGCTTCTCTTTCTCTCGAGCGTGATCATGCGCCGAAAGTCTTCCGCGTTCAGGATGCCCCGGTCTCCGATGGATGTGGATTCGGAGATGGGACTCAAATCTATACCGTGATTGCCAGAGCGTCGTACGTTCACGATTACCTCCGCTCGATCGGCTTGCTCCTGGGTAGAGTCAAGTGACCGGCTGATGACGTGTGGTTTATGGGAAGAGTAGGACTAGAACGGCCTGCTGCTTGGTTGTTGCTGGCTATTCCTTTGGGGGGTTCTCGGTAGAAGAGGTGTCACTGTACCGCTGATAGTAGTCGGAGTGTGAAGCATTCGAACTGCTGTTCATTAACGCTCCCAGCAATTTCGACTTTTCGATCGTCTCAAGCCCGCGCTGCAATTGCTGTTTTTGCGTCGTGCCTTTTCGTGTGACCAGCAAAATACCGTCGGCCAGGCGAGACCAGAGGCTCGTGTCCGCCAGCGGGAGCACGGGGGGAGAATCGATGACGATCCAGTCGAACCAGCCTTCGAGTTGTTCCATCAGCGCCGCAAGCCTTCCGGATTGCATCAATTCCAAAGGATTTTGCGGGGTGGTACCCGCAGGCAGTAACCAGACGCCCAAGCCTTCCAGGCGATAGATGTTGATGGTTGGAGTCTCTCCGCTAAGCCACTCGCACAGGCCGGGGAGATTGCTTAGTCCAAATTGCGCCGCAATGTTCGGCCTTCGCAGATCACCTTCCAGCAGCAAGGTCTTTTGCGGTTTCCTTCGCCCCAGTGTACATGCCAGGTTGGCAGCGACGGTGCTCTTTCCTTCCTCGGGGATACTGCTGGTGATCAGGACTTTCTTCAGGGGACGGCTTTGTCGAAGCTGCCGCAACCGTACGGCCAAGAAACGAAACTTCTCCGCTCCGAGGCTTCCCTCTTTGCCCAACGATACCAGCCGGCTGTCCTCACGGATCGAGACGCGCAGAACTGGACAGTGATCCAACTCGTCCAAGGGACCTGATGGGGCCGGATCGAAGGAATCGTCGCTCGCGGGAATGGCCGGCGGTTCGGGGAGGCTGGCGCCGGAGTCGCGCAACTTCTGCTCGGCAGCCTCCAGCAGTTCCGTTGCAAGCGTGAGAGTGGAACTCTTGCCGTCGGAACCATCCGACTCGGACCTTTGTAACGCGTCAAATATGTTGCTCATTGTTCCGTAATCCGTACGCCTAAGCGTGTCTCGAGTTCCTCGTCCCGCTTTTGTGCGGCCTGCAACTGGGCATACAGGTCGAGCAATGTCTTGGCTGCCTTCCGCACATCGAGTTCCTCGGACGGTCTCTTTTGTTCCACCTGGGGAGTCTGAATACCGAGTCGGAAATCTTTCGCGATGTCGTCCACGATTTCGGGACTCACGCTCCGCATTTGCCTCGAGTAACCCGCGATTAGCGCGTTCTCACAAACTGTGTTGATTAATCGAGGTAGTCCTTGCGAGTGCTGGTATACGGCGGCGACGGTCTCCGGGGGAAATAGCGCCAATGGATACGCACACCCCGCAAGCTGAAGGCGCCGCTGGATATATCCGCTGGTCTCTCTGGAATCTAACGGAAGCAGGTGAGAGCGCAGAGCGACGCGCTGCTTTAGCTGACGCAAACTTGACGAATCGAGTTTTTCATCCAGTTCTGGCTGCCCAACCAGAAGAATTTGCAACAGCTTCTGGTCCTCGGTCTCAAGATTGGTAAGCAGCCTGATTTCCTCAAGGATCTCCGTCGATAGGTGGTGCGCTTCGTCGACCACCAGAACCGTCGTCAGTTTTTTCTGCGCGCGTGAAACAACGTAGTGCGCAATCTGGAGGAGCAGTTCGCCTTTGTTCTTACTGGTGCCTGGAAGTCCGAAGTCAGTGACGATGTACTGCAAAAACTCGACTGGGGACAAACGTCCGTTAAACACGTAGGCGTAGGCGACATCACTGCTCTTCTTCAGTGCCTGCAACAGACACCGGAGCAGCAGAGTCTTGCCAGTTCCGACCTCTCCCGTTAGGACTACGAAGCCTTTGTGCCGTCTTACCCCATAGTAGAGAGACGCAAGCGCTTCGTTGTGTCTCCCTGTCGGAAACAGGAACGAAGGATCCGGGGTGATCTCAAACGGATTGCGTTTTAGGCCGTAAAAAGCTTTATACATGGCTACTATTCTTAGCCGCGCAGGTAACTAAAGGCCGATCCAAGCAGGATGGTAGCACATACGAAAGCTGCCGTAACCCATCCCAGCCAAAAGCGAGTGCGCTCGCGTTGCACGTCCGCAGCAACCTCAAGGCTCGGGATTTCCGAGATCACTGCAACCGGCAACAGCTTCTCCAATTCCTTCTCATCATAGATCCGGTCATCCATCATCTCGAAAGCACCGGCAACCACAACACCCAACGCCAGGCCAATTCCGAGCCCGAAACCACAAAACTTCAACCGATTCGGGAAATCAGGTTTGCTCGGTAAGCTCGCGGCATCGACGACGCGAAAGCGTTCGCCCTGCTGGAGTAATTCCATACTCGTGGCCATCTTCGATTCGTTCTTTTTCTTCAATAAATCGTCGTAATTCGCCTTGGACTGGTCGTAGCCACGAGTCAAATCGGCCAACTGCTGCTCGCGGATCGGTTCCTGATTCAAACGCCCCTGATAGTCATCGACTTTTGCCTTCAGCGTCGCCACGGCATGTTCGCGATTGATTATTTCGAGCTGATTGGATCGCAGCTGGCTTTGGACCGGAGCCATCAGCGATGCCTGCGTCGGATCGATGCTCTGATTCGGCAGACCGTTGGCATCGGTCCCATCGGTGGTACTCTCCAAGCCCTTTGTTTTTGAACTTGTGAGGAGTTGATCGCGCATTTTCTCGGTCTTCGCAATCTGATCCTTCAGCTTGCGTACATCAGGGTGGCGATCGGTGTAGTGCGAACTCAGGTCGGCCAGCTGAGCCTTGAGCTTTTGCAGTTCCTGGTCGATCGCTGGCAGCCCGCTGGCAGTGCCATCCGCACCCTTCGCGGATCCTTGCACCTCCCGGTACTGGTCCGCTAACGTTTGCAAGTAGACGTGTTGTTGCCTGGCGTTATTTAGTGCATCTTCTTCACTTTGTAGTTGGGATTGCAGGCCCTGGAGAATCTGGAGATTGCTCGCCAGCTGCCCGGGCATCTCGCCCACATGCTGTCCCTTGAATTCCCGTATCTTTTCCTCCTGGTCGGCCAGAGTCTTCCGAGCGGTTTCCAGTTGGGACTCAAGAAACTGCGTAGTGTCTTCCGACTGCTGCTGACGCACCTCTAGGTTCTCATTGATGAACAGATTGGTCAGTTCGCTGGTAACCTGCTGGGCCACCTGAGGGCTACGCGACGAGTAGGACACATTGAAGGCGGTGATTTGAGCGCGCTCATCACGTACAAGGTCGATGATGATGTCCTTGCGCATGAGCTCAACCTTCTGGTCTGGCGATCGCTCGGCGTGGCGGCTAGCGTAAAGCTTGTATTGGTCAATGATGCGCAACAGCCGAGT
Source organism: uncultured Acidobacteriaceae bacterium (assembly GCA_963710885.1). Classification (GTDB taxonomy): domain Bacteria; phylum Acidobacteriota; class Terriglobia; order Terriglobales; family Acidobacteriaceae; genus Sulfotelmatobacter. The sequence continues at coordinate 184,733 of CAVQCF010000011.1, forward strand.
ACGGCTAAGAATCTGCTGGGTGATGCTCTGCATCCGCTCCTGCAGGTCATCGTTCACGTTGGGCGTAACGTAGTCCTTTGGCATGGTGGGTTGTTCCACCAGAATCAGCGTGGTCGATAAGTAGCGCTGGGGCAGTATCCAGCTTGCGCCCCAGACAATCGCCCAACCTAGGAATAGCGGAACTAGAAACTGGAGGTGGCGACGCCGCACCACACCCAGGTAGCGCTCCAGATCGAAGCTTTCAGATTTCTCTTCGAGATCGTCAACCATAGTTACCTTCCCAGCGGTCGGGAGAATTGATAGGAAATCGAAATGAACCCACGGTTCGTATTGGGCGTAGTAGCCAGAACGGCAACATCGCTGTAGCTCTGATGCAGTCGAGTGTATCCCAGCTGCACGTTCAGATGCTGGCCGAACTGCTGCTGCACTGATGCCGTGCCAGACAAGCTATGTCCGCTGTTAGCGCCAGCGATTGCGGAGGCTAAAACATCATTTTGTGCGTAGCCCCCCGACACTGATCCGCTCAACGTTCGCGTCAGCTGTTGCCGTATCGATGCGTTGGCGCTGTCCATCTTTACCGCGCCGAGGAGGCCGCCCCCCCCCGAGATCATGTGCGAGTAGCTGACAGCCGCGCTGCTCAAACGGCCCTGCCAACTCAAGCTGCCCCCAACCTGTGGATGCCAGCTTTGCGATGCCGGCACTGGGATGGTTGTCGTTTGAGAAAACTGCGGACCGATCTTCGCGTATTGCGGCCCACCAAAGAACGAAACCGAGAATCTCGCAGTCGCATACAGCGTGTATAGAAAAAGGAGCGAGTGTGTCTGCGTCTCGTTGGTTCCCTGAGCGGGATACGACAACAGCCGTTGATACTGGTACGTCACGCCGATGTAATGCATCTTCGAAATCCGGTACGCATAGAAGGCTGACCCGCCCTGCGAACTCGAATCATACAAGCCTGGCACTTGGGCCGGATCCAAGTAGTGCAGATTAGAGAACGTCCCGCTAGCTCCGATCATCCCGTTCGCGGCAAACTGGTAGGTGATGCCCGCGTTCCCTGAGTTATTGAGTTGGCTGGCGACCGGCGCGATCACTGACTGGTTCGGCTCCTGGATCCCGCCTGAGACTGATCCGGCGGTCCCCAAAGACGGCTGATTGAATACACTGGAGCTCTTCTGGAATCCATCGCGGGCACTGAAGGTCACGTGCGGGCTCAGGCGGTACTGGAAATCGATCGACGCGTTTTGGTTTTCCTCGTTCAGCTGACTGTTGTGCTGGTAAAACGTGAATCCCGGCGCGTATGCCAGGATAAAGTGAAGCCGAGCTGTGGTCTCATTTAAAGCCACCGTCGGAAACACGGAATAGCTTTCATCACTTACGGGTCCGGAGTTAGATCCAGTGCTCCCAACGATGTTATCACTGTACGCACTCGAGAAGGTGACTCCCACCTGCAGGTAGTTGGAACGCTCCTGCGAAGTCGGCACTTGTGGATACGATTGCCCGCTCACCGACGGCGGAGCGGTCATTTGACTATCGGTATTCTCGACACCAGAGCCCGCACCGTAGGCAGCCACAGGTTGAGTAGGCGTGTTGTCCGCCTGCGCCCAGAGTGGTGCCGCCGCCAGCACCAACAACCCAACGCAGGCTTTCTCAAACCGCTTCATGATTACGGAACGACGATGGTGTCGCGTGGCTGCAACTTTATATTCTGGGCCGGATTCTTGCCTTTGACGACTTCCTTGTAATTGAAGGAAAGCCGGGCCTGGGTGCCGTCGGCGTTCTGGCGCAAAATGTAAATGGACTTCTGCTTCGCGAAATCACGGAAGCCACCGGCCACCGCGATTGCGTCCAACACGGTTGCCGCATTCGCGATCGGATAGGCACCTGGACGAGTTACCTGTCCTAGAATATTGAACTTCTGACTGTTAATCTGCTGCACGATAACCGTGACTTCCGGCTCGCTGACGTAATTCTTCAACCTGGCGGCAATGTCCTGTTCCAACTTGAGCGGGGTCTGTCCCGCCGCCTGTACTTCCCCAACCAATGGAAGCGAGATCTTTCCATCCGACCGCACGGGAACGGACCGCGAAACCTCAGGCTCTTTCCAGACATTGATCGCTAACACGTCGTCGTTGCCGATTACAAATGTGCTGTCGTGCGCCTTGGAAACATCAGGACTCTGCGCGGGTTGTTCGCTATGCTGGTCTGAAGCCGGCGGCGCGCTTGGCGGCGTCGTTTGTGCCCACAGTCCGATCGACAGAGCTAGACAGATGACGCTCGCTCTAACCCCTGTTCTGCAGGAACTTCCGATAATTCTTGTCATCGCGACTCTCTTGTGCTCCTGGCTCATTGTGATGTTTTCTCGGTTCAACTTACTTTCCCGTTTCCCTTATCCTGGCCCGACAAATTCATTCTCGTCCCCGGAATAGGAGAAAGGTACGATTCCGGAGCTCTCATCTCGTACTGCTCAATCTTGTAGAGAATCGTTCGGTAGCTTACACCCAACAAGCGTGCGGCCGCTTTCCGATTCCATCCTGTCTTTTCAAGGGCTGCCGCAATCGCGCTTCTTTCCGTTTCCCACCGGACGCTTTGAATCATGGACTTCAGGGATTGTGTTGAGGAACAATTCTGCCCGGATTCAACTTCCAAATGCGCAAAGGCAGGCGATGCTTCTTTCCCCGGCTCACTTGCTTCCAGTCCAATGACGGGCAGTACTTGATCGCCCGCGATCAGGTAGCGCTTAACGAAGGTATCCAATTCCTTCAGGTTTCCAGGCCAAGAGTGGCTTTGGCAGGCCTGCATTGTCTCGGGCGTGAAATCTCGAGCTTGCAGGCCATAATACTTCGCCAGCTTATGCATGGAATAACGAAGAAGCAGAGCAATCTCATCCTTGCGATGGCGCAGAGCTGGGACATGGACCGTAAATGCACTGAAACGATAATAAAGATCAGCGTGCATTCGCTTGTCTGCGACCGCACTGTCCATCTTGTCGCTGCTGGCTGCCAGAATGCGGACATTGACGTCTACTTGCCTTGAGTCGCCCGGACGGACAAATCGCTTTTCTTGCAGAACGTTGAGAATTCGGGTTTGCAGCGCAATTGGCATCTCCGTGATTTCATCCAGCAGGATTGTCCCTTTATGGCCACTCTCAAGCTTCCCTACAGTTCTCGCTGAGCCATTGGAGGATCCATTTTCTCTTCCGAAGAGCTCGATCTCGAGCAGATCTGCCGGCATCTCCGCACAATTGACTCGCAGAAACTTAAACCCGGAGTGCACCGATCTCTGGTGAATCAAGCGGGCCACCGTACCCTTGCCGCTGCCAGGTTCCCCCAATATGAGGACGGGCACATCCGTTTGAGCAAGCAGTTCTGCCTGCGCACGAAGCTGCCGCATGGCGGGACTGACACTAAGAAAAAATTCGTCCTCACCGAGTACCTCAATGTCTTCGGAGGCCATTTCAGCTTCTGGGCCGTCGCTCGACGTACCGAAATGCCGCTGGATAGCGGATTCGAATTGATGTTCGCTGAAGGGTTGGAGCAGGACAGCCTTCGCTCCCAGGCGGGTTGCCTCTTTTTGCTTGGCGGCATCTTTGGGGTCGCATAGGACCACGATCGGAAGTTCAGGGCGGAGTCTGCGCAACCACGGCAAGAGCTGAAGTCCCTCGCTGTCACCGCGAGGAATGTCCAGCAATACCAGATCTGGCGCGGCTCCGGATTGCACTTGCTCCATCGCATCCCAACCGCTCGCCGAGGTCTCCAGATGCCAGTCGTTGGAGCGCGCGGTCGAGCCGAGTAGACGCACCACTGAAGGGTCGCTGCTCACGACCAGTAAGCGGAGTGTTTCAGTTATGTTTGTGGCCATGAATGGAAGTGATGCGTTTGCGGCTTCGCCGCGAGTGGGTAAGGCTTACTCTCAGGCGGGTTCGACTTCGTATCCTTCGACGCGTACCGCAAGAGATCTCTGAATCGCATCCACGGAAATAACGAGCGAGCGGTCTCCATTGCGCGAAACGAGTATGCCTTCCATGCCATCCAGTACGCCGCTCGTGATTCGCACGCGTTGACCGATCTTCAGGAAGGGATGCGAGGTCCAGGGCAGTCGTGTTTCCACTAAACTCCGAACCGCGTCGATTTCCTGATCCGGAATCGGGGTGCCCTCGCCTCCGGCGCCCACAAGTCCAAATACTCCGTCCACGCGCAGAACGCGCAAGCGGTCCAATCGATTAGGCGTAAATTTCGCGAATACATAACAACCGAACAGAGGCACCTGAACGGTCTTTTTTCGATCGCTCCAGCGGTGCACTTCGGTGACAAGCGGGAGGAAGGTGGTTACGCCCTTTTCTCCGAGACGATGGACAACGATTTTCTCGTGGCGAGGCCGAGTCTGCAATCCATACCAACACTCGGTTTCAACCGGCGGAAGTGCTTGCGGCATCTCGAAGGATAAACTGCTGACGGCCATAGCTTCGCCCTCTAAGTCACACGTCTCAGTGTGACCTCAAAATCCAAAGTGCCTAGCCGAGTGTTTTGCGAAATCTCATCGCAGAGATTTCTAGGGGGAGAACACCAGCGGTCGCGAAGCCTGGGGGAGTTAAGTTGGCTTCCCGCTATATCAACATCAACGTACCTTAGTCGGTCTTTAGACTTAATCTACGCGACGCAATTGCTCTCTTCTAGGGCACCGAAGTGCCATGAATCGCCTTTAATCGGACCAGAAATGAACAATCGCTACAATACCTATAGACATTATGCCATTGCAATCGGTTGCAGCACCACGCCTTGCTTTACGTATCAATCAGATCCCGGTGGCCCGACAAGGTCTCAGTTTGCTAGGCTTTCACTACGTACAACCTATGACCGCAGCGCTTGAGGAGAAGAGATGGGGGACGATGTGGTCTACTCACCTAGCAAAAGGGAGATTACATCACATTGCAGATTCTTGCAATGGCTCTAAAGCGCCATGCACGTTAATTTTCGATTAAAAATGGTAACTATTACCTGCCGATGTCCTTTCGCAGAGGGCCACGACCAGGCAATAATCCTTAACACGCTGATTCTTAATAGCCTACTGGAGTCTTTAAATATCCCGGGGCGACTGCGCATTCAGACTGCATTGTCGTAACATCGTCGCCCGGTGTGTGCAAAGTCCTGCAACTTCCCGACTATCGGGCTTCCGTTTTGACTCTGGCCCACCGTCAGATTTTCTGCCGTAAAGCCAGGTGAAGCAGGGGAAGCGACGCGTGGGAGCACAAAAGGCGTGCCAGGTTTGACACGCCTTTTCTCTTACATCTGAAGGGAGGGCCGATTTCGTTAGGCGGATTGCATGTTGCCCATTTGCCGCCGGGATCGGAGGAACATGGCACCGAAGCAGCAGACGCCAGCTAGGAAAAGATACCCTACGGCCGCTCCGCCCTCGGGAACGGAGACCCGGCCCCACATTTCTTGAGGCTCTCCGGCTACTCCCTTGGGATTGGGTGTGTAGATCCAGAGGCTCGCCAGCTGCGACGCCGTCAAGGTCTCGCCACCCGCTTTCACGTTGTTATACAAGGTCAGAGCCAGCCCCGTGAGTGCCTTGGGATCAACTCCGCTGCCGGTGAGCGCCCAAATGGCCTCTGAATATGCGGCCTGCGTAGCCGCATTTGGGTTGCTGGTAAACATCTGGTACACGAGGTAGGCCACTTCTTGATATCCGGTAACGCCGATCGATCCACCAAAAAGCGTCTGACCGATGTTGGACGACAAGGTAGAGGCGTTGGTCGCGTTCGCGTTCCAAGTCTCGCCGCTGTAGACGTTGTCCCTGAAATCATCGCAGATCATTCCGGGGCTGGATTGCCCTGGTCCAACCTGCGTGCCATTGATGGACCCGTCGTAAAACCCGGTTCCGACCGTCTCGGTGCCATAGGCCCAATTCGCGCCCTGATAGCCTCCGTTGAAGGACATGCTTGTGCTTTGACCAACAACGAAGGGGGCAAAGAAGAGAAGTACTGCTACTGCCAAAGGATTGGACTTCATTTTTGTTTTTATCCACTTGCTAATCAAAGTGGGGGGAGGCTGGAACGGCCCGACTGAAGCCGCTTTTCATTACGAACGTTACTGTAACCCACCGTTGATCTTTGTCAAGACTGATAATATCTGCAACCTGTTGCAATTGAGTGCAACCAATACTCGTCTTCGTACAGTTCTCTTCCCTGCATACTACCCATTGGTGCCCTTCTTCGGCCGGTCGAATTGTCGTAGCCTTGATGAGTTAACGATAGTTAATTCGGGCTCCCAACACAGGATTTCGATGCGAATTCATCACGCTTCTTGGATGGCTGGCTCGGCTCTTTTGCTTGTTCTTCTTTTGTCCTCGTGCTCCAGCAACCCACAGGTTCGCCGGCAGAAATATTTCCAAAGTGGCCAGCGGTACTTTGAAAAAGGCAATTACTCTGAGGCCGCAATCGAATTCATCAATGCGGTCAAAGTCGACCCGAATTATGCGGAGGCCCACCATCAACTGGCGGAAACTTATCTCCGATTGCAAAAACCTGAACTGATGCTTCAGGAACTTGGACGCACCGTTCAACTGGACCCTCAGAACTACGGAGCCCGTATCGAACTAGCGAATCTGCTGGTTCTCGGGCACAGTCTCTCAGAAGCTCACGATCAAATTGGTCTTCTGCTCAGGGAGCGGCCCAACGATGCCGCCGTCCATTCTCTGAATTCGAGCCTGCTGGCGGCGCAAGGCGATGTCAGCGGCGCCATCGAAGAGATACAGAAGACCATCGCACTCAACCCCGCACGCTGGGAGTTGTATCTAAGCCTTGCCCTCTTGCAGTCGAGAAACAACCAACCTGATGCCGCAGAAGCCAGCCTGCGCAAAGTGATTGAACTCGATCCCACATCTTCGCAGGCGCGAATCCTCCTTGGAAAGTATTACCAGGCGCGAAGCCGATATGGGGAGGCAGAACGACTGTTCCGTGAGGCGATCGACAGCAATCAGGAGAGTCCGGAACCGCGGGCAGCTCTGGTCCGTTTGTATCTGGCGGAAGGCAAGATTGCGGAAGCAGAAGATGTTGCACGCCGGGCGAAACTCGACTTTCCGAACTCCCCCGCAGGCTACTCCATGTTGGGCAAGCTTTACTTCATGAACGGCGAACTCGACAAGACTCTCGCCGAATACGCCACCCTCAATCAACAACACCCGAACGACCTGCAACTGGAGAAGGAATACATTCAGCTTCTCCTGCAGAAGGGCCAACTGAACGAAGCGAGCCGCCTCGATGCCGAGATTCTCAAGAGTAATCCCAGCGACAACGATGCCTTGGTGTACCGCAGCCAGTTGCAGATTAGCACTGGTCATACGAATGATGCTATCGCCACTTTGGAAACCGTAATCAAGAACGATCCCGAAAATAGCGAGGCTCACTACGTCCTGGGAGTCGGGTTCGGGAAACTCGGCAATCTCGAACGCGCTCGAAGCGAGTGGAATGAAGCGCTCCATCTTCGTGCGGACATGCCTGATGCCGTGCGAGCTCTGGCGGCTTTGGCCCTGCAGAGTGGCGACATGGATGCTCTTGATCAGCAGGCGTCGGAGATGATTCGTTTGCAATCTGCTTCTTCGGAGGGATATGCCCTGCGCGCACTCTCCAACATCAATCGAAAGCGTTTCTCGGCTGCGGATGTCGATATTCGGAAGGCGATCGAGGTTTCCCCGCAGGGTTCGTTCGGCTACGTGCAAATGGGAAACTTGAAGCTCGCGGAAAAAGAGTTTGATGCCGCACGCAAGGCATACCGGGAGGCGCTGGATCGCAATCCGAATTCAAAAGATGGCCTCCGCGGCTTGATGAATGCTTACGTCGCTCAGAAGTTGGTGGATCAAGCTATCTCCGCCGCGAATACCCAGATTGCGAAGTCGCCGAACAATAGCGGATTTTATGATCTTCTGGGCACGACACTTTTCTATCACAAGAAAGATTTGTCTGGGGCTGCGACAGCATTCCAGAAAGCGGGAGAACTCGACAAGAACAATTTCGATGCGCAGCTCAAACTGGCGCAGGTGCAAGCCACCAAAGGCTCGACCGATGACGCCATAGCCACGTGCCGCAGGGTCCTCGAGAACAATCCAAACGAGCACGGATTCTACATTTTTCTGGGCGACCTGTATCAATCGAAACGAGATTGGAAAGAGGCGGCTGAGGCTTATCAGAAGGCACTCGCAATTAGACCAGGAAATCCGCTGGCATCGAATAATCTCGCGTCCGTAATGTTGCAATCCGGCGGCAATCTCGACGTCGCGCTCTCGCTGGCGCAAACGGCACGACGTGGCATGCCCATATCGCCTGGGGTCGCCGATACGCTGGGATGGATCTACTATCAAAAGGGTGCGTATCACTCGGCAGTCGAATCTCTGCGGGAGGCACTGCGACTATCGCAGCTGGGCAGTTCCCCTGACGATCCTCAGCTCCACTATCACCTTGGAATGGCGTATGCGAAAATTGGACAGCCAACGCTAGCCCGCCAGCACTTACAACAGGCTTTGAGACTCGATCCCAATTCCGGCGATGCCCAGGATGCCAGGAAGCAACTTGCGGAATTGCAGTCATAGTTCTACAACGGTGCGGCGGTACCATTACGGTCGGAATCGATGAGACAAGGGTTGGAAACTCGTCCGGGCGTGAAACGACATGCCTCTTTCTTGGTCATCCTCACTTTGATGGTCGGCGCCCAGACCGCGTGTAGTCACCAAACTGCGCAGGAGCAAGGCTCAAATCAGCAGCCCACGAGGCCTGCTGTAGCTATCTCAAAGATCGCTGCCATTGCGCCTCCCTGTCCACCGTTTAGCTCATTGACCGCGCACACGGAACCGGAAGTAAAGGGCGAGCACAAGGTGATCCTCTCGTGGATCGCGAGCGCTCCATCCGCTGCCAAGCATGCCGAGGCTGTTGGCTACTGCCTATACCGCGGCACAAAACGCAAAGACCACTCGCTAGTACTGATCAGCCCGGTGGCAATTCAGGGTACGAGTTGCACGGATGACATGGTCGCAACCGGCAAAACATACTATTACAAGGTGAGGGCGATTAGCATACAGGGATATACTAGCGACGCCACGGACTTCGTTTCCGCCCAAATTTTGGATCACAAACCGATCAAACCCATCTCAAGTTTCCCTCCCGCTTGCCGTGGACTGGACAAGAGCAAGTAGTTCCAGAGAGACAGGATGAAAGACAAAGCCTACGACAGCAAGGAAAGCGTGCTGAGTACCTCGGACCAAACATCGATCTTCCGATTTCCACCCGAACTGACTTTTTCCTTTCTCGCCGCGATCTCTTTGGCGATTTGGTGGAAAGCCCTCATCTCTACGTTCGTTCTGGCGCTCCGCGACGATCAATACACGCACATATTGCTGATTCTCCCAGTGTGCGCGGCTCTGATCTTTATGGATTGGAAATCGCCGGAACCATCGACGAACACGAGCTTGGGCATTGGCTCCGTTTTCTTAGTCGCTGCGGCTTTCATCATCGTCCTGGCGAGAACGCAAACTATCCAAGTTCAGCCCGATGAGCACCTTTCGGTGAACATGCTGGCGCTTGTCGTTTGGTGGATGGGCTCATTCATCTTTTCTTTCGGGACGCGCGCTTTTCGAAGGGCAGTCTTCCCTCTTTATTTCTTGCTTTGGATCGTTCCTCTGCCCGAGTTCTTGTTGAACCCGATCATCAGGCTACTGCAGGAAGGTTCGGTCGCCTCGGCCCGCATGCTTTTGGCGACTGCCGGGATACCGGTCGCTCAGGATGGCACGCAACTGACTATCCCGGGCTTGACGATAGAGGTTGCCCGGGAATGCAGCAGCATCCGTTCGAGCTTGATGTTAGTGGTCACGACCATGATCTTGGCTCAGATGCTGTTGCGCTCGACTTGGCGAAAGACCATCGTGATCGCATTAGCGATCCCGCTCTCGGTCGCTAAAAATGGTCTCCGAATCTTTGTGCTTGCGATGCTGGCAACGCACGTTGACCGGAGTTTCCTGATGGGACGACTTCATCACCAGGGCGGAATCATCTACTTTCTGATCGCGCTGGCCGTCATCTGTCTGCTGATCTGGGTGGCGCGCCGTAGTGAAGTAAAGACAGCGCGCGTCCGCGCCAACAAGCCGTTAACAATGGCCGCCCGGATTCTCCGCGGTTGAACGAAATTACCAAGCATACGGAGGTCAATTCAGCACTAAGTTTTGATTCCATGACCGCCATGATGGAGTTTGGTTGCATGGATCTTGTTCGGCCGATGGAGCGCGGTCGAGTATCTCACTGCTGCATGGCAAGTTACGTATCGCCCTTTAATTAGCCCACGCCTCTTGCTGGATCGCGTTGTGGTTTGGTTGAGAAGGCGTGAGTCGTTACGTCCGCCCTCGCACGCTGGGATCACCGCTTCGTAAAGAATCGAACGACTGCGATTACGATTAACGCCAACAGCACAAATTCAATGATCGTCTTCAACGCCGTCGTCATGGGGTGTTTCCTCCTCCTCCTTGGATTTCCGGAGAAAGGCTGACCAACACGACATCCTTACAACTTACTTTCCATACCCGGTCTTGATTTTGTCCCTCACCGGATTTGGGCCAATATACACCCCAGGCGTCCGTGGCTATTTGTTTTAGGCTTCTTCCCGACTTCTCCTTCGCGAAATTCGCCGTGCGAATCGTTCGAAGTAGTTATGGTTGCCCGCCAGCGGGCTCCCGCGGGCTTATCGCGGGCTTATTTCCCTTGACATTGACTCGTTTTAGGCGCAGGATCGCAGGCACGATGTGGGAGGCTTTCTTTCCCCCAGCAAGTCTGGTTTTCCCTTCGTAGGCCCTCTTCAGCTAATGCAGGCATGAATCTATGTTCCTCCGCCATGTGAGGGCAACTCGTATTGTGGCCGCGTATTTCCTTTTCACCGTCGCACTAGTGATGGTGCCGAAGAGAGATATTCCAGAAACACCGTTCGACGAAGCTAACACTCCAACAAACGAAATGGTGGTTTTGAAGGCTGCTTCCTCATTGGAATATCGCCAGTCGTTCACAGCATTTGTGCCGAAAATGTTTACGCAGCCGCGGACGGTCAGAGTCCGTAGAATCTTTCCGCTGTATGCAGGCCAATTGACTGACTCCCGCAAGTTTCGTGAACTGTTCTGTTCTCTAGTCTGCTAACCCGTACCTTTCTCTGGCTCAGGGCTCCCAAACAGATCCATACAATGAGCGGTCGTTTGCCGCAGTTGGCATGAGGTCCCGAAGAAAAAATAATCGAGAATTGACTGCTAGTCCGAAATCCTTAAGGAGAATCGAATGAAACGCTTTCCACAATTTGCCTCTGTTCTTTTTTACTGTGCGCTGTGCGCGGTACCTAGCTTTGCCGGCGTGCCGGTGCGAGGTTCCTCGCAAAATGGTGTCGACAGTATTGCGCCTTCTTGGAATCTTGCGGGTCCAACCGGTCCATCGGCGCGCCACGGCGGAACCGTGACGCTGGAGACTCAGATTGTGTGTACCAATCAGGACGTAGCGGCGGCCTTGGACAATACCGACAGCGCCAATGCTGGGGGTTGCGTGAGCGGCGGGTATACCTTCTTGTTTCAGATTCAGACCACAGCCACGAGCCTCACGGTCACCCTAAGTGGCCTAGTGGGATTTAAACCTCTTACCGCGGATCCGGGAAGTACGTACGGAGTAGCGGTGTGCGACAATGATCCAAATAACCCCCAGGCCTCCAATACGCTGGAATTGTGCACACACGTTTCAGGGACGCAGCTCTCCGCTATCACTGCGACTGTGAACAAGAACAATACGAAGATTACGATCACCGTACCGAGCATTCCCAATTTTTCTGCGGGTGTCGGGAATCAAGGCCAGGGATTGACACTGGTGGTCGTGACGCAACAGAGCGCAAGTCACCCCATCTCGGTACCCAAGATCTCTTTCAAGTAAGACCGCCAAGCCGTGGACGTTGGCAGGTTGCAATCCAGGTTGCACAACCAGACTGACCCTATGGGTCAGTCTTAATTTTTTTGACTCAGGTTGACCTTCTGCGGTCTTTCTTGAGCCTCCGCTGCTTTTCGCGCGAGCAATTTGAAGCCTGCCTGAGTCGCATCCTTTTCCAATCGCCGCAAGGTGTTGCTGGCTTGGCCGAAGGCGCGGGAGGACATCTGTGCTTCCGCTTGAGCCAAGCGCGCCTGGAACTCGTAACCAGGCAGGGTCATATGCTTCGCACGCGAAACGATGTCATTTAACTGCAGCAGCGCTTCTTGATGTCTTCCTGTGGCCGCAACCAGTCGCGCCGAAGTAGTGTCAAGGCTCAGAACGATAGACTTATCGTGCGGCGAGATCTGCCACGCTTGTTCAAGTTGTGCCTTTGCGTCGGGAAGTTTGTTTTGCGCGAGGAGAGCTTTTGTCGCGACGATGTCTGCCAGCGCCTCTTGATCGCCGACCTTCTCGGCGCGAAATTCCTCGGCCGCTTTCCGCGCCAAGCCCTCCGCATGTTCCGGTTGGTCCATCTCGAGTCGAAGGCCGGCAATCGCCAACTCGCTGCTTGCAATATCAACACGCTGGCCGAGTGCAGTTCGTATCGCCAGCGCCTCTTGATAGTTCTTTTCTGCGTCCGCCAGATTGTCCTGGGCCAGGTTCGCATCGCCCATCGACACGAGGTTATAAGCGACGCTGCTTTTCAGATCGAGTTGCCGTGCCTTGGTCATCGACTCTTGCAGGCTCCTGAAAGCCTGAGCAAAATCGCCCTGATTCAGAAAGATGACTCCGAGATTAGTCAGGATGTTGATTGCGTCAAGCTCGTCGCCAATTTCACGCGCGGTCTGCAGAGCTTCTTCCAAGACCTTCCGGGCCTGTTCGAAATCACATTCCACGATCAGGTTTGCACCAATGTTGTTCCGTGCCAGCAGGGAGCCCGGCTTGTCGCCGATTTCGAGAGTGACGGCCAAGGCTGCTCTGTACCGGCTGGTTGACTCTCCAAGGTTCTGCTGAAGAGCCAATACGTTTCCAATATTAATCAATGCACCCGCAATATCTTTTTTGCCCCCAATCATTTGAGCCAGTGCCAATGCCTTCTCGTGCATCTTCTTGGCTTCCGTGAGATCCCCTTGATCTCCCAGCACGTCAGCGACGCAGGTTAGACTCCTGGCCTCCCCTCGCAAATCACCCACGGAAGCGAGCACATCCTTGGCTCGCAGCCCGGCAGCCTTGGCTCCTTCGAGGTCGCCCATATTGCGGAGTGCCCAACACTGTTTAAGAACAGCCTGAGCGACCAGTAGACGAGCGCCCAGCCGTCCAGCCTTGTCAATTACTCGCGCCGTCGCAGTTTGCTCCCGCTTGTAATCGGACACCGATTCTGCGGCGGCGGCTTCCGCCATATCAATGCGCGGGTCGTCGCGGAGACGCGGGGGAAGACCACGAAGCGTCTGAATGGTGGCAAAAGCCTGCTGCCCCTTCGCCGCTGAGACCTGTGCATTCGCTAACTGGAGCCCGTAGTCCAAGTCGTCGGGAAAGAATGTCCATAGAGAATGGTAAAGATCTACGGCTTTATCCCACTCGTTGCTCTGCTCCCGGTAACCTGCTTCAATCGACAATTTGTCCTTTCGAGGTAGATTCGCGGACATCTCGAACGCTTTTTGGGCCTCATCCTTCGCATTCTCGTCATAGCCAAGTTGCGACCATGCTGTGGCCAGGGCCGAGTGCGACAAGGAGTTATTCGGATCCGCCGAAACCGCTCTCTTCAGCAAATCGCGTGCCGCCAGGAAATCGAAGTCGCGCAGCTTCACCAAGCCCTCGGAATAATAACGTACGGCCTCGGCGCTACCTGGCTCTGCGGCGTCGGTGGCGGCTCGTTGTTCGGCGGTAAGTTCTCCCGCACCGCAGTTCTGACGAAGGGACTGCCCTGCACGCTTCACCAGTTCGAAGAATTGGGCTTCTGATGCCTGTTCGGACGCAATCGGTACAATCTCGCCCGTGGAAGTATCCTGAACGCGGAGATCCACACGAATCTGTCCGCCTATATTCAGGTAGGAACCCAGAACAACCAGGTCCGTGCCGAGCGTGCGGTCCACTTTCGCCAGAGTTTCATGTCCCAAGCTCTGGCTATCAGGAAGCGAAAGATCGGCTTTCATTCGGGTGACGTTTTCTCTCGAGATCGTACGCAGCTTCCCGGTTGCTCCCAGCTCAGTGGTCAGCATTTCTGAAAGCGCTGTAGAGATCCAATCGTCGGCGGGCTTACCATTCAAATTTTTGAACCCCAGTACCGCCACAGTGCGCCGAGGCTTAGGACCACTGGCGGTCAGCGACCGTCTCTGTAGGACCCCACCGATCAGCAGGGCAAGCAAAAGCACGAGGATTCCAGCCCACAGGATTGTCCTGGTCTTTCGGCGCTGCTGACTGACCGCTGGGCTCATCCCCGCCACCAGCCGTTCCAAATCAACGCGCAATTCCTGCGCGGTTTGGTGGCGTCGCAGAGTATCTTTTTCGAGTGCCTTGAGCACGATGACTTCAAAGCCTGACGACAGTTGCCGGTTCAGCTCGCGCGGAGGACGCGGCTTCTCATTCAAAATGGCATTCAGGAGGATGGCCGGCTGAGAATCGGGAAACGGGCGCTTCCCAGTAGCCATCTCATACAGCACGGCTCCGGTGGCCCAAATGTCACTACGGACGTCTGTCGCCTCACCCCGCAACTGCTCGGGCGCCATGTACGGGAAGGTGCCGCTAATTTCCTGCAGCTTGCTTAGGGTTTCTGTCGCGCCCGCTTGGCTGGCATGGGGCAATAATCGCGCCAGTCCGAAGTCGAGGATCTTGAGGTGTCCGTCGGGTGTTAACCGCAAGTTGCCCGGTTTGAGGTCGCGGTGGACAATGCCTTGACGGTGGGCCGCTTCCAGTCCCGAGGCGAGTTGCAGTCCGAGCCGCAGAACCTCGACCTCCGGCATGCTGGAAAGCGCTAATTTCGCGTCAAGAGTGATACCGGGGACGTATTCTGTGACGAGGAAATCCGTTGTGCCCTGAGTATCGAAGTCAAAGACAATCGCGATGTTGGGGTGATTAAGCTTGGACAGTGTCAGGGCTTCTTTGCGAAAACGTTTCCGTGTAGCCGAGTCCGTCAGTGAGTGCGGCGGCAGCAGTTTTAGCGCAACATCCCGATCGAGACGCTCATCGCGGGCGCGATAAACGACTCCCATTCCGCCAGCTCCGATTTGCTCCAAGATGCGATAGTGAGAGATGGTCTGGCCAACCACCAGGAGAGGGGCTCCGCCCTCGCGTCATGTTAGGTTTATTCAAGGAAGTAGTCAACGTCGGCCGGCGACCGTTGTCGGGCCGCGCGCCCGTCCGGCAACTCGATCGTTACGTTCCGCGCATTGATCTTGGTCGGCTGATGCTACTCGGCCGATGCTACTCGACCGCTTCTGAGTTCTGCCAGCCTTCCCCGAAGAATTGTGAGCGAGGCGGCGGGAAGGTTGTACACGGTGTCCTCGCTACCTGTGAGGCTTGAGGTCGAGGGGCGACCGTCGGGATCGGCATGTCCCCTCTTTCTGGCAGCGTGCCACTGGTACTGGGCTTTGCCGAACGTAATCATCGTGACTGGTCCGAGCAAAAACCCGTCTCGGTTGTTCCCGGCATCATGAAACGTGACCCGGACTTGGTGTGCGTGGTCGTGGTCTTTATTGATGAGCATTACTGACCATTGACCATCAGGTCTCTGCAACGGATACGCGGTCACGAGAAAGTGTCCTGAGGAATCCTTCACGTCGCTCGACGCCATATACAGTCTGTGTTGGGCGTCTTTAGGTTCGGCCCACTCCTGCGTTAGAAGCTGCGCCGCGAAAAATTGGGAAGTCTTCTGCTCGATCTTGTACTGGTCATCGACCATGAACATGTGATAGGTACCCCAACTATTGGGGCAGGCCGGGTGGGGCGGAGAGTAAGACAGGTCGTGATAATAGTGAGTGGATTTTCCGCCTGCGGTTAGAAAGCCAGCGAAGGAGTCCGCCAACCACAGAGCGCCGAAAATATCGACGGCAGCTTCCCCTCCGTGATCGTTGGTCTCGGTGTCGAGCAAGGGAATCCCAGGAGGCAGGCCATCATCTCGCCAAACCTTCATGATGTGAGTGATCAACTCCGGCTCCTGGTAAAGGTTCTCCCAAGGCGTGTCGCATCCGTCGTAGGGATAATGCTCGAACGACATGAAGGCGAGATCTTGCATACGTCCATGGGCCCTCAAGTAGTCGAGAAAGCGGCGGAGCCAGGAAGTTCGGTGCTGTGAATCGGGCCAGACTTTGATGTCCTCGGTGACTCCTTGAAAGACGGGTCCTCCCAGTTTGAAATCCGGATTGACGCGGTGGAGGGCAGTCGCGAATTGCAAATACAGGGTGGCGTAATCCTCAGGCAGCATATATTGACCGTCAGGTTCTTCGCCCATCTCGATGTACGACACGGGGTAGCCACGCTTGTTTATGTACGCCATTTGCGGCGGCCGCGTCCTCGGGCGTGCTGTACAACATCGCCACAGGAATAATCGCGGGTAGGCCGCGGGTGATTCCGCTGGTGAAGAACAGGTCGAAACCCGGCTGATCCCCCGATTCCATGCGGTCTGGGGCTAGATAGAGATCGGATGGCTCGTGCCACGGATCGACCGAAGAGCACAAAGTCAAAGTCTGTTTTTGATCGGGTGAGTGGTGAAGGACGTCTTTGAATTCTCCCTTGTCGTCGACGGTTCCGAGATAAAGCTCGCGGATCGCATAGCCGACGCAGTTTCGGCGATCGCCCGAACCGTGGATATCGCACGTATTTGAGGAGCGCGTCATCCACACGCGCACAAATTTCGTGGATATCGGAATGGACTCCAGTTCCAGCGTGGCGGCGCCTCCTGTTCCCTGCGTCACTGTTCCCGACGCGAACGTCTTCCATACTCCTTTGTCTTGTTCATCCATGGCGTCGCCGTCGCCGGTCCAGTACTGCACCTGATAGGCCTGAGCGTACGGGTCTGCCCAAGCCACACGGATCGCGTTGATGCTCTCCTTCTTGTCGAGAGCGATCACTACCCACTGAGGATGGAGTGAATCGTCCTCTCCGGTAAAGTCCTTGGTGAGATATGGATTGCTTTTCCAGTAGGACTGAGGATCTCCGTCATTCAAACGCGAGAAGCCGTCAAACTCGGTTCCGCCATTCCGAGTAAAGCCACGATGAGGGAGTGAGTAGCCGTAGGAGTGGCGGATCATGTCCTTCGCGGGCGTGGAATCGCCAACGAAATATCCCTTGCCGGCAGGGTCGCTCCAGGTGCCTTTGGGATTCCAATGCCAGGCTTGCACAAATAAATCGGTGTTCTGGCGGTAACTGATCACTCCCCAACCGGCGGAGAGTACCTGCTTGATCTGATCGGGCCTGAAGAACATATCGGTAGCGTTGCTGGGCACGCGGTCCACTGTAGAACCCAAGGCGTAAAGAGGACTGAAGGTGTTTACAACGTGGTCGGGAGTTGCATCGACCAGGACGGTTTGCGCCAAGGTACGCATTGGCCAAACGAGCGCAGCCCATAAGAGAAAGACCGCGCTCAATTTTTGGCGGAGAATTAATACGGCACAGGATGACAAGCAGCTCTGCATGACGTGGCCCTCGCATGAATCGACAATCATTTCAGATAAGAGTCATACATCAATTGCGACACTCCGACCACGGCTCAGGCGGCGGCTTTCACGCAGTGAAACTTTGGTTTACAGTCGCGTCAGTGTGACCGTGCCGCTTTGTATAATTTACAGACTCCGCGAGGGGCACATCGTGCGACGTCGCGGGACAGCCTTCATGCAGCTCAGAGTATTCACCGATCGCGTCGTGCTAGGTCAGGCGGCTGCCGAACAGGCGGCTGCGGCCATCCGGCGCGCGATCGCAGAACGTGGCAATGCGCGGATCATTGCCGCAACGGCTGCGTCGCAGCTGGAATTCCTGGATGCTTTGACGAAGGCGCCGGGGATCGACTGGTCCAAGGTAGAAGCTTTTCATCTCGACGAATACATCGGATTGCCGGTTTCGCATCCGGGAAGTTTTCGAAAAATGCTGCTCGAGCAATTGGTTCGGAAAACTGGAATCATGAACTATCATTTGCTCGACGGTGATGCTGCCGATCCATTCGAGGTGGCGGATCGCGTTGGCAAAGAGTTGGCATCCCGGGCCCGTGGACATCGCATTTCTCGGTATTGGCGAGAACGGTCACATCGCATTCAACGATCCGCCCGCCGACTTCCAGACAGACGAGCCCTACATCATCGTGAACCTCGATGAAGCCTGCCGCCAGCAGCAGGTGGGGGAGGCGTGGTTTGCCGACATTTCACAAGTGCCGCAGCAAGCCATCTCGATGTCGGCTCGGCAGATTCTCAAGGCCAACGAGATTCTGGCGGTCGTGCCCGGCAGCCGCAAAGCCGCCGCGGTGAAGGCTTGCCTTGAGGGCCCGATCAGCCCCATGGCGCCGGCGTCCATTCTGCGCACGCATCCCAATGCCACCATTTATTTAGACAAGGACTCAGCTTCGCTGCTCGGCCCGGCGCTTGCAGAATTTGGTCCGGCAGAGTTTGCGAAAAAATCGAACTTGCGAATAACTGCTCGATATTAATCGCGATCTTCATAGATACGGCACGAAGCCCTGCGTCTTCATCTCGAGGCGATACACGGAAGTAGTGGCGGTAATGTAGAGCGTCCGATAGTCCTTGTCACCCCAATTCAGATTCGCCGGCTGCTCTGGCATCACAATGGTGCCAAGGTGGTTGCCGTTCGCGTCCCAGACCCAGATGCCTTTCGGCCCGGTAACAAAGAGGTTGCCGTTCTTGTCCACTTTGATTCCGTCGGGCACCCCATCGCCCTTCCCTCCGGGTTCCTCGCCGAAGATGCGGCCGTTCTTGAGGGTTCCGTCCAGGCGCAACGTCGTAGACACGAATGTTTCTCTGTTCGCTGTCGTCGACATAGAAGTGCTTGCCGTCCGGCGAAAAGGCGAGGCCGTTCGGCTGGGTGAGATCCTTGGTGAGCAACTGCACGTTGCCTTTCGCGTCTAAGCGATAAACGCCCTGGAACGGAATCTCCTGCTTTTCACCAGCAACGAGATCCAATGTCGGATCGGTGAAATACAACGCTCCATCCGGCCCGACGATCACATCATTCGGACTGTTGAGTTTCTTCCCGTCGTAGTGATCGGCTAGCACTTTGTATTTTCCGTCGGGAGTGACCTCGATGATGGCGCGCAATACGCTGGCACAGTCGATCAAGCGATGCTGGCGGTCGAAGGTATTGCCGTCGGGATCGCCGAGCGCAATCACTTCCTCCTTCTTGCCATCGAGACGGAGCCGGTAAATCTTGTTGATGGTTTCGTCGCTCACGTAGAGAAAGCCCGCCTCATCCCACACCGGGCCCTCGGTAAAACCGAAGCCCGTGCCTACTACGCTGAGCTTGGCATCGTGATCCACCAGATCCCAGAAATGTGGCGACTCGGCTTGCAATTGAAACTGCCTGAGGCTGGGCTGGGGCGTGTGCGAAGCCGGATGCGCACACCGCAATCAGCACAAGGTTGCGATGATGAGAAATGCAGAACATTCATGCTGCGATTCATGAGGAGCCGCTCCCTTCCAGAGCAAAATCCTGAGTTGACCCTCGCGGATCGAAGTCTATTCGTCTGGAGACTTTTTCTCAGGCGGTCTCCGACGGGCTGGTGTTGGGGCAGGCGGCACTCATCAAGAAGCTGACGACATCGTTCAATTCATCAGGGCTGAGGGTTGATCCGTAGTCCGAAGGCATGAGAGGTTGCGAACTGTATTCCAACTCTTCGATTTCTGACTTCGCGAGGAAGTGAAAGATCCCGTCCAGCGCCTGCAACTGCAAGGAGAAGTTGTCTTCGTTGCGGATTCTGCCCGTGTATTTCTCTCCGCTACGGGCGGTCGCTGTCGCCATTCGCGCCCGATGATCGCTGTTCGGTGGGGTGGTGATCTCCTTTCGAATTTGCTCCACAGTGTGGGCGCGAGCGTAGTCGGATAAATCAGAGGCGATGAAACCGCCTTTGCCGGCTACCATGTGGCAGCCAGAACACTCGGCTTTACCGAGTGAAAATTGTCTCCCCGTGCGCCGGATCGCCGGGCAAATTGACCGCCCACCTTGTTCCTTGCAACGTTCGCAGGTAGACTACGACCGCTTTGATAGCAGGGCTTGGAAGAGATCGAAAAGCAGGCATTCCGGTCTCAGGAATGCCATTCTCGATAATCTTGAAGAGCTGATCGTCGGAAAGCTGTTGCACTCTTGGTCTTTCCGCAATATCCGGCGCCCGTTCGCCGCCTCGGCCGTCCAGACCGTGACAGTTCGCGCAGGTGGACGAGAAAGTTTGCTTGCCTGCCGCCGGGTCCAGCTTGAGGTCTTTCCGTCGCGTAGTTGGCGGCTGCGTTTGCGCCCCAGACGACGCTGACGGCCAGAATCGCCGTCAGAACGCCCGCCATCACACGAATTGACTTGGTCCTTGAGAGCATTGACGAAACCGTTGTCACTCAGCAAAACACATCCAGAAAGCCAGCGCCTGCCTGTTCAACGCAAGCTTCAGAACAAGAACTTCAGCCCCAGTTGCAGGATACGCGCGGCTCTGGCTGAGGTGACCAATCCAAACTGGCTGGAGTTGATTTCGCCGGTTGGATTCGAGAACTGGGCATGGTTGAAGAGATTGAAGGCTTCGACGCGAAACTGAAGTTCCTTGGATTCGGTGAACTTTGTGTTTTTCGCGAGCGCCATGTCGAAGTTGTTGAGTCCCGGACCATGAAAGAAACGGCGGCGGGAATTTCCAAATTGTCCTAGCTGTTCATTGCTGAAGAGAGAAGTGTTGAAATACGAATTCCCATGGCGTGGATTGGTGTCGGCCAGCACTTTGCCCGCCGGAAAAATTCGGAACATCGACGGGAACTGCGTTTGCGCCGATCAATGCATTATCGTCATTCTCAGTCAAAGTGATCGGCAGCCCGGTGGCGAAATTAATGATGCCGCTAAGGCTCCAGCCCCCGCCATGTCTTGGCCCAACCCGAAGCTGGCGAGCTTGTCGAACGGCAGGAGCCAGTTGTAGCTGAAAACGAAATTCTGGGTCACATCGAAGTTGCACAGGCCGATGCTCAGGCGGGGGTTGAACGGATAAGTGGAGTCCTGCAGACCGGAGGCGTTATCGATGCACTTGCTGTAGGTGTAGCCGGCGAGGAAAGCTCAGCGACCCGGTGTTGTGGCTGACACTCATCTGCAGCGAGTTGTAGTGCGAGTTGGCAATTGTGGAGACGTAGGGATTGGTGTCGAAGCTTGGCCCCAAGCGGCCTCGTGGTTGGAAAGGTCTGTCCCGCGTATGGCGACGATCCAGGCAGGGTAACCCACTCCGTGCCGCCAGGAGGCGTCTCACCGAATTGACCACATGGCGGCGCAGTGGTTGAGGGATCAAGATTGGCCGGATCGCTCAAATACAAGCACAGTGCCGGATTGGCTGGATTCGCCTCGATCGAAGTCACCAGCCGGTGCCCCTGATTTCCGACGTAACTGGCGGTGACGACAGTGTTCGATCCAATCTGGCGCTGCAGCGAGAATTCGTAGTGCTCGGAATAAGGCAGCTTGTTCCGGTGATCGAAAGAGAATCCGTAGGAGATCGGCTCGACTCCCGCCCAGTTAAAGGTAGTGTCCGGATTCTAGGCAGAAACGTTGGTGGGAGGAAAGTTGAAGGGAAAACGCGGCCAACCGGAGACCAGCCCGCCCGTGGAGCGGACCGTGTACGGAGCTTCCAGAAGCGGAGGATTCGAGCTTCCGTAGTAGAACCCATAGGGCGGATCGCCCACCTCAAGGAACTGCGACAGATCTTCCACGGACGTGTAATACAAACCAGCCGCCGATGCGAATGCTGGTCTTTCCCGGTCCGCCAAAAAGCTTGCCCCAAAATGCCAGCGGAAGAGCTGGGAGAATAAGCTAGGCCCAGGCGGGGAGAAAAATTGTGCCACTGGGTTGGCGCCAGAGTGCGGGGCACGCCAGGATCGCCGGGGACCACCCATCCGGTTGGTGCGCCCGGGGAACACGACAGATTGCTCTCCGGGAATGATCGTTTCAATCTTGTTCTGCGTGTCGTACCAGGGCATGCTGGCTTCCCAGCGCAAGTCCATAGTTCAACACCAGGTCGGTGGTTGCTCGCCAACTATCCTGAGCATACAGAGCATAGTATTTGCTGCGGGAATCCAGGATCTGCGGGCTCGCCTGGGTCAAGTTGTCCGGGGCGCCGATGAGAAAATCAGCAAAATCGATTCCGGTCTCGTTCCCGGTAAACGAGTACTGGCCGTTCTCTGCCGCCAGGTTTCTTTCGTTGATCTGGTCGTAGTGGAACTGCCCACCGAATTGGAAGCTGTGGGTTCCCATCGACTTTGGTGAAATTGTCCAGCACCTGGAACGAGTTGTTGAACTGTCCTGGTGCTCACCTGCGGAACACCGATGTTGAAGTTATTGAACGTGATATAAGGCACGCCT
The DNA here is from genome assembly GCA_963710885.1 of uncultured Acidobacteriaceae bacterium. Classification (GTDB taxonomy): domain Bacteria; phylum Acidobacteriota; class Terriglobia; order Terriglobales; family Acidobacteriaceae; genus Sulfotelmatobacter. The sequence continues at coordinate 207,228 of CAVQCF010000011.1, forward strand.
TCCAGATTGGGAGCGATTGGGCTGATGCCTCCCGCGGGATTGGACCACGGAGTGTACGAAACCTAAAGCGGCCAAGCTAGTAGTTTTGACCCGACACCGCCCTGTAGGTTCGTAAGGGCGAGGGTGTTTCGCACAAAGCTAAGCCGGAATTCATTGACGGCGTGGTGCCGAAGTTCTTGGTATCGCCGAGGTTCACCAGTTGTGCCCGGCCAGCGGTCATGGCGCTATAGGCAAAGCTCGAAGCGGGAATGGTCGCTCCGCCATTGGGATAGGGAGAGTTCAGCAAATAATCGTCGGCAAAGTAGTAGGCGAAGAGCGTTCCGAAGCGGGTATTTTGATCGACTCGGACGCCGCCTTTGTCGTCGCGCAATTTCTGAGCATACTTCGACGATGCGAAATTGAAGTTGGGATTGTTCGTCACATTCGGCTGCGGAATGAGGCCGAGGTTCAGCATGTTCGACTGCCACGGGCGACCAGGCCGACTTTGGGATCGAAGCGTTCGGGAACACACACTGAGTCTGGTTCGTGCAACCGGCGAAGTAATAGGGTTCGCCGTCAGTGATCGTGCCGGGTGGCAAGTTCATTCTCTGGTTGAGAACGTCCGCAAAGCCAGGACCATTCACACTCCCGGTGAGCGAGTCCGCCGAATCGGAGAAGTCACCGGTAAAATTCCCCACCGATGGCAGTTGTGTAGTCACGGGGGAAGCCTGCGTCTGGCGGGTACCTTGGTAGTCGAGAAAAAAGAAGGTCTTGTCTTTCCTGATGGGACCGCCGAATGTTCCCCCGAACTGGTTTTGCCGAAAAACTGGAACGGAGTTCGAGAAATACTGCGTGGCATCCAGTGCAGTATTCCGAAAGAACTCGAACCCGCTGCCATGAAATTGGTTCGTCCCAGACTTGGTCACGACGTTGATTTGTCCGCCACTATAGTTCCCGTACTCGGCGTCGAAGTTGTTGGTAATGATGCGAAACTCAGAGATGGAATCGAGGTTGGGAATAATCGCGGCGCCGTTGTTCTTCCCCTCCTCGACATTCGATCCGTTGACCATGAAGCCGTTGGACGTCTCGCGCTGCCCATTAACCGATTGGTTACCGGAATTCAGGCCGCCGCTTGGAGAACGATCACTAATTCCCGGCGTTCCCGTGTCCGCGGCACCGTAGGGGGACACTCCTGGTTGCAAAGCCAGCAAGTCCGTAAAGCTCGGCCGTTTAGGGGAACCGCTTCTATGCTCTTGGACTCGATGACTTCGCCCATCTGCGTGCTCTGGGTCTCCACGTGAACGGCGTCGGTGCGCACTTCAACATGCTCGCTGATCGCGCCGACTGCGAGGCTCGCATCGGCTCGGAGCGCGGAGTTAGCGTCGATGACAAGTCCGGTCTTTCGGTAGGATTTGAACCCGGGATGGCTGATTTCCAGGTCGTAGGTACCAATAGCAAGCGTTGGAAGGTTGTAAAAACCCTTGGCATCGGTTTTGACTGACGTTTTCACCCCGGTAAGAGTGTCGATCGCAACCACAGATGCGCCGGAAATGACCGCCCCAGACGCATCGGTCACGACGCCCGGAGATACTGCCCGTGATGCTGGCCGACGCAACCGCAAGCGTGAAAAGCACTACCGCAAGTACTGCGACAGCAGCACACAGATGCTTACGCATAGCTGATCTCCTTGCCCAAGGGTCTTCCTGCCATGCCGATTCCGTCTATCTGCCGCACTTTCACCCACTGAAACTCTGCAATCGCGACTTTGAAAATACCGCACAACCGGATGATGGTGATTTATCCCAATCGCAATGGGCATGTCAACCATTTTTGCGGCCTGCTCTTCCACGCGGGCGCAAACAATGTTAGAGTCCGCGCACATACATAACATTCTGGAGGACGAAATGAACAAGTTTCGTGGCCTTGTGAAGTCCCACGTCATCTGCGGCATCCCTGATATCGATCGGTTTTGTGTGCGCCACCTTCTTCGGAGCCAGGCTTCTGTGGGCGCAGACCGCGACAACTCCTGCCCCGGAGTCCGACGCCGATTTGATCGCCGAGTTTCGTCGCGTCGAAGTGGCTTCGGTCTCGGACGCTCTGGAGCAACTAACCGGCAGGCGCATGTACATGAGTCACCGCATGACCCCGATCTTCACCACGAAGTTCGCCGGCATTGCGCGCACAGTTCAGCTAAAGAAAGACGAAGGCAACAGTGACCCCGCCGCGTTGAACGGAATGCTGCAGGCGATCGATGAAGGATCCACTGATTCCGTTTACGTAATGGCAGTCGAGGACGGTCAGGATATTGCGGGAATGGGCGGACTGATGGGCACCGCAATGGCAGCGCGAGGTTACGCTGGAGCCGTAATTGATGGAGGAGTTCGAGACGTCGCGTATTTGCGCAAGATCGGCTTCCCGGTATATGCGACCGGCATCGTGCCTTCCACATCCGTGCATCACTATCGTTTCGGAGGCTCCCAGGTGCCGGTGACCTGCGACGGTGTAACGGTCAACGCGGGTGACATTGTCGCGGCCGACAGCGATGGGGTCGTAGTCGTTCCCAGGGACAAAGCTCTGGAAGTGTTGCACCTCGCCCAGCAGATGGATTTCAAAGAGCACTCGATGTACGCGGTGATCGAGCAAACGAAATCGATTGTAGAAGCCGTCAAAAAGTTCGGACGGCTTTAGAGAAAGAGATCTATTGCACAAATCTCACTTTCATCAGATAATCTGCGCTTTCATTTTGTGATGATCAGATTCTCTCGCCGTCTATGACAGCCTCTCAAAAGCGAAGCTACAACATTACGGCTCTGCAGCGTGGGTTGCGGCTTCTCCAACTCTTCAGCGAGTCGCCGCAGGGCCTCGCCGCCAAGCAGGTCGCGAGCCGGTCGCGGCTGCCCGTGAGCACGGTTCACCGTTTCCTCGCAAACCTGGAGACTTCGGGCTTCTTGAACTGCAGCGGGGACGGCGTGTACCGGTTGGGAATCGCGTGTTTCGCCATCGGCCAGGCGGCTTTGGGCCAGCTCGACATTCGCCGCGTAAGTCTACCGTACCTTCAAGAATTGAATCAGCAAACGCGCGAAACCACTCATCTGACGGTGCGCCACGGACTATCTGCGGTTTATGTCGAGAAGCTGGATTCACCAGAGCAGTTGCGCATTCACTCCCGCATCGGCGCCGCCGTTCCGTTGTATTGCACCGCGGTGGGCAAGATCATGCTGGCGTACATGCCTGACGATGAGCGGGAAGGAGTTCTTCCGCAGTTGGCGCTTGAAGCGCCTTACGGCAAACACGGTGGGGAATCTGCAGGAGTTGGAAGCTGAACTCTACCGGGTACGCAAGAACGGCTTATGCCTGCGATCTGGAAGAAAACGAACTTCACATTCGCTGCATCGCAGCGCCCATCTGGGACCATGCCGGCTGCGTCAACGCCAGCCTCAGCATTACGGCCCCGATGGTACGCATGCCGGCCGCCCGACTGCGACAACTCGCGCCACTCATTCAGGCAGCGGGATTGCAAATTTCACGGGAGCTGGGATATCAAGCACCGAATCATCGCTCGCCCCTGCAAAAATCCAGTGCCCCGGAGGCAGCGTTTGCGAAGCCTCTATAGGCGGTTGGAGTGAGGTTGACATCACGAATTTGTGGAAGGTTTCTGGCATGCGGAAGGCCGCACTCATCGGCGTCGTTTTCACCTGCTTGGCCGCTCTTGCGGGCGATACCACTCCCGCGAGCCTGTCCGCAGCCATCGATGTTCGCTCCGAAGACCTTCTGGTTCACCCTCCCGCCGCCAATTGGATCTCCTATAACGGAGACTATTCAGGACGCCGCTTCAGTGGCCTCTCTGAAATCAACCCGGGAAATCTTGATGGGCTGCGCGCGGAGTGGGTCTTTCATGCTCGCCAATTCAAGCCGGCTTGAGCTCACTCCCGTTGTAGTGAATGGAATGATGTTTGTGACTACGGCGAACGACGCCTCTGCCCTGGACGCGCGCACCGGCCGCGTGGTGTGGCACCACTCATGGCCGGTTTCGGAAGGGTTGATCGACGATGCTTCCGGGCACCTCAATCGCGGCGTCGCAGTATGGCATAACCGAGTCTACATGGAGACCGACAACGCACATCTCCTCTGCCTGGATGCCCGCTCGGGAAATCTCATCTGGAATGTCGCCTACGCGAACTGGAACAAGAATTACGGCGCGACCAGGCGCTCCACTCGTGATCAAAGACAAAGTCCTGGTGGGAACCTCTGGCGGCGATGACGGGGTTCGAGGTTTTCTTGCCGCTTACGATGCCATGACAGGCAAGCTGGCCTGGAGGTTCTGGACGATTCCGGGCCCCGGCGAATTCGGTTCCTCAAGCTGGCCCGGGAAGCTCTATTTGCATGGCGGTGGAACTACATGGATGCCCGGAACCTACGATCCCCAACTCAACACCATCTACTGGGGCACGAGCAACCCGGCGCCCGATTTCGAAGGCGGCGTGCGTCCGGGAGACGATCTCTATACCGACTGCGTATTGGCCCTCGACCCGGACACCGGAAAACTGAAATGGTATTTTCAATTCACGCCACATGATTTGCTCGACTACGACGCGGTCGAGACGCCGATCCTGATCGATGCAGTCTTTCAGGGCGTCCAACGAAAATTGCTGGTGCAGGCAAACCGGAACGGCTTCATCTACGTGTTGGATCGCACCAATGGAAAGTTTCTTTCGGCAACGCGATTCGTCGAGAAGCTGAATTGGGCGAAGGAAATCGACGCCGCAAGGCAGGCCCGTTCGGACGGGCATCGAGCCCAGCGCGGCCGGAACCCGCATTTGCCCGGGCTACTCGGGAGCAACCAACTGGTACTCACCCTCATACAGTGAGTCCACCCATTCGGTATATTTCATGGCCCTGGAGGAGTGTGAGACTTATTTTTTCAAGCCGCAGGTTTTCAGGGAGGGTCACGGCTATTATTCGACCGGAGTAGAACGCATCCCGGGCGAAATGTCCCAGAAAGTTCTGGTCGCATTCAATCTGGATACAAATTCCATCGCCTGGAAGTACCCGCAAGTTGGGCGCAGGACATTCCTCTGGCGGAACCATGACCACCGCGGGCGGCCTGGTCTTCTTCGGCGACGATGCCGGATCCTTGGAAGCCGTCGAGGCGCGAACCGGCAAGCCGCTGTGGCACTTCAATACCGGGCAGGATATGAGTGCATCTCCGATGAGCTATGCCATCGCGGACAAGCAGTACGTGGCCATTGCGGCCGGGAGTAACATCTTCAGCTTTAAGTTGCCTTAGTGAGTGCTTGGAACTCGAAAGCAAACTGCAAATTCAAGGAGACAACCACATGATTTCGAATTTCACTCGCCGAACATTTGCCACGCGCTTCGCTTCCGTACTTTCCGCTATAGGAGTCACCGCCGCCGATACTTCCCAACCGCGCATTGGCTCAAGGTGCGCCCACGCAGGATGCGGGCGGAATCCGCAAGATGAACAGCGAAGGCAAGCCCGGGAGCGACAAAGATGTCATTATGCCGGTCATTGTCCACAACGGGCTTATTTATGTCGCCGGACAGGGAGCCCATGATAGTCGAGATTCCAAGGAATGGACGATTGAATCTCACACCACGATGGTCATGGACAAGATCAAGAAGCATGTGGAAATTGGCGGAGGCTCCATGGACACGATTCTTCAAGCAAACGTCTTTCTGGTAAAGATTGAACACTGGGATGGAATGCACAAAGTGTTTGCGACCTATTTCCCCCATGGCGGCCCGTCGCGCACAACCGTTGCGGTAGCTGCGTTGCCGGGCGACTCATTGGTGGAAATCAATTGCATTGCCGCGGTCGCACATAAATAACACTCCAAGGAGCACGTTTCATGCGACTCACCTCGAAGTGGAACCGGCGTAGTTTTCTCGGCAGCATAAGCGTCATCGCAGGTTCAATCCTGACACCGCGTAAGTTATTTTCAAGGGTTCGCGTTGCCGCAGGGGCAAGCCCGCAGCTGAGCGGTTTGGGACAAACCGGCAATCCCTACGAAGAGCTTGGAGTGCCGACGGTGATCAACTGCGAAGGAACCATGACCGTTCTGGGCGGTTCACTTCCTCATCCTGAATTGGAAGCGGTCATGACTATGGCCGGACGCCACTTTGTGAACATTCCGGATCTAGAGGTAGCCGCGGGCAAGCGCATCGCGGAGATGCTCAAGTTGCCGGATGGCTTCACGGCGCTTGTAACGTCGGGTGCTGCAGCCGCGATGCAATCGGGACTGGCGGGCATTTTGACGGGCGGGAATGAGGCCTTGATCCGGCAACTGCCGGATCTCACCGGAATGAAGTCGGAAGTGATCATTCAGAAGTCGCATCGCAATCCGTTTGATCACCAACTTCGTTCCACCGGCATCAAGCTCATCGAGATCGAAACGCCGGATCAATTGCGGGCGGCGGTCAATGAGCGCACGGCCATGATGCACTTCTCCAACTTCGCCAATGCCGCGGGACAGATTAAAGTTGACGAGTGGGTCAAGCTGGCGAAGCAATACAACATCCCTTGCATGAACGACGCCGCCGCCGATACGCCACCCGTTTCTCATCTCTGGGACTACACCAACATGGGTTACGACCTGGTGACGTTCAGCGGCGGGAAGGCGATTCGCGGGCCACAGTGCGCGGGCTTGTTGATCGGACGCAAGGACATGGTGGCGAACGCCCTGCTGAACAACAGTCCGCACGAGGACACATTAGGCCGCAGCCAGAAGGTGGGCAAAGAAGAAATCCTGGGTATGGTCAAGGCTCTCGAGCTTTTTCTTGCGGAAGACCACGAGGCTCTGGCCAAAGAATGGCAAGCCCGGCTGGAAGGAATCTCGCGCGAAATCACGAAAGTACCGGGAGTCAGCACCTCGTTCTTTGTACCTGACATCGCCAATCATGTGCCCCATATGAGTATCACTTGGGACGCGACCCGCATTTCATTGGCGCCACAACAAGCGTCCAAGCTCCTGCGCAGATTCGAAGCCGTCCATCGTGATCGGCGGGGGTGAAGGAAGGCCGGGGTTGACGATGTGCTCGTTCATGCTGCAACCCGGAGAAGACAAAATCGTTGCTGAACAGCTTTCGCGACTGTTGCGCGAACACGCGGCCTAAGCGAGATGCCCACTGCAACGAACGGTGCAAGAACGAGCAACGTGCGCTGGTTTCTGATCTTCTGGCTCTTTGTCCTCAGCGCCGTTTCTTATCTCGATCGCGTAAACATTTCCATTGCCGGCGGGTCGATCGCCGACGCCTATCATCTCAACGATGTGCAGCTGGGCAAAGTGTTCAGCGCCATGCTGGTCGGTTACGCGCTCTTCCAGACCGTCGGCGGCAGGCTTGCGGACCGCTACGGGCCGCGCCGCGTGCTGGCCGGAGGAGTCGCGTGGTGGGGAATTTTCACCGCCCTGACCGCTCTGGTCCCAGCGCATATTGCAGGCGCGCTCCTCGTATTCGTCGCAGTCCGTTTTCTTCTGGGAGCTGGTGAGGCTGTCATCTATCCCTCTGCCAATCAGTTCATCGCACGCTGGATTCCGACCAGCGAGCGCGGGGTTGCGAACGGATGGATTTTTGCCGGAGTCGGAGCTGGTGCCGGGCTTACGCCGTTGCTCATAACCCAGATCATGGTTCGCTACGGCTGGCGGTCATCCTTCTGGGCGTGCTCAATTATCGGATTCGCCGCCGGGGTGGTTTGGTTCTTCACCGCGCGCGACACTCCTGCCGAGCATCCCGGCGTTTCCGCCTCCGAGTTAGCCCTGATTCGCTCGGGGCTCACGCAAACGGAGTCGAGCCATGACCAGAAAGCGCTCGTGCCCTGGCGGCGCGTTCTCCAGAGCAAAACAGTCTGGGCCCTTACCGTGAGCTACTTCTGCTATGGCTACGTAGCCTGGATATTTTTTAGCTGGTTTTATCGCTATCTTGCAAAAGTGCGTGGCCTGGATTTGAAGGCAAGCGCCTTTTATACGATGTTGCCCTTTCTCGCGATGCTCGTGTGCTGCCTTTTAGGGGGAACGATTAACGATCGGTTGACAAAATGGCAGGGACCGCGGGTCGGACGCTGCGGTCTCGCAGCATTCGGAATTACCATCGCCGGCATATTCATTGCCTTGGGCTCGCAGGTTCAAAGCGCCCGACTGGCCAGTGTCGTGCTCGCCGGTGGAGCAGGAGCGCTTTATCTCGCCCAAAGTTCCTTCTGGTCCGTAACGGCTGATCTTGCGGGCACCTCCTCAGGCTCGGTATCAGGTTTTATGAATATGGGAAACCAGACCGGAGCGGCACTTACGGCGTCTCTCACTCCATGGATCGCTGCCCAGTTCGGATGGACGACCTCATTTCTGGTGGCAGCCGCGTTGTGCCTGGTCGGCGCGGCAAGTTGGTTGATCGTTGATCCATCGCGTCACCTTACTGTGCTGCGAGCCGATGCTGTGACCGAGTCCGCTCGGAACGTGAAACGGTTGTCTGATCAGCCCTTAAGCACTTAGCACTTTTCCATTTCGAACGAGAAGAATTCTATGCAGCTCAGTTTCTTTACCGAGATTAGCGTGCGTCGAAAGCTTGCAAGGAAACTGCAAAGCAGGTTGGCCATTGCCATCATGATTCTTGCGGCAGCCGCGCTTAGCACTGCTGCGGCCCAATCGAAGTCCTCCGCGGATTCAACGGCAACGGTCCACGTCGATGCGACTCCGGGGCACGCCATCAACTCCTTCGATCCCGACAGCGCTCTTGGCAGCTCCATCGATGTTCTGTCCCATAACGACATCGATAAGGTTTACACGCCACACATTCTTCAGGAGTCGCTCTCCGCGGGCTGGGGGCCAATCACGTATCGCAACAATTCCGAACTCCGCATGGCTGCCTGGCACTGGACCGAGAATGGAACTTGGAGCGATCCGGCACACAAGAGCGGATACTTTACCGGCAGCACAGATCTTCAAGAGCCAGTGCGCTACATCCTTTCCTATGCATTGCCCCACCGCGGTTTTTCGACCAGCGGAGACCGCCCGCTGCAAGGCCCGAACCTCAGCTACTGGAAGAGCAACCCGTACCTGACCAGCAAGTTCTCTGGAGAAAGCGACGCGCTGCACCCGCAATGGGTTGTCGTGGATCTGAAGGCCGAAAAACCGGTGAACGCGATACGGATCGCGTGGGCGAGCCCGTATGCCACGACGTATCAGGTCGAGTACTGGGCGGGAACCCGCGCTCTCGACTTTGATGGAGGCCCTCAGGGCGTGTGGAAGACCTTTCCCTCGGGCGCAATCAAGAACGCGCCGGGCGGGACGGCCAATCTGAAGCTGGCCGACGCACCTGTCAGCGCTCAGTACGTGCGCATCCTGATGACGGAATCGTCGAACACCTGCGATCTGCACGGAGCCGACGACGTCCGAAACTGTGTGGGATACGCCATTCAAGAAATCCGCCTGGGGAGCGTCGACTCCAGCGGCGCGTTTGCTGAAGTTCAAAAGAATTTCGGCGACAGACCAACGACCTTCACAACGTCATCGATCGATCCCTGGCACTCCGCCACTGACGTAAACGCCACCGGCAGCTACCAGCACAGCGGTTTCGATCTGTTCTTCACCAGCGGAATCACCAATAATCTCCCGGCGATGATTCCGGTCACCATGCTTTACGGCACACCGGACGACGCTGCCGCCCAGATTGCCTACATCAAGAAACGCGGCTACCGCGTCGGGTACGTCGAACTGGGCGAGGAGCCGGATGGCAAGCACGCCATGCCGGAAGACTACGGTGCCTTATACATTCAATGGGCCGCTGCGATCCACAAGGTTGATCCCCAGCTCAAGCTGGGTGGGCCGGTATTTGAAGGCGTGAATGAGGACATCCGAGTCTGGCCCGACGCGCAGGGCCGGATCTCATGGATGGGCCGTTTCATAGATTACTTGAAGGCGCACGGCCGCATTTCGGACCTGGCGTTCGTGTCGTTCGAGCACTATCCGTTCGAGCCTTGCGACATCACGTGGAAAACTTTGTACACCGAGCCGCAGTTAATGAAGCACATCCTGCAGGTGTGGAGGGACGACGGTGTCCCCAAAGATGTCCCGCTCATGGTGACGGAGAATCATCTGGCAGCTGCGCTCACCGGACCCATGACCACAATCTTCGCGGCGCTGTGGCTCGCCGATAACGTTGGATCGTTCTTCGAGGGAGGAGGCGCCGCCTTCTATCATTCGCCCATTCAGCCGCAGGGTATTCAGAAAACGTGTCTGGGTTGGTCCTCGTGGTCGAACTTTGTTTCGAACGAGGAATACGACATCCTCGGCTACACATCGCCGTACTATGCGGCTCACATGATCAACCAGGAGTGGGTGCAGCACCGCTCTGGCGTGCATCACATGTTCCCCTCTTCCACGGACATCAAGGATGCTGAAGGCAATGTTTTGGTCACGTCGTACGCGGTGCACCGTCCCGATGGGAAGTGGTCAATCATGCTGGTGAACCGGGACGAGAGCAACCCGCACAGTGTGCGCGTTCAATTTGAGGATTCTAAAAGCAAGCAGAAAGATACGTTTTCGGGGCCGGTTACCCTTGTGACGTTTGGGAGCGAACAATACGTGTGGATTAACGACGGCCCAAATAGTCATCCGGATCCGGATCACCCACCAGTCGCGACTACTCTGGAATCAGGCTCGCAGACTGCGTTCGTTCTGCCGAAGGCCTCCATCACCGTCCTAAGGGGAGATGTGGCGGCTTTCAAGAATTGAACCTCCTCGCCTTGATCCGAAGGGGCAGTCATCGAATGGGCAAATGGAGTGGCGCTGGATGTACAGTACCTCCGATGCGATTCGAAACGGTTCTTCACCGACTGGAAGGGCTTCGGATCGCGATAAGCGATACCTGTTCCAAGTCGGGGTATTGATCCTCCTGGTTAGGAGCGCGTTCGCCAGGCGCAATTTGTTCGATCGTCGTTCGAGCTGGCAGCACATGGCCGAAATACTGGGCATACACCTCATCGAACGCCCGCGTGTCCGACAAATCATCCAGGTAGACGTTCGTAGCCACAACCTCGTCGAAATTCATACCGGCTTCTTCAAGGTTGTCGAGCAGATTTCGCATCGTTTGCCGGAGTTGGTGGGCCGTGGTGGAGGCATAAACGCCTCCGTGCGGTCCAGGAATGAAGCCACTCTTCGCGGAGCAATACAAAGTCTCACCGGCAAATACGCACGGACTCGCTGTTGGGCTGGGTGGCATGTTCTTAGGTCGAACCGCCTGCCTTTGCTTCAAGTCGCGCACTGCGACGCCGGTGTACTCGATGTGGGCACCACCCGGAAGACTGGAAACCTCAATCGTGGCCCGTGCCGGAGTGTTGCCGAATTCGAAGCGCGTTGCATAGCGTTGATTCATGACCCGCATCGGGATGGCGGCTGTCAGGTAGGGATTGACGAAAACCATGTGCCGGAGATCGAGACCAGCCGCTTCCAAGACGGCCTTCATGCGGTCCAGCGCGAGGTCTACTTGGGCTGCGGGGTCCTCCGGAACCTTGCCGGTAGAGGGATCGCTGCCTGGCATGGCCGAAAGAAACAGCCGGTCGTGAGTGAGAATGCCGGGCGAGGCTGACTCTTCGGACTTGTACCCTTGCGGAATGATGGGCCGCCGGTCAGCTAGATTGCGTACCGCAACGGCACTGATCTGAACAGAGGGTTCGGGAAGCTTGGCGACACCCAGCACAGCCCGTGCGGGAGGAGTCTTGGCAAAGACATCTGCGAAGACGCGGTTCATTTCTCCATACTTGCCGACGTCCTCGAGGTAAACCTGGGTATAGACCACGTGCTCCAAGGTCAGACCGGCGGCTTGGACAACTGATTTGACATTCTCCAGAGCTTGCCGAACCTGTGCGTCAAAGGTTCCTGGTAGGCTGCCGTCGGGACGACGGGGTCCTTGTCCGGAGATGTACAGGTAGTCGCCAGCGTCTACGCCAGGTGAGTAAACACGATTCGCTTCGGCGTTAGCAGGCGCCGGAACCACAGCCCGAACCTGAGCCTCGACTCCGAGCCTCGACAACAACATCAATGCGGCAAGCAATATTCGCATTCGAACCCTTCATCACCGTCCTGGGATCAAGAGCGTCAAGATCAATCCGTAGATTTTCCCTTCTGCGCCGCACTCAGAATTTCCCGCAGCCTTTGTCCCACAACGATTTCCTGCCCAGGCTGTATGGTCATGGAAACCAGTTCGATGTGGTCTGCCTCTTTGCGTTCTTTGTGGTTCGGGTTGCCTTCGCGCACGGCCGTCACCAGGCTTGGATTGTCGGAACCGAGCACTTCGATGACGGGATCATTCGCCCGCAACTTCCGCACGCAGTCCGAGGTTGTGAACGCCCAAGCCGCTTGGTCCCACGAGACTTTCAACGTTGGGAAGCGGTTTCCATCATCGGGAATGTAGACGTCCGTCTTCACACCCGGCACGGTGTCGACCAGCTTCCGAATGCGGTCTACGCGAGCGTTCCACTCGCTGTAGATCTTCTTCTCATCCATGTTCAGCCAGGTCTCCAAGCGCAGTCAGACATCCGATGATTTCTTCCTTTCCAACTTTCATGGGGCGGCAAACTGATCCTTCGCGTGGAGCGGAGTTCATCAAGGCTGCTTCAATCAGGTCCTTTCGCCCCAGCAGTAAACCGCTGCACTGTGGTCCGCACAGCCCTTTTCCGCCGGAGAAAGCGTAAAGGTCAATCTTCATCCGGGCGTAGAGCCGGGCGTTATCCGCAGGAGGAATGCCCGCGGCGTCATCCAGCAACATTGGGATCTTGCGTTCTTTCGCGACCGCAAGTTCGCGCTCCAGTTTCTCCCCCAGATCGGTGGTATAAATCATGGCCGTGTTTTCATTGATGGCGTTGGACAGTTCGTTCAGGAGAATAGGCGAGCACCAGTTTCGCTCCGGTCAGCCGGATCGCGCTGTCAAATGCGCTCCTGCCCGCCCATCATGATCACTTCATGCTTCAGGCCGGTCGTATCGGGCAGTTGCCAGACATACTTGTCGTTGGTTCCGGCCATGCATGCGGCTGTTGCCGCGGCCATCGCGCCAGCAGCGCCTGAGGTGACCATCCCTGACTCGGCGCCGGTCAACTCCGCCAGGCGGCGCCCGGCACCGCGCTGTAGTTCTAGCATGTTAACGAAATATTGCGCGGCCTCGATCTGGGCCTGACGGACTTCGGGGAACTCCAGAGACCCACTCAGGTAGGTCCACGTTCCGCGGCAATTGATAACGGTTCGCACTCCCAATCGGGTGTATACATTCTGCCGGGGATCTTTGCCGAGCGCTGTGGCGGCTTGCGCGTAAAGATTTCGCGCCGCGATCTGGCCCAACAGGGGAGCTGCGGCCGCCAACTTCATGAATGATCGCCGACTGGAACTCCGGGTACCCATTCACATCCTCCTTAATGGAAACGTGGTCCGCAAATTTCCATCTGTTGAAAAGCTGCGCAACTGGAAGACGCGCGATCGCTTGTGCGCAAGGCGAATTTGGTATATCACAGAATAAGCTTGACGCCCATCAATTTATTGCGTTTGATTAGGTTTTCTTTCGTTCGCGGAAACGGTTTTCAACGCAGCTAGCCGAGCCTCGAACGAAACTTGCACGTCGCTGGCGGTCCGCCGCTCCGAAAGAAGCAACGATGACAAAGTGGCCTCGCAGAACCCGCCGCAATGCGATGTGCTTCTCCTATCACTGTTTCTGGCGGGTCTGGCGATTAGCCCTGTATTTGGCCAGACTAGAAGTGAATCGCGTCCACGCCGCGAACTCACCCTGCCGCGTTGAACCCGCGGATTATAAGGGTTGGCACGCGCAGAAACTTTCCAATCACTGGGTCGAACTGATGGTCCTGCCGCAGAATGGGGGACGATTGGTGCAGGTCATTTTCGCCGGACACCCCTATCTCTTCGTCAATCCAGAAGTATGAAGGCAAATACCTTCCGCCAAGTCAGAGCCAATGGTTCAACTATGGCGGCGACAAGCTCTGGCTCTTGCCCGAGGGAAACGATGATGAACAACATTGGGTGGGGAATTCCGACCTGCTCGACGATGGGCCGTATGCCTTTCGAAAGGTTTCGGAAGGCGAGCACTGTGAAATAGAACTTACGGGACCGGCCGATCCCCGGACCGGGATTCAGTTCCAGCGCACGATTCGTCTGGATGCAGACTCACCGCGCATTCGTTTTCGCGCCACCATGAAGAACACCTCGGGCCACACCGTGGAATGGTCGATGCAGTCGGTCTCGCAATACGATACGGCGGCTCAGGGTTCTCCATCGCAGATGAACCACGATTTCCACACGTTCGCTCCCGGCGAATCCCGCGAGCAGCTATCTCAACCGCTACCACGTCCGCTTCGGTCCCGCGGAAAATCCTGCGGTCTCGATCAGAGAAGACGGCCTGTTTGCCCTGCATTACGTCCACATGGCAGCCGAACTGTGGCTGGACTCGACAGCGGGCTGGCTTGCCGTCGTCGATGGCAGCAGCAAGTACGGAATGGTCGAACGCTTCCAGTTTGAAGATTCCCGAAGCTATCCGGGCAAAGCATCGATCATCTTTTGGACCAACGGTCCGGAAGTAAGGTTGAGTGCCGATGGCGAGGCCTCCATGAGTTCGGGCGGAGACGGTGTTCCCTATTACCTCGAAGCCGAGATCAACTCGCCTCTCTGCCGGCTGCGGCCCGGGGAGACGCTGCAATCTCGAGACGGAATGGTTCCCAACCCGCGCGGAAAGCGAATTTCACGGCGCGACCGATGCCGGTATTGTGGTACGCCCTCTTCATGCCATTCGTCGGGAGAGTGGCAAGATCAACCTTACTGGTGCCTTTGGAGTTTTCTTCGCCGGACGCCTGGTGGCGCACCTTTACAACGAACACGGCGCCGAGTTGGACGAGCGTGCCTATGAAAAATGTGGATCCCGTCGAACTGGTCGGACTCGAAACCGAGATCGCTCCCGCTGAGAAAGCCGCCCGCATCTCGCTTCACCTGGAAGATTGGAATGGTTTGGACCGCGGTTCTCTCCAGGAAGTTCGAGTTAGCTCACCGGAGAATCGCTGAAGTGAATTTCTGCGGCAAAGCGTTCGCTTTAGCCTCGCTTACCGTCTTTTCGGCCGCCGGCTATACCGCCGCGGACCAACCCGGGCCAAACGGCCATCAGCGCAGTCGTTAGCGTGAGCGCGGAGGACTTGGTCGCGAAGCCGGTTGGCGCAAACTGGACGTCCTACAACGGGGACTACTCGGGACAGCGCTATAGCAGCCTCCGCGAGATCAATCCCGAGAATGTCGCGCAGTTGCGCGCAGTCTGGGTTTTCCATCCGGGCAATTCAGAAAGGCTTGAGGCGACCCCAGTGGTCGTCAACGGCATCATGTACGTTACTTCAGCGAACGATACATTTGCGCTGGATGCCCGAACCGGGCGCGTAGTGTGGCACTACCAGCGGCCCGTGAGCTCAGGCTTACTCGATGACGCCGCTGCTCACCATAGCCGTGGGGTTGGAGTCTGGCGGAACTTCGTCTACATGGAGACCGATGATGCTCACCTGCTTTGCCTCGATGCCCGCTCGGGAAACTTGTTGTGGGACGTCACGTACGCGGACAAGACGAAGCACTATGGCGCAACCAGCGCTCCTCTGGTGGTGAAAGACGAAGTAATCGTGGGGACGTCCGGGGGAGACTCGGGCGTGCGTGGCTTTCTGGAGGCCCATGACGCCATGACGGGCGCGCTGAAGTGGCATTTCTGGACGATTCCGGGACCGGGAGAATTCGGCTCCGCCAGCTGGCCCGGCGATTCGTACCTTCATGGTGGAGGCACGACATGGATGCCCGGCACTTACGATCCCAAACTCAACACTTTGTATTGGACCACCAGCAACGCGGCTCCCGACTTTGTGGGAGATTCCCGTCCTGGTGACGACCTATATACAGCTTGTGTCTTGGCGCTCGATCCAGACACCGGAGAGTTGAAGTGGTATTTCCAGTTCACGCCTCACGATCTTTACGACTATGACGCCAATGAAACACCCGTGCTGGTCGATGTCGCAGAGGGCGGCGGGACTCGACGCTTGCTGGTGCAGGCGAACCGCAACGGCTTTCTCTATGTGTTAGACCGCGTCACCGGCAAATTTCTGAGAGCCACACCATTTGTGCAGAAGCTGAACTGGGCCACGGGTGTGGACGCCTCTGGCCGTCCCCTGCGGTCGGGTCGGATCCCCACACCACAAGGTAGCTACATCTGCCCCGGCATCAACGGGGCCACCAATTGGTTTTCGCCTTCCTTCAATCCCGACACCGGGCTTTTCTTTGTAATGGCGCTGGACAGTTGCGATCTGTTCTTCAGTAAACCGAGACGGTTTATCCCAGGCGAGACCTACTACGGTACGGGCACGAAACTTCCGCCGGAGGAACATGCTCAGAAAACGCTGCTGGCGTATTCTCTGGCGGAAGGAAAGCCAGTGTGGCGTTATCCCCAAGTAGGGCCCGGTGATTCCTGGGGAGGAACGCTAACGACCGCCAGTGGGTTGGTGTTTTTTGGCGATGATGCTGGATCCCTGGAGGCGGTTGAGGCTCACACCGGCACAGCGCTCTGGCATTTCAACACGGGCCAGACCATGCATGCTTCGCCGATGAGTTACATGGTCGGCCGCGACCAACATGTTGCGATAGCGGCAGGCAGCGACATTTTCACCTTCTCCCTTCAGCATTGACGTCGTGCGTCCCTCAGTCCTCAGCAATATCGGTCGAAGTCTCGCCCACCGCTCGTTTGGAGAATCGGCTGCAGAGACTTCGCTTGGTACAAATTCGAATCCTTTTGGGGTTCACGCCAGACGGAACTCGCGCCTATGTGACGATTAGTTTCCCCCACAACTTCGTCTCGGGTTTTGAGCGCAATGGGAATTGTTCAACAGGCAGTTGGACGGAACGATTCCGCACATCCGTGCACTCTAACGGGTCTTGTTCCGCGACCCGGATCATCCACTCTCGGTGCGTGGCTTGAGCTCTTCATGGTCGAGAATTTCGCGGACGGTATCCAGCAAATCCAATAGTCGGATACAGGGCCGCAGCAGGGCAACAATCAACAATGTTTTCAATGAGCGGGACTCGGCCGCGGCGGACCCGGGGAAGCTGTTTGCGACAGTGCATGATCTTCCCCGCCTCGCAAAGCCAGTCTCAAGCGGTCCAGATAGACGTATACGACCGGCGTGGTGAATAGTGTCAGCATCTGGCTCACGATGAGCCCGCCCACAATCGTAATGCCCAGCGGTCGATGCAACTCCGAACCCACGCCAGTCCCCACAGCCAGCGGCAGCCCACCGAGCAGCGCCGCCATCGTTGTCATCATGATCGGCCGGAACCGCAGAATGCAGGCATCATAGATTGCCTCTGCCGGCTTCTTCCCCTGGTTGCGCTCCACCTCGAGCGCGACGTCAATCATCATGATCGCGTTCTTCTTCACTAATCCGATCAGCAGGATGATGCCGATCATCCCGATCACGTTCAACTCATTGTGCGTGAGAATCAGCGCCAGCAACGCTCCCACGCCCGCAGACGGGATCGTCGAAAGGATCGTAATCGGATGCATGTAGCTCTCATACAGCATGCCCAACACGATATACACCGCAGCTAGAGCCGTGATAATCAGGACCAGCATGTTGGATTTCGAATCCTGGAATGCCGCGGCCGTCCCCTGGAAACTGGCACTGATCGAAGGGGGGAATCCGATGCTGCGCTCGGCGTTCTCAATCGCATCGGTCGCCTGCCCCAGCGATACTCCCGGAGCCAGATTGAACGAAATCGTCACTGAAGGCACCTGCCCCTGGTGGCTGACCGTGAGCGGTGTGTTGGAAGGCTCAAAATGAGTGAACGCCGCCAGTGGAATCGGTGACCCTGTTGTCGACTTCAGGTAAATGTTCTGCAGCGCTTCCGGCGTCTGCTGAAATTGCTCTGCCACCTCCATCACTACGTGATACTGGTTCAGCGGAAGATACATCGTGGACACCTGGCGCTGCCCGAACGCGTCGTAGAGGGCATTGTCCAGCGTCTGCGGCGTGATCCCCAGGCGGCTGGCTGTATCGCGGTCAATCACCAGTTTGGTTTGAAGTCCCTTGTCTTGCTGATCGGAATTCTGGTCTCGCAGCTCCGGAAGCTGCCTCATCTTCTGCAACAATCGCGGAGCCCACGAATTCAATTCACTGATATCCGCGCTCTGCAGCGTGTACTGATACTGCGCGTTGCCATATCGTCCACCAATCGAGAGTTCTTGAGACGCTTGCAAAATCAGTGTCGCTCCCGGTACTACTGCCAGCTTCCCTCGCAAATGATTAATCACTTCATCAGCGGACGCGTAATGACAGGACTGCCAGAAATGTTGTTTCTGGCAAAGCCCGCGTTGCTGTGGCGGTTTAAGCATCACGAAGAATCGTCCCTGGTTCAGCGCCGTATTTCCGCCCGTGAAGCCGGCCATCGTGTCCACTGCGGGATCGGCCATCACGATCTGAACGTAGCGCCGCATCTTCTCGGCCATCGACTGGAACGAAACGTCCTGCGCCCCGATCACCGTCCCCTGGATGCGCCCGGTATCCTGCTGGGGAAAAAATCCCTTCGGCACGATGTAGTACAGCCACCCGCTCAGCACCGCAACGCCGACCGTGACCACCAGTGTCACTAGCTGATATCGCAGCACCCACTTCAGCGCATGCGTATAACCGCCGAGCAGCCCGTTGAATAACCATTCGCTGGTTCGGTAGAAAATGTTGTGCTTCTCGTTCTCCTTCGACGGCCTGAGGAATTTTGCGCACATCGTCGGAGTCGTCGTCAACGAGACCACCAGCGACACTGCGATCGCCACGCTCAAGGTGACGGCGAATTCGCGGAAGAGCCTTCCCACAATTCCGCCCATCATCAGCAAAGGAATGAACACGGCCACTAGCGACGTGCTCATCGACAGCACAGTAAATCCAATCTCCGCTGCTCCCTTGAACGTCGCCTGCACTACTCCCATTCCGTGCTCGATATAGCGTGTGATGTTCTCCAGCACCACAATCGCGTCGTCCACTACGAATCCCGTTGAAATCGCAAGTGCCATCAGGGATAAGTTATCGAGGCTGTATCCCAGCAGGTACATCACCCCAAACGTTCCTACCAGCGAAAGCGGGACAGCAATACTGGGGATGATCGTCGCCCGCACAGTGCGCAAAAATACGAACACGACCATGATCACCAGCGCGATGGAAATCAGCAGCGTCCGCTCGATATCTTTGACCGACGCTCTCACCGAAACCGTCCGGTCCATCACAATGGAAAGCTTCATCGACGGCGGAATCGAGGACTGAAGGTAGGGAATGACCGCCTGCACCCGGTCGACGGTGTCGATGATGTTCGCTCCCGCCTGTCGAAAAATCGCCAGCATGACTCCTTGCTTCCCGTTGATCAACCCCAGATTGCGCCTGTCCGTCAGTGAATCGATGACCTCGCCCACTTCGCCAAGCCGCACTGCCGCCCCATCGTGGTAGGTCACGATGAGGGGGCGATATTGGTCCGCCGTGAACAGCTGGTCGGTGTCGCCGAGCACGTACATCCTCGATCCGTTCGAGACTGCCCCCTTGGGCCGGTTAGCGTTCGCCGCGTTCAGGGCATTCCGCACCGTGTCCAGACCGATTCCAAGCTTGTTCAACAGAGTCGGATTCACTTCCGCGCGCACCGCTGGCTGCGATGATCCCCATACGAAGACCTGACCGACTCCCTCGACCTGCGCCAGCTTCTGCGCCAGGATGGAGTCGGCGGCGTCGTACATATGAGGCACCGTCGTGGTATCAGAAGTTAATCCCAGCAACAGAATGGGAGCATCCGAGGGATTCACTTTTCGATAACTGGGATTGCTCGGCAGGTTGGCTGGCAACTGGCTTCGCGCCGCATTAATGGCCGCCTGCACGTCGCGCGCTGCCGCATCAATGTTCCGGTTCAGATCGAACTGCAGCGCGATTCCAGTGCTTCCCAGCTGGCTCGAGGAAGTCATCTGGTTGATCGCCGCGATGCGTCCAAACTGCCGCTCGAGCGGCGTCGCTACGGCCGATGCCATCGTTTGCGGATCGGCTCCCGGCAACGAGGCGCCGACGCTGATCACGGGAAAGTCCATCTTCGGCAAGGAGGCGACGGGAAGAAAATTGAATGCGAGGATTCCCGACAGCAGCAACGCCATCGCCAGCAGCGAAGTGCCAATCGGACGACGGATAAATGGCGCCGAGATGCTCATCGCTTAGTCCGTCATGCCCTCTTGCGGAATGGGATTGCCGATCCGGTGGGGCGCAAAACTCTGTGCCAATCGGTCAAACCAGAGGTACGCCACCGGAGTCGTATACGGCGTCAACAATTGGCTGCGCAGCAATCCGCCGGCGATTGTGATGCTCAGGGAACGCAACTCCTCCCCCCGTGCCTGGGGTTAGTGGCAGTCCGCGTAGCAGTCGATAGAGTGTGAGACCTGGTCTCGCATGTTGTCCCGGGGTTCGATGGGCAGCAATCTTGCGGGCCAACGGAGCCCGGATTCCAGTGACTCTTAAATCTCGATCTCCCTCGGAATTGTTCTCCGAACCACTGTGCTGACCCCACTCAGTTCGTAGACATAGAGTACCGCTGAAACCTGCCAGGGTGCGAGTACAAACTGCCAAACTGCGACAAGAAATCTTCACTATTCGCTGCCCCTTTAGGGATTTTGCACTTTTGAAAAGCGCCGGGCAAAGTCATCGAGTGAAATGGAGGCCGTTACACTCAGAACCCCTCGTAGAAGTCAATTTGCGTAATGGGGCGTATCGCCAACTGTCATAGGGACTTAGAGGAGAATCGCTCTTGGGTATGGATTTTGTGGAGTACCCTGGCCCGCGTGATCGTCGCGCGTTGCCCTCACCCTAGGGATTTCCCTAGTGGCAAAGTGCCGCGCGTTGGGCTTGAATGGCAGTTACCTGGACGTCGCATCGCAGCCGACCGACGCCGCACTCCTATTCGTCCCTCACTCACAGTCAACCAAGAGCGATCAACAACAATCAATCAAGGAGACTTTCAATGCCAATCAAGAATCCGAAACAGATTTTCGTGCTCATGCTCAGCGATCTACGGCAGGGCGGTGCAAAGACGACAAAGATTTTCCAGAACCTGGCAGAGCTCGCAGAAGATCCCGATATCAAGCAGGCCCTGGAGGCTCGCACCTTTGTCTCGCAAAAAGTCGTCGAGACCCTCGATGAATGTTTCAGGCTTATTGATGAGAAGCCGGTGGAACTGAGTCCAACGAGGGCTCGGATTTACGAAGCGCTTGCCGAGGACTTCCGCAAAGAAGTAGCAGACATTAAAGACACGACGACGCGGCGTTTCTACATCCTCGCGAAACTTAACAACCTTGCTCATCTCCGCGCCGCCGAGTTCAAGACGCTCATCGCGGCGGCCGACGTCTCTGGCAATTATGGAGTCGCGGCACTCTTGGAAACCTGCCTCGCGGATAAGCTCGCGTTAGCCGAGCGGACGCAGCAGTGGCTGCGCAGGATCGCTGAACCTGAGATGGCGGAGAGAATTGGCGCCAAGAGAGCAGCCTAGACTCGACAGCATAGAGCCGAACCGCGGAAATTCTCCCATTAGGCGATGCCAAAACAGTGCGCCGGGTTAGAGTGCAATCATTGCATCCTGCCCGGCGCTCCTAAGATAGCGGATCCCCATGGGTAACCAGACCGTGGATGTAAGCAGGCCTTAGCAACGACCCCCGTAGCTTATCGTGAAAATCAACGTCCTTTCTGTTCCATCGCAGCGACAAGATCCTTGGAACCTGATCCCCATCGGGAAATCGCCCTGACCGCCTGCGTAAAAGGGACGTTCAGCGGATGGACACGATCCGGGCTGAGAATATAGATGGCTCCGGCGAACGGCGTGGGAACCGAGGGAACGAACACGGTGAGACGCCCATCGTCAAGTTCTTCAATAATAAAAGCGGGGACCAAAGCCTCTTCAATCTCGGCTAGTGCCGGCTTCCATGTCGTCTCTTCACTCTCCCCGGCCATTCGCTGAGCCAGGCTTCGAAACAGTGCGTAGCCGGGGATTCTCTGGAACAAGGACTTCTCGACTTGCTCCCAAATTGCGTACCCGATCCGAGTGCGGATCCCGACCCCAGTAAGGAAGCAGAGAATCAAGATGAGCAGCAAAGCAAGAAACTGTTCCGCGGGCAACCATGCCGGAAGCAGCTTGGCGATAGGCTGCACAAGACCGATTAAAGATTTCAGCGCTTTGAGTAGCAACAAGGCGGCGAGGTAAATTGGAGCGACGACGAGGAATCCGGCAACCAACGTGCTCAGCACAAATTTGCCGTAGGCGCGCATGGGAGAGCCTCCGAGCGATGGGATCGATTTGTCGCAGTGAGTTAGGTTCTAGAGTGAAAGAGGGGTTGTGATTAGCGACGGATCCCCTTGTTAGTTCGAACCGTCGCTCCGTTTCAGCGTCGGCCGATCATCGTCGGTCTTGGTATCCCCCGACTGGTCGGTTTGGTTCGACGTTCGCCGCAAACTGGGCTTGCTGGAATCCTTCTCATCGATCACTTTGTGTTTATTCTCGATAGCCGCCAGCCGCGACTTCACGTCGTCAAATTCAGAAGTCGTCACAACATACTGCGGCTTGGCGGGAAGAATCTTGCGAATCTCGGCCTGCGATTTCTCGATCCGGTCCGGCGTCTGCGGGTGCGTATCGAAAGCCTTCGACAGCGTCCCGGGCTTCTTCTTTTCCATCGCCTGAATCTTTTCAAAGAACGACACGAAACCCGACGGATCGTATCCCGCCCTGTACATGTATTCGATTCCGAGGTAATCCGCTTCGGATTCGAATGCACGCGAGAAGTGCAGGAAAGTCAGCGGAACGGCCAGTCCCAGGCCCTGATAAATGCCGTAGCCGATTGGGCCGCCCATAAAGACTGCGGCTAGCGATGCGAGCTGCAGCAGGTTGGCCCGCGTCATCTCGCGGCCATAGTGACAAGCCGCCACGTGCGCGATCTCGTGCGCCATAACACCTGCCATTTCGGCTTCCTCATCCGCGGCCAGAATCAGGCCGGAGTTCACATAGAAGAATCCGCCCGGCAGCGCCATAGCGTTGACCACATCCGAGTCAATCACCTTAATCGTGAACGGAACCTGCGCATCGGAGTTCCGAACCAGATTCTGGCCCACGCGGTTTACGTACTCCGTAATCACAGGGTCTTTGATCAACTTGATCTGAGATTCGATCTGCTGGGCGTACTGGCGGCCGGTCGCTACCTGTCCCTCAATGGAGTACCAATTGCCCACTCCGCGCCCGCAGCCTACGTTCCGGCTCCCGACCGCATCAATATCCGTCTTGCCGCCGTTGTGCTTGATCTGGCTATCATCCAGGCTTGGTAGGGGGGCTGGCGCTTGCTTGGGGGCATCCTGCACGTCGCCCGCCTTGGGCTGACCCTGGTCGGGATCGGCCGTTGGACTCTGCGTTTGCGTTGGATTCTGGCTTGGATTTTGCGTCTGCGCGAACGTCCAGGGCGCCGCACTGAAAGCGGCCAATCCGAGTGCGATTGCCAGCCATCTGAATTTCATAGGGTACTCCTTAGCGATTGAGTCGTCGTATTCGAGCGTGAACGGAGGTACTGGGGACGAATTGCACGTTGGCCTGCGCTGAAATCTAAGAACTTCTGAAGGGGTGAAGAAGCCCACCAAACCGTTCCAGGCGAGTCGATCGGCTTATCCGGCCAGGTCCTCGCCTAAAGTTGGACCCAAAGTCTTAGCACGTCTATCTGGAGCCCGCTTTGGCCTGTCAGCAACTGGCAAAAGTTATAGTGACTCAATTAATCTCTGTTTCGCCCTTTTTGGGTCCATCGCCCTGCTAATATTTTTCGACGGAGTTGGGCTATGCGAACTTCGAGTTGTCAGATCGAATTTGCCAGCGGCTCGCGAACTGGGTCAAGCAAGCTCTGGTAAGCCGTGGCTTTTCCGAAGATCCGAAGATCGCATCGTTGTGGCGGCGGGGTAGGGAGAGTTATATCCCGTCTGCGCGGAAGACACACAGGCATGCCGGGACAGGAACAAGCTCGCCGCTTTCATTACTCCCCAGGCAGGTGATCGCCGACGAACCATGGGCGCGGAACTGTTGGAACCAAGCGCTCAAAATCCCTGTCCCGGCATTTTGAGTGTTACGAGGACTTTACGTCAGTTGCCGCTTTTCAAAGTTGAGAGGAACACGAGCGCGGGATTGTGGTACCTCGCTTGGGTTGTGAGCGATGGGAATGGGCGCCCGTCACGAGTTTTGCAGCCCCTCCTCTGCCTGTGATTGAAGTCATTGGCCCGGCGGCGGCAGTGTGAGAGGCTGAGCCAGTGTGAAGCTGAGTGCTGACTCAGCGGGGATTTCGATCTGCTTGTTCCCAGTGAACGTGCCCCCGATAAAACCTGCGGCGGCTCCCACCCCGGCACCGATAGCGGCGCCCTTGCCTCCTCCCGCGATGCCTCCAATCAGCGCACCTCCAGCCGCTCCCCCGCCTGTAGTAGCGGCTGTCCTTTTGCCCTTTCCCTTCACAGTGCTGCTCAGCAACCCGGTCTTGATTGGATATGTATGTCCACCCGCTGTAATGCTCGTAAGTGCTAGGTCAAGCTGCCCTTCACCTTTTACCTTGCCCTTGGCCTTGGCTGTCACCACGGTGCCGCTGGCGGTCGATCCCGCAGGTATGGCCGACCTTCCATCCACGCTCAACGGTAGAGCCAGCGTGGCGAGAAACGTTTGGCCTGCTTGACTACTCTTGGAGCTCAGTGCCTGTTGTGTCTTGACAGTAAGAACAGTTCCGGCCGGCAGTACGATTGGCTCCGGCTTGGGCTTCTCCACAGCTGGAGGTGGCGCAGCAGCATTCGGAGTAGCGGCCATCGCCTCAGGCGCGATCGTCGTTTGGTCATCGACGCCCGCGACTCCCGACTCTGCGCGTGCTATCTCGTCGATTTTCTGCTGGGCTGCTGGCGTGCTCACCTTGCCGCTCAGCGTTACCTTACCGTCCTTAGCCGTCACTGCGACTTGCGAGTTGTCTGTTTCCGGATCCGCGGCAACCTTTTTCTGAATATCCTGGGCGAGCGTTTCGTCACTCGAACGGCGTGAACACCCGAGCGAAAGACCTATCAACACACTCAAGAACACAGCTGAAATCGTTGACTTACGCAGCTTACGCATACGGCCTCCTTTATTGAGCCAACTCGATTCCCTTCAGGACTCGCAGGAATTTGCAGCTTGATGAACTCAAGTCCGACACCTGGCTGAGGGTTCATTGTCCACGCGCAAATTGATCCTAGAAGTGCTGGGGGATTTTACGTCAACCATCGGAAGTCCCTCCCGTCCGTCAACTCCGAGGCACCTTCTTCGGTTCGGCTTTTTCTTTGCGGACGAAATAAAGGTACGCGCCGACGCTTAGGAAATTGATCAACACCGCGACCACGTTCCATGCGATCACCGGTCGCGAAAGAATCAACAAACCGTAGTAAACCCATAGAACCTGAAAGGCACCCATGATTGCCGTCATCCTTGGGTTCATGCCAGCACTTGACCGTCGCCTGAGCATCGCGACCAAGTCCGGCACAGCGGCAAAGGTCGTTCCAAACCCCGCCACAATGCCAACGACATCTGACCGGTGAAACTTGGGATCGAGTAAGCTCTGCGTGTCGTGTGGAACCAGGTTTTGACAGCCACAGAGCGTGATCAGGCTCAGGAAGAAGACAGTGAGTCCGAAACTGTTGAATCTGCCCATACCAAATCCCCAATTCTTCCAGCTCGTGAATTGCAACCTTACACGCCTAGGGGCGTTAAGTTGTAGCACCGTGCAAGATCATTGATGTTCGTGCGCAAGGCAGCCCAGTAGCGTTCGGCCTGGCTGCCGTAGTTCCCCTTCACCATCACCTGATTCACGCGGCGCGCGCTATCCATGACCTGTTCCATTTGCACTTTTGTCTCCAGATAATTCGATGTGGGATCGAACTTGCGCCGCAGACGGTTCGTGCTGCGATTCAGGTCGTCCATGGCGTTTTCGAGATCGTCTTTCGTTTGCTTGGCTTGGTCTCCCCGGGCTTGTGTGTTCGCTGAACTTGACCGCTGCCGGCGCGTTGTGGCTCCGTTGCTCTGGGCCGTGTCCGCCCGGTTCTTGGCGTCTTGTCCGCGGTTTTCGAGATACTTTTGGAATTGGTCCACGCCGTCTTCCACTTTGCGGATGCGGTCCGCGACCTGAGGCTTTGTAAAGGGGGTTGTCTGGGCAGACGTCGTGATGGAAAGATTGATAGCGGCGAAGATCCCTGCAAGGAAGACTAACCCTACTGTTCTGCAGTTCATTTCGGTCCTCCTGGTGCGGGACGGGTCCTTTGGAACCACGTTAGGGAGTTCCTAGCGTGCTTCATCCCTGCCGCGAGGGAGCTATGGTTTGTTGAAGTGGTCGTCCTTGTAGTATTTCGTACCGCAGGGTCAACGGGAGCGCGAACGTTGCAAAGTGGAACACCGAATTCTACGAATCGGCTTATCTTTTGAAGCACTCCAACAACACTCTAGTTTCCGCCCTACCTCTGCACAACTAGGGAAATCCCTAAGCGGCCGGGGCGACACGTTACATCAACTGACGAAACCAGCCATTCCACTCGAGTGCTCGGCGCAAGGAGAGATGGTTGGGATAGAACTTAGTTCCAGCTCATGCGTCGGCTTATGTCGGCTCTGTGTCCGACCACCACGCTGCCAAATGGCACCACCAAGTGCCCAGAGTCCCTTTGCCCGATGTTGGCATTACCTCCATCAGGGAGACGTGGACCGCCTCCTGCGAGGACATTACTCCCCGGTCATCGCTCTTACAGTCTGGCGGCAGCGTTGCAGCGACCCCTGGAAATCGCTTTTTCAGTATCGGATGCCTACCGTGACCGCTATGAACTGCGTGCCGAGGTTCTTGGTTGGGGCATAGTGATAGCGTGCCTCCGTATACAGCCGGTAAGGAGCTTCGCCAACTCTGACCGTGATCCCTATGCCAGCGTTCACGCCCCAAGCGTCTGTGGTGGAGGTTGCCAGTCTCTGATCGGCCGTCACTGTGCCCGACGTGCAAGTGAATCCCCACCACAGCCAGGCCGGAGTGCAAACGGTGCCGGTCCCTGAGGTGATCTCTCTCGAGAGCCAGTTCTTGCGGAAATACCAGCCGCCGCCCCCGATGAGATAGGTGCCGAGCATTCGGCCGCGCAACTCGTACCGATAATTTCCAGTCAGAGCATACAGGTTACTGTTCCCGTTGAGTTTGTCGGACGGCAAAGAGGCCGTCTGGAGCGGTTGCAGCACGCTGCCAGAAGGATACATCCGGTTCCACATGAACTCGCCGATGACTGCGTTGCGCTCGTTGATGTTGTAGCCGACTCCGCCGACCGCACCCCAACCGGTGCCGGCGACCTCCGACGTCGAACCGACAGGCATGTTGAGCACCATGGCCAGGTTGCTGTTGATCGTTTGAGCGTGAAGGTTCTGCAGAGACGTCAAGACGGTTGCCAGAACGAAGATGTACCTGAAGTTCAATTGGGAAGCTTGCATTTTGCCTCCACGGCGTCCGGTGTTTGATTTCCGAGCCGCCCTGCTGGTCACTCACGTCAATATTTGAGGAGGCCATGAGGCATCTGGGAACTGTCAAAACTGCCTTCTTGTCTTGGAATTCTGGAATTCTTGGGGTGACGTAACTCGGCGACAGCGCTCAAAACCCCTCAAGAGCGTAATCGATGTTCGCCCGTTATCGCGCTGCTACTTTGGGGGGCGATGCCGGAGTAGACGCGCTTCACGGAAAATCATCAGCGACTTGCAGCGATTTTGAGCAGCAGGACTTTGGCGGGTAGGTTGAGCTGGATCGAATTGGGAGTGGTTGAAATCGTGTACGCGCTCGTGGGATTCACGCCGCTGGGGTCGTTGGGCGCATAGACGGTGAATTTGTACGGATCCAAAAACGTGATCGTCACGGGCACTGGCTGCCTGTCCAGGTCGTAGCCCGCGGATGTTGCTGTCGCCAACTCATAGACCTTCAGGTCGTTCCAGAGTGCGAGGTAATAATCGCCGTTCGATTTCTCGAGTAAGGTGTAGCCCATCTTGGACGGAGCGCCAGAAAACGTGACGCTGAGCGATCCCAGATTTGCCAATGCAAATTGCTCCAAACTTGCTTCCTGGAGAATTGCAATCAGATTCTTCAGCGCGGTGAACGAGGGCTTGGGCGTGCCATCGTAACGCAGAAGGCCGTAATAGCCTTCGCCCATGCAGCGCGCCTGGTCCTGCTGGGTGCAGTTGGCGAGGGGCGGATCGGGCTGTTCGTCGATTAACTCGTAAGAAAATGTCCGCTGCACTCCGTAGCTGAATCCACTAAGGAACGCAATCGGCAGGTAAATCGCCGAGGCTCGCTCCGAGACCCCCTGCTCCTCACCATCGCTCAGGAAATTCGTGTTGTTGTGGTAGCCCATTTCGGTGGTCCAGAGCGGAAGGGTGCCGGTCAGCTTCCGGGCGAGGCGTATGTACATGTGCGTCAAGCCCCAGTCGGCCCATAGGCCACTCTGATAGGCGTGCATGTTGCCGAGGTTGGCGTAATGAATCGGTGGCGGAGTTATGGCCG
The DNA here is from genome assembly GCA_963710885.1 of uncultured Acidobacteriaceae bacterium. Taxonomy (GTDB): domain Bacteria; phylum Acidobacteriota; class Terriglobia; order Terriglobales; family Acidobacteriaceae; genus Sulfotelmatobacter. Next base: position 235,833 of record CAVQCF010000011.1, read on the forward strand.
CCAGCTTTAGGAAGTCTTGCGGCGTTCCTTCCGACATGACGAGCACCGGCAAGTCGCTGATCGTCGGATCGCCCTTGACGATCTCCCAAAGGCTCTCCGATTCGTTGATCGCGCCCTGTGGATAGAGCAGGTAGTCGAGGCCGTATGCGAACGGCGGTGTGGTCGAGTCGTCAGGCTCGTTCGGGCCCTCGACGGCATCAATCGAGGGCAAAAGGTTCTGAATCATCGGGACCACCTTTCGTGACTCCAGCCCTTCGCCTGCTGGCGGGTAGTCGTTGCCGCCCTCAATCAGGCCACAGACGGTGTAGCCCATCGCTTTCATCTGCCGCAGTTCGGAGACGAACTGCTGGTTGGCCGTGTCGTTGATCTCGTCGCGCACGTGGTGCATGCCGAGTTCGATCAGCCTGGAGTTGATGGCGGCGTAGTGCTGGTAGGGAGTGCCCGAGTATTCGAGGTGGACGTTGACGCCCATTGAGTGTACGAAATCGCTGGCCCTCCGGACCTGGACCGTGGTTTGGGAGAGAACGGAGCCGGTCGTGAGCGCGAGCAGCAGGGTCAGCAGAATGGTTTGCCGCATGATGGTAAGAACCCGGGCCGGGAAAAAAGGCGCGTCGAAAACCGCACGAAATCGCACTATACGAAACAGGCTCTGCTTGTACGGCGCGGGCGAGTGCCCGCGCGACGCCTTGCACTTGGTGGCGAAAAACGCGTGGGATCATCTCAATGACGAGGACTCAACCAGTCAGTGAGTGTTATGGGTTTAACGCCGGGTACCGCAACGTGAGGTCTGGTTGTGAGTCGAAATTCGCCTGACTGGCGATTGCAGGTGTATCTTGTTTGATATTCGGTTCCTCCGACAAGGGGGTGAGACTCGATGCGACGACTGTCGGCCTTGCTGTCGTCAATCCTACTGGTGTCCTTTGCCCATGCCCAGAACAGACCGGAACCCATTCGACTGTGCGTCTCCACCCTCCAGAATAGCTCGCGGAACCTGATCGACACGACATGGCAGCGCAACCAACTAATTAAGGCGTTCGAACGAGCCAACAAGGGCAAGGATGTGACCAAGGGCAAGGCCGCCCGCATAGAAACCGTCCTGCTGGAATCAAATTCGGAGACCGATCCAGCCGTACGCGAGCAGAACTGCCAGTTCATTCTGCACACCAACGTAATTGAAGTAATCGATTCTGGCACGTCGGATATTAGCAGTCCCCGGCCCCGCTCAATCCAGGTCGGTAGTGCTCCGGGTGACCCTCGTGCCGGTGCTTCCGACGATCACCGCGCAACCGTTTCGTACCGGATCATGCGGGCGGGGGAACTGGAAGAGTGGGCCTCCGGCGTCGTTAAAGCGCACGATCAATCACCGAACGAAATCCTGGTCTCCCAGCTTATGGACCAGACCGCGAATCAGGTCGCCAGCGAGTTGCGGCACCCCCACTAGCGCAACCCACCGCTCACTTTCCCTGCAATGCGCTTCTTCGCTCCTCGCACCCCAACAAACTCATTCAAAACCCATAGCGCCTGGGTTCCCGGAAGCGGCTTAGTCCCAATCGCCGTGTCGTCAATGCTCCGCCTCGACTGCCCCAATTCAACACAGCTCTCTCCGGAACACTGTCGATACGGCACTACAGATTCTGCAACAATAATCCTCGCCTTGGACCTCCAAGGAAAACCTCCCGTCCTACAATTGTGCTCAAAGGACCTGTTCGCTTCCGGACATCAAAGGCCGTCCGTGGACACCTTCAAACACTTACCGTTGGACAGCGGCATCCTCATGTCCTTTGCCATCAGGCGGTTACACTTTGCCCTGGATTGGTCACAGTCTTGCGCCGAGAGCTGCAGGCTTGACAGCGGGGCAGATCGTTTCACCTTGGAACCTTCCGGTGCCACAGCATACCGCGCTGCTGAAGTTGATCCCATGGTGGCGCCACGCTACGAGTAGAAACGAGGTAACCGTGACGCAGCTGCAGGATTTTCGTTTTGGATTGCGCCTCCTCGGTGGTGGCATGGTGGCACACGCAAAAGGCTGGCAGACCGTCCACCGATTCTTGCAGAACCTGCGTTTTGGTGTGCGACTGCTGCGTAGAAACCCGGGATTCGCCGCCGTAGCGATGGCCACCCTGGCCATCGGCATTGGTGCTAACACCGCCATCTTCAGCGTAATCTACGCCGTTCTCCTGGCGCCTATGCCATACCCGAACCCCGACCAATTAGTGATGGTCTGGTCGAATGTCCGCGGCGGCAACAACTCAGTCTCCGCTGGGGACTTTCTCGATTGGAAACGACAGAACGCCACGTTTCAGGATTTGATTGCATGGACCGACGTTGCCCGCAACTTTGCCACTCCCGACCAACCGGAACGTATCACTGGACGAGCGATCACGCCCGGCGCTTACAGGATGATGGGAGACACGCTCTTCCTTGGGCGTGATTTTCTAGTGGAGGAAGGTGAGGTTGGCAAAGACCATGTTGTCATCCTCACGCACCGCCTTTGGATTCGTCTCGGCGCCGACCCCGACATCATTGGCAAGCAAGTCAAGATGGACGGCGAGCCGTACACCGTGGTCGGCGTAAACCAACCTGGCCAGATTGACCGCCTGGAGTCCCAATTCGTGGTGCCGCTGTCATTCAAGCCCGATCAGATCAACCACGACTTCCACTGGCTGCTGGTGATCGGCCGCCTCAAACCCGGAGTATCGCTTGCTCAGGCGCAGGCTGACATGAAAGTGGTGACGGCTCGCATCGCTCAGCAGCATCCCCAATCCAACAAAGGTTGGACCTGCAGTGTCGAAGCGTTGCATAACGATTTCTTCCCCAAGGAGAACCAGAGAATGCTGTGGCTGCTCATGGGAGCAGTCGGGCTGGTGCTGCTGATCGCTTGCGCGAATGTAGCCAATTTGGTGCTCGCGAAAAGCACCACTCGTCTGAGAGAGGCCGCCGTCCGCACTTCCCTCGGCGCTACGCGGTGGCAACTCTTTAGTCAATTTCTGAGCGAGAACTTGGTTCTGGGGGGGATCGGCGGCGGATTAGGAATAGCTCTGGGCGCAGTTCTTCTGCGAGTGCTTGTGGCCAAACTGCCCCCGAACCAACTCCCCTCCGAGGCCGACATTACGCTAAATCTGCCCGTGCTCCTGTTCAGCTTGGCAGCCACCACCACTGCAGGTGCGCTCTTTGGTTGTGTTCCCGCCTGGCATGCTTCACGCATCGATCCGAACGCGACGTTGAAAGAAGGCGGGCGTTCCGGCATGGGCTTAGCACGTCATCGTTTGCGAAAGACCCTCATCGTATGCGAATTTGCGCTGGCGTTGACATTGTTGTCTGGCGCGGGGCTCGCCTTACACAGTCTATGGAACTTGTCGCGAGTCGATCTGGGCTTCCGCGCCAGCCATCTCCTGACGTTCGGATTGGAACCGCCAAAGGAAGAGACCTTCCAGTCGGCACACATCATCAATTTCTATCGCGACGTCCTGGATCGGATCAAAGCCTTGCCGGGTGTTGTGGATGCCGAAGTGGCGACGGGAATGCCGCTTCAGGGTGTGCATTTTGGCATGCCATTTAGTGTTGCCGGTCAGCCGGCAATCGATCCGTCCAGTCGCCCGGGTGCTGGTTTTCAGATGGTCACGCCGGAATATTACGAGACGTTTGGAATCCAAACACTGAAAGGGCGCCGTTTCACCGAGCAAGATTCGGCAACTGCTCCCCGCGTAGCCATTGTGAATGAGACCTTCGTCCGCCGCTTCTTGCCCGGAGTCGATCCTCTGAAGCAGCGTATTTTGATCGAACAATTAGTCCCGGGACAGACGAAATTAGGACCACCGGCGGAATGGCAGATCGTAGGTGTGTCTCGCGACATTCGCCACGGAGGCATGCGCGAAGATTTTCCCGTGATCGATGTTCCTTTCCAACAAAGCCCCTGGCCAGGCGCAGCGGTGGTAGTGAGAACGAGCGGCGATCCCTCTGCGATGAGCAAGACCGTTGCCGCCGCGATTCACTCCATCAACCCGGATGTGCCCCTCGAGGACATTCGAACCATGGACCAGATTGTCGGCGAGTCTCTGGTGAACGACCGCTTCATGACGGCTCTCTATGGCAGCTTCGCGGGCGTGGCACTGCTGCTGGCTGCTATCGGAATTTACGGCGTCATGGCCTTCGTCGTTGCCCAGCGAAGACACGAGATCGGATTGCGCATTGCCTTCGGTGCCAGCCAGGATCGCGTCCTCAGCCTTATCCTGAAAGAGGGCCTCGCACTGGCCGCGGGTGGCCTCGGCCTCGGGATGATCGGCGCATTCTTCGTTGGTCACACATTAAGCGGCCTGCTTTATGGAGTGGGCTCCATTGATTCGATTGCTTTGTGTACGGTGACAATGTTGCTGTTCGCCGCTGCCTTTCCCGCCTGCTACGTTCCCGCCCGTCGCGCTGCCAGAGTCGATCCCATGGTGGCGTTACGCGACGAGTAATCACTCACAAATGCCTCTAAGCAAGATTTGCATACACCGACTAGAAATGTAGATGCCACGTCAACTGTTGTAAACAGGCCTCTCTGACAATCTGGATCCCTGTCAAGCACTTTTTGAGCGTACTGCTCCGTGCACTCCGAAGAGCGTGCCATTCCGCTCTAGTTGAAGGTTCTGCCATACCAACCAAAGGCTCGCTCGTAATCGTTTCAGGTCAGAAACTCAGTTCGACCCATGCATCTCTTCGGTCACAACTTCGATCATGATGACTACTTCGAACTCCTCCCTGAAGGAGGAGGGGTGTGCCCAATCCATAGCTCGATGTGCTACTGCACACCACGGCCTGTTCCGAGCGTGCCCGCGTGCGAACCGAACTTTTTCACTTGCTCGTAATCCCATCCCTTGCGCCACATCCAGTACAAACGAATCGCGAGTCTCCGCGCCATCGCAACTTTGGCGATCTTCCGCCCCCGGCGCATCATCAAGTGGAAATACTTGCTGCTCCATTCCGGAAGGCTGCGAACTGTGACCTGGGCCGCTTCCACCAGCAAGAAGCGCAATATCGAACTCCCCTGTTTGGCGATATGCCCCAGTCGACGCCGATTCCCACTCGAGTCCTCCAACGGTACCAGTCCCAGATAGCTCGCGATCTGCTGGCTGCACTGAAACCGATCCGCTCTCCCGATGATCAACACGAAAGCCAGTGCGGTCAGCGGACCCACTCCAGGATGGGTCATCAGCCATCGTGCCTCGGGAAACTTCTCGGCCTGTTGCTCAATCGCTTGACTCAGTTCCGCGATGGTCGGGTTCAGCCGATCCAGCAACTCCAGCAGATCCTGTCGTCGCCGGCTCGCCCACGCTGCCAACCGCAACGACTCCAGTTGTTTCCGTCCGCGTTCCCGCCATAACCTCTTCTTGCAACCTGGCCCTTCGTTGCGCGCCACGGCTTGCAGTCGGTTCATGCTGCGGGTGCGCGCCTGCACCATGCGGTGCCGATGCCACAGCAGTTGCCGCAGATCGCGATTCTCCCAGCTCGGTACCCAAATCTTGGGAAAGTCATCCTTCCGGAGAAGCTTCAAAATATGCTGCACATCCTGGCGATCCGTCTTCTGCTTGCGTTCGCGCTTCCTAGCGATCTCGGTGGCGTCCCCGATCCACAACTCAAAGTTCAGTTCCGTGGGAGCCGACATTGTCATGGCGATGTTTCAACAGCCTGTGCTCCGTTCGACCCTCGTGCGCTCCGCATTCGCTCCTCCAACTGTCATGTGGATGGTGGATGAACTTTTCCGCTCCGATGCTCGTATGTCCACTAGGAAGAGGCTCCTTTGCCATATTCGCCCACACTGCTTGTACACATTTGTGCTGGAACCTTGGGGTTGCTGTCCGGCACCGCTGCAATGTCGTTCCGCAAAGGTTCCCCCCGACATGTGCTGGCCGGCAGAGTGTTTGTTGTATCGATGCTGACAATGGGCACAAGCGCAGTGTATCTGGCAATCGTAAAGCACCAGCCAAACAACATCGGTGGCGGAATCTTGACGTGCTATCTAATCGGAACGGCATGGTTAACAGCTAGACGCAGGGCCGGGGAAACGAGTCGTTTTGACTGGCTGGCGCTCCTGATCCCTCTAGCGATCGGCATTCTCGGCTGGAAGAATGGATTAGATGGGTTGCGCGGCCCTACGGGAGAGAAGTATGGAGTTCCGGGTGGGATGCACCTTTTCATGGGTTCCGTGTGCCTGCTTGCTGCCGCGGGGGACGTGCGAATGCTGGCGCGCGGAGGCGTTCTTGGAGGAGCCCGCATCGCCCGCCATCTCTGGCGCATGTGCTTTGGGCTGTTCATCGCGGCGGGATCATTTTTCCTGGGACCCTCGAACCGCCCCCTGAGGCTGCTTTCGGCAGTGGGGCTCGGGCAATACCTCTCGCCAGCTTTATTTAGCACCGGTTTTTATTCGGTCCTGAGCATACTCCCGCTGGTGTTGCTGATTTTCTGGCTGCTGCGAGTTCGCTTCACAAATGCATACAAAGGAAGATCGGCGCCCGGTGGCGGCGATATCACGTCTGTACGGATTTAGCCTTCTACGGGTGAAAGAGTGCAATCGAGTTTATCGCCAAAATTCGATTTTTTCGTAAGGTCAGATACCGGCGGACACAGATTCCTCACGTTTCCAGATTGCCAATCCCGACACACCGAGCGCCCATACGCCTAGCGTAGTCGGTTCGGAACTAGGCCCATCCTCTGGTTGCTTGGTCGCACCTGCGATGATTGACTTACCGGGGATGGTTTCGTAGGCGTAGCCGGTCATGACAGCGCTCACGTCTTGAGGAGCGACCGCGACGTTAAAGCGCGCCCATCCGTAATCCTGCTATGGAAATCCCTAGTTGTACCGCCTGACCCCCAGTTGTACCGTTAAGCATGGAGTAATACGTGAATTGGTTTCGCCTTTTCCCGACGAGGCTCACGACGAACCGAATGGTCCGACTGATCGTTGTCATCCTTTTCTCACTCGTCGCGTCGGGCTCGGTTATTGCCCAAACGCAACCGAATCAGAAGAAGGCAGCCACATCCCAAAAGCCAAAAAGCGAAACCCTGGAACTGGGCAAGTCCTATGCTGCGTTACGCCCAGAGCAAAAGCGTCTGGTAGACGACTTCGTTCGCCGTTATAACGCCACCACCGGAAGCAATCTTATTCCCGAACAGGCCTACGACAACGCTCGACTGTCCATCCGCACCACGTTCGACGCCGTGACCCATGCTCTGCTGAACGCTAAGATCACGGATACGCACGGCAAGAGCCTGGGTCGCGCGATTGACCTGGTCGACGCCGTTGACGAAGTGATGGGAGAGGAATCCGGCGTGGGTGGCGACCGGCAGTTCCGCTTGTATGTGTACCTGAAGTCCAACGCGGTCGACATCCTGAGCCAGAACCAGGAGTTCCTTCACGATCGCGACAACAGCGTTTATCACAAGGGCTTTCCCATTTGCTACAGGCAGAAGAACGGACCTCCCTCGATTCAGATCTCCATTTCTCGCGACAACAAATTGGCCGACATTGATGTCGATTATCGTTCTTCCCGCTTTCCTAAGGCGCTGGTCAATGGACACTTGTCCGCTTCCAACTCCGACGTCCGGGCGGGAAACAATCTTGACCGCCATGACGACCGCTGGTCGGGCCTTAACGGGTGGTGGCGCAATGTCTTTGGACAGCTGGGAACCGGCGCGACGCCGCCAAAGGAAAATGCCACCCAGGGCCTCGGGCGCATTCCCTTGAATCCCAGCGTGAAAGCCGATCAGGGCGTGGACAAGAGCGCGCACGATTTCCTGCAAAGCTGGGTCGTGGGGAAAGAACCGAATAACTCGGTGGCGTATTTTTCGCGCCTCAGTTATCCGTGTTTGGAGGCAATGCCGCAGAACCTGAGGCAATCCGTGCCGCAAGGTATGGTGCGGCTTCGCACACTGATGGCGATGCAGAAATTCAGCGATAGCGCTGGCACGGTGAATTCCGTTGCCGACGTGTTCGAGCCTGCCGACAAATGGTCGCAGGAATTGAAACCGGCAAAGAACGCCTATGGGTCGGAATTCCGGCTGGTGGGTGTGCCGGCGGACATGGCTGCGGACGAGGAATGCTTCGCCATACCGGACAAGGATTCGAGCAAACGGCCGAAAGAGAAGTACTTTGCGACTGCGTTCCGCGGGAAAAAAGGAGCCAGCCGGAGCAAGGTTATGTCCCTGCTTTGGACTAAGGAGGGCGACTACTGGAAAATCATTGCCATCCGCATTGAAGATAGCAGCGACGCGGGCCTCGTCCCAAACAACGCGGCAGCCCAGACCGAGCCTTCGGTGGAAGAACCGCTTAATATCGCCGGCGATCCTGCTGCCGCAAAAGACATCACGCAGTTCTACCAGACTTGGATCCTGAGAAGAAACGTCGCCGAGGCTTCCCACTTTGCGTCACAGCGCTCCTACCAGTGTCTCCCAGCACCTTCCGAAGAGCAGAAGAAAATGACGCCCATCGCGAGAATCCAGTCCGGGCTGGAACAGCCGCTCGCGCGAATCACATTGGGCGCTAGTCTCTCGGACATGATGTCGAGTATGCTGCCGCAAAACGATCTGCTGCGCCCGATTCAGCAGGAAGACTCCAAGGCTTTCGCAATGATGGCCGTGCCAGACCAAAAGGCGGATAGTTTCTTGTGCCAAAATCGCCACCTAACCGAAAGATCTCCAGACTTGAAGCCCGCTGATGCAAAATACGGAACATATTATTTGACCGCCAGTCGATTGAATTATGGAGAGGAGCAATCCCCCGCTCTTCTGCTGTTGTGGACTCGGGAGGAAACGGATTGGAAGATTGTTGCCTGGGCTGTGGAGCTTCCGTAACGCCGAACTCGAGCAGCTTGCTCCTGGGTACCGGTGGAAGCGGCGAGCCTATTCCCGGTTGGTCGGCCTCACGAGAGTGATTGGTTGCGGCTACATCGTGCGCAGCCACTGCCCAATTGCTCGCGGATCAAACCTGACGCACGTGCCGATGCGGAACGACGGAATCGTGACGGTCTTCGCTTGCTTAAATAGTGATGCCTCAAGACCTATGACATCCCAGCCCGTTACGGATCCGTAACAAGGGTGATCTTCGCAAGTTTCGACACTCATCCGGTGCTATGATCTCGCGTTCTAGTGCTTCCCTCAGCTAATAAAGTTTGGATATGCCGGACGAAGACGGGAAAGTGCGTCCATATTGTGATGGCAAGCGATACGTCTCACTCGAGCGCACTCGAACGAAAACGATGCCTTTGGGGATATGAGAACTTGGGTACGTGAGGATTGCCCCCTATGCGGAGCTGCGAGACATCTGCAGGGGGGACACGGAATCGACCAACTCATAGCGACTCGTTGTGGCTTGGACGAGGTCGGACATGACGAGGTCGGACACTTGACCAGGAGAACGGCCGGGAAATAGACTCGGCTCCGCCATGCGGGAAAAAATGCTTTACGTTCGGTCTCCCCTGGTGTGGGGCGCTCTGGCGACGCTGGCGCTTCAAGTACTTAGCCTGGCATTCTTGGGGACGACACATCCCGGTCCTGTGTTCTCCCAAACCCTGCAGAGCTTGAGCGCCTTCTTCGCGGGAATCGCATGTCTCCAAGCTGGCCGTCGAAGCGCCGAGTTTGCTCGGTCCTTTTGGCTATTCTCTTCCAGTGCGTTTCTCTTATGGAGCCTGGCCCAGGCGTTTGGTACTTACGATTTGTATTTTGTCTCGGCGCCCAGCCAGTCCGTTGCCCCCAGCGTCATACTCTATTTCTTTTCGCTTACGCCGATGTTTGCCGCAATATTTCTGTCTCCAGGAGCGGGAGACTACGAGGGCCCATGGGAGTCCTACCTTGACTTCCTGCAGATCCTGATCGTAACCGGCACGATTTACCTGCTGTTTCTTTACGCTCCCTGGTGGCGGTTGAGTGAACAGGAGTGGATCTCCAGACGGGCAATAACGGCCAACCTCCGCAACATAATGCTTTCCGCTGGGTTCGCCTGGCGGGTCTTCACTTCTCGTTCCAAGCGGCAGCGCGAACTGTACCTCCGCGTGGGTGTACCGATAGCGCTCTACTCTCTCGGCTTCTGGGTGGGAAAACGCGGGATCCCGAACTGGTCGGCTCATCTCGGAAGCTGGTTCGATCTGGGATGGACCCTCCCTTTCTTGCTGATGGTGCTCCTGGCGGTGGGCTGGCAGGGGAAGCCGGCGGAGAGCCAACCGGAAAAACCATTTGGATTCGTGCCCCTTGTCCTGGCCTTTCTCCTGACTCTGTCCTTGCCCGCGGTAGCTTGGGGGCTCTTGGTTTTTCGCGGCCACATATCCACCCCCGAGGTCTTGCTGATTTCCGCAGCAGCAGTACTTGTAGTGACGTGCTCCTTTACGAGGCTGGTCCTCGCGCAGTACCGGCAGAAACAAACTTTCGAGCGCTTGAAGAACTCCGAGCTTCGCTATCGATCTCTTTTTGAACGCAACTTGGCGGGTGTATTTTGTACCGCCCCGGACGGCACCTACCTGGATTGTAATGAGGCATACGCCCACATCTTAGGATATGCTTCCCGCGAAGAAGTGTTGTCTAGTAGCGCTTTTGAACTCTACGTGAACCCCTCGGAGCGAACCGATCGGCTGGCACGAATCCGTCGAGAAAAAACCTTCACGAATGTGGAACTCAGACTGCGACGTAAGGACGGAAGTTTCGTCTGGGCCCTGCAAAACGTAACCCTCCTGTTGGATGCACAAGGAAATGAATTCATCGAAGGCACGATCGTGGATATCACTGAGCGCAAGCGCTTGGAAGAGCAGTTACGGCAGTCGCAGAAAATGGAAGCTGTGGGACAACTGGCTGGGGGCGTGGCCCACGACTTCAACAATCTTTTGACGGTGATTAAGGGATACAGCCGGATGGTTTGGGACCAGCCGCGGCCTGAAGAGAACGTCCGGGCCAATGTCGAGCGGATTGAGGCCGCAGCGGAGCGGGCGGTGTCCCTTACCCGGCACTTGCTGGCGTTTAGTCGCAAGCAGGTTTTGCAGCCCAGAGTGATCGATCTCAATGTACTCACTGTGAACTTGAACCACATGCTGCGCCGGCTGATCGGCGACGACGTTGTGGTTGAGACAGTGACCGCTCAGGATCTGGGTTCGGTGAACGCGGATCCCGGACAGATCGAACAAGTCATCATGAACCTGGTTGTGAACGCCCGAGATGCCATGCCGAAAGGAGGGAAACTAACTCTGGAAACCGCCAACGTTGATCTGGATGCGGACTATGCTCGCGATCATGATGGAGTACACCCCGGACGCTACGTGATGCTCGCGGTGAGTGACACCGGAGTTGGCATAGACCCTGAGATTCAATCGCGCATTTTCGAGCCGTTTTTTACGACCAAGGAAATGGGCCGAGGAACGGGGCTCGGTCTTTCAACGGCGTATGGAATCGTCAAACAGAGCGGTGGTCATATCTGGGTTTACAGCGAACCGGGCCAGGGAACGACATTCAAGATCTACTTCGTCCGAGTCGATCGCCCTGCGGAAATCATTCCACAGATGACTGCGCCCGCGATTCCGATTCGAGGAACTGAAACTATTTTTCTGGTCGAAGATGACCAGCAGGTTCGGGAGTTGACGCAATCTGTATTGGTCAGTAACGGCTATTCCGTGCTGGTTGCCGCAAATGGGCCGGAGGTGGCGAAGACTTGCGAGCAGTACCCGAATGCCATTCACTTGCTGCTGACCGATGTGGTGATGCCCGGAATCAACGGACGCGAAGTCGCGAAACATGTTTCGGCACGCTGGCCGAATGCGAAGGTGCTATATATGTCGGGGTACGCGGCAAACTCCATCGTCCACCATGGAGTGCTTGATGAGGGTACTTTCTTTCTACCAAAGCCTTTCACTCCATCCGCACTGACAAACAAAGTGCGGGAGGTGCTCGACCGGAGTACTCGGACACACTAATCCCATGTCGGCAATTCGCGCATTAACGTGATGAGGCTTCATCCGCAGTCTTGATCTGGCCATTTTCCGGCGAGTGAGTTTTTCAACACCCACAGGCCGTTACACTTAGAACCCCTGCTCCGAGCATTTTGGGTGCTATGGGGATTTCGCCAACCTAGGGATTTACCTAGTGGCAAAAGGCCGCACACTTCTCTATCAATTTTGTGGAGCGAAGTCTAACTCACAGACCTCCGAAAGGTACAGGAAGGTACCGCAAGTGGCCGTTCCATCCCCCATGTATGCGGTCTTGAAACCACAGAGTTGCGAGTGGAGACGTTTCGAGGTTCAGTTTCCTGAGCACGAAAGAACGATCCCATGTCATCATCGCGCCCATGGAAGTTGTGCATCTCAAAGGCAGTTGTCGCCGTGCTCCTAAGTTTTAATGGTTGCAGTTCTAAACCACAAGCGACGCAAAAACCGGAACCGCCCGCAATGGCGACCGTACCCACATCGGATGAATCGCTACAATCGGCGGAAAGCGCGGCTCCGGGATATTCCCTCCACCTACCCCCGAGCTTCGGTCGCTGGACAGGCGACTGGGACGAACTGGCGAAACACAACATGCTGCGCATGCTGGTCCTCTACAACAAGACGGGATTCTTCTACGACAAGGGACGGCCACGGGGCGCTGTTCCCGATGTAGCAGAAGAGATGGAACGCTATCTGAACAAGAAGCTGAAGACCCGGGCGAAGAAATTCAAAGTCGTGTTCATGCCGGTGTCACCGGCGCAGTTGGAGAAGTATCTGAACGATGGGTCTGGGGATTTGGTCGCCACCAGCATTATCGTGACTCCCGAACGGGAGAAACAAATGGACTTCACCATGCCGATCCTATCGGGCGAGTACGCGAGACTGGTGGTTGTCACTGCGAAGAACGCACCGCAGATTGCCAGCCTCGACGATCTGAGCGGTAAGGAAATTTATGTCAATCCAGTCACTCTTTCTTGCAAACTTCTCAAGGAACAGAGCCAGAAGTTGAAGCAGGCAGGCAAGCCCGAGATCAGCGTCAGGGAATCTGATCCCAACCTCACGGACGAAGACCTGTTGGAAATGACCAATGCCGGGGTCATTCCGGCAACAGTTACGTTTAGCTACCGTGCAGACCTATGGTCGGTGGTTCTGCCCGATATCATCATCCACTCGGACATCCCCCTGACCGATGATGTGAAACTGGCCTTCGCGATGCGCAAGAACAGCCCACAACTGAAAGCAGTGATGGACGACTTCTTCAAAAATCATCGTCAGGGCACGGTTTTCGGCAGAGTGATGTTTCAGAAATATTACGCGAACAAAAAGTTCATCAAGAATGCCACTTCACGGGAGGAACTCCGTAAATTCGAGTCGTACGTGAAGTACTTCCAAAAATATGCGGCTGAATACAATTTTGACTACCTGATGCTCGCCGCCCAGGGATACCAGGAGTCCACGCTTAAGCAGGAACTCGTCAGCCCGCGTGGCGCGGTCGGAGTCATGCAAGTCCTTCCGCAATATGCGGCAGCCAGTCCAATCAACATTCCCAATGTCGGACAGGCGGAGTCGAACATTCACGCGGGCACAAAGATGCTGGCACAGATCACTAAGACGTACTTCAACGATCCCGCCATTACTCCCATGAATAAAACCCTATTCACCTTCGCGGCCTACAATGCCGGTCAGAACCGGATTGTGCGCCTGCGCAAGCAGGCGGTGGCAGAAGGGCTCAATCCCAACGAATGGTTCGGCAATGTGGAGATCGTGGTCGCCAAAGACATCGGGCAGGAAACGGTGCAATACGTTAGCAATGTCTACAAGTATTACGTTGCCTACAAGATGGCAGTCGAACAGCGCCGGCTACGGGCGGCGGCTGTGACAGGAAGCGCAGCGCAGTAGAAGCGTCCGAAACGGCGTTTAACGGCAAGCCAAACAACTGGGCTACGTGCTTGTTCCCACTGAACCCCATGCCGCATAACTAGACGGTTCAGCATGCAGAGCAGATCCTTGCAGGAGCCAGGGGATGATACAACAGCCATCCTCGGACAGGGTTGCAGGCGCTAATTGCTCACCATAGCCCGCACCCGCACTCGACGTGCGCGGAGAAGGGTGCCATCGGGAGGCGAGTGCCTAGGCCGACCGCCGGTCCTCGTGGTCTGAATCGCCAGGCTCTTCCAATTGGCCATCATTCATGCTCGCAACAGGTGGTCGGGGTGTCTTGATGAACACTGGGCGATAAAAGCGCAACAAGCAATCATGGCACCGCACGGGCCGAAGCAGCAGCACAAGTGCTGCGACCTCCCAGAGGCTCTTGAATCTGGAAACACAAATGTGTGACGAACAATGGCAGTAAGGACAACAATTGCGCCCTATTCGATTCACTACATCACTTCCCGTCGTATTCCCAAAAGTCTACACCCTTTGCATTGGATGTGCGAATTTTGCCGAAGCGAACGAAAATGCTAGGTCCGGTGCAGCGAGATGCGAAAGAAGTACTCGCGGAAGTCCTGGGAAAGTTGACGGAAAGATTGGATGCGCCGGCGGTGTCGGCGAGCGCAAAAGAAAATCGCAGAGGAAACACCGTTGGCCCCAATCGAGATCGTCTGACGGTGGGAGTGGATCTGGGGGACCGCTGGAGTCAGTACAGCATTCTTGGTTTGGAGGGAGAAACGCTGGCCGAAGGACAGTTTGCGGACAACGCAGGAAGATGTAAGGGAGTTCTTCCAGGCATTGACAGTGGCGCGGATAGTGATCGAAGTAGGAACTCACTCGGCTTGGGTGCAGGACGTGATCACCGAGTGGGGACACGAGGTGCTGGTAGCCAACCCGCGGTTGATGGAAAGGGTCGAAGCGTCGCAAGCGGAAGAACGATCGCATTGATGCCAACAGGTTGGCTCGGTTGGGGCGGTGCAGTCGTTGCATCCGATTACGCATCGCAGTCGAGAAGTGCGCCAGGATCTGGTGGTGTTGCGCGCCGGGACGCCTTGGTGTCGGTGCGGACGGAGTTAATCAACACCGCACGAGGACTGGTGAAAAGTATGGGCATGGAAAAATACGGGCACACGACATTGCTGCGACAAGTGAAAGGGGTGGCCCGATCACCTCTCCGGCCTACGTGTTAGCCCTGCAGGATCCGCAACGATTTAGCCGCAAGTCGCGAGGTCGGGCCCCTATCTGGGGCTGGTGCCGAAGCAGGAGGATTCAGGGGATAGTCAACCCCAGTTAGGAATCAGTAAGACCGGAGATCGGATGTTACGACGGTTGCTGGTGGGGAGTTCGCAATACATGTTGGGAGCCTTCGGACCGGACAGCGACTTACGGCGGTACCGGCGATGGAAAGCAAATAATAAGGAGGGCCGCCACGTCGGCCTTGACTTTTACGACCCTTTCATAGAAGGCCATTACACTCCGTCGAAAGTCGCACGTAACCCGTTCGGAATCAATGAGCCGTAGAGATGCGTTTTCATCCCTATGGGTGGGCCGAAGGCCCATGGGAACTCAAAACCCCGGTAATCTAACGATCATGTTCGGTTGCTTTCCTCTGAGTTGGTTCGCGCGCCAAAGTCTGCTCGGGCATGGGTCGGCGTTCACGCCCTGCTCACCTACGCTACGCCACGATCGCAGCTCTTTCGGTGCTCCCTCTCATGTTGCCCATCTTGCATCTTGGACTGAAACAGCAAAGATGGTATGCATGGTGGCAAAAAGGAGAACTGAGCCATGCGATTCTCAATACTTGTGACGTGTCTAAGCCTTGCCTTTGCTGGTTTCCTCCTTTCGCCCTCTGCCTCGATTTCATCCGAGGCGCCGGTCGGTTTTGACGATAAAAGCAACGGCATCACCGACGATGCGACTCACCAGGCCGATCGAGCAAAATTCGAGGAGATCGAGCAACTCAGCGATGGTCTCGGTCCGCTCTACAACGCGCAGTCCTGCCGCGAATGCCACCAGAATCCAGTTTCCGGCGCCGCCTCCCAAGTTTCAGAATTGCGAGTCGGTCATCAAGCGCCAGACGGACACTTCCGCAATCCCGAAATCCCGATCGCTCACGGAGTCGAAGTAATTACCGGCCGGTCCCTGGTGAATGATCGGGCGATTTGCCCCAACGCCGCTTTTTCCAACACGGAGATTCAAGAGCGCGTTCCTGACACAGAGACAATCCGAACGTTTCGCCTTTCCTTGAATCTGCTGGGAGACGGCTTCGTCGAAGCCGTTGCCGATCAAACTCTCATCGATCTTGCCGCGCAACAATGCAAGTCATCGCGCCACAAAATCTGCGGACAAGTCCTCGAGGTCCCCATCGTGGAAGCCCCCGGACAGATGAGCGTGGGCAGGTTTGGCTGGAAAGACCAACACGCGAGCCTGCTGTCTTTCGCCGGCGATGCGTACCTCAACGAAATGGGTATCACTAACCGCCTCCAGCCCGATGAGGTCACGAAGCTTTGCAATGCCGCTCCAGAGCCGAATGATGCGCCCGGGCCGGACGGTCTCACCGACATCGATCACTTCGCCCGCTTCATTCGGGCCACCAAAGCTCCGGCGCGCGACTCGCAGCTTGTTAACAGCGCCTCTACAAAGAGGGGCAACCGTTTGTTCGATGAGGTCGGTTGCGCGACCTGTCATGTGGAAACCTTGACCACTGTTCCCGCTGGAACGAAGATCAACGGAGGCACATTCACTATCCCAACCGCGCTCGGGTCTGTCACATTCCATCCCTACGGCGACTTCCTGATGCATGACCTGGGTACGGGCGACGGGATCCTGCAGGCGATTCCGGAGCATTACGGGAAAAAAGTGTTCGAGATGATGTCCGGATATCTTGCCAAGCAGAACTTCGAGAGCAGCAGGAACAAAATACGTACCGCGCCTTTGTGGGGAGTGCGCTTGCGTCCGCGCATGATGCACGATGGAGGATCGCTGACGTTTCGTGATGCGATCCATCGCCACAGCGGCGAAGCACTCCATGTGACCCAGAGATTTGAAAATCTGAAGAAAGGCGACCAGGACGCGGTCCTGGAGTTCTTGAAGTCCCTATAATCCCCTCAAGAGATGTTGGTCTCGCACTCCGCAGAGCACGAAGACCCGGTCGTCGCCCCACTCCTGTGGGGAGGGCTACCGCAGCTTGTGCTGACCAGCTTGACGAACGAGGAGTTTGCGGATTCCGAAAGACTCCCCTAAAGGAGGCCAAAGGGGCGGCTCTGACATTGGTGAGAGTGGTTGGGGTCTGGGGTCAGGGTTGTAATCAGATTGCACTCAAAACCCCGGTCAATGAGCGCTTTGGCGATGTTGGGCTGCCTGTTTGAACCTTCGGCGTCGTTTTAGGGGCGCGGCGGAGGGATGTGTAAAGGGACTTCCTAGAGTTAGCACCCCAATTCAGACCAGAAGCTAGATAAGTGTTGTAACCCGGCCATGTGCTGATCAGCAGAACGGAAGACCGGCAGGTGAATGTCGCGGTCTACGAGCAGGTGGAGGTACAATGCCCACTGCTAGCGTCTCGGTTCTCTCCTAGCGGCATCTCTGCTCGTCGCACAATTACCTCACCCAGATTCTCTCCAGTAAACGGCGGATTGATCGGGGCAAGTGCAAGAAGCGTGCCATGAAACCAGGTTCAGCCGATCATCAATCGTCAAAAGCGAAGGACCTCGTTGTGTTCGACATCCTCCGAGAGTCGAAGTGCGTCGATTGCGGAAAGGAGCTATGGGGAGGCGATTTCCTGTTTATGGAGGGCGAACGACCGCTTTGCCTCACATGTGCCGATCTCAACCATTTGGTTTACCTGCCCAGAGGCGACACTGCTTTGACCCGACGCGCTCGGAAGCACAGCGCACTTTCCGCCGTGGTGGTTCGCTTTAGCAGGGCTCGCAAACGCTACGAACGCCAGGGAGTGCTGGTCGAAGAATCTGCACTGGAGCAGGCTGGGGTAGAGTGCTCGGCCGATGCTGACCAGCGGAATATCCGGCGCGAGCGGGCCGAGATCTATCGCGATAAACAGGATCAGGTTCTGGCGATGCGAATGGCTGAATCGATTCGACAGATGTTTCCAGGCTGCCCGCCTGAGGAGGCGCTGGCCATCGCAGCACACACGTCGGTTCGGGGCAGCGGCCGAGTGGGTCGAACCGCCTCCGGGCGAGCACTGGAGGAAGAAGCGTTACGAGCGGCGGTGGTGGCATCCATCCGCCACAGGCATACGAAATACGATCGCCTTCTTATGAAGGGACTTGGCCGCATGGATGCCCGAGACTCAGTTCGCGACGACATTGATCGTGTGCTTGAGAGCTGGCGTCGCGCTCCTGCTTAGCGCCGGCACTGTGCTTCGGAGATGGCACACCGCCGTCTTCAGGTGGGGTTGGGCCCTTTCAAGCGATTGCATCCATCCTGCTAAGAATTTGATGAAGAACGGATCGACTTCAGCTTGTCCTCCCGCAATCCACACACCTCCTGCTCGCTGAGTACACGAACGCCTTTCGGAAACAAATTTGGTAAGTCTCTCTACGATCCTAGTGCACTCGTAAGCCGCGTATTCTACGCAGAAATGTTCTAATTCCAACACTAGAGCGGCATCCGCTGTGTTCATGCCATTCATCGAACCGATCTTAGTGCTTTGAACCGTCCCTCCGCGCAGAATTGAAGCAGGATAGTTTAAGATCTACTCGCTCACAAGAAGGTCTGTCACCGGTAATGATCTCCCCTCCTTTTAATCGATTGGATTATCCCAGCCTCCGTCAGAGTGCTTACTTGAATCAGGCCTCCTTGGGATTGATCAGTCAACCCGCTGTAACCGCAATGCACACTTTCATAGACGATGTTGCTAGGCATGGCAACCTCCACATGTCCGACAGTGATGAGGTGGCGTATTGCGAAACGCTCCGCGAATGCGCATCGCGATTGCTTCATTGCGACTCCAGTCGAGTCGCAATTGTCGCGAGCGCAAGTGAAATCTTGGGGCAGCTTCCGATGTTGCTTCAGCCGAGACCAAAGAGCACAATTCTGGCCGTTTCATCAGACTTTCCTGCCATAACTCGGCCATGGCTTCGTCTGGCTGCTCTCAAAGACCATACCGTGCGCTTTGTTGATGACCAGCCTACGTGGGATTTGACCGATAGTCTCATTGAGGCAATCGACGACAGTACTTCTGTGGTTGCGGTGAGCAGTGTGCAATATGCTACGGGTACGGTAGTGGATATTCCTCGCCTGCGCGAAAGCACTATCCAGGTCGGTGCGCGTTTGATCGTAGACGCTACCCAAGCGGCAGGTGCGACCCGGGTGGATGCAGCGGCGTGGAATGCTGATGCGGTCGTTACCAGCGGCTACAAATGGCTTGGCGGACATGGAGGCGTTGCACTGGCAATCATGTCGCCACGCTTGCTTGAACAAATCCCCCCTTTACCGGGTTGGATGGGCGCGGTGGACCCCTTTGGATTTGATGCGACCTCCGTGTCGCTAGCTGATGATGCGCGGCGCTACACGCAGTCAACAATGTCGTACGTCTCTATGGCGGGTCTGGTAATAGCAATTGAGCAGTTGTTGTCCTTGGGTGAAGCTCGCATTGAGGCACATGCACGGAGTCTGGCAGCAATGCTGGTTGGCGAAGCCAGCAAGTATGGTTGGCAACCGTTTCGTAGTGTTGACGATCCTGCTGGGTCTCCACACATCATTTCACTGTGCTGCCCTCGCGAAAGCGTGCCAGCAATTGTGGAAACACTTCGTGGTCACAATATTGTGTGCAGTACACGTGGCGGACGCATTCGGATCTCGCTCGCTCCTTACAACGATGAAAGTGATGTCAACGCCGTTAGCGAAGCATTAGCAGGAGCAGGTTCTTGATCCCGCGTCCCAGAACCTGTTCTTTTGCTTTTCAGGTTCCTCCACTTCCCATCGGCCTGGTTTCTAGCAAAAATGTAAATATGCAGCCAGAGCACAAGTACGGCAGGATCGAACGTGAACGCCGTTAAAGAGCGGCAAGAAGGATTCAAATCGGTTTAGGAGGACTCCTCCTGCATCACGGCAACCCTTCCGTAATCCGGTAACGTGAGCTTTGCCGACGACCCCTGGGAGTTTCGAACAACTTCAACTTAGTCCGAACTAGTCGGGCTGGCGTGCAAGGGATGTGCCTCATTGAGGGGGTTGGACTGTAACCGCGATTTCTACCAACCAGCTCAACCCACCTTGCCAAGACGGCCATTGCTGCCCTATCCTACCTGCCTTATGCGGGCGTGAGGATGTTGCTTAGAATGCGGGAAAGCGCTCCCCCGATCCGCCTTTGACGCGTTTAGGAGTCGCTATGGCTGCGAGCCATACGCCGCTGGACGATCCGTCGCCTCGTGTCGCAATCGTCGAAGAACACGTGCGCCACGAAAACGAACACAATCTTGAAGGTGTTATTCAGACCTTCGGCGAGTCGGCACGCTATGATGATGAACCCTGGAATCAACACTACGAAGGCCGCGAGCAGGTGCGCCAATTCTACGAACAGCTTATGGCCGCTTTGCCTGACCTCAGCATTGAAATAGTGCGCCGACACGTCGCCGCCGAGACCGTCATTCTCGAAGTAATTATCCGTGGTACGCAATTAGGCCCGTGGCGAGGTCTTCCTGCAACAGGAAGGCGTGTGGAGGTTCCTCTTTGCGGCGTATACACTTTCGGCGCCGATAACCGCCTGGCAGGAGAGAGGATCTATTACGACCGAGCGATGGTTCTGAGGCAACTGGGAGTTTTCCGTGAGCCTCAGACTGCTCTCGGGGGCATCACCATCCTGCTCACGCATCCGTTGACCATTTTGCAAGCTGTCGCGAGACTGTTTCGCCGAAATTAACGAAGTTTCACGCTGCACCTTGCTGCGTGTTGCTCCTGTGCGTCGCATGCGGCACCTTCATGGGGAGCGTCGCATAAACCTTCGTACCGGAACCGTTGGATTCGATAACCAAATCGCCACCAAAATGCCGCACGCGCTCACGCATTCCCCTGATTCCTACTCCAGTGCCTTGGGACTGAATCGCGGCCAGTCGTTCCGGGGTCATTCCCCCTCCCTGGTCTTCCACCTCCACGTGGACAGCGTTTTCTTCGCGCTCAATTCGAATCAGCGCAGTCTTGCTTCCCGAGTGGCGATGAATATTTGTCAAGCTTTCCTGCACCAGTCGGAATATGACAAGTTCCATTTCGGATGGGACCCTTCCGAAATTATCAGGAACCTGCAAATCAATCTCTATACCACTGCGCTCTGCAAGACCTTGCACGTACCAACTCAGGGCCGACGAAATCCCGGTTTCATCCAGCAGCGGTGGATGTAGCAGATAGGAGGTCGTCCGTAGTTCTCGCGCCAAGTTCTGGACCAACTCTTCGGCGTTCTGCACGTCTCTGGCAAGAGCAGTATCTTTCTTTGCCTCTTCGCCGATTCGCGCAAGCTGCAGGTCGAGCGCGGTCAATGTCTGTCCGGCGCTATCGTGCAGTTCCCGTGCTATATGCCGCCGCTCGGCATCTTGCGATTCCAACAGCAGCCCCGAAAGTTCACGCAGTTCCGAGTTTCTCCTCTCCAGTTCCTGAGTGCGGAACTGCACTTGCGTGTCGAGCGCATCCGCCAAGGTTCGATAACGTTCTTCGCTCTCCCGCAACGCTCGTTCAATTTGTTTGCGTTCCGTGATGTCCCGAGCAATTTTCGATGCTCCGATAATCTTCCCGCCGGCGTCGCGAACCGGCGAAATCGTCAGCGAAATATCGACTGGTGTCTTGTCCTTGCGCACACGAACGGTGTCGAAGTGTTCGATTCGTTGGCCTCGCTTGATTCGGTCGATGATGACCGTTTCTTCGCCCCTGCGTTCGACCGGGATGATCAACGAAATATGCTGCCCGACCGCTTCGCTTGGGGTATAACCAAACAGCCGCTCCGCCCCTGCGTTCCAACTGGTGATAACCCCTTCCAGCGTCTTGCTGACGATGGCATCCTCCGATGAGTCCACGATTGCGGCGAGTAAGCCAGTCGCCTTGTCCGCTTTGAGGCGCAAGGCGGGCAACTCATTCAACAGGGCATCGCTAACGGTGTCCCTGGACTCGGGGTCATTGAGGATGCAATCCGCCAGTGCTTCATGCGTCGCTAAGAGTTTGTCGATGTCATCTTCAAAGGCGATCTCAGGATGTGTTTCAGTCCAATAGTGCGCCGCCCTAACGAACGCTAGGAGCAACAGCAAGTACTGCAGGCGCGCCGGACCAAGCAACCGCGACAGTGCGTCTAGACAGAGCAAATAGTCAGAAGTCTTCAAGAACACGTGCGCAGCCAACACAAAGATGGCATCTTCCAGCTCCGTGTTGGCAGTCGGCATTTCAGGAAGCGGTGCGGCGCAGGCTCCGCACAGTGCTAGAGGAGACTCAAGTTCTTGTCCGCGGGGAAAAGGCCGTCGAAGAAGTCGAACCACATCCGTAACGCTTTGCGTATGCACCGTCGGATCGCCAGCGGGGCGGCCAAACCCCACCAGAAAACCAACGTGACGGGCAATGCAGTAGCGCACGGCACAAAAACGCGACAGGTGGACGAAAAGACGTTCCTTGAATATGGATGGTAGAGGATTGTCAAGGTACGCAGCTTGTGCGAATCCCCACAGTTTCTCAATGATCTCGGGAGCCTCAGGTGCAAGCCGGAAGAAATTTGGAAGAACCCCGAATCGCCCCTCGATGCGATTCTCAAGGTCTGACTTTGGATTTCCCACTGATTTCGCAACCTTTTGACGACAGCGCGATTATACCTCCATGCTGCTGACTCGCGAAATCAGCCACAGCACTTACCGCCCAGTCGGGAGTGTTCAATCACCTTGAGATTTCCCGCAGCCTTTTCAGGTGAATTACCTAGTACAAATTCGACGAAGAAAAACTGGCTCTCGACCTTGACTCCTACAACGAGCGTCTTATCATGGATGAAACGCTCCTCCCTAGGAAGGGGACAACCTAACCTCAACCGCAATACGAAAATGGAGGAAGTCCCCATGAAACTGAATGACAGCATTTCAACTTACGATGTTGCCGAGGCTCTGCAGGGCGAGACCGGCAAATTTGAAGTAACCAGCCCCAACGGAGAGCGCTATTTCGTTACGTGCCAGCCCGGACACTCGATCGTTAGCTTGGAGTGGGCCGGTTCTGAGCCGAACCTGCAACCCTTTCTCGTGCGCAAAGTAGCTCAGCCGATCGCGACGGAGGGTCGTTCCAAGAGATCAGTGGCTGCCTAATCCTGTTGGGCAACCCAAGAAGCGGCCCGGCTCCGATCAAGCCGGGCTTTTAATTTTCCCACCGCTCCCCTGGACCAGGCTTCCATGCCACCAGGGATAATAGGACTGGCCAATAATGTCGTATGGCACTTCATAGCTGTTCAGCTTGTCGAGAAATGCTTTCGTTCCTTGCAGATCGCCGCCGCGATCAATGTGAATCATGATTTTGGGGCGGGGACCGTTGCCCCGGCCTGCGTCCACGCCGTTAATACCCGCGTATACCAGTTCGGCGAAATTGTCCCAATTCTCGGGCAGCTTCCCGTCAGGCCACATCATTCCGTGGATAATTTCATTCCCGACCTGCACCATGTCCGGCAGCGCGCCGGCATCGCGGAAGGCAACAATTGTGTCCCGTGTGTACGCGAATACGGCCGTTACTAATTCGGCGTGTGATTTGCCCTGCCACGCTTTGGGCAGCGGTTGTTTTCCCGGATCTGCCCAGTCATCAGCGTAGTGGTAATCCAACAGAAACTTGAACCCGAGCTTCTTCGCATTCTTGGCCAAGGCGATTGTGTAATCCAGATTGTTTGGAAGCTCGGCGGGGGTATGAAACAGCCGGAGACGTACCCAGTTATACCCGTGGGCCTTCAGGATCTCCAGGCCAGCCTTACCGGTTCCCAAGTCCTTGAAGATTGTTCCCTGTTGTTCTGCCTGCCCGAGGAAAGAAACATCGGCACCCACAGCGTAGTCCTGGCCCTGGACGACGCTCGATGATAATGCGGTCACGAACAAGCAGAAAATGCAGCGGGTTATTATCGCTCTCATGTGCGCAAACTCACGAAATCTTATCCGGATTGACACAGTCAGAAAATCCTCCGAAAGTAGGACGCCTTCCGAAACTGCGGCGGGCAGGCGGAACCCAAAAAAGATTCTAACGTTGTCGGAGTCATCTTTACGGACGCTGCGGAGTGCAGCAATAGTTGAAGCGGCATACTGCTACATAGGCATGGCCAGAATTCGGATAGAGAGGACGAACCGCGCCGCAGGCAAGCGCTCGTGTGGTCGAGTTATGGGTTGCGGATCGCTGCCGCACAATCGCAATGTAGCTCAGTTCGGCGCGTTGTCACTGCGGTGTTCAAGTTGCCCAGGAATTTCGCGATACGACCGTAACCGCCTCCGTTCCCCAACGGTCAGCGATCCTGCTTTGAAGCCAAGCCGGCCCGCGAGTGCGGCATTTGACCGATTCCGTGCACTAAAGAGTGCAACTTTCGTCGAAGCCGTGGATTCTAACTCTGCCGCTACGTCTGATTCCTGTGGGAGTACGGGTACGTCTGCGGATGAGTCTCGACTGGGCAAGCGTTGCCTGTCTTCCAAGCGAATGTGGCGCCCCATCTTAAAGCGCCGCACCGGCTAGTCAACGAACGCGGTTCCGGATGTGGTCATGTCGAACACAACGAATCTCAGCGGTGGTAGATTGTGGACTCCGCCGAATCCGTGGCTCGACCCTCCGGAGCTCAAGACGATGTCAGCCCTTATCACGATCGTCTCTGCGCTGGCAGCCGTGACTTGGGCTTACCTTGTCTTGGCTCGGGGAAGGTTCTGGCATCTCACGGGCGAGAAGGCCGACGGCAATCCCGAGTTCTCGGGCCCCATTGCCGCGGTAGTTCCGGCCCGCAATGAAGCGGAACTGATTGGAGGGGTGATCACATCCTTGTTAACCCAGAGCCGGGCCATGACCGTCTTCCTCGTGGATGACGAAAGTACAGACGGCACTGCGGACGAGGCTCGGCGCGCTGCCGAAAAAGTTGGCAAGGCCGGTGAACTTGTTGTGATTCGGAGCCAGCCACTTCCTTCGGGGTGGACTGGAAAATTGTGGGCGATGCACCAAGGCATTGTGCGCGCACGCGCATTGCATCCCGAATGGCTCATGCTCGCCGACGCGGATGTCATCCACGATCCAGAAACGGCAGCGACTCTGGCTTGCATTGCTTCGCTCGGCCACTACGAGCTGGTCTCGTTTATGGTGAAACTGCACTGCGAGAGCCTTGCGGAAAAAATCCTGATTCCCGCTTTCGTTTATTTCTTCTTCATGCTCTACCCGCCAGCTTGGATCCGCGATTCCCGGCACTCGACCGCCGGGGCGGCAGGAGGCTGCATGCTGGTAAGGTCAGAAGCTCTGGAACGCGCCGGAGGGCTGGAAGCCATTCGCGGTGCACTCATCGATGATTGCTCTCTGGCGCGACTTCTAAAGCAGCACGGCGGCCGATTGTGGCTAGGATTGACGGATCACAGCCAAAGTTTGCGACGGTACGAGACGTTCGCGGACATCGAGCGCATGGTCTCGCGCACGGCTTTCAACCAGTTGAATCACTCTTCCCTTCTGCTGCTGGGCACCGTCGCGGGCATGGTAATCACTTATCTGATGCCTCCGCTGTTGCTGCTCGGTCGTGGCAAACCGGCACTCATCCTGGGCGCTGCAGCTTGGGCAGCTATGACGATCACCTACTCGACCATGGTGCGCCATTATCGGCTGAATCCGGCATGGGCCTTGTCACTCCCGCTGGCGGCTCTGTTTTATCTGGGTGCCACGCTACATTCTGCGCTGAAGTACTGGACCGGCAGTGGTGGCGACTGGAAAGGGAGAACGCAAGACGTTCAAGATCGCTAAACGCCTGCCTGAAGGCTTCTCATTTGTCGCGCGTTGGAGATTCTGAAGAATCCCGGGTGTTCTTGTGGCCGAGGCCGAACCGAGTATGGGCGACTATCGATGAGTGAGACCGTAGCTGACTGCGGTTGTCGACGCGCCGATGTTCACCATCGAGACCGCACGCTCCAGTTTGTGGTGTCCGGTTTTGTGGAACATGTAACTGATTCCCATCACAGCGATGTTTTCGCCAATGAAGTTTACCGCCAGACCGGTCGTGCTGCTGCCAAACATCCGCGTCACGGGATTCAGTTCCTGTCCCCCATTCTGCAGATTGGATCGGGTCACAAAGAAATCGGCTGTGCTGGAAGCAGCGCTGGTAGCGAATAGAACATTGTTTTCACGATCCCAAAAGCGATGGCTGGGCGCTTCCGGCAAGGTCGTCGGTTGCGCCACAATCACCATGGGCGGTGGTGCCATTGATTCCCCAGCGATGGCTGCCGGTTGAAGTAAGGCCAGGGAGACTTCCTGCGCCCGCGCAGGCCCGCCTAGAGTCATGAGGGCCAGTAGGATAGCACTTCCAGGTCCGAAAATCGCGCCGTAGTATTTTGTCAGCATAACGTTAGTCCGTGCCTACTTGGCCACTGGTACTAGTACTAACGAAAATGCCACCGATAGAGAATGGCCCCTAGGTGCCACATCAGGTGACTAAGAGGCGACGCGAGGTTACGGAAGTTCGAGAGCAGAAACGCGGGCGCAAGTCATCCCAGGACGATAGAAACAGGACAATAGAATAGAGCGGAAGGATTGGATCAGGACCGAGGCTTCAGCTAACCACACAACCCAAGGTGCGGACTGGCGCAAAGTCCAAACAACGTGAGCGCCAAGGTCGAATACGTCATGTACTAGGCTGCAAAATTCGCGAGCACGCTATAGCGATGAAACCATTCCTATAGACCATCGGGATTACGGAATGCTCGCCACCACAGGCGGCGTCGAGGGCGCACTCTCCTGTCCCGCGGAATTCACCGCCGTCGCTTCGTAGAAATAGGTGGCACCCGAGTTGACACTGTTATCGGTATAGCCAGTGCTAGGGTCAACAGCGGAATTGATCTTGGCATAGGTGCCACTGGAACTTGTGCTGCGGTAGACGTTATAGCCAGCAACATCCGAACTGGCATTCCAGTAGAGGTTAACGCTGTACGCTTTCGATGTGCCCGTGCCGCTAAGCGATTCGACGGTTTGCAAGTTGGATGCATTGCTCGTGAATGAGAGTGACCCGGAAACCGTTCCGCTAACGGTGGGTGTGAACGCAACATTGAACGACACGCTCTGACCGGCAGGAATCGTCAACGGCAACGAGGCTCCAGACAGAGCGAACTGAGAACTGCTGCTGGCATCCGAGCTAACGGTCACACTCGCGTTGGCGGCGCTCATGGTGATGGCTTGAGTTCCGGTCGTCCCCTCGGTGACGTTCCCGAAATTAATCTGCGCCGGCGTAATCGTCAACTGCCCTGCGGCGGTTGTCATTGCCGTGCCGGCCACAGGCACGCTGAGAGAGGGGCCAGAGACGTACACGCTCCCTCCGCTAGTTCCAGCCGTCTGTGGGTTAAAGGTGAGATTCACAGTGACAGTCTGCCCGCCATTCAAAGTGAGGGGTAATGCCGGACCACTGAGGGTGAGTCCACTTCCCGTCGCTTGCCAAGCCGTGATCTTCACTTTCCAGGGGCGGGTATTACGCAGCACAATCGGCACCGTAGAGGACGATCCCACAGCCACTTGGCCAAACGAGACGCTTGCGGGACTCGCCACTACAGCATCACTCTTTGTTCCGCCCCCACCCAGTTCCAACTGAAGTTGCGAGTTTGAAGCGTTGCTGGTAATTGTGCCTTTCCCACCCGTCCATCCGATCACTGATGGTGAGAAGGTCGCGTAGAGTACCACTGCTTGCCCTGACGCCAGCGTTAACGGCAGATTCAGACTGGACATGCTGAATTGTGTGCCACTGAAATTGACCGCTGACAGGGTGACACTGCTCGATCCACCGTTGGTCAAGACCACAACCTCAGTCTCAGTTTGTCCGATAGGGACAGCACCGAAGTTCACGTTGCACGGCGCGCAGGTTAGTTGTTGCGTGGACGTACGCGCACATAGCGGCAGTGCGAACAGTACAAGGCTCATTATGACAATTACGAGGACACGGATAGAAAGGGACTGGGGAAGGGACTGGGGGAGTCTCATGCCCTTGAGTTTGAAGTTCGTCCGCTTTTTTGTGTAGGTCTCGATGGGGCATATTGCAGTCGGCGATAGGCCAATCGAGGAAGGACTAAAACCTTTGAGTAAAGCGGGCCGAAAAACATCTGATGGTTGTACCGAAGGTTTCCCGTCGTGGAAATGTTGCGTTGTAGCTTCTTCGCGAACCGGAGCTTCGATCGGCGGCACAACTCGGGCCTCAACTCGGGCCTCTAGAGTGAAAAATGCCTGACCGGAAAGGTCAGGCTTTTCTCAGTGGGTGCAAGTTGTTTCTAGATCTCTGCTGAACGATCACAAGACTCCCGCATCTTCACGGGGGAGGAATCTGCACATCGGAAACAATGTTCGAGTAGCCGCTCTCTTCGTTGCTGGAATTCACGGCTGTCGTGGCGTAACAGTAGTTCGTGCCGTCGGTCACCGAAGAGTCGGTATAAGTCGTCAAAGTATCCAGCGTGCTCCCGTTGATCTTTGAGTAAGCGCCGCATGAGGTCGTGTAGATCGCACGGTAAATGTTGTAACCCGTAACGCCGGTCGACGTGCTGGCGTTCCACGACAAATTCACGCTGTGGGACGGCGCCGCCGTACCGGTACCGGTAACCGCATCCGTCGTTGTGGAAGGCTGGGCATTGCTGGTGAAGGTCAAGGTCGCCGAGTCCGCACCGGCAACGATGGGACTGTAGGTTACGGTAAACGATGCACTCTTCCCGGCAGCGATGGTGACCGGCAGCGACAAGCCGCTGATCACGAAGCGTGAGTTACTTGAGTTCGCGCCCGTAACCGTAACGTTCGCTCCGCTGGCAGTCAGACTTCCCGTGCCGGATCCGCTGGTTCCAGCGACTACGTTGCCCATTGCGATGGGCGAGGGAGACGCCGTCAGCGATCCGACCGTAGCCGTCCCCGTACCCGTCAGAGGGATGGTTAAGGTTGGATTGGAGCCAGTCGATGTGACAGTGACACTGCCGCTGTCGCTGGCCGCTGACAACGGTGCGAAGGTCACACTGAAAGTCGCGCTCTGTCCCGCAGTGAGCGTTGCAGGAGTCGAAATTCCGCTTACGCTGAAACCTGTTCCGGTGAAGCCCACTTGCGATATGGTCAGCGTCGATCCGCCTGTGTTCGTCACGGTTTCTGACAATACCTGTTTGCTGCCCACAGTCACAGTTCCAAAGTTCAGACTGGTGGGATTCGACCCTACCGCTCCCTGCGTAACTCCAGTCCCGGACAGAGGCAGCGAGAGTGAAGGATTCGGAGCATCCGAACTAATCGTGACACTACCGCTCGCGCTCCCCGCCGTCAGTGGCGAGAAGGTAGCGGTGAACGTTGTGCTTTGGGACGCATTGAGGGCAAGTGGCGCTGTGATGCCGCTCAATTTGAATCCAGTGCCGCTTACCGAGGCCTGCGAAATATTGACTGTCGATCCAGTATTGTTGGTCAACGTGATGGTCTGGTTGCTCTGACTCCCGACGGTTACGTTGCCGAAATTTTCAGAGGCCGGGCTCACAGCGAATTGACTACTCGCGACTCCGGTTCCTGTAAGCGAAAGCGAGGTAGAACTGTCGGAGGCGTCGCTGACGATCGTCGCCGTAGCGCTGAACGCGCCAGCGGCGTTGGGAGCGAACACAACCGTGATCGGGGCGCTTTGACCAGGACCAAGCGTAATCGGAAGACTGGGCGCAGTCAGCGAGAAATACTTGCTGGAAATCGAGGCACTGCTTACGGTAATGGAGACTGTGCCTGTATTCGAGGCAGCCGCGGTCATAGTCTTGCTCTGACCCGCCGTGACACTGCCAAAGTCCAGGGCTGCTCCGCTAAGAGCCAAAGTGCCAAGCGGCTGTTGCGCCGCAGACTTGCCTGAACTAAACCCCTGGCAGCCCAGCGTGAAAGACAGGCCAAGAACAACCACCGCGAGACAACTTGCCCGGAGATGCTGCTCGGCAGCCGGGGGTAGCAGACAGCGTCTCGTCATAAGATTCGGTGGCTAACATGATAAGTGTCTTCCTCCTTGCGAGATTCGACCAGATTTCGAAGGTACATGTTGAGGTGGACGGAAGTCACCACGCGGGCGAACCCCGAGCCACGCTCGTATACCTTTTGGATTGTTGGAGATACGCTCATTCCATTGTGCGCATATCCGGGCGACAATTTAGAGGGCAGGCCCTCCTTAGATCTGGAGGGGAGCTTCCGAAGGTAAATATTCGGCGAACATTCAAATACTCGAGTGTAGTTATTTACCAAGGAAGCGAAATCATGACGGCCGCACTCGGTGAGCCGACCTTGCCATCCGCTGCCACGTAGGAAATGCGGTAGCCCATGCTTCCAGAGGCTGGCGGGTTGTTGTCCGCCGCGGTCTTGTCCCGTCATCGGCCCCGCTATTCGAATCCAACCATCTTCCGGCTGATTGTGGCGCTCCACGATCAGGTTGAGGCCGGCAGGCGGAGTCTGGAACTGCAAAGCCACATGGGGATACGGACTGGCAGAGAACTGTGCTTAAGAGTTGCAGGTGTGGGGAGGGCCGGGGCACCAACGCGAATCGCGACCGGACGCGTAGGATCGCTGCGATTTCCATTTAATCCGGCACTGCAGCCGCACCCGCCGCTCTGGCATTGGCGGGCTACAGTGCCGCACGCGACAACCATCACTACAACGATACGCCCCTAAGGTTTCACGGTTTGTACCAATACCGGTGACGTACTTCCAACAATGTTAGCGGTTCCCCCATACACCACTGTGATGTTGTGAGAACCTGCGGTGAGAGTCGATGTTCCGTGCATCGCACTTCCTCCCGACAGCGTCGCTGACCCGAGCACCGTGGTACCGTCCATGAAAGTCACCGTCCCGGTCGGGATGGTGGTTGCTGAGGTGACCGTCGCCGTGAGCTTCACCGTTTGACCAACGGTCGAGGGATTTACGGACGATTTCACCGACGTGGTGGTGGTCGCCTGGTTGACGGTGTGCGTGGTTGTTCCTGAAGCCTTGCCTGACAGCGCGTCTCCGTTGTAGGTCGCCGTGATCGTGACCGTTCCCGCCGACAGTTGCTTCGGCTGCGTCGGGAAGGTAGCGACTGATTTTGCCGGGTCCGAGCCTGCGACCGGAACTAGAACGGCGGTTCCAAGCACAGTCCCGCCATTCTTGAATGTCAGGGTGCCGGTGGGGCCGCCCGGTTCACTCGAAGTCACTACGGCAATGAGTCCAACTACCTGCCCAAAGGTGGAAGGATGGGGTTGGGTATAGACCTTAATCGTAGACGCATAGAGACTCACCACCTGGGTCACCGTACCCGAGCTGGCCTTGAACGTAGCATTGCCCGCATAACTGGCTTTGATGGTGTGCGTCCTGGCAGTTAGCGAGGACGTCTGGAATGTTGCGCTTCCTCCAGCCGTTGTTCCGGTTCCAATCGCAATGCCACCGTCATAGAAGGTGACAGTCTCGCCATTCGGGATTGGGCCGTACGTCGATTCAACCGTGGCCGTGAAGGTTACGGACTGATCGATCAGTGATGGGGTCCCCGAGGTCACGACCTTAGTCGTGGTTGGGTGAAGCCCTGGTTGGGTGTTGGTGAGCGCGAATTTTGCCGGAGTCGTGACTCCCGCCACCGTCGCCGCCACCGTGTAACTGCCCGCCGTCGCGTTGGCCGTGAACACCGCCGACGTTGCTACCCCGCTGCTGTTGGTCGTCGCCGTGTTCACTCCTCCCGCGAAGCTCCCACTCGCCCCTGACGCCGGCGCCGTGAACGTCACCGTCACTCCCTGCACCGGGTTGCCCCCGCTGTCTTTCACCGTCGCCACCAGCGGCGCTGCAAACGCCGTACCGATCGCCGCACTCTGCGGCGTCCCGCCGGTCGCCGTGATCGACGACGCCGTCCCCGCCGTGTTCGTGAGCGCGAAGCTGGCCGGAGTCGTGACTCCCGCCACCGTCGCCGCCACCGTGTAACTGCCCGCCGTCGCGTTGGCCGTGAACACCGCCGACGTCGCTACCCCGCTGCCATTCGTCGTCGCCGTGTTCACTCCACCCGCGAAGCTCCCACTCGCCCCTGACGCCGGCGCCGTGAACGTGACCGTCACTCCCTGCACCGGGTTGCCCCCGCTGTCTTTCACCGTCGCTACCAGCGGCGCTGCAAACGCCGTGCCGATCGCCGCACTCTGCGGCGTTCCACTGGTCGCTGTGATCGACGACGCCGTCCCCGCCGTGTTCGTGAGCGCGAAGCTGGCCGGAGTCGTGACTCCCGCCACCGTCGCCGCCACCGTGTAACTGCCCGCCGTCGCGTTGGCCGTGAACACCGCCGACGTCGCTACCCCGCTGCTGTTGGTCGTCGCCGTGTTCACTCCACCCGCAAAGCTCCCACTCGCCCCTGACGCCGGCGCCGTGAACGTGACCGTCACTCCCTGCACCGGGTTGCCCCCGCTGTCTTTCACCGTCGCTACCAGCGGCGCTGCAAACGCCGTACCGATCGCCGCACTCTGCGGCGTCCCGCCGGTCGCCGTGATCGACGACGCCGTCCCCGCCGTGTTCGTGAGCGCGAAGCTGGCCGGAGTCGTGACTCCCGCCACCGTCGCCGCCACCGTGTAACTGCCCGCCGTCGCGTTGGCCGTGAACACCGCCGACGTTGCTACCCCGCTGCTGTTGGTCGTCGCCGTGTTCACTCCTCCCGCGAAGCTCCCACTCGCCCCTGACGCCGGCGCCGTGAACGTCACCGTGACTCCCTGCACCGGATTGCCCCCGCTGTCTTTCACCGTCGCTACCAGCGGCGCTGCAAACGCCGTGCCGATCGCCGCACTCTGCGGCGTTCCACTGGTCGCTGTGATCGACGACGCCGTCCCCGCCGTGTTCGTGAGCGCGAAGCTGGCCGGAGTCGTGACTCCCGCCACCGTCGCCGCCACCGTGTAACTGCCCGCCGTCGCGTTGGCCGTGAACACCGCCGACGTCGCTACCCCGCTGCTGTTGGTCGTCGCCGTGTTCACTCCTCCCGCGAAGCTCCCACTCGCCCCTGACGCCGGCGCCGTGAACGTCACCGTCACTCCCTGCACCGGGTTGCCCCCGCTGTCTTTCACCGTCGCCACCAGCGGCGCTGCAAACGCCGTACCGATCGCCGCACTCTGCGGCGTCCCGCCGGTCGCCGTGATCGACGACGCCGTCCCCGCCGTGTTCGTGAGCGCGAAGCTGGCCGGAGTCGTGACTCCCGCCACCGTCGCCGCCACCGTATAGCTGCCCGCGGTCGCGTTGGCCGTGAACACCGCTGACGTTGCTACCCCGCTGCTGTTGGTCGTCGCCGTTTTCACTCCTCCCGCGAAGCTCCCACTCGCCCCTGACGCCGGCGCCGTGAACGTCACCGTGACTCCCTGCACCGGATTGCCGCCGCTGTCTTTCACCGTCGCTACCAGCGGCGCCGTAAACGCCGTGCTGATCGCCGCACTCTGCGGCGTTCCACTGGTCGCTGTGATCGACGACGCCGTCCCCGCCGTGTTGGTCAGCGCGAAGCTGGCCGGAGTCGTGACTCCAGACACCGTCGCCGCCACTGTGTAGCTGCCCGCACTTGCATTAGCCGTGAACACCGCCGACGTCGCTACCCCGCTGCCGTTGGTCGCCGCCGTGTTCACTCCACCCGCAAAGCTCCCACTCGCCCCTGACGCCGGCGCCGTGAACGTGACCGTCACTCCCTGCACCGGGTTGCCCCCGCTGTCTTTCACCGTCGCTACCAGCGGCGCTGCAAACGCCGTGCTGATCGCCGCACTCTGCGGCGTCCCGCCGGTCGCCGTGATCGACGACGCCGTCCCCGCCGTGTTCGTGAGCGCGAAGCTGGCCGGAGTCGTGACTCCCGCCACCGTCGCCGCCACCGTGTAGCTGCCCGCGGTCGCGTTGGCCGTGAACACCGCTGACGTTGCTACCCCGCTGCTGTTGGTCGTCGCCGTTTTCGCTCCTCCCGCGAAGCTCCCGCTCGCCCCTGACGCCGGCGCCGTGAACGTCACCGTGACTCCCTGCACCGGATTGCCGCCGCTGTCTTTCACCGTCGCCACCAGCGGCGCCGCAAACGCCGCGTTGATCCCCGCACTCTGCGGCGTCCCGCCGGTCGCCGTGATCGACGACGCCGTCCCCGCCGTGTTCGTGAGCGCGAAGCTGGCCGGAGTCGTGACTCCCGCCACCGTCGCCGCCACCGTATAGCTGCCCGCACTTGCATTAGCCGCGAACACCGCCGACGTCGCTACCCCGCTGCTGTTGGTCGTCGCCGTGTTCACTCCACCCGCAAAGCTCCCACTCGCTCCCGAAGCCGGCGCCGTGAACGTCACCGTCACTCCCTGCACCGGGTTGCCCCCGCTGTCTTTCACCGTCGCTACCAGCGGCGCTGCAAACGCCGTGCCGATCGCCGCACTCTGCGGCGTTCCACTGGTCGCTGTGATCGACGACGCCGTCCCCGCCGTGTTCGTGAGCGCGAAGCTGGCCGGAGTCGTGACTCCCGCCACCGTCGCCGCCACCGTGTAACTGCCCGCCGTCGCGTTGGCCGTGAACACCGCCGACGTCGCTACCCCGCTGCTGTTGGTCGTCGCCGTGTTCACTCCTCCCGCGAAGCTCCCACTCGCCCCTGACGCCGGCGCCGTGAACGTCACCGTCACTCCCTGCACCGGGTTGCCCCCGCTGTCTTTCACCGTCGCCACCAGCGGCGCTGCAAACGCCGTACTGATCGCCGCACTCTGCGGCGTCCCGCCGGTCGCCGTGATCGACGACGCCGTCCCCGCCGTGTTCGTGAGCGCGAAGCTGGCCGGAGTCGTGACTCCCGCCACCGTCGCCGCCACCGTGTAACTGCCCGCCGTCGCGTTGGCCGTGAACACCGCTGACGTTGCTACCCCGCTGCTGTTGGTCGTCGCCGTTTTCACTCCTCCCGCGAAGCTCCCACTCGCCCCTGACGCCGGCGCCGTGAACGTCACCGTGACTCCCTGCACCGGATTGCCGCCGCTGTCTTTCACCGTCGCTACCAGCGGCGCCGCAAACGCCGTGCTGATCGCCGCACTCTGCGGCGTTCCACTGGTCGCTGTGATCGACGACGCCGTCCCCGCCGTGTTGGTCAGCGCGAAGCTGGCCGGAGTCGTGACTCCCGACACCGTCGCCGCCACTGTGTAGCTGCCCGCACTTGCATTAGCCGTGAACACCGCCGACGTCGCTACCCCGCTGCCGTTGGTCGCCGCCGTGTTCACTCCTCCCGCAAAGCTCCCACTCGCCCCTGACGCCGGCGCCGTGAACGTCACCGTGACTCCCTGCACCGGATTGCCGCCGCTGTCTTTCACCGTCGCTACCAGCGGCGCCGCAAACGCCGTGTTGATCCCCGCACTCTGCGGCGTTCCACCGGTCGCTGTGATCGACGACGCCGTCCCCGCCGTGTTCGTCAGCGCGAAGCTGGCCGGAGTCGTGACTCCCGCCACCATCGCCGCTACCGTATAGCTGCCCGCGGTCGCGTTGGCCGTGAACACCGCCGACGTCGCTACCCCGCTGCCGTTGGTCGCCGCCGTGTTCACTCCTCCCGCAAAGCTCCCACTCGCCCCTGACGCCGGCGCCGTGAACGTCACCGTGACTCCCTGCACCGGATTGCCGCCGCTGTCTTTCACCGTCGCCACCAGCGGCGCCGCAAACGCCGCGTTGATCCCCGCACTCTGCGGCGTCCCGCCGGTCGCCGTGATCGACGACGCCGTCCCCGCCGTGTTGGTGAGCGCGAAGCTGGCCGGAGTCGTGACTCCCGCCACCATCGCCGCTACCGTATAGCTGCCCGCGGTCGCGTTGGCCGTGAACACCGCTGACGTTGCTACCCCGCTGCTGTTGGTCGTCGCCGTTTTCACTCCTCCCGCGAAGCTCCCACTCGCCCCTGACGCCGGCGCCGTGAACGTCACCGTGACTCCCTGCACCGGATTGCCCCCGCTGTCTTTCACCGTCGCTACCAGCGGCGCTGCAAACGCCGTGCCGATCGCCGCACTCTGCGGCGTTCCACTGGTCGCTGTGATCGACGACGCCGTCCCCGCCGTGTTCGTGAGCGCGAAGCTGGCCGGAGTCGTGACTCCCGCCACCGTCGCCGCCACCGTGTAACTGCCCGCCGTCGCGTTGGCCGTGAACACCGCCGACGTCGCTACCCCGCTGCTGTTGGTCGTCGCCGTGTTCACTCCTCCCGCGAAGCTCCCACTCGCCCCTGACGCCGGCGCCGTGAACGTCACCGTCACTCCCTGCACCGGGTTGCCCCCGCTGTCTTTCACCGTCGCCACCAGCGGCGCTGCAAACGCCGTACCGATCGCCGCACTCTGCGGCGTCCCGCCGGTCGCCGTGATCGACGACGCCGTCCCCGCCGTGTTCGTGAGCGCGAAGCTGGCCGGAGTCGTGACTCCCGCCACCGTCGCCGCCACCGTATAGCTGCCCGCGGTCGCGTTGGCCGTGAACACCGCTGACGTTGCTACCCCGCTGCTGTTGGTCGTCGCCGTTTTCACTCCTCCCGCGAAGCTCCCACTCGCCCCTGACGCCGGCGCCGTGAACGTCACCGTGACTCCCTGCACCGGATTGCCGCCGCTGTCTTTCACCGTCGCTACCAGCGGCGCCGTGAACGCCGTGCTGATCGCCGCACTCTGCGGCGTTCCACTGGTCGCTGTGATCGACGACGCCGTCCCCGCCGTGTTGGTCAGCGCGAAGCTGGCCGGAGTCGTGACTCCAGACACCGTCGCCGCCACTGTGTAGCTGCCCGCACTTGCATTAGCCGTGAACACCGCCGACGTCGCTACCCCGCTGCCGTTGGTCGCCGCCGTGTTCACTCCTCCCGCAAAGCTCCCACTCGCCCCTGACGCCGGCGCCGTGAACGTCACCGTGACTCCCTGCACCGGATTGCCGCCGCTGTCTTTCACCGTCGCTACCAGCGGCGCCGCAAACGCCGTGCTGATCGCCGCACTCTGCGGCGTTCCGCTGGTCGCCGTAATCGACGACGCCGTGCCAGTGCTCACGCTAATCGCGTTCGAGGTGCCGGTAATCGTGCTCGTTAGGGCGTCTGTGCCGGTGATTGTCTGGGTTCCCGACGTTTTCAGGGTGGCTGAGAACGTTCCGGACCCGTTAGTCAACTTCGAATTCGCGGGTAGAGAAGCCTGGGAGT
Source organism: uncultured Acidobacteriaceae bacterium (assembly GCA_963710885.1). Taxonomy (GTDB): domain Bacteria; phylum Acidobacteriota; class Terriglobia; order Terriglobales; family Acidobacteriaceae; genus Sulfotelmatobacter. The sequence continues at coordinate 272,955 of CAVQCF010000011.1, forward strand.
CCGTACTTGAGAAATGCACGGTACCCGAATACCCCGGGACCGTGTTGTTGTTTTGATCGAGCGCAGTCACCGTGAAACTAAGGGGAGTATTCTCCGTCGCCGCTCCGGGAGCCGAAACTGAGAAATGCGTTGCGGTCGTTACGGTCAAAGCATCTAAAGGTGTCGAGGTGATACTTCCCTGGACCGCAGTAATGTTGCTTGTGCCCCCACTCACACCGGTCGCCTGCCCTTGAGTTCCGGAGGTGTTACTGATCGTGGCAACAGATGTATTCGAGGAATTCCACGTCGCCGTGTTCGTCAGATTCTGCGTGCTGTTATCCGAGTACGTGCCCGTGGCCGTAAATTGGATTTTGCTGCCCATGGGAACGGTAGCCGGGTTCGGCGTGACTGCGATCGAGGTCAACTGAATACCGGTGCCGGCAAGGCTAATAGTCTGTGCGGAGCCGACCACATTCCCGTTATTGTCCGTGATGGTGAGTTGAGCGTTGTTGTGCGTTCCTGCCGATAAGGGCGTGAAGGTTACATCGAGAACACAACTGCTTCCATTGCCCAGGGTCGCAGGCGAGATAGGGCACGGCTGGGTGGCGTCGGTTGAATACGAATAATTGCCTCCATCCGCGCCGGTCGGCACGATCGAAGTAATGATGAGAGGCGCACTGCCTGTGTTCTCTAGAATTGCAGTCCGATTGACCGGGCTAGACGTGCCCACAATCGTGTTCGGGAACGTCAGACTGGTTGTCGGAAGGGTCACGACAGGGGAAGATACGGACACAACCGACAACACCACAGAGGTTGCGTTATAGGTAACTTTCCATCCCAAGCCTGTCGATAGAGCTGGGAGGTTGGTCGTTCCGAAAGTCCCGCTCACGGATCCCGCAGTCAGAATTGTGAATGTGTTGCTCAGCGCTGGACTGAAGGAATTAATAAGAGATACGCTCAGCGTACCGGCCAGTGTGGCACTGCCAGTCGTGCTGAGAGTGTCGAATTGTCCCGCGCTCGTGCCCCCGATTTTGACGTTGTAGGCCGCGGCGCTGCCCTGACTGTAATTCGCAGTTGTACTCGTGCCAATCGCAATGGTTCCAACCGTTGTCGAAACTCCCGGAGAGATCGTTCCACTCGTATTCGAGATTGCGTTTGCTGAGCCAGTGGCAGTGATCGTTCCACTGCCCGTGAGCGTCCCGCCCTGAATGCTAAGCGGGCTGCTCGTCGCGATGCTGCCCCCGTTCAAGAAAGTGTTCCCGGCCGTTTGGGTATACGTACTCGAGAAACTCAGGGTTGCGGCATTGGCCAGTACCGTGCCCCCGGTGTTGTTGTTGAAGGGCACGGAAACACTGCTGCTGGCAGCTCCCGAGGTTTTTTCGAAAGTCCCGGCATTGTTGAACACTCCGTTCGGGGGGGTCTCTTGGGCGATGCCGGCGTCGGTCGTGAGATTCCACACTGCGCCTTTGAGATTGTTGATTTGCGCCCCGCTGTAGACCAGGAGCGGCAAGGTGTCACCCGTGCTGACGGTTCCACTGTTATTTAGAGTGCGGGTATTGAGGGTGGGTTCGTTGGTAAGGGTCGTGCTCCCCTGAAGATTCGTAATGCCGCTGCCGCTCATCGTCCCGCCCGACCAGGTCACAGTTCCCGTCACCGTGACCGTGTCGCTGCCCGTCAACGTGCCGCCCAACGTCAGCGAGGGTGTAGTGACCGTGCCCCCGGTAGAAAAGTTCAGCGTACCGCTCGTCACGTTCAAGATGCCCACATTCGTCAGGGTGGTGCCGGTGTTGAAGTTCGCCGTCCCCCCGCTGACCGTAGTCGTTCCCGCCACGTTGTAGGTATCCGTGATGTTCGCAGTTCCAGTAGCGAACGCAACCACCGCGGTGCCCGCACCTGTGATCGGCCCGGTCAAGGCATACGTTCCGCTGCTGCCCAATGACAGTGCGTCTCCGGTAGCTACCGAGAATGTGCCAACCGCGCTACTCAGGTTCGAGAAACTCAGGGTTGCGGCATTGGCCAGTACCGTGCCCCCGGTGTTGTTGTTGAAGGGCACGGAAACACTGCTGCTGGCAGCTCCCGAGGTTTTTTCGAAAGTCCCGGCATTGTTGAACACTCCGTTCGGGGGGGTCTCTTGGGCGATGCCGGCGTCGGTCGTGAGATTCCACACCGCGCCTTTGAGATTGTTGATTTGCGCCCCGCTGTAGACCAGGAGCGGCAAGGTGTCACCCGTGCTGACAGTTCCACTGTTATTTAGAGTGCGGGTATTGAGGGTGGGTTCGTTGGTAAGGGTCGTGCTCCCCTGAAGATTCGTAATGCCGCTGCCGCTCATCGTCCCGCCCGACCAGGTCACAGTTCCCGTCACCGTGACCGTGTCGCTGCCCGTCAACGTGCCGCCCAACGTCAGCGAGGGTGTAGTGACCGTGCCCCCGGTAGAAAAGTTCAGCGTACCGCTCGTCACGTTCAAGATGCCCACATTCGTCAGGGTGGTGCCGGTGTTGAAGTTCGCCGTCCCCCCGCTGACCGTAGTCGTTCCCGCCACGTTGTAGGTATCCGTGATGTTCGCAGTTCCAGTAGCGAACGCAACCACCGCGGTGCCCGCACCTGTGATCGGCCCGGTCAAGGCATACGTTCCGCTGCTGCCCAATGACAGTGCGTCTCCGGTAGCTACCGAGAATGTGCCAACCGCGCTACTCAGGTTCGAGAAACTCAGGGTTGCGGCATTGGCCAGTACCGTGCCCCCGGTGTTGTTGTTGAAGGGCACGGAAACACTGCTGCTGGCAGCTCCCGAGGTTTTTTCGAAAGTCCCGGCATTGTTGAACACTCCGTTCGGGGGGGTCTCTTGGGCGATGCCGGCGTCGGTCGTGAGATTCCACACCGCGCCTTTGAGATTGTTGATTTGCGCCCCGCTGTAGACCAGGAGCGGCAAGGTGTCACCCGTGCTGACGGTTCCACTGTTATTCAGAGTGCGGGTATTGAGGGTGGGTTCGTTGGTAAGGGTCGTGCTCCCCTGAAGATTCGTAATGCCGCTGCCGCTCATCGTCCCGCCCGACCAGGTCACAGTTCCCGTCACCGTGACCGTGTCGCTGCCCGTCAACGTGCCGCCCAACGTCAGCGAGGGTGTAGTGACCGTGCCCCCGGTAGAAAAGTTCAGCGTACCGCTCGTCACGTTCAAGATGCCCACATTCGTCAGGGTGGTGCCGGTGTTGAAGTTCGCCGTCCCCCCGCTGACCGTAGTCGTTCCCGCCACGTTGTAGGTATCCGTGATGTTCGCAGTTCCAGTAGCGAACGCAACCACCGCGGTGCCCGCACCTGTGATCGGCCCGGTCAAGGCATACGTTCCGCTGCTGCCCAATGACAGTGCGTCTCCGGTAGCTACCGAGAATGTGCCAACCGCGCTACTCAGGTTCGAGAAACTCAGGGTTGCGGCATTGGCCAGTACCGTGCCCCCGGTGTTGTTGTTGAAGGGCACGGAAACACTGCTGCTGGCAGCTCCCGAGGTTTTCTCGAAAGTCCCGGCATTGTTGAACACTCCGTTCGGGGGGGTCTCTTGGGCGATGCCGGCGTCGGTCGTGAGATTCCACACCGCGCCTTTGAGATTGTTGATTTGCGCCCCGCTGTAGACCAGGAGCGGCAAGGTGTCACCCGTGCTGACGGTTCCACTGTTATTTAGTGTGCGGGTATTGAGGGTGGGTTCGTTGGTAAGGGTCGTGCTCCCCTGAAGATTCGTAATGCCGCTGCCGCTCATCGTCCCGCCCGACCAGGTCATATCGCCGCTGACATTCAGCGTGTCGCTCCCCGTTAGCGTCCCACTCAACGTCATGGTAGTACCGACGCTGCTGCCGGCTGTTCCGCTGAGGGTTAGTGTGCCGCCGCTAACGGACAGCGCATTCACAAACTCGGCGCCGTCGCTTACGGTAAGAGGCCCCGTGGTAAAGGTGATGTTAGCGTTGCTGACCAGATTCGTGATGGTCTGATTGGCGGCGGACGTGATGCTGTCGATTGTGATCGTTGCACTCGAAAAAGCGGTTCCAATGCAGACGGTGTCCGTCGATACCGGCAATACTCCTTTGTCCCAGTTTGTTACGGTCGTCCATTTGTTGTCGCCGGCGGTTCCTACCCAATTGATGCTGCCCGAGCAAGCGACCTGAGGGGCCTGATCGGGCAAGCCGGAAAACATAGCTACCACGCCGCCGCCGGATGGCACGCTGAGCGGGGTGCCGTTCGATCCGGAGGTTCCGCTTGTCGCGGGTGAAGATGTGCCGCTCGCATTCAATATGGAAGACTTCGCAGAAACCGCGACCGGAGCCGCCATCGGAAAGTCTCCAGATGTTGAGGCGCCGCCCATGTAAGCGTTGCCCTTGCCGTCGAGCACGATCCCGCGGCCCTCGTCAACGCCAGAACCGCCGAGGTAGGTCGAAAACCGCAGCGTCGACCCGCCACTGCTGAGGACCGCCAAGAACGCATCCTCGGTGCACGTTCCGCCAGTATTCTTATGGCAGGCCGATTGGACTGGCTTCATGGTGGGGAAGTCGGCGGAATCTGTTTGGCCACTTACGAAGGCGTGGCCAAATTTGTCGACTGCGATCGAAGTTGCCGAGTCGGTCCCGCTGCCACCCAAATACGTGGAGTACACAAGCGCTGTGCCGTCCGGCCGCACCTTTGTGATGAAAGCCTGGCTGGTCCCTTTTGCCTGCTTCTGCAACGGCGAAAGAATCGGGAAATCCTGCGAGGATGTCGCACCCGCAAGATAGGCGTTTCCCGCAGCATCTACTGCGATCGCGTTCCCTGAATCTCCGCCGCTGCCGCCCAGGTATGTGGAGTAGGCAAGCGAAGAGCCATCGGGCGTCAGCTTCACCACAAAGGCTTCGCCGGCGCATTGGTTGGAGGAGTTCAACGCGCAGTGCGCTTGCAATGGGTTCTCAGTTGGGAAATCAACGGACTGAGTTTGACCAGTCACATATGCGCTTGCGTTGCCGTCAACCGCAATACCCAACCCTTCGTCTGTGCCCGAGCCACCCAGGTATGTCGCATATACAACCTGCGAGCCGTCTCCCGCGATTTTTGCAACGAATGCGTCGCCGTTGCCGGCGCTGCTAGCTTGCGCCGTGTGAACGATGGGGAAGTTCGTGGAAGTCGTCGAGCCTGCGACATATATGTTTCCCGCGGCGTCGAGCGCAATCGCGTTTCCGGCATCCGTGCCACTGCCGCCAAGAAATGTAGAGAAATTCAGCGAGCCACCGGGATTTAACTTCGTGATGAGAGCTTGCCCTTCACAAACTTCCTTGGCATCCAAACTGCACGACGACTGCAGCGCACCCTGCACTGGAAAATCGGAAGCAGCCGTGAAACCGGTGATGTAGGCGTATCCCGCCGCATCTACCGCCAAGCCACGCGCTTCGGTGGTCGCGCTTCCGCCGAGGTACGTCATGTAAAGCAGTGTCTTGCCGTCGGCGGAGATGTGGGCGACAAAAGCTTCATTCTGGGCAGACGCGGACATTGCGGGAGCAATTCCCGAGACATATGTGCTGCCATCCGACCCGAGGGCGATCCCGTTCACCTTATCGTTCACGCTGCGCCCGACATAAGCGGCATAGTTCAGAGTCGGATCGATGACGAGTGCGCGTGAAGAGTCGTAAGTCCCGACTACGAATCCCACACGCGACCCCTGCAGGCTGAAGTTCCCAGCGATCTCCTGGCGTGTTTCACCGCTCATCTGATAGACGTGCGGCTTTCGCAGCAGAAGTTCACCCTCTTCGGTGGCAAGAATGAGGTTGCCGCCTTCATCAAAGCGCAGCTTGCGCGCTCCGGCCACGTCGAGCCGAATTTGTCGGGGATCTTTCCCCGGAGCGACAACGAAATCGTATTCGAGTTGGTTTGGATTGCCGTAATACACCAGATCTATACCGGGATAGAGATCCTGATACTTCACCTTTCCGTAGGTGGGCACATGCTTCCGCCACTGGTTTGGATCATTCCCCTCGTAATAGAAAATCGCACTGCCCAGCAGATCGAGTCCCTGCATCTGAGCGTCGGGATTTGCACCCACAACGCGCAGACTCACCTGGGACTGCTCGATGGTGCGATCGTGCGCAACAGAAATATCCGCCGCGGGTTTGGAGTGGCCGGTTCGTCCCGAGCGAACATGCCGCGAGCCTTTGCTGTGATCGGGGGGAATGAAATCTAAGATTGCTGCTTGCGGGAGTAAAGAGACCTTATATCCGCGTCCCGTAGCCACGAACCTAGCCGAGTCAGAGGCCTCTCCTTGGTTCTGCTCGAACCGCAAGGGCAAATCCGCATAAGACAGCATCGGCTTTTCAATGCCGTGGGAGGGAGCGGACTGGGAAGCGAGGGGCCGCGCCGCACTTCCCCAATCCGTGCTCAAAAACTCCACTCCTTGGGCCTTTCCTCCAGAGAAAGCCAGTGAATCGGCGCGGTGGATCACTCCCCAGCTGATTGCGAGGATGAGGGTCGCGAGCGCAGCGCCTAATATCAGAGTTCTGTTCCGCGGGTGAATGTGCCGCTCGCTACCCGAGGTGGCGCTGTCTGCACTCATCATTTCTTGAGAGGTCTTGTTCTCAAAATCGATGTTCATGGTTTCTCCACTTTTCAAGATTCGGTTTAAACATGCGCCTTTGAAGTGAGCGGCGCGCTTGTTTCAAGCGATGGTCCTCGAGAACACGCTGGCGTGCGCGGTCTGGATCCCCCACTACTCCAGCAAAGCGGACCAGTCGAGGCAGAATCGAGGCATTTGGGTGCACATGTTTCGGCAATTGACAGCGGCGGGACCAGCGACAGACACACGGACAGAGAAAGAGCAAGCGACATCGAGACGAAACGGCGGTTCATAGGCCCCCTGGGACAACAACAGAAAAACGAAAAGTCTTTCATTCCCCGGCGCACAGTCACCGGGCTTCCGAACGACGGCTCCCGACACTAAGAGCTGCAAAAAATGTCAGCGGGGAAAGGAAAAGGGGGAAAGCGTTGCCACTTTTTTGGAAGCGGTCGTAACCGTTTGGCTTCGTTCCGCCCCGACTGATTTCTATCTGCCAGCCAACAGAGTCCGGCCAGAAATGCGGACGAGCATGCAGTGATTTCGACGAGGGGTCAATCTACTGGTTCAAATTTAGTTCTGCATTAAGTCTCAACCGGCATCCCACAGAAAACAAGATGGTTAACTAAAGCTTTAGTTTCGTAGGATGGCCTACAGAACTTGCTGCGCCGTGGTAGAATTGCTGCGAATTCGATGGCTTCCCCCAAGGATCGCTCAGTAGAGCAGGCTTTCGAGTCCGTCCATGCTCAAATTTGGTGCGTACGTTGTCGACCTGACAGCGGGTGAGATACGCAGGAATGGTTCGCGCATCCGTCTGCAGGAAAAACCGTTACGTGTCCTGGTCCTGCTGGCGGAACGGCAGGGGCAACTGGTCACACGCGAAGAATTGAAGAGTCGCTTGTGGCCCGAGGAGACGTTTGTCGATTTTGAAGCAGGGCTGAATACCGCGGTCAGCAAACTGCGCGATGCTCTCTCTGATAGGACCGACAAACCCCGTTACATCGAGACGATTCCACGCCGCGGCTACCGTTTCCTGAGTCCGGTGGAAATGAGTCGCTCGAATGGAAACTCTGCAGCTTCCCCTGCCGCGACTGTCCCCGGCGGAGTATTCGCATCCCCGGCTGAAAACAGGGCCGCGAAGACCGAGCTTTCCAGACCGATCGAGTCGCTCTCTAGCCGGTCGCCTTCCGTCGAAGAACAGATCGCGAAGATTCGATCCGCTCACGCTGCCGGGATTCGGGGAACGATTGCCGTGGCAGCGTTGCTTCTGCTGTTCACTGTTTGGTGGCTAACCCCTCTGCCGGATCCCCAAATCACTGACATCTTTCGCGTCACGCAAAGCGGCGCCCTCGATTATCTGGTGCGCCCTGCAACCGACGGCGTCCGCATTTTCTATGTGCAACGAGCAGGCGAACGCTACGATCTGATACAGGCTTCGGTAGAGGGAGGCGATCCCCAAAAGCTCGAGGCCCCTTTTCCGAATACGCTCGTGTGGGACGTTTCGCCGGATCGGTCCAGATATTTGATCACCAGCTTTGCGCGGCGTGGCGAACCCTCTCCGTTATGGTCGTGGCCGGCGACGGGCGGAACGCCCGTGAAAATCGGCGATATCGTTTCTGGCAGCACAACGTTTTCTCCGGATGGCAAGGAGATCGCCTACCACGTTGGTAACGACCTCTTAATCGCCAATGCGAATGGAACGGGAGTCCAGAAACTCGCCACCTTTGAAGGACAGCCCGACTCTCCGGTCTGGTCTCCCGACGGGCGCAGCATTCGCTTCGGTCTCAATGATCCCGTACGCAATACCGGTGCTATTTGGGAAATCGCGCCCGACGGCAGCAACCCTCATGCCGTCTTGCCTAACTGGCAAGACCCACCAAAACAGTATTGCGGAACCTGGACGCCCGACGGCCGCTATTTCCTTTTTGTCGATAGCTCCCAGCCGGTTTCACGCTTGTTTGCGATTCGCGAAAAGCACGACTGGTGGCGCCGGAGTCCCCGCGGACCGTTCCTGCTGGCCGCCGAAACCACCGGCTCATGGAGTCCTCTCGTGAGTCTCGACGGGAAGAACGTCTATTTTTACGGGACAAATTTTCAGAGCGATCTTGCAACGCTGGACCCCGCGACGCACCGCTTCTCTTCCGTACTTCGTGACAAGCGCGCCGCCATGCTCAGCGTTTCCCGCGACGGCCAGTGGGTCACCTATATTCCCGACTCCGCCAAGGGGCTTTGGATCAGTCGCTTTGACGGTAGCGCCCAACGACAAATCCAGTTCCCAGGCATGGACGGAGCTTTCCCGCGTTTTTCGCCCGACAACAAACTCGTTGCATTTACTGGAATCAAAACCGGAATCCCCAGCAGCGTTTATGTTGTTCCTTCGAACGGAGGCACGCCCCGGCTTTTGGTTCCAGAACCGGCCAGCATGAGTGACCCGGATTGGTCTCCCGACGGCTCGCGCCTCGTGGTTGATCGAGATATAGCTTCCGCCCCAAAGCAGCAGCACAGTTCAACTCTGGCTTTCGTGGATTTGGCGACTGGAACGGTTACCGATCTTCCTGGAGCTGAGGATCTCCACATGCCGCGCTGGTCGCCCGACGGGCGCTACATTGCTGCCACCGGAGGCACTCGGACCGAGGTCAGGATATTCGACACCACGTCTAAGCGTTGGAGCACGCTCGCTACGGGAAAAGGCATTGGCTTTCCCGTTTGGTCCGTCGACGGGACCAGTCTTTACTACCAAGACAATCTCGCTCCCGGGGAGCCTCTGTATCGTTCGCAAGTCGCGAACAGTTCTCGAACGCGGGTGGCGTCGTTTCAGAGTGTTCTTGATAATGGAATTTCGCGCTGCGTCTTCGTCGCTCTTTCTCCCCACGGCGATCCGTTGATCGCGCTCGATCGTAGCCACTCTGACATTTTTGGCGCCCGATTGTCGCTCCCCTAATCGGTTCTATCAGAATTTTCCTGCGCGCAAATAATTCCAATTCAAGGTCGAAGACTAAATATCGCCGCCCGTAAGCACCGAAGACGCAGCAGAACCTTCTGCGTTTCCACTTGGCTTTGCCACCAGGAATGGGCCGATCGCCAGCACATCCATGCGGGTGCGCTGGAAACAATCGATCGCCTCCTCCGGTGTGCAGACGATGGGCTCGTTCTCGTTGAAACTCGTATTCAGGAGGACGGGGATGCCAGTCTTGCGGTGGAAGGCCGAAATCAAGTCGTAGTACATCGGATTCTCTTCGCGAGTCACGCTCTGCAGGCGGCCTGTATCGTCCACGTGGTTCACCGCACACAGTTCCTTACGCTTTTCCGGCCGGATCTTGTACACGTGCAACATGAAGGGCGAGGGATGGTCGTGTTCAAAGTACTCGTGCTGATGGTCGGCCATGATTGACGGCGCAAAGGGGCGGAACCATTCGCGGTGCTTGATGCGGGCGTTGAGTACATCTTTCATGTTGGGCAGTCCGGGGTGGGCGACGATTGAGCGATTGCCGAGTGCGCGCGGGCCCCACTCCATGCGTCCCTGAAACCAGCCAATCACGTCGCCGGCCGCGATCTGTTCGGCCGTCGCATCGAGCAATGCATTGCGTTCTAACTTCCGGTGCGGCAAGCCAGCAGCCTGCAGCGCCGATTGAATGCGCGATTCGGAAAACTCGGGACCGAGGTAGGAATTCTTCAATTCATGACGGCGAGGCTGCTTGAGCACGGAATGGTAGGTATGCAGCGCGGCCCCGATTGCCAGTCCTTCGTCTCCAGCGGCTGGCTGAATATAAGTGCAGCGAAACGGCGTAACGTCAAAAAGCTTGCCATTGGCTACGCTGTTGAGCGCGCATCCGCCCGCCATCGCTAGATCTTCGCAAGGGACACTGCGGTGCAGTTGATTCAGCAAATGGAAAAAGATTTCTTCGAAGCGCTGCTGCAGCGCGAACGCAAGGTCCATGTCGCGCTGCGTAATCTCGGAGTGCGGAACACGCGGTTCGCCGAATAGCTTCTCCATGCGGTCCGAGAAGTGGCGGGCCAGTTTCACTGTGCCATCGTCCAAGACCTGCATTCCCTGATTGCTGCCAAGCGGCTTGAAGTAGCTCAGGTCAAGCTGGAAGCTCCCATTCCGGGGCGCAACGATCTTGCTGATCTCGTCGCGATAGGTATCCTTGCCATAAGGCGCAAGGCCCATCACTTTGCCTTCGTCGCCATACTGGCTGTAGCCAATGAACTCGCAAATCATGGTGTAGACACTGCCCAGCGAGTGCGGCAGGAACACGCGATCAAGGACTTCAATTTCGTTGCCTTCGCAACGCGCCATCATCGTAGAAACGAAATCGCCAGAGCCGTCGTAGCTGAACCCCGCGGCTTTCTCCCAGGGCGAACAGTAGTACGCGCTGGCGATGTGGGCGATATGGTGTTCGAGATGGTGTTCTTGAAAACGAAGCTCTGTGGAATCGACATCGAGCGCCTTCGACAGCAGCGAGCGCACATCGCGCATCGCTTCCTTCCGCTGACGAAGCCGGATGAAATTGAGGATCTTGGCCGGGTTGGCGAGCGCGTATTGAACTTTCTTTGCGAGGTGCGCATCGCTGTCCTGGCCCACGGCCACATGTTCGACATCCGAAATCTTCGCGCCAACTGCTTCCAAGCAAGCTTTGACTGCAAGCGCGGGGAACCCACCGAAATGCTTACGACGGTTCAAGCGCTCCTCGGCGATGGCAAACTTAATTTCACCGTCGAGCACGATCGCCGCCGAGGCGTCGGCATGAAACATGTTGAGGCCCAAGATCAGCATGAACTACGTTTGTCTCCTCTGACGTCGCGCGTGTGGTTGGATCATTCCTTCAGGCTGGGTTCACACTGGATGTTCTTCGAACTGCATCGAGAAACGAGGCCGCATCCACTGCGAGCCGGCTTCCGATTGCAACGGACTGATCGACTCGGAGCGTTGCCAGGGTCGAGCACACCAGTTCGTCGAACGGGATCGGGCCCTCGTTTCGCCGCTGCACCGCTTGCGCAAAAGCCCCCCACTCACTGCGATGACCTTTATCCTGACGCCAGCGAGAAGAGATAGTTTCTTTGCGGCCTCCGCGTACAAGTTCGAGGCGACGGAAATCCTCAAGGACCGCAGTGCTGCCGCCGCCGAACACTTCGATGCGTTCTTTCGAGAAAGCCCGGTCGCCATTCGCGAGATAACTGATTGTCCCTTCGGAACCGTTGCCAAAACGAAGCGAGATCAGTACGTTGTCGCCACTGTATCGAGCGGAATTGCCGATTGCCCGCGCCTCGACCTCTATGATTGGCGAGCCGGCAAGGAACATCAGGAGATCGACGAAGTGGCAGACTTCGCCGAGAATGCGGCCACCGCCCTGCTCGCGATCGTTCACCCAGTGGTCGGGCGGAAGGTGTCCGGCATTAATTCGATAATGCAGCGCCAGAGGCTCGGAGATCGGCGCCAGGAATGACTTCATCCGCGTCGTCATCGGAGCGAACCGTCGATTGAAGCCGACCATCAGCACGGGCCGTTGGGAAAGGGCGATTCCGAGATACGCGTCGGCGATCGAACTCAGTTCTTCCTCCAGTAGGCAGAGCGGCTTCTCGCAGAAAACATGTTTCCCTGCCGCAAGCGCAGCCAGAACCTGCCTCGCGTGCAGGTGGTGGCGAGTAGCGATCACCACGGCATTCACGGCCGGATCGTGCATGAGTTGGACATCGTCGGTGGTGCAAGAGCGGAATCCAAATTTGCGCTCGACGTGCTGCGCGTGAGATCCGGTGGCGGCGCAGACGGCAACCAGTGTGGTGGCGGCCGACGTCTTCATTGCCGGGACGAGGGTGCCGGCGGCAAAGACTCCAGCACCAAGTAAGCCCACGGAAACGCCCGAAAGACTGGATTGAGAATGCGATGCGTCGGTCGCACGCTCAGGAATAAACGCGGGCGCGCGCGATTCATCCGCGATTTGTGAGTACTGAATCACAACTCCCAGAAACGGCTCCCGCGACTTGCCGGTAATCAGATCGTAGGCACTCTGCGCACGCTCGATCGAGAAGCGGTGCGTGATCAGCGCTCCGACGTCGACCTTCTTCACGGCAAGAAATTGGACGAACGCTTCCATGTTGCGGGTCTCCGTCCAGCGCACATAGCCGATGGGATAGTCGCGCCCCTTCTGCTCGTAGGCCGCATCGTATCGGCCAGGCCCGTAAGAGCGCGAGATGCGGAAATCGAGTTCTTTCTCGTAATATGCCTTGCGTTCGATATCCATGCCGACGGTTCCGACTGCAACGACTACCGCGCGATCGCGTGCGATTGCTCCCGCCAGATTGACCGGATCGCTGCTTGAGGTTTCAGCCGCGATGAGTACCGAATCAACGCCTGCGCCCTGCGATATTTCCACGCAAAGCTCGCGAAAGGCTGAGGCTGAATTAGCTGCGGCTTCAGCGCCCATCTGCCGCGCCAGATCTGCGCGCGAGGGATCAATGTCCATCCCTAGAACGCGGCAGCCTGCGGCCTTCAGTAGTTGCACGGTCAGTTGGCCCAGCAGGCCCAAGCCAATCACAGCGACAAGATCCCCGAGTTTGACGTCTGAAGTTCGTATCCCATGGAGGGCGACCGCACCCAGCGTCGCAAAAGCAGCTTCATCAAAAGGAACTTCATCAGCGCTCGACGCGCGCGCAGGAATGCGGGCCACGAGCAATCGTGGAACGCAAGCGACTTCAGAATGAACGGCAAATCCGGCTCCCGCACAGGAGACGCGATCTCCGGGCTGCAGATCGACAACGCCTTCGCCGACAGCGATCACCGTCCCTGCGCTGCTGTAGCCGGGGCTTTGCGGCTGGTCGAGACGGCTCCGCACCGCATGAATCGCCGAAAAGACTCCGTCCCTCTGCACTTTACTGATGACTTCCCGCACCAGATCGGGCCGGGATTTTGCTTTCTGCAGCAGACTCTTCTGTGCAAATTGTGCAGAGGCGCGCTCGGTTCCAGCGGACACGACCGAGGCCGCGATGCGCACCAGCACACACCCAGGCAGAAGTTGCGGCGCAGGAACTTCCGTCACCGTGATCTCACCCGAACGCGCGTCTTGAAGAACCTGTTTCATGCAGTAGCCACTTGCCCGAAGGGAGACACCGCGGACTCGAACTTCCGCGCTCCACCGTCGAGAAACGTCTGCATCCACAACTCGAGCGTCAGGAACTGCCAAAGCTGCATGGACCAGTCGCGGCGGCCGCTGCGGTGCTCGTCGATGTAGGTCTGTACCACCGCCGGCTGGAACAGGCCGCGCTGGCGCAATTGCGCCGGAGAGAGGAGGTCATCCAGCATTTCTTTGAGATCGTGAGCCAACCAATAGTCCACTGGAGCAGCGAAGCCAGCCTTCGGTTGCCGCAACACTTCGGCTGGCAAAATGTTGCGCATCGCCTGGCGGAAGATGAATTTCGTCGTTGGCGGGAGGAGCCCTTTGAGCTTCATCGTGGGTGGAATGTTCCAGGCAACAAATTCAGCTAGTTCCCTATCGAGAAAGGGAACCCTCACCTCGACCGAGGACGCCATGCTCATCTTGTCGTTGTAGGTGAGGTTGAGGCTTGTCATGAATATTTTGGTGTCGAGATAAAGCATCTGGTGCAGGAAGTCCGCGTCGTGGACACGGTCAAACGCGGCATGGTGCTGGCAGGCAGGATCCGATCCCGCCGTCTCGGCCGTCAAAGCGGGGCCGTACAGCCCCAACTTCTGATTCGCGTCAAGATATGTGCAGTTCGCTATGAAACGGTCAATACCGTCGAGGGATGCACTCCGCGCCATTTTTTTTGCCAGACGTAATTTTCCCTTCAGCATTGTGCCGCGCAGGCTGGGCAACGCAGCTAAGCCGGCCTCGGTCACATGACGCGCCACCGATGGGAGTCGTCGGTAAGCTTGCGCCCAGTAGTGCGCCACGTGCTTGCGGTATCCTGCAAACAACTCATCCCCTCCCACGCCCGAAAGCAGAACGGTGGCCTGTTTACGCGCCTCGCGGCAAACCAGATAGGCGGTAATGATGGCAGGGTCGGCTGTGGGCTCATCCATGTGCCAAATCAGCCGCGGCAAAAGGTCGACAACGTCGGGCTCGACCACGATGCGCTCATTCTGGCATCCCAGGTTGTGGGCCAGCCTGGTCGCAACCTCAGGATCGTCCAGCGTCGTTTCGCCCACACGGTACTTTCGGGGAAAAGTGATGGTGTAGGTACGGACGGGCTGATTCGTTGCGCGACACATCATGGCGACGATGCTGGAAGAATCGAGCCCCGCACTCAGAAAAGCTCCAATGGGCACGTCGCTCACCATCTGCGCTTCGACGGAGCAACGGAATCGTTCACGCACTTCTTCGGCCAAGTCATCTTCTAAGCGCGCGTGAGTCTGATGCGCCGCGGGAAACGTCAGATCCCAATACTGAGTTATTTTGAATTCGCCTTTGCGCAACGTCGCGTAGTGACCTGCGGGAAGCTTGAAGATGCGCCGGAACATCGTCTTGGGATCGGGCACCCAGAGGAACGTCAGATACTGGTGGAGCGACGCCGGATCGAGTTCCGCCTCGATTTCCGGAATCTGCAGTAGCGCCTTGATTTCAGAGGCAAATGCGAAGCATTCGCCATCGTGGAAATAGTAGAAAGGCTTAACGCCAAAGTGATCGCGAGCGACAAACAGTGTCGGAGTCGCTGAACGGAGATCGCAGATGGCGAAGGCAAACATGCCATTTAGTCGCTTTACGCAGTCGGGCCCTTCCTGTTCGTACAGATGGACGATGACCTCGGTATCCGTGTTCGAAGTGAAGTGGTGACCTTTGCTTTCGAGTTCCCGCCGGAGTTCTGCGAAGTTGTAGATCTCTCCGTTGTAAGTGATCCAGACGGTGCGGTCTTCGTTACACATCGGCATGTGGCCGACGGGGGAGAGGTCGAGGATGGCGAGACGCCGACTTCCTAAGCCGATGTAGGAACCATCGGGGAACTTGCGGTCCCACAATCCGGAGTCGTCTGGGCCGCGATGCGCCTGGACATAACTCATCCGCGCCAGCGTTCCCCGATCTCCGCAATTTACAACACCGCTGATGCCGCACATTCAGGCCTGTTCCTCTCGAGTCGACTGTTTCTTTAATTCGTAGATCTTTGCTTTGATATGGAAAAACTGTACGCCCTGCAAGCCACAGTAAATCAGGCCGGGGACGCCGTCTAGGAAGCCCAGGGAAAAAATGTACTTGTAGGAAAAAAACAGAATGGGCGAACCAGGCATCGCAAAGAACATTTTACGCAACCAGCGGCGGCGTTGAGCCTGCGATCCAAACAACGATGGGGCAAGATCCACCGCATTAGCTCCGCCGGCCAGTGACACTCGGGCTTCCCAGTTGGAGTATTCATCGTGTTTACGGATGTAATGCGACAGTGACTCGACATTGTGATGGAGCAAAGGATGCTTGAGTTTGGAGGTCTTCGCTTCTGACTCTCCTTCCATCACGATGTGTTCATGGACTTCCATGTCTGCCATCGACTGATCCTGCTCTTTGAGGCGGCATTCGAAGCGACCTTTGCCGCGTCGAAACAGCGAAAGCTTGTAGAAGCTGGCGCCACTATGGCGCAACTCGCGGCCAAGAAAAAACATACGCAGGGCGATGTAATAGCCGTCGCATGATGGATCCTGGATTGCACGCTGGATCTCAGCGGCAAGCTCCGGCGTCAGGGCTTCATCCGCGTCCACAAGAAAAATCCAGTCGTAGGCGAGCGGCAGAGACTCCATCGCCCACTGACGCTTCTTGGGCCAGCCTCCCTGATAGTGGAACTGCACCACGTGCGCGCCGTAGGAATGCGCGATTTGCAGCGTCGCATCGGTACTTTGCGAGTCAACGACGTAGACCTCTCCGACTTCGCGGAGAGACCTAAGGCAGCGCGGTAGATTGCGGGCTTCGTTGCGTGCAGCAACAATGACCGTCACAGGGAGGAACGTCGAGGAGCGCTCGGACGTCAGTGGTTTTGAGTCTTCCAGCTTGGGCATTGGGAACAGATCGGCTCCCAGCATTCTACTCTGACCACGGCCTTGGGAGCACGGTTCGATGGAGAGGACACCGCGGCTATACTGGTATCCGGGAGATCGCTGCTGGCCTCCGTCATGAATCCGATCACGCCTCAAAAGGAAGAAGTCCGCGAGTTTTGGAACGCCGATCCCTGTGGCACGCGCTATCTCGAAGGGAAGGGAGATTTCGATGCGCATGCGCGTGCGAGATACACGCTGGAACCGCACATCTTCGACTTCGCGCAATTCCAAAGCGCTCGGGGATTAAAGGTGCTCGAAATCGGAGTAGGAATGGGAGCTGACTACCTGGAATGGTTGAAGGCCGGGGCGCAAGCAACGGGCGCCGATTTATCTGCAGCATCGATTGAGAGGGCACGGCGGCGTTGTGAACTGTCGGGGTTTAGCCCCGACTTGCGCGTGGCGGATGCGGAGCAATTGCCTTTCTCCGACAACTCATTCGATGTGGTGTATTCCTACGGAGTGATGCATCACAGCCCAAACACCGAGCAGTGTGTTCGGGAGGCGTGGCGAGTTCTAAAGCCAGGTGGACAAGCGAGAATCATGTTGTACCACCACCCGTCGATCACTGGTGCCATGTTGTGGCTCCGTTACGGCATCTTTCGGGGAAAATCGTTGCGGCAGTCCGTGTTCGATCATCTGGAAAGTCCCGGCACAAAAACATACACCCGCGAGGAGGCGGCAAAGCTGTTAGCTGGATTCGGGGATGTGGAAATGCAGCTGGTGTTCAGTCCAGGGGATCTGTTGTTGCACCAGCCCTCTGCGAAGTTTCAGTCTGGGTTTTATAAACTCGTGTGGCGGTTCTTTCCGAGGGCATTAGTGCAGACGCTCGGACGACGGTGGGGGTTGTTCCTACTCATTACAGCGACGAAAACCGCGGAGCGTTAGCTGTCTTGGAGTGTCGGCCTCAGATCTCAGAGCAGGTGCAACTCACACCATCGTTGCAGCACGTACAGAGCCCATGGACGCGACCACGACACACTTCCGCTCAGAAATGCTTGCCAAATTCGGTGCCCCTGATCTCCATTCAGCAAGCCGCCCAAGGGACCGTTGTTAATTCGCTTCGCGTCCAGCACCGGCTCGATCTCCGAACGCAGATCCTGCCGCATCCAATGCTCAAAAGGCAGTGTAAAGCCGCGCTTCGGCCGATGGACAGTCTCATCGGGCAGCGATCCTGCCAGCGCTCCCACCAGCAGTTTCTTCGGCGTACCATTCAGCTTCCACTTACCCGGAAGAGCCAGGACAGCTTTGGCTAACAGGTGATCGATCAAGGGAACGCGAACCTCCAGACCCTGCGACATGCTCATAAAATCCGCGTCGCGCAATAGTGTGTTCAGCATGTAACAGCGCGACTCAAGATAGGAAACGCGATTCACCGCATCGAGCGGGAGTGCGCGCTCGAGCAGATCGCGTTGCGATGCAGCCGTTATACCGGGCTCGCCACCTGCGCCGCGAAAGAGAAGATCGCGCTGGCTGGGCGTGAACAGCATTCGGCTGAGGAAGTAGGGATGCAGGACGCGGCCATTGTCGCGAGCGAGGGATGCCAGTTTCCGGTTCTGATCGGTTGCTGCGGAGAGCGCGGTAAATGCCGAGGCGACCGGACCGCGAACCGCACGGGGCACCCGTTTCCAGAAATGCGCGAAGCGTTCCATGCGCGGGACGGTGCGGAAGGAGGAATATCCGGCAAATACTTCATCCCCTCCCAGGCCCGACAACGCGACCTTCACACCCGCCCTGCGCGTTTCCCGCGAAACGAAGTAGGTATTGATTCCGTCCATGGTGGGCAGGTCCATCGCGCGCAAAGCGTCAGGAATCGCGGCTAGAACGTCTGTTTGCGAGACGTTGATTTCGTGATGATCGGTGTGAAACTTGGCGGCGATGGCACGCGAGTGCTGCGCTTCAGAAAAATCGGCTTCGCGGAAAACGATGGAGAACGTGCTAGGGGTCACGTTGCCCCGGCTGAGAATGCTGACCAGAGCGCTCGAATCGATGCCCCCGGAAAGAAACACTCCCACCGGTACGTCACTGACTAACTGCAGGCGGACGGCTTCTTCCAGAATTGGCTGCAGACGCTCCGCGGCCTGATTTTCGTTCGTGAGCGAAGGAGGTCCGATCCATCTCGACCGGCAGCTTCCGGTTCGTCCACCAGATCCCAATACGAGGACTCGCTCACAACTCCGCCTTCCCAGGTCAGCGCATGGCCGGGAGGAAGCGCGCGAATCCCGTCCACGAGCGTGAGCGGATCATAGGCCGAGCCGAAAGTCAGGTAGTTGATCAGTCCGGCAGGGTCGATACGGGGCTGCATGAGGCCAGTCCCAAGCAATGTGCGGACTTCAGAGGCAAAAAGAAAATACGAACCGGCCTGGGCATAGTACAGCGGCTTGATGCCCATCGGATCGCGGGCAATGAACAGGCGGTGGCGGCGAGCGTCCCAGAGCGCGAAGGCAAACATGCCGCGGAATTTCGCCAGGCACGCCTCGCCCCAACGCGCGTAGGCCTTCAGCACAACTTCGGTGTCGGAGTGGCTGACAAAACTTGTGCCACCCTCTTTGAGTTCTTCCCGAACGTCGCGGAAGTTGTAGATCTCGCCGTTGTAGACGATCCAGTTGCCGGTTTCGGCATCGTGCATGGGCTGGTGAGCCAGCGGGGAGAGATCGAGAATGGCCAGCCGCCGGTTGCCCAGGCCGATTTCGATCGGGTCGGCAACGGAATCGCGCAGCAGGATCGTCCCCGAATCATCCGGTCCGCGATGCGCGAGGGACTGCGTTCCCCGCTCGAGCACTCCATCCGGGATTCTCGCGTTTCGCGCAACGATGCCGAAGATTCCGCACATTCAGATTGTCCTCAGCGATCGAGACTATCAGTTAGTGAGCTAATCATATTAAAACGCAGAACAAGGTATGCACACCGCAAGCTGGGATCTTCGAGAGCGGCTCGACGCTCGCTACTTCGCCTCCCGGTGCCCGTCCGGCGCAGAGGAATCAGCGGTAGCGACTAGAGCGTGATCAGCGCCATTTCAATTACACATTTCAATTGCACTACATTTCAATTGCATCAATTTCAATTGTACAACATTGCAATTGCATAATTTCAATTGCAGTTGATGTGGGCACAATTCTGTTGTATCGTGCGGCTTGCTTCACTTTAAGATTTGCGGCGGACACGCACGAGTGCAGTTCTTCCCATTTCGAGGGAAACGCCGAACACAATGGTCTTCATGCCAATTTCTGCCAATGTAGTTTTGGGTCGCGAAGTCAAGATTTTCCACCCGGATTTGGTCAATCTCTACGGTTGTACTGTGGGCGACGACACCAAGATCGGAGCCTTCGTCGAGATCCAGAAAAATGCATCCATCGGGAGCCGGTGCAAGATCTCTTCGCACACTTTTGTTTGCGAAGGGGTCACCGTCGAAGACGATGTATTCGTGGGCCACGGCGTCATGTTCATTAACGATCTGTACCCACGGTCAAGCGAAGATGGCCGTCTCCAAACGGAGGCCGACTGGCAGGTAGTGCCCACGCGAGTGAAGCGCGGCGCCTCCATCGGTAGCGGAGCGGTGATTATGGGCGGCGTCACCATCGGCGAGGGCGCGCTTGTCGGCGCGGGAGCCGTAGTGACGCACGATGTGCCCGATCGCACTATCGCCAAGGGCGTTCCCGCACGGCTGGGGCGCGCTGTCCCGCAGAAGTAAGCACCGAAACTGGCAAGTTGACAGGGAGGATTCTTGATCCGGATTGGCGTGATCGGCTATTTGACGCGGAGAAACTGACCAGCCTTTCGTCGTCTGCCGTCGCTTTCACCACCATGAGCGGGCCGATCGCCACTTCAGAATTTTTGCGCCTCAACCTCTCCACGCGCGAATGCTGCCTGACGTGCTTTATCGCTGTCTTGCGCTGGCGAAGAGTGAGGAAGATCCTCCTCGCGGCATCTGGAACCGAATTGCATGGTTTTGGGGTTGGATCGCGATCTGGTTTGGAATCGTACTATCCCTCGTAGGACTCGACCGCCATCACGAGACGATAATCCCCAGTTGGCCGAATCTTGCGCCACCTTTGACACGCCACGCGGTGACTTGCCAATTTGAGCGCAAGAGCTGCCCCTCGAATCCTGTTTCCGTGTACGTTCCCTCAGTTGGCCGTTCTGGGTCGCCTCGGCGGAAGCCACAAAAAGTCAGAATGCCGGTATTCCTCTAACGCGTTAACCGACTTGCGCGTGATGGCTGACTGACACTGGTAGCCCAATTCTCGAAGGAGGCGCCAAGCAGTTTCGCGCCCCGCCTCAGAGCACTCCACAAACAGAACGGGCATAGCGGCGGCCAGCGTGTGGCGCATGCCGAGCAACACCTTGTCTTCAGCTCCCTCAACATCGATTTTGACAAAGCTCGGACTCGTAAGGAGGCCGGAATCTACCAGTTCGTCTATAGGGATTGTCTCAATTTCCAACTCATTCGCGGAAGGGTCATTCCGATGCCAAACCAAGCTTGCGGTGGACAAGTTTTCCGTCACTCTTATGGTCGCTTTGCCGAGCCTGTCAGAGGCAGCAATTTCCAAAACCAGGACGTTGGTGAGTTCATTGATTTGGACATTACCGCGCAAGCAAGCACTACTCTGCGGCACTGGCTCGAAAGCGATGACCTTCCCGCTGGCTCCAACATGTTTCGCTAGCGAAAGGGACACGTAGCCAATATTCGCACCAACGTCATAAACGACGTCACCAACCCGGACGTGCTCCTTAATGATCTTTTGAAGGTGAGGCTCGGCTGTTCCGAGTAGGTATCCCAGATGCTCCGAGGGCGAGACGCAAATCCGATAGCCCGAGGCGAGGCCGCGAAGTATCCTATGCGGCTCACGCTTCCGCCCAAGCAAGAACACAATCGCTGATTTGGCGAGCTTTCGAATAGAGGATCCAGCCACTGATAGCACTCTTTATTAGGGTTCTGCACAACAATTTGTAAGAGTGTGCATTCTACGCGGCTTTCTGGAAGGCGACGAATTCGGTCTTAGTAGCAGCCAAGCGCTGCGCCTTCAGCAGCAGAGTTCATGCCTCGATAACCGCGGCGACGGCGGAGCAGAGCTCTGCCGCTGCCATTGACGACTTCCACCACGCCCATCGCCACATTCGTCCGGCAATCGTGCAAAATGGCCTCGATGAATCCAGCAACATGTGGGCTAGTTTCTCCATCGGTTTCAGCCGCTGCCAGCGCAAATGGTCGATCCATTTCTGCGGGTAACGCAAAATGGTCCCTTCGTAGCCGATCCCAGAAATGCGAGAGGCTCTCCCTAAGAAGATAGACTTTGAGAATGCGCCGGTTCAGAGCGAACAGGGCGTTCAACTGACGCCGCTTGCCGCGATCAAGATTGAGCCAACTGGTCAAAAGCGACCAGCGCTTCCCCCGTACCAGAAACCGCGGGAGTCTAAGAGAAACCCCCAAAATGTTCGGCGGCGTGCAGAACCTATTTCTCCGGTAGTCTATGACTCGATACTCAGAGAACTAGATTTCAGAACACAAGAGTCTACACGCGAACCAATTTTCCCCACAGATCGGAAACTTTCATGAAAATAATTTTCAAATATCTCCTCCCAGTCGCCCTCCTCTCCTCCTCAATCGGCCTTCGGGCTCAAGAACTGTCCGTGTCGGCGCCAGGCACCGGCCCAATGAGTTTGGGTGCCGCTATTTCCGCCGTACCTCAAAAAACCGACCAAGGTACCGCAGATGATCTGGACGCGAAGCGTTTCAATAGAACTCGCATAGTGCAAGCCAAGCGACAACTGGTCGATAGACCAGTTGCCCAGCAGTTCCCCAGTCACTACCGTCTTCAAGTAATCATTGCGCCAGCACGCTCATAGCGTCGCATGATGATCTCCAGGAGTTCCTCGGCGGCGGTGAGGGATAACTTCCGCATGCCCACGACTTTCGAGTTTTCCGGCTCCTTGCCGCTCAACCCCACGCCAAAGTCGGCGATCACCGCTATAGCCGGTTTTGAAGTTGCGGTTGCTTTTCCCTTCGGGGAAAGGTTTTCGGGGTTGAGGTTGAAGTTGGGGTGACCGCCGGACTCCGGAATGGCCGGTTTTGCTGCCTCCGAGCCGGTGATCACCTCTATGGCCGGTTTTGCCTTACCTTCGCGCTTCCATCTTCCCGGCGGCCATATTTCCACACCTGCGCCTCGCAGATAGGCGCGATGCTCTCGACGTACCCGCGTGGCCTCTTGGATTTTTCGCAGAGACCATCCCAGTCGTCCCAACGTGATGATTTGCTGTTTCTTCTCGTCATTCAAGACATTCGCCATATTGCGAGAGGCTACTTACCCTCCCGCTGCTGTCAATGTCCTGGACGTTTCTTCTGAAAGTATGGCCGCTTTTCAGGTGTTCATGTATGGCCGCTTTTGGGTGTTCACTGAGGCAAAAAGGCAATTGGAAACCAGCTACGCAGTAACGGTCTTTATGAAAAGTCCTCTGGGTATATGTACACAGTCGTTATCGAGGAACGTGTTTTCGAACCGCGGAGACTTGACCGACGTAAGACCGGTTCCCCGAGTCAACTGTTGTCGAATGACCCGGGTCGATTCGCACCGGAACGATGCCTATTATGAGACAGGCGATGTTCAGCATCCTTCGAAGTTACTCGTTCTTGGGAAGGCCGGACCTCTCATCTCGTACAGGAGGAGAATCCCCAAGGAAAGAAGACACCAAGTCTCATGTCCAATTGCGATTGCCTGCCACCAGCGGGCGAGCAGTGTCCCTTGCGGTATTCTCAGTCGATCTGAAATCTGGCTCACGAGCGCTGCACCTGGAATCAGAAAGGGCAATATTAAAAAAATTGTGAGTAAGCTATTCGCCGAGGCGGTTTCCTTCTTTAAGCGAGAACACCCAGGCAACAGGTAAGATCAGCAGACTGGCATCAAAAAGTCTGTGATACCCTGGCACCAGACTTACGACAGAAAGAGCGCTCACCGCGAGCAGATCTCTGACTCAGACTTGGGAGACAGCTTCAGAACAGTCCATGCTGTTAGCAGTGCGATCCCAACGAGAAGGGCAATAAGGTTTGCCAGGCTGGCGTCTTGGGTCATCACGAAGACAGGTCCTTGCAAGTTCAACATTTGGAACCAAATTGGGTTCGCTGTGGTGAAATCATTAATGGAGCCTACCGCGAACATATGTTTGGTTACGATTTCATAGCTTGTGAACCAGGAGACTCCTATCATTCTTCCAACGGCCACCGACGCGATCAGCGCGCTCACCCCGCACGCTGTGGCGACGACTCTCAGACGCCGAGCCACGAGATAAAAGAAAAGGAAACACACGCCAATCGTTGGCTTCAAGCACATCGAGCCGGCGATCAGCAGGCCGCAAAAAACGTCTTGCCTTCGAGCAGCGAACCATAACGCCACTACCGCAAGTGCAACGCCAAGAATTGCTGGGTTAGCAGTTGCCAGTCCCGTGTGAAGCTGCGCTCGACCCAGCGAGGCGAGAAACAAAAGCCCATGCAGTGTGGAAAGCCCGATTCCCGCCACGCTCGCGAGGGCCAACAGCGTTACCGCAATCGCGGCAACACTCAACCCAATCCAAATCCATAATGCTGTCTTCCAGGGCAATAGAGCGAGGGGGGCCAACAATACAAAGCTTGTTGGAGGGTACGGCGATGGAACTCCTCGCCGTTCAATGAGCCGCTCATCCCCGCTTTCGCGAAGCACAAAACTTGGGATCGTAGCACCGGCAGGCCAGAAACGCACGAGGTTTTCCGAGCGGTAAGGATCTTCCCCATGAACCCAAAGGCGGGACTGAATATAAGGCGAAATGAAGTCGTTCCAGCTCTGGCTGTGCTCGATCCTGACTGGCCCGCGAGCCGAGAATTCAACGGTTGCTGCAATCAGTAGAAACACAACGCCGATCCGGTGCAGTGGCTGGGCTTCGACGGTCTTCATATTGGGTTCAAGCAGTACTGCTGGGGCTAGAGGGCCTGCCTCAGACGACCTAGAGTGCTCACAATACCAACTGTCTCTGCCGCCGACAACACAGCCGCCAGCACTCCTAAAGCAAACAGAAGCCAGTAGCTTCTGGGAATCCATCGCTCGACCGCATATGCGGAAAAAGGAACTAGGGGGATTGCGAAGCGAGGAAACTCGCCCCATGCCCATGATGAATTGTAGGTAAAAAGGAACAGGAGTAGAGCGCCCAAAAAATTATCTCTGTCGGCGCCGTTCGTGTGTAGAGCAATAAATTGCCTGATATCACCATCAGCGCTGCCGCTGCCAAGATGAAAGCAATCCATACCACCGTTCGAGCCACGTTCAGCCGAGTCGATCCCCCCGCAAGCGCGTTATGTACGATCGCCGCGAACGGAAAAGTCACCGCACTGTTCGAACTCCAGTCTGCATGATCGTAGCCCCGAACGTTGGCCATTGGGTCGCCGAAATATAGCTTCAACGGCAGGATGTAGAGGAGTCCAATCCCCGACCCCATCGCGCTCGCTAGCGCAAATTTGCGGTACTCGCGGCGCTGAATCAATACGAGCCCGATCCCGACTAGACCGAATATCCCCATTGGTCGGACCACCGTCGCCAGTGAGGCGAGCAGCGCAGCCAGTCCCCACTTCTCCCTACGCGCGGCCAGGAATCCGGAGAACAGCAGGGCGAGAAACAACGGTTCAGCGCCACCAAGCAGTGAGCGTTCCAGCCACTCCCGACTCAGGATCACGAAGGCCAAGGCCACCCAGCCACCCCAAAGCTTGTAAATCATCCCGACGGCTACTAGCGATGCGAGCACTGAAATCGCCAACAGCGCATGGAGATTTGACAGCCGCGTTACCGACGACACCGCCGCCATCATGTAAGGCAGTCCCCAGAAGAGCTTGACGTGTAGGTCGGCAAAAGCCCAGTGCTCAATCGCCGCTGCAATTCTGGTGTACGGCGAATTATCCCCAAACCCCCACAAGAACTCCCGATAGCTGGCGAGCCGCGCAAGCGTAAAAAGATAGGCTAGGTAACAGACGATAGTCATCAGTAGCGTGCGGCGAAAGCCGACTTGTCGCGAAGTCAACATCGACCCCGGACGACACGTCGTGCGAGGAAGCGCCTCCCCCGAGTTGGCCGACACCTGACTACGATCACTGAACATGTCACCGACCTTAACACAATCACCGTGGGCGGGCACCGTGGCGGCCCGAATGGACTGGCAATCAGTGGTTGACGAATGTGACTTCTTTGAATCTGAGAAAACAAGAAGAGGATGAAAATTGCCGCTGAAGTCTTGAGCTGGAACTGACTAGATACAAACCATGAGGATGGTGAATGACATCTCGTGAACTCGGCAGGGATTCAGACCGCAAGAGGCTGTCGTGCTCAACTTTGCAGTGGGTGTCGGAAATCAGATATCGAAATGCAATCATGATTACGCTGATGCTCGTGTTGAGCGCAGCGTACATGGGAAGGGGAGCTGAAACGGGGTTGGGTCCCACATGATGAGGGCACATTGGCACAGGCAGCTGAGCGAGTCGCCCGTGGGGCAGATTTTTTCACCGCGATTTTGACGATGTCTACACAGGTGGGCTCGCATTATTTGATGCCGCAGCCTTCAGGCTTCTTGGCACGAACCTAGCGAGTCTCAGATATGTTGCTTTTGTAATTTTCCTTATATGGAAATCTGTCGTTTACTACATAACGACTCGGTTTATGTCGGTGCCAGTCGCTTGTGCTGTCACATTGTTGGCCGTCGCTTGGGGATACCCAAATTATGCGGCCGCGATGCCATCCTGGTATAACCTCTTTTTAGCGACTTTTGGCACGGCTGCGTTGTTTCGGTACATCGAAGTGGAGAAAGCGAAATGGCTGCTGGCAGCCGGTTTCTTGGGGGGCTGCTCCTTCTTGGCAAAGATTTCTGGACTGTTCTTCATCTCGGCGGCGTTTCTATTCTTGGTCTTTCGTTGGCAGGAAATTCGCTCGGGAATTATCGACACCTGAAAATTGGGAGGGCCTGAAGATATTTCTTGTTACCGTGTGCAGTCTCGGTACCTATGCGGCGGCGCTGCTTGCCCTTCTGCTGCGCGAGATCAGGCTCTTCTCTACAATCGGCTATCTATTCATACCGGCAGCAGCTATCGCCGCGTACCTGCTTCGCCTCGAGTTCCAACCAAATCGGCTCCGCGGGTCTCCCGTTTTGCTGCTTCGGGACGTGGCGTTCTTTACGCTCGGAGTACTGGTACCGCTATTTATATTCGTATCATTTTATGGAAGTCTTGGTGGTCTCGGTGCACTTCTTCGGGGAATATTCATCCTGCCTCAGCAGCGATTCGGTCATCATGCCGCGCTGACTCAGTCCAATTTGAAGTTTCTTGGCGGGTTAATTCTTGACACAATTCTCATATGGAGTATTTTCTTTGCACCGTCGGCGTTTGCGCGGAAGGCCAGGCTCTCAGCTTCTATAGGTCTGGCTGCGGCAATTGTAGCCGCTATAAAATTTTCGGCAGTGCAAAAAGGGATATGGAGCCTCCTCTGGAATCTGTTACCCATCGCAGTTTTAGCGGGACTCGCCTTGCTCCTCTTCGGACGAACGAAGGCTGCTTACCGACAGAAATTGTTTTTGCTTCTGTCAGTAACAGCTGGTTGCAGCATTAAGACAGTTCCCGTGTTTTGTTATCCGAGTTACTTCTGCTATGTTGCGCCTTTAGCGGTTGTGACCTGCAGCACGATTTTGGCAATCCTCGAGGGTCCTCCCCGGCTTTTGAGGGACGACATACTGTCTAGTCCTCTGTTATGCGTTATTCGAAGTAACTCCCGGATTCCTGAATCCAATGGGATCCTATTACGCCCAGCGATGTCCAAACTCGCGAGCTCAAGTTCAGAGCGTGCGGGTGGATTACGTGTTTTACCCAAACTCAGCGGAAACCTATGAGAGCCTGGGGCGAGTGATTCTTGAACATGCGCGCGGCGGCGAGTACATTTATGCGACTCCGGACTGTCCGGAAAGTCTATTTTCTGTACGGCTTTCGCAACCCAACTCGCACCCTGTTTGATTTCTTTGATGAGCCAACTGGACGCACCGAGCGCATCCTTGAACTGGTGCACTCCAAAGGGGTGAATCTCGTTGTGATCAATCGGGAACCAGCCTTTTCGAATCCAATTTCCATGGGAGCCTGAGCTCCGAACTCGAGAAGGAATTTTCGCAATCACAACCCGTGGGACGGTTTGTGGTGAGATGGAAACGATGAGCTTTACTGATTTCTTGTTGGAGCACAGCGTAATATACCGATCGTGGCAGGCGCCGTTTGC
>CAVQCF010000012.1:0-151587 GCA_963710885.1 uncultured Acidobacteriaceae bacterium
GAGATGTCTGCTCAACCGTTGGGTCATCCCGCGTTGGGGCAAGGTGAATATCAATGCTGTAAACCCAGTGGCAGTCGAGGAGTGGCTCAAGACGCTCGCGAAAATAGACAGTGAAGGCAAGGAGCGTTTGGCCCGTGGCAGCAAAGCGAAGATCAGAAACGCAATGAGCGCTCTCTACAATCATGCAATACGCTGGCAGTTCACCGACAAAAACCCGATCACGGGACCGGTGAAAGGTGCGGGCGTTCGCGTAAGCGCTAAGAGGATGTCTATTCCCGACATTCTCACCGTTGAGGAGATACAGAAAATGATCTCTGCCGTTCTTCTGCGGGAGCGGGTCCTGATTTTCCTCGACATGGTAACGGGGCTACGCCGCGGCGAGCTGGCAGGTTTGAAATGGGCCGACATCGACTTTCTGAACCTGCAAATCGACGTAAGACGATCGGTGGTGGATCAGCACGTGGGAAGGTGTAAGACCGAGATCTCTCAAAAGCCGGTTCCCATCGACGAATACATCGCCGCCGACCTGCTGGAGTGGTACCGGCAAACTCCTTACCACGCTCCCACCGACTGGGTTTTCTCTACCGACAGCAACCGAGCCGGCGGGAAGCGCGGGAAGCAACCGCTGTGGTTGTCAAAGGTGATGGGCTATCATATCCAGCCAATCGCAAGAAAGCTGGGCATCCAGAAACGCATCGGGTGGCATACGTTCCGCCGCACCTATTCGAGCATCCTCAAAGACAACGGCGAGGATGTGAAGGTGGTGCAGGAGCTCTTGCGGCACGCTTCCACGAAGGTGACGTTGGACGTCTACGCGCAAGCTCTCACGCCGGCCAAGCGGGCAGCGCAGCGCAAAGTCGTGTTGATGATTCGGGAGAATCTCAGCGTACCGCGAGTGTACCGCGGGCGACCGGGGACAGCGGCATAAGTTGTTGATAAGACTTGGCGTCCCCGACGGGATTTGAACCCGTGTTACCGCCGTGAAAGGGCGACCCCCTGACGGCTTTACAAGAACTTAGAGGGCGCAGGTGGTGCTATAAGAACCTCTAAGACCCAGCTGAAAGTCGCAGGAACAGCTTATCGTTACATGATCGTTACATGAACGGGGAGACACGATGCGGGCCGCTGACAGTCGGCGGCTTATGCTAGCCGCTGTATCGATAAGTCCCCAACTGCTCGCTCATCCGAGAGAGGCGTGTGCGTTTGTATTCAAACAGTCATCTAGAAAATGCACCCCTGACTCGTGGCGTTAAGAGGTAAAGCAACAACGCACCAGCGATTATGACGCCTGTGGCACCGCGCAACAAATCACCCCTCACCAGGTTAACGATGTCTCCAATCACTTGCGTGGCGATGATAGCGACAGCAAGTCTCCATCCCCAGAGACAGCGTTGGAACCATCCCACTCCCGACACGACGAGGAGGACAGCGAGGAGCAGGAAGAGAATGCCGAACTTGCTTCCGAGAGGAGAGAGTTGCTTGTAGGCCGCTGGATTGAGAGTCCAAGCATGGTCAAGTGGTGTTCCGGGCAACAGCAAAGTTGTCGCTGCGAGACTCGCCATCGTCGCGCCAAAGAATAAGAAAACGCCAATCGCAACGAATCCGGGCGGTTTATCGTTGCCTTCCATCCGGTCCACGCAATTCATCCTCTGACTATAAACTGGAAGAACTCACTGCACTTCGAAAGCGATGAAACCGATCACCGCAACCTCGGCTGTAGAGTTTCTAATCTGGCTGCTCATCGCCGCCTCTGCCATTGCGATTCTGGCTAAACGCTTGCGGGCTCCCTACACCGTGGCACTCGTGGCAGGTGGGTTGATGCTAAGCGCACTGCGCTTACCCCGCCTGTCGCCACTCGATCCGGCCAACGTCCCAACTGGTTGACTCCCGACGTCATCCTTATTGTCTTCCTGCCCGCACTTGTGTTTGAGGGTGGCGTCAAGTTAAACGTGCGCGACCTTCTGCGGAATTCGGCGCCCCTCCTTCTTCTTGCAAATTTCGGTGTTCTGCTCGCCGCTCTGGTTACCGGATATCTGGTGCATTGGACAACGGGGCTGCCAGTGGAGACTGCGTTGCTTTTTGGGGCGATTATCTCAGCCACAGACCCCATCTCAGTCCTCGCTATCTTCAGAGACCTGCGGATGGACAAACGGCTCTCACTCATCGTCGAGGGTGAGAGCCTTCTGAATGATGGCACTGCAGCCGCCCTGTTTCAGATCGTGCTCGCCGGCATCATCTCAGGACACGTGGGCGTTTCGAAGGGGGTGGGCCAGTTTCTCTTCGCAGTACTCGGAGGAGTGGCACTTGGCTCCTTCCTCGGCTACGCCGCGAGCAGACTCACGCGAACGATTGATGACCCCGAAGTGCAAATCACCGTCACCGCTGTTGTTGCCTACAGCAGCTATCTGCTTGCCTATCAATTGCACTTGTCGGGGATCATTGCGACTGCCTCGGCGGGGCTTATTGTCGGCAATCTGGGTACGAAAAATTGCAGCGCGCAGACCAAAACCGCGCTGGAGTCGTTCTGGGCGTACGTGGCCTTCATCATGAACTCTCTTATCTTTCTGCTGATCGGGCTTGAAATACACGTCGATGAGCTCCTGCGTTCTTGGCGTCCCGTACTCCTAGCGGTCGGAGCTGTTCTTGTCGGTCGCGCATTGTCTGTGTATCTGCTGGTTCCGGTAAGCAACGCCCTAACGGAGAATATTCCTCTACGTTGGCAACATGTGATCGTCTGGGGAGGCCTCCGCGGTGCACTGGCACTCGCGCTGGCGCTCAGTCTCGACAGCACATTTCCGGACCGCGCTCGCGTGCTCGACCTGACGTTTGGTGTGGTCGCATTCTCGATTCTCGTTCAGGGTCTCACGATCAAGCCCCTATTGAAGCGTCTCAGGCTCGCGAGTGTCACTCAGTC
This sequence comes from uncultured Acidobacteriaceae bacterium, assembly GCA_963710885.1. Lineage (GTDB taxonomy): Bacteria > Acidobacteriota > Terriglobia > Terriglobales > Acidobacteriaceae > Sulfotelmatobacter. The sequence goes on from CAVQCF010000012.1 coordinate 2,915, forward strand.
GACAGGAGATTCCAAGGGCAATGGGACGACTAGCATGGCCATGCGTCGCATTTAAGGAATAGCCGGACCCTTAGGGCTAATCAATCCATCAGCTATCAACTCGTGCTTTCGTTGTTCCGACGCCCAGTCAAGTTTATGCGGACAAGTAGGCTCCCGGATCATTGAACTGATCTCGTTGCCCCTTCGGCCAAGAGTAGAGCCGACCCACATTGACGACGATCTGGCCGTCAGGGCCAAGGTTCACACGGGCACGATCCATCGGTCGCGGCGCTGGACCCTCAAAATTGATGCCCTCACTGTCGTAACCGCTGCCATGGCAGGGGCACTTGAACTTGTTCTCCGCTGGTTTCCAATCAGGGGTGCAACCCAAATGAGTACAGCGCGCATAGATGATGAACAGCCGGTCAGGCGTACGATCGACCCAGATCCGATACTTCTGCAGCCATTTCTCGTCGATTCCCAGCCCGTAATCCCCAGGATAGCCAATCTTGAAAATCGTGGCCGGCTCAAACAACACACGGGGTAAGAAGAATCGAAAGAACGCGATGAGCCAGGCCGATAAGAATGCTGCGACGCAACTCCACGCAAACCTGCGCCTTCGCTTGTTCACGAGCGTGTTCGGGAGGCCGACCGAGGGGATTCCAGCTGCCGAGACGGCTTTTGAAGTGCCAAGAGCTGGTGTCCCGACATTCGTCGATGCATTGCGCAGCGCTTGGGAAATATTGTCGCTTGCTCTCGGAACCTGTGAATCCGCCCGGGTTTCGCCTTGCTTCGGTTCCGCTGTTGTCTCCTTGGACATTTTGGACCTCCTTCCTCGATTGCACAGTGGACCCGCGACTCAGGAAAAGAGATCCTCGGATCGCCAGGTCGTGGCCGTCAGTTCAGCTTGGCTTGATAGCCTGCTGCCAACCTCGGTCCTCAACCGCCTCCTGACACCGAAGACAGTATTGCGTCCAAGGTAAAGCCTCTAACCGACGATCCGGGATATCATCGCCACAGGCTACGCATACTCCAAACGACCTATTGGCGATTCTTCCGAGCGCGCCTTCAATGAGGCGCAAAGCTAATCTTTGCTGGCTGCTCCGATCAAATAACGACTCCTTTGACATGCTGAGAGCGCACAAGTCAGCGACGTCCCGTCCCGAGTCAACATCGAGCGAACGAGTTTCATTTTCCAGGCGTCGCAGGAACTCCAAAATCTCGTCACGCTGGAGTTGCAGTTTTTGTCTGATCGCTTTAATGTCTGTACGGTTCATAGTCCCTTCTTTTCGTAACGGTCTGGGGTATAGCTCTTGCATCTCCCGGCACTCGTCGTTCTTCCATTCGCGACTGGAAATACCGATCTTCATTTTCAAGCGGCGCGCTCCTGGGTAACACCTCTCGCAGAGCCCATTCGATGCGGTTGACGCTGTCAGAAATCACACGAATGCATTGATGGTTCTCGATCGAGTCGGTTGTTAGGGAGATCGCCGCCAACGCATTTCGGATGTGATGGTTCATCTCTTCAATTATCTGCATGCGCAGCAGCTCAGCTTCCTTTCTTTGATTCGCTACATGCATTAGTCCCGCGGTCAATACGGTGACAACAATTCCCGAAAGGCCTTCAGCCAGCAGTCTTTCCCAGAGGCGACCAATATCTGGAACAAGCAAGTAATGCATGAATTCAGTCACCAAGAAGGAGGTCAGCCCCACTCCGAGAGATACGATTTTGGCGCGAGGACTAAGGCTCCACGTCATGGAATGACGAGCACCTGCGACCTTTGCGGGTCTCACGAGATCATTCATCGAGAACTCCTATTTTGTTGGCACAGAGTTGAGAGCTGCCGGGTGCCCGTTTGTGGTATGGGCGCACTCGCTGCAAGCAAACCATGAACTGGCTACGACCAGCATTGCTATGTCGTGAACGTTCTTCAGCACAAGGTGTTGCCAATGGCCTCGAACGGGAAGGACTAGCAGGAAGGAGGCGGACGGTTGTAATGGAAGCCATCAACCCTTAGTGCCGAGTGCAGCCGAGGAGTGAACGTCAGAGGTGCAGATTCCGTTGCTGGTGGAAAGGGCAGAGCAATGTCAACAGGAGCGCTCCACTGCGATCCGTCACAATCGAAGCGAGTTCTTGGACCATCAGCCCGAATCGCCCGGATCGAAGAGTGGTGAGACGACGACGCTTGTGGAAATTGCCGGAAGACGTTCTGCGCTACCAAGAGCGCCAATAACGCTACCACCGCAGAAGTCCCGAGCCAGATCGTCGCGATCCTAGTTGCGCGAATATGTCGTTTAGGCGACATGTTACAGGACCATACTACGGCTGATGAATATACGAGACTCTTGGTTGTCCAACAGTTTTTTTCATTGTCATTTTTGTTCGTTGCCACGAGCCATTCTCTCCAGGGCTCAAGGTGAGCAGAATGCCTTGCTCCTCGATTCACCAGGGCAATATCCATCTGACGATTCCTCGGTACAGAGGTCGAGACCCGACATCCGTTGTGTGAGTCCGCATCCCACTGTACCCTTTACTGCATTCATTCACATTCCGCTGCATCATTTCTTGAACGCATCCCGAAATCCCTTCGATTGCCTCGTCTTTGGTTATAAACATCCCCGCTTCTGCATAGATTTGGAATGGTAGTTCTGCTCGATCTGACACAAAGAGGATTCGAAGCCCCGGCCAGGCGCGCGCAATTTGTCTCGCTATGGACATCCCGTCTTTCTCGTGATCGATTACGGCACAGTCAACTGCTCTAGCTTTGCTGGCTCTAAGAGCTTCTACAGCCGATGAGGCGACCAACACGGAATGCCCGGCCAGTTCCAGCATGGATTGGTAGAGCAAGATTCCGGAAGGGTCATCACCGACGCACAGAACCGTCCAACTCATAAACTCCATCCTCACACTTGTGACGCGAAATCGGCGGACGTTTCACTTCTCCTGGAACTCGGCCCATGTGCCGTTCTTGCCGTAGTAAATGCGCATGTTGCATTGCTTTGGCTCCGTATGCCCAAAGAGAACCGTGAATTCCTTCTGCGGTTCGCTGAGCTGCCCCATCAGCATGCCCATCCGTACTACATCGAGATGTTTGTCGTACTTGTTTCCGGCGCTCACATTCTTGTTCACAACCAAAGTCCAATCGTCTCTTTCGCGCACGATGTACATGCTGTACGCACCCATCGGGATGTCTGTATTGCCGGCGACTAGAGGCGCCTGCGTGAAAAGCAACATCGGTTGACCCCCTGGTGTCCACACCTTCCCCGATGGGAGATCGCGGCCCGTGGATGTTTCGTTGGTGTAACGAACCGTAATCTGCTTTCCGTCTTGGAAGCTGCAAGAAGCAGTCGGTATGCTCTTCGGATCGTTCTGGGCTGCCGCCATACCGATCAGGGTGAACAACAATACTGATGTCATCATAAGTTTGTGCATCACTCCCTCCTCTTCCCCAGTTACACATCCACACTCTTTTGTTCCGCAGAACCCGCCGGTGCCAGGTGCGGATTCCGCGTGGCAAGCTCTCCACACCCCCAGAATGAGTCTCGCCAATGAAAGATGTCCTCTTGGCGAACGCGCGCTTTCAGTTTCCGAATTCTCTTCTTCTGCTCAGCCGGCGGCATATCACAGGCGATCTCTATTGCCTCCGCCACGGCCCGAGTGTCATACGGGTTTACGAGCAAGGCGCCGCGATTTAGCTGAAATGCCGAGCCAGCGAACTCACTCAAGATCAGTACACCGTCATCGTGGACACGAGCGGCGCAATATTCCTTGGCGACCAGGTTCATGCCGTCCTTGAGCGGTGTGATTAGAGCTATGTGGGCGGCCCGATAATAGGCCAGCAGTTCGGGTCGATCGAGTGAGCGGTGGATGTAGTGAATCGGTACCCAGCCAAGCTCTCCGTATTCTCCGTTGATCTCGCTCACTTGTCGCTCAATTTGTGTCTTCAATTCCAGATACTTCGGAATGTCCTCACGACTCGGAACGACCACCTCAACAAGCGCGACTCGTTGACGCCGTTCAGGATGGAACTCCAGCAAATAACGATATGCGGCAAGCCTCTCCGGGATGCCCTTTGTGTAGTCCAATCGATCCACACCTAGAATGACGCGGCATTCGTTCAATCGCTCAACGATCTCGTTTGCTCGCATGGTGACCTCGTGATCCGAGGCACCGTGAGCAAACTCTTCGTAGTCAATACCGATGGGAAAGGCCCCCACGAAAGTTGTGCGCCGCGGAGAATCCACTACGAGGTGCTCACGGTATTCTCTCGCCTCTACATGCTTCAAAAACTTGCGAAGACAAGCGACAAAGTTCCGGCGGTCTCGAAGTGTTTGGAAGCCCAAAACGTCAAAGTCCAGGAGAGCCGTCAGGATTTCCTTCCGCCACGGAAGTTTTTCGAAGATGTCCGGACTTGGGAACGGGATGTGGTGAAAATACGTAAGACGTTCGTTGATTCCAAGCTGCCGCATCGAGGCCCCAACGGACATCAAGTGATAGTCATGCACCCAGACAACATCCCCGGAACGAATCTCTGAGGCTGCTCTCTCGGCGAACCGCTGGTTTACCTTTAGATAAGTGTCCCAGTAGGTCGGATCGAAATTGCACCGCGACTGCAGGTCATGAAACAGAGGCCACAGAATCTCGTTGGAAAAACCGATATAGAAGCGCGATCGCTCCTCAGCAGATATAGAAACCGGCTTGAGTGTGAAGTTGCTTTTCTGGGAATGATCTTCCAGGAGCGCATCGATCTCCAGTGATGCGTCGGTGCCCGGCCAACCTATCCAGACGCCTGCACAATCGTTGAGAAGCGGACGGAGTGCAGTTACCAAACCTCCCGAGCTCAATTCCAGCCGTGAGCCACGTTTACTCTGCTCGATCGTGACAGGGAGCCGGTTGGATACCACGACCATTCGGTGCTCTAGCCATGTCATGATTCACCTCTGCGTGTGGGTAATGAAGTCGAGAAGTAAGGCGGCTCATCGCTCCGGAGCCGCCTTACTCTGGAGCCGAACAACTCACCTCGCGATTGTGAAGTGGTCCACTCGATTCTGCTGCCAGCATTGCTCATTTTCTTGAGTGCAGAATGGTTTCTCCTTTCCGTAGCTGATCGTCTTAACGCGATTAGCGGAGATGCCCTGTTGCAGAAGCGACTGCTTGACCGATTCCGCCCGGCTGGCTCCAAGCGCTATGTTGTATTCATCCGATCCACGGTCGTCACAATGGCCCTCGACGAGTACCTTGATGCTCGGATGCAGATGGAGAAAAGAAGCGTCGTCTTGCGCCACAGACACTTCATCTGGACGGACGTTGGATTTGTCGTAGTCGAAAAAGACATCCTTCACGTTCTTAGTAAACAAATCCATATCTGTCGGTGAAGCCGTCGCGCTTACAGTCCTCGCGTTCACTGTACACGCGCGGTGGCATCTTTCGTGCCTCCTGGCCCCTTTGCTTCAAGTGTGTAGGTCGTAGACGAATCCGGCACGACAGACCGAGAACCGGTCGCCGGAACAGTGCCCAAGCCTCCGATCGTTATGTCGGTGGAATTTGTGGTTTGCCACGAAAGCACTGTTGTTTGGCCTTGTTGAATTACGTTGGGGCTGGCGGCCAGAGTTGCGGTAGGTGCTGGCGGTGGTGGAGGCGGTGTAGGTGGTGTGGCTGTGGCCACCTTCTTGTTGCAGCCTGCCAACAACAACATCGCGACGAACAACACCAGAATCGACGTCTTCAATCTTGTTTTTCTCACTTGAATCCTCCCTTTGCTGAAGTAGGCGCGACTTCGCTACGGCATCCGACATTAATTCTCATCAACGTTTGCGGAACGACGGAACAATGCGTCGCTGTGAGCGCGACACAGATTCCTTGAGTTCCAAAGAGAACTTGCGATTGTTCAGAGGAAAAGCTTGAGGAGAATCAGCAACGAAGGATGGCGCTACAATCGGCGTAATCAGGCAGCTGGACTTGGGTGCGTAAGACTCTCGTCGAGCTCACCCAAGCCAGTGGTGGAATATGGGAATTCCCAATCAGGTTGAACGCCGACTGAATTATGGCGACCCGCAGACGCGCGGCCGCTTGAGCAGACTGAAGCGCAGTAACTGGCCCATTAACTGCGGAATACGGACCCTGCATGGCGGGAAAGAAGAAAATCGCCACGACGCACAGAACGGCCAGAACAGCCAGTTCCCATCCCATTCGGCTCAGGATCATCGAAGTGTCACGTCAGGATTATATCTGAAACACCCCAGCAATTTGTTTATGACTATTGGCCACTGTCCCGAAGGACTGGTTAATGCCGCTGTTCGTTCGGGTTGGGTTGGGTTGGCGGCCTCCCTTTATAGACCGCCAACAATCTTATCTGTCGCGTTACTCGTAACGCAGTGCCAAGTCCTGTTCGCTGAGAGCCTATCTAACGGCAATCGCTTTGGTTTGATCACTCAGGCCGACCTCGCCTGATAGTCCGAGTTTCCCGGCGATATCCTCTGCAATCCTGATGTGGTCTTGCAGCGTCGGAAGGGTTTTTACCGCATAGTTCTTGACTTCTTGGTTTTGGCCATTCTCAATCTCGCTTTCAAACGCCACGATCGCTTCCTTGTGGCCTTGGAGTTCGTCACGGAGGTAAGCGGCGTCCAGCTTAGCTCCCGAGAGTTTCTGCAATTCATTCTTCTGATTGCGCTCCATTACGCCTGGCTCAGTGGGCAGTTTGATAGCGCTCATTTCGGCCAAACTCGCCAGACTCTGGCTCGCTTGTGTGTGATCGGTAACCATGCGGTTCGCAAAGTCTTTCACCGCGGGATCGGTAGACTTCGGCCCCACCATCTTTGCAGTATCGATCTCTGCCAGGTTTGCTTCCGCCGCACTGCTCATGAAAGTCCGGTCGGCGGCATTCTGCATACTCTGCGTGGTTGTTGCTGTCTGGTGCTTTTGTTGGGCAAAGAGACTGCCGGTCAGCAAGAGAACTGCTGTCAGGGCAAACGTTGTCACCTTCGCGTGCATGACACTCCTCCACAGGCTGTAAGATTGGCCCAGTTTGGAGAAATGGTCTGGAGGCAGAGGTTAAGGGACGATAACTCCTACGCCAGGCGACAGCCTTAATTACTAAGAGCACATTCCGACGGTAAGGAGATGTCTTTCCCGGTATTTTTATAAGAAAAAATGTTTGGACGGCACTATCGGCGGGTAGCCAGCCGGCGCGAGCGGGAGACTCGCAGAGCACATCTAGTAGACATGCACTAAATGATTGGCTGTAGCCGCAACTCAGCCCAATGATCCAAGCCAACGGCTGGGCAGAAAATTGAATCATTGGGTTTAGGGGTCACGCGAGTCTCTAGTCGATGAAATAGGACAATCATGAAATCACAAATCAAGATTGGCACGGTATTCGGAGTTGAACTCGGCCTGCACTACAGCTGGTTCGTAATCGCGCTACTGATTACTTTTTCGCTGGTGGCGCAATTCCACGCGGTGAACCGCGAGTGGAGCGACGTTCTGGTGTGGTCCACGGCCACTCTCACAGGCGTGCTGTTTTTTGCCTGCTTGTTTGCGCACGAGTTGTCGCACGCTGTGGTCGCAAAGGCCCGCGGCATTCCCGTACACAAAATCACGTTGTTCCTTCTCGGAGGTGTGGCCCAGATCGAGAAAGAGGCGTCAGACGCTAAAACCGAATTCTGGATGGCTATCGTCGGACCTTTTACCAGCGGCGTGCTGGGTCTAATACTGCTTGCGCTGGCCCGGCTTTCCGGATGGCTCCTTTGGAGTTCAGCCACAACTCCTGGGACCGCGCTGTTGGTTTGGCTGGGCTACATCAACCTAGGACTTGCTGCCTTCAACATGATTCCCGGGTTTCCGCTCGATGGCGGGAGAGTGCTGCATGCCATCCTGTGGTGGGCGATGGATGACGCTGAACGCTCAACTCGGGCAGCGGCATTCGTCGGTCAGATAATCGCCGTTTTGTTCATTGGCTTTGGAATTCTGCGATTCTTTCAAGGCGCGGGACTCGGCGGACTGTGGATCGCGTTCATCGGGTGGTTCTTATTACAGGCGGCCAGCGCCTCCTACATGCAAGTTCGGATGCGCACACTTCTTCGCGGCCTGCGGGTGAAGCAGGTTATGTCTACTGACTATCGGTCCGTGGATCCTGACACTTCGCTGCAAGACTTCGTCCACAAACAGTTGCTGCCCACAGGCCGGAGATGCTTCCTAGTGATCGACGATTCGCGCCTCCTCGGCCTCATAACGCCCAATGAAATACGGGCGGTCGAACCGCAAGCGTGGCCATATACCAGGGTGCGTGAGGTAATGCGCTCGGGGTACCGGATTCACGTCGTGCCTCCTGAGATGCCTGCAATGGAAGCACTAGAGACGATGGCCCGTGAAGACATTAATCAACTTCCCGTCGTGTCCAACGGACGAGTGGAGGGTATTGTCACCCGCGCTCACCTGCTTCAGGTGGTTCAGGCGCGCTCGGATCTGAACCTTCCGAGTCTGCCAAAGGCAGCATAGGCATTGTTCTTCCCGGTCGGGCAATTCCCAGCAGCTAAGCCACCCGTGCCGAGACCCAATGTAAGCTAAGAGGCGTTCGCCCTGTGGGTAATGGTAGAGAGGTTTGCCATGGAACTGGGACTCCGCAAATCACTGAAAATTCTTGCACCGGGAAGTTCGCTTCGACGAAGAGTGGCTTATAGCCTAGCCATCGTAAGACTTGTCCTCGTCCCAGTCATTTTTCTGGCGGTTTACTACTTATTCGAAATGGGCTTGATCGTCGACCGCATCGTCAATGTCGACGCTCCCGTGGCGACCCTTGCGGAGCAGGCCTCCGTCCAAATGCTCGATGCGCGCAGGGCCGAGCGAAGCTATTTTCTTCTCCGAGATGAAGAATACCTTCAGGCAAACCGTGAATCATTGAACCAACTGAGAAACATATTTGGGAAGATTCGTCAGCTCGCGCCAGAGCAGCACGTTACGCAAGAGGGACTTGATAACCTGGCGATGTATGAGCGGCAATTTGCGGCGGCGGTGTCGCTCTCCGAAAAACCAGGCGGAACAGCCATACAGCGCGTTCAGGAAGTGGTGCGAGCCTATGAAAAGGATCTAAATGACTTATTGAAGCAGGCCACGCGGAAGACACGCACTCGGTTAGTGGAGGACCTCCGCAGCCAAGTCGCTTCCTTCGATACAAAGATCGTGAGTACAGCTGAGGCTGGAGACCCCACGTTGCGACAAGTCACACCGGCATTGCAGGCCTCCAGCCAGAAAGTCCTGCAAGTGGCGTCTGAACTCGAAGCCCGCGGTTGGGATCGGGTGCAGCGCGACCACATTGAAGCTCGACGTCTTCTTTATCGGGCGGAATGGGTGCTAAGCATCGTATCGGGCCTAACCCTTTTGTTGAGTATCTGGATCAGCTTCGTACTCCCACGCCAAGTTGTGAAACCCTTGGTGGACCTGAGGGAAGCTGTGGATAATGCCGCATCAGGCAACTATCAGATTGACTTTGAACTGCGCGGAGAGGGCGAACTGATAGATCTTGCAAAGAGTGTGCGGAACTTAATTACGCATGTAAAGCGGACGTTGTGAGTTCCATTCGCAGGGGCAGCTTTCGCAATCAATTCTTTCGGGAATCAGCTTTAACGGGCGGATCGCTTACGAATATACGCGGGAACCAAAACTCCCATGTAGAGCACAAGATTCCAAGAACAGAAGGCTACGGCGACGACCGCAAGCAGCGTCGGAGAAACGTCCGGATAGACAAGCTTGTCTAGGTAGTGCAGCAGAAATGTACCTTCACAGGTTTGGATGTTCGCCTTCAGTTCAAGCCAGTTCTCAAGGAGCGTTAAGGGGCAAGGCCACGTAGTCAGTTCGACTACGATAGCCCAGACGAGACAGGAGATGTGTAGCCGGCGAAGGACCGGCCGGTGCCGCGTCGTCAAGATTCCACACATCACCCACAAAACGAAGACCAAGTGCAGCAACAGCGCGCAATCTGCCAGAGCTAGATAGAGATGGAACATGGTCAGGCAAACTCTTCAGCGAAGAGGCTCCGCAGCCTCACGGGGAAGACAACCAGGGAGGATTCGCTCGCCGTCGCTCTCGCAAGGCCGCGGAACATCGCGCGACTGAGGCCTGGCCGGAGTACAAGGCCACAGCGCTGGGCCGCAGAGGACGTGCCACCCAATCCCGTCCCCGCGAGTCCTGAAAGTTGGTACCGATCTCAGCCATCCGAGTCGGTCGTCTGATCTAATTCACACGAGTGCTTCGGTTTCTTCTCTTCTAAAATCCAGCGACTCCAACTGTCAGGGAGCGCTGCTGGTTTGCCTTGGCCCTTGGGCTTCTTGCGAAAGGCTTGAACAATGCTGAGCATTGATAGCACGAGCAACGCAATCAGCAAACAGATTAGGAATGCGGTGTCAATTGTCTTCGCCAAGCAGTTTCCTCCATTTGGCAGATGCTCTGGCCGAGATGTCAGCCGCCATTAGGAACTGACCCACTGCTTCAATGTCTATAGATTCTTTCCTTGACGATTTTCGTTGTATCGCTGCACGATATAATGTATCAATGGATGATGGGTACTCGGCGCGTTGTTTAGAAGGCCAGCGTGAGGGCTCCTTCAGTCAGAGGAGATCTAGCGTCGATGGTCTGCGAAAAAGTCGCTATTTGGCGAAGAGGGCCGGACAACCTTTCCACCTCGATTATGAATCGTTGCTACTAGGGTCGTCGGACCCTCCTGACAGCGAGGAGCTGGATTGAGACTCTCCCGACAGCTTAGCTATGAATTCGTGCTCGTCGCGATTCTGTGTACCGTTGCCCTGTTCCTCTTTCCCGCGGTCCAGGGCCCCTATTCCGCTGTGCATGGACCCGTTACCGCGCTACTCTCCCTCAAAGCGAAAGTTTTCCTCTGTCTAGCTTTGCTGTTGGCGGCTATGCATCTGTTAGCGCGTTGTGTGGCTGTCTGCCACCTCGCACTCCGAATTCCGCTAGACGGGCTTTTCTTTCCCGCATCGTTTGATTCCGAGCACGCTGCCGTTCTTCGTTGCTAATCCAGAAGCGAAAATGAGGGATCGAAACTCCGCTGAACGCTTCGAGTCAGCGTCGCAGGAGATTCGGTTCAGTCAGCGGATTTCCATCTCGTTAGATCCCGAGAAGCACAGGAGTAAGAACCACAACGCCTCAGGAGTGGCGCTAGTATGACGAACCCCGCACTCACACGCGTTTTGGCGATTTTCTCTCCACTACCTCAGCAGCGCGGAATTGAACGCTTCACCGTTGCCGTCGCGACAGCTGTATTGGCGGTCTTGCTTCGAGGACTGCTTGATCCAGTTCTCGGGCACGTGGCCTTCTACGTCACGCTGTACATGGCAGTAGCGTTCGATGCTGTGGTATGCGGCGCTGCGCCGGCAGCTCTGAGCAGCTTGGTTGGTTTCCTGGGAATTTTCTACTGGTTTGTGGATCCACGCCACTCACTCCTCGTGGTTCGCCCCTCAGAGATTCATGGCGTCGTCGGATCTGTTCTTGTGTGCCTCGTCCTGATCACCTTGGGTGCAACAAACCGCCGAAAACGGCTAGAACTCGATCAGACGGTTCGTGCATTGACCATGGAAGGGGCACAGCGACAGCGTGTCGAACAAGAGCTCAGGCAAGCGCACGACGAACTGGAGCAGAGAGTCGAGGAGCGCACCATAGCTCTTTCTCAAGCGCTGCATAGGCTAGAGTCGGAAGCCGACATGCGTACGCAACGTGAGGAGCAGCTACGCCAGTTGTCCGTTCGGTTAATGACTATGCAGGATGAGGAACGTCGCCGGATAGCGCGAGAATTGCACGACAGCGCAGGACAGACCCTGGCAGCAGTCAAGATGGCGGTCGCGTCGCTTAAGTTGTCAGAACCAACAAACGCCCTCTTGTCACGTCAAGTGGAGAGTGTTAATGCCCTTGTAGATGACGCACTGCGTGAAATACGCACTACCTCCTACCTGCTACACCCGCCTCTCCTCGACGAAATAGGCATCGCTTCTGCAGCCCGATGGTTTGTTGAGGGCTTCGCGCAGCGGAGCGGCATTCAAGTGACTTGCGACATAGCTCAAGGGATCGAACGTCCAACCCGTGATTGTGAGCTTGTCCTGTTTCGCGTCCTCCAAGAGAGCCTCACGAATGTACATCGCCACGCAGGTGCTTCGATAGCGAGTGTTAGGCTCTGGCTCGATACGGACCACCTCCACCTTGCAGTGGCGGATAACGGCAGCGGGATTTCAAAGGAACGTCTAACACATCTCAGCTTCACTGCCGGAAGTACCGGCGTTGGCGTTGCTGGTATGCGAGCACGCGTACGTGAGTTGGGCGGCTGCCTCGATATCGAGTCGGACGACACCGGCACTATCGTCATGGCAAAGGTGCCGATGACGCGACTTGGATTGTCCAATGCGTGCGAGGTGTCGAGCGTTCTCATATGCAAGTAGCGGAGAAACCGGTGTGACTAAGAATAGTGGCACTCATCGTTCGGATCTCTACTCGGCGAGGCGTCGGTATGGCGTGATTCCACTTCCATCTTTCCCCTCCTTGAAGCGAACCCTCGAACCTCGCGTTCTGCGCGCAACCAGTCATCAACGGAATGGCCACCCTCGCAGCCGCGCTCTTCGTACAGACGATAGGCCAGTTGGCGAATGGTTTCCTCTAACTTCCCTTTCATTTCGGCGATTCCTTGCTTCTCTAAGGAGTGTGATGGCCTTCTGCGCGGTTGAGTTGGCTCGCGCTCGTGGAGTCAATATTCTGCTCATCTGCAAAGCGTTGTGGCGAGAAACCAGATATATCGTGGGGCGATACAACGAGAATCGGAGTGTAGGGAATCTAAGTTATTTGAGGCGGCTGTTGAATCGCAGTCGTGAACACAATCAAATCCATAATGGTACCTCGTACACCTGCCCGCCCTATCAACACCGACAACCCTTCACGTTTAGACCTTCGGCAAAGATTGAGGAAGGAGAGATCTCAATGAACTTACCTAAGCACACAGTGTTTTTCGCGCTTCTAACCTTCGTCGTGTTTTCACTCGTCACTCTGCCCGCCTCTGCGCAGAGCGTCACGGGCAAGTTGAAGATTCATGTAAGCCCAAAGCAAGCTTACGTCTTCGTGGACGGAAAGGCGATTCGCGATGGCAGCCAGACGATCGTTTTATCGCCGGGCCCCCACGAAGTCAGTGTTCACAATTACGGATATACCTCGAACACCCGCCAGGTGCACATTGATCCGAGGACCACTACGGACATCACCGTGGCCTTGCAGAACTCGGGGGACAAGGTATCGGGACCGTTCGGAGACATCGAATTCAAGGGTCATCCCAGAGGGGCAGTCCTGCTCAACGGGGCGACTCCAGACTACTTCGTCGGTCACGTCGATGAGTTCGACCGGAATTGGATTTGGCATCAGCGCCTTCTCGTAAAGCCGGGTACGTACCAAGTTGCCGTTACGCGCAAAGGAAACACGATCTGGTCGGGGCCGGTAGACGTCAAGGCGGGTGAGCGGGTGATCGTTAACCTAGATCAGAACGGCAAGATCAAAACGAAGGATTGGCCTCTGGGCGACACTTTAGGCCCCCAGCCACGCTTCCACGCAGGAGTCGCCAGTGCAGTCGTGCCAATCGCTCCGGTGACAGCCCAACTGACGGCGCACTCAACTTCCCTCGATTGCGGACAACCCACTCAACTCGACTGGAAATCTGCCGATGCAGCCGACGTTTCTATAACCAACCTTGGAAGCGTATCGGCGAGTGGGGACCGCACAGTTAATCCCACAAAAACGACAAACTATGAGTTGATCGCAAAGGGTCCGGGTGGCGAAGCTTCACAATCGGCGACGGTGAAAGTCAATGTGCAGCCTACCGCCACTCTGAGCTTAAGCCAGCCCGAGGTGCATTATCACAGAATTGGGGACAAGGTGGTCCAAGACGAACTCGCGACCTTGAATTGGGTGGCAGCGAACGCTAACCAGGTGAAAATCACGCCGTTCGGAACCGAAAGTTTGGCCGGAAGTAAGAAAATCGAAGTCCAACCAAAACAGACAAGTACCGGTCCCGTCAATGAGATGGTGGATTACACGCTCGCTGCGTCCAATGGCTGCGGGGGAACGACTACACGCACGGCTGCTTTGCACATTGTAGGTGCGATTGATCCGGCCCCCTCCGTTACGCTGGCCAGTCTCTTTTACCCGACAAACTATCCGACTGCACATCACCCCAAGATTGGACTAGTGGCCAGCGAGCGAGCGGTGCTCGCGAACGCCGCGAACCGCTTCCAGCAGCACGAGCAGTATGACAACGATCACGCGAGTCTCCTTATCATTGGACACGCCGACGTTCGCGGCTCAAAACGATACAACACAAAACTAAGCGAAAGGAGAGCTGAACTCGTCAAGAACTATCTCGTGTCACAGGGCATTCCTGCGAACAAGATACAGATTCGGGCTGACGGAAAGAGCGAGGAATTAAGCAAAAGCGAGGTTCTGAAGCTCCAGCTTGTGGACGCACAGAAGCCCGACAAATGGATGACGTATCACCCGAAAGTTACATGGCTCGCGTACAACCGCCGGGTCGACATCGTTCTAGAGCCTTCCGGGCAGCAATCGATGAAGGCATTTCCAAGTGACGCGCCCGACGCACGGATTCTATGGCAGCGTTCCCAACCAAGGTTGCAAAAGGTCGAAGTAGCCGCTAACTCCGGCACTGGCGCAACACTGCACGCGGAACTCAAGAAGAACTGAATGCGGTCGTTCGTTAAATTCGTGACTGGAAGGTAACAGCTTCGAGTTGGCCAGCTTCTCGAAAGGAGAGCAAAAGAATGAGACTTTCACTTAGAGCTACGATGCTTGCGGGAGGGCTTCTCTGGGGCGGAGCGATTCTCATGGTCTCGCTGATCAACCACGAGCGCCCCGATTACGGTTTGAGCTTCCTGCAGATGATGAGTTCCGTATACCCCTGGTTCCATACGTCGCATACGATAGCGGGGATCTTGACGGGCACGCTTGATGGACTCGTGGATGGAGCCCTTGCAGGTCTTCTATTTGCTTGGCTCTACAACACCTTCTGCGGGCTTCCGAGGCAAACATCGAGACAAACATAGACGTGTTCCAAATACGAAAGGATGTGGCATGCTGCGCAAGCTAACCTTTTTTGTACTCTTCGGAAGTCTTGTCTATACAGCGTCTGGCCAGACATCGCCGACAGCCAGTAACAGGGCTCAGAACCTTCGCGATTGCCTGGATGGATTCGGGACCTGTGATCGATCACTGCTTACGAACGCACAGGCACAACAAATCGCTGACCTGCAACATGATCAGAACTTGTGGGTGTGCCTCACCGGAAATGGCCAGTGCGAGCATTCGGCGCTGAGTCCAGAGGAGTCGAAGAATGTCGCCACGGTGGAACAGCGCCGTAATACTCTTGCGTGTGAAACAACGATCGGTATATGCGATCAAGCTCTCCTCGCACCATCGCAAGCCGAAACGGTTGCACAAATCCAGAAGCAGCAGAACAAGGTGAATTGTGAAACCGGGGCGAGTGCGTGCGACTATTCTCTACTGACAGCCGCAGAGGTTGCGAAGGTTCATGAACTTGAACGGCAGCACAATCTGCTTACCTGTCAGACTGACCCCCAATTGTGTGATCAGTCCTTGCTCACGCCGGCAGAAGCCAAGCAGGTCGCTACTATCTCGTATCAAAGGAATCTCCTGGCATGTAAGGCAGGGGATGGTTACTGCGACCACTCACTCCTGAGTCCAAGCGACTCGACGCTGGTCGCCGACGCCCAACGCCAACGGAACACTTTGGCCTGCGAAGCCGAAGACGAGACCTGCGACCGATCCGCGCTATCGGCCGAACAGGCCAAGCAGAGCGCCGTCGGCTCGATAGGGGTACGACGTTAGCAACGGAGGTCACGGATTGCTCAAAGCTGGCCGGTGAAGCTCCTGGCTAACTGCGGGCGGCAGGTTATCCAGGTGGTCGAGAAACGCGACCACCTGCCAGATTTCGCTGTCCGCCATGATCTTGCCCCATGCCGGCATGGCCGTTCTGCGCACGCCGCAGCGGATGATGTAAAAGTTCTGGCCGTCGGACAGATGGGGATGCACTCTCATGAACTGAGGAGCCTGCGGATAAAAAGACTTGCCATAGTCACTATCGGGGTTGTCAGGTCTGCCGTGGCAATCGGCACACTTGTCTCGGTACAGGCGGGCGCCGTCGAAAAGATTGGCATCAGTTGGCTGGATCGGATTTTTCTCTTTGGGCATATGGCGTTCGGCCGACGCGTGCAAGGCGGTACTGGCAATCTCGGAATCGAACCGCGACACCGGAACGTTGGCGCAGATGTCCGCAAAGCCGAAACGGAGGTAAAGCCAGCCACCCAAAGCCAGCGCGATAATCGCGAACACGATTCCTCGAAAGAAGTTCTTCATAGGGGTCTCCTCCCATTAGGATGCGAGTCAAGCGAGGAGCAAGTAAGATTTGTCCATTTCGGCTGTGGCGATCTCAACAATCTAAACATTTGCTATTCTCGAAAAGTTCATCAATGCCCGATCTTCAGGCGTTCGCAAAAGACGTGTGGATCGCCGACGGTCCGCGCGTCCGTGACTTCGGAGTCATGTTTACGACCCGCATGGAAGTTGTGAAGCTCTCGAACGGGTCACTGTGGGTGAATTCGCCGGTTGTGGTGCCGTTCGATACGCTGCAGCGTATCACTCAACTGGGGCCGGTTAGATACCTCGTCGCAGCGACTCCGAGGCACGTCTGGCGGTTGGAAATGTGGCACACTCTATTTCCCGAAGCAGAGCTGTGGGCGCCACGATCTACTCCATTTACTTTGAAGAAAGGGTACCTGCCACTGACCGGCATTCTAGGGGACGGGCCACCACAGTGCTGGGCGGACGACCTTGATCAACTGGTGTTCAAAGGCAACCCGCTCATCGAAGAAGTTCTCTTCTTTCAAAGAGAGTCTCGCACCGTCATCCTGGATGATTTAATCCAAATTCACCCGATCGTAAAGGGTAAGCCCTTTCGCAATGCTCTGTTCAAACTAGCGGGCGTTGCATCTCCGGATGGTGGCGTGCCGCACGACATCAGGATGACGTTCACGAATCGAAAGCTCGCGCGGCGATCGCTCGAAAGGCTGCTCTCGTGGGACTTCGACAGACTGATCATCGCCCACGGGCCTTGCATCGAGAAAGATGCCAAGCCTTTTGTCCGTGAGGCTTTCCGCTGGCTCGCGCCTAGAGGAAGTTAATGTCGAGGAAAGTTCTCCTCTTCGCCCCTTGTGCATTCAACCTGGCGGAAAACAGACGCATGGTCGAGATCGCGAAAGGCGTCAGACATCACGCGATCGCGAGCCAGGTCTGCGCGTGAGCGGCCCGCGGCCCAATCACGAGCTCATTAAGATGACCGAGGCAACCTATCGTGCATAATGCTTCTTCAGTGCCTTCGATACTGCAAATTCCGACGCAGGACACGATCCGCCGCATCCAACGGATTCAGGCGATCACAATTGTCTGGATGAGTATCGAGGCAGCGGTATCGTTATCGGCAGCTTGGGCCGCACGCAGTCCCGCCCTACTTGCTTTCGGCGGTGACAGTGCAGTCGAACTCCTCTCCGCAACGGTGGTGCTGTGGAGGTTTCGTGCTCACCCCGTCCAAGAGCACGCTGAGAGGCGTGCTTCCAGAATCGCGGGAACATTGCTTTTTGTCCTTGCCGCCTATGTGGTTGCGGCTGCGGCCCTGAGTTTACTGGGGTATAGTGAAGCGAAACCCACCTATCTCGGCATAGTCGTTTTGATCGCTGCTGCCGCAATCATGCCGTGGATTGCTAAGGAGAAACGAAGACTCTCCTCGACGACCGGCAGTGCTGCGCTGAGAGCAGATTCCGCTCAATCAGCCCTGTGCGCTTACCTCTCCCTGGTGGCACTGATGGGACTTGGCGTCAATGCCATTTGGCATGTCGCTTGGGCTGACTCCTTAGCGGCTTTGGTGGTCGCTCCCCTGATCGTATGGGAAGGTCGTGAGGCGATGCGGGGCAAGTCATGCGGTTGCTGCTGACCGACGAGAAATTGGTCTGCCCAGGAGGGCCGTCGAGGCTCTTGCAACGTCCTTCTTCCTGAAATCTAGAAGGTCCACGACCTTTTCGTAGTCGGTACCGCCAGAAGGAAAGACGCTGAGATAATCCTCTTTAGGAACAGTTTCGAATAGTGCAGGCTCGCTCATTCAGTATACTCCATGTTTATTCCACATTTCATCCACAATTATACCACGCCGAGCTCTGCGCTGGACGGGCGACCCTCTCAAATCAAGCCCTGTTTTGGCTTGAGTGGGGATGTTCACACGTCACAGACTTAGTCCAGCGAACAAACTAGATTGTCCTCATGCCATGGGGACTGGCGCGTTTTCAGCGCAGCGGGCAGAGTCATTTCGTCGCTTTCTGCTGTTAGCACCTTCGTCTTACAGAAACGGCGAACCTCGGCGGCTGAAAGCCGCATCCGTTTCGGCTGCCTTACGGCACGAGTGGAACTCGCGCCCTTCCCGATCTGTTGACGAAAGCCAGCGAGTCTGCGAGTCGGCCTTGGAGCGGGTGCGGCGCAGTTTCAGGCTTCATCCCGCTCCATCCCTGGAAAGCAGCGTCTAAAGGCGCACTGATAATGCGGCACTTAACGGCACGCATGAATGCGGGCCCTGATACGAATCGTGCTTGCACCAAGGCCGCTAAAACCTTTACGCATACGTAGTCATGCCGGAGCATGTTCACCTCTTGCTCCGCGAACCACAGGGGGATACGTCCAGCGATAGAACTCCCCGCTCAAGCCAAAACCGGGCTTGAATGGGCCACCTTGCCAAAATCGGGCTTTGCTTGAGTAGGGCACAGGCCTGGCTCTCGGGATAAATGGCTCTCAAGCTGCTTGCTGCCATCTGGGACGTAATCGACGATTGGTCCCGTGGAACGGAAACACAATGAAAAAAAAGGCGCCTGCGCTTTAGTCAGTTCGGGAGATGACAGAAAACCTGGCCAAGGCGCGCCAAGTTCCTGTGCACTACGCGAGTCCGCTGGGCAAAACAAGAATGCAACTGGAGGGAAAAATGAAAACCATCATTACCGTGGGGCTGTTACTTCTATCTTCGCTCGCATGGGCAAAAGAGAAGCAAAGAACCTTAAACCAGCCATGCGCCACCGTGTTTCCAATCGCAGAGACAATGTCCAGCGAGAAGCCCTATCATCTGCTTCTCGATGGCAAGGTCGACATGATTCTACGGGTACAGACTGGATCATTCTGGAAGGCGGGAGCCGCTGACATTGACGTGCAATTTACCGCCAACTCCGACGGCACCTGTACGGTCACCAATAATTCTCCATATTCAGGTGTTCGCAAGAACGGCACAGTATATCTGGACCGCCTTGAGAAGCGGATTTCAGAAACCAAGTAGTTAGTCGTGAGCTCCAGTTACAACGACTTCGCAACACCGCCATGATGCGAGCATGTACCGCTACGGCTCTTGCTGAAGCTGTAACTTCCATCACGGCATTGTGCTGTGGCCCCTTGAGGCGCTGCCGAGCAATTCTCGGGTCGCTTTACCGTCTCCCCCTTGCGGTTGACGTAGGTGCCGTTATCCGCACACTTGGGCTGAGATTTCTGTTGTTGCTGCGGGGGCGGTTGGGTCGGTGAGGGCTTTGGGGCTTGTGCAGACAGCGAAGTGAAGAACGCTATCGCGAGCCCTGCGACGGAAACGAATCGGCGCACAAAAAGCATAGACCCCCCTATGAGTCGAAATGCAGAAATCGACGGGTGTCGAAAATCCAATGACGAGTATATATAGAAATTCTTGTAGTCATGAAAATGACTTCGCAATTACTACCCTAGAAGCTTTCTCGCGTTCGGGGAGATCAGGGTATGTCTGTTACGAATTCCGAACAAACTCTTCCCACGGAGCGGGACTGTTTTGTGCGGTGTTAACCTTCCATCGCTGTTGCCGTGCTTCCCCCAAGAAAGAAGTGCAGCATGGTGGAGAGTGGAACAGCGAAGGTGTGTCCCTATTGCGAAGGGAAAGGTTATGTTTCAGTGTCGGTTGATCTTCCTCCCGACGATACTCCTCGCGAAGAACTGAGCAAGACAGCTTGGGTCCGCGAATCCTGCCCTCTGTGTGACGGAAAAGGTCGCATTTGCCGATGACTCAACTTCCGGCTCGCGAAGCAAAGCTTCCAGCTCATCTATCGCCTGGAGCAATGAGCAGCGACAGCTCTGGTAATCGGAGGCAGACATATCAAGCCGTTCGGACTCTAGAGTTTCCAGATCCCGATGGCGTTCTCGCCACAGATCCCTGGCGTAGCCCTCGCCCTGCGCGCGGATTTTCATTCTCACCTTCCTAACTAAGCAGTCATCTGACCAACAATTGACCCGATTAACCTGATTGATATTTAAGGAAGAGGTGCTTGGCAGTTCAGAGAAGTTTGCCGATATTTCGGCAGAGTGCCGACGCTTCGGCACCACAAACTCAAAATAAAGTTGGCAAAGTTCTAAAGTCCCTCCGGTTCAGGCCGATGAAGGTATCTAGGAGGGCACCATGACGTGCCAATTTCCTGATTCCCGTTGCTCAATACCTTCGGATGTCCACCGAACACCAGCAATATTCACCAGAAAACCAATCCACGGCGATACGGCGATACGCCGAAGGCCACGGATTCGCTGTCGTTCGGACCTACTTCGGATCCTGCAAAGAGCGGACTTTCACTTAAAGAACCGGCGTGGACTGCGTGACTTGCTACAGGATGTGACCGGTGGCAACACCGATTACAAAGCGATTTTGGTTTATGACGTAAGCAGATGGGGAAGATTCCAGGACACCGATGAGGCCGCCCACTATGAATTTCTGTGCAAATCGGCTGGCGTTCCGATTCATTATTGCGCCGAGACCTTTGCCAACGAAGGCAGCTTGCCTAGTTCGATAATGAAGGCCCTCAAGAGAGCCATGGCTGGAGAGTACAGCCGGGAGTTGGGCGTCAAAGTTATTGCCGGTCAGAAGCGGCTGGCTGAACTTGGTTTCAAACAAGGCGGCATTCCGGGATACGGATTCCGGCGTTTGTTGGTTTCGGCCAATGGTACACCAAAGCAACTCCTGGCGGATGGTGAGCTGAAGAGTATAGCTACGGATCGCGTCATCCTCGTTCCGGGGCCTGCTTCCGAGATCGAGGAAGTACGACAGATGTTTCGGAAATTCACGGTTGACAGAATGAGCCTTAAAGCCATAACCCGCGACCTTAATCAGCGGGGAGTGCCCAGCGTCAAGAACAGGCAGTGGACTCATTCGGTCGTCGCGAGTCTGCTCTCGCATCCGAAGTTAGTGTGCTAGTCCTCTTTTCGCTGGCTTGACATCGTACTTCGGTAGACGGAGAATGGCCACGTTTTCCGTGGGAGGCATCATGTCTCGGCGAGTATCAGCCCTGTCGATGCTGGCGTTTGCCTTGTTGGCAACTTCGTCCCTGCTGTCTCAGAAGACCCTGACAGCCACTGAGGCAAAAGCTCACATCGGGGAGCACGCAACGGTCTGCGGCAAGGTGGTAAGCACCCGTTGGGCGGAAAGTAGTCGCGGCAGCCCAACCTTTCTGAATTTCGACCAAGCCTATCCCGACCAGGTCTTTACCCTGGTCATCTGGGGCAATGATCGCTCAAAGTTTGATAACCCGGAAACGACATACAGGGGAAAACGGGTCTGCGTGACCGGGAAGATCAGCGCTTACAAGGGAGTGCCGGAAGTGATTGCCAACGATCCGTCCCAGATCAGGGTCCAGTGAGTCACGGGCTGTCTTTCCGCATCCGGGGATGTGCCCGGATCACAACAGCTCGGAAGTAAGTTGTTGATAGCAGGCGTTTGGCCGCTTTCAAAATCCTGATCAGGCCGCGTCGTCGGACCAAACCTTGGCGCAAGAGCGGATCGCCTTCAGCTTGTCCTCTCCTAAGCCGCGCAGCTCTTCCTCGCGGATTCGACGTTCCCACAAGAGCGTCCCAAACACCGCGTCAGCCGGGAAGACCGAAACTCGTATTTGCGGTCGATGTCCTTACGATGCTGGGTCAGGTAATGTTCCAACGCCCACACGTCTGCGGGTTCCTTGATCTGGTTCGCCATCTGTTTTGCTTCCTGCAAGACTTGCTGAAGTTCCCGCTTCAGAGCAGCGTCGAAGACTTTGCGGGCGATGATCTTTTCTGACCTCGACCAAATCGCTTCGTTGTGGTAGGGATAGCGGTCTTGAGTCGCAGACGGGCTGGACATGTTCCGATCCTCCGTGGCGGCATTCTATCCCTTGCCCGAATGCCTTTTCTACAGCTTCGCTGGCCCCATCCGCCGGGACAGATTCCACATGTTTCGCCTCCTGTTGCCCGTCCATTCTGAGGTCGAAAAGATCGTTCACTGGATGCCCGAGGTTCTGTTTGCAGCCGAGATAGCGTTCCGTGGTCTGAACCGATGCGTGCCCGAGTAAGAATTGAATCTGCTCAAGTTCACCGCCCCGGTCGTGGCACAGCTTCGCGCAAGTCCGCCGTAGTTCGTGGGGCGCAATATGGTCCAAACCTGCTTTCTGACAGCAAGTCCTGACCACATACCAGACAACGTTCTGCGAGATGCCACGGCCCCACACCTTTCCCTTCCGTGCCACCGCTCGGAGGATTTTGCCCTCCGTGACGTTGGCAGCGCGCGTCCATTGGTCGAGAGCGGCTTTGACCCAGTTTGGAATGGGCACGGTGCGAATGTGGCCACCTTTGCCAATCAGATCAACAACGGCCCAGTGTCCTTGGCGCATCTGGATGTCGTCCAACTCCAAACCGACCAGTTCCGACCTGCGAAAGCCACAACCGAACAGCATGGCCAACATCGCATAATCGCGCTTGGCGCGCATAGCGTCTCCCCCCGCATGCTTGAGCACTTCCGAACTCTGCTCCGCGCTCAACCAATTCCCGGACCGGAATCCGAGCTGCTTGACTCCTTTGACCCTACTGATCCCCGCAGCCAACTCGGGACTCAGCAAACCTGAGTCGGCGGCTTCGTGTGCGAGGCGACGCACGGCAGCCAGTTGCTGGTTGATGGTGTTCGCGGCCAGATGCCGCGATTCCAGGTACATGCGATAGCGCACGACCACGATGCGGTTGAAGGCCAGCCGAGGCTCGGAGCAGTACCAGGCGATGAACTGGTCGATGGCGTACTCGTAGACTCGGCGCGAAGCTGGTGAGCCGAGGCTATTGAGAACTGCCGTTTTACAATGATCCAGGTCTGGCGGGCGGAGCACTCGGCGACGATAGTTCGGCTTGATTCTCGGTTTGCCCATGACGACGGCCTCCAGTGCCGCAGCAGTCGGAATACGGTAGGCTCGGCTCGCGTGCAAGCTCGGATCAGGCGGGGGACGGAACCGCATTGTTTTGTTTTCCCAAGCCAGCAAAAATCGGAGTAAGACCATGGGCATCAGCAATCCTGAGATTCAAGAGAAGGTGTTCGGACCAAGATGGGAACACGAGATGGAAAAACAAGGCTGGCCGTTCTGGAAAAGGCTCATCCACCGACTGCAGGACTGCCCTATATGCAAGCCCAAACCACAAACTCGAAAACCTCAATGAGCGCTATCGCCTGTGGGTGTTGAAAAAGTCACGTCGATTAGCAGGATGAGATTCAGCAGAAGCATGTTAGAAGAAGACATTCGTCCATGCTCGGTTTGATTCTCATCGTCGGAGGCCTGCTGATCATGATGGGGCAACACGACCGCTCCGAAGCGCTGTTCTATTACTTCCGTCTGGAAGATCAGGTTCCTGAGACCCACCTGCTGCGGCTCATTGAAAAGCACATCAGTTTTGCCTTTGTGCGGGAGAAGCTGAAAGCGAGTTACAGCGATACCGGCCGTCCTTCCATTGATCCCGAGCTTCTGCTGCGCATCCTGTTGATCGGCTATTTGTACGGCATCACCAGCGAGCGGAAGCTGGTGGAGGAGTTGCGCATGCATCTGGCGTGGCGCTGGTTCACGGGACTGGGCTTCGATCAGGAGATCCCGCATCACTCCACGTTTTCGAAAAACCGACATGGACGGTTTCAGGAGTCGAAGCTGTTCGAGGAGTTGTTTGAGCAGATCGTGAAGCAGTGTGTGGACGTGGGATTGGTGCAGGGCAAGCACCTGTCCGTGGATGGCAGCTTCGTAGAGGCGAATGCGGCGAAGGAGAGCCGCATTCCGCGCCAGCAGTTAGCGGAAGCGGCGCAAGTGAACCAAACCGTGCGTCAGTACTTGGTGGAACTGGAGCAGCAGAACCCCACCGAAGAGCCGGTGCATGAGCAGGACCAGGTTTCGACCACCGATCCCGATTCCACCTACGCCACCAAGGGCGGCACACCGGCGCGGCTGGGATACTACGACAACTATCTGGTGGACAATCACAGTTGTGTGATCGTGGGAGTGCAAGCGACGGCGGCGCGCATGAGTCAGGAAACCGTGGCCGCGCAAGACATGCTCACCCGTTTCGCTCAATGGCAAGGACGAGAGCCGGAATCGGTGGCGGCCGATACGACCTACGGGAACGGCGAGTTCTTGCAATGGCTAGCCGATCGGAGCATCACTCCCTACATGCGGACCCGTGACAGTATCCACCGCAAGAGGAGCCCATTCTTTGGCCCCGAGCGTTTCACGTACGAACCGGAAAACAATCGCTATATCTGTCCTGCCGGCCAGTTCCTCAACTATGGGGGCCGAGTTTATCGCAATCGAGCCTTCAACTACATCGGGACACGCAAAAAGTGTGGCCCGTGCTCGCTCCGACCACAATGCACCAGTGCTGCCTTCCGGGGCCTTATCATCCACCAGAACGAACCAGCCCGACAACGTGCGCGGGAGTTGATTAACACGCCAGAGTTCGCCAAAGCACAGCGGCAAAGAAAGAAGGTGGAAGCCTTGTTCGCGGAATTGAAGAATCAGATCGGATTGCGGCGCTTGCGTCTGCGGAGACTCAGGTTCGTGCGCGAGCAGTTCTTCCTGGCAGCGGCAGCTCAGAACATCAAGCGACTGGTGCGCTTCCTCAGTCAGCCGACAACACCCACTGTGGAAGCTGCCTCTTAGCTGAGGCGAGAAGAAAGAACTCGGCCACCGCGACATCACGCGCGGAAAAGATATACGATCACGGACTTTTTCAACACCCACGCCTGTTAACGTCAATCGCCTTGGCGCTGTCGGAAAGTCCTCGACGCTGCCCTGGGGAGGCTAGACTACGCAAAGTCCCTCATCTTGACCCCTTCATCAGCCGGATGTAGGCTCGCCTTGTACCTTCACACGCCCCGGAGACGAGAAGGAAAGGGTCACCAATGTTCACTCTTAGTCCATGGAGAAATTTCGGCGCCTCCCTTCTGTTCTGTGGTGTGGCTGCGGTTTCTTCTTCAGCGCAAACCTTCACCAATCTGGCTACGTTCGTGAGGACAAATGGCGCGTATCCATATGGAATCCTTGTGCAAGGACTGGATGGCAACCTCTACGGCACAACCTACGCAGGCGGAAGAAATATCTGCTCCAACGGCTGTGGCCTGGTTTTCAGGATCACTCCATCGGGCGTGCTGACGACCGTGCATGAGTTTGTCGGTACCGACGGTGCCAATCCGGAAAGTGGACTGGTGCTGGGCACGAATGGGAATTTTTACGGAACAACTACAGGTGTCGACGCTCCAGACTGTCCCGATAGCTCAATCTACGAGATCACTCCCGAGGGCACGCTCACAACGCTTTACAGCGTCTGCGATCTTGATCATGGGCCGCGAATTATTGCCCCGCTCATGCAAGATACGGTTGACGGAAACTTCTACGGGACGACGTTCGCTGGCGGAACGAACCTGAACAAGTGCGGATACATTGCCTGCGGGTCAGTCTTCAAAATCACTCCAGGCGGCACCCTGACAACCTTGCACAGTTTTTGCAATTTAAAGAATTGTACCGACGGTGCTCTGCCCACGGCGGGACTTGTACAAGCCAGTGATCGAGTCCTCTACGGTACAACAAGCGGTTGCAGTGATGAGGATGGGGGGTCCCTCTACTTGGGTTTCTGTGCAGATGCAGGGGGCGGAGCGGGTACAGCGTTTTCAATCGGAACCGGAGGCGCAGAGAATTTACTGAACGAATTCGGCCCTACAGACAACGCTTATTTCCCTATCGGGGGTATCATTCTCGGCAACGATGGAAATTTTTACGGAACGACGAAGGAAGGCGGCTACCCGGCTGATGGGGGCACGATTTTCGAGATGACGCCCCAGGGGACGATCACAATTTTGCATAGCTTCAGCAGCGCGATTGATGGCAGCGTGCCCCTGGGAGGCTTGCTGCTGGCTACGGATGGCAACTTTTACGGAACGACCTCAGGGATCGGTTACAAAGGCGCCTGCAGGGGCAATAATTGCGGCAGCATTTTCCAGATAACGCCTGAAGGCACGCTGACTACACTGCATATCTTCGACCAAACCGACGGCATGAACCCGACGGCCGCGTTGGTACAAGGAACTGATGGAAAAATCTACGGAACTACAAATGGCTTCGTCGGAAATCACCTGTACGGCACCGTGTTCCAGTTGTCGATGGGGCTTGCTCCTTTCGTGAAGACCGTACCTGCTGGCGCTTACACGCATACCAAAGTGATAATCCTGGGGACGAATCTGACGGGCGCGACCAGCGTCACCTTCAATGGCAAGACCGCAGTGTTCACCGTCGTGTCGCCGACTGAGATTCAGGCCACTGTCCCCGGTAATGCCACCACGGGCACGGTGCAGGTAGTTACACCCGGCGGAACGCTGTTGAGTAACGTTCCGTTCCAGGTTCTCTAATTTGGCGTTCTATGATTTGGAGTAGGGGTACTGCAATGTGGTTGGCGATAAATCCCCATTACGCTCATTGAACCCGGATTTTGGCGAAGAAACGGCGCAAGCTTGTGCTAAGCCACGATTATTCACTTGACAATAGTAGGCTCTTGTTCTACATAATCCTTTACATGGAAGCGATTCTTAGCTACTTCTTACGAGGTTTCGAGCAGATGCAGAAGCCCGTAACTGTCCTTCGAATGTCCTTCTTTATTGATGACAGCAACTTCCGCATGGGAACCCGTTCGAGTGCTTCTTTCTTCTCTTTCTTCACGGGGTACGCATCCTATAACTCTAGCTGAACTGTAACAAGTCATTTCTCTACCGATGAAAAGTGCCGCGAGCTCTTGGAACGGTTGCGCTGGCCGGAAGGGTCCGGAATGCCCGCGCTGCAAGAGCAAGGAACGTCGTCAATTCGATAATGAAAAGTTGATGCGGTGCTCGGATTGCAAGTACAGTTCACGCGTGACAGCGGGAACGATTTTCAATGATTCTCACCTGCCGCTGCACCACATGGTTTCATTGCTACACTTGCTGCTCGTGCGAAGCTAAGAAGGGAATGTAGTGCCTGTCAGATTCAAGCGCACGCTCTGGGGGAGCCCAAAGGCTCTTACAAGACCGCATGGTATCTCTGTCACCGCATCCGGGCAGCAATGGTCGAGGAGGAAGAAACCCATGCTCGACGGTACGGTAGAGATGGACGAAACCTATGTGGGCGGCAAAGGAGCGAGGGAACCAGAAGCGGCTGGAATACACGACAACAACAAAGAAATAGTTAATCGGCATTCGGCAACGCGGCGGCGAGACTGCGATTCTTTCATGCCAGCGATGCAAGATCGGGAACGCTGGCACAGTACATCAGGGAAAATGTCAGTGAGGATGTGGATGTGATTGTGACCGATGAATTCAACGCTTATCCTAAGCGCAATGAATTCTACCGGCGTCTGACGGATCTAAGCACAAGACGATCAGACACAAATCGAAAGTCTACGTTGAAGGCGAAATCCATACCAACACGGTCGAGTCCGCATTCTCGTTGTTGAAGCGCGGCATCATCGGGAACGTGGCATCGGATTTACTGCAAAACATCTTCGCCGCATATCTGGACGAAATGAACTTCCGTTTTAACCGCCGTGAAGTCGTCCCGCTCTGTTCGTTGATACCTTGCGTCATATGGTTACTGCCCCGGTGCTCGACGTTTGAAAAACTGACCGCATAGGAGAGCGGCATCCATGGAACTAATTTCCCTCCAGCAGTTAATCGGCCAAGAAATAATCGCTTTTGTTCCGTGCTTAAATCGCACGGTATGGCAGAAGCTGAAACTTATCAACGTCGAAGTTGGCGGCCTCTGGGTTGAAAGCAAAGACTTTCAAGAATGGGCGCTGCAAACCCGGCCTGATGTCAAAATTACACCTAAGACCGCCGTCTTGTTTTTGCCTTTCCAGCAGATCGTTCACGTCCTCGCTTCCGTGGATGTTCCTTTCGTTTCGGACAGAGTAATGAAATAAACATCTTGCGGTTTTCTTTATCCGCAAGTTGCTCCTTGAACGTTGCCATTTGCGCACTCCTGTAAAATGGAATTGCGCGACTACCCAGTTATATGGCCCCGGTTCCAGCCGGGGCTTTTGTCGATTTCAAGTTGCGATGTATCCTGCGGGCCATATTTTTTCCACATCTCTTGCAGGTTTTCAATATTGATCTCTGGATGTTTTTTGTACGGGTGCGCCGATGCGTGGCTTGTGCAAAACCAGAAGTCGTCATCAGTGGCGAAAATTATGTCCAGATGTTTATTCATTTGGGCAGAGGACTCAGCCATAACTTTTGCTTCGTAAGCATGATAAGCAGATTGCAACGGAGGATTGCCAAAAGTCTGCTGGCGGCGAGATAGCCAAAATGAAGCAGCCTCGCTGCCTATTCCGATAGTAGCAACTCCTGGCATCGTAGGCGTTCTCAACATCAAGTGAATCCCCATTGACCTGAATCAAGACAGCACCTTGGTTGGATATGGTCCCGATGATGAGATCACAGCCGAGAGGAAACGCATCCCATTGCTCTCTGTATCTTCGCATCTAAATTGGGAGGTATATCCCTAAACGGGTCAAAGTCTTCTGGGGGCAAACAGAAGTTTGGGAAATTCATGGGCAATAAAATTCTCTCGCTTGTAACCGTAACAGGCTTGCGAGATCGTTCTCATGATCTTTCCGAAACTGCGCTCTGTCTTCGGAATGTATTTCAAGAACTTGTCAATCGAGGAAAGCACCTCTCCCGGCTCTGTCAACTAGGTTCGCGGCGACCGCATACATCTCCAAGTCTGGAAACATGAACGCTTTGTGTAGTCGGGCGTGGGAATCAACATCTTCATAGGAGCCCATCGTGTCCGCCATCAGGATGATGGTATCGGGGATTCTTCTCTTAGCGCGACCTGCCTCCGTGCATGCGAGCACCCCTATGCCGATGGTCATCCAATTCCGCCAGGGCCATAAATTTCGCTTATCAAAACGCGATCTCAGGGAGCAACTTTCACCCCCTTTGCCGCTTTTGTCAAGTGAATAATCTCGTGCTAAGCTGATTACAACAGTTGCGCCTCCGTCCGCTTGGCACTCTCTTGGCTAAGAGATGTCCCCCGTTGACTTTGCGTCCCTCGTAGGCGCATACACTGCACCCCTACTTGAGACGAGCGTTTCCGATTGTTACCACTGGGTCTAGTCCAGCCATTTCTTAGCTGGGGTATTAGAGGACTCTTGAAATGCCATGCTTACTTTGCCGGTCTGCCGTGATGGAGGCATAGTGCGACCAGATCCGAGACATTCGCTTCGCCCACGCACATGACCGTGTCTGCGCCCCCCCAATAGATTTTCACGGTTCCATCGGACTCCAGAACGGCGCCACAGGTGAAGACCACGTTGTGGACATATCCAGTTATTTCCCAAGGATCTTCCGGTTGCAAAATCCACGAGTCGCCCACACCGATGACCTTTGCCGGGTTCTCGAGGTCATGAAGAGCAACCCCCAAACGATAGACCGATCCATCCATAGTTCGGAAAACTCCGTGATAGATGGAAAGCCATCCCTGGTCCGTTTTGATCGGCGGCGCGCCGGGACCGATCTTCATTTCATCCCAGTGATATGGTTCAGGCTTCATGATGAGCTGAGATTGGCCCCAATAGCATAGATCCGGAGAATAGGAAATCCAGATTGACCAGGGGGCGATTTCCGAATGAGGACGGTCAAGCCGGGCATAAAGCCCATCAAACTTCTCGGGAAAGATCACCACATTCCGATAATCCGCCTCCGTGATTAGGGAAACTCTTTCCACCTGACTGAAGTCCTTCGTCTTGGCCAGGGCGATCCGCACTCCATTTCGCGAGTAGGCGCTGTAGGTGATGATGTACTCCCCTTCCAGCCGGGTCACGCGTGGGTCCTCCACGCCGAACTCTTCATAGGCGGCAAAAGGGCTGTCCCGGTCAGGAATCAGAAAGGGCTGTGGATCGGCGGTGAAGCGGAATCCGTCGGGACTGCGTGCCAAACCAATGATGGACCGTCCGGTGCGGAGATGGGAGCGGAAAAGCATGATGTATTCGTTCTCATGCTTCACAACCGCCGCGTTGTGAACGGTTTCCACTGGGTAGGGGATCTCGGCCTTGGTGAGGATGGGGTTGTGGCGGTATCGTCTGACAATGTCCGGCTTCATGGTCGTCTCTTCGCTTCCAGATCAAAAATCGTCGAGTAAACCCGTTCGTATCCCTCCACCATGGTATCGATCGAAAAGTATTGCCGGACACGGCTGCGGCAGGCACGACGATCGATTTCAGAAATTCGTCCAAGGGCCCGAACTGCTTCAGTGACGTTGTCAACCAGAAAACCGGTCTGCCCGTCCTTGATCACCTCACGGCAAGAGCCGAGGTCCATCGCGATGACGGGCACGCCAGCGGCATTGGCTTCGACCAGGACAAGTCCGAATCGCTCCGGGATGGTGTTCAGGTGCAGTAGAGCTCGGGCTCGGGCAAACAGTTCGTTCTTGCCCGGCACGCCCACCGGTCCGATATAAAGGATGTTTTGATCGTCGAGATGGGGTTTGACCTGCTCCCGGAAATAGGCCTCATCCTGGATAATACCAGCGATGATCAAACGCATTCCGCTCAGACGAGCAACCTCGATGGCCAGATGAACACCTTTATCCGGGTGGATCCGACCGAGGAAAATAAGGTCATCACCGCCGGGTTCCTGAAGCGGGTACAACGAGAGATCGATGCCGTTGTAGACGGTCGCCAGGTAATTCAGCCCTGCGGCTCGATCGGAGTCGCTGATGGAAACGAAGTATCCGTCACGATACTTCTGATAGACGGGCATGATTTTGGCTGACGAGAATCCGTGGATGGTAGTCAGGACCGGTGTCTTGACCAGCCGGGTGTAGGTCAAAGCCATGAAGTCGTAGTGGCTGTGGATGAGGTCAAACTCAGCCGCGCGCTCGAACGCTTCGGAGATGTGAAGGTATTCGGCTACTTTGGGATCGACGGCGGAATCCTCTTCATACCCCTTGTCCACCACGGCATGCAGGTGAGCGCGGGTCACAGAATCCCTGCTGGCGAACAACGTCACATCCCAGCCACGGGCGACGAGCCCTTCGGTGATGTTGCTAGCCACCGTTTCCCAGGCGCCGTATTGCCGAGGAGGCGTTCGCCAGGCTATCGGCGACAGGACAGCCACTCTTTTGTCGGGCTTTCTCATGCTGTTCGACGATACGTTCCTAGTGCATGGCAGCCAGCACTTCATCGAGGGGAACGGTAGCGAAACCGGTGGCGTGATCGGCCATGCCATAGGGAATGATCAGTTCGCCGTTGTGGAGGAGAGCGCCACAGGTATAAACGACGTTCGGCACGTAGCCTTTACGCTCCTTTTGGTCCGGTTTGAG
Source organism: uncultured Acidobacteriaceae bacterium (assembly GCA_963710885.1). GTDB lineage: Bacteria > Acidobacteriota > Terriglobia > Terriglobales > Acidobacteriaceae > Sulfotelmatobacter. The sequence goes on from CAVQCF010000012.1 coordinate 34,667, forward strand.
CAAGGGTTCGCGGAGGCGGCCGATCACTTTGCCGGGATTGTCGTGATCGAGGAGGAACGCGCCGATGCAGTACGTTCGCAGGGGGCCGACACCGTGGCTGAGGACCAGCCAGCCCGCTTCGGTCTCAATGGGGGACCCGCAGTTCCCAAGCTGGACCAACTCCCAGGGGAACATCGGTTTAAGGAGCACCTTGCGTTCATACCAGAAGTGGACGTTGTCGGAAAACATGAGGTAGATGTTCTCGTTGTCCTGGCGGGAGAGCATGGCATAGAGGCCGTTGATTTTCCGGGGGAAGATGGCCATGCCTTTGTTTTCGGCGGCCGGACCGTTCAAGGTGATGAACCGAAAGAGGAGGAAGTCAGAAGTCTCCACCAGCTCTGGCAAGACCACCTTGCCATCGAAGGCCGTGAAGGTGGCGTAGTAGACGTGGGTACCGTCATCGTTCTGGAAACGGACGAACCGGGCGTCTTCGATGCCGTTGCGTTGCGACGGCGTGGCCGGGAAAATGATCGCGTTCAGACAGCCGCTGTTGGGGCTGAAACTGAACCTCGTAATTGGACCGGGCCAGCATCAAAATTCCCCGGATCGCGTTCCGATCCGACAGGCGGGACTGCTTCATTTCGGCTTCGAGATTGGCGCGCAGTTCTTCCAATGCAAACGACTCCCCAAACTTGTCCATAATCCGGCGTGTGAATCCGCTGGTCAATCCCAGCTCAAAGAGTTTCCGCTCGAAGAGCGCCTTCTCGTAACGGGGGTTCGGGATTTGACGCGGCTCGGTGAGGAAGCCGGTTGGGGGTAGGACCTCGATCCGATGGTCGGACGTGGATGATACCCGTCCGAAAAGTGATGGAGGAGATGTGTCCCTCCCCGGTGGCGCGCAAGCTGAGGATAAAACGCAGAGCGCCGGGAGGCAGGTCAGACTGGTCAGGGTGCGGGACGATGGACGGATTGAACAGGGCTGCGGATTCTAAGGAGAATTCGCAAACGAAATAGGAGCCGATCAACAGCTTTCTTTGTTCGGAAATTTTCTCATCGGTCAACAGGAGGTCGCGGACCTGTTCGAATCGTTCCAGAAAGGATTTGTGGATCTGCTGGTGTCGCTGGGAGAATTCGGCGGATACTTCGTCCAGGAGAGGGCCGACTCGGTTTTCCGGGAGCGACATGATCCTGGCGATAATCCTGCCGGTCCGCTGGGGATCCTCCGGACTGAATGGCCGCAAAAGAACGCGTGACTGGTCAGGCCTGAGGACCGTGGCCGTGCGTTTGACGTGAATCGAGTTGGCGTTCATGGACTGGTCATTCCAGAGAAACGAGACCGGAAGCCGCGATTACTTTTAGACGGCGATCGGTTCCTTAAAACTCGTCAGCATATTTTGCGCCAAGCGCATCTCCGCCAACGAAAGCAAGAAGGCCAGGGTTGATTCCGCTCCCTGGTTCCGGTTGACCCGATCCACGTGCAACCCATCGCGGCAGCCGCCTGTTTTGGGAGAGCAGAGTTCCAATCCGAGATCGTTCCAGCCGATGAACCAGTCGAAGGCGCGTTGCGCCTGCTCGTACCACCAGAGGTCCGATGTGGCGCGATAGGCTTCAAGACAGGCTGAGACCATTGCTTGCGCCTCGATGGGCTGCTGGTCAAAGTTGGCGCGCATGCCGCCGCGGCGATAAAATCCGTTGGTGCCAATGGATCGAAAGTGACCCTTCTCGGAGATTTGCAATTCCGTCAGCCAGCGCAGGGCCTCCAGGCCTCGCTCAAGCACCGCTTGTTGTCCGGTTGCACGTCCGCTCAGAATCAAGGCGTGTGGGAGCTTCGCGTTGTCGTAAGTCAGATCCTCTTCAAACCAGCACCAGTCCGGCTGGGCGGTCCTTTCGAAAAGTTCCATGAGCCGGGAAGTGAGTGTCTCACGGGTTTGGTTGACCAGGCTGTCACCGCTCAACCGGCGCAGGTATTCATGAATGCCGATAAGGCCGAACGCCCACGCCCGCGGCGAAGTGAACTCCGTCAGAGCTGGCAACGCCAGCGCGAAGAGTTGTCCAGCCATGATCTGGAAGCTCCGATAGGGCGAACGCCCCACGCCCACGCCCAGCGCCCAGAGCGCTCGCCCTTGACAATCCTCTGACCCTTGTTCATCGAGCCAGCGGCGGTCGAAACTCAGGTGGTTGTGGAAGCGTTTCGCTTTGAGATCGAACGCGTGATGGAAGAACGCCGCGTAGGTTGTGGCCAGTGTCCGCACGCGCTCTGGCTCTTCTCCCAATTCACTGAGCAGTACCGCGAGGATGAATGCGCGAGCATTGTCATCCGTACAGTAGCCTTCCGAAAAATTCGGGACGCTAAAAATGGCATGTTGGAAGATTCCGGTCGAATCGGTCATCCGCGAGAGATGACTCAACTTCAACTCTGGCAGTTCCCGCGGCTTTTGGTCGAGCGTCTTCGTGGCGAGAGATTTTCGAGATCGCGCCGCCCCCTCGATCCGCGACAACTCGAACGAGCGCATATAGAGCCGCGCCACGTTGCTCCAGACCATCTCACGGCCCAGCTTGTAAGCATTCTTGCGAATGGCATGCCGGCGGGTGTCGTCGCGCAGCAAGCCAATCACCTCGCGGGCTATGGCCGGGGCGTCGCCGAACGGCACCAGCACGCCGTGGTCTTCCGCCAACAATTCTGCAGCGTGCCAGTACGGTGTCGAAATTACCACTTTGCCCGCACCAAACGCATAGGCTAGCGTGCCCGACGTGATCTGCGCTTCGTTGAGATAAGGCGTGATGTAAAGGTCTGCGGCGCCGATGAACTCCTTCAGATTTTCAAGTTCTACGAACCGGTTGTAGAAGATGACGTTCTTCTCGAGTTTGTTCTTTTTGGCAAGGATTTCGAGGCTGAGCCGGTAGGCTTCGCCATGCTCGCGTAGTTCGTTGGGATGGGTGGCGCCCAGGACAATATAAACAACGTCGGGAAACTCCGCTAGAATGTGCGGCAGGGCGTTGAGCACATATTCGATCCCCTTGTTCGGCGAAAGCAGCCCGAACGTGAGCAGCACCACCCTGCCTTCCACACCGAACTGGTCCTTGAAATCGGTCGGATCGACAAAACCTACGTCGGGAATGCCATGCGGGATGAGATCGATCTTGGCCGGTGGTGCCTGGTAAATCTCCTGCAACATCTGGCGCCCCCGCTCAGTCATGACCACGAGCCGGGTCGAGAGCGCGACCAACTCGTGGATTACGCGCCGTTGGTCGGCTTTCGGCTCACGCAAAATGGTATGAAGCGTAGTGACAACGGGCATTCTCAATTCGCGCAGGAGTGCCAGGATATGGCCGCCGGCCGGCCCGCCGAAAATGCCGAACTCGTGCTGCAAGCAGACGATGTCCACGTTGCTGATGTTGAGGAAGTCCGCAGCACGTAGATAAGACGATAAATCCTGCTCCTCAATCTCGAAGCGAACTACTTCCGGGTACTCGTAGCCACCTTGAATGTCATTCACCGACACTGAGAAACACTGGCTTTGGGGATGCGCAGCTGCCACGGCGGCAAGCAGGTCAGACGTGAACGTCGCAATGCCGCACTTGCGCGGTAAGTGGTCGCCGACAAACGCGATCTTGCGAATTTTAGAATTTTCTTCCATGAGGCAGTCTTTCATTCCTCGCGCCCAGCGCTGCTATGCACACGAGTCTGCGCGCCAACTGCAAATGTGCCGCCTCAGCGTGAACTGGGGAAGGACTCCGGTAGTGTAGATTCCGTCCTTCGGGCGGTGGTTTTCAAGGCATGCGGCTCTACCGATCCGATGCGGGTTGGCAGGAGCGCGAGAAGGATATTCGCGCAGATGCAGTGATCGTCTCGATGAGCCCCGACCAAGCTATCCCTCGGCATGGTTGCATCCCTGCAGAGCCCACTGCCGTTTCACCCGGCAAAATCATTGTACCTCGCATCGTGATTGGAGGAGTGATTCTTGATCAGCCTGCTGGCGGCGGAATTGGCGCTGTCGGCGTGGGGTCCCCTTGCGGGTACGGAGGTCACGGACGCTTCTGCCCAGGGCGCGAAAAAAATGCTCTTGATTCGGCACGCTCCCGCTTGTGGAGTGCCACGAGCAAAAGCAACACGAGCAGATTAGCTTGGCTACGGTCAGATCTCATTGTGATAGGCAGGCTTTCCTTTCTGAACAGGGGGAACTTTGATACGGAATTGTCGCAAAGTCTAAGAGAAAGGACGAAGCATCTCGTTACTCGGGTGACAAGAACGCTCGGTTGTCTCAAATCCGCCATAGCGCTCCTCTACCGTGGATCAAAGTAGTTTTCCCCGCGCTCACTGGTGGAATGGCCTTGCTTCAACAGTTGATTTCAAGAGTTGACTATGATCGGGGCCGGCCTCCGCGTTTGCGATTGATCCAGCATGACGAAGACGGTTTGTGTAGCGATCTTCTATTCAGCGAATTCCTTGAACGAGGTATTCCGTCGAAAGCGCCGGATGGTAGGTGTAGGCGTAGCTTTTTTCGTCGCGGGAGGAGACCACATTCAGTCCCCTGGCAACGGCCCGCGCTCCGGGAGGACTCAGGCTGTGGAGCAGCGTCCGCTGGCCGGTGGCTAACTCCAGCCGCCAGATTTCGATCGCTGCGTCCTTCCCTGATCGCCGCAGCAAAATTGCCTTATCGTCCGGAGTGAAATCCTGTGGGGTGTCCCCTTTCTGCAGCTGAGACAGCGGCTGCGGCTGCCCGCCATCCATAGGGAACAACTGAAATTGAGTCGATCGAGCGTTGGATACGATCAGGGTCTTGCCGTCGGTAGTGACCGCACGGGCAAGGATCCCTCGGGCGTGAGCGGCTTCTCGTTGCCATCCATGTCAATCAGGTAAGTGCGCTCGGGGTGCCCGGCTCGTTTCCCACGCATACGATTCGCCCATCCGGCAACCAGCGCCCATACAAGTGGCTGATATTCGAGTGGGTGAGTTGGCGCGACTCTCCCGTTCCTGTAGGCAGCAGGAGTATCTGGTTGGGTTTCGAAGGCAACCGGCTGATCGCCCATTTGTTGTCCGGCGAGAGATCCATGGGATCGCCGTCTCCCAAGCGCACCGCGGGAGAGCCATCGAGATTGCGGAGAAATGTTCCGTACGAATCCCCGCTGTTCTGGTCACCGAAAAGGATCGACTTGCTGTCGGCGGAAAATCGCGCTCCATACGCCCAGTCCATCCAGGTGAAATCGCGTCCTTCCGGATGGTCCGGGGTAAACACCATAAGTTCGAGACGCTCATCGGTTACATTGAGCAGAACGTTACCATTGGGAAGCACATCCTGAATATCTACATTTCCCGGGGCGGCTAGCAGAGGCCGCTCCCGGCCGCGCAGTAGGTCGCATACAGCGAGCGATAAATGCCGCTCTTCACTGCGCTGAACCAGATCTCCGACTGATCAGGTGACCACGCCAGTCCCTTGTGTCGAACCAAAAGTGCCACTGAATTCCTTGCGATTCCCGTTCAGATCGACGACTGCAACCATTCCCAATCGTCACCGAAAAGCAGGTGGTCGAGAAAGGCGATGTGCTTACCATCGCGCGAGAAGCGGGGATGGCTGATCCAGCCGGGAGTTTCGTAGAGAACCTTGCCCGATGGATATTCCAGCCGGTATACGTGGCGATCGGGAACGAAGCGGACGACAGCGAAATCCGTGCCGTTGGGCGCCCAATCCGCGTATTGCACGTTCTCCTGCAATGGCCGGGGTGCGCCACCGGAGACCGCCATGCGCGCCAGTCGGCCAACCCTAACGTAGCCAGGGCCGATCGAATGGGCATCCTGGAGGACGAGCAGGTCCCCGCTGGAGGAGACCGAAAGCAGGGAGTAAACCTGAATGCCGAGTGGGCGAAGCCCTGGCGTCTCCACCGCCCCCGTGAATAGCGCCATATCTGCATCGGAACCCCAGCGAGAGGCAGAGATAAAATTCTTGCCGTCGGACAGAAAGCGCGCCGCTTCAACGTATCCCTGCTGGAAGGTAAGTTGAGTGAACTTTGGTGGTTCCAGATGAGCCGTAGACCGCGCTAAGAACCACGTTCCGGCCAGCAGAAGCACAAGCGCCGCCGCGCCCGCTGCAACTAGCATCCATGGCCGCGATCGTTGCTCCTCCGCGCCATGACTGACCGCAGCGATTGCGGTGGAACTGCGCGTCTCCCGCATGAACGTTCAGCTGAAAGGCAAGATCTCGCGCGGACTGGAATCGGAGTAGCGGATCTTTCTCCAGGCAATGGCGAACAATGTGATCGAGAGACGATGAGATCTCCTGATTGGTTAAGTTCAGTTCGGCGGGCTGCTGGTTCAGGATGGCGCTGACTACATCGGCCGTGTTGTCACCTTGAAAGGCGCGGCGGCATGACAGCATTTCATATACAACGGCGCCAAAACTAAAAATGTCGCTGCGTGCGTCGACTTTCTTGCCCCGCAACTGCTCCGGCGACATGTAGCCCATCGTCCCTAGCACCAACCCGAGTTCCGTCTCGTTGGTCGCCGTTGGCAACGACGTTTGCGAATCGAATCCGGATTGCGTCAGTTTGGCCAGGCCGAAGTCGAGAATCTTTGCCCGGTCATCGTGGGTGATGAAGATATTTTCCGGCTTGATGTCGCGATGTACGATGCCACGCTCGTGCGCCGCAGCCAAACCACTGGCAATCTGCACCCCATAGTCGAGAACCTTGCGCTGCGTCAGGCGCCCTCAACAAGGCGGGCGCGCAGCGTCGAGCCCTCCAGCAATTCTGAGACGATGTAAGGCGAGGCGGACACGCCGCTTGCGTTCGTCGGGTCTGGCAGCGTTCCCACATCAAAGACCGTAAGCAGGTTGGGATGGTTGAGCGCGGCTACGGCTTTGGCCTCTTGCTCGAACCGGCGTAGACGGTCGCGTCCCATGCCAGCGAAGGCAGGCAGGATTTTGATCGCAACATCTCGCTGCAGGCGGGTGTCGCGGGCACGGTAGACTTCGCCCATGCCTCCCGCGCCAAGTAGTGACTGAACTTCATAGGGACCGAGTTTCGTGCCGGGAGCGAGAGCCATGCGTGGCTGCCATTATAGCTTGAGTGTTCCGTCCTCTTAGGGTGTGCCCAGAACCGAGTTGGCGAAAAATCCCTTGGCTGTTGAAAAACTCGATCTCTCAAAACTGGTCGAAAAAACTTTGCGCTACGAATCCCTACAAACGACTTTCTGGGTTTTCCTAGACATTCTCTATCCCCAAATTTCGGCTGTTTTGACGAAAATGGAGTTTTTCAACAGCCACAGGCTCATTACGCTCAAAAGGCCCTTCGACCAGGAAATCGCGTGGGGAGCGGCTAGGCTTTCTTCTTCCCTGCTTTCACCTTGGCCCACCTGGCGCGTTGCGCGGCTGCAATTCTCTTGCAACCTCCTGAGGCCAGCTTTCTTGCCAACGCATCGGTTAGGGACTATGCTTTGCCCAGCGAGTAAACCCTACATTGGTCCCGATGTTTTCCTCGTGAGGGTCAGCGTCGGGGCCGATTTTCATGTTGCGGAGGCGATGAGTGGATTCATTCACTCAACAACAGGTGTTGAAACTGAGGTACGAGATTGCAGCGGTTCAGCGCGACAATGAGTCGTACCGGCGGCACACGCGCCACACTGATTCAGAGGTTAAGATCGATGAGCTGAGAAGGCTTCGTCTCGTGGCGATCAAAGAAGAACTGCTAAGACTGAGTGGAAGCTCAACGAGATTTGCACGGTAAGCCGGTCGCTTTAGACCCATTGATTCCGGCCTTTGCGACTAGTCTGCCGAACTGTTCACAATTGACCATCTTCTCAACTGAGGTTTCGGCTACCATTCGTAATGGAAGAGAACCCCGGAGGTGTCGTTATGGCACAAGCCGCTCAACCCGAGTTTAATTGTGCAGTCTGCAACAAGCCAGTCGATCTCAAGACTGCCAAAACCAATGAGCGCGGTAAAGCGGTGCATGAGAGATGTTATGCCCGCAGGGAGTCCCTTATACGCGCTACCCAATCTACCAACCAACGACGCGCATATTGAGACTTAAAAAGCTCCGGCTGCGTGCGGGCAGGTCGGAGCCTTGTTGCAGGGGCGTGCTTGATACTGCATCATGGCACAAGACGAACCAACAGACCCATTACCTTGGTTTGGTCGGTGACCTTCTGAACGATTTAACCGGGGTTAACTTAGCAGGTTTCTCGTTTCATAAACGGTTCCTTTCGGAACGCTTCAGGCCGATAGCTTTCGACCTCGCAGAATCAGCAGGCTGCCGTCTCGACTGCACCTGGGTTTTTGGAACGGCTCTCAGGGATGGCTTCTCCAAGTGCGGGAGAGCGGGACTAAAACAGACTCATCGTTGGTTGTTCGTTTGGATTGGAGCCGGATCAACTCGCAGCACGTACGAGGGGCGTGAGGGCCGCCACGGTTCCTGCCGCATCGAGAGGTCCTCTATGCCTTCCTCGATTCGCTCTTCACGCCCGACTTGGCGAGGTAAAGAATGTGTCGACTGCAGTCAGCGAACGACAAGCGCTTTCGAACCTAATACGTTGCTCCAGGTCACGCGAGCCGATCATGACAAATGATTCGGCCTCGCTCAGGTCGCGAGTCGATGTCGGCGCGCGCCTTCCAGGCATCGAACATCGCCGCGAAGTCTCACTCTCTCCGATCGTCAGTTGTTGGCCCCGGTCGGGAAACTTTGTTAAGCGTCTGCGTAGTTGTGTAGGAATGTCTAGGCTATTGGAATGGTTTCTATTTTTCTTAGCCACGATGGTCTCCAGTCAATTGCGCGGTCTGCAACTTTGTTGGCGTCCAACTCAAAGAGCGCAGTCCTCTAAAGTTGCAGCCAAATTCTGCCAGTGCCCATAACAACTCCTGGGCAAAGTAGCAGTCCAAACTACAATGAGCGGGAGGCGAAAGCCGCCTCCCATTTCTCTCAGACTGGTGGGTTCTACGCGGCCTTGCCCTGAACCTTGGCTTCGAGGGTCTTCTCGCTGCCAACATTAACCTTGATCTGCTTGGGCTTGGCTTCGGCCTTCTTGGCGAGTTTGATCTTCAGCACGCCCTTGTCATAGTGGGCGCTCACTTGCCCCGGATCTACCGAACTGGGCAGCGTGAACGACCGGGTGAACTCTCCGTACTGCCGCTCGACGCGACGGAAGTTCTCCTCTTTCTCTTCCTTCTCGATCTTGCGCTCGCCATGGACGGTGAGGGTGGTGTTCTCGATGCGGACATCAATGTCTTTTTCGTCGATGCCCGGGACTTCAAGCTTCAGAGTAATGTTGTGCTCGTCTTCGTAGATGTCCACCGGCGGTGCGTAGCTGGTGGTAGTTAACGCCTCTTCCGGGCCTTCGGGGCTATACGACTCACGGAAAAGACGGTTCATGCGGTTCATGCGGTCTTGCATGGTGGAAAACTCACGGAAAGGCTCCCAACGGGTCAATAGGGTCATAACGCAGTTCCTCCTTGGAGAAATCTAAGAGGAAAAACTTCAGATGGGCTGACTTAGTTCAGGGGACCTGAAAGAGTAAGAAGAGGTAGCTTGCTCAATTACAATGCTAGGCTTGTGCGCTGCTGTTGTCAAACGCCGCAGTGCCCGCGGGTAAACCACCACACCGGGATAAGGGCTGGAATCCGGCGGGCTGACGTTTCTACTTGCTTGTGTCCGTGCAAGATGAAGTTGGCTTTCGCAAAGCGAAAAGAGGAGAAGATGAGCGCCGACAAGTCAGCTGTGATCGTCAATCCCTAAGAATCGCAATCGATGCTGCGTTGGCGTTTGTGAGCGGAGCCATCGCTGCCAAAAATCTGATAAGTGCATTCCCGAGTCCAACAATTGAATAAGATGGGTATGTCCTTGACTCAGGTAGCCCCTACAGATTGTGTTTTGGGCTTCCCTAGGTTTGGGTGGACGATCCGATAATGAGTGACAGGATCGACAGCCACAGCTTGCTGCGCGAGGCGAAAGAAGAGCTTACCTCGACTCTTCGATCTCCGTCGGTTGAAGCGGAACGTGAACTCGTCCAGATAGTAGTCGAGGTACTTATGGCTGACGGCTCCCTGATGGGTTCCGAGCAACCAACGTTTGAGGAGAGAGATAACCTGGTGCACTCGCGGCATCAGTTCCGACGGAGTCTTCTTCTTACCTCGCAGAAACGTGACCTGGTGCGTATAGCCCTTGCGCTCCAATGGGAGGTAGCCCAACCACCCATCAGTGTGGATGACACTACCGGGTGCGACCGAATCCTGCACAAACGGAATCAGGCTTTCGGCCGAAGCGTCTACGATCTGGCGCATGCGAATCCGACCGATTCCGGGCCCATCTTCTTGAGCAGCAACAACAACCAGTGCTTTCTGCAAATTGAGCCGACCGCGCAAGTCTTCCTCCAGGCCACCGATATAGCATTCATCCACCTCGATTCGGCCCGTCAGCAAATCCCGTCCTGGTCTTACCATGGCGCGACGCAATCTATGCAGCATCGTCCAGGCGGTCCTGTATTCTTTCAGCCCCAGCACTCGTTGCAATCCCAACGCGCTGGCCCCGTTTTTCTGGGTGGTCAACCACCACATGGCGCGAAACCACACCGGCAATGGAGTCCGCGTGTCTTGGAAGATCGTTCCGGCAGTAACTGAAGTCTGGCAACCACACCCACCACACTCCCACAGACTTCGCACAGGCCACGCCTTCTCTGATCCACAGCGGGGACAGCGAAAACCGGCCGGCCACCGGAGTTGTGCTAGGTATGCTCGACACGCCCCTTCGGTAGCGAAGTTGGACTCCAACTCCATCAGATTACGCGGATACTCTTCCACCACCGCCGCATACTACATATTGGGGCTACCTGAGTCAAGGACATACCCATCTTGAATAAAATCAGCGAGACTGATGCCTTGGCGTTGGGCTATTCCCAACAATTCAACAATAGCGCATTCCACAATCTCCGGCTTGGGTTCTTCGAGCTGTCGAATATTATTCATTGTCACGTTTCTGAGCGTCATGCATTTTTCTGAAGCAAAACGTTACATCAGTTGACAGGTCGGCCAGCTACGCAGCGTTTCCTGATGCCGCACGACGCCGTAGAATCTGTTCGTTGAGCTGCCAGAATCTCTGCACTTCAGCGTCGTTCAGCACTTCTCCACGAGCATGCGCGAGTACGCGAGCCAGCGCCTGCTCCAACTCCTCGTCTGTGTATGCGTCTAGGTCTGTCATTGGATTGGTCATTTGCTCTCTCCTAGGTGGCATGCTGGTGGCCCGAAAAGGCGGGCGTAACTCCGCCTCCTCACGCCCAACAAACTAGCGAGCGTCTTACGCGGTCACGAGTTCGTGCTTTGAAGGTCGAGGTGACAACGTCAAAGGTGTGAACCTGGGGCGTACCCTCGATAAATCTTGCCAGCGTCTTCAACACTTGCGGATAGGTATTGGTGTTGTAGTTGTCGGCATCTGTTCTTGTTATCCCACAGACTGATCGCGGTCACATCAACTCCGCCGGGACCGGCGAAAGTGATTTCGTCCTTAAAGCCATTCTGCTTACGAAGCAAAGGCAGGACGTCTTTTTCAAAAGCTCGCGTGTAATCGGACAACATATTGGATTTCAGATGGATAGAGACATTGCGTGCAAACATAGGCAACCTCCTAAGGGTTGAGGGGCTAAGAGAAAAGAACTTCAGATGGGCTGACTTAGTTCAGGGAACCTGAAAGAGGAGAAGGATGCTCACTCGATCTAACGGGTGCATCTACGTGGCCCTTTGCCTCGACGCGCAACTTGTTGCCTGCAAAGCAGATCCGATGCGAGGCAGTCTGGTCCGTCGTGTACCTTTGGCGGAAAGCATGCAAAAACGGCAATTCCGATTGCCCCCGGGACGACTGAGCAAATGGCGTAAGTGTCGGAAAATCTCCATAGCACTCACGAGCAAAGAAAGCAAAATTTGTGGTGAGTCGTGCAACGGCCGACGATTAAAGCTGCTCCGGTGAAAATCTGGGTCCAATCAGGGTCCAATGCGACTTCCTAAGAGTTCCTTACAACGCCAAAGGTGGCTGCCAGTGCCGTTGAATGTCAATCAGTTACCGTTGAACAGGACCTTGACACGGTAGAGGTCAGGAGTTCGAGTCTCCTCGTGCCTACCATTTCTTTTCTGTCGGTTAGACGGAAACACTCCGGAAGACTTTACCCACAACTCAATCCACACATCACTGGACGTTCTTCGGTTCTACGCCGAGCGCCTTAAGATATTTGCCCTGCGCCTCCAGTTTGTTGTCGTCGTCGTCTTGTGTGTACAGATTCATTGTCGTTTCGATCTTCGAGTGGCGCAGCATCCCCTGCACCGTCTTCGGCTCAACTTTGGCCGTGTTCGTGAGCCAGTTGCTCAGCGAGTGGCGCAAATTGTGAAGCCCAAAACGGCACCCTTTCGGAATCTGCACCCCGGCAGCGATTGCAGCCGGACGCAGATAGTCCTTCAGGAAGGACCCTGTGCTCATCGGAACCCTGCCGCGCATTTTAAGGCTAGCAAATACGAAGTCCGTATCTTTCTGATACGGCGTTTCGCGGTGCCACTGGCGAAGGTGGTTTGCCAGCATCGGGTGCATCGGGACGTGCCCGTCCGAAGCCTCGGTCTTGGTTTCCCCGTCCCCGCCTCCGTGTGCCCAGCGTTTGCTGACTCGAATGCGGTCCTCCATCCACTCAATATCCGACCACCGCAGAGACAGAATCTCCGATGCACGGAGGGCTGTTGCTGCTGCAGTCAGGACGAGGGTGAAATGGAGAACGTTCGTGAGAGCTTTCAGGATCGCAAGAGTCTGTGCCGGGCTGACAATGATCGCTTTGTAAGAAGACTTGCATTGTGTTTCCACGTTCTCTACCGGGTTTGATTTCAGCTTCCCATGCACGATTCCGATTTTGTAAATGCGACTCATCGTGCCCCGGAGCTTCGAGATCGTGGACCAAGACAAACGCTTCTTTTTCAATGTGCCATCATCATTCAGCACGGGTTTCCGAAGCGAGATTAGCCAAGCCTGAATGTCAAGCGGCGTGATCTCCTCTGCGAACTGCCCGGCCCATCTTGCGACGATCCAGTCACGAACGTTGTGCTCCAGAATCGGTTTCGTGTTTTCCGACTTCGGACGCACCGACAAGTTCGGATCGAGTTCAACGTTGAGGTAAAACTCAGCCAAGCTCTCGAACTTCAGAGGTCCCGCCTGAGGTTGGTCGCCTCGATTCATTCTCCGCGCGGGAATCTAGGACTGCCTGACTGGCGACCATACCCCGAATCCATCAGCCCTGCAATTCTCAACCATAGCGGCAATGTGCGCCCGCAGGGTCTCTTCACTGAATCCCTGCAGATCTCGGCGCACACCCTACGTTACCGGGGTGCGTCAGTTGCCAGAGAGGGGAACGGAGGTAGGGCAGCGAGGGGTTTTGAGTGTAAGAGAGGCCTGTTCTCGACATTTAAGCGTGACCTTGAGAGATTCTGAAGACGTGTACGCCGCGCCATGAACAGGTCCTGTTGTCTGCCCCAAATCGTCGTGGAGTGAGGTTTTCTTTTTTCTGCGCCCAATACCTTGCGTATATAATACGCTAGGTATTGGAGGTTATCATGCCAGAGTCGTTGCCTGACTGCGAGAATCAGAAGGCGACCTTGCTGCGCAAGATCGCTCAGCTGCGCGATTTCCGACCCGGTTCGATCACCACCACCAGCGGCCGCTGTGGCAATCCCACCTGCCACTGCCACCGCCCCGGAGACCCCGGGCATGGCCCCAACCTCCGCCTCACCTATAAGGCTCATGGAAAAACTGTCACCGAGTCCTTTGCCAGTGTGGCGGCTCGGCGCAAAGCGGAGCAGGAGATCGAGGAGTACCGGAAATGGCAGCAGTTGAGTCGCGACTTTGTGGAGGTCAATAGCACCCTCTGCCGGTTGCGGCCGAGCGCCGAAGCAGAGGCCACGCCCCAGGAAAAAAAACGACGGAAGCGATCCAGCAAGAAGTTGCCCGCGAAGTAGAACATCTGCTGACGCTGCTGTTCCGCGAACGTCGTCAACAAGGCAAGCTGGACCTAGAAGCGGTAGAGATGGCGATTCGTTCCGCGCTGCACCAAGCCGGTGCCGCGGCTTTGGGTGAACTGTTGCAGTACGATCCGCCGGAACCGGAGCAGCGCACCCGCTCCTGTCCCTGTGGCCACACGGCCGTCTATCGTGGCTTACAGGCCAAGACCATCCTCACCGCGGTAGGTTCGGCGGAGCTACTACGTCCCTACTTCCTGTGTGCCCACTGCCATCAGGGCCAGTTTCCGGCCGATGTCGAACTCGATGTGGAAAATACCGAACTGTCTCCGAGGGTACGTCGGATGCTGGCCGTCGTCGGCCACGATGCTCCCTTCGACCACGGGTGCGAACAGATGAAATGGTTGGCGGGCTTGGAGGTCACCACCAAAGCAGTGGAACGTACCGCGGAGGCCATTGGCACCGATATCGCCGCCCGCCAGCGTGAGCAAACAAGTCGGGCCCGGCAATTGGATCTTCCCATCCCGATCGGTCCCCCCATTCCCGTGCTCTATGTCGAACTCGACGGCACCGGCGTACCCATGGTGCGCGCCGAGACCGTGGAGCGACCGGGCAAAATCGACGGTCAACCCGCTCGTACCCGGGAGGTCAAACTGGGATGCGTCTTCACTCAAACCGCCTATGACCAGGAAGGCTTTGCCATTCGTGACCCGGACTCGACCACCTACACCGGTGCCATCGAGACCGCCGAGGAGTTCGGCCAACGCCTGTATCCGAAGCCTGCCATCGCGGCTGGAGCCGCGCCCTCAAGAAAGTGATCCTCGGCGATGGCGCCGAATGGATCTGGAACCTCGCCGATCTGCATTTTCCCGGGGCCCTCCAGATCGTCGATTTATTCCACGCTCGCCAGCATCTCTGGGACCTGGCTCGCCTCCTTTACCCGGGCGAGGATGCCCATCAGAGCGTGGATCTTGCGCCATCAGCCCAAACTCGACGACGGAAAGATCGAGAAACTGGTTCGCTATCTATACTCCCTGGAAACATCTTCCCCCGAACTCACCCAAACCATCCGCAAGGTCGCCGACTACTTCCTTCGAAATGCCGAGCGCATGCGCTATCCCGAGTTCCGTCGTCAGCATCTCTTCATCGGTTCCGGAGTGATCGAGGCAGGTTGCAAAACCGTGATCGGTACTCGTCTCAAACAATCTGGTATGTTCGCACTTCTATGTCGCACACCCCATTGCGCGCCGACATGCGGTCGAGGAGCCTTGACACCGCCCTCTATGCCTGGGCAAATCATTCCAATATCCGGGGAATGTCAGAGAGCGTTCAGTCCGCCAGAGATGCTGTGGCCGCCCCAAAACTGGATTGCAATGCTTCGTAATGGGCGACGACAACCGCTCTGGACGGGCGACCCAATCGACGTGTTTCCTAGCTGCTGTCACAAATGACAGTTACCAGGCAATTCAGCGCGTGTTGCACTAAATAGAACCGTCTCTGCGGAGCAAACCGCGGAATGTCGACTGCAAACGACAAATAGAAAGACTCATTCTTCAGGTGAGGGAGAGAAAAAGGAATGAAAACCAAAAAAGCAGTCTTAGTCTCCGCAAGCCTCATTCTTATGTGTGCATCGTCCCTACCGGCACAGCAAAAGGGGCAGTGGGTTCCTGGGCAATATGGCCTGAATGCCGGTGCCATTCCCGAACCGGGTCTTACTTATGGCAACCTTGTTGTGAATTACTCTGCCAGCCAGCTGAATGACTCTAACGGAGACCGCATTCTTCCGAGAGTTTCAGGAACGTTTTCGTTCTGGGCGGATGAGAACATCATTTATTACATTCCGGCGCACAAGTTTCTCGGCGGATATTTCATGCCTTATATTTCTTTGAACTTAGCGAACGGTTCCCTTGTCGCTGACATAGTTGGGACAAATCTCGGGGCCAATGGCGGCGGGGCTGGTTTTGCCGATATGTATGTCCAACCGTTTAACCTGGGCTGGCACCTGAAACACGCCGACATCATAGCAGGATACTCTTTCTTCGCTCCTACCGGCCGGTACACTCCGGGATCGAGCGATAACGTCGGATCCGGATATTGGGGTAACGACATAACGACCGGTACCACCTACTACATCACCAAGAACAAGGGCACCAGCGCAAACCTCGCCACCGATTGGGAAATCCACGGACAAAAAACAGTCGCGAGCACTCCTTCAGGCCAGTTCAGCAAGATTACGCCAGGCCAGACCTTCACCGATGAATGGGGAATTGGCCAGGTTCTTCCGCTGAAGAAGGATCTGAGCATGCTGAGCCAGCTCGGACTGGTTGGGTATGATCAATTTCAGGTTACGAGCAATGGCGGCAATTTTCTGATCGCCGGCATCCCGGTCCGGGCGAGCCGGCTTCCTTTCTACTCAGTGCATGCCATCGGCGGTCAAGGTAACTTCATTATGCCCGCGAAGAATGTAGTTCTCTTCTTCAAGTACTACGACGAGTATGCGGCAAAAGCTCGTGTGGAAGGGCGCACGATCGTGTTCGGTGGCTCATGGACGCTGAGAATTCCCAAACCGTCGCCCCCAAAGAAATAGCGCTACGCAGTCTGCTGCAGACGGAACTGACTGTTTGCCGCAAGCGTAACCATTTGCCTTGTCCCCGGTTCCGTTTCGACCTTCCACCGGAAATTGGCTAATCGCTCGCCTGACGTTCGATGACGTGGCGAACAGTAGCATTCACCTTGCCTGCGTCAACGCCGGCGTCGGTGGATAAGTACGTTAATTGTGTGGGCGCCGCAAAACGAGTGCCAGCGGCCTCGACAATCCCAGCGATCTTCAGGATGACGTCCTGGCGAATCGCGGTGAACTCTGCCCAGTCGCCGGTTTGGCCGTAGGCGAAGAGCTCCAGTTCAAAAGCCGCGCCGCCAAAATCGGTTACCCGCAATCTTGAGGTTCCGGGTTCGATCCTGGGGTGTTCGTTCAACATCTTCTGCGTGTCGTCCAGAACGAACCGAAGTTGTTCGGCCTGGGTTTCGATGCGCAGCGAGAAGGTTTGGTGGATAAGCAATTTGGGGCGCGCTTTCAAGTTTTCGAACTGCATTTGCGCGAGCATGCCATTAGGAACAACCAGCAGGTTCTGATCGACTGTTCGCAGCTTCAGCGAGCGAAGCCCAATGTCTTACCTTCTGATGGCGTCCTTACCACTGACTATGACGTGAAAGGCCAGTCGATCAGAAAATCGGCCGCGCAGTTTATCTGTTACCGGACGGAGTAGCCGCGCGCATCCATACATGCAGAAAACGCCCGCCCGAAGCTGTCCATCGCCGCCCCCTGTTGATTCGCTGGAGGCACTCCTTTTCCGCTGAATCATTATTCTTTGGTTAGCTGCATTCGGGTACTGTCAGAAGTGGCAGTTTCTTGTATGCGCGCGAGTCCTTTCGGTTCTTTGAAGGGCAGATCCACCGTCATGGGGCTGTGATCGGAAATTGCCACGGGCAGACAATTGTTAAGGTCGACGAGCGTTCGTGGGAATTGCGGCGCAAACAAGAAGGACCCTTTCGGATCGCGCGGCGTTTTCAGGTCCGCCTTCACAAAGAACCAATCGAGCTTGAACTTTGCGACCCGAACTCCTTTCCAGATCAGCTCCATTTCAAAGGTGGGCACGAACCCGGCCTTCTGTCGCTGGTTCGAATCCGCCAGAGTGCCGCCTGTGCCGTTCAATGTGCGGTCAGGCACGCCACGAAAATCGATCGCCGTTCCATCGGCGAAGCGGAAATTTTCCACGGTGGTGAATAAGCCTCGTTCGAGATTAGGTGAAAGGCCGGGAAGATTTGCGGAGGTCGGATCGATTCGATACTGGATGCCAGCGATCTTCATTCCGGTTTTCGAGACCGAATAGGCGGCGCCAACGCCGGTGGTCCATTGGACGCCTTTGGTAGTCCAGAAATCAAGACTTCCAAAGCGCTTGTAGAGCTCGTTTGTGGCGTTGGTCGGCGTCGAATCCGATCCGGTCGTGTTCATGTCGCCGGCGATGATTACGGGGCTTTGGATGTCGCGCACTTCGCTCAGCAACTGCTGCATCTGCTGGCGGCGGATTTTGGGCTTGGCGCGGTTCTCCAGGTGGGTTGAGGCGACTGTGATGCGCCCTCCGGGAGCGTCAGGAACGTCCAAGTCGACATGCAGAGTTGTTCGCTGCCCGCGCCGTACTTCCTGCTGGAGATCTTCCCCGACCAGCAGAGCTGCCTTGCGCTTTCCTTTTTCCAACGGAGCGATCCTGCTCTCCTTAAACCAGTCATATCCGACTGTGAAGGGCACCAATCGCGCGTTGCGAATCGGATAGCGGGAGAGAACTGCATTTCCGTGGAGAGCTTTCAGCTTGTCCTTGTCGACATGGAACTCATCGAGAAGCTGCTGCTGCGATTGTTTGTCCTCGCCGTCGTCGAAGGTGTCTGTCCCAAGCTGCTTGGAATCGATCTCCAGAAACTCCACCCCATAAGCCCAATTCATGTTCAGGGTCTTTGCCAACTCGCTGACGACGTTCCGGTAGTCGGTGCGCTTAACTCCCCAATCCACTTCGTTCAAGACCCACACGTCTGCGGCTTTAAGGGTTTCGATCTCCTCGGGGAGTTTTTCCAACTGAATTGTTCGCAAGCTCCTGCCGTTCGCTTTGGCCTTTTCCCGCTCCTCTGCAACCCGGGCGATGAATGCATTCTTATCTTTTAGGAACAGCTCGATGTCATCGAGCTCGAGCCCGCGCTCGATGTTCCAGAAGGCCACGCGGAGGGTCGGACCAAGACCAGGCACTTCAAGCGGGCGGGCCCTTGCGCCGCTCAAGTAGGCCTCATTGTTGATGAAAGGAGTGGTCGTAATGAGGCGGAGTTTTTCCGCCAGCTCAGGACGCATTTCCTGTTCCGAGCCGAGCTGGACCAACTGGTCGTATGAGAGGAATTGAGGACCCGATTCTCGCACGTATTGCTGCGCCTGCAGCGAAGGGACGGCGATTGTGATTAGAAAGCATAAACAACTTCCGCATCCCAACAGTTTCATTGTGCACTCTCCAACAGTTCCTGAACTTCCTCGAGATTCTCGCGCGCGTTTGGCATCGGCACAGCGTTTCGCTCGATGCTTGCTGGTTTCGGCTGTGCGGTGATCAACATCAGGGGCGACCTGTGTGTGCGGTTGTGCTTCCTGAAGACGTAGTCTCCTATCAGCCATCCTGCGGCGCCACCCACGAGCACATCGGTAGGGAAATGCTCCTGTCCGAGGACCCGCATCAGACTTACTCCTGTTGCGGTTGAGTAGACGCCCACCGGCACCCACCTCGATGGATATTCACCTGCCATGACGCCAGCCACTGACCAGGCCAACATGCTGTGTGAAGAGGGAAACGAGCCGTTAGTGCCAACATTTGGAGCGAAGAAATCGCCGGCGGCATTGTTGTACAGCGGCCTCTCGCGACGCAAGATAATTTTCGAGATCTGCTCCACAATTACGGCGTCGGCAAGCGCTTCGCCGCTGAGAATGCCGGTTTCCTTTGCATGCGTATTGTTTTTTGCGACTCCGATGCCAAACAGGATCGCAGGCATAGCTATCTGGCCGCCGAGCAGATAGTTGGAGGCGTTTACGCAATCCTTGTTGAAAGCCGGATCGCGTGACAGGTCACGCATGGCGTCAGTGTCCGTGGCCAGAGTGATGCCGGTCGCCGCACCCAGAGGCAAGAGCCACACCAAGTCGTGCGGACGGATGCGCACCGGGCTCGTCCAAATGGGAATCTGATCTTTGAGGATTGCAAGCGGGAGTCCTTTGACGGTGACCTGATCTGATGGCGACGGCGCGTCAGGCAATCCATCCATACCTGTGGCCGCATCCGCGGCTTCTGCAGCCGAAATCCGGAGGCCATAGCTCACCGGAAACGCGCTAATAGCGCAGACCCAACAGAGCGCGATGAGTGTCCCGGTGCAACGGGCATTCATAAACCCGTGCTGTGTCAGAGCGTGAGAGGGCAGGCGCGTGAGGTTCCAGCCAAGTCTCGGGCATTGACAGGCAGCTTTACGGAACTAAGCATATCGACAGGCGCCTACACACCTCTACTGGCAAAAGTGACAGTTAGAGTCGGACCGTAATTCGTGGATTCTAAAGCGCAACTGATGACTCAGAAGCGCTCAAAACACCGAAAGACGTATCCAGCACCCTCATCAGACCCCTCGACCACAGGTACAGGTAAGTCACTTTTTCTGCGTCAGGTACTCCACATGCACCTGTTCGATGGTGCCGTTGAACTTGAACGGCACCTTGTCGTAGTAATCGAGCGACACGGGCGAACCGAGGGCAACGCCGATGTCGAGGCAGTCGTTCGCTGTGAAGATAAGCGGTGCGGATATCGGGACTTGACCTGTGGCAACCACCTCGCCATTGACTTTCAAGGTGATGCTAAGCGGCCCGCCCGGTCTGGGTACCACGTACGTCGTTTCTATCTCGATCTTTACCTTCCCGACGGGAAGTTTCTGCGTGGCTCGGATCTTGGTGCGCTGAATGATGAAAAGGTTGTATTCGTAGCAGAGGATACCGTCCTCCACAAAACAGGTCAGCCCCCCGGAGTTCGCGCCAAGTTTGTAGAGCACGCCATTCGCGTTCGTCGGGATTTGGGCATCAATCGTGACAAGATTTGGTTTGTTGCCCAGCGCGGGCGCACAGAACTCCGGCATGCGAACGGTATCGCCAGAAAAAGTCCACTCCGTGTAGGGTGGCGCGATGCGCATTTCGGGGTGAAGGAACGGAACCCACAGACCACCGCCAATCGGAAGCACCTTGTTCTTGGTAGCCTCGATGAGAAAGGTCTCCTTCAATTGAGCCAGCTTCTCCGGCATTTTGGCCGCGAGGTCGTTGGACTGGGTCCAGTCCTCCTCGAGGTTGTAGAGTTCCCACACATCATTGTCCGGGGTCCACTCGCGAATACCGGGCGGCAAGCCCGGAACCCACGGGATACCGCTTTGCGCCAGGAGCTCGCTGATCGTGCCATTCTGTCCCTCTGCCGAAGAACCGTTGTCGCCCCATGTAGAAAATGAGCGTGTTGTCCCCGTAGCCGAGCTTATCGATTTCATCAATGACCCGGCCCACCTGAACGTCCACGTGTTCGGCATACCCGCAGCCACTTCCATCAAGCGGCGCTGGAAGGGCTTTTCGTCTTCGGGGATGCTCTCCCATGACGGCATGGTTTCGTGGCGTGGCGTGAGCTGAGCATTGGCGGGGATCCAGCCTTTCTCCTTGGCACGCTTGAAGACGCGCTCACGGTAGGCATCCCATCCGTCATCGAATTACCTTTGTATTTGTCGGCCCACTCCTTCATGATGTGGTGCGGGCCGTGGATCGCGCCGCGGGCCCAGTACATATAGAACGGCTTATCCGGCTGGAAGGCCTTGTGCTTCTGTAGCCATCCGATGGCATCGTTTGCAAGATCCTCGCTGAGATGGTAGCCCTCCTCGGGGCTCTTAGGCGGGGGCACGATGGTTGTGTTCCGTACCAGGTTGGGCTCATATTGCGACGCCTCACCTGCCAGAAATCCGTAGAAATATTGAAAGCCTAGCTCAAGTCGGCCAGTTCTCGAAGGGACCAGCGGCGGTCGTTTCCTCGGCAGGTGTGTGCCACTTTCCCCAGGCGGCCGTACTGTAGCCGTAGTCTTTCAGCACCTCGGCCGCCAGCGCGCTGCTCCTGGGGATGTGACCTGAATATCCGTCCCAGTCATTCGCCATTTCCGAGATCTGCCCGGAACCGACGCGGTGATGATTCCGGCCGGTGAGTATAGACGCACGTGTGGGCGAGCACATGGCAGTGGTGTGGAAGCGGTTTAGCGAGATTCCGCCCATGGCCACGCGCTCCAGCGCAGGCGTATGGACTTCGCCACCAAAAGTGGAAGGCAGGCCAGGACCTGCGTCGTCGATGAGGACGATGAGAATGTTGGGTGCATCAGGGGGAAGCCGACGCGGCTCCACGCGCCGCTTGTAGACCGACTCCTGCATGGTGCGTCGGGCAGCCCGCCAGCCCGCTCGGGCCGATGGCAGCGTTCGCGACCACTGAGGGATATAGCGTAAAGCAGGATGCACACATGCCCTTCCACGGCTACTACTTCCACATGCTGACAGGGCAAACTGATAAGGCGCCGGGCGGTGCCAGGAATTACATCGTCAACGGAAAGATGACGGGGGGATTCGCCTTCGTCGCCTATCCGGCTGAATACGGCAACTCGGGCGTGATGACCTTCATGATCAACCAGGATGACGTGCTGCTCCAAAAGGATCTGGGCAAGACCACAACGCAAACGGTAACTGCGATGACCCAGTTTGATCCCGACCCCAGCTGGATCATCGTAGAGGAATGACGCTATCTCGCGACGCGGGGTCAACGTCGCGGATCCGTCATCAGGACGACGACTGCGGCCAACTGCGACGTTGCTCAGAGAAAGAATTGCGGATCTGCGACCGCCCTGCAGCAAATTGTGCATTGGAGCGGGTTTGACTCCAACCGACGAACAGATAATCATCCCGACTTCGACCCACACTGTCACTTTTAACAGTTGAAACCATGGATGTGCCATTTCAGAATTCTTATGTCACTAAGAATTCGTCTGAGGTCAGGGTGGCCGGCTCGCGAAGACGCTCCTCCCTGACCATTCCCACCCTGAGAGTGGACGCCAACAAAAGGAGAATGCTATATGAGCGAAACAGGGAGAAGCAAATTTCAAAGTCATGTCGCGCTTGACTTCCCGATTAAGGCGCCCGCCAGCGCCAGGGCGCTAACCGAAGAACTGCCCCCGTTGATGTCCAATTTCGCGAAAACGCAGGATGAAATGGGTACCGTGCATTTCTCCCGTTTCATGGTGAAGGGAGACGAGAAGCTGCTCTTCCTTTCGGACGTTGACGGCGAGGTCGATGATCATATTAAACGGCTGGTCCAGAGTGCTGGCCCGGTGTTGGACGCCATCTTCAAACACGTGGAAGACCCTCCGGCCACGCCCGTGGCTGGTAACCCTGAGAGGGTCACCAAGTGGCTGAAGCATCATATCCGCGAGCCTATCGATACGTATTTCGCTTTTGACGCTTCGGTTCAGGACATCAAGGCGGCCGCTCATGCGGCGGGCTTTACGGGCAATACCCAACAGCGCACCTTGCTGACATACATGGCCTTCAAGTCACGTGTGCAAGGCTTTGTCCTGAAGCTGCTCGGGCCAGCCTTGGTGGGGGAGAAGGGACATAAAGCGTCGGACGCTATTGGGACGCTGCATATCGCCCATTTTGTGCCCTTTGAGAACAACCACTTAGGCTTCTTCACTGTCTACGATGGTTCTGTTGAGAAGTACATCCAGGACTTCGCAGAAAAAGACTCGTTCGTTTTCAATACTCTCTTTACAGGTGTCGTTGGCGCGCCGCCAACCCCAGTAGAAAAGAACGCCCAGGCATTCCTGCAATGGGCAACGGAAAACAACTATCCGGCTATTGGGTTTTACAACGCCTATCCAGGCCTCGGGGTTCAAGACATTCGAGCCTTGCTCGCGGACCGCAAGGCGTCAAAATCGAGCACCGCTGCATAGCAGTTGTGTCAGATGGCTACGAAGCAGGATCAATCAGGAGGCACCTGTTGGCCACGGAGAACAAAACACCGGCAGCGCCGACGAAGGAGGTGTAGATGCCGCCAATACGCTACAAAGACATTCCGCAGATTCCAGAATCCACTTATGCCTCAGAGATTGCAGAGATCGTCAATTCGGTGGAGCAGACGGTCAAGGCCTCCTACGAGAAAGAGAAGCAGAAACGGGCGGTGCGTTTTGCGCACGCGAAAAGTTATGGCATCGTTCGGGCCTCCGTCGAAATCAAAAGCGGCCTGGCCCCAGAGTATGCGCAGGGCATCTATGCAATTCCGGCCACCTACGAGGCCGTGATCCGTTTTTCGAATGGCCTTGGCCATCTAGGGCCGGATGCGATGCTTGGTCCGATGTTCGGCACGGGTTTGAAGTTTTTCAATGTTCCCGGGCACTCCATTCTCGAGAACGAGGCGGGGGTCAGCAACTTCGACTATGCGATGATCAACGCTCCAGTATTCTTCGCTAACACCGCGCAGGACTATGTCGTAATTGAGCGTTTGTTCGATGCGCTGCCCGGAGCGCTTATGGAGCCTCGGACCGCGAAGACCTGGCTTCACGATTTCATTACACGTGACGGAACACTGCCGCCTGACAAGTGGCTTTGGGATGAGTTATTAGCATTCATGTCTTTAGGTAAGACGCCGTGGTTGAACCCTCTCCTTTCGAGTTACTGGACCGAGGGTGCGGTACGGCACGGCGAGTACGTCGCCAAAGTGCGCATCACTCCGGAGCCATCTGCCGCCGCGCAGGTGAGAATCCGTGACCTGGATCCCATGACAGACGCGGAAACGGTGCGGGACTCGCTCGTGGCGGAAATCGGCGAGCGCGATTACACATTCCAACTGGAAGCGCAGTTGTGTGTCGATCCTTTGCGAATGCCCATCGAAAATACCTCGATCGACTGGTCAGAAAAGCTTTCTCCATTTACCAGGATCGCGACCATTCGCATTCCGAAGCAGGATATTTCATCGCCCGTCAATCTGGACGTCGCTGACCGGATCTCGATTTCACCGTGGAGAACGCGGGAAGATCACATGCCCATGGGTCAAATTATGACCGTTCGCCGTGAAGTCTATCGGCGATCTGCTGAAGTGCGACGCCAGATCAACCAGCAGCCGCAAACAGAACCGTCCAGTCCGAACGAGGTATTCGATCTGGGACAGAGGCCGGCGGCATAAGCAAACGCTTCGCTGCTCGGTCCTCGAATCTCGTCCGCACCGTCTCGTCCCGGCCGCACATGGTCACGACCCCGGTTACCAGCCCGGATCAATCAGGAGGCACCCTTTGGCAAAGGATGACAAAGCACAAGCGCCGGTGAAAGAAGGCGATAGCCTCCTTCACCGGGTCCTTGATCGGCTCAGGCATGAAGAGCACCATAGCGATTTGGGAGCCCTGAAAAAGTCCGCGCTCGACCTCGCCGACATTCAGGGGCTCATTCTGCGCGGTTACAGAATGCCGATGGTACGGCATTTCCTGTTGACAGTGGGAGTTCCGGCACAAGCGCGCAGGCAACTCGGCCGGCTCGTAAGCGGCGACGAATCCGACAACCCGCAAATCACTACAGCGGCGGACTGGCACGTGGGGTTCGCGCCCGGACCGGGAGACAATACCACGGATGCACCGCGTCACAAGCCCGACTATTGCCTCAACATCGGCATCACTTGGCCCGGCATGGTTGCGCTGGAGATAAAAGAACGTGTCCCAACCCTGTCTTTCAAGTCATTTGGTGCGTTCATCGAAGGAGCCGCGCAACGAGCGGAGCTGCTCGGAGAAACTGGAGCAAGTTCGCCTCAGAATTGGACTGGCGGCTTTGGAAAAGGGGACGATCACGTCCTGGTGACACTGTACGCCATCAGCACGGAAGCGATGAAGAGCTATAGCGATAGGCTGTGTGCCTTGTTTGCCGAAGGAAATGCCTTTCAAGAAGTCTGGCGACAGGACGGGATGGCGTTAGTGGACATGCAGAATGGCCAGCCCGTGTTTACCAGCAAAATTCACTTTGGGTATACCGACGGCATCAGTATGACCACCATTCGCGGCGGCCCGGAAAAATATTCGCCTGATCGCCAGCAGCCCTGCGAGCCATGGCTCTTCGTTCTGCTTGAAGACGCTCAGAACTACGAGGTGCCGGAGCCGCGAAAACTTGGTCTGAACGGTAGCTTTGCAGTCTTCAAAAAGATCGAGACCGACGTCGTCGGCTTTGAAAATTTCCTGCAGTCGCACAAAAACAGAATCGATCCGGAGCAGCTCGCCGCAAAGATGTGCGGGCGATGGCGCAACGGCGTTCCTCTTGCCTTGTCGCCGGACACCGATAGCCCTGCGGGAGGGATTTCGCCCGAACAGCTGGACAATTTCGACTATGTAAATGCTGATGGTTCGGGAGATCCGAAGGGGATCCGCTGTCCCGTCGGCGCACACATCCGACGCGCCAATCCACGAGGTCAGCCAATCGTCGGCCAGGGACTGCCCGGCGGCAGCAATAATTCTCACCGGCTGATTCGTCGCGGCCTGCCTTACGGGCCGACTTATGATCCAGGGAAACCTTACGATGGCCTCGAGCGCGGAATTCTCTTTTATTTCATTAATTCGAACATCGAAAACCAATATGAGTTCGTGCTTCGACGTTGGTTAAATGATGCTGAATTCGCAGGGGCCGTCAGGCTTAATCCAAAGTCGAAAGATCCGCTCGCTGGTACTCAAGATCCAGCGGAAAGCATTTTCGTGATACCTCAGGGGGACGGGAGCCCGCCGATCAATATAACTGGTCTCTCGAGCTTCACGACGACCAGGGCCGCTGCGTACGTGTTTCTGCCGAGCATCACAGCCATCAAATTTATCGCCAGCTTGGGAGAAGGTCTGTGACCTGCCGCTGGTACGGGCTTTGGTTGGCATATTCGTTGTTGTCGAGGTCAGGAGAAGCATATGAAACGCACGCAGAGGTCTAGATCGGAAATTCCGGCGAGATGATTTATTTGCCCCTTAGGAGTTGGCAACTGACCTGCGTCGTTGCGATATCGAGTCGAGCAGGTTTGAATTTTGTTTGAGGAGGATAGTATGGCTAGTCATTACAATCGCTGGATCGTGACAGTTTCGCTTATAGGAGTTCTTGTTTTGGCGCTGACGCTAGTTCGCCACGGCCGCGCCCAAGGGCAGCCACAAGACCAACACCCGATCCTGGACAAGGTCGCCGATAAGGTGATCCAGAAGTACCAGACATCTACATGCGAGCAATTGTGGGTGAAGAAGAGCGAAAAGGCTCCGCCAAGCGCTGAAGAACAAAAAGCCATCGCCTTTCTTAAGGGCAATCCGCAGATGCGTACCTTATTTATCGACAAGGTTGCGGCGCCGATCGCAAACAAGATGTTCGCTTGCGGGATGATTCCCTAGCAACCGTTCGAGGCAATCATGAGAAAGATGTTTGGGAAGGCATTTCTGACGTCCCTGCTGGGCCTCTCGATGGTGGCTGGAGTCGCAAACGCCCAAAATACAACGCCGCCCGCAGAGAAGAAGACCACCCCGGCCAAGAAGCCCCCGGCCACGCCGCCCAAGCCGGACCTCGAGCCCAGGGCAATCGAACTACTCAAAGCTGTGAGCGAACGCTTGGCTGCTGCGCATACCCTGTCATTCACGGCGGTGCAACTTGCAGAGGCCCCGAGCCGCCAGGGGCCTCCCCTTGCCTATGCGACAAAGTTAGATGCCACTCTACAGAGGCCTGACAAGCTGCGGGTGATCACGTCTGGTGACGGTCCAGCCTCGGAGTTCTACTACAACGGCAAAACCATGATGGCCTACGCGCCGGCGGAAAACCTGCTCGCCGTTGCCGATGCGCCGCCTACGATTGACGCCATGTTGGAAGCCGCCTACCACTCCGCCGGGATCTTCTTCAACTTCACCGACTTGATCGTTGCCGACCCGTATAAGGATATGTCCGGGGGGCTGACGCTTGCCTACTATATCGGCCAATCTCACGTGGTTGCGGGAACGACGACGGACATGGTGGCATACATCGATAACGGCGTGTTCATCCAGCTGTGGATTGGAGCCGAGGACAAACTTCCCCGGATGGTCCGCGCAATTTTTCTCGATGATCCGGGGCGTTTGCGCGGCGAAGTGGAGTTCTCGAACTGGCAACTCGACAGTACCGTCCCCCCCGATACCTTCGTGCTCTCGGACACCGCCAATGCGAAACGCATTCCGTTCGCTCACCTCCAGGCGGAGCCTAATCCGGGCAATACGGCTCCGGGCGCGCCTCCGTCTAAAGCGAAGCAACCCAAAGTGCAACCCTAATGAAGGAGGAAATCACACCATGAAAAAGGTGATCATTAGTTTGGCAAGTCTGGTAATCAGCTTGGTCTTGTGCGGAACGGCCCGGGCCCAGGCACACAGAAACGCTTGGGGCGGCGGTTCCACCAACCACAGCGGCAATTCCACCACCCGCACCAATGCTTACGGTGGTAGCGCGACACACACCGCCGGACAGGGAACGTCCGCCACCAACGCATATGGTGGCTCTGCATATCATGCGGAAGGGTCTGGAAAGACGACTGCCACCAACGCTTACGGTGGTAGCGCGACACACACCGCCGGACAGGGAACCACTGCCACCAACGCATATGGTGGTTCTGCATATCATGCGGAAGGGTCTGGAACGACGACTGCCACCAACGCATATGGCGGTAGCGCGACACATTACGCCGGATACGGCACCGCTACCTACAATGGATACCATCCACCTGCTACCGCGGCCTACTACGGAACCACATGCTACAACTGTAGCTCTGGCTCGACTGCGGGTGCAGCAGCCGCTGGCGCTATGGTCGGCATGGCCGTTGGCGCCGCCGCAGCCTCTTCCAAAGCCAGTTCCCAAAGCGCGAGCGCCTACAATGCAGGCTACACAGCCGGCGCGTCCAATGCGAGCACTGCCAACGCCAACGCTGCGGCTGCCAATGCTAATGCGGCGGCAGCAAACGCCAACGTTGCCGCTGCCAATGCGAATGCCGCCAACGTCACGTATCAGATGGGAGCTGTTTATGGGGCGTTACCTGCTGGCTGCATCAGTCCCCACGTCTCGGGAGGTGGAACCTATTATTTGTGCGGCAACACCTGGTTCAGTCCGTCCTATGGTGCGAACGGGATAATTTACCGCGTGGTGCCCACTCCGTAAGTGCATCGTGCGAGTGGTACGGCTTTCATCTGGAAGAAGATCGAAAAAACTGAGGAGATTCATAAATCAAAGCATCGCAAAATATGCATGACAAGCAATCGGTCGCGGGTGTGCGACTTTTGGAGAGAGTGGCGACATGAAGGATACGTATTCCGACTTCCTTCGTTTGGGCTGACTTGCGGCTTCGTTGTGATGCTCTGTGCAGGTTGTGGAAAGGAGAGTCCAATGAATTGGAACGGTAAACGCATGATGATCATTGGGGCAGTAGCCCTTGTAGCTGCTGTGCCGGTACTTCCCCAGAATCCTGAGCTTCCGACCAAGAATAGTTGCCTGTACGGTCCTGATGGGCAAGTTCAGAAAACTCCGATCGGTCCTCCTCCGGAACAGCCGAGCGGTGGCAGGATGAAGCAAAAAGCCATCGCGAAAAAAACGGGGGAAATGAAAGATTACATGCAAGACGTGAAGGCGCTCCTTAACATGTACGTGCCGCCCGACCCTCAGAAAATGCAGGCAGCCTACCAAGCGGCCAAGCTCTCCTTGAACCCTGTACCCGGCGCGGTGAACCTGGTCTTCACTGATTACGCCCAGCCGGGCGATAAGATGACCCTCACGTTTGACACTGCCGCCAAAAAAATCACCGCTCTGAACATCAATACCTACATGGGGCAGGAAAAAGATGCCGTGAAATTGCAAGTGCAGATGGGCAGCCTTCCCGACGGCACCAACTATGTCCAGCAGACAGTGCTTAACGCGACCGCAAAACAACTAGTCGTCACAACCACAAATTCGAATTACCAAAAGCTTGGTGGGTAATATAGCGATAAGAACCACCAGGTCGAAGTTGCAGATCAGTTCAAAAACATGCTCGCTGCGTACGTGTTCCGCCAAGCATCACAGCCGTGAAATTTATCGCCAACTTGTGAGGAGAAGGCCTGTGATACTCACGGCCACTTCAGGGTGAGCGCGTAGACCTCTTGCATGCCGATGTCGCGGCTGAAAACTGGTGATCCGTCGGGGGCGACGCCGATTTGGGTATTCCCGTTTGGACCTGGTGCCTGACGCAAGTCCTTCAGGCTGGCGATGGTTTCTACCTTGCCATCAGCGACTCGGAAACGTAAAACCTCCGGCTCAGCACCTCCCGCCGCGAGGTACAAATATTTGTAATCGGGTGAGTGCAGCCAGTTAACGATGGTCTTCGGTATGGCTCCCGGCGCCAGGTCCGACCATTTTTTCGTTTTGAAATCAAAAGCCCGCATGGTCGTTGAACCCGCACGCGAGGCCACGAGCGTGTCTTGCGTGATCCATTGCCCGCCAACCATGCCTAGGGACTCAGGGACGACCGAGCGCGCCGCCGTTCGGAGATCAAGCACCCACAACTGCGGGGATGCCGTACGGGAATCCGTGTAAACCAGAAACTTTCCATCAGGAGACCAATTTGCATAAGCCGAGTCTTTCGTGATAACCATTCGAGGCCGGCCCCCATCCATGCTGACTATATAGGTCTCCCCATCAGCATTCCAAAACACAACACGTTTTCCATCTGGTGAGATGAACGGAAACAGCGCCTTCATGGGAGGAAACGTGAGCTGTAAACGGTCGGTTCCATCGCTGCGGCTGCGCCACAGCATATGATCCGGGTAAGAAGCGTAGGCCACCCATTTTCCATCGCTGGAGAAGGTGGGACTGAACGCCGAGATACCTGAAAGAAAAGGAACGAATTGTCGCGAATTTGCATCGTAGCGAACCAATTCACTGCGCTCTTTTGAGCCAACGGCAAAGATCTTCTTTCCATCCCGGCTGACGACCGGGCCGGCATACGAGAGCGGCCCGTTAGTGAGCTGGACGGGCTTCTGGCGGCGTTGCAAGATGCCAGGTTTCATCACCAGCACCCAAATATCTCGCTGGCCTTGATAAATCTTTGAGAAAACGATGTATTTGCCATCTGGAGCCCAGCGGCCACAACAGACGTTCCCCGTTGCGCTGTCGTTCACAATCGCGTGTAAGCCGGAACCATCCGCCCTGACCTCATAAATCGAGACCGGGCGGCCGGATTGGGAATACAACGTGAACACAATCTGTTGCCCGTCGGGAGAAAAGCTTGGCTCTCCGATGAAACTGCCTAAGCCACTGATCACTTCGCGAGGATTCGAACCATCTCTTTGCGCGAGGTAGAGACCTCCGGCTTTGGCTAAGAGCACGCGCCCGTCCGGCGCAAAGCTTCCGTCCTGAGCCTGCAGCCCAGCGAATTGGCGCGGTTCTCCCGTCGGCAGCGGGAGTTCCCAGAGTGGATACAGTCCTGATAGAAACGTCTCATAACGGCCCGATAATGCGAGCAGAGCAGAACCATCGAGCGACAGAGCCAGGATCCGCTGATTCGACGAGGGTGTCGACACGGCCGCAGTGGCGCCCCCGTTTGTCGAAACCTCTGCGATCTTGAGGTCTCCGTTCGTACCTTCGTTGAAGTAAACTCGCGACCCGTCGGCCTCCAAATTACTCCAATTCGGTTTTGGCTCACCGTCATCGGTCAATTGGGTAACAGCTTCCACGGTAGGGACCGCGTATGCGCGATTCCACCAGAATACGAACGCCAATACGGCGATGGTTACCACCGCTGCGATCCAAATCCATTTCTTGCCTGGAGCTGCACTGGGCTCTTCTTGGAGGGCGGAAGGTTTTCGACCAGAGAACCGTGGGCCTTTCGTTGCAAAATCTTGCTGCTCTCCAAACTCCCTCGACTTGGCTTGCGCGCCTTCGTTAGGCGAGCCGGCGATCTGGCGCGAGTTTGAGGCCTCCTGCAACTTTAGTAAGTCGGCACGAACGTCGCAGGAGTGTTGATAACGAAGTTCAACATCCTTCTCCAAACATTTATTGATGATCCGCTGCAACTCGGTAGGAATACTCGGGTTGATATGAGTCGCAGGCACCGGACTGTCACGCACGATGGAAATGCACAACGCGCTGGGGGTCTCGCCATGGAAGGGCATTTCGCCGGTCGCCATCTCGTAAAGCGTTACGCCAAAGGAGAACAGATCGGTGCGCGCGTCCAGCGGCTCTCCCAGCGCCTGTTCGGGCGACATATAAGGCATCGTGCCAAGGATCCCGCCGGCGATGGTCATGTTCGACAGCGTCTCTGCCTCCGAACTGGCGATAGCATTCGCATGCCAGGGGGTGGTCACCTTGGCCAAGCCGAAGTCCAGAATCTTCGTCCTCCCTTCCACTGTGACCAGGAGGTTGGCTGGCTTGATGTCGCGATGGATGATGCCCTTTCGGTGCGCAACGTCCAAACCATCAATCACCTGCAGCGCGATATCGATCAAGTTCTTCAGCTCGACCGGGCCACGCTTCGTCAACTCCTTCAAGGTCATCCCATCGAGAAATTCCATCGCCATAAAGACGTGCCCGTCGTCCTCGCCGATGTCGTATATTGTGCAGATGTTGGGGTGATTTAAGGTGCACGCGGCCCGCGCCTCGCGCTGGAAGCGCTCGCGTAGCTGTGGGTCATCCGCGTAATCCGCCGGCAGGAACTTCAACGCCACAAAGCGCCCGAGACGAACGTCTTGGGCCTTATACACAACTCCCATTCCTCCGCTGCCCAATTTCTCGATAATGCGGTAGTGCGAGATGGTTTGGCCGATCATGGAGTCGCGCAAATGTTAGTTGTTCGGCGCGGCCAGCAGTGACGCGGATCCGTCATCGGGGAGAGCGTCGAACAGGTTTTATCGGTGTGCAGGGTACGCAAGAAAAACGCGCTAAGGGATCATCCCGCATTCAAACATCTTGTTGGCTATGGGGCCTGCAACCCGGTCCAAAAAGTGCTTTCGCATTTGTGGATCTTTCTTGAGGGCTTCGATCGCCTTTTGTTGCATTTCTGCTTGTTGCGCCGGAGAGGGCTGTTTTTTCTTCTCTGCCAATTGCTGGCAACTTGAAGTCTGGTACTCGTGGATGACTTTGTCAGCAACCTTGTCGGCGATGGGGTATTGGCTGGCGGCTTGGCCTCCTGATAACTGAGATACGGATACGAGCAGGCAGCAGGTTAGCCAGAGCGGGAAAAAGAATCTTTTCATCTTGACCCCTCCTCGGTTGTGAAACCTAACACCCATGTCCGGCAGGAGAACCGTCCGTTCAATCTTTTTAGGGTCGCTCATAGAAGCCCTCTTTCCTCAGCAAATTTGCAATTGTTACGAAACGCTGAGAGTGCCAATCGGACCGCGCTTTTCGACCGATTGAATGCTAGGACTTCGCTTTACCAGCAACAACTGTCAACAGTGACAGTCGGCGAGCCTTGTATCGCGTGTACCATCTCTTTTCAGTCAGGCAGTGTTCTGTTGAAGAGGTACTGGCCAAGAGCGCCCACATGCGCTGAGCTGACGCCCTTCAGCTCGCAAGATGCGCGGGAGCACACTTTAGAAAAACGTCAATAACTATTGACTTTTTCTGTCACTGACATTATGCGACCAGACCATTACACGTTTTGACCGCTGCCCCGGCGCTCCTACCTGTCCAGCCCCGCTGCCCTTAGTTGCTCGATAGCACGCCAATCGGGCGGCGATGCCGTTGTCCGACTACGCCAAGGTGCGCCAGCGGCTAACCAGAGCCTCCGTAGCTCTGGTGCGACTTGCTGGCATCGTGGTACCCAAACTCTGTTCCGCACGAGGGACAGATTTCAAAAGAAGCGCATCCCGTTTTGTCATACGGTGGTTCCGCAAGTTTTGCGTAGCCGCAGACCGGGCAGTTGTGTCCCATAAGACGAGAAGTATAGATGACGAAAACAGATGGGATGAGAAGACCGGTCTCCGACGGGATGCTGTACGCTCCCAAGTTATCGACGCGCTTTGAAGCGCAAGATAAAAAGGAGACCGGCAATGAAGAAGATTAGCACCGTAGCGACGAAGCAGAGCAGGAATATTTCTCGACAGCAACTGACCATCGGATTGGATCTGGGAGATTGCAACAGCTGGTACTGCGTGGTGAATGAAGCTGGCCAGATACAAGTGGAGCAGCGCGTCCGCACAAATGCGAAAGCGTTGCGCGAAGTCTTCGGGGCGATGCCGCACAGCCGGATCGCGCTGGAAATCGGGACGCATTCGCCCTGGATCAGTCGCTTGCTCCGCGAGTTGGGGCATGAAGTGATCGTGGCCAACGCGCGCAAGGTGCGGCTGATCGGGGAGAGCCGCAAGAAAGATGATCGGCTGGATGCGCAGACGCTGGCGCGGCTGGCGCGGATCGATCCGGAGTTGCTGTATCCGGTGAAGCATCGCAGCGCGCAGGCGCAAGCGGATCTCATGATGATTCGAGCGCGCGCCGGGCTGGTGCGGGCCCGCACGGGACTGGTGAACACGGCGCGCGGACTGGCAAGTCTTACGGGGAGAGACTGCGTGGCTGCAACGTGCGCAATATGAATCCGGAGAAAGCGGAGGGCTTGAGTCCGGAACTGCAAGCCGCACTGGAACCGCTGTTGAACGCAATCGAGTCGCTGAGCGAGCGCATCGTGGAATACAACGAGCGCATCGAGAATCTGGCACAGCAGAATTATCCGAAGGTGGCGCTCCTGAAGCAGATCAAGGGCGTAGGCAC
Source organism: uncultured Acidobacteriaceae bacterium (assembly GCA_963710885.1). GTDB lineage: Bacteria > Acidobacteriota > Terriglobia > Terriglobales > Acidobacteriaceae > Sulfotelmatobacter. The sequence continues at coordinate 68,974 of CAVQCF010000012.1, forward strand.
GCTGATCGCGCTGACTTATATGCTGACGTTGGAAGATCCCCATCGTTTTGGTAAGAGCCGCGACGTGGGCTGCTATCTGGGACTGCAGCCGGGACGGAGAAACTCGGGGCAGAGCGAGCCGCAGCTGCACATCAGCAAAGAAGGCGATCCGTATCTGCGGACACTGCTGGTGCAAGGAGCGCAGCACATTCTGGGACCGTTCGGCATCGACTGCGATCTCAGGCGCTGGGGGCTGAAGCTGGCGGAGCGTGGTGGAAGAAGCGGGAAGAAGCGAGCCATCGTCGCGACCGCCAGAAAGCTGGCGGTGCTGTTGCATCACCTGTGGGTGAGCGGAGAAGTGTATGAACCGTTGCACAACATCAGCCGAACGACCGTGGCCGCAGCCGCGTAAAACTCAAAAGCAAAACAAAAGTCAAAACCGTTCCAGGAAGGAAAAGACAAAAGCCTAAAGCCGAGTTCCGGTGACTGCGTTAATGGCCTGGCCCAGGTTCCACTCTGAAGAGCAGAACCACAGGGCGCTAAACAGATGGCAGCACCGGCTGAACCGAGAACGCCCAACATGCACCGAGCGAAACGAATCGCTCCTCGAGAGTGCGGATGGAAGCATGGCGACAGTGGCCAACTCGGCGGGAGAAAAAACCTTTGTCCAACGAAAAAACAAAAGAACCCACTTGACTCCGACCGGCCTTCTCATGGAAGGCCATTACACGTTTTGACCTGCCGTCCTAAAATCATCCCCTCCTACCAGAATCAAGCAGGGTCAAAAGCGAGACGGAAAGGGATGGAGCGCACGCGGTTGAGGAAGCCAGCGCGTAGCCAATACAAGGGTGCGCGTCCAAGTTGATCCGGCGCTTCTGGCTCCGGCGGCGAAGAGTACGCCGAGTTCCATCTTGACATCGGTCGATTCCGAGGGGTAGCGTAAGAACTGCAGTTCGGCCTTCAGGCCCGTAACCTCGTGAACGCCGGGCCGCTGCGTCCCCGCCGGAATCTACGCCAACGCAATTGCTCGCCAACTCCTTTCTGGGGCCCATGTAGTCCGCGCTTCGCCGTTTTCGGGGACCGCGTTGCTTTCAAAACACTGAGCCGCTGGATGGTCGTGGTGATGTAGCTTACATCTATTACCGGAGTTTGAAGACGCTCAAAGCTCCCGCAGATTTGATCAGGTTCCTCGGGTCTCTTACCGGCGAGATGCCCGAAAACGCGGAGTCGCCATCTGGGAACGAGTGGTGCAAGGAGCCGATATGAAGTCTCAGTGCTGGTTCTGCCTCTGCTGCGCGGTTGGGCTCATTCTCTGCGTGAGTGGACTCGTTGTGGGTACCTGGGGAAAAACCGGGATACCAGTCGCAGACGTCACCCCACCTAAAAGCACTCCAGTAAATGAATACGTCGACTCCCGGCTTTGCGCGGGTTGCCATAGTCAGATCTATGAAAACTATCGGCAGACGGGAATGGCCAAATCCCTGTTTAAACCCGCTCCTGCGAACACAATCGAAGACTATAAAGGCAACACGCAGTTCTACCACTCCTTGTCTGACACGCACTTCTCGATGATTTTTCGCGACCAAGCCTATTACCAGAGACGGTGGCAAATCGGCTCCGACGGAAATGAGACGAATGTCGAAGAGATGAAAATTGACTACGTGATAGGTGCAGGCGACCACTCGAGGTCCTACCTACACCGTACCACACGAGGAACGTTGATCGAGCTTCCTCTGGGTTGGTATACGGAACGAGGTGGATATTGGGGCATGAGTCCAGGATTCGATTCCCGTCATCCGCAGACCCGGCGATTGGTTTCGTATGGATGCGTATTTTGTCACGATGGATATCCTCAAGTGCCCTCTGGAAGCGATGTTCCGGACGCTGATCCGGTCTTTACTGGGGACCTTCCTAAAGGGATTGATTGTCAACGATGTCATGGTCCGGGCGGCCAACATATTCGAGCAGCCCAGGCAGGCGCTGAGTTTTCGGACATCAGTAGCAGAATTGTGAATCCTGCACGGCTGAGTTCAAAGCTCCAGATGGAACTTTGCATGCAATGCCACCTGGAGCCGACGAGCGGCCGCCTCCCAGCTTTAGTGAGACGATTTAATCGCGGGATATTTTCCTACATTCCAGGGCAACCCCTTCAGGACTTTGTCCTGTACTTCGATCATGCCCCTAAAACCGGATACGATGACAAATTTGAATTCGTGAGTGTTGCATATCGACTTCGGAAATCTCGTTGCTTTCTAGAGAGCAAGGGAGCGCTGACATGCCTGTCCTGCCATGATCCACATCGCAAGCTCCCCGCGGGCGAGGAAGCGACAAGCTACTATTCCGGACAATGCCGTCATTGTCATGAACCCGTCATTAGCGCCTTGGTTGCCCAGGGCAAGCACCCGGATGCAGCGGACTGCGTTTCGTGCCACATGCCAAAAAGGAGAACTGAGGATGTAGTTCACGCACTTATCACGGACCATTTCATTCAGCGTAAGGTCCCAATGCGTGATCTTCAGGCAGAGCTTCAGGAACGTCATTTGACTGATGCAGAGGAATACCACGGAGAAGTGGTCCCGTATTATCCGTCGCCCCTGCCGAAAATGAGCGAAAACAGCTTATACCTTGCCGTAGCGCAAGTGGCTCGTCAGAATAATCTGAAGAAAGGAGTAGCCGACCTGGCCCGAGAAATGAACCAACATCCTCCTCGCGAGGAGCAGTTTTACATCGCACTTGGGGATGCCTGGAAAAACAGCGGAAATTCGAAAGCGGCTGTTGGGGCGTTTGAACAGGCAGTTCGGATCAAGCCAAAATCTGTGACAGCATTACGGTCCTTTGCCGCTAGTTTGAAAACATCGGGGAATGTTTCACGAAGCGAGCAGATATTGAACCGAGCGCTACACTTGGCACCTCTCGACGGTAGCACCTGGAATCAATACGCGATGCTTGAGGCCGACCTTGGGCGAACCGGTCGCGCAATCGAGAAACTTCAGAAAGCGCTTGCGCTAGATCCAGATTTGCCGGAGGGCGACCTGAACCTTGCCACCCTCCTTGTCCGCGAAGCGCAGATGGAACCTGCAGAAACAGCCTTGAAACGTGCACTACGCATTGATCCGTACGACGCGGCTGCTTACGATCTGATGGGGCGGGTGCTGGCAGGGAAGAATGAAATGTCTGTGGCTCTCTATAGCTTCCAAAAAGCAACGCATCTTCGTCCGGACTATGGACCCTATCTTTATAACTATGCTCTGGAGTTGGTAGCCGCCCAGCGGTTAGACGAAGCGCGGACACAAGCCCAGGCCGCAGTGAGCGCGGATCCTAATCTTGCTGAAGGCCACGTATTGTTGGGTGGACTTCTCGCTGGAGACCAGCGATTGGCGGAGGCGGTCAGCGAGTATCAGCAGGCGGTGAAACTACAGCCTGGTTTCAGTCTGGCACACCTGCACTTAGGGTTGGTTCTGGCCGCACAAGGAGATCTGCGGAGCGCAGCTGAGCACCTACGCAAAGCCGCAGCCGGCAGAGACCCGAATGTCGTCCGCCAAGCAGCCCAGGCCCTCCAGCGAATCAGCAATCATTAGGCTGCCCACCTGAGGTCATGCAGATTTCTTGTCGGGGTTTGGGAGCGATTACACTCAAAAGCCCAACGTTATGGCCATGATGTGTGTAATCGCGATTTTGCGACAGTTAGGCGCCGACAGCGAACGGCAGCGACGGAATTCTATCTGACCAAGCCGGGCACGCCAGAAATCCGCGTGCACTTCTCGACCAGCTACTTGCCTAGGGGGCTTGCCAGTCAAGGGCGTAGATCTCCTCGCGCCCGATGTCGCGCAAGAATAGCAGAGTATTATCGGGAGATAGTCCCGTCCACTGAAATGTCCCGGTCGGCCGGAGATTGGCCATGCTAAACAATCGTTCTAACTTGTGGTCGCTAATGCGAACGCGATAGAACGCCGACTGCGAAATAGATTCGCGGCGGGCCGAAGCTCGATCCGCCTGCTGTGATGCTCCAGTCTGTTGCGCCCCCTAGCTCCACAATGGCAGCGGGCTCCTTCTAACCTTCTGCGCGAGGGCATTTCCGGCGCAGAGAAGTGAGAATGCCAGCAAGATAGGTTTGGTCGCGTTCACGATTCGCTCTCACGAGTGTACGCGATAGCTGATGTAGACAAGGCCACTGCACTCACAATCTCGGTTCCGCCATTTTGAGTGAAATCGGGATTTTTCACCACTTGAGGCGATTGCCAAAAAGCGGCAGCTTCGATAACTTCCGCGTGCCCACAATGCGGGTTCAGGCGTGGCTAGGTGAGAAGGACGACCCGCGCCTTGGAGAAAATGACCGGCAACCCGCTATGGGCTGCCGGTCGCGCGGTTTTTACTGGTGTGCCATGGCGAGGTTCAAGCGATCTTCGGGAGAGATAAGGCGGTCGAGATTCACGCTATCCTTGCTGAGGTCGATCTCGACCCAGCTCACTTCTCCCAAGACGGCCTACTTCCATTGCTTGTCGCTCCATCTCAGGAGGCAGAAATGGCGCGGCCAAGACAAATTCCTTTTCGCTTTGCCCCAACCATCGGCCGGGCCCTACGCTGTTGAAAAACTCCTGTTTTGTCAAAACAGCCGAAATTTGGGCGATAGCAAACGTCTGCCAAAACGGTGATCGTCGTTTGTAGGGCTTCCTGTCGCAAAGCGTTTTGGGCGACTTTCCCGCGAGTGAGTGTTTCAAAGCCACGCCTGTTTGCGACAGTCACTGCGTTAAGGTGTTGTACCGCACTATGTTTTGGTGGACAATGAAAAGTTTGACCAGGGAATTAGTAGTGCGTGGAGCGCAACGACAATGCCTAAATTCTCGCGCTTAGCGGCGGAATGTCTAGTTGCCAGCCTGGCGTTGACTTCAGTTACCGTTGTCTGCAACCGACTGCATTTCAATCTCGCTGCGAACGCCCTCTTCTTGATGATTTTTATCGTCCTAACAGCGCGCCTGGGAAGCTTTTTCTCATCAATCTTTGCCTCCATCGTCGCAGCGGTGTGCTTAACCTACATGGTTCCCCCGGTTTTCTCTTTTCGGGTTACCGATCCGCTCGATGGTGTGGCCATTATTGCTTTCTTGAGCACTTCGTTCATCATCGCTCGTCTGGTGGCCACAGTGCGCAATCGTTCGGAACAGGCGATGGCCAGCGCTGCAATCGTGGACTCATCTGAGGATGCTATTGTCAGCAAGACGCTGGAAGGCATCATAACCCGTTGGAACGCAAGCGCGGAGCGGTTGTTTGGCTACACCGCCAGCGAAGCGATAGGCCAACATATTTCGTTGATCATCCCGTTCGATCGTAGGGACGAAGAAAAGGTCATCATCGAACGAGTCGAGCGAGGCGAACGAATCGAGCACTTCGACACCGTTCGTGTGGGCAAAGACAAGAAATCGATTGAAATCTCGCTTACGATTTCGCCAGTTCGGGACGCCAGCGGAAAGATCATTGGAGCGTCGAAAATTGCTCGGGACATCACACAGCGTAAACGAATTGAGCGAGAGTTGCGCGAGAGCGAAGACCGTTATCGAACATTGGCGGATACACTCGAAACCCAAGTGCAGTTGCGTACTCAGGAACTTGAGAGAAGAAACGCCGAACTACGTGAACTTGCGACGTTGCTACAAACACGAGAAGAACTATTGGAGACCTTCGTCAAACACGTACCCGCCGCAGTGGCGATGCTCGACCGTGACATGCGCTATCTCCAAGTGAGTAACCGCTGGTGCGCTGATTTTTCACTCGACAGTTCGCAGTTGCTGGGACGTTCGCACTACGAAATCTTCCCCGACCTTCCCGAACGGTGGAGACAAATTCACCGCCGGTGTCTTGAAGGAGAAACGTTGCGAGCCGAGGAAGACCCTTGGGATCGCGCAGGCGGTACCACTTGGCTCCGATGGGAGATTCGCCCTTGGCAGAATCTCGACGGGGTGCCGGGAGGGATTCTGATCTTTTCGGAGGACATTACCCACCGCAAGCACGCTGAGGAGGCCCTCGCGAGTTTGAGTGGTCACTTGATCGAGGCACAAGACGAAGAGCGCAAGAGAATCGCCCGTGAGATTCATGACGACTACAGTCAACGGGTAGCGCTGCTCGGGGTGAGCCTGGAACAGTTGGCTGAAAACGTCGGGGACTCTTCAGCCGAAGCCAGGCAGAAGGTTCATGAACTCCTTGATCGCGTCGAAGGGCTCGCTTCAGATCTGCACGCCTTATCACACCGCCTGCATTCTTCTACTTTGGAGAGTCTAGGACTAGTCGCTGGCCTGAGAGCTTTCTGTGTGGAGTTCTCGGACCAACAGGGTATACAGGTCGACTTTGCGAACGAGCGTGTTCCGCATGGTATTCCGGGAGATGCGACTCTGTGTATTTTCCGTGTCGCGCAGGAAGCACTTCGGAACGTTAAAAAGCACAGCGGTGCGAACAGGGCGGTGGTTCGGCTGGACTGGGCAAGCGACAGGCTTCACCTGTCAGTTTCTGATCTGGGAAAAGGTTTTGACTCGAGCAAGCCCTCAGCGGAACATGGTATCGGGATTCGGAGCATGGAGGAACGTTTGCGACTTCTAGGAGGCCAACTGGAGATTCAATCGCTGCTCATGGAAGGAACCATACTTGACGCCTGGTTACCCTTCAAGCTTGCCAGCCAGCGCGCGGGGTAAAGAGAATGAAGTAAGGCCTACCCTCCGATGAGGTGCGGTGCAGGAACTCGATCGGTCCTACAAGGGCGATGGCATCTGTCTGCATTTCCGCATCACGTGGTCCTGACCCGAGATTGCAACAGGCGGCCATCGCTAGTAACTCGGTCCGTGGTGGAGTAGCAGCCCACAGATTCACGGTGGCCTTTCCATCTGCAGCTGTCGATTGGCGTGAAATCCCCATTTCACTCATTTTGGCTGGGCGTGAGCGATTCGCTTTTTCTGGAGAGTGACGCACGATGAAGGCCGCAGATTTCCGTCGCATCGCTCTGAGCCTGGAAGGGGCGGAGGAAGGCTCGCACATGGGTGCAGCCGACTTTCGTGTAGCTGGCAGAATTTTCGCGACACTCGCCTCAGAAAAACAGGGCTACGGCAATTTGATGCTCACCCCCGAGCAGCAGGCTGAGTTTGTCCGGGAACTGCCGGATGTTTTCCTGCCGATTCCAGGTGGATGGGGAAGGATGGGAATGACGCATATTCGCCTGGCGAAAGCGAGCGAGGATGTGCTGGACGGTGCGCTCCGCACGGCGTGGAGGCTGCGGGTGGAAAAGAACACGAGGTCGAAAAAGAAGCATGCTCAGCGCCGCGGGTGAATTCGTGGGGATGATCCTGACTGCGCGTTATGGCCTTATAGTAAGTCGAGGAGTGAGATTTGAAGGAAGAGATACCCACAGCCGTCGCGGCGCGGCGCCGCTGTGAAAATCTCTGTGGAGGGACTGCGGATGAAGCTTTCTGCGGGCTGCCGACAATAGCAGCCAGCAGACGTCCCACGGCTACGAGTGTAATGGCCAAACCCGAGACGTTTTTAACCAGATTCTCGAGCCGTGGGACGTGCTTTGCTTCCAAAACGAATACTCAGATGAAGTCTGAAGCAACACCAAGCAAGACTCGTACGATAAGGGTTTCGCGGGAGCAAAGCCGGCCTGCACAATGGGGATGATCAAGGAGGGTAAGGAAGGAGCTATGTTCAGCGGTGGTTCGCTTACTCCGACATGGAGTCGCCTATGCGCTATTTGAAACCGTCACGCAGCCAGTATTCCGCGAGAAGATCAACGAGATATTCGCTTAATGGCGAGCAGATTTGGTTCCACAGGATCACTGCGCCGGGCTAGCCGAAACAATCGCCACTGGCGCCGAGGATCTCAACTGATCCAGCGACGTCAGCAAATTCCGCCAATGCACCGCGTCCCTTTTTGTCTCGATCGCAGCGGCCGGGTCGGAATAAAACTGCAGGATGTTGTCGCGCAGCTCCGGCGACGTCACATCGAACTTGCGGTCGGCCAGTTGGGCCAGCAACGTTGCGTAGGCTTCGTCAGTGAGCGTATATTCGGCGGCTTTGGTCGGTTGACCACTATCAAGATCGGTATTAGGGAGCACAAGTTTGTCGTGGCGCACGTCTTCGAGAAAGGCGCGGTATTGATCGACCGTCAAGTTGATGCTCTTGAAATACAAGTCTTCGGTCTGAGGAGTCGGATTCTTGAAGCCTAGTCCCTTGAAGGGGCCCACACGCGGCATGTATCGAAGGAGCGTCGACATGATGTGGGTTCCCGCACCCGGCTTCTTGTAATCTTTCCCCCACTGCTTTTCGTAATCGGAGCGCGAGAGACGATACAAGAACTTCTGTTTCGCGAAATCCGGAGTCTCGTGGATCAGTTCTTTCTTATGTGTTTGCAGGGCTACCTGGGTCATCTCCGGAATCATGTGAGCGACCGCGTAACGGTAGGAACCTACCGCCATACCCTCGTGAGTCAGCACGTCTTTCAGTTGCATTCCGTAGACGACCGGAAAAACGCGTTCCAGCAAAGGCTTGGAAACCTCGAATCCAATGAAATCGTGGTACTGCTGCGAGGCGTAGCGGTTTTTCGCGACCTGCACGGTATCGAAGCCGAATTCCGTTTTCAAGTGCGCGGTCTTGTCTTGAGCGTAGCGGACGGACTTGCCATACTTTGCGCGGAGCTTGGGAAATTCGATTCCCACGGACTCGTTGACCGCAGGGTGACCAGCGATGTCTGCTGCATAATGCGACAAGGCTCCCAGGGCGAACGCATACTCATCGACGTCCTGACTTTCGAGCAACAACTCACGAACAAAATCTCCGCTGCGGACGTAGTGCACCAGATCGCTGAATTCCTTGCTTCCAAACGGGTAGTAGCCCAGATCCTGGATAACGGCGCCTCCGTAGGCGTAGGCGTGTGCTTCTTTGATCTGGTCTGGCGACAAGCCAGGAAATCGCTTGAGGATCAGGGGCTGGATCTCATCGCTCCAGAGCAGGTCGACGATTTCCTCGTGCGTGAGCACGGAGTAAGCCGACGAGGCGCCGCTTCCCATCAGCACGGCGAGAAGAAGCGCCATACCCGAGACAAGGAGGTGACGCCAACCGGTGGCGCTGCCGCCAATCGAGATTGCTAGGTAGCTCATAGTTCAGATGCGTCCGAGAACCAGCAGAATAACGACCACGAAAAGGACGAGCCCAAGTCCGCCGGTCGGAGCGTAGCCCCAATCCCTGCTATGCGACCACCGTGGCAGCACTCCCAGAAGTGCCAGCATCAGGATCACGATCAATATGGTTCCAAGCATGTTTTGCTCCGTTTCGTTGTGATGGCGAGGGCGCGAGACGGGGCCCTCGCCGATTCGTTAATAGTGGAAGGCAGAGCTATAGCGTGACGCTGAGTACGATGTTCACGCCTGGATAGTTCGCATTGCACAGGTAGTACACACCGTTGAGTTCGACGACATAGACGTCTTGCGTGTAGAGCCAGTTGCTGGGCCACGAGCCCTCAAATCCGAACCAATAGCCACCGTATCGGAACCGGCGGTTACTGTAATCGCTTTGGCTGACCCGAAACCGGTGGTCGTTCCCGAAGTTGGCCTTGTAGCGGTCTTCGGGGATACGCCCGCCCCCGTTGCCGGCGTGCTGCTCCTGCTGGACAGGCTTGGCTTGTTGTGAGCGTTCCTGTTGGGGTGCGTTCTTTTCGTTCTGCTTGGCGTTCTCTTGTTGCTTCGCGTTCTTCTCGTTCTGAGACGCGTTTTTCTCTTCCTGCTGATTACTCTTGTTATGCTCTTGCGCGTTCTTCTCTTCTTGCTGGTTATTCTTGCTCTCTGGTTGTGCACTTTTCTCTTCCTGCTTTGCGGGTTTCTCTGGCTGTGCTTTCTTCTCGTCCTGGGCAGGCTTAGCTTTGCTTTCTTCCTGCGGGTCGTGTTGCTCCTGCTGAGCAAACGCGGTTGCAGTTGCTCCGAGAGCCAAAGACAGAACTGCGGTGCTAATGATTCCGACTAGTGTCATAGGTGTTGCCTCCATTTTCGATCGTTAGGTACGGTTGCCTTAGTGCAAGCTTCCCACGGTTGCGCGGACGCGGCTGGGCCCAATCATCTCGCTTGTCGAACGCCGCCCCTCATCTCGAGTATGAGTTTGCGACAAGTTTTTCTGCGTTTTGGTCGTGGTCAACTTTTTCCGATGCGAATACCGGATAGGGAGTGGAACAGCCCGAAGACATTCAGTAACCAAAGAACCACGGCGATAACCACGACGCCGTTCAAAATGGACTTGATGGAGCCCTGCATGGGAATGAAGCGATTGACCAGCCACAGCAGGACACCCACCACGATGAGAACTTCCAGGAGTTGAATTAACGGCATGATCTTTGACCTTCCTTGTTCGGACAGGCTATGTTTCGCGAGGTAACTCTCTCATCCGCCTAGAGGTTTCCCCATTTCGATGTTCGAGATTCTTTAGGTCAAATCGTGTCCGCCGCAAGGTTTGGCGGCAGGCACACGGATGAAGAATGCTGATTCGCTGGATGTGGCCGCTTTGCGTGACCTGACCAGGACACGACCCCGGCGACCTAGTTGTGAAGAGCTGCGATTCAGCTTCGCGGCTCCATCTTCACACTCAGAAGATAATTGAGAATGACAGGTGTGGGCGGGGGCGTCTGAGCAAGATAGCTCACTTGGGAAGAATCGGGATTGCGATGCGGCAACAGGATTGAAGCGCGAAAACCGTCAGCGTGCACGATGGGGACTTTTGCCCAAGGGCATGTTCGGAAAAGCGCCGGACTGTTTCGGGGCGTGCGCGTCCGCGTCCGGCAAATCGAATTCCCGCCCACAATCGAAGCAGACCCGATAAGTGCGGTTCTTGATCGTGAACACCCGACTTTGGTGACGATGTCGGCAGCCAACGACAAATTGCAGAATCCAGAGTAGTGGTTTCATCAGTCCTGAGCTCGCTGGCGGCGTTCGCAACTTCCATTGGCGTCCAGCCACTCCAGCAGTGAGCCCACGCTGGCACGAGCCAAGGCGATGGCGCAATCCGCCGCTCCGTAGTAGATGTTGAGCGTGTCGCCATCGGAATCCATGGTGTACCCACATGGAAAGACCACATCGTCGACGTCGCCGTGGCGTTCGTACTCTGCTTCTGGCCCGAAGATCCACGAATCACCTCGGAGCAAGCACTTGGCCGGATTGTCTAGATCGAAAAGGGCCAGGCCCAACCGGTAAAGACAGCCCGAAGGCGTGTGCCGCACCCCGTGGTAGAACACGAGCCATCCCCGGGGAGTCTCGATCGGCGGCGGTGACAGTCCGATTTTGTTTGCATCCCACCATGCGCCGCGGCGGGCTTCCAGCATCAGCCGGTGCCTACCCCAATAACGCAGGTCGGGAGAATAGGAAATCCACATATGTGACCCGAGCGTCGTCATCGGTCGATGAATCAGCGCCCAGCATCCGTCGATTCTTCTAGGCAGAAGGGCGGAGTCTTTGTCGTCCGGCGGCATAATGACGCCGTAACGTTCGAAGGTGCGGAAGTCTTTGGTTAGAGCCAGCGACACGCCGGGACCGCCGCGAGAATAGGAAGTGTAGGTGACCACGTATTGCTGCAGTTCGGGAACAAACGTGATGCGAGGATCTTCAATTCCCCAGATTTCTTCCGGATGGTTCTTCGGGTCGGGCATCAAAGTTGGTTCGCTGTCGATTTCCCATCCATCGACGCCGTTGCCAGAGCGAGCGGCGGAAAGGTGCGACAAGCCGCGTCGGTCCTCCACCCGGCATAGCAGCAGGGTCGTACCATCTGCAAGTCTAGTCGCGCCTGCGTTGAAGACACTGTTAATGGGGTAAGGCCAATCCTTACTTGTCAGGATTGGGTTCGTAGGATGGCGAAGCAGCAGCGGCTCGAAGCGAGTACTGAGAAGGCTCATAGATTTGTCGACCGGCGTGGTCATGAAGGGATCTCCATTTGTTGCGACTCCTTCAGTGAGCGCATCTCAAGGAGTGCCATCAGGAACGAAAGCGTTGACTCGGCCCCCTGATTTTCGTTGGCGCGATCGGGGTGCAGGCCATCGCGGCACCCGCCAGTCGCAGCATCGTACAGAGGAAGTTGCAAGTCGTTATCACCGAGGAACCAGTTGAAAGCAGACCACGCTTCGGTTCGCCATCGGTCGTCCCCAGTTACACGGTAGGCTTGCAAACAAGCAGAAACAGCCCCGGCGGCCTCGAGAGGCTGCTGATCAAACCGCGCCTTCTCACCATCTTGGTGATAAAAGCCTTGCGAGCCAATCGGCGTAAAGTGGCGATTGATTTCGCAGTGCTGCGTTTCTGAAAGCCAATTCAACGATTCGAGCGCGGCTGAAATCATGCGATCATCGGAGCACGCGGAACCTACGAGCAGCAGGGCTTGCGGTAGCCGGGCGTTTGCGTAGGCCACAACGTTCTCAAACCATTTCCACTCCGGCCGCCGGATCGCCTCATACATGTTGAGCAGTCGTTGGCTGAGGACGGATCGCAGTTTCCTTGCGTCGCGATCGCCAGGATACGAAGTGAGATATTCCTGAATTCCGAGCAGGGTGTAGGCCCAAGCCCGCGGGCTGGTAAATTCAAGAACCGCGGGGAGAGAGAACTCGAACAAGCGCCCCGCTGCGCCTCTCAATCCCTGATCCTGCGACCGGCCTAGAACTGTACCCAGCGCCCACAGGGCACGTCCATGGGAGTCTTCCGAACCGACCGGTTCGTTCCACCGGCGATCGTAGCGAAGGAAGTTCTTGAAGCGCCCCTTCGCTGAATTGAAGGCGTCCTCCAGGAATGCTGAGTAGCAGAGAGCCGACGTCTCCGTCGTTGGATCGACCTTGCCTGACTGACGCTTTTCCATTTGCTCCAGCAGCACAGCAAAAATGAGAGCGCGCGCATTGTCGTCGGTGGTGTATCCCTCTCGGCGGTTCGGGACCGTGAAGATCGAGTGCTGCAGCATTCCGGTGTCATCGGTCAGCCGGGTCAGGTGATTCAAATTCAATTCCGGCAACTGATCTAACGACCTGGGAATCATCCGGGCTGCGAACTGCACTCTCGGACTTTCCATGCGGTCACTGCGGACGCGCGAAAAACTTTGCATGTACCCTTGCGCCACTCGTTTCCACACCATCTCGCGGGCGAACAGGTAAGCGCGTTTGCGCATGGCGTGGCGAATCGCTGGAGTATTGAGGAGTTCAATGGTCTTCTGTGCGATCGCGTCGGGATTTTGGAAGGGGACGAGCGCGCCTCGACGATCGTCCAACAACTCGATGGCATGCCAGTACGGCGTCGAGATAATCGCCTTGCCCGCACCTAAGGCATACGCAAGCGTGCCAGAGACCACTTGCGCTTCATGGCGATAGGGAGTGATGTAAATATCGGCGGCACCAATGAACTCGACCATCTCTTCGGGGCTGACGAAGCGATCATGGAAGATCACTTGCGATTCCACGCCGATGTCCTTCGCCAATGCCTGCAAACTGGCGCGATACTTGTCGCCCTCGCGACGGAGAATGTGGGGATGAGTCGCACCTGCGACGATGTACACAGCGTTCTTGTGTTTGGACAGAATCTGCGGCAAAGCTTGAATTACGTTTTCAATCCCCTTGTTCGGCGAGAGCAGACCGAAAGTGAGCAGAACTGCTTTCCCTTCCACACCAAACCGGTCCTTGTAGAAATTGGGATCCAGGAACGGCAGGTCGGGAACGCCGTGTGGCACCATGTCGATTTTGCTGCCGGGCACTTTGAAGATTTCCTGCAGGAACTGAGATGACAACTGGCTCATCACGATCAGGCGGTCCGATAGCTCTGCGATCTCTTCCATGACCATCAGCTGGTTGGGATTCGGCTCGCGCAGGACTGTATGCAGCGTTGTGACGACGGGCATCTTCAGACCACGTAGCAGGTGCAGAATATGGCTTCCGGCCGGACCGCCGAAGATTCCGTACTCGTGCTGCAGGCAAACCATGTCGATGTTGTTGAAGTTGAGGAATTCAGCCGCGTCCTGATACGACTTCACTTCGTCTTGGTTGAGCGACCACCGCACCCGGGCGGGATAGTCGTAGCCTTCTGCCGTGTCGTTGACAGGCAGCGCCAACAGCCGAGCGGTGCCATATTCCGCGGAAATGGCACTGCACAGGTCGGTGGTGAACGTGGCAATTCCACAATGTCGAGGAAGATAATTCCCGATCACCGCGATCCGGCTCGGCAGCGATGGCTTCGGGTGCGATCTTGCCTGAGGCGCTGCAGCCACTTCGTGCTCGATGGTCCGAGGGGCCACGACTTGCAGAAGAGGCTTGGGTAGCACTGTGTTGGATAGCGACATTGTGTTCCTGACTGCGATGAAGACGGTACCGCAAGGGCCAATTTGCCGGATGGACCCGTGAGCATCACCAGCGCTGGGTTTTAAGTTTGTCTCTTCTCAGTATTCACCGAGGTGGACTTGCAAACTGTTCACTATTGACCATATTGTTGGCCGGCATCGGTGCATTGTGAAACCATGAAAGCCAAAGAAAAACTGGCCCTCACGGTTCGTTGCCCTACGTGTGGAGCGAAACCTGGAGAAAAATGCGAGCTCAGCACCGGTCTACCACGCACAGACCCACATCGGGATCGACGCCTAGCTGGTTCGGAGAAGTAAGAGGGATCAGAGGCGAGCGCGGATTCGTTGAGAGATCTCCCCGGAATTTCTCAAGAGCACTCCCGACCCAACTCTGCTAATTCCTGGCCCATTCCGAGTTGTGCTGAGAGATCTGCCGCGCCAGGGCGCTATCGAGGTAGCAGCTTTCTTGCATATGCCGTGAGTGCGCGCGAACGGTAACGTACGGCACGCCAACGAAATGTCTGGCAACTATTTCAGTCACCTCTTCCCGAACATAGCTCGCTTTCGAGGCTTAAGAGCTGCTTCATTCCGGGCCATTCCTTCATGAGAATCGTGGCAACTTGAATTGTCTGTGCCATAGCTCCTCTTTGAACCCCGACGGGACTGGATGTCTGCACTGGTATGGTGAGACCAAGCGGAAGTGAATCTGATTTGCGAGGCTCCAGGGTACGCTAGAGTACAATGACGATGAGGTGCGGCACAGATCTTGGGCCTTCGCTCGTTCTTTGCCGGCACACTCGAAGGAGTACTCCACGATAGCGACCAACAGGAAGATCAGCACATTCAACCCCGGCACTTTCCTCGCTACCATTGGCGACGGCCGCAAGATCCTGATGGCTGCCAAGAAACAGACGATATTCTCGCAAGGGGATGACGCCGATGCTGTCTTCTACGTGCAAAAAGGCAAGGTGAGGCTCACCGTTGTATCCAAGATCGGCAAGGAAGCAACGATCGCGATTGTCAACCAGGGAAACTTCTTCGGGGAGGGTTCGCTGGCGGGTCAGCTGTTAAGGATGGGCTCCGCAGCAGCAATGACAGACTGCGAGATCCTGCGGGTTGAGAAGAAGACGATGATGGAAGCTCTTCATCGCGAACCCGCACTCTCAGAGATGTTCGTCGCTTATTTGCTCGCTCGGAATATCCGCTATGAAGAGGATCTTGTCGATCAACTGTTCAACTCCAGCGAGAAACGTCTGGCCCGCGTCCTGCTATTGCTCGCCCACTTCGGCAAGGAGGGCATTCCAGAAACGGTGGTGCCAAAGATCAGTCAGGAAACTCTAGCCGACATGGTAGGGACCACTCGTTCGCGGGTCAGCTTCTTCATGAACCGATTCAGAAAACTGGGGTTCATTCACTACGCCGGCGGATCGGAAGGCGCTCTGCAGGTGCACAGCTCGCTGCTCAATGTTGTTCTGCACGACTAGGTCTCCCCGCCTGGATTCGCTTGCCAAAACAAAATGGGCACCCTGAAAATTCAGGATGCCCCCCGTGTTCCCGGTTTAAACCTGCGATTTATTGTGGTTTCTCGTTCTGCTTCGGCTCTTCCTTCTTCTGCTCTGACTTGGCCGGTGCCGGTTGCGGGTGTTGTGGTTGCTGCGCTGACTGGCGAGGTTCCGACGGCGGAGTCGTATGCTGAGGCGGAGTTAGCGGCCGCTGAATTGGTTCATTCCCTTTGGGCTCTGGCCGATTGTTCGGCTGGGATGCCGGCGTACGACTTGGCTCCGGCTGAGTTGTAGGCGGTCGGTTCGACTCCGGCTTACTGGGCTCGGCCCTATTCGGCTGGGGCTGATTTGATCGCGTTGGCGAAACTGCTTTCGACTCCGGCTGACTACTTGGAGAAGGCTGGTCGGAGCGGGCGGCATTATTCTCCGGACGCGCGGCCGGTGTGTTGGCTGGAGGCTGAACTGCGGCGCGATTCACCGGGGCGTTGTATGGAGTCCCCGTTGGTTTCGCGTGTACGACGGCGCGGTCATTGAACGCTCCTGGCCTGGGAGTAGCAGCGACTGCCGGCGTTCCATGGTTCACAGACGCCCGCTGTTCCGGGTCGGTGCGCGCAGCCTGTTCATGTTGCGCTTGAACGGCCACCGGCGGAATGTGCCTCTCATGTACCACGGACTCTTGCTGAGGCGTGGGACGAGCGCTGATTCCACCATTGCCGCCGTTGTAGCTGACGCGGTTGATCGTCGTGGTGTTGTTGATTAGGGTTGTGTTGTAGACGTTATGAATGTTGGTGACATTCACGTTGCTCACCGAACGGTTGTAGTAGAACTGTCCGTTCTGCCAGCGTCCGCCTTGATAACCGTCACCGTAGTATCCGTAGCCGTAGCTGACGCCGCCGTAGAAGCCAACCTCCTGGCCCCAGTAGCCCTGGTTGAAAACATACCCGTTGCCGCTCCAACCCCAATAGGCCGGAGTCCAGAGCAGGCCGGGTTCCGGAGCCATGACCCACGTGCCCGGCACCCAGTAGTAACCGTCGTCGTCGCCAGCGTAGGCCCAGTAGCCGGGTGTCCAGATGTAGCCCTCACCGGGGAGAATAGGTTGCTCGTAGACCGGCAATTCCGGCGGTGCGAATGAAATGGAGACGCTGAGTTGCGCGTAGGCTGCTGACGACATGGCGAGCAACACGAGTGCAAACAGTGACCTACGAACGAGGCGGGTACTCACTTTTTATTCCTTTGCCCGATGATCCTGCCCGTGCCCGGTGGTGCTGTGCTGCTGCGGACTGCGCGCAGGAGGGAGACGATTCTCGCACGAGACACCCTGAGACTCTGTCTCGTTTGCAAGATGCTTGTGTATAGAGACCATCTCACTTCGCGCGGTGGCAGCCTGAGCAAGAAAGCTCAGTTCGAGTGTTGCCGCGTTCTTGAATCTGCTAATGCAGCTATGGCCGGTTGAGTGCTTCGATGAAAGAGGTCGTCAGCTGAGAGGCTTCGACGCTACATGCCGGTGTCCATTCGATTGGCAGCAAGTGTCGGACGCGCGCCGGCGCGGTCGCAGTGATCTGGTGATGGCCACACGCCAGACAGATCGCCCCCACGGGACGGATATCCGTTTCTTTCGATATTTCATTCTCACGAACCGCAAGCGTGCCTGCGATGACCGGAGCGGTGCATGTGCCACACGGGTAAGCGGAGAGGTGCAGATACTGGTTTTTCATGAGATTCCCCAAGCCACAAAGAGGTACACAAGCGATGCTATGGTTTTGGCTTTGCGATATCTGAGCACAATTGCTCTGCTGTGCGATTTCGACAGTCGCGCGATGTGAGCAATTCTGGGCAGAATCGCGGGACGTCCCGCGTATATACCTGATGCATGGCAATGAACAGCACACTGCTCTGCATCCACCGGGACCCAGCTCAATTGACCCTGCTGCGGGAAAATGGATACGAGGTCCTCACGGCGAACAACGGTTCTGAAGGCCTGCGGCTTCTGAAGTCGCGGCCCGTAGATGCGATTGTGCTCGAGTACCATCTGGACCCGCTGGGTGGCGCGACCGTTGCAGCTGAGATCAAGAAGGCCAATCCAGAGCTTCCCATCGTCCTGGTCGCAGACGATTTGGAACTGCCGGAAGGTGCTCTGAAATCCGTCGACGCTCTTGTGACGAAATCCGATGGACCTCACTTTCTATGGGCGACTGTCCACTTTGTTCTGAATGTGAAGCCGGCGCAACGAACAGAAGGAACGCTGAGAGCACAGAAGGCGGCACATCTCAGGCGCACCGGCAGATCACGGGAGAGCACAAGCAGCAGTTAGATGCTCATGGCCCCCCTTTATCCTTCTTGCTTCGCTTCTCGCACCTTGGCCGGAGCAGGGCTGAGCGACTTGCCGCACTCCAGACAGAATCGTTTGGCGCGCGGGGTAATCAGGCCGCAGAACGGACACATCCTCTGTGACTGGAATTGCTGGGACTGCGGCCTAAACATCGTCAGCAGCTTTGGAAAGAAAGCAAAAACGGGTTTCATCGATTTCACCGTCGCGCTAACGATGCCAGATCAGGGCTGATGATACTGTGCACGATTGCTCACATTCGCTCTCAGACGTCGTCTAGCGATAGAGCATTGAACGTTGTGATTTGGCAGCCAGGCTGGAAGTGAGCAATTCAGACCAGCTATCGCGCGCGCTCTGAGCGATCATGGCTATTGAGACGAGCAATTCCTCTCTCTTTCAGGTCCTCTGAGCTAAGTCAGCTATCTGAAGTTTTCTCCTCTTAGTTCGGTTGGCACCCAAAAGGAAAACTCTCAATGAAGAAAACAATGACACTGCTGTTGATGGGCATCATGGGAACGTTTGGCACCTACGCGCTGGCTGGTTCGGCGCGCCAAGATTCGGTAGCACGCCTGCAATCGTCGGTCGATGTCGTTAACGCCATTATGGCCGCGCCGGACAAAGGCATCCCCGAGGAAGTGTTGAACGATGCCAAGTGCATCCTGGTGGTGCCGAACATGATCAAAGGTGGATTCGTCTTTGGTGGCAAGCACGGACGTGGCGTCGCCTCCTGCCGCACCGCTGAGGGTTGGAGCGCACCCGCATTCGTCTCCGTCGGCGGCGGCAGTGCTGGATTTCAAATCGGCCTCGAAGGCGTGGACCTGATCATGCTGGTCATGAACGACAAAGGTCTGCAGCAACTGCTCTCCAGCAAGTTCGAACTGACTGGCGAGGGGTCGGTAGCGGCGGGTCCGGTTGGTCGTCATGCTTCCGCGGGAACGGATTGGAAGATGACCACTGAGGTGCTGACCTACTCACGCTCCAAAGGCGTGTTCGCCGGCCTGACGCTCGAAGGCGCAGTTGTGGAGCAGGATAACGACTCCACCACCGCGATCTACGGCAAGCACATGGAATTCCGCAACATTCTCTCGGGCAAGGTGGCAACGCCGAAGAGTGCGGAACCATTTATGAAAGCCGTAGCCGAAGCCCGCGAGAAGGCGCACATTGCGGAAGCAAAAGAAGACACGAAGTAACTGCAACAGGAAGCTGTCAGCAGGACGGATTTGTGACTGGCCGGAACGCACGCATGGTTCTGGCCAGATCAACAAACACATGGCCCCCGTCTCTCGTCACTGGTGGAACGAATCTTTCGGATGGCGAAAAAGATGAAAGCAAGTCTCCGGAAATATCTTTGGACGCAAGAGCGTGAGAAGATGGACAGGAAACTTGTGATTACACCGCACTGACGGTCGCGGAAGCCAAAACACTGGCGGACGCCCAGCACAAGCGCAATTACGCAGCCTGTCTGAAGGGGTACGGCTTTTGTGACCCTTCCAGACTCACGATCGAAGAGGCGCGCACGATTCACCCCGGCGAATAATCCTCCAGAGCGGAGAGGATGTTTTTGGGCACAGGATCTTATGATCAGCCGACAATGTCCGCGGTGTAGCAGCGAACTGGTAAGGGCCCAGCGCACCGATCGGCTGGAGCCAGGACGCAGGCAATCCGCGTCTCCAGGCTGGCGTTGCAGCGTTTGTGGCGGCGGATTTACTACAGAGCAGATCCGCGACTGTAAAAGGACTAAATCCAGGGCAGTTGAGCACGTATAGGCTACCCACTACTCGATGGGAATGTGCGACTTGGAGATTCTGAACCGCAGCGCGCCACCGAGGTCCGCGCAATTTTCCTCACCAAGCACCATCCTGACAGTCTTGATACTCTTCGAGGATTTGCTTTCTGAAATTGGACCTGAGAGGGAAAAAGCAATTGCAAGCTGAGCGGAGATGAAAAGTCCTTTGTTGGATGTTTTCAGGCGGATTCGAACCCCTCCTCCCCCGCCAATTTCGACATAACGCATTGACCGGGCGAGGTACGAAAACTTGCCATCAACTCGCCATCAAAACCAGGCACTCTAGAGAGTGTTTTTTTGGTCCTTTCGAGTGCGGAAAAGCTAGACGGGGAAAGGGTTTTAGGTCATTGACCTCAAATTGACACGGTAGAGGTCAGGAGTTCGAGTCTCCTCGCGCCTACCCATTTCTCTCAATCAAGTTCCCGCACAGGTTTGTTTCGCAAGAACACGCACCCTGTCCTAAGGCTTGATCGCTGCCGTAGTGACTACGCTGTTCCATCCCTCGCCCGGATTGTATTCCGCCATGGTTGCTGCGACGTCTGCAGTCTTTTCGCCTAAGTCTTTTTGGTAGACGGTGCCGTCCTTGCCGATGACGAACGTCATGATTCCCGAATTCCTATAGTCCACGGGATACGCAAGAATGCCGAAACCGCCGGTCATCTTCCCGTTCACGATGTAGTCCTTCGCGCCGCCCTGCACTTTATCGCCTTGTTTGGCGAGGATTTTGAAGTAGTAGCCATTGAAGGGCTGGGGCTTGTCCCCGGAATTCCTGTAACCAATCGCCTTCGCAAAGTCTCCAAGGTCGCCGAGAGGGCTGGGAGCTTGACCCTCTGCAGCATTCCAATACAGCCCGTCTTGCTTGCCTTCATCGCTCACGAACTTCTGCGCGAACTGCTTGGTGCTGTCACCGTCGTGACTCTGGCTGAAGTATTGCTGCTGCGCGTCGGCGGTCGCGAGACATGCAGCGATCGCAGTCAACTCTCCTTTGCCGATACGGCGAGCCAATATCTCATCTTTGCCGGCAGCCGTGTCGAAGACCCACTGACCTGAAGCATTCTTGGCCAATGGAATCGGAAAGGGATAGTTGTCAGCACCCACATAAAGAATCTCGCCGCCTGCTTTGATCTCACTCCAACGATTCATCTGCGTGTATGCAGCGACAAAGTCCTGCAGGGCATTTTTATCCTTCACGGGATCTCCGGAAAACAGTGCATCCTTGCCATCGGGACCGAAGATCGCCAACAATGCACCCTGGTCCCCAGACTTGGCAGCTTCCAGAAACGCTGAGCCGGCCTCTGCGGGTGACGCGAAAGTCCTTTGAGCGGCGGCGGCATTTTCCGACTTGTTGCACGAAGCCAGCGAGACGATCAGTCCGAACAAGGCGACAAACATCGCGGCCCGTGCACCTTGAATCCGAGGTCTGCAAATTAGACAAGACATACCCATTCCTCCAAATGCCTGAGGTCTCTTGATCGGTCCGTTCACAACGCAACCGGCCCGCGTCAGCGACGACCTCCGAAACCCCCACCGCCGAAGCGGCCACCACCACCGCCGCCGAAGCGGCCGCCGCCGAAACCGCTGGAGCCCATGCTCCCCCAGCCGCGGCCGCTTTCCGCTCTCGAAGACCAGCCGCTCGAACCGCCAAATCCTCCCGAGTGCCCGTCCATGCCGCTGAAAGCGGTCGACTTTCCAGCGCTTCCATTGTCATGCTGGGCCCATGAATTGGAAGCTGCCGAATGATTGGCGCTGAAATTCGAGGCGCTCTGATGGTTGACGTTGACCGTATTCCCACTCACATTCTTGTTATAGGTGTTGCCACCGCCGTGGTAGCTGTTGTTGTAATTATTCCCGTAGTGGTTATAGGAGTTGTTATACCCGTAGCTGCCGTGATACCCGCCGTTGTAATAACCGCCGTGCCAGGCAGAATTCCCGTAGTATCCTCCGCCGTGATACACCACCGCGGTGCCGTGCCAACCACAATTCCAACTGCTGTATCCCCATCCGCAGCATCCGCCGCTCATCATCGCGCCCACAGCGATCCCAGCTCCGAACCCTAGCAAGCCGGCCGCGACCACATCGCCCGTGGAATATGCAGGTGCGACATAACCGGGAACCACGTACGGATAGCCATAAATCACCGCCGGGTTGTATTGCGGGACATAAACGATCTGCGGATTCGCCGCCTGAATCACGATCGTTTGCGGCGATTGCTGCACCACCATGATCTGGGAACTGGACTTCAGATTGCCTTTTTCCTTGGCCTGCGCGCGCAGCGTCTGGATTGCCGTCATCACATCCGCCGACTGATTGTGATAGGCCTCTCCCAAAGACGAAGTCCAGGTGAGATTCGTCGCCATGTTGTTGAGTACAGACGCGAACTGGGTCAGCGCTTTGACGCTTGGATCCCAAGTTTGCTTGTCCACCGCCTGCATCAGGGAGCTTCCGGTCAACGATTTGTTTTGCTCTAGCCAGTAGTTTGCGATTGCCACCTCGTCGGGAAACGTCGACGCCGCAAGAATCTGCGCTACCAGCGCATCCGGATAGAGTGCGATGGGCGCAACCAGCGCTTGCAGGTTGCTCGCGCTCATCGGAGCAGACTCTGTTGGATTTCCGGAGTCAGTCGCGGGGGCGCCCGAATCCTGGTATCCATACGAAAGTCGCGGTGCCGCTGCTATAAGGATGAAGCTAAGCGCTACGGCTAGGACTTTCTTAGCGTGTCTCGCATTCATGGCTCTACTCCAAAATCAACGCGGCGGTTGGAAGGCATCGACCGCCGCGGTTGTGCTCGTTTCGATGTTCACCGTCTGCTACTTTGTTACGATCAGTTCGGCATTCGCCGTGTCGCACATCCCGTAAATCGCCCCTGACCGGCAAGCGCCCGCGGAGTATTTAACGCATGCCGGCCTCTTCGCTACGACAGACACAGCGCGGTCCGATCCGCCGATGATGGCTCCAGCCGGGTCAAATGGAGAGGTTGGCCCAACGTCCACAACAAAGCCGTTCTCCTTCTCCGAACTCATCCACGTCACCTTCGTGCCGACCTTCACGCAGAACAGAGAATTACCTTTGGCGTTCGGTATGCTGGGAGTAGAGGAGGCCGAATCCGACGTCCGCTTCACATCCACAGAACAAGGACTGGAAGCGGATCCGCACGTGTTCGCGGTTGTACACAATTGCGCCGGATTCGGCTCCAAGCACGCGTACTTGCTATTCGACTGAGCAGTCGCGTTGCTCGGAAAAACCATGACCACCAAGGACAGCGCAGCACATGTCAGTACCAGGCATCGATAAATCTTCATAATGCACCTCACGATTTTGAAGTCCAGGACCGCCCCATGAACCAAGAAGATCCGACCTGATCCCGAGATCTTGGGGACAACATTCCTTTAACGCCTGGCGTTCCCGCCCAATCGAGGATGTCCACCAGTTTCCATGCGTTTTCTCGCAGATCCCACTGCAATTCTCCCTGGCTGTCGAGAACGAGTTGGGCCGCGGGATAAAGCACGCCCGTGCTCTTGCTCTTGTCCTGATCATTGAACTCGATAATGCCGGCCGTCAGATTGAAGGATTGGGATTGAGTGTCCCAGTACGCTTCACCAAATCTGATCCAGCGATTGGTCACAAAGATGATTTTCCGGCCGGTCGGAGTCGGAATCATCTTGATATAGGAGCAGTCATTGCCCAGCGTCCCTGTGATCTCAACGTGGCCTACTGCTTTCATTCTCTGCAGTGCGCTGACGAGTCCCTGGTTCTGGCCTTTCTGATACGCCTGGATCAGAATCTGTCTGTCCGCCGGCGTCGAGTACTGGTAAATATTCAATGTGACGCCAATATTGGCTCCCAATTGAGTGCCGGTGCCGAACGCCGTTGCGTCGATCGTTTCAGTTTTGTCTCTCGCAAAGCTGGAAAAACTACTTGCGAGCGATAGCCCCAGTAGCAATACCGTCCGAATCACGACTCTTGCGATCCTTATTTGTTCAGCCATAAATTCGTCGATTCGCCGAAAGTGATATGTGAATGTGAGCGGTGCGACGCATCTACGCGGCTACCGCCGGCCGGTCCGGTTCGTGAACGTTGACCTCCTCAGCCGCTGTGCTCGACAGAATGCGGCGGGCCGCTTCCGCCTCTTCCGCTGTCCCGTGGGCAATGAGCACGAACTTGCCAGCTTTGACGGAGCTCTCGTACTTCAGCGCACTGTCTTTGGGGATTCCGATGCTGAACAAACCTGCCCCGAGCGCACTTAAGCCGCCCACGACTACAGCACTTTCCAGCCCGCCGACGATCCATGCGACTGCCGAACCAGCGACCATGACTGGTCCAACACCAGGGATCAAGAAGAACGCCGATCCCACCAGCAGACCCCAGATTCCGCCCCAGAACGCACCTAGCTTGCCCCAATGCTTCATCCGGTCGCCGGTTGTGTAGTACCCGACAACCTGATCCTCTGTGTGATACCCCCGACCCACGATCGCGAGCTTCTTGATGTTGAAATCATGCTTCTTGAGCAGGTTGATGGCGTTCTCGGCGTCGCTGTGCTGCAGATAAGTGGCGACGACGGCGCTTTCGTTGTCATTCGTTTGCGTCATTGGTTCTTCTCCAGATTTTTGTGCCGATCGTCTATGAGACAAACGGGCTACGAGCGGATAATTTCAACGCACGGGACGCGGCGACTTCTTCGGAAGAAATACAGCGCGACCGATCGCAGTTGCGAGACGAGGCCGACTCTTTGCATTCTGCGCTCACTCATTTTGGGAATGTAATTGTCAAAAGTACTAGTCTCGTGAAGACCAATGCCCACCCGAGATATTGATCTCTGTGTCGACAGGAAAGTGAATTACACCGCACGCAGCCGGGGAGCCGAAGGCTGCCAATCTGCAACCATCCGTTTTTCGCTCGTCGCGGCCGGCGATAAATTACAATCCCCTGTTGGAGGAGTGTCCAATGGCCAATCGAGTGAACCGAAATTCTTGCGGATCGGGCTTCAGACGCAGAGCATTCGCGCTCTCCACCTTCATCCTGTTGCTTTCGATCAGAGTGTATTCCGAACCGAAGAACTCTGCGGACACAGCCGCCTCGATTCAGCCTTTTCTCGGACGTTGGGATTTGACCCTCAAAACTCCTCTTCGCGAATATCCCTCGTGGTTGGAAGTAACGCAGGAAGACAGGCAGCTCAAAGCTCGGTTCGTGAGCCGTTGGGGAAACGCGCGGTCGCTCCCGAAAATTGAGATATCGAATGACCGGATCACGTTCGTTTCTCCCAAGGGCGAGGAAGACCGGAAAGACGACATGGTCTTTGATGGCAACCTCTCTGACCAGGCTCTGGTGGGGACGACCACCGGACCCGATGGAACTCCGTGGCAGTGGACGGGCGTGAGAGCGCCGTCCTTAAGGAGAAGGAGCCCTCCGAAATGGGGAACGCCGACTCCGCTGTTCAACGGCAAGGATCTGAGCGGGTGGAAGATGAGCGATCCGAAAGCAACGCCGGTCTGGACGGTCGAAAGCGGAACGCTGGTGAGTCCCGGACACGGCCCAGAACTGATCTCCGAAGCCAAGTTTGAAGATTTCAAGCTCCACGTCGAATTCAATTGCGCGCCGGGATCGAATAGCGGCATCTACCTGCGCGGCCGGTACGAACTCCAGATCGAAAACGATCCTCAGCCAGAGGGGCCGACCATGCGCACGGGCGGCATCTATGGCTTCTTGGCCCCGTCTCCGGAACAGCCGCGCCAGCCAGGTGTTTGGCAGACCTACGACATCACACTGGTTGGGCGGGTGGTCACGGTGGTTCAAAATGGTCACACCATCATTGACCAACAGGAAATCCCGGGCATCACCGGTGGCGCTTTGGATAGTCACGAAGCACTGCCCGGCCCCATTTACTTGCAGGGCAGCGAGGCTGGACACGTTGCTTTTCGGAATATCACCATCACTCCCGCACAGTGATCGTAAGCGCGCGGATACCAGCCAAATCGTTACCCAGATCGACCACGCCGACCACTTGTGAACGCAACAGCCTTAGCAAACCCTGCGACCAAAATATGGTCCGTCGTTCCCTTCATGTTCGCGACCAGCCACAACGCCGGCCTCAAATCGAGAACCGCCGGTAACGCGACAATCACGCATTCATGCGTGGGGATCCGCCCGCGCGATTTCGGCTATTGCTGTCAGTTTTGCCAGTAGTTGTCGCGACACCTTGGCCGTACAGTCGCCTTTCGTGGACGTTTGTCAGTTTGAAGGACGTGACACGCCTCTGTGTTGCTACTTCTTCAGCTCACATCGCATCAAGTTGTCGGCCATTTCCGGGCCCTCCGCACTTCCGATTCCGAGGAACGAGGGCCCAATCAAAACAGGCAGGCGTCGAACGATCACCGTACTTAATTCTTAGAAAGAGAGAGAGAGAGAGAAGTGATGAAGCGGATGAAAACGGCAGTGCACGCCTTGCTGGCATTATCACTATTTCCCCTATCCGCTCCGCTCTTGTCGTCGCAAGATACGCCCGTCGGCCCCGAGGGAACTTCGGTTGCCACACAGGCAACTCCAGCGGCCGCAACAAATAGCGATGCGCTGAGAAACGCTGCGCAGAATCCGGTCGCGAGTCTCATCAGCGTTCCCGTGCAAGAAAACTGGAACTTCGGTATTCAGCCGGCTAACCGCGTCCAGAATGTTCTGAATATCCAGCCGGTGATTCCAGTCAGCTTGGGGAAAAACTGGAACCTCATCACCCGCTGGATCACCCCGATCATCTATCAGCCAATTCCCGTCCCGCAGCCACCCGGGCCGCCCGCGCAACAGACGGGAGTCTACGGTTTTGGAGACTTGAACCCCTCCTTCTTCCTCTCGCCCAAGAAGAGCAAGGTGATCTGGGGCATTGGCCCGACGTTTGTCTTCCCCACGGCAACCAATACGACTTATCTCGGCCAGGGGAAATTCAGCATGGGGCCTTCGCTCGTCGTGCTCGTGCAGCCCACACACTGGACGATTGGTTTTCTTGCCAACAACTACTGGTCGGTCGCCGGTCATTCCGATCTGGATAAGCCCGCCGTGAACCAGTTCCTTCTGCAGTGGTTTGCCAATTACAACA
This sequence comes from uncultured Acidobacteriaceae bacterium, assembly GCA_963710885.1. Classification (GTDB taxonomy): domain Bacteria; phylum Acidobacteriota; class Terriglobia; order Terriglobales; family Acidobacteriaceae; genus Sulfotelmatobacter. The sequence goes on from CAVQCF010000012.1 coordinate 95,958, forward strand.
TGAAGAAGGGGTGGTACCTCACCAGCGGCCCCATCATCACCGCCAACTGGAGGGCAAGCAGCGGCAACGTCTGGGTTGTTCCGTTCGGCGGAGGCGTGGGACGAATCATGAAGCTCGGTTTCCAGCCGGTCAACATCACTACGCAGTTCTACGGCAATGCCGTCCATCCGCCCGGAGCTTCGCCGTGGACCATGAAGATGCAAATCGCCTTCCTGTTCCCCAAGTTAACCAAGCAGCAGGAAAAGATGCTGCTCGAACAAAAACTGAAACAGATGGACCAGCCCACCCCGGAGAAGAAGTGAACCACTCGACACCATGTTCGTTAGACAGCCGGAACGAAAGCCGACGATGCTCGGCTTCCCAGCATGGTCGTCGCGAAGACAGAATGAAGACAGAATAATGAAAGACTAAACTGGTGAAAGGCCGTTGATACGGAGGCTCGTATGTTCTCTTGCCTCGTTAGTCGCTGCAAGCTCTTTCCCTCGGCTCGCTTTGCCCTGGTTACAGTCCTGACCCTGCTACTCTCGGGATGGACCACTTGCACCGCCATCGTGGGTTTCGGGGGCATCTGTCCCGCCGCGATGCCTCAACCCCTAATTACTTCACTCTCGCCCGACATCCTTCCCAGCGACGCCGAATCAGTTCCGCTGATCGTGACCGGAAGCGGTTTCGTCCCCCAATCGCAGATCATGTGGAACGATACCCCACTGCCAACCACCTTCACCGATGCCCGCCATCTTCAGACTACAATCACGCAGCAGACGTTGAATTCTCTCGCTGGATCGGTGGGGAGCAGCGTGCAGATATCCGTCAGATCTCAGGGTTCGGCCGTTATATTGGGCTGCCCGAATGGTGGCAGCTCTGCCACTTTCATTCTACTGATCAACTAACCCCTATCAGCACCAGCAATCCCCGCGAGCCACGGCCCGGTGCAGCTGGTCTGTCCTTAATGTTTCCTGGGGCTCTTGCTCAAGCCTCGCCGGTTTGCCTTCCAGCAGTTCGTTGAGTTCCTGAACCAGTGTGCTGAATACGTGGCTGTCTTGTTCTTTGGCGATCCGCTCGCAGAGAATGCGCATACGTTCTCGTTCGTCAGGGGCCATCTTGCACCTCCGGAACGGCGTGGTGTTCATCGATTCGCTTATGCCAAGGCGCATTCCCTGCTGTCAATCAGAGATTCCCTGATTTGGCACTCAAGGATTCCCACCCCCCTCGGCCTGTCAGTTCTGCCAGTTCCCCCGTTGCCGTGGCACTCCTAGACTTGGATAATCGACGTATTATCTGAGAACGGAGTTACCTGTTCGGCACTGGGGTACGACACAGTTCGGGGACTCCCGATGTGTGAACCGGCTCTTTACGTTCATCAAGCAACTCCATTTCGAAAGGATCCCCTGCCTGGCTCACGGTCGTTACGACGAAACGAGAACCGGACTTAGAAAAGGCCCACAATTCACAAAGGAGAATTGCCATGTTGGATCACTCGAAGCGCATCATCCTGCTGGCCGGACTGTTCGTTTTGGTGGCGGGTATCGCCTGGCAGAGGGCGATCGCTGAGGACCTCGTTCACGTAGTTTCGGGGGTTGTGAAGTCCGTGGACAAGGCAAGCAAGACTATGGTTGTCAAGACCGCGGACGGTACTGAGCACACGATCAAGTACACCGACCAGACCACAGTGAAGGCTGCAAAAGACACTGGCAAAGGTGTGGAGACGGGCAGTGTAGACACCTACCTGGACGCCAAGAAGGGTGCCACCGTCACCGTGAAATACACCGATAAAGGCGGGGAGAAGACGGCCGTCGGCATAAAGGATGGCGCCAAAGCCACCGCCAAAGCCGTCGCACAGTAAGTCAGTGAGATCGCGCCGGGCGGGGTCGTCTCCTTGTGACGCAAGCATGGTCGCGCTCAGTGTAGCTTTCGTGCTCTGGCGGTTAAAAGCAATCAACCGATATACCTGCCGTCGGTTGCTGGTTAATGGGGCAAACTAGAAGTAATACTCATGGGGGCTCTGCCCCATCAGCACTAGCTTAAGAATTCCTTTAGGGTTGCCCGTCGCTCAGAGGCTATGCGCACGCAGGATGGGTTCAGGTGAACCCATCCGACGTTATAATGTCGTCATGTCAGCGACGCATGACTCTCTTCTCTACGCACGCGTCGAAACAGTCGTCGCTGGCGAGATTACCGCTGGAGACCTGAAGGTCGGCGATCAACTGCCCACCGAAGACAGCCTCATTGCGCGATTCGGCGTCAGTCGCATCACCGTCCGTCGGGCTATTCAGAATCTTGTGAGCCGCGGACTCGTCGAGATTCGTCGCGGCAAGGGCACATTCGTCGCCGCGCCAAAGATCATGCAGGACCTTAAAGAGCTGAGCGGCTTTGTAGAAGATATGCACCTACTTGGCCGCAAGCCAACGGCCCGCGTAATCGGTAAGGAAATCGTCAGTGCTAACGCGACCGTGGCGCGCCACTTAGGGCTGACAAGAGGCGAGCGCGTCGTCAGAATTCGTCGCGTGCGCCTGGCAGACGGCGTTCCCCTTTCCTTCGACGAGACCTACCTGCCCTTGGAGATCGGTAAGAAGATCATCACCAACAATCTGAAGGGCGAGCCCATTTTTTCGCTCCTTGAACGCAAATATGATGTTCTGCTGGTCGAGGCGGAGTACAAATTGGACGCAGTGGCCGCTGAGAACGAGGTTGCGAGGGCGCTAAAAGTGAAACCACGGAGCCCCATTTTTCGCATTGAACGAACTTCCTACTCCACGGGCAGCCGTCCAGTCGATTACGAAACACTGCACTACCGGGGAGACCTCGTCCAATTCGTAACACGACTTGTCCGAAAGACTCCTCGCTGAAAATCTTCCGATGTCTTGGGCGGCGTATGATAGCGGCCGTCATTTCTTTTTGAGATAGTGGTTGATTGCCATCGGCCCAGAACCACCGAATACGAGCGCCGCGAGGCTCGCAAGATAGAGCAGATCAAGCTCGTAGCCCGGCGGCCCGAATTGGGCCCGGCCGGACGTCACACTCAGCAACTTGATCGAGCTGAACCCATACGGGAGATGGACGGTCAGCATCGCTACCAAGAGAACGGCGGCCATTGGCAGACTTACAAGTGGGACGAAAGCTCCGAGCAGGACGGCCAGACCGCCGATGAGTTCGGTCAGAATGGTAAGCCACGCCATGAGATGCGGCGCGGGTACGCCCATCGTATGCAGGATGGCAGCGAACGCTACAGGCCCCCTCGACAGTTTCGCGAAGCCATGCTCCATGAAACCGTAGCCAACTATCAGGCGTAGCGGAATAGGAGCCCAACGAGCTATCGAAGGTCTTGCCAAGAATGCACGACCTTTGCTTAAGAATGGAAAACGGCTGCTGCCTTCCCGTTCCAATGATTGAGCAAGTTGATTCATATTCAAAAAGCCTCTCTATTGTTTGATCGTTGTCGAACGCGAAGCGTCAAGAGCGAACTTCAAACGGCTTCGTTCCATACATTATGATGTTATAATATCGCTAAGGGTACAGAATTCTGAGAACTCTTTTGCCGATATCTCGCTCTTGGGAGCTGGGATGCCCCGGGATGAAAGATGCGCCGCAGCAACCTTCCTTTAAGGCAGCGCTACGTTTCTGGTGCAAGCTGGGATGGATCAGCTTCGGCGGTACGGCCGCGCACATTGCCATCATGCATGACGAGTTGGTCGAGAAGAAGCAGTGGATCAGCAACCGAAGCTTCCTCCATGCCCTAAGCCATTGCATGATCCTTCCCGGGCCTGAAGCACAGCAGCTTGCGATCTACATCGGTTGGAAGCTGCATGGCAAGCGGGGTGGCATTCTCGCCGGAACACTCTTTGTGCTGCCTTCCATGTTTATTCTGCTGGCACTCAGGCGCGGTGCTATTGTCGCTCCTGCTACTCCAAAGATTCAAACTGAAGGTGATTCCCCTGATCCTACTGGGCATGGGGTCCGGTTCTATTCGTTATTTCCTGGGCTTTTGACGGCGATTCACGAAGTTCCTAAATGGGCAATTCGGAAGGAATCCCTCGGGTGCTTGGGTAAAAGTTGACGCCCATAACTTCCCGTTGCTGACCGGACGCTTCCCGGCCGCCGTTTGGGCCTGCTCTCCTCTTACTTGGGACTCGAACGCGCTGACCGTGCCCTTTCAAAGGGACTGTACTTTGCGGGCGCTCTCGGCGCGCGCCAGGAACTCCGCCATGTTCTGGTCCTTGGCGGCGTGGTATGCCCACCCCTCCGCCTTGGCGTTCCAGCGATAATCTCGAACCGTCATATCGATGCCGTGGTCGATGAGAAACTGCGCTGCTTCATAGTTCCCGCGGACGGCGCATTCGTGCAGGATGCTAGCTGGCTCATGCGTGCTCCAGTTGGTATTGATATTGGCTCCGCGCTCCAACAGGAAAGACGCAATCTCAAAATGCCGGTTCATGCACGCCCAGGCCAGCGCCACGTCCAGTATGTGCTGCGCGTTGGCGGGGGTCCAATGCAGGTTTCGCAAAACGGAAGAGTTGTTGGCAGGGTAGTGCTGACCGAGGCTCCCCAACCTCGGCCGGCCGGCCTCATCAAACCAGCCCCTGACTCGCGCGAAGTCCCCTACTCCGGCCGCGTGGCAGAGATCCTCGGGCAGCGGCCAAATCGAGCTCAACCCGGGAATGAGATGCGACTTCCCATATTCCAGAGCAAACACCAGCGCGGACGTAGGAGGGCGCCTCTTCGCTAGCGCGGGAGCACGCTCCAGCAGCCGTATGATAAAGGGCCCGCGATCTTTCAATACCGCTCGCTCTAATAGTTCCACCTGCAGCGCCACATTGGATTCACCGAGCAGATCGGGTTCCTGCTCTAACCACCGGCTGAACTCTTCGAGGTCATTTTCATCGATCGCCCCTAGCAGTTCGTTCATAACGACCGTCTGCCAGGGACTCCCGTACTCTTGAGGATGTTTGGCCAGGTAGTCGATGAACTCGCTTCTTCCACGCCATTTCTCCACTCGTCGCGCGAGCGCGGGGTCGAGCTCGATGCAACGGTTGAGAAGGAGAGCGGCGACCGCCCGTTGCTGAAAACGGCAGGCACAGAGGAACGCCTGCGTGACGGCGGCGGCATCGCCACCGGGGCGGGTCCGTGCTGACTCAAGACCATCGCGTACGCCGTCGTCGTCACCCAGTGCGGCGAGAACATCGAGCCTGCGCGGCAGAACACCCTTGCGCGAAAGGAGCTGCAACACTCCCTTGGCACGGGCGCGAATTGCATCCTCCCAGATCGCCGGGTTCGCCATGGCCCCAGCGTTTAACAGAAACTCGGCGCATTCCAGGCGTGTGAACATCTGCTCCCGGTAAGGATCGCCGCTGTCACCAAACGAGCCGGTGGCAAACTGAAGTAACGATTCTCCGGAATCGCCACGCCACGATAGAAGCGCTGGATACTCCCGAACCAGTTGTGTCAATCGCTCGACACTGTTGTCGTGGATGACGTGCTCCGCCTCGGCGGCAGCCCACTGCAGGCCTTTGCCTTCCTGACGGAGCACCACCGCGCGAAGGTCCTGCCAGCCGGCGAAGCCGTATTCCCGGGCGAGCACAAGCTGGGCGTCTCGCAGCCCTAGAGGAAGCTTCGGAGCCGGTAGTTGGGCGTGTACGCGGGCCACAGCATCGGGGTTGTTAGCGGCCACCTGGCGGGCCAGTTTCTTTGCCTGCTTCCGAATGGACTCAAAGGATGAGTGAGAGGGTAAAAACTTCGACGGGGTCACAAGTCCTCCTTTCATATTTGCCCGTGTCCCGCTGATACCAGGCTGAAAGAAGGTAACGACGCGCCTGAAAACGAAAACAGGTGGGATATTTCCCTTGCCGCGGGTAGGAGACGCCCTGTTAGCGTACTGGCCCAAACATATCTGGCTCCGTCGAGCGTGTCAATCCGGTCCGCGTAATTCTGCGCAATCCACCCGTCGAGCCCCAACCCCACCTCTGTGAAGTGGACCCGGCCGCCCCGGAGTGGCCTCCTAACTTCTGCTTTGACTTCCTTCGCAGCACCGCCCTACCATACGGCCACCTGAGGTTTCTGCGACAGACATGATCGGCCAAACCATCTCGCATTACCGCGTTCTGGAAAAACTGGGTGGTGGCGGGATGGGCGTGGTCTACAAAGCTGAGGACACACGACTGCACCGGTTCGTCGCGCTCAAGTTCTTGCCGGACGAAGTGGCCGGAGATGCACAGTCGCTCGCACGATTTAGGCGTGAGGCCCAGGCCGCCTCCGCTCTCAATCATCCCAACATCTGCACGATCCACGACATTGGCGAAGAGAATGGCCATGCCTTCATCGCGATGGAGTTCCTCGAAGGCGTGACCCTGAAACACAGGATCGGCGGGCGTTCGATGGAAATTGACGAGATTCTGCGCCTGGGTATCGAAATTGCGGATGCGCTTGATGCCGCGCATGCCGCCGGAATCGTGCACCGCGATATCAAGCCCGCCAACATCTTTGTGACCAAGCGAGGTCATGCGAAGGTCCTCGACTTCGGTTTGGCCAAGGTGAAGGCCGACCAGGCCGAATCCTCTCAACTCGCCGGACTGCAGGCTACTGCGGAAGGCACCGACCAGCACCTAACTAGTCCCGGCACTACGCTGGGCACGGTCGCGTATATGTCCCCCGAACAGGCACTGGGAAAAGTACTGGATCATCGCACCGATCTTTTCTCGTTCGGTGCTGTGCTCTATGAAATGTCCACGGGGACGCTACCTTTCCGTGGTGAAACGTCGGCTGCGATCTTCGATGCAATTCTCCATAAGTCTCCTGTCCCGCCGGTTCGCTTGAATCCTGATCTGCCTCCCCGGCTGGAAGAGGTTACCAACAAGGCCCTCGAGAAGGATCGCAATCTGCGCTACCAGCAAGCCGCCGAGCTGGGGACCGATCTGCAGCGCATCAAGCGCGATCTGGATTCGAGTGAGCGCCGGTTCGCCCCGAACAGCGAATCCTCGGCTTCGTCCGGAGCGGCGGGGGGACCTGTGGTCGCTGCATCCGCCGGGCAATTGTCCAGTGCTGCGGATTCCGCCGTTGATCCATCGGGGCTCTCCGGGGCATCGTCCTCCGCCGTTGCCGCCGCCCGGAGGCACGGGACCGCGACTGGGGCCGCTCTGCTCGCCGGCCTGCTCATCCTGGCCGCTGCCGTTTACGGCGTATACACCCTTTTGCGACGCCCGACCGCCGCTCCTTTTCAGAGCTTTTCCATCACGCAGTTAACCAGCACCGGCAAAGTGCTGAACGCTGCTATTTCTCCGGACGGCAGATTTCTGCTCAGCGTGCAATCCGACAACGGCAACGAAAGCCTGTGGCTGCGAAACATTCCTACCGGCAGTGACACGCAAGTGCTCCCGGCGTCGGGCCAATCGTTCGCTTCGCTCGTCTTCTCTCCCGACGGCAACTCTTTCTATATCCGAGAGACCGCGGGGGGCGCAGCGGCCTTGAATCTTTTCCGTGCTCCACTCTTTGGCGGTTCACCCACCTTGATTGCCAAGGATGTAGACGGAGGCCCGGTGTTTTCACCGGACGGTAAACGCATCGTGTACTCCCGTTACAACGACCCCGAGATGAACACATGGCGATTGCTCGAAGCCGACGCCGACGGCGGAAACGAGAAAGTGCTGTATTCCGAAGCTGCGCCGGGCGGTCCTGCCGCCGAACTCTCCGGGTCTCCCGATGGCAAGCGCGTTGCCATTTCAACATTGACTTCGAACACCAAATCTCTCAGCCAGATTCGTTTCTTCGATTTCGCGCGCCGCAGCCTGGAGCCCTTCGTCGCGCCCGCCGACAAAATCATTTTGGGCAATGCCTGGGCGCCGGATGGACGAGGAATCTTTGTCAACTATGTGCCGCGCGGGGACCATCTGTCGATCCAAGCTCAAATTGGGCTGTTCTCCTACCCGGATGGCGCGTTTCGTCCCATTACCAACGACCTCACCGACCACAGTTCTCTATCGCTTTCATCCGATGGCCACACCCTCGCAGCCGTGCAGAAGGAGACCTCTACCCAGATCGTTCTCATGCCGCCCAGCGGGATTGGCTCGCTTACGCCCGTGCCCGGCATCGCAACCCGCGAAACCCTGCCGAGCTTCTCCTGGACAGGGGATGGGCAATTGCTCATCTCACACGGCGATCGCCTGGTCCGGCAGCACACCGATGGCACCCACGCGGTGACCATTCTGAGCGATCCGGCAGCATGGATCAGCGATTCGGTATCGTGCGACAACGATCGCTGGATTGCTTTGAACTGGATGGTTCACGGCCAAGCAAGCGCCAACGGACTTTGGCGAGCGAATCCTGACGGCTCCGACGCTGTGCCGCTCACCTCCAAAGAATTCGGCAGTCTTTGGGGATGCTCGCCGGACGGCAAATGGCTGTACTACACTGAGCAAATCGCGAACGGCGTCTCGCGTATCTCTTCCGGCGGCGGCAAACCCGAACTCGTGCCGGGAGCGAACCCTCCGAATTCGCTCACCATTCAGGCTACACTTTCCTCCGACGGCAAGACCCTGGCGATATTCACGGAAGTGCTGAATCCTGAATCCAAGACCTACTCCAACCGGATCGTGCTCGACCGCTTGGATTCCGGCGTGCGCAACCTCGACCTCGATCCCGCTCTCAAGCCGGTATTCCGTACTCAGGGACCGCCCGACAGCGCCGCATTCCGCTTTTCCCCGGACGGCAAATTCATTTCCTTCGTCATCGAGGACGCGGGAATGGACAACATTTGGATGCAGCCTCTGGACGGATCAAAAGGAAGAAAGCTGACTGACTTCAAGGATTCTGAAAGGATCCAGGATTTCCGCTGGTCCCCCGACGGCAAGACTCTGGCCCTGCTGCGTTTTCATTCGGTCTCCGATGCCATTCTCCTGCGCGACACCAACAGTTCGAGAGTTGCTCAGTGATGTGCCGCGTTGATCCATTGATTTCCTCCAAGCCAGCTTCTGGCCAACTTCAACTTTGTTGGACATCCGCTAGGAACGATTGGAAGAGCTGATGTGATGAGTCTTTCTCCCGATACAATTGCTCTCCTCTGCACCTTGGCGTAAAGATCAGGAGGCAGTATGGAAACGCTGATACAAGACTTGCGCTATGGCCTGCGCATGTTGCGCAAATCTCCCGGCTTCACTGCCGTGGCCATCCTCACGCTGGCGCTGGGCATTGGCGCGAATACGGCGATTTTCAGTCTGATTGATGGCATCCTCATGCGCAGGCTGCCGGTGCAGGACGCGCAGCACCTCGTGGTTCTCAGATGGAGCGCCCGCAAGGCGCCCGATATCCATAGCCAAAGCGGTTACGGGGACTGTGGCTCGGGGCAGTTATCGCGGGATGGCGCCTCTTCTGGCTGCTCGCTATCCATGCCCTACTTCAATGACGTAGCCTCGCAGGTGGGCGCGTTCTCCAGCGTCGCAGCATTCGCCAACGCTGGTCAGATTGATCTGAGCGGCAAAGGAATGGCGAGCGTGCTTAGGGGGCAGGCGGTTTCCGGCGGATTCTTCCCCCTCCTCGGCGTTCGTTCTGCTGCAGGACGCCTGATAGCGCCCAGCGACGATTCGGTTTCCGCGCCACCGGTGGTCGTTTTGAACCATGGCTACTGGAAACGTCAGTTCGGCGGCTCGCTCTCAGCGATTGGAAAAACAGTTCGTCTCAACAATGTGCCGTTCACGATTATCGGCGTAGCCGATCCGCGATTCGACAGTCTAAGTCCGGGGCGCGTCTACGATGTGTGGGTTCCGCTTTCCGTGCTGCCGCAGATCAACCCGCATCCGTGGGTAAAAGCACGCGCGACGGATGCTTACAGCTGGTGGCTGGTCGTCATCGGTCGGCTGAAGCCTGGCGTCGGTAGATTGCAAGCGCAGGCCGCCGTGACCACGGTTTTCCGCAACGATATGCTGCACGGCGCGAAGCCGCTCTCGAAGCCGGAAGATGATCCGAAAGTCGACGCGCTGCCCGCGCAGTCCGGACTGACCGGCTCGACGACGGAAATCTCTGGTGAATTGTACGTCCTGATGATGGCCGTCGGAATTGTGCTGCTGATTGCGTGCGCCAACGTGGCGGGTTTGCTGCTCGCGCGCGCGACGGCGCGGCAAAAGGAAATTGCCGTGCGGCTGTCGCTTGGGGCAGGCCGCAGAAGAATCGTGCAGCAACTGCTGACGGAAAGCGTTCTTCTTTCACTCGTGGGCGGCGCGCTGGGGATTTTGTTTGCGATTTGGGGCACGCGTACGATTGTGGCGCTTTTTACAAGCAGCTCCGACGAGCCGTTTGGATTCAGCCCCGGCATTGATGGGCGCGTGCTGCTGTTCACGTTCGCCGCGGCGGTGCTGACGGGAATTATTTTCGGGCTCGCGCCCGCGTTTCGCGGCACGCGCATCGATTTGACTCCGGCGCTGAAAGAGGGCACGAGAAGTTCGGCGGCGGAAGGACGCGCGGGGGGAAGATGGTTCAGTTTGGGCAACGGATTGGTGATCGCGCAAGTGGCGCTCGCAGTGGTTGTGCTGGTGGGCGCGGGACTTCTGGTACGCACACTGCAGAACCTGAGAAATGTAGACCCCGGATTCGATACCCGCAATTTGCTGACGTTCGGATTGGATCCGACGCTGATCGGATACAAGACGCCGCAGATTGATGCGTTCTACAGAGATTTGCAGCAGCGTATCGCGGCAATTCCGGGGGTCGAGTCAGTGAGCTACTCGAACAGCACGCTGCTGAGTGGGTCCTTGTGGGAAACGGGCTTCCATCTTGAGAACACGCCGAAAGATCAGGAATCGAATGCGGACTATCTTCCGATTGGTGCCGGTTTTTTCTCCATGATGCACATGCAGCTGCTTTCGGGACGAAACTTCAATTCGGCGGATTTTGCCGAAGCCGAAGCGGCGGAGGAAAGGGAAAGAGCGCGGGCAGACGTGGAGAAAGCGAAGGACGCGGGACTTCTCGCTCCGGGCGGAAGCGCAGCGGTCCCAGAGAGCGCGGCAAAGGAAGCGCCCGTGCCGGTGATCGTGAACAATACGTTCGTGCAGAAATATTTTCCGAAAGTCAATCCGCTGGGAGTTCATTTTGGTGCGCGCGAGGCCGACCCGGCAAAAGGGGACTGGGCAGCTCCGGGCTGGGAGATTTTAGGGGTGGTGAGCGACGCGAAGTATCAAGACCTGCGGAGCCCGATCGACCCTACGATGTACGTTCCCTCCAGCGGCGGCAACACGAGTTTCGAAGTCCGTACCGGAATGAATCCCACCGCAGTCACGCGCTTCCATACGCAGCGTGGTGAGCCAGATGGACAGCAATTTGCCGGTGTTCGATGTGCACACGCAGGAGGAACTGATCGACCAGTTGCTGTTTCAAGAGCGCATGATTGCGAAGCTGTCAGGATTTTTCGGTGTCCTGGCTCTGGTGCTGGCGTGCATCGGATTGTACGGGCTGCTTTCGTATGAAGTGTCGCGGCGCACGCGTGAAATCGGCATTCGCATGGCCCTGGGCGCGCAGCGGCGCGGCGTGCTAAGGCTGGTTGTGGGGCAAGGAATCGTCCTGGCGATTACCGGCGCGTTGGTGGGCATCGGGGTGGCCCTGGCCGTGACGCGCTACCTGAAATCGATGCTCTACGACATTCACGCGAATGACCCTGCGACAATAGCCGGCGTGGCCATTCTGCTTACGCTGGTCGCAGTCGCGGCATGCTATGTTCCCGCCCGCCGCGCCATGCGCGTCGATCCAATGGTCGCGCTGCGGTACGAATAGCCCAGACTACTCGAAACCATTCCTCGGGAGAATCTTGCGCAGACATCTGGGGATTTGGTGATATACCCGGCAGTCCCCGAGGTACGGGCCGCCCGGGAATTGAGCTACGCCGGGCGTCGGCTTTGTGGCAAGCCAGGCGTTCAGTCAGAGCCTGCCGATTTCCGCTCGGATCGGTTGCTGCTTACCGCAAACGAATCTTGCCTTAAGCTAGCGCATGGGGTTCTGCTCTGGGCTCGCCCCCGGCCCTCTTCCCATCATTTTCCACAGCCTCCACAACAGGAAATCCATTCCTTGTGACATCCAACCTTGACCCAGGCTTCAGACAGTGCGCAAATGGAACCATGTGCATCCCCCTAGGAAACAGCTCGCTAATGAAGGACGCAGGGACCGGGCCACCTCAGCAGCGGCAGGGGAGCGCTTACCCGCCGTTCCGCGAGGTCTCAGATGTAAGTGGTTTGTTTCCAATATTTTGCCGGATGCTCGCGCCTGTCCGCCAACGGTAAGAGCCGCAGAATCAATGGTTTGCACGAAACGGACAAGAAAAGGCACAGCTCCTCTTGCAGTCCGCAGTCGCTAACCCTTTATTTCAGAATATTTTGCATGTAAGTGGTTTGTTTCCCATGATTTTGCGGGCATCCGAGCGCATATCGATCGGCTAAGTATTTCAGAATCAATATTTTGAGTTCGGCAGCAAAAAAAGAGAGGGGGAGGGCCGGTCACTCCAACGGTTCGAAGTGCGGAGACTTGACGCCGAGCGAGGCGAACGCCTCATCCATGGATTTGGCGACGCGCAATAGCGGCCGCGTAGACGCTCCCGAAATCTGAAAGACGCGTGCCAGTCCTTGCCCCGGCAGAGTCGGGGCTACGACAATGCTGGGCCGTCTCGTGGCGTCCGGCATCGCCGGTTCCTGCTGCGCCAGGTTGCGGGCCTGTTCGGTGGATATCGCGATTTCCGTCGCCAGGGACAAGTCGAAGATCCCCGCGCGGGCATCGGTTGCTCTCGCGTACTTTCGAACCGCCGAGTAATACTCTGATAGCGAGTGGTCGGTGAGCCGTCCTGCGAACCGGCCGAGCAGTATCTTATTGATCGGATCGAACTCAAACCAGAACCCCATTTACCGGCACCATCCCTTGGTGCAACCGATTGCACCACGAAGTGGAGGACATCATCCAGTTACTTCGGTTACATGTTGATCGATTGCTTTCGTGGGCTGGCAAGTGATCTTGTCTCTTCGTTGCGTTCATGACTTTCCCGTTGGACCTGGCATACTTGTCCGCTTTATCATCGTCCTCACGCGTGAATATCTCACGAGTCGTCAACATCGAGGACCTGCGCCGCATGGCGCAACGCCGCCTTCCCAGGTCGGTGTTCGATTATTTGGATGGTGGTGCCGAGGGCGAACTCACGCTGGCGGAAAACTGCCGTGCCTTCCGCGATGTTCTGTTTCGTCCGCGCGGCGCAGTCGCCGTTGGTCATTGCGACTTGAAGACTCAGGTCATAGGCCACGAACTCGCTTTCCCTGCGATACTCGCGCCCGTCGGGTACAGCCGCCTGATGCATCCCGAGGGCGAGGTTGCGGCGGCTCACGCCGCGGGGGAAGCGGGCACAGGCTACATTCTCTCGACCATTTCCGGCCACAAGTTAGAGGATGTGAAGGCAGCGTCGAAGGGCCCGTGCTGGTACCAGCTGTATCTAATGGGAGGCCGGGAAGCCGCCGAAGGTTCCATCGACCGGGCCCGCCGCGCAGGATTCTCCACGCTGGTGATCACCGTGGATACGCCCGTTGCCGGATTGAGAGAGCGCGATCCGCGCAACGGCATGAAGGAACTGCTCGGGCCATCGTGGCTCGCGAGAGTACCGTACGTGCCCAACATCCTCGCGCATCCCGGCTGGCTGGCGTCGTTCCTGATGGATGGTGGCGTGCCCAAACTCGAAAACGTTGTGGTCCCAGGCAAAGGGCCGATGGCACTCGTGGATGTTGGTGCGGCGCTGGCGAGCGCAACCGTGAGGTGGGAAGACCTGCGCTGGATCCGCGAAGTCTGGTCGGGCCCGATCGTAGTGAAGGGTCTACTGACGGGTGACGACGCCAGACGCGCGGTGGACGAAGGCGCGCGCGCAGTCGTGGTGTCGAACCATGGAGGCCGTCAGCTCGATTCGGTTTCCCCAACGCTGCGAGCGCTTCCCGAAGTTGTTGCCGCTGCGAAGGGACAGATTGAAGTGCTCATGGACGGCGGGGTTCGCCGCGGCAGTGACATCGTGAAGGCGCTCTGCCTGGGCGCGCGTGCGGTCCTCATCGGGCGAGCCTATGCCTACGGCCTTGGCGCTGCGGGCCCGGCAGGGGTCGCGAAAGCGTTGGAGATCCTACGAGCCGACGTGGAACGCACCGTTCGGCTGCTGGGCTGCCCGTCGGTCGCAGCTCTAGATCGGTCGTATGTTGAGGTCCCAGCGAGCTGGCCAGTGCATTGACCAGACGCGGGATCTTATACCTGAAGAACGTCGCCTTCGCGCGCGACTATCTCGTACAGCACGGGATTGACGAAGAACCCGATAAAGAGCCGCGAGATCAATCCCGCCACGATCACGATGGCAAAAGGCTTCTGCGTGTCGGAGCCGATTCCAGTCGAAAGCGCAGCCGGAAGCAGTCCGAGGCAGGCCACCAGCGCCGTCATCATGATCGGACGAAGCCGGAGCAGAGAAGCTTCCCGCGTGGCCGTGCGGATGTCGAGTCCTTCCTGGCGCAGCTTATTGATGTACGACACGAGAATCACAGCCGTCTCGACAGAAACGCCGAGCAACGCCAGAAGCCCCAGAACCGAAGAGACGCTGAACGGAGTGTGTGTCAGCTTGAGAGCAACCAGCGCACCCACGGGTTCGGTCATGATCACGCCCAGCGCAATCGTAACCGGAAACTTGAAGTTCCCGTAAAGCGCAAACAGGATCATGAAGATCAACACCACGGCGAGGGGTCCGATGAAATACATCTGCGACCTTGCTTCGAGAAACTGGCTGTACTCACCACCCCAGGACATGCGGTAGCCCTGCGGCAGTTTCACCACTTTGTCGACGGCCGCCTGGCCATCGCGGACGGAGCGCTCCAAATCGCGGCCCTCGATGCTGTACTGAACGCCGATGTAGCGCGAATTGTTTTCGCGGTAAATGAAGGACGCGCCGTTGCCCTGGGTGATGTTCGCGAGTTGGCTGAGCGGAATCTGTTGCCCATCGGGTGTGCCGACCAACAGGTTCCCAATCTCTCGTGCGCTGCTGCGGAATTGCGGCTGCATGCGCACGACCAGGTCGAACAGCTTTTCCCCTTGAATGACCTGAGTGACCGCTTGCCCTCCGACAGCGGCCGAAATTACGGCCTCGACGTCGGCGACATTGATTCCGTATCGCGCGATTTTGTCGCGGTCGACGTCCACGAGCAGGCTGGGCTGCCCCAATTCGCGCACCACGGTGAGTTCCGTAAAGCCGGGTATTTTGGCCAGGGTGTTCTTAATCTGGATCGCTTTATCCTGAAGCACATTCAGGTCGTCGCCGTAGATTTTGACGGCGAGCGAACTCTTGAGGCCAGTCAGGGCTTCGTCAACCGCATCTTCTGCCGGTTGTGTGTAGTTGAAGATAATTCCGGGGAAGGCGATGAGTTTCTGGTTGATGGATTCGATCAACTGCTTCTTGTCGCTGACATCAGCGGTCCACGCCTTATCCTTGTACGATTTCAAGCCCACATAGAACTCGCAGTTGAAAAAACCCGTCGGGTCGGTGCCGTCATCGGGTCGTCCCAGTTCTGACGCCACGACTGTGACTTGTGGATAAGACATCAGGATGGTGCGGATCTGTGGGGCAATCTTGCTGGCTTCCTCGAACGAGATCGTGTAGGGCATGGTAGCCCGTACCCAGAGCGCGCCTTCGTCGAGGTGAGGCATAAATTCTCCGCCGATAAAGGGGACTAACAGCAGGCATGCACCGAAAATAAGGAACGCGATGGCAAGAGTTGTCTTGGGGCGATCGAGCGCCCAGTCCAGTTGCACCGCGTACTTCCGTTTCATCCACTCATAGGCGCGATTCGGTTTCTCGCGCACACCGCCCCGGAACCAGTACGAAGCCAGCACCGGGATGAGGGTCAGAGTCAGGATCAGAGCTCCGACCAGCGCAAACGACATGGTCTCGGCCATGGGATGAAACAGTTTCCCGGCCGGCCCGGTCAGAGCATAAATCGGCAGGTAGCCGGCGAGGATGACTGCGACCGAATAGAAGATGGGGCGGTCCACATCTTTTGCGGCGGCGAGAATGACGTCGTCGAGCTTGTATTCCTTGCCCTCGCGCAACGCGAGTTCGCGGTAGATGTTTTCGATCATCACCACGGTGCCGTCGATCACGATGCCGAAGTCGATCGCGCCGATAGAAAGAAGGTTCGCGGCGACGTCGTGCGCATGCAGCACAATGAACGCAAACAGTAATGACAACGGGATGGTGATGGCGACGATGATCGCGGCCCGGAAGCTGACGAGGAAGAAGATCAGCACGATGAGCACGAGCACCATGCCGCGAAGCAAATTGGCTTCGACTGTATCGGTGGTCAGATCGACAAGCTGGCTGCGGTCGTAATAGGGACGAATCTTCACATCCGGCGGCAGGATTTGTTTGTTGAGTTCGTCGGTTTTGGCGTCGACTGCCTTCAGGACGTTTTGCGTCTGCTCTCCGCGCAGCATCAGGATGACGCCTTCGACCGCATCATCATTCTTCTGATAGCCGAATTCGCCCAGACGTGGCGCGTGTCCGATGGTGACTTCGCCGACGTCGCGCACCCGGATGGGTACGCCCTTGTTCGCGCCAACGACGATGTTTCCGATGTCATCGGTGTTGCGCACGAGGCCAATGCCGCGGACGTAGTAGAACTGCCCGCCTTGCGAATAGAAACCGCCGCCTGCATTAGCGTTGTTGGCGGCCAGCGCGGCCGTTACTTGGGGGACAGTCAAGTGATAACCATAGATGCGCGCAGGATCGAGCAGCACCTGATACTGCATCGTGGTGCCGCCGAAACCAGAATCGTCAGCCACGCCGTGAACGGAGCGGTAAGCGCGCTCCACAACCCAGTCCTCAATCGTCTTTAACTCTTGCGGGCTGCGGTCAGGGCTTTCGAGTACATAGCGATACACCAGACCGCTCGGGCTGAACAGGGGCGCAAGCGTTGGCGTTACACCGGTTGGAATCGTTGCCTGGGCAAGGCGTTCAAAAACGATTTGCCGCGCAAAGTAATCGTCGGTGCTGTCCTCAAAGGTCAGGATGATATCGGACAAGCCATAGAGCGAGATCGAACGCATCACCACCATATGGGGGACGCCGTTCATCTGAAGCTCGAGAGGAAGGGAGACGAGTCGCTCGACCTCTTCCGCGGCGTGGTCCGGCCACTGCGTGATGATTTCGACTTGCGGGGGCGAGAGATCGGGATAGGCGTCCACGGGCATCCGCTGAAAGGAAAGGATGCCGCCGACGGTGATGAAAGCGGTCAGCATCAGTACCAGGAACCTCTGCCGCAGCGCCGCTTGGACGATTCGATGAATCATTCAGGTGTGGTGGACACTATCCTCGCTTCAGTCTGAAAAATGCGTTGTATCCCGCCTTGCCGCGATCAGCGTTGCAGCGAATTTGCAAACTGCAGGAACAAACTGCCATCTCCGATGACCTGGTCCCCGGGCTTTAGCCCGCTGGTGATCTCGGTCTGTCCGTTCAGGCTTTCGCCCAGAGTCACCGTGCGCCTGCCAAACTGGTTCGCAGACGTCTCCGCGTACACAAAAGGCTGATTTTCGCTGTCGCGCAGGATTGCTGCATCCGGCAATGCAATGGCGTTGGCCAGCTTGCCTGCGTTTACCGTCGCCGTCACGTACATGTCTTTCTTCAACTTCTCGCCCGGATTGCTGGTCTCAATGCGAGCTTGTAGCGTGCGAGTATTCGGATCCAGAGAAGCCGCAATGTACGCGATGCGCCCGCGGAACTCCTGCGAATAGCTGTCGGTCTGAATCGTGACCTGATCTCCGACGTGAATGTATGGCAAATCCTTTTGATAAGCATTCACCAGAACCCAGACCGTGCTGGTATCAGAAATCATGAAGCACTGCGTGGCCCCGGACTGGATTAATTGGCCCGCGGCCACGTCTTGCTCGACGACCTCTCCGCCAATTGTTGCCTTGACCGGAACTTCAAACGAAGGCGGCCCTTGCACCAGTTCGTCGGGATCCTTAATGCCAAGCGCCTTGAGCGCAGCCAGCGCGGCAACCAGGTCACCGCCGGCCTGTACTTCGGTTGATTGAGCCTGTTCGAGCACTTGCTCGGCAATCGCTTTGTGGTCGTACAAGTCTTTGGCGCGCGCATAGGCTTTTTGGGCCAGAGCGTACGCGTCTCTGGCCTTCAAATAATTGGTGCGGAGTTGCGAGTAATCAGGGCTGGCGACAAACAGCATGGGATCGCCTTGATGTACGTGCTCGCCCGGAACAACGACGATTCTGTTGACCGGGCCACTCACCTGCGTGATTACCGGGATGGTGTGAAAGCCGTTGTAGGCCACGGCACCGGTGAGTCGCAGCATACGGGGCAAAGTCGTGGGCTGAACTTTCAGGACCTGTACATGCGACATCTGCTCGGGCGGAATCGTAAATAACTCGGGATTGCTTGAGTTCTTCGGGTTCGCACCCTGAGGCCCAGATCCTTCACAACCGGCAAGCATCAGCATGATCACTGACACGACGGCCAGCGCAATCCACTCTTGCCTGCGTTTCGTTTGGTTACGTCGGTTCATGGCAGGGTCCTCGTTCCCAACGCTTCCTTCAGTTGTTCTAGTGCGGTCATGTACGAGGCCAAGGCCTGGCGATAGGCCAGTTGCGTGGACCGGTAGCTGCGCTGGGCATCCAGGAAATCAAGCAGGCTGGCCGCGCCGCGTTTATAAGCATACTCGCTGATGTCGCGCGAATCCTGAGCCTGCTTGAGATATCCGGATGTGTAAAGCTGCACAACCTCGTCATTGCTCCTGACTGCCTCGTAAGCATTGGACACATCCGAAAGAACCGTGTCACTCGCAGATTGCTCCTGCTCCTTCGCCTGCGCAAGAGCGTAATTGGTGCGCGCGATCTCGCCCTGATTGCGATTGAAGATCGGCAAATCGAAACTTGCGAAGATCGAGCCCGTGTTCTCCCCGGAGACATGCGTGAAGTCGTAAGTACCGGTTACATCCACCTTGCTGTTCGCTTTGGCCAGAAGATATTGGCTCTGGGCCGCGGTGATCCCTAGTTCAGCAGCGCGAAAGTCAGGGCGCTCGCGCAGCGCTCGCATCTGCAAATCTTCCAATTTGGTTTGGAGAGGCTGGTAGGCGAGATCGCCAATGACATCAAAATCGGCTGGCACCGCGTCGTACCCGAGGAACTGCCGCAATCCCACCAGCGCTTGCACTTTCGCGAGGCGGGCGGATGACACGTCGGTCTGAAACTGCAGGAGTTGGAGCTTGATCTTGAGGAAGTCGCCTTCGCCGATAAATCCCGCTTTGAATTGTGCCTGGCTGATGTCGACGGTTTCCTGAAATCCTTTCAGATCTTCAAGCGCAAATTGCAGGGTCGACTCTGCCAGCAAAACACTGACAAACTGCTGACCCACGTTGAACGCCAGAGTGCGCTCGGCATCGGTGATTTGGGCACGGGTGACCGCCGTCTGGTCACGGGCCGCCTGCAGCCGTCGCTGGCGCTTGTGACCGCGTTCAAAGAGGTAGCTGAGCCCAATATCAAATTGCTGCGTCTGATTTAGATTCGTTCCGGAAAAATCTTGCGGACTGAAGAATGGGATGAACTGAGTGTCGACCCCTAAAGTGGGATTGGGGCGCAGGTTGGCGGTAATTTCCTGTGCCTGATTTTGAAGGATGAGAGTACGGCTGGCCTTCAGCGAATGGTTATGCGCGAGCGCCAGATCGATGGCCTGGTCAAGACTGATGAGGGTCCTACTTTGCGCGATTGCAGTCGCTCCCGGCAGCAGAAAGAACACCACCGCCGAGGCCAATAGCCCAAAGAACCGTGAGCGCATAAGAGTCAAATCAAGAGGCGCTGAAACCTGACGCGAGAGACTAGAGCCGAAAACCGTGAACGTTTCGCGGCCACCAGCCAAACTCCTGCGCCTTTATCGCCCTCCTCGCTGTCGTAAGCACGACTCGCCCCGGGAGGCCATTGTAAACGGGAAGCCCGATCTAAGGGCGATTAAGATTAGATGCAGTGTTAGGCCCACGAGTCCGGGGGATCGCTGCTTTTATCTCAGATTGCGCTGGTTCAACCTCGTAAGGTTGACGCGTTGAGTAACATAGAATGTCTGCGATCGATGGGGATAGGCATGAGTAATCGCCGTCAATTTCTGAAGATGCTGTCAGCCGCCGCGCTGGCGCCGTGGCTCGCGGGTCAAACGAGGACGGCTGTGACCAAAGCGAAGATTCCGCTGGCATTTTCGACTCTGGCGTGTCCCTCGTGGGAATGGAAGAAGATCCTGGATTTCGCACAGGACCACGGTTTCTCTGCCATTGAACTGCGCGGTATCGGGGGGAAACTGGATTTGCCCGTGCATCCGCTCTTTGCCGCCGATCGCATCGAGCAGACCAAACAAGAGATCCGCGCCAGCAAGTTGCAGATTGCGTGCGTGAGCAGCTCCGCGCAAATGTATGTAGAAGATCCGGTAAAGCGTGCAAGAGAGTTGGCGGACGCCCGCCGCTTCATCGATCTGGCAGCAGCCCTCGGAGCTCCCTACGTGCGCGTCTTTGGCGGCAAGTCGGAGTCTGACAAGAGTCCTGTGCCCAGCGATGAGACGAAAGTTCGAGTCGCCGAGGGGTTGCGCGAACTGGGCAAATACGCCGGGCCGCTGAACGGTGACGGTCATCATCGAATCGCACGACCATTTCACGGCGTCAGGGACCTTGAAGAGCGTTCTGCAGTCGGCCGATTCCGAACATGTCGGTCTGCTCTGGGACGCGCATCACACCTTTGCTACCTCAAACGAAGACCCGGAGTTTACGGTTAACCAGTTAGGCTCGTGGATTCGCCACACTCACCTCAAGGATTCCATCGGCAGCGGAGAAGATCGCAAGTATGTGTTGACGGGGCGAGGGAATGTCCCCATCCAGCGCCAGATCGAGGCGCTGCGTTCGATTCGATACAAGGGCTTCTATTGTTTCGAATGGGAAAAGATGTGGCATCCCGACATCGACGACCCTGAGATCGCGATCGCGGACTACGCGCGGGTGGTCGGGCAATGCCTGGGAAACGCCCGCGCATGCGGCCAGTAGAGCCTAGGCCGGCATGCTGTCGGTGATTGTTTCGGTCGCCGCATCCCAGTAAACTTTCTTGCCGGTCCAGTACGATTCAGCAGCCATCATGCAGGCGACGGAGTGCGCGAATCCATCGTGCACCGTGGCGTGGGGCTGCTGGCGCGAGCGCATGCACTCGAACCAGTTCGCCATGTGCTCGGTGCTGAGGTCGTCGATGCCGAGGGGCGGTAGCTTGGTGTCGCCTGGCAGCATCACGAAGTGGGATTTCCTTTTCTCGTCGATGTCGGCGTCGTCTTCGTGCGTCCCTTTCTCTTCGATGAACTGATAGCGCGGGCTGCCTTCACCGCCGATGATTGATCAGGCTCGCTTTCTTCCCCATGTAGCGCGTGAAGCTGGGCGCGTCGTTGCCGAAGCTGGTCGAATAGCTGACGAGAAATCCCTTCGGATATTCCAGCAAAGTCTGAAACGTGTCGGCCGTTTCGCGGCCGTCGTGCCAGGCGAACACCCCGCCGTGGGAGACCACCGACTTCGGGAAGTTGATCGTCCATGAACCAGTGCACCAGATCGATGGCGTGGCTCATCCACTGATCGGGAATTCCGCTGGAAAATTCCTTGATAAAGGCGAAACTCAAAATACAGTTGCGGATCGAACGGGACGGGCAGGTTTGGTCAGCAGCCACTTGCCTTCCAGTCAGTGTCTTGCTCGCGAATCTGCTTTACTTCCGGACGCCCGCGCCAGCGCGGGCCGTGATAGTTCCACACGACTTCAACCTTGCTGACATCTCCGAGCGCTCCGCTGCGCGCGATTGTTTGGGCTGCCTGCTGGTACGGCTCGCTGCGATGCTGCGTGCCGACCTGAACGATGGACTTCGATTGCGCAACAGCGTCGCGGGCGGCCTTGGTTTCGCTCAGCACGTTGCCCATGGGCTTTTCGACGTACACGTCTTTGCCGGCCTCGATTGCCATCTTCAGAATCGGTGAATGCGAGTGCTCCGGAGTGGAGATCAATACGCCGTCAACGTCCTTCATGGCGAGCAGCTCTTCGGCATGCTGAACCGCCCTCGGAGTCCTGCCGTAATAGCCCGCATTCGTGACGGTGGCCTTCTCGCGGTTCACTTTCCACAAGTCGCAGATCGCAATCATCTCCACGTGATGGCTGTCTTTCAATTTGGACGAGATCAGGTCGAGATCTCCGCCGCGGCTACCGGCACCGATGTGGCCGAGGGAAATCCGGTCGTTGGCGCCAACGATATTTTCGTAGGAAAGGGCGGTGCGTGGCAGAACGACTCCGCCGGCGATGACTGCGGCGGACTTGCCCAGGAATGCCCGACGATTGATCTGCGAGGAATCACTCATGATTAGCTCCAGTGCACGAATCGATTCGCCATGCTAAGTGGGACTGCTGTTCTCGTCAAGGACAGCCACGTTATGGTGCAGTGTCGCAATTAACTCGCCTTAAGGCCGTCTGGGACCAACGGCAGAGAGCGCAGACGTACGCCGACCGCGTCGAAGATTGCATTGGCGATTGCGGGGGCCAGGCCGATCATGGGGCACTCGCCCGCACCCACCGATGGAATGTCTTTGCGGTCGAGCAGAACAGTTTCCAGCGCTGGCACATCGCTGAACCGGGGCACGCGATATTGCGACAATCGTGCATTCAGAATCTTTCCGTTGTCGAATTCGATCGCCTCGAACAGTGCGCCGCCTAGTCCCTGTATGTTCGATCCTTCAATTTGATTGCGAAGGCCATCGGGATTCACGATCGCGCCGCATTCGAAGGCAGAAACCACGCGGACGATTTTGACGTCGCCTGATTTGCGATCGACGTTTACCTCGGCGAAGGTCGCGATGTTACCCAGTTTTTCGTATCCGCCACCCATGCCAAATCCCAGGCCGGCGGCCTTGCTCTTGCCCCAGCCAAATTGCTTGGCCGCAGCCTCGAACACGGCGCGCAGTCGCTCATCCTTCAGGTTTTTCAGGCGGAACTCCAGCGGATCCATCTTTACTGAGTGCGCCGCTTCGTCCATGTGGGACTCGCGCGCGAAATGGTTCGCTGTTGCGGCCAGCGCGCGGTAGGAGCCCTGTCGTAACGGGGAATTGACCGCGTGAAAAACGATGCGCTGGTTCGGGACTTCGTAATACGTGCGAATTCCCGCTGAGCCAGAGTTGTAGTTGTGAAACTCCCACGCGGTAATCGTTCCGTCGTTGCGCACGCCGCTGGTTACGTCGATCACGCCCGCCGGACGAAAATATGCCCACGTGAACTCCTCTTCGCGCGTCCACACAACCTTCACGGGACGCTTGGCCGCACGGGCAATTCGCGCCGCTTCAATTGCGGTTTCGCCAGTGTGCTTGCCGCCATAACCCGATCCTGTGTCGGGCATCAACACCCGCACCTGGTCTTCAGGAATACGAAATGCCTCGGCGAGTTGCCCGCGCACGCCGAAGGGGCGCTGCGTTCCGGTCCACACGGTGAGCTTGTCGCCGTCCCATTTCGCGAGCGCAGCGCGTGGTTCGAGGGGAGTGTGGGCAATGTATGCCACAGTGTAAGTCTGTTGCAGACGATGGTCCGCGGATCCCAGCGCCTGATCGATGTTGCCGACGTCATAGCGGTCGCCATCGCCGGTAGGGTCTTTGCCCTCGACCGTGTTCTTCCGCAGATAGTCGAACAGTTCTTTATTCGAAGGCTGCGGCTCGGACTTCCATTCGGCGTGAATGGCGGCGAGCGCAGCCGAAACTGCCTCGGTGCTCGCCGCGGCAACGCCAACGAAGTTGCCATCGTGGACGACGGCGGCGCCCATCTGCTCTGCTTTCTGCGTGTCCACAGAAGTTAGCGTCGCGTTAAATGCCGTTGGCCGCAACACTTTGCCGTAGAGCATGTCGGGCAATTTCTGGTCGGACGGATAACGGTGTTTGCCGGTCACAAAGTCGCGCCCATCCACCTTCATTGCAGATTGGCCGGCTACTTTCCAGTTCGCCGCCGGAATCAGAGGGGTCTCGCCCGTTACAGTCTGGGCTAGCTGTTGCCCTTTCGTAAGCGCCGCGTATTCCAAAGATCGCTTGCTCTGAGGATCGGCGATCTTGCCATCGGAAGCGATCAGGTGCTGACGATCCGTCTGCCACTGCGATGCGGCCAAGCCGATCAGCATTTCACGCGCCGCCGCCGCGACCTTGCGCAACTGCAGGTTCATGGTGGGAGTCGTGCGGCTCCCGAATGTGCCCATGTCAAACGGCGTGAGTTGCGTGTCGCCCATCACCATCGCAATTTGTTCGATGGGCACACGAAGTTCTTCTGACACCGCCTGGCTTAGAGAGGTCCGGATGTTCTGCCCCATCTCGGCTTTCCCAGTGTAGACGGTGACTTTGCCGTCTTCGCCTATGTGGAGCCAGGCATCGATTTCTTTGGGAAGGGAATCGCCGCGTCGCCTTCCGCCGCCTGATTCTTGCGCGACCGCTGTTGACTTCAAGACCGAAACCACCAGAAGCCCCGCGCCGAGAAACTTGAAAAACTCGCGACGATCCAGATCGAAGTGGTACGGAGCGGCTGCGCTGAGTTCGTAACGTTCGGGTTCCCATGGAAGGTGCGGCTGAGTCTTCGCGTTCATCGGCCCGCTCCCTTCGCGGCAGAGGACGCCGTCCCGGACTTTGCCGCTTTCTGAATGGCTCGCACGATCCGCGGATAGGTTCCGCACCGACAAACGTTGCCATCCATGAATTGGACGATCTCGCTCTCGTTCGGCGACGGATTGCGTTGGAGCAGCGCAACCGCCGACATAATCATCCCCGATGTGCAGTACCCACATTGCATCGCGTCAGCCTCAAGGAATGCCGCCTGTACGGGATGCAACTGATCGCCGCTGGCGAGCCCTTCAACGGTTGTGATTTGCTTCGAGGAAACGGCGACGACCTTGGTGACGCATGACCGCTGCGCCTTTCCGTCGATCAAGACGGTGCAGGCGCCGCATTGGCCCTCTCCGCATCCGTACTTGCTTCCGGTCAGGTCGAGTTGCTCGCGCAATGCGCTGAGCAGGCTGGTTTGGGGGTCGGCGTCAACCGTGTAAGACTTGCGGTTAACGGTGAGACGAATGGTCGGCATTCCTAAGCTCCCTAATCGTGGACTAGGCTTGGAGTTGTCAGCGGAGATGCTTTAGAAAATCATATACCCATCGCGAGGGAGGGTTAAAGCCCCCGAGTCGATATCCTGCGCGATTGCGAAAATACTGAGTACAACAGAGCCGAACAGGACCGGAATCATCTTCCGGTCCTGCCCGGCGAAGGAATTGTGACGCAGGCTCCCTCCGCGTTCTGTTCTTCGCGTTCTAGGACTTGATGGTTTTCGAAGCCGCGTCCCACGTGACGGGCTTCTGGCGGAAATACGATTCGTTCGCCATGTGGCAGGCGATGGCGGCGTTATTGCCGAAGACGGCATCTTCCGTGACCGGCTTGCGCGACTTCACCGCCTGGAAGAAGACGTTCAAGATGCGGACGCACGTCGTCCCAGTCGTGTCCCTTGTAGACGGTGTCTTCGTGGAGCGGTTCTTTGCCGAGCGGCGGATCATGCTCCGCGTGCCACTGCTTCACGTATTCGCTCGCGCATCTTCGCGGGGAAGCTGAAGCTGTAGTAGCTGGGATCGGTGTCCACGCCGGATTGCGGAGAGTGCCGCAGTTCGAACTCGCCGGCGTCGAGAAGGCCCTTCGGCCCCATGAAACGCGCCAGTTCTGGCGTTTCGCAGCCCAGGTCGAGCCGAACATAAACCGGAATGCCGTGATAATCGAAGAGCACGGTGTGGAAATCGGGCATGTCGCGGCCGTCTTTGAAGCGGAAGATGCCGCCCATCGCCGTCGCCGACGCGGGATTTCATTCCATCCCAGGGTGACCAGCATGCCGCTGATCAGGTGCACCATCAGGTCGCCGGCCACGCCGGTGCCATAGGCTCTCCAGCAGCGCCAGCGCGCGAAATGCAGCTTGTTGAAAGGAATCTTGGGAGCATCGTTGAGCCAGGTATCCCAATCGAGGGTTTGCGGAGAAAGATCGAGCGGCGGCGGATATTCCCACGCGCCGGTTGGATCGTTGCGTCCCAGCGTGAGTTCCACCATCTCGACGTCGCCGATTGCGCCGCCTTTGTAGAGTTCATTGGCCTTGGCGCAGAGCACGGAACTGACGCGCTGCGAGCCGATCTGCACGATGCGATTGTTCTTCTGCGCGGCGTCGACCATGGCAAGTCCGTCGGCGACATTGTGCGACATGGGCTTCTCGCAATAGATGTCTTTGCCGGCGTTGCAGGCGTCGACTACGACGCGCCGGTGCCAGTGATCCGGCACCGCGGCGACGATGCAGTCGATGTCTTTGCGATCGAGCAGTTCCTGGTAGTGGCGCGTGGTCGGCAGGCTGGTGTTGCCGGTGATTTCTTTCGCCAGCGTGTGGCGGCCGTCGTACAAGTCGGCGGCGCCGACGCACTCGACGCCCGGAATGCGTGATCGCGGCGCCCAGCAGGCCGGAACCTTGCATGCCGATTCCGATCATGCCGAAGCGGACCCGATCGCTAGGGGCCACCGGCTCGCGGCAAGGGTTGAGCGTTCCAGAAGAATAGTTTTCGATGCCAGCACGCCACCCGCGGCGGCAGCACTTCCTTGCAAGAATGCGCGTCGCGAAAGAATACGTTTCATGCGAATGCCTCCGAATGATTTGACTGCGACCTGTTCCTGCGAATCTCG
Source organism: uncultured Acidobacteriaceae bacterium (assembly GCA_963710885.1). Classification (GTDB taxonomy): domain Bacteria; phylum Acidobacteriota; class Terriglobia; order Terriglobales; family Acidobacteriaceae; genus Sulfotelmatobacter. The sequence goes on from CAVQCF010000012.1 coordinate 122,705, forward strand.
TTACTTCTTCAGCGGCTTGATCGCCACTTCTTTGAAGAACACGATGTCGTTGTCGCTGTGATTCTGCAGGCCGATGTAGCCGAAGTCGGGCCGCGGACCGCGTTGCGGCTCGAAGTCGAACTTCCGCTCCGGCACCGGATCGCCTTCTTTATAGTCGGTGACCTTCACGCCATTGAGCATGACGATGGTGCGCGATCCGTCGAGCGTGATGTCCATCGTGTTCCACTCCGGTCCCGGCTTCCAGGCCTTCGCCAGCGGCTTGGTCAGCGAATAAAGCATGCCCGTGGAGTGGTATTCGTCTTCTTTCGACGCCTCGGGATGATTGTCGATCTGCACTTCGAAGCCGTAGTGCACCGGCATCCACTCTTCGCGCGGCTCAATGGGAATGCGGATGAACACGCCGGAGTTGTCGTTCTCATCGCGCATCTTGTAGACGACGTGGATCTCGCAATTGCCGATCTTGCCGGCGGTCCAGTAGAGCAGGCCCATGCCGCCGTGCGTGTGGATCAGTCCGTCTTCCACGGTGTCGCCGCCCGGGCCGACGTGCTTCCATCCGGTCAAATCTTTGCCGTCGAAAAGCTGCTGCCATTTGTCGGGATCGCCTTTGCAAACGTTCTGATTTTCATCGGCGGCGAAGGCGAATCGAGACCAGACCGGCGAACAGAAAAATGCAGACAGTAAATCGTTTCAGCATGGGGAATCTCCTGAGATTTCTCAGCTTAGTGGTTGGGACAGACCACCATACTCGCACCTACGTCCGGAATCAATCGGGAGGGGTCGACATTTTTAGTGACCAGGGCGTCGCTCGGGAAAGCTCAAGAGAGTCGCGCCAAAAACGCTTGGCACCTCACCCCGCAGGGCGAGACGCCAAATTGTCCCTAACCGCAGAGGGAAAGGTGAGCGTTGAAGGTTAGTCCATTTCCCGCACGAACCCTTCCCGTGCGAACATGCCCGCCCCAGCTCCCGAGCTACCCTCAGCCTCGCGCTTCTTCTGCCACTCGGCTTCGGTGAGCACAGAAATCCCCTCGGCTTTCTTCTTCTTCAATCCCGCATTGATGCCGGGAAGCTCTTTTTGCGTCAGTTTCTGGAAGTCGGCGATCACGTCTTCCAGTTCGTGCGCCAGAGAATCTGCGCGCGCCGCCTGGTACTCTGCGGGCCGGCCTTCGTAGCCGTTTACCGTGCCATAGAGTTGTCCGAGAAGTTCGCGGATGCGTTCTTCTCCCGTGATCATGCCGCCTTCTTTCGTGGCCACGATCTTGCCTCGCAATTCGTCGCACTTGGCGGCCAGATCCTGGAGTTGCTTGCGCAACGGATCTTTCTCCGGCAGCTTCGCAGCCCTTTCGTTGGCGGCATTGCGAACCCCTTCAATCGCTTCGACCGCATACGTCATGTGCTCGATGGTGTGGTAAACCTTCATCGTTAAATCGAACTGTGCCTTGCGATCCTCGAGCGAATACTTAGCCCGCGGATCGAGCACGACGTTCAACTGCTCGGTATAAACGTTGTCGCCCTTGGTCATCTTTACTGTGTAGGTTCCAGGCAGCACGCGCGGGCCTTGCGCCGCCTCAAACAGAGCCGTCGCCGCGGGTGGAACCGCCGGCGCCTTCACGCGCATTGACCAATTGGCACGGTTCAAGCCGCGGTGCTTGCTTCCTGCCACGGTGTCGACCTGCTTGCCGTTCTGATCGAGGATCTCAATTTTCAGATCGCCAAAGATGTGCCGCCCTCTTTGGTAGTACGTGATCTGCGCCTCTCCGGGCCGGTTGCGACCGGTGAAGGTTTCATCCCCTTCTGCCCAACCACCGAATGCGTCGAAGTACTGGACAGCTTTGTTCGGAATGAGCGCCGCTTCCTTCGACATGAGTTCCGGGGTCAGAGCCCGAAGAGCCGAGATATCGTCGATGATCCAGATGCCGCGGCCGTGCGTGGCCAGCACCAGATCGCTCTCACGCCCCTGTACGGCGATGTCGTCGACCGCGACGGCAGGAAAGTTGCTCCCTTTGTATTGCGCCCAATGCTGGCCGCCATCCACTGAGATCCAGAGCCCGAACTCCGTGCCCAGGAACAGCAGGTTCGCGTCTACGGAATCTTCCTTGATCACGTGAGCGAAGCCGCGCGCGCCACTCTCATCTGCGGGCAGTGCCGTCCAGGTTTTGCCATAGTCCGTGGTTTTGTATACGTATGGCTTCATGTCGCCAAAGGTGTGGCGATCGAAGGTCGCATAGGCAGTGGCCTCATCGAACCGGCTGGCCTCAACGGTCGAGACCCAGGAATTCTTTCCCAGGCCGGCGACGTTGCCGACCACGTTGGTCCACGTTTTGCCGCCATCGCGCGTGATCTGAACGTTGCCATCGTCGGTTCCGACCCAAATGATGTGGCCGTTTTTCGGAGACTCGGAGATCGAATAGATCGTGGTGTGCATTTCCGCCGACGAGTTGTCGACGGTGACGCCGCCGGATTCTTCCTGTTTTTGTTTCTCCGGATCGTTCGTCGTGAGGTCCGGCGAGATGCGATCCCAGGTCTGGCCGTGATCGCGCGAGCGGAACAGGAATTGCGCGCCAATGTAGATCGTCCCTTTCTCGTTGGGGCTCATATGAATCGGAGTATTCCAGTTAAAGCGCAGCTTTTTCTCACCGTAATTCGGTAGAGGCTTAAGCCCCCGTATTTCATGCGTGTAGCGGTTCACGCGCCCGATTTCTCCGCCCTGGGCTTCCGCATAAATATAGTTGGGGTCTGAAGGGTCTTCGAACATCCAGAAACCGTCTCCCCCGAACATGTTCTCCCAGCGCGAATTCGCGACCCCGCCTGGATACGACGAATCGCCCACCCATGAACTGTTATCCTGCAACCCGCCGTAGACGTGATAGGGATCGGAACTGTCGGTGCTCACGTGGTAGAACTGCGAAATCGGCAGGTTCATCTGATGCTTCCAGCGGTTGCCGCCGTCCTCGCTGCGCCAAAGGCCGCCGTCGTCGCCGGCAATGACTACGTTAGGATTTTTGGGATTGATCCAGACATCGTGAAAATCGCCGTGCGCCCCGCCCGACACTACGTTGAACGTCTTGCCGCCATCGGTGCTGTACAGCAGGATGAGATCGGGTTTGAAGATTTTGTTTTCGTCCATGGGATCGACGATCAGGTTGCCGAAGTAAAACGGGCGCCACACCATATAGTTGCTGGCGTCGAGTTTCTTCCAGGTCGCGCCGCTGTCGTCAGAACGGTAGAGACCTCTTCCTTTTTCCGCTTCGACGTTAGCGTAGACCACTTGCGGCTTTGAGGGCGCGACGGCGATGGCAACGCGGCCCCACGGCTTCGCGGGTAATCCTTTCGCATTGCTATCGGTGAGTTCGGTCCAGTGGTCGCCGCCATCGGTCGACTTGAAGAGTCCGCTGCCCGAGGTGGGGACGTTGCCTGATCGAAATGTCCAGCCCTGACGGCGGAAGTCCCACATCGAAGCGTAGATCGTGTTGGGCTCCTGACGGCTCATGGCCATGAGTCCGCAACCGGTTGACCCGTTGGCGCCGGCCAGAACTTTCTTCCAAGTCTTGCCGCCATCAGCGGTCTTGTAAACTCCGCGCTCGTCGTTGTCATCCCAAAGATGCCCTGTCGCGCAGACCAGCACATTATTTCCATTTGCCGGATCGATCAGAATCTTTGCGATGTGTTCGCTGTTCTTCAGGCCGACGTTTGTCCAGTTCTCACCGCTATCGGTGGACTTGTAAACGCCGTCGCCGACCGAGACGCTGTTGCGCATCCAGGCTTCACCGCTGCCCACCCAGACCGTCTTCGGGTTTGAGGGATCAATAGCTACGGCGCCAATCGATTGCACGTTCTCGCGGTCGAACACAGACTTGTACGTTGTGCCGCCGTTGACTGACTTCCACACGCCGCCGCTGGCTGCTCCCACGTAAACGGTAATGCGGCCGTCCTGCTCGATGGCATCCACTGCGGCGACACGTCCACTCATCGTGGCCGAGCCGATGTTGCGTGCCGGAAGGCCTGACACCGTGGCAGCATCGAACTTATAACTCGTCTGGGAGTAGGCCGTGTCGGCTGGAAGCATGAAAGAGACAACGCAAAGGAACATGCTCAACTTCGTCAGAAGGGAAAAATGACTGCGTCTCGTATTCATCAGTTCGTTTCCTCGTAGCGGTTCAAGATTTCGCCTACCGCAGTGCACGACTGTTCTTCTCTTGGTTGTCGTCTGTCGTCTTCATCGAACCGAATCGTTATCCGGGAGAATCAATGAATCCCGACCATCCCGGACTTTTTCTCCTCGGTCTTCAGCGACGCGGGAACCGCAAAGTCGGCGGGATTGATATTCACATTCACTTCAATCTTTTCTACGGTCGTGGTCTGCGCAGCGGGATTCGCCTTGGAACCCTGTGAAATGGAGTATGGATACATCACGCCCGACACGGGCTTGTACGATCCCATCTCGGTGACGCTCTCACGAATCGAGCCACGGATGAATTCCTGCACTTCCTTGCGAATCTCCAGGAAGGTGTCCGGGTCGAGGTAGTAATAGATGATGTCGCCGTCTTTCAGCGTGACTTTCAAGCGCAGGGCGTCGTCGCCGTCGACCACGTCATGTCCCAGAAACTCCACGGTGTTGCCCTTTTCCTTGTAGTCGACGAGCGGGCCGTCGAAGTCGGCGTCGAGCAGCAGGTCTTTCAAGTCGTCTTCGCCCATGAACTCGGGATCCTTATGGCCGCCAAAGGGTTGGATCTGCCAGCCGGTAGTACCGTCGTACGCTGACACGGCGGTCATGCCCTGCAAGGTGAAAGTCTCGCGTACCAGGTTCGGACGTTGGTTCTCCTGTATCGTGGCGGCGGTGAAACCTCCGCCACCATTGAGTTTGCCGGTGATGCGCACCGAATGGATGGCCTTGATCTTGTCGATGCCGCCTTTGGCTTGAATATTCTTGTTGACGAGTTCTTCGGCCGTCTGCGAGAGAGAGAATACACTCAGGCATGAAACTGCCGCCAGCACGATCACTGCGTGACGCATGAGGACTCCTGTTGTGTGGGACTTAGACCCGGGAAACAAGACGAACAGTACTGTACCCGGTAGTAGACGTGCTTGCCAAGCCTTGGTTAGCGGAGATGTCCACGTAGCGACGGACCTATTCCTCCCTCGCTGGGAACGGGCTGGCGGAACTGCCCGAGCCGCTCGGCGAGAGGTGAGGCAAAGCCGCGATGTGCGCTTGGGATCGCGCTATTTTGCGGCTTCGGCGCCAATCTTCTCGATCACGATCGCGGATGATCCGCCACGCGCGTAGACCTTCCCGCTGGCCGTGACTCTCTGGCCGGCGAAGGGCATTAGCTTGTCATTTTGGCCCACGGAAGGCGTGGTATCGGCGATCGGCCAGAAGATGGTTCCGTTGTCCGCCAGGATCACCAGCGGCGATCCGGCTTTCGCGCAAGCCTGGGCGCACTGTGCGCTGATGGGTTTCTCCAGGCCCTTGGTGAACGCACAAGCTGAATCGAGAACGTAGCCGTTCACCGACACGGATTTGCCCGTATCGCTGCCAGCGAACAGCAGGGCCGTGAATACGCAGATAGAAATCGCTGCACTGGCTGCCTTGCGAATGCTCATGTTGAACCCTACCCCTTCACGAGTCTTGAATTCCACTTAGATTTCCCGCTGGGAGCATAAGGTAGCAGGATCGCCCGCAGGCGCAATAGTAAAAACCGACTATACTTTTTCCGACTGTACGAAGATTTTCGTTGACACTACGAATATCTTCGTAGTATGTTCCTGTCCATGAAGCAGACTCCGCACAAACCGACCGCTTCGGAGCTCGAAATTTTGCGCGTACTCTGGACTCGCGGGCCTGCGACGGTACGGGAGGTGCATGAATCTCTCAGTGAGAAAAAAGAGCTGGGCTACACCACGGTCCTGAAGCTATTGCAAATAATGACCACAAAAGGCACCGTCAAGCGAAACGAAACCCAGCGCGCGCACGTCTATGAAGCATGCCTCCCCGCTGAGCAGACCAAGCGTCAGCTAGCCGGGGATATGTTGCAGCGGGTCTTCGAAGGTTCCGCGAGCCAACTGATGATGCACGCGCTCGCGGGCAGCAAGTCTTCGCCGCAAGAGATTGAAGAGTTGCGCCGTTTGCTGGACGAATACGAAAGGAGCCGCAAGTGAACACTCTCGCGAATTGGCTCTCACCGAGCGCAATGCAGGCTGCAGGTTGGGCGTTGTTGCATTTTCTTTGGCAGGGAACTGCGCTCGCGGCTCTAGCGGCGGCAGCGATGGCTCTGTGCCGTCGCGCATCGACGCGATACCTGCTGGGAGTGAGCGCGCTCGGGCTCATGCTATTGGCTCCTCTGGCGACTTTCTTCGTGTATTCGCAGCAGCATTCCGGTGTGGCAGACACCGTGAAGTCGTCGCCGCTCGCCGCGGCCCAACCGACAGCGAGGGACAGAGACGCGGCGAGCGGATCGACGCGGATGTCGTCTTTTGGACGATCGGCTATCGCGCCTTCGCTCGATGCGCTGCCCTGGCTGGTGGAAGCCTGGCTTCTCGGTGTGGCGTTCTTCAGTCTTCGTTCCGCCGGTGGATTTCTGCTGCTCGAGCGGGAACGCCGCAGACAGTCGAGTGTGGTAAGCGAGCGAGTGCTCGAAATCTGCTACACGCTGCAAGATCAGTTGGGGCTGAACCGCGCCATCGATTATTGCGAGTGCAAGTGGCTGCAAGCGCCCGCTGTGATCGGATGGTTTCGTCCCGTCGTGTTCCTGCCTGTAACGGCACTGACTGGTCTTTCGGAAGAGCAGCTTCAGGTGGTGATTGCCCATGAACTGGCGCACATCCAACGTTTCGATCCGTTTGTGAATGTGTTCCAGGTGTGCGTTGAGACGCTCCTTTTCTACCATCCCGCAGTGTGGTGGCTGAACAAACGAATTCGGGCTGAACGCGAACACTGCTGCGACGACATGGCTGTGGCTCTCTGCGGGAACGCCGTCGAGTACGCGCGGGCGCTTACGCTCATGGAAGAATGGCGCAGCGCACCGGTCTTTGCCATGGCCGCGAACCGCGGTCCGCTCACCGAGCGCATCGTGCGTGTCCTCGGACTGAAGACGCTCGGCGCTGGAATGCGCGGCATAGGACTCACGGGCAGCATCCTCTGTCTGACCGCGGCGCTCATGGCTGGAAATGCTTTGCGGGGAATCGCGCATCCACCGTCCGTAGCCGCAATCTGGCAAGCAGCGGCGAAACCCGCAGGTGCCTCCTCGCCGGCCAGTCCTAGCAGCACCGCTGCCGCAAAGCCCTCGGCGGGTCGTACGCAAAGCAGTGGGTCGACAACAGCCAGTTCAACGGCGTCGTCTTACATCGACGAAATGAAGGCTGCGGGGCTCACCGATCTGACCGTTGACCAGTTGATTGCCTTAAAGACGCAAGATGTTACCCCTGAGTACGTCAAGGAACTTCGGGAACAAGGCTTGCACCCCGACGCGAACACCCTGGTTGCGATGCGGGTGCAGGACATCTCTCCAGAATATGTAAAGGGACTGCGCGACGCAGGCCTTAATCCCGATCAGAACCAGCTGATTGGCCTCAAGGTACAGGGCGCGGACGGCGCCTATTACCGCGCCATGAAAGAGGCCGGACTGCAGCCCGACGTGAACACGCTGATCGCGCTTAAAGTGCAGGACGTGACTCCCGAATACGTTCGCGAGATTCGCGCTGCTGGGCTCACCGTAAACGCGAATCAAGTGATTGGCATGAAGGTGCAGGATGTTACGCCCGCGTACCTGAAAGCGATGCGCGATCTGGGGATTGAGCTTCGGACCGATGATGTGATCGGCATGAAGGTGCAGGACGTGACGCCTGAGTACGTGCGCGGCATTCAGGCCCTCGGCCTCAAGCCCTCAGCTGGCGAGTTGATTGGCATGCGGGTGCAGGATGTAACACCCGAATACATCAAGGCGCTGCAGTCGGCGGGATTCAAGGTCGGCGTCGGCGACATCATCGGGGCCAAGGTGCAGGATGTGACGCCGGAGTTCATCGAGCGCGCCCAAGCGCATGGCTTCAAAGATCTGACAGTGCAGAAATTGATTCAGCTTCGGCAACTAGGAATTCTGGATTCGAAGGCTGACCTCTAAACCGGCAGTCGTGGTGGAGTGCGCGGGGCTCCGCCCGCGCTTGGACGCCCGAGGCGGTCGTCTCCACCTGGGCAGCGGTCGTCCCTACATGAGCGGTTGGGCCACACATCGTCTATTTGGGCCACATCACATCTTAAGGAGATGACTTATGAGAATTCGCCGAACCCTCGCCTACTTGGTTTTCGCGTGCTGCGTGGTTTTCTTCGTAGTCAAGAATCGAGCGGCGGAAGTGCGCAGTGGCGACTGGACCATCAGCAAGTCCGAAGCGCCGGGCAAGGTTGAGTTCTCGCTGATCGAGCACCATCACGGCGGGACATCGAGCCACGAGTCGGACTGGTCCGCGGGTGCGTTTCTGGGCGTGGACTTTTCCAAACCCGGACGGCAGGACGTGCACTTCACCATCACGCGTGACGCGGGCAAGATCGACTGCGAAGGGTTTCTCGACAATGGCGAGGGTGCGGGCTTGTTTCACTTTCAGCCGGACGCGAATTATCCGCGGGAAATGCAGGCGCTGGGCTTTTCGGTGGACGACGAGAAGCAGTTCACAATGGCGGTGCAGGACGTCAGCCTGGAGTTCGCGAAGCAGATGAAGAACGAGCACCTCAGCAATCTCGACACCGACAAGCTGATCGCGTTCCGCATCTTCCGCGTCGATTCGGCCTTCATCGAGGCGCTGCGGGCCGAAGGACTGAAGATCTCAGACGCCGATAAACTGGTTGCTTTCCGCATTCACGGCGTGAGTCCGCAGATGGTCCGCAGCCTGCATCAGGCTGGGTATTCCCCGGACGAAGACATGCTGATTGCCATGCGAATCCATGGCGCGACGCCGGAGTGGATGGTGGAACTCAAGCAGCGCGGCTACGATCACATCGATCTGGAGAAGCTGATCGCGTTTCGCATTCACGGAGTTTCGCCCGAGTTTATTCAGAAGTTGCAGAGCATGGGCTACGCACATCCCGATCCGGATGAGCTGATCGCGATGCGCATTCACAACGTGACGCCAGAGTACATCAGCGACATGCGTTCGCGTGGGATCCATGACCTCAGCATCGATAAACTAGTGAGCATGAGGATTCACGGGATCGACTGAGCGATCGCGTACGACAATCGAGCAAGAGAAAGCTGCTCGCTCGAGCGGCTTTCTCTTTTTCTCTTGGTCCTCCCGGGTAATCCGAGTCAGAGTCCCCACCCAGTCGCCAAGAACGCGACAAGGGTGGGGCACCCTGAAGCTTTAGTGCGTGAAGGCGATGTTCAGGCCTGTCGTGAAAACTACGTCGTTCTTCTTCGCGCCGGTCGGCGGGTTGGTGACGAAGATGTCGCCAAACTGATTCTGCCATCCCAGCCACTTGCTGATCTTGGTCACGGTACCAACATTGAGAGTCCAGCGGTACTCGCCCGTCTGCTGCAGATTGGGATAGAAGTAGGAATTCTCCGTCAGGACAGTGCTCTTGCCGAGTTTGTGGTCCAGTTCCTCGCCGAGAGTGAGCGCCACGAATCTGTTGGTCGTCCCATAAGACTCAAATACTCCCGTGGGTGCTGTCGAAGGCGGAGTCGGTGGAATCTCGGTGCCATTGGAATAGGTTTCGTGGGTGTAGTTGACGCCGCCCAGGAAGTCGAGTGTCGTGGTATCAGAGGCTATAGCGTGAAAGCCAAAGCCGCCGGAGTATACCTGCCGCAAATCCAGGAACTGCAGGGCGTTGCTGGTGAAGTCGGCGGCGCCAAATACGAACAGCTTAGCATATATGTTGCGATCGTAGCGGAATCCGCCTTGTACGAGGTTGGCAACCGTACTGGGAGTGGCGAGATTGTTCTGCGTGTTGATCGAACTCACGTAAAGCATGATCTTGTCGTTCAGCGTGGGATGGACGGCGTTCAGGGCCAGGGCAAGGTTCTCCGTGTCGCTATTTCCGCGGGCGATGGAGAATCCCACGTTCGCTCCGCCGTTCCAGCCGTGCGTTAGTCCGGGGTGCAGAGACTTGTCGTAAGCCAGTTGCTCGGCATCGTTGCGGATGAGTGTGACGTCGTCTTTGGGCGCTTCCACTGTGCCCGTGGTCTTGGTAGCGATCTCGATCTTGTCGTCCGTGGTGGTAACCGGACCGACTGCTGTTTTGCCACCCTTCAAACTGACATGCAATTCCTGATCAGTCTGGATGTCCTGAATGGCGGCAAACTGGATCGTGACGTCCCCGGCGGCATCGGTGTGCAGTACCAGCGTCTTGCCATCGGACTTCACGACTTTACCGGTGAACCGGTCGCCGTTTTTCAGCGTAACCTGGTCGGCGAGCAGAGCGGATGACATTCCGAGCACCGCAACGAGAGTGAATAATTGAAATCTACGCACGACGACCTACCTCCACATTTGAGAACTTTGGGAATTCGGGTGCGAATTCAGAGCCGGGTATACCCTCAAAACCGGGAACTCATGAGCAAGGACAAAGGAGCAGAGCCGAAATTCAGGAATTGGACAGCAGAAGGTCGCGACTGTTCGTGCAGTCGCGGGCCAGGTTAGCTCTTGGTTTCAGTCTTCTTGTTTGGATCGGTCGAAGCCTGAGCCGGCGGCTGTTCCTTCATGCCGTCTTTGAAGCTGCGAATGCCCTCGGCCAGCCCTTTTCCGAGTTCAGGCAATTTCTTCGGCCCGAACAGCAGCAGAGCAATAATTGCTACGAGGAGCCAATGCCACGGTGAGAACTCACCCATAAGAACCTCCAACGGTCTCTACGACAACCACCAAAATATAGGGTACGGGAGGCCACAGGGGAAGTCAAACTACGGCTGACGTTCATGGCCTTCTTTAGCCTTTTCAATGTTTTGTCTTACCGGGCTGGGATCCACGGTGAACCTCGCCACGGTGAGCTGTGATTTAAATCACAACTAGGCGCGATGAGCCAACGCAAAGCCGACAATCCAGCCACCCGATGGGTTACCTCCGTGACCTTACCCCCGGGTTCTCCGACGGGCTATGTTTCTGAAGGCGTTTCTGCAGGCGTCTGCAAAGTTGCATTCCCTCAAAAGCCGCCACCAGCAAGCCAATCCATGTATTGGGGAGTCCGGTGAGAGTCAAGGCCTTAGTATCCTTATTGCTGTTCACTCTGACGGCCGCCGTCGTCGCCCAATCCCTCGAGAACCAGCCAGCCACAAAGCAGCCCGTTGATACGACGCAGCTCGCCGCCTGGCTGATAGGCGGAGTTCCCAGCAGCCGTCTCGCCCGTGTGGTCACGGAACGGGGACTTGCGACGCTGCCCACCCGAGCCGAGCTTCGGCAGATGGAGTCCGTGGGAGCGAGCAAAGAGCTGATGAAAGTGCTGAGTTCGGGCAACGCGGAGTCCGCCCAGGTCGGCCCTGCGATCCCGGAGAGTTTACTCAAAGCCGCCGCGGAGGCACGTCAGCAGCATTTTCACGAAGCCGAAGCGGCTATGCGCGAGGTTCTGGCCACGGACCCACACAATTCCGCGCTCCATTTCGCTCTCGGCGTGATCTACCGCCAGCAGGAAAAATGGGACGAGTCCTACGACCAACTCGCTCAGGCCACGCGAATCATGCCCGGCCTTCCGGAGAACCACGGGGCCTTGGCCTACCTTTTCTATCGTTTGGACGATGGACCCAATGCGATTGCCGAGGCGCGGACCGCACTCAGCCTCGATCCGCAGAATGCAGAGGCGTATCAATTCCTAGGTCTTGGCTTGTACTCAACCGGCCAGTACAAAGCGGCAGTACATGCCTATGCTGAGTCTCTGGGTCGGGATGCCGACAACGCGGACACGTACTACGACATGGGCATTGCGCTGCACGCCAATGGAAACTTGATCGGTGCGATTACTGCCTATGAGAAAGCGATTCACCTAAGACCTGCGTTCTGGGAGGCTCATTCGAATCTGGCGCTGGTCCTGCATGAGGAAGGCAAGCTTTCCCAAGCGGTGACGGAATATCGCGAGGCCAAGCGCATCGCGCCTGGCGAAGCGTCTGTCCGCAACAATCTTGGAAATACTTATTGCGACCAGGGGAATTTTGACTCTGCGATTGAGGAACTGCATGCGCTGTACCGCGAGCACCCCGAGTGGCAGCAGGGGCACGCTTGTCTGGCTAGCGCTTACATGGCGAAGAAGAACTATGACTCCGCGGTGGAAGAACTGAAGCTGGCGGTGCAGCAGAATCCGACTGGGTCGACTGAGCACCGCATCCTAGGCCAGGCTCTGCTGCTCGACAACAAGCCGGACGACGCTTTGCGCGAGCTGCGGCTGGCGGTTTCGCTCAATCCTGATTCCGACATTGCGCACCATCTGCTGGGAACGCTGCTGTTCCAGCAACAGGAGCTGCATGCGGCGGAGAAGGAATTCCGCGACGCTCTGCGCCTGAATCCCTCGGCCGACAATCATTATTCGCTGGCAGCCTGCCTGATGACCATGGACCGCTACCAGGAAGCGCTCTCGGAACTGGAGATCGCGTCTCGGCTCGATCCCGAGCGCTCGCTCTACCGGGCGCGCCGCGAGGAGTTGCTCAAGATGATGAAGGACCCGACTTCGCGGTAGCACGACAGATGGGGAGTTGAATCTCCATTTGACCGCTGGGCCAATATCCCCGATGTACTACGGTGCGTAGGAGAAGCCGCAGGCGGTACTTACACTGGAGTCGAGCCCGAACCCAGCGGGTGGCAGGAACCTGGAAATAGGGGAGATTTCCGATGGCGACGAACGCAACCCGAACTCAGCAAGAAACCATCAACGCGGTGGTGCAAGCCGCCTTGGCGAAGGAGGGAAGCGCTCGTCGCAAGGACTCTGCGTCTGGCGCGGGAGCTCCAGGGGAAGCTCCTCGCAAAGCGACGGGATATGGGTTGCCGTGCGCGAAATGCCACTTGTACTATCCTGCCGACCTCGATACCTGCCCTACCTGCAAGCATAACGAACGCGTGTCGCCGGTCGTGCCGAAAATACCAGCAAGGGCGGCGCAGGCTGCGGTGGATGCGGTCCCAGATACGTCCGTTGTGGAGCAGGAGCGCGAAGAGTTTCTCCGCCAATTCAAGTCGCAACTGATGGAGGCGCATGCTGGGGTGGTCGACGCGCCCGAGGCGGTTTGCAAATTTGGAGAGCACCATTCCGGGGAGCCGGCCAGCGCGGAAATCTGCCAGGCTTGCTATGAGCGGTTGCAGGAGCGATTGGATGTATTCGAAGCTGCCTTGCACCTGGAGTTGAAAGAAGCCGCGCAGATTATTTATGACGCGGTGTGGGCGGATCCTTCGGATCCCAGCAAGACTTATCAGAATGCCGCGAGCGCCCTGCTGAGCGAGTTGCGCAAGCGCGCGGGAATGACGACAGTTCTGGGGCCGTTCCAGCCGCTAACGCACTAGCCCGGCAAGCTATCCCAACAAAGGATGCGGACTCTCGGCGCTGCTTCGCTTGACGACATCTGAACGCGAGTACACGAGGAAGCAGTAGAGCGCAGGGCCGACTGGCGCAAAGAACAGCGCGCAAAACCAAAACACTTGTTTCATCGGATGTGAGTTGTCAAAGCGGAAGAGAAAATATTCCATCCCTAGCCCTGTAAGCGCCATTCCGACCACCCCAACGAACACGAGCGGCCTCAACATGGAGCGAAGAGGGCCGAGCATTCTAGGGTCTTCAATCGCCATCCAGAGCAGAGGAATCAGCAACAGCGATAACACGGCCGCAGCAGGATAAACGCTCCGCGCGGAGCGAGAGACGATCCATATCTTTGTTGATGAGTTCGTGCCTCAGCATTCAAAGTCCCGGTATGCTGCTAGTCTGCCTTGATTGCTACCCATTTTTTCCCGGCGTACAGTTTGTAGCCTGCGCCATCCTCGACCAGCTTCAGCGGCACGGCATGCTGAAGAGCCGAATCGGTCTGCGACGGGGCGCTGAGCACATCGTTGTTGGCCACGTCCATCACCATAAATTTACTGTCTGCGGTAAAGCCGAAGCCATACTGTCCAGGAAGCAGTTCGGATCCGCCGATGCTAAGCTTCGTTTCCGTGATCAGCATGCCCTGGTATTTTTGTTGGATCGCGGTGGAATAGCCGGAGGCGTCGACCAACGCGGCTAACATCATCTTGCCGTCTGCCAGCTGAAATCCGACGGCGTTACGAACCTGCACGGGCGCTTTCTGGCCGCGGAAGAAATATTCGGTCGGGACCGCCTTTTTCACTTCATCGCTGCTGAGCACGTGCTTCGACGCCTGCTGCGCTACGGCCGCTGCCAGCATGACAAGAGTGAGCGCGCTGAGAATCGCCGTACGTTGGGTCTTCATGAGTTAGTCCTCGAATGGGTGAGTGAAATGTGCTCCCGGGAACTCTAATCGTTTGCAGAAGCGGGTGCAAATGTAGCGGGCGTCATGCCGTGCCATCAAATTTGCTTTGGACGCAAGATTCGGATAGCCCACTACTGACGCTTCGACCTAAGCTTTCCTTACTATGACAAGCAATGCCATACTCACAGCGGAAAGCCCGAACCTGATGTCAGTCCGTCAACCCAAACCGACGACCCCGCCAACTGAGACAGCCGACGATCCGCGCTGGAATGCCGTGGTCACGCGCGATGCAAACCGCGATGGGGAATTCGTGTTCGCGGTCTCGAGCACGGGCGTGTACTGCCGTCCGTCATGTGCGGCGCGCCGGCCGCGGCGGGAGAACGTGCAGTTCTTCGTCAGGACCGAAGAGGCCGAGCGCGCGGGATACCGTGCGTGCTTGCGTTGCCGGCCGAAGTCATTCAGCGGGAACACGGAGTCCGATGGCGTGAAAGCGATTTGCCGCTTCATCGAACAACATCTCGACGAGCCGCTAACTTTGGATCGGCTGGGCAAGGAATTTCACCAGAGCCCATTTCATTTGCAGCGGCGCTTCAAGGCGGTGCTCCGCATCACGCCGCGGGAGTACGCCGACTCGTGCCGACTGCGTCTGCTCAAGCGGAATTTGCAGGCGGGGGATTCGGTCACGCGCGCCATGTACGACGCGGGATACGGCTCCAGCAGCCGGCTTTACGAAAAGACCGCGTCGCAGTTGGGCATGACGCCTGACAAATACCGGCGGGGCGCGATTGCCGCAGCGATTCGCTATACATGCGCCGACTCGCCGCTGGGACGGATGCTGATCGCTGCGACCGAGCGGGGGATCTGCTCCATTCAGTTTGGACGCTCAGACGGTGAACTGATGGCAGGACTGAAGCGCGAGTTTCCCTTCGCAGCGCGCAAGGCCGATGAAGGCGGGCTGCAATCGTGGGTGAGCTCGTTGCTCAGGCACATGCGCGGCAAGAATCTGGACTCGTCGTTGCCGCTCGACATCCGTGCGACCGCCTTTCAGCGGCGCGTGTGGGAGTATCTGCAATCGATTCCATTCGGGGCGACACGTTCTTACAGCCAGGTTGCCAAGGAAATCGGTCGGCCCAGCGCTGTTCGGGCAGTGGCCCGAGCCTGTGCGACGAATCCCGTCGCGGTGGCGATTCCATGTCATCGGGTCGTTCGCCAGGACGGCAGCATGGGCGGTTATCGCTGGGGCATCGAGCGGAAGAAGACGCTGCTGGAGTTGGAACAAACTGCTGCGGAAGCTTAGGCCGCATGTCTTTAATCTGTCGCAGACTGACGTGTCGGAACGGAACACCGTCGCCATGAATCATGGCGTTTATGGTGCTCCGCGTTGACCCTGGGATTCGCCGGCGGTTAAATAGGGAGTCGCGAGAGTGGGTTGAGTTCTCGCGCTAAGGCGGTCCTATGTGGCCACAGGCAATAAGTTTCGCGGTGGTTTTCCTGGTGAGCGCTTTGATGTGCGGATGCGGCGGAGGAAACAGCGGGATGAACATGGGGGGAGGCGGGCAAACCCCGCCTGCGGCGCCGACCATCTCCACGACGGCCGCACAGAATGGGGCCGTGATCGTCACCCTGGCTGGCGCCGCGAGCGTGGTCATCAATTTCACCGTCGATGGGAGCACGCCCACTCCAGCTTCGCCGCAGTACCAAGCGCCTTTTCTGGTGGCGTCGAATCTCATAGTCAAGGCGATTGCTGTAGGGGGCGCCCCCGCGCTGATGTCCAGCGCGGTTACGAGCCAGAGCTTCTCGCCCAATATTCCTTCGGGAATGCTGGTCTGGAGCGACGAGTTCACGAACACCAGCGGCGCCCCGGCGGCGCCGGATCCCACTGTGTGGACTTACGATACCGGCAACAGTGGTTTCGGCAACGGCGAACTGGAGAATTACTGCGCCTGGGGATCGTCCACCGGTCCGTGCAGCACTACGAGTCCCAGCGAGTTCGTGGGTACCGACGGCTATTTACATATTGAGGCACAGCAGCCGTCGCCAGGCGTATACACGTCGGCGCGGTTGAAGACGCAAGGTCTATTCAGCTTTCAGTATGGCCGGTTTGAAGTGCGTGCCATGGTCCCGGAGGCGCAAGGATTCTGGCCGGCAGCCTGGCTATTGGGTAACAACATCAACAACGTGAACTGGCCGGCCTGCGGGGAGCAGGATGTGCTGGAACGTGTCAACGCGGCGCTCTCGCCGGATTGGAATGAAGGATCGGTCCACGGCATAGGTTTTACCGGTGGAACCGGACTGGGCACGCACTATCCATTTCCGAGTGGGCAGACCGCGGCACAGTGGCACACCTATGGCATGATCTGGTCCGCGGGTACTGTGCAGTATTACATCGACTCCCCGTCCAATGTGTATGCGACCTATACACCCTCGAGCCTGACTCCCTTGAATGACGGTGCAGTCTGGCCCTTCGATGACGGACAAAGCAACTTCATTATCTTGAACCTGGCGATCGGCGGGAGTTGGCCGGGATCGCCGAATTCCTCCACTCCGTTCCCGTCCGAGATGCTGGTCGACTACGTGCGCATTTACATGAACTAGACTTGACCGATAGTACTGCGGTTTCGAACCGCCAACCAATTCAGGATGCCCACGGCGATCGTCGCCGCCACGATCAAGGACTGGCTGCGATCCACCTGCGTCAGGAGCGCGGCGCACATCAGGATCGCAAGCCCTGCGAGCAAGTTTCCCGCTGGCAAATGAAATCCGGCGGTCCCCGGCTGCTTTCGGCGCAGCACAGGGAGCGCGGCGCAGCACACACCGTAATAGAGCAAGCGGGCGACGGCAGAGAGCGTCACGTTCCACTTGAATTCTCCGCTGAGCGCGAAAGCCCATACCAGCGCGGCGAACACTAGAATCGAAACGTACGGCGTATGAAAGCGTGAATCAATTGCGGCGAAGGCCGTGGGGAAATCTCCCTGCTCGGCCAGAGCGAAGGTCACGCGCGGCATTCCAAGAATTTTCGCGCTCAAGTATCCATAGAACGAGATGAGCGCGCCCGCGGCGACCAGGGCGGCGCCGACGGAACCAACGGCAACCCGCGCGACGTCTGACAATGGACGCTGGCTGAGCGCCGCGTCGGGAAGAACTCCAACCACGACCCACTGAATGAGCGCATAGGTCACCGTGCAGATTAACAGCGCGGCGAACAGCGCGAAGGGAGCATCGCGGCGGGGGTTCTTGGCCTCCCCCATTGGCGCCAGCGCGGTTTCGAATCCTCCATACGCAAAGACGAGCAGCAGTACCGCCTTCATCCATTGGCTGGTCGTAACGACTGCCGCCGCGCTAGTTGAGGCCTCGTCTGGATGCGCATGCAACACGAAAAATCCCATCCCGATGACGGCGAACAGGGGCACAAGTTTTGCCGCAGTCAAGAAGTTGCTGACCAGCGCACCTGCGCGCACGCCCCGCACGTTGATGAACGCGAGCACGCCGACCAGGATCGTCAGGATCAGAGCGCGCGGCAACGGGTCCGTGGCATGCGGCCAAAACTCCCCAAGATAAATGACGAAGAGATTGGCATTGGCGGCTGGGGCGGCTGCCTGCCCGAGTAAGAGCATCCATCCCATCTGAATGCCCATGCCGCGTCCGAATGCCGCGCGGGCGTACAGATAGGGTCCGCCCGCCTGATGAAATTGAGCGGACACCTCGGCAAAGCAAGCGAAGATGACTGCCATGCCAAGTCCGGCCAGGAGCACGGCCAGTGGGCTGAACTTTCCCAGAAGTCCGGCAACGGTGGAGGGCAATCCAAATACGCCGCTGCCAATCATCGAGTTCACGACTAGGGCCGTGAGGCTCCAGCGGCCGATGGCGCGAACAAGTTGGCGGCTAGACGTGCCCGGTGGGAGCGTTTCCGGCATCGCGTGGTTTTATCACAAATGGACGAGAGTGGGGCATCAGCGCTGTCGTGGGCGCCGGACTTCGTCACGGCTTGGACGGCCAGGCGGCCGTCGCCCCATGATCATGGTGACTTTCGACAGAGGATGAGTGCACCAACGGTGGCCGCTGGAAAATCGCCGTTAGGGAACACACACCGTCGACCAGTCTCAAGCTCCCGTGTCGAGCGCGCGGAAAGCCGCGCCAATCATGGCGTTTCGGGGTAGTGACCTTTTGCCGCTCCAAAGTAATGCCAGAATTACGAAAGGCGCATGCCCGTGAGACATCTATTCGCTGCGCGTTGCCGATGAGAAGGTTGGAAGGCAAACAGAATGGCCATCGACGACATGGACGACCTTCATCTCCGAATCGAGCGCGTCACCGAAGATCTGCGGACCATCCAGCAGGAACTGAACTGCGCCGCCATGCAGGCTCCGAGTGATCCGGAACTGATGGAAGCGCTGAACTCGCTTTCGGAGACCGAGCCGATCGAGATGCTGCGTTCCGCTCTCGACCAGATGCGCCACTTCCTCTGGTTCTATTCGCAGGTGATGAGCAACGAACCCGAACTGGGAGACAAATTGCGCCAGGCTGGCGCGGCAAAGACGGCGAGCGATGAGAAGCCCGCAGACCGGAAGCGCGTTCCTCGATCAACTCTCACGTGCCGACGAGCTCATGCTGCTCCATCATCTGGCGGACGCGCGACGCCGCAAGCCCAACTAATTCCGCAGAACTGTTTCTGGCTTAGAATCCCCGCCCGCGAACAATCGTCTTGAGTACTTCCCCCGTCGGACTTAGCACGATGAAATCCGCATCCGCCCCTGGCGCCAGAATTCCATGATGAGTTGACAATCCCACGGCGCGCGCCGGATTCAGCGTAGCGGCCCGCACGGCGTCCCGCAGACTCCAGTCGGAAAACTTGGTCACATTGCGAACCGCGCGATCCATGGTGAGCACACTTCCGGCAAGGCTTCCACCCGACGTACACTTGCCATCCTTCACGTCGACTTCAATCGGCCCGAGTTGGTAGCGGCCCTCGGGCATTCCGGTCGCGGAAATGGCGTCGGTGATGAGCACCCCGCGTTCGCGCCCTTTCGCCCGCAGAAAGAGTTTCACAACCTCCGGGGCTACGTGGATTCCGTCGACGATGATGTCGGCGCTCAACTCGTCATCGCTGAGCACTTCGCCGATGATGCCGGGTTCGCGATGGTCGAGAGGGCGCATGGCGTTGAAGGTATGAGTGGCGTGGCGTGCGCCAACCTTGACCGCGTTTTTGGCGACAGGCATCTCAGCGTCTGAGTGCCCGATGCTCACGCAGACTTTCCGCCTGGCCGCCTCGGCGATGACTTCCATCGCGCCAGGAATTTCCGGCGCAATGGTCAGCATCTTCACCTGACCACGCGCAGCCTGCCACAGACGTTCGAAGATCTCCACCGTAGGCGTAAGCAGATTCTCCGGGGGATGAACACCCCGCCGCTTGTGACTGAGAAACGGTCCCTCGAGATGAATGCCCAGCGGCCGGGCCTGCACGGCATCGCCATTGGTTGAGGATGTGCCAGCTTCGATCGCGTCGGCCAATCGCCCCAATGCCGCGCATGTTGCATCCAGAGGAGCGGCGACAGTGGTCGCAAAATACCCAGTTACGCCGTGAGTCGTGAGAAATTTCCCGAGGCGCGGCAATTCGGAGGGGGTGGCCCGCATCAGATCCAATCCGGCGCCGCCGTGCATATGGATATCGAGGAAACCGGGAGCGAGAGTGGCGTCGCCGAAATCCACCAGCGCGGCGTTGACGGGCGCGGACGTTCCCGCGAGTGACGAAAGCTCAGCTATTCGCGCGTCTTCGACGATGAGCAGTGGGCGATCGATCTCCTCGGTCGGCGTGAACAGGCGGCAGGCGGTGAATGCGGTTCTCATGAAGGTGAAGGTGTAGTGAAAAAGCTATCGTAGTCGTCCGTCAGGATTCAGACAACACGCGCTCTCGAGAGGTCCACTCAGATTGCGGCCGCGATCCCTGCGGCTTTCGGCGGACCGGTCGTGGACCGTGCGTGGTTATCGACGCTCGGAAATCGCTGGAGTGTTATAATTTGCAAGTATTTCAGCAATTCCTGCTAAGGGCGCCGCGCACTTCCTCCAGCGCCCTGCACACGTCGGGGAGTGGCTCAGCCTGGTAGAGCACCTGGTTCGGGACCAGGGGGTCGGAGGTTCAAATCCTCTCTCCCCGACCAATTCTAAACACTTATCTGTGGCGCAAGGTTATGTAGCATTTGGCAATTGTCAGACGATCGTCAGGAATGATATCCGCAGACCGCTCCTCAGAGTCACTTCTGCGTCCAGCGCGTTCAAAGTGAGTTGGGCCGAGCAGCAAAACGGAACGGTGCTGCCACTATGAAAAGACGCAAACGCCACGAGATCCCGTCCTGTGAAATCGCGGGTGGAGAAAGAGCTTCAACCCGTGGAACACCGCGGTTGTACTCGCAGCCTCCCGCGTCTGCGGCTTCACCGAAGAGTGCTTCCCGGAACAGCCGTCCGGGCAAGGGGGAACGATGCTTCAGTGGAGTTGTTCTTCTGTGGCTGCAAGCCGCCAGCCCAGGTAGGAGAGGGATTTACATGCAGTAATACGTTTATTTACAATAACATGGATAAATAAAGATTTACCTTGACTTATCATGGTTAAGAGGTAACATAGGAGTCGAACAGGGGAGGTGGAAGACCATGGCAGCCACGATCACCAAGAAGTTCACTCCTGAGATTGACGCCCAGCTTTACGATGAGTTTGTTGCGGTTGCGGAGCAAAATGGGCAAACGAAGCGGTATGTTCTCGAACAGGCGCTCGGGTTCTACCTGCACAACGTGGTTCCGTCCCAGCACCTGGTCCGCCCCGAGGTGATGGATGCCTTCGAGCAGTCGGTTGCTCGCAACCGTGACCTGTTGCAGCGTCTCGCCAAGTAAATGGCGGATTATCTTACGGTAGCGGAAGTCTACCGGATGCAGCATCGATTGATCGAGATGTTCGGCGGTCTCCATGGTGTCCGCGATAAGGGCGCTGTTGAGGCCGCCGTTTTTCGTCCGCAAACCGGCTATTACAACTCCATCGAAGAAGAAGCGGCTGCGCTGATGGAGTCGCTCGGCAACAATCACGGCTTCCTCGACGGCAATAAGCGCATCGCTTTCACCGCCACCGATGTCTTCCTGCGACGCAACGGCTTTTACATCGAGGTCGAGGGCCTGGACGGACACGCGTTCATCGACGGCTCGATGGAGCGGCACGAATTCCGTTTTGCCCAAATCCTCGACTGGATCCGGCAGCACGTCCAACCCCTTGTTTGATTCGTCCTCCCTTCCTTCACTTTTTTTTTATTCTTCTTGCCCTCGTTTTTCTTTACCACCTCGACCTTGTCGTCGTACCCGTCTCCGCTTGCCCTAGGCTCGCGCAATCGACCCAGCCTAGGCGAAAAACCGCCTAACTTGAAAATAGGCGGAAAAGCGCCTAATATGCATTTAGGCGGGAAAGCGCCTAGACCGCGAGAGAACCCGAACATGGAAACCATTGCCCGAACTCCCCTTCAACTTGGGAACTACATTCGACAGCGGCGCCGCGAACTCGGCTTAACTCAGGAGAAGCTGGCCGCCAAAGTCGGGGTGCGCCAACGGACGATTTCCGACATTGAGACTTCTGCAGCAGCTCGATTCGATACTGTGTTGCGCACGCTTGCCGCGCTCGACCTGGAATTAGTGATCCGTCCACGTACCAAGGGCTCAGCCCGAGATATTGAGAGACTCTTCTGATGCCACGTCGGGCGCGCTACGAAACTCTGAATGTGTTTCTCAACAGCCGACTCATCGGCCAACTTCGACGCGAGACTTCGGGGGCCATCATCTTCCAATACGAGCGGTCGTGGCTGGAATGGCAGCCCGCTCTGCCCGCTTCACTCTCATTGCCCCTACGCGAACAGCCGTACGTCGGCGCGCCCGTCTTGGCAGTTTTCGAGAATCTATTGCCGGACAACGATAGTTTGCGGCGGCAGATCGCTGCGCGCGCGCGTGCCGAAGGAACCGACGCCTATAGCTTGCTGCGCGCAATTGGCCACGATTGTGTGGGTGCGTTACAGTTCCTTCCCCCTGAGGTACAACCGACTCCGGCTGGAGCTATTGATGCAGTGCCCGTCAGTGGACGCGAGATTGGAATCATTCTGGACAATCTAGCAACGGCGCCCCTGGGAATCACCGAAGATGAGAGCTTCCGGATATCTATAGCCGGCGCTCAAGAGAAGACCGCACTTCTGCGCTGGAATGGCAGATGGTGCAAGCCCCGCGGTACGACTGCGACGACGCACATCTTCAAGCCTAGTATTGGGAAGCTCCCCAATGGGGTGGACCTAATTTCAAGCGTGGAGAACGAATATCTATGCCTCAAGCTCCTGAATGCTTTGGGTCTTGCGGCTGCTAAAGCAGAAATGCACACCTTCGGGGACAGGCGCGTTCTGATTGTTGAGCGCTTCGACAGACTCTGGACTGAAGATCAGCGATTGCTGCGTCTCCCACAAGAAGATTCTTGCCAAGCCCTCTCGGTCCCTCCAAACCTCAAGTACGAGAGCGACGGCGGCCTAGGCATAACGGATATTCTCAAGCTGCTTCGGGGAAGCGACGAACCACTCTCAGATCAGCGCTCATTTCTAAAGGCAACCATCGTCTTCTGGCTTATGGGAGCCACCGATGGGCATGCGAAAAACTTCAGCATCTTTCTCTCTCCGGGTGGTCGCTTTCGTATGGCGCCGCTCTACGACGTAATCTCAGCCCAGCCTAGTGTCGACTCGAAGCAGATCTTGTGGAGACAGTTTCGATTGGCCATGGCATTTGGTACAAAACCGCACTACCAGATTCGGCAGATTGCTCCGCATCATTTCTTTCAGACTGCAGATCAAGCTGGCATTGGACAACAGGTGATCGAATCGATTATCCAGGAACTGCTGGACGGCGCCGCCTCTGCGGTCGAAGCTGTGGTGGCCAGCCTCCCCCGAGATTTTCCTGGTGAGGTTGCGTCGTCCATCGAAGCGGGCATCAAAGGACGCCTGAGACTCTTGGGGAACCGTGAACCCGTTTCAGAAAGAAAGTAGACCGCTCGAGAGCAGCTTCGCAGGCGAACTACTACGTATCACAATCGTATTTTTGCAATTCTGCAAAGAGCGCATCGTTTGGAGTCGCCACTGGACTGGCCTTGCCGGCCGTGCTGTCATGGACAGGAACATTGCAATTCGGGCTACCATCATCATGGAGTTCTCTGGATATAAGTCTTGGTACCGAATGCGGGAACTGCCATAAACCGCTGAACTACGTCAAACGTCACGCGGAACAAAAAGGAGTAAGTGGCGAATGGTATTGATTCGGAAATAGTGCCCAGTGTTCCACGGCCCGGGACGTGCCGAATCTCTCGCTCAAGTCCCATTGAATCTCCATGTCAAGAAATCGCCCGCCAGACTTGGTATGGATACCAATAAAGCCATCCTTGCCATTCCAAACGCCACTTTCTAGGTTGCGCGACTGTAGACGGTAAACCCTGCCTCGTTGAAGTTGCTCAAGTTTGATCATGACGTGTGACCAATTCAGGAAGGCCCCGGGACCCCTTCAGCCGACCCGTGCCGCGTGAGGTCACAAGCACGGGATCTCCGAGGCCTTCCTGGATGGTTCGCAGGAAGAAGCAATCAAGCGGCTGAACTTGGTCCGGCAATAGCCTGCGATATCGCTCAAAAGAAAAGGGGGGACCTTGAACTTTCCTGACCCGTGCCAGAATCCTCGGTCTTCCTTGAGGTAGCGATGTAAAACATTTGATACGACACGCTTGTGGGCGTCTCCTCGTCCAATGACAGCCGATTCGAGCAGGAGGAGAATTCGTCGAGTTGTGGTTGCGTTAGTGTCGTCCTGTCCACCGATTTGCTGTATCAGCTCATGACTGAAAGCCAGACTGCCGAAGACCGCTTCCGGCCAGGTGGCTTGTGTCCAAGCTTTTCAAGTCTTTCTTTAATTTTAATAACGAGAGCAACATCAAAATGAGCTGGATCGGCTATCCCGTCTATGAGGAGGGTCCAGTCAAGGTCACTTCCTACTGTGAATTTCGTTTCTTCCGAGGGAGCCGAAAGACGATGATACTAGAGTCAGCGCTACTGAATTCTGAGAGATCAGTCTGAAGATCACGCCGCTTTTCGAGTGCCCTATCACGGGCTGCTTGCTAATTCTTCCAATTTGAGCCAAGTCGAGCTGCTAGCTTGTCGATTGCTGAGTCAACGACTGGCATCAACCCCATGTGCAACTGTTCCACCGCGTCCTCGCACTGTCCTCCAGGCAGTTCACCCCCATTTGTACAGGAGGAGGGCTGAACCATTAACTAGCATCGAAGAAAACCCCTGTGGAAAGACGGTTTAGCCGAAAAGGTACAAGACGCAGAAGCGCGCTAAGCGATTCAACAAGTTAGACCAGCAGAACTGCTTCGGGACCAGGGGTCGGAGGTTCAAATCCTTTCTCCCCGACCACTTATTCCGGTCGTTGAATTAGCCGACTTCCCGGCCTTTAATTCAATTGCAAGTGCGCGAAGCCACTCACGCGCGCGCTTTATCGATCATTGCTTCCCAGACGCCTTTGGCTTTCAGAATCAGTTCCACAGTTTCGCGGATAGCACCGTGGCCGGCCAATGCTTTCGTGGTGTAGTGGGCAGCTTTCTTGGCTTCAGGTGCGGCATCTCCGACTGCTACGGCTAATCCGACACGACGCAGTAGTGGAATATCCGGAAGATCGTCGCCGACATAAGCCACAGCGGAATCGCTGACGCCTGCCTTCCGCAGGATCTCTTCATAGGCAGGCATTTTTAACGGCTGCTTCATGTAAATGAACTCCATCTTCATTTCGTGAGCGCGTCGGAGAAGTGCGGCGCTCTCGCGGCCCGTAATGCATCCAGTGCGCAGACCAGCACTCTGCGCGAGGGTCAGACCCTGGCCGTCGTGCGCGTCGAACGTTTTGATTTCGAGCGCAGTGCCGTCGGTTTGGGAAAGGAGAGTGACGCTGCCATCGGTCATCGTGCCGTCCACGTCCATCAGAAGCAGTTGGATATTCGCCGCCCGCTTTTTGAGTGCAGGAGAGATTTTGGAGCCACCAGCCAATGAAGCCTCCAGACGAAAAAGTAAAAGTAGAAGAGAGTCTACGTTAACATCCTGGCCCCAGCATTCCCAACGGAACTCTATTTATTTCCGAGGCGGTCGGCTTCCTGGCGCTCTTCAGTAGCCTGTGCCGGCTTGCCCATGTGAGTGTAGATTTCGGCCACGCTCCGGTGCGTCGCAGGATCCTCGGGCCGCAGTTTTGCTGCTTCCCCGAAATAACGCAGCGCTGCCGGATACTGCCGCGCCGCTTGGTGCTTCTCTGCTAGTTTCAGAGTCGTGGCATAAAGAAAATTCGTGTTGGAAGGGTCCTGCGGGTTGAGTTGATGGGCATGCTGCAGTATGTCATAGGCCCGGTCGAGTTCTCCTAGTTTTGCCAGGATGGCTCCGTACAGAGCATTCAGAGGAAACAAATCGGGCCCGCGCTTCAAGGCCTCTTCCAAAGGAGCGCGTGCATCTTCAAACCGATTCAACTGAAAGTAGGTCAGTGCCAGATTGAACCTCACCTGCGGAGACTGCGGCGACAGTTCGGCCGCGCGCAGGAAGGGCTTCAGCGCCTTCCAAATCGCCATGCTGGCCGTAGATCATCCCCAGCGCCGTCAGCCTCTCTGCATCGTCGGCGTGGTAGAGCTTCTGCAGGCGGCACGAGCCTCGTCGCGTGGACCCTTATCGAGTTTCTCTCCGCATTCGGTGCGAAGTTGAGCTTCAGTGTCATCCTGTTGGTGCAGGTCTTCCGAGAGTGTAAGAGACTTCTGCGCTTCGTCCTCGCGGCCCTCTTTGTGATAGACGAACCCGAGTTGGTACGGGATGCGAGAGTCTCGCGGGTTGAGTTCCGCCGCTTCCTTCAAAGATCTCTCGGCGTTGGGAAGATCGTTTTGCTTGAAGTAAGCGAATCCCAGGTAGTACGCGGTGTCGGGAAATGGAGGCTTGGCCATTGCGGCGTTCAAGTTCTTGATGGCGCTGGCGAAATCTCTCGTTTCGACGTCGAGTCTGCCTAGATAGTACAAAATGTTGGGGTGGTCCCCCCTCGCGGCGCACGCTTCAAACTCGTGACGAGCGTCGGCGGATTTGTGTTGCTCGAACAACGCGACTGCCAGGGGAAATTGCGCCCGCCGAACGAGTTACGGATCGATTGCGAGCGCGGCTCGAAAATTCTTCCGCGGCTACTTCGTAGTGCTCCTGCTTCAGGGCGTCGTAGCCCTTGCCTAAATGGGGTTCCGCGGTATCGGGGAGCTGCGTAGCGTGCGCGGTCTGTCCCAGGATATTCGGTGGCAGGAAAAAGAGCACCGCCAAAACGGCGACCAATACGGCGCGGTGCCGCGGCCGTACTGTACGCATGGATGTATGCGAGTTCCGCATCCGGAAGATGAAGAAGATTGTAGCTGCGGGTCGGGTAAGAGTATGCGCCTTGTGAGGAAATCGAGACTAATAATCGGAGTGCCGCACCGCTCCGAGATCGGCGCCGTGGTGCATTTCCTCCATGATCCGTACGCCGGAACTGGTTCCCACCAAGTCTGCACCCGCGAGCAGCAACTCGCGCACTTGCTGGGCTGTCTTGATGCCGCCGGAGGCCTTGATGCGAATGTGGGCGGGCGCGACTCGCCGCAGAAAGCGGATGTCATCGGGAGTGGCTACACCCACGGCACCGCCGCTGGCATTCTTCAGGTAAGCGACGCCTGCCTCAACGCTCAGGCTCACTGCGAGCTCGCGTTGCTGAGGGTTCAGTAACGGAAGCTCCAGCATGATCTTCACCGGAACCTTTCCCGCCGCTTCGACGACTTCGTGAATGTCGTCGCAGTATTCTCTCTCCATCTCGGAAAGCAGGAAGCCAACGTTTGGCATCAAGTCGATTTCTTCCGCTCCGTCTTCGACGAGATGCCGTGCTTCATCCGCCTTCCCGTGGCTGGTCATTGTCCCGTACGGAAAGTCAATAAATGACGCAACGCGGATTCCTGTATCACGCAATTTCTCAGCGGTCTTTTTGACCCACGCAGGAGGAATCATGGCTGCGTGAAACCTGTATTTCAAACACTCCGCTACGTGCGCCTTCCAGAGAGCGTCCGTGAGCACGTTTGAGATCAACGTATGCTGAATTCGGCGGGCGAGTTGCGCCACCTCCGTTGTCGCGAATTCGTGGTTGGAGTGAGACTGATTCACGTTGCTCGTCGCTCCGCTCTCGCTGTTTCCTGTATCACGCTTCAACCTGCCAAGACCTCACCGAGCCACGGAGGCGGAATCGTCGCATGCAGTTTGCAGAACTCCAGCACTTCGTGGCGCCGGGGCAGCGAGGGGATCACGCCGTCTTTGGTGACTGCCATGGCTCCGACGATCACCGCAAACTGTACGGCTTCCTCGAGAGTCGCACCCTGAGCCAAAGCAGTCGCAAGGCCGGCGTTGAAGGCGTCGCCGGCGCCGGTTGTGTCCACTGTCCTCACCAGAACAGCAGGGAAGCGCTTGCACGACGATTCGGTGATGAGCAGGGCGCCTTTCTCACCTAGTGTCATTACGACCTGCTTGACGCCTCGGCCAATCAGTTCCTGCGCGACGATCGCGGGATCAATCGAGACATCGGGCGCTCGACCTGCAAGCACTCTGGCTTCCGTTTCGTTCGGCGTGAGCACATCGATCATTTCAAGCAACGACGCAGGCAGAGGTCGCACGGGCGCCGGATTCAAGATCGTGACCGCACCTGATGTTCGTCCGATGGTCAGCGCGGTTTCAGCGGCTTCTGCAGGAATCTCCAGTTGCGTCAGCACGACTGCGGCAGACTTCAACGCGCTAGCTGCGGTGGAGACATCCGAAGCCGTCAGCAATTCGTTTGCGCCCGGATCCAGCACAATGCAATTCTGTCCGCTCGCCGCCTCGACGACGATGAATCCCACTCCGGTCGGCGCCTCAGCGGACTGCGTCACGTAGGTGACGTCGATGCCTTCATCGCGATATAAACCAAGTGCCATGTGTCCAAAGGTGTCTTGGCCAATCTTGGCGACAAGAGCTACGCGAGTGCCGAGCCTCGCGCATCCCACTGCTTGATTCGATCCCTTACCGCCAAAATCGACGCGATACCCGCTGCCCAGCAGCGTCTCGCCTGTGGCAGGAATCCGCCCGACCCTCATGGTGAGGCCTGTGGCATAACTGCCCACCACGGCGATGCGAGGAACAATACAAGATGAAATCCCCGGTCAGATTCCGGAAGCTAGGGAACGCCGTTAGCCTACCATAGCTGCGTCAGGCCACTTCGCCTTGACCGGCCCAAAGGCGAATGTTAGCTTCGGTTCCACACGTGACTCTTCGAGGGACATCACTCTGAAAAGGGCAGGGAAGACGAATCGATCCGTCGATCTTCGCCGGCGCGAGTTTCTTGTCCGCTTCTGCCAGGGCGCCGGGGCTACTCTGGTTCCCTCGAGTCTGTGGGGGAAGGGGTTCCCGGCGCTAAGATCCT
>CAVQCF010000013.1:0-119193 GCA_963710885.1 uncultured Acidobacteriaceae bacterium
GTTATCATTGATACTCGGTGCAAGCAGGAATGATCGAGTGCATGCATAATCTGGCTCCTCTGCCTGTTGCTGGCGGTCACCTCAGTCGACACCGTACCCGACCCGCCGGCAGTAAATCCGCGCACGGGTAGTATCGCCCACCTGCTGTGGGAAGCGCGCGGCGACGTGCATGAGCGCCGTTTGAAACCCGATTCCTTCCTCTCTTCGCTCCTTCAAATCCGTTGGATCGCCTTCATGTCGTCCTACGAACCGAATCTTCCTAATGATCCGATTGTCCTTGCAGGATTTGCGACCGACCCCTCTCCTCCAGCCATCTAAAGTCGACTCTACTCTTATCTCCACCTGCAAGGCACAGTCGGGACGCATTCTCACCGAAAGCGTTTAGCTCGACGGAAACCTTTATTCCCCAACCGAGTGGCTGCCGGTAGCTGCCTTACGGTCTAGAAATACTTGCCGCACGGAGGCGGGATTCCCTTGGCAACAAGGAGGACAGCGATGAAGACTTCAGAAATACTTAGAGCTTGGTGCAAGATTCTCAAAGGGGAGCGTCCCTCTCTTTCCATTGAGATTACTCGCGAATGCCCGCTGCGTTGTCCCGGATGCTATGCCTACGACGACGCACATCTAGGTGGCGGATGCCTCTGCGAGGTCTCCGTGATCACAAAGGCCAAGACCTCATAGATGGAGTCCTCAAAATCGTCGACCAACTTAAGCCGTTGCATCTGTCGATCGTCGGTGGCGATCCGCTCGTCCGATATCGCGAGCTCGAGTTAATGATCCCGCTTCTGCTCGATCGAGGAATTCACGTCCAGCTTGTCACCAGCGCATTCCGGCCCCTTTCACCGAATTGGGTCAATCTGCCCCACATGAACATCGTCGTATCGATTGACGGACACCAACCGGAGCACGACGTCCGCCGCGCTCCGGCCACCTATGATCGGATCCTGAAGAACATCACCCGCCAGAGGATCACGATCCACTGCACGATCACTGGACAAATGATGAAACAAGCTGGCTATCTGAAGAAATTTCTGCAGTACTGGACGCCCAAGCCCGAGATCTGCAAGGTGTGGTTCAGCTTGTTCACGCCGCAAGTTGGAGACCGGTTGCCCGAAATGTTGCAACCCGATGAGCGCCAGCACGCCATCGCCGACATGCTTTCATTGCGAAACGAATTTCCCAAGCTGGACATGCCAGCGGCGTTAATCAGGCAGTTCACGGCGCCTCCACGCAGTCCCAAGGACTGCGTCTTTGCGATCACTACTCAAGTCTTGTCGGCGGACCTGAAAACCAAAGTTCTCCCTTGTCAATTCGGCGGGAATCCGGACTGCGCTTCATGCGGGTGCGTTGCATCGATGGGCTTGGCTGCCATAGCAGAGCACAAGCTGGGCGGCATCATTCCAGTTGGCGCCATCTTCAAAGCCTCAGCGACGATTGGCCAGATGGCCCGAACTGCGTCCGAACCGATCGGAGCGTTGCCGCAGTCGACGTAGCACTGCCAGTGCTTCGCGAAGAATAATGAATCTGGAGGAGTTGTATGAACACCGAGATGTCACCAACTAACCAGGCTGAACTCACAAGGCTGAGGGAACTATCTGCACGGATTGGGAACGATCCTCTGCTTACTCAGGCGAGCACCGGCAACAGTTCTATCAAGCTCGACGATGTCTTGTGGATTAAGGCATCGGGAAAATGGATGTGCGATGCTAGTCGAGAGGAAATCCTCATCCCGTTGGATCTCGCAGAGGTTAGGGAGAGCGTGAAGGAGAATGTCGATCCTGCGGATCAGTATCCCGGTGCCTCCATCGAGACCGCTATGCACGCGGTCCTCCCACACCCGGTTGCTCTCCATGTACATTGCGTGAACACGATCGCCTGGGCGGTACGCCAAGACGCGCCGGTTCAACTGCAAAACCAAATGGAAGGTCTACAGTGGCAATGGATGCCGTTTGTGCCTTCGGGCCTGCCCCTCGCCCACGAGATTGAGAACGTCCTATCCGATTTCCCGCAAACCAATGTCCTCATATTGGGCGACCACGGTTTGGTCCTCGGAGGAGATGATTGCAGCGAGGTCGAAGATCTCCTGTTCGAAGTACAGCGTCGCCTAGCCATTAGCCCCCGCCGGGCAGACCCGACTGACTACGCCGTGCTGGCTGAGATTGCCGATGGTTCATGCTGGGATCTGCCCGACGACGATGACGTTCATGCTCTTGCCACGGACCCAATCTCTCGAGAGGTTCTTTCTGGAGGCCTTCTCTATCCTTGCCAATCGATTGTTTCGCCCTCGACGACCCCAAAGCTGTTCCGCCCGATTCCTTGCCAGGGTGCCAAGGACGAGTCCGAGGGTCGATACCGTTCTCGGCCCTTCTTGATTATTGACGGGTGCGGAGTGGTCTTCAGCAGGTCTATGTCAATCGCCCAACGCGCCATAATGAGCGGCTTAGCGCGAGTCATCCAGCGGATTAGTTCCTCCGCGCCGCTTCGCTATCTTGCCGACGAGGAGGTTGCGAGCAGTTCCATGATCGCAGCTCGCTATTGCGAACTCGCGAACCCAAACCGCTACAGCAGGGCAGGGTGAGTTTGCTTCTGCCCCACGCGAAGGTCTTACGTCGACCGTTGCGCCTCATGTATCGGGCGAATCTGGGGGAATTTCCTGGCGCCTCGGCGATTGTTCCCAGATCACGGGCCAACCTTCCCTAATCCGGTTACGGAAGGGTTGCCGACCATCCGCTCGCATCGGGGCTAGCTCTCTGCACCGAGACGCACCCTCCCAGCAGAAACCCCAGGGTTGTCGGACTTTCGATAGCTTGAGCACCAGTTCATCGCCAGAATATTCCCATGAAACGCCGGTATTGGACCCTGCTTACTCTGTGGTCGTTGTGTATGCCGACCTTCGGACAATCAATCCACACACGGTTCTTCAGGATGCCCTGGTGCTGGAGAACCGCGGAAGTTTCGAGACTGCGGCCAAAGTTGCGAAAGCCGCGATCGATTCTGGCCAGCTGAGTGGCAATGAGATAGGCAGGGGATACATCATCCTCGCAGTTTCTTGCCAAGGAGCGGGAGATTTCGCCAACGCGCAAATCGCTTTTGAGCATGCGCTGCAGGTTCTCGATCACGATGACGAGCACCCTGAGGACTATGCTTCGGCCCTGGACAGCTATGCCGCATTCTATAGCGAGTTGGGACAAGATGACGTTGCCGCACCGATGTGGCGGAAGGCTCTTCATCTGCGCCAGAGGATCGGAGACCATGCGGGAACCGCGCTATCCCTAACGCGATTGGCGGAGTTCGCTCTCGCTCAAAATCGAGTCGGCGAAGCTCGCCGGTTCTTGCAAAAGGCATCTAACGAGGCGAAGGAATCAACCGATCTTACGGACGATGATAGGGCTTTTTTCTTTGAAATCCAGGGATGTCTAGCCATCGCTGAGCACCATGCTCCCGCAGCCGCAGCGGCCTATCAACACGCGTTGGAACTGGTGGAGCGATCCCGCGGCGAGCAACATTGGCTCGCCGGTTGGGAACATATGCTGCTGGGCAAAGCATACGCGGAGTCTGGGGATTTCAGGAGCGCGTTGGCAAGTATGCAAACCGGGCTCACGATCCTGGATCATGCGCTTGGGCGGAATAACCCGAAATTCTTCGCCGGAGAACTCGCGTACTCTCGGGTTTTGGATCAGTTCGGGCTGCACGCCGAGGCCGCACAGATGCGCGCAGCGGCCGAAAAAGCCAGTAAAGATTATTACGGCAGTCAATGTCCTGGATGTACGATTAACGTAGCTGCTTTTCGGTAGGGCCCGTGATTCCTGATTGCGACAATCTGTCCGGAGGCATGGTGCAACCCAAAAAGCCATGGGGTGAACTCTTGCCGCGGGCAAGAATGATTCCTCTTGCCGTGGCCGCGATCCTCGCGGTGGCAACCGCAATCGAGTGTCATGCTCAAGCGAAAGGAATCCAGTCCCCTCTGTCGTGGGGGTTGTCGCTCGCTTACGGCTGCGCCATTTGGCTTTGGTGGGCTCTCGTCGTCTATCTGCTGTGGCGATCAACCAGTCGCTGGCCATCTGCTTTGAGGGTTTCGCTTCGTACTCTGGTGGTGCATCCCGTGATTGCCGTAGCAGTCGTGGCGCTTCACCTCGCATTTCTGCAAGCGGCGACTCAATTGATCATAAGACTCGGTCCGGAAGCAGTGAAGGCTGAGTACCGAGGGCTGGATTTCTTCTGCTATCCGCGTTTCGGCATGGAACTTCTGATGTACGGTCTGTGCTGGCTCGCCTGTGCCGCGGTGCATACTCAATTGGCAGCGCAGCGCGATTCGATGCGCTCTTTGGAATTAGAGCGGCAGTTGTCGAGCGCTCATTTGAGAGCTCTGCAGATGCAGCTCGAGCCGCACTTTCTCTTCAACACTCTCAATGCCGTGACGACTTTGGTAGAACTTGGTCGCAGAGAACAAGCTCTCGAAACAATGGAGCACTCTGAATACAGTCCTGAAGCTGGTCCTGAAGAGGAATACTCCCAACAAGATTTCGCTGGCGCAAGAGTTGGAAGTCCTGGAAAGCTACTTGGCCATCGAGCAGGTACGCTTTGCCGATCGGCTTCGCGTGGACATCAATCTTGATCCCAACACACTCGATGGCCTGGTACCGTGCTTTCTATTGCAACCCATCGTCGAAAATGCGATTCGACACGGAATTGCGCGCTGCGAAGAGAGTGGCTGGATCGAAACCTCCGCCCAGCGAGTTGGGACTCGCATGTGCTTGCAGGTGCGCGACAACGGTCCGGGAATGAATGGAAGATCCGCAAGTGGCTTTGGGCTCGGGCTCAGCAACACGAAGGAACGGTTGGCTCACTTCTATCCGAATGATTACGAATTCCATGCGTTCCAACCGGAGGCGGGTGGGTTTCAGGTCTCGATTACGATCCCGTATGAGAAGGCGGTTCCACGACCTTGAGAGCCATGGCCTTGAAGACAATGACCCTGAAAACAATGATCGCCGATGATGAACCGCTGGCTCGCGAGCGCCTGAAGATGCTCCTCGCGCCGGATCCGGACATTGATATTGTTGCCGACTGCCGAAATGGCAGCGAAGTGGTGAAGTCGCTCAAGGCAGCCAAAATGGATCTGCTTTTCCTTGACATTCAAATGCCTGGCAGGGACGGCTTCGAGGTAATCGAGGAGATCGGGCCAGCTAATATGCCGATCACGGTGTTTGTGACCGCTCACAACGAGCATGCGGTGAACGCCTTCGAAGTGCATGCGCTAGACTATTTGGTAAAGCCGATTGAGAAGAACCGGCTTGAGCAGACGTTGGCCAGAGTCAAGGAAAGAGTTCAGTTGACAGAAGCTTTTGCCGCGCGTGAGCAAATGTCTTCCGCTGTGGAAGCGTTACGCCAGGTAGCGACTCGTCCTGAGCAGCCACAGCGATTTCTGGCTAGAAGTGGAAATACCGCTTCGGTCGTGCCGGCGAATGACATCGAGTGGATCGAAGCCGCCGATTATTACGTATGTCTGCACGCTGGCGGCAAGCGGCACCTGTTGCGGGAGAGTATTCGGACCCTTGAAATGAGATTGGATCCGAGGAAGTTCATTCGCCTTCACAGGTCGGCGATCGTAAACCTCGACCATGTGCGCGAGATTCATCGAGAGGGACAAGCGGAAGGCTGGGTTCTCCTATCCACGGGAGCCCAGGTTCGCCTGAATCGGAATGGTTGGCGGAAGCTAATTGGCGTAACCAGCGCTTCGAAGAATCCGATTTCCTAAGAACCCTCACGTGCGCGGATTCAATCCCGACTGATTTACACGTCAATAAGCGGATACAGAGCTAAACGGATGTTATCGCTGCGCCAGAAGTCGGCTTCGAAGAGATTGACATCCATTTTCTCGAAGCCCGTTTTGGGGCCAAATTCCGAGTGGCCGTTCTTAACCGGCCAATGTCTCTGAATCGCATGTCAGAGGTTCGGTCCGGACTGTTCTTAGATAGCGAGTAGGAATATTCTCCTTCAGTTGGTCTGTTCACTTCAGGCGGAGGGATTGCCGGTCCGGCTGAGTAGCCGATCGGGAATTGATACGTGCCAGGGTTTGTTTAACGGTCGAGTTCGAGCTCTGACGACCTGTACCTATAACGCACGGCAGTCGCGGTGAACAAGCCACTTGTAATTCAAGCCGAAGCGGCGCGTGGTCTGCTCAGCAGAAAGACGGCAAGATCGGCACCGAACGGCACGATATTTTACACACAATAAGAATGGGCAGAGATTGGCCGGTTAAGCCGACAAATCGCCCGGAACTTGCCGACCGGCAACCACCTTTCACCGTTGTCATTCTTTCTCCCAAGTTCACTCATTCCGGCTGGGTTCGGGGGCCGGAGACTGAATAATGAAATGGAAGTCATCGCCCACGAAATTGAGCTTGACTACGGAAATTTACTGTGTATACTCAGTATAAAGATATGCACAGCGACCTCGTAATCTCCCAATCTGATGGTCGTCCGATGTATCTGCAGATCATGGAGCAAATCAGACAACGGGTCGCGGTTGGGGATTGGGCGCAAGGGAAGGAGATTCCCTCGATTCGCCAGCTTGCGGTAACGCTTCGAGTCAGCGTGATAACGGTAAAACGTGCCTACCTGGAACTGGAGCGCGAGGGTATTATCGTGACCCAACAGGGAAAAGGATCGATAGTGGCGCCCGATCCCGAGCTGGGCGCGAAGCTTTACGATCAGGAATTAGCCAAGCACATCGACCGAGTTGCCCAACTAGGGGAACTACTGGGCGTCGCGCCTAAAGATCTTGCCTCGCGAGTGCGAGAAGCGGCAGACCGGCTGATGAAGGAGTACTCATGAATCACCTCTCCGTCCATTTCGAAGGAGTGAGCAAGACCTATCCTCACTTTACTCTCGACGACCTTAGCCTAGAGTTGCCCACGGGCACAATCATGGGCCTAATTGGGGCGAACGGCGCCGGCAAGTCCACGACGATCCGCATACTGATGGGACTGGTCCATCAGGATCGGGGCCTGGTGCATGTGTTGGGCCGAGATATGCCGCGAGAACAGACCGCAGCGAAACTGGACATTGGATTCGTGTCGGAAGACATGCGTCTGTATGGATCGGCGACGCTGGCCTGGCACATGAAGTTTGTTCGGTCGATCTACTCGCGATGGGACCAACCCTATGCCGAAACGCTGTTGCGGCTCTTCGACCTCAAGCCCCAGCAAAAGATCAAAGGTCTGTCCCATGGACAGCGGGTCAAGGCTGCTTTGTTGCTGGCCCTGGCACGGCGTCCGCGCTTGCTGGTACTGGATGAGCCGACGACCGGACTCGATCCCGTGGCGCGGCAAGAGGTTCTGGGGGAACTAATGGCGGTACTTGCGGACGAGGATCGAACGATTCTTTTTTCGTCGCACAACACTCTTGACGTGGAGCAGATTTCCGACCAAATCACGTTCATCGATTGCGGACGAATCATCGCCTCTGACAATAAAGAGATATTTCTGGAAAGATGGCGCCGCTTGCGGCTCGTGCTTCCGCCGGAGGCAGACTTGCCGAGTCTTCCGGGAGTGGTCCAGATCGGCGGAAGCGAACGGCTTCCTGTACTGGTCACCAGCCGTTTCGATCCTGCGATGGTATCGGCCTGCAACGAGGCGGGTGCCACAGTTCAAGCGGTAGACCCAATGACGCTGGAAGAAATCTTTGTCGCCAATGTGCACAGCCGAAGGGAAAAACAAACCGTATGAACTATGCAATGGTGAAACGTCTCGTTTTGAAAGACTGGTATTTGCAACGTTGGTTGATTCTCGCCTCTCTCCCCGGGGTTGTGGCTACTCTTGGCATCATCGCGACGGGAGGGAAAGTCGCGTTTCTTCTCGGCCTCATCCTGCTCATCATTCTGATCATCTCGGTCGGCGCGCACATGGCGGTAGCCACGATCGTGATGGAACGTAAAGAACAGACGCTCCCGTTCGTGATGAGCCTGCCGATTTCCTACCGGGAATACACCACCTCGAAGATTTGGGGCAACCTGCTCATCTTCCTGGTTCCCTGGCTGACCATGGTGCTGGGCAGCTTCGGACTGCTGCTGTGGTCGCCAAGTTCGCGTGGCTTGCTGCCCTACGCAGCCATTATGTCGACTGAAATACTGCTGAGCACTTGCCTGATTCTAGCCGTGGCTTTGATCACGGAGTCTCAGGGCTGGGCCGTCGCCGCCATCATGGTAGGCAATATAGGTGTGAACGGACTTGGGTATTTCTTCGCCCATGTCCCCGGCATCGCGAAGGGAATGTGGGGGCCCACTATTCAATGGAGCGGGGCGGCCTCGGCTGCGCTGTTGGCGGAATTCGCCATAATTGGTTTGCTGCTGGGCTTTACTTTCTTCGTGCAGGCGAAGAAGAAAGACTTCCTGTGAACCGCTGACGATTGACGGGCAACCCTTCCAAAATCCTCTAAGGGAAGGGTTGCCGACAATCCACGAATTGAGCGGCAAATTCAGGGTTCGCGCGTTGTGGCACACAAAACTAATCTTCTCTGTAGGCAAGGACCGGCCCGCGCGGGAAGACTGCCTCTCGTCGCCGGAGAAAGCCTCCTCTTATAATTGCACTGTGACTTCACCGTCTCCCGTCCCTGCCCCTACAATGCCTAATAGGACTTTTGGTGTCCTGCTTCGTAGCTGGCGAACTGTTCGACGCATCAGCCAACTGGACCTGGCACTCGATGCCGAGATCTCAACGCGTCATCTCAGTTGCGTCGAGACCGGTCGCGCACAACCGAGCCGCGAGATGGTCCTGCGGCTGGCTGAGGCGCTGCAGGTTCCGCTCCGCGAGCGCAATTCGCTGTTGCTCGCGGCCGGCTATGCTCCGCTATATCGCCACGATGATCTCGACGCACCGGAACTAGAGGCCGCGCGGCGCGCGGTAGAGCTTCAGATGGCGCAACTGGAGCCTTATCCCGTGCTCGTCCTGGACCGCTATTGGAACACCATGAGGATGAATGCCGGCGCAAAGCGCTTTCTGGGCCTCTTCCCGGGCTGCGATTCCGGGACACCGCATAACGGAGTGCGCCTTGTATTCCATCCCCAAGGGCTACGGCCCTTCATCGAAAACTGGGAAGTAGTTGCCGCACGCATTATTCGGCGGGTGCATCGCGAAGCGGCAGACAATCCAACGGATGAGGCATTGAAGCATTTCCTGGAGGAGTTGCTCAGCTATCCAGACGTGCCGAACCGGTGGCGGATGCCGGATTGGGATGGCGCTCCTCCGCCGTTCTTGACCATTAACTACAGGTGGAAGAACTCAACGCTTCGCCTGTTTTCTGTCCTCACTACCTTGGGCACGCCGCTAGACGCTGGACTTCAAGAACTCCGCATTGAGAGTTTTTTCCCTGCAGACGATGACACTCGCACTTTCGTGCATCACCTGTCTGAGGAAACGTCTTAGCTCGGCTCCATGGCAACCCATTTTCTCGGGAGCTCGAATCTTTGCTTCCGCCACTAGCTCAGGCGTTCGATTTGCACGGTCGGGTTCCTGATCTGGCGATCCTGCCGACTATTTCCGGAAGAGCCATTCGGGTCAGACGCCCTACCATTTTTGGACACCGGAAAACCGCTGTCCATGACCTCCGAGGTCATGGACAGCAATTTCCCGTTCTCGGATACTGCGGATATCGCAAACGACCGCTGAGGTCGAGGGGAGTCAATAAATGAAAAGGAGCATTTTCAGCCAGAGGTTCGCAGTGTTGTTGTTCGCAGCTCTTGTATCGTGGGCAGCCATTAGCATCCGGCACGCTGCGGCGAAGAGCCGAAACACACCAGTTGGAGATACGGCCGATATCGAAGCAGTCAAGCAGGTCGAACTAGATTTGGGAAATTTCCAAATATCGGGCGATTTCGACAAGTACAGTCAGCTCTATGCTGACGATTTCGCCATCGTCGGGTCCTCCGGCAACGTTGTTAATAAGAAGAAACTTCTAAGCGCAGGTTTCCCTGACAAACTTGAGTGGTTTGAAACTGGGCCTATCGACATACAGGTGTTTGGCAATGTCGCTTTGGGCCAAGGTGTTGTCCGTGAAAAACGGAACGAGAAAGGAAAAGTTACTAAGCCCCAGCTTGTTTGGGCAGATCTCCTCGAGAAGCGCGCAGGTAAGTGGGTGGTCGTGCGCTCTTTATCCGGGGATTTGCCCGACTCGTTCAAAGCGGTCCCCGATCCTAGCGCTGCCGAGGAGATTAAGAAACTCGAACAGGATATTGGAGATGCAATGGTGGCCGTCGATCTAGAAAGGCTCAATCAGGCCTACGCAGACGATTTCGCTGCGATCGGGTCGTCGGGCAAGCTTTTCCACAAAGAGGACATCTTAGACGATTTCAAATCCGGCGAGCACAAACTCGTGTCATTTGAACTTGGACCAGTGAATGTGCA
The DNA here is from genome assembly GCA_963710885.1 of uncultured Acidobacteriaceae bacterium. Taxonomy (GTDB): domain Bacteria; phylum Acidobacteriota; class Terriglobia; order Terriglobales; family Acidobacteriaceae; genus Sulfotelmatobacter. The sequence continues at coordinate 10,403 of CAVQCF010000013.1, forward strand.
GGCGTTCGACAATGTTGCTGTGGCTCAAGCCGGTGTCAAGGAAAAGAGGATCCAGGACGGAAAGGATTATAGCGGTCAATTTGCGTTTGTGGATCTCTTCGAGAAGCGCGCAGGCAAGTGGGTAATCGTGCGCACCTTAAGCGCCAGGCCGACTTGAGGGAATTGGAAATGTGGTACGCGACCTTCCCGCTTTCAGCACGAGGAATCTAAAACCATCTTGCCACTCGGGGAAAGAGTTGCGGTTATAACTGGCGGGACTAGCGGGATCGGCGCTCGCATGGCCGGAGGTCTTCGTCGCCAATGGCGCCAAAGTTGTGATTGCTGGCCGCCGCCAGTTCTCCAAACGGACGGGTAACAGAAAACCCTTCCGTAAATCCGGTAAGGGAAGGGTTGCCGACAATCCGGGACCCATCACATTGCGAGAACCCGCTAGAGGGGCGCCCGCCGCCTAGCGGACCTGTCTCTTGAGACCTGCTTTTCGCGGTCAAGCACCATTTGGTCGAAAGCGCGCGGTAGCGACTCGCAGCGGGAGTACGGACCGGGTTTATAGGCGCGGGACTTGATTCCGGCCTGTGAGAGCTCTGAGATGGCCCAATCTTCACGGTTGGTTCTATCCCAGAATTCAACTGCATCATCGGCTTCAAAATCAGGCTTGCCCATTTCGTCAGGATGGAAGTGCCATTCGCAGACAACGTCAGTACGATCTACGGCTCGCGGCCAGAGCGTGTGCGTCATCATGTAGTCCGGATGGAGGCTAAGCAGCAGATTAGGAAAAATCGCGTAGTAATAAACTTTATCGCGTTCGTCTGCGTTGAGTCCGGGAAGGTAGTCGCGCCGCAGCTTGCCATCTTTGCTCATGGTCTTGGCGCCACCCTTAAATTCCATTGCGCCGCCGATGTATCCTCGATGGGGCTGCTCGTTTTCGCCAGAGAGGTAATCGGAGATGGCACTGAGCGCCGGATGCAAAATGGGACAGTGCAGGCACTCGTTGTAATTGAGCATGATCAGCTTCCAGTTGGCCTTCACCTCGTAATCAACGCGCCGACAGGTGCGCAGCCCAGCCATTTGCCAATGCAGGAACTTCTGAGGGAGATCCTCCAACTGAGTCGCAAGGATGACGGGCTCTGAGCTAAGGTTGATGAAAATGTGCCCGTCCCAAACGTCGACATGAACGGGATTGAGGGGATAATCTTCGTAGCAAAAACCATCGTGTACGTGGGGAGCGCCGTGGAGGCTCCCGTCGAGTCCATAGGTCCAACCGTGATAGCCGCATTGGATTCGCCCGGGGAAATGCCCCTCGGCGGGGGCACAGATGCGGGTTCCGCGATGTCGGCAGACGTTGAAAAACGCGCGCAACGAATTACTCTCGTCCCGCGTAACGATGATGCTTTCACCCGCGACCTCGCGCAGAAAGTAGTCGCCCGGCGTTGGGATGTGATTGGCGCGCCCGGCGCAGATCCAGGTTTGGCAGTAGAAGCGTTCGAGTTCGTCGCGGAAGACATCGGGGTCCGTGTAGTAGCGGGCGGGTAGAGTCGTCGCAACGGATTGGGTGTCAGAGGTCGGCATTCAGTTCACTTGAATCCCAGCGTGGGCATTTTATAGCAAGTATCAAGTTGGTGGCAGAGGGTCGTCAGGTCGGGAACTCAATAATCTGAGACGGGTTGCACAGCTTCCCTGTCACTTGGAGGGAATGGAGGAGGAAGTTGCAAGAGGAGGAAGTTGCAAGATTGCCTCCTCGCCTGGCACCTGTTAGTCTCACGCCCGATGAAACTCTGGGCGTTGGGTCTGATTCTTGCCAGTTCCGCTCTCTTGGTTGCTCAAAACCCGGCCAACTCCAGTACGCATTTTGTTCTGGAGAAGAACGTCCCCGTAACCATGCGCGACGGTGTAGTCCTGCGCGCGGACGTGATGCGCTCAACCGAGGGCGCCAAGCTCCCCGTACTGGTGTATCGGACGCCTTACGGGAAAGACGCTGCGCAGCAGGAGTACACGACTTTCAAGCATGCGGCCGAGCGTGGCTATGCCGTGGTAATCCAGGACGTTCGCGGGCGTTACCACTCGGGCGGTGATTTCCGTCCCTACGAAAATGAGGGGCGAGACGGCTACGACACCATCGAGTGGGCTGCCCGCCAACCCTGGTCGAACGGGGCTGTGGGAACATTCGGACTCTCTTATCCCGGGGCGGTGCAATGGCTCGCGGCCGTTCAGGGTCCTCCCCACTTAAAGGCCATGATCCCGGCCATGACATTCTCGACGCCGCAGAACTTCTTCTACGCGGGCGGAACGTGGGACATGTCATGGATCGAGTGGATATGGGACAACATTGCCTGGGATACCCGCGCGAAAAAGAACCTGCCAGGCCCGCACACTTACGGAGAGGCGCTATCTGCCTGGAAGGAAGGGAGTGCGAACATGTTGAATACCCTGCCTTTGCTTGACCTGAAACCTCTGCAGCATGTGGCCCCTTATTATTTCGACTGGTTACGACATCCGCCGGAGGATCCGTGGTGGAACTGGAGTGAACTGCGTGACAAATACTCTCGTACGCACGCGGCTGTCCTTAACCTTTCGGCCTGGTACGACGACAATTACGGACCTGAAGGTGCGACCACGAACTATGCAGGCTTGCTCAAGTCGCGGGAGGGCGATAAGGAACCTCGCACTCACCTGCTCCTTGGACCTTGGGTCCATGGCGTGGATAACACCGGAAAAACGCGATCCGGAGAGCGCGAGTTCGGTTCAGTCGCGGCGATCGACTACGATGAAGTTATCCTGCGCTGGATGGACCACTACCTGAAGGGGATAGCCAACGGCGTGGACCGCGAAAAGCCAGTTCGCTATTTCGTAATGGGACGTAACCAATGGCGGGAGGCAGATCGGTGGCCACCCGTAACGAGGGAGATGTCAAAGTTCTTAGCTCCGGGGCCCGACGGAACAGGTTCGGGTCGACTGCAAACCACACCTTTCGACAACCAGGACAGTTTCAGCGAGTTTGAATCCGATCCAGCCAGCCCCGTTGTGAACCCTTACGACTCCTCAGGCGCCCACGATTATCGGAAGCTGGCTGATCGCGCCGATGTTCTGACCTTCGATTCTGCGGTGTTGCAGGACGACACCGAAGTGACGGGGCTGATCAAAGTTCGCATCTTTGTTTCATGTGATTGCCGCGATTTCGATCTGTGGACCCGACTTCTGGATGTCTCTCCGGATGGAACGGCGATCAACCTGATGAGCCCAGGGCTGGATGTTCAGCGCGCTAGCTATCGCGATCTCAGCCAGGGCCGGCAGCTGTTGTCACCCGGAAAAATCTATGACCTGAAGTTGCAGAACCTGATCACTAGCAACGTGTTCCTGCAGGGACACCGGATCCGCCTGCAGATCTCCGGCAGCTTCACGCCGAACTTTTCTCGCAACCTGCAAAGTGGAAAATCGGAGGTGAACACGGCCGAGATGAAACGGGCTCACATTCGCGTATTTCACGACACTGAGCACCCCTCGCAGGTAGTGCTGCCCATTATCCCGGTCATGAGGTAAATTGCTGATTCGGTCCGGCACGGAATAATCTGTCCCGTTTTCTGAGTCTGCGGAGGAACCTTGTTCCGATCCCGAATGATTCGGTTTTTCATCTTCGTCTTCCTGTTGTGCGCGAATTGCGTGGCGCAGCGTGAGCCGGTGCTCAAGCAGATTGACCTCCCACATGCTTATTACTATCGCGAGATGTACCTGCCTCAGCTCACTACGGGACCAAGCGCGGCGGTCTGGTCTCCGGATTCCCGGACGCTGATTTACTCCATGGCCGGATCGCTGTGGCGGCAGGATGTGAACAGCACGATCGCCGAGCAACTGACGGCAGGTCCAGGCTATGACTACCAGCCCGAATGGTCGGCGGATGGGCGTTGGGTCGCTTTTTCGCGCTACGACCACGATGCTATGGAGTTATGGTTGCTCGATCTGCATGATGGACGCGCGCGACAGCTCACGTCCGGAAGCTCGGTTAACCTGGAGCCGCGCTTCTCTCCCGACGGAACGCGGCTGGCGTTTGTTTCGACCTCCTACAAAGGCCATTTCCACATCTTTGCCGGAAGATTCGAGGACGGCGAGCTGAGCGACGTGCGGCAACTCACTCCCGAAAACGTCAGCCCTCTTCCCCGCTATTACTACAGCCAGGTAGACCACGAGATCAGCCCGGTGTGGTCGCATGACGGGTCGGAGATCCTTTTCATTTCCAATCGGGGGCACATCCACGGTACCGGCGGCTTCTGGCGGATGAAGGCGCAACCTGGCGCGGAAGCGCATGAGATCCACTACGAGGAGACAACCTGGAAAGCCCGGCCTGATTTTTCGCCAGACGGCAAGCGCATGGTGTACGCGTCGTATTTGGGACGGTCGTGGCACCAGCTTTGGGTGATGCCGGAGGCGGGTGGCGACGCATTTCCGATTTCGTACGGAGATTACGACAATATCAATCCGCGATGGTCACCGGACGGATCAAAGATTGCGTTTATTTCGAACAGGACCGGCAATACGTCGTTGTGGATCCAAACGATTCCCGGCGGTGCGCAGAACGAGGTTGTCGCCCGCGAGCGAAAATACTTGAAGCCAATGGGGAAATTGCTTCTGCGAGTTACAGACCGCGACGGGAAGCCGGTGGCGGCGCGAGTCTTCGTTACGGCGGAAGACGGTCGAGCGTATGCGCCGGTTGACGCCTGGATGGAAGCGGACGACAGTTTTGATCGCAAGGAGCGTCGGTTTGAAGCTCACTACTTTGACACCAAGGGAATCTCTGAAGTTACGGTTCCAGCTGGAAAAGTGCAGTTGGGCGTCATGCGCGGCTTCGAATACCGGTTCGAAGAACTAAGCTTAGATGTTCTGGCAGGCAAAACCTTGGAAGCCACAGTTCCGCTTCGGCAAATCGAGTGGAAGAGTCCTGAGACACGGTGGATCAGTGGAGATGCTCATGTCCACATGAACTACGCGGGTACGTATCGGAACACACCATCGCATCTGGTTGAGCAGGCAGCAGCCGAGAATCTGTCGATCATTGAAAATCTGGTCGTCAATAAAGAGCAGCGCTTCCCGGATATCGCCTACTTTTCGCCGCAGCTTGATCCAGCTTCCGATGAAGATCGCTTGCTGCAGCACGCGCAGGAATTTCACACCAGTTACTGGGGACATCTCGGGCTTCTGAACTTGACGCGGAATCTGATTTTGCCGGGATATGCCGGGTACCCAAACACGGATGCGGCCAGTTTGTTTCCGGCAAATGCCAACGTCGCTGATCTGGCACACGAACAAGGAGCGCTGGTGGGGTATGTGCATCCGGTGGACAGCGTACCGAATCCGGCGAAAGACGCTGTCACGTTTGAACTGCCGGCTGATGTGGCACTTGGCAAAGTGGACTACATCGAGGTTGTCGGCTTTTCGGACCATAAATCTACGGCGGAGGTTTGGTACAAGTTGCTGAACTGCGGTTTCCGGCTGCCGACCGCAGCCGGAACAGATTTCATGGGGAACTACGCATCGCTGCGAGGGCCGATTGGGTTGAACCGCCTGTATGCGGAAGTTCCTGCCGGATCGTTGAAGCTTAAGCCATGGCTCCAGTCCATCAAAGCAGGGCGGACTTTCGCAACGAACGGGCCGTTGCTGCGCTTTGAGCTCGGACGGGAGACGCCAGGAGGAGAAGTCCATGTCGACAAGAAGCAAGATGTCTTTTTTAGAGCGGCTCTCGGGTCCATTGTCCCGGTGGATCATCTGCAGATCGTTTGCAACGGGAAGGTCGCGCGCGAACTCGAGCTCAGTGCAAATCGCACAAGCGCCTTCGTCGAAGGCAAGCTGCCGCTCGTAAGCAGTGGCTGGTGCATTCTGCGCGCATTCAGTGACAGGGCCGAGTACCCGATCCTAGATCTGTACCCGTATGCGACGACCAGTCCAGTTTATGTGTACGTGTCTGGCGCCCCGCTGCGCAACACGGAGGATGCAGGGTATTTCATCGCATGGATGGGACGGCTGATTAGGGCGGCTCAGGAAAGCACCGCGTGGAATACCGAAACTGAGCAGCAGGCGGTGATGACGATCTTTGAAAAAGCCCGACAGAAATACGAGAACATTGCGAAGCAAGGGCCGTAACAGACTGTTAAGCTGGCTAAACCCAGTCCACAAACTTCGCCGTCAACATTGTTCCCGAGTGACGGGCGACTCTTCCCTTACAGTCGCCGCACTACTCTGATCATTGACCGGTGGCAGGGAGGCCATCGGTCATGAAGCAGAAACCAAGTTCCAGAAGGAGACGCAGCAGCACCAAATCCATCCTACGTTTGCCCGACCTGGAACACGCCAAGGCCGCGGTGTTGAACAGCCTCAACTCAGCAGACGCAGAGCGAGGTTATCGTCACGCCATCGATGAGTTCGTTGACTGGTATTGCTCGGAACCGCGTTTGGCCTTCAACAGGATCGTGGTCTTGAGGTATCGTTCTCATCTCGAATCCCGTCAACTCACCCCGGGCACAATCAACCTACGTCTCGGCGCCGTGCGTCGCTTGGCATACGAAGCTGCCGACTGCGGTCTTCTCGGCGCCGATTTGGCAGCCGGTATTCGTCGCGTCAAAGGGGTGAAGAAGCTGGGCATTCGCCTCGGAAACTGGTTAACTCAAGCAGCGGATTCGATCAGCCGTCAATGAACGCATTGGCATCGAGCCTAATCCTTGAGCTAAGGAGAGGATGGTTCTGGAAGGTTAGCCGATCACTCGCTCGGAATGCGGCGAACGTGAAGCCCAACGCGAGGAACTCACTTTATGCCGCGGCTTCCAATGCTTGACCCTTTGCTCTCACCTAACGTGCGGAGCGAAGCGTGGCGAATTCGGCGATGCCGAGAACGACGGCGTAGGTGGCGAAGAGAAAAGCGCCGTAGCGGCCGCCAGATGCTTCCTGAATTCTCGGCATGAACGTTCCCAGGTGAGAGAGCACGACCGCTTCTCCGACCATTCCGGGTATGGCGAGAAGGAGCATGGCGACGGCCCAGTTGGACGGCGTGATATGACGCCAGCGGAGAATGAGGATGCAGAATGCGGCAGAGATGATCGGAGAAATTGCAAAGCTCACCCAGTATCGTTCCGGTGTCGTCTCTAAGACGCGGTGACCGGCGTACGCGTAGTAGATGGTCCCCAAAATCCAGATGATGAGGCCGAGCGAAAGCAACAGCATGCGTTCTTGGATCTTCATACGGACTCCTCGCGTGCTAAGATGTACCACGCGGTACGTTAATATGTACCGTGCGGTACATCGAATGTACCACGCGGTACACCAGGAGACAAGATGCGCCGTCGCAAAAAGCCAGATTTGGGCGTGCTGCTCGATCGGTGCCTGGCGGCATTCGTCGAAGCGGGAACCCTTGACTTAAGCCTCGACCAATTGGCGCGCAAAGCCGGAAGCAGCAAGCGCATGCTGGTTCATTATTTCGGCGGGCGCGAGAACATCGAGGAACAGGCGATTACGCGCCTCGAAAACCGGCTGCGGGCGCAATTTGTTCCCGAGGCATTTCCGCCGGGAGCGACCGTGCGGGCAGTTGTGAGTGCTCTCTGGGACCGCACGACTGCTCCTCAATCGAGAGGTGTGCTCTTGCTGGTGATGGATCTGTCGAAGCGCGCCTGGTCGGGTTCGAAACGCGCAAAGCTGTTTTATGCCGAGCAGCAAAGGCTGTGGATCGAGATCCTCATGAGGTATATGCCCGATCGTCCGACCGTCGAAGAGGTGCTGCAGGCGTTCCAGGGAGCGGTTCTGGCGTTCTTGGTCACTGGAGATCGAGAGCCGGGAAGGCGAGCGGTGATGCGAATCCTCGAAAACCAAGAGAAGGTGCGGTCGCGCGCCTAACCGCAAGTCTTGCTGGATCCTGTCCAGTTGACGGTTTACTCTGAAGTAATCCGAAGGTAAGGTTTGCCGACGATCCGCGAGTTATCAGGCTTCGTAGCGCGGATCGCGACGCTGACTGCAACCACCTCTGCAGAGAGCGCGTTACCACGCATAAGCCGCTGTTTTCCTGTCTGCCATACTTCCTACCTGCTGGTTCGCCCATGATCCTGCTGTCCGTTTGCCTGGGCGGAGCTGTAGCGGGCACAGCGGCTTGCTGACTAAGATTCGTGTTGTTTTCCCAAGGGAAGTGTGACAGTCTTTCTGTTGGAAACCAAAATGACCGGCCTATGAAACAAAAAACCGACGTCCTACAAGGCACCTTGGCGTTGATGGTGCTCAAGACTCTCGACGTCCTGGGCCCGCTGCACGGCTACGGAATCGCGCGGCGCATCGAGCAGATCAGCGGAGATCTGCTGGCCGTGAATCAAGGGACTCTGTATCCCCTGCTGCTGAAGCTCGAGCAAGAAGGTGCGATCGCATCCGAGTGGGGAGCCTCAGAAAATAACCGCAGGGCGCGCTTTTACCGGCTGACACGTGACGGGCATAAGCAATTGCAGGCCGAAACACAGGATTGGAACCAAACAGCGGCAATCATCGGCAGGTTTTTCAAGGCCAAAGCGGAGGATTTGTCATGAGATCTCTGAGAAGGTTCTTCACTCGTCTGTTCAACCTGGCGTCAGGGCGGGTGCATGACGAACGATTAAGGGAGGAGATTGAGGAACATATCGCTCTGCAAACCGCCGAGAATGTTCGCGCCGGTTTTGCACCCGTTGAGGCACGTCGCCAGGCCATTCTGAAGTTTGGCGGCATTGAGGCCACCAAGGAGAACTACCGAGCCGAGCGTGGACTGCCATCGATCGAGAATTTGCTACAGGACGTGCGCTTCAGCCTTCGCGTCTTGCGCAAGTCTCCCGGATTCGCTCTCACCGCGGTCTTGACGTTGGCCATGGCCATCGGCGCAAACGCCATAGTCTTTGGCATGTTGGATGCGTTGATACTGCACCCACTGAATTTGCCTCAGGAGAAGAGTCTCTATGCAATCGAGCGCGGGAGGGATCACGTCCCGGCGGAGTCCTATCCCGACTACCTCGATCTGCGCGATCGGAACCACAGCTTTGATGATCTGGCAGCTTATGACATCGGTCAGGCGGGGCTGGACACGGGCGATACTCCATCCAGCACGTGGGTCTACGAAGTAAGCGGGAACTACTTCGACGTGTTAGGCATTCAGCCGTATCTTGGCCGTTTCTTCCACAGTGCCGATGAGCACGGCCCCAACAGCGCCCCATATATCGTGCTCCCATACGCATATTGGCACAGCCGTTTTCAGGATGACCGTACCGTGGTGGGCCGGGTTGTTCAGTTGAACAAGCATCCTTTTACCATCCTCGGCGTAGCGCCACCCGAATTCCACGGGACTATTGTGTTTCTCTCTCCTGATCTCTTTGTACCGATGGTTGACCAGGAGCAGGTCGAGGGATGGAGTGACTTGAACGAGCGCGGAAAGCATTGGGTTCATTTGGCCATGGGACATCTGAAGGCGGGCATTACTCCGGCACAGGCGATTTCCGACCTGAACTTGGTGGGCGCATATCTGGAAAAGGCCTATCCCAAGGACGACTCCCAGATGACCTTTTCCTTAGCTCGTCCCGGTCTCTATGGCGACACCCTTGGCCGCCCGGTACGGGCATTCCTGGCAGGGTTGATGCTGTTAGCGGGATTAATTCTGCTCGCCGCATGCGCCAACCTGGGCAGCCTGTTTGCCGCGCGTGCCGCTGACCGTTCTCGCGAAGTTGCCCTGCGACTCGCGCTCGGATCGAGCCGCAGTCGCGTTTTGCGCCAGGTATTTACCGAAGCCGTGCTGATTTCCATGGTCGGTGGCGTGGTCGGACTATGGGGGAGCATCGTGCTAATGCACGGTTTGAGCGCATGGTATCCATCTCCCCAATATCCCTTTCATGTACCTGTGAACCCTGGCGCGAATGTCTATGCAGTAGCTTTGTTGTTGGCTTTGGCCAGCGGATTCCTCTTTGGCGCGGTCCCGGTGCGGCAGATTCTTCGCACCAATGCATACGAGCTCATCAAGTTGGGATCAGCCGGCAGAGCTGGTCGGCGGATCACAGTGCGCGACCTGTTGCTGGCCGGACAAATAGCCATCTGCGGCGTGCTGGTCACTTCTTCGATGGTGGCAGTGCGAGGACTGGTGCGCTCGTTGCACAGCAACTTCGGTTTTGAACCGCAGAACGCTATCTTGGCGGATACGGATCTCAGCATGGCCGGTTACCGCGGCGACCGAGTACCCGCAATGCAGAAGCGCATGATAGAGGTTCTGGAGGCGATTCCGGGGGTCAAATCTGTAGGGTCAGTTGACTGGTCACCATTATCCGGGGGCGGAAACAGCTCGATGGTCTTTGCCGACCAGACCACAGATTTCAGGCCGGCGAATGCCGCAGCCACAGCCCTAATGTTGAACATATCTCCCGAATACTTCAAGGCGGCGGGCACCGCCCTGCTGTCTGGCAGGACCTTCACGTGGCATGACGACAAAGATGCGCCACCCGTCGCCGTGATCAACCAGGAGTTTGCGCGCAGAATCTTTGGCTCCGTAGACAATGCCATGGGCAGGTATTACAGGACGCGGGAGGGAAAGCGCATACAAGTGGTGGGCATTTCGGAAGCTGGAAAATATGAGAGTCTCACCGAAGACCCGCAGCCCGCCATGTTCCTGCCCATCCTGCAATCGCCGTCGAGTGCGACCTATCTGGTGGTGCGCTCGGAGCGCGATCCGCAACAACTGGCGGCAACCATGAGGAGCACCTTGCACGACCTGGATGCAGGACTGCCTTTCTTCATTCAAACCTGGAGCCAACAATTGGACGGCGTCGCGCTGTTGCCCTCTCGTCTGGCGACGTTGTCGTTGGGCGTGCTGGGAGTGATGGGAGCAATGCTGTCTGTAATTGGCATCTTTGGAATGGCAGCACATTCCGTAAGCAAGCGGTTGAAGGAATTGGGAATTCGTGTCGCCCTCGGCGCCCAGCGAAGGGAGGTGTTGCAGGCAGCGCTGGGACGCGCTTTCAAACTGCTGGCTTTTGGTTCGGCGGCCGGATTGCTTATGGGAATTTTGGCGAGCCCGGTGCTCGCCTCCATCGTGTATCACGCAACGCCCCGCGATCCGGTGGTCCTGACTGGTGTCGTCTTGGCTATGTCATTCCTGGGGCTGCTGGCAACGTGGATTCCGGCGCAACGCGCGCTGTCGGTTGAGCCTTTGATACTGCTTCGCGAAGAGTGAATCGGGTTTATCGAAAGGCTGATCGTCGGACTCGATCGTTGGGATAGGCCCTAAGCCCTGATAATACACGTACTGGTTCGAGGTGATCCCGCTACAGCCCCCCTGTAGCGACGCCTGTGGGGATTGCGCCCGAGCGACGGGTTACCCTTACGTACCCCGGCAAGGTAAGGTTGGCCGACCAACCGGGAGTATCGCCCGCTTCCGCGTTCCCCCTCTCAAAGCTAATTTCTCGGGTTTGACATGCTCGAGCCAGAGCCGCCATTCGTTGAGCCGCGGATGCCACGTCCGTAAGATGAAGCGACTCGAAAACCGGGCCTATTCCGAATGATCGGCCAGACCGTCTCGCACTACCGCAGGGTGGAGTCGATTACCTGGTCACGGAGTTTCTGGAAGGACGAAAACCCTAGCCGACCGTCTGCGACGGGGTGCGCTTCTGCCGAGCAATTGCTGAAGTGCGGCCCCTATTGGAGCGCCATGGCGAGCGTTTCAACGGCCATGCGGATGACCGCGGTCTGCAGCTTCGCTGGAGATCGCGAAACTTCCGCTGGAGGTTGTTCTCAAGCTCTCGTTTGACTTTGACTGTCAAGACTGTCTTTCTTTTCTTCTGCCGGATTCATCGCTGCTTTGAACCCCCGTATTCCATCCCCGAGTCCCTTTCCTAGTTCTGGCAGTTTCTTTGGGCCAAACACAAGTAGGGCGATGCCGAAAATCAAGATGAGATGCATGGGCTGAAATATACCTTCAAACATTGCAATTCTCCTTGTTTATCCAGTGAGGGTTCGAATTAGGGTTCCGTCAGAGTCGCCAGATCTGAAGACTGTCGCGACCCTGACGGATGCTGTGGCTATTGGTTTCGGCTTGCGCCCCCTCAGCAGCCTTTGAAGGAAATGAAATCGCCAAGCGGATTCGGCAACGTCGGGTTGAAAGGTTCAAACGGATATGACTGTGAAGTATCGAACCCCGCCGCCTTAGCGGCAGTGAGGTCGACAAAAGGGAGCAACGCGTTGACCGCTTGATCGATGTTTTTCCAGCACAATGTTCTTTCGTAACCATTGTTATTGGGCGGAGCGACATTTTCTGCGACTCCTTGTATGCCCGTGATCGTCTGCAGCGGCCCGCCGTCCTGCGCTGCCACATCCGGGCCGATAACCCGAGCAAGGGTGCGGTGATCGCTCTCGATGCCCATAATGCGCGCCGCTGTGACTCGCAGTTGCGTAGTGCTGAAATCGCGCACACCTACCAGATAGGCCGCGATGAAGGCATCCTCCAGGGTGACAAGAGTGTTCAACGTGGTCTGCGCATCGGCAAACATGTTAACGGGATAGTAAAAGGAGGTGAACGGAACGAATTCATCGGTCACCGACTGCTCGAGCAGATAGTGGGACATTTCCTCCTGAAGGGCGCCCGCCAGATAGCCTTGATCGTCCGAAGGAATCCGCGAAAAGAACGGCGCAGTGTTGATGATGTTGGCGTAGGTCGTGACCGCCACAGCCTCAGCGATTTGCGCCGCAATCAGGATGTCACGGTCGCTTTTCCTTAAACTCTTGGACTTGGGCGTCTCGTCAGAAGAACTGGCGGATTCCCTATCTAGTGCCGAGGCTAGGGTGACGAGCCCGCCCCCGGCTACCACGGCCGTGACTCCGGCTACGGCAGTGCGTTTGAAAAATGATCGTCGTGACACGCCCGATGAACTTTCATCGGCTGGGATGATGGGTTCGGTATCTTGTGTGGATTTCATCGAATTAGCTCCTGGGCGGGTTCGTTTACCACCGACCCGCCTATGTTGTGAAATACGGACAGGAGCGCCATTCGGATTTCTGGCATCCCGACTTTCTTGCCCGGTCTTTGCCTTCGTAGGCCCGCAATAATTCGCATCATTTCACCCATCAGTTGCCCTCAACCTTCCGTATTGCACACGGAAGACTTCTATGAATCAGCTTCCCCAAGCCGCTCAAAGCGTTTTGGACTGGGTCCAGGAGGCAATCCTCAAACCCAAGACTCAACTTATGTGTACGCATCAGACGCGAAAATGGATTGCATTCGGTCCGCAACAATCAGGGGAATCCGAATTCAGAACAGGTCCGTAGTAGTAGGTTGAGCGTCAAAATTCAATCCTGAAAGGATGAAAGACAATGAGTAGGAAACTTGCAGTTCTAGTGGCGACCGTTGCAATTGCAGTGACTTCAGCTATGGCTGGGATGAAGAACCCTGTGGTGGGTGGCCAGGAGATGTATCCCACGAAGAACATCGTTGAGAATGCGGTGAATTCCGCCGATCACACCACTCTTGTAGCTGCCGTGAAGGCGGCTGGATTGGTCGAAACCCTCGAAGGTCCAGGACCCTTCACAGTTTTCGCGCCTACTAACGAAGCTTTCGCCAAACTGCAAGCCGGCACCGTTGATACGCTGTTGAAGCCGGAAAACAAAGCCGTGTTGACCAAGGTGCTCACCTATCACGTGGTTTCGGGAAGGCTGAGCGCATCCGATCTCAAGAAGCAAATCAAGGCGGGTAACGGTACGGCGGAACTCACGACCGTGGAGGGTGGCAAGCTGTGGGCATCGCTGCAAGATGGCAGCATCATCTTGAAGGATGAGAAGGGCGGCACCGCACTCGTGACCATCCCGAATGTCTTCCAATCCAACGGTGTGATCCATGTCATCGATTCGGTGGTGATGCCCAACTAGGGTGTGACCCGAATTTCGTTTTGTGAGGATAGTTGCATCGGCAAAGCATCTAGTCAATCGGGCCGGACGATTGCCCGTCCGGTTTTTCTATTCCCTGGCCACACCACCGCCTGCCGAAAGTGTCACTATCCAACTGGACGAGTACAGGGCCTTGCCTGCTACCGGCCCAGACTGCTATTTTCGTTGGGCCACCAATCGTGGACTGTGCCAAGTTTGGGCTGACATCAGGAGGATGAAGATCGGCGTGCCGAGCGCGGACCCCAACGCAATGACGTCCGACCTGGCGCTGGTGACGGCGAGCCGATCTGGCGATCAGGGAGCCATGGCGGTGCTTTACGATCGCCATTCCTGGATCGTATATTCAGTGGCGTTGCGCGTGCTGCAAGATACCGGCGCGGCCGAAGACGTATTGCAGGATGTCTTCATGCAGCTTTGGCGTAATCCAGGAGCATTTGACGCCACCCGCGGCAACATGGCCGGATGGCTGGCAGTGATAGCGCGCAACCGGGCAATCGACGCCCTGCGCCGCCGTCCTCCGGTAAACGATAACGATATGGAGGGCATTGTAGTCTCTGTCGAGCCCGATCTGGCCAGCGCAGCAGACCGATCGCGCGCCATGGATAAGGTTCGCGGGGCGCTGCAGGCGATGCCCACACCACAACGGTCTGCGCTCGAAATGGCGTATTTTGAAGGATTAACTCATTCTGAGATCGCTGGGAAAACCGGCGAGCCGCTGGGCACAGTTAAAACCAGGATTCGCGCTGGATTACTCGCGTTGCGAAAAGTGTTGGCCGCATGAGCGTGCACGAACAATTCGCAGAAGACCTGGCGCTCTACGCGCTCGGATCGCTCGACACCGCAGAGCGTTATGCCCTCGAAAAGCATTTGGACGGGTGCGCCTCCTGCCGCCGCGAATTAGAACTGCTGCGCGGCGACCTCAGCCTGCTCGCGTTCACAACCGCCGGGCCCAAGCCGCCAGCGCGTGCCCGGCAAAGGCTGATGCAGGCTATTGCCGACGAGCCAATCCTGCCTGTAGCCGCGCCTGCGTGGGAACGCCAGCGACGTTCCTGGTGGAGTGTTCTTGGATGGCCTGCTCTTCGATGGGCGTCGGTGATTGTGCTTGTTCTCGTCTGTATCGGTTTGCTGCGGCAGAATTCGACCCTGCAGCAGGACCTGGCTTTGCAGCGAGCGCAGTTCACCGACCAGGCAAGCAACCTCGATCAAGCAAACGAGGTCGTGAAGACGCTGCTGGATCCAGACGCGACCAAGATCGAACTGGTTGCTGTGGGCAACAAGCCACAGCCGAGAGGTAAAGCGATCTACCAGCGACGCAATGGCAACCTCATTTTCTTCGCCAGCAACTTGCCGCCTCTGCCCGCCGAGAAAATCTACGAACTGTGGCTCTTCCCCGCCAACGGTGGCGTCCCCATAGCGGCTGGCTTGTTCAAGCCGGATAGACGTGGCAGCGCGACGGTCGTGAATCCTCCGTTGCCGGAGGGTATCGAGGCCAAGAACTTCGCAGTGACGCTAGAACCCGAGAGCGGCTCGCATGAATCTCCGCGTGGAACGCCTGTGATCGTCGGCCTAGGCGAGTAAAAGCCAACCTCGAACCCACCAGCGAAGCTAGTGGGGCCTTTGGGCTCATAGAAGGTTGCGGATCACGGGCAACTCTTCCATAATCCGGTGAGGTCAGGTTTTCCGACCATACACGAAGGAATCGTTCGATACATCGTGTCCCAGCCGACCGAAGCGGGGCTTCCCATTTCGAGTCTCGGACGTTCATCTCACTGAGGCTTATTCGCCGAATACAGATACCTCAGTAAACGCCTTTCGGTCGTCAAGCTGTGCACGCACTCCAGAAACCGTTGCAGCCCTTCGAAGTTGCTGTTGCCTTCCACTGCGATCAGTTCCTTGGTCATTTTCTCCCGCGCGTCGTACCACTGCTTCGCGATCTGGGACGCGCTGTCAGTCGTATCCGTCACACTGATCCGGCGAAATCCTGCTCTTGCAATCAGTCGTTCATTTTCTCCCGGCGGACTGTAGACGTAGAACCCGATCGAGCTACGCGTGGCGATTTCTTCGTGGGAAAGCATTCCGCCTACTACCAGCGCGTCACTAAACAGCATTCGGCCACCGGCCTTCAGAATGCGAAACATCTCGCCGAGCACTCTGGGCCGTCCTGCAAGATGGCACAAGACATCAGTCGAGAACACCGCATCAAAAGTCTCGTCCTCAAAGGGGAGACCCTTGGAAGCGTCGCACCGTTCGAAATGAACCTTTTCAGCGAGACCTCTTGCCGCAGCAAGTTGGTTTGCGTTGTGAACTCCAGGTTCATTAATGTCCAGGCCTACAACTCGGCAGCCCACAGTCTGCGCTACGTATAAGGCATATCCACCAGAACCGCACCCCAGTTCGAGGACCGATGAATCAGGTTTCAAGACAAGCCGATGGGGGATTTCCCTTGATTCTTCCGTGGTTGCCCAGCTTGTTTGTCCAAAGTCCTCTCCATATGTTTGCATTCGTACTTCTCGGTACACCTCAGAGGCGTAGTTTGCGTATGCGCTGTCGTAGAGATCCACTCTCGCGGACATGGGGTCACCTCCTGCGAAGTCCTGGCCGATGGGCTAGCTTAAACCCAGACTGGACAATGCATAAGATGTTTGCTCGAAGCCCTAAAGAGGAAGCAGCTTCGTATATCACATCGAACAACCCGTCTCCATTAAGTACGGGGCGGTTGACGGGCAAACTCTCACCTTACAGTCGCGGCACTGCTCTGATCATTGATCGGTGGCACGGAAGCCACGGTCATGAAGCAGAAGCCAAGTTCCAGAAGAAGACGTAACGGTACCAAGTCCATCCTGCGTCTACCTGATCTTGAATACGCCAAGGCCGCGGTTTTGAACAGCCTCAACTCAGCAGACGCCAAGCGGGGTTATCGTCACGCCATCGATGAGTTCGTTGACTGGTATTGTTCAGAGCCGCGCTTGGCCTTCAAGAGGATCGTGGTCTTGCGCTATCGCTCTCATCTCGAATCCCGTCAACTCGCCCCCGGAACCATCAATCTGCGTCGTGGAGCCGTGCGTTGGCTCGCCTACGAAGCTGCCGAGTGCGGTCTTCTTAGCGCCGACTTGGCGGCCGGTATGCGTCGCGTTAAAGGGGTGAAGAAGGTGGGCGTCCGTCTTGGGAACTGGTTAACGGCGGAGCAAGGCAATGCGCTTTGGCAGGCCCCCGATCGTGAGCGACTGAAAGGAAAACGTGACCGGGCCTTACTCGCATTGCTACTCGCGTGCGGATTGAGGAGGCATGAGGCCGTGGCTTTGACATTGGATCACCTCCAGCAACGCGAAGTGCACTGGGCCATCGTTGATCTGGTTGTCAAGGGAGGCCACATACGGACGGTTCCCGTTCCCGATGGGGTGCGCTCCGAACTGGACGATTGGCTCAGCACTGCCGCCATTGATCGAGGAAGACTGTTCCGTCGGGTCAACAAAGCAGGCCGGACATGGGGAGATGGGATGCCAGTAAAGGCGGTTTGGCACATTATGAAGGAATCCGCTAGAAACATCGGCGTGACCAAATTGGCGCTGCACGATCTGCGACGCTATGCCGAATCCCGGATTATGCGGAATCGAGTATGAAGCATCTTCGTTTGGCGCTGAGTTGGCGCACTGAGACGATCAATCCGATTCGGCAAAGCCGGGAGGGAGTTATAGGCCTTTCAGAAAGGCCAACAGATCATCGTCTGGCCTAATCCGCGAAGTCAAGTGGTTCGCCATGCGGCTATCCTCTTCATCGATGCGAGAGGGTGCCCCAGTTGGCTTAGCAGGCTCTGTCTGTGAGTAAGCCAAGTTCACGACGACGAGAATCACCGTCACCCAAAGAACTACTCACCTTTTCATGTGGTACCTCCACGGAAGTGAGCTAGGGGAATGAGTTGGTTCCAGAGGGGCGGACAAACCTCTGGCCCCCGCGGAATTTGGCGACCCTAATACGTTGGCAATTGTGCTCTGACAACGGGCTATGCGGAAGTCATCCCAGATAACCCGACCGCTGCATAAACCTCCGGTGAGCCGGCCAACCAATCAAAATCTCGGGTATTGAACCTATGTGCGCTATATTGGACCACGATTCGTCTCGTCGGGTCTGCAAGGCGTTTCAAAATCCGATCCCTGAACCGGGTCACAAAGACTGGAGTGGAAATGAGGTTCTCGACAATTCTCCTTTTGGTGGCACTTGGGTATAAGACCTGTTCGCTTTCTGCACAAACGGCTGGGGTGCCCGAAATTCGGTACCGTTCTTTGCCTGATTTCTTGAACTTGCCAGCCGACCTCTATTTTGGCGAAGTTGCAGGGGTTGCTGTGAATTCGAAAGGCCACATCTTCGTGTTCTCTCGCGGCAATACGACCGGACACGCATATGCTGCGGCCGCGGCGCAGTTGCTGGAATTCGGCACTGATGGGAAATTTCTGCGGGAGATTGGCCACAACCTCTATGCATGGTCTTATGCGCACTCAGTAAAAATTGATCCGCAGGACAACATCTGGGTCACCGACAAGGGTTCGGATGTTGTGGTCAAATTCACTCCCGAGGGACGAGTCTCCATGGTTCTTGGCCGTAAGCAGGAGGCATCGGATGAAGGGACGGGGCCTCTGAAACATGTCCAACCGCCTCTGCCACCCGAAGATGGATTATTCCGACAAGTGACGGATGTGGCTTGGGATTCCGCAGGCGACACTTATATAAGTGACGGTTACGTCAATTCAAGAATCGCCAAAGTCGATAAAGATGGCAATTGGCTGAAGTCATGGGGTGAACCTGGAGACAAGCCGGGGCAATTCGCTACTCCGCACAGCATTGCTGTTGACGTGCAGGACAATATTTATGTGGCGGACCGTGGAAATCATCGCATTCAAGTATTCGACCGAGATGGTAAGTTCCTCCGCCAGATCGTCATTGATGTTCCCGTCCCGCCAGATGCAAGACCCGCCATAGGCAACAAAACCGATCATCCATCTGGGGCGAGAATGCCAGGTTCTCCTTGGGCAATTTGCATCACGCCACCTCCACATCAAGTACTGTTCAGCTCGGACGCGTTTCCGGGGCGAATATACAAGCTCAGCCTGGATGGGAAGATTCTCGGCATGTTTGGCAAGTCAGGAAAGCAATTAGGCCAGTTCGGATGGATTCACGAGATTGCTTGTCCGTCCGAGAATGAGTTGTACGTTGCCGAACTGCTGAACTGGCGTGTGCAGAAGATCCTTTTAGAAGCAAAGCACTAATCCCGTGACGCCCGATGGCAATGTCCAATTCTGTAGTGTTGACGAGCGACTCTCACCTAACCTGTAAGGTAAGGGTTGCCGACCATCCACGAAAAGGCGATTCGTGGATATCCCTTTGCGAGGTCCCTAAGGGCGGCCGACCATCACCCACAAGGCCAGTGGACTGTTATACTGGCCGATTGCCCGGAGGCGAAACCGCGAATGAACGAACCACGACCCGATCACATTCTGCAAGTGGGCTTGGGATTCTGGGCTTCAAAGACGCTCTTGAGTGCTGTGGAGATGGAACTGTTCACAGAACTGGCCAAACATCCAGAGGATCTCCACTCGCTGCAGGGACGACTCGGCCTACATCCGAGATCGGCCCGAGATTTCTTTGATGCACTGGTGTCGTTGAAATTTCTTGAGCGCCGCGACGGCCGGTACTACAACACGCCGAACACGGACTTCTTTCTTGACAAGCGCAAGCCATCCTACATCGGGGGCGTTCTTGAGATGGCGAACCACAGACTGTATCCGTTTTGGGGCCATCTCACGACGGCGCTGCGAACCGGACTTCCGCAAAACGAATCGAAGGACGGTGGTCCCAACCCGTTCGTAGCCCTGTACGCGGATCCGGCCCGGTTGAGAGAGTTTCTGAAAGCCATGACTGGAGTCAGTCACGGAGCCAACCTAGCCATTGCTCGCCAATTCCAATGGAGCCGATACCACACAGCTGTTGATGTCGGAACGGCGCAGGGCGACCTGATTGCCCAGGTGGCGCTGGCCAATCCGCATATCGAGGGAACTGGTTTTGATCTTCCAGAGGTGGGGCCAATCTTCGAAGAGTACGTGGAATCCAACCGGCTTTCAGGCCGCGTGAAGTTTGCGCCAGGCAGTTTCATGGATCAGCCGCTGCCCAAAGCCGACGTTGTGATGATGGGCCACATCCTGCACGACTGGGGCGTCGAGATGAAACGAATGCTGGTGCACAAAGCCTACGACGCGCTACCGGAGGGCGGCGCGTACATCGTCTACGAAAGCATCATCGACGATGATCGATGTCAGAACGCATTTGGCCTGCTGATGAGCCTGAATATGCTGGTCGAGACGGCCGACGGGTTCGACTATACGGGGGCTGACTGCACGGCATGGATGATGGAAGCGGGATTCCGTGAGACCCGGGTCGAAACCTTGATCGGACCGGATTCGATGGTCATCGGCATCAAGTAACGAACCTGCTACTAGCATCGCGGACGTATGACGGGCAAACCTGAAGTAATCCCAAGGTAAGAGTTGCCGACAATCCACGAACTTACGGTAGGCTAGAAGCCGATGAGATTCCTTCTTTTGTTGATCGCCTTCGTAGTGCCCATCGTGTCCGGTGGGCAAGCAGAGAACGTTCCTCGCATCGAGTCTAGCGACTGTATCTACAAAGCAGACACGGCCCACAAAACCACCTGCGGTTATCTGATCGTACCCGAGAATCGTCAGAACCCACGAGGTAGGGTTATCAAGCTGCCATTTATCTTTGTCGCGAGCAACAACCCAGCTAAGAAACCAGATCTCGTGCTGTACACCGGGGGCGGCCCAGGTGTCAGTTCGCTGCATCCGGTCACGTCGATTGCCCGTAGGTCCCTGCTGCGTGACCGAGACTATATCGCATTCGAGCAGCGTGGAACACACTTTGCAGTGCCCAACCTGGAATGCGAAGGCGCAGGGCAAGCGGTCCAGCAGGCCTATCTCGCTCATCGGTCGATAGAAGATGCCGTACTGGAATCGGTCCGACAATGCCGTGAAAAGCTGGTCACGCAAGGAATTGATCTTTCAGCCTACAACACGGACGAAAGCGCAGCAGACATCGAAGACCTTCGCCGTTTGCTGAAGATTGATTCGCTCAACCTCATGGGCATCTCTTACAGCGGTGGTCTGATGATGGCTGTTCTGCAAAAGTATCCCCAGCATATCCGCTCTTTGGTCCTGGACTCGCCTCTGCCCGAGTTTGTAAACATCGATGAACAGGAACTGGCCAATTTTAATGAGGCGCTAACCGCTGTAATTGACGGCAGCGACAGCAGTCTCCTGGCCCAATTTCACAGCTATTTCAGCGGCCTTGGTGGAAAGGTATTCACGACCAGCTATCAGTTGAAGGATGGAAAGACAGTCACATTGGACTACGGTCGCAATGAATTGCTGAACATCATCCATAACAAAATGGAAGATTACGATGGAATAAAGGAATTGCCTCAGATCATCGGCGATATGATCGGCGGGCAGCAAGAACGGCATATCAAAGCGTATTTCGACGGCGTGTTCTCGGGGAACGGTGCGGTATCGGGCATGCGATTGTCAGTGTACTGCTCGGACAAGATGGCCTTTGAAGATCCAGCCATCATCAAGCAGCAGGAAGTCGTTATGCCTTGGCTGGCGGGGTTTCATGTCAACGATGTTTATCGAGCTGTATGTGACTCATGGCCGGTTAGACCAATAGATGCCAGCACCAAGGAACCGTTCTACAGCAATGTGCCCGTGCTGCTCGGCGCTGGTGGCCTGGATGATGCCTGCAGGCCCTTGTACAACGACTTGATCCACCATTATTTTCCAAACAGCCAACGACTACTGTTCACTAAACGCCTTCATGGTCCGCTGCTGAACTCCTTTGAAGGCGATGTCTACATCGGGGATTTCTTAGACAGGCCTTTTGAGCACATTAATGGGCAAAAGGACATCGACGCTTACTGACGACCCTTTGGCGTCTGTCGTACGAACGGAACAAGCACAGAGATGGCGTTCAGACCTGGAGAGTTCTCGGGTTCCGCATGACGGGCAACTCTGACGTAACGCGATTCGGTAGGGTGGCCGACAAACCGCCCTGAATCGATCACATCCTGTGACAACTTGCTCCGCAAGGCTATAATTGCGCGCACAAATGGCCATCACCCCAGGCACCAAACTCGGACCGTACGAGATCCTTGCGCCCGCCGGCGCTGGCGGCATGGGTGAGGTGTATCGGGCGCGGGATGTGCGGCTGAATCGCGGGGTTGCGATCAAGGTGCTGCCGGCGGCGTTTTCGCGCGATCCTGACCGGTTGCGACGGTTTCATCAGGAAGCGCAGACGGTGGCCGCGCTGAATCATCCAAACATTCTGGCTATCCATGATTTTGGCCAGCATGAAGGCTCGCCTTACATTGTCACCGAGTTTCTGGAAGGCGAGACCCTACGCGCACGTTTAGGTTCGGGACCTGTGCCGGTTCGGAAGGCGACAGAGGCGGCGCAGCAAGTTGCAGTAGGACTCGCAGCGGCGCACGACAAGGGAATTGTGCATCGTGATCTCAAGCCGGAGAACATCTTCCTCACGCACGACGGACGTGTAAAGATTCTGGATTTCGGCTTGGCAAAGCTAACGCCAGAAGCGGTGACACCCGACGCAGCTACGCTTGCCTCTCAGACCGAACCCGGCGTGGTGATGGGAACGGTCGGCTATATGTCGCCCGAGCAGGTCCGCGGGCAGGCTACCGATCATCGGTCAGATTTGTTCAGCTTCGGCGCGATTCTCTACGAGATGCTATCAGGCAAGCGCAGCTTTCACGGCGAGACGTCCGTGGAGATCATGAACGCAATTCTGAAGGAGGACCCGCCAGAGCTGACAGACATCGGCCGGACCATTCCGCCGGCGCTCGACCGAATCGTCGGCCACTGCCTGGAGAAGAATCCGGCAGAACGGTTTCAGTCTGCGCGGGATCTCTCGTTCGCGTTGAGGGCACTTCCGGATTCCAGTATTTCGTCGATCGTCTCCGTGAAAACTTCGTGGAACGCGGTTTGGCGATGGGCGCGCATCGCGGTGGAGTTGGCGCTGCTTGGTATAGCCATTGGCCTACTACTCACGCGACATTCCGCTGAAAATCGACGATCACTGGTCCAAACGGCCGTTTTGCCGCCGCCCGGAGCAGGATTCTGGGCCAACATTACGCAACCTGCCGCGATCTCTCCCGATGGGAACTTTCTTGCTTTGATTGCCATGCGCGATGGGCATCAGCAGCTCTGGCTGCGGAGGCTGGATACAAGCGACGCGCAGCCCATCGCAGGAAGCGAAGACGCTTCGAATCCGTTTTGGTCTCCTGACAGCCGTTACATTGCCTTCTTTAGTCCGGGCAAGCTAAAAAAGGTGAATGTTTCCGGCGGCGCTGTCAGCGATATCTGTCCCGCAGGTGTGTTTGGGATGGGAGGCGCATGGTCGTCGCGTGGCGTAATCGTATTGGCCACATTTGGCGCTGCCCTGAAGCGTGTGCCGGAGAGCGGCGGCACTCCCGAAGCGATTTCTGGCGCGGAACTGTCCAGCGACGCGATTGGACACATGTGGCCTACGTTTCTCCCTGACGGGAAACACTTTCTTTATCTGGACTGGAGATATCCGACACAGGCCACTCATGACGACGGAGTATGGATCGGCTCGCTTGACGGAGAGAAAGCGCGGCGGTTGTCTCTGAGTTCCACAAATGTGCAATATTCGGCAGGATATCTTTTGTTTAGCCGGGACGGCGATCTGGTCGCTCAGAAATTCGATCTCACGAGACTTGAACTGAGTGGAGCGCCCATACCCGTGGCCCGGAACATTGAGTACGACACTTTCTTCCATGATGGGATGTTCAGTGTTTCGACAAATGGAATGCTTGTGTACGGAACTGGCGGCGTCGGGGTGAATACGGAGTTGACCTGGTTTGACCGCGATGGAAAGACGCTTGGGGTTGTGGGTCAGCCAGACCAGTTCTTTACTCTCGCCCTGTCGCCCGAGGGGAAGCGAGTTGCAGTCGACGTGAAGCCGCCGGAAGCCCGAGAAAAGATTTGGATTTACGATGTGGACCGCGGAACCAGAATCCCGTTGGTTGCTGATGAATCCGGAGGGAGCCTGTACAGTCCCGTGTGGTCCCCAGACGGCAGACAGATCGCATATCGGAACGCAGTCGGAAAGACTACGAGTTTGCTAGTGCATTCATCAGACGGTTCAGGCGAGGAAAGAAACGGAGGCGTTCGTGATGACCTGATTAGTGTCCGGGACTGGTCGGCGGACGGGCGCTATCTCGCTGTAGAAGTGACAAAGTTCCGGGGACGCGCGAACTGGGAAAACTCACTGCAGGTAGTTGAGGCAAATGGAACTGGAAAGGCAGTGCTACAAATAGCCAATGCCGGCGATGGCAAATTCTCCCCCGATGGGCACTGGCTGGCATATACCGACGCAACCGGTGGAGAGGTCTATGTCACTTCTTTTCCGGGGCCGGGTGCTCGCATCGCAGTATCTTCCGGCGGAGCAGGCGCTGCGCGTTGGCGTGGCGACGGGCGGGAACTCTTCTACATAAGGGACGACAGGACGCTCATCTCGGCTGAGGTTCGGGAGACGGCGCAGCAATTTCGTGTGCTCTCGTCGCGACCGCTATTTCGCCTTCAGCTTCCCTGGAATGTGGGATTCTACGACGTCACCCGAGACGGGAAACGATTTCTAGTAAATGCCCGAACAGATAAAGAGCAGATGGCACCATTGACCGTAGTGACGGACTGGACAGCCGAACTTTCCCGCGACAGCAACCAGGCGCCGAGTAATTAGAACGCAGTAGCATGGAGCGATTCAATCCCGTGCCGGCAGTGCTAGCACCGTACGGATCTTGACATGTCGCGACGCCCTCCCATGGCATTGAGCATGGTGATTTCGTCGGTGTGTTCGATGTCGCTCCCGACGGAGATGCCTATGCGAGTGACTTTGATCCCGGCACATCTGAGTTTGTGCGAGAGATAGACAGCGGTGGCTTCGCCCTCCACGGTGGGGTTTGGTGGCGAGTACGTATTCCGGGCGGATAAGGAGCAGCCGACAAAGCTGAGAATCTAGCGAGGTGCAAGTCCTCGTTCCGCCAATTGCCTGTAGTCAGGCGGATAGCATATCCGATGCGTGCGAAGGTAACGACGCACGTTCTGCTCGGACGTAAAAGCCTTGGCCGCCCTGCAGGGATATTTGCAGCGGTGGGAACGATCTGGAAGGCAAGCAATTTCGGAGGCCTGAACATAACGGAATAGCTGCAGCCTCGAAACGAATTAGCGGAAAATCGTGTTCGCGGGGAGTAGCGGGAAGCCGACTCACTTTATCTTTGGGGAAGGCCGAAGACGCTGAGGAAGAACCAGGCAAGAGCACTCAGCGGACCGCCGGGGTAGGGGCTCAGGCATCCGAAGAAAGATTCTCCGCATAACGTCGGGAAGATCCCGCTAGCAGCAGGGGCTGGTAGCAACCTGCAAAGACTCCTCGAACGAGGTGATGAACCGAAGCAGAGGAGAGCCAACGGGATTGGCACATGTGCCCATAGGAGCGAAGACCGGGGGGTAACGTCCTCGCAGGAGACGGGTCACGTCTCTCTGACGGAGGTGACACCGACGTCAGGCAAAGGGGCACTGGGTGCTTGGCGGTCCCTACGACAGGCGCGGGCTCGGCTGATAAAACCGAGCACTCCAACCGTAGCCAGGGCCAGGGACGAAGCGGTGAGCAAACCAGACATGCATGGGGCGGATGTGAACCAGCACTTGAGCTCCGCGGTGATTCGGGAAGGCTCATTGACGATAGGCCAAGACTTCAAACCGGACCTGAGAAACTCGGCCGTCCGGAATTATAGGGGGGTCAACACCGCCCCGCGTCATGTGCCTCACTGAGAGGCACAACAAATCTAACAAGGAGAATATCCAATGAAACAAAACGTGATGTTAACCATCGCGTCTCTGCTCTCGATCCTCTTGCTGACGCTTCACATTACGGACGACATCGTCCGTGGGATATCGAAGGCCGAGCCCTCAAACATTGCGTTGGCCGTTCTCGTGGTGTTGCTGTACGGGACCCTGGTGCTCGCAGAACGGCGATCGGGGTACGTCATCATGCTGCTCGTCGGGTTGTTCGCTGCAGCCATGCCCGTCATCCACATGAGGGGGGCACACTACGGCGAGATAGCCAAGTCCACCGGCGGCTTCTTCTTCGTCTGGACACTCTGGGCGCTCGGCGGGCTCGGGGGCCTCACCTTCATCCTCTCGGCGCGCGGACTGTGGAGTCTGCGACGGGGCCAGCCACGGTAGTCCGACAGCCCCGAACATGGAAAGACCCGATTTGGAGGCTCTCTGCCGCCTGCGGCCGGATAACGGGCAAACCTGAAGTAATCCCAAGGTAAGAGTTGCCGACTACTCGCTGGCAATTACGTCTCTTACCTCTCAACCCCGCTTCTTAAACCCGATGGTTGCCAGCGCACATGCCCAGCAATATGGCTAAAGGAAAGACATGGATGGAGTGAACCATCGTGGATCGAAATCGTGGTCGTTGTATGGATGTCTGATTGCGTAACCGGCCGGGCGAAAAACAAGACCTAGTGCAGCTTCGCATACTCTGTTTGGGCTTGCTTCAGGATGGGGATGTCAGGATCGGAGCTTTTCCAGAGGAGGAAAAATTCTTGGTATTTTTCCCTCGCGGCTTTCGTATCTCCCGTCAGCATATCGGAGCGAGCGAGTTGAAGGCGTGCCAGCGCCGCCAGGGGGCAATTCACCGCAACGCCGGAGTGATCCAGATACTTTTGAAACTCTTCTGCCGCCTCCTTGCCCTGATGCAACAACAAGTAGGCCTCGCCACGGACATACACGGGATAGAGCGAGCCGCCGACCTCGAATTGAGGAAGGGGAGAGCCGAGTTCGTAATCCGGTGTTGTTTGGAGGAGCTCGACGGCTCTCGCCGGATTTCCGCGATCAATCTCAATGGAAGCATAGATGGTGGGCAACCAATAGCGATTAATGACGGTGTTGAGCGGGAAGCGAGCGGCCAAGTCGTCCGCTATGCGCTTTGCTTTGGCGGTATTTCCGATACGCGCCAGCGCTAAAGCCGCGAGAATACTCACGTCGCGCGTGGAAGCAGTAGCGAGCGCAGTGGCGGTGTCCTGCCGGGAGAGCGCGATATTCTTAAACTCTGCCTCGCGCAAGGCGGCATCCATCTGCCACGCTGCCGCCGTTTCCGGGGAATCGTCGTGCAGCGCAGAGCTGATCGCGCGCTTGGAGAGGTCTCGTGAAGCTGCCAAACGTCCGTAGAACGCTTCGGTGTCGGAAGCAAACGAAAGAAGCACATCCTCGCCGGGCTTGGCGGCGGCATCGGCGATTTGTTGCTGCATTCCGGAAGTGTCGTTTTCGAGAAAGGCAACGCCATAACGGTTCCCATGCAGGAACGGATTGTTAACCTTGTGGGCGACGGCTTCATCGTACTTTTCCTTCGCCTCTTCGAGACGCTGCAAGGCTGCGTATAGGCTTACAAGGTTGGTATAGGCAGCCGCGCTCCCTGGGTTTAGCCGGAGATCCTCAAGACTAACTTCGACGCCCTTTTCATATTGGCCCAAATAGGTGTAATCGACGCCCAGGTTGCCGAACGGCTCACTGCTGCGCGGGTAGGTTTTGGCCCACAAAGTATAGGTCTGAATCGCCTTCTCGAGTTCTCCCGTGACCAAAAGGTAGTAGGTGCCCGAGAGGCGGAATCGTTCGCGCTCGCTCACCTTGTCGCGCAAGTCATAGGCCTTTTTCAAGTTTTCGCTGGCCCGACCGGGCTCTCTGAGGTTGGAGTATGAAATCCCCAAGGCCGCATAGGCTGCGGCGAAATTCGGGTCGAGTTCGATGGCGTGGTTGAAAAATGGAATCGCAGCCGCACTGCCTTGCTCCTGCAGCGTCGTCCTGCCCACGGAAAGCGCCTTCAAAGCCTCGAGAGAAGGGGTAGTGGCTTGATCGAGCGGGATGTCAAACTGTTGAACCGTGCTCAGGGATTCGCCGAGCTTCGCGCGAAGCCTGGTTGCTATTTCTCCCAGCACCCGGAGGACGTGTTCCTTACGGTCTGCCGTCGCCTGCTCCTGGACTAGGGGGTCACCTGTCTTGCAATTAACGGCGTTTAAGCCAATTACATATTGGCTCCCCAGACTCCCAATTGCTCCTGCGACATAGGCTTTCGCGCCCGCGCGTTGACAGAGATCGCGCGCCACATCCGACGTCACTTTGGTTCCACGCGGTTTCGCCATCAGCCTGAGTGTGGCGCGAGTTCTCGCGTCGGACAGTATGTTCAGGAAGGGAGACTGACTCAGCTGCACCGAAATTGCCTGCTTCAAGGTGTCGTCGAAAATGGGATCGCCCGTCGAGTTGTCGAAGTCTGCCAACACCAGTGTGTCCTGGTCAGTCAGTTTAGGGGAAAGGCGCGAGCGCCAGTACACTCCGCCAGCGACGATTAAGGTACATAGCAGGCCAACGGCCGCGATCATCTTCCACGGGAAAGCGCGTAATCGATTTGGCGCGCCTGCCCGAGGTATGTCCTGGTTTAACCGGTCAACTCGTTTCGCGGTGGATGTCCCCCTTGGAGGAACTGATTGCGCTGCACGGCCTTCGTCGTCTGGGGCGGCAGTAGCGGAGATCTGCGACGTATCCATGTCGCGCTTGAGGCGGAGCAGCTCGGCCTTCATGTCAGAAGCGCTTTGATAGCGGAGGTTGCGGTCTTTCTCCAGCGCACGATTGATGAGGCGTTCTAGTCCGTCGGGAACTTCAGGATTCAAGCGCACAGGCGCTACCGGAGCCCGGTTCAGGATCTCATCAAAGATGATGGCCGTGCTATCCCCGCGGAATGGCAACAGACCAGTGGCCATCTCATATAGGACTGCTCCAAACGAGAACAAATCCGTCCGTGCGTCCAATTCCCGGGCTCGGGCCTGTTCCGGCGACATGTAGGCGACAGTGCCGAGGGTGGTGCCGGGACTGGTGAGGTGATCCAGGCTGCGGGCAGTCTCCTCGGCGGCCGCTTCCTCCGTTCGCATCACTTTGCCACTGGCGGGCATGACTTTTGCCAGGCCGAAGTCGAGAACTTTGGCATGTCCGCGCTTGGTTACAAAGATGTTTGCTGGCTTGATGTCCCGGTGAACAATACCGTCAGAGTGGGCGGCCTCGAGCGCGTCTGCAATCTCGATGCTCAAGGAGAGCACTGTCTCCATTTCCAACGGTCTGCCCGCGATAAGGTGCTTGAGGGTCACGCCATCGAGAAACTCCATAGCGATGAATACCTTCAAGTCTTGTTTGCCGATTGCATAGATCGTGCAAATATTGGGATGGTTCAGGGCAGACGCAGCTTGCGCCTCGCGTTCGAAACGCGCCAGAGCTTGAGGGTCGCTGGCGAGGTCATCCGGCAGGAATTTCAAGGCGGCAAAACGGTGCAATGAGGTGTCTTCGGCTTTGTAAACAACACCCATCCCTCCGCCACCCAATTTCTCGATGATGCGGTAGTGCGAGATGGCCTGGCCGATCACGAAGAGGACCCTTGCGCTGAAATATTAGGAGTACAGAAGATGCTAGTCAACGCTTCCAAGGAACAGAGGCGAGATCGAGCCCAGCTCGAAATTGGTGGCGTAGAAGTTGGTGCTCGGTTGCGACATCGCCATCTTGCCTTTAATTCGAGCAGCGTCTTTTGTGCGGACCGTGACCCGACGCTGCTGTTCGATGCGAACCGTTTTGACCACCCGTATCTGGCGATCGGCAACCGGCCAATCGACCTCCGGCAAGTGCCAATATCGAATCTCGCGGTCCGGTTCCTCCTGAACGCTGATGGGAGATTGCTGGGTGAGACGCTCCGCCTCGCGCAAGAACTCGGGCTGGTTCTCTTTCAAGGTGAAGGCCCAAACCAGACCGAGACGTTCCACTTCTTGGACGAAGGGGGCTTGCAGATAGAGAGCGTCTCCCACCAGCACATCCAGGAAGCGGCGGCCCAACTGCCCGACCAGATCCTGGAGCAGAGCCAAGGCGCAGGCGACCTCGCCTTCGCCGTTCTTCTGAAAGCGGACACCCAGGGGGATGGGAAACGACGTGCTTACCAGGACTACGACCACGATGCGGTGATAGTACTGGATCTCGGTTTTCATCTCACCGTTCACCTTGTGTTGCACCTCGCGCTCCATACAGGCATCGCAACAGCGGGCAAAGGAACTGCAGATTTCAAGGCCATCGACCGCCCCTACCACCAACCCTCGGGACCAATCGGAACGGAGAACTCCGTTGCGTTTCAGGCGGCGGGCAATTTCACAACTGAGCGCGAACACCGGTGCGGGAGATTGTCTTTCCAGCGAATAACCCAGGGTGTCGTCGCTGATCGGTCCGATGCGTGTGGCCAGCGCTCCATCGCGACACTCGGCCTCGATCTGCAGCAGACTGGGAATCTGCATCGCCGCCCCCAAGAAAACGGCGTCAACACTTTTTTCCATGCGTGCTGGGGAAACTGCCGTCCTTCGGGCAGAGCGCTCACCAAATCCGAAAAGCCAAACACCTTGTCGAGATAAGCCTCGAACCGGTGCCGGTGCCGGCTCAAACTTGGCGATCTTCCTTTTCCCTGAGTTTTTCCTTAAGAAATCGTTGCAGGTTCACGCTGCAGATGGTCGCGGCGGCAGCCTCAAAGCGTTGGCGCATCGCGATCTTTTTGCGCACCGTCTCCACCCACGGCGTGGGAATGTTGAGAGTCTTCGGCTGCCGTCCACCAGTAGGGAGATCTGATATTGCACGTGCAGGCGTTTGCCGTCGGCGCAATGACAAGTGGGCCGACCACAGGCCCGTTGGCGTTCGACAAACGAGCCGGCAACATTTCCCGGAACAAACCGAGGCTGCGGATGAGCTTGCCGCGCAGTTCCAGGTCGGGTTGCGGGTGACTTCATATGACATTCACAATAGTGTCAGAACTGCATAAAATCAAGTACCTTCCTAGATGCAAGAATGAGTAATGCAAGCGCAGGTGAAAGCAAATAGGGAGGCGAAAAGGAACTGACCGCGGAATGGCGAGGTCAGCTCAGCTACTTGCGCAGAACAGGTTCCTCTTGAAGGTGGATCCGATATGGGCCGTCGGCCTGTGGGAGCTCGGGCGATCCCGGTCGAATCACGAGTAAACTAGAATAAATCGCACGTTTCCTGCTCCTCACCGTGAAGGCCGCCAAGTGCACTGAAATGCATAGAAGCCTACTTCGCTATCCATAAAGACATCCAAGAAAGTGCTCCGAGTGATGGGACATGGGGAGGTACATGGAAAAGTTCTCAGTGGTGCGGTGCGCCAAACACGATTCTCTTAGCATTTAGCGCGAAGGACCGATCAGCAGGTACGGCGACTGTTCAGTTGGTTGCGTCTGGCGTGAGTTGGCCTCGAGGGTGTACCATTCCTCTGTCTTCCTAGAAAGCGACGAGTAAACGGCCTTATCGTTCGCCAAAACTGTCAGGCAACCGAGAACCCGATGCAGACGTTTCTCTCGGGCTGTGGTGCAGAAATTGACCGGTACCTCGCCTCCGCATGGGGTTCCCTGAACAGTAAGGAGGGGCCGTGCTACCCAGTCGGGAAT
Source organism: uncultured Acidobacteriaceae bacterium (assembly GCA_963710885.1). Taxonomy (GTDB): domain Bacteria; phylum Acidobacteriota; class Terriglobia; order Terriglobales; family Acidobacteriaceae; genus Sulfotelmatobacter. The sequence goes on from CAVQCF010000013.1 coordinate 41,934, forward strand.
GCTCCATCCGGTTACCAAAAGTCCTCAGATCACCCTCCCTCCGTTGTTTTGCCTCTACTGGTTGCGTGACCCCGGCGCTTACCGGTCCAAAGACGATCCTTGCTCGAGAGCTCGTGAACACTAGGACACACTCCGGTTCCGCGGCCAAAAGGCAGCCTGTATACGATCCGTGAGCCGTTAGCGAACTGCATCAGCAAGGAGGTCTGATGAAACTTTCCGACACGATTGAGTCAGTACTGAAAAGCAAAGACGAGAATAGAGTCCTATCGATAGAACCCGACCAGTCGGTCTATGACGCGATTGAGAAGATGGCCGAGCACGGGATCGGCGCGTTGCTGGTCATTTCCAGCCATAAGCTGGTCGGCATCCTGTCGGAGCGAGACTACGCTCGCAAAGTAATCCTCAAGGGCCATTCTTCAAAAGAAACTCTGGTCCGCCAGATCATGACCAGCCCGGTAGTTTTCGTGAGTCCGCAGCACACGGTCGACGAGTGTATGGCCATTATGACCAAGCACCATTTTCGCCATGTGCCGGTCGTGCAGAATGACGTCGTGGTCGGAGTGGCGTCAATTGGCGACCTGGTGAAGTGGATTATCTCCGATCAAGCTCAAACCATACAGGAGCTAGAAGGCTACATTTCGGGAGCGTATCCCGGATAGGAGAATGCCATGAAGCAAACCTTTGCCATCGGTATCGGAGGCGCCGCCGGTCAAGGCGTCGCTACGCCGGGCGACATCTTTGCCAAGATTTTCAGCCGCCGGGGCTTGCATCTAAATGCTTACAACGCCTATCAGTCCATCATCCGCGGGGGTCACACTTTTCTTACGATCCGCACCGGCCCAGAAAAGGTCACCAACATGGGCGACCGCGTGGATTTGCTCATCCCTCTGAACCAGGACGCGATGGATCGCCACCTGGGACTGCTGACCGCCGGCGCTGCATGCCTCTACAACTCTGACACGATCAAGCCGGGTATCGCCGCAGAGGGCGTTCAGCTCTGCCCGCTTCCTGTTTCCAAGCTGGCGGACATTACTAGAAACAAAGTGGCCCAGAACACGCTCGCCCTCGGCGCTGCTCTCAGCATGATGGGAGTTGGTTTCCAGGTAGTGGAGGAGGTTCTCGCTGAGCAGTTCAAGAAAAAAGGGGAAGGCGTGGTGTCGGAAAACATTGGGATCGCGCGAGTCGGCTATGAATATGCGACCGCGAATTTCAGGCCATTCGCGTGGCCGCTTCCAATGACCGGAAACCGCTATGCCGTGCTCAGCGGAAATACCGCGATGGCCATGGGAGGAGCGGCTGCAGGAGTGAAATTCTATTGCGCCTATCCCATGAGCCCCTCGACCGGAGTGCTCCATTGGATGGCGGCCCATGCCCGCAAGGCGGGCATTATGGTCCGGCAGGTGGAGGATGAGATTGGTGTCGTGAACATGGCGATCGGAGCGGCTCATGCCGGGGTCAGGTCCATGTGTGCCACCTCCGGCGGTGGCTTTGCACTGATGAGCGAGGGCCTCGGCCTTTCAGCCATGATGGAAACTCCCGTGGTAGTGATCGACTGCCAAAGGGCTGGCCCATCCACAGGTGTTCCCACCAAGACCGAGCAAGGCGATCTCTGGCAAATGTTGGGCGCTGCTTTCGGCGATTATCCGAGAGCGCTGGTTGCGCCGCTCGACATTGGAGATTGCTTCAAAGTCATCCCTGAAATTTTCAATATCGCCGACCGGTTCCAATGTCCGGGCATCGTGCTCTGCGACCTATTGCTGTCGGAAGGCAGGCTGAGCGTCGATCCGCAAGTCTTAGACTTTGCTCCCGTCATCGATCGCGGCGAGCTGATCACCAACGCTTCTTCCGCATCCGGGACGAATGGAGACGGAATTTACAAACGTTACAAGATCACTGAAAGCGGCATTTCTCCGCGGGCCATTCCCGGCGTCCCTGGTCATACTCACACTGCCGCCAGTGACGAACACGATGAAGACGGAGTGTTGATCAGTGACGAATTCACGAACCCAACAAAACGCCGCGCCATGATGGAAAAGCGCATGAGAAAGGTTGCTGGTATTGAAGCAGCGGCGCCGCCGCCCGTGCTGTGGGGCCCAGGTGATGCGGATATCACGCTGATCGGCTGGGGCTCCACCAAAGGTGTGATCGAAGAGGCCTGCGAAATCCTTACTGAGCAAGGCATTTCGGCCAATCAGCTCCAGATCCGCTGGCTCGTGCCGCTCCACGGCGATGTAATTCTGGACATCCTCCAGCATGCCCGGCACACAGTCATCGTGGAGAACAACTACAGCGGCCAGTTCGCCCGATACCTGCGCAGCGAAACGAGCTTCGTGCCGGACGGATATATCCGAAAGTATGACGGGGAACCGTTCATGCCCCATCACATCGTGGAAGCAGTGAAGGAACAACTAAGTGGCAAGACCAAGCTCTCGGTGCCCGCACATGAAATCCTGGTTTGATGAAATCCGGTTTGAGGAGAACACAAAATGGCGACGGTTCTGGCAGCTACCAACCACGTGGCAATGGCCGACTTGAAAGGCAAAGTGGAACCCGACTGGTGTCCCGGATGCGGCGATTTTGGTGTGCTCGCTGCAGTTCAGAAGGCGCTGGTCGAGTTGCAGATACCAAACCACAACGTGGTTACCATCAGCGGTATCGGGTGCTCGTCCAACTTCCCCGGCTTCATCAATACCTACGGCATGCACACTCTGCACGGTCGAGCGCTGGCTGTAGCCACTGGAGTGAAGCTTGCAAATCACCATCTGACTGTATTGGTGACGGGGGGCGACGGTGATGGGTTCGGCATAGGTGGCAATCACTTCGTGCACAATATGCGCCGGAACGTTGACCTCCTCTACATCGTGATGGACAACCAGATCTACGGCCTTACCACCGGCCAGACCTCACCCACCAGTCGCCTTGGTATGAAAACCAAGAGCATGCCCTTTGGCAACGTCGAGGCGCCAGCGAATCCAATTTCACTGGCTCTCGCCGCCGGAGCCACATTCGTCGCCCGCGGGTTCAGCGCCGAGCAGAAACACTTGACGGATCTGATCAAGCAAGGCATCCAGCACAAGGGCTTCTCGTTCCTGGATGTCTTCAGCCCGTGCGTTACGTACAACCACGACAATACGTACCAATGGTTCCGTCCTCGCGTGAAGAAACTCGAAGACGACTCGGGGTACGACTCCGCGGACTGGACGGCCGCGATGGGAAAGTCTCTTCTTTGGGGTGAAGAGATTCCAATCGGTAAGTTCTTCGAACGCACCGATCTGCCCACGCTTCACGGAGCAGAGCCAGTGCTGGATGCGGGCCCGCTCGCCTACGCCGACCCGCGAATTGCAGCAGACGTGACACGCGCTTTCGTAGAGGAGTTGATGTAGAGAACAACAGCGCGCCCTCCGTTGACTGTTCGACACCACGATCTTGTCGGACAGGTGTCCGCATCCCCGACTTCAATGGAACCACCTATCGCCTGCGGAGAGCTAACGGTTCTGGGTGGATGACGGGCTAACCTGAACCTATCCGATGGGGACTCCTTTGGATCGTATCGGTGGTTTTCGACCTGTGAGACGTTAAGTTGTCCCGAAGTCGGCTTCGAGGAGATTGACATCCATTTCCTCGAAGCCCGTTTCTCAGTACTAATTCGACGGAGGAACCAATAACTTCCGGCTTGCTCGTGATTGAGACTTCGCATCCGTAGACGGGCGCTCAGGATTTCGCTGCGCAGCCCGGGCTGTCGCGGTAGTAGGCGTTGCCTTTGTAGTCGAGCTCCTCCAGGCCCGAGGCCGAGGTGTAGTAGCCGCGGACGGCTTGGGCGCGGGTGATCTCGAAGAACTTTCGCAGGTGGTTGCCGGGCTGGGCGGTGCCGGCGGAAGTCAACAGATCGATTTGTTGCAAAGCGGTGAGTTGCAGGAATTCCTGACCGTGGGCCTGGAGAGAGAGATCGTGCAGCGCGGCGAGTCCGGCGCGGGCCACTGACTGGGGATCGGCGGTTTCGAGATCGCGCACCGATTCTTCTCCGTTGACGGCCACGGCGAGCAAGCGATGCAGCGGGTCGAGGTGCTGCGCGGCGGCGCGAACTCCCGCGGCAGAATACAGCCACTGGTCGAACCACTGCGCAGCTTGTGACAAGGCCGTGGCGTCCGCGTTGCCCAGCAGGATGTCAACGAATCGGGTCACGACGCAGAACTCCTCCACAGAGAAGAACTGCGGCTGAAACGGGAGCGAGTTGGGCTGGACGTAATCTGTCTCACTGCCGGGTGGCGGAGACCACTTCTCGCCGCCACTGCTCAGCGCGTGAATCAGATGCTCGGGCGAAGCGTCATAGAGGCCGGGCGGCAGAGCGGCAGCGGCTGATGTCGCGTCTTGTCCTGCTCTCAACAGAGCCGCCGCGGATTCTGGAATGAGTCCGCTCACGCCGGCGAGTACGACCATTTCGCCGAGCCGCAGCAGCCACTGGCGGCGGGAAAGGTCGTCGGCTGGTGACAATGCCGTGCGGGTCGGCTGTTGTTCTTCGCTCATAGCTCCCCCCGGCGAAACGCTCGCGCGATGTGCTCTCCGGCGCGCGCCGAAATGGCCATGATCGTCAGCGTGGGCTCGTAGCATCCCTGGGTCGTGAAGACAGCTCCGTCCGTCACGAAGATGTTAGGAGAATCGTGCACTTTGCAGGTGGAGTCGACCACGCTCTTCTTCGGATCAGAGCCCATGCGGGCGGTTCCGCATTCGTGGATGTTCTTGCCGAAGACGCTGAGGTCAGGCTTGGGCGGGGTCGCGTCGGTGAGCTTCATCGCGTCGAGGATCGCGCTGATGTTTTCGCGCATGGATACGGCCATGGCCTTCTCGTTCTCTCCGTAGCTCGCGTTGACGTGCAGCACGGGAATGCCCCAAGCATCTCTTCGGGTAGAATCCAGACGGACGAAGTTGTCGGCTCGGGGCAGGCACTCGCCCTGCGCTTCAATGCCGAAGTAGTAGGGGATCTCCTCGCGCACGCGCTTGCGCCATGCGTCGCCCAGTTCCGGCATGAGAAAGGCATGGCCGTAAAGCTCCTGGCTGCCATCGCCGTCGAAACGGTAGCCGCGCAGGAACTTGGAGTTGCGATCTTTCGCCGCGCTGCCGACGGTGTTGACATACTTGGGGATGAGGAATCCGCAGGGGCGACCGACCGTTTCGCGCGTGGAGGAATTCAGGCCCGGCATCAGGCCGCCGGCATCTTCTACGGTGAAGTGGTCCATCAGGTAATGGCCGAGCACGCCATTCGCGTTGCCGACTCCCTGAGCATGGGCGGGCGATCGCGAATTCAGCAGGATGCGGGTCGACTCCAGCGCTCCGGCGGCGACGACGACAACCTGAGCATAGACCTCGCGATGCTCGCGCGTGACCCGGTCGATGTAGTGGACGCCCTTGGCGCGGCCGCTGTCGGTCGATCAGAAGGTCGCTGACAATGGCGTCGCTCACCAGGGTGAATTTTCCGGTGCGCGCCGCGGCGGGCAGCGTCACCGACGGACTGTTGAAATACGAAGCGGTGAAACAGCCGCGCTGGCACTGGTCGCAATAGTGACAGGCGGGGCGGCCACGATGCGGAACGGTCAGGTTGGCAACGCGGTCGGCCATGACGCGCCAGCCAAACTTGCGCTCGATCACGTCTTTGGCCTGCAGCGTACCGCAGGAAAGATTCATCGGCGGCAGAAATTGTCCGTCGGGTAATTGCGGCAAGCCCTCGCGCGATCCGCTGACACCGATATAGTTTTCGACCAGGTCGTAGTAGGGCTCGAGTTCCTTGTAGCTGATCGGCCAATCTTCGCCGTAGCCGTCGCGAGTGGCGGCTTTGAATTCGTTGTCGCTGTAGCGATAGCTTTCGCGCGCCCAGCAGAACGTTTTCCCGCCAACCTGGCGACCGCGAATCCACATGAAGGGTTTGTCCGCGGGAAAGGTGTAGGGGTGCTCCAGATCGTTGACGAAGAACTGATGGCTGTATTCGTCGCAGGCGTAACACAGGCGTTGCACCGGCTGCGTCTCGAGCAGGCGCTGCTGGTTGCCAAAACCGCGGAACTTCAGCTGGTAGGGCCAGATGTGTTCGGTGAAATCGCGTGTGGGAATGCGCGGCGGTCCAGCTTCGAGCATGACGACGGTGAGTCCGCGCTCGGTCAGCTCTTTGGCGACCCATCCGCCACTGGCGCCAGAACCGATGACCAACACTTCATGGGTTTGTCTGCGCGGCAGGAGCATGAGTCGGACAGTTTAGCAAAGAGTCGGACCTCGATGGCGGACAGCCCCATAAGCGCTGATTTAAGCTTTTTCCGCTTAGCTACGGTCTGCCAACTTCCCCGAAGCCCGTTTCTGGATTGTGTGGATCTGGAGACCCTAAGATTTACCGGGAGGACTTCCCATGCACCATTGGTTTAGGTGGCTTCTGATTATCTGGTTGCTTCAGCAAAGCACCAGATGTTGCGCAAAGATTGGATCGGCGCCTCTAGAGCTTGCGGTTTGCTTAAGCAACCGGATAATCAGAAGGTGGCTTGTATAATTATTCCCTCGTCCGCACCAAGCGACGCGCTCGCGCTCACTTCCTCTCCAGCGCGGTCAAGGTTCGTGGATAGCAGCAATCTCCCGGACGGGAGCGATACACGCGCCCGTTCATGAGCCAGATTGAGGGCAATAACGAGTCGTTGATCTCCTTGCCGTCTTTCGTACCTCAAAATATTTCCCTGAACAGTCACCGCATCGATGGATCCATGTGTAAGGACCGGCTTATCTCGTCGCAAATCAATCAGCCGCCGGTACAGATTCAAAATCGATCGGCGGGACTTGAGCAAACCCTCCACATTCACGCGCGCGTGGTCGGCGCCCAAAGGCAGCCACGGCTCTCCGGAAGTAAAACCTGCAAGAAGCGAGCCATCCCACGGCATCGGAGTTCGCTCAGGATCGCGCCCGTTTCCCAGTCTCGGCTCATTTTTCTCAGCCGGGTCCTGAACCTGCTCGGGGGCAATGGGAACATCCTTCATCCCAATTTCCTCCCCGTAATAAATGGTCGGCGTGCCGCGCAAAGTAAGCAGGAGCATTGCCGCAACCCGTGCCTGGGCCGAACCAATTTTCGACGCTATCCGCTCCTTGTCGTGATTTCCCAGGACCCAGTTCGGCCAAGCCCCGTACGGCAAGGCCGCTTCGTACTCTTCCATGATCTGAGCGATACTCGCCGCATTCCAAGCAGTCTGAAGGAGCTGAAAGTTGAACGGTAAATGTGCCCCCTTGAGATCATGCCCGTAATAAGTGACCAACTGTTCAATCGGCAGATAAATCTCACCAATCAAAACGCGATCCGGATACCTATCCGTTACACTCCGCATCTCGGCAACAATCGCGTGAACCTCGGGCCGATTGGCGGTGTAGAACGGCAACAGCCGGTCGTGCGACGATTCACCCGGAACGTAGCCAGGATTTACGGGATTGTCTCGAAACTGATCGTCCTTGATCAGCAGCCAGAGTACATCCACCCGAAAGCCATCCACGCCGCGATTCAGCCAGAACCGTAGCACATCGTACATCACTTGCTTCACCGCCGGATTTCTCCAATTGAGGTCCGGCTGTTCCTTCAAAAACGAGTGGCAGTAATATTGATTCGTCCTTCCATCCCATTCCCATGCAGGCCCGCCGAAACGGCTTAGCCAATTGTTAGGGAGAGCGCCCTCCGCCCCAGCATCTCTCCAGATGTACCAGTCTCTTTTCGGATTGGCGCGTGAGCTTCGACTTTCAATAAACCAGGGATGCTCGTTGGAAGTGTGGTTGGGAACGAAATCCAGAATGAGTCTGAGCCCTCGCCGATGCGCCTCGGCGACCAATCGGTCGAAGTCCGCAAGGTTCCCGAAGACCCTCGCCACATTGCAATAGTCTGTGACGTCATATCCAAAATCGGCCATGGGCGAAGGATAAATCGGAGAAATCCAGATAGCGTCGATGCCAAGGGCTACAACATGATCCAGGCGCCGAATAATCCCCGGAAGATCGCCGATTCCATCCCCATTGCTATCCTGAAATGAGCGCGGGTAAATTTGATAGATAACACCACGCTGCCACCACGTTAAATCCTGCATGCGCTCAGGCCCCTGGATTCCCAAACCAATATCGCTCAAGCTAAAATCGATCCGCAAGTTGATAAGCCGTAACCTGAGGACTCCTCGTGATCAACGACCTCTGGTACAAAAATGCAATCGTCTATTGCCTGTCCGTCGGAACCTATCTAGACACGAACGCTGATGGGATCGGCGATTTTCGAGGCCTGCTCCGCCGCCTCGATTACCTGCAGGGCCTGGGGGTAACGGCAATCTGGCTGCTCCCGTTCCAGCCCTCGCCGGGTCGCGACGATGGCTACGACGTTTCCGATTATTACGGAGTCGATCCCCGTTACGGCTCGCTGGGAGACTTTGTCGAGTTCACCCAGGGATGTAGACAGCGAGGCCTCCGTGTCCTGATCGATCTTGTCGTGAATCACACGTCAAACCAGCATCCGTGGTTTCAGGAGGCGCGCAAAGATCCGGAGTCCAAATACCGCGATTGGTACGTCTGGTCAAAGAAGAAGCCGCGAAATGCAAACAAAGGTATGGTCTTCCCTGGCGTCCAGAAATCCACATGGGATTACGATGAGGCGGCAAAAGCTTGGTATTTCCATAGGTTCTACGATTTTCAGCCAGATCTGAATACTTCGAATACCGAAGTCCAAGCTGAAATTCTAAAAATAATGGGATTCTGGCTTCAGTTAGGCGTCTCTGGATTTCGCATGGACGCCGTGCCGTTCGTCATTTCCACCAAAGGCGCTACTAATCGACGCCCCACCGAGCACTACGAGATGCTTCGCATGTTCAGCGAATTTCTCACCTGGCGCGAAGGCGACGCCATCATTCTTGCCGAAGCAAACGTACTCCCTTATGTGGATATGAATTACTTCGGGGCGTCCGGCGAGCGCCTGCAAATGATGTTCAACTTCGAGGTGAATCAGAACCTCTTCTACGCGCTTGCCACAGGTGACACTCGTCCCCTCGTCAAAGCCTTGAAGACTACCAAGCCACGTCCCGCCACCGCGCAGTGGGCGCAGTTCTTACGAAACCACGATGAGCTCGACCTCGGTCGCCTGACGAAGACGCAGCGCCAGGCAGTCTTCGCCGCGTTCGGTCCTGAACCGAACATGCAGCTATACAAGCGAGGGATTCGCCGCCGTCTCGCTCCCATGATGCAAGGCGATCGACGTAGGCTTGAGCTCGCATACAGTCTGATGATGACGCTCCCCGGTACTCCTGTCTTCCGCTACGGAGACGAAATCGCCATGGGCGATAACCTCGATCTGCCTGAACGCAACTGCGCCCGTACGCCAATGCAATGGTCCAATGAACCGCAAGCGGGATTCACGGAGAGTGATAAACCTGTAATTCCGGTAGTCGCCGAAGGGGCTTACGGTTTCGAGCACGTAAATGTCGCCTCGCAGAAGCGCGATCCCAACTCCCTCATGGACTGGACTGAACGCATGATCCGCATGAGGAAAGAGGTTCCCGAGATCGGTTGGGGCGATTTTTCAATCCTCGGGACAGGAAAACCCGAGGTGCTTGCGCTCCGCTACGATTGGCGCAACAATTCCGTTCTATTCGTACACAATCTCAGTCCCATTCCCACAGAAGTCAAATTTCGGGCTGGCGCGAAAGTGGATGGCCAACTCGTCAATCTCCTGTCGAACGATCACAGCACTCCCGATGTATCCGGCAAGCATCGCATTTTGCTTGAGCCCTACGGCTACCGCTGGTTCCGCATCGGGGGCCTCGATTATCTTCTAAAGCGCACCGAAAATTAGGCGTTAATAAAAATAGGCTCTGAAACAAACAGTGCCTCGAAAAGCTCAAAGCCCGAGTTACGGTCAAATCGGAAGTTATTCGGGCCAGAAGTCAGCTTCCGGGAAGTGATCTCCACACCATGCCATCCTCTGGGTGGATGACGGGCCAAGAAATGATCAGAAGCCGAGAAGATCGCCATCCATTCTCCTGATTAGGCGATGCCTCGCCTGGAGAATATTTGTGATTGAGACATCAGGCGAATGCAATGCGATCACAATCTGGCGATTCAGACCATTCAAATTAATGAAGAGGAAGTGCGGCAGGTCGCGAAGAGGGTCTAGCTAAAGGCTGTTGCGAAACCCCGATTCTTCAATTGTTCGGCTGAAAACCAGCAATTTCGCGGACAAGGTTGCTCGTTGGCGTTGATTTGAGTTGCCGGTTTGACCGGCAACTTGCCAAGGCCCCATCGGTTCCGGGGGCCCGTGGTTCTCCTGGCTGGGTGGACCAATATTGCCCACAGTCAATCCACAATCCAGGCCCAGAGATCCGAAAGGTCCGGCGCGAGCCAGATGGAAGGCCATGCTTCCGACAGCTGAACTGGTGGGCGAGTCGGATGTAGCTTTGGTACCTCGATCGAATAAGCATCCCGAGCTGACGACAGGCTGGTACTTCCAATCGACTGCCTGAGTAAGGCCGACGAACAGACATAGCAGTATGCAGCAGACAAGGGTTAGACGGAACCAGGGCGTCATTGCGAATCGGCCTCGCGGGCGCGCTGCAAATTACGCTCCTTATTCAACTCCGCAAGTTCGCGCAAACATTGCTGCATTTGTTGCCAAGCGGCCACTCCTTCTCGCGTGGCCTCCTCCGCTCCCTTGGGAACATAGTAGCCAGTGGTCTTGCCCTTCTCCCCGCGATAACTCACATTCAGATGCGGACCATGCTTGGGTCCATCGCCCTGACAATGACAGCCCGCTCGTCCGCAGGTGCGGTAAGTTTCCGACAGCGTTCCAAAGACCGCGATCTGGGCCAGACGTTCGATCTCGCCCAGCAGCTTGCGTCGTTGGGCAGTACCCTCAACTGACTTTGTCATGCTCCCCCCGACGCGCTTGATCGCGAGCGATGGAAAATAGATTCTTGGTTATCACGCACCAGCCCACGTAACGCTGAAATCCATGATCTCCTTTATAGGTGGCTCGCCGCATGGAGAAGGGATGCTTCAAAGTGCTCATGGTGGCTTCAATGCCGGCCCGCCAGCGTAGCCCGCGCCGGAACCAGCGTTGCTTCTGTTGCTGGGATCGGGTGGCCGATAGACGTCCGCGCGCCGGCAATGCCACCTTCTTTACCCCAAGGGCGTGCGCCGCCTGCTCGTTTTTGGCGGAAAAGAAACCGCGGTCGCCGGAAGCCATCTCCGGCGCTTGCCCGAAACATGCCTGATGTTGTTCGAGCGCCGGCATCCAAGACGTGGTATCGGCCGGATTGCCGGTGAGAACTTGGTAACCGCTCACGATCCCGTTTTCCACCTCGTCAATCCGCACCAGCCTACCAAACTCGTTAGGCTTATGGGCTTTGCCTTTGCGGATGACTTCGGTGTGGGGCTCGAACAAACTCAACACTTTGTCCTCCGCGTGGCTGTCGCCGCCCAATACCCGGTTCTTGGTTTGGGTGATTACCTTCTCGACCAGAGGGAGAAAGTGCCGGAGCTGGCCGATCTGCACTTCCACCCGCAGCCGCTTGCCTACCACCTTCAGTCGTTTCTTCCCCCATCGTTCGATCACGTCGCCCGCCTGTCGCATCACGCTCCGAGTCAGTGCCAACAACTTCTGGTAACTGTCCCGCATGCGCTGCTGGTTGGCCTGGGTGAGGCACTTGGCGGCACGGCTGATCTCCAGCAGACGATGTTTCACCGCGCGTGCGTGATGCACTACTTCCACGGCTCCTTGCTTGCACTCGCCAGCGATCCGTTCGAGGCTGCGGCTGAGCACCCGGATGCCATCGCCCAAAAGCGAGCTGTCGGTGGGGTAGTGAACGTTGCTTTCGACGACCGTGGTATCGGTTCGAATTTTTCGTCCTTGGGCTACGCCTTGCTCGCAGGCCAGGCTGACCACCCGCTGATGAATCTCTTCGGTGACCGCCGGGCTCAGCAGGGCAAAGGTGCGGCTGAAGGTAGTGAAATCGGGGGTAGCCTCGGCATCGAAGTGAGTGAAGCGGCGGTAGACCAGGTTGCTGCGCAGCTCCCGTTCCAGATCGCGGAAGCTCCAGCCTTTCAGGTGCTTCATGACACAGCAGCGCAGCAGACGATCGGGGGCGATTCCGCTCCGCCCAGTGCGTTCCGAAAGCGGGCTGCGTGTGGCCAGACCTTGGCGGACCAAGTCGACCAAAGCGGGATCGTCCAAGAGTTGATCGACGGGATCGAGCAAATCGTCTTTGAGCAGAGCCGCCTGCTGGGCCAAGGGGAAGTAGAATAGCCAGTCTTGGTGGGAAGTAGAGTCGATCATTATCGTACTCGAGTGTATCGAGTAAGATAAAACGTGTCAAGGAAAAAGCGCGCGCGCCGTGCGATTTTCTTGGTCGGATTGAATGAACGATGAGCGAATCTGCAGATCTGCCACGCCGCTTCGTCAGCGACCTGCGTCAATCAAGGGCTTGAGCCGTGGGTTTAGCAACACCCTTTATCACAATCTGGCGATTCAGACCATTCAAATTAATGAAGAGGAAGTGCGGCATGTCGCGAAGAGGGCCTAGAGCGACAACAGTTGTTAACAGTTCACGCACGACCGTGAGTATCTTTGTCTTATTGCAAGCGCGCGGGGCGCGCGGAGACCCCCACATCAGCATCCGTATCAAGTTTGCCCAGCATCTCTCTTGCGGGGGCGTAGCCTCGAGCGGCCGCCTTCTGAATCAACGCTCGAGCAGTCGCAAAATCTTTTGAAACACCGTAGCCGCGGTAATACATCATGCCAAGATCCCACTGTGCAACCGGTAGACCCTTGCCATCCGCCTTTTGAAACCACGTTGCTGCTTCCGCGAAATCGCGTGTCACTCCTTTACCGTCAAAATAGAGTCGCCCGATCATCCATTCTGCCATCGCCGATCCTTGGTCCACCGCTTTACGGTACCAATACATCGCTTCGCCGTAATTTTGAGGCGTGCCTTGCCCGTCGCGATACATCGAGCCCAGACTAATTTGAGCTTGGCGGTTTCCATTCTCAGCTGCGTGTTGCATCCAGTGCATCGCCTCACCATAGTCCAGCGGCACGCCTTTTGGCTCCAGGTATGCATTGGCCAAATATACTTCCGCCGTCAACCATCGTGCCTGTGCGCCTGCGGACGACATATCTACACCGTGCTGATACCATCTCTCCGCTTCGCTGGCGTCCTTAGGAACGCCGTTGCCGGCGGCATACAGGTCACCAATTCGGAAATTTGCGCTTGCTATAGCCGCAGCCTCCGACCGAAGATCGCTCCACTGATCCGCCAAATCCGTCCCCGGCATAGATGCGACTTTCATGTACCAGCGCAACGCTTCAGTGGGATTCTTGTACACACCGATGCCATGTTCGTGCATTCTGGCAACGTTGTATGCTCCCCACGCCGAGCCATTTTCCGCAGCCTTCAGGTAATGCATATAGGCTTCGCTAAAGCTCGGATCATCGGCCGAACCACTCTCTGCCAATTGACCCAGATAGTCCTCAGCATACCCATCACCCATATGCGCGGCAGCCTGAAGGTATCGCAACCCGTTCGCGCGATCTTCCGCGATATCCAAACCACCACTCAGCATTACGCCAAGGTCGCACTCGGCCCGAGCATTTCCCTGGCGAGCAGCCTTTTCCAGCCACGCCCGTGCCCCAGCCTTATCGTGTGCGACGCCGCGTCCATCGAACAAGGCCTCGGCTAATCGAGTCTCCGCCTCCGCGTTCCCCATGTTGGCTGCCTTGCGATACAACTCAGCAGCTTTGGCTTCATTAGAGACTCGGTACTTGCCAGCCTGGGAGAGGAATTCCTTTGCGGACGTCGCAGCGTGCGAGCCGCTCGTGTTTGCGGGCTCGGGTGCGCGACCAGCGACTGTGTGTCCAGCCGCCGGTAAGGGTTTGCGCGCTACGCGGGATCGCGAACGGCTGATCTGGAGAATAAGATTGTCGCTCGCCCCCGCGCTTCGAAGCTCGCCCTCGACCGTTTTGGTCAACTCGAAATCAACTCCATACTTTTTTACGAGCGCAGCCATGCGCGCGTTGGGCACAGCGGATTTCAGACCGTGTTCTACGTCAGAGACCGAAAGGGGCCGGGGAGCATGTTGTGTTGGTGTCGTCTCGCACTCGAGACTGCTTACCATTGACAGCAATGTGGCGGCGATCAGCAACTTCGTAACGCGCATTCTTTTATCTCCGACTACTTAAGATTTCGTTTTCCGCGTGCATAGCTCGGCGGGCGCGCTCCAGGGAAACTTTCGCAGCACTGCTGTTTCCGTCGACTTGCAAAGCCCGTTTGTAGTTGGCAATCGCCGCCGTGTAGTTGCCCTTGTCCATCTGCCGGTTCGCCGAATCGATGTAACTCTGTGCGGCATGTGTCTGAGCTCCACGAGATGCCGCTGCGACGGTCGTCGTGCGGTGGGTCGATTTGGCTGCCGGAACCTTCAACGACGCTGCAGTTAGCGAGTGCCTCGATGCCACATTTGTCATACCACCACGGCCCGCAGGTTTAGTCTTGGCAGCAGCGGCCGTAGGTGCCGATGCCGTCGTTGGGCGTCTCGACTTCTCCGGAGAGGATGCGGCGCGCACGCCTGCCTCCGGCTTAGATTTGGGCTTTTGCTCACTCTGCGCATCCTTGATCGGCTCGACTGTCCTTCCAATTCCGTTCTCCAGGACTTTGGGTCGCGCCGTGTCGGCCGAATCGAGCTTCGTGACTTCACGGACCGGAACCAGCTGGCCGGTCTCCTCGATGCTCTCCCGTACCTGCGCCGCCTCTTTATCGAACGACTGCGGCGCCGCTGCCGGCTGCCTCTTCGTGAAGTACTGCTCCTGCGGTGCGCCGTTCGACATCGACGGTTTCGCCGGAAGATTTGTCGCTATAAGCATTTCTTTGGTCGGAACAATGGGCAGATTGCCGGTGATGATGCGCCCGTCACGAAAAGCCCGCCGGCCCACGGTTCCCGGCGCAGAACGTCCGGTGCCAAAGCCATCCGCGGGAAGCATCGAGATGGCTTGGCGAATCCGCTCATCGACTATGGCCAGACTCAAATTGGAGAACTCATTGTCATCGCGCAGTGGAGCGACGACGCGAGTGAGCCTTGTGGGGTTAGTCTCGTCGGTGATACCGACTCCTTTTAATTGCGTTTCGTTCCGTCCGTACCACGGATAGAACAAATCCCCGGGGCCAAGTGGCAGCCAGCCGACCGATTTGAACCCGACGGAACTTTGCCGGTGACCACCGAATCCGAAGAACGACACATAGGCCGGAGCCCACTCCGGGCGATAGTTTCCTTCGTCGGCAACCGGGCCCGGCCACCACATCCAAGATTTGCCATACAGGAACCAGCGTCCGTAGTGATAGGGCGTCCAGCCCCAGAGTTCCCGCGAAACCCAGGTCCAGCCCCAGTACGGCTCCCAGACCCAGCGACCGGCGCGATAAGGAGACCAGTCCCGGGTCACCGTCGGCGACCAAGCCCGCCCGTAGTCCGGCACATTGACCCAGTGTCCGTAGGCATCGAGATCTTCGCTCCCCACGTAGTAGCGATTCGTGTAGTTCCACGATTGAGCGTTGCGGATCACTTCGTCGCGGTCAATGTTCCAGGAGTCCCAGCTGTCCATCGCAGGCGTGCCGCCGAACACGTTTCCCGCTTCGTGGGCTGTGCCGCGCACAGTTGCGCACTGTCCCATGTCCACGCGCTCGCTCCCTTGAGGCGTGGCCATGTCGACCGCTCCTGCGCGCACGATTACTCGCGTCTCAAAGCCGGTCACCTCGATGCGGTACACACCGTCTTTGGACTTCGGCCGTATGGCCGCATTCGGTGTGTCGATCTCGACGTCGGCCTCGGAATCCTTGAAGACCGAGTAGTAGGCAATCCCCTGTCGAATCTGTACCTGAATCTGAGTCTGCTGGTTTTGTACCCGCTCCACGGTTGCGATCTTTGCCTGCGAATTGTTACCGAGACGAAGGATGTTTGCGTGATCAAGTTGCAGCTCGGCCCGGGAATTGTCTCCGGTCGAGATCCGGTCGCCGGGGACTAAGGGCTGATTCAGCGCCGCTGCGGCCCAGTCCCCCGTGTCGCCGCGCTGCGTCGAAACGTCTCCCTGGATCAGGCTTATGCGCGCTACTCCAGGCGCCTGCGCGCGGGAAAAAGCTGTCAAGAATGCTAGTGAGAGGACTGGCACCAGAAAGTTGCGTTTCATGACCACCTAACCGGGGAGAGCAGGGTTGTCGATCGCAGTATTGAAAAACAACACTGCAGGTCCTCTGCCAGACGTGCAGAACTAAAGGTCGCGCAAATCCTTTGCTTACATAAAGCCCAGTATTCGGGTGTTGTGTTCTCGGAGGACCGACTGGCCTATCTCAGCCACGAGTGGTGGTTTTCGGCCACCAGGACGCGCGATGTGACGCTCACCACATCCTCGTTCGTTCCGCATCCTTCACGTTCGCGTGATGCGCCTCTCGCAGGCGGACACAAGTCGTATCTGGATGTTCGGAACCACATTGATAGCATTGTGACAAGTCTGGCTACACCCAAGACCCCACAAATAGTCAGGCGGGCCAGAAGTCGGCTTCGAGGAGATGTGGCATCGATCTCCCCGAAGCCCGTTTCTGGATAACTTCCGCGTGGACGATCCAGGACTAGTCCAAAGAACCCGTCCCAAATGGAGTCCGACACATCCTTGGCAACACCACGCACTCGCGCCTATACTTTCGGTCTGCTGCAGAACTCGGCGCCTAAGCTCGTGTGGCGTGCAGGTGGACTGTCAATGGTCGTGTTATTTCACCGCCAACCGAATCGTGTCTTCCGCCTCCGCACCCCGCAAGGCTTTACTTGAATAGCTGCCTAAATGGCGCCGGGTGGCCGCCTGAGATCCACCGCCACAATCTAAGAACCGAATCCGGATAGGCCCGCGGCAATCTGGGCAAACTTCTCTATCGACCTGCGGCGTGAGCAGTGGAGGACATATGGCGGACGTTGAGTCTCTCTTAGTGGCAAACGAAAAACTGTCTCAGGAAGTTCTTCGCCCTGGCGCTGACCAGATCGACCAGTCGCGCCGTTTCCCGCGCGAAAACATTGCAGCTCTGGGCAAGGCCGGCGTGCTCGGCCTGCTTGTTCCTGCTCAATTCGGCGGTGCCGGCGCGAGCCTTGGAGAAATGTCGCGCGTGCTAGATACGCAATCCCAGGCCTGCGCCTCTACCGCGATGGTCACGCTCATGCACTATTGCGCCACAGCCGTGATAGCCGCGAAAGGCGGTGACAGGCTGAAGCAAGAGCTGTTGCCCTCTTTCGCGCGTGCCGGACACCTCAGTACGCTCGCCTTCAGTGAGCCTGGTTCCGGAGGACACTTCTACGCCCCCGTGAGTGAGGTGCGCCAAAAACGACTGAGTGCAAGCAAGAGCTTCGTGACGAGCGCGGGTGAGGCTGACAGCTACGTCGTCTCAGCTCGCAAAACGGGCGCGGCGGGTCCTACGGAATCCAATCTCTACCTGATTTCCAAGGGTGCCAGCGGTCTGGCTGCCCAAGGGCGCTTCGAAGGTCTCGGCCTGGCAGGGAACGCCAGTGCTCCGATGACGCTCACCGATGTCTCCATCGATGACGAAACGCGCCTAGGCTCCGAGGGCAGCGGATTTCAATCCATGCTCGAAGTTGTACTTCCGCACTTTCAGATCGGTGTGGCATCCGTTTCGGTGGGCATAGCTACGGCGGCGTTTCAGACGATTGTAGCGCGTGTCGGGGCCAGAAAATATGAACACGCCGGCGGCGCGGCGCTCGCATCGATTCCGCGCGTCCAGTTCCTTGTGGCCGAGATGGCGCTCGAACTGAACTCGGCTCGAGCTTATCTGGCCGAAACGATCCGCAAAACTCTTGCCGGCGATCCGACTGCGATGCTGGACGTGCTTGCCGTCAAAGTGAAAGCAGCGGACGCTTGCCTGAATGTCGTTTCGCGTGCCATGACCCTGGGTGGTGGTTGGGCATTCGGACGCCGAGGCGGTCTCGAGCGAAACTTCCGGGACGCCCAGGCGGCTGCTGTCATGGCGCCGTCGAGCGATGTCCTGAAGGATTTCATGGGCAAGGCTTGCCTCGGCTTGCCCTTGTTCTAGCAATCTCTAGAGAATGGAGGAGCGATGCCAGGCACATCTCGCAGCAAGGCGTTGCGTATTGGCGCTGTTGCCTACGATCCCAAAGTCGTGACGATCTGGGAGGGCTTTAAGGATTACTTCGTCGCGTGCGGTGTCGAGATCGACTTCATCCTCTACTCCACATACGACGCTCAGGTCGAAGCAAACCTGTGCGACGCAATCGACGTCGCATGGAATTCGCCGCTCGCCTGGGTGAAGAGCCAGATCGTTAGCCGCGGCGCTTGTCGTGCTATTGCTATGCGCGATTCGGACCGCGACTTGACCACGAAGATCCTTGTACGCGCAAATTCCAGACTGGCCTCGCTCGCCGATCTCAAGGGCAAGACCGTCGCGGTTGGCGCTTCGGATTCGCCGCAGGCGACTCTGATTCCACTCGGAATGATCGCTGACTCAGGCATTGATCCGCGCCGCGACTGCCGCGTCTCCTACAACGAGGTAATGGTTGGCAAGCACGGCGATCACGTCGGGGGCGAACGCGACGCTGCAAAGGCTCTCGCAACGGGCCTTGCCGACGCCGCCTGCATCCTGGATGCCAACTATCTCGTCTTCATCAATGAGGGCACGCTCGATCCCGGGACCACTCGCGTCCTGGCCACGACGCCCCCTTTTGATCACTGCAACTTTACGGTGCGCGCCGACCGGCCAGACGCACGGATCCAGCCGTTCATCGATACTCTGCTCGCAATGTCTTTTCAGGATCCGAAGGTCCGCGTTCTTATGGAACTCGAAGGGCTCAAGCAGTGGCTGCCCGCGCGCACAACCGGCTACGCGCAACTCGAAAAAGCGGTGCACAGATTCAATTTTTATGGCTGAGCCGCTTCAAACAGTCGGTAACTGAGGACCTCGCTTAAGCTCCTGCAATATTCGTCCGCGTTCTGGGAGTAATGTTCGGAGCACACGCAATCGAAGAATCTCGCGTCAGCGACACCAGGGAGCGAGATATCAAGAATCCAGGCGAGTTGTAGCCGAATCCGTTATGGCCAATTCCACACCCAAACAGCAGCTTGATCTCGAAGACCTGGCGCTGCACGAAGGAGCCACGGTCCTCTTGCGCCGCACGCTAGCGCAATTGCGCTCGGGCGATTGGTTCGAAGTTCGCGGAGACTCGCCCCAACTTGTCGAGCAGCTCGCGGCATGGTGTCGCAAAGAAGGTCATCACTGTGAGCCAAAGCTGGGTGTTGCCGGAGTGTACCGGATACAATCGGCCGGACTCGCGCCGTCAATCGCCACGTCTCGTATTCAGGTTTCCGAAACGGCCGATCCGAGTTGGGGCGTCGCCCCTCGTGGCGCGCGCGTCGAAAGCGGCGGACCCGACTTCGGCTTCACCCTGCGCAAGAAACGCGACGTCTGGGCAAGGGAGCTGAATACCATTTACGGTCAGGCAACTGCGAATCAGTGGTCGGTACGGCGAGACGTCCCGTGGGAAGAGCTTCCCAAGTTGCCGATGGAGGTCGAACACGCAGTTGCTCAAATTATGACATTTCTCACGGAGAATGAGTTTGCGGCTTTATATGTGCCTGCGCGCTTTATTCCCCGCATTCACCCTCATTACCGCGAGGTGGTCGAAGTGCTTGCCATGCAAGTTGTCGACGAGGCGCGGCACGCGGAAGCGTTCACTCGCCGGGCCGAAGCTGGCGACGCAGGACTCGGCACAACCGCCATCAGCGGGCAGCTTTCGCTGAAGACTCTCCTCGAGGAGCCTGACTTCACCACCGCCACGTTCCTTTTGTGCGTCATGGGCGAAGGAACCTTCCTCACTCTCCTGAAGTTCCTCGCTGAACACGCGCCCGACCCCGTTACCGCCGCGCTCGCGCTGTTGGCGCACCGAGACGAGGCGCGGCACGTGGCATTTGGCACTGAGCACATGCGCTATGTCTTCGAGCGTGAGCCGGAAAAGCGCCTTTCGCTGACCGCCGCCGTCGAGCGCCGAAGCCAGATGCTCGCTTCAATCTCAGGCCTCAGCCCCTACGTCCACGACGCGCTAGTGGTTTACGCGGGGGGAGGCGTTTCGATCGAACAAATTCGCAAGGGCGCGCGTTACGTGGCCGAGCTTCAGCGCGAGATGGACCGCACGCGCCGGGAACGCTTGCAATCGCTTGGCTTTGAGCCAGCCGCCGCGTCCCAAATGTCTTCTTATCACACGAAAAACTTCATGTGAAGCCCTCGAACACACCCCCGGGGACCCCAAGTCCGCTTGGGTGGAGTGTTATCTCCGTTCGGAGCCCGCCGATTCCGAGCGGATGACAGCAGCCTGGAAGTCATACCCTGAAGTAAACTTTCAACCTTTCAACGGTGCGGGCCAGAAGTCGGCTTCGAGGAGATCGCTACTGATCTCCCTGAAGCCGTTTCTCGCTGGTGTCTGACGCTGCGGAGCTTGGTGCAGTTCAGGTGGACCGTTCATAAGGCAATCCCATTTGATCACCACTTGGGTCGAAACGGCACTTAGCGACGATGAGAGTGATGTCGTCCAGCTGTTCGTGCGGAGCGTAGTGACGCACTTCGTCGATCACTGCCGAAACCATGTCGCTGGACGAAAGGTCTCGATGGAGCTCGAGACAGTTCAGCAGGCGTTGCTCACCGAACTCCTCACCGTCCGCACTGCCAGGCTCGGTGACACCGTCTGTATAAAGAGCCAGAGTGTCTCCTGCGAAGAGACTCGTTTCGCCAATTGAACATTCCCAGCGCGGGAAGCGTCCCAGTACGGTGGCAGTAGACTCCAAACGTTCTAACTCTCCGCCAGCACGGACAATGAGCGCCGGCAGGTGTCCGCAGTTGGCATAGCGCAAGCGGCCGGTCTGATCGTTGTATTCTGAAAAGAAAAACGTAGCGTAGGCGTTCTCGGGAGTGTTTTCGCAGAACAGCCGATTAACGCTTTGCATGAGCTGGGCGGGTTCGTCGAATCCCATGGCGCACTGGCTGCGAAGATTCGCCTGAAGATTCGCCATCAGTAGCGCCGCGCCGATTCCCTTACCGGCGACATCCCCGATTACCAGGCAAAGTCGTTCTCGACCTGTGGCGAGAAAATCGTAGTAGTCTCCGCCCACTTGACGAGCTTGCTGACATATCCCGGCATATTCCAGGGTCCTCAGAACGGGCAGATCTTGAGGAAAGAGCCTGGCTTGCACTTGCTTTGCGATGTCGAGCTCCTGGGCAACACGGCGCGCGGCTTCGTCTCGTTCTGCTGCGGCGCGCCGCTGAGCCTCGATCGCACGTGTTACCTCGTCAAAACTCACAAGTGAAAATGAATTGCCGTCGAGATCCTTGAAATGGGTAAATACTCCACCCCAAACAGGCGCCACAATCCCGGGCGGAATCGAGGTCTCGCTAACAGCCTTCACTCGCCTCAGTTTTGGCGTGGACAAGAACTTAACTCCGCGGCGCGACCATTCTCGGTAGCGTGCAAGGACATCGTCAGTTACGAAAACGACATCGGTAGGTCGGCCGACCAACTGAGACAGCTTCGAGTCGGGTTTAGGAGCGATGAGCGCGAGCACTGTGTCCCCATCCGGCGGAGCAACGGCTAACCAGCGTTCGCCGGACTGAAGCAGAGTATCCGCGACCAAGCGAAAGCCGAGTTGGTCGACGTAGAACCGTAAGCTCCGGTCCTGATCACGGACGAAGACCTTAATGCAGTGAATGCGAAGGATTTGATCCGGCGATGGCAATGGGTGCGAAACCACTGCCGGGATTATAGCGGCAGATGCCCTGGGGATTGCCAAGTTGTCTTGAAATCGGCCTTGTGCGAAATTGAAGCTCGCTCCATTTGGGCTAGGCGTTGCCTGAGAGCCAATGACGGGCAACCCTCCATAATCCAGTGAGGTCAGGTTTGCTGCCCACTCTCCAAGAATCGACGGTCGATTGGTCTCGCGGTTAATGCCAAGCGGTCGACCAAGCGCACAAAACGCCTGCCATCACCAAAAGGAGCCACCATGGGACCGTCTGCTCGCGGTATCATAATTTCCTGCGTATTCCTGATTGGCCTCGCTGAGCAGACGGATGCTGTGATTTAGCTCGCTCCATGACCGTTTTAGTGAATGGAGAACACCTGCACAGCTTGGCATGGCAGCCCCGGCGATCTGGTTGGGGAAAGAGGTTTCGGGTAGCCAAGGCCCAAGAATGCTACAAGGGTGTCAAGGGAGGCGTTGGACATTCTTGATATGATCGCTGGGCCGGCTCCAAAGGATTCGAACAAAAGCCGCCACAGAGGCATGGACGCAATGAATCGCACCGTTCTCACTTGGCTGTTTACAGTCTGTTCGACAGCATCTCTCTCTGCGCAAATGGGAAATATGAACGCCCTGACGTTCACGAAGGATGTCGCGCCGATCCTGCAGAAACACTGCCAAAGCTGCCACCGTCCCGGCGAGGCTGCACCTTTCTCAATGCTTACATATGAAGAGACGCGGCCCTGGACCGGAGCCATGAAGTTGGCCGTGAAACAGAAACTGATGCCGCCGTGGTTTGCCGATCCTCAGGTTGGACATTTCGCGAATGACCGGTCGCTCTCGCAAAACGAGATTAATACGATTGTGGCTTGGGTGACCGCCGGCGCGCCCAGGGGCGATCCCAAGGACATGCCTGCACCCGTGAACTTCGTGGAAGGATGGGGCATTCCAAAACCGGACGCGATTTTTCAGTTGCCCAAAGAATTCCCCGTGCCGGAATCCGGGATGGTCGAGTACCAATATGTCATCGTGCCCACCGGCTTCACGGAAGATAAATGGGTACAGGCCGTCGAAGTCCGTCCTACGGAGCGCTCCGTTGTTCACCACATCATCGCGTACATTCGCGAACCCGGATCGAACTACTTCAAAGACCAAGAGCGAGGAGTTTTCTTCGAAGCTCCTCCGGCCAAGATGGATGAGAACGTTGACGCCAGCGCGTTGCCCAGCGATTTTCTGGTTGGCTATGCTCCCGGCCAGCCCGCGGAGGTCCTACCGGTAGGTGAGGCGAAATTGGTGAAGGCCGGATCCGACATCGTATTCGAGGTGCACTACACGCCCAATGGAAAAGCGGTGATGGACCGAACCAAGCTGGGCCTGGTATTCGCCAAAGGGCCGCCAAAGAAAAGAGTGCAGACGTTGTCGGCGGTCAATGGCACTTTCAAAATTCCTCCCGGCGATCCCAACTACCGCGTGGATGCTTCCTTTGAAATTCGCAAGGAGGTGATCCTGGCCTCGATTCATCCACATATGCACGCCAGGGGAAAGGATTTTGAATATCGCATCGTATTTCCGGGCGGTGAGACGCGGACCATCCTGCGCGTGCCCCAATACAACTGGCACTGGCAGCTTTGGTACAACCTCGACGAACCGATTGCACTGCCCCCCGGGGCGCGAATTGAATGCACTGCGCATTTCGACAACTCGCCGAACAATCCGGAGAATCCAGACCCTACCAAGACGGTCGTCTGGGGTCAGCAGAGCTGGGACGAGATGATGGTTGGCTTCTTCAACCTGGTGTATGATCCGCGGATATCTCCGAAAGATTTGCTGCCGGAAAAGAAAGTGGCGGCGAACAGCAAAGCTTCGATCGCTGATCATTGACGGCGATCATGGACGCCGAAGGCTGAACATTAAGACCACCGACAACTCCAATATGAAGATCGCTTCTCGCTTCCTGATCATCCTCGCCGTACTCTGTGCATTTTCCGCGGCTCAGTCTGGTCCCCCACCCAAAAAACACCTCCTTGTCATCGGAGAAGAAAAAGGATACCGGCACGAATCCGTCTCGCATGCCATGGCGACGATCGAGCGACTGGGACGGCAAACCGCGTTGTGGGACACCACTCTGCGCACCGACACCGAGGTGCTCACCAAGAAGAAGCTGGAATATAACGCAAAGAACTTGAACGACTTTGACGCCGTGCTCTTCTTTACCGGCGGCGACCTCGAAATGAATGCCCAACAGAAGGCCGACTTCCTGTCGTTCGTCCACGAGGAGGGCAAGGGATTTATTGGCGTGCACAGCGCTGCCATCACTTTCGTGGACTGGCCCGAATTTGTGGAAATGGTTGGCGGGACTTACGACGAGCACCCATGGACTACTTTCGATGCGCCCATCCTCGTCGAAGACCCGGGCTTTCCGGGTATGCAACAGTTCCCGCATTCTTTTGCGTTGCGCGACGAAATTTACCAGATGAAAGATTATTCACGCGACAAGGTGCGCGTCCTGATGCGGCTCGATGTAAGCAAGCTCGACCTGAAGAACAAGAAAATCCATCGCATCGACGGCGATTTTGCCGTGACTTGGGCGAAGATGTACGGCAAAGGGCGCGTCTACTACACGACATTAGGGCACGTGGAAGCGAACTGGGACAAGCCGGAGTTCCAGCAGATGATTACAGAGGCCATCAGATGGGCGATGGGGTTGGAAAATGCAGATGTGACATCACGCCCGCTGCCCGCAAACTAGCCGGGCGGAAGAGCACTGCGAGGGGTTCATTGATTCGGGAAGATCCGATCACGAGAAGAAGTTTTGTGAAGACGGTGGCCTGTGGCCTGGCTGCAACCGCACTTCCCTGTGCGCGCCGCGGGGAAGCTGAACGTTGGCATTGGCACCTACAGCTATCACAATCTCTCGATCGACGAAATGATTGTTCAGCTGAATGCTCGGCGCGTTGGGGAAATCGAGATGTCGCGCGGTGAGTTCATGCTGATGAACCAACCCACCGAGGAGCTGTTTCGCTCGGCCCGAACCAAACTTGATCAAGCGAGAATCCGCTGCGTGTCCTACTACACGGCGACCATCAAAGAAGACCAGGATCTGGAAAACGCAGTGCGGTTTGCCAGGCTGCTGGGCAGCAGCAATGTCACAGGCGATGCTACAGGCAGCATTCTGAATCGAATCGATCGGCGCTTTACGCAGGAACGGTTGACGTTCGGAATCCATAACCATTACTTCAAGGGCGAGAAGTTCGCATACGAAAGTCCGGAGGATGTGCTAAGCGCTCTCGCGGGACTTTCCAAAACCGTCGGCGCCACCGCGGATGTAGGGCATTTCGCATCTTGCGGCCACGATCCCGTAGACGCCGTGCGCAAATTGGGATCTCGTCTGATACTGGTGCACCTCAAAGACATTCAAGCCGTGGACGGTGAAGTGAACGTGCTGCTTGGTACGGGAATCTCTAAAATTCCTGCAGTCATGCAGGAACTGCATCGGCAGAATTTTGCGGGACTAGTGGCTGTGGAATACGAAAAGGAAGGCAACGTGAACGACGACATGCGGCAAGATATGGAATTTGCACGCAAGCTCGCCTAGCGGCCTGGCCTGGGGGGACAGAAGCAAAATGTGGAGAGTTTTTCTATTCCTATTGATTTCTATAAGCTCCTGGACACAAGACGCGCATCCGATCCTCGCCCTTGGTTCGGCCGCACCTAACTTCGAGCTTCCCGGCGTAGATGGGAAGACGCACAAGCTGAGCGATTATGCGGCGCGTCCAATCCTGGTTGTGGTTTTCACTTGTAATCATTGCCCGATCGCGCAAATGTATGAAGAGCGTATCGGGAGGCTGGCCGCGGACTACAAGGGCCGGGGGGTGGCCGTTGTGGCGATTCAGCCCAACGATCCGAAGGCGATCCGGATCGATGAACTGGACTCCTCGGATATCAGCGACAGCCTGGCCGAGATGAAGATCCGCGCCGAATACAAGCATCTGCAATATCCCTATCTTTACGATGGCGAAACGCAAGCGGTGACTCGGGCATATGGTCCGCAGGCAACGCCGCACGCCTTCATCTTTGATCAGGAACGTCATCTGCGCTACGAAGGCCGCCTTGACAACAGCTACCGAACAGAGCTGGTGAAGACACAAGATGCGCGCAATGCGATCGACGCGATACTGGCGCATCAGGAAGTCGCTCTGAAACACACCGGAGTTTTCGGTTGCTCGACGAAGTGGCAAGAGAAAGCGTCTTCGCGGATCGAGGGCTTGCGGAAGATCGAGGCACAGCCCGTGCAACTGGAGATGGCGACGGCCGCCGACTTGAAGACGCTGCGCGCCAATTCCAGCAAGCAAATGCTCTTGGTCAGTTTTTGGGCGACCTGGTGCGGTTCGTGCATAGCCGAGTTCGCTGATCTCGAAGATACGTACCGGATGTACAGCGTCCGCGATCTAGGATTAGTCACGGTATCGACCAACATGCCTGACGAGACAAATACCGTCATGAGATTGCTGGAGAAGATGCACGCCACCAGTCGTAATCTGCTTTTTGCGACAGACGACACCGCATCGCTGCAGGCGGCATTCGATCCTACCTGGGAATCAGCCGTGCCCTACACCGTATTGCTGGCTCCTGGCGGTAAGGTGCTCTATCAAAAGCAGGGATCCGTCGACATTCTAGAACTGCGCCGGAAGATCCTGGCGAACCTGGATTCTGACTATATCGGCTTCAACAAGTATTGGTCGGGGGAGTAACGGTTTGCAAGGATGGCGGAAAAGGCTCGGATCGCGGCGCTGGAGAATTCATCCAGTGGCTTACCATCTGCGATCAGGAGCAGAGCGTGCGCGATGATGTAGCGTATTCGGGAGCATCTACTGCTTCCAAAGAAAAATACTACCGACTAGATCGCGCCCGGTTTGCCGACTCACGGCATCGCCAAGGTTTCGCTCACGTGGTCGCGATCGAATACGAAAAAGAGGGCGACGTAAACCGCAACATGAAGGCAGATGTGGAATTTGCCCGAGAGTGTGCCTGGAGCGGCGCCGAGAATTAGCAGCTTAGAACAGAGACAACCGGCGGGCGCAGTCCGCCATGATTTCTACCTCCCAGGCGGAACGCTGTGGATTCCTGGGGTGCGTCCGATCACTGGGAATCCGTCCGATCAGATTTAGGAACACTGCGGCAGAATGTTTGTACGCCGGAACGGGGTAGCGAAAAGCCACATTTCCCAGATACTGCAAAGCGTCGGAAAGATGATAGTAGTCCGGGTCTGCGGCTTCCCACAACCGGTCTCGCTCGGCGAATTTCTCCGGCGCAAAGGCAGCAAGTCCCAACAAGTAGTCCGATCCATATTCGATCATGTTGATTCCCAGGTCGTTCCCTGTGTAGATGCGGAAGTCTGGCCGGTGCGCATCGCGAAGAGTGAGTCGTTCGAATTCCAGAAGACGGTCGAGGGAAGAGTGTTTCATTCCCTTGATCTCTGGGATGTCCATCAAACGCCGCACAGTCTCTAAGTTCCATATCTCGCCGTTGGGCGCAAACATCGAACCTAACTCGAACGCCAACACGTGCTGATAGTCCCTGCATATATGTCGATAAGTTTCAGCGAGCTCTGCCGGAGACCTGCCGTGCAGACGAGCGGTCTGGAACAGGATCGGAATGCCACCAAAACGAACTATGGAGTCGATCTGCTGTCGGTAGAGTGAGACGATGTCGCCTCCGCCGAGATGTTCAATGTACGCGCCGGCCACAAACGGAGTCCCTTTCCCGAGAACCTCGCGCGTCCAGCTCAGCACCTCTTGTTTTTCTGTATCGCTCAAGTAATTCACGTAGCCGGCGTCCATGTTGACGGCATTCATGAGCCCAGCTCGATCTATGGACGTCAGCAGTTGCGAAAACGTGTCCACAGCGACCCGGCCGTCTGCCTCGTACGGCAACAAGGCGGCGGCAATGCCCTGTACTTTGCGTCGCGGTTTTTGGCGCGCTAGCAACTCGTCAACTGTCATCCCTGTCCTCGTCTTTGGTTCCACCACGGGCCCGGCACTGCGCGAAAGAACCAATGTCAGCGTTTCTTGAACTCCTTGAGTTTGTCGGCCATGTCGGAGGCTTTGTAGTATTCGTCCAGAGGATAACAACCGGAGGGCAGTCCGTTCCGCGGTGCCGTGGTGCAATCGCTGAAGGTTCTGCAAACTCGCTTGCGTTGAATCTCGCTCCCCTCTGAAGCCGCCCAGAGGAATTCGGGATAGGTCAATACCATCCTGCCGAGCCCCACGAAGTCGACCCAGCCTTCGCGCACAGCAGCCTGCGCTACATGAGGTAAGAAGTCCTGCAGGTAGGCATACCCGGATCCAACCATGAGTAGGTTTGGGAACCGCTGCTTGAGCTGACGTGTCACTTTCATCTGCCGGGCAACTCCAACCAACGGGTCTTCTGGCGGCAGATATCCGTCAGAAGGTGGGTACAGTGCCGGACGTTGGATATGCGGATTGTAGTAAGGACTGCCGGCGGTGATATTCACCAGATGAATTCCAAGCTCTTCCAATAGTGATAAAAAACGCTCCGGCTCACTCAAGTCGCTATCCGTCGGGTCGTGCGGATTCACGCCAAACCCCCAGCGGTAGGGAAGTAACTCAGGGCGCGTCTCTGCAACTCCAGCGGCGGATTTTCCGTTCACGCTCTGAGTTGGGTCGCTGCGGAATGGAACGGTGTCGATCGCCGATAGCCGCACTCCGATACGCAATCCCGGACAGAGCGCGCAGATGCCTTGCACGACCTCGCGAAGAAAGCGAGTGCGGCCTTCGAAGGTGCCGCCGTAACGTCCCTCCCGCGTGTGAGCGCTCAGAAATTCATGACCCAGGTAGCCGTGGCAATGCTTGATGTCCACGAAATCAAAACCCAATTGCCAAGCCATGAGCGCGGCCCGATGGAAGTCTTCGATGATCGACCCGATCTCTCCGTCGGTTAGCACAGGGTAGTCGGGAGGCAGTTTCAGGCGCTGGTCGAGAAACGGATGGTGATAGAGAATGCGTGGTTCTGGGCGGGAATGTTCATTCGGGCGGCAGTACCGGCCGGAGTGCGTCAATTGCAGCCCGATGATCAAACCATCGTCGGAACCGGTTGTCAGAATATGCTCGCGCCTCAGAACAGCCCGCAAGTGCGCAATACTCTCGTGCGTGCGCGCAGTGGCGAGAAGCTGATTTGGGTTCGCTCGCCCTTCGTGGGAAACCGCAACCGCTTCTCCACCCCAGATCAGCTTGCCGCCACTACGGCCGAACCGCTGCCATCTCCGAACGGTCTTCTCCGACGGTGCCCCATCCGGAGTCGCGTCCCAGCCCTCCATGGGCTGAACCGCAATGCGGTTGCCGATTTTGAATGGACCGCGGTTCAGCTGCCAGCGCAGCGGCGATTGCGCTCCGGTCAAGATCTGGGGATCGCAGGGAATCTGCAGGCCGAGGCCCTGCGTGTGACTCTGAAAGCGTCCCACGTCCTTCAAGCTCCCCAGTCGGAGGATTGCTCCAGTGCTCATTCTGTCCTCCGCCGGTGCGGTAGAGCCAAAACAGCAACGCTGCCTAACAACGCGATGCCCACCAGGACAAAGCAACTCTCGCGGTAGCTTCCAGTGGCGTCGCGTAAGCGACCGATCAACCAGGGCGCCGCCGCTTCTGCGATGCCACCCGCGGTTAGGATCAGGCCCAGCAGTCTTCCCAGTATTTCAATCCCAAATATTTCCGCTGTCATGAGCGGAATCATCATGTAGTCGCCACCAAGACCAATCCCAAAAATCGCACCGGAGACATAGAGCGTGAGCCGCGTAGTCCCGAGGAACATCAGAGGAATTCCCGCCGCGACGAGCAGATACGTCAGCAGCATGACGTACTTCTTGGAGAAGCGGTCAGCCAGCCAACCAACGAGTAACCGGCCAGCGATACTGAAGGCCAGCACCAGCGACAGGACGCTTGCAGCATTCCGCTGCGTGAAGTGCCGGTCGAGGCTCAAGAAAAGCTTCAGGTTCTGCTGTGTGCCACTGACCGCTGCAATCGAACACATACTCCCAAGAGTCAGCAGATAGAACGACAAGCGCTTGAATGCTGCCATCGGACTTGCGGACGTGGCCGAGACAACCGTCGCTTTCGCGGGGAGTTCTTTCAACATCAGCACCAGGGGTAACGACACGACCACGATCAGCACCCCGAGAATTCGCAGAGAGTTCTGCCATCCGAAATGCTGAGCGAGCGTGTGTGATATCCACGGGACCGTTGCCCCGCCGATGCCGATCCCGAGATACGCAAACCCCATCGCCTTTCCGCGCGATCGATCGAACCACTCGGTCAAGAGAACCTGGTTGGGAAGCGGCCCCCCGCAAACGTAGCCTAACGCGTTAAACAAGTAGAAGAAGTAAAACAGGCCAAGGTTTGAGATCGAGCCCAGTCCTACCAGCGCTCCACCCGCCATCAATATTCCAAGCATCATCAGGCGACGGGGACCAAAGCGGTCCACAATCCACCCTGCGAGGAATCCGAAGACGGGGCCCACGACGAGTTTGCTGAGCGCGTTGCCTGACGTTACTTGCGCGCGCGTCCAACCGAACTGTTGCACCATGAAGTCGTAGTAGAAAGGCAGGCCCCAGACGGCAATTCCAACAATGCAGAAGAGCACTACAAAAGCTGTCGCCGCCACCTGGTACGCTTGGCTCTGGTTTGCCGGAGATTGACCTGGAGATGACCCTGGTCTTCTTGACACCTCGCCGATCGACGCCGTCGGCGCAGCAGCGCCTTCGATTCCCGGTCCCATCATGGGGTGTCAGTGTAACGTAGACGGCTTTGATCCGGCGGAGATTTTGCGCTGGGATCACCGCCCGGACCGAGGAATCACTCCCTGGATTGACGGATGCGGAAGCAGTCTACGCTGAAAATGCCGAGATTAATACTAAGTCGGGGTGTTCGAAAGCTTTGCTAGCGATTGCGACCGGTCACGGCTAACCAGACGTTATTCCGGGCCAGAAGTCCTAGTGTTGTATCAGAAGCGACCGCAGAGGAGGAATTGGTAGCCTCATCAGAATCCGCGGCGGTCGCTTCTGATACAACACTGGGACTTGGAGGAAACGGGCATTGTTGAAATGCGGGCCGGCTCCGAGTTCCCGAAGCCCGTTTATCGCCAACTTCCGAGCAGCCAACAAACCGGGAGCGATTCCGTCTTCTCCTGAACGGCAATTCAGGGTCGTTGCGACTCAGCAGACTGGCCGCTACAACATCGATGCTCCCGGTTTGAAGATCACCCGCTCACGAGCGATAAGGATCATTTAGTTCCATCGCCAGTTCCCAGATTCCTCGCGCCCGCTGGTACATCAAGGCGCGAAATTTTCTGGGATCCTCAAGTCTCCAAGCCTCCGGCGTGCTGAACCAGTAGGCTGTCTGTTCGTTCACCCAGGTCTGGTAGTACAAGCCCCATGCAAGCAGCAAGGCGTCGGCTTGCAGGGACCCATCTTGAACGCGCTTCCCCCAGTGGTAGAGGTTCGCGGCTGCACAATAGCTGACTCCTGTCCAGACCTCGAATTGATGCGCATACTCGCTGTCGCCGAGTCCGGGGGTCGAGTCAGGGTGAAGCGCATTCGCCGCGCCCATGTCGCCAACCCCATCGCCGTTGAAATCCTTTAGCGGCAACACAGCGCGCCGGAACAGTTGCCGGTAATGCGACGTCAGGCGGTCAGCATCCACCACTGCCTGGAGACCGGTCACATCGACGTAACGCTCGCCCACTGTGGCGTCGGCCATAATGTCGGTGTTCTGGGCATTGTACTGATAGTAGCCGAGCTCCTGATTCCAGAACTGAGCTTCCGTGCTGACTTGAGCCTTCTTCCGTTCTGCAATGACTTCGTCGAGTAGGGCTTTGTCTTTTTTGTGCTTCGCAATCGTTTCGAGCCCTTCCAGCGCACCGAGCCAGAGGATTGCGTTGAACAGCTTGTTGTCCTTGTATTCGGAGCTCTTCATTTCGCTCAAGCCGTCGCCGTCGATGTCGGTCGTCTTTTGGTAACGGTAAGTTCGCACGAGTGCTGGCCAGACATCGTCGAGGAACTTGTCGTCGCTGGTCTTGTGCCAGTAGGCATGGCATTGCTGGATGAACTTGGGCGAGAATTCAGACCACGGTGTAGTAATCCGGCCCTTGATCCCCAGGGGAGAAGTGTTGTACCAACGCCCGTAGCCATCGTATTCAAAGAAAGGGTCCCCACTGATGGAGCCTGCATCGTGGGGACAACTCCCGTCCGGCGAATCCCTGATGAAATCTGAGAAAACCAGCAGGATATCGCGCTCGATTTTCGGCCAGAGATCCCGGTTGCTGCGGGAAGCATGATGGCGGACGTCGAAGGTCTCGGCAAAGGCATACTCCTGGCACTCCATCACCGACGCGAGGTGCTGGCCGGGTCGCCTGCCGAATTTCTTGGGCTTAGTGATGCAGCCATTTTCCCAAAACGAGCCGCCGAACGTAGCGTAGTACAGTTCATTCAGAACGCTCTGCTTGAGCCACTCCGGGTAAGCTGGATCCTGAACGATAGGGTCTTGCCAGCTCTCCACAGCCTTCAGCCACTCCGCGGCATTGAGCAGGGCTTCCCTGGCGATTTCAAGCGCTTGCCCGGGTCTGGCCGGATAGTACTCAGTGTAGCGGCGCCACCAACGCGTGCCTTGTCCAAATTCAATCTGCGGGAAATACCAGGTAAGTGCGAAGGGAACAGTCGCTTCCGAGCCCGGAGCCACCTTGACCTTCACGCACAACGCTCCCGCGGGGAGGTTGCTGTTCAGGCTCAAGGCCTTGTCAACGAGTTCTCCGTCGCTCGCGAAATCCTGCCAAACCTCGGCTCCGTCGCTTTCGCCATCCCAACTCGTGGTATGCGATGCGGCGCCGTTGGTGGCGAGGCACCATTCGGAGTCTTCCGTCTCCGGCGGATTCGTTGGATGGTGAGCTTTCATCAGGATGGCAGTGATCCCGCCCTGCGCGTCGCGGGTCAATTCGTTGGTCAGTCCCGTGCGTTCCCTCGCTGTTTCATCAACGTCGGCCCCCTTAGACTTCCCCATCGGTGTGTTCTGAGGTCCGGTGTAGGGCGCATTCGGAAAAGTGAACATGACTGAGACTTCGACGGGCGATGACAGCGGGTTATGAATCCTGAACTGAAAGAGCGAGGCGGGCAGAGACGTCTCCCGGTAATTGTCTTTGATGATCGGGGTGAAAAACTCCAGGACGATATTGGTCTCGAAAGGCCTGTAGGTACACCATCCACGCGGGAACAGAGCGTGGTATTCGGCTTCGCCGGGCTGAAGTCGCGGCCAGGCAGCGAGCACGTCATCGGCGGCAAGAGTCCGCGCAGTTGCGCCTTTTCCTTTTACCTGTTCTCGGATATGAAACGCGCCTTGTAGGAGAAATCGTTCTTCGTATCTGCCCACTTTCATCTGCCATGGGCCGAAGGTGCCGCAGATGTTGTACATGAAATTTCCCGCGCCAATTCCGCCCAGAGGAACTCCCTTCTTGACCCGCGCCAGCGTATTCAGTCCGGCCCGATCCTGCGGCGGCACGCCGTCTTCCGGCATCAGGGCGATCTTGGGCAAATCACCCAGGCTTCGCTTCCAGGCGCAGGACGGAATAGCCCGAGCCCGCTTAGCTAAGGTTTGCGATCGCTGACCTGCCTTGGCTTGAGCTCCAGCCGCAAGGCGAGCAGCCTTGGCCGCAAGGGGTCCTCCTGCCAGCATCAGGCCAGCCGCGCCCGATGAATTCAATAAGAACTTGCGACGTGAGATTGGCCGCTTCGCCATTATGTTGTTTCCTTTTTCGCTGACGCCACCGTGATCCGCGTTTGAAGCAATGACGTCCGCCCCTGAAATCGCTGCCATGGCCCTTGCATATATCGCAAACATACACGAGAGCAGCCGTTTCAGCCGGGATCGCATCGTGTTGGCGTGCTTCTCAGGATTGCACATGGATGGAGAAATCTGATGTATTCTCGGCCACAAGCCGGATTCCAAGACATCTCCGCGAAGCCTGTTTCTGGACTGCGAAACAGAGCGCTGAAGCCACAGCCACGGGAATGGGGGTCGCGTGCCGTTACTTGCTGTTTGCGGACTACCGCCCGAAATTGTCGGCCCCTTGGGCCGCGGTGAAACTTGAGCATCGCAGTATGTGCAACCACCTGTCTGTTCTTCTGCGCCTTTGCGTCTTCTTTAGACATGATTATGACGCGACACGGGTGATTTTTTTGCCATTCGCGGAGTAAAATCTGACTAATTGGCTACGAGTCCTTCAGGTGTTTTGTTCCACAAGTTCTCTCGACCTGCCACGTGGGGCCGCCGGACGTAACCGTGAGGTGATTCAGCATGGAAGAAGAAGTTGGCATTGCATCAGGTGACATATTGAAGAGCGTCTCGCGGCGCAACTTCATCAAAGGGGTGATCGCTGGCGGCGTGGCTGCCTCCTCCGCAAGTTATCTATTTCGAGCTTCCACACTTTTGGGGCAACAGCCCGGCCTTGGGGATCGGCTGCTTACGCTCAACGTAAACGGCCAGCGGCGGCGGGTCGACGTCCTGAAGCAGGAAACCCTGGCGTGGACCCTCCGCTACAAGCTCGGACTTACCGGCACAAAGCTCGGTTGCGACCGCGCCGAGTGCGGCGCGTGCACGGTGCTGCTTGATGACGTACCGCACTACTCCTGTTCCGTCCTGACACACACCGTGCGTGACAGGAAGGTTGTCACCATCGAAGGGCTGGCGAGTTCGGACGGCACGCTTCATCCCGTACAACAGGGCGTAATCGATGAACAGGGCTTCCAGTGCGCATTTTGCATGTCCGGGTTCATTATGTCGGCTGTCGGTTTTCTCAAAACGAATCCGACTCCGACTCGGTCCGAGATGGCCCACGGGCTCTCCGGAAATCTATGCCGCTGCCAGGATTACGACAAAATTCTCACCGCAATGATGCGTGGCGCAGAAAACATGAGGAAGGCCCATGTCTAACGCAGAGTGGAAGCCCAACCAGCAGAAATTTGGATCGCAATACAAATTGATCGGCAAGAACTACCCGACCCCAGATCTGTACGCGAAGGTGACTGGCAAAGCGAAATATGCCGAGGATTTTCGGGTCGATGGCATGTTGTTCTGCAAGTTGCTCTTGAGTCCCGTTCCCCACGGGCGCGTGAAACATCTGGATGTGAGGAAGGCGCTTGCGATGCCCGGAGTGAAAGCGGTTCTTACCCAGGACGATCTTCCCGCGCCGGCCG
Organism: uncultured Acidobacteriaceae bacterium; assembly: GCA_963710885.1. GTDB lineage: Bacteria > Acidobacteriota > Terriglobia > Terriglobales > Acidobacteriaceae > Sulfotelmatobacter. The sequence goes on from CAVQCF010000013.1 coordinate 77,000, forward strand.
ACAGCGTGACCGATCTGGGCGTCGTAATCAAGGCTAATAAACAAGGCGAAAAAGCGCTCACCTCGGAGCCGCTGTATCAGGGCGAACCGGTTTTGGCAGTCGCGGCCGTGGATGAATACACGGCCGCGGAAGCGATCGAAGCGATCGACATTGAGTTTGAACACCTTCCGTTTGTCATCGATCCGCTGGAGACGTTGCGTCCGGGCGGACCCAACCCGCGCGTGGACGGCAATGTATGGGTAAGGCCGCAGATGCCGCCACCAAAGCCGGGAGAGAAGCCGCCAAGCCCGCCACCACCCCACGTCGGAGAACTCAAGTGGACTCATGCTGATTTCGCCGAAGCCAAACATGGCCGGTTGCCCATGGGCAAAGCCCATGACGAGTGGAGTTTCGGCGATCTGGACGCTGGTTTCAAGAATGCCGCACTGGTCCTCGATGAGACGTTTGTCACGCCCGACACCAGCCACGAGACGCTCGAGCCTCGCACCGCGTTGGCGTACTGGCAGAACGGCAAGGTCTTCGTTCACATGGGAACCCAGAGCACAGTGCAAACGCTGGCCAGCCTGGGACGCTGGTTAAACATGGATCCCAGCCAGATCGTGCTGATCAGCGAGTACACCGGAGGCGGATTCGGCAGCAAGGCTACCGGTTATATCTTCGCGATTATCCCGGCACTGTTGTCGAAGAAAGCGAATGCTCCTGTGATGATGCGCATTAGCCGCGAGGAAGAGCATTTCATCGGGCGCGCGCGTCCGGGCTTCCATGGCCGGATGAAGGTCGGCTTCGCTGGAGACGGGAGGATCACGGCACTGGACATGTTCGTGATCTGCAACAACGGCCCATACGACGCGGTGGGTGATGCGGGCACGTCGGGGAACATTGTGTCGCTGTTGTATCAGCCTCTCGCCATGCGCTGGCGCGGCACAACCGTTCTCACCAACACTCCGCCGCGCGGGGCGCAGAGTTCACCCGGCGGCATGCAGGGAATTGTGATCATGGAAACGATTGTTTCCAAGGCCGGGCGCAAGCTTTCGCTGGACCAAGTCACCATTCGGCGAGTTAACTGCCCGGAAGGAAAATCTCCGGTGGGGCCGGTCAGGAATGGAACGCGGGCGTATTGCACCAGCGCGTTCCTGAAAGAGGCGTTTGACCGCGGCGCCGAGGAGTTCCGATGGAAGGAACGAATCTCGCGGCCGAAACGGAGCGGCACCAAGATTCGCGGAGTGGGCGTTTCTTCGAGTTGCTTTGTCGGAGGCTCCGTCGGATACGACGGGCTGTTTGTGATCCAACCGGATGGCCGGATCGCGATTCAATCGGGAATCGGCAACCTAGGAACCGAGTCGCTCACCGACGTTCACCGCGTCGTAGCAGAAGTTCTGGATGTGCCTTGGGAAAAGTGTGACGTGACTTGGGGCAATACATCCAAGAATCTGCCGTGGACCTGCGTTTCCGGAGGAAGCCAGACCACCCACGCCATGACCCGTGCAGCATACGCCGCAGCGATGAACGGAAAGAAGAAGCTCCAGGAGATTGCCGCCAAGACTCTCGGTGGAAAGCCGGAGCAATACGAAGTTGCGAATGAGCGAGTCTTTCACAAGGGCGGCGGCAGGGGCATGACCTTGGCCCAGGCTGCCCAGCGCGCTATTCAACTGGGTGGCATCTATGACGGCCACGAGGCTCCCGAGGACGTGAACAAGTACACTAAAGCCTCTATCGCGGCATTGGCAGGACAAGGCCTGGTCGCAGCCGCCAAGGATCAGTACCCGCGCGATGGTCAGACGTTTTCTTATGTGGCCAGCTTCGCGGAGATCGAAGTCGACATTGAAACTGGCAAGTACGACATCACGGATTTTCTGGCTGTAGCGGACGTTGGCACCGTGCTCCATCCCAAGGCGCTCTCCGGACAAATCCTCGGCAGGTCGATCCTGGGCATTGGTCACGCGATCGGCCAGAAGTGGGTATATGATCCCCAGTACGGCCACACCGTCTCGCTGCGCTTCTACCACACCAAGCCGCCAACCATCCTGGATGTCCCGGTCAACATGCAGTGGGCCGCGCTCGATATTCCTGATCCGGAGACCCCAGTTGGCGCGCGCGGCATTGGTGAGCCGCCAGTGGGCGGCGGCTGCGGCGCGATTCTAAATGCGCTCTCCGACGCGCTGGGCGATGAGATCTTCCGTCGTGCCCCTGTCAACCTGGACACGATCCTTACGTCGCTCGAAGCTGGGCGGCCGATGCAGGATCCCCTGACCGCTCATATTTAGCGGATTCGAATCATGGAGTATTTATGGCAGTAATCCGAGATGTGATGCCGGCATTTCAGTTGTATCAGCCGAAGTCAGTTGTCGATGCGGAGAAGCTTCTCCAACAGCATGGAGAGGAGGCCTGGGTGCTGGCGGGCGGGATGGACAGCTTCGATTGGCTGAAGGATCGTATCAAAAAGCCGAAGGTTGTCATCGAGCTGAGTGGAATCGAGGAACTCAGAGGAATTCGCGCGACGGCCGACGGAGTCGAAATCGGGGCCATGACCACGCTCACCGATGTCGTCCAGCATCCCGTGATTCGGCAGAAATACGGAGTGTTGGCGCAGGCAGCGGAACTGGTGGCTTCTCCGCAAATTCGCAACCAGGGCACGATCGGCGGCAACGTTTCTCAGGACGCTCGTTGCTGGTACTACCGCGCGGGATGGCCCTGCTATCGCGCCGGAGGAAACATCTGCTACGCCGACACGCCCGTGGGCAGAAATCGCGAGCATGCGATTCTGCACGCGGAGCGATGCGTGGCCGTGAATCCTTCGGACACGGCCCCAGCCTTCATTGCGCTCGATGCCAAGTTCGTGGTCCAAGGGCCCAAAGGGCAGCAGGTAATAGACGCCGAAGAGTACTTCGTCGGCCCCGAAGTCGACATCACGCGCATGAATATTCTTCGTCCCGGTTATCTCCTGACGGCGATTCGCATTCCTTCAACCTGGGCCAACACACAGTTCTACTTCGAAAAAGTACGGGACCGCAACGTGTGGGATTTTCCCCTAATAAACGTGGCTTCGGCAATGAAATTGTCCGACGGAACGATTCAAGACATTCGGATTGCGGTGAACGCCGTCGCCGCGCGGCCCCTGCGGTTGAAGGCCGTGGAAGATTCTATCCGGGGCAAGCCGCGCGACGCCGCAACCGGCGAAGCGGCGGGGAAGATCGCCGTGCAGGGTGCTGTTCCGCTGCAGTTCAATGCCTACAAGATCCCGCTGATGCGAAACCTGGTGAAGCGCTCGATTAGCGGAGTGCAGGAGGCGGCATGGGCATCATAGAGTGGGCTACCAGTCCGTTTGGGCAAAGGGTTCCAATTCACATCGCCTGGTTCCTGATCTGGGTCGCGCTCATCGTTGGCCTGGTGTTTCTCGTCGTGCACGCAATCTACGTTCGCTACTTCGCGAAAGAAAAGGGGTTCGTCCCCGATTCTTCTACCGAGAGCGTGAAACTACCCGCGCGCATTCCGCGGCATTCGCTGGCCGCGAGATTATTTCACTGGATCATGGCATCCGCCATGTTCGTGCTGCTGTTTACCGCGTTCTTGCCCAGGGTCGGCTTCCAGTTTAACTGGGTGACGTATCACTGGATCGCCGGCTCGGTACTCACCATCTCGATTCTCTTTCACATCGTCCACGCAACCTTCTATATGGACTTCTGGTCAATCTGGCCAGACCGCGCCGACCTGGAAGATGCATGGAAGCGATTCCAGCGTTTCATGGGAGAGCCCGCGCCCCCCCCGCGAAAGTATGCCAAGTACCCGCTGGAGAACAAGCTCTATCATGGAGTCGTGATGCTGACCAGTCTCGCGGTGATCGCAACGGGCGTATGTATGATGTGGCGCGTACGGACGATCTTTTTTCCCCGCAATCCCTATTTGTTCAGTGATATGACTTGGGGGCTCATGTACGTCCTTCACGGATTGGCCGGGGTGGGCCTCATCACGTTGGTCATCGTGCATGTGTACTTTGCCATCCGGCCCGAAAAACTGCCCATTACCGCATCCATGATCGTCGGGTCCATGAGCCGTGAATTCTACCTGAAGGAGCACGATCCGAGACGGTGGGTGGTCAAGAGCTTATCCGAAGGGCGCCGGGGACTTGCCGATGGCGACTGAGTTCCTGAAACGGTGCGAGATCATCGAGGAGTGTTACGAGTTTCTGCTTGCGTATGCGGGACAGGGCTTGCCCAGCGATGAAGGCAGGCAAGTCCGCAACTTTCTGCAGCGAGCGGCGGAAGCGATAACCGGCTTGGGGGAAAGTTGTAAACGAGCCATACGAGATTCCGACTTGGACGCACCAGAGCAGTACGAAGACTTCTGTTCGGTGCTGGAGCGCGACGTGCGGGACTCGCTCGCTGTCCTTCACGTAGTCCTAGCGCAACCTTCTATCAGTTCGCAGTTGGTCGATAACCTGAACGCCTCCAGCCATCTCCGCGCGCTGCTGACCGATCTCTTTCTCATTGGCGAGATACTGGGCACACCCGCCAAATCCATACTCACCAGCACCGATTAAGGGTAGATGCCCATCGCGACAGCATCGACAGACCGAATGTCGTTCCGAGCCAGAAGTTCGGCGTCCAAGACGTCTCCCCGAAGCCCGTTTCTCAATAACTTCCGGCTTGCTAAGTATCCGGCAATTGGTGAGTCACACGTTATTTCGAGACTCGGGTCACGTCAACGGAGACGTAACTCCGGCTAGACCAGGCTCCTCCCACAACTGCCACAAATAGAAAGATTGAGGAGTGATGGCCATCTGGCAGCCCGGGGTGTAAGTCCGGATGCGTAAGCAAGTGAGTTTGAAGGATCCACAGGTAGGATTCGTAGAATGCGGCCTATGGCGATGGGGCCCCGGCATGGTCGCGGCCTCCCGCTCCAACAGCAACCGCGTGCTGGGAGTTGCAGTGGCGTCACCAATTTTTTCCTCAATGTCCTTCACGGAAATATGATGTCGGTCTTCACGCTAATACCGCCGAAGTCGAGGTGAAGTTCAGCGGGGATCGATTGCGCCCGGGAAGCGGCCGCCCTCGGAGCCGACTGGAACACCGTGAGTGCGTTCTGTGTCAACGCGTCGGGGACGCGCTCGTAGGGACGCTTCAGATAGTCGTAGCTGCGAATCTCACGCCCTGTACTCATCGTTCCGTCCAGCCGGACCGCGAGTCTTCAAACGAGCTGTCACGAAAACTGTACCATAGCGCGGTCGTACCGGGAGCCCGATCGCGCCGTCCGAGCCTCTCGATTCATTATGTTCCGACCGTTGACTTGAAGCATCGTTTCCGAAAACCATGACAATGAATTTCGCTGTATTATGGCTACCGCCCATATTCAATCGCTTTTCAGGCTAACGCTTGATATGCACGGACGGGTGAGGAGGCTCGATGTCTCAGATTGACGTCCCATTATCGCGCGCGGGTTTCGGACAGACGCAGCGAACCGACTCTTGGTGGATACAGCCGCTGGTTGTGTTTCTTGGTTTGTCGGCATTCATCGTTTACTCCACGTGGGCTGCTCTGCAAGGACAGCATTTCAGGTTCGGACCCTATCTCTCGCCGTTTTATTCTCCCGAATTGTTCGGCCCCGCTAATCAGGGTTGGTTTGGTCCAAACCCAAGCTGGCTGCCTGTTTGGGTCACAGGAGCGGTGCTTATTTTGTGGGCGCCGGGCGGCTTTCGAGTGACCTGCTACTACTATCGCGGGGCGTATTACAAAGCTTTTTGGGCGGATCCGCCTTCCTGCACGGTGGGCGAGCCGCGGAAGACATACCTCGGCGAACGCTCGTTTCCTCTGATCCTGCAAAACGTTCATCGGTATTTTCTTTATCTGGCGCTGGTATTTCTCGTAATTCTGGGGCGCGACGCGTGGGACGCGTTCTGGTTCGACGGTAAGTTTGGCATTGGCGTCGGCACTCTCGTCTTGTTGACGAATCTGACGCTGCTGAGTTCCTACACTCTGGGCTGCCACTCCTTTCGTCATCTGGTTGGCGGCTTTCGCGATCGAATGGCGGGGGCTCCGGCCCGCAAACGAGTTTATGATTGCGCGAGTTGCCTGAACCGGCGCCACATGTTGTTTGCCTGGTGCAGCCTCTTCTCGGTGGCATTTTCCGATTTGTACGTGCGGATGTGTTCGATGGGTATCTGGACGGATTGGAGGATCGTCTAGTGGGCGAGTACATTACGCACGAGCACGACGTTCTTATCATTGGAGCCGGGGGCGCTGGTCTGCGGGCTGCCATCGAGGTCTCGGCCGCTGGCGGAAAGGTCGCGGTTATTTCGAAATCTCTCCTTGGCAAAGCACACACCGTCATGGCCGAGGGTGGTATAGCCGCGGCGATAGGAAATGTGGACGACCGGGACAGCTGGCGCGTTCACTTTGCCGATACCATGCGTGGTGGTCAATACCTGAGTAACTGGCGGATGGCGGAACTGCATGCCAAGGACGCTCCTGCATGCGTGCGGGAACTGGAGGCTTGGGGCGCGCTTTTTGATCGCACCACCGACGGCCGGATTCTGCAGCGGAATTTCGGCGGCCACCGGTATCCCCGGCTCGCGCACGTGGGCGACCGCACCGGCCTGGAGATGATCCGCACTCTTCAAGACCATGGAATCCATCTAGGTCTCGACGTTTTCATGGAACACACAGTCGTCACGCTGTTGAAGGACGGCAATCGCATCGCTGGCGCCTTCGGATACGATCGCGAGCGCGGCCGATTCCACCTGTTCCGGGCCAAAGCCGTGGTGTTGGCGACGGGAGGAATTGGAAGGGCTTACAAGATCACCAGCAACAGTTGGGAATACACGGGCGACGGCCATTCGCTCGCCTACGATGCCGGCGCGGCTCTGATAGACATGGAATTTGTGCAGTTCCATCCTACGGGAATGATTTGGCCACCAAGCGTGCGCGGCATTCTGGTCACGGAAGGAGTGCGCGGCGAGGGAGGGGTGATGCGTAATCGGAATGGCGAGAGATTCATGTTCAAAGATATTCCTCCGCTGTACGCTAACTCGACCGCCGACACCGAAGAAGAAGGCTGGCGGTATACGCAGGGTGACAAGAACGCGAGACGCCCGCCCGAGCTACTAACCCGTGACCACGTGGCGCGCTGCATCCGGCGGGAGGTGCGAGAAGGGCGGGGAAGTCCTCACGGCGGTGTATTCCTGGACATTGCGTGGATCAAGGAGAAAATTCCGAACGCGGCCGAGCATATAAAGAAGAAGCTGCCCAGCATGTATCACCAGTTCAAGCAGCTTGCAGATATTGACATTACCCAGGAGCCGATGGAAGTTGGTCCCACGACCCATTACATGATGGGAGGCGTCAAGGTGGACGCTGATTCTCAAATGTCAGACGTGGCTGGCCTGTTTGCAGCCGGAGAGTGTGCGGCAGGTCTGCATGGCGCCAACCGGCTCGGTGGGAATTCACTTTCCGATTTATTAGTCTTCGGGAAGCGAGCCGGAGAGTACGCCGCGGCCTATGCAAAAGAGAACTCGCTGGGCGCGGTGAATACGGATGAACTCGGATCAGCTGAAAAATGGGCGCTGCAGCCCTTCGAGCACAAGGGCTCCGATAATCCCTACGCCGTCCAACATACATTGCAGGAGTTGATGCAGGAACTGGTCGGGATCGTACGTCAGGAACATGAGATGCTGCAGGCGCTCGAGCGCATTCGAGAGTTGAAAGCTGCCAGCGAGCGGGTCAGCGTGGATGGAAACCGGGAATACAATGCGGGCTGGCACACGGCGCTGGACCTGCACAGCCTGCTGACCGTATCGGAGATTGTTACCCGGGCGGCGCTGGAGCGGAAAGAGAGCCGCGGGGCGCATTTCCGTGACGATTTTCCCGCCAAGGACAAGCAGTACGACGGCTTCAACGTCGCGGTGCGAAAGGGCTCCGGCGGGGAAATGCAGCTCACACGCCAGCCCATTGCCCCGATGCGGGAGGATTTGCAGCAAATCATCCAGGAGATGAAGTAATGGCAACGGCTATGTTTCGCATCTGGCGCGGGGAAAGAGGCCAGGGGGAGTTCCGGGACTACCCTACAGAAGTCTCAGAAGGCATGGTGGTCCTCGATGCCGTGCATCAAATACAGGCTGAACAGGCCTGCGATCTCGCGGTTCGATGGAACTGCAAGGCGGGGAAATGTGGCTCGTGCTCAGCCGAAATCAATGGCATGCCGAAACTGATGTGCATGACGCGGCTGAACACCCTCCGGCTGGATGAGCCTGTAACCGTCGAACCCATGAAGGCGTTTCCGCACATGAAGGACCTGGTCACAGACGTGTCGTGGAATTACGCGGTTAAAAAGCGCATCCCGAAGTTCCAGCCGCGGCCTCCCGACGCTCCAGATGGCACCTGGCGCATTGCCCAGGAGGATGTGGAACGAGTGCAGGAGTTTCGAAAGTGCATCGAGTGCTATCTCTGTCAGGATGTCTGCCATGTCTTGCGCGACCATCACCTGCACGAACAATTCATAGGCCCGCGATTTCTGGTGTATGCGGCCGCGCTTGAGATGCATCCCTTGGACGTAGGGGATCGTGTTGAAGATCTCAGAAAGCAATTCGGCGTAGGTCTCTGCAACATCACCAAGTGCTGTACCAAGGTTTGTCCTGAAAGCATCACGATCACCGACAACGCGATCATCCCGCTCAAGGAACGCATCGTGGATCGCTTCTTCGATCCTCTGTCGAGACTGTTCCGGGTGTTCGGCAAGTCGAAAGAATAGGAGATGTTATGCATTTCGAACTGAAATCCATTTCCGAGCGGAGTATTCCCGAAGCGCTAGCGAAGGTCGAGCGCTATCGACTATTGAGTGAACCCAGCCTGGCGGAGAGCATTTGCCTCGATATTCTGGCCGTGGTGCCCAAGCACCAGCAAGCGCTGATATCGCTTCTGCTCGCGCGAACCGACCAATTCGATGCAGGTGTGCATGTGAAAGCCGCACAAGAGGCCCTTGCACAAATTAAGGGCGACTACGAGCGGTCCTACTATCAGGGCATCATCTGGGAGCGTTTGGGAAATGCGCGGGTTCGCCGCGGCGGTGCTGGAGCCGGCGCATCCGCTTATCACGCGCTACGGGAAGCAATGGATCACTACGAGAAGGCCATGAATTTTGCGATGCCCGGAAATGACGATGCCATTCTGCGATGGAATACCTGTGCGCGCGTGATCATGCAGAATCCGGACATCCGACCGGTCCCAGAGAATGAGCCGGCACAGGCATGGGAGCACGACGAAGCCGACTCCAGAATCGCAGACGCTTAACATGAGATGCGATTACATCACCGCGATAGTCGAAGTGTGGACCTAGGCCTAGCCGAGCGTTGGAATCGGATGACGGACATGCCGGAAGTTTCTTGTCCAGAAGTGCTAGTGTTGTATCAGAAGCGACCGCAGAGGAGGAATTCGTAGCCTCATCCGAATCCGCGGCATTCGCCACTTTGGCTTCCTCGCCAACCGCCGGCGCGCCACCTTCCTGCCGCTTTGCTTTCAACTAAGTGGATCAAGCAGCACCTGCGCATTAAGGCTTTCTACAGAAACCAGTGAGAATGCGGTGAAGACCCAGATTTGGATTGCGGTGTCCATTTACGTGCTGGTTGCGATCGTACGCAAGCGACTGGGCCTGGTGGCGAGCCCCTTTATCAAGCGCTACAGATTCTGAGCGTCACGCTTTTCGAGAAAACACCCATTTTATGCGCTCTTCAGACCCCCGAGGCAGATACCGAATTCGTCGAAAACCTTAACCAACTGATTCTCTTCGACATTTAGCCGGACAGCAGTGAATTTGCATAACTGCCTACCCACGGGCGGCTTCCTTCAAACAGCTGTATCGGACGCGCCCCGCACGACTTCCCGAAACCTACCTGCCCACCTACTACGGGGCGCATCCGATACAGCACTAGCGTTTCTGGATAACTGTCGCGGTAGGAACGACCATCGCTGGCCCCTCCGGCACAGATCCGTACGTGCGCGTTTACACATACGGCAGTCTGGCGATCAAGGAGTCGAGATTCGGTGCATCACCAATCCGAACATCATTGCGTACGGAGCGCCTGTGTCGGATCGATGTGGGCCGCATGACAGGCGGGAAGCAAGCTGGCCAACAGCACCGTGAGCACCACCACAACAACGACGGTTCCAAAAATGGCTGGATCAGCGACCGTCACGCCAAACAGGACAGAGCGAATAGCGTGTGCGAGAGCGAAAGCAGCGAACGTGCCGATCACCACGCCAGTGGTTGCTACTTTCATGCCTTCCTTTAGGACATCTACCATAACTCGGCGAGGCTGCGCTCCGAGCGCCATGCGCAATCCTATCTCGGGGGTTCTCTGCCGCACAGAATACGAAATACTCGCATAGGTTCCGACCATCGCAAGCGAGAGCGCCAACGCAGCAAAAGCACCGGTAATCCACGCATTGAACTTCCAGTTCAGCACCGACGAAGCCACTCGCTCTTCCATCGTCATCAGGTCAAATATCGCGGCCTCGGTCTCGCGGCGATGGATCGTCTTGACCGCGGCATCTTCCACGCTATGAGGATCTAAACTCGTGCGCACCACAATCGTCATGGTGTCGCGCGAACGTTGGGAGAAGGGCTCATAAGTGGAGAAATCCGGCTGGGCTTCCAGGCGCGTATTGTGAACGTCGCCGACCACACCCACAATCGTGAGCCAGGGCTCGCTTTCAGCGGGCCCTATCTTGATCCGCTCACCCAAAGGACTGCGGTCCGGCCACAGCTCTCTTGCCATCTGCTCATTGATTAACACAACCATCGGCCGACCATTGTCCGCTCCCTGGTCGGAAGCTTGAAATTCACGCCCGCTTAACACCGGTATTCCCATCAGTTGGAAATAACTTGGCAGGACGCGACGAAAGCTGGCGCTTGGCTGCTGATCTGGATGAAACGGGTGTTTCTCAACGGTTACAAATCCGCGCGAGTCGCCGCCACTAATCGGCAGAGTGCTCACGGCGCTGACCTGAACTACTCCTGGTAGTCGCTCCAGTTCTTGCCCGAGATCGTCAAAGAATTGGACTCTGCTGTTCTTTGTCTCATAACGGGCTTCGGGAAGGGAAACGGCTGCCGTAAGCAAATGATCCGTTCGAAACCCTGGTTTCACGTTCAATAACCGCGTAAAGCTGACAATCAGCAGGCTCGCCGCAGATAACAGAACGACCGTAAGCGCTACCTCACTGGTGATGAGCCATCGCCTCAGTCGGTGCCCGCCGGGCGCGGAACATCTGACGCCGGCCGACTCTTTCAGTCGCTCTGTGTTCGACGAACCCCACATTGTCCGTGCCGTGCCAACACCGGTCACGATTGAGGTCAACAGGATTGCGGCTGCACTGAACCACCACACGTGCGAGTCATAAGAGACTCGTGTGTCCGCCGGAATGAGCGTTGCTCCTGCCTCCATGAATGAGGAAATGATCAACCGGCTCGCCACCAGCCCTATTACACCTCCAAAAATGGCTAAAAGCAGGCTTTCAGTAAGCACTTGGCGCACGATTCGGGATCGAGAAGCACCCAAGGCCCGTCGCATGGCAAATTCGCCTTGCCGAGCCGCCGAGCGTTCCATCATCAAACCGCCAAGGTTGGCACAGACCACAAGCAGCAGGCAAAACATGGCCGTGCCTAAAATGATCAACGAGCGGCTGCGCGAACCCACTATAAAGTCGCGCAGGGTCTGCATATGAACTCCGTGACCGGCATCAACTCCGGGAAACGAGAGTTGGTCGCGTTTTTGAATTCCGCTAAGTTCGGTTAATGCTTCAGAAATTGTCGCTCCCGACCTAAGGCGGCTTACGACGGTAAGGAAGCAAACGTCACGATTGCGCATGAACGGTAGGCTCGCCATCGGCTCAAGGGGCAGCCACAGGTTCACGCCGGGCGCAACGTACGATGAACCGCTGGGCAGGACGCCAATCACTGTATAGACGTCGGTGCCCACTGCGATCGCTTTACCCACAACATCCGTGCCGGCATGAAAGTGTTCTCGCCAAAACTCCTCGGTGAGCACCACGGCGTGAGCGTCGGTGCTTTGAGCATTGTCTCGCAAAAATGTTCTTCCCACGATCGGCGTAATGCCCAGCGTAGAAAGCAGGCTTGCTGAAGCATAGGCGATCTGCTGATGGGAGGTGCTCTTCCCAATCCGCACCGCGTCGGAGGTGATGAAATAGGCGCCGAGGGACTCCAACGTTCGTGACTCACTCTGCCAATCCAGGAAGAGAGGATATGAAACCTGGTCATCAGTAAGTTGCTCTCGCGGAATCGTTTCAGTGGCGACGAAGAGCCGGTCACCTCCGAGATACGGGAGAGGCCGCATGAGCACTGAATTGACAATCGTGAACATGGCAGTATTGCCGCCGATTCCGATCGAAAGGATCAGAATCACAAATGCCGAATAAAGCGGGTTGCGCGACCCCATGCGCAAACCAAATCGAAGATCCTGAACAAGACGGTCGATCCATGTCCAACCCCAGGCTTCTCGCGCCTCTTCGCGCAAACTCAACAGACTGCCGAAGTTGCTTCGACCGTGCTGCATCGCCATTTCACGATGAAATTCCATCTCGCTTTGGAGTTCCCTGTCGAAGCGAGCTTGATTCACGAGATAGTAGAGTCTGCGGAAAAATTGAAGCACAACAGCACCTCTTTTCAAGCCGTCCGCAATATCGACTGAATAGCTTCAGTAACCCGTTCGTAACTCGACAACTCTTGTTCAAGCTGTTTACGTCCGGCACGGGTCAGACGATAGAACCGAACTTTACGATTGGTTTCGGAGACGCCCCACTCTGCCGTTACTACGCCTTTCAGCAGCATCTTCTGCAATGTCGGATAGAGGAGTCCTTCTTCTACAGAAAGAACCTCGCTTGAGAGCACAAAAATCCGCTGCGCAATCGCGTATCCATGCAGGGAGCCCGATTGGAGCACACGCAGGATCAACATCTGGAGAGCGCCCGCAGGAGTTACAGGCTTAGGCGTATCAGTCATAGGCATAACTACATTATGCCTTGCCGCTCTCAAAGTCAATTGTGTTGTTTAAAGCTCGCTGGGTGATGGTGTGAGACGGCCCTGGTTGTGGCAGGCTTCATGGCACCAATCCAAAGGAAAGCATAATTGGCTAGCCTAGAGGATATCGCGGCTGACAGGGAAGTAATCCTTGCGGCTGGCGCCATCAATTGCCCGAAACTTCTGATGCTCTCAGGCGTCGGTGAAGCGAAGGCGCTTCGCAGCCTTGGAATCGACGTCGTCGAGAACCTGCCCGGCGCTGGCGAAAATCTGCAGGACCATGCGCTGGTGTCAGGCATCGGGTTCAAGTACAAAGGCAAGATGCCGGATCGGCCCGCCGGCAGCAACGCCGTCGAGGCAGAGGCTTACTTGTCCAGCAGTCCTTTGGGTGACACAGACATTAGTCTTGCTTCATCAACTACCAGTGGTTACGCCCGAAGTAGCCTTGCGCTTTGGAACTCCCGCCACGAAAGCGGCGCGTCTTTTGCGGGAAATTCGAGGTTGGCAAAGTTCTGAGCGTTCGCGGAGACTGCGAAAGACCGCTTTGTGCTCCCGTGTTTCCAGGATTCGTCTAAATAGTTTGATCATCCGATTGCGACTGGGCCCCTTTGTTGGCAACGGGTGACAATCTGTCGAAGATGCCATCGACATTCGTTGACACTATCCCCAGCTGATTCTCTCTTCTTCACTAGATCCAGCCATGTACGAGACATTCCGTTACACATCCCTTTGGCCCGTCAGTTGCCTCTGATCTGTCTGGTTCTCGGCAGTTCGTATTCAAGATTTCTTTTATTCGGGAGAGACCGGAATGAAGTGGAGCGCTTTCATCTTCGCACTCATCCTTTGCCTGAGTGGAGTGACACGTTGTAAGGCACAGGAGCAGATGGCTGTGTTGCCGGACGCGCCCAGGCCGCAGCCGGGAATTATTGTCGGCACTGTAATCGATGTAAATGGAGACACTGTTCCAGGCGCGGATGTCGTTCTTCAAGGCCCTGCTCTCAAGAGTCCTCGTAGGGTCGTGTCGAGCGACACGGGATTTTTTGAGTTTAACGATCTTGACCCTGAAACCTATCGCGTCCATATCAGCGTTGAAGGACTTGCAAGCTGGACTTCACCCGACGTCACGCTCCAGCCAGGCCAGTACATAATCCTGTCGGTCGGCAAGCTGCGAGTCGCAACGGCGGTGACCAAGGTGACGGTGGGCTATTCCCCAGAGGAGATCGCCACCGAGCAGGCGAGGATTGAGGAGCATCAGCGCATTTTCGGTTTCATCCCCAATTTCTACGTATCCTATGATCAAGACCCCGTGCCGCTCACCGCGAAGCTGAAGTTCCAGCTTGCCATCAAGGTCGCGTTTGATCCTGTCACCTTCCTAGGGGTAGGTATGGTTGCCGGCGCCTGGCAGGCGGGAGACCACCCCGACTACCCCCAGGGTGCTAGAGGTTACGCTGAGCGCTATGGCGCTGCCTATGCGGATGGCTTTACCGACATCATGATCGCTGGGGCCATCTTGCCATCACTTCTGCACCAGGACCCCCGCTATTTCTACCAGGGCACGGGGACAAATAAATCTCGTGCTCTGCACGCAGTCACCAGCTCGTTCGTGTGTAAGGGGGACAATGGGAAGCTCCAGCCGAACTACTCGACCATAGGTGGCGATCTGGCCTCGGCGGCACTCTCGAATGCGTACTATCCGGCGTCGAATCGCGGCGTGGGGCTGTTCTTGGGGAATTTTCTTATCGGAACCGGCCAGCGAGCGGCGGCCAACCTGGCACAGGAGTTCATCTTCCGCCGGTTAACTCCCAAAGCCAGGGAGCCAAGGTGAGTGTCCCTAGCCGAGGTAGGGAGCTTTCAGTGTGAGCTGGAGGCTTCCAGTTGGGTGTGTCGGGGCTGCGGCACGAGAAGATGTCAAGGTCGATCGAGCTCCTGGGCTCGCTGCCGTCACTTCGCGTTCCTGATCGCGTACTCCGGTCCAGAACAATCGCAGCGCAATTCCTGTCTGAATCCTCCTTGTGAGTATTTCATCCAAAGCAGAGTGCATCCGCGCCGTCTGTCCGCGGCGTCTACCAAGAGCGAGGAGTCCGATGGATGTTTGAGAGTATTCTTTGCCAAGTAACCGAGTATGATCCTGACGTTCTAGAGTCCGTGATTGAGCTCGCGGTTGAAATTGCTCGCGAGGGCCGAGAGGGAAGGCGGGTTGGCACGCTATTCACACTCGGGGACGAGAAGGCAGTGCTCGCGAAATCCAGACCATTGATTTTGGATCCGTTGTTAGGGCATCCGGAGTCTTCGCGGCATATTACCAATCTCAATCTCCGCGGGACCATCAAAGAATTGGCGCAGCTGGACGGCGGGTTTGTGGTAAGTCGCGAAGGGAGTGTCCTTTCCGCGTGCCGCTATCTCGATGCCGTGGCCGCACAGGTGGACGTGCCGTTGGGTCTTGGCAGCCGTCACATTGCTGCCGCCAACATGAGCGCAGTTACCAAAGCCGTCGGAATTGTCGTCTCTGAGAGTTCGGTGGTGCGGCTTTTCTGTCATGGACAACTGGTCGGCGAAATCATTCCGGAGGTTTGGATGATGGATCATGCCGCCCACCTGCGGGGTACCGTGAAGAGGGAACAAGTCGGCGAACTGACGATTCTGACCCCAAGTCTGCGGCCAGCCCCGATCGCGAAGTGAGCATCACCTGAATTTACGGAAGAGAAAGCATGACAACGCTGCAGGAATTCAGCTGTGAAGTTTGTGGACTCGTGACCACCCATCCGATCCACTGGTTCGTGATTCGATGTGGAGATTCCGATCTTACTGTGTACCGGTGGAATTCTGAAACAGCCAACGCGCCCGGGGCCCGGCATTATTGCGGCGAGGCTCATGCCGAGGTGTACATCAGCCGCTGGTTTGACTCGGTCTGCGCGCCGCCGAAGCCAAGCTTTACCTAGCGCCGTGACGGTGCGTCATCACTGGAATGCGGGATGGGCTTTCGTTATGAGCACGGGGGGTAGCGGCTTGTGGCCGTCACTCGTTGGAATGCGCAATCGCCTGCAACGAACCTAGGGCCTTGTGGGTCTATGGCCGCGCGGGATTATGGTTTTAGAAGTGACTTCCCGTAAACAACAGGAATGGCGAAGTTCGAGCCGCCGAACTCACGCACCATGGCAAAATTAATTCCGATTACTTTGCCCTCGTCATTGAAAAGCGGGCCACCCGAGCCGCCCGAGGTGGTTTGGGCGTCATAGACGATCTTGTCAGGCAGTACATCGCCAATGTGCCCCTGAGTGGTGATGGGTCTGATCAGGTGACGACGGGCGAGTTCCTCCATCACCTGTTTTGAGTCACCTTTGGATGCGGTGGCGATGGACTGGAGGGTCTCGGCTCCCGCTCGAGCCAGAATTGCGTCGAGAGCCGTAGGATATCCGAGCAGCACGACGGGACCGCCGCTGACTGCCGAACGGCGGCCATCGGCAAGGGCTATCTGTTTGATTCCGAGTTGTGAAATATCTGCTTTTAGGACTGCAACGTCAGCGGCAGAGGAAATCCTTTCGGTACTGATGGCAATGCCATGCGGGACGCCCGGGAAATACGCAGTCATCTCCACGGTCACTGGCTCAAGCCCTTGATCGAGCATTTCCTTCAAATCATCGTTCTGCCACCACGGTTCGGCCACGTGATGATTGGTGAGGATTTGTCCAGTAGTGGAGGCGAGAAATCCCGTACCAAAAGCATCCAGGTGTACTTCCGGTCCGCTCCCAGTGAGGCTCAAGAGCGGGTTGTCATGTTCGTCAGTCTTCGGGGCGCCACTGCTGGTCATCTCAGCGTAGTGCAATCTCAATCCGGTGGTGTGCTCTCGGAAGCGCAAGCACAATGTGGATAAGGCAGACGCTGGGCTCGTAAGACTGGATGATCGTCTGCGCCACCTTGCCCTCGGTCTCGAGCTTTTGAAGACGGGTTTCTACTGCCGTTAACTGATTTTGCAAAGCAGACGTATTCTCGTCTTTGCTGGCCGCAATCTGCGACCGCAGGTCTTCGCTCCTCTTCTGAAGTTGCACTCTTTGTGGATCGCTCGCCAGGGACGGACTGTGTTCGCCACCTTCAAGACCCCGACGCGAGCTCTCCATCAGCCTTTGTTCGGTCAGCATGCCGGTTTGCAACCGAGTGATCGCAGCGTAGACCCGGGTATTCTGTTGTTGGTTGTGGCGATACAAGACGAAGAATACCAGCGCAGCGGCCACAAGCGCGGCAATCGCTGTCAGCCCGCCCGCCCGGAGCGTCCGCCGTTCCTCGTTGACCGCGTGTCACCACCTGCCGGGTAGCGTTTCGATTCTCCTCGGCAAGGCGCAACCGCTCGCGAAATCCGTCCGCAACGGATTTATCCCGCAGTTGGGAACGCACCCGCGATAACAATTCGTGAGTGTCGAAGGGCAGTGACAGTACATCGTCCGCACCAAGATCAAGGCCCCGAGTACGCTCGGCGGATCCTCCCGGCGAGAGCATCACAACGCGAATATGGTGAGTCTGCTTGGGACCCTTGATTTCAGAGAGAAGGTCACAGCAATCGAGCTGGGGAGGATCCGCACTCAGGACCACTACGTCGGGATCGAAGGCGACGACCGCTTTCATTCCTTGCTGGTAGTCGCTCGAGACTACATATCCCGCATCGCGCAGTATGGCGACGATTTGCTCCCTGAGAGCATCATCGGATTCCACCACTAGCAATTTCCCGACTTTTGAGTTCATGGCAGCCATTTCTTAGGATGGTGCCAGACCGTTGGGGGATTCACTTCGACCAGATTTTAAAGTGCTCCCGCTGCCGTCCCTCCTTCAGGACCAGAATCTTTCGAAGTTGGACGGCCGGGGCTCGGACTCCGGTGAAGGGGCGCTGGACGATTAATGCCGCGGTCGACGAGGCCGTCCCCGTCCCGGTTCTGACCACGGCACTTTACGAGCGATTCAGTTCGCGGGGTGAGGCAGACTTTGCCAACAAGCTGTTATCGGCGATGCGTCATCGGTTTGGCGGGCACCTGGAGAAATCCGATGACAAGTCTAAGGTAGCTTAATGAGTGTCGTGCTGGGCGCAGAATGGTTCTGGCATGAGTTAGTCGGCTCGATCTCAGGTACGCCTACCACGTTTTCGGACTCACTATTTGAGAGCCAACGTCACCTGTCCCAGATGGTAAGACATGTGATTTGTTCGACTCAGCAAGACAGCCAATCGGTTCCTGGTCGGGTCTTTGGCATAGTCTTCCTCGGACATGGCGCGGTGCTGAAGCAACCACTCGTCCGCGGAGAGAGACTGAAACTGCGAGAGTAATTTCTCGTTCACTTCGTCCCAATATTGCTTCAACCGTCCTACCGAAGGCGTTTCTGGTACTGCTCTGTCGGGATTGTCTATGAATACGGCATCCAGGTCCGGGTGCAGACGGGGTCCCAGGCCCAGAATCGAAAACATTCTGTCGTGAACGGCAATGAGATGTCCCCACAGATAGATGACCCGGTTTTTTCCCGGGGCTACTTCCCGTAGGAGTTGTTCTTCCGTCAGGCCTGAAAATATCGTGTCAGCTCTGTCCACGACGAGCCGCCAGGAATTGATGGCTACTTTCACCGGTAATTCGTGAGATGTCATTTGAACTCAGCTCTTTTCTTCCGTGCCCTATCCTGCCGCCGAACGTGACAACCGCCTACCGCACAGCTCAACGCTGAACGAGGTTGGGCGTATAAAGATGAAAAACCTCCCGGTAGGGCTCGACCGGATAGCCCTTTGCTTTCCAAGCTTCGAAGCCGCCTTTGAGGAATTTGATCTTGAAAAACTGCAAGTCCAAGGCTCGACGCAACACGGCCCGGCTAGTCTTATCTCCGGGACAAGTACAGTAAACGATCGCCTCTTTGTCCTTAGGGATCAGGCTCGGTGCCGCCAACACTTCCGCCGGAGGGATTCTTCGAGCGCCTGGAATAATCTCAGAGTGAGCTAACAGATCGAGCGGCTGGCGGACATCAAAAAGGGCCACATCTTGATGTGAGCCCAACAAGGAATAGAGTTGTTCGGCAGAGATGGCGTGTTGCTCCATCGTTTGCAGTCGATGCCTGCTGCGTTCTTTCCAAAGGATTGTCGTTAGTGATATTAGGAGTACGACAACACAAGTTAAGGTTAGGACCATGGCCATTCTGCAGCCCCTCCAGCTCTTCCTGCACCAGATTCAATCGGCAGCCCAGAAGATTCATTTCCGTGTACGTTCCTGTTCAAAAGATGTTGCGAACGAATCGGCTGCATGGTTTGCGGCAGCGAGCGAGGGTAGTTCGCTTTTATTGGGGACCCGGTTCGATGTGGTTCCCTCGTAACGTCACGTAGGCCGATGTTCCCGGGTGTCCTCGGAAGGCCCGACTGTGTTTGTGGCGTGCCTGAAATCATGACGAGCTCGTTCTTCGTGTTTTAGAACTCTATTGAGTTCCTGGAGGATCTGCAGCAACTCATTGGGATCCCCTTGCATCGGAGTGCCGTGATGCACAACTCTCTCCAGCTCGTGCGCCGTCCTCCTGCCATAGATTAGTTACTCCAAAGTCTGCCGCACGAGTGACAGAGATTTTTCGTCTTCCCTGCTGGGGCAGCCGGGGAAGACGAGGGGAGGGTATGATTGCCCCGGCTGCCCAGGCGCGACTAAAAGTGAAGAACAATGCCGGCGGACGGTTGGGCCGTGTGCGTCCAGCTATCGGTGTTCAGGGCACGGAGTCCGAAGTCCGGGTTCTTGTACACGAACCCTCTGTACTCAGCCCGCAGAGACAGGTGGCGCGTAAATGCATAATCGGCGCCAGCGCCGTATAGGAATGCGCCTCTTCCTTGAGTGCTTGTACCCGGCACGGATCCGCCAAAATTGCCGGTGGGATCAAAGATCAGACCGCCACCCCCGGCGAGCGCGTAAGTGCTGATTCCTCTCAGGCGCAGTGGAAGTTTCAGCACCACGTCTCCCGTGACGGCGTGCACGTTTGCCTGGATCCTGGATTCCCCGAAGCTGCCGCCGAAATATTTCCCAGTATTTCGGTCGTAGCCATAATCCACCTCTGCGGCGAGCCAACGGCTGAAGTTGTAGCGGTATCCAACCTGGACTCCGCCGGTGTCAGTGGTGGTTCGAGAGATTCCCTGTCCGTTCGTGTCTTTGGTGAAAAAGCCTGTGCCTTGCAGACTTATCTCCGACCCGTTTTCCTGAGCCGTGGCCCCCACAGTCAAGAGCACGGCAAAACCTGCGAGCAAAATGGCTGTTCTACGCATCGTGTGACTCCTTATAATTCAATATGTACCTTGCGATTACCGTAATCGCGGTGCTGGGCGGTACGATCGCGTCCCGTGCTCCATTGGGGCACTTGGGTTGCCAAACCTGTGCCGGGCTAGCTCCGCCCGAAATCCTTGATTAATCACAGATTGGGCGAATGGGGGCCTGCAGGCGGATCCTCGTCCTTGTCGAGGGTATCGATGTCAGATTTGACAGTTGACGAAGGCGACGACATTTTGCAGAAGCTTTCTGGCGTGTTCCAACATCAGATGAAACATATCCGGGCGGGAGTCGTTTTCAGGCGATGAGTGTCGGTGCCGCCCCGTTCGTAAAACAACGTGTGAGGGCGGCGAGAGTCTATGAGCACTTTATCCGCGACCATCTCAGAGGAGCACACGCAGCGATACGAGTCCCTGCTGCGCGCAACAAATGCGATTGGCACCAGTAACGATTGTGATGACGCCGCTAGGACGATCGTTGAAGCGCTGCGTGGGGTCATTGCTTTCGACTATCTTGAGCTTGTCATATTCGAGAGCGATAGTTGGACAGTGACATGGCGTTTGCTTCATTCGAACGGCGTAACGCAACCTTTGGGGTTGGCCGACGTCGTGGTGGATGACACGCCGATTGAGGCGGTACACGCGTCTCAGCAAGCTCTCGTCGTCGCCAATTGGAATGAGGAGCCACGCTTTCGAAAGCATGGCCAATTCCTGAGCAAACTGGGTATTGCGGCTTCATGCGTGTTGCCGCTGGCGAGGGGACCGCGGCGCCTCGGTGCGATAAGCGTAGGCACATCGCGTGCGAATGCCTATTCCGAAGACGAGGTTCGCTTTCTCTCCCTGGTTGCCGACCAGATTGCACTAGCCATTGACGCTGCCGTGAACTTCCATTTGTCGCGACAGGCGCAGGATCGCTTGAAACTTATCCTCGGCCTGACCAACAAAGTCGTGTCGAACCTGAACTTTCAGGAACTGCTGCGAACAATTTCTGCAAGCGTCCGCCAGGTCATGCGTTATGACGCGGCAGCCATCATGCTGCCCGAGCCGGACGGCGCACATCTCCGGGTGCATGCTCTGGACTTTCCAGAGAGCAGAGGCATCTTTAAAGCTGACATTTTGATTCCCGTTGCAGGTACGCCCCCGGGCGAGACCTTCCGCAGCGGAACACCGTGGGTTGTGAATCGGCTGGGGCCTGAACTACATCCAGAGATGTACGCCAACGCGGCTAAAGAAGGTATGAATTCGTTGTGCGATGTGCCGCTCATCAGCCGGGGCCGCACTCTGGGCGTACTTGCGGTGGCGAAACGGGAAGAGGATGCTTTCGACCGAGAGGAGACGGAATTTTTGTCTCAGGTCGCACAGCAGGTCGCCATCGGAGTGGAGAACGCGCTGGCGTACGGTGAAATTGCCGATCTCAAGGATAAGCTCGCTCAGGAGAAGCTGTATCTGGAGGACGAAATCCGGGGCGAGATGGACTTCGATGGCATTGTGGGCCAGAGTTCGGCACTCCGGCATGTTTTGAAGCTGGTGGAGACGGTAGCTCCCAGCGACTCGACGGTGTTGCTTCTGGGAGAGACTGGGACCGGCAAGGAGTTGATTGCGCGGGCGATCCATGAACGCAGCCGGCGTAAGGAGCGGACCTTCGTGAAGCTCAACTGCGCTGCCATTCCGACCGGACTGCTCGAGAGCGAGCTTTTTGGACATGAGCGAGGTGCCTTCACCGGCGCGATCGCACAGAAGATTGGCCGCCTCGAACTGGCCGACAAAGGCTCCCTGTTCCTGGATGAGGTTGGAGACATTCCTGTCGAGATCCAGCCGAAACTGCTCCGGGCGTTGCAGGAACGGGAGTTTGAAAGACTGGGCAGCAATCGAACTCAGCAGGTGGATGTGCGACTGGTGGCAGCGACCAATCGCGACCTCGAAAAGATGATGGAAAATCGAGAATTCCGCAGCGACTTGTACTATCGGCTGAACGTGTTTCCGATCCGCATTCCACCGTTACGCGAACGCCCGGAGGATATACCGTTGCTGGTTCGCTACTTCGCACAGAAGTATGGACGCCGTATGCAGAAACAGATCGAATCGATTCCCACTGCGGCCCTGAGGAAGCTCTCGAGTTGGCATTGGCCGGGGAACATTCGCGAGCTGGAAAACTTTATCGAACGTTCGGTGATCCTTACCCACGGCAGCGAGCTGCAAGTACCGATCTCTGGGCTCAGCAATAACGGGAAGAGCATTCCCACCTCCGGGACACGGCAAGCTAACGAACGCGACGAGATCGTCCGCATTTTGAAGACGACCAATGGGCGAGTCGCTGGCCCCAATGGTGCAGCAGCCCGCATGAGCCTCAAACGTACTACCCTAATTGCCCGCATGAAGAAGCTCGGCATCGACCCGCGGCGAGCGTTGTAGGATCGACGAGTGTCGACGATCACGACACCCCCGTCCACGGCCGATCAACGATATATTCCTTGAATGCCCCATTTCTGAATCCTGGCCCTAGCCTTGTACGCGGCCCTGATGTGATCGGATCACTTACCTTGGTGGGCATTTGTGCTGCCGGAGTTTGCTTTCATGGTGGTATTTCTCCGCGCTGTTGTGAAAGAGGCAGACCTCGGGTTCGAGACACTCCGAAGTTGAGCTCCCGATAGAGCGGAAACAATTCGCTATCAGTTCGGTTTGAATAGAGCATCATTCGAGGAGCGCGGACCGGGTAGCATAGCCCGCCTACCACGAAACAAGTGGCGTCTATCGCGGTGTCCGGTCCAACCTCGGATGCCAGATTTAGACCTGGGTCCGACGATCCTAATTTTGCCGCAACGTTTCGTATCTCAGCGTAAGGTCCGTTCTTATCCGCTGTCTCGACAAGTGTCAATTGTAATTTTGACATCCGGTGACACAGGCGCTCCAACGATCTTGCTTTATTTGTGATTTCAGCATTTTGCGGGTTTATGGCTTTGGCAGCCGGGTTGCGGGCATTCATGCGTAGTCCGATTCACTATGTTCAGGATTTCCATCGTCGATGAACTGGCACAACGGAAGCTGGTGGTGGAGGGGAGGCTGAGCGGCCCTTGGGTAGCTGAGTTTCGAACCACTTGTAGAAATGTAAAGCGCGACTTGGAAGGACGCAGGCTGGTGATCGATCTGAGCAGCCTCACCGTCATTAGCCGGGAGGGAGAAGACGCCATTGTCGACGTCATGAAGGAGGGGGCAAAGTTTTCCTGCAACGGTGTTCTTACCCGACACGTGCTCAAGCGTCTTGCCCGGAGATGTCGATGCGAACCTGACACTATTTAAGAGTGGCTGGAAATACCACGAGCGACATTTTCTGTCGATTTCCACCCAGCCTCAAACGACTATTAAGTGAAAGACGGAGGTGACCATGGGGCAGGCAAAGCAGATCACAAGAGCGGCGGCGTATGCCAGTAGCGATGATTTCCGCCGGATCTTTGACGAAAACATGAACAGCCTGTATTTGCTCGCGTTTCTGCTTACGGCGGATCATGGGTGGGCCGAGCGGTGCTTCGTCTCCGGGCTCGAGGACGCAGTCGAAGGTAACCCGGTTTTCAGGGAATGGGCGCGCTCCTGGGCCCGCCGCGCGATCATCCAGGGCGCGGTGAGGCTAATCAGCCCACGGCGGAACAACAGAAGTGTCCGTTCGAGACTTGCTTCGCTGGATAGCGACTGCCACAGATTACCGGCGGAGCTGCACGTGGAGGTTTACGCTGTGCTTAGATTGGAGCCCTTCGAGCGCTTTGTCTACGTGATGACCGTTCTCGAACACTATTCTGATCACGAGTGTTCTCTCCTATTGGGCTGCGCACGACGGGATGTTCTCCCGGCGCGCACTCGCGCTCTCGAGCAAATTGGACGCCAGGTGGAAATGGACCGACAACTGTCCAATGTCAGTGCACAAGAACCCGGGTTGCGCGACGGGGCCGGTTCTTTGATCGAGTGGATGGCCGATCCGCCTTTTGTGACATCGCCATAGCCGAGTCGCTCCAGGAATGTGGCATTTGCGCCGACGCACAGGCGCTTTTGGCCATTCGGGGATTTCAAGAATCATGCGTAACCTCCTCCACAACGGTCTCGGCACGTTGATTCTCATCGTTAATTCCTGGGAGCCAACTCGCACTTTGCCCCCTCTTTGCGGCATTTTCGGTTTCATGGACTGGGCTGCCTTGAAACCGCCCACGGCCCGGTTTGGCTAGAACAAGCTGTTTCTGATCGCAAGGCCTGTCGTCACCCGCGCTGCCGTTAGCAATTGACTGTCATTTGACAGTTCGACATTTCGACACTAGCGCCGGTCGATCTCTCGATCGAGATCCCTGCATTTCCAAGCATTTGAATCACAACCAGTGCCCGGCGCCTTTTGGAATGCCATTTGCCTTAGGTGAGGTGTAAAGGGCGAGAAACATGAATCCGCAACTCAAACCGGTGGCACACAAGAATGTCCAGTCGGAACACGATCGGAGCGCCTGCCCGCGGTTGTCCGGCCGCGTAACGCTCCGAGATCAAGACCGACAACGAAGGTTCGTAAGAGTCGTACCGGCCCTAGCCGCCACGATTGTCATTGCATTCTTTCTTCCCACATCGGCAATCGCACAAGAGCGGCAGCATGCCTACAGTGAATACACATACTGGTTCGCTGGAGCTTTTGAAAACGGCCATGCATTTTCGAGCACCGTGGGCGCCAGAAATTATCAGCTCGAGAGTCGCTACGAACGACTCATCTACTGGAGGGAGCCCTTCGCCGTGCGTTGGGTGTTCGACGCAGTCCCCATGGCACTGGTCGGCGACCCGCACACCAGCAATGGCCACCGTGCCTATGCGTACGGGGTCGGGGGTAGCCCTGTTGGTGCACAAGTAAACTTCGTTCACTATCGCCACGTCGAACCCTTTCTCACGAGCGGTGGCGGCTTCCTGTACTTCAACCATCGAATGTTTGGAACCACTCAGCAGTTCAACTTTACTGCTCAACTTGGTGGTGGTGTGCAGTTGTTCACATCCAGCCGCCGCACCGCTATTGATCTTGGATACAAGTATCACCATATTTCGAACGCGAATCTGGGAGATCAAAATCCTGGATTGGACTCGCATATGTTGTTCGTCGGGTTGTCGTTGTTTCGGTGAGAGACGGGTAGAAGATGTCCTCAAATCGTGAAGCAAGAACCATAAAGGGAGTCAACCATGGCGCGTAATTATCGAGAGCCGGTGCGCCTTTTGGTGGCGATCGCGGTGCTTGTCACCGCTCTCGGTGCAGCCAAAGCCCAGATCGTTTCATCGAAGCAGCAGACTATCCTCGAGCCCAACGACTCCATTGCACATTGCGAAACACCTCGAACCGCGCCGCTTCAAGACGTCTTTCGGTTGGTATGTCTGCGATTGCATCCCCTTGATGACAAAGCCTCGATCCGTAACATTATCATCATCGGGTTTGTTGGCGGCTTCGTTAAGCACGATGACTTGAATCATCCGGAAGTACATTTTGCAGCTCTTCTTGGCAATAGTTATTCCTCCAGTGTTCATGCCGAGGTTTTCGCGAACCACGAAGGAAAGGCGGCGCTTCGCCGAGTACTGCAGCTGCTGGATTCGAATGGCGATGGTCTCATCACGGCCAACGAGAAAGAACAATCAGACATCATTATTTATGGTCACAGTTGGGGTGCCTCTCAGACCGTCACATTAGCTCGCGCACTGGCACGACAGGGCGTGCCGGTGCTGCTAACAATCCAGGTCGATAGTGTTCAAAAACCCGGTCAAGAGGATTCGATCATCCCGCCAAATGTGAAAAATGCGGTCAACTTTTATCAGACAAAAGGCCTGATACACGGGCGGCCTACGATTCGTGCCGCAGACCCGGAACGGACAGAGATTGTTGGAAACTTTCAGATGAGCTATCGAAATCGTCGAATCAATTGTGATAACTATCCATGGTTAGCTCGTCATTTCAACAAGCCGCATCACGAGATCGAAAATGATCCGAAGGTATGGAATCACATGGCATCGGTTATCGATTTGGAACTGTTGAAGAGGACGCCAACGGCTGAAGCATCGGTGTCGTCCGAGTCGGTGCCTTGACAATGAGGCCCGGGGCCTGCTCTGTCTAGGTACGTCCGATGATGGTAACGGACCCGTACGCCCCCTGCGTTGCGGCCCGCGCAGCAAAGTTCACATAGTAGGACGCTCCGCGACTCAACGTTGCCAGTGTCGAGTTGTCATGAACGTTGTCGACACTGTTGACCCGGATGCGTCGCCTCACGGTGTTGAACACTCATCAAGTTGCGGACTTGTCGGTTTGGCATCTGTGTTGCTCTTCTATGACGCGTATAGAGGTTTCTTGTTGAAAAGCTTATATATCTCAATCTTGTGGCTGCTCTTGGCATGACATTAGTCCTTTCCTTTTCGGAGTGGGTCAGGTCAGTCATGCGGCGCCTCGGCCAGCGTCCGTCATGGGCACGGTCACATGCGCTTCCGAACGCGACGGTCGTCCTTAAGGAAGTTGAAGGTATGACCCTCTTACGATCGTGACAACCGAGAACGGGATGTTCGAACTTCACGATGTGACATCAGGCATTACCTATCAGCTCAGGGTCAGCGCCAAAGAATTTGCTGGATTGACATCTAACCCGATCACACTGAATCCGGACCAGTTCAAAATTGTGAGCGGTTTCCAACTGCGAATTGCAACCGAGAGCACCACCGTCGACGTTGGTTACGACCCTGTCGAGGTGGCAGCTGAACAGTTCAGGGCCGAGGAAAAGCAACGCATCTTCGGAGTCATTCCGAAGGTTTACGTCTCCTATGAAAATGATTTTGCACCGTTTACAGCGAAGATGAAATTCAAGCTGGCCCTCAAAGTGTCAACCGATTCAGTTACGGCTACGGGAGTGATTGTGGCCAGTTGTAGTCCAGTACGCGCGAACCTCACTTTATGGCATCTCCCCTATGATCTGCCGCAGTTCAGCCATGTCGATGACGTGCGTTCCCCGGTGTATACGTCCCTGCCTTGCGGGCGGTCGTAGCGGCGGACGAATCATGCACTCTCGTGCCACATCTTGGCACCTTCGCGCTACAACTCTTGAGTAAGGGAACCGGGACGATTTTATTGTCCAGCAGAGACGATTGATATAAAGTGTCCAGCGTCTCTCCGGCACTCTGGCCCGACAAGGCCGCCTTTCCCCGATGTGCATCGCCTTGCTGGGGCCTTACGCACAGTCTCCCACGGATCGAACGCGATTGGAGGTTCGATCAGCTCGCCATCGCATTCCCACGCTCGGGAGAGATGTCGCTGTGACGCATTTCGAAGCTCATGTCACTCGCCTTCGCCTTACGCTTCTCCGCAAGTTGGCATCCTTTAGCACTCGGTCTTGTGATTGTGTTCACCAGAGCCTGGCTTTTCGTGTACTGAAGTGCTCCAAAGTCTCGCTGAGCTTCTCAACCAACGCCCCAAGTTCCTGCTCGTCCATCTCGTACACGTTCTTCCTTCGCAGCGTGGAATTTTCGCACCACGCGCAACCCAAGCCCGATCCAAGACGACGATGCTGCCAGTCTGCGCCTCGATCTCCGTCCAGGTCATTTTCGTCTTGGTTCATCGCGCGCAGATTGGCTCCTATGACGCCGGTCTGCCGTTCTGGTTCGTCGAGATCCAGATCGTGCTTGGCGATGAATCGGAGATTGGGCGTGAAATGCGGCAGCTACACGAGTCCGACTGCTTTACGCGCGCGCTGTGGAGATGAAGGAGCCGCAGGTGGCGTAGCGATGGCAGCGAGCGCTCCGGTCTGTGCGGAGGGAAGGGAAGAGCGGCGGTTCCGACATGAGAATAAGTCAAGTCAGATCGCCGAACATATTGCAAACAAACGCTCAGCTCGATCCAGTTGCGGCGGGAGGGTCTGAGAGTTGAACCATTAGTTTGCCATTATTGGAACCGTCGAATAATCTGTTGATCGCCGCTGGTACAGACTCGAGACCGCGGACGATATCCACCCGATACTTTAGCTGGCCTGAGCTGTGCCACTGCGTGAAGTTACTCACCATTTCCTTTAGTTTCGAAGAGTAATCAGTTGCGAGGAAACCCTGGATCTTGAGGCGCTTGCTGATCACCAGCGCAAAGTTGGAGGGGCCCGGAACGGGTGCCGTGGCGTTGTACTGCGAGATCAGGCCGCAAAGCACCACGCGACCAAAGGTGTTCATGAGGTAGAGCGCGCTTTCCAAGATTTCTCCGCCGACGTTCTCGAAATAAATATCCACTCCGTTCTCACACGCAGCCTTCAGCCGTTTTTTGTAGTTGTCGTCTTTGTAGTTCACGGCAGCGTCGAAAGCGAGTTCCTCACGTAGCCAATTGCACTTCTTGTCGCTTCCGGCGATGCCGACGACACGAAGTCCCTTAATCTTGCCGATCTGGCCGACGAGTGAT
The DNA here is from genome assembly GCA_963710885.1 of uncultured Acidobacteriaceae bacterium. Lineage (GTDB taxonomy): Bacteria > Acidobacteriota > Terriglobia > Terriglobales > Acidobacteriaceae > Sulfotelmatobacter. The sequence continues at coordinate 105,694 of CAVQCF010000013.1, forward strand.
CCGACCGAACCTGCGGCGCCGGAGATCAAGAGAGTTTCGCCGCCCTTGGGCTGTCCCACTTCCAAAAGTCCAACGTAGGCGGTTAATCCAGCCAGTCCAAAAAGTCCAAGGTAAGCCGAAAATGGAAGTCCGCTCTCCGGCAACTTCGTCACAGCTTCACCATTGGAAAGCAGATATTCTTGCCAGCCGAACATCCCTTGGACTCGGTCACCGGCGGCAAATGTTGGATGATTTGATTTCTCCACTATTCCGATCGCCAACCCGCGCATGATTTCGCCAATCTGCACGGGCGGAACGTAGGACGGACGGTCAATCAGCCACCCCCGCATCGCTGGATCGAGCGAGAGATATACGCTGCGAATCAGAAGCTGGGCTTCCTGGGGCACTGGCATGGGTTGGGACACAAGCTCGAAGTTGTCAGCTTTAATCAGCCCCGTGGGGCGCGATTTGAGCCGCCATTGGCGGTTTACCTTGGTAGCATCAGCCATCGCGGAAGGCCTTCAGTGTCAGACCGTGTAGCGCGCAGCGGCCAGAAGCCGGCCGGCAATATTGCGCCGCAGTGCAACTCCATCGAGCGGATCGAAGTTGGCAAAGCCACGAAGAGTTGCCATATTCTCCCGCAGGGCGTGGCCGGCAGAGCAGGCGCCGATGACATTTCGCGCCGAGACTTCCACTCGATCCATGGCCTCGTGCAAAAACACAGCGCACATGTTGGCGGCATTGGTCCCTTTGCTCGAGGCTGCAAGCTTGCGACTTCGAAGCAAGCTCGACTCCATCGAGAAAACTTCCATGACGATGTCGGAAATGTCCATCACGATCTCCTGCTGTTTTTCCAACTCGGCCCCGTATTTTTGATAGGCAATCCCGATCGTGAACAGCGCAATCTTCTTCGCGCTCTGCACAAGCCGCGTGTCTTCATCTTTGTCGGTGCTCGCAGAGGCCGTTGCCCCATTGCCAGGCCCGCCGACTACGGCCTGAACAGCGGTGAAAAGCCCCAATTGCCCACGGGCGGCGCGTTTTAGCAGCATTCCCGTTATGAGGAGCCGGTTGATTTCGTTAGTACCTTCGAAGATCCGGTTGATTCGCGAATCACGGTAAGCCCGTTCCACCGCATAATCTTGATGGTAGCCATAGCCACCGTGGATTTGCACGCCTTCATCGACAACGTAATCCAGCATCTCGGAGGCATACACCTTAATCATCGAGCACTCCGCGGCGTACTCTTCAACGGCCTTGAGCTCGGTCTGTGAATCCGCCTGCGTATCGTGAGCGGACTGCGCCAATTTGCTCTCGATGAGTCCCACCACACGCCACACCATAGATTCCACCGCGAACGTGCGAATCGCCATCTCCGCCAGCTTATGCTGGATGGCGCCGAATTCGGCGATCGCGGATCCGAACGCTTTGCGTTCTTTGGCGTATTTCAAGCAGATGGCAAGCACGTTTTTTGCTCCACCCACGGCACCAGGGCCGAGTTTCAACCGGCCGATGTTCAGGATATTAAACGCGATGATGTGACCGCGCCCAATTTCGCCAAGCACGTTTTCGATCGGAACCCGGACGTTGTCAAAATACACCGCCGTGGTCGAGCTGCCCTTGATGCCCATCTTGTGTTCTTCGGCGCCGCTGGTCACGCCGGGAAAGCTGCGCTCCACCAGGAAAGCCGTGAACTTCTCGCCGCCTACTTTAGCGAATACGGTAAAGAGGTCTGCCGCGCCTCCGTTGGTGATCCACATCTTCTGTCCATTGAGGACGTAGTATCTGCCGTCTGCGCTGAGATCTGCTCGGGTACGCACGGCGAGAGCATCGGAGCCGGCCAGCGGTTCGGTGAGCGCGTAAGCGGCCAACAGCTCAACCTTCGCCAGCTTGGGAAGATACTTGCGCTTCTGCTCTTCGTTGCCAAAGAAAAGCACGGGCAGCGTACCGATCCCGGTATGGGAGGAGTGCCAGGACCCGTAAGAAGCGTCCCGGGCCAGATGCTCACCCGCGATCATTACAGACGGCAGGTCCATTTCCATGCCGCCGAATTTCTCGGGGATCGGTATCGCGGCGAGTCCCAGCTCAGCCGCTTTGCGAAGCACGCTTAGTGCGACCCCCGGAGTCTGCTGGCGGATCGCCTCGAGATGAGGTTCAACGTCATTCGTCCAGAATTGGTCGACCGTGCGGGCTATTGCAAGGTGTTCTTCGTCCAGATCTTCGGCCGTGAAAATTTCGTTGGGCGAGCGATCCTCAATGAGGAACGCGCCGCCTTTAACTTGAAGAGGAGTTGCCACGGCAGTTGTCATCATCTTCCCCCGGGTCGAACGATTGCGACTCCACACGCGTAAGTCTGCTACCGCAATGCTGATATGCTGATGTTTCGAAGTCACGGCTCGCATACCAGCCGAGTGCACGGGTACGTCCTGATCGGGAAAATCACGTTCTCAAATTGTGTTAGTCTATATCAGATATGAGTAACTAACGTCAACATGGAACACAAACATTGAACACCGGCGGCGCCGCGCTGGCCATTGGATCACGATTTGTGAGAACAGGGGATCCAAGCTGCATTGTTAGAATCGATCCGGTGTCTTGAGCACCGAACCGGAGGCAAGTCCTGCAACCTTGATAAGGAGAATATACGACTATGGTTCGTGTTGAAGTCGCCGCACCGCGAAGAAGCCGGAATCACAAAAGCTCGGTGAAGCGAAATGCGCCAGCGCAGATCCACCAAGCGCAGAACCGCGAGATCCCAGGGCTTCGAGAACGCAAAAAGGCGCGACTTCGTCAGCAAATTATCGAGACAGCCATCCGATTGTTCCGCAAACAGGGCTACGAAAAGACTCGCATCGACGACATCGTCAAGATTCTCGAAATCAGCCAGCCGACTTTCTTCCGCTATTTCCCGAGCAAGGACGCTGTTTTACGGGATGTGGGTAAGCGTGGCTTCGAGTGCATAGCGGAGCGCCTCAAATCAGAACTTTCCACCAAGGCTGATACCACCGAGCGCTTGCATCGCCTGTATCACGCCATGGCGCTCGAAGCGGAAGCCGACCGACCTCTATGGAAAGCGGTCGTGCTGTCGGGTGCGATGGATCCGGTGCGTTCTCCGGAGGTGCGCGGAGTCGAGGGAGTTGCGATCAGCCGGCTGCGGGAAATTCTGGCACAGGGTCAGGAACGCGGTGAAATCACGAGCGCGTTCCCGGTCGTGCATCTGGCCGAGTTCATGGAGGCCCTCTACCACACCGTGGTCCGCCAGTGGACCGTCGACCTGACAGGACCCCACAAACTCACTGAGCGCGTGGATAGCGCCGTCGAGTTTTTCCTGCGTGGTGTTAAGCCGTGATTGGTTCCTGGACCAGTCTCTCCCCGTTCTTGCAAGGTTAAAGGTAAATGAAAGCCGCTATCCTGCACGATTTCAAGAAGCCGCTCTCCATCGAAGAAGTGGAACGCCCTCATCCCGAAGCAGATGAAGTTTTGATCCAGGTGGAAGCCTGTGGTGCCTGCCATTCCGACTTGCACCTGGCGGATGGGGATTGGACACAGCTGGCGGGAATCGTCAAGAGACCGCTGATTCTTGGCCACGAAATTGCTGGTCACGTAGTGGAGAAAGGCCCGGCAGTGCACGATCTGCACATCGACGATCGCGTCGGCGTGCCCTGGATTCACTGGAGCTGCGGTGAGTGCGAATTTTGCCGCGAAGGAAACGAAAACTTGTGCAGCCGGCAGAAGATCACAGGTGTCACAGTTGACGGTGGCTACGCCGAATTTGTCAAGGCGCCGGCAAGTCACGCGCTGAAAATTCCAGATGGTCTTTCCGCGCTCGAAGCCGCCCCGCTTTTTTGTGCGGGACTCACGGTGTATCGCGCCCTAAAGGGAGCCGGGATTGTGCCCGGTCAGCGCCTGGCTGTTTTCGGCATAGGTGGCCTCGGACACCTTGCAGTGCAGTTCGGACGGGCCTTTGGCGCGGAGGTGAGCGCGATCGACATTTCGCCGGAGAAGCTTGAACTCGCCAGATCCTCTGGCGCCTCCGACGCGCTCAATGCTGCCACCACTGATGTGGCTAAACAGTTGCGCCGCAAAGGTGGAGTTCACGTTTCATTGGTAACCTCCGCAGCGAAATCCGCTTACGACACGGCCTTTTCCTGCCTCCGGCCCGCCGGTACTCTGCTCGTCGTGGGCTTGCCCGCTGAAAACATCTGTTTCCCGCCGATTCTGATGGCAGCGCGAGAAGTCCGGATCCATGCATCAACGGTCGGTACTCGGCAAGACCTGCGGGAAGTGCTCGCCATGGCTGCCGCCGGGACGATACGCTGCCATGTGGTTAAGCGACCGCTTGCTGAAGCCAACGGGGCGCTGGATCTGCTGCGCAAAGGTGAAGTCTCCGGCCGAATCGTCCTGACTCCCTAAGGGCTGGCGGCGGGAATCCGACGAGATCGGAGCCTCGTCCTGCGCATCGTAGCCATTTCCGAACGACGATCGCCTTGCCGCCATTGAATTATCGGGGGCGCGCGATAACATGCGCGCCATACCGCCTCGGGAAGATCACGTTTCACTTCTTGACGTTAGTGACTCTTATGTGATACTAACTCTCACAATTTGCGGTTTCGTTGGACACGATTTGAATTCTTGATCGAGAACGAAGTTGGCAGCTGGATCACAATTGACGGCTTTTTGGGGTTGTGGCGGCACCGGGCGGGCTTTAGGGAGTTGTTCAGCGTTGAATACTCCGGACCAATGCGGCGACGTACAGATACTTCCGTAAGGAGAATCCTATGAAGTCACTCGCATGTACGTTTGTGTGCTTGCTGTTGGCAGTCAGTGCGGCTCACGCGCAGGGCGTCGGCTCGTCGGGAGAGATCACAGGGACGGTAACCGACCCTTCCGGCGCTGTTTTGCCTAACGTTACGGTCAATGTGGTCGATAACCAGACCGGTATGAAGCGCATGGCAATGACGAATGGTACCGGTCAGTTCAGAGTAGCTCGGCTGTCGCCGGCCACTTACGACGTCAGTGTGGAACGGCCGGGCTTCGCGACGGAGATTAGAAGAAGCGTCACTGTCGCCATCGGGCAGACGGTCATCTCCGATTTCAAGGTGAAACCGTCGCAGGTCGCGACGGTTGTCGAGGTCTCGGACCAGCCGCCCGTGGTGGAAACAGAACGAGGCAGCCAGGCGGACAGAATTTCGCAACAGTACATCACCGACCTGCCGATTGACCGGCGCGATTACCTGACATTTACGTTGCTCGCGCCTGGCGTCTCCGATGCCACCCGGTTGGCCGGGGACCAGGATTTCAGAGTCAAGCAAACCCCGACCAGCGGCCTGTCATTCTACGGCAGTAATGGAAGAGGAAACAGCGTCACGGTGGACGGTGGCGAGACCTCAGGCGACAGCGGAGGGCAGCGTCTGACCGTAAGCCAGGACGCCGTACAGGAATTCCAGATCAATCGCAGCAATTACGCCGCGGAACTGGGTTCGGCTACTGGCGCTTCTATCAACATTGTGACCAAGTCGGGTACCAACAATGTGCAAGGCAGCCTGTATGGTTTTTTCCGCAACGATGCAATGGACGCCCAGAATCCCTTCTCGTTCAGCCAGGCATTGCAGGCCGGGCAGACGTTCAATCCCGCCAACCCCGACTCTCAAGGTTCGCCAATCAAGGACACTTTGAGTCGCCAGCAGTTCGGCGGAACCATGGGGCTCCCGATTAAGAAAGACAAGACGTTTCTGTTTTTGGCTTTCGAAGGCTTGCGGCAAAATGCGCAGAATGCAGTTCCCCTGTTGATTGACACCAATGTTCTGCGTCCGACTGCCCCACAGAATGCCATTATTGCCACGCTGCTGGCCAACCCTTCCCCGGTAGCGGTGCCTTGCTTGCCGGGCTTACCGCTGCCCCCGAGTGAATGCGGTTTTGCTCTCCAGAGCATATTGACGGTTAACCCGACTGCCGGTGGGTTCGTGACGCCTGGGCAGGCCGCGTTGAACAGCTTCCTGGTAAACCAGTTTGAAACCCAGGGTGGAGTCTTCCCTTACACCTCGCGGGAATATCAGGCGTCGGGTCGCCTGGATCATCACTTTGACGTGAACAACGCGATCTCTGTGACCTACAGGTATGGACACGATTTGGAGCAGTCGCCCGACGTACAGTCTCTGACGGCTTTTTCGGCCGGAAGTTCGATCCACACCTACGACAATAATCTGCAAGCCACCTGGTACCGCCAGATCAATCCGTCAACCCAGAACGAGGCGCGGGTACAGTGGGATTACAACAGCTTTAACGTGATTCCCAACGAGCCGGGAGAGGTTGGGCTTCAGATCCCCAGTTTCATCAATAATTTGGGGACAAACATTTTCCTGCCCAACATCAGCATCCTGCGCCGCTACGAATTCGCCGATAATCTCACCCTGATCCGCGGCAATCACACCTTTAAGTTTGGCGCCTCGGAACTGCTGCGTGGCAATCACACTGAATCGCACACTTTTTTCCCGGGCCGCTTTGTCTTCGGTTCGCTGCCCGGATTTTTGATCAGCCCACAGCTTGCAACCACCACCATTAATCCGTTGCAATCGGCATCGTTCGGGCTGCCTCAGGTGTACCAGCAGGGTTTCGGAAATCCGACCTACCCGTATTACACGCGGCCGCTGACAGAACTCTACGCCCAGGACTCCTGGAAGATTACACCAAGCTTCACTCTGAACTACGGCCTGCGCTACACACTGGACACGCAGTTCGCCCCTTTGACCACGTATAAGAAGGATTTTGCTCCTCGGATTTCCTTCGCGTGGGATCCCTTCAAGAATCACAAGACCGTGATCCGGGGTGGATACGGAATCTTTTACGGACCGGTGGACGTCCAAATTCCCGACGTCGACTTGAGCCTGGGAGTTGTGAACGGCAACAAGTCTGCGGTGGAGAACAGCTCAGGTGCCGGCCAGGTGGCAAACCTGACGGCGATCTGCGGATTTTCCCAGTTCGGGGTACCCATAATCCCCGGTACCGGCTCCAGCCCTTGCAACCGGGAAATCTCTATTTACGTAGATCCGCTTGGTGGGGTTCCGGCTTTAGGTTTAGCAGGCGCGAACACTGTTTTCCAGACACTCTTTGGGCAGGGGTTGATTCAATGCACGGCCCCAGCCCCAGGGAGTGCGGCCTGCATCACCCCGGCTGCTGTGGCACCGCTGGGCATCGATGTTAGGAACAGCGGTCCCGTCGGTCCGCTGCAAGTAGTTTTCGTGAACCAACCGGGCTATCGCCCGCCGATCGCGCAGCAGGCTTCGTTTGGAATCGAACGTGAGATCGGACCTGGGTTCTCGATTTCTCTCAGCGGCATCTATTCTCATACGCAGAGACTCCCGGTCGCAATCGATACCAACCTGCTGCCGGCGCCATTCACAACACTCACTCTGGCCAATGGCCAGACGGTTTCCTATCGCAACTGGAATACGACAGCTGCGGGAGCCGACCCGCTGGGAGGCACCGAGCCGGGTGGTTTGCCCTGCGATGATCCGGTTATTAACGCCACTCAATGTTTTGTGAATCCGCTGGTTGTACAGAACAACCAATATACCTCCGCGGCATACGCTCTTTACGAAGGCGGTATCGTGGAGGTCAAGAAGCGCTTCAACGGTCACTTCACAGTGTTTGGGAATTACACCTACAGTAAGGGCTTTGACACGTCCACGGATTTCAACTCTGACTATGGTCCCCAGGATCCGACGAACCTCAACTTGGATCGGGCTCTTTCCGAGTTTGATGAGCGGCACAAAGTGGTAATTGCCGGAGTGTTCGACAGCCCCTGGCAGCAGAGGATCTTGTCTGGTTTTCAACTGGCTCCGATTTTCTCCTACCACAGCGGACATCCTTTCAACTTGCTGGCGGGAGGAGAGGTGAACGGCGACAATCACACCACCAATGAACGTCCCATCGGAGCCCCGCGCGACACAGGTCTGGGCCCCCAGTACATCGACTTCGACATGCGCCTGAGCTGGCATCACAAACTCGGTGAGCGGGCTAACCTGCAGATCAGCGCGGAAGGATTCAACCTCGCAAACCGGACAAATTTTGCCAGCGTAAACAACGAAGTAGGCCCTGTCTTTGGCTTGATCCCGGGATTCACGACGTTCAACGTACATGGGATTCGACCGTTCAATGCGGGGGGCGGGACGGCTACGCCCAGCACGCCGCTGGCTTTCACTTCGGCTTTTCCGAAACGCCAGATTCAGCTCGGCCTGCGCTTGACGTTCTAACTGGGGGCACTCGATGGCGTTCGTTGAGAATCAGAAAGCCAGGATTTATTGGGATGAACAGGGCCAGGGTGAACCAGTTCTGCTCATCATGGGACTGGCTTACCCGTCCCAAATGTGGTATCGGACACGGCCCCTTTTGGCATCGCGGTACCGGACACTGGCCCTCGACAACCGTGGCATAGGGCGGAGCGATGTGCCACCGGGACCATATCCCATCGCGCTCATGGCGTCCGATGCTGCGGCGGTCATGGATGCCGCCGGCATCGAGAGTGCGCATGTATTCGGCATCTCTATGGGCGGCATGATCGCGCAAGAGCTCGCGCTGCAATATCCGGCGCGAGTGCTGTCGCTGATACTGGGCTGCACCGCGGCGGGCGGGCCGACAGCGGTGCGCGCCGAACCAGAGGCTGCCCAGATGCTGATGACGCGTGACAAAATGAGCCCTGAGCAGGCCGCCGAGGCGCCCGTGCCGTTTATCTACGATTCGGCAACTCCGCGTGAAAGGATTGATGAGGATATTGCGACTCGCCGGCCGTGGTTTCCGCGGCCCGAAGCATACACGGCACAGCTGCAGGGAATACTTGCTTGGGAAGCGTACAGCCGCCTCTCCGGAATCGCCGCCCCCACCCTAGTGATCCACGGGGAGTCTGACCGGCTGGTGCCGCCGGGCAATGCCAAATTAATCGCAGAACGCATTCCGGGTGCGAAGCTCGTGATGATTCCGCGCGCCAGCCATCTCTTCTTAACTGACCAGACGGAAGTTTCACACCACGCTATTCTGCAGTTTCTTAACGAGCAGGCCGGAAGTGCTGGAAGCCATGCCGGGTCGGAGAAGGAGAAGGTTTCATGTTAAAGGAGGCCGCCAGCACCATACGGGATTCCACGGTGAGTGTGAAGCAGCTTTTCGACCTAACCGGACGAGTTGCAATCGTCACCGGAGGGTCAATCGGACTGGGCCGCCAAATGGCGGAGGGTCTGGCGGAAATGGGCGCCGACCTGGTGTTGTGCGCTCGCAAGAAGGAACGCTGCCATCAGGCTGCCGAAGAATTGCAGCAATTCGGCGTCAAAGCCATTCCGCTTGGCTGCGATGTCAAGAACCCGGACAGTATTCAGGAGATGGTGGAAGCGACCCTCTCCCAGTTTGGGCGAATCGACGTACTCATCAATAACGCGGGAATATCCTGGGGCGCTCCCGTCGAGGACATGCGGCTCGAGGATTGGAACAAGGTCATCGAGACGAACCTGACCGGAACTTTTCTGTGCGCCCAGGCGGTCGGCAAAGTCATGATCCGCCAAGGCAGGGGTGAGAACGGCGCATGCAAGAACAGCGCGGGAAAAATCATTAATATTGCGTCAGTGGCTGGACTGGGTGGGGCTCCGGCGGAACTTCCAGCCATTGGCTATCACGCCAGCAAGGGTGGGGTGATCAGTTTTACCAAGGACTTGGCCTGCAAATGGGCAAGTCACAACATTCAGGTAAATGCGATTGCTCCTGGCTGGTTTCCCACTCACATGTCGAACCGCGTCCTGGAGCACCATGAGGAGCTTTTTCTGTCCCACATTCCGTTGCGGCGTTTTGGCAACGAAAATGACTTGAAAGGAGCTGCTGTGTTTCTCGCTTCTGCCGCCTCGAACTATGTCACCGGTCACGTACTGGTGGTGGATGGAGGTCAGTCAGCCTGGTAAGCGGCGAGATAAGGCCATGAATATTCCGCTCACCCCCGTACGATTCCTGCGTTACGCCGAACAGCAGTTCCCCGGCAAGACCGCCGTGGTTTGTGGAGACCATCGTTTCACTTACGCGCAGTTCGGTGAACGTGCCAGCCGTCTCGCCGGTGCTCTGCGCGAAGCGGGAGTGAAAGCGGGTGACCGGGTGGCATTTCTCAGCCTGAATTGCCATCGGCTTCTCGAAGCATATTACGGCGTACTGGAAGCCGGCGCGGTGTTGCTCCCGTTGAACTTCCGGCTCGCTCCTCGGGAACTGGCCTACATTCTGAATGACGCCGGGGTGAAGGTGCTCTTCCTGGAAAATGAGTTCGCTGAGGTCGTGGATTCTTTTCGGCAAAGCGTTTCAACTGTTCAGACGTTCTTCATGCTTGACGCTGCACCGCGGGGAGCCTGGCTCTCGCCAAGAAATTATGAGGACATTCTGGCGGCGGCGACGCCTCACCGGGCGGATGTGATGGACTTCGACGAAAACTCCTTGGCTGAACTGTTCTATACCAGCGGCACGAGTGCCGATCCGAAGGGCGTGATGCTGACCCACCGAAATGTTTATCTCCACGCTCTCTCGGTTATTGTGACGTTCATGACCAAGCCGGATAGCGTAAATCTGCATACCATTCCACTGTTCCATGCCAACGGTTGGGGTACCGCCCATTCAGTCACCTTCATGGGAGGGAAACATGTCATGCTTCAGCGCTTTACCTGCACGGAAGTCTTCGAGTTGATCCAGCGCGAGCGCGTCGACTCGCTGAGCCTTGTGCCGATCATGGCAACGGCATTGGTGAATTCGCCAGACCGGAAAAAATACGACTTGAGCAGTCTGGAGTGGATTTCGATCGGAGGAGCGGCTTCTTCTCCAACCTTGGTGCGCGAGACCGAGGAAAAACTTGGCTGCCCGTGTTTTGCCGGATACGGCCTAACGGAAACTGCGCCAGTTCTCTCCACCGCCAAACTGAAGCCGGGAGAACAATTTGATGGTGTAGAGCTTTATGTGGCACGGGCGATGACCGGTTACGCGATTCCGGGCGTGGAGCTCCGGGTCGTGGACTTCGAGGACCACGATGTTGCCCGCGACGGAAAAACCATGGGGGAGATTGTCGCTCGTTCGGACGGTGTTATGCAGGGCTACTGGCAACAGCCCGCGGCCACAGCGGAAGCGATGCGCGGTGGCTGGTTTCATACCGGAGACATGGCCACCATCAGCGAGGATGGACGCATCCTCATCGCTGATCGCAAGAAAGACATTATTGTCAGCGGCGGTGAGAACATTTCATCGCTTGAAGTGGAGAAGGCGATCCTGGCGCATCCCGCGGTTTACGAGGCTGCTGTCATTCCAGTTCCAGACGAAAAATGGGGCGAAGTGCCCAAGGGGCTGGTTGTAGCGAAACCCGGATCAAACCCAACGGAAGCGGAACTGCTCGAATTCTGCCGCTCTCGCATTGCACACTTCAAGTGCCCGCAGTCGATTGAGTTCCTGGAGAGCTTGCCCAAGACTGCTACCGGGAAAATTCTGAAAAAAGGATTGCGCAAAAAGTATTGGAGTAAACAGGAACACAACGCGCACGAATTTACGGCGCGCAAGTGAACCTTTGAAGATGCTGGAGAAAGAGTAAAGTGCCATGGACGATCTAGTTCAACTTACTAAAGATAGAGATGTCGCAATTATCACCATCAATAACCCGCCAGTGAACGCTTTGAGCGCCGGGGTCGCGAAGGCGATTGCACAAACTATTGCGGAGGTGGGTCATGACGATGGCGTCAAGGCTGTGGTGTTGATTGGTGGCGGCCGTACGTTCATCGCCGGCGCGGACATAAAGGAATTCGGCAAGATCACATCCGGGAAGACGCAGCGAGGCGCAGGCTTGCTTCCGCTCCTGCTTCAGATCGAAGATGTGCCAAGACCAGTGGTGGTGGCCATTCATGGCTCTGCCTTTGGCGGCGGACTGGAACTGGCGATGGCCGGCCACTATCGTGTGGCGGCTCCGAATGCACAGCTGGGTCAGCCCGAAGTGAAGCTAGGCATTATTCCCGGCGCCGGTGGCACCCAGCGGCTGCCTCGCCTGGTGGGCGTCGCAAGGGCGGTCGAGATGTGTGCAGAGGGCAATCCGATTACCGCTCAGGAGGCGCTGAAACTCGGTCTCATCGATCATCTGATCGAAGGCGATCTGTTGCGGGGCGCCATAGCTTTCTCGCGCGAAATCGCTGCCAAACCACTGCGCAAAACTCGCGAGCGGAACGAAAAAGTTGAACCCGGCGTTCCCGGGCAGAACGCATCGGTCTTCGCTTTCGCCCGCGAAAAGGCTCGTACCAAACAACGTGGCATGATGTCGCCGCTAGCGGCCATCGATGCGGTGGAAGCCGCCACGAGACTGTCTTTTGAAGAAGGATGCCAGCTGGAGCGAAAACTGTTCGACGACTGCCTTTTTTCCGATCAATCCAAGGCCCTCATTTATGCGTTTTTCGGCGAGCGCGAAGTTGCCAAGATCTCCGACATACCAAAAGAGACCGCTCTTCTCCCAGTGAACTCGGTTGCAGTGGTCGGCGCCGGAACCATGGGCGGCGGAATCGCAATGGTCTTTGCTAATGCCGGCTTTCCCGTATTGCTCAAAGAGGCTGACCAGCTGGCGCTTGATCGTGGGTTGGCCACCATTCAGAAGAACTATCAGAGTTCGGTTAAACGCGGCCGGCTTACGCAGCAATTCGCGGATGAACGCCTGCGACTCATCAAGCCGACGCTCAGCTACGACGATTTTGGCAGGGTCGATATGGTCGTCGAGGCCGTGTTCGAGGGCATGGCGCTCAAGAAAGAAGTCTTCCGCCAGTTGGATCGCGTGTGCCGGCTAGGCGCGATCCTGGCCAGTAACACATCAACGCTTGACATAGACGAGATAGCCTCAGCCACTTCGCGGCCCGATGCCGTCATTGGTACGCATTTTTTCAGCCCGGCGAATATTATGCGCCTGCTCGAGATCGTGCGCGGCAAAGCGAGCGGCAAAGAAGTGATCGCGACCTGCATGCAACTGTCTAAGAAACTAGGAAAAGTCGGGGTGCTAGTCGGCAACTGCCGGGGCTTTGTGGGAAACCGCATGTTCGGCCCCTATCGCCGTGAAGCCCAGTTCGTGGTGGAAGAAGGCGCCAGTATCGAAGCCGTGGACAGGGCGCTGTTCGACTTCGGCATGGCGATGGGGCCCATGGCTACTGGTGATCTGGCCGGCCTTGACGTGGGCTGGCGTATCCGTAAAGAGTACCGGCACCTTGAAAAGCCTGGGGTGCGGCAGCCGTTCGCGGAGGACCGCCTCTGCGAACTTGGGCGCTACGGCCAGAAAACCGCTGCCGGCTGGTACAAGTATGACGAGAACCGGCGTCCGATTCTCGATCCTGAAGTCAACGAGATGGTGCGCAGGTGGACGCGAGAAGCCGGCATCGCGCAACGCAAGCTTTCCTCCGAAGAGATCGTAGACCGCTGTATCTATGCCTTGGTGAATGAGGGCGCCCGCATTCTTGAGGAAGGCATCGTAGGGCGCGCTGTCGACATCGACGTCATTTA
>CAVQCF010000014.1:0-28964 GCA_963710885.1 uncultured Acidobacteriaceae bacterium
CTTTTTTGTCGTCGGAAAGATAAACTCCCGCTGATCGTCTATCAGGAATTCCTGGACGAGAGGCTCAAAGGCACAGCTTCCCCACGGTAGCAAAGGCTTAGCACGAAAAAGTGTGCCATATTGAACAGATCAGGTTGCCTGATGGCCGTTACTATTCGGCTGTTTGCCTTCGGCGAGTTGATGGGGCCTTACGGCGACCAAGCGATTAATTAGGACTGCGACGGTGCCCGTCACCTATTTAAGCAACCTACTGCGTATTTTGGGAGAATCACATGACACAGAACAATCTTGAGCTCATGCGGACACTCGACGACTCGTGGAACGCACAGGACTGGGGTACGTTTGAAAAACATCGGGGATTACAACTGCGCTTGCATGTGGCGATTGAGTCAACGGCACTATATTCTGTGGACATGGAAAGACTTGAGTTTTGCCGTGATGCCCTGAGGCTCTCGTATCTTGATTGGGGTGGGAACGATCGCGTGCTCATCGCCCTGCACGCGCACGTTTATGGAGGCGTTGACCTTTGCACCACTCGCTGCAGCATTGGCTCCCGAATGGCGAGTTGTGGCACTCGACCAACGCGGTCACGGCGACTCGGATCACGCGTCGAGCTATAGTCGCGACGACTACATTAGCGATCTGGAGGCTTTCATTGATCACCTCGGCTTGACCAATTTCGTTCTACCGGGCAACTCCCTCGGCGGAGTCAACTCGTACCAGTTCGCCGCGCGTAATCCCACATGAGTTCGCGGTCTTATTGTCGAAGACATTGGCGCCGAAGTTTGGGATGACCTAAGCTTCGCGCTCGCATGGGAAGGACGGTTCGCGACCCGCGAGGCGCTCGCGGAGCGTGTGGGACCACGATTCCTCCCATATCTCTTAGACTCGTTCCGTGAGACTCCCGCCGGATGGACTCTCGCGTTTGAGCCCAGCGAGATCGTTAAGTCCGGTAGATGCCTTTCGAGTGATCACTGGCAAGATTGGCTGGCCACGGATTGTCCAGCCTTGTTGATCCGCGGCCGCGACAGTAGAGTGACAACTCAAGCTGCAGTAGAGCAGATGACATCGCGTCGGCCGAATACGATCTTGAACGTAATCGATGGCGGACATGTCGTACACTTCGCCAACCCCGCTGGGTTCGCCGATGCAGTTAAGAAATTTCTGGGGAAACCATAGTGGAGAATGAAATTCAGCCCGCTCGGGGCCTTTCCCGAATTGATTCGGGCGATGACACTTAGAATCCCGCCAATAAGTGATATAGAGATAGCGGCATGGTCCGCCGTCTAGTAAACCAACCAGAGTGATGATAGTGGTTGGCAAACAGCCAGACGGAGGATCATCGCTATGCAAAGTAAGCCACAGATTCGGTCGATCGGGATTGATCTCGGCAAGACTACCTTCCACCTAGTCGCGCGAAGACACCATAAATCTCAAACGATTCCTTGTCGACTGATCCGCAGGGCCAAACACCTTCAACGCTCAGTCTTTCCAGATTTTCGAGGCACAGTTCGTTTGTGCAGCTACCAGGCTGTGTTCTGCACAAGGTTGTTGGCGTTTACGCTGCCGATGCCGGTGGCCATGTCCCAACCGGGGGTGGCGCCGAATGCGGGCTGATTGGAATTGGCTGAGACCGTGGGATTGATTACCGCCTTGCAGCTCGCCCCCGTGCCACCACCGCCGGAGAGGGTGCAGACCGGAACTCCGGTGTATCCCTTGCCCGCGTTGGTCAGGGTTAAGCCGCTGACTACGTGAGTAGTGGCGTTGATGGTCGCCGTGCAGGTCGCCGTGACTCCACCCGCGTAGAGAACTGCGCTGGTGGGCGACAGGTACTTCGACTTGTTGGAGGGAGCGGCGATCTTGCAGGTCGGAGCGGCGGTGTAGCCCGATCCGGCGGCCCTCACGCTCAGACTGCTGATTTTTTGTGTGCTGAGTACGCCGTTGCTGCCCGATGGCAGATAGCAATCGGCGGAGAAGACGCTACCGTTGTGCTGGCAATTGATGTCGATGTCGCCCTGGGTGATGTCGTAGAACACGCAGTTGGAGACCGTCTGCGTCTGGTTGATGGAGAAGCAACTCGGGTTGCCGGTGGTGCCGTATTCGGCTTTGGCAATCTTGTAATAGGTTGGGTTGGGATTGCCGGCGCGAATGTTCCACTTCTGGTTGACCAGTGCCTGAATGCCGGCCATCTCGGGCGAGGAAGCCGAGGTTCCACCGACGCCGACCCAGCCACTTGGACTGCCGGTGCAAGGAACGCCGCCGAAGCTGGCGTCGGAGTAGCAGATGATGATGAAGTGTCCCCAGAGGCCGTTGGCGGCGAACAAGGAGACATCAGGAACGTCGCGGACCGAATCCGCGGGGTTGCCGAAGATTCCCGATTGCCACGACGGTTTGGCATAGCCGGCGCAAGTCGTATTTTCTGTGAACAGGAAATTCTGGTTCCCTGCTCCTTTGGCGCAGTTGCTCGGTCCTCCGCTCCCGCCGACAGTGCCCAGAAAATTTGCTCCGGTACCGCTGTTGCAGAATCCGTTGGCGCCAAACGCGGTGGAGAAACCTTCTGCGTCGTACAGCAGGAAGCCGGCGCAGGAATTGTTCCACGGAATTTCCGGGATGTAGGATTTCGCCGATCCGAAGGTGGAGGAGTTGCTGGCGTTCCAGTAGGTGCTCTGAGGAGGACCACCTTTGACCTCGTTGTAGAGATCCTCGAAATCGGTTCCACCCACGGAAACGTTATAGGGCGTCTCGCCCCATCCGGTAACGCCGATTCCGGGAAGAGCGATGCTGTCGCCGCCGGTGAAATCGCGGGCGCAGACCGAAGCGGCGTTGTCGCCGGAGGAAACGAACACGGACACGCCGGCCGCGGCGGCAGTTTGAAAAGCCTTGTTAAAGGCGGCGTTGGCGGCCGCTCCGCTGAGCACTTCACAGACGCCATAGCTCATGCTGATGATGGGCGGCGGGCTGCCTGCACTGATCAGATTCTGGATCGCGATCAGGCCGCCGAAGGTAGCGAAGGAACTGCCGTCGGCGCAGGAGGCCATTTCCACGTGCGCGCCGGGCGCCATCGCCGTGATCATCTGAACATCGAGATTCGATTCGATGTCGTCGCCGTTGGTGCCGGGATTGGTGCAGTTTCCGGCGCTGTTGGGATGTATCGCGGTAAATGTTCCGCCGAAGGTCGTGAGGCCGAACTTGGTCCGGAAGGTGGACAAATCGCTGCCGAAGACGTTGCTGTCTCCGACGGCCACTACGGTCTGGCCTTTGCCGGTGATCCCCGCCTTCAGCAAGGGCGAGACGTTGTAGATTTTCTGAAGGTCCGCCGGGACCAGGGCGAAGCATTCGCCGCCGCATCCAGCGAAGGTGAAGTTGGTGCGCGGTTGGTTCATCGGGTGGGGCTTGAAGTTGTGCATGGAGACGACGCCTTCGATCGCCGGCGCGAGCGCGGCCGGAATCTTCGCATCGCTCATGTTCGCGAAATGTTGTTTGCCCTTGAGCTCGAGTTCGTGAATCTCAGTGTGGAAAGCCTCGCGGATCTGGCCTGCGTTGCCGGAGAAGTCAATCACCATACGATTGGGATATACGTGGCCGACGGTGAAGCCGTGCGATGTCAGCCAGCCCGTGATCGCGTCAATGTCAGCCTGTGCCACACCGTATCTCGCGCCCTGCTCTTCGGCGGAGATCCAGTGGCGGAAGTTGGGGGACGACTTGTCGGTCAGCGACTCGATGAATTTTTCGAACTCGCGTTCGACCTGGGGATCGCGCTTCAGCTGCAGAAGCATGTGGTTCACGGCAAAGCTGTCGGGCTCGCGGCCACGATCGTTCGCTGCTCTGGCTTCGGGACGAGTGTTTCCGACCAACGTCACCAGCCGGTTCTCGTCGATGTTCCCTGTGATGAGCACATGCTCGCTCGATGCCCCCAGCACGAGAACCGCAAAACGCGAGCTTACCGCGACAGTGACAGCTACAACGGCCAAAACTACGCCCAACTTCTTGATCATGACGTAACTCTCCCTTTCGTGCGGCCAGGGCAGCAGCGAGTATATCGCCATTTTTTGTGCCTAGCTTAGCTAGAGTGAATAAACTTCACACTGTGAGGAATTTGCGGCTCAGTTCCTGGTGAACAACTGGAATACCATGGCGCATGAGACTACTCGCGCCGATGTCGATGCCGAGCTTGAGCAACTCCCCGTGAGTCCGAGGTGCGACGCAAACAGGGGTTCTTTCGCTTCGCCGAGAATACGCAGGATGTTCTCTTCGTGAGTTGGCACGTGAAATCACGCCGCTCGCAGTTCTAGGCACCTGCCGCAGGAGCACCTGAAGCCCGGGTCTTCGTTAAGCACTACATGGCCGCACTGTTCGCAGATAAACCATTCTGGCCGCCGTAGCATTGCCCTGAAGTCATCGCCCAGAACGCAGTATGGGCACCGAACTACCTCGTCAGCCATTTGGAGTCCTTTCCTCTTCTCACCCTCGCCCAACGTGCTTGAGGGAGCCTAGATAGCTTTCGGGCTATATCAACCTGAGCGCAAGCACTCAAGAGGACGCGCGAGGCCTCGCCGCCCCCTGCTGTAACCTCTTGGGTTCACACATATCGCAGCGCCCGCCAGGATAGCGGCTGCCCTCAGGCATCCGAACAGTCGGATCAGGTACGCATCCGTTCCGGTCCAGCCGGTTTGATGGCTTCTTCATAGCACATGTGTAGGTGCAGGATCGGAGCCCGATTTACTTACAGCATGAGCTAGCTCCTTATCGTCTATGGTGCCCAATCCTCGAAGAAAGGCGACACTGGCAAAAATGACAGTGCTAACGAATGAGAGAAAAAACTGGCGGAGTCTTTCGGCACCACACGGCTATACTCATCGCAACGTTCTCCGTTAACGAAGAAGGACTGCGTATGAGCAACAGGCTTGATAAGTGGCGGGCCGGTCTGTTTTCAGCGTATCCGAACTTCTCCAGCCCCTACTGGCGTGCGCTGCCCCTGGGACGCATGAAGAAACTCCTGATGGGAGTATTCTTTACCACGGCTGGTGTTGGTTTTGCTCTCGATCTGTTCCAGATTGATCATCCCCCTTTGGCACACGGTTTGTTTTGGCCTGTCTTCTGTGGTGCCATGGCAACCAGCGTTTTTGCCGCCAGGATTAAACGCCCCCGTCTCGCCTTCGTTGCATGGGCGCTCATGGTAGTTCTTGCGGGGATTGCTTTCAGAGCTGCGAGTACCTCGGGGAACTGGCTCCCCGGTGGGTTGAGCCGTCGAGTTGGGTTCGACGCCGTCGGGATTTGGCTGGGGGTGGGGGTTGGTTTCAGATTTCTGCTGTCGTTTGTGACGACCGAGGGCCTGGATAGCCTCCGAATGCAGACCGAACTGTCTCTGGCTCACGACATCCAGGCCACCCTGGTACCTACCATTTCTTTTCAGAACGCGGCTTTTGAGATTTACGGCAAATCACTCCCTAGTGCCGAGATGGGGGGAGACTTGATCGACGTAATCGAGAGTAACGGAAATTTGTTGGTCTATGTTGCCGACGTCTCCGGACACGGTCTGGCGGCGGGCCAATTGATGGGAATGTTGAAGACCGCCCTGCGCGTTTCGCATCAATTCAGGCAGCCACCCGCGGCTCTGCTCGAAAGTGCGGATCGTGTGCTCCCTGCGGTCAAGAAACTCGATATGTACGCTACCTTGGCGCTGCTCCAGTTCGACGGTTCGGCGCAGGCGGAATATGCATTAGCCGGGCACGTTCCTATAGTCCACTACCACAATCGCAGCAGGGACGCCACCAGGCTCTCGATGGAGCAATTTCCTCTGGGGCTGATCCCGGGAGGTTCCTATGCGAGTCAGCGCGTCGCTTACTCACCTCGCGATCTATTCCTGATGGTCACCGACGGCATATCGGAAGTACCCAACGCCCAAGAGGAAGAATTTGGTTTGGAGCGACTGGAGCAATTGGTGACGCAACACGCCTCAGAACCCTTGCTGGAAATTTGGGAACGGATCATGGAACGTGTACACCAGCACGGATTGCAACAGGATGATCAGACTTTGCTTCTCATCCGGGTTCTTCAGTAGCAATGTCGTTCGTTGTTGCAAAATGCCTGATAGTGTAAGTCGACAATTGTTGTGCAAGAGGTCAGGCATGGTTGGGGAGATCGCCACGCTGCTATTGCAGCTTTGCGAACTCTGCCTTGGCTTCCTTCAAGATAGGTATATCGGGTCGGCGTCTTCCAGATAGTAAGGAAATCCTGATAGGCCGCTTATACGACTGGTGTAGTGACAGCCGTGCTCGTCGGCGACATTGAACCCACGATTAGCACTGTTAGCATTGACAAGATCACCAGCTATGTCGTTTGGTCTTCGACGGAGCCGCGAGATTTCACGCGAGACGTCCCGCGTCACACCTCGGCCCTCTTGGCGTGTTCGTCGGTTCAGCCTTAGCGGGTGGAGGTTAGCGATCTCGCCGAACAGACCGGGGAGAGGTCTTGAGCGTTATCGCGATTTTTCAACAGTTGTCGACTTCGACTCCCGCTTGTGAGAAGCTTTGGGCGTGGGGAATCGAAAGAATCGTATCCCAACAAAGGGCGACCGAGTTGCAGTACTTGGACAGGACGGCACGTTCGTCGTTTACGACGTTGATAGCCGCCTTCGGTGCGCAGAGTTGAAGCTGATTGGGCAGGATTTCGCTCTGAGCACCATACCTTGGAGCGCATTAACTTTCCTTGACGAACAATGACGAAAACAAGTCGAACCGCGCCCCCTCTTGAATTGTTCTCTCCCAACCACATCTGAGATTCGTAGTGCCAATTAATGTCTGTTGTTGTAACCAAGGCCATATCGATCATTGAGGGGTTTTGAGCGTAATTTTTCGCCAGTCGAGAATCTGTGCAGCAGGACCGTTCGTTTGTTTATTATCGACTCGGACTCTTTCGCTATGCGCGTCGCCGCCATCTACGACATTCATGCGAACCTCCCAGCCCTGGAGGCGGTACTCAAAGAAATTCGTGAGGTTAAAGTAGACCGCATCATCATTGGAGGCGACGTTCTTCCCGGTCCGCTGCCGGAGGAAACTATCGACTCGCTGTTTGACCTCGACATCCCCACCCAGTTCATTTGTGGCAATGGTGATCGCGAGGTACTGGCGCAAATGACTGGTGTCGAGTCCGAATGGTACCGCAGTGCCCCCGAACAGTGGCGCGAGCCCGTACGCTGGACCGCGCAGCAACTGGAATCCCGCCATCAGCAGTTGTTGTCGAGCTGGCCGCCGACATGCCACTTTGAGCTCCCCGGACTCGGAGATGTGCTTTTCTGCCACGCGACGCCGCGTAATGACACCGACATTTTCACCCGCCTCACCCCCGAACACAGCCTCTTATCACTATTTGAGGGACTAAGGTTCTCAACGGTGGTCTGCGGTCACACCCACATGCAATTTGATCGCACGGTTGGGACAACTCGGGTTGTAAATGCTGGCAGCGTGGGAATGCCACTTGGTGAAGCGGGAGCGGATTGGGTCCTGCTCGGTCCCGAAGTCCAATTTCGACACAGCCGTTATGATTTCGTCCGCGCCGCCGACCGCATTCGCCGGACGAAGTACCCACAGGCCGAATACTTCGCGGCACACAGCATCCTCCAACCCCAAGCCGAGGAGGAAACACTTGCAGCGTTCAGGCATGCCGAGTTGAAGTAGTGCTCTGATGCACCTAATCCTCTCTGGTCAACGTTCCCAACGATTAGACCCTACACCTATGGCTCTCGTGAATCGGCCTTGGAGTTCAAAACCCCTCGCCCAGGTCAATGAGCGCAATCGCGATTTAGCAACAACTACGGCGGTTCAGTCTGGGCCATTCTCGGTTTCAAGCCCGCAGTGGCCGCTTCACAAGACCCTCCAAGTGTCTGCAGCAATGTGAGTTGCAAGTTCAGACGAAAATCATCCAATCTTCGGTTGTCGCGGGAGGGTGCAAAACCGATCATGCCCACTTGCTGCGGCGTGTAATTGCCGGCATTGCCAGCAACAGGAGAAGGACTCGGATTCCAAGAAATGGATGAAAAGCCAACCTCACCAGCAGCCGCACGACCTACGCCGGGGCGAGGAGTGACGAGGCGGCAGATTATGGCCTTGACTACCGCCCGGATGTTCTCGAGGGAAATTCAGGAGTCGTGGATTCTGCAGCGTCATCGATCCGCTTCGGAAGAGGAAACAAATGAAACCTACAAAATGCATGAGTGTACCGACAGTCGCGGCATTCGCTCTAGGTCTTTGTCTGTTTACTGGTTGCGGTGGCGGATCAATGGGCGCGTCACCCAACGCTACTTTGTCAGCGACCAGTTTGACCTTCGGTAGCGAGGTGGTTGGTTCTCCCAGCTCAGCTCAGATCATCACACTGAGCAACACCGGGACGGGCGCACTCAGCAATGTGAGCATCGATGGGGCAGGTTCCAACTTTGAGGAGACCAATACCTGTGGCCCGACTCTCATACCTGGAGCGAACTGCGTTATCAATGTGACTTTCGTGCCCGGTACTACGGGCGACCTAACGGGCACGGTTTCGGTGAACGACGATGCACCAGGCAGCCCGCAGAATGTGGCATTATTTGGAACAGGCACTGCTGGGAGCACGAGCGGAACACTGGACGGATACTGCAGCTCACCTAATCCCACCCTCCCTGGAGCGTGTCACCTGACGTCTGATCCTGGCCACTGTCCACCAGGACAAACGGCGACGAGTCCGGGGCTCGGCTCATGCGGGGGGAACCCCAACTACCTCGACAGCGCGTCGAGGTGCGCGTTCGTGCGGGGCGTCGGCACCGGTGAGTGTGAAGTTACTCGGTAACCCCTTTTTAACCAGCATTCATTGCTTGGTAACTGTCGAAACCGCATTATAAAAGGGCGCCCCTCTTGGAGTAGGTTGTGATTGTCCGAATCATCACCTACGAAAGATTGTCGATGTAGACGGTTCTTGCGTTTATAACCTGTGGGGGCAAAGGAAGATGCTTGTCCTTCGCAACTCCACTAGTGCCTATGACCACGCAGACGGCGAACAGGATGACCAGTCGTCAAACGTAACCCTTCATGTTGTACCTTTCTCTCCGTTGACTATTGATAGTACGTCAACGCCGCATCGACAAGAACGTTCCTCTGGGTCAGCAGCGACGACTTGTTGCTAAAGACAAGATAGTAGGTTCCCGCGTCGGCAGGCAGATTGACGTTGAGCGTTCCGACAGTGACCTTTCCGATCTTGTAGAACGTCATTTCAGAGTGCCCGTTCTGCCAGTTCACGAAGTCATTCTCCGACATCACAAAGACTTCGATGCCGTTGCTCAACCCACCGCTTGCGGTGAAGTCTCCATGAAGCAGGACACTAGTCGCTCCTGAGGGGACGATTAGCTTGAAATAGGAGAAATTGAGTGCGTTGATGTGGAGGTTGGGATTGTTGATCGTCGTCGTGCGTTGTTGCTTGACGATTCTAGGATTCGCAGCGGGATTGGGAGTGGTTCGTTGACTGGCGCTGTAGCCGCAAACCACGAAGACAAGGAGCAGGACTCTAGCGATTACGTAAGGAGTTCGGACGGGCTTGGGTGTGTTGACTTCACGTCTAGTCTCAGGAATAAGGGCAGGTGCCACTGCTGCTGCGGCTCCGCTGGATGTCGCTGCGACTGCTATACCTCGTCCGCACTTCCGACAGAACTGCGAATCGTCGGGATGCTCAGTACCGCACTTCGGACAGAACACAAGCTCCTCCTTAGTCCATATTTAGGTTACGGAGCCGCGTGGTCAACGGTACTGATGTAACTAAAGTGCTATCTGGTTGATGGCTGACTCGGGAGGCGGGCGTCCGTCGGCGTGCTACACTCGATCGGAGGAAACCAAACGATGGACGTCAGGACGTTGGTCAAGCAGGAGATTCAGAAGTTGCAGCGGGTTTTGGACATACTCGATGCTGGTTCGCCCCGCACGGGACGCCAGCAGGTGAAGACGACCCGCACGTTGTCGGCTGCTGCACGTAAGAAAATCGGTGATGCCCAGAGGAAGCGATGGGCGAAGGCACGAGCAGGGAAGTAGCCTAACCAGCCACAGAGTGCAGCTTCACTTGCTGAGCAGTGTGCTGGTGCGTGGCACTTTGCAAGAGATGGCTCAGAATGGGTACAGGCAACTCAACGGTGGGCGTGCTGTCGTAAGTTGCCAAGCGGTAAACCAGCAGAATGTGTTTGAAGCATTCGGTGGGCGACATTCCCCATGGTAACACAGGGGCACAAACAGCCGCCCTTTCGGCGGTCATCATAGTGCTCCTCCTTGTTTAGAACACCCGCATGGTTCCATGTGGGCACATGTGGACGCAAGTTACCGAAGATTGACCTCGCCCGTGTCCGTGCCTGCATCGACATAGTCTGCACGAAGTGCGGGCACAATATCCTGCCAGCGGAGATGCGGCGGATTGGCTTCGAGGCGGGACACGATGTCCTGCGTGCGGCGAGGAATTCGTTCCGAAGCGACCGTGAGACAACTGCGATATGCCTGCGGCTGGATAATTCTGGAGGTGCTTCTCCTTCAAACGTCCCGCGGGACTAATCGTCTGGGTCGTCTCCGCAACGGGGAAATATGTTGTTCTCGCTGCTGACAGTCGTGAATACAATAAAGCGAACGACGATGCCTGTAAGGTCGTAGCACTCGACGACAGTGTATTTTTCGCTTCCGGGCGTCCCGGAGTCCCTGTTGACCGAGGCATGCCTTGGAATTCTATCCAGACCGCTTGGGAAATTTACTCAACGAGCAAAGGCCCCGACACACAGTCTCTTTCACTCGCATGGGGAAACCGAGCACTGGCTTGGTTCGGAGGACAAAACCCATCATTCTTACAATCGGTAACGGGTGCTGACGGAATCTTGGTGCAAGGGGGGTTCATCAACTTTGTTCCAAATACGAATCCGGTAGTGTCTTTGCAGGAACTCTCTTTCATCGATGGGTCGCCTTTTTCGCCAGCCAAACTTTCTCTGAAACGGTTAAGTCAATCGATGGGCGAAATCGGGACAACTGGAATTGATAACCGTGAACTGGTCGGAGAGTTCATAGAGGCAAAAACTACGAGGGCACGCAAGGCGTACGGAACACTCAAGCCTCACAACATCGGGAAAACATTGTCCTACGACAAAGAGTTCGTCATCAAGGCTGTCCAGTTCGTCATCGACAACGTGCCCGACTCAGAGAAGCCATTTATTCACGGCCCGATTGACGTGGTAGTCGTTCGGCGTGACGGAGTTCACTGGGGGCCTCGTAAGCCCAACTGCTACAGTCACGATTTTCACTCGCCCAAGAAACCTGCGAAGAAACAGGTCACGCATCCCGCCAGCCCAAATTCGACGAATTGACTTCGAGACGGTCATGTACAACTGTCGCCGAATCCTAGGACACGTCGGGAGTGAGAGTCAGATTCTGGGCAGACGATTCTCGAACTCGTGATAGAGCCTGTTTCTTGTCACGGTCGGGATGTTGGAGTCTAGTCGGTTGGTGATCGCGTATTCGGTCAAGAGTGGACGCTTGGATTCAAAGCGTTCTGCGAACTCGTCGATATTGTCTGGGATCGTTGAGGAGAAGAAGTGAATCAGCGGGTCTGGCGGTGTCAGGTCCCGCGTGATGTCAGCGAAACCGAGAAGGTCCCTGTTGCGATACGGTTCAAGTTGAGCTTCCGTGACATGTTCGGGCGAGAAGAACTGGTTGTAGACCTGCCAGCACATCATCCCGAGTCTGCGGAAAAATGGGAATCCGACGTAATGCATCCTGCGGCAGATCAAAACAGGAATTGCGTGAGGAACGCGAAGAGCTTTCCCGATGACTCCCCAGACTTCTTCTGCTGAAGGGTGTAACCACTCACGAAGGTTTTTGTCTTCGACGAGCTTCGTCGCCGAGAACTCTTTCGGAATGAGGATGTGGTCGCATTCCTTCTCCAGAACGTACCCATTAATGGCGAACCCTTGGGCTGGCGGATGATCGGGCGTCCCTAGGACCGTGTAAATCGCAGCTTGGGTGGTCGCTGTATAGACGACTCGCTCAAGAGCTTTACCGCAGGCCTGCGGGTTGCGAGTGATTTCACGAAACTCCGTCGCCAGTCTGATGATTTCATCCCGTCGATCCTCGTCGGCCTGACCGCCGAAATCAGCGAGTGAATAGAACGTCGCAAGTTGCGGAACTGGGTGTGCAACAACGCGACCTTCACTGAGGAGTTGGTTGATTCCGGTCGAAACCTTCATCGGCTCAGGACGCTGGTCTCCCGGTCCAGCCTCGGAGATTTTCTTCTCAAGCTGTCTGTTGGACGCGAAGCGACGGCGGCGTAGGACATTGACGACGCGTCGTTTCGCGATTTCGACCCAATCCTGCCGATCCACGAGGGGATTGTGTTTCGATCACCTTGTGCGAATAAAGTGTCGTCCGGGGTGCGGGAGGGGACACGAGCGAGCCCGCGGTCACCCCTTTTGTATATAGATATAGAAGTACGCTCTGGGTGCTGGGGTGCCGCCGACAAGGGTTCCGACCTTCCCGTCCCTTCCGCCGGCACGATCTGTACGACGGCGATCAATCGCATGTCGACGTGGGTAAGGTCGTGGGTAAGAAGATGCCGATTCGTGCAGTTCGCGCACTTCCTGCTGTTGATTACACAAGGTTTACTGCACAGGCGTGACATGAATCGGGTTCGACTCCCACTCGCTTCCGCCATTTTCCAATCGGCCAGCCGCGAGAAATGCCGGAGCGGTAATACATTACTGGCCCTCGCCTTGGCCTGATTCCCGCGCTCATAGAACCTCCGATACCTGTGAACGAACTGCGCCTCCACGTATGCTCCGGTCATCTCTTCATTCGGAGCAAACCGATGGACTCCCCCCAGCGGCAAGAGCGACAAGACGTTCGCTACCCTTTACACTTACCAGTCCTGATCAGGATGGCCGCACGCAAGGAACTGCGCGCTCGATCAGAGAACATCAGCCTGAGCGGCATTCTGCTGTCGAGTTCTTTCTTGATCCCAGAGGGCTCCGCGGTAGAGATATCGATTGGAGTAGAGCACCTGCCCGATCCCGGCATTCTGTTGAGTGCTCACGGCAAGGTTCTGCGGGTGAGGCCGCGGGAGACTGGCGACTTCTCGGTCGCAATCCAGTTGGAGGGCGCGTTCCGGCTTCCGCTCTCTGAAACCGGGCTCCGTTCGGTCTCCAAGAAAGAGAAACCGCCTTCCCCGGAAGCACGACGAAGTCCAGCGGTCTGGTCGACTGGAATGAATCTGCTGCCTGCGTGGCACACCGAGACCTAGCCGGATTCGTCTGCCAGCGGCTTGGGATGAGTTGAAAAGAGTCGCGTTTCCACGCACCCTCCCCTCCTGAGAGCATGCCCTCACCGGATAAATGTTGGCAGGAAAACCCGCCCGGCAGAACCGGGGTTAGAGCGCCTCGGATCATCCAATAGACTCTGGCCGGGGCTGTCGCTAACGGTGCAGTGCGATAGCACGCTAGTGCCATTCTCCACTCTTGCTTGAGAGTCTATGCTTTTTCTTGAGCAGCACTTGGGGGAGGGCTGATCAACAAACGTCCCAAGACTCAAATCGAGTCTGGGGCGTTTTGTTTTGCGCGTGCGCATGTGCGTGCGTGAGAAGTCGCCAAGTCCGCGTCGTTTCACCAGAGTTGTGTCTGGGTTTCGGGTTCCGGCACTTCCAGCGCACATTCCGGCATCTCGTTTTCAGGCTTGTTGACCAGCGAACTGACTGGATACCGACGCATCGAGGCAGCATCGAAAGGCACAAGCAGTTCCGCTAGCCGCGCCGCCTGGGGCGCGGGCACCGCCAACCAGACCTCATAGTGCCGGCGGGGAAGGATCACGGGCATGCGGTCATGCACTCCGTCGAGCAATTCGTTGGCCGCAGTCGTCAGGATCGAGCAGGACTGGAGCATCGGACCACCCGGCGACCGCCATCGGTCCCACACCCCGGCAAAGGCGAACAGCGAATCGTCTTTCATGCCGAAGTGAAACGGCTGGCGCTGCTTGCCCGATTTCTTCCACTCATAAAAGCCGTCGGCGGGAATCAGACAGCGGCGCGTGCGGAAAGCCTCCCGGAAGGCTGGCTTTTCCAACACCGTTTCGCTGCGGCTGTTAATGAGTTGGTTGCCAATCTTGATATCGCTGGCCCACGAGGGCACCAGACCCCATCTCATCATCGAAAGAATTCGGCTCGATCCGGATTGCCGGATCGTCGCTACCCCTTGTGTGGGGGCGATGTTGTAGCGGGGATTCCAGTCTTCTTCCTCCGAGACTTCTGACGCGCTCTCGAAGCACTCTTCCACGACCTGTTTCCGCCGCGAGAGTCGATAGCGTCCGCACATGAGGAGATTATGGCAGCGCCAAACTGGAGTCGCAAATCGGTTAAAATATTTTCTTGATCGGATTCCTGTCGCACCTGCGCCGCCATGGGCCCCTCCTATTTGGCTCCTTCGCGATCGTGCTGACGTGTGTCGGCGTGGCTCTCGGGGACAATGCCGCCTTCGATCTCGTCGGCCCGAAGGTTGATGTCCGTGTGCAGCGCGCGGGAGGGACTCTGCCCATCGCGCAAGTGCCCAATCTGCAGGCCGGGGACCGCCTCTGGGTGCATCCTGACCTGCCCGACAGTCAATCGGTGCACTATCTGATGGTCGTTGTTTTTCTTCGCGGAGCTACCAACCCGCCTCCCGATTCCTGGTTTACTCGAGTCGAAACCTGGAACCGGCCGGTCCACGAGGAAGGTATCTTCGTGACCGTGCCCAATGAGGCCGAGGAGGCTCTAGTCTTTCTGGCGCCGGAGACGGGCGGAGCCTTCAGCACCTTGCGCACCGCAGTCCGTGGCAAACCAGGAGCGTTCGTACGCGCTTCGCAGGACCTGGTGCAGGCCAGCCTCGACCGCGCCCGTTTGGAGAAGTATCTCGATGCCGTTCGCGAGCTTGCGGTGAGCGACCCCGAACAGTTGAAGGCGCGCAGCATCCTGCTCGCGCGCAGTCTCAACATCCGGCTTGATCAGCAATGTTTCGATAAGCCCAGTTCGCAGCAGGTACCGTGCCTCACCCAGAACACCGACCAGTTGGTGCTCGACGACCAACACAGTCAGTCGATGGTTGCGACTTTAACATCAGGTCCATCCACCGACCTGCTGGCGCAGATCAGTTCCACGCCCAATGCCCGTAATGGTTACTACAGCCCGTACATTGGAGCGGTCGTCGACGTAATGCGCATTCTGAGTACCGCTCACACCGCGCAGTACCAATACATCCCAGCGCTGGCTCTGCCCAAAGACGACGAACTGAATCTGCGGCTGAATAATCCTCCGTCTTTTCGCAATCCGAAGTCGGTGATCGTAATTGGACTTCCTCCGGTTCGGCCATCTCCAGTTCCGCCATTGCGCGCGGTGGATCCGGCGCAGGTCTTTTGCGCGGGGCGGCCTGCGCTGCTGCTGCCGGCTGAGGGTGCGCCGCTGGTGTTTGCGACGGAACTTGCGCACAATTTTGTTCTCCATGTAGACGCCAAGTCGGGCCCGGGAATCGATGTGCCCGCGAAGCCGGATCCGGTACGGGGAGGATTCCTGGTCGAGACACAGGCGCTGCAGTCGGCCGATCTGGACGGAGAGGCTACTGGAGTTCTGCGCGGAGCATGGGGCTTCCACTCGTTCGATGGACCACGCTACCGGCTGCGTGCCTCGCGGCCAGCCCAATGGGTTGTCGCTTCGAAAGATGCGAGTGCGCTAATCGTCGGCCGCGAGGACACGCTCCACCTGCAATCCCCGGACGCTTGTTGCGTAAGTGAAGTGAAGCTCAACGACGAACAGGGAAAAGCCCTCGAAACCGATTGGAAGATTACGAAGCCGGACGAACTCGAGGTGAAAGTCCCGTTGCAGAAAGCGAATGCAGGATCGGTGACGATGGTGATCAGGAAGTTCGGACTGCAGGAAGCAGACGAGCTTCCGCTTCACACTTATGCTGAGGCGGGTCGGCTCGACAGTTTCAGCATCCACGCTGGCGATGCCAATGGCGTACTAAAAGGCACGCGCCTGGATCAGGTGGACAGGCTTGAACTGAGCGGAGTCCGCTTCGTCCCGGAGTCTCTCGCACGCTCCCATCAGCAAGACGAACTCAAGCTCACCACTCACGACAGTGCCGTCTTCACGAAACTGCATGCTGCAGACGAGATCGTCGTCCACGCAGCGCTTAAAGATGGCCGGATCCTCGATCTCAAGACGGAGGTCGAGCCGCAAAGACCGGTGGTAAGCGTACTGAGCAAGAGTGTGCAAGTAGACCAAGCGGCAGCGCCGCCGACCGTTCGCCTGGGAAGCCAGGATGAAATGCCGCAGGATGGGCGGCTCAATTTCTTTCTCAAGGCGCAGGTGCCGGAGACTTTCCCTCCCATCGAAAAGATCGAAGTCGCGACCGCCGATGAATCCTTTTGTGTGCTCCTGAGTTTCAAAGACGGCAATCTTACGCTGCAGGACTCGAAGACAGTTTTCGCGGTTCTCGACCCGATGAAACTGCTTGGCCCATCGGCGTTCGGACCGTTGAAGTTTCGTCCGGTCACGTCCGACGGCATTGCCGGCGACTGGCAACAGCTCGTGAACCTGGTGCGGGTACCGGCGCTCAAGGGAATTCGCTGTGTCCCTGCGCCCGAAAAGCAATGCACGCTGAGCGGCGACAAGCTTTTCCTGCTGGATTCGGTGAGCGTCGACTCCGATTTCGTCAATGCCGTCAGCGTTCCTGAAGGCTTTGTCGAGGATGCACTGGCCATCCCGCCAACGAAAGCGAAGACCTTGTACATCAGGCTCCGCGACGATCCCAGCACAGTCGACACAGTTACACTGCCGATGCAGACTACGCAGCCATAGGCTGGCCCGTCGAGGTATACTCGGCCTTCAAACCTGCATGGCCAACATTCTTTATGGCGTGAACGGCGAAGGCGCGGGACACTCCACCCGAGCCCAACAAGTGCTGTCACACCTGGTCGCGCAGGGGCACATCATCCACGTAGCCTCGTTTGACCGCGGCCTGCAAAATCTAAAGAGCCAATTCGACGTTACGGAGATCTATGGGTTTCGGTTCGCCTATCTTAATAATCGCGTGCGCTACAAACGCACAATCGCCAAGAATTTGATTACGGTTCCGCAAGCCGCTAGGAGCCTGTCGCGGCTCAAGGAACTGGTCGACGAATGGAAGACCGACCTGGTCATCACCGACTTCGAGCCGCTCACCTGTCATATCGGGCACAAGAAAGGGCTCCCGGTCATTTCCATTGATAACCAGCACTGCCTGACGAATGCTGTGGTTTCCTATCCCAAGCAGTACCGACGCGACGCGGCAGCAGCCAAACTTGTGACCCGCCTCATGACGCCGCGCGCGAACGCGTACCTTGTTATTTCGTTCTTCAGCGCACCGATTCGCAAGCGCAATACGTTCCTGTTCCCTCCCCTGCTGCGGCAGGAGATCCTTGACGCGACTCCTACGCAAAGCGACCACGTGGTGGTCTACGTGACGTCACCCGCGCCGGCTCTGGCAAAGCTGTTGAACTCGATTCGGTGCCGCTTCATTGCCTACGGTTTTGGCCGGACGGGACAGGAAGGAAACATCCTTTATAAGAAGCCCTCTCTGGAAGGCTTCTTTGTCGACCTGACCAGCGCCCGCGCCGTCGTCGCCAACTCTGGATTTTCGCTAGTCACCGAGGCTTTGCATTTGGGCAAACCATACCTGGCTGTGCCGGTGAGCCACCAGTTCGAGCAGATCTTTAATGCGTACTGGCTGGAAAAGTCCGGCTACGGCGCTTACTGGGAAGAGTTGAACAAAGAGCGAGTCGAGGCATTTCTGTACAATCTTCCGCATTACGGCGAAGCCCTGGAGCAATATCCGCGACCGGGCAATGGGGCCCTGCTCGCAAAGCTGGATGCACTGATCGCCCGCTATGCAACGGTCGGAGCTCGCTGAACACTGTACGAACGTAACCTCTGCCAGAGCGCCTCCCAGCGATACCATTGTCGGAGCAAACGTCCTTGCAAGGATTGCTCCCGGAGGTTTCTCCATGCCGACACGACGCGCTTTCACTTTGCTGGCAGCCAGTGCGCTACTCGGCGCTTTCACGACTTATGGTCAGGATTCGCAATCTCTGGGAGATGTGGCTCGCCAAACCCGTCAGCAAAAGCAGCAGAAGGATACGCCGGCGAAAGTCGCGTCTCCCAAGGACGCGTCCAGCAAGCAAGCTTCGGGCGCGGACGCAAGCGCGAAAGACGCGCAACCCAAGTCGCCTCACGTCATCACGAACGACGAGATTCCGTCGCATCTAACACCTACCAAAACGGCCGCAGGCGGTTCTCAAACCGCGGGCGAGTCTGATGCCGCACTAAGTTCGAGCGACCGAGACGCCCGAGCGGAACAATTGAAATCGCAAATCGAGGCCCAGAAGAGCGCCATCGCTAGTTTGCAGAGCGAGATCGCCGACCTCAGCGCATCCGTCCACTATGCCGGCGGAAACTGTGTTGCCAATTGCGTGCAGTGGAACGAGCACCAGAAGGACAAGCAGGATCAGGTGGAATCCATGAAGGCGCAACTGGAGGAGCAGAAAAAAAAACTGGAAAGCATGCAGGAATCTGCACGCAAACAAGGGTTCGGCAGTTCCGTCTACGAGTAGAGTGGGAGGCTGCCGAAAAAGGCTGCGACCGGTCGGAAGGAATCTGTGCAGAAAAAATCTGCTAACCTACGATTTTCACATTCCCCAAAACTGCCCGGTCATGCGAAATTAGTTCATGTCTTTAGTCGTCCGCCCTTCGCCCATTCATTCCGTCGGTGTCTACACCTCGAAGCCCATCCGCAAAGGAACTCGCCTGGTCGAGTACGCCGGTGAACGCATCACCGCCGAAGAAGCAGACCGCCGTTATGACGGCGTTTCTCGCACATATCTCTATGGCCTCGATGACGGCAAGACTGTCATTGATGGCCACGGTCTGGGCGCCTATCTGAACCACTCCTGCGACCCCAACTGCGAAGTTGACGAGATCAGGGGCCGCGTCTGGCTCTTTGCGATCCGCAACATCGCAGCCGGGGAAGAACTGGTTTGGGACTATAACCTCTACGACGATGACGATCCCGCGCCGTGCCACTGCGGTTCCCGCAAATGTCGCGGGACCATGTATTCGCGAGAGTGGATGGCCAAGATGCGCCGCAGGGAAGCCCGCAAGCAGAAACGGAAATCCGCAGCGCTGCAGAAGAGCCAGCCCGCGCGAAAAACGAAAACCAGCCCAGAAGCCGCTGCCTAGACGGTGCCGGCTTGTTTTGTCAGGAAGTATGCGGAAAACCGCGTCCCTTTGTTCTCCGATATAAGTAAAGCCCTGAATTTCGCCGTAACCTTATCGTCATTCAGCGGATTTAATGGTTACACAGGGCTTCGTGTGACATTTGTCATCTCACCCTGATGACGATCTCCACTGGCGATTCTGAACGGGGTACGAAAGTATGGAACACGAAGAGGATTCTGCGGGATCCAGTATTTCTATGGCGAAACAAATCGAATCCGGCCCGGTTGTCGACGGCGAGGTTCTTCGTCTATTCTTGGTGGGCTGGGACGTGCTTACCTCCTGCGTCCAGTTCCCGGTTCCCTCTGGAGTTCGCCGATGACATTGACCCGGTTTGTCACCAAGAACGCGTTCCGCAACAAGCGCCGCAGCATTCTGACGGTGCTGAGCATCGCCTTCTCTTTGCTTTTGCTCACGTTCATGATGACTATCTGGCGCGCTTTCTAGCTCGACGATGGCAGCGCTGAATCCGCGCAAAGGCTGGTGGTGCGGCATCGCGTTTCTCTGACGTTTAATCTGCCCGGCTTCTACCGGGAAAAGATTCGCGCGATTCCCGGCGTCGTGGCGGTGGTTCCGGTCTCGTGGTTCGGCGGGATTTACAAAGACCAGAAGCCGGAGAATTTTTTCGCCCAGTTCGGCACCGATCCCGAAGAATTCTTCAAGATGTTCCGCGACATGGAGATGCCGGAAGACCAGGTCACGGCGTGGCAGCGCGATCGCCAGGGCGTAATTGTGGACGACTCGCTGGCGAAGAAATACGGATGGAAACTGGGCGACCGCATTGTTTTGCAAGGGACGATTTACCCCGTCAATCTTGAGTTGAACATCCGCGGCATTTTCCACTCGCAGCCCGGACAACAAGTCGGTTTACTTCAATGCCAAGTATGTGGAAGAAGCCGTGCGATTTCTTTAAGGGGCGGGCCGGCACGTTCAGCATTCTGGCGGCCTCTCCCGGCGATGTGAGCAAGATTGCAAGCACCGATCGACGACATGTTCCGCAACTCGCCGCAGCCCACCAAGTCGGAAAGCGAGAAAGCGTTCGGACTGGAGTTCGTGGCCATGATGGGCAACGTGAAGGCGTTCATTCTGAGCATCTGCTCGGCGGTGGTGTTCGCGACGCTCCTGGTTTCGGCCAATACCATGGCGATGTCGATTCGCGAACGCACGCGCGAAGTGGCCGTGCTTAAGACTCTGGGCTTTACCCGGCGCGGCGTTCTTGGGTTGTTTGTGAGTGAAGCAGTGGCGCTGTCGCTGGCCGGAGGACTGGTTGGCGCGAGCCTGGGAGGCTGATGGTTTTCGGTTTTGCTCATCTGGTGCAGTTCACAGTTTTTCCCGTTGAGAATGACGCCGGGAATTTGGGGACTCGCCCTTCTGACCTCGGGGGTGGTGGGACTGTTGAGTGCGGCGCTTCCTTCCTACCATGCTTCGCAGATAAACATTGTCGACGGGTTACGCCACATCGGATGAACGAATTATGACGCTGGGCAGTTTCGTAGTGCGCAACACGTTTCGCAACAAGCGGCGCAGCTTGCTGACCATGATCAGCATCAGCTTCTCGCTGCTGTTGCTAACGCTGATGATCTGCATCTGGCGCTCGTTTTACGTGGACCAGGTTGCGCCCGAAGCGTCGCGGCGCGTTGATTACCCGCGACCGCGTCTCGCTGGCGTTTTTTCTGCCCGGCGTTCTACCGCGACAAGATTCGCGGCATGTCCAAGGCGTGACGGCGGTGGCGCCGATCACCTGGTTCGGAGGCCGCTACATCGACGACCGGCCGGAACATTTTTTCGCTCAACTGGCCACCGATCCGGACGAGTATCTGAAAGTAGCGTCGGACAAGATTCGTCCCGCCGGATCAATTGAAGGCCTGGCAGCAGGATCGCGCCGGGGCTCTGGTGGACGTGACGCTGGCGAAGAAATATGGCTGGAAGATCGGCGACCGCGTTACATTGCAGGGGACGATTTTCCCGGCGAACCTCGATCTGACGATTCGCGGCATTTATCACCGCGATCCGCCGCAGAATGCGCTCTACTTCAACGCCAAATATCTGGAAGAGGCGGTGCCCTGGTTCAAAGGCCAGGCCGGCTGGTACGCCACGCAGATTGACTCGGCGGAGAATGTGTCACGTGTCGTCGAGCGAGATTGACGACATGTTCCGCAACTCGCCGCTGCAGACCAAGACCGAGAGCGAAAGAGCTTTTCAGCTTGGGTTTGTCGCTTCGCTGGGAAATATCAAGGCGTTCATCCTTGGCATCTGCGGAGCGGTCGTGTTCACCATCATGCTGGTTTCGGCGAACACCATGGCGATGTCGGTGCGCAGCCGGACGCGCGAAGTGGCCGTGCTGAAGACGCTGGGCTTCACGCGCCAACGCGTGCTGTCGATCTTCGTCGGCGAATCGGTGGCGCTTGGCCGTCGCGGGCGGAGTGCTTGGAGTTCTGGTGGCGATCCCGGTGATCTCGGTTCTTGACGCGCGGCTTCATCGCGCTTGGGAGTTCCGCTCGACATGAAAGTCAGATGTGCAACCGCTGGATTGTCGCTTGCTGGTGGCCCTGACTCTGGGATTGGTGAGCGGCTACTTGCCGGCATACAACGCGTCGCGCATGAACATCGTGGATGGATTGCGGCACATTGGCTGAGTGAAGCTTATCGAGACAGAGATTAATTATGGCGATACCGATCAGCTACAACATTCGCAATTTGAGGCTCCGCAAGGGGCTCACCCTCATGACCGCGCTGGGCATCGCGCTCACGGTCACCACCGCGATTTTTCTGATGGCGCTGGTGGCGGGCTTGAACCGCGCGTTCGTCAGCAGCGGCAATCCGCTGAACGTGCTGGTGCTGCGCAAAGGATCGGAGGCGGAGCTTGTCGGGCGGATTCGATGCGTCGCTCTTCCCCACGCTGAAGACTCTTCCCGGCATCGCCAAAGACAGTCACGGCGAGCCGATGGCCTCGGGCGAGTGGGTGGTGGTGATCGTCCTTCCGCGCAAAGACGGCACCGGCGAAGTCAACGTCACCGTGCGCGGCATGATGCCCGACGGCCTGGAGATGCGGCAGACTCCCGACGGGCCCGGAAAATCATCCGGCGTGAAATTGGTCGAGGGACGCTGGTTTCAGACCGGACAGCGCGAAGTGGTGGTCAGCAAGTCGATTCAAGGCCGCTTTTCCCACGCCAACATCGGCGACACCATGGAGTTCGGCAAAGGATCGTGGAAAGTCGTGGGAGTGTTTGACGCCGGGCGGCTCGGCGTACGAGTCGGAAGTTTGGGGCGACGTGAATCAGATGGCGTCGGATTTCGATCGCCAGGGCGGCTATTCGTCGGCATATTTGCGCGCGACCGATCCCATCTCCGCGGAAGCGCTGAAGAATCGCGTGAGCGACGATCAGCGATTGAAACTGGAAGGCGTGCTCGAAACCGAGTATTACGCCAAGCAGACCAGTTCCGGCGCGCCGATCAAAGTGATCGGCATCGTGGTGGGCTTCATCATGGCGATCGGCTCGATTTTCGCGGCGATGAATACGATGTATGCCGCGGTGGCGTATCGCGGACGCGAGATTGCTACGCTGCGCGTGATCGGCTTCTCGCGGCCTGCGATTCTGACATCGTTTGTGCTGGAGTCTTTGCTGCTGGCTTTGCTGGGTGCGGCGGCGGGAATTTTGCTGATGCTTCCGTTTAACGGAATGCAGACTGGCACGTCGAATGCCGTGACTTTCAGCGAAGTGGTGTTCGCGCTTGCGCATCACGCCGCAGGTGGCGCGGATATGCAATCGCTGTTCGCGTTGATCATGGGATTCGTGGGCGGGCTGGCTCCGGCGTGGCATGCGGCGCGGCAGAATATTTTGAACGCGCTGCGCAGCTAGACATGTGGCGCGACTCCCGGCAGCGAAACTATTTGGAGGAGCTTAGAGCGTAATCATTCTTATGGCGATTGATACAAAACACGAAGACCTGCAGAGCCTGCGCATCGACCGCACGCAGCGCGGCGACTCCGGCGGAGAGCCGCCTGCCTGGGCGCGCCGCTACATTCTCGGCGGCATCGCGGTGGTGGTATTGCTGGGCGTGATCGCAATGGCCTACCGCGCGTTCTCGTCCGACGTGCCGGAAGTCGAGGTCGTCCGCGCCGCCGCCCAAACCAGCGGCAACGATGCCGGCGGCACCGTGCTTTCCGCCACCGGCTACATCGTGGCGCATCACACCATCAACGTGAACTCCAAGGTCACCGGCCGCCTGGCATGGATCGGCGTGGAAAAAGGCGACAAGGTGAAGGAAGGCCAGGTGCTGGTTCGCCTGGAGGATCAGGAGTTCCGCGCGTCGTATGAGCAGGCCAAGGGCGCAGTGGCGAATGCTCGCGCCTATCTCGACGAATTGCAGCACGGATCGCGGCCGGAAGAAGTGCAGCAGGCGCAGCACAATCTCGACGAAGCCCGCGCCACGCTGGTGAACGACAAACTGACGCTCGATCGCACCAAAGAACTGGCCGGCAGCGGCGTGGTTTCGCGGCAGCAACTGGACGATGCCACGGCGAAATTCGAGGCCGATCAGCAGCGCGTGAATTCGCTGGAGAAGGCATTCCAGCTCTCGAAGATCGGTCCGCGCGCGGAAGAGATTGCTCGCGCGCAGGGCGCGCTCATGCAGGCTCAGGGCCAACTGGACTATGCCAAGTCGCAACTGGATGCCACGGTGATCCGCGCGCCAGTAACCGGCACAATCCTCGACCGCACGGCAGAAAAGGGCGAACTGATTACCGCGCAGTTTGCCAGCGCCGCGGCGGGCGGACCGCAGGGATCGGTCGTTTCGCTCGCGGACCTGAACGATCTGCAGGTCGAACTCGATATCGCGCAGGCGGACTTCGCCCGCCTCGGCCCCACGCAGAAGGCGAAAGTGACGACCGACGCATATCCCGACAAGGAATATGACGGCGTGATCGCGCAGATCTCGCCCGAAGCGAACCGGCAGAAGGCGACCGTGCAGGTGAAGGTGCAGGTGCTGAATCCGGGCAAGTATCCCGACGTTCAACTGCGGCCGGAAATGAACGCAACGGTAAAGTTTCTGGCCAACGAGGCGCCGAAAACCACGAAGGAACCGACGGGCGTCTACGTGCCGTCGACCGCGATTCGCGATCGCGACGGCAAGAAGATCGTACTGATCGCCTACAACGGAAAAGCGGTGGCGCGCGAAGTTCACGTGCTGAGCCAGCGCAGCGACGGAGCGCTGGTCGACGGGCTGGTCGGCGGCGAAAGCGTGATCACCACCGCGCCCGCGACTTTGAAAGATGGAGACAAAATTAATCAATCAATTAAAAAGGGGCAATCATGAGCACAGCTACGCAACCCAACGTTGCCACGAGCACCAAAGTCGTACAGGTTCGCGGCGTCAGCAAAGTCTTCAAGCGCGATGCCTTTCAAGTGACGGCGCTCGACGACGTGTCGATCGACATCGCCAAGGGCGAATTTCTTGCGCTGATGGGTCCGTCGGGATCGGGCAAGACGACGCTGCTGAATATGATCGCGGCCATCGACCGGCCGACCAGCGGCGAACTGCTGGTGCAGGGGCAGGATATTTTCCGCTTCAACGACGCGCAGATCGCCCGCTGGCGCAACGAGCACATCGGCTACGTGTTTCAGACGTTCAATCTGATTCCGGTGCTCACGGCGTTTGAGAACGTCGAACTGCCGCTGCTGCTGACCAAGCTGACCTCGCAGCAGCGCCGCGACCACGTCATGACCGCGCTCAAGCTGGTTGGGTTGGAAGATCGAGTCGGCCACCTGCCCAAGCAGCTCTCCGGCGGACAGGAGCAGCGCGTGGCGATTGCGCGCGCGATCGTCAGCGATCCGACTTTGTTGCTGGCCGACGAACCGACCGGCGATCTGGACAGCCATTCCGCGACGGAAGTGTTGGAAATTCTGAAGCGGCTGAACGAGGATTTCCACAAGACGATTGTGATGGTGACGCACGATCCGCACGCCGCGTCGTACGCGCACGTGACGCGGCATCTGGAAAAAGGAATGCTGCTGCCGCCGGGCTAGTGACGCAAGCTGCGGCGAAGGCACAGAACTGGCGGGGACGCTCAGCAGCTTCGAAGACGTCGCATGCAGCGCTCAGTTACGCTACGCAAGCCGGCTTACGCGACCAGATCCGCCTCGCTGTCTGCTGCGGGATCGTCCGTGGGCATCGGCAACCCAGCGCCAGGCGCGTCTGCCATTCGAAAGCACCGCCTGCGCCTCGCCATATTCCACCAGGCGGTTCAGCACGGTGGTGACCGACGCCATGGGATCCTTGTGGCGGGCCAGCAAGCGTCGGCATTTTCTGCTGGAAATAGTCGCAGATGTCGCGCGCATTCATGGCGCGGCCGGCCTGCATCAGGATCATCCGGCAGGCTTTGGTGAAGCCCGGCTGGCGGCCGCTGCTCTTGCGGTCGACCAGTTCCATCAGTTCTTCGTTCAAGACTCCATCGCCAAACAGATTGGCCAGGCCAGAGATGGTCTGCTTGACGGTCCCGATGCGCTTCATGATCTCCGCGCGCTGTTGCAGCAACTGGCGCAGTTCTCCGTGCGCCTGCCGAATCACTTCCTGCACATGGCCGACGTCGTATCTCTCGACTGGTCGGACGCGAGCCGTTGGCCTTCTGCCCGTTTTCCATACAATATCCCCCATGTTCGAACGCAGTTGAATCACAGCCCCCACTTCGATTGCGCGACCGATTACCGGCGAGTTCTGTACCCGCACGCACGCAGGCATGCGGTTCCTCGTCACAACTTCCTATAGAACCGCTCGCGCGAGGGGCAGAACCCCGCTCAGGAATCTATACGCAGGAACTCGTTCCCGGCGTTCCCTCGATTTCTTCAACGCGTCTCGAGGGAAGCCGGATCTTGTGGAGTTAGACGCGGCAAGTGCAGATTGGTTAACAACCGCCCGCAAAGATAATTGCTTAACTAAACAACTTCGCGCAGGCTCGGTGTTTCGCTTGTGGCGAGAGCGAAGACGGAGCAGCTCCGTCACTCCACAATTTGGATGCTGGAATCCTATTGGAGGAAGATGACCAGGAGCCTGCCGTCGGAATGGTATCCGTCGCCGGTAGCGTTCTTGGCGTCTTGCACGGGCTCGACGGCAAATAATAAGCCAGTGTTTTGGCTTTATTGGTGCTTCTGCAGGCTGCTGCCAATATTTTCGCGCTCGCCGTCCACAGCCGGGTCGATCTTATGCGTGACGCTGCCATTGCGCTTATCTTTCGCAAATCCTATGTCGTGCGTGCCGGCGCCGCACCATACCTCGCTGCCCTTCCACGTAAATGGAGCCTTCCAGATGCGGAAGTGGTGGCGGCTCGCCACCATCGCGATGGGCTCTGCCATTTCGTAGCCGAAATCTTGCTTGCGTCCGAATAGATATAACGTGCTCATCGGCATGGCCAGGTAGTCCTTACTGTCGTATGTCTGCTGACCGCATTAAGCACGGCGTTCTGATTGTCGTATCGGCAAGATGCCAGGTCGCCGCATCGAGAGCGGCCTGCACATCTTTCTGTGATCCCACGATCACGAAATTCACCATGTCGCCTTGATTTTTGAACTGGTCGTTGACCCGGCGCGGCAGGCTATCGATGCTCTTGCGGAGTTCCCCGTCAAGAGGCGCTTCCGAAACTTTCAGCGGAGCGCAGGGCAGCCGAGGAGCCATCCGAAGACGTCGCGTTCGATGTGCTGGAGTCTGACTTGCCCATGCCGAATTGTCCTGACATGAAGACTTGCGCCGCGGTGGCAAGTTGTGACTTTAGGACCTGGCTGCGAGGCGTCTGCGGCGCGTCTGTTGTGCTACTCGCGCTGGAGCCCGCTGGAATGACGTGCACTTTGACGGCAAGCACTCCCTCGCAGGGCGCAGTGCCGGAGATGTTCATCCCCAGCGACAGGTGAGAAGCCTCCGCGACGTGGAGCTGATTGCTCGCACCCACGAGAAGCGGAGCCGCTCCCTGTGAGCGCAGACGGGCGATCAGCGCACCCACGGGGGCAGTGGGCAAAGGCAGGTTTGCCGTCGTAGAACCCGCGGAAGGCACGCCCTTGGGATCGCAGGCTGGCGCGCCCGATGCGGCGTGATCCGATGAAACTGCGGCC
This sequence comes from uncultured Acidobacteriaceae bacterium, assembly GCA_963710885.1. Classification (GTDB taxonomy): domain Bacteria; phylum Acidobacteriota; class Terriglobia; order Terriglobales; family Acidobacteriaceae; genus Sulfotelmatobacter. The sequence goes on from CAVQCF010000014.1 coordinate 27,411, forward strand.
GAGATTTCGACCACATCTCCGGGCTGCAAGTCGAAGCCACTGTCAGTCCACAGCTGAGCAGTCGTTACCTGAACGGTGATGGCCTGCGCGGTCGTGGTTACCTGGGCCGCAAGCTGAGAAGCACAGCACAGGAGAATGGCGATTAGCGGAATCTGTGGCCTGAGCATATCGCACCCCCGAGGATGATACTTATTATCTTCTAATTCTGACCCTTCTTGGCAAGCCTGGGAGGCGTTTGCCGGATGCGGGTTCATTTCGATTCAAAAGCAGCTGTAACTTCGAATGCCCCAACGCTAGACTCCTGCGGCTGGATTCCGATGGCAACTAGTGACGGAGTAATCGCAATGCTGACGGCTGCAAAAACTGCGCGCGAACCCGCACCCCTGCGGGTTCTGTTGGAAGGCAATCACGAAGAAGATTTCTACGCTGGCTATGCATTCCATCCAGCAGGATCAGCACGCCGCGGAAGAGTCATTGCGAGAACTGTCGCGGGCGGTCGAACAGTCGGCCGACACTGTGGTTGTGACCGACCGGCAAGGAATTATTGAATACGTGAACCCGGCATTCGAAGCTCTCACTGGATACCATCACGACGAAGTTCACGGGAAGTCTCCGCGAATTTTGAAAGCGGGCGAGCAGGGGCCCCGAAACCTACCAGGAAATGTGGAAGACCATTCTCGCGGGAAATGTGTGTATCGCGGCATCCTGGTAAACCGAAAGAAGAATGGTGAACTGTATTACGTGGAGGAAAGCATCTGCCCGGTGCGGGACACCGATGGACAAATTACGCGCGTTTAATCGGCGAAGACATCGAATTCAGTTTCATCCGCAGCGAGGGGTTGGGCGGGGCAGAGTGGACCCGCTCCAGGTTGAGCAGGTGCTGATGAACCTCGCCGCCAACGCGCGAGATGCAATGCCGCAAGGCGGTCATTTGCGCATGGAAACCTCCGATGTGCGACTGGATGATCAGTACATTGATCGCCAACCGGCGGTCATTCCCCCGGGACGATACGCGCTGATCACGGTCAGTGACGACAGAAGCGGAATTCCTCTTGAGCACCTGCCTCACATCTTCGAACCCTTCTACACCACAAAGCCCTCCGGCAAGGGGATTGGCCTGGGCCGGGCAACTGTCTACGGAATTGTGAAGCAGAACAAAGGTTTCATCTGGGCGTACAGCGAGCCCAGGATGGGCACGGTATTCAAGATCTATTTGCCCTGCGTCGAAGGACGACACAATCCGCGAGAACTCGAAGACGCCAGAACTGAAAACGCTCCTGGCGGATCGGAAACCGTCCTTCTGGTGGAGGACGAGCAAGCGGTTCGACGAGCGACTGCCGAATTCCTGAGCCTGCAAGGCTACACCGTACTCGAAGCCAAAGACGGTGTCGATGCCCTGTCAGTGGCCAAGAACCACGATTCGACCATCCACTTGGTGGTCACGGATGTGGTGATGCCGAATATGTGTGGCGGGCAACTGGCGAAGGAACTGCGCAAGTGCGGCCGGACACGAAACTGCTATTTGTCTCTGGCTATGCCGGCAAGACCGTCTTA
>CAVQCF010000015.1:0-17433 GCA_963710885.1 uncultured Acidobacteriaceae bacterium
TAGGGTGCAATCAAAACGACTAAGGAGATCGACCTTCTCATCCCATCTATGGGGATGTTTCGACAGTCAGCGTGCCAACGTGCTTACAAAACATGACGCGCTCCTGCAATTCTCTAAGTCTATCGCTGACGCACCAGCAATCAGAGGCAACTATCGTGAATGAATTTGGATCTGATTAGCCCCGGCGGAGACTGCTGTGCTATGAAATGGGCAAGGAGGGGGATTATTGCGGCAGGTTGAAGCTTTGGGCTTGGCTGCAATTGCCTCAGATCTTCGAAACACGTTCATTATGCAACTGTAACTTTTGCCAGTTTCACAGGATTGAAAAGCCGCCCATATTAGTGTGGCGTTCCGCCAAAGAGTGCAATGCCGGCCCGAAACGCACTAGGAAACGGGAAATCGCCCGGTGGCCACGTTTTGGGCTAACTCCCATTTGACAGCATCGGCCGAAGCGGGGAGGAAAATGCCATGGGCGCCCCAGCACTGAAACAGCCAATAGAGCAGACCATACCTTCACCGAGTCCAGTAAGCCTTACGGAAGAAGGCCGACGACTTCTTGACACGCAAGGCAACCCCCTTCGATGGCGCAAGTGGGGTCCGTACGTTAGCGAACGCTCCTGGGGTACGGTTCGCGAGGATTACAGCCCGAACGGAGCAGCGTGGGATTTCCTTTCCCACGAAATGGCTCGCAGCAAGGCTTACCGCTGGGGCGAAGATGGGTTGGCCGCGATTTGCGACCGGTATCAGCTCCTGGTGTTCAGCCTTGCTCTGTGGAACGGTCAGGATCCCATTTTGAAAGAGCGGGCTTTTGGACTCACTCCCGGCGAGGGCAACCACGGCGAGGATGTGAAGGAATACTACTTCTACGTCGACAGCACTCCCACCCACTCCTACATGAAGTACCTCTATAAATACCCACAGACCCGGTTCCCCTACGAGGCGCTTCTTGATGAGAATCGAAGACGGGCCGGCCATGGATTTGAGTTCGAGCTTCTGGAGACGGGCGTGTTCGACGAGAACCGCTACTTCGACGTTTTTGTCGAGTATGCGAAGGCCTCGGACGAGGACCTTTGTATCCGCATCGAAGCCTGTAACCGTGGTCCAGAGCCCGCACCGCTGCACATCCTTCCCCATCTCTGGTTCCGGAACACATGGGGTTGGACGGATACTCCAGGTCCGGAGCCAACGATTTGCGAGGGCCCGGCGACCGAAGGGGTCATTAGCCTGGTTGCTGACGACTCCGGCGACGAAGCACTCAAGAACCTAATGTTCGATTACCGGCTCGGGAAGCGCATCTTGTACGCGGAGGCAAACGGCCAGCCGCTCTTCACGGACAACGAAACGAACACACAACGTCTCTACGGTGTTCCGAACCGACATCCCTACTGCAAAGACGCCTTCCATAGCGCGATCGTCAACAGGGAGGAAGGAGTCGTCAACCCGAACCAGACCGGCACGAAGTCTTGCCTGCATTACCAGTACACAGTTCCCGCGTGCGGCTCTGTGGTTCTGCGGCTCCGGCTTGTCGACGAACCCATCCGGCTTGTCGACGAGCCCATGAAGGAACCACTCAAAGACGTCGATAAAATCATCGCGCAGCGGCGGGCGGAAGCCGATGAGTTCTATGCCGCTATTCAGCCCCCCCGTGCGACCGAGGACGAAAAACGTGTGCAGCGCCAAGCGTTCGCTGGGCTGCTCTGGACGAAACAGATCTACCTCTTCGACGTGGGGACTTGGCTGGAGGGCGACAACCCCAAGTCTCCCCCGCCGGCGTCGCGGCAGGGTATACGGAACCGGCACTGGAAACACCTCAACTCGATGCGCATCCTGTCAATGCCCGACAAGTGGGAGTACCCATGGTTCGCTGCGTGGGACCTCGCCTTCCACACTGCGGCCCTCGCCGTCATCGATCCGGAATTCGCCAAAGAGCAACTGTTTCTCATGCTATTCGAGCAGTTCCAGCACCCCAGCGGGCAGATACCCGCCTACGAATGGGAGTTCTCCGACCTGAACCCTCCGGTTCACGCCTGGGCTGTGTGGCGCGTGTACAACTCGGACAAGTTGCGCAATGGTGTTGGCGACCGGGAGTTCCTGGAGAAGTGCTTTCACAAGCTGCTGATCAACTTTGCCTGGTGGGTCAACAAGGTTGACAGTTCCGGCAATAACGTTTTCGAAGGCGGCTTCCTCGGCTTGGACAACATTACAGTCATTGACCGTAGCGACAAGCTTCCCGGCGGGGCGGTTCTCGAACAATCGGACGCCACTGGCTGGATGGGGATGTTTTGCCTGAACCTAATGCACATTGCGCTGGAACTGGCGCGAGAAAACAAGGCTTATGAGAGTCTGGCCCTGAAATTCTTCGAACACTATATTTACATCGGAGCCGCCATGAAGAACATGGGCGGCCGGAATTACTCGCTGTGGGATGAAGAAGACGGCTTCTTCTATGATGTCCTTCGCTATCCGGACGGGAGCTTTCACAAGTTCCGAGTTCGCTCCCTGGTCGGCATCATCCCGCTTTACGCCGCCGAAACGTTGAGGCTCGACGACATCGAGCCGTTCAAGGAGTTTCGTAGCAACTTTTTGTGGTTCGTCAAGAACCGCCGGCAACTTACTGAAAGTTGCTGTCAGTACATCGAATCCAAGCGGGAATATGTGCTCACCATCGTGGACGAAGGGCAGCTGCGGCGGATGCTCGAACGGCTGCTCAGCCCAGAGGAATTTCTTTCGGACTACGGCATTCGGAGCATGTCCAAGTACCACGAGCAACATCCCTTCGTCTTCGGACATAGCGAGGTGCGCTACGATCCCGCCGAGTCCGAGAACAAGATCAAAGGTGGCAACTCCAACTGGCGCGGTCCAATCTGGTTTCCGACAACCTTCCTGATCATCGAATCGCTGCGGACGCTCGGTGCCGGCTATGGCGACGACTTCAAGATGGTCATCCCGGGCAGCTCCGGCCGATTCTGCAACCTACGGGAGATCGGCGGTGAGATTGCCAACCGGATGATCAGCATCTTCACCCGTGACGAGCATGGGCGCCGCCCGCTCTACGGAGGAACGAAAAAGTTCCAGGAAGACCCGTTTTGGAAAGACCTGATCCTATTCTACGAGTTCTACCACGGCGACAACGGCGCTGGGTTGGGAGCGTCACACCAAACCGGGTGGAGCGCACTTGTAGCTGCTTTGATCGAGGACTGGAGACGTTAGCAGAAAGCCGGTGGGTTATGCAGTCGTTTGCCAATTGGAGCATTCGCTATAAGCTGCTCTCTCTTCTTCTGGTACTGAGCATAGGGACCCTCCTCTTCACGGGGACGGTCGGCTATGTGAAGTTCCGGGCGGGGCTGAAGGAAGACGCCCTGAAGCAGCTCACTGGCGTCACGCGCTCGAAGCAGTTTCAGATCGAGTCCTATTATCAAACGATTCAAAACCACGCCGCGACCCTCAGTGCAGATCCCATGCTAATCGATGCCGTGAGGGAATTCCGCACGGCTTTTTTCAAGCTCGACGCAGCTTCCGTTCCGGAGGATGTCAAGGCTGCCGTGCTCGCGGATTACCGGGATATCTTTTATCCTGAAATGCAAAGACTCCAGATCGCCCGGCCGCGCGTCGAGGAGTACTTCCCGCATTCACCGGCGGATTTTCAGCTTCAGTATCTCTACATCGTGAAAAATCCGAATCCCCCGGAGCACCGGAATGAGTTGGCAAACGCTGGAGACGGCAGCGACTATAGCCGCGTCCACGAAAAGTATCACAGCGTATTCAAGCATCTCGTGAACACCTTCGGCTATTACGATCTTTATCTCATCGACTATGGAACGGGAAGGGTTCTTTATGACGAAAACAAGGACCGTGACTTCGGTACCAACCTCCTGAAAGGTCAGTTTCAGAACAGCAATCTGGCCAAGGTTGTGAAGCAAAGTCTAACGACGAATAATCCGGACGCTGTCTTCTTCTCCGACTTTGAACCCTATGAGGCTTCAAAGGGAGAGCCGACTCAGTTTGTCGCGAGCCCTATCTACGATGGGAAGGAGCGAGTTGGCATATTCGCGCTCCAGCTCTCGACAGATGCCATCGACAAAGTGATGACCGGCGACCGTGGGTGGGTAAGGTACGGTTTGGGGAAAACCGGTGACTCACTCATGGTCGGAGAGGATCGCCGCCAGCGCACGAATGACCGCGAGTATCTGGAAAACCCGGACGAATTTGTTGCCACTCTGACCGCTAGCGGCATACCTGAAAAGGCACTTCTGCAGATTCGCGAACACAAGAGCACCATTCTTCAGGTTCCGACCAGTACACCCAAAGCAGTCGCCGCGGCCCTCGAAGGCAAGGAAGGGAGTCTCATCGAGAAAGATCCGTTGGAAGGAGAATCCCTCCTGGTGGCATATGCGCCCCTGCATATCAAAGGTCTCCACTGGGTGATCGTGTCGCAAATCGCGATGGATGAAGCGCTCAAACCGGTAAGCGCCATGGGGCAGATGTTCGGCTGGTGGGGCTTGGGCCTTGTGTTGGTGACGGTGGCTGGCGCGTGGCTCATGACGCGCCAGATTCTGCATCCGGTCAATGCCCTGGCGGGAGCCGCAGCGAAGGTGGCATCCGGTGACCTTGCTGCGAAGGTCGAGTGGAAGTGGAAGGATGAACTCGGAGTCCTCTCCGACACTTTCAATTCCATGACAAAGAGTATTCGTGAGAAGACGGAGGTGATCGAGCAGAAGAACCGCGAGAATGAAGCGCTGCTGCTCAATATCCTTCCGCCAGAGATTGGAGCTCGCCTGAAAGGAGGCGAGCATGAGATTGCCGACAACTTTGCGGACGTTACCGTACTATTTGCCGATATGGTGGGATTCACAAAGTTGTCCAGCCAAACATCCGCGAAAAAAATCGTGGAGATGTTAAATGGCATTTTCTGCCTTTTCGATCGGGGAGCTCACGAACTAGGCATCGAGAAAATCAAAACCATTGGGGACTGCTACATGGCTGTGTGCGGCTTGCCCCGCCCGTACTCCGATCACGCTGACAGAATGGCACTCATGGCGCTCCGTATGCTGGAGGCGATCAGGCAATTCAACAAAGAGAAGGGAACGAATCTTCAGCTGCGCATCGGGATCAATTCCGGTCCGGTAGTGGCTGGCGTCATCGGCACAAGCAAGTTCATTTACGACCTCTGGGGCGATACAGTGAACCTCGCTAGTCGTATGGAATCGACAGGCGTGCCGGGTGAGATTCAAGTCACGCGGAGCGTGTACGAACGCTTGAAGGGCAAGTTTGAGTTCGAAAGCCGTGGCGCGATCCAGGTGAAAGGAAAAGGGGAGATCGACGCTTTTCTGTTGCACAGTCAGGTGCCAGCGGAAGAGGAGGTGGCCTCGTGAGAGTCAGAATCTTGGGCTCGTCGGTGGGGGACCCCGCCCCGCGCCAATACGTCAGCAGCTATCTCATCAACGAAACCATAGCGATCGACGCGGGCTGTCTGGGGTTGCATGGCACTCCCAATGAGCAGGAAACGATCCGGCACGTATTCCTTACACATTCACACTTCGACCATACTGCGACCCTGCCCATCTTCGTCGAGAATGCGTGGACGCTGGAGGGGGAATGCCCTCGGATCTATGGTAGTTCGGAGACTTTGGATGCTGTGCAGCGGCACATCTTCAACGATGTGATGTGGCCGGATTTCGTCGCTCTCTCCAGGAAGATGCACCCTTTCCTGCGCTTGTGCCCCCTTGACACCGAACTGCCGGTGGAAGCCGACGGTCTCTGCATCACACCAGTTCGCCTCAACCACGTGGTCCCAACTTTCGGTTACGTCATCACCGACGAGCAGAATGCAGTCATCGTTGCTGGCGATACTGCCCCAACCGAACGGTTGTGGGAAGTCGCGCACAAGACCGCCGGCCTCAGGGCAGTGTTCTTGGAGGCGTGTTTCCCGAATTCGATGAAGCGCATAGCAGAGGCATCCTTTCACCTCACCCCCGAGATGTTTGCCAGGGAAGTAGACAAGATGCCGCCCGGCATCAAGGTTGTTGTAACACACATCAAGGTGCGTTACCACGATGAGGTTGTCCGAGAGTTACACGCCTTGGGACTTCCCCACGTGGAAATCGGCGACTGCGAGAAGGAATACGACTTCCCGGAAATGGTCACCGGCAGCTCGTTGACTGCCGCGTGAGGAGCGGCGTGGCGCATGAGAATCAGGACATGAGATGTCATCGTTCGGCTCCTTTGTTGCGCCACTCAGAGGAGTTTGCCATGAGATCTCCGAATCGCGACGATTTCGGAAAAGGGCAATCAAAATCTCGACACCAAAGTGATTGCCGCGCCATCGGATACCGAGACGCGGCATCACAACGAATGATCGTCGGTCCCGGAGTCGCGGTGGATGTGTACGACTGCACGAATGAGAGGCCGCACGTCACCTTTCGCTTCGACGAATACGACCTTAAGACCGGCGAGAAGATCGGAACCAACCGCCCCCGGATAAACACCGTATCCACCGAACAACCACATGGTGCCGCTGGAATCAGTCCAACTCGTGGCACCATGTCTTCGCGAAGGAGTATTTCCTGGTGCACTGATCCCAATAGTTCCGTAGACACCGTAAGCAAGTTTGAGATGTGTTTTGGCGTCGTGTCTTGCATGTCCGGCCCGTCGATCCATACTCTGCGCTCGGCAAAGTCTCGCACTTGCCGGCGGGGACGCATCCATCGCGAAAGACATAAGTAGCGGACCACTTCCCTGGTCCGAAAGAACCAAAGAACGGCCTCCGAATGTCCCCGGCGGAAAACTCATCGGGGAAAGCAAAACGAGTTTTCCCGGAGCGGGAGCGCCGTGCGGAAATTGCAGATTTGCACATTTTTTTTCGTTCAATGGCTCTGATTTGTCGTTTTTGGGGCATCTCGTTCGTCTATAGAGTGAATGGGCAAAAGCACGCGGGAGACAAAATGGATCAATGTAGGGTTCTGCAAGAAAACCGGCCCCACGCAACCACCGCCTGCCCGCCACACGAGGGAGTCATGTCATTACACATCAAGATCGAGCAAGCAGCCGATGTGGCTGTGCTGCAGTGCGTTGGAAGACTTGTGCGCGGCGAGCCGCTCCGTTTTCTCAAACAGGCGGTGATTAGCCTGAAACAACCACGAATTGTTGTGCTTGACTTGTCAGGGGTGGAGACGGTCGACGGCGGCGGGCTCGGTATGTTGGTATTCCTGCACCGCTGGACTCGAGAGAACGCAATTCAGCTGAAGCTTGTTAATCCATCCGGCTTTGTGCGTTATGTGTTGGAATGCACTCGGCTGACGCGCGTGCTCACTATTTCGTCAGTGGACAACGCGGTAGAGATCCTTGCCTCCTCGGAGAGCACGATCGAGAATAGAAACTGTACAGTTGCATAGTCGATCCTTCGAATGCTCGACAGCTTCCGCGCGGACGACGGCGTTCTCGACGTAGCATTGATTTCGACAACTGAAGAAACCGCGCGGGCTTGTGCGGACGAAGCAACGCGGAAAAGGGAAGACGGGACAATGTTTAGTTGGCGCAGATACGCGGCACGGACGGCCCGGGATTCTCCATCGCATTCAGGCCAGACTCCAAAGCCCCTTTTTCTTTCAGCTCGCGCTCTAGCATCACCTTCGCCACCCGGTCCCCATTCTCCGGCTTGTCGCGCCGTACCTGCATCAGATTGTCGACCACAACCGCCAACGGGAACTCAATGATTATGTCCAGCTCTCGGTCGACCTCCATGACATGCAATCCCTCTTCGCGCGACCTTCCCTCTGCCACATAGCGGTTAGCATCCCGGCCCTCTTTCAGTCCAGTCTGGAGCAGGTCGATTGCATGTTGGTGGTACAACGACGACAATCGACGTCGCGTAATCACCTTCTGAACCAACTCCTGCGGACCATAGGTGAGACCGTCCTCCCACACCACTGCGGCAACGCCCGGCTGTGCGTCCTCCCGGCCCAGATTGTGTGAAACGTAGTGCATCGTGCTGAGAGTTTCAGGGATCCGCGAGAAAAGTTCTGCTGTGCGGATTAGCGCGTCAACCACCTGAAACCTGTGCTCGACTCCACCTTGCCGTCCATCCGCCACAGGCGTGATCTCCTCCACGTAAGCGGTGAGTGGCACTTGATACTGATTTGTCAGAATGAAGCGCGTCCCGTCTTTTCGATCGCGCTCAACTTCAACATGAAACGGCGGGCGGCTAAAGACTCCCATATTTCGGGGAGGCGAATGAGGCGGGACCTTTGCGGCTTCGCAGGGCTTTGTCTGACCCGTTGCGTATGGCCAAAGCGAAAAACTTATGGCCACGATTAGGGCAAAAGGAGAAGGAACGCATATTCACCTTATTGAGAATGTTTCACTCCTCATTGGGCATGTCAATTGGCGAAAATCCCCGTTACGCTGTGCCCGGGTAAACCGGCATGAAGTAGAGGATGCAAGAGCCTTACGAGAAAGGAGTAGCGATCCGTCTCGGCCTCGAGTCTTGCGCTGCTACCGCGAGGGACCCAGTGAAGCGTAGACAGAGGATAGGCGGGGTGGGTCAGCTCCGGCATGTCCAGTGCCACGGCTTGCAACTGGTTCATGATCCGCGTACGCGCCTGCACCAAGCGGTGCCGATGCCACAGCAGTTGCCGCAGATCGCGTTTCTCCCCAGCCTGCCGAAGCGTTAGCGCGGATCGTCCTTTTTGGGATTCATCACAGGACGCGGAATTAGTTTCGTCGCAGCCATTGGGCGACCGCACGCACGTGCCGATACGGAACGACGAAACGTCGCCCCTCACAGGCGAAGGCCGGACTTCTGATCGGGAATCGCTTCCTGATTTGCCCGCGACTCCAGCCACGGTCGGAACAGAGACGCAACGCAATGGCGGTTCTTGCGTTACTTTTTCGACAAGAGATAAAGGTCGAACTGTCCGCCGGGACGGACGTAGACGATTTTGGAGAGGTCGCGGGCAATATCATAAGAGTTGCCGCCATAGCGCTGGGCAAAGGCAAAGGGCAGCTTCAATACGGTTTGGGACCTGCCCGTAACCTTGCCGTCGAGCCAGGGCAATCGATACAGCGTCACTTCGCCGCGCGTCGAGAGGGTGTAGAGAATAGACTTTCCATCGCTGCTGATCCGGGGCAGGAAAGTCACGACGTTGGGTTCGAGTGGGGTGCACTTCTTGTCGGCGACGGAGAGTTCGAAGATGCCCAGCTTGTCTCCGTACATCATCGACATGAGCAAGTACTTTCCATCCGAAGACGAGTCCATGGCAAATCCACAATCTTCGGAGAAAAGCTCTGCCGAGGAACCGTCGGGGCTGAGTCTCCAGGTCTGCAATGGGTAGGGATTCTGGCGATGTTGATTGCCGGTTATATACAGTTCCTTTCCGGTTCGCGTCCAAGCTATGGATTCAGAGTTGCCGAGGGAATGTGGGAGCTGACGCGGGTGGCTACCATCCGCGTTGACCACGAAATTTTCGTCTGCATCGCGCACCGTATTGGTGAAGGTTAATTGAGTGCTATCCGGGGACCAGTCTCCCGTAGAGAGGGTGTCTTTGGAGGAAGTGATCCTGATCTTATTCTTGCCGTTCACGTCCGACACCCACAGTTCAGCGCGAGAAACGTCAGGCTGGGTTACGTATACGACGCGCTTACCGTCGGGCGAAAGCGTTGGCTGCGTCGCCAGGTCCTCGACAATATCAGTCGAAATCTTTGTGCGCGGGTCGTAAACTGAGAGGTATCCCGACTCCCTGCCATTGACGAAGAAGACCCCCTTTCCGGCCGGATCCTTCATCGCGAAGTAATCGGGACCGGGCCCCGAAGTCAGCTGAATGTAAGTTTTGTCGTCGAGGCCGTATTCCCATAGATTGATAATGCCGTTCACTTCGCGATGGAAAAGCAGTGTCTTTCCCGGATCTCCCCAATTTACCGATCCTGGGGACCCGGAGAGCTCGCCGATATTCGTGGCTTTACGGGTTGCAATATTCCAGCGGTACAATCGAACGGTACCTTGGGGATCTTTGTCTTTGATTCCGAGGAGAAGTAGGTCGCCACCGTCAGGAAACACAAGTTGTCCGAGCAGGTCTACGCCAAGCTCCTGAGCCCCCAGAATGATCTTCCCGCCAACACCATCAGCTGGCGATTGCATCAGGTCATTCGTGTGCGGCTGAAAGTAGAACAGGCTCTTGCCGTCAGGAGAGGGTTGGAGGTTGTAACCCTGCAGAAGGCGAGTGGGAGTTCCCCCCAAGGTAGGCATCGCCCAGATTTCTTCTCCCGCACCAAGTTCGCGCTGATAGTAGATTTGGGTTCCATCGGCGGAAAAACTATCGAGGTACTTGCTGCCCTCGTCGCTGGTAAGCTGTAAAGGGTCGCCTCCAGAAGTGAGCATCACAAAGACCTGCTCGTAACCCTGAAAATACGAAGTGAAAGCCACCGTGTGTCCATCCGGAGAAAGAATGGCTTGCGAGATCGGCTTGTGCCAGTGGCTGATCTGGGTGATCTTTGTCGGAGCAGACGGCCCATGATTGGCGAAAAGATGAAAGATGCCGTAGCCCGCTAATGATAGAAGTAGAAAAACCGCAGCGACCAGGCCTGCCACTTTGCCCTTGTTGCGCGAGGCTGTCTCCGCGATGACAGAGCCACTCGAGCGCTGAAACCCCGATCGTTGAGTGCCCGATTGCTGAACCGGGGGCGTGCCGGGCTGCCATGTAGCTGCGGGCGTACAGGAAGGTAAAGACGGCGTCGCTTGGTGCTCGGCAATCTGGTGCTCAATCCGTTCCGACGATGATGCCGTGCTGGCCGTTCGAGCGCTGGTGCCGGAGCCCGCGTCCCGCTTCAAGCGCTTCAGATCGCTGTGCATGTCGGCGGCGTGCTGGTACCGGAGGTCGCGATCTTTTTCGAGCGCCTTGCCGATAATGCGTTCCAATTCCGAAGGCACTTCCGGATTGAGCCGAACTGGCGGCAGCACCACTCGGTTGAGGATGCCTTCGAAGATTACGCCGGTCGTATCCCCGCGAAACGGAAGCGCCCCGGTGCACATCTCGTAGAGCACCGCACCGAATGAGAAAAGGTCGCTGCGGGCATCCAGATCTTTTCCGCGCACCTGCTCCGGCGACATATAGGCGACTGTGCCCAGCGCCATTCCTGGACTCGTAAGGTGGTCCTCCTCGACCGCCAAGGTCGCCGTATTCTCCGATCCGCTCTCAAGGGACGCAGGCGTCACTTTAGCCAATCCGAAGTCGAGAATCTTGGCATGGCCGCGCTTGGTGACGAAGATGTTTGCCGGTTTGATATCGCGATGTACGATCCCGGCAGAGTGCGCTGCATCGAGCGCGTCGGCAATCTCAATTCCCAGTGACAGCACGGTTTCGGTGTCCAGAGGTTTCGCCCCAATGCGATGCTTCAGCGTCACGCCATCGAGAAATTCCATGACGATGAAGGGCCGATGGTCCTGCTGGCCGATTTCATAAATTGTACAGATGTTGGGATGGTTCAAAGCGGAAGCCGCCTGCGCCTCGCGCTGAAAGCGGGCCAGGGCCTGCGGATCCTTAACTACGTCGTCGGGAAGAAACTTAAGCGCGACAAACCGGTGTAGAGTCAGGTCTTCGGCTTTGTACACCACACCCATCCCGCCGCCGCCGAGCTTTTCGAGGACGCGATAGTGCGAGATGGTTTGGCCGATCATTACTGGACTGTCCGGTTTTCAGGTCGCTTCATATTAAGGATGGGGCATCCTCTAGTCAACGAACCACGGCTCTGACACGATCGAATCAACTCGAGCAACTTGCTCCTGGGCTGGGTCCCCGTGGAAGCGGCGAGCCTATTCCCGGTTCGTCGGCCTCACGAGAGTGATTGGTTGAGGCTACATCGTGCGCAGCCGCTGCCCAATTGCTCGCGGATCAAACCTGACGCACGTGCCGATGCGGAACGACGGAATCGTGACGGCCTTCGCTTTTGGAGAGCCAGCGCGACGGGACAGACAGTACCGACCAACTTCGCGCGCGTTTCCCAGCACCGATCTCGTGGAATCTCCTACAAGCAGAAGTCTGGCCCAAGCGTGCGATAGTAACGCCGCATACAAGGGCTTGTCTGCGCTGCCAGTTGCCGGTTTTGGCCTGTAGTCCCGGTCGCCGGCTTATTTGGCAACTACTGGAACTCGCGGTAAGCACCAAATCGGGCGAGGCGATCTTCTCCAAGGACCTGAGGAACCGGATCGCAGGGCTCTCCCAGCTTTTCACATATTTGCCGCCACATACCAGTACGGGTATAGGTCTGATGTACTTTCTGGAATGGAACGGACAAGAGTAGTTGCCGGGCGTTTTGAATTTCGCCTTTGTCGATCAAGAGCTGCACCTTGCGTTCGATGATCCATTCGTCCTTCAGCGCCCCGGCTCTACTAAGCCACTGCTCACGCTCGGCCAGCGTTTGCGTTCCCACGGCACGCAGTATTCCGTCCCGTTCGACCACTACCTGCGGGTGCAACTGAAGCCAGGATTCCAGAATCGTTTCCAAGGCCGCAGCTGCGCTCCGGGTGTCGCCTTTCGCTTGGTAAAGCCGCGCTAACAGTGCTGCCGCCACGCCGATCCTAGAGGTGGAGAGTGTGCGGATCGAATCTTCGATTTTTCCGGTCCCTGCCAGCCAGGCCCCGTAATGAAATCTCCACAAGTCGGCCCGCACATCATGGGAATTTTGGATAGCCCATTCGAAAGCCGAGGCCAGGTCTTCCATCCCGGATGGCGCCCAGAGGTTCTCGTCGATCTGGGGAGGATCGGGCAAACTGCCTCTCTCCCTGTAGGCCTGCAGCAGTTCCTTCCATACTCTGACCCCGTCGGGTCTCGCCCATTCAAACAGGGGAATCTCGCTCACCGCCCTCAAATCACGTTCGGGCACTGTCAAGGCATAGATGTCCAAGGGCTTGTCAGTCGGTATCCAGTATTCGATATGCCATCGCGTTTCCTTTGGCGGCAGTTCGCGTTTGATGGACTGGTCCCCGATTGGCCCACCTTGGATCTCAATGTATGGCCCCGGGGACGCCGTACTCAGCGTGGCCCATGCGCGGTCGTCGCCGACGCCGTAGCTCCACAATTTCATTGCTGGCGAAATGGCTTCATCAGCGACGTGATAGAGCCCAGTGCCTAGGGAAGCTGTAAAGGCCCCGAAAGCATTGGCATCACGACTCTTCCAGAAATAGCCCGTCATTTCCTTAATGTCAGATTCGTGTTTGGGGCCTTGCCTCTGCCAATCGATGGTGTCAATTCGTGAACATGGGACAGGACTTCGCCCTTGGGGAAATGAAATTCGGTGTCGGGGGCTGAGGGAAGCGCGGCGTTGGACCAGGACATCCATGGATATGCCGATGTTCCAGGATTGTGGAACAACACGCGTTCCATTAAGAAGGCGTCCTGCGGCCCCAGGGAGTACTCTACCGACCACTGCATTCCGAAGCGCAGCTCACGCTCGCCGCACGTGACATAGACTCTGTCCTTGTCGCGATCGATTCTGTAGAGGATTTTTTCGTTCTGGCTGGGAGAATGTGAGATCGGGAAACTCACTTCAATTCCACCAGCTACAAAATAGAATCTCGGCAAGATGCGTGTCGGACGTATGACTTGGGGAACATACAAGACCTCCTTCCCCGATCCCTCGTGAACCAGGGAGGTCACTCTTCCGCCCATGTCAGGGGAGATCGTAACTTTCATGTGTCTGTTTGCCAGCACAATGAAGTTGTATTTTGAAAAACTGGCCGGTTGGCGGTCTCGCAGTAGCTGACGTATGGATAGACTCCGTTGGGATCCAGCGCTGTGGGGACGGGCCCGCATGCTGTCAGCGGATGCGTGAGGATATAGTCTTCGTATTGAAACGAGACAACCGGATCCAGCGGCTCGCTCGGTAATAGTCTGGACATTAGGATCGCTCCACAGGGAGTAGTTTTTTCACTCGACCCATCGCCTGTTTTACTCTGAAGAACTCCTACTGTACATGCCGAAGCGCACACCTCCAGCCAATGGCCCTATAGGGCCTACTGCCGCACTGGCCTAAACACGAAGACACGCGGATCACAGGAATAACCGCCTAACAGACCGCCAGGTCGGGCGAAGCAATACGGCCGCTCGGTGCAGGCGATCCAATCGGGGAGCTTGCAACTCTCTACGGTGAAGGTGCAGGACGAAAGCTAATCCCAACGAAGAATTCGACTCGCACGACTATTTTCGGATCGCTGATCAACCGGGCTGGAATCTCCCACACCACTTCCCAACAAGCCCGTTTGCGGTCGTTTCCTTGGTGCAAGGGGCACCCCTTGCTCAATATCCCAGCCGCTTGTTGACAATGTTCTTCAAGGGTTCGCCCTTCTCAAACTTGCCATACTGCTTCAGAAAGAAGCGCATCGCCTGATCCTGCCAGTCGGCCGTGTGGTCCGCGCAGTGCGGCAACAACAAAACATTGTCCAGCTTGTACGGCAGATGTCCCTCCGGCAGCGGTTCGTGTTCAAACACATCTAACCCTGCTCCCTTGATTCGCTTAGCCGTTAGCGAACGGAGCAGTGCCGCCTCGTCAATGACCGGCCCACGTCCCACGTTGATCACTACCGCCGTCGGCTCCATCACCGCAAACTCCGCGTCGCCGATCATGTGCCGCGTCTCCTCGGTCAATGGGGCCGTCGCCACAATGTAGTCGCAGAGCGCGATCATCTCCCGCCTTTCCTCCGGCTTGTAGAAGTGATCCACGAGCGGATCAATCGATCCGGGAACATGCCGCTTCGTCGCAAGCACCCGCATGCCTATGGCCTGCACGCGGCTCGCCACGGCTCGGCCAATGTCGCCATAGCCCAAAATCCCAACCGTCTGTCCACCTATCTCTTGCACGTCGAACGGTTCCCAGACAGATGCCATCTGGTTCCGAACCATCCGCCGGAAATCCTTCGCGAAATACAAAATCGCTGCTAGCACAAACTCCCCGAGCGACGCACTGAACACGCCGCGTCCGTTGGTTAGCGGGATTTGACTTTCCACGAGTTCCGGAAACAACAGGTTGTCCAGGCCCGCGGCCCGGGAGTGTACCCAGCGCACCTTCCCGCAAAATACCAAACAATTCGCGCACCAACTCCCGCGTCCCCGACCATAGCAAGATCACCGTCGCATCCTTCGCGGCTTGGGCACACGCGGCAACCTCCCCACAGATTGTGTGTGGTAGCTCGTTCAGCATGGCGAACTGCGGATCGTCTCCCGACGCCAGCACCAGCACTGGATTCTCTTTTCCCCATACCCCAGGATCCTGCCACGCTCCTGTCCTAAACGGTGGCACAAGCGCGAGGACTGCTGCTAGTACCAACCGGAGCGTATTCTGGGCCCGAAGTCTGCTTCGAGGAGTTTACCCATGTGTTTGCGCTGCAGGCGAGCCGGAACTAGGCGCCGGGGTTGGCTTTTGGGTTTGGAGTTGCTGCGAGAGCAAGAGAGATAACGACAGTACGACAATCACTCTTCGCAAGTACACGATTCATCCTTCCATTCCGCGCTTCACGTAACTCTATTTCCCTACTTCCGTCAGGGAGATCATTTGTCCAGTCCCATCGATCGCGAGTATGCCGGTTCTTGTTCCGCTCGCTGTCGGTTTGAAGATCAATGAAACGTTGCAGGCCGCCGCCGCTTCGATGGTATGTCCGCAGTCGGTTGTTTCGAAAGCAAAACATCAGGCGCCCTTCTTCTTCGCTCTCACCTTGGCCCACCTGGCGCGTTGCGCAGCGGCAATCCTCTTCCGGCCGGCTGCGGACATGGTGCGTTTCTTGCGTGTTGGTTTGGTTCCTGCGTACACACCGGCAAAGGCGGAGATTGCAGCATTAAGACCTGAAAGTTGTTTCTGTACTTGGTCTCGTTCCTTTTTCAACTGCTTCATAAGCTTGTTGAGTGTTGTCATTTGCGGTTGGTTCCCCCTCGAAATAGGCATCATATCAGGCCCCAAGTGATGTTGATTCGATGTGGTATGATGCCGCCCGACAGTCCTGAACATCCTTGCCCTTGGTGACGCCGCCGGGGCTTTTTTTCTGTCCTGCAGCCGTTTTCCCTAGCGGCTTTCTTGCCAATGCATCGGTCAGGGACTATGCTTTGCCCAGCTAGAGCACCCTACACTGGTCCCGATGTCTTCCGAGATTGGGTCACCGTCGGGACCGATTGTTTTCATGGAATCGTCTGAATCAGAACCGGAGCTGGTCTTCAAACTGTCAGACCAGAACGAATTTTATTGTTCGGCTTGCGGGTGCGCGGTTGCGTCTATTGGCAACGGTCGCTTCGTGGTCAGCGGACTACCCGACCTCATTCTGTTGTTCAAGCAACACGTCGAGCGTTACCAGCCAAAGCAGTCATAGGAAAGGCAAGAGTTTGGATTCATTCACTCAACAACAAGTGTTCGCCCTAAGGCGAGAGATCGCAGCGCTTCAGCGCGCCAATCAGTGGCACCGAAGGAAAAACTATCACACTCCTTCAGAAGTAAATACCAATGAGTTGAGAAGATTTCGTCTCCTGGCAATCAAAGAGGAACTGCTGAGACTGAATGTCTTCTCAAAGAGAATTCAATAGCGCGCACCAACAAGGTGGAGCGTATGATGCTCCAATGAAGTGCCTCAAAGTGTTCCTCAGCGGTGGGCGATCTGTAACAATTGAACTACGTTTTACAGACACTAGAGATCATTGGATGAGAGACAACATTGCCGAGAACAAGGCCGGCAAGGTTGTACTCCAAGATATCAACGGCGACATCACGACCTATGCAACAGACGAGATCATCGATGTTGAGGAAGAGATAGTGTCACCCCCCAAAGGCTCAACATGGAAAGCGAATTCAATAAGCCTCTTGAGGAAATGAAAAAGCTCCGGCTGCGTGCGGGCAGGTCGGAGCCTTGTTACGGGGCTCGCTCGATAAGCAATCATGGCACAAGCCGAACCAACATTCCTCATTACCTCGGTTTCGGCACGGCTGCGTACATATAACATCGATTTCAGAGCGGAAGGCGGCGTAAAGTTGAGCATGCCCCGCAAGCCTCTACTAGGGTGAGAGGGGCTGGATTGTCGCGAACCAACCCGCGCCTCCGGCGAAGGGAGAAAAATGTTCTTGACATCCCTCTCTCCAAAAACTCTTTCAAGCGTGAATCTCTGCGATCTGGAGTCCAAGTTTGGCAGCCCTTTTTCGGAGTAAGTGGATTTGTTGTTGGCGGAATCTTTCCTCGTAGCACTCAGTCCCTTTGTCCACATATGCTTGACCGTACTTCAGCATGCGATAGACAAGTCGTGCGAGCCGGTGAGCCATGGCGGTGATGGCCTTTGGTGCCCCGAGCCTGGTTCGCAAACGGCGGTACTGAGCACCCAGGTAGCTGCGGCTTCGCATCAGGGTGTTGGCAGCCTGTCGCAGTGCGCTAGCGGCGCGGTTGACCACACGGCGCGTGCCTCTGCCCAGCACCTT
>CAVQCF010000016.1:0-417519 GCA_963710885.1 uncultured Acidobacteriaceae bacterium
GCACAGCGAGGAGGCCACCCCCACCGGGTACCTCCTCGCTGCCACGCAACCCGCCGACCACCCCATTCGCGGCGCAGCCGCGAACCTCGGCGGTATGAGGTCGCTCGCTACGACTTGGGTCAGCTAGGACTGTGCGAGCGCGCGCTGGACCCAGTCCCGCAGCGCGGGCAGCGGCATGGCGCCCGCCTGGCGGGCGATCACCTTGCCGTCCCGCAGCACCATCAGCGTGGGGATGGCCTGGACGGTGAACCGCTGCTGCAGCTTCGGTGCCTCGTCCACGTTGACCTTGACCAGCTTCACCGTGCCGGCCAGGTCCTGGGCGAGCTGCTCCAGCGCGGGACTGACGGCGCGGCAGGGCCCGCACCAGGGCGCCCACATGTCCACCACGACGGGGATGGCGGCCGCTTCGGCGACCTCGGCGAACGTGTCGTCGCCCGCGGCGGCAACCCAGGGCAGCGGCTTGTGGCAGTTGCCGCACCGGGGGGTTCCGCGCGCGGCGGCCGGAACCCGGTTCATCCGGCCGCAGTTCGCGCACCTGACCAGCTCCGCTGGCGTGCTGCCTTGTCCGTCTGGCATGCGGTCGCTCCTACCCGGGGTTCTCGTAGCTGACGGTGAGCTCGCCCTCGGCCGCGTCGACCCGGATGAGGGCGCCGTCCCTGACGTCGCCCGCGACCAGGGCGCGGCCGATGCGGGTTTCCACGTCGCGGGCGATGAACCGGCGCAGCGGGCGCGCCCCGTACACGGGGTCGAAGCCCTGTTGGGCGATGAGTCGCCGTGCTTGCTCAGTGAGCTCCAGCGTCAGCGACCGTTCGGCCAGCCGCTGCCGCAGGCCGGTGAACATGAGGTCGACGATGCGCTCGATCTCGGGCTGGGTCAGCGGCTTGAACAGCACGATGTCGTCGAGCCGGTTGAGGAACTCGGGCCGGAACCGGGACCGCAGCTCGGCCATCACCAGGTCGCGGGCGTCGGACTTGATCTCGCCGTCGGAGGTGACCCCGTCCAGGAGGTACTGGGAGCCGATGTTGGAGGTCATGATGATGACGGTGTTGCGGAAGTTGACGGTGCGGCCCTGCGCGTCGGTGAGCCGCCCGTCGTCCAGCACCTGCAGCAGCGTGTTGAACACGTCCGGGTGCGCCTTCTCGATCTCGTCGAACAGCACCACCGAGTAGGGCTTGCGCCGGACCGCCTCGGTCAGCTGGCCGCCCTCCTCATACCCCACGTAGCCGGGCGGGGCGCCGACCAGCCGGGAGACGGTGTGCCGTTCCTGGTACTCGCTCATGTCCAGCCGGACCATGTTGTCCTCGGTGTCGAACAAGGTCGCGGCGAGGGTCTTGGCCAGCTCGGTCTTGCCGACCCCGGTCGGGCCGAGGAACAGGAACGAGCCGATCGGCTGCCGCGGGTCTTTCAGCCCGGACCGGGCCCGGATGATCGCATCGGTCACCGCCTGGACCGCCTCGTCCTGGCCGACGATCCGCTCGTGCAGGATCTGGCCGAGCCGCAGCAGCTTGTCCCGCTCGCCCTCCTGCAGCCGGGTCACTGGGATGCCGGTCCACCGGGACACGATCTGGGCGATCTCCTCGTCAGTGACCACCTCGCGCAGCAGCCGGGCGCTGCCCTGCTTGCTGGCCAGGTGATCCTCCTCGGCGGCCAGCCGCCGTTCCAGCTCGGGCAGCTTGCCCATCCGCAGCTCGGCCGCCTTGTTCAGGTCATAGGCCCGCTCGGCCCGCTCGGCCTCGCCGCGGACCTGCTCGATCTCGGCGCGCAGCGCCTGCACCTTGCGCAGCGCCTGCCGCTCCGATTCCCACTGCGCCCGCATCGCGTCCGCCTCTGCCCGCAGGCCGGCCAGGTCCCGGCCCAAGGCAGCCAGCCGGGCCTTGCTGGCCGGGTCGTCCTCCTTGGCCAGCGCCGCCTCCTCGATCTCCAGCCGCATCACCCGCCGGGTCAGCTCGTCCAGCTCGGCCGGCATCGAGTCGATCTCGGTGCGCAGCATCGCGCACGCCTCATCGACCAGGTCGATCGCCTTATCCGGCAAGAACCGGTCACTGATATACCGGTGGGACAGCGTCACCGCGGCGATCACCGCCCCGTCGGAGATCTTGACCCCGTGGAACACCTCCAGCCGCTCCCGCAGCCCGCGCAGGATCGAGATCGCGTCCTCGACCGACGGCTCGTCGACCGGCACCGGCTGGAACCGCCGCTCCAAAGCGGCGTCCTTCTCGATGTACCTGCGGTACTCATCCAGCGTGGTCGCGCCGATCATGTGCAGCTCACCGCGGGCCAGCATCGGCTTGAGCATGTTCCCCGCGTCCATCGCCCCCTCGGCCGCGCCCGCGCCGACCACCGTGTGCAGCTCATCCACGAACAGCAGGATCCGGCCCTCGGCCGCCGTCACCTCCGCCAGGACTGCTTTCAGCCGCTCCTCGAACTCACCTCGGTACTTCGCCCCGGCCACCAGCGACCCCATGTCCAGGGCGAAGACGACCTTGTCCTTCAGCCCCTCCGGGACGTCGCCGTTGCTGATCCGCTGCGCCAGCCCCTCCACGATCGCCGTCTTGCCCACCCCCGGGTCCCCGGTCAACACCGGGTTGTTCTTGGTCTTCCGGGACAGGATCTGGATCACCCGCCGGATCTCGCCGTCCCGCCCGATGACCGGGTCAAGCTTGCCGGCTGCCGCGTCTGCCACCAGATCCCGGCCGTACTTCTCCAGCGCCTCATACGCGCCCTCCGGCGTCGCCGACGTCACCCGCTGGTTGCCGCGGATCCTGGTCAGGTGCTCGAGGAACGAGTCCTTGCTAAGTCCATGCTGGGCCAGCAGGCGGCCCGCGCCGGAGGAGGCGCCCTCGTCGATCATCGCGATGATGAGGTGCTCGACGGACACGTAGTCGTCCTTGAGCCGGCTGGCCTCCCGCTCGGCGGCGTCGAGCAGACGGGATAGCCGCTGGGTGACGGCGATCTGGCCGGGTGCGACCCCGGGGCCGCTGACCCGCGGGCGGCGGGCAAGCTCGGCCTCCAGGTCGGCTCTCAGCCGGCCGGTGTCCACGCCCGCCTGCCCGAGCAGCCGGGGCGCCAGTCCGTCGGGCTGGTCGAGCAGGGCAAGCAGCAGGTGCTCGCCGTCCACCTCGGTGTGCCCGAAACGCAGCGCCTTGGTCTGCGCGTCGTGCAGCGCTTCCTGCGACTTCTGCGTCAGCCGGTTCGGGTCCACTGCTAGCCTCCGGTGCGTCGGGAGTGACCGCGGGCTGCCGCCTCGAGTACCGCGATCCGGTCGAGCAGGTCGGTGACGAGGCCGATGGCCGCGTAGTTGAGGCCGAAGCCGGCGCGCAACCGCTGCACCCTGGCCATGGCCGCGCGCTGTGACGGGGCGAACCACAGCCGCCCGGCCGCGTCGGTGTCCGCGTCCAGCACGCCCAGGGTCACCAGCCGGCGCACCAGGTCAGGGTGGGTTCCGGTGACCCGGGCGAACGATTCGAGGTCGAGGCGCGCTGGCCGGGTGAGTGCATACGTCACGGTCACTTTGGTGTTCATGGTGGCCTGCGGGTTCACTTCGGCCTCCTCGGGTCGAAGGTGGATGTGGCGGCGAGCTCCTCGAACAGGCGCCGCTCCTCGGCCGGCAGTTTCCTGGGCACCAGGATCCGTGCCTCGGCGTACAGGTCACCCGCCGTTCCCTTGGGGTTCGGCAGGCCGCGGCCGCGCAGCCGCAGACGGCGGCCGCTCGACGTGCCCGCGGGGACCTTCACCTTGGCCTCGCCGTCGGGCGTTTCGACCGCGACGGTGGTGCCGAGCGCCGCCTCCCAGGGGGCAAGCGGCAGCTCGACATGCAGGTCGCGGCCCTCGACCCGGTACCGGGGGTGCGGTGCGATGCGGACGATCAGGTAGAGGTCGCCGGCGGGGGCGCCCTCGGTGCCACGGCCGCCCTGGCCGGCCAGCCGGATCCGCTGCCCGTTGGTCACCCCGGCCGGGATGGTGACTTGCAGGGTCCGGGTTTGCCCGCCGCCCTCGAGGGTGACCGAGCGCCGGGTGCCGCGGTACGCCTCCTCCACGGTCAGGTCGATGACCGCTTCCTGGTCCGCGCCGGGGATGGGCCCCCAGCCGCGTCCGGCTCTGCCGCCGAACAGCCCGCCGAGCAGGTCGTCGAGGTCGATGTCCTCGCCGAACCCGGTAGCGAAGCCCGTGTCTGCGGCCGGCCCGCGCCGGGCCCGCCGGCCGGTGCCCGCGCCGCCGGCCCACGGGCCGCCGCCCGCGGCGGCACGGTTCCAGGTCTCGGGGTCGACGTCGTCAGGAACCCGGCGGAAATCCGGCCCGAACGCGTCGTAGCGGCGGCGTGTCTCCGGATCGTGCAAGACGTTGTAGGCCTCGGAGACGTCCTTGAACCGGTCCTCCGCACCCGGGTCCTTGTTCACGTCGGGGTGGTGCGCGCGGGCCAGCTTGCGGTAGGCCCGCTGGATCTGCTCCTGGGTGGCGTTCCTGCTCACGCCCAGGATCTCGTAGAAGTCGCGGTCCGATGCCATCAGCCGTCCTTCGCCACCACGACCAGTGCTGGCCGCAGCTGATGGTCGCCCTCACCGTAGGCCGGCCGCAGGACCTCAACCACCGTTCCGGCCGGAGCGTC
This sequence comes from uncultured Acidobacteriaceae bacterium, assembly GCA_963710885.1. Classification (GTDB taxonomy): domain Bacteria; phylum Acidobacteriota; class Terriglobia; order Terriglobales; family Acidobacteriaceae; genus Sulfotelmatobacter. Next base: position 4,607 of record CAVQCF010000016.1, read on the forward strand.
GGTCCCGGCCCTGGAGCCGATCGCGTCATGGCGTGACGGGTCGAAGACCGCGCCGAGGTCGTCGCGGCGCGCGAAGCCCAGCCGCTGCAGGACACCCGCCGCCTGGTCGCGGACCGTCCGGACCCCGTCGATGATGGCGCCCGGATCGGCACCGGCGTGCGCCAGCGCCAGGTCCAGGTTGTCCAGCACCGGCAGCCAGTCAGCCGCCACCCGCGCCCGTTCCTCCGAACGGGCGCGCTCGATGTCCCGGGCGCACCGTTTGCGCACGTTGTCCGCGTCGGCCAGGGCGCGCAGCCGCTGGTCCTCCAGCTCGGCGATCCGTGCCCGCAGGGCATCCCGGCTCGGCTCGGCCTCGGCATCGCCGTGGCCGGGCCGCGTGTCGCCCTGGCCGGGCCGCGGAGTCCCGTCGGGCGCCTGGTCAGTCATGGGGTCGTGAACTCCGCGTCGATCACGTCGTCGTCACCCGGGGACTGCCCCGGTGACCCCTGACCGGAGGGGCCCTGGCCCGACGGCCCCGCTCCGCCCGGCCCCGGCCCGGACGACCCGGACCCGGAGGCGCCTAGGCCGTGGTAGACCTGCTGGAGTTCGCTCGTCAGCGACCGGAGCCGGCCGGCGGGAGCCTGGTCAGCGATCGCCTGCCGCGCGTCCGCCACCAGCGTCTCGGCCCGGGCCTTCTCGTGCACCGGGACCGCCTGCCCGAGTTCGCTGAGCCTGCGCTCCACCTGGTACGCAGCGGAATCCAGCTCGTTGCGCGCATCGGTCAGCTCGCGCAGCTGGCGGTCCTCGGCGCGGTTGGCCTCGGCATCGGCGACCATCCGCTCGACCTCGGACTTGTCCAAGTTGGAGCTCTCGCTGATCGTGATCCGCTGCTCGGCCCCGGTGTCCTTGTCCCGCGCCGACACGTTCAGGATGCCGTTCGCGTCGATGTCGAAGGTCACCTCTATCTGCGGTTCCCCGCGCGGGGCGGGCCGGATGTTCTCCAGCCGGAACCGGCCGAGCACCCGGTTGTCCGCCGCCCGCTCCCGCTCGCCCTGCAGCACCACCACATCAACCGCGGACTGGTTGTCCTCCGCCGTGCTGAACACCTCGGTTCGCCGGGCCGGGATGGTGGTGTTGCGCTCGATCACCTTGGTCATGACCCCGCCGAGAGTCTCGATGCCCAGCGACAGCGGCGTGACATCGAGCAGCAGCACGTCCTGGACGTCGCCCTTGATCACCGCGGCCTGGACCGCCGCGCCGAGCGCGACCACCTCGTCCGGGTTGACCGTCATATTCGGGTCCTTGCCACCGGTCAGCCGGCGCACCAGGGCCTGCACCGCCGGGATCCGGGTTGACCCGCCGACCAGGATCACCTCGTCGATGTCGGCCGCGGTCAGCTTGGCGTCGGCCATCGCCTGCTGGACCGGCCCGATGGTGCGCTCGACCAGGTCGGCGGTGAGCTGGTCGAACTTCGACCGCATGAGGGTGGTGTTCAGGTGCTTGGGGCCGGCCGCGTCGGCGGTGATGAACGGCAGGCTGATCGTGGTCTGGGTGACCGAGGACAGCTCCACCTTGGCCTTCTCCGCCGCCTCGAACAGCCGCTGCAAGGCCTGCGGGTCGGCGCGCAGGTCGATCCCGTTGTCCCGCTGGAACTCATCGGCGAGGAAATCGACGATCCGCCGGTCGAAGTCGTCACCGCCGAGGTGGGTGTCGCCGGAGGTCGCCCGGACCTCGATCACGCCGTCACCGATGTCGAGGATGCTGACATCGAACGTGCCGCCGCCCAGGTCAAAGACCAGCACGGTCTCGTTCTGCTTCTTGTCCAGCCCGTAGGCCAGCGCCGCCGCGGTCGGCTCGTTGATGATCCGCAGCACCTCCAGCCCGGCGATCCGGCCGGCGTCCTTGGTCGCCTGCCGCTGCGCGTCATTGAAATACGCCGGCACCGTGATGACCGCCTCGGTGACCTTCTCGCCGAGGAACTTGCTGGCGTCCTCGGCGAGCTTGCGCAGCACCAGCGCCGAGATCTCCTCCGGCGCGTACAGCCTGTCCCGGATCTTGAACCGGGCCGAGCCATCCGGGCCGGGCACCACGTCGAACGACACCGCGCTCAGCTCGCTCGCGACCTCGTCATAGCGGCGGCCGATGAACCGCTTCGCCGAGTAGATCGTGCCCTTCGGGTTCAGGATCGCCTGCCGCCGGGCCAGCTGGCCGACCAGCCGCTCACCCTGATCGGTAAACGCCACCACCGACGGCGTGGTCCGCGACCCCTCCGCGTTCGGGATCACCGCCGGCTTCCCGCCCTCCATCGCCGCGATGACCGAGTTGGTGGTACCCAGATCGATGCCGACTGCTATTGCCATCACTGCCTCCTACTGCGGCTGCACCGGGTGCTGCTCCGCGAGAGGTGTTTCCCGTCCAGGTCCTACCGCCATTCTCCCGCGCACGACGTGACGCGGGACGACAGCTCTGGGTCAGGTTCCGACGCGACGGGGTTGGTCTCTTCTGCGTGAGACGCCGCGCCGTGAGCCGTCCCGGCTCATCTGATCTCGCCCGCTGAGAGCTGGCACGGCAGCTGATGATCTTGTCAGGTAACTCCGCACCAACAAGAGCTTGCGTACCCCGGTGGGCCGGCCCGAATCACCACATCGCCCCCAGGTCATATCCGCCCGAGATCTGCCCGACACGACCCGGCGACTGGCTGCCTCGCGGCACCGTGCCGCGCCGTTGATGCTGGCTTCAATCCCCGGATTCCAGCCAGGCCAGGTCCGCCAGCACCCGGCCCCGGTCATGGGTCAGCAGCCGGTCCGTGGCCAGCGCCCGCGACAGCCCGCCAGTCAGCCCCGTCTTGTCGGTCAGCACCCGCAGCAGCGCCGCCCCAGGCGGGCCTCCTCAAGGCTGAACCCGGCGCGGGGAGCGCCGGTTGATCATATGGGCGGATTCGGCAACGCACAGCGCAACGCGGTAACTGCCGCGGCGATTGCCATCACATTGACACGCAGAATTGCTGAACCAGGGCGCACAGAGCAACCATTCAGGCGCGGCAAGATGGCCGCAACGGGGCCTGGCCGTGCCGACCATATCGAGTCCTCTTTGCTGTCGGTGTCAAGTGGCTGGCCGGGGTTTCTTCGATGCGGCCGCGGGGTGGCGGGCCGGGCGCTGGAGGGCTCGGTTTGGCTGGCTGGGGGCGCGGCCTGGGGTGGCGCCGGGCCGTAGGGTGGTGGCGGGCCCGGGAGTGGCTTGTCCGAAGAGCTGGCGTTCGGGGTGTGAGCCGGCCGCGCTGGAGACAGAGTCGTTCCCCGGTTGCCCTCCCGGGCCCTTGGGGCTGGCGGCGGCGGCCTGCCGGGCGTCGGCCTGCAGCGCGGCGTAGATGGCGTCGCTGATCCGCCGCTTGAGCGCCCGCAGCGCTTCCTTGTGGGTCTTGCCCTCGGCCGAGTCTTCTTGTCGTAGTAGGCGCGGCCGTGGCTGTGCTGTATGCCGGATCTGGGTGATCGCGGCCATGTGGATCGCGTGGTTGAGCCGCCGGTTGCCGCGCAGCGACAGCCGGTAGATCTTGCGGTCCCCGGAGGACACCTCGACCGGGGCGGTGCCGTTGTAGGCGGCGAAGTGGTCCCGGCCGGGGAACCGGGACACCTGGCGCACGTCGCCGATCACGGTGCCGGCGATGACCGGGCCGACGCCGAAGATGCCGGTCAGGCTGGTGCCCGAGGCCCGGACCGCCGCGGCCAGCTTCTTGCTTGGTCTCGCGCAGCTGGGCGTCGAGGCGGCGCAGGTCGGCGAGGAACTCGGCGGCGAGCTCGCAGCGGGCCAGCGCAACAGCGCCGGACGGGGTGACCTGCTCGAGGATGCGGGCGGCCTGGGCTGCGGTGATCTCCTTCGGGTGACCGCCGGGGACCAGGTCGCAGAGCACCGCGTGCAGCCGGCAGGCGACCTGGTTGCGGGCCCGGGCCAGGTCCCGGTGCCGCTTGGCCCAGACCTTCAGCACCGCGGCGTGGTCCTCGGCGGCCACCGGGCGCCTGGCCGTGGAGCGCAGCGCCGCGACCGCCACCGACAGGGCATCGTTCGGGTCGTTCTTGTTGGTGTCCCCGGCCTGCAGCAGCCGCACCCGGGCGGCCAGCTTGGGCGGCACATCCAGCACCCGCTCCCCGGCGGCGACCAGCTGCTGGGCCAGCAGGTGGCCCAGCCCGGCGGCGCCCTCCACCGCCCAGGTCCGCTCCGGCCACGCCGCCGCCCACGCCAGCAGCTGCTCCGCCTGGGACGGGCAGGCACGCACCCGCAGCTCGCCCAGCGGCTCCTCACCCGCGCCGATCGCCACCGCGGTATGCGAGCTCTTGTGCGGGTCGATCCCGATCATCACTTCCGCCATCAGCACGCTCTCCAGCATCGTCACCAGACAGGAAGGACCGCGGCGGGCATGCCTAATTACCGGATGCTGGCGCTCGCGCCTCTTTCGAGCCACGCCACGGCGAGACCCGGCAGGCTGGCACCTCGTTCTAAAGCCAGGCCACACAACGCGGCCGGCAGGCGGTTCGGGAGCCAGCCCGCCGGGCCTCCCGAACGCTACGGCACGACCGCAGCGCCCTCAGGTTCAATTAGATGACATGCATCGGGCCGGGCTGAGGTCGCTGGCCGGGTGCTGGAGACCTCCCCAGCTCAGACGCGGGTCACGCTTGACCGCGTAGGCATTTCGCATGGGGCGCGTGCGCCCCTTCGGAGCTTGAGGAGGTCCCGATGCCCATCGTAGGCGGGCTGGATATCCACCGGAAGCAGCTGACCTTCGACTATCTCGACACCGTGACCGGGGAGGTGAAGCGCGGCCAGATCGCCCCGGCCGACCGGGCGCACCTGCGGGCCTGGCTGGCGCGGTTCGCCGGCCGCGACGACGTCGCGTTCGCGATGGAGGGGTGCACCGGGTGGCGGTATGTCGCCGAGGAGCTGGCCGCGGCCGGGATCGCCGCGCATGTCGGCGAGCCGGCCGACACCGCCGCGGCCCGCGGCCGCAAGCGGCACGCCAAGACCGACAAGACCGACTCCCGGCACCTGAGGGTGCTTGCTGGCCGAGGGCCGGCTGCCGGAGTGCTGGGTCCCGCCGGCGCAGATCCTGGAGTACCGGGCGCTGCTGGAGACCTACCACGACCTGCGCCGCGAGCACACCGCCTGGGTGCAGCGCATCCACGCGGTGTTCTTCCACCAGGGCGCCCCGGCGCTGGGCGAGGGCGCGCTGCGCACCGAGCAGGGCCTGGCCGCGCTGCGCGCGGCCGCGGCCGCGCACCTGTCGCCGGCCGGGCAGCTGCAGGTCGCCACCGCCCTGGACATGCTCGCCGCCACCGAGGCCCGCATGGAGGTGCTGCGCACGCAGCTGCGGGATGCCGCCCGGCACCTGACCGGCGCGAAGGTGCTGGCCGCGCGGCTGTATGGGGTCGGGCCGGTCACCGCGCTGGCGCTGACCTGCTGGCTGGCCGGGGAAGGCCGGTTCTCCTCCTCCCGCAAGGCGGTCCGGTTCACCGGGCTGGACATCACCGTCTGGTCTTCGGACCGCAAAGGCCCGCCCGGGCGGCTGTCCCGGCAGGGACCGCCGGTGCTGCGCTGGGCGGTCTATGAGGCCGGCAAGACCCACGCCCGCGCCTCGGCCCCCGACCACGCCTACTACGCCGCCGTCAAGGACCGCAAGAACAGCAAGCGCGCCGCCTTGTCCGAGGCCCGCAAGATCGTCCGGCAGGCCTGCCACATCCTGACCGAACTCGGCGACGACGCGCTCACCGCCGCCTGAACACCCTCGCCCTTGCCCATGGTCACCAGCCCCCTGGCGCGCCGGCCCCGGGCAGGAACGCCGCAGCCACACTTCACCCGATGGGGAACCACCGCGGCCAGCTCCCGCGAGCCGCTGTCAGCCGCTGCCGGCCCTGCCACCAAGGGCCAGGCGGGCGGCCTGATTAGACTGAGCGGCCGCATCCCCGCAAGCCGGGGACACCCAATCAATCATCTTGTCGCCGGGGCAGCGCCCAAGCCCCGCGGACCTAGGTAAGGCTGGCTGCTCCTGCCCCGCCCCCGGCCGCCACGGCTGGTCACCCGCACAGAAAGGCCCCAGCCTGAACCGCTGACCACACCCGCGCACCACCGGCTCCCTGCCCTGCCGCCTGGCAATGATCCGCTCCCGGGCGGCCGCGTCAAGGACGCCTAACGGCGCCGGCTACGCCGGCCGGGCTCCCGCCCGGTCCTTGACCCGCCCGCCCGGTCGCAGGCCCGGCAGCTATCAGGGACAGGGAGCCGACTCAGCCACGCCCAAACAGAACACCTCACGGGCCCGCAATGCCCAGGCCGAACCACCTTGCGTCATCACCCGATACAGGTAAGGCGGCTCGGCGCGCGGTTATCCTGCGGGCTTCCGCCCACCCCGGCCCGACCACCCCGCCGCTGACTTCTCCCAGCAGCGGATCAAGCGCCGGGCTGTCCTCGGCGGCCTCATCTACGAATACCAGCGAGCCGCGTAAAAGCCCAGGTCAAGACCAATGGCCGAGTTCTGGAACCCCGCAAGCTAACCGATCTGGCGATGTGGGCGGCCTGCCCACCTGGCGAACATGGCCTCCGTGGTGGTAAATGGGATCGTGTCGGAGGGCCCTGGCGCGGAGAGCGTTCCTGACACCAAACCGCAGCCGGAGCTGGTCATCGGCCTGCTGGCCGCACCTGGACCTGCGTCGGAGCTGACCGAGAGCCTGGTCGGGGAGATCGCCGACCGGCTCGCCGGGCAACTGCCCGGAGTCCGGTGGCGGGTCGAGTTCGTCTCCGACCGGCTGGTGCAACCGCCGACAGACCTCGGCGAGCTGATCGCGGCGGGGCGCAGGATGCTCCTCGAGCGCGGCTGGCACCTGGCGGTGTGCGTCACCGACCTCCCGCTGCAGACCGCGCGGCGGCCGGTGATCGCCCACGTCAGCGCGACCCACGGCGTCGCGGTCCTGTCCATGCCCGCGCTCGGCCCGGTCTCGGTGCGCAAGCGCACCGTCGAGACGATCGTCCGGCTGGTCGGGCACATGCTCGGCGACCTGGAGCAGGCCGAGGGCGCCGCCGAACGGCTCCCGCTGGCCGAGGCCGTGACCCGCCGCATGCGCGAACTGGGCGCCCGCACGGAGCGGGGCGAGCACGGGGTGGGTTTCGTCGCGCGGGTCGTCACCGGCAACATCTGGCTGCTGCTGGGCATGCTGCGCGCCAACCGCCCGTGGCGGCTGGCGCTGCGGCTCATGCGCGCGCTGGCGGTGGCCTTCGCGGCCGGGGTGTTCGCGCTGGTGACCAGCGACATCTGGCGGCTCTCCTACTATCTCGGGCCGCTGCGCCTGGTCGTCATCAGCCTCGGCTCGGTGGCGGCCATCACCGTGACGATCATGGTCAGCACCGGGCTGTGGGAGCGCAGCCCGCACCCGGCCGCGCGCGAGCAGGTGGCCTTGTTCAACATCGTCACCGCGGCCACCGTCGGCCTCGGCGTGGCCGCGCTGTACCTGGCCCTGTTCATCGCCATGCTCGCCGCGGCGCTGCTGCTGGTGCCGGGCAACCTGCTCGGCCTGGTCCTCGGGCACCCGGCCGGCGTGGCCGACCAGGTCAGCCTGGCCTGGCTGGCCACTTCGATCGCGACGCTGGGCGGCGCGCTCGGCGCGGCCCTGGAGTCCAGCGAGACCGTGCGCGAGGCGGCCTACACCTACCAGCCGGATACGCAGATCGACGCCGTCGCCGGCCCGCGGTGACGTGCGGTTTACGGGCTCAGCCCTCCGCGGGCAGCCACGGCTGCTGCCAGCGCGGGTGGCCGCGGACCAGGGCTTCCGCCTCCTCGGGTCCCCAGGATCCGCGCGGGTAGGGGCGGACGTCGGGCGGGTGGTCGAGCAGCGGCTGCACGATGCGCCAGGTCTCCTCGACGCTGTCCTCCCGGGCGAAGTATTGGTGGTCGCCGGCCATCGCGGCATGCAGCAGCACCTCGTATGGCTCCGGCGGCTCGCCGAGCTCGCGGGCGAAACGAGGTGTCCAAGTGGACCGTGCGCCAGGACTGTTCGGCCAGGGCGGACAGCTGCAGCCGCAGGCCCGGGTCCGGGTCGATTCGCAGGACGATCTGGTTAGGGTCTGCCCTGGTCGGCTGGGGAGGAAGGCCAGCCGGGGCGTGCGGCGCAGGAACAGCCGCACCTCGGTGACCTTGTGCGGCAGCGCCTTGCCGGCCCGCAGGAAGACTGGGACGTAGGGCGATGTCGGCCCAGCTGTAGCCGAAGTCGCGTAGCCCGGTGATGGCCTGGCGGGTGGCGTCCTCGAGGTGATCGGCGAGGTTCGCCATGGTGGTGATGGCCTCGATGTCGCCGGCCGCGACGCGGCGGCTGTAGGCGCGGATGACGCGGCGCAGGAACGCGGCGTACTCGTCGTTCTCCACGGCCCTGTATCGCCGTTTTGGTGTCAAGGGCTTGTTGACGCCAGACGGGCGGTGAGCAGGGACGGGTGGTGTAAGTCATGACCGCCGTCCTGCGAGCGCTGAGCGGCGTCTTGAGCAAGGCTGGTGTCGTGCAGGATGCGCCGGGCGGTGCTGACATCGTGATCGGTGTAGGCGGTACGGACGCCGGAGATGGACTTTCCGGTGGCTTCGGCTAGGTCGGCGAGCCGGTAGGGGCGGGGGGTGGCCAGCTCGCGGGCGTAGGCGAGCAGGATGCGGATGTCCCGGTCGGCCTGGTCGCGGCGGGCGCGGGCAGCGCGCAGGGCGGCCAGGACGGGATCGCTGGCTTGCCAGGTGGCATTGACGGGCGCAGGTGGCGTGCGGGTGTGTTCATGAGGGGTCACCTTCCGGTGCAGTCGTTGCATTGGCCGGTTGAGCGGGGGATGCAGTAGGGCTTTTCGGTGCCGCAGGTCGCGCAGGTCCGCCGGGCGGCCAGGGCCTGGCCAGGGCGGTGAGCTGGGCGGTGTGGCCTGCCGTTTGGGCAGGGCGAGGTCGGCGCGGTAGAGGTAGGCGACGCGCAGGCCGCGCCGCCACAGGATCTGGGCGGTGGGGGCTGTCCGCCGGGGCGCAGGCCCCGTGCGCGGAGCTGGCGGAGGGTGAGCAGGTGCTTGGGTGCCCAGTGGTAGGGGTATGTGGATGCCGTAGCGGTTGCCGTCGGGGTCGTAGAACTGGACGTAGATGCCCCTGGTCCGGGCGCCGTCGAAGTCGGGACCGGCGGCCCCAGGGCAAGGTGCTGTTAGATTGCATATGTCCGCGTCCTTTCACGGGATGGGGTGGACAGGCAGGGGCCGGGTGCTGGCAGGCAAAGACCGGCCCCGTGCCGTGTCCGGGAGAGGAAATTAGGGGCGCGTCCGGTCCGGAGGACCGGGTGTGTGCGCGTGATCCAGGTGACGCCGGGACTTGACGCTTAAGCGCCGTCTGCGTTCTTGGCCTGGAAATCCTGGCCGCAGGCCTGGCAGATGATGGGTGCCTCGGCCAGGGTGGAGGCAGCGACGCGGATGGAGCGCCCGCACGGGCAGATCGCCGCGATGAGGTTGGTGTTGCGCCGGGGCGTGTGGCCGGCGAGGGTTTCGCCGTGCCGCCACAAGGTCATGGCGTCGGTCAGGGCGTCGAGCTGGCGGGCGTAAGCGGTCTGGGTGGCGGGGGTGATGGTGCTGGCGGACCAGCCGTTGCGATCATCGTGGGTGACGGTGAGGCCGAGTTCTTCGGCGCAGTTCTTGAAGTGCTTGTTGTGGTAGCGGCCCTGGCGGGAGGTGTCCTTGATGCCGCGGGCGTGGGCCAGGGCGTGGGCGGCCTCGTGCAGGAGGGTGCCGAGGACCTCACGCGAGCTGCGGCGCAGTCCTTCGCCGCTGATCATGATCTCGGTGCGCTGTTCGCCTGCGACGTTCCACCGGCCGGGGGCGTGGTGACCGAGCCGGGTCTGCTTGCCATCGGTTCCGCTGGCGATGATGATGACGACGGGGGGGATTTCCGGGTGCCAGCGGCGGATTTCCAGCCAGGTATCTTCCAGGACCTTCAGGATCCGGCTGGCGGCCTGGGAGCCGTTGCTGTTCGCGGACCCGTTCCCGGTGCTGCTTCGGTTGCCGGAACTGGTGAACCCGGACCATGTTGCCGCCCGTGCCGGTGCCGGTGCCGGTGCCGGTGCCGGTGGAGCCGGTCGTGCGGCGTCGCCGGTCCGGGTCGGTGAGGGTGTCGTAGGCTTCGGTGATCTCCCTGAACCGGTCAGCGGCGTCGCTGCTGTTGTTCACGTCCGGGTGATATTGCTTGGCCAGCTTGCGGTAGGCCTTCTTGATCTGCTCCACGGTGGCGTCGGCCTCCATAAAGCTGCCTGTCAATGCCCGAGACTTGGCTGGAACCTCACGCGCCTGCCCTCTCACGCTCTGACACAGCACGGGTTTATGAATGCCCGTTGCACCGGGACACTCATCGCGCTCTGTTGGGTCTGCGCTATTAGCGCGTTTCCGGTGAGCTATGGCCTCCGGATTTCGGCTGCAGAAGCCGCGGATGCGGCCACAGGTATGGATGGATTGCCTGACGCGCCGTCGCCATCAGATCAGGTCACCGTCAAAGGACTCCCGCTTGCAATCCTCAAAGATCAGATTCCCATTTGGACGAGCCCGGTGCGCATCCGTCCGCACGACTTGGTGTGGCTCTTGCCTCTGGGTGCGGCGACCGGCATCACTCTGGCCACGGACACTGACGCCATGCGTGACCTGTCACGCGATCCGGCTTTCAACAAGGATTGCGTAAACACCTCCAACTATCTGCTCGGCGGCCAGATAGCTATGCCTGCGATCCTGTTTGGCATCGGAGTCGCAAAAAACAATACGCATGCAAAGGAAACCGGCATTCTCAGCGGCGAAGCGCTTGCCGACGCCGTAATTGTGGAGCAGATCTCAAAATTATCTTGCGTCGCGAGAGGCCGCTGTACAACAATGCCGCCGGCGATTTCTTCGCTCCAAATGTTGGCACTAACGGCTCGTTTCCCTCTTCACACAGCATGTTGGCCTGGTCAGTGGCTGGCGTCATGGCAGGTGAATATCCATCGAGGTGGGTGCCGGTGGGCGTCTACTCAACCGCAACAGGAGTAAGTCTGATGCGGGTCCTCGGACAGGAGCATTTCCCTACCGATGTGCTCGTGGGTGGCGCCGCAGGATGGCTGATAGGAGACTACGTCTTCAGGAAGCACAACCGCACACACAGGTCGCCCCTGATGTTGATCACCGCACAGCCGAAACCAGCAAGCATCGAGCGAAACGCTGTGCCGATGCCAAACGCGCGCGAGAATCTCGAGGAAGTTCAGGAACTGTTGGAGAGTGCACAATGAAACTGTTGGGATGCGGAAGTTGTTTATGCTTTCTAATCACAATCGCCGTCCCTTCGCTGCAGGCGCAGCAATACGTGCGAGAATCGGGTCCTCAATTCCTCTCATACGACCAGTTGGTCCAGCTCGGCTCGGAACAGGAAATGCGTCCTGAGCTGGCGGAAAAACTCCGCCTCATTACGACCACTCCTTTCATCAACAATGAGGCCTACTTGAGCGGCGCAAGGGCCCGCCCGCTTGAAGTGCCTGGTCTTGGTCCGACCCTCCGCGTGGCCTTCTGGAACATCGAGCGCGGGCTCGAGCTCGATGACATCGAGCTGTTCCTAAAAGATAAGAATGCATTCATCGCCCGGGTTGCAGAGGAGCGGGAAAAGGCCAAAGCGAACGGCAGGAGCTTGCGAACAATTCAGTTGGAAAAACTCCCCGAGGAGATCGAAACCCTTAAAGCCGCAGACGTGTGGGTCTTGAACGAAGTGGATTGGGGAGTTAAGCGCACCGACTACCGGAACGTCGTCAGCGAGTTGGCAAAGACCCTGAACATGAATTGGGCTTATGGGGTGGAGTTTCTGGAGATCGATTCCAAGCAGCTTGGGACAGACACCTTCGACGACGGCGAGGACAAACAATCGCAGCAGCAGCTTCTCGATGAGTTCCATGTCGACAAGGACAAGCTGAAAGCTCTCCACGGAAATGCAGTTCTCTCCCGCTATCCGATTCGCAACGCGCGATTGGTGCCCTTCACAGTCGGATATGACTGGTTTAAGGAGAGCAGGATCGCTCCGTTGGAAAAAGGAAAGCGCAAGGCAGCTCTGCTGGTCGGGGAAGATCTCCAGCAGGAAGTACGGCGCGGGCAGCGAACAACTCTGCATGTCGACTTGGACGTTCCTGACGCTCCCGGAGGGCGCATCACAGTCGCCTCAACCCACCTGGAGAACCGCGCCAAGCCCAAAATCCGCCGCCAGCAGATGCAGCAGTTGCTGAGCGAAGTGCGCGACATCCAAAGCCCCGTAATCATCGCCGGCGACATGAACACGACCGGATCGGATTCGACGCCGACCAACGCCACAAACGAGCTCTACAAGCGCTTTGGAAGTCTTGATTTCTGGACTACCAAAGGCGTCCAATGGACCACCGGCGTTGGCGCCGCCTATTCGGTCTCGAAAACCGGAATGAAGATCGCTGGCATCCAGTATCGAATCGATCCGACCTCCGCAAATCTTCCCGGCCTTTCACCTAATCTCGAACGAGGCTTATTCACCACCGTGGAAAATTTCCGCTTCGCCGATGGAACGGCGATCGATTTTCGTGGCGTGCCTGACCGCACATTGAACGGCACAGGCGGCACTCTGGCGGATTCGAACCAGCGACAGAAGGCCGGGTTCGTGCCCACCTTTGAAATGGAGCTGATCTGGAAAGGAGTTCGGGTCGCAAAGTTCAAGCTCGATTGGTTCTTTGTGAAGGCGGACCTGAAAACGCCGCGCGATCCGAAAGGGTCCTTCTTGTTTGCGCCGCAATTCCCACGAACGCTCGTCGACCTTAACAATTGTCTGCCCGTGGCAATTTCCGATCACAGCCCCATGACGGTGGATCTGCCCTTCAAAGAACCGAAAGGACTCGCGCGCATACAAGAAACTGCCACTTCTGACAGTACCCGAATGCAGCTAACCAAAGAATAATGATTCAGCGGAAAAGGAGTGCCTCCAGCGAATCAACAGGGGGCGGCGATGGACAGCTTCGGGCGGGCGTTTTCTGCATGTATGGACGCGCGCGGCTACTCCGTCCGGTAACAGATAAACTGCGCGGCCGATTTTCTGATCGACTGGCCTTTCACGTCATAGTCAGTGGTAAGGACGCCATCAGAAGGTAAGACATTGGGCTTCGCTCGCTGAAGCTGCGAACAGTCGATCAGAACCTGCTGGTTGTTCCTAATGGCATGCTCGCGCAAATGCAGTTCGAAAACTTGAAAGCGCGCCCCAAATTGCTTATCCACCAAACCTTCTCGCTGCGCATCGAAACCCAGGCCGAACAACTTCGGTTCGTTCTGGACGACACGCAGAAGATGTTGAACGAACACCCCAGGATCGAACCCGGAACCTCAAGATTGCGGGTAACCGATTTTGGCGGCGCGGCTTTTGAACTGGAGCTCTTCGCCTACGGCCAAACCGGCGACTGGGCAGAGTTCACCGCGATTCGCCAGGACGTCATCCTGAAGATCGCTGGGATTGTCGAGGCCGCTGGCACTCGTTTTGCGGCGCCCACACAATTAACGTACTTATCCACCGACGCCGGCGTTGACGCAGGCAAGGTGAATGCTACTGTTCGCCACGTCATCGAACGTCAGGCGAGCGATTAGCCAATTTCCGGTGGAAGGTCGAAACGGAACCGGGGACAAGGCAAATGGTTACGCTTGCGGCAAACAGTCAGTTCCGTCTGCAGCAGACTGCGTAGCGCTATTTCTTTGGGGGCGACGGTTTGGGAATTCTCAGCGTCCATGAGCCACCGAACACGATCGTGCGCCCTTCCACACGAGCTTTTGCCGCATACTCGTCGTAGTACTTGAAGAAGAGAACTACATTCTTCGCGGGCATAATGAAGTTACCTTGACCGCCGATGGCATGCACTGAGTAGAAAGGAAGCCGGCTCGCCCGGACCGGGATGCCGGCGATCAGAAAATTGCCGCCATTGCTCGTAACCTGAAATTGATCATACCCAACCAGTCCGAGCTGGCTCAGCATGCTCAGATCCTTCTTCAGCGGAAGAACCTGGCCAATTCCCCATTCATCGGTGAAGGTCTGGCCTGGCGTAATCTTGCTGAACTGGCCTGAAGGAGTGCTCGCGACTGTTTTTTGTCCGTGGATTTCCCAATCGGTGGCGAGGTTTGCGCTGGTGCCCTTGTTCTTGGTGATGTAGTAGGTGGTACCGGTCGTTATGTCGTTACCCCAATATCCGGATCCGACGTTATCGCTCGATCCCGGAGTGTACCGGCCGGTAGGAGCGAAGAAAGAGTATCCTGCTATGATGTCGGCGTGTTTCAGGTGCCAGCCCAGGTTAAACGGTTGGACATACATATCGGCAAAACCAGCCCCGCCGCCATTGGCCCCGAGATTTGTCCCAACTATGTCAGCGACAAGGGAACCGTTCGCTAAGTTCAAAGAAATATAAGGCATGAAATATCCGCCGAGAAACTTGTGCGCCGGAATGTAATAAATGATGTTCTCATCCGCCCAGAACGAAAACGTTCCTGAAACTCTCGGAAGAATGCGGTCTCCGTTAGAGTCATTCAGCTGGCTGGCAGAGTAATTCACAACAAGGTTGCCATAAGTAAGACCCGGTTCGGGAATGGCACCGGCATTCAGGCCATATTGCCCAGGAACCCACTGCCCCTTTTGCTGTGCCGGTAGGGACGATGCACACATAAGAATGAGGCTTGCGGAGACTAAGACTGCTTTTTTGGTTTTCATTCCTTTTTCTCTCCCTCACCTGAAGAATGAGTCTTTCTATTTGTCGTTTGCAGTCGACATTCCGCGGTTTGCTCCGCAGAGACGGTTCTATTTAGTGCAACACGCGCTGAATTGCCTGGTAACTGTCATTTGTGACAGCAGCTAGGAAACACGTCGATTGGGTCGCCCGTCCAGAGCGGTTGTCGTCGCCCATTACGAAGCATTGCAATCCAGTTTTGGGGCGGCCACAGCATCTCTGGCGGACTGAACGCTCTCTGACATTCCCCGGATATTGGAATGATTTGCCCAGGCATAGAGGGCGGTGTCAAGGCTCCTCGACCGCATGTCGGCGCGCAATGGGGTGTGCGACATAGAAGTGCGAACATACCAGATTGTTTGAGACGAGTACCGATCACGGTTTTGCAACCTGCCTCGATCACTCCGGAACCGATGAAGAGATGCTGACGACGGAACTCGGGATAGCGCATGCGCTCGGCATTTCGAAGGAAGTAGTCGGCGACCTTGCGGATGGTTTGGGTGAGTTCGGGGGAAGATGTTTCCAGGGAGTATAGATAGCGAACCAGTTTCTCGATCTTTCCGTCGTCGAGTTTGGGCTGATGGCGCAAGATCCACTGTCTCTGATGGGCATCCTCGCCCGGGTAAAGGAGGCGAGCCAGGTCCCAGAGATGCTGGCGAGCGTGGAATAAATCGACGATCTGGAGGGCCCCGGGAAAATGCAGATCGGCGAGGTTCCAGATCCATTCGGCGCCATCGCCGAGGATCACTTTCTTGAGGGCGCGGCTCCAGCCGCGATGGCAGGCTTCGGCATACAGGCGTTGGCCGAACTCCTCGGCGGTCTCGATGGCACCGGTGTAGGTGGTCGAGTCCGGGTCACGAATGGCAAAGCCTTCCTGGTCATAGGCGGTTTGGGTGAAGACGCATCCCAGTTTGACCTCCCGGGTACGAGCGGGTTGACCGTCGATTTTGCCCGGTCGCTCCACGGTCTCGGCGCGCACCATGGGTACGCCGGTGCCGTCGAGTTCGACATAGAGCACGGGAATGGGGGGACCGATCGGGATGGGAAGATCCAATTGCCGGGCCCGACTTGTTTGCTCACGCTGGCGGGCGGCGATATCGGTGCCAATGGCCTCCGCGGTACGTTCCACTGCTTTGGTGGTGACCTCCAAGCCCGCCAACCATTTCATCTGTTCGCACCCGTGGTCGAAGGGAGCATCGTGGCCGACGACGGCCAGCATCCGACGTACCCTCGGAGACAGTTCGGTATTTTCCACATCGAGTTCGACATCGGCCGGAAACTGGCCCTGATGGCAGTGGGCACACAGGAAGTAGGGACGTAGTAGCTCCGCCGAACCTACCGCGGTGAGGATGGTCTTGGCCTGTAAGCCACGATAGACGGCCGTGTGGCCACAGGGACAGGAGCGGGTGCGCTGCTCCGGTTCCGGCGGATCGTACTGCAACAGTTCACCCAAAGCCGCGGCACCGGCTTGGTGCAGCGCGGAACGAATCGCCATCTCTACCGCTTCTAGGTCCAGCTTGCCTTGTTGACGACGTTCGCGGAACAGCAGCGTCAGCAGATGTTCTACTTCGCGGGCAACTTCTTGCTGGATCGCTTCCGTCGTTTTTTTTCCTGGGGCGTGGCCTCTGCTTCGGCGCTCGGCCGCAACCGGCAGAGGGTGCTATTGACCTCCACAAAGTCGCGACTCAACTGCTGCCATTTCCGGTACTCCTCGATCTCCTGCTCCGCTTTGCGCCGAGCCGCCACACTGGCAAAGGACTCGGTGACAGTTTTTCCATGAGCCTTATAGGTGAGGCGGAGGTTGGGGCCATGCCCGGGGTCTCCGGGGCGGTGGCAGTGGCAGGTGGGATTGCCACAGCGGCCGCTGGTGGTGGTGATCGAACCGGGTCGGAAATCGCGCAGCTGAGCGATCTTGCGCAGCAAGGTCGCCTTCTGATTCTCGCAGTCAGGCAACGACTCTGGCATGATAACCTCCAATACCTAGCGTATTATATACGCAAGGTATTGGGCGCAGAAAAAAGAAAACCTCACTCCACGACGATTTGGGGCAGACAACAGGACCTGTTCATGGCGCGGCGTACACGTCTTCAGAATCTCTCAAGGTCACGCTTAAATGTCGAGAACAGGCCTCTCTTACACTCAAAACCCCTCGCTGCCCTACCTCCGTTCCCCTCTCTGGCAACTGACGCACCCCGGTAACGTAGGGTGTGCGCCGAGATCTGCAGGGATTCAGTGAAGAGACCCTGCGGGCGCACATTGCCGCTATGGTTGAGAATTGCAGGGCTGATGGATTCGGGGTATGGTCGCCAGTCAGGCAGTCCTAGATTCCCGCGCGGAGAATGAATCGAGGCGACCAACCTCAGGCGGGACCTCTGAAGTTCGAGAGCTTGGCTGAGTTTTACCTCAACGTTGAACTCGATCCGAACTTGTCGGTGCGTCCGAAGTCGGAAAACACGAAACCGATTCTGGAGCACAACGTTCGTGACTGGATCGTCGCAAGATGGGCCGGGCAGTTCGCAGAGGAGATCACGCCGCTTGACATTCAGGCTTGGCTAATCTCGCTTCGGAAACCCGTGCTGAATGATGATGGCACATTGAAAAAGAAGCGTTTGTCTTGGTCCACGATCTCGAAGCTCCGGGGCACGATGAGTCGCATTTACAAAATCGGAATCGTGCATGGGAAGCTGAAATCAAACCCGGTAGAGAACGTGGAAACACAATGCAAGTCTTCTTACAAAGCGATCATTGTCAGCCCGGCACAGACTCTTGCGATCCTGAAAGCTCTCACGAACGTTCTCCATTTCACCCTCGTCCTGACTGCAGCAGCAACAGCCCTCCGTGCATCGGAGATTCTGTCTCTGCGGTGGTCGGATATTGAGTGGATGGAGGACCGCATTCGAGTCAGCAAACGCTGGGCACACGGAGGCGGGGACGGGGAAACCAAGACCGAGGCTTCGGACGGGCACGTCCCGATGCACCCGATGCTGGCAAACCACCTTCGCCAGTGGCACCGCGAAACGCCGTATCAGAAAGATACGGACTTCGTATTTGCTAGCCTTAAAATGCGCGGCAGGGTTCCGATGAGCACAGGGTCCTTCCTGAAGGACTATCTGCGTCCGGCTGCAATCGCTGCCGGGGTGCAGATTCCGAAAGGGTGCCGTTTTGGGCTTCACAATTTGCGCCACTCGCTGAGCAACTGGCTCACGAACACGGCCAAAGTTGAGCCGAAGACGGTGCAGGGGATGCTGCGCCACTCGAAGATCGAAACGACAATGAATCTGTACACACAAGACGACGACGACAACAAACTGGAGGCGCAGGGCAAATATCTTAAGGCGCTCGGCGTAGAACCGAAGAACGTCCAGTGATGTGTGGATTGAGTTGTGGGTAAAGTCTTCCGGAGTGTTTCCGTCTAACCGACAGAAAAGAAATGGTAGGCACGAGGAGACTCGAACTCCTGACCTCTACCGTGTCAAGGTAGCGCTCTAACCAACTGAGCTACGCGCCTATTATGTTTCCGAACAATTGCTGCCGCCGGATGGGCCGGGCGTCGGACACTGGGTGTCCGTACCGGATTTTATCATGCGGAGCGGGCGTCCGGCATGATTGGCTCACTCCGGTCGGTTCGATGCTGCGGCCTGGGTGCGGCGGAGCAGGTCGGGAGCCTTCAACCGGCGGCACTGCTGTTCGAAACTCGCGCCGGGGCCGTTCCAGCGAAGATCATCGACTGTGTTGAACACGGGTACATCGAGGCGGAGCGTTGCCAGGGTGCGAAACAGCAATGCATCGGTCCATGCGCCGAACAGCGATTCGGAGAGGGCGCGGGCCCTCTTGATCGAGGGATGCCATCTCTGAAAGTCCTTCGGAATATCTTCTAGGTGAGGATACCGTGACAACACTAGAGCCGCGGCCTTTTGGCCCCAGCCGGCTAGGCCGGGGAAACCATCTGCAGTGTCGCCAACGACTGCGAGATAGTCGGGGATCGAGGACGGGCTCACGCCGAATTTGGCGACTACACCAGCTTCATCGCGGATCAGTTCCTTCCTTCGATCCATTTGCACTACTCGCTTGCCGGCAACGCACTGACCGAGATCTTTGTCGGGTGTGCAGATGAAGACTTGTCCGACGCGGCCGTCCTGTGACGCTTTCGCGGCGGAGGAGGCAAGCGCGTCATCCGCCTCGAACTCGACCATGGGCCAGACTAAAACTCCCATGGCCGCAAGTGCTTCTTCGAGGATGGGAAATTGCGAGAGTAACTCCGGGGCTACGCCTTCGCTGGTTTTGTATCCAGGATAGAGATCGTTGCGGAAGGACTCGACGACGTGATCGGTCGCAACCCCGAGGTGGGTTCCACCCTTTTCGATCATCGACAACACGGAGGTCAGGACGCCGCGCACAGCGCCGATTTCCTGACCGTTCGCATCTTTGGTCGCCGGGACGGCGAAAAAATGCCGGAACAGTTCATAGGTGCCGTCGACTAAGTACACATCCATGGTGGGTGCGCCTCGAATGGCTGTTTGACTGAGCCTACATTGTGCTTGGACTACTTGCCGGTGTCCATGGCCATGAACAGATTGTTCAGGGACTCCGCCAGCGTGGGATGAGCGAAGGTGCCATCGCGCAGAGATGTGTAGGGCAATTTGCCCATCATGGCAATCTCAAGGGCGGACATAATTTCTCCGCCTTCGATGCCGAGAATGGCGGCGCCGAGAATCTGGTTGGTGTCCGCGTCGACGATGGCTTTCATGAAGCCGCGAGTCTCGTCGACTTCTAGAGCGCGGGCGACACGCGTCATTGCCAGTTTCGCTACGCGGATGTTGCGGCCCTGGGCCCGCGCTTCGGCCTCGGTCAGGCCGATCCGGCCCAACTGCGGATCGGTAAAGAGGGTATACGGGACTTGGCGGTTCTTTGTGGCAGCAGGTTTCTTGTCGATTAAGTTGGAGCGAATGATGCGGAAGTCGTCGTAGGAGATGTGCGTGAAGGCGGGACCGCCTTTGATGTCTCCCAAGGCGTAGATGCCTTCCGCGGTTGTTTCGAGACCTTCGTTCACCTGGATAAAGCCGCGCTTGTCTGTCTGAATTCCGGCCGCCTTGGGGTTGAGGGTATCTGAATTGGGCACGCGACCGGTGGCGACGAGCAGATGCGAACCCATCGGTCTGGTCGGGCCCTTCTGTGAGGCGATTTCCAAACGGATAGTACCATCCGATTGGCTCACTCGAGTTGCTCTCGCGTTCAGCATGACTTCGACCCCGTCCTGCCGCAGGATGTTCGCAATTTCTTCGGCGACGTCGGGATCTTCTCTGGTGAGCAGTTGGCCCGCTGATTGAACGATCGTGACTTGGCTACCGAGGCGGCGAAATAACTGTCCGAACTCGAGGCCAATGTAGCCGCCACCCAGGATCAACAGGTGATCCGGGACCGCATCGAGTTCCATGATGGAAATGTTGTCGAGAAACGGTATCGTGTTTAGGCCATCTAACGTGGGCCGCGACGCACGGGTGCCGGCGTTGATGAAGATGTATTTTGCCGAAAGCGCGCGCTGACCGCCATCTTGAGTGCGAACTGCAACTGTCTTCGGCCCACTGAAAGTTGCGTCTCCGAAAATCAATTCCAGGTTCGCGGTCTTCTCAATGCGGGACTGGATTCCGTTTCGAAAACGGTCAACGATGTCGCGCTTGCGTTGGCGAACTTTCGCCATATCGATGGTGATCGGCCCGGTGTGAACACCGTAATCGGCGGCGCGGCGCGCGAGGTAGGCCACACGGCCGCTGGCCACCATTGTCTTGGTTGGAGTGCAGCCTTCATTGATGCAGGTACCGCCGACATGCTTGCGCTCGATGAGCGCCGTTCGCATTCCTGCCGCGGCCAGGGCCATGGCGAGAGGGTTTCCGCCCTGTCCAGAGCCAATGATGAGAGCGCCGAATTGCTGAGAAGAGGTCATAGGACACGATTCAAAAGCGAGAAACCAGAAGCAGTCCGAGTCCGATCGCGATTAGATCCTCAGGGATCGCGATCGTGAAATCCGGAACCCGAAAGGTTCGCACCGAGCCGACGCGTGCGCGATATCCAGCGAAGGCCCCGGTAATTCCACCAATCACGCCGGCCCGCGCTCCCAACCAAGGCGTCGCACTACCGGCAACCGCGAGGCACGCGCCGGTGAGGACGCCCGTAACAATTCGCGCGGAGAGTCCCAACGGGGCGGTGCGAGGAGGAGTCGAGGGAAGCTGATCAGCGACAAACTCAAGCAGAGCGAACAAGGTGAAGATGCCGACGGCCCAGGCCGTTCCCATGAAGGCGAATGGGGAGCCGTGAAGATTGAGCCAGCCGATGTGAGCCGCCCACGCCACGACCGCGGGCGCAGTCATGCATCGCAGCCCTGCCACGATGCCGATGCCGAGCGCTAACAGCAGGACGAGTCCGGAACTCATGCGCGTTTTCCATCACAGCAGGATTGACGAATCAGGCAGCGTTTTCCGCCAGTGGCAGCCACACCTGAAAACGCGTGTCTCCAGGTTCGGACTGCACTTGAATGCTGCCGCGGTGCTTTTTCACGATTCGTTGCACGGTATCGAGGCCGAGACCAGTTCCCTCTCCTACAGCCTTGGTCGTGAAGAAGGGCTCAAAAATGTGGGGCTCGACTTCAGCTGAAATTCCCGGGCCGTTGTCGGCGATTTCTACCACGACACAATTGTCTTCGCGATACGTGCGAACGCGCAGTTCGCCTTTTCCGGCCATCGCATCAATCGCGTTATCGATGAGGTTGGTCCACACCTGATTTAATTCGCTGCCGAAGGAATTCACGAGAAGCGGAATCTTCTGATAGTCGCGCTGCACGGTCACGCCGTGCTTGAGTTTGTGATTCAGGATGGTGAGCGTGGTTTCGAGAGTCTTGACGATGTCCACATTCTGGATCGGGGCCTGATCCATGAACGTGTATTCTTTGATCGCGCCGACGAGATCGGAGATGCGCGACGTGCTGCTCTCAATCTGGTTCAGCAGGTCGGCAATCTCTACCGAGGACGAAATCCGCACCAGCGCGGCTCGCGCAGTATCGGCATCGAGCGCGGCAAAGATTTGTTCCAAGAACTCGGGCTTGAAATTTTTCTTTGCGAGATCGGCGGCGAGTTGCCATAAATCGTTTTGCCCGTGGCTGCGAAGCAAGGAGTCGAGTTGGTCCTCGAGATCGCTGGCGGCGAGAGCGTCGAGTGGAGGTCCATCGGTTTGGACGAGTGAAGCCTCCAATTTTTCTATTTCTGCCTTTTGGGTGGGAGTTAAGTCGCGCCGGCCGAGTTCGAGACTGGCATCGCGGACCCGGTTCAGAATGGCGCGAAGCTGGCTGGTGGCACGCTTCGCGGCAGAAGCCGGATTGTTGAGTTCGTGCGCAAGGCCCGCCGAAAGCTTGCCCAGCGCGGCCAGACGATCGCGCTGCTGCTCGAAGCGAGTGGTTTCGCGGATGCGGTCCGACATCAGCCCCACGAGCCGCTGAGTAAGCTCGGGCATCTTCTGGACAAGCTCGGGAAACTTGGCTGCCGGAAATCGCAAGATGAAACTGTCGGTGGTGGCGCGCCCGCTCAGAGGGAATAGCTTCATTCGCGAAAACGGGAGCTTGCCGGTGACGTCGCCCGCCTTCAGCGATATCACGATGGATTCGCCACTCAACTCCCCCCGTGCTTCCACGTGGCCCTCGAGGATGACAGCCATCCGGTCGGCGGGGTCACCCTGGCGAGTGTAGAAATCACCGGACTTGAGGTGCAATTCTTCCGATTGACTGAGGAACCAGGTGATCTGGTCCTCAGGCAATCCTTCGAACGTTGGGACACGGCGTAGGAGTTCCAGTGTGTCGGCCATTTATACCTTGCTCAAGTACTGATGGATGAACTGAACCGCTACCGATCCTTCGCCAACTCCAGAGGCGACACGTTTGACGGAACCGTGGCGGACGTCACCGACCGCGAATATGCCAGGCACATTCGTCTCGAGGAGGAAGGGATCGCGATCAAGCCCCCAACCCTTGGGATGCTCGCCGCCGTGCATTACGTCGGGACCGGTGAGAATGAATCCGCGATCATCGCGCTCGACGGTGCCGGCGAGCCAATCAGTGCGAGGCAGGGCACCAATAAAAATAAACATCGCGCTGGCCGGAACGCGCTCCGTCTTGTTGGTGTCGGTGCAGAGAACAGAAACCTCCTCCAGATGCGTGTCGCCGTGAACCTCGGCGACGGAGGCGTGGGTCCACAACTGAATGTTGGGCGTCTCTTTGATCTGGTCGATCAGATATTGCGACATGGTGCTGGAGAGCGAATCGCCGCGGACAAGGATCACGACGCGCTCGGCATACTTCGCAAAATTCATAGCGGCCTGGCCGGCGGAATTCGCGCCGCCCACAACATAGACGATCTCACCCTTGCACGAGAGTGCCTCGGTGGATCCGCCGCCGTAGTAAACACCGGCTCCCTGGAGGCGGTCGACCCCTGGAGCCTCCAGCCGTTTCCACTGCACTCCGCTGGCGATCATCAAGGCATGACAGGAGATCTCGGTGCCGTCGGCTAATTTGATAATGCGATACGGGCCCTCCACGCGGATGCCGACCGCCTCCTGCGGGGCCAGGATTTCGACTCCGAATCGCCGCGCCTGGGCGACGGCACGACGCGCGAGGTCGCCACCGCTGAGCCCCACGGGGAATCCAAGATAGTTCTCGATTCGCGAACTCATTCCTGCCTGGCCGCCCGGAGCCTCCCGTTCGACCATGACGGTGTGCAACCCTTCGGAAGCGCCATAGACAGCGGCCGCCAGACCCGCCGGGCCCCCACCGACAATTGCCAGTTCGTAAAAACTGGTTTCGGCGCGCGTCTGCAATCCCACTTTCTGAGCCACTTCGCTTGGGACGCTATTGAGCAGTCTCGTCCCATCGGCAAACAGGACGACGGGAAGCTCCGAGGCGTCCGGTCCCAGGGCATCGAGCAGGCGCTTGGTTTCGGGATCGTTGGCCGCGCCTTCGACGTCAATCCATTGGAAGGGGACGTGGCTGCGGGCCAGAAAATCACGCAGGTCGTAGCAGCGCGGAGACCATCGTGTTCCTAGCACCCGAATCCCCTGATACGCGGGACGATACGAGGCGTGCCAGTCGCCGAGCAGATCATCCAGTTGCGGATACAGGTTTTCGGTTGGAGGATCCCACGGCTTCATGAAGAAATAATCGAGATTGGCCTGGTTGATGGCGCTGATCGCGGCGTTGGTGTCGGCATAGGCGGTGAGCAACGCCCGCTTTGCCTCGGGAAATATTTGCCGCGCCTGCTGCAGAAACACGACCCCATCCATGTGGGGCATGCGCTGGTCGGCAAGGAGAAGGGCCACGCCGTCGTTGCGAAGCTTGAGCGCCTTAAGCAGATCCAGCGCGCCTTCTGGAGAATCGCTGCTGACGACGCGATACTCGGCACCGTACTGCGATCGCAGATCGCGCTCGATCGCCCGCAAGACATCGGGATCGTCGTCGACAGTGAGCAAGATCGGCTTCGGCATCGTCGTTCCCAGCAATCGTTCTCAGCGGCTAAGGATGTAACAGGTAAACCCGGACCCCACGGACCCAATAATCCCATTAGATACCAGAACCCGCGTTCGGTTGCGCGATTATCGCCGGCGCTCGAGGTAACAGCTTCAGGTGCCGATTTCCCCAGCCTCAATTTCATCCACATAACACCAGATCCACGATTCCCCCGGCTGAATGGAGCGCATGAGAGGGTGCTGCGTCTTGTGGAAGTGCTTGGAGGCGTGTTTGTTCTTCGAGGAGTCGCAGCAGCCGACATTGCCGCACGAGAGACACAGGCGCAAATGCACCCAGGTGTCGCCCATTTTGACGCATTCCTCGCAGACGTGCTTATTCGGCGATGTGATCTTGATCTGGTTCAGGTGGGTGCATTTTGCGGCCATCACTTCCTCCGGGAATTGCGGTCTTAGGTCAAGTGACTACAGTCATGTGACGAAGGGCACAATCACAGTCAAGAGCCGTGTCTATAGCGCAGAATATTTTTGGAGGTCTTCATCTGTGTTGCGGCTCGATTATGTATCTTGCATCCTGACTGTCGCGTCCACTGTGTTGGTGGGGCGGCGGTGTTGGGAAGGGTGGGCATTGGCTGGCATTAATAGCATCGTCGTGTGCGTCATAGGATTCAGAACCGCCCAAATGGGATTTATTCCTGCAAACATATTCTGCATGGTGATGAGCGGGATCAACCTGCGCGCTTGGCGCAAGACCGGAGCGTCATAAGGACAACGGCACAGAACTCGCGCTCACTCCGCAATCAGCAAGTTCTCGGCAAAGGGCCACTGCTCATCGATCCATTGCACTTCACAGCGGAAGCCGGCCTCGCGGGCCGTTTCGATCACTTCGTCGGATGAATACTTGTGGCTGCTTTCGGTCCATATGGTTTCTCCGGCGAGAAACTCGACGACGACTTCTGCGGCTGGAATGCTGACGATCTGCCGGCGCTTGGACTCAAGGTGCATCTCGACGCTGCGGGCGTCAGAGTTGATCCTGGCCACGTGGGCGAACTGGCGCAAATCAAAATCGGCGCCGAGCTCGCGATTCGCGCGGCTCAGCAAGTTCAGGTTAAACGCCGCCGTTACTCCTAACTCATCGTCGTAAGCTGCGATCAATTGCGCGCTGGGCTTTTCCAAATCTGTTCCCAGCAGCAGGGAGTCGCCCGGTTGAAGAATGCGCCGGACGTCCGAGAGGAACTTCAGTCCCGCAGAACGATCGAAGTTCCCGATGGTGCTGCCGAGGAAAAGGACGAACAGCCGCTGGCCGCTCTTGCGGTAAGCGGCTAGCTCCAACAGACCATCCAGATACTCGCGCTCAAACCCGACGATGCTGATGGAATCAATGTCGCTGAGTTCCCGTTCGCACATGACCAGAGCGGAGTGCGAGATTTCCACCGGATAGTACGAGGTGCGCTGGCGGCGGCAGAGGGCTTCGAGCAGCCAGCGAGTCTTCTTGCCACTGCCGCTGCCCAGTTCGGCTACGGCGACAGGCCCGGCTACGCGGTCGACGATCTCATCGGCATTCCGCCGCAACAAGCGTTCGTCGGCCCTCGTGAGACCGTACTCGGGGAGGTGACTGATCACCTCGAACAGAGCGGAGCCGACATTGTCGTAAAGATATTTCGAGGGAAGTTCTTTTTGTCCCGTGCGGGTTAGTCCGACGCGAACATCCGCCGCGAATTCATATGAAACGTTGCCGGGGATCGCATGAACGAGCATTTGCCAACTCCTTCGAATCAGATTCAGATCGGTCAGTGATTCACGCAGCGGAATCCGGCATACACGTACTGGTAGTGAGCCTGAAACCAGTTGCGAAATGTGGGCCGCAGCATGCAGGCAGCCGTGCGCGGCGACCCGCCCTTCATGACGAAGTGTTGGCCATCAAAAAAATCAGCCGAGTAGCCACGGTAGAAAGGGAATGGCTCGAAACCAGGGAATGGCGCGAAGACAGTGGACGTCCACTCCCAGCCATTGCCTATTAAGTCAGCAACGCCGAAGGCGCTGCTGCCGGAAGGAAATGCATTTACCGGGGTCGGGCTCCAGTGATGGAAGTCGAAATTGCCGAGGCTGAAAGTGGGAGCTTGATTGCCCCAGCGATAATTCCTCTCAATACCGGCGTCGCTGCCGTACGCGGCGCGGTGCCACTGCTCCTCTGTGGGTAGCGATTTGCCTGCCCATCGCGAGTAAGCCGTCGCCTCGGCATGACTCACATAGACGGGCCAGTCAAGAGGCAGAGGCAGCTCTTCAAACATCGTACGGAACTGCCACCCGTCGCCCGACCTGCTCCAAAACACAGGATAAGAGACCGCATGCGCGGTCTTCCAGTTCCAGTCATCGTCGGCCCAGAACGCACGCGTCTCATAGCCGCCTGCGGCCATGAACTCGAGGTATTGC
Source organism: uncultured Acidobacteriaceae bacterium (assembly GCA_963710885.1). GTDB lineage: Bacteria > Acidobacteriota > Terriglobia > Terriglobales > Acidobacteriaceae > Sulfotelmatobacter. The sequence continues at coordinate 31,273 of CAVQCF010000016.1, forward strand.
CGGTTCGTGACCTCGTACTTATCGATTTCGAAGGCAGGCACGTGCGCGGTGTGTGTCCCGTATTCGTTGTCCCAACCGAAAGTCTCACCTCCGCGGGGAAGACCCAACGTCGCAGTCCCGGCGGGAATGGAAATCATTTGATGGTCGACGGGCGGAGTAACTAGACTTGGCAGATTTTCTTGCGGGACTTTCCGATCCAGCGGCAACTGGTGCAGCATGTAGGCCAGAGTCTCGACATGCATCAAGCGATGCTCAATAGCCACGTTGAGCAATGTGTCGAGTGGAAAGCCATCGCGGGTCAGGCCGGAAGATTCGAGCCGTCCATCGGCCAATTTCTCGTCCAGCGCGGATCGAATCCTGGTTACATAGTCGCGCACCGTTTCGAGGGAGGGCCAGTCGGACGGCTGGTCAGAGGGCAATCCTCCGCCCACCGGATCGATACCGAACGCAAACAGCCGGTCAAATTCAGGGTGGAAACTTTTCAGACCGAGAACGTTTTCGTGAAGCAGGTTCCAGTCGAAGGCCTCGAGGTGTCCCACATAAAAAATGATGCGATGACGCTCCGGTATGGGGCGATCGTACAGTGAATCGCGGCGGACAATGTTAAAGAGCGCGTCACTGCGGCGCCGCGCATCGGAAACCCGCTCCAGTAGTTGATGCCGCATTCCGACATCGCTTTGGGTGGCAAACATTGGCCCTCCTGGCGTACGGCTTCGATGAAATCCCAGAACTCAATTCCAACGACGTCGAGGGTGTGTGGCGCACCCATCGTGAAGCTTTCTGGCGCGGCCGTCCGAATACCGCACCGAACAGGCCTTTCGGCGCTCAGAATTCATCCCAGAAGATGAGGTCTGAGAGACTATCACCGGCACGGAACTGCTCGCAACCCATGTCGTAGGCAGCGAGACCAGCCCTGCGAGCGACCAGTACAATCATGGCGATGCAAATTCCGTTGTTTCACGTTGACGCATTCGACACCGAACCCTTCACGGGCAATCCCGCTGCGGTCTGTCCTCTTCAGGGATGGTTAGATGACGACGCGCTGCGGAAAGTCGCTGCAGAAAATAATCTTTCTGAGACAGCATTTTTGGTGCCGAACTCCGGCCATTACGAACTGCGATGGTTTACGCCTCGGAGTGAGGTCAGGCTTTGCGGGCATGCCACCTTGGCTTCGGCATATGTGGTGCTCAACTTGCTCGAACCGGGGACCGACGCGGTGCAATTTGAGACGCGTTATAGCGGCACCTTGACAGTGCGCAGGGACGGCGATCTCTTTGCCATGGACTTCCCTGCGCTGTTCCCTAAGCATTGCGAAGATCTACCGCAGGGGTTGGTCGAGGCGCTCGGGCCGGGGCCCCGTCCCTCCGACGTTTTGGAAGTGAACGATATCTACGTTGTGGTCTGCGAGAATGAGACGGCAATCCGGAGCATGCGCCCCGATTTCTCGCGCCTGGCGCTGCTGCATCCTGCGGTTGTGGCAGTCACCGCACCCGGGAAGAACGTTGATTTCGTGTCCCGTTATTTCAAGCCGAGCTACGGCATGCCGGAAGATCCTGTGACGGGCTCGTCCCACTGCGCGTTGACTCCATACTGGGCGCAGCGATTGGGGAAGTCGCAGTTGCACGCTCACCAATTATCGGAGCGCGGCGGTGAACTCTGGTGCGAACTGGTGGGCGATCGAGTGATCCTCGAGGGGAATGCGGTGCTCACGATGCGAGGGATGTTAGTGATCTGAGGTCTTGCAATCCCCGCTCACGAGGCTCACTGTGCGAACCCTTTATTTCTTAAGAATTCGCGCACGACTTCGGACGTGTCACGGTGCTGACCGTCGACCGCATAGTTCATGCGCTGCATTTCTTCGTCGGAAATCTTCCCTGCCAACTCCGCGAGAGCCTGCGCGACCTCTGGGTGCTGCTGCACAGTCTGCGCGCGTATCACGGGCACGGCCTCGTACGGAGGGAAATAGTGACGGTCGTCTTGCAGCACAAACAAATCCAGAGCTGGAATCAGCCCGTCGGTGGTGTTGCCTGCAGCCAGGTCGATCTGGCGATCTTTCAGCGCCCGAGCGAGCAGACCGAGGTCCATGATGCGCGGTTTTTCGGCAAAGTGCAGGCCGTAGGTTGCCGCCAATCCCCGATAACCGTCCGGCCGCTCCATAAACTCGTAGCCAAACCCGGCCCGCCATTGCGGAGCAAACGTCGTCGCCTGCGACAAAGTTTTGATGTTCAAGCGGCGGGCATCTTCGCCACGGATCTCCATTGCAAACGTATCATTGAAACCGAGAGGTGGCCCGAGCGTCAGGCCGAAGCGATGTTCGTACTGATCTTTGACTCGTCGATACACTTCCTGCTGATCGCCATTGGCGTTCTGCTTGAGGATTGCGGTGAGGGCTGTACCCGTATATTCAGGATATACATCGATTCGCCCGGCGAGAATCGCCTGCTGGCAGATGTAGGTTCCGGCCAGATAGAAGCGTCGCTCTACGTTCAGAGTGGTATGAGCCTCGATCTGTTGAGCGATGAGCTCAGCCAAGATGAATGATTCAGTGAAATTCTTGGAGCCGACCACGATGCGATCTTCGTGAGACTTAGAACAAGACGGCAGCAGCGATACCAGCGCCGCCAGGAGCACACCACAGAGACTCGATCGAAGCCCCGTCATCGCGGCTGCAGTCGCCTCTCCAGCCATCCCACGCCGAAGTCAGCAACCAGCGCCAGGATTGCCGCTGGAATCGCTCCTGCGAGGATGACTCTGTCGTCGACCATCGCCAGTCCGCGAAAGATGAACTCGCCCAGGCCGCCGGCGCCAATCGCCGCGGCAATCGTCGCCAGCCCAACTGAAATGACAACGGCCACGCGTACTCCCGAGAGGATCACGCTCACCGCCAGCGGCAGTTCTACCTGAAACAGAAGTTGCGACTCTGTGAGGCCCATGCCTCGTCCGGCCTCGACAACAGCGGGATCGACGCCGCGGATGCCGGTATATGTGTTCCTGATAATCGGCAGGAGGGCGTAGAGTGTGAGCGCCAGGATCGCCAGCCGGTCGGAGCGTTCGCCCAGCCAGGGAACCGGCAGCAGGAATCCAAATAACGCGAGGCTCGGAATCGTCTGAATAATATTGGCGCTCGCCAGCACGGGCTTGTTGAATCGGGGTCTGTGGGCAATCGCAATTCCCAATGGGATGCCGATCAGCATTGCGAACAGCGTGGAAAAACCCACCAGGCGCAGGTGCTCGAGCGTAAGTTCCAACACCTGTCCGTGATTCTGCAATATGAATCGAAAAACGTTCATGACGTGCCTCGATTGGCGGCCGACTCCAGACCTTCCCCGAAAGCTCTTACGTATGCGGCAGCCATTGAATCGGTGGAGCGCAAGAACTCCGCTGGCGAGAGAACCGTGACCAGCCGGCCCGCCTCCATCAGGGCGATGCGTGTTCCCAGCCGTAAGGCCTCGCGCAGATCGTGGGTCACAAACACGACCGTCTTGTGAAGTCTTTGCTGCAGCGAAAGAAATTCCCGCTGCAGTTCATCGCGGGTAAGAGGATCGAGTGCGCCGAAGGGCTCATCCATGAGGAGTATTTCGGGATCGGCGGCCAATGCCCGAGCCACGCCCACGCGCTGCCGCTGGCCGCCGGACAGTTGATGTGGATAACGCGAGGCGATTTCTGCATTGAGTCCGACAGTCTGGAGCAACTCTTGAACGCGTGCGCGAATTCGATCCTCGGTCCATCCTTCGATTTTTGGAACCAAGCCGATATTCCGCTCGACGGTGAAATGAGGAAACAATCCAACATCCTGGATGACATAGCCAATGCTGCGACGCAGGCGAATGACGTCGGCTTCGCGGTTGGAGATGCCCTTCACGCGAACGTCCCCGGAAGTGGGTGACAGCAGACAATTGACCAGCTTGAGTGATGTAGTCTTGCCGGAACCGCTTCGGCCCAGCAGCACCAGAGTCTCTCCGCTCTGCACCTGCAGACTGAATCCGGAGAGCACTTGCGTGTCGGCCACGCGGTAGGAAACGTCACGGAATTCAATCACCGGACTGGAAGCGGCAGGTTCCATGTCCGCCAAGGATACCGGAGTTCGCGGGCGAACGGACAATCAGTAATTCTTGACGAGGTATTCCCGCAGCCGCTCAAGCCGGAAGTTCGCATCGCCGGCCTCAACCTGCAAAAGTAACTGTGCGGCCGTCAACTGGTTGGAGAAGTCGAGGGCTGCCGAAGTATCCGGATTGCTGACCAACTGGAGATTCCTGTCGATCTGTCCCCGTTCTTGCTGCAGTGATTTGAGTTTGGTTTCTTGCGCCGAAACGCAATCCAGTAGTTGCTGGTGAAGGACCTCCGTGTTGCGTGCAACATCGCCCTCCTGCGTCTTTTTCCATTCGCCGTAGGCTTCGACAGCCCGATCGAGGTGCTTGTTGATGGCCCGGCTCGCGAAATTGTAGTTAACGGAGACCGCCCCATACGGTTGCGGGTTTTGTGCAATCGGATTGATCTGCTGATGGACGCCGACGGAGAGCGCTACATCCCAGTTATTCTGCCGGCTTAGTCTGTCGAGCGCTTTCTGTTCAGTTGCTTCGGTGTTTAGTTTTTCTGCGACCAGTTCTTTCAGCGGCTTATCACTCAAGAGAGGGGTGTAGAGCGCGGCGATCTTCGATTCGGTATCGGCGCGGTCCGCGTCCAGTTTGATCTTCGTGGTTTGCAGCGCGAACAACATAAGGCGCGTGGCGTTCTGCGCCTCCACCATCTTGGAGGTCTTTTCCATTAGCTCATCTAGTGATTTTGAAACCTGCTCGATCAGGGTGAGCCGATTCCGCAAGGCTTCTTTCTCCAGGCTCGACAGTGCATACTGAACGTCCTGCTGCGCTCCGGTCGTGGCCTTGTAGAGTTCGCAATTCTTGCGCGCTGCGTCCATGGTCAGACTGGCTTTTCTGATGTCGGAGAGGCCGACCGAAGCACCCGCGACCACTTGCATCGGCAAGGCCTGGTCGGGCTGGCTGAAGCCTGCCGAGGCGACGGGCGTGCGCAGCAGGTCCCGTTGTGCCTGCGCTTGCTCCATCACGTAGGAGCAGTAAGCCAGTTGGTCGTTCCGGTCAGCGGCCAAGGCTGGGACCGCGATGAACAGCGTGCAAGCCGTCACACACTTCCAGCGATTCAGAAGCATTCTTTTTTCTCCTCAACAGCGATGCCGGCCGCCGCGTTAGAACAGCATCGGCTTGCGGCCCAGGAACACAGTCTTCGATTTCGCCGACTCGGCGTTGTCCAAATTCATCTGGATCAGGAATCCGCGAATCTGGGTCTTGAAAATGGGATGGATGGCTTGTTCTTCGCCCGAGAATATCTGCTTGACCGCACCCACCTTGCGGCAAACAACCATATTCAGATAACAGTCATAAATCGCGGTTCCGGCGGTCGCATAGGCCTGGTTGTCATACGGAACGAATGCGAAGTACAACGTCTTCTCGCCGGAGGCGTTCAGATAATATGGGCTTTGCTTTGCCGTCGTGATCGCCTGCCTTAATCGATCGATCTGACGAGTTTCCTCCTGCAGCTGTTTTTCCGCGACGTTAATCGCGATATCCAGTTGGGCGACCTCCGACCGCAACTCCGCCTGTTTGACCAGCACATCGAGCGAACTGGTCCCGGTCGTGGTTTTGTCTAGAACGCTGTCGGTCAGCAACACCTCAGCGATTTTGCTGTCGGTATATGCGCCCTGAGCCTGGTTCAGCGCGGCCAGTTGCGTCGCCGCATCGCCCTGGGTAATCAACCCGGCGGCCAGGTCTTTGTGGATGTTGGCTTCCACCTCCTTGAGCTGGGCCAGGACTTTTTGCGTTTTCTGGTTGTCGGCCACTTTCTGCTGGTCGAGCGTCGACAGTGCCGGACCGGTGGTGAGGTTGTGGGTTTGCTCGCGCAGGATGGCTTGTCGTAGCTCCGGCTCCAGCGCGAGCAGGGCGCTCCTATGCTTTTTCATTTCCTCCAGACCGCTGTCGAGTTTTTTCGTATCGACTTTCAGGTCTTCGATGGTCTGCTGGCTGATCACCAGCTTGTCGCGAAAATCGAGGCTCTTCTCGTCCGCGGCGGAGAGGATCACCGGAGCGGCCCACGAACTGTTCACTGCGTAGAAGCCCATGACCCAGGCATACGTAAGAATGCCGACCAGCACCAGATACAGCACGGTGATGGCAAAGATGCGGTAAACGGTGATCACCAGTCGGTAGTGCAACGATTGCTTGACGGGGGCTCGCTTCGTCTGAGCCGCTGGCGCAATTTCCTTCACTTCCGGAGCGGCAGTATTAATGGTCGGAGTTTCCAACGGGCACCTCTTGTGGCTCTATGATTCGAGTCCCCCAGTCTGCGGAATCCATGGTGCACAGAGCCAGGGGAGTGAGGAACAAACTACTAACCATCGACCAGCCGACATAGGCGGCAAAGGCCAGCGGGTGGACGAGCGCTTCCTTCGCACTATATTTCTTGATCACCCAGGTAAGCACAGCTCCAATTCCAAGAGCGGTGATCAACGGCGCCGGCCCCGCCCATGCCAGCGGATCGGAACCTAGAGCTGTGACCACGACCAGGAATCCGACAAGCGCTCCTAGCGGAACCAGCACGAGAGTGAGCACCGTGTTGGGGTGCAGCTTAAACACGTGGCGTGGCAGGGTCTTGAGAGTAAAGAAAAAGTCGCGCACGATACTCCGCCGCCAGCGCAGTTGCTGGTTGAACAGCACCGACAGGTTGTTTGGCACCGTGGTCCAGCAGAGAGCGTCGTTGTTGATATAAGTTCCATAACCTCGCAACAGTGTCTGATGCGTCAGGAACCGGTCTTCTCCCTGGTTCACCGGAATTCCAAACCAGTTACGCGCGCGGATGGCCGGCTCAATCTCAAGCAGCAAAGTGCGCCGGATTGCGAACAGGCATCCGCTAATGCAGCACACGCTGCGGGTCCAGTTTTCTGGAATCTTATAAAGCTGAAATGCAGAGTAGTAAATGATGGTCTGAATCGCGGTGATCACATTGTCATTTGGGTTCCTGACGCCCACCCTGCCGCCGACCGACCCCATTCCAGGCTCGGCGAAGCAGGCGGTTAACTCCCTGATCGCATCCGGATGGAAGATGCAATCCGAATCGATGGAAATAATGACCTCTGCCGTTGAGTGTTGCAACGCGTTGCAGACGGAGCGCGCCTTTCCGCTGTTAACGTCATTGCGGCCAGTTCGGATGCGGATGTTGGTGAAGTCGCGCTGGGCCTTGAGCATCCACTCGTAGCTATCGTCGGCGGAGCAGTCGTCCTGCGCGATCACTTCGAATTTGTCGCTCGGATAGTTGCTTTTGCTGATGCTCGCAATCGTCTCGTAAACCGTTTTGCCTTCGTTGTAGCAGGGCATCAACACGCTCACGGTTGGCTCGTAAGTGTAATCCTTGCGCGCCTTGGTGCTGGGGAAAGCGAACCTCAAGATGATCCCCATCAAATACTTGACCACGGAAATCAGCAGGCAAAGGATGAGGATGAGCCAGAGCAGAATGGGAGCCATTCGTGACGCGCCTCCCGTCGCGATTCAGTACCGCCACTGACATCGTGTTTGGCAGCTTGGCCGTCCATCCGGGCGACTGGCCTCTGGACCGCTCCGATGCCGCACGATATCACATCTTTACCGGAGCTTGAATTGATGGAAACGGCAACCCGTGATCGGGGTGCGACTGACTAACGCCACCTAAAGATTTCAGGATTCGTCGGCCGATCGCCAAAGGCTGCGAGTGCGGGATTTGCAATGCACGGCCCTGCCGGCGACAATCTGAGTGTGGGTAATGACTCGGGAACCGGCACTCCAACCGTATCGGCTAAGACACGCGAACCGTTTGTGCCGGGCGCACTGGTGATCGCGACGCTGTGCAATCCGCGGGAAAAGTTCTGGGGGATGATCCTTGCCCTGGCCGCCGAAGGCCTCAGCCTAAGCGGAGCCGAACTCGCGTCGTTCGAGGACCTCGCCGTGATGGTTCGGGACGGTGAGCCCTTCACTCCGGCGGTCGTTTTCTTTCCGATGCATCGTATAGAGCGCGTCGAACTGGACCTGCCCGACGGCAGCCTGCCGTCTCTCTCGCAACGATTCTTCGCCAAGACCGGGCTGGAGCCGTCAGCGGCGCTCGCTGCGGGAAATCCGGGACGAGCCGATAACGACTCTCACCATCCCGGATCGCATGCTTCGAAGGAGCGTGCGTGAAGCTTTCTCAGATTTTCACTGCTCCCAACCAACTGACCCTGTTACGGATGATTTTTGTTCCGTTCATCGTGATTCACCTGGTGGAGGGACGATATCTGTGGGCGCTGGTCGTGTTCGTCATCGCAGGGTTTAGCGACGGGCTCGACGGCCTGCTGGCGCGAACTCTGCATCAGCAAACATTGCTCGGGCAGTACCTCGATCCGATTGCGGACAAACTCTTGTTGAGCACCATGTTCCTGGTGCTCTCGATCCTGCACAAGATTCCGTGGAAGTTCACGGTGGTGGTGTTCAGCCGCGATATTTCGATTCTTGCTGCCAGCGCAGTCCTGTTCGCGATCGCCGGATTGCGCAACTTCCGTCCCAGCATGTTTGGCAAGGCCAACACGGTCTCGCAGATCGCGGCCGTGTTCTTTGTGCTTCTGTATGAGATTCGCCCGGTGCGGGGGGTATGGATCGCGCGTACCGAGTTTTTGCGCGCCACGTTTTTCTTTACGATCATCTCCGCGCTGCATTACGTGATTCTGGTGCAGAAACGCTTGCGCGAACACACCCACGCCCTACCCCCGGCCCGAAACCCGGCCACCTGACGGCGATTTGACCGACTTTCGCGCCGACCCTAGAATCTTAAGTTCGCTCAAGCTGAGTTCGTCGAATCGTAGTTTGTTTCCCCGGTACGCGAACGTCCTATGGCGCTTCGTCTTTTTAATACTATGTCGTCGCAGGTCGAGGAATTCCACGCCCTGCGCGACCGCGAAGTTCGCATGTACGCCTGCGGCCCAACCGTTTACGACTATGGGCACATTGGCAACTTCCGCACGTTCGTGGCGGTCGACCTTTTACGCCGGTTCCTGCGGCAGAGCGGATATACCGTACGGCACGTTATGAACATCACCGACGTCGACGACAAGATTATCCGTAATGCAGCGCGGGATGGCGTTAGCGTGCAGCAATACACGGCAAAATATGAGAAGGCATTTCTTGAGGATGCGGCGATGATCGGCATCGAGGAGCCGACTTTGGTGCGCGCGACGGAGCATATTCCGGAGATGGCGGCGTTCGTGGCGAAGCTGGTGGAGCGAGGCATCGCCTACCGCACCGACGACGGGTCGTATTACTTCCGCATTGCCAAGTTTCCCAAATACGGCAAGCTTTCGAAGAAAGACTTTGGTGGCATGCAGGACGGAGCGCGTGTCGATGTCGACGAGTACGACAAAGATAGCGCCCGCGACTTTGCTCTGTGGAAGGCGCCCAAGCCGGGGGAGGCTTCGTGGGATACATCGATTGGAACGGGGCGTCCGGGCTGGCATCTGGAGTGCTCGGTGATGTCGATGCGGGAACTGGGAGAGAGCTTCGACCTGCATGCGGGCGGGGAAGACCTGATCTTTCCGCATCATGAAAATGAAATCGCGCAGTCGGAATCCTTTACCGGCAAGCCTTTCGCGAGGTTTTGGTTTCACGCGCGCTTTCTGTTGGTCGAAGGCGAGAAGATGTCGAAGAGCCTGGGGAATTTCTTCACCCTTCGCGACCTGGTGCTGAAAGGGCATAAACCGTCGTCACTCCGCTATCTCCTCGCCTCGGTTCCTTACCGCAACCAACTGAATTTCACTTTCGATGGACTCAAGCAAGCCGCGGTTTCGGTGGAGCGGTTGCGGAATTTTCGGCTTCGCTTGAGTTCGGGCACTTTTGCCGAGGGGTCCAACTCCGAGATGAAGACTCTCGCGGCGCAGGCTGTCGAGCGCATGACCGCTGCACTGGACGATGACCTCAACACAGCTCAAGCCCAGGCTGCGATCTTTGAGATGGTGCGGCAAGCGAACGCCGCCTTCGACACTGGCGGAATTAAGAAGGATGACGTCGCGCCGCTGCTGGCAGCGCTGACAAAGTTCGACGAAATCTTTGCCGTGCTCGACGATGACGATATTCCCAAGATGAAGCGCGTCCTCGAGTGGGCCCAGGCGGAAGGCCGCGAAAAAGACATCAGTAGTGAGTTGCTCGAGGCAATTCAGTCGGGACAACTGTCAGATGCTGACGTTGAAAAGACGATCGCCAAAATGAAAGCAGCCCGTTCTGCCCGTGATTTCAAGACTTCAGATGCCATCCGTGCTGAACTCGCCGAAGCGGGCATTCTCGTCGAAATCACCAAAGACGGCATCCGCTGGCGACGAAAATGATGGCGGCGATGGTAAGCTGAAAGCTCAGAACTGAGAGCTGACGGCTGTTCTTGTGAAATCCCTCGACGAATATCTCCGCGACGCTGAACAGGCCCACGGACACATCTGTGCAGGGCAAGTTCTCGGCGTTCGTCTCGCGATGCTCGGATTGCAAAAGCTTGGGATTGATGATCCGCAGGGAAAAGACAGAAAGCGCCTGGTCACGTTCGTGGAAATCGACCGCTGCGCCACAGACGCGGTCGGAGTGGTCACCGGTTGCCGACTAGGGAAGCGCGCGCTCAAATTCCGCGACTGGGGCAAGGTTGCGGCAACATTTGTGGACGTCAGCAATGGCAAGGCGATCCGCATCGCTGCGAAGGAATCTTCAAAGGCTCTGGCCCGCGAGATGCACCCAGAGATCGCAGACAAGAACCAGCAGCAGATGTTAGCCTATCGCGAAATCACCGACGACAATCTCTTCACTACGCAGTGGGTCAAGGTGGAACTGGCGCCCGAAGAGTTTCCGGGATACAAAGGCGAGCGCGTAACGTGCGACGCATGCGGAGAAGGCATTAACTTCCGGAGAGAAGTTCGCCGCGAAGGACAGGTTCTGTGCAAGGCTTGCGCGGGCGAGTGCTACTACGGGCCGCTACCGGGATGATTGTTCGTAATGGTGCGCCACGCGCAGGATTGCAGCTTCGTCAAAATGCTTGCCCAGAATCTGGAGCCCAATCGGCAACTTCTCTTTCGTTTCACCGCAGGGCACCGAAATCCCCGGAATCCCCGCCAGATCCGCCGTCACGGTGTAGATGTCGGCCAGGTACATCGACAGCGGATCATTCGATTTCTCGCCCAGCCGGAATGCCGCCGTCGGACTGGTCGGCGTCATAATGGCATCCACTTTACGGAAAGCTTCGTCGAAGTCGCGGGTCAGCAGCGTCCGCACCTTCTGCGCCTTCAAGTAATACGCATCGTAGTAGCCAGCGCTGAGTGCATAGGTGCCGAGCATGATGCGCCGTTTCACTTCTGCTCCGAAGCCTTCGTCGCGACTGCGGCGGTACATTTCTGACAGGGTCTTCACTCCGCGGGCGCGATGGCTGTAGCGCACGCCGTCATAACGCGCCAGATTTGACGACGCTTCTGCCGTTGCAATCAGGTAATACGTTGGAATCGCGTACGGCGTGTGGGGGAGTGAAACTGGCACAATTTCGCAACCCAAGCTCTTCAGTTTATCGATCGCCGATTCCACGGCGTTTCGCACTTCGTCGTCGAGCCCCTCGCCGAAATATTCTTTTGCGACGCCGAGCTTCATCCCGCGAACGGGCTTGTCGAGTTCGGCAACGTAGTCGGGCACCGGAATATCCGCCGAGGTGGAGTCCATCGGGTCTCTCCCGGCAATCGTGCGCAGCACAATCGCCGCGTCTTTCACAGTTTTCGCCAGCGGTCCGATATGGTCGAGCGACGAGGCGAACGCGATCAGTCCATACCGCGAGACGCGTCGATAGGTCGGCATCAATCCCACCACGCCGCAGAACGCAGCCGGTTGGCGGATCGACCCGCCGGTGTCGGAGCCGAGTGTAACGACCGCCATGTCCGCGGCCACTGCGGCGGCCGAACCACCGGAAGAACCTCCAGGCACCCGACTCAGATCGCGTGGGTTGCGCACGGAATGGTAGGCCGAATTCTCATTCGACGAGCCCATGGCAAACTCATCGCAGTTCATTTTGCCGAGCATGACTGCGCCCGCCGCTTCCATACGTGCCACGGCCGTACAGTCATACGGAGGGATATATGTCTCGAGAATTTTCGAGCCGGCGGTGGTGCGCACGCCGCGCGTACTCATGACGTCTTTGATCGCGACTGGCACTCCCCCCAACGGCGGCAGCGTCTTGCCTTCCGCCGCCATGCGGTCGATGCGATCCGCCTGCTCGAGTGCGCGCTCTTTCGAGAGGGTCAGGAATGCGCCGATCTGGCCGTCTTCCTGCTTGATTCGGGCGTAGTGCGCCTCGGTCAGCGCGAGCGCTGTGGTCTTGCGCTCTTGTACTGCGCAGCGGGCGGCATCGATCGTGAGGGAGGTTAACTCCATCTGGCCGGTGGTCGTACAAAATCTGAGCTACCGTTCTATTACCTTCGGGACGCGGAAGAACTCATCGTCGGCATCAGGCGCATTCGCGAGAGCCTCTTCATGCGGCAACGACTTGCGCAGCCCCTCGAGCACATCTTCGCGACTGGCATAAGCGAAACGGGCGCTTCCCTGCGTCGCTTGGTCCACGCCATAGCGATTGGCAACCTGCGCCATCGGCGGCACGTCGGAAGTATCGAGCTCGTTGAGGCGGTCAACGTATTCGAGAATGGAATTCAGATCGCGCAGCATTCCGGCACGCTCTTCCTCGGTGAGCTCCAGATTGGCCAGATCGGCGACGTAGGCAACGTCTTTGTCGGTGACTTTCATGGGAGTAAGGTCCGGATTCAGCGCTGAGTCTTGCCGGCGCGCTCCGCGGGCAAGACTACAAACTCGATTCTGCGAACTGCCTCGGTGGTGTAACGATTGATCATCGCCAGATAGCGCGGCGCAAGAGCCTGCAGTTCAGCTTTCCATCCCTGGCCGGCGACTTCGACGCGCAGCACTCCGTCCTCGAAACTCAGCGCCCGCGTGCGCTCGGCGACGGCTGATCCGCAGACGACGGGCCACGCCATCAGTGGCGCCTCAGCCCGCGGCGCCAGGCGTAAAGACTGCGCGACGATTTTTTCCAGCCCTGAACCAGCTTGTTCCAAGTGCAGTTCCTCGTCTCGTAAGTGCTGCCACCAACCTGAGAGATAACGATTTTAGCATTGCCCTCGCAGTGCGGCTGGACACCTCGTAAAACCTCAAACCGGGAATTCGCGGCGCACGAATTCGAGTGCCGCATCCCGCGAAGGCAAGCGCCCTTCGAGCTGTGCATCTTCGACCGCAGTAAGGATCTCGCGAAACTTCGGCCCGGGCAGATGCCCGGCGGCGATCAGGTCATCGCCGGTCACCAGCGGCACGGGACGCATCTTCTCGGCGGGAATCTCGGCGCGCTTCTGCTGGATGAATTCATAGGTCGCCAGATTGCGGTGGCTGGCCAGGCAGTCCGCACGATGCAGGGCGAGATGTTCATCGAACGCGGGCATGCGCAGAAATCTCTTCAGCGTTGATTCCTTCATCCGCGTGGCGTGGCCGAAGCGCATGTGGTTGTCGACAAGCGCCAGAATCTGCTCCGTCTCGTCGTTGGAGAAGCGCAAGTCCCGGCAGATTTTCTCCGCCATCTTCACGCCCACCTCAACATGCCCATCGAAGCGGATGCGATCGGGCGCCACCCGGAACGTCGCAGGCTTGCCTACGTCGTGCAGCAGGGCTCCCCACGCCAGTGTCAGGGGACAAGGATCCGGCAGGTTGTCCAGGAGCAGCAGCGTATGCACGAACACGTCGCCTTCGGGATGAAATTCCGGCGGCTGCTGCACGCCCTTCATCGCTGAAATGTCCCGGAGAACATGCTCGAGCAAACCACTCGCATCCAGCAGCAGAAACGCGCGGCGAGCGTGCCCTTCCGTCAACATGCGGGTTAGTTCGTCGCGGACGCGCTCGCGCGATACTACCTCAATCTGCGCAGCCAGTTTCTGCATGGCGGCGAATGTAGCGGGCTCGAGCGTGTATTCGAAACGAGCGGCGAAACGCACGGCACGCAGCATGCGCAGCTTGTCTTCGCGGAAACGCTGTTCGGGATCGCCGATGGTGCGGATGATTCCCGCTTGAAGATCCGCGTGGCCGCCGACAAAATCGAGGACTTCGCCGCTCACGGGATCGAGCAGCATCCCGTTGATGGTGAAGTCGCGGCGCGCCACATCCTCTCGAGCATCGCGGCTGAAGCGAACTTCGTCGGGGTGGCGGCCGTCGGAGTATCCGATGTCGCTGCGGAACGTGGCCACCTCCACGGCCTGCGATTTTGAAGTGGCCTCCACCCCTGTACTTGCTACATCGCTGTCCGGCGCCGGGACCAGCACGACTCCGAACTGAGCGCCCACCGAATACGTCTCGGGAAAGATGGTTATTACTTGCTGCGGAGTCGCATTCGTGGCCACGTCGTAATCCTTCGGTTCACGCTGGAGAAGGAGATCGCGCACGCAGCCGCCCACTAGATAGGCCTGAAAGCCTTGCTGGCGCAGGGTTTGCACGATCGACCTGGCAAAGTCTTTCAACATGGCTGTGCGCCTTCCATCATACCGCTCGCGCGTACGGCGCATCGCAGCAAGAATTCCCTTGACAGTGATGTCAAGCGTGCTTTACATTTCTCACTGTCAAGCATGCTTTACACATGACACTTGTCACGCTGGCCACGTGACGGTTGGTACTGGCACCAGCAAACCCAACACCGGAAGATTGGCAAGTTACCCGACGAGGAACCTGCCACTGAGCAGATAAGCGAGCTCGAGTTCGCACTTATGGAGATGACGATGAAATCCAAACGATTTGCCTCAACCCTCAGAGTCTTTGGCTGGATGGCGTTCTATCTGCTGCTGTCCGCGCCGGCAATTATTCTTGCTGATCAAGACCACAGCGGCAGCTTCGTAATACGCGGCGCGCGTTTGTTCGATGGCAACAAAGTGTTTGAGCAAACCGATGTGTGGGTGGAAGGCGGCAAGATCAAAGCGGTCGGCAAGAACCTGAAAGTCCCGTCGAGCGTGAAGCCGATCGAGGCCGCGGGCGACACACTCCTCCCCGGCCTGATCGATGCGCACACGCACGCCTGGGGCACCGCGCTGAAGGAAGCCGAAATCTTCGGCGTCACCACCGAACTCGACATGTTCACCGACGTGAAATACATGCAGCAAACCAAGAAAGAGCAGGCCGAAAGCAAGGATCTGGACTTGGCAGACCTGCGCTCGGCAGGGACGCTGGCGACGGCGCCCGGAGGTCATGGCACCGAGTACGGGATTCAGATTCCCACGCTCTCCTCGCCTGCTGAAGCGCAAGCCTGGGTCGACGCCCGCATTGCGGAGGGCTCGGACTACATCAAGATCGTGATTGACGATGCTAGCGCGTACGGAGGCCATCGCCCGACCCTCAACCAGGAGACGTTGAAGGCGTTGATTGAGGCTGCTCACAAGCGAGGCAAATTGGCTGTCGTCCACATCGGCACGCAGCGGGATGCCCGCATTGCGATTGAAGCCGGGGCCGATGGACTGGCGCATCTGTTCGCGGACAGCACTCCGGAACCTGACTTCGCCAAGCTCGTCGCAGCGCATCATGCATTCGTGGTGCCAACGCTGGACGTGCTCGAAAGCGTGAGCGGCACGGCCAGCGGCCAATCGCTCACCACCGATCCGCGTGTCGCGCCATACCTCACCGCCGAAGACGTGGACAACCTGAAGCGATCGTTTCCGAAGTTCACGACATCGCTGAGTGAAAAATATGCAGAGCAGACGGTCGCTCAACTCGAGGCAGCGCACGTTCCGGTACTGGCGGGAACGGACGCACCCAATCCCGGCACCTCGCACGGCGTAAGCATTCACCGCGAGCTGGAGTTGCTGGTGCGATCCGGGCTCACGCCTTCCGAAGCGCTGGCTACGGCCACCTCGGTTCCGGCCGCGACGTTTCATCTCGACGACCGCGGCTTGATTGCTCCAGGAAAGCGCGCTGATCTGCTGCTGGTGAGGGGGGATCCCACGCAAGACATCACTGCCACCCGCGACATCGTTTCCGTATGGAAGCTGGGAGTGGAAGACGACCGGGCAAGCTACCGCGCCTCGCTGGAGAAGACGAAACTGGATGCGGCGACGGCACCCAAGCCCGCGCCGCCCACGAACCCGGCTATGGGGTTGATCAGCGACTTCGATGAGGGCAAGCCCAACGCCAAGTTCGGCACAGAATGGATGCTTTCGACCGATAGCATCGCCGGCGGTAAATCTAGCGGAGGCATGAAAGTGGTCGACGGCGGCGCCAACGGCGACAAGCACGCTTTGGATATTTCCGGCCTAATTGATGGCGGCCTGCCTTACGCGTGGGCGGGGGTCATGTGGGCGCCGGGCGCTCAACCATTTGTTCCGGTGGATTTGTCGGCGAAGAAGAGTATCTCGTTCTTTGCCAAAGGCGATGGACAGACCTACCGGGTACTGGTATTCACAACCAGCGGAGGACGCATCCCGGCACAGCAGACGTTCACAGCCGGCCCGGCGTGGAAGAAGACCAGCATACCCTTCTCGGCGTTCAACGGAACCGACGGCCACGACATTTCTGCGATCCTATTTGTGGGAGGTCCGGCAGCCGGCAAATTCGACTTTCAGGTCGACGAAATCGCACTCGAGTAGGGGGCAGCAAACAGAAGGCGTGGGATGCCTCCGGCACGTTCTAAGCGGCCTCCCACGCTTTGCGATAAGAGTCGGTCAGGAGTTTCGAGATGGCAGACCGATCCACTCGCTCGGGCAGTGGAGACGATTTGGTGGCCTCCTCGCATTCCGCAAACAGCTTCTGCGCCATGGCGACGACCTTGTCCATGGAATACTTGCCAGTTCGTACGCCGATCAAAAAATCCCGTTCGGGACGAGGCAGAGTTATCGTTCCGTGGGATAGAAGTTCCTTGCACTCATACAGCAGCCGCAGCGTGCGCATGGCCGCCTTCACGTCGGACCCGTATTTCGCCTCGATCTCGGGCCGCTGGCCCTTCTTGCCGCGGCTGTTCCTGCCGGTCATCCGCTTCAGTTGATCATCGGCGAATCCCCGGAACGGTTTCACGAAAGTTCGCGAGAGAAAGACGCTCTGGCTGCGGGCGATGTCTCTCCAAATCGTATTACGAAGAACTCCATCGGCGAAGAGGAAGTGCAACGCTGTCGGATTCCCCTTACACGCCAGGGCCGCCCATTTCTTCAACGAGTAGAGTGTCACATCCACATCATGCGAGCCAATGCGGACGTCGTTCCCGGCGGTCGACCACACGAAATGCGGCATGGAGTCCAATCCAAGAACCAGTTCGGGCGGCTCGATGTAGACGCCATAAATGTCGAGGTCGTCGGTCCCGTGGACCTTGGCGCCATGCAACTCGGAGCCGCCCACAAATAGGTGGATCAGCCGATCGGGGAACGCGAATCCCGACTCCCGCACGTGTTGCAGCAAGTCCGTCATAAGACTTCGAATAATATAGGAGTATGCCCGACGCCTACATCCTCGGCATCGAGAGTTCGTGCGACGAGACCGCGGCGGCGGTGGTGCGCTCGGGCGAACAGCTCATCTCGAACGTCGTCGCGTCGCAGATCGCTACCCATCAGCCCTACGGCGGGGTAGTGCCGGAATTGGCCTCGCGCGAACACCTGCGGGCTATCGTTCCGGTCGTGCGCCAGGCGCTGGCCGAGGCCAAGCACACCTACGAATCCGTCGATGCGATCGCGGTGACCCAAGGTCCTGGCCTCGCCGGAGCGTTGCTCGTGGGCATCAGCTACGCGAAGGCGCTGGCTTTTGCACTCGACAAGCCGCTGATTGCCGTCAACCATCTTGAAGGCCATATTCACGCCGTGCTGCTGGAAGAGAGGCAGAAGGGCAACCACGACCTGCAATTTCCGGTGCTGGCGTTGGTCGTTTCCGGTGGACACACGCATCTGTACCTCGCGGCACAAAAGGACAATTCCTGGACTTACGAAAATATCGGCCACACGCGCGACGATGCCGCAGGAGAAGCTTTCGACAAAGTCGCCAAGCTCCTGGGTCTGGGATATCCCGGAGGCCCAGCGGTGGATCGACTCGCTCCCCATGGAGATTGCAAGGCCGTAAGATTTCCCTCGGCGCAGATCAAGCATCGCGACCGCCGGGGACGAAACGACGGCAGATTTGTGGAGGACAACGATGACCGTCCGCGTTTTGATTTTTCTTATAGCGGCATCAAGACGGCGATTCTCCGCTACGTTGAAGCGCATGACATGCGTGCGACCGTCGAAGCGCGGCGCAAAGCTCTGTTGAACATCGCGAAGCCCAAGCTCGAGGACTACCTCGCCAACTGCGACAAGCTCACGCTTGACCTCGTGGCATCGTTCCAGCGGGCTATCGTCGAAGACCTGGTCGGAAAGACTCTGACGGCAGCTCGGGCCTACGATGTAGCCACACTATTCGTGACCGGAGGAGTGGCCGCCAACCAGGAGCTGCGCCAGACGTTTGCGCGTGAAGGAGCCAAGCATGGCTTACCCGTGTACTTCCCTTCGCGTCCGCTTTCGACCGACAACGCGGCCATGATCGCGGCGGCGGCGTATCCTAAATTTCTGCTGAAGGATTTTGCTGCGATGGATTTTTCTGCAGAGGCTGGCCTGGCCCTAAAGTAGCTGATTCGTCAGCGGACTCTAGTTTCCGGCGGCAGTTGCTCGGCTTGCTTTGCCCAACACCTCATCGAGCGCCTTGGCCAGCTGCGCTTCGATGTCGATGTCTTTGTAGATGGCAAAGTTCGCGCGCTGTCCCGTCAGGTCGAGGCCACTGGTGCGGCCCGCGATAATAATGATCGGAATTCCAGCCGTCTCCGGCTTGCTCTTCAACGCCGAGATCAGTTCGCCACCCGACATCTTCGGCATCTGCATATCGGTCACAATCAGGTCCGCGCGCACGCGCGAGAGAACGTCGAGAGCTTCCGCGCCATTGCTGGCCGACTCAACCGCAAACCCGCGCTGCTCGAGAAACCGGCACACGGTGTAGCGGATCAACATGGAGTCGTCGACGACAAGAGCCACCGTAGGCATAAGAAGCGGAGGCCGCTACGCACACGCCCCCGGGTCCGACACTAGCAGGGCCATTTTGGGCGGAACAAGCAGAAACCGCCCAAAACGATTACTGGGGTCACACCTGCGGCGGAAACACGTCAGAGTTCGGTTTCCTGGGTGCGCTCCTCGATGTTCATGTCTTTGAATTCGCTGGACTCGAAGATCTCGCCACATTCTTTGCACTCGACGAACTCCGAGTCTTCGTCGCGGCTGACGATCTGCACGCGTGGGTGCTTGCAAGGCAGCTTGAGGTCACGGCTTGGGGCAGGAGGGGTCGGCTTTGAGGTCATAAATCCGGAAGCGTTTCCAGCGAAACTAGATCAGGGGGCAGTTTTCGCGTGGAATTTCCGGTATTTTAGACCGGCTTGGCGGGTTGTCAAGTCCCCAGGCGTTACGCTGTTGTGAATTCGTAACGGGCGTTATGCAGCGCGAGAGGATCCCGGATTCGATCGTATCCTCTAAATTCCGACCAAAATCATCGTATAGTCATAAGCCATTCAGTTCTCGATACTTACCGTCAGGCGCCGTTTTTTTGCAATTGCCTGAGCGAACTTGCCCGAACGGAAGGAAGTGACGTAGAATGAATTGCGACGGAAAAGGTCGGAATTAACCCCGACCCTATTGGTCGGGTTTTACACAGGATCGGTTTACAGGATCAAGAGTGCTCAAGCTGACAAAAAAGGCCGACTACGCGCTGATGGCGATGAAGCATCTTGCCGAGCACTCCACCGAAGGCTCGCGCAGCGCGAAGGATGTCGCGGACGCCTATGGCATTCCGCCCGAGGCTCTGGCGAAGATTCTTCAGCGCCTGGCCAAGGCCGGCTTGCTGCAGTCGCAGCATGGCACCAATGGTGGCTACACGCTGGGACGGGCGGCGCACACGATTTCAGCCTTCGAGGTGATTCAGGCGATCGACGGCCCGCTGTTCATCACATCGTGCATCACAGTACGCGGCGAATGCGACCAGAGCGACCGCTGCAACATTCGCGAGCCGCTACGCAAGGTGAACGAGAGTATTGAAGCGGTATTGAAGCGCATCAAGATTTCGCACATGCGGGAAGAACCGGAAGAAGTCGGGAGTCAGGCTCCCAAGGCAGGCGAGTTAGTGACGATCGGCTGAAGCGTAAAAGGCAAAAGATTCATCCAAAGATTAACGAAGCAGGAGAGCACTCAATGAGCACGGAAGTCAAGATCCCCCAGGCACTCACGCAAGCGCACCATACCGAAGCCAAAGGCGTGAAGTTGCCCATCTACATGGATAACCACGCCACCACCCAGATGGATCCGCGGGTGCTGGAAGAGATGCTGCCCTATTTCACCGACAAGTTCGGCAACTCCGCCAGCCGCAATCACTCCTTCGGTTGGGCTGCTGAAGAGGGCGTGGAAACGGCGCGTGAGCGCATCGCCAAGCTGGTCGGCGCGACGACAAAGGAAATCATCTTCACCTCGGGCGCCACCGAAAGCGACAATCTTGCCATTAAGGGCGTCGCTGAAATGTATCGCGAGAAGGGCAACCACATCATCACCGCGGTCACCGAACACAAGGCGGTGCTCGACACCTGCAAGCGCCTGGAGAAATATGGCTATCGCGTGACCTATCTACCGGTGCAGAAGGATGGCCTGATCGATCTCGATGACTTGAAGCGCGCCATGGATGACAAGACCATCCTGGTGTCGATCATGTATGCCAATAACGAGATCGGCGTACTGCAACCGGTGACAGAAATCGGCCAGCTGTGTCACGAGCGTGGGGTGATCTTCCACACCGATGCGACCCAGGCCATCGGCAAGGTTCCGGTGGACGTGATCAAGCAGAACATCGACGTAATGTCGATCTCCGGTCACAAAATGTACGGGCCCAAGGGCGTCGGCGCACTGTACGTGCGGCGCAAGAATCCTCGGGTGCAGATTTCCGCGAGCATCGACGGCGGCGGTCATGAGCGGGGGATGCGCTCCGGCACATTGAACGTTCCCGGAATCGTCGGCCTGGGCAAGGCCTGCGCGATTGCGCAGGAAGAAATGGCGCAAGAATCCTGCCGGCTGGCGGGTCTGCGCAACCGCTTGCGCGACCGCATTATGAACCGTCTGGATGAGGCTTATATCAACGGGTCAAGCGAACATCGTTTGCCGGGCAACTTGAATATCAGCTTTGCGTACGTGGAAGGCGAATCGCTCTTGATGGGCATCAATGACATCGCGGTTTCGAGCGGTTCGGCCTGCACCTCGGCGACGCTGGAGCCATCCTATGTATTGAAGGCTCTCGGCACCGGCGACGACCTGGCGCACAGCTCGATTCGCTTCGGCATCGGCCGCTTCAACACCGAAGGTGAAGTGGATTACGTTGCCGACCGCGTCATCGAAACCGTCGAGCGTCTGCGCGAACTTTCTCCGCTCTACGAAATGGCGAAAGAAGGCATCAACTTGAAAGACGTGAAGTGGGCAGGAGAAGCGTCGCACTAAGCTGGTAAAGATATCGAATCAAGGATTTCGGAGAAAAACAAAATGTCTTATAGCGACAAAGTGATCGATCACTACAACAACCCCCGCAACGTCGGCTCCATGGATAAGCAGAGCACCGACGTGGGCACCGGCCTGGTCGGCGCGCCCGAGTGCGGCGACGTCATGAAGCTGCAGATCAAGGTCAACCGCGAAACCAACGTCATTGAAGACGCCAAGTTCAAGACCTTCGGTTGCGGCTCGGCCATTGCCTCGTCCTCGCTCGCGACCGAGTGGGTGAAGGGCAAGACCGTGGACGAAGCTCTCGCCATCAAGAACATGGATATCGTGAAGGAGCTTTCGCTTCCTCCGGTGAAGATCCATTGCTCGGTGCTGGCTGAGGATGCGATCCGCGCCGCGATTGGTGACTGGAAGAAGAAGCAGGAACAGACCAGCCCGGTTGCTGCCGAAGCGAAATAGTTACGAGCAACGAGCTTCGAGTGTTTGCTTACTGCTCGAAGCTCATCGCTCATGGCTGACTTATGACGACCGCGACTGAAGAACGAACCAAGCCCGCCGCACCGGCCAAAGGCATTCTGGTCACCGAGAAAGCTCTGACCAAAGTGCGCAGCGCCATGGCCAAGGAGGGCATCTCCGCCGAGCAGGGCGGCCTGCGGCTCGGGGTGCAGGGCGGTGGATGTTCGGGCCTGAGTTACAACGTTCGGTTCGACACGCAGCCGCGCGAGCGGGATCGCATTTTCCAGTTCAGCGACATCCGGGTCTTCGTCGACCCGAAGTCGTTCATCTACCTGAACGGCATGACCCTGGACTATCAGGAAACGCTGATGCAACAGGGCTTCGTATTCGTGAATCCCCAGGCATCGAAGTCGTGCGGCTGTGGGACTTCATTCTCCGCCTGATGCCCGTGCGGCGCGGGCACTCAGCCCGCGGAACCTGCTCACGCGGGACCGTTCTGCCTGATTCCAGTGCCATTGTCTTTGAGTGGTTTTCGTATGTAGTTTGAGGAAACGCAAATGACCAAGTCCGCACTTACCGCGATCGGCGCCAAGCCGCTGCCGGAGGATACACACTCCTGTTGGTCGTGCGGATCCATGCGCGCCGCGCACTTCTGCGAATCCTGCGGCAAGGTACAGCCTCCGGTTCCGGTCGACTATTTCACGTTCTTCGGTCTTCCGCCGAAGCTCAACATCGATGTTCCGGCTCTCGAGAAAAGCTTCTATGAATTGAGCCGGAGACTTCATCCCGACCTGAACGCGCGCGCCGGAAGCCAGGAACAGGAATGGAGCCTGGAACAAAGTTCGCTGCTCAACGACGCGTACCGCACGTTGCGCGACCCCATTAAACGTACGGAATACCTGTTGCACCTTGAAGGCGTGGAATTGGAAGAGCAGTCCAAGAGCGCGACGGAACAGGCTCGCGCCACAGGAGTGATGAAGAAGCAGATCGTTCCGCCGGAATTGCTCGAAGAAGTCTTCGAGTTGAACATGCAGCTCGAGGAACTGCGCATGAACAAGAAGGTGGGCGACGACGATCCGGCCCTCATTGCAGAAATTGGGAAGCAGAAACTCTCGCTGGAAGCCAAGCATGAAGCGCTCCTGCAGAAGCTGCAAACATATTGGAAGTCCTGGGACGGCCTGGTCGATCGCGGCCACGCCGCATCGGAAGAGCACGCTCAAGTTACGAACAAGATGGTGGATGTGCTGAACCGCCGCAGCTACATCCGCAATCTGGTACGAGATGTAAATGCAGCGCTCGAGGAGTAGCAACGAACAGATGGCATCGGATCGCATCGTCGGCATTGACCTGGGTACCACCAATTCGCTGGTGGCGTTTATGCAAGGGGAGACCCCTGTCGTAATCCCGGGTGATGATGGCTTGAATCTACTTCCGTCGGTGGTCGCACTCGACGCGAACAACCAGCCCGTCGTCGGCAATGCAGCCCGCAATTCCTTGATCGAGACTCCGGAGCGCGCCGTCTACTCGATCAAACGCCTGATGGGACGCGGCGTGGAAGACATTCAAGAGGAGTTGAAACTCTTTCCCTTCCGCCTCGCCGATGATATGCAGGCCGGAGAAGTGCTGCGCATCACGCTGGGCGACAAGACTTTTACTCCGCCCGAAATCTCCGCGCTGATTCTTCGCCAGCTCAAGCGGAGTGCCGAGCGTTTCTTTGGAGGCCTGGTAACGAAGGCGGTCATCACGGTGCCCGCATACTTCAATGACGCCCAGCGGCAGGCTACGAAAGATGCTGGACGCATCGCCGGGCTCGAAGTACTGCGCCTGGTCAATGAGCCCACTGCCGCGTCGCTGGCCTATGGCCTCGATAAGAAGCAGAACGGTATCGTCGCGGTCTACGACCTTGGTGGTGGCACGTTCGACATTTCGATCCTCAGGCTGCACGACGGAATCTTCGAAGTCATCGCCACCAACGGAGACACACACCTCGGCGGCGACGACATTGACAACCTGCTGATAACCATCGCGCTCGACGACATTCGCGGTGATCTCGGACTCGACCTTCGCCGCAATGCTGAAGCAGTGCAGGCAATCCGCAAAGCCGTCATCGACGCGAAGATCGCGCTCTCTTCGCAGCCTTCGGTAAAACTCGACATCGAACTTCCCGGCGGGAAGCACTACCGCCGTGAGATTACCCGCGAGCAATACGAGCATCTCATTCGGCCCGTCATCGACCGCACTGTCGGCCCGTGCAAGCAGGCCATGAAAGATGCAGGCCTCAAGCCTGAACAGATTGACGAAGTCGTTCTTGTCGGCGGCTCGACGCGCATTCCGAAAGTTCGCGCGCTGGTGAAAGAGTTATTCCGCCGCGAGCCGCATATCGACCTGAATCCGGATGAAGTCGTCGCGCTGGGCGCGGCTGTTCAGGCCAACATCCTCGGCGGAGGGTCCGAAGCCACTGAGAACATGCTGCTGCTCGATGTGACTCCACTGTCGCTCGGCATCGAGGTCGCCGGCGGAGTTACCGACAAGATTATTCTGCGTAACTCGACCATTCCGGCATCGGCCACGCAGTTCTATACCACACAGATCGACGGTCAGACCAACGTCGCGATCCACGTGCTGCAGGGCGAGCGCGAACTTGCGAAGGACTGCCGATCGCTGGCGCGCTTCGATCTCAAAGGAATCCCGCCCATGGCTGCTGGCATCCCGCGCGTCGAGGTCAAGTTTCTGATCGACGCCAATGGCATTCTGCACGTTTCGGCGCGCGAGCAGCGCAGCGGCAAAGAGGCGGAGATCCAAGTCCAACCCAGCTACGGCCTGACCGACGAGCAGGTCGAAGGCATGATCCTCGACTCGTTCGATAACGCCGAAGAAGATTTCCGGCAACGGCAATTAATCGAGGCGCGGGCCGAGACGTCGACGATCCTTGCGGCCCTCGAAAAAGGCAAGAAGAATGCGACATGGGGACAGCTCACGACCGACGAAAAGAAGCAGATCGCGAAGATGGAGAAAGCGCTGGTCGCGGTGAACGCGGAAGAAGATTATCAGGCGATCCGGAAGGCGATCGACGCGCTGAACCAGGGCACCATGCGTTTAGCGGAATTGATGATGGACACCGCGGTGTCATCGGCACTGAAAGGCAAGAACATGGACGAGACGGATCTGGGCGAAGGCCCGACCGCCCCGCATCCTATGGCGAAAGCGGAATTTGAATGAATTCGTCCTGTCATTCTGCGCGGCGTTGGCTGGCGCGAAGGGTATGTGCAACTGGCTAGAAGTACATGGGTCCTTCGCTTCGCTCAGGATGACAAGGAGATCGAGGAGCAGGTATGGCTGAAGAAAAGACGCAAGGAGCTGGCACGTTGACCGAAGAAGCGCCCGGCGAAAACACAGTGCAGGTCACGTTCCTGCCCGAAGGCAAGACGGTCCAGTTCGAAAACGGCAAGTTGCCCTACGAAGATCACGGCAAGGAGCAATCTCTGCTCGATGTGGCACTGAACTTTGGCGTCACGCTCGACCACGCCTGCGGCGGCAATTGCGCCTGCACCACCTGTCACATCTGGGTGAAAGAAGGCGCCGAAAATCTGTCGCCCATGGATGACGACGAGGCCGACAGGTTGGACATGGCCGCCGATCTCCAGTTAAACTCGCGTCTCGGCTGCCAGGCGCAGATTACCAAGCCCGGCAAAGTGGTCGTCGAGATTCCCGCATGGAATCGCAACTACGTCTCTGAGGAGCACTGAGGATGGCAAAGAAACTTACATGGGACGACGCCGAAGACATCGGCATTCTGCTTTCCGAGACGCATCCCACACTCGATCCGCTGACCGTGCGCTTCACGGACCTGCACCGCTACGTGACTGCGTTGCCGGACTTCGTCGGCGATCCCAAAGCCTCCAACGAAGGCAAGCTGGAAGCGATCCAGATGGCCTGGAACGAGGAAGTTCAGGATCGCACGCAGGGCTGACCGCACGCACGTCGACGTACTTCATATAGCTGGCATCATCCTGACCGGAGCCTCTCTTTAAGCGGAGGGAAGGATCTCGCGCGTAGGACCACTACCCTACTTCCCCGCCTCCGCCAGTTTCTTGTAGAACTTCTGCAGCGTGTAGAACGCCAGCTTGCGCTGGCCGCGATTCGAAATCAGCCCTTTACGATTGTGATAGTCCTGCACGCCGGGAAGCATTCGCGCCGGCGAGCGAAAATCCATCAGCACCCACGGAGTCAGTCCGGCCAGGTTCGGCATGCGCTCGATCATCGCCAACTGGTGCTGGTACAAATTGTCCTGATATTCCTCGGTCCAGATTTCATCCGCGCCGCCGTGGCACCCGAACACGGCGCCGCCGCCAAATTCGCTGACGATCAGCGGCTTGTTCCATGCCGATTTCCACTGCATCTTGTCGGCGTCTTCTACGCGCCCCCAGTACCAGCCCAAGTATTCGTTGATGCTAAGCACGTCCAGCACTCCTCCCAACGGATCGCTGATGGTGCGCACCTCCGCACTCGTATCGTCGACGTGGTTCATCGCCGAAGTAATCAGCCGCGTGGAATCGAGTTCGCGCGCCTCCTGTGCAAGCGCCTTCAAAAATGTCAGTCTCTCGGGCTTCACCGGGGTCTCGTTGGAAAGTGACCACAGAATTACGGCCGCTCGGTTATGATCGCGCGCAATTTCATCGCGCAATTGCGTCTCGGCGCTCGCCAGCGTTGCAGGATTCGACCAGTCGATGTCCCAATAAACCGGAATCTCCGACCACACCAATAATCCCATGCGATCGGCCAGACGAACTTCGTTCTCGTTATGCGGGTAGTGAGCGAAGCGAACAAAATTGCATCCCAGATCCTTCACCCAGCCGAGGAGAGTTCGCGCGTCCTCGGGGCTGAAGGCGCGCCCCTCGCGAAACGGCGCTTCCTCGTGCATCGAGATGCCTCGTAGAAAGATGGGCTTGCCATTCAGCAGGATGTTCGCTCCCTGCACTTCGATGGTGCGAAACCCAATCTGGTCGTGGATGGTATCATCGCCGCTCTTGACGACGACGTCGTACAGCTTGGGATGCGCTGGAGACCACAGCTCCAACTTCGCCGGAAAGTGAAAACTCGCCCGACCCGATCTATCGGGGGTGATCGCTTCCTGAATGCCAGCCTCCGGGATTTCGAGCGCGATCTTTTGCGGAGCCTGCGTGCCGTTCAATTGCACCCATCCAGCAATCTCGTTTTGTGAGCCCCTCGCCAACTGCACGGAATAATCTTGAATGAACACTGCGGGCACTTCCACGAGCATCACGTCGCGCGTGATGCCGCCATAACTCCACCAGTCAAACTTCAAGGCGGGCACGGCATCGGCGCGGCGGGCGTTGCTGACTTCGACAATCAGAAAATTGTCGCCGTCGCGGAGTAGCGACGTCGCCTCGAAATTGAAGGCCGTGAATCCACCTTCGTGTTCTCCCAGTTTCTCTCCATTCAGATAAACGGTGGACTGGTAATCGACGGCGCCGAAGTAGACAAAGGTGCGCGTGTTGGCTCGCTTCTGGTAGATGAACTCCCGCCGATACCATACCGGCCCTTCGTAGAACATCAAGTTCTCGCGCTGCGTATTCCAATCTCCCGGGACATTCATCAAGGGCGACGCGTCGAAGCTATATTCGACTCGCTCGCCCTTGCTGCGCGGCTTTTCATTGTGGAAGAAACTCGACTTGCCATTGTCGAACGGGTCTACGATGGAGCGCCAGGCGCCGTCGAGATTGATTGTTGTCCGCCCGGGCATATTCGTAATCAGAGTGGAGGGACCAGGAGAGGCATAGGCCCATCCCGCGAGCAGCAGCACCAGCCAGCAGCATTTCATGGGAAACCTCAAAACCGGCCATACTAGTGGTCGAGCGGACGAGAGTCAATGAACCGGCGCACAAGTCAGAGACGTTCCATTCGCGGAAACTTTTACAAGTTGGTGACAAGCGACCGCACCAGTCCGCCTATCCTGCCTTCACGAAGAGTGCGTGAGGCCTCACCGCTCTTCACTCTCTCTAAGCCCAATTGCAAAAGGGCGCGGCATTAAACCGCGCCCTAATTTTTGGTAAAGAGCGGATTTAACCTACCCGACAGAGACCGGAGCAGGCTCTTCCACGTTCGCCTCGCGCAGGAACTTCGCCGCCTCTTCTGGGGGAGTGGGATTGATATAGAAGCCAGTTCCCCATTCGAATCCCGCCGTCTTGGTCAGCTTGGGCATGAACTCAATGTGCCAATGATAGTGATCGTTCGTCGGATCCTGCGCCGGCGAAGTATGGATCACGAGATTGTAGGGCGGATTGTCGAGCACCCGGTCAGCGCGGCCGAGCAGATCCTTCAGTGACCGGGCCAAGTTCTCGAACATGTGCGATGACGAATTCTCAAATGCCGACTCGTGCTGCTTGGGCAGAATCCACGTCTCGAAAGGAAAGCGCGGAGCATAGGGCGCGAGCGTGAGAAAATTTTCGTTCTCCGCGACCACGCGCGTGCCGCTGTCCATCTCCTGGCGAATGATGTCGCAGAACACGCAGCGTTCCTTGTAAAGGAAATATTGCTTGGCGCCTTCGAGTTCCTGCACCACGTTAATAGGCAGAATGGGCAGCGCGATGAGTTGGGAGTGCGCATGCTCCAGCGACGCACCCGCCGCTTCGCCATGATTCTTGAAGATCAGGATGTACTTGAACCGGCGATCTTTTTTCAAATCGAGGATGCGGTCGCGGAACGTCCACAGCACATCTTCGATTCTCTTGGGAGGCAGGGTCGCAAGGCTGGCCGTGTGATCAGGCGTTTCTATAATGACTTCATGCGCCCCAATGCCATTCATGCGATCGAACATGCCCTCGGCCTGTCGGTTCAGCGTGCCTTCGATTCCCAGGGCCGGAAACTTATTAGGTACTACGCGAACGGTCCATCCCGGAGTGTCCCGTTGCGGTGCCGGGCCGCCGTTTGGGTTGGGACGGTACGCCTGGATCTCGGGTGGCGTCTTGGTCTCGTTCCCATAGCAGAAGGGACAGAATCCCCCCTTGATCTTCATATTTTCGCGGACAAAATCGGTTGGGCGCTTGGCCCGGTCTGTCGAAATAATCACCCAGCGGCCGACAATCGGATCTTTTCTTAATTCAGGCAATTACAGAATCCTTTCAGTGGGGTTGCGCAAACCTTACATCTCACGCCGTCAAGGAAGCGTTGCGAAACACTTCAATCTGTGGGCGGGAACTAAGATGGGCATAGTATACGCTTAGAATATCGAATCTCCATTGGCACGTAGGTGGCATCCGACGTAGGTATTCCCGCGCCACCAAGGCCACCTCGCGCCGTTTGTGCCGATCGACGGCTGCCTCGGCAGTTTTTACATCGCGCGACGTGCGCGTCTTAACTTCAATGAAACAAACAACATCCGCGTCCCAGCCGATGAGGTCGATCTCTCCCCGGCAACGCGGCGAACGGAAATTGCGGGCCACCATCACCTAACCCAGCTTCCGGGGGTGGAAGAATGCGTCTTCCTCCGCTTGTGTGCCGGAGCGCAGGTACCTTGGCCGGGGATCAGCCGGCAACACAGTGTGCGCAACCCAATCCAGACTATGAATAATCGATTGCGCGGGAACGGGCGGGAGCATGTGGGTCGACTTCAAATGTAGCGGGAGAAGGCGGTCACCAGATGTGACTGGCCTCACAGATCCACAAGATTGACATCCAGTGTGTCCCAGACAAGGAAACGGACGGAGATCTCCGCTGGCCGACCATCTCTCCAAACAAAAGACAAGCCCACGGACGAAGCCGCGGGCTTGGTCGCTATCCTCCCCCCAAAGAAGGCAGCAACAAAAGCTAAAGTTCCGTGAGAGTTGCAACGAGCAACGCTCTCGCGTACTCTCGCCGACACCTTGGCCGGGCGTCAATTCACGTCTCCTGCAAACGTAGTTCACGCGCTAAGTCCCGGTTTTCCATCGAAATGCAGGCATTCCTCACTCAGACAAGAGAGGTGGTGATACGGCACAAAACGGGGGTTCTGCTCCGGGCCTCGGGATGCTAAACTCCCTAGTGAGCAAAGCGCGCCATGCAGCCAGCCCGACGATCGCGAGCGTTGATTCGTTTTGGAGTATTCGAGGCCGACGTGTTCTCGGGCGAACTCCGCAAGAACGGAGTCAAGATCAAGATTCAGGACCTTCCGTTTCGCGCACTCAGGCTTCTGTTGAGCCGGCCCCATGAGGTTCTGAGCCGGGAGCAATTCCGCGAGGCCCTCTGGCCGGAAGGCGTGTTCGTCGATTTCGATCACGGCATCAGCAGCGCTATTAATCGTCTTCGCGATGCCTTAGGGGACTCGGCTGAGAATCCTATCTACATTCAAACTGTCGAGCGCCGTGGTTATCGTTGGATCGCACCCACCCACGCGCCGGCGCCGCTGCCGCCTCCGCCAGGCCCGATATTAGTCAAGGCTGCCGAGCCTACGGTCAACCCTGTCCCGGCAGCGTCGCACGAAAAATGGAAATGGTTGGCCGTCTGTCTGGTCGTGGGTGTTCTTCTGGCGGGGTGGAGTTTTTGGCTGACACACCGCTCGGTCAGAGCAGGAACTGAGAACGGTGCTGTCCATCACTCCGCGAACGCTGAGGCCGAGCAGTTCTATTTGAAAGGGCGATTCTATTGGGAAAAGCGCACCCCAGACGGATTGAATAAAGCGGTGGACTACTTTACCCAAGCCATCATCCACGATGCCAATTACGCTCCAGCATACGTCGGCCTTGCCGACTGCTACAACCTGCTGCGCGAGTACGCCGGGATGCCGGCCAGCGACGCTTATCCGCGCGCGCTGGCAGCTGCGAAACGGGCTGTAGAACTCGACGACCTGTCTTCGGAAGCGCACGCCTCGCTGGCCTTCGCACTGTTCTATGGTACGTGGGACGCCGCGGGCGCCGAAGGCGAATTCCGCCGCGCGCTCGAACTAAATCCAAACAACCCAGTCGCGCACCACTGGTATGCCACTTATCTGGCAACCGTAGGCCGTCACTCGGATGCGGTGGTAGAGATTGAGCGCGCACAGACTCTCGATCCGGGATCGAAATCAGTGCTGACCGACAAGGGGAGCCTGCTCTGCGAGGCGGACCGGTGCGCGGAAGGCATCGCGCTCTTGAAACAACTGGAAGCCACGGAACCGGATTTTGTCTCTCCGCACCGCTACCTGAAGAGCATCTACTTCGAAAACAGAGACTATGCTCCATATCTGGCGGAGTGGAAGCACGAAGCAGTGCTGATGCGAGACGACTCGAGTCTCAAACTCGTCGATGCGGCCGCGAAGGGCTTCTCCGCGGCAGGCGCCCAAGGCATGTTGCGGAATATGCTGGCGTTGCAGAAGAAGCTTTACGAGGGCGGGCTTCAATCACCCTACTCGATCGCCCAGACCGACTCCCTCCTGGGCAACAAACAGGAAGCTCTGCAATATTTGAAGATCGCCTACGATAAACACGATGATTCCATGGTGCATCTGGAATCCGATCCCGCGTTCACCAACCTGAACCACGAGCCGGCCTATCAGGATCTGGTGGCGAAGCTGAAATCTCCTTCCCGAAACTAATCACCACGGGGGCACTGAGTCACGGAGAAATTGATTTTGTTTCTCTGCATGTCTCACTGCTCCGTGGTGGAGGTCTTGCCGCTCAGTTCCGTGCTCCAGCTACGCGCTTTTGCCCACCTCCGAGATGCACTCTTCGAGCACATCCATCGCGACGTCAGCTTCGTCCTTCGTGACCACCAGCGCCGGGCAGATCCGCACCGTGCTCGGCCCGCAGCCCAGGAACAGCAGGCCGCGCTCGAACGCCATTTCGACAATGCGGTCGCGCTCTGTGTTGGCGTATTCCTTGGTAACCTTGTCTTTGACGATGTCGACGCCGATCATGAGCCCGCGGCCGCGCACATCGCCCACCAGTTTCAGCTTCTTCGGCCAGTCGGCCATGCGCTTCATCATGTGATTGCCCACGCTGGCGGAGTTCTCGACCAGGTGTTCTTTCTCGATAACATCGAGGGTGGCGAGAGCCGCTGCGATCGCCACAGGATTGCCTCCGAAAGTCGAAGCGTGCGAGCCGGGAACCCAGTCCATGACTTCCGCACGGGTCATCGTGACGCCGAGCGGCATGCCCGACGCGATGCCCTTCGCCATGCAAACCATGTCGGGCTCGACGCCCGTGTGCTCGACAGCAAACCACTTTCCGGTACGGCCAATGCCGCTCTGCACTTCATCCACAACCAGCATGATGCCGTGACGGTCGCAGATGCGCCGCAGTTCCTGCATGAAGATCTTAGGAGCCACGACGTATCCACCCTCGCCCTGGACTGGCTCGACGAAGATCGCAGCCACTTCTTCCGGGGCCAACGTGGTCTTGAACAACTTTTCTTCGATGAAGCGGGCGCAGCCTAGCGCGAAGTTGTCGGGATCCTGAGTACCGCCAACACAGCCGCGATACACGTCGGGATAGCGTACGTGGGTCACGCCCGGCACGAGCGGAGCAAACCGGCGCCGCTGCTGCGGCTTCGACGCGGTCAGCGACAGTGCGCCCATCGTCCGTCCGTGAAATGCGCCGAAGAATGCAATCACGTTCTGCCGCTTGGTGTGGTAGCGCGCCAGCTTCAGCGCGCACTCAATCGCTTCTGCCCCAGAATTGCCGTAGTAAATGCGGTGTGGCCCGGGCATGGGCGCAATTTTCGAAAGACGCGCCGCCAGGTCCACCATGTTTTCGTAATAGAAATCGGTGCCCGACATGTGGATGAGTTCGCCCGCTTGCTTCTGAATGGCGGCAACCACGTGGGGATGACAATGGCCGGTCGACGTCACGGCAATGCCGGCAGAAAAATCAAAGAACTCGTTCCCGTCGACATCGGTCACTACTATGCCGCGTCCGCTTTTGGCTACCATCGGGTAGGAACGGGTGTAGGACGGAGAAATATACTTCTCGTCTCCCTCGAGCACGCGCTTCGCGTTGGGCCCGGGCAGGGCGGTCTTGATTTTGGGACCGATCGCGGTCATGGTCTTCGTCGTCATGGAATCCTCCGTTAGCAACCGTCAGTAGTCGGTTGCCCGTTGTGGGGAAAGGCAGCCTTGAAGCGCGAGAATCCTGGTTCGGACGCACGCCGTCCAAAGCGAATCAGATGGAGGATGAGAAGTTAGTCGCTACCGAAGAGGCTGGGACGCAGACGCGATGGCAGATTGGCCCGATAACGGCGCGGACACACCAGGCAGTGCAGCCAACACTCGGACCTGTGCGACTGGGCAAGACGCGAATTGGGATTCATGCGCAGCATCGCAAACCGTCGACATCGCTAAATCATTATATCTGGAAGGGATGAACGGCGGAACCCCCTTTCGTAGCAAGTAGTGTACGGGCCAGCCGTTTTCCACGGTCCGTCTAGCAAAGCTCGACTGTTCTTGGCGCAGCAAATCGTCCTACAGAGCAGGTTCTTTGCGAAAGCGCATGGGCTCCCACAATTGCCATTGCGAAACCCTCAAGCATCTACTGACGGAGCGCAGGCGCAAACCCGCCTCCATTGGGTAGGGGGATCGACGCAGCACCTTCTGTGAGATTCCCGCTGGTTTGATCAAAGCGATAGATGTGGAGGTTGGAATCGCTTGCGAGCCATGCGTAGACCACCTTTCCATCCGGGCTGAACGCGAAACCGGGAGTTTCCGCGGTAAAAGGAAGGTGGTTACCGGTGTCTGCGACCACATTTGCGGGCAGGTTGATGCGCGCCACTCCGACCTGCTGCGATGTTGGGTCGGTTAGGAATAGATACTGACCGGAGGGATCTAACTGAACGTTGGTTGCCTTTCCACACGCATCTAGCATGGCGGGAGCGCAATGAATCAGCTGTTGAGGCGGTTCCGGTACGTTCGATAGCACGTTCACATACCCGGGCTGCGAATCGTTATAAGAGTTTTGATAATCGATAACCAACGTCGGGCTAATAACTCCCACCGAGTCTCCGGTGGGTGGGCGAAAGAAGAAATCATCTGCTGTTAGCGTGCCGTTTTGCACGTTCATGATACTGTCCCAATACATCAGACCATTCGCATCTTCTGACGTAAGGTATATTTGGGTGCCATCCGGACTTAGCCCGTCCAAAAATGTTGGGAATAACGCTGGGCCATATGTGCCTTGAACTTGTGGGTCTTGCTGAAGCATTCCTGAAGCTTCGACGTGAAACAGGACAATCGTAGAAATATACGAACCCGCCGCACTATCTTGCTGCATCGCGTAGGCAAATTTGCCAGAGGGATGAATATTCAGTTGAGAAAGAGATGTGACATTCAGACTTTGAACAGCGGGCACTTGAGGAGCTCCCGACAGATCGGTAGCGTAGGTAGACAGATGCTCCTGCTGCTGGCTGTCGGACCAGAGCAGGTACAGAAAATGGTCATCCGGGGACGGAACGAATTGCAGGATAAAAGAGGAAGTGGGTATCAAGGCGACTGAACCAGCTATGATGGAGGGTTCCAAAGTACTGGGATCGATGGCGTAAGTGGTCAGACTTACGTTGTCCAGGACGTATAGGATTTCTCCGCTCGGACTCGATAACTCTGAGGAAGCCTGGTGACCCTGGCAACTAACCAACAACGCAACTGCAAGACCGACGAATCCAATAGCAAGACTACGGAACCGCATACTACCTCACCATCGTACCCTCGTGCCCGGAGTCGTGCAAACGCTACTTAATTCGGCTCTGAGCGAGAATCTGTAAAATCGTGCATTCTGCGCGGCTTTCCGAAAGGTGCCATTTCCGCTCCATCGGCCGCCCGAACGGCGCATTCTCGACAGAATGGCCGATAAAACGGGGCCTCGTTGTGGAAATGACGCTCCGAGGGCGGGATGATGGAGTCTCTGCCACAACGGTTCTGCCCGCCCTCGGAGCTTGGAAACCCGCAAAGGACGCGGGTTCCCACGCATTATAAAAGGGCGCCCCTTTGAGGTAGGTTTTGAGTGTGACGCAAAGCTCTACCGAAAGGAGCACCCGTATGGACATTAAGTATATCGGCATGGACGTTCACAAAGAGACCATTTCGATTGCAGTAATGAAAGGTGATGGAAAACTGGTGATGGAATCCATCATCGAAACCAAGGCGAGCACCATCCTGCAGTTTATCGAAGGAGTACGCGGCGACTTGCATGTGACCTTTGAAGAAGGAACCTGGGCGGCTTGGTTGTATGACCTACTGAAGCCCCACGTAACGGAGCTGGTCGTGTGCGATCCACGAAAAAATGCGCTGATGAAGGAAGGCAACAAGAGCGACAAGATTGACGCCCGCAAACTCGCCGATCTGCTCCGCGGCGGATATCTGCGCTCGGTCTACCATGGCGAGAACGGCCTGCGAACCATGAAAGAACTGGCCCGCAGTTACCTCACCATCAGCAAAGATCTGACTCGGGTGATGAATCGGGTTAAGGCTCTGTATCGAAGCTGGGGCATTTGCTGTGCGGGTCAGCAAGTCTACGCACCGCGGCATCGCTCGGAGTGGTTGAATAAAATCGGAGAAACGGGCGTGCGCCGGCGGGCCGAGTTCTTCTACCAGCAGCTCGATGCCCTGCGAGTATTGCACAAAGCCGTGCGGCGAGATCTGTTGGCGGAGAGTCGAAAACATAGCGCCACGAAATTACTGCGCGAGATTCCTTCGATCGGCGCGATCCGGGCCGCTCTGCTGCTCGCGCTGATCCAAACCCCACAACGGTTCCGCACCAAGCGGCAACTGTGGACGTACAGCGGCCTCGCGATCGATACGCGCGACAGTGCGCAACACTGCTTCGTGAACGGACAGCTGCAACGTTCCAAGAAACCACAGCAACTTCGTGGGCTGAATCAAAATCACAATCATGATATGAAAGCCGTCTTCAAGAGTGCAGCCACCATGGCCAGCGGCGGGGAGGGGCCGTTCCACGATTTCTACCAAGGTTTGCTTACGAAAGGCATGGAGCCAGCAATGGCTCGCCTCACCTTGGCGCGAAAGATTGCGGCGATCACTCTCACCGTCTGGAAGAAAGGAGCACATTTCGACGCCAAACAACTGAAGCCACAAGCAGCTTGAGCGTTTCGGACCAAGAGTCCGCTCCATCCCTTGGCGATCCTTCCTTGGCGGTGGCCAGTCGGGTTCTTCTTGAGACGCTCGGTTCGAGGACGAGTATCCATGGGAAAGTTAGGCCGTAAGCTTGTTCCAAGTCTCCATTCCCACCCTATGCCCCCTCGGATAACCGAAGAAAGCTATAGGCCACGAGTCTCAGATAGGACCATGGTTGCCAACTCTGCAACCAGGTTAGCTTGTGAGTTTCAGAGAACCGAACGGCGCCGTCATGACGAACATGAAACCCCCACAGGAGGGAAGAAACACAGGGGCTCCGTCGCTCCGCGGCTTAAAGGGCCGCTCCGCGACAGAGCTAAACGGTCAAGCAGCTAAAGGACGAGGTGTCAGCAGTGTGGCAGGGGGCTGGATGCCGGAAAATATTTCTGGCGTTCCGGCAGGGAGAAGTGTTTTTCACTTGACATCCCCTTTTATAGGACATTCCCACAGCGACGGCGACTGCGGCTGTCAAAGTGGGGCAAACTGCTAAACCCGCGCCAATCGTACATTTCTACAGATTCTCGTGCAGAACCCTTAATTCTGTCAGGCCGTGGGCCAACAAGATACCCACAAAATAGCAAAAACAGCCGTCAGTGAAGATCCCTGACGGCTGTATACGGGTGCTGGCAGACTGGAAAGGTTTTTATCGCCTGGCGGCCTCGATCGCTTCGTGTAGTTCGCGTTCAGCCGCCCGCAGATGCTCCTCTGCCCTCGCGCCATGTCCGGCCATGTCGTAGTGGTTCGCGGCGCGGGCATTTTCCATCTCGTGGATGGCTTCTTGGACGTGGTCATGGCACTTATCCAGGTCGTGCCAGTCATGAACCCTTTGGGCAACGGCGATTCCGGCAACGAACGTCAGGCACGCAGAAAGAACAGCAGCTCCAATTGCTTTCTTCATGATTTCTCCTCTTGACCTTGTAGATTGATCCCCGGCACGCACTCAACATCCTCATCGATCACGAGCTTTACGGTCAAATGAAGCTAGTGCATGTACTTCGGTAACTTCTGCCTGACTTGATTGAGACATTTCGGACCTCGGCGCGGTCAATGATCGCGATCGATTTTTCGCCAACTGCAGCATCTAAACGGTGCCCTTTGCGCGTTTCTCGGTAGTATTCTGAAGACGGCGTTGCTAGATTCCGATCACTTGACAATGTATCGGGTGGCGTATATATCCCGGTGTCAGGGGCGACAGGCCGGGCACCTGAGTGTGATGGAGATAGCCACGTCAGGCCCAAGAATGACATTGCGAGCAAGAAGTGCCCTGTGGGTAGCCACTCCTTCTTCGTGCGGGCAGCCGGTGATCGAGGCCAGGAGGGGGATAGTAGAGATCGCTTACGACGTCTCCTCGGGCGAGGCAAAATCAATTTGTTGTATTTCCTAAACGCAGGCAGCCCCACGACAGCGCCACTTCTTCGGCGACAGTGAGATATATATCCGAAGGAGATCCCGATAAAAAACGCTTATTTGCGCTTCGACGCTCTGGCTACTTGCTTTCGCTGGCTTTAGCTCGGCTCAGGCCCAGATTTCAAGGTTCCAACACATCGTTGTGATCGTGCGGGAAAACCGTACCCCCGGACGATCTATTCCAGGGACTCTGCCTTCCTCCGTATGGCATGAGAGGAGCCTGCGGAGTCGAACCGCATCAGTACGACATCCAAAGCTATGGTTTCGATAAGAACGGAACGAAAATTCCCCTCTTGCCCGTGCCGCTAGGGAACACCTACGACCCACCTCATACCCACGGAACCTTCGAACGGATGTGCAACCCGAACAAGACAACCCTCTATCCCTGCGGACCCCGCCGATGTCTTGACCGATTTGCAGAACTGCAATCTGAAAAACATGGTGTGTGTTTCATAATGGTTCCTCCATTCAACACGCCTTTGAGAGTCATGTTGGAGTCCTTTTCGTTTCGCTGCGGATTTCCGACTACATCGGCTGCGATGACCGCATCACAACAGAAGCGTGGACGCGACACAATTGGACGACAGTATTGACGACACCTAAGTATCAGTCGATGCGGCGAGCGCCGTTCGATGACGGGCGGGAGAAATTCCAGCCCCACGGGGAGAGGATTGTTGATGTGGTCAGATGGATGAGAAGGCCATTACGCTCAAGATCCCTAGTTATCCTTAGTCTAGGAGTGTGTCCGAGTATTCGACCGTGGGGGCTGATTTAGATTGAAACTCACAGGTTCGATGTGCCAAGTTTCAGAGCATGGGAAAAACCTACCGCGCCTACCTGCCTGAGCAAGATTTTCTGTTACCGCCGAGCCTAGGCGACTGGCTGCCGGAAGATCACTTGGCGTATTTCGTCTCCGACGTGGTGGAGCAACTGGATCTGAGTGCAATCGAGTCGGTATACGAGGAAGAAGAGCGCGGTCAACCACCGTACCATCCGCGGATGATGAGCAAGATCTTGATTTATGGGTACTGTGTGGGAGTGTTTTCCTCGCGGCGGATCCAGAAGAAACTGAGCGAGGATATCGGGTTTCGGGTGTTGGCAGCGGGGAACCAACCGGATTTCCGAACGATCTCGGACTTTCGGAAGCAGCATCTGGGGGCGCTGCAAGGGTTATTTGATCAAGTGTTGCAGATCGCGTTGCAGGCGGGGACGATGAAGCTGGGACGGGTGGTGTTGGATGGGAGCAAAGTGAAAGCCAACGCGAGCAAACACAAGGCGATGAGTTACGGACGGATGAAGGAAGAAGAAAAGCGATTAAAAGAAGAGGTGAAGCGGATATTGGAGCAGGCCGAGGCCACGGATGCAGAAGAGGATACGCGCTACGGACGGGATCAGACCGGAGATGAACTGCCAG
Source organism: uncultured Acidobacteriaceae bacterium (assembly GCA_963710885.1). GTDB lineage: Bacteria > Acidobacteriota > Terriglobia > Terriglobales > Acidobacteriaceae > Sulfotelmatobacter. The sequence continues at coordinate 70,216 of CAVQCF010000016.1, forward strand.
CGGAGTTGGGGCGACGGGAGACGCGACTGAGACGGATCCAGGAAGCCAAGCGGGTCCTGGAAGAGCGCGCGAAAGAGGAAGCCAAGAGTAAGGGCAAGCCGGAGGAGAAGGCCAAGCCCAAAGCCAAGATGCAATATAACTTCACCGATCCGGAGTCACGCATCATGCCCGGGGCAGACGGATTTGTGCAAGCCTACAACACGCAGATTGCGGTGGAGCCGGATTTCCAGTGGATCGTGGGGCAGAAAGTGACCCAGGCCACCAATGATAAGCAACAGCTGGTGCCCACCGTGCAAGCGGTCGAGGAGCAAGCCGGACAGAAGCCGCAGGCAGTCCTGACCGACAGTGGGTATTGCTCGGAAGCCAATCTGCAGTATCTGGAGAAGAAAAAGATCGAAGGCTTCATTGCCACCGACAAGGAGTCTTATCGTGACCGTCAGCAGCCGGGCCCGCGGGGACCGCTACCGCAGGGAGCGACGCGGGTGGACCGCATGCGACGGAAACTGCAGACCAAGGTGGGAGCGGCGATCTACTCCAAGCGTAAAACAGTGGTGGAGCCAGTGTTTGGACAGATCAAACAAGCGCGTGGCTTCCGGCAATTTCTCTTGCGGGGTTTGCAGAAGGTGCAAGGCGAGTGGGCCCTGGTTTGTCTGACGCACAACATTCTGAAGTTACATCGACTCTGCTATGGATCGAGCTAGAAACGACCAAGAAAGGCCACTCATAAAGGTGCGCTCGGGAAGCCCTTCTTCAAGCATTGCTCCGAGCTTCATGGGGCGAACTCTGACGGGCCGTGTTCACAATTCGGTTCTCAGCTGCTAAAGCAGCTTTCAAAAAGCAATTCTCGGACGGACTCCTAGGAAGGTGGCCAGACGCAGACGGCCAGAGGCAGTGTGCTTCAGTCGCCACTCTCCGCATTGAGTGTCCCCCGATGATAATCTTGATTGCCACCTCGCCTCAAATTCCGCTGATTGCCGTCCAAGTTTTCTTTGTGCAGGTGCCATGAATAGTGGGGATAACCAGGGTCCGGATCGCGATGTACGCGAAAGGATCGTGAACCTGATGCAGTCGATCGGGAAAGGACCACAGAAGCAGATCCGAGCCGAGGAACTGCAGAAACTCAAGAGCGCAGCCAGTCGCCTCGATCAGATGTTGAACGCAGCTGCGAACACCGATCAGCAAGTATTAAAGAGCGCGGCGGCGAGGCTCGACCAGTTGCTGTCCGACCTCCGCGCGGGAAAAGACGTCACCAGCAACCTCAAGCGCAGAGAAAATTCTGGAACCTGAGATGTATGTGATTCGTTTCGCGCGCTAGGGCCTCCCCGCGCTGTGACCTGGATCAAAAGCTGACGCGAAATTTGTCTTTGAGCAGATAACCCAGGACGTTGAATTCTTGGACTTCCGCTTGATTCGCCTTAGCATGGCAGCCGCCCATATCGGATTGAGCGGAGCTGATTTCGGGTTGGGCCGCTTTGATGAGGCGAGACAGATCGAGGAGCAATCGCTCAAGCAGTTTCTGGACTCGGAGTTCATCCACTGGCTCGGCTACTTGAAGCCGAGCACCTCACAGGCAGCATGATCCCGACTCGGTTTAGGCCGCGCACAGCGTATCAGGATTCATTGCCATTTGGAAAAACGCTGATCCGACGTCCCGATTCTCAAGACTGCCAAAGCGGAATGCGAGAAGCTGAAGTAACGGGACCTACACGGAAGCAGGTTTCACTGCGCCTTGGTCGCGTCTGCGGCGGACCAACTTTTAACAAATTCTCCCAGCCTGTCCAGAGCGTCGAGAAATTTATCGGTCATCGCCGCGAACCCAAGACGGAAATGCGAGGGCGCATCCCAGCAATCCCCGGGGGCGAGCAGGATGCCCTGTTCTGCAGCCGCCTGGCAAAAGGCGCGGCTGTTCTCTCCACTGACCAGCCATGGGAACGCAGTCATTCCGCCACGAGGAGGAATCCAGCCAAGCGTCTCGCGATGTTCGCACATGAAGGCGACAATCTGCCGAAGATTCCGAGTTGCAGTTTGCTGCGTTTTCCCGAGGACAACATCCCGATGGCGCATGGCGATCTCCGCCAGCATTTCTCCGGAGGTATTGTTGGATATGGAAAAATACGTGCGCGCATTCCAGTAGCGCTCGCGGCGCTTGGCATCATGCTCGATCATCCAACCGGTTCGCACTCCGGCTAAGGGGAAAGCTTTCGAGAAGTCATGGATGACAGTCGCATGCGGCAGGCGGGAGGCCGATCTGGTCGGCTGACCATGATAGATAGGATGGAACACCTCGTCGCTCACAAGTTGAATCTCACGAGACGCTGTGAACTCGTGCAGGCTGTCGAGTTCCGCATCGCTGATCGTGCTGCCGGTGGGATTGTGGGGACTGTTCACCAGAATCAGCTTGGTATTCCGATCCACCAGTTGCTTGATCTCCTCGAGATCAATGCGGAAGTCCTTCTCCTTCCGAACAGCGTAGTAGCGAATCTCGATCCCAAGGGATTCGGGCAGGGCGGAAAAAGGGGGATAGCCTGGTCGAGGCAGGACAACATTGGCTCCGGGTTCCGCCGCCAGCCACATCAGAACGACAAGTGCCTCAGAGGCGCCAGTTACGACTTGGACAGCATCGACATGAACATCCTGCATGTCGGCGATTGCCGCACGTAATCCGTCGGCTCCGGCCGCTCGGCTGTAGACCAATTTGTGATTCAGAAAGAGCTGCCGCTCCTCCTCACTCGCGAGACTCAGGATTTCATTCAGAGTCCAACGCGGCCCCTCGCTTGCGGCGAGGTTGAACTCGATGTCGTGCTCGTAGGTGCCCAGCCACATATCCAGCAAGAAGGGTTTCAATTGCATGTCGCACCTCGGAAGGATTGGATGCAGCCGATTCGCCAGCGATCTAAGACCGCGTTGCTTTCGACGACTCGCCATTCCACTCGTTAGCAATCTGCCATTCCACTCGTTAGCAATCTTAAGTTTAGAATCCAACCTGTCCCGGCGCTCGTCTGATATCTTTTAGCTTTCCCCTGCTTCTCACGACAATGGATTCCGCTCAGCGCCCAAGCCGGTGGATGGTGATTCTTGCCTTCGGACTCGTGTACCTGTTCTGGGGCTCGACCTATCTCGCCATCGACATCGCGGTCGAGACCATCCCTCCGGCTCTGATGTGCGCCGTGCGATTTTCGATCGCGGGCACGATCATGCTGGCCGTATGCGCCGCGACCGGGCGGAAGATTTTCTATTCGCCGAAACAAATTGCGCTGGCCGCAATCGTAGGCCTGCTGCTCCTGATGGGCGGCAACCTCACGCTGTCCTATGCGGAACTCACCGTCTCGTCTGGCCTGGCCGCGCTCATCATCGCCATCACCCCGCTGTGGTTTCTCGTGCTCGATTCCACTACTGCTCGGCGACCATCACATTTCGGGACGCGGCAAGGCCGGGCTCATACTAGGAATCCTGGGACTATTCGTTCTGGTATGGCCGCAGCTGCAGTCCGGCACCATAGGACATCGCGAATTCTGGGCCTCGATCAGCCTGATCGCCGGATCGTTCTCCTGGGCACTCGGCTCGGTACTTTCGAAGCGCTGGCAATCCGGCATGGACGTATTCAGCGCCACCGGCTGGCAAGTCACCGCAGCCGGCGCGGGAAATTTTATCTTTGCGTTATTCAACGGCGATCTCTCGCACGTCCGCTGGACCGCGCGCAGCCTGAGCGCCACCATGTATCTGGTCGTGTGCGGCTCGTGGATCGGCTACACCGCCTACATCTGGCTGTTGGAGCACGTTCCCACCTCCAAGGTGTCCACCTACGCGTACGTGAATCCGGTGGTGGCCGTGTTCCTGGGCTGGTTGATTCTGCACGAGCGCGTCGACCGGTTCATCGTGGCGGGAAGCGCGATCGTGGTCCTGTCGGTCATCCTCGTCACTAGCGCGAAGGTGAAAGCGAAGACGGTCGCGGAAGAACTGCCCGCGGTCGAAGCAGCAGGCGACTGAACGTCGGAAGGCGGAAGGCGGATTTTGCATGGCAAATTGCACCAGCTGCGGACGTGAATTACCGGCATTCTCTACTGGTCCACTCAGTACCTTGTGCCGAGAGTGTCAGGCGAGAGAGAATTCTCCTCCGGCCATCCCGTCAGTCACTCCTTCTGACAAGCGATCTCCCGCCATTTCGCTGACGAAAGTGCTCGTCGGAATCAACGTTGCGGTCTTTGTCTTGATGACGGCCGCGGGTGCATCCTTCATATCGCCGACAAGCGCCCAACTGCTGAAATGGGGCGCCAACTGGGGGCCCCTTTCGCTTACGACGCAGCCCTGGCGGATACTGACTTCGAACTATGTGCACATCGGAATCATCCACATCGGCTTCAATATGTGGTGCCTGCTCAACCTGGGCGCATTGGCACAGCGCATTTTTGACCGGTGGACTTATCTCCTGATCTATACGGCGACGGGTATCGCGGGAAGCGTTGCGAGTCTTTGGTGGCATCCCACCGTGGTCGGGGCTGGAGCGTCAGGCGCAATTTTCGGACTCGCCGGAGCTTTAATTGCAGCCCTCTATCTGGGCAAGCTACCCATTCCAAAACAGGCCATCCAGTCCACGATGAAAAGCCTGCTCATGTTCGCGGCCTACAACTTGTTCTTCGGCTTGACTCAGGGCATCGACAATGCAGCGCACGTCGGCGGGCTGGTCTCGGGATTGGCGCTCGGCGCATTTTTTGCCAAACATCTCACCGGACCTGCAGAGGTTCGCCAGCAGTGGCGCAACCTCGCCTTGGTGCTCAGCGTTCTTCTGCTCAGTGCCGGGATGTATTTCGTTCGGCACCAGCACCAGGAACTTACTGCCGTCGTTAACCCGTACGATTACTTTGACCAGTACGGGAAGGCGATGGATGCGTTCCAGCAAAAAGACCATGGCAAAGCGGTGGAGGCTTGCCAGAAGATGGTTCAGTCGAATCCGAGCTCGGCCGAGGCTCATTTATTGCTAGGTCTTGCCTACGAGACCACTGAGAATCCGGACAGCGCGATCTCTCAGTTCCAGGAAGCTCTGCGGTTGAATCCGAAATACTCGGAAGCAGCCGCTGGACTGGCTGAAGCCTACAAATCGAAAGGCATGGATCGCGAGTCGAAAGAAGCGGCTCACAAAGCGGTGGAACTGAAGGGCGGCCGGTAGCTTCGGAATCTACTTCGACCCTTCTTCTTCCTCCTCTGCATCATTCACCAAGTCCACCACATGCCCACGGATAGCAAATGTCTGCTTGGCACTGCCGACAGACGCAAAGCTGACCCGCACCGGGCCGCGCTGCCAGGAACGCACGGGGCACGCCGAGTGCGGGGCCGAATCCTCAGCCCCTCCGGCGCTGGATAGTTCCCTCTTCAATACAGCTTTGCGTCGGCTCAGCTGCGCCACCATCGCGTACGTCTTCTTTCCATCATCCGCCACGCCACAATAGGCGACAGAGTCGCGGTACCAACTCGCGGCGGAATAATACGCGTCGAATTCGGGAAGGTTGATCGGGGCTACGCGGCCGGTCAGGCGGTCGACCAGCAGCCAGCCTCCTCGCTGCCACTGCCAACGTGGAGCGGAAACTTCGGGAAGACTGTCATTCGCCCGAAACACACGCCGCACCACAAACAGCCGGTCCGTCACCGCGTGTGGAGCTCCCAGTACAAATTCTTTAACGCGCGCCCGTCGACCACCAGCGCACGGATCTTGAGAGTGAGTGGCTTATCGTCGCGCCACCCGGAAACCACTGCACCGATGTCCACTTTCCGAACGCGATGACGTGGACTTTCGTGGCCCCGCTCACCGCAATCGACAACGCCATAACAATAAGGACGGGAAACAACCTGGTGTGAAGCATTATGGTCCTCACAATCCGCATGAGCTGAGAGTAGGCAGCCGAGGAGAACAGAGCAAGCGTTTCAGTCACATCAGTGGCGTGTCTGGCCCAAAATGGGAATGGCGCAGTTCCACAATCGGTGGTAGTGTTCAAAAAGCTTGCCGCCATCCTTCGAAAAAAGGGGAGAGTGGCTGTAGAATCAAAGAGCCAGAATAACGATTTTTACCATGAGTGTCTTCCCTCCCTCTCGCTCCCTATCGCGGTTGGACGCGCAGACAACTTCGCCGACTGAAGTCGCTTCTCATAAAGAGATGGGAGACCTTCTACAACGACGTCGCGCACCGCGAATTCTGGTCGTCGACGACCAGCCCAGCATCGCTGGCCTGATGAGCCAGTTGCTCTCCATGCGCGGATACGACGTCACGACCGCGTCCAATGCCGAGCAGGCTGAGGCCGAAGTGCGCCGGCAACTGCCGGACCTGATCCTCTCCGACGTAATGATGCCGGGGAAGTCGGGTTACGAATTCTGTCGAACGTTAAAAGAGAATCCGGCGACGCGCCTGATTCCTTTCGTCCTGATCACCGGCCTCAGCGACAGCAGTGACAAAGTGCAGGGCATCGAGGCCGGAGCCGACGACTTCCTCAACAAGCCGGTTCTCGCCGAGGAACTCATTGCCCGCGTGAAGTCGCTGCTCCGCTTGAAGGAATTCACCGACGAATTGGAAACCGCCGACTCCGTTCTCTGTACCTTGGGCCTGATCGTCGAAGGTCGCGATCCTTACACCGAGGGCCACTGTGAACGGCTTGCGGTACGCGCCGCCGATCTGGGCAGGCACCTCGGCATGGATGAGGATTCCATCCTGGCGCTGAAGCGCGGCGGATACTTGCACGACCTGGGCAAGATCGCCGTGCCTGATGAGATTCTGAAAAAAGGCAGCGACCTCACGCCCGCGGAATGGGCGGTCATGAAGCTCCATCCCATCACGGGCGAGAACATCTGCAAGCCTCTGCATTCGCTGCGACTGGTGCTGCCCATCATCCGCAACCACCACGAGCACTCGGATGGCTCCGGCTATCCCGACGGTTTGATCGGATCCGAGATTCCGGTGCTCCCGCGGGTGCTTCAAGTCGTAGATGTGTATGACGCGCTGCGCACTGCCCGCTCCTACAAAGCGCCTCTGACGCACGAACTGGCCGCCCAGACCATGCGCGAAGAAGCCGCCCGAGGCCTCTGGGATGCCGAACTGGTCGCTGAGTACTTCTACATGCTCGAGCAGCAGCAGCAAGTAGCGTAAGGCAGTTCGCAGTTCTCAGCTCTCAAAAAAGCTCACTCCTCAATCTCGCCTTTTAAAATTCGCTTTTGGGTGGCGCAGCGCTTACGCGCTGCGCTCAAGGTCCTTTTGCCCTCTCGGGCTTTAGCCCCCTGAGGTAGCTCGACCAACCCTCGATTTCCGAAATCCTAAAAGCGCAACGTACAATGGCAGTGCTGCTTGCATCGACTGGCCAGCTTCCCGCTTTCGGTCGCCCAGACTGAGAGCCGAGAACTGGAACTGAGAACCGCTTTTGGAGCCCACTTACAGCATCGTGATTCCCGCCTATAACGAGAGCGCGCGCCTGGGCGCGACGCTGGAGAAGGTTCTGGCTTACGTTCACGCGCAGGGCTGGGATGCGGAAGTCATCGTCGTCAATGACGGTTCACGCGACAACACTGCCGAGATCGTTCGCACGTTCGCCGCAAAAGACCCTGCGTTGCGGCTGGTGGAAAATCCCGGCAATCGCGGCAAAGGATACAGCGTGCGCAACGGCATGCTCAACGCTCGCGGCCAAATCGTCCTGTTCAGCGACGCCGATCTGTCCTCGCCGATCGAAGAAGCGCCCAAGCTTTTCAGCGTTGGACGAGGGCGCCGACATCGCCATCGGCTCGCGCTGGCTGCGCGCCGAAACCCAGACCCAGCGCCAGCCTCTGCATCGCCAACTCTTCGGCCGGATCTTCAACCTGATGCTCCGCGTCACCCTCGGCTTGCGGTTCACGGACACGCAATGCGGATTCAAAGCTTTCAAGCAACCGGCCGTTCAGGCGATCTTTCCGCTGCAGAAAATCGAACGCTGGGGATTCGATCCCGAAATCCTCTTCCTGGCGCGGAAGTTCGAAATTCAAAGTTCGGGAAGTTCCCGTCGCCTGGGGACACAGCGGCGGAACCCGCATCAATCCGCTGGTCGACGGCTCCCGCATGGTGATGGAGATGTTGCGAATCCGCTGGTATCGACCTGACCGGAAAGTACGAACGACAACCCTGAGCCAGGCCGCGAAGGCGCTACCCACCCAGCGCGGCCCCCAAACCTGAGCGTTGTCATCCCGGAAACGCGCGGGGAGAAACATAGCTCTGGCGCGAATCTAGATGCGCCGCCGCCTTCGACGGCGTCGACGACTTGGCTCCCCATCTCCGTCGTGGAAATCGCAGCGTGCGATTTCCCCGCCAGATCCGCCGTCCGCGCGCCTTGCGAGAGCACCGCCGAAACCGCCTCTCCACACACGCCGCTTCCTTCTCCAAATGAAACGAATGCCGCAGCAGCATCGCCACCGACAAAATCGCTCCCAGCGGATTCGCAATTCCCTTCCCCGCGATGTCCGGCGCCGATCCGTGCACCGGCTCATACAGCCCTACCGGCCCGCCGATGCTCGCCGAGGCCAGCAGCCCCAGCGATCCCACAACGCCACCGGCCTGATCCGACAAGAATATCGCCAAACATGTTCTCGGTGAGCAGGACATCGAAATCCGTGGGCCGCTGCACCAGCAACATCGCTGCCGAATCGACATACTGGTGCCCCAGCTTCACCTCGGGATAATCCTTCGCGACGCGGGTGACGACTTCCCGCCACAGCCGCGAACACTCGAGCACGTTGGCCTTGTCGACCGACAGAACCTTGCGCCTGCCGCTTCATCGCCAGCTCAAACGCCGACGCGCGCGATGCGCTCGATTTCCGCTTCGCCGTAGCGCATGGTATTGACCGCCACGCGCGATCCCGGCTCGCCCTCGATCGACCGAGGCTGGCCGAAATACGCTCCGCCCAGCAATTCGCGCACGATCATGATGTCGGTGCCGCGCACGATTTCCGCGCGCAGCGGAGAACAATCCTCCAGCGCGGGAAAGAATACCGCCGGACGCAGGTTGGCGTACGCCCCCAACTCACGCCGTATCCGCAACAATCCCGCCTCAGGACGCAGATGCCCCGGATTGTGATCGAACGCCGGACTTCCCACGGCGCCCAGCAGCACGGCCGACGAAGCCAGGCAAGCCTGCACCGTGTCGGCCGGCAGCGGATCGTTCGCCGCCGTGAGCGCCGCTCCGCCAATGAGTTTGGTCTGCAGCTGAAGTTGATGACCGAAAGCCGTCGGCCACCGCCTGCAAAACGAGCACGGCTTGTTCGGTCACTTCCGGACCAATGCCGTCGCCAGGGAGAATCGTAAGTTTCAGAAGCATGCGGAATTGAGTAATTGGGCAGTTCGTAATTGGGTAATTGAAGCCTGCGAAGCGGCCGAAGGGAAGCTACGCAATCAGACTCCTGCTCTGCAACAGCCCAATCACTCAATTCCAATTACGCAATGCCCTAGACGCCCCAGAGGTAGTCTTCCTGCTGCGTCTGCTCGTGGTGGGCATCGCCGTGAACCGGCAGCGGCACTCCGAACGCATTGGTCTGCGGCCCAACGGGAAACGGCTTCACCGGCTCGGGCGCGGGTTCGACGACGCGGTGCATTCACGACGGCCGCCTGCGGCGGAACAATCTGGTCTCGATCAGCGGCGTCGCCGATCCCGACGGCTTGTGCGTGTCGCGAATCAGTTCCAGCAGATGATGATCTTCCACATGCTTGATCTTGTCCGCCAGCCGCACAAAGCGGCGGTAAATGTCGTCGAGCGCCCGGCGATCAAACTGGTAGCCCAGTTGTTCGCAGCGAATGCTGAGCGCGTGCCGTCCGGAGTGCTTGCCCAGCACCAGCTTCGAATCCGGCACGCCGACCGATTGCGGCGTCATGATTTCGTAGGTCAGCGGATTCTTCAGCACGCCGTCCTGATGAATGCCCGCCTCGTGCGCAAACGCATTGCGCCCGGTGATCGCCTTGTTCGGCTGCACCGGCACGCCGGTGATCTCGCTCAGCATCTGGCTGGCGGCGAAAATCTGCTCGCCCACCACGCCCGTCTCGTAGGGATACCGATCGGGCCGCACCCGCATCGCCATCACGATTTCTTCCAGCGACGCATTCCCCGCCCGCTCGCCGATGCCGTTGATCGTGCACTCGACCTGCCGCGCTCCCGCGGCAGACCGCCGCCAGCGCATTGGCCACCGCCATGCCCAGATCGTTGTGGCAGTGCGCGGAAATCGTCACGTTCTCGATTCCCTTCACCCGCTGCCGGATGGTCGTGATCAGCTCTCCGAACTCGGAGGGTATGGTGTAGCCGACCGTGTCGGGAATATTCAGCGTGGTCGCGCCCGCCTCGACGACCGCATCGAGCACGCGGCACAGAAAATCCGGCTCGGTGCGAGTCGCATCTTCGGGCGAGAACTCCACATCATCGCAAAGCGACTTGGCGAAGCGAATCGCCTCCCGCGCCTGCTCCACGCACTGGTCGCGCGTGATCCGCAGCTTGTACTGCAGATGAATATCGGAAGTCGCCAGAAACACGTGGATCCGCGGCCGCGCCGCGTGCTTGCAAAGCTTCCCACGCGCGCTCGATGTCGGGCCGGCAGGCGCGCGCCAGAGCCGGCAATAATGGGACGCCGCACCGCCGAAGCAATCGCCTTCACCGACTCGAAATCGCCGTCGGAGGCGATGGGAAAGCCAGCCTCGATCACGTCCACTCCCAGGCGGTCGAGCTGGTGAGCCAGGCGCAGCTTTTCCTGCTGGTTCATGCTGCAGCCCGGCGACTGCTCGCCGTCGCGAAGAGTGGTGTCGAAAACCGTGATGCGGGCTCGCTCTGCGGTCATGGATCTCCCTCAAAACCGAAACTGACTCCTCTATGGTACGGCTGATTCGCCTAGAAGCAAAACTTATAATTCTTCAGTAATCATTAGCTACAATTGTATAATAAGTTTTGCTAATGCGATTTCTGAGATTTGATTAAGAGGTGCCTCATGGAGCTTTCCCAACTCGAAGTCTTTCTGGCCGTGGCCCGCGAGCATCGCTTCTCCCGCGCCGCCGAGAAACTCTTCCGCACCCAGTCCGCGGTCAGCCAGACCATCCGCAAACTCGAGGACGAACTCGGCGAGGCGCTGTTCGACCGCTCTTCGCGCGAAGGCGTCCTCACCGATGCCGGCAAAGTTCTCTTCGAATACGCCGAAAAGCTGATCAACCTGCGCACCGAGGCGCCGAGTCTCTGACCGAACTGCGCGAGCTGCAAAAAGGCAAGCTGGTCATCGCCGCCAACGAGTTCACCGTGCTCTACCTGCTGCCCGTGCTGGCCGAATTCCGCCGCCTGCATCCCATGATCAGGATCACGGTCGAACGCGCGCTGGGCAGCCACATCCCCGACGACGTCCTGCGCTACAACGCCGAGTTCGGCGTGCTGTCCTACGAACCGCAGGAGGCCAGCCTGCATGCGGTTGTCGTCTATCTCGACGAACTCGTGCTTCGTCGTCCCGCCGAAACATCCGCTCGCTTCCGCTCCGCAGGTCAGCATCCGGCAATTGGGGGCGGAATCTTTCGTCGCTCACATCGTCTCGTCCCCCTACCGCGAAAAAGTCATCCAGCTGTTCAAGACGCACAAAACTCCCCTGCACATGGACCTGGAACTGCCCACGCTGCAGGCCATCAAGCAGTTCGTCGCGATGGGCAATGGAGTGGCACTGGTCCCCGAAATCAGCGTTGAAACCGAACTCGCCCGCGGGGAACTGGTGCGGATCCCGGTGCGCGAACTGCAGTTGAAACGCAAGCTGCGCCTCATCTACCGCAAAGATGCGAATCTGTCGCACGCGGCCCGGGCATTTCTGAAAGTGGCCGAAGCCGTAGCCCTCGACCGCAAAGGCCGCTACCGTTTCCAGCGCGAAAACTGAACGTTGCGTCTGAACGCACTTCTGGCGGAGCCCGCATTTACGTGGCAAAAATGAAGAAGGAGCGAGCGAACTTTGCTCCTTAGTATTTAAGAACTAACCGTATCAGCAGTCGGCGCAGACCTGCTCTTCGCGGAACGATGCCAGCGCCGCATCCACCGAAGGATGAACCTCCAGCACCGAATCCAGATTGGTTAAGTCGAGCAGCGTGCTGACCAGCGAATTTGGCTCCGGCACACTTCAGGCTTGCGTTCTTGCCCTGCGCCCAGTTTGCAGCAGGGCCAGTTCGCCGATGCCCGCGCTGTCCATCGCACTCACCCCGCTCAGGTCGAGCACCAGCTTGCTCGCGACTGCTGCAGACTGCGCCCACCACCCGCGACAGGGCGGCGGCCTCATCGCGATACACGATGCGGCCCTGGCAGTGCACGATGATGACATCACCGCGATTGCGTGTTTCCAGACTGAGTTTCAACTTCAACTCCTTGGGTACGTTCAAAGGCAGCCAGAATTCCCGACTGCTCGCCTATTTGCCAATTCATGTCCATTGTTTGCATGCTAGTAGATAGACGCAGGTGCGATAGGTTTTGGCACCATGAAAATCTGGTAAATTTTCATCCATCCTGCGAGCCCATATCCCGGCCCCGGCCGGGACAAATTTTGTCAACTGGGACATCTTGGGCATCCAGTACACTGCATCTAACAGATTTCGTTGATTAAATTGCACTTTTTGCCGGCGCAACCGCCGGGGAGGAATAATTCGTGTCGAAGACTGCTGCCGCGGTGCTGGCGTTTTTTGGCTTCATGTTGTTCTCGATTCCGATGTCGGCACAATTTAACGGACTTCTTCCCAATGGCAACGTCTACGGCGGCGTTTCCTACGCCAGCTCACCAACGTCATCAACCAGCAGAGCTATCGCGGGTTGAATGGCTCCTTCGAGGCACTTCCTTTCACGCGTTTTCCGCATCTCGGCCTGGTGGGCGATGCCAGCGGTTTTTATCGCACTGGGCGTCACACAGTATAACTTCGTGGGCGGCCCGCGTTTATCGATGAACTATGGACAGCTGGCGGCCTTTCATCCACGCCATGGTTGGCATCCGCACATCTGAACTCCAGCGGCTTCATTTACAATCCGTTCGAGATCGACATCGGCGGCGGCGCGGACTACAAACTCCCCTTCAAGAATTTTTCCTGGCGCTTTCAGGGCGATTACATGCACACCCATTACTTCAGTGCCACTCAGAATGATTACCGAGCCTCGACCGGAATCGTTTGGCGCTTCTGATCGGCCCTTCCTATTTCTTCATAAACCAATTGTCGGGTATCCGAATCTCTTCTCATACATCCAAAACTTTCTCGCCCTACACGGGTTTGGATGCCAGGAAGGGAGAATCGCTTCATGTTCAAAGCTGCGGGCATTACCGCCGTATTGTTTCTTTTCGCGGGGCTTGCAAATGCCCAAGTACCGTCCGGAAATGTTTTCTTCGGCTATTCCTACGAGAGCACAAACACTTCGGCGTTCGGTCCAAATGTGATCACCTCGACGGTGACCCGGCCCAACCTGAATGGATGGGAGGCGTCGTTCGAGGGTAAGGTTCTGCCTTGGATCGGAATTGTGGGCGACGTCGCTGGGCATTACGGTTCGGAGAACTTCACCGAAGCCACCCCGAACGGCCTGGTCACAACAAACGTCACAGGCCATGAGCAGGAGTATCTCTTCGGCCCACGGCTCTCCGTACCCGTGGGCAACTTCACACCCTTTGCCGAGGCCTTTGTCGGCGTGGCGCACATCCACACTGGCGGCACTTTGCCCACCCCTTCGAATACATCGTTCGCATACGCAGTCGGCGGCGGGCTCGATTATAAGATCATTCGTCCGATCGCTTTGCGCGTCGAAGGCGACTATGTGCGAACGTCCTTCTTCAGCACCAATCAAAACAACTTCCGCCTGGGCGTGGGGGTTGTCGTCCGCTTCTAATGGGCGAGTCGAAGCCTCACAAGGAAAAATCAGGATTCAGCTGGTTGGCTGAATCCTGTTTTTTGTGGCCACGACAAAACTCGTAGAACAATTAGCGCCGGGAGAACTAGGCGCGGGGCACGCTATCCGGTTCTGTCGCCCAATACTTGTGATCGCGCAGGAAATATTTTTCGTTCCAGTAATTCATCGCGGTCCACAGGAACAGCCAGCCCACGCGCAGATGTCCCATCTTCTTGAAGCGCCGGTTGGTGGTATAGACGCCGCCGCGCACGATCGCGAAGCGCTTGCGTTCGACTTGCTGGCTCAGCCGGTAATCTTCCGCGAATAAGAATCTGCTCGTGAAATCCGCCCAGCTCCCAGAATTTCTTCCGGTCAAAGAACATGAACATTCCCGTGGCAAACGGACGGTGCAGGGACGACAGATACTGAAAGAAATCGTTGCCCGCGTAGAACGCCTTGTCGAGCCAACTGCCTTCATTGCACAGAATATTCGTGGTCACGCAGTGCAGTTGCTTGCCCTGCGCCCGCTCTACGCAGCGCCGCACCAGCGAACGGTCGGCCAGTTCAATATCCGCATCCAGAAACAGCACGTAGGGAGTGTCGGCCTGAGCCGCGCCCTGGTTGCGTCCAAACGAGGGCATGCCGCCGCGAATCACGCTCACATTCAGGCGGTCGCGAAAACTCGATCACGATCTCGGGAGTTCCGTCGGTCGAGTTCGCGTCAGCGACTAACACTCTCGTACTCGACATCTTCGAGTAGTCCTGATTCGTCAGCGAAGTCAGCAAGCGCGGAATCAGTTTCGCTTCGTTCTTCGCCGGAATCACGATCGTCAGTTCGTTCGCTGTATGTCATGCTTGTTGTATTCATGGATTTCTACCCCCTGTTCGTCGATCGTCAGATAAGTGAGTCGCGAATCGACCCACCCGCCCGAGTTGTAATACTGGATGCCGTCCTGCTCCACGTGAATCGCCTCGTGCGTGTGCCCGCAGAAAATTCGGTCCGCGTCGTGGTGTCGCGCGTAGCTCAGCGCTCCCGACGCCACTTTCGGCGACATGCGCAGCCAGCGCGTGTTCAGCCGGTCAATCAGCCGCACGATCGGCTTGCTCTTGAAATCCAGCTTCTGCAGCTGCAGGTAGAGCGACGTGCCCCAGCTGGCTCAGCCGCACCCGGTTCACCTGAAATCCATCGAACTGATGGCCGTGAATCGCAATATGCCGCAGCCCGCGGTAGTCCCACGCGTAATGCTGGTACACGCGCACGCCGACCAGGTGCGACATGATGTTCGTCAGCCCGTGATCGTGATTGCCTTCCACCCACACCACTTCAATCTTGCGTTTGGGATTCGAGAGCTTGCGGATGTAGCCCAGAAACTTCCAATGTTCTTTGGTGAGGCGGGCAAAATTGAGATCGGCAAAAATGTCGCCCAGCAGAATCAGCCGCTGGAAGCGGTTCTCCTTGAGCACCCGCGTCGCTTCGCGCGCATGGCTGGTCTCTGCACCCAGGTGCAGGTCGGAAAGGATCAGCGTGTTGTACACGTGCAGATCCATATCTCCTCTTTTAGCAGCGGAATGTTACGGGTTGATGAAATGTGCATCAATTTTGGTGCATAGGTAACTACGGAAGTAACCGCCAAACGCTGTTATGAACCGTTGACTTGAACGGCCCCACTCCGATTCGCCCACCGCTATTTGCCCACGGCTGGGGCGGGGTATTCGGGCAGCTTTTCTTTGTTCTGGTTGGCGCGCTTCACTTCGAGTTCGTCGAACAGTATCGCGGGAGCCACGATGCTATGCGGAATGGCAAGCGCATGGTTTTCCACATAAGGTACATCTCCGGCAGCGATTAAGTCGCTGCGAAGGGCGCGGATGTCCAAGTCTCCAAAGGCCCCGCCACGAACCAGTTCTTCGTGTCCGTCCTTAACCCACACTTTATAAAGAAGTCGGGGGCTGAGTCCCCCGCCAAAGGTCTCGACATAATAGCCGTAGGGCAGGTCCCGCTGCTGGCAGAGGTCGATGAGTTTCTGCTTCAGTTCATCCTGGGAGAGCGGTTGGGAGGAAGTCACGATCAGGTTGCCGAGACTTGGCCCGGCAGGATTGGCGGGAATCCGTGCGCGTCCGTGGCCGTTGGAGCTGGGGAAGTCGCGAATCGGCTCACGTCCAACGGCGTAGTTCACGAGTGTGCCTTTTTCAATCACCGAAACCCGTTGTGCGGGAACGCCCTCATCGTCAATCGCATAGTGCCCCAGTAGCGCCTTTCCGCTATAGGAGGAGATCGTAGGATCATCGACCATCGAAATGAATTCGGGGAGGACGCGGGTCTTATAACTGGCCGCAAAGGCCCCAGTTGTGCGCGAGTTCTTACCGAGTTCCGGTTTGTGGCCTAGAACATTTTCGCCCACCAAGTCGGCAAAAATGGTGGTAGCCGCATCGGCCGAGAACAGCACCGGACCCCGGTACTCCTCTTCGGTTACCGGCGCTTCTCGCAGTTCCTTCAAGCTGTTCGCGAGTTTCGTGGCCCGCGCAAGGAAATCTGCGGAGGACGGAAGTTCTTTCACGCTGGTCACATTAAATGCAGTGTCGCGGGCCAGGCTCATGCCGTCGGCGGCCTGCGTACTGGCCGCAATGGCCATCTCGTAAAGGCTCTGGCCGCTGCGCACGACCGTGCCCTCCGAATTGACCAGATACCGGTTCACTACCTGGAAGGTCAGACGCGACTCAAACGACTCGATCGACGGATCCTCCTTGTAAAGCGACGAAGCATCCTGCAGCATCCGCTTCCACGGTTCCGGATCGAACTCGAGAGCGGACAGCGGACCGAGCGACTGCACCGGGTCGGCGTGCGCGAAATCGTCCGTCGGTTGGTCGACGGTCAGCTGTTTCAACTGCGCCTGCTTGGCGGTCAAGGATTCCGCTGCCGACTTGTAGGCGCGGTCGGTGGCGAGCCAGAGCTGGTGACGAAGCGCCAGCATGTCGTTGTCGAGCGGCATGATGTCGAGGGTGCCCTGCCCCTGGCCGAAGTAGCTGTCTTGTTTGTAATCCCCCATGCGCACGACAACTCGAACAAAACGCATGCGGGTGCGCACCTCGAAGCGCAGCGCGCCGAATGCTGCGTCAGCGGAATATTGGTCGACATCGAAGATCCGATATTCGATGTAATAGGGAGCAGCCACCTGGTCCATTTTCAGCCGCGCCTTGGACCGGTCCAGTTCGGCACGCATCGCGCCGAGAACCACATCGTCGGTGGCTTGGGCGGCTTTTTGCTGGGCAAACCCAAACGGGGGCACGAGGCCGAACGCGAGTAGCGGCAGCAAGATGCGCCTTGCCAATCTGTTTGTCATTATCAAGCTCATCGCTGTCGCGGTCATTGTTGAGCCCCAGGTATTGCATCTTTCCCGGAGGTCCCATCGTCGAGGTCCGGAGATGGCAGGATCGGCGGGCGATTCAGAGAATGGGCGCGCTTTTGTACTTCGATCTCGGAGAACAACATTGCCGGCGCCGCAGCCGCGACCGGAACCTGGCCCGATTCCGCGCCGCACACGCCGTTAAAGATTTCCGTTTTTTCTCCCGTGACGACAATGCGGTTCAACGCGGCCAGCGGGGTGCCGACGATGTCGATGCCACGCACAAGTTCGTCAGGCCGTCCGTCGGCATAGACCCGCCATACCAGAACCGGCAAAACCTGGAAAGCCTGCGGCAGGGAGCGCTGCGTCAGCGTGAAGCCGCCCTGGATATCTTCGAAATACAGCCCGTAAGGTCTGCCTTGTTTCTTGACTTCGTCAATCAACTGCTGCCTCAACTCGGAGTCTTTGACCGTGTGGGATGAGGTAATGATCAGGTTGCCCTGCCTCCCAGTTGCCATGAGACCCGGCTGCGAACGGCCGTGCCCGTTGGAGCTGGCAAAGTTCTTGATCGGCATGCGCGACATCAGAAAACCTTTCAGCGTGCCGTTCTTGATGACCTCAACGCGAGTGGCGGGCATGCCCTCATCGTCATACTCATACCATCCGCCCAAGTCGACTCCGTTAATTTTGCGCACCGTCGGATCGTCGACCACCGTCAAGAAATTCGGCAGCACCGGCTGGTCCACCTTCTTCGTAAAAGTCTGCCCTTCCTGTTCCCCGCGTTGACGGTGACCTTCGAGGCGGTGGCCCAGCACCTCGTGGAAGAAGACTCCTGCGGCGCGCCCCGAAAGCAGCGCCGGTCCATCGAACGGCTCGGCCAAGGGAGCTTCCCGCAGCGCTTTCAAATCGGACGCCATCTTCTCGACGCGGGTTGCAATTTCGGACTCCGCCGGCAAATGCTCGAGACTTTCGGCCTGAAAGGTCTCGACGCGCATCAGTTCCATGCCGTCATCGGCCCGCGTTTCCGCTTGAATGGCGACTCTGATGAACGCACTGGGAGCGACCACATGATTGCCTTCGGTCGAGAGGAAATGGAACAGCGTCTTTTGCGAAGTAATCAGTACGGTTGAGGAATAAATGTAAGGGTACTTGCGGAAGTGCGCGGAATAGTCTCGAACTAACTTCTCCAGTACGCGCTGGTCAGGCGTCGGAGCAACTTCTTTGTACTCGACATAGGTCGGCGGCTTTTCCTGAGAAAAGTCCGGCGAGGTATCTTCTTCCTGGGCGTGCACTTGAGTGTCGGTCTTTACGTTCAGATACGCTTTCGAGGCCTTGCGATATTCCTGGTAGGTCAGGCGCCAGAGTTCACGGGCAATGGCATTGCGATCATTTTCCAGCGGCAGAGCTCCGGAACTCTTCGCCGACGCACGGTTCTGGGCGTGAGCATTGTCGAGTGCTGGAGTGCCGATACGCATGGAAACATCCGCAGCGCGATGGCGGCCCTGCATTGAACTCATCAGGCTGCCCTGGCTTCCGGCCGCCATAGAACTGGTCTGGTCGTAGACGGAATAGCTGAGAAAATAGGGAGCAGGATCCAGTTTGCCCAGGCTAGTTTGGGCGCGCTGCATCTCATCTTGCATGGCCGAGAGCAGCGCATCCGTTTTGTCTTTGTCAGCAGGAGGGGAAGCTGCCCACGTTTGCACGCTGGCGGCCAGAGCGATGACGAGAATCCATCCCGCAGGATGATTCCCAGATCGATTCTTCATGAGGAGGCGATCTCTCCCAAACTGCGCGGAGTAACCCGTAAGCTTAGCAGATCGATCTTGCACTCCCCAGGAATGCGGTCAGGAAGTAGGAGTGAACCTCACGTTGATGAAGGCTTCACGCTGCAACAGACGATCCTTGCGCTCGGCCGGCAAGTACGAAGAGTGCCAAACCACATCGAGCGCCGCAGCCGCCAGCGCGGGATCTGAAGTCTGGACCACCTCGGCATCGAGAACCTTACCTTTCTGATCGAGAATCGCGTGCACGATCACGGGTTGGACCACGCCGTTAAAGCCCGCGGGGGCTCGAACAGACTCAGGAAAACGGAAAGGGCCGACCATGATCGCTCCCGGTCCGTGCGAGATCATTTTCTTCGTCGGCACAAACTGGTTCGGATCGTTGTTGGCGTCTTGAATATCTTCGAGGCGAATCTGCAGCACGCTGGCGCCGCCTTCCACAATCGTGGTCTGCCGCGGCAGCACGCGTCCGTGGAACTCAATGCCACCGTTATAGTCGTACACGGAATAAATACCGGGCGCTTCGGAATGCAGGCGCAGCAGGCCGGTTTTGGGATCGATGCAGAATTCGTTTTCTTCCCAGCGGCGTCCTGGCGTCTCTGTCGCGTCGTTGCCTTGCCGTGACATCAGAATGCATGCGACTTCCGTGCCTTCCCACTTCGCAGTCGCCATTCGAATCAACGCAGGAGCGAAGTTCCCCACGACCGGCCAGAACACGGAGTTGCGAACCATCTGCAAACGCAGCGGCATGTGCCCACGCGGCTTGTCGTCGTAGGCCTCGCCTTGGTAGAAAATTCTGAGCTGCGAATAATCCCCCAGCCGCGCCGACCACCGCCAAGTCTGGCCATTGAGCCAGGTTTCCTCAAGTTCGCCATAACCCTGACTGTGCGAATCTCCTCCTGTTGAGTTAAACGAAA
This sequence comes from uncultured Acidobacteriaceae bacterium, assembly GCA_963710885.1. Taxonomy (GTDB): domain Bacteria; phylum Acidobacteriota; class Terriglobia; order Terriglobales; family Acidobacteriaceae; genus Sulfotelmatobacter. Next base: position 90,111 of record CAVQCF010000016.1, read on the forward strand.
CTCTGATCGAGAAGGGCGCCATGCCAGGTGTGTGCATCGCACTATTCTGGCGTGCGCGTTCCAGCAGGTTCAGGAGCACGGCTCGCTTTTCCGGCGTGTCCGGAACTACGGTTGGGCCAGTCGCCAGTTCCAACGGATCGTACGGCAGAGGTGCAACTTTAGGCGCGGACTGAGAGAACGCGGATGCAGCGACAAACAGGATGAACAGTGCTAAACGCGGGGCCCGGATGGACATAAGCCACTCTCCAGCGGACGAGAAATGCTACCCCGATCTGGCTGAAATTCGCAAGCCGGCACGCGCACCGCTTCCGCCTTCATTCAAACCGAAGCGCGGTCGCGGGATCGACGCGGGTGGCGCGGTAGGCCGGGATCCATACGGCGAGAAGCGCGACCATACTCAGCAACAGAGGTGTCACCACAAAGGCCGCAGGGTCCCAGGCTTTCACTCCGAAGAGAAAACCCGCGAGCAACCGCGTAAGCCCCAAAGCTCCGCCGATTCCAATCGCCACACCGATGCCTGCAAGCACCATCCCTTGGCACACGACCATGTTGCGGATATTCGCACCTTGCGCGCCCAGCGCCATGCGGATGCCGAGTTCCTGCGTCCGCTGTTGCACTGAGTAGGCCATGAATCCGTAGATTCCGATGGCCGCCATCAGTAGCGCCGATGAGCCGAAGATGGTCAGCAGGAGCATACTGAAGCGCTGCCGCGAGATGGTTGCAACGGCAATTTCATTCATCGTCCGGACGTGACCCACCGGGAGACCTCCGGTGGCTTCGCGTAAAGCAACGGCCGTGGGCTTAATGAGCGTACTGGGTTCGACGCGGCTACGGACAATCCACCACAACGGCGCAATGCGGGAGTTGAGCGCGGTAACTTTGTCGGGCATCTGAGCGATCGGGATGTACATGGTTGGTTCAGGATCCTGATCGAGGCCGCCATTGCGCATGTTGCCGGTGACTCCGATGACCTGGCGTGGCAACTCCGCAAAAACAGGACCCGCGCCGACGCCGATGAGCAGGCGGTCCGACAGCGGATCGCCCTGGGGCCAGTATTCCTTTGCCATCGCCTCGTTGATGATGACAACTCCGGGAGCCGAGCCGTCGTCATGCTCGCTAAAATTTCGTCCGTGCAGAACCGGAACTTTGAACGTATCGAAGTAGCTCCATGAGACCGTGAAGATACCGGCTCCGCCTGTGGAAGGGTTGTTCCCCTTTGGACGGCCAACAATGTCAAAAGGCAGGCCAAAGCCGCCCTGCAGCGGGAGGCAGCAGGCGGCGGCAGCGCTGGTGACTCCGGGCAACCCGGTGAGACGCTCGGTGCCGTCACGGACGATCTGGGCAACGCCCGCGGTTTTCTGAAAACGATCCGCGTTGATCGACATGGCCATCGTAAGCACGTTATGCGTGTCGAAGCCGGGATCGACGGCCTGGAGATTCCGGAAAGTGCGGATGAGCAGCGCGGCTCCAACGACAAGAATCAATGCAAGCGCCATTTCACTCACAACCAGCCCAGACCGTATCCTGGCGCTCCGGAATCCAACGCCCGAACGGTTACTACTCTCGTTCAACGTTGCCGCAAGGTTGGGCCGAGATGAGCTGATGGCAGGCACAAGGCCGAACAGGACTCCAGTGATCACAGAGATCGCGAAGGTGAAGAACAAGACATTCAGATCGAGCGTGACCGCAGAGCCGTTCTCACCGATACGTGGGATGCCGCCGGGACTGATGGCAAGGATCATTCGAACTCCGACAATCCCAAGAATCAGGCCCAGAATGCCGCCTGTAATCGACAGCAGCAGGCTCTCCGTAAGCAGTTGCCGGCTGATTTGGACACGGCTCGCCCCGAGTGCGGCCCGCGTCGCCAGTTCGCGTTTTCTGCCGGACGCGCGGATCAGCAGCAGGTTGCCGACATTGGCACAGGCGATCAGCAGAACGAATCCGACGGCCGCGAGCAGAACCAGAAGCGACGGGCGCGTGTCGCCGATAATCGATTCCTGCAGGAGAATCACTCCGAACCCGCTCTGCGGGCCGAGTGCCCCGGGATAACTGCTGCGGTACTGATCGGCGGCAATCTTCAATCGCGCGTTAGCCATTTGCCGCGTGATCCCAGGTTTGAGGCGCGCCGCGACGAAGAAGTAGTTGGCCCTATCCTGCGACATGAGATCGAACTGGTAGGGCAGCCAGAGATCGCCTCCCGGCTCTGTGACGAAGTTGCGTCCGATGACTCCGACCACGACGAACGGCTGGCCATCCAGTTGGATACTTGTGCCCACAATATTCGGATTGCCCGCAAACCGGCGCTTCCAGAGTCCATAGCTGAGGCAGACGACATGGCCCCCGTTGGGGCTGTCCTCGGCAGCGGTGAAAGTACGTCCGGCGATCACGGGCGCCCCTAACAGGGCGAAGAAGTCGGCGGTAACGTGGACACCCTGCACCTGCTCCGGATTGTCGCTACCGGTCAGGTTGAGTCCGGCACCGCCCTGGTCATATCCCGCGACGTGCTGAAAGAGGCTGGTTTGTTGCAGCCAAATGTTGAGTTTGGGAACGCTGGCGGCGGAATCCGTTCCCTGCGGGTCTACATTCACCAGTTGCACTAGCGAGTCCGGTTCGGGATAGCTGAGGGGCTTGAGCAGGATCGTGTTCACGACCGAAAAAATTGCCGTGTTAGCCCCAATTCCAACGGCGAGGACAATGATGGCGGTGGCGGTGAAGCCTGGAGTCTTCGCCAATGAGCGCAACCCGAATCGCAGATCACGCCCTGTGTTTTCGATCCAGTCGGAGAAGAGTCGAATCATGGGATCCCCCCGGGTCGCCCAGATGTCAGCAGTCTATAGAGTCGGAACGAAACATGCGAACAACCTTGCAAGTCAAAACGGGGGACACTGGGTCCTGCGTGTCCTCTGTGGTTAGTCCTGAATTTAGCCGCGGGAGGACGGAGGGAGTGTCCCGCTATTCGCTGGTGAAGTAATCCACCGTGACCGGATTCTCGAACAACGAATAGTCGCGCGTGACCACCGTGATGCCGCTCTCCGTCACGAAATACCGCTGCCGGTCGGCCTCGGCGTCATAACCGATGATGGTGCCTTCGGGGATATGCACGTCGCGATCGAGGATCGCCTTGCGAATGCGGCACCGGCGGCCGACGCTGACGTGTGAAAACAGAATGCAGTCATCGACTTCGGAATAGGAGTTGACGCGTACATCAGGCGAAAGCACCGAGTTCTTCACCTGCCCGCCCGATACGATGCATCCATTGGAGACGATGGAATCGAGCGCGGTGCCGGTTCGTCCCGCTTCGGCGAACACAAATTTTGCGGGCGGATACTGCCGCTGGTGCGTGCGGATCGGCCACTCTTCGTCGTACAAGTTGAAGATGGGCGAAACTGACACAATGTCCATGTTGGCTTCGTAGTAGGCCTCGAGGGTGCCCACATCCCGCCAGTACAGCGCTTCCTTCTTGTTCTCATCGACGAAGTCGTAGGCGAACACGCGGTAGTCGTCGACCATCTTGGGAAGAATGTCTTTGCCGAAATCGTGGCTCGATTGCGGATTTTCGGCGTCCTTGAGCAGCACAGGGATAAGCACGTCGGCATTAAACAAGTACACGCCCATCGATGCCGCGACCTTTTCCGGATTCAACGGCGAACGTAGCGCGGTGGTCTTGGGCTTTTCCTCGAAACCATTGATGCGCCCGTCTTTGTCGACGTCGACCACGCCGAACTGGTAGGTTTGCGAGGGATCGATCTGAATCGTTGCCAGCGTAATATCGGCAGACGAGTCCAGGTGCTGCGTCATCATCTTTCCATAATCCATCTTGTAGATGTGATCGCCGGAAAGAATGAGAACGTGCTTGGGCTGCTCTGAGCCGATCGAATAAATGTTCTGGTAAACCGCATCGGCCGTGCCCTGATACCACTGATCGCTCACCCGCTTCATCGGAGGCAGCACTTCCACGAACTCTCCCACTTCGCGGCCCAGAATGTTCCAGCCTTCGCGGATGTGCCGGTTCAGCGAGAGCGCCTTGTATTGCGTCAGGATATAGACCCGGCGCAGGTCGGAATTCAGGCAATTGGAGAGGGTGATGTCGATGATGCGATAGATCCCGCCAAACGTGACCGCTGGCTTGGCCCGGTCGCGAGTCAAAGGATACAGTCGCTCGCCGGCGCCGCCTGCCAATAGAACCCCGAGAGTATCTTTCATTACTACCCCTCAGATTCCGTCGCTGTACAGCTCGCCCCAGCGGAATCTTGCGTCCCGCACGGCAGATGCGAAAAGAAAACAGTAGATGTTAGCACAGTGGGTAAGGTTGCTCCCGCTCTTCTAGGCACGTAGGTACGTATAATGCTCCACGATACTCACTGGCGTTGTGCACACTCGGAGACGGATTTGCCCAAAAAAACGACCTTGCGGCCGAAGGAACCGAGGCCTTCCGTGGATCAGGAGAACTCCCCCGCCGAGCTGGCCCTGGGGATGCAACAGCGCATCACCCGCCGTGACTTTCTGAATGCCACGCTGCTCGCCTCGGGAAGTATGCTAATCAATCCGCTGACGCCGGCCGACCTGCTGCCGGTACGCACAGCGGAACGCCCGGATGAAGATGACCTCACCGGCTACGGCGGCATTGGCGACTACGCAAACTCTAACGGCAATACGCTCTCGGTATTGAACGCCGGGCACGAAATCCGCGATGGCCGTTTCGAAAGCCTCCCCGCCAGCGTGATCGATAGTGGCGAGACCTACGACTGCGTGGTGGTCGGCGGCGGGATCAGCGGTCTGGCCGCGGCCCTGATTTTTCAACGGCAGGCCGGCGCGGGCAAGACCTGTCTTGTACTCGACAACCATCCCATCTTCGGCGGCGAAGCCAAGCGCAACGAATTCCTCGTCGACGGTCACCGGTTAATCGCGCACCAGGGATCGGCATTCTTTCCGGTTGCCTATCCGCACAGCTTTATCGAACGATTCTACGAATCAATCGGCCTGAAGACGCTGCGCCTCGAATATCAGAAGTGGGGCAGTTCCGAGCCGGAGATGCAATTGAGCCGCACACCGTACCTCGGCTCGGCCCCGAACCGCACCTACTTCGGCGCGAAGTTCGGCCAGCAGCAAGGGTTGTGGCTGACTGACCCGTGGGGCAAGGACCTGGAGAGAGCTCCAGTTCCGTTCAAAGTGAAAACGGAGTTGGCGAAGTTTCAGTCCGAGGGCGACTTCACCGACCCTGCTCCGCAATATGCCGGAGATGCCATCTCGCGCCGCCTCGACACCATCACCCTCGAAGACCACATGATCGAGCGCTACGCCGTCAGCCGCGAGACCATCCGCACCTTCCTCTCGCCCGGCGAAGGCGGAGGATACGGCCTCGGGCCCGACGCGCTCTCCGGTTTCACCGCCTACGCCGCCGATATGCTGCATCCCCTCGACATCAGCGACGAAACCGGCACGCAGATGTTTCCCGACGGCAACGGCGGCATTGCGCGGCTGATCACGAAAACGCTGATTCCCGAATCGATCGCAGGCGATCACTCCCTGCAAGATGTCTGTCGGAATGCCGTGAACTTCGCGGCATTAGACCACGTCGGCAGCGCTGCGCGCATCCGTCTGGATTCGACCGCGGTCTGGGTAAAGCATGACGGCGATCCCGCAAAGTCTGAGTTCGTCACCATAGCCTACACGCGCGCCGGAAAAACGTATCGGGTGAAAGCGCGCTCCGTCGTCATGGCGGGCGGAAGCTGGACCACGCGCCACATCGTGCGCGATCTCCCCGCAGATCGGGCCCAGGCCTACCGCCAGTTCTACCGCACGCCCTGCATGATGGCCAACGTCGCGGTGCGCAACTGGCGCTTCCTGTACAAAATGGGGATCTCCGGCTGCCAGTGGTTCGAGGGACTGGGAAATTACATGCAGGTCCGCAAGCTGGCAACCTGCGGCGCTGACACTCCCACGATCGGACCCGACTCGCCCACCGTGCTGAGCGTGAAAGTTCTGTACACCTATCCCGGCCAACCTACCGAGCAGCAGGGACACATGGGCCGCGCGGAACTCATCTCCACGCCCTTCCGCGAATACGAACGCCAGATTCGTCAGCAATTCACCGCCATGTTCGCCCGCACGGGATTCGACGCCTCCCGCGACATCGCCGGAATCATCCTGAACCGATGGGGCCACGCTTATCTCAGCCCTGCCCCGGGCTTTTTCTTCGGCAAAGACGGCAAACCCGCCCCTGGCGACGTGCTGCGCGCAGCCCCCTTCGGCAGAATCGCCTTCGCCAACACAGATCTTTCAGGAGTCGCGGATCACAGATCCTCAATTATTGAGGCAGATCGCGCAATTGGGCAGTTACTGGATCAGGTGTTGGCGGGGTAATAGAGGAATATTCGCGTTGTCATCCTGAGAGTTTGTGACTTTTTTAAAATCGCCAAAAATCAGCGCTGCAAACAATATAGTTACGGCGACAAAACGGTCGAAAAATCAAAAAAGTCACGAACTCTGAGCGCAGCCGCTCTTCAGGCGAAGCGAAGGATCTCCCGCTCTACGTTACTTATCCTTACTTATCCTTGTCGGGCTTGTCCTTCTCCAGCTTCTCTTCGTCAATCTTGATGCGCAGCGACTTCAAAAACTTCAAATCCTGATCGTTGATCTTAAACTCTGGATTCGTCGACAACGTGGTCACGAGCGAAGTCTTGTCCGGTGATTTTTCACCCTGCTTGCTGACGCCGATGGTCGCTTCCAGCACCAGGAAGATGTCATACCCACCCTCCTTGATGCGGGACACAACTTCAGAAATCTGCTCGGAGTCGGACAAAGATTCATTAATCGCGTCGCCGAGCTCTTTCATGAGTTGCTTCAGTTGTGGATCCACGGCGTCCCCCCGAACGAACTCGCTAGCCTACGACCATTAGATGCATCCGCCGCGGGATCGGTTCGTCGGTCTTCGTGCGCCCGCGTTGCGTCATTGTAGCGCCGCGGGCTGTTAAAATCGAGGCTGTGAGCAAAGTTTCTGCCTTCCGAAAACTGGGAGTCATGGCCCAGGTCGCCGGACGCCAGGCCGGACGCAACCGCACACTCAGCGCCGTCATGAGCGGCGTGCGCACCACGGGCCGCTCTGTCGGGCACGCCGCTCACCAGTTGTGGCTCGAGGTCATTGGACTCATCTTCCTCCTAATGGCCCTCACCTTTGCCGGCGCCACGGTGAAGGAGTACGGGAAATACCACGCCGGAGCAGCAGGGGTTGGTCGTTTCGCGGTTGCGATTTGCTGCACGCTGACGTTCGCCTGGTTCGGGCTGAGTTCGTTCTGGAGGGCACGGAGGAGAGGCCAGCGCCCGTAAATAGTGTTTTGTTTGTGAGGCGACCAAATGACCTGGAATGCACCGACGTTACGAGTGTTCCGACTGGCTGTTCTAATTGCATTCTGTGTCGTATCGCTAGCCGCGTCATTCTGGCGGGCAGCTCAGATTTCCGAACGGAACGAGCTGCGCGATCTATATTTTTCTTCGTTAAAAGGCGACTTGGACGGTGTCAAGCCCATGGCCTCTCATCATTCTGTTGAAGGAACATCTTGGCTCGAAAAGCTGGCTCAGGATCGCAGTGCTATCGCTGATTCACGCAGTCAAGCGATCGCTGCACTGGGGAAACGTCGATTTCTTAATACCAAGTTGCTAGCTCAACTGCTTTGGATCGACCAGCCCTTTGTAGTTCGCCACGCGACAGTGGAGGTTTTAGAGCAGCGAGGCTGTGACGACATCTGTTTGTCAGCTACTCTTTATGCGATGCGCGCGATATGGGATGGGAAACAAACCGCTGAGATGCGATTTGCCTCTGAGGTTCCTCCGGCGATTCGGACAGAGCCCCTGTTGGAGAAGCTGCGGAGTCAGACGGAAGGGGACTACGTCGGTTTGCTAAACAAAGATCCGGCTGCTACGCGAAAGGCGTTAACGGCAGCGTACGGCAATATCTCTGATTCTGCGTTCGTCACCAGCATAGAAGGACGATTGGGGCAGAGATGATCTTGCCGTTCACAAGACGTGATGCGAGGCCCCGGAGTTTTCTCGCGGCGAGAATTTATGACTGAAAAGTTAAAGACCGCTCCCCAAGCAACGACCGAGATCGAAACTTCCTCCCACATCCCAGTAAATCCCCTCTACACTCCCACCGACCTCAAAGGCTCCGACTACGAAAGCGAAGTCGGATATCCCGGCGAATATCCCTTCACCCGCGGCGTGCAGGCCACCATGTACCGCGGACGTCTTTGGACCATGCGTCAGTATGCCGGCATGGGCGACGCAGAAGAATCCAACAAACGCTACAAATACCTGCTGGCCAATGGCACAACAGGTCTGTCGGTCGCATTCGATTTGCCCACACAGATCGGCCTCGACTCCGATCATCCCCTGGCAGCCGGCGAAGTCGGCAAGGCAGGCGTCGCCATCGACTCCATCGAAGACATGCAGCGGCTCTTCGATGGCATCGAACTCACGAAGATTTCTACATCGATGACTATCAATGCAACGGCATCGATCCTGCTGGCTCTGTACGTGGCCGTCGCTCGACGCCAGGGTGGCGACCCGCGCAAGTTATCGGGCACGGTGCAGAACGATGTGCTCAAGGAATACATCGCCCGCGGAACTTATATCTATCCGCCGCAACAGGCAATGCGTGTCATCACCGACATGTTTGCCTGGGCTAACGACAACGTCCCCGACTGGAACACCATTTCGATTTCCGGCTACCACATGCGTGAAGCCGGATCGACTGCCGTGCAGGAAGTAGCGTTCACGCTGGGCAACGGCATGGCTTACGTGGAAGCGGCGATCAAGGCCGGACTGGACGTGGATCATTTCGCGCCGCGGCTTTCGTTCTTCTTCAACGCGCACAGCAACTTCCTCGAAGAAGTCGCCAAGTTCCGCGCCGCCCGGCGCATGTGGGCCCGCATCATGCGCGAACATTTCAAAGCCAGAAATCCCAAGTCGTGGATGCTCCGTTTCCACACCCAGACCGCCGGCTCGACGCTCACCGCCCAGCAACCCGAAAACAACATCGTCCGCACCGCCATTCAGGCTATGGCAGCGGTTCTAGGCGGAACGCAGTCACTGCACACCAATTCCTATGATGAAGCGCTCGCCCTGCCCACCGAGCAGGCCGCTCGCATCGCCCTGCGGACACAGCAGGTGATCGCCTACGAGTCAGGCGCCCCGCAAACTATCGATCCACTGGCCGGATCGTATTATGTCGAATCACTGACCAACGAGATCGAAAAGCGCGCGGCTGAATATCTCGGAAAAATCGAAGTCCTCGGCGGGATGCTGATAGCCATCGAACGCGGCTTCGTGCAGCACGAGATTCAAAACGCTGCCTACGATTATCAGCAGTCTGTCGATGAAGAGCGCGCCATCGTGGTCGGGGTGAACCGTTTCGAAGTCGAGGAAGAAAAGCCCATCCCGATTCAGCGCATCGATCCGGCCCTGGAACCGAAACAGGTAGAACGACTGCGCGCGTTGCGGGCAAAGCGCGACGCCGGTCCCTGGAAAGCTGCCCTAACAGGAGTGGAAGACGCAGCGCGATCGGGCGTAAATGTCATGCCGCGCATCCTGGCCGCAGTCGAGGCCTCAGCCACAGTGGGAGAGATTTCCGACGCGATGCGCCGCGTCTTCGGCGAATACAAAGAAGCAGTTGTGATTTAGCCGGTTCGACGCTGGCGTCGGGACCGGAAAGGACACGGCTTCAGAGGTTGCGGAAAACTACAAATGCATGCACTACCGTGGAAGAGCAGCCCTTCAGGGCCGCGTAAGCCGCGTCAAATCAGTGTGGGCTTTAGCCCCTAAGGGAATCTCGGCTAGGCCGGCTGCGCCTGCATCTCCGCCACAACCGCGTCCAGGTGCGCCAGGGTCTCTTCCACCGTCAACGAATACATCTCGCGTCCAAGCCCTTCACCCGCTTCCAGAGCGGTGTTCAAATAATGCCCGGCAATCTCCTGCGCCAGCGAATCCGTAATCACCTTGCCGGTCCGCTTCTTGTATTCCACCCATGCCGGATGCGGCAGCGCCACCCACACCTTGCGCCCATCCACCAGAAATTTGATGTCCACCGCGTCCGCGTGACGCGTCGCAATGGCCACAATCATGGCCTGATATACGCAATGCACCGGCTTCTTGGTCCAGCGATCGGTGGCAGTAAAGTTTGCAAACATGCATAAAACTATAGCGGACAGCTCGCAGCCCTAGCAAACCGCAACCGGCCGCGCGCGACATCGCTCTTCCTTGGTGGACCTTCGTGCCCTTCGTGGTTTCCGGGTTTCCTTCTATCACTGCCTTGACCCTCTGCCCCGCGCGCTGCTAATGTCTGCCTTCGCTCAAGGACTCCTATGCTCAATAAGATACTCCCCTACACGATGCTCCTGCTCTTCGCGATTCTGGCGCAAGCCACATCCGGTAAGCCCGCCAGCCCGCGCTTCGAAGTCTCCTTCCCAAAGGAAATGAGCGCAACCCCGCTCGACGGACACGTCCTGCTCTTGATCTCCAACAACGACGCCAAAGAACCCCGCTTCCAGATCAGCTTCATGACGGCAGAGTCCCAGCAGGTCTTCGGCGTCGATGTCGACGCGCTAGCCCCGGGCGCACCCGCCGTCGTTGACTCTGCAACGCTCGGCTATCCCGCCGAAAGTCTCAACGAAGTCCCCGCTGGCGACTATTGGGTACAGGCAGTCCTCAACATCTACGAAACCTTCCAACTCGGCAACGGCCGCACCCTGAAGCTTCCACCGGACAAAGGTGAAGGCCAGCACTGGGCCGTCAAGCCCGGCAACCTGTACAGCAAACCGCTGAAGATGCACCTCGATCCCAAGTCCGGCCTCACCGTCCGCATCTCGCTCACCGAAAAAATTCCGTCGGTCGCAGACAATCCGAAAGTCGTCGACTCGCTTCTGGGATGGTCCGGCGCCAACGACAATCACGCCATCGTCGACAACAAGTGGGTCAAGCACATCCGCATTCACAGCGACCTGCTGACTAAGTTCTGGGGACGTCCCACCTCTCTCGGCGCCGTTGTCCTTCTCCCCGACGGATGGGACGAGCATCCCGACGCGCACTACCCGCTCATCGTCGAGCAGGACCATTTCGCTCGCGATCTCCCAGGCATAATCGCGTTCCGCACCCAGCCGCCCACCGACAGCATGAAAGGTGGCGAGCTGCGAGCGGCGAAGAACGGCTACAAGCTCTATCAGGACTGGACTGCGGGCCGCCTCCCGCGCGTCATCGTTCTCACCATTCAACACGCAACGCCCTACTTCGACGACTCCTACGCTGTGAACTCCGAAAACGTTGGTCCCTACGGCGACGCCATCACGCAGGAACTCATCCCCTACGTCGAGAAACAATTCCGCGGCATCGGCCAAGGATGGGCCCGCGCCGTCTACGGCGGCTCCACCGGCGGCTGGGAAAGCCTGGCCTCACAAGTCTTCTACCCCGACTTCTACAACGGAGCGTGGGTCTTCTGTCCTGACGTCGTTGACTTCCGCGCTTATATGACCATGAATCTCTACGACGACAGCAACGCTTTCTGGAGCGAGAGTCCCTACGCGCGCGTGCCCCGCCCCTCGGTGCGCCAACCCGACGGCCTCATCCTCTCCACCATGGAACAGATGAACCGCTACGAACTCGTGCAGGGAACGCACAGCCGCTCCGGCGAGCAACTCGACACCTGGCAAGCCGTCTTCAGCCCGGTCGGCGACGATGGATATCCCAAACCCATCTTCAACAAGCGCACCGGCGAAATTGATCACGAGGTCGCGAAGTACTGGAAGGAACACTACGATCTGAGCGCCATCATGCAGCGCGACTGGAAGACTCTTGGCCCCAAACTGGCCGGCAAGCTGCATCTCTACGTCGGCGAGGCCGACACCTTCTACCTCGACCGCGCCGTGCACCTGCTGAAAGATTATCTGGAGTCAACAACGGACCCCTACTACCACGGCACCTTCGACTTCGGCGTACGCAAGCCGCATTGCTATCCCGGAGAGTTCGATCCGGCGGTGGGATTGAACCAGCACTACTGGCCTGAAATGGTGAAACACATGGAGCAAACCGCCCCCGCCGGCGCCGACCTCAAGAGTTGGAAATACTAGATCGGAAGCGAGTTAGGCAATAGAGATCGAAACAACGTTAGGAAATGGGGATCGAGATAAGGTTTGGAGAAACAAGAGCTCGCGACCTTGGGGAAAACCGACGAACGCCGGCGCAACCGTGGAAGATCGGCCCTTCAGGGCCGCGTAATAGATCCGAAATGAATGCGGGCTTTAGCTCCAGAGGACCGAGACTCAAATTCCATCCTGTAACATGGAACGGTGACAACTCGGGCCAAGCAATCGAACAAACCATCGAAGCTCGCTGTCCTTCGCGCCAAACACCTGACTGATTTCCCCTGGCTGGTGCACGCCTTCTCCACCCGTATCGGCGGATCCTCTCGCGCCTACTGCAAGGGAGATCTCAACCTAGGCCTCACTGAGGACGACTCCAAGACCGCCGTCGAACGCAACCGCGCCGCTTTCCTCCGCGAAATTGGAGCTGTCACGAGCAAGCATGCAGGAAAAGATCCATGTGGGGGCAGCCGCCCCCGGCTGTCCGGTCGAGCGAAGCTCGACGGCATCGCACTCTGGCCCCTGATCACCATCCGCCAGATTCATTCCGACATCGTCCGCTGCATCGACTCAATTCCAAGAGAGCCACTCAGCGGCGACGGCCTCATCACCGCGACTCCCGGCCTGCTGCTAGCGATCCAGACGGCCGACTGCCTTCCCGTGATTCTGGTGGATACAAAGCGTCACGTAGTCGGCGTCATTCACGCCGGATGGCGCGGCACTGTGCAGCGCATCGTCGAAAAAGGTGTCGGCGAAATGCACCGCTGCTACGGCACCAACCCTCGCGACCTCAAAGCGGCGATCGGCCCCGGCATTCAAGGCTGCTGCTACGAAGTCGGAGAAGAAGTCCGCATCAAGTTCGAATCCCAGTTCGAATACGGCGCCAGCCTCTTCCGCGAGGTCAAAGACTCGGACCCTGTGCGCGAAAAATATCCGCTCCTATTCCTGACGGCTCGCGCCCCCGGCCACAGCGAACTGCCCAAGAGGATTTTCCTAGACCTAGTCGAAGCGAACCGCCAGCAACTCCTGGCCGTAGGTGTGTCCAAGAAAAACATCGAGACCTCCACACTCTGCACGAAATGCCATCCCGAACTGCTGTTCTCCTACCGCGCCGAAAGAGGCAAGACTGGACGAATGATGGGAGTCGCTGGAATCCGCGAGTGATGGACGACCTCGGCAAAGGGCGCAGTCGCTGTGCTCAACAGTTAACTGTCGAATCTACCTGACCACGACACATAACGAACCGAGTCGCCGGAAATCGATTCGGGCCTCTCTGTCGGCTTGGTTAGAGTAGTTTCGATCCACTCCTCGCCTTCATGACCACCCTGAACACGACCTTATCGGCGGTGAGTTGCCCGATTAATGAAACCATTTCGTTCTCGTCATCAGCCGGATAGCAGAGATTGGGGCGGATCAAGGCGCACCCACAATTGATCCTCGTAGCTAAACGCCACTAGATGGCCAGCGGTTGACCCAACGGGTGCTGGAATGGCGAGTTCCAGTTCGCCATCACGAGTATCCAAGTGCACTCCCCACGAAGGGAAATCTGATTTGAGGCGCTTCCACGCTCGTTTCGCCGCCGGACTCAGTCGTTCAACCTGCTTCATGTCCCCCATCTGCTTTCAATGTTGCCACATGATTGACGCGACGTCTCTCACAACTGTTGAAAGAAAACGATTTCACTTTCCATCGCATATCGCACACCATCCCATCTTCCCAGATCTGCTATCGTGTCCAAGATCCTGGCGCCTAAGCTGTTCGAGGACTCACCTTGAAACCCAGACTCGCACTACTCATAGCACTAGCTATTTCCGCCATGTCCGCCTCCGCCCAAGTCTCCCTCGCCCAGATCGACGCAATCTTCGCCCCCCTAAACTCCACCACCGCTCCCGGCGCCGCGGTCCTCGTCATCCGCAACGGCAAGCCCGTCTTCCGCCGCGGATACGGCGTCTCCGACCTCCGCACCCTCCACCCCATCGACGACAAGACTAATTTCCGTCTCGCCTCCTTCACCAAGCAGTTCACCGCGGCCTGCATCATGCTGCTCGCCCATGACGGCAAACTCCACTACGACGACCATCTCACCGACATCTTTCCCGAGTTCCCCGCCTACGGAAAGACGATCACCGTTCGCAACCTGCTCAACCATACCTCCGGCCTACAAGACTACGGCGACCTGATGATGAAGCAATATCCGAACACTCCGGAGGACAAAGTTCCGCAGATTCTCGACGCCGGTGTCCTCAAAATCCTCGAGCAGCAGACCAGCGGAGAGTTCCCGCCAGGCTCGAAGTGGGAATACAGCAACTCAGGCTATGCAGTTCTCGCAATGGTCGTCGAAAAAGTTTCCGGCCAGCCCTTCGGCCAGTTCCTCCACGACAGAGTCTTCGTCCCGCTCAAGATGAACCACACGCTGGCCTACGAAAGGGGCAAGAACGAAGTCCCGCACCGCGCCTACGGCCACGCCAAGCTTGGCCAATCCGAAAAAGGCGTGTGGCACGAAACGGATCAGAGCCCGACCTCAGCCGTCCTCGGCGATGGCGGCATCTACTCGTCGCTCGACGACCTCGCCAAATGGGATCAAGCCCTGCGCAATCACACGCTGCTGAGCGCAGAAGAAATGAAGCCCGCTCTGACTCCTGTGCAGCCCACGGGCGGCCCGGCGAAGTATCCGGATGGTTCCGCCCTGAGCTACGGCTTCGGATGGTTCCTCGATCCCTACAAGGGCCACAAGCGCATGTCGCACGACGGCGACACCATCGGTTTCCGTACCACGATCCAGCGCTTCCCCGACGACAACCTCACGATCATCGTGCTGGCCAATCGCGCCGACATCAATCCCGACGTCGCGCTGAAAGTAGCCGACCTATATCTGAAACCGAAGCCGTAGGTTCATGTGGGACAGCCGCCATCGGCTGTCCGCCGCGCGCAGCCGGAAAGAATCAAACGAGATCGTCCTCGAGAAACGTGCAAGCGGAACCCGGGTTGACCGTTCCATCACGGAGTACTGAAATACAGCCCGTACGGAGTCGGATGAAGTTGACCGGTAGCACTTTATTTGGATGGAAATATGTCGTCGGCGGATACGCGAAGGGGGCGGCTACCTTCAATGGCAAACCGCTCCTGCGGGATGCTCGCAGCACGTTTCTATTTAAGACCTTCGGCGCAGACTAACTTCGACTCGCGTTGCGCTGGAACCTACGCCGGCGGCGTCGGAGTAGCGGGAGCGGCGGGAGTTGCCACCACCGCCGAATCATTCACCAGATCCTTCAATTCCTTGCTGGGCTTGAAGAACGGAATCTTCTTCGCGGGCACTTCCACGCGCTCTCCGGTCTTGGGATTGCGTCCCACGCGCGGCTTGCGCTGCCGGGTGCGGAAACTGCCAAAGCCGCGGATCTCGATCTTGTCGCCGGCGCGCAGCGAGCGCACCACGCTGTCAAAGATCGTCTCCACGATCACTTCACTGTCTTTCCGCGTAAGTTCCGCCAAACGCGAGACTTCGTCAATCAGATCGGCTTTGGTCATAGATCCTTCTTCCTAATCGTCGGCGGACACTCAAGTTCTCACGACTCACGTGAAAATTCCGCGGATGCGGGTACTCCCGGCGGTCAGAACTGCGCCTTCATCCTGCATAACCTTCTCAAATTTCAGGGGTTGTACGCAAGTGGGAACCTGGAGTCACAACAGTCTGAAGGACAACAGCGTTGCGCCAGCCCAGCTACACCTAGCCTTCGATCACTTCCACAGATAGTAGAATCCGACCTGCTGCTCCAGCATCTTCTCCCGCCCGGGCAGGAACTGCGAAACATCGCCCAGCAGAAGATCCATCAACGTCTTGCGGTCGCGGTCGGGACGCACCAGCGTCGGCTCCCCCTTGATTCCCACCGACTTCGCCGTGTCGGCCACAGCCGTCTCAAAGTCGCCCACGCCGTCGATCAGCTTCATCGACATGGCCTGCTCGCCCGTCCAGACTTTGCCGTTGGCGATCGACTTCACATCTTCAAACTTCATCCCGCGGCCTTCGCTCACCGCCTGGACGAATTGCCCAAACATGTTGTCGATCAGCGCCTGCATGTAAGCCTGCTCGTTCGGAGTCAGATCGCGCGCCGGATTGCCCGTATCTTTGAATTCGCCGGTCTTGATCACAACATTTTTCAGCTTGGCCCACTTCAGCAGATCGCCATAGTTCATCCACTCCGCGATCACGCCAATCGATCCCACAATGCTGCCCTGGTCGGCATAAATCTTGTCCGACGCCGAGGCCACGTAATACGCGCCACTCGCGCCCACGGTCTCAATCGAAACCACGATGCGCTTCTTCTTCTCGCTGCGAATGCGCTTAACCTCGCGATAAATCTCTTCCGAAGCAGCCACCCCGCCGCCCGGAGAATTCACATGGATGATGATGGCCTTGATCGACGAGTCGTCGCCGAATTTCTTCAACTGCCCCACAACCGGCTGCGGCGAAAGAATCACGCCGTCCGAGATCGACGACGCCGATGCGGTCGCCAAAGCCGGTAATCCCGGCATCCGCGCCGCCCGCATGCAGCGTCATGTACACCAGCGTAAACACGGCCAGCACAAAGAGGAAAAACGCTCCCCCGCCAATCAAAATCCAAAGCAGCGTGCGCGAACGTCCTTCAGCCATGCGGAAAGTTTAGCACCACTGGCATTCGAGCAGCACGAGGATGAGCAGAGTTACTGCCCGACTCGGCCCCGCGTGCGCAGCGGAAACAGCGGCATTCAGTACCGTAGAAGAGCGCCATTCAGTACCGTGGAAGAGCGGCGCTTCAGCGCCCCGTAAGGGCGCGTCGAATCAGATGGGCTTCAGCCCCTGAGGTCGCCTAGGCCCCAACAAACCTGAGCGCGGCCTTGTGCACCCCCACCTCAACCGGCGTACGGCAAACATATTCCCCGTCCGCATAAACGTCGAAGCGGATGTTCGGTCTCAACCCGCACGCGGCTCTCTTGAAAATACTCTACTTCCCGAATGTTCAGATGACGACCGGCGTAGACAGTCGGAAACATGCAGAAAAGTTTGAACGGATCCACCGCCCCCACGATGCAAACATCGAGCAACCCATCATCCATCTTGGCCCGTGGCGCGATCTTCATCCCGCCGCCATACATCGGAGTATTGGCGAACGCGGCCAGCAGCGTAGGCTGATCGCTGCGAGTAGTCCAGCCTGTCCCGTCGTCTTCAGCCGTGGAGACCTTCATCGGCAGCGCCGCAAACGAAAAAATCGTCGGCGCCAGACTGAGCACGTACCCACCATGCCCCCGCAGCCAGCGCGGCAGCCGGTTGGCTCGTTGCGATACTTCCCCATCGAGCCCCACTCCCGCCACACAGCAAAAGTACCGAGGTGTATGTGGCGCGGGCGCCCCGCCCGCGCTCTCGAGTGGAACAATCACTCCCAAATCAATCGCGCGCACATTTTCCGCACGAACAACGCCATCGCAGCCGCAGAATTTCCGCCAAGCCTCCAGCGAATCCCGGACCCGCCGCAGCCCCAGCGACCGCGCAAAATCATTCCCACTACCCGCCGGCACCACCAGCACCGGCAAGCCCAACCGCACCAACTGCCCCAGATGCCGATGAACCGTCCCATCCCCACCAAGCACCAGGACCACATCAGCCATCGCGCCCGAGGCCGGCATACCTATCATCCACTCGACGCCCCGCTCGGACTGAAATGGTCGCAGGTCTTTCGGAGAACACCCCAACCCGAGAATGGCCGCCGCGCGCATGTCGCGGGGAGAGAGTAGCAGAATCGCTTATGTAGGGACAGCCGCCTTCGGCTGTCCCCCAGGCGAAGCCCGGGACTGCGTCACCGTCACAAAGCAAAAGGATTCACCGAGGATTTCTCCAACGCCACCTCATTCCACTTCCCCAACCCGGCCAACTGCTGCCATGATGAGCACAGCCACGGGGGAGGTCCGTTGTGCGATTCATTTGGCCTAAGCGTCCTCTTTGTTTTTGCTGTCTTGCTGTCGCCCTGTTCCTCACGGGCTGCGGCGGAAGCGGAACCACTCCCATGGTAAACAGCGCCCCTCCCTCCATCACAACGCAGCCCTCGAACCAGTCCGTTACCGTCGGGTCAACGGCGACCTTCTCCGTCGTGGCCACGGGCACCGTTCCCTTGACGTACCAGTGGCAGAAGGGCACAACGCCCATCACCGGCGCGACCTCGGCGAGCTACACAACGGCAACAACCACTGCCTCCGACAATGGATCGCAATTCGAAGTGATCGTGAGCAATTCAGCCGGAAGCATAACCAGCAACGCGGCCACCCTCACGGTCACCGCGGTGGCCCCCTCCCCCACCGACGTGTTGACCTACCACAACGACATCGCCCGCGCCGGACAGAATCTGAATGAAACCGTCCTGACCCCGAGCAACGTCACAGCGGCGAAGTTCGGCAAACTCGGTTTCTATTCCGTCGACGGCCTGGTCGACGCCCAGCCGCTCTACGCCTCCACTGTCCCGGTTCCGGGCAACGGTACCCACGACCTGCTGATCGCCGCCACCGAACATGATTCGGTGTACGCCTTCGATGCGGATACTGGCGCAACCATCTGGCTCACATCCATGTTGAAGTCAGGCGAGACCACGTCGGACAACCGGGGCTGCTCTCAGATCACGCCAGAGATCGGGGTAACATCAACACCGGTCATCGACCGCACCCGCGGTCCGAATGGAGTTGTTTACGTGGTGGCGATGTCTAAGGACGTCTCGGGCAATTACCACCAGCGCGTGCACGCCCTCGATCTCACGCTGGGCACCGAACTGTTCGGCGGCCCCTTGGACGTCCAGGCCAAATATCCCGGTACGGGCGACAATTCGGACGGCACGAACGTGATCTTTGACGCGCGACAATATGCCGAGCGGGCAGGACTGTTGCTGATGAACGGCATCCTCTACACAGCCTGGACTTCGCATTGCGACATCAGGCCCTACACGGGATGGATCATTGCTTACGACGCCGCGACGCTGGTGCAGACCACCGTGATCAATGTAACTCCAAACGGCAACGAAGGCTCGATTTGGATGTCGGGTGCCGGACTGGCCGCGGACACTTCAGGCAACATCTATTTCCTCGACGCCAACGGCGACTTCGATACGGCCCTGAATTCCAGTGGCTTTCCCAGCAACGGCGACTACGGCAACGCCTTCATGAAGCTCTCGACCTCCGGCGGACTCGCGGTTGCCGATTACTTCGAAATGTACAATCAGTCCTCCGAGAATGGAAGCGATACCGACCTGGGATCCGGCGGGGCCATGGTTCTCCCTGATCTTAACGACGGAGCCGGTCACACCCTGCATCTCGCGGTCGGCGCCGGCAAGGACTCGAATCTCTACGTAGTCAATCGCGACTCGATGGGGAAATTCAATGCCAGCAACAACAACAGCATTTACCAGGAACTCGCCGGCGCGTTGCCGGGCGGCGTCCGGGCCATGCCGGCATACTTCAACAACACGGTGTACTACGGGTCCCTGGGAAGCCCGATTCAGGCATTCACGATCACGAACGCAAAGTTGTCGACCAGCGCCGCCGCCCACACCGCCAACAGCTTCGGATATCCCGGAGCGACTCCGAGCGTCTCGGCCAATGGCACCAGCAATGGGATTGTGTGGGCAGTCGAGAACAGTAGTCCCGCCGTTCTGCACGCCTTCGATGCCGTCACGTTGAACGAACTCTACAACAGCAACCAAGCCCCCAGCGGCCGCGACCATTTCGGCAACGGAAACAAGTTCATTACACCGACAATCGTGAATGGAAAGGTATTTGTCGGAACTCCCAACGGAGTGGCCGTGTTCGGGCTGCTACCATAGGCGAACCAGTTAGGCGATTTGCACCATCTTCATCGACCTGCCCGCTCGAACCACAAGCGGTCGCGCTGGAGAAGGAACAGCCAGTTTAGGTTTCTCTACTGGTTCGCCGTCAATCTCAACGGCTCTCTGTTTCACCTTGCGGCTGCCGTCGGAAGCAGACTCGGCGAGTCCCGCTTCGACTAGCAACTTGTCAACCCGCACCAGAATTGCAACTGGACGAAGACGATCTCCCAAGAGAACGTGAACGTCAGGTGGAGGGTTCTGCATCCCAATCGCCTCGCCAGAACCAATCATGATCTTGGAAATCGGAACCATAATCTGCTCCAGTACATCGGGAGCTTCATCCTTCTGAAACTGCTTCGCCCAATCCTCCCCCGCCTTCTCCGCCGCCTCCGCCGAATGAAAGTCCGCCACGATCCTCCGCGCCAGCTCTTTCTTCGCCGCCATCGGATGCATCGCCGTCTTCATCTTCTCGATCTCCGCCACCTGCACATCCGTCAGCAGCTCGTAGTACCTCCACATCATCTCGTCGGAGATGCTCATGATCTTCCCGTACATCTCCAGCGGCGCTTCGTGAATGCCGATCGCATTGCCCAGCGACTTCGACATTTTCTGCACGCCGTCGAGCCCCTCCAGAATCGGCGTGGTCAGCGCCACTTGCGATTCCTGGCCGTACGCGCGCTGCAGTTCGCGCCCCACCAGCAAGTTGAATTTCTGGTCCGTCCCGCCGAGTTCCACGTCGGCTTCGAGCGCCACCGAGTCATATCCCTGCACCAGCGAATACAGCAACTCGTGCACCGAGATCGGCTTCTCTTCCTTGAAAGCGCTTGTGAAACTCCTCGCGCTCGAGCAACTGCGACACCGTGTACTTCGACATCAGCCGCACGAAATCGTCGGGCGTGAAACGCGCCCATCCAGCGCCGGTTGAAATCAATCACCGTTTTCTGCGGATCGAGAATCTTGAACACCTGCGCCTTATAAGTCTCCGCATTCTGCTCGATCTGCTCGCGGCTCAGCGGCGGGCGCGTGATCGTGCGCCCCGTCGGATCGCCGATCATCCCGGTAAAATCGCCGATCAAAAAAATGGCCGTGTGCCCCAGATCCTGAAAATGTTTGAGCTTGCGCAGCACCACAGTATGTCCCAGATGCAGGTCGGGCGCAGTCGGGTCCATCCCCAGCTTCACGCGCAGAGGCTTGCCCGTAGCGCGCGACTTCTCCAGCTTGGCGCGCAAGATCGGCCTCGCGAATGATTTCCGCCGAGCCTTTCTTGAGATAAGTAAGCTGTTCGTCGACCGGTGCGAAAGTTGACATGAGAAAGGACATTATAAGGAATGGCCCGCGAAAGGCGGAATCGCGGCGCTAGAATGTTGCACTGCTGGTCGCGTCAAGACCTGACCGTCATCCTGAACCCGCGTTGTTTGCGGGCCGAAGGATCTATGCAACTGGCCGGAAGTGCATAGGTCCTTCGCGGCCACAGAACGCCGCTCAGGATGGCAGAATGGATGGATGACCGTGAGTGTCCGGATCAGAAAAGCCGTGGCCGCCGACGTTCCCCGTCTGCGGGAAATAATCGAAGCCTCCGTCCGCGGACTCCAGGCCGACGAGTACTCCCCCGCTCAGATCGAAGGCGCACTCCGCTCGGTATACGGCGTCGACAGCCAGTTGATCGCCGACGGAACGTATCTCGTCGCAGAAGATATTCGCAGCCCGATCCCGTAATCGTCGCCTGCGGCGGCTGGAGCTAAGCGCAAAACGCTCTACGGCGGCGACCAGTACACCCGCCGCGAAGACTCGCTGCTCGACCCCACCTGCGATGCCGCTAAAATCCGCGCCTTCTTCGTCCATCCGAAATTGGCTCGCCGCGGCATCGGCAGCCTGATCCTCCAGGCCTGTGAGGATGCCGCCCAAGCCGCCGGTTTCACCCGACTGGAAATGGGAGCCACGCTAAGCGGAGTGGCCTTCTACAAAGCAAAAGGATATGTGGCAATTGAGAATCAGGCGGTCCCGCTCGGCAATGGGGAGAACCTCCCCATCGTTAAGATGACCAAGGAAATCAGGCATGCCTGACGGGTTGTGCAGAGGGTAGAATGGCTCGGTCAGTCCATCGGGGCAACCACGCAGAACGCTGGAGGCATCGCAGGCTGAGAGACTGCGGAGACAGGAGGTTTCTTTTATGCGCCGATCCATCCAATCTTTCACCCTCCTTGTGACCGTTGCTTTTGCCTCCGCACTCAGTGCCGCGCAAGGCCCTGCGGCACAACCTGTTCCCGTCGAATACAAAGCCGGGCAATCGTGGCGTTACGTCAGCGGCGATGGCCCTACCATAACGGTATTGAAGGTAGAGGATCTGCCGAGGATCGGCCGAAGATCGGCCGCGTGATCCACGTGCGGATCGACAGCATACCCGTCCCAGGCTGTGCCGGTATTCGCCTAACAAACTCGATTGATCACATCGCGCTGACCGAAAAAATGATGCGTAAGAGCGTCAATGATTTGCTACGTGAGAACACCGACCTGCCGGATTCGTACTTCGAGGCCTATCGCGAATGGCAGAAGCAAAAGAAACCGCAAATCGTGAAGGACATGACGATCGCGGAGGTGGTGAGAAGGAACGCTGACCTGGCGCTCATGTGTAATTTTGTTCCCGCCAAGGTCACCTAAGGGCGTCTATGTCATTCTGAATCGTCGGCCTGAAACTTCGAACTTTCCACCTAGCACAATCTTGATCGCTTCCGTGTAAGCGATATGTTCCTGCTCCAGAATGCGCTCTGCCAAAGCGTGCTCGTCATCGCCCTCGAGCACCGGAACAGTCTTCTGCACGATGATCGCCCCGTGATCGAGCTCTTCATCCACAAAATGCACCGTGCAGCCGGAGACTTTCACGCCATAGGCGAACGCCTGCTCCTGCGCCTCCAGTCCTGGAAACGCCGGCAACAGCGACGGATGGATATTCAGAATCCGCTGCGGAAACTGCTGCACAAACCACGGAGACAGCAGCCGCATGTATCCCGCCAGGCAGACCAGATCGACGCCATGTTTCTTCAGCGCAGCGACAACTTCGCGGTCGTGCTCCTCGCGCGGCCGGCCCTTCGAAGGAATCACCAGCGCCGTCAAGCCGCGAGCATGTGCGGTTGCAATCCCCGGCGCATCAGCCTTGTTCGAAATGACGACAGAGATCCGCGCATCCGGAATGCGTCCTGCATCAATGCTGTCAGCAATGGTGACGAAGTTCGATCCGCGTCCGGAAAGGAGGATACCGAGGGAATGCATTCTTGACTATTGATTGCTGATTGCTGATTGCTGATTGCAAGCCCACTTCAAGAATCATCAGTCAAAAATCAACAATCACCAATGTCTTTCCTAGCTGTACGTAACCTTGCGCTCGCCCTTAACGATCCGCCCGATCGTGTAAGCCTTCTCGCCCACACGCTCCAGCACCGACTGCGCCTTCTTGAATTTCGCCGACGGAACCACCAGCAGCATCCCCAGCCCCATGTTGAAGGTCCGCAGCATCTCGTCCTGCGGCACGTTCCCCAGTTGCTGCAGATGCTCAAAGATCGGCAGCACCGGCCACGTGCCCATTTCGATCACCGCCGCCGTCCCGCGCGGCAACACCCGCGGCAGGTTCTCGGTAATGCCGCCGCCCGTAATGTGCGCCAGCGCCGAGACGCATTGCGCGTCAATCAGCTTTCGCAGCGCCGGCCAGTAGCTCTTGTGCGTGCGCATCAGTTCGTTGCCGACTTTATTCTTCACTTCGTTGACGTACGTGTCGGCCGAGTAATGCGCCACTTCGAACAGCAACTTCCGCGCCAGCGAATATCCGTTAGTGTGCAGCCCATTCGAAGGCAGCCCCAGAATAATGTCGCCAATCTGCACATCTTTGCCGGTGATGATTTTCTCGCGCTCCACCACGCCCACAATGAATCCCGCCAGATCGTATTCGCCATCCGGATAAAATCCCGGCATCTCGGCCGTCTCGCCGCCAATCAGCGCGCAGCCGTTGTGCTTGCAGGCGTCGGCAATGCCTTCCACAACTTTCTCCGCGATCGACGGATCGAGCGTGCCCGTCGCCAGGTAATCCATGAAAAACATCGGCGCCGCGCCCTGCACCGCAATGTCATTCACGCAGTGGTTGACCAGGTCGGCCCCCACGGTCGAGTGCAGGCCCATCTCAAACGCGATCTTCAACTTGGTGCCCACGCCGTCCACGCTCGACACCAGCACCGGATCGGTGTACTTCGTCTTATCCACGGCAAACAGCCCGCCAAAGCCGCCAATCTCGCTCAGCACGCCCCGCGTAAAAGTCTTATGCGCCAGGTACTTGATGCGCTGCTTGGTGCGGTTGGCGCGGCTGATGTCCACACCGGCATCGGCGTAGGTAATCGGCGTCGGGCTGGGTGTGGGAGTCTTGGCCACAGAATCTTTCCGTGTGTTTCGTAATCCTTGCGTGGGGTCAGTGCCGGGTGCCGCAGCGACAACCTAAGGCCGCTCATTGTAGCACGTTCAAACGAGCGGCTTGGGAACGCCGAAGGTGCAGGTTTTGGAATTCTCGAACAGACATCGCGGAAGATGCCGAAGCTACACTTCAACCTCATTCCGCGGGCGCGCACGCCCGTTCGCCAACCGGACCCGGACTAATGAGCGATGAAGTCCGAGAAAAAGTAGGCCAGAACTCCGAACAGCGCCAGACCAGAAATGCCGTAGGCCGGTGAGAACCCACGCTCCGCGGCCTTCATGTTTGCGGATGGCAGAGGTGGTAGTAGAGGACTGCTCGGTCATCGAAGAAACGACAGGGGCCCGATCTTCCATGCAAAAACCTCCGACGGAAGGATCGTGGCGCAAGTACATTATGCGTCACGCCTGCCTCGCGTCATGGCGGGGCAGGACTATCTGAGCGGAATTCTACCCCGGATCTAGGCCGGATCGGACGAGAAAAATGTGATCCAAATCACAGTATTTAGATGCAAAATAATTTTCTTATTAAGACAAACATCTCCGCTCTTGACCTGTCGATAGCCCGTCCTTCCAGCGCTTCACCGCTTCCTCCCTCGGCCTCGGTACTCTCGTTCCGAAGCTCGCCAGTCTCAACTGCCCCGCGCGGCAGACTGCCTGCATGGGATAATGAGCTAGGGTTCCTAACCAACTTATGCGTAATCGTTGCCTCGCTCTTCTTTTTTCATGCCTGCTGGCCGCCAGCGCAAGTTCTCAGCAGCAGTCCAGCCCATCGCCATCGCAGTCCGCAGATCCCGCGAAGAATTCTCTCCCCGACGCCCTCGAAGCAATCCGAAAAGACTCCTGTCGCCGGAGCCGCCGCGAAACTGGCGGGCTCCAAGGCTCCCGACTACGCCCAGGAATCCTTCGTCATCGAGCAGATGCACTCGCACTACCGCTTCGAGGCCGACGGCACCGGACGCAAAGAAACCACCGCCCGCATTCGCGTGCAGAGCGAAGCCGGAGTGCAGCAGTGGGGACAACTGCAGGTGGGCTACAACTCCGCCAACGAGCGCGTCGAAATTCCCTACGTGCGCGTGCTGAAAGAAGATGGCACCGTCGTCAAGGCCGGCGACGACGCCGTGCAGGATCTAAGCGCTCCCGTCGAACACGAAGCTCCCGTCTACACCGACTACCGCCAGAAGCACATCACGGTTCCCGGCCTGCGTCCCGGCGAAGTTCTCGAATACGACATGGTCACGGTGATTCACACTCCGCTGGCCGCCGGACAGTTCTGGACGGAATACGAATTCGACAAGAGCAACATCGCTCTCGACGAAACCGTCGACGTCGACGTCCCCGCCGGCCGCTCCCTGAAGCTGAAGTGCAAGCCCGGCATGGATCCCACCATCACCGAAGCCAACGGCCGCCGCATCTATCACTGGTCGAGTTCGCATCTCGAGCGCGACGACGACACCAGCGAAGCGAAAGACAAGGACAAGAAGAAAAAGAAACAGCGTCCCGACGATGACCGCCCCGACATCCAGCTGACCACTTTCGAAACCTGGGAACAGATCGGCCGCTGGTACGCCAGCCTCGAAAAAGACCGCCGCGCGCCCACGCCCGAAGTTCGCGCCAAGGCCCAGGAACTGACCAAGGGCCTGACCACCGATCTCGAAAAGATCGAAGCGCTCTACGATTTCGTCGCCAAAAATTTCCGCTACGTCAGCCTCTCGCTCGGAGTCGGCCGCTACCAGCCGCACGCCGCCTCCGACGTGCTCCACGACCAGTACGGCGACTGCAAAGACAAGCACACGCTGCTGGCGTCGCTGCTCGAGGCCGAAGGCCTGCACGCCTCGTCGGTGCTGATCAATTCCAGCCGCAAGCTCGATCCCGACGTTCCTTCGCCCTCGCAGTTTGACCACGTCATCACCATGCTGCCGCTCAGGTCAAAGGAACCAGCGAAGAAGTCTGGATGGACACCACCGCCGAGGTCGCGCCCTTCCGCCTGCTGTCCTATCACGCTGCGCAAGAAACAGGCGCTCGTGATTCCTCCCGCCGACCCGCCATCCTCGGTCGCGCCGCATCTCGAGGAGACCCCCGCCGACACTCCCATGCCCGACACGGAAGTCTCCGCAGATCGACGGCAAGATCAACGACATCGGCAAGCTCGAAGCTCACGTGCACTACGAATTTCGCGGCGACGAAGAACTGCATGCTGCGTTCCGTCTTCCGCCGCGTGCCGCAGGCCAACTGGCAACGCGTCGTCGAAAACATCAACGCCGGACTCGGCGGAGACGTCACCAACCTCAAGATCAGCGATCCCGCCGCCACCCGCGAGCCGTTCACCATGTCCTACGACGTCTCCAAAGTAAACTTCCTCGACTGGTCGAAGAAGAAAACCGAAATCGTTTTGCCGCTGGTGCAATTCAACCTGCCCGACGTCGATGACGACGACACCGACCCCGACGCCGAACCGCTGAAGCTCGGCCCCAAAGCCGAGTACTCCTACAACATCAAACTCGAGTTGCCCGCCAAGTACACCGCCCACGCTCCGCTGGCTTTTTCGCTGAAGCGCGACTACGCGGAATACGAAGCCACCTACAAAGTTGAAGGCGGCGTCTTCACCGCCGGCCGCAAGCTGACCCTGCGCCAGGACGAACTCCCCGTCGCCCGCGCCTCGGATTACGAATCCTTCCGCCGCGCCGTCGGCGCCGATCTCGCGCAGCAGCTCTCCGTCGAAAGCGCGGTCGCCGGAGCGCCCGTTCCTCCCGCCCGACATGAAGGCCGACGATCTGGTCGACAGCGCCCGCGCCGCCGCCGACAACGGCAATTTGCCCGTAGCGCTCGTGCCTGCTGAAGCGCGCCACCGAAGTCGATCCCAAGAACAAAGTCGCATGGAACAATCTCGGCCTCATCTATTTCGCGATGCGCGAGAACGATCAGGCCATCGCCGCTTTCCAGAAGCAGATCGAAGTCAATCCCTACGACGAGTACGCCTACAACAATCTCGGCCGCGTCTACTGGAACGAGCGCAAATATGACGACGCCGTCAAGGCCTTCAACAAGCAACTGGAAAACAATCCGCTCGACAAGTTCGCCCACGCCAACCTGGGCGCAGATGTACTGCCGAGTGGCACAAATATGATCTGGCCGTTGCGGAACTGGAGAAGGCTGCAGCGCTCACTCCCGACACCGCTCCCGAGGCGGCTCATTGCAGGTGAGCCTGGGCGACGCCTACCTGAATCTCGGCCAGGACGACAAAGCCCTCGCCGCCTTCGATCACGCCGTCGAACTGTCGGCCACGCCGCTGGTCTGGAACAACATCGCCTACCAGCTCTCGCTGAAGGATTCTCATCTCGACCGCGCCCAGCAATATGCCGAGTCCGCCGTATCGGCCACAGCCGCCGCGCTGCGCAACGTTTCCCTCGACCGCCTCTCGCAACAAAGACTTGCCGCTGGTTTCATCGCTCATCGCTTACTGGGACACGCTGGGCTGGGTCCACTTCGGCGAAGGCGATCTCAACAAAGCGGAAAAATATGTCGCCGCCGCCTGGGAACTCGGCCATCACGGCGAAGTCGGCGACCACCTCGGCCAGATCTACCAGAAGCGAGGCGAGAAAGATCGCGCTCTGCGCACCTACGCCCTCTCCATGAACGGCCTGCGCCCTGCTCCCGAAACCCGCGGACGCCTGGCCTCCTGGCCGGAGGCGACGCCAAAGCCGACGCCGCCGTCGCCCACTACAAAGAGGAACTCCAGCACCTCAGCACCATCGACCTCGGCAAGGCCACGCAAACCAGCAACGCCGATTTCTTCATCCTTATCAGCGGCGGGGGAGGCGCAGCCGCAAAAGTCGACTCCGTGAAGTTCGTCAGCGGAGACGAAAAACTGAAGTCCTACACCGAAGCGCTCAAAACCGCCGACTACCATCTCACCTTCCCCGACGACACTCCGGTAAAAGTTTTCCGCCGCGGCACACTCTCTTGTTCCGTCGCCACCGGCAAATGCGAATTCGTCCTGACCCTGCCGGATGACGTCACGTCCGTCGATTAAGTTGAGCGCTGAAATGGGGTGGGCAGTGCGGCAGTGATGTTGCGATAACAATCCCCCGACGCGTAAAGTCGACGTTACTCCGGTCCCTGTTCCGGGCGAAACGGGCACCGATAACGTGTGCAGCGTTGGCGCGTGCACTCGGCGCTCACGCCGATCGCGTGCAATCTTTCGTCGTCGGCGACGTGAAGGCTATCGTAGAAGCCAGCAACGCCGTCCGGACAGCCGAGAATTCGCGGCATCGCATTCTCTACATAATTCATCATGTCCACCTCACAAATTGCATCGAGATTTCACCACCCAGCATTTGATAGACGAGAACGCCGCTCGAATGGTTGTACGTAACAATCCCTAGCCGCGTAAGCGGGGAGACCTCACGAACCCAGCCACTCCATGATGGTTCGGCTTCCGCACCTTACTAGCTAACAGCGTTCCGCATTAAAGCTCCACCACTCCCCACCATCCTCCTAGAATCAAAAGCAGAGAGGCCAACAATGAGAAGTCTTCTGCACCTGCTTCTAGTGATATGCATGGCCGCAGCCGCCTGGGGCGCCGACACCGCAACCAAAGCTCAAGCCCGCGTCATATCGGCGGGAACCATCCTGCAACAAATCCAAGCCGCGCCCGATCACGGTATTCCGGAAAAGGTGCTCGCCTCGGCCGCCTGCGTGGCCATCGTTCCCTCCATGCTCAACGGCGGTTTCGCTCTCGGCCTGCGTTACGGACGCGGCGTCGCCACCTGTCGCACGCCCAAAGGCTGGAGCGCTCCTGCTTTCTTCGTAGTCCAAGGTGGCAATTTCGGCCTGCAGGTCGGCGGACAAGCCGTCGATTTGATCATGCTCGTAATGAATAACGATGGCATGGTGAATCTGCTCTCCAGCAAATTCAAGCTGGGCGGGCAAGCCAGCATCGCTGCAGGACCCGTGGGACGGCAAACTGGCGCGGAAACGGATTGGAAAATGCGCGCCCAGGTCTTGACCTACGCGCGCTCTCGCGGCGCTTTTATGGGCGCCACGCTCGAGCACGGCAAGATCCAGCAGGACAAAGACAGCACTCGCGCCTTCTACGGACACCTGGTCCGTCCCAGGACTTCACTCACGGGAAAGATCGACGCTCCTTCCACGACCTATCCCTTCCTCGAACCGTTGTCCGAGTGGGCGCAAGCCGCGGCGGAAAAATAGGTTACACAGCTTCTGCTGAATCTCATCCCGCTAATCGACGTGACTTTTTCAACAGCCACGGGATTTTCGCCAATTAGCGATAAGCCGGAAGCCCTGAGATGAGGAATGCGACAACATTGAGGCACGGCAGCAAGACGAGCGTTTGTATTTTCTTCCTAAAGGCTGCCGCGCTTAGAACCGTGATTGGATACGTCAAAAGCGACCAGACAAAGACGTAAGCGTGAGCTGTATAGCCACCGTCGAATGCCATTCCTGAAATCAGTGTCAAAGGAAACCAAGGGGCTAGAAGCACACCCCAAACAATTAGCACAACAGTGGTCCACCGAGATGGAACGACAAGGCTCCATTCAGGGTTTAGCATCGCATCCCAGAATCATTTACGCAACACAGCAGCTCAACCTGTCGATGAGTGCTATGCGATTTAACGCCAACCATCGCTAGCTTGCACATTCAAACGCGCCTAGAATCTGAGTGGAAAGAGGGTTTCTATGGCGATCCTATCGTTTGTCAAAACGGCTAGCCGCTTACTGCTCATCACCATCACCATATCCATTCTCAGCACAGCCTTCGCCCAAACCCAGCTACTTCCCAAACCATCCTCCGACGTTCCCACAGAAGGTGACTTCCAACTATGGCTGGACCGAGATGTCCGATGGATTATCACTCCACAGGAACGAATAGGCTTCAACGGGCTCTCTGGGAATGAGGAGCGCGACCGTTTCATAGAACAATTTTGGCTGCGGCGAGATCCTACCCCTGACACGAAGGAAAACGAATTCAAGGAAGAGCACTATCGCAGGTTCGACTACGCGAACCAGCATTTTGCGACCAAGATTCCCTCGTCTTCTGCAACTGAGATTCCCGGCTGGTTGACTGATCGAGGCCGAATCTACATCGTATTCGGCCCTCCAGATGCGATTGCGAACCTATCTCCTGAGAAGTCCAGTTCGAAAAGGCCGATGGCGATCTGGCATTACCGTTCAATTGATGGCCGGAATACCGACCTGAAATTCATCGATGTTTGTAGCTGTGGCGATTACCATTTGGAAGGCTTGGGGAAGAACTAACGGGTGTTGACGATATAGCTGTCGCTATCAGGCCACTACACAAGTGAGCCCAGGGAAAAACATTTTCCTCACGGTTGAAGAGTGATATCACGATTTTGCGACAGTTGTGCGCGAAAGGGCAGCGTGCGGAATCGGGCTGACACGTAATTAGTGGGCGTTCGCGCTGGCCACTGCAAGGGACGCAAACTCCGGGCCCAGCTTGGAAATCGCAGACTGCAGATCTTTCGTTTCGTATCCGGCCGCATAAAATTTTACGGTGCCTTGGGCGTCAATCAATATCCCCAGAGGGACACTGTTACGTTGGAACGCGGCTCCCATTGCTCCGTCCAGGTCGTGGTAGTTGCGCCAGGGGATGTGTTGTTGTGAGATGAATTTCTCTGCCACTTCGGGATTCTCGTCGCTGTCGATTCCCAGCCACACAAGGCCCTTCGGCGCAGTTTCGTCATACAGTTTGACCAGATCAGGAACCATGCCTTTGCAGGGGCCGCACCAGGTAGCCCAAAAATCCAGGAAGACAGGTTTGCCGCGCAGGCTGCTCAGGGTCGTCGTCGCACCGTCTTTGGATTTGAGTTGTAACTCCGCCGCAGGTTTTCCCATCAGTTCAGGCCGAGTTGCTGAGCCGAACGGATTCGAGAATGCTTCCACCAACTGCGCATCGCCGGGCGCAACAAAGGTGAACGAGGCTGCGGGTTCCAGCTGATCAAGTTCCACGACCGGGTAGGTGACCACGGTTTCTGTCGTGAAGCGAGCCCGGCCACCTGCGGGAAGGGTGGTCACTGGTTGCGATCGCTCGACCTTCTTGACGATGATTTTTCGCGACTTGTCTATCCAGATGGTCGACTCGCGGTTCAGCGACGGCTTCCTCACTTTGAAGTCGTCCTTATCGTCGGCAAAGCGCACCACGAAGCAGGCGAGATTCTTGCCTCCAATCGAAATAACTTCGTCCGGCATCAACTCGGCCGATTTCAAGTTGCTCGCGAGGAGCGCCAGTCTGGCGACGATCCATTTCGCGTTGCTAGCGGCTAACTCCTCCTGCTGGTGGACGCGCTTCTTTTCAGCTTCTTCGCTTAGAACGGGTTCTTGAGTATAGACACTTCGCTCGGGAAGATAGTCCCACTGGCTGACCCCATCAGAGATCAGGACTGCCGCTCCGACGACGGACCGCCCTTCATAATGGTAACGCCCACCCGGCATGACGATGGCTGTCATGAACGTCTTGTGCCAGTCTCGAAAGAGTTCACTGGTGCTGGTCTCCTCTTCGACCGCTTCGATGTGATAAGACTTCGCGTCGGCATAGCGTTGCGAGACCCCGGTCAACAGCGTGAGGGCATCTGTCGAGGACACGACTTGAGCCGATTGCAGGAGGATCAAACCCAGAGGCAGGGATGCTAGAAAAAGCATAGATCTCTCGCTAGCAGGATGCTGAAAAACTACTGCTAATCCACAACGAACTATGGTACGAGAAAGCATGCGCGGAACTGATGAGCAGCAGAGTCATATGTTCAGTTATTTGTCTCCCGAAAAACGGGTGCCCAAGGATCACCCACTGCGTGAGATCCGGACTATGGTTGACCAAGTCCTGGCCCGGCTGTCGCGACGGTTTGACGGCATGTACGCTTCTGTAGGACGACCGTCGATTCCGCCGGAGAAGTTGCTGCGGGCGCAGTTGCTGCAGATGCTGTACACCATCCGCAGCGAGCGTTTGCTGATGGAAGAGATGGACTACAACTTGCTGTTCCGTTGGTTTGTGGGCCTGAATGCGGATGACGAGGTGTGGGATCCGACCACGTTCACCAAGAATCGTGATCGGTTGCTGCAAGCCGACGTGGCCAAGGAGTTCCTGGCGCGAGTGGTGGCGCAAGCGGGTGCTCAAGGTCTGACGTCGGATGAACATTTCACCGTAGACGGGACATTGATGGAAGCCTGGGCGGGAGCAAAGACCTTTCAAGCCAAGGAGGGGAAACCCGGGCCTCCGCCGGATGATCCGGGCAACCCGACGGTGGACTTTCACGGCGAGCAGCGGTCGAACGAGACCCATGAGTCGAAGACCGATCCGGAGGCGCAATTGGCGCGCAAGGGGCCGGGCAAGGAGTCGAAGTTGAGTTACAGCGGGAATTTGTTGGTGGAGAACCGCAATGGGCTGATCGTGGCGGCGGAAGTGTTCCAGGCCAACGGGACGGCAGAACGCGATGCGGCGTTGGTCATGCTGGAGAAGTTGCCGGGCACGCAGCCGGTAACGGTGGGCGGAGACAAGGGATTCGACACGCAGGGATTCGTGGCCGAGTGCCGGAATATCAACGTGACGCCGCATGTGGCGCAGAACCACAAACGGCCTGGCGGCAGCGCGATCGATGGACGCACGACGCGGCACCCGGGCTATGCCATCAGCCAAAGAAAGAGGAAGCGAATCGAAGAATGCTTCGGCTGGCTGAAGACGATTGCGCTGATGCGCAAGCTGCGGCACCGTGGAGTTTGCAAGGTGGATTGGATCTTCACCTTCGCCTGCGCGGCCTACAATCTGGTGCGCATGCGAAACCTCGCGGCCGCAGTTCCTGCGGTGTAAGTCGAGGCCGAAGTGTGTCTCGGAGCACAAAGAGATAGCGCTGGGGGCTACAAAAGCACTGAGAATCAACCATTCCGACATAGAAATGATGAAAACAACGAAGGACGGAAAAGGAAACTAAGTCCGTCGCTAGTTTTTCAGCAGCCTGCTAGGATGTGATCGGTCAATTCTAACTCATCACTTTGTTTGGGCCGTCCCTCGTCAGTTGGCAATTTCGCTCGTTGACTTGTCGATGAGTGAAATGGCGAGTAGAAGTCGAGAAGGGCAGTAACGTTAGTCTCCCGGTGGTTACAGCAAAGCAGTTAACTTCTGCATTGCCCATGATCTCGCTACAACCTCGACGAGCGCCACCTCGCTCCGAACCTTGGTTACAACGTCCGGATGTTACTAAGAGTCCAAATGCAGACTGCCCAAGAGTTACTTGTGCAAAACGGATCTCATTCGCAGAATAGCAACACGGAGGGCCCCTTTATTCCTCAGGTAACGATTAAGACTGGTATCACGACTGCAGACGGCCACGAAGAGCAGATCTCAGAATATTTTTGCGACTGGCCTGGATGTGCAAATGTCGCAACCCAGGTGTTGGGATATGCGACGGAGATAGGCGCGTGTGCCGCAGTTTGTGACGATCACACCCCTAAACCGAGAGCGACTACCCGCTGTGTTTGAGTTACTGCCTGGTCATGGCTAGGCTCATCCTTTCCTCCGGACTGATGAACTTATCGTGGTCGTCCTTTCCCAGGTCAATTTGCACCCAGTTGACCTTCCCGTTAAAGACGCTGGTATGGCGGGTGTAGTCTGAGCTGACCGGCGTACCGGTATCGCGGCCGACATCGGTCGTCTCATCCGCAGAAAATGCCATCGGAACCGTGCGGTCAATGCGGCCTTCCCCGACCTTTTTCCCATCGTAGTAGAGGATAACGTTGCCTCCTTTAGCGAGGCCGCCGCCATCGTAGACAAACTCCATTCTCACCTGGTGCTTACCGGCTGGGATTGGCTGGCTCGCCTCCGTGTTAAAGGTCTGAAGACCGAAGAAGTTGTAGGCGAACTTTGCTTTTCCGGCCTTGGCGTAGAGACTCATGCCACCGAACGCTCCACCTTGGTGAATGATGACGCCCTCAGCTCCTTTCGCTGGCACCTCTACCTCAGCCGTGATCGAAAACGATTTGTTCTTCATCACCAGGACACTGTTCTCGCTCAACCTTCCCATCCCGCTAAACAGCAGTTGCGAGTTCCCTTTGACGAGCTGTGGCCGGCCCGCTAGATCAGCATTGAAGCGTTCGACCCTGCGGTCGTCCAGCGGCAACACTTTGTACTTGGTCGCTTCGATCAACCATAGCCGCTGTAGTTCATGCAGTTTCTCGGGCATCGCTTTCGCGAGATCGTGCGCTTGGGTCCAGTCCGCGTTGCCGTCGTAAAGCTCCCAGACATCATCGTCGAAGGCGGGCGTCGGGGCTATCACCCAAGGCGTAGAGTGTCGGGTCACTGCGTTCCACCCTTTATGATAGATTCCCCGATTGCAGAACATCTCAAAATACTGCAGATCGTGCTGCTCTGCAGCCTTGCCATCGTTAAACGAGTACGCCATGCTGACGCCTTCCATGGGTGCCTGCTGTACGCTGTTGACGATCGTCGGCTCCGGTAGCCCGGCGATTTCCAGCACGGTCGGGGCGACGTCGATCACATGGCAGAACTGCGAACGAACCTCCCCTCTCGCCTTGATGCCCTTCGGCCAGTGGACGATGGTCCCGTTGCGTGTGCCGCCCCAATGCGAGGCCACCTGCTTGGTCCATTGATAGGGCGTGTCCATCGCGTGAGCCCAACCCACCGCGTAATGGTTAAAAGACTCCGGGCTGCCGAACTTGTCGATCCGTTCCATCAGGAATTCTGGCGTCTCGATGCCAGTTATTCCGTTGAGCATCAGCAACTCGTTAAACGTTCCGTTCGGGGTACCTTCGGCCGAGGCTCCGTTGTCGCCGATGATTATGTAGATCAGGGTGTCGTCAAGGATCTGGAGGTCCTTGAGGGTATCGATCAGCCGCCCAATGTGGTGATCCGTGTGCTCCAGGAACCCAGCGTACACTTCCATCTCGCGTGCCAGCACCGGCTTCATTTTCGGGTCGACTTCATCCCAGGCCTGAATCTCCTTGGGCCGCTTAGTCAACTCGGCATTCTGTGGAACCACGCCCAGCTTCTTCTGCCGCGCCAAACTCTCCTCGCGCAGTTTGTCCCACCCCTGGTCGAACTTGCCCTTGTATTTATCCGCCCACTCTTTGGGAACGTGATGCGGCGCATGGCAAGCGCCGGGCGCGAAATAAACAAAGAACGGCTTGTCCTGCATCAGCGCTCTCTGCTGCCGCACCCAGGCAATGGCTTTGTCGGTCATGTCCTCGGTAAAGTGATAACCTTCCTCCGCCGTCTTGGGCTGTTCCATTGGTGTGGTGCCCTCGTAGATCGCCGGATCCCACTGATTGGTCTCACCGCCGATGAATCCATAGAAATATTCGAACCCTCCTCCGCCAGTTGGCCATTGGTCAAATGGACCTAGCGGGCTGGTCTGCCAGGCAGGTACTTCGTGGCACTTCCCGAACTGCGCCGTCGAGTAACCGTTCAGCTTGAGGGTCATTGGCAGCGGAGCTTTCTCCTTGGGCAATACGGAACTGTAACCGGGGGCAGAAGTGGCCAGCTCGGTAATGCTACCCATCCCCACCGAATGATGGTTACGCCCTGTGAGCATCGCTTGCCGCGTCGGCGAGCAGAGCGCCGTAGTGTGGAAGCGGTTGTACTTCAAACCATGGGAAGCGAGCTTCTCAAAGTTCGGTGTCTGACAGGGTCCACCGAAGGCGCTGGATGCAGCGAAGCCCACGTCGTCGAGCAGGACGATCAGAACGTTGGGTGCGTCCTTGGGTGGGCGCAGGGGCTCGATCGGTGGAAACTTCGTGTTGGGATCTTTGGCATCATACGTTAGAAGACCGGTGTGCGTCTGGGGCGGAATGGGAAGAATGCTTCTAGAGAGTTTAGCGCCATTATTTGACATGGGAATCTCCTCAGACGATTCAGCACGTTGCACGCCCACCGACAATAAACTCTCTCGGAGTAATTCGATCCGCAACTGGTACTTCTAACAGGGCGCTCCGGCGTCAGGAAACAACCCCACGGCAACTCGGAAAGTATCAGGTTGTTCGTGAATAGATCTGCAACATGTTCCACACATCCAGTGCAAAACCATTGAGCAGGATAGCTGGTAGTGAAAAATCCTCGAACGAACGTAATTCTGGGTTTTTCTGACATTTGCCGGAGGAGTCCGCTCCTGGAGGAACTAGAAAAGAAGGGAAGCATCAAGATCACCGGCGCAATGTACAACCTGGCAACTGGCATGGTGGACTTTGTCGGCTGATGCAGCGACGCGGATTCACGCGGCTACCACGCCTATCTACGAACTGCTTTTAAGGCTGATCCGATTGGAAGGCGCTACGTCCGCACTCTTGTGTTGTGGCTAAAATTTGAGCTCGGTATTGCCTTTGCGATGTTGAGCGCCGGAATCGGGATTCTGTGGCTTTGGTATATGGGCCTCAGTTTCAGGATCGTAGTCGCAAGTGAGCTGCTCTGCGTACTATTTGTGGTTTGGGGACTCTTTGAAGGACGGACTACCCACGATACTCTGGGGAAGAATCGACAAGATCTCTTGGGAGACATGCGGATCGTCCCGCCCCAACAAACGGCCGACTGAAATTGAGAGCCAGAACGCCTCATGGTGCTCGTCAAACGCTCATTGACCTCCCGCAGCGCAGCCCACGCTTACTCCACCCCAACTCCAAATCCACACATCTCCACTCCGCGCCCACGCGCCCCACCTGAGTTCAACACGATTTCATGGAGGGGCCAGGGGGCGCGATTTGGGGGTCTCTTTCCCTTCTCCCGGGAGATTTCAACAGCTATTCGCTAGTCGTGCATCTTTTCCCACCAGTGTGGTGGCCTAACATAGAAGACCAGCACGCCTGGAGTTGGCTGATTTCGCGCATTACCGCACACATTCTGTGCGACTATACCAGTCCGCATAATATCTTGGACGAGGTACACATTCCCCTCGATGTAGGTTTTGCGATTCCCGGCCCGGCAGTCTCCAACCAGTTGCGGCCCAGACAATGGAGTCAGGGATTGGCAGGAGGGCGTTCCCATCATTTGTCGTTGTTACCTGCGTTGGAGGGGGAACAACTTTGCTACCGAACCAGACCTCCACGGGCGTGCCTTTGAGTGGCTTTCCATTGTGCCCGTTGACAACCTTGATTGTGACCTGTCCGGCTGCTGCTGGACGCCCCCCCGTCGCGAGAACGATAGCGATGACGCAAATATCAACGCCGCGGCTCATGCGGCGATTGTACTGAACGTGACAAGAATAGTTGTTGCAATCAGGCGTCAGTGTGAATCATCCTGACCAAGAACTCCCAGCTTTGGTCACGAGACCCTGCACCGCCGCTTGTGCCACGCCGTCGCCTGCTCATAAGCGTAAGCCACTCGCAGCACCAAATCCTCCCGCCAGTGCGCCCCCGCGATCTGCAAGCCATCGGGCAGCCCGCCCTGCGTAAATCCGCAAGGCACCGAGATCGCCGGCAGTCCCCACACATTAAACGGCCGCGTATTCCGCAGCAGCCTGAGTTCTGCCGGACGCAGCGCATCCGGATTCGCTTTCAGATCGGCAATCGCCGGAGCGGGCATCGGCATCGTCGGAGTCACCAGCACATCCACATCCGCAAATACCGCTCGAATGCCCCGCCGCGCTTCGTCCAACTCGCGCCGCCGCTGAATGTACTCCGCCGCCGTCACTTTCTCTCCCGACCGAATCCGCCGCAAAGTCTCCGCCTGATACAACTCCGGACTTCTGCGCAACGTTCTCCGCGTGATACGCATACGACTCAGCCGCCTGCAACGTGCGGTCGGTCGGCACCATCCGAGCTGCACGTCTCTTAACTTCGCCCCAAGCTCCGAAATCCAGCGCAGCGCGTGTTCCATCGCCGAAGCCACTTCCGCATCAAGATCGTCAAAGAAATATCCGCGCGGCACGCCCACCCGCATGCGCCTTCACACCCTCGCGCAGCGCCGAAACATAATCCGCCACCGGAACATCCACCGAAGTAACGTCCGCCGCATCGTATCCCGCAATCGCCTGAAGAACGATCGCCGCATCCTCCACCGTCGCCGCCAGCGGCCCAACATGATCGAGCGACGACGACAGCGGAATCACTCCCCGGCTCGACACCCGCCCATAAGTCGGCTTCAGCCCCACACACCCGCACAGCGCCGCCGGCTCGCGAATCGACCCGCCGTGTCCGTCCCAATCGCCGCATAAACCAACCCCGCGGCGACCGCCGCCGCCGACCCTCCCGACGATCCGCCCGCAATCCGCCCAACATCCCACGGATTATGCACATCGCCAAAATAGCTGACCAGCGAACTCCCGCCATAAGCGAACTCGTGCAGATTATTCTTCCCGACGATGACCGCGCCCGCCTGCCGCAACCGCCGCACTACTTCGGCATCCGTCGCCCGGAACCCGATCCTTATATAAGCGCGCTGGCCGCGGTCGTACGCACGCCCGCCGTGTCGATCAGATCCTTCAGCGCCACCGGAACCCCATGCAGCGCCCCGCGCCACTCCCCGCGCCAATCTCGCCTTCCGCCCTCCGCGCCTGCGCCAGCGCAGACTCGCCATCACCGTGATAAACGCATTGAGCGCAGGATTCAGCCTCTCAATGCGCTCCAGACAGTCGCGAGTAATCTCAACCGGAGAAATCTCCCTCCGCCGCAGCCGCGGTGCCAGTTCAGAAATTGAAGAGAAGTCAGTCATAAAAGCCGAGCCAATTGTAAAGGCAAGCAAATCTCCTCTGTGTCCTCTGTGTCCACCGTGGTTTTAATTTTTTCAAACCCATCCCGCATCGCGCACATCCAAAAGTCCTATAATTGGCGAGTCGGTTCGCTGGGGGCCAGAGAAAATTTATGTCCGAGATGACGATCGCGCCCGTTGCGACGCACGGTTTCTTTGTGGATGGCCGGTGGCGGGAGGACGGCGACCTCGTCGAGATCCACGCCCCCTACGACGGCAGCCTGATCGCCCGCGTAGTGCAAGGCCGCCGCGAGCACGCCGAGGCCGCCATCGCCGCCGCCGTCAAAGCTTTCGGCACCACGCGCCGCCTGCCCGCCTTCGAGCGCCAGCGCGTCCTCCGCCAGATCTCCGCCTTCATGACCGCAGCGCAAGGAGGAATTCGCCCGCACCCTCGCGCAGGAAGCCGGCAAGCCCATCAAGGCCGCCCGCACCGAAGTCGAGCGCGCCATCTTCACCTTCAACGTCGCCGCCGAAGAAAGCACCCGCATCTACGGCGAATATCTTCCCGCTCGACTGGCAGGAATTCACCGCCGGACGCTGGGGCATCGTGCGCCGCTTCCCGCTCGGCCCCATCGCCGGCATCACGCCGTTTAATTTCCCCATCAATCTGGTCGCCCACAAAGTTGCCCCCGCCATCGCCGCCGGATGCTCCATGGTGCTGAAGCCCGCGCCCCAAACCCCGCTCTGCTCGCTGCTTCTCGCCGAATGCGTGCAGCAGGCGGGATGGCCCGACGGCGGACTCAACGTGCTCCCGCTCTCCAACGAAGACGCCAGCCTCCTCGTCACCGACGACCGCATCAAGCTCATCAGCTTCACCGGCAGCGTTCCCGTCGGCTGGGACATCAAACGCCGCGCCGGAAAAAAGAAAGTCGTCCTCGAACTCGGCGGCAACGCCGCCGTCATCGTCCACAGCGACGCCGACCTCGAATACGCCGCCGAACGCTGCGTCACCGGAGGCTTCGGCTACGCCGGCCAAACCTGCATCTCCGTGCAGCGCATCCTGGTCGAACACTCCGTCTACGGAAAATTCACCGACTCTTCGTCGAAGGCGTGAAGAAACTGAAGATCGGCGATCCGCTCGACGAATCCACCGACGTCGGCCCGCTCATCCGCGAAAGCGACGCCATCCGCACCACCACCTGGATCGACGAAGCCGTCCGCGCCGGCGCCCGCCTGCTCTGTGGCGGCGGCCGCAAGCAATCTCGTCGTCGAGCCCACCGTCCTCACCGGAACCAAGCCCGAAATGAAAGTAAACTGCCAGGAAATTTTCGGCCCCGTCGTCACCGTCGAGCCCTACAAAGATTTCGACGACGCCCTGCGCAAGGCCAACCACTCCGCCTACGGCCTGCAAGCCGGCGTCTTCACCCGCGACGCCAAACTCCTCTTCCAGGCCTACGAAGAACTCGAAGTCGGCGGCGTCATCGCCGGAGACGTCCCCTCCTTCCGCATCGACCAAATGCCCTACGGCGGCGTCAAAGATTCCGGCCTGGGCCGCGAAGGCCTGCGCTACGCCATCGAAGAAATGACCGAGCCAAAATTGATGGTCATGAATCTGCGCTAGGCCGTAACCGCTTTCGATTTCCTGTCGTGAACCTTGTCCTTCGTGGTTGAAGATTTCAGGTTTATCGCCTCAGCGCACGTCGAAGAACTCAACATTTTTTCACGACCATTCCAGTCGAAATTTTTTCTTTTCCGAAACCCAAAAATCCGCGACAAATTCCAGCGAAATATTTATAATTTCCGGTTTCACAGGCAAACTCAGAAAACCAGTGGGTGGTTTTCTCTTTCGCCGTACAAACTCAGTATTCAACATCGCGAATCCAACGGAACGATCCGCCGGGTCTCTTAAGCAAGATCTCATAAGGGAATGTCGCAGATCTTTCATCGCAGTACGAATACCCTGTCCCGCGCCACCATTTTTGGCGCGGTGTTCGTCATTGCTGCGCTCGGCTGGATGGCCATGGAAGTCCAGCGTTCCCCCTACGTCACCTATGCCGGAGTCCGCAAGCCGCAGCCCGTCCCCTTCAGCCACCAGCACCACGTCACCGGACTCGGCATCGACTGCCGCTACTGCCACACCTCGGTCGAGACCTCGAGCTTCGCCGGAATTCCGCCGACCAAAACGTGCATGAACTGCCACTCCCAGATCTGGACCAACGCCAAGCTCCTCGAACCGGTCCGCGCCAGCTACAAATCCGGCGAATCGCTGCAGTGGACGCGCGTCAACCAGCTCCCCGACTTCGTCTATTTCAATCACAGCATTCACATTAATAAAGGAGTCGGCTGCAACACCTGCCACGGCCCCGTCGACCAGATGCCCCTGATGTACCAGCAGGAAAGCTTGCAGATGGAGTGGTGCCTGAGCTGCCACCGCGCCCCCGAAAAAAATCTGCGCCCGCGCGAGCAGGTATTCAACATGCGCTACCAGCAGCCAACAAGCGCGAATCCAGTAGTAGTCGACGGCCAAAGCTTCACGCGATCAAGCCGACCTGGGCGCAGCCCTGGTGAAGAAGTACAACGTCCGCAGCGTGAAAGACATAACGACCTGCAGCACCTGTCACAGGTAGAGTTTTTATGACGAGCGCGGCTTTAGCCGCGAAGCAGGCACTCGGTGGCGCAGGCCGTCAAGCCCGCGATTGAAGGATCGGGGCTTTAGCCCGAGGTGCCCGGCGACTGAAGCCGGGCGTCGGAAGTCGGTGATAGAAGCACTGAAGCGTTCGCCCCAGCAAGTTGGCAGCAAAACCTGCTAGGACGAAACGGAATGAAGTCAACGACGAGAAAGACAACGGCGGCCTGATCCAGATCAAGAAGCGCGAAGACGTCTGCCCGAGCCACGAAAAACTGGACCTGGCCGCCGTCCGCGAACGCATCGACCAGGCCACGGCCCACGACGCCGCCGAAAAAACCGGCCCCGAATACTGGCGCAGCCTCGAAGAACTCGCCGGCACCGAAGAATTCAAAGCCGCCCTGCACCGCGAATTCCCCAAAGGCGCCTCCGAATGGCTCGACTCCGTCTCCCGCCGCGGATTCCTCAAGGTCATGGGCGCGTCGCTCGGCCTGGCCGGCATGACCGGATGCGTCCGCCTCCCGCTCGAGCCCATCGTCCCCTACGTTCGCCAGCCCGAAAACGTCATCCCCGGCCGCCCGCAGTACTACGCCACGGCGGTCACGCTCGGCGGATACGCCAGCCCCGTTCTCGTCGAAAGCCATCTCGGCCGCCCCACCAAAATCGAAGGCAACGACCTGCACCCCGCCTCGCTCGGCGGCACCGACATTTTCACGCAAGCCTCCATCCTCGGCCTCTACGATCCCGACCGCTCGCAGAGCGTCATGTCGATGGGCGACCAGCGCTCCTGGCAAGTCCTTCATGAGCGCGATCCGCGGCCCGCTGAGCGCGCAAAAAGCTCTGCAGGGCGCAGGCATCCGCATTCTCACGCCGACAATTTCTTCGCCCACGCTCGCCGACCAGCTGCGCAATTTCCTGAAGATTTATCCGCAGGCCAAGTGGCACGTCTACGAGCCCATCAATCGCGACAACGTCCTCGAAGGCGCCAAGCTGGCCTTCGGACAGCCCGTCGAAACCCGCTACGACTTCTCGAAAGCCGACGTAATCGTCTCCCTCGACGCCGACTTCCTCTACGCCGGATTCCCCGGCAACACCAAATACATCCGCGACTTCGCCAAGCGCCGCAATCCCGACGCGCCCATGAATCGCCTGTACGTCATCGAGAGCACGCCGAAGTTCAACCGGCGCGAAGGCGGATCATCGGCTGCCGCTACAGGCGCAACGGCCTAGTCGAGATTTGTCAACGCTGTCGCGCATTCTGGAGATCACTCTAGCAGGACAGCGAAACCGTACCGTGCCTTCGATGAGGCGCTAGATTCTCCGATGCAGTCGCGGCAGGAACTCGAGAATACGCATCGGATCAAGCGTCATTCATCGTCGGCGATCACCAGCCTCCCGCCGTTCATGCTCTGGCTCACGCCATGAATCAGCGACTTCGGCAACGTCGGCAAGACCGTTTTCTACTCCGACCCAGTCGATGCGAATCCGATCAATCAGACCGAATCGATCAAAGACCTCGTCGCCGACATGAACGGCGGCAAAGTCGATCTGCTGGTCATCCTCGGCGGCAATCCCGCCTACGACGCGCCCGCCGATCTGAATTTCGCCGACGCTCTGAAGAACGGCAAGGTTCCGCTGCGCGTGCACTACGGCCTCTATCAGAACGAAACCGCCGAACTCTGCCAGTGGCACGTGAATGCCACGCACGAACTCGAAGCCTGGGGCGATGCCCGCGCCTACGACGGCACGGTCAGCATCATTCAGCCGCTGATTGCTCCGCTGTACAACGGCAAGAGCGCACTGGAATTCGTCGCCCTGCTCTCCGGCCAAGCCGACGCAACCGGATACGATCTCGTCGCGCGCCTACTGGCAGAAGCAGCACGCCGGCGCCGGACTTCGAGCAATTCTGGCGCAAGTCGCTGCACGATGGCTGGATCGAAGGAACCACCTTCAGCGCCAAAGTCTCTGACCGCGAAGCCTCAGCAGCATCGTCCTCCAGGAATCATCGATGCCTGGTCGAACTCAGCCGAGCCGCCAACGCCATCGAGCTCAACATCCGCCGCGACCCCACCATCTACGACGGACAATTCTCCAACAACGGCTGGCTGCAGGAACTCCCCAAGCCGATGACCAAGCTCACCTGGGACAACGCCATCCTCATCGGCCCCAAGATGGCCGAGCGCCTGCAACATCAAAGCCGAAGACGTAGTCGAACTCGAACTCAACGGCAAAAAAGTCACCGGCCCCGTCTGGATTCAAGCCGGACATCCCGACAACTCCGTCACCATCACCCTCGGCTACGGACGCAAGCGCGCCGGACGCGTCGGCACCGCGCAAGGCTTCAACGCCTACGCCCTGCGCACCACCGCCGCCCCGTGGATCGCTTCCGGGGTCACAATAAAAAAGACCGGAGACACCTACAAACTCGCCTCCACCCAGGGCTACGCAGTCGATGG
The DNA here is from genome assembly GCA_963710885.1 of uncultured Acidobacteriaceae bacterium. Lineage (GTDB taxonomy): Bacteria > Acidobacteriota > Terriglobia > Terriglobales > Acidobacteriaceae > Sulfotelmatobacter. The sequence continues at coordinate 134,269 of CAVQCF010000016.1, forward strand.
ACACGCCCGACGGCGCCCATCGCCCGCTGGTCCGCGAAACCACGCTCGAGGAATACAAGAAAGAGCCCGACTTCGCCAAAGAAGACGAAGTCCCGAAAGACCTCACGCTCTACGAGCCCTATCCCTACGACAAAGAAGACTACGCCTGGGGCATGACCATCGACCTCAACTCCTGCGTAGGCTGCAACAACTGCATGCTCGCCTGCCAGTCGGAGAACAACATCGCCGTCGTCGGCAAAGAGCAGGTCGTCATCGGCCGCCACATGCACTGGATTCGCGTCGACGCCTACTATCAGGGCGACCGCGACAATCCCAAAGCATTCTTCCAGCCCGTCCCCTGCATGCAGTGCGAGAACGCGCCCTGCGAAGTCGTCTGCCCCGTCGGCGCCACCAATCACACTACCGAAGGCCTGAACGACATGGTCTACAACCGCTGCGTGGGCACGCGCTACTGCTCGAACAACTGTCCCTACAAAGTTCGCCGCTTCAACTTCTTGCTCTTCCAGGACTGGGAGACGCCGCAATATAAGATGATGCGCAATCCCGACGTCAGCGTGCGCAGCCGCGGCGTCATGGAAAAATGTACGTACTGCGTCCAGCGCATCAACGAGCGCCGCATCGACGCGGAAAAAGAAGACCGCAAAATCAACGACAATCCGCACGAGACGAACTGCAAACCGCCTGCCAGCAATCCTGTCCCGCAGGCGCCATCGTCTTCGGCAACATCAACGACCCGAACAGCAAAGTCTCAAAACTGAAAGCGCAGTCCCGAAACTACAGCCTGCTGGGCGAACTGAACACGCGCCCCCGAACAACGTATCTGGCAGAAGTAAGAAACCCGAACCCGGAACTGAAGGGTGAAAGCGCGGCAACGGCCGCCGAACGTCCGGTGGAAGCGCCCGAGCTGAGCAGGACGCGATGAGAAGTGGCGTTTGTGAAGAGCCGGCTTTAGTCGGCCGTAAGAGTAAATAAATGGGGCTTTAGCCCCTGAGGAATTTCGCAAGACCGATGCCCGAGCAATACAAATCGCCGCCGAACTCGACCGCGCTCCCGTCATCGAACCCGGCCACACCTTCGGCACGGTCACGGAAAAAATCAGCGCCATCGTGCTGACCCGTCCCGCCTCCAACGGATGGTTCCTCGGCTTCGGCATCTTCTTCATGCTCACCATGATGATGCTCTATGCCATCGGCTACCTCTTCCTGAAAGGCATCGGCATCTGGGGCGTCACCATCCCCATCGGATGGGGCTTCGCCATCGTCAACTTCGTCTGGTGGATCGGCATCGGCCACGCCGGCACCCTCATCTCCGCCATCCTCTTATTGCTCCGCCAAAGCTGGCGCAACTCCATCAACCGCTTCGCCGAGGCCATGACCCTGTTCGCCGTCGCCTGCGCCGGAATTTTCCCCGCCATCCACGTCGGCCGCCCCTGGCTCGCCTACTGGCTCTTCCCCTATCCCAACACCATGGGCGTATGGCCGCAATTCCGCAGCCCGCTCATGTGGGACGTCTTCGCCGTCTCCACCTACGCCACCATCTCCGCCCTGTTCTGGTTCGTCGGCCTCATCCCCGATCTGGCCACCCTGCGCGACCGCACCGACAACAAAGCGCTGAAAATTGTCTACGGCATGCTCTCGCCTCGGATGGCGCGGATCCGCCCGCCACTGGCATCGCTACGAAACCATGTATCTTCTGCTCGCCGGACTGGCCACGCCGCTGGTGCTCTCGGTCCACACCGTCGTCAGCTTCGACTTCGCCGTCGGCATCGTCCCGGGATGGCACACCACCATCTTCCCGCCCTACTTCGTCGCCGGCGCCATCTACTCCGGCTTCGCCATGGTGCTGATGCTGGCCATCCCCATCCGCAAAATCTACGGCCTCGAAGATTTCATCACCGACCGCCACCTGCAGAACTCCGCCAAAGTCATGCTCGCCACCGGACTGATCGTCGCCTACGGCTACGGCATCGAAGCCTTCATGGGCTGGTACAGCGGCGACCGCTACGACGCCTTCACCCTCTGGAACCGCCTGCACGGCCCCTACGCCGTTCCGTACTACATGCTGCTGATCTGCAACATCTTCATTCCGCAGTTGCTCTGGATCAAAAAACTGCGCACCAGTCCCGTCGCGCTGTTCTTCATCTCCGGCGTGATCCTGGTCGGCATGTGGCTCGAGCGTTTCATCATCGTCGTCGTCAGCCTGCAGCGCGACTTCCTGACTTCCTCGTGGGGCATGTACTACCCCACCCGCTGGGACTGGATGACCTACATCGGCACCATCGGCATGTTCCTGATGCTCATGTTCCTGTTCCTGCGCATCCTGCCCGCAATCTCAATCTTCGAAATGCGCACCCTCCTGCCCGAAGCGGAGGTGAAGGAATGATGCGGATTCGCCGAAAGAACTCGGTGTTCGGGCGCTGCAGGTTCTTGGGACGCGCACGACTTTGGCGTGGCGCAGCGTCTTTCAGCGCTGCGGTAGACTCTGCCATTTCTGCGGGGGCTTTAGCCGCTGAGGTGCGAGGTTCATAGAATATGAAGCGCGATCCCATCTACGGCATCATGGCGGAATTCGACTCCGCCCAGGCCCTGGTCGACGCCGCCAAGCGCACCCACAGGCCGGCTACAAAAAGATCGACGCCTACAGCCCCTTCCCCATCGAAGGCCTGGCCGAAGAAATCGGATTCCATCACGACGAAGTTCCCCTCGTCGTCCTCATCGGCGGCATCATCGGCGGCCTCAGCGGCTACCTCATGCAGTACTGGATGTCCGCCGTCGACTACCCGCTCAACATCGGCGGCAAGCCCTACCACTCCTGGCCCGCCTTCATCGTCATCACCTTCGAAATGACGATTCTGTTCGCCGGCATCTCCGCCGTCTTCGGCATGCTCGCCCTCAACGGCCTGCCCATGCCCTATCACCCGGTCTTCAACGTCCCGCGTTTCTCGTCGGCCTCAAAAGATCGCTTCTTCTTAATCGTGTTCTCGTCCGACAAAAAATACGATCCCACCGGCACGCGACAGTTCCTCGAAGCCCTGACCCCGCGCTCCGTCTCGGAGGTGCCCAGCTAAAATGCAGCACCTTCCGCAATCTCGTGAGGAACGATCGCCGGGTGCCCCATCCTTGCGCGTTCTGTGCGCAAAGCTTGCCCTGAGCATGTCGACAGAACGTGCGGCTTCGACGTACGTTTGCCCGCTTAGTGCACCTCTCGTGTCCTCTGTGGTTAAAGGTTTTCCTGCCGCGATCGCTCGCGATCAGCCCTGCACCACCGCCTGCCGCCTCGACATGCACGTCCAGCCCCGCCAGAACCCGCTCTCCCGCAGCGACTTCTACCCCGACCAGCGCTCCGAACGTCCGCCCGTCGAAGGCACCGTCGCCCGCGGCAGCTCCACGAAGACACCTACTTCTACACCGGAAAAATCGGCAACAATCCCGGCGACGTCATGCCCTTCCCCGTCACCAAAGAAGTCCTGGCCCGCGGCCGCGAGCGCTTCAACATTTTCTGCGCCCCCTGCCACTCCCGCGTCGGCGACGGCAACGGCTTCGTCCCCTCCCGCGGATTCGCCCGCAAGCCTCCCTCGTTCCACATCGCGCGCCTGCAAAAAGCGCCCGCTCGGATATTTCTACGACGTCATCACCGAAGGCTTCGGCATCATGCCCGACTACGCCTCGCAGATTCCCCCGCAGGATCGCTGGGACATCGTCGCCTACGTCCGCGCCCTGCAACTAAGCCAGAACGCGACCATGGCCGACGTCCCGCCGGACAGAAAATTCCCTCCGAGCCGCCGAAATTCCGCGAGCCCGGATCCGGCGCAACCCTGCCGGTACGTAGCGCCCGACACCAATCGAAGTCGAAAGCAAGATAAGCAGAGGAAGACCAGAAATGACCGCGGCGCCCGTGAAACAACTCGATCTGACGCCGCCGCCGGTGGTGAAGAACAATTTCGCAGCGTTCGCTGATCGTCGGCGTCGTCTTCAGCCATCATCGCCGTCATCCTCGCGCATCAAGAGCCCCGACGAGTTCTATCGCGCCTACCTGCTCGGCTTCATGTGCTGGCTGGGCGTCGCGCTCGGCTCCATGGCCATCATCATGATCCGCCATCTCACCGGCGGCGGATGGGGCGTCGTCATTCGCCGCATCCAGGGCGCGGCCATGCGCACTCTGCCCCTGCTCGCGCTCTTGTTTATTCCCGTCATCCTCGGCGATTCACACGGATCTACATCTGGGCGCAGCCGCTCGATAAGATCACAGACAAGCACCTGCGCGATCACCTCGTACAGACATCACCAAAACGCTACCTCACCACCACCGGCTTCATCTATCCGCGCCATCTTCTACTTCGCCATCTGGAACCTGCTCTCCTACCTGCTCTCGAAATGGTCGAAGGAAGGCGACCAGCCCGGCGCCCGCGACAACACCGACCGCTTCAAAGCCGTCGCCGGCCCCGGCCTCATCCTCTACGGATTCACCGTCTCCTTCGCCGCCATCGACTGGGTCATGTCGCTCGATCCCAGCTGGATCTCCACCATCTTCGGCCTGGTCATCCTCATCGGCCAAGTGCTCTCCGCCATGTGTTTCGCGGTGGTCGTCGAGCGCATCCTCTACAACTACAAGCCCATGTCGGAGATGTTGACCCCCGACTTCGTCCACGACCACGGCAAGTGGATGCTCGCCTTCACCATGGTCTGGGCCTACTTCAACTATCTCGCAGTGGCTCATCATCTGGGCCGGCAACCTGCCCTCCGAAATCACCTATTACATCCGCCGCCTCAACGGCGGCTGGGGATACGTCGGCCTGTTCATCGTGATTTTCCATTTCGCCGTCCCGTTCGGCATCCTGCTGTCGCGCCCCTTCAAGCGCAACATCCGCAAGCTGGTCTGGCTGGCGGCGTGGCTGCTGCTGATGCGCTATCTCGATCTGTTCTGGATCATCGAGCCGAATTTCTCCAAGACATTCAACGTCACTCTGGCGGACATAGTCGTCCCCATCGCCATCGGCGGCTTCTGGCTCGCCTACTTCTTCCACAACCTGGGCACATTGCCGCTGCTGCCGGTCTACGACCCGTCAGCCATAGAAGTTCTTGCAGCCCGAACATCATCACCGGAGAACGTGAACTGAACAGCAGATCAGAGCACGAACAAAGCAGAACTAGAGCTAAAACCAAGAACTAAGAAAAGCGTCATGACCGACGAAACCATCCCGCGAACTCCAGCCGGCAACGGCGGCTACGAGCGCAGCGACATCGGCGTCGCGCGGCGTCCTCTATTTCCTGCTGGGCCTGGCCGTCGCCGGATCTGTTCGCCTACTTCGTCGTCGACGGCCATCTATTCCTATCCTCGACAAGCGCTCCGAAGCCGAGCAGGCTCCGGTCAATCCGCTGGTCACCAACGCTCCCGCCGACACGCGCCGCATCCCGAAGGATTATCCGCAGACCGCATTCCCCAATCCGAGACTCGAAACCGACGAGCGCGGCCAGTTGAACGGCATCCGCCTCAAGGAAGAAGAAACGCTCAGCACCTACGACTACATCGACAAAAACGCCGGCACCGTCCGCATCCCCATCGACCGCGCCATGGACCTGATCGCCCAGCGCGGCCTCCCCGTGCGCGCGCAATCCGCCAGCCGGAGCAAGCGCCCGCAGCGCAGCCGAAGCCCGCGCCAGAAAACGAAAAGAAGGAGGCAAAGAAGTGAGCAGCAACAATCACAATTCGAAGTCTGCAACGATTCATGTGAGGACGACAGCCTGCGCAGAGCCTGCCCTGCAGCGCGAAGCGAAGGAGCTCGTCCGGTCGAGCCAAAGCTCGACTGCTTTCGGCCGCGTGCTCCACCGCTGCAGCTTATTGTCGTCTCACTCCTCCTCCTCACCACCGCCGCCTTCGGCCAAGGCATGTCCAAAGGCATCATGTCCCCGCCCGCCAACGTCCGCCCGCCGTATCTGCAGAACGTCGGCATCGAGCAGCATCTCGACGCCCAGGTCCCCGCCGACCTCGCCTTCACCGACGACACCGGCCGCACCGTCAAACTCGGCGACTACTTCGGCACACAAGCCGCTGATCCTGAATCTGGTCTATTACAACTGCACCATGCTTTGCGGCGAAGCCCTCGCCGGACTCACCGGCGCCATGAAGATGGTCAAGTTCAACGTCGGCGACGAATTCGACGTCATCACCGTCAGCTTCAATCCGCAGGAAACCCCGCAAATCGCCGCCGCGAAAAAACAGGACTACCTCAAGCGCTACGGCCGCCCCGACGCCGCCTCCGGCTGGCATTTCCTCACCGGCCCCGCCGAGTCCATCAACGCGCTCACCAAAGCCGTCGGCTTCCAGTATCAGTACGATCCCAAGATCCAGCCAGTACGCGCACGCCACCGCCATCATGGTGCTGACCCCGCAAGGCCGCATCTCGCGCTACTTCTACGGCGTGGATTATCCGCCGAAAGATCTGCGCATGGGACTGGTCGAAGCCTCGCAAGACAAAATCGGCAACGCCGTCGACCAGGTGCTGCTCTACTGCTATCACTACAATCCCGCGACCGGAAAATACGGCGCGGTCGATCAGCCAACATTCTGAGCCTAGGCGCGGGACTCACAATTTTGCTGCTGGGCGGTCTGCTGTTCATTCTGTTCCGTCTGGAAAAAGCCGCGCCGCGCGCAGGGATTGGAGTCACGCCAAAGGCAGAGGTGCATTTTGATTGGAATGTGGCCGAATTGTCATCCCGAGCGGAGCAGGACGACGAGCATAGCGAGTCGTCTTGCGCAGTCGAGGGACCTTGCGTTCTCGCGTCAGATAGGGCAAAGTTACGAGAGATATGTTCGATAATTTTCCATTCTGGCCCGATCGGGCCTCGACCGCGGCGGGCAACGTCGATGCCCTGTTCATCTTCCTGCTCATCGTGTCAGGACTGATGACGGCGCTCATCTTCACCGCCGTCGTCTACTTCGCCGCGCGCTACCGCCGCCGACGAGGCGTTCTGGCCGAACAGATCGAAGGCTCCACGCCGCTCGAACTGACCTGGTCGATCATCCCCATGTTCGTCTTCATGGCCATCTTCGCCTGGGGTGCGCGTCGTCTACTTCAAGGGCCGCACTCCACCCCGCGACTCCACCGAAGTCTACGTCGTCGCGAAACAATGGATGTGGAAACTGGAACACGCCGAAGGCCAGCGCGAAATCAACGAACTCCACGTCCCCGTCGGCCGCGACGTCAAGCTGATCATGACTTCGCAGGACGTCATCCACAGCTTCTTCGTCCCCGCCTTCCGCATGAAGCAGGACGTGCTCCCCGGCCGCTACACCGTCGAGTGGTTCCGCGCCACCAAGGCCGGCACCTATCATCTTTTCTGCGCCGAATATTGCGGCACGCAGCACTCCGGCATGATCGGCTCCATCATCGTGCATGAGCCCGCGCCGAGTACGAAGCCTGGATGACCGGCGGCACCACCGGCCCGCTCTCCGCCACCGGAGAAAAAATCTTCGCCGAACTCGGCTGCGTCCACCTGCCATCGCAGCGACTCATCCAGGCCGCGGCCCCAACCTGCAGGGAGTCTTCGGCAAGCCCGTGCAACTCGCAGACGGACGCACCGTCACCGCCGACGAAAATTACATTCGCGAGTGCATCCTCGATCCCGGCGCCAAGCGCGTCAAAGGATATCCAGCCCATCATGCCCACGTTCCAGGGACTGGTCAGTGAAGAACAAGTGAACGCGCTGGTCGCGTACGTGAAGTCGTTGGCGCAGCAGGCCGGCGCGCAAGACCAGCACAGCCGCGGCAGTCGCCGCAGGACAAGAGCTCCAGAAACAGGCAGAGCCACAGGAAGTCAGGTGCAATGAGTAATGGCTACCACAACTGCTCAACCCCCCGCTCAGCCCGATCGAGCGCGAAAATTATCTGAACAAGCACTACGGCGTCGCCTCGTGGCTCTTCACCACCGACCACAAGCGCATCGCCCTGCTCTACCTGATGTCGATCACCTTCTTCTTCTTCATCGGCGGCTTCTTCGCGCTGCTCATCCGCCTCGAACTGCTCACCCCCGCCGGCGACCTCGTCCAGGCCGACACCTACAACAAACTTTTCACCATGCACGGCATGGTGATGGTCTTCTTCTTCCTCATCCCCTCGATCCCCGCCGTGCTCGGCAACTTCCTCGTGCCCATGATGATCGGCGCCAAAGATCTCGCCTTCCCGCGCATCAACCTGCTGAGCTGGTATCTCTACATCATCGGCGGCGTCATGATGCTGCACTGCATGCTCACCGGCGGCGTCGATACCGGCTGGACCTTCTACACGCCCTTCAGCACCGCCTTCACCAACACCAAAATCGATCGAGGCCGGACTCGCCATCTTCGTCGCCGGATTCTCCTCCATCCTCACCGGCCTGAACTTCATCGTCACCATCCACCGCATGCGCGCGCCCGGCATGACCTGGTCGCGCCTGCCGCTCTTCATCTGGGCGCACTACGCCACCAGCATCATCCAGATTCTCGGCACGCCCGTCATCGCCATCACCATCGTGCTGGTCGCGGCCGAACGCGCCCTGCACCTCGGCATCTTCGATCCCAAACTCGGCGGCGATCCTCTCCTCTTCCAGCACCTGTTCTGGTTCTACTCGCATCCCGCCGTCTACATCATGATTCTGCCCTCCATGGGCGTCGTCAGCGAAATCATCGCCTGCTTCTCGCGCAAGCGCATCTTCGGCTACAGCTTCGTCGCCATCTCGTCGATCTCCATCGCCGTCTTCGGATTCCTGGTCTGGGCGCATCACATGTTCGTCGCCGGAATTTCCGTCTACGCCGCGCTCGTTTTTTCTCTGCTCAGCTACGCCGTCGCCGTCCCCTCCGCCGTCAAAGTCTTCAACTGGACCGCCACTCTCTACAAAGGCTCCATCCGCTACGACGCGCCCATGCTCTACGCCTTCGGCTTCCTCGGCCTGTTCACCATCGGCGGACTCACCGGATCTCTTCCTCGCCGCGCTCGGCATCGACGTGCACGTCACCGACACCTATTTCGTCATCGCCCACTTCCACTACATCATGGTCGGCGGCGCGCTCATGGGCTATCTCGGCGGAATGCATTTCTGGTGGCCAAAAATTTCCGGCACGCCTCTATCCCGAAGGCTGGGCGCGCCTCGCCGCCCTGATCGTCTTCATCGGCTTCAACCTGACGTTCTTCCCGCAATTCATTCTCGGCTACGTCGGCATGCCCCGCCGCTACTACCAATATCCGCCGGAATTCCAGGTGCTCAACGTACTCTCCACCGCCGGCGCCACCGTGCTCGGCGTCGGCTATCTCCTGCCGATGATTTATTTCCTGTGGTCGATGCGCTACGGCAAGCCCGCGCCCGACAATCCCTGGAACGCCGCCGGCCTCGAGTGGAAGACCCAGTCGCCGCCCACCACCTTCAATTTTGAAACAGAACCGGTCGTGACCTGGGAAGCCTACAACTACGAGGAACTGGACGCGCCTCACAAACAGGAGGTTCCCATTGCAGATAGCTCGATAGCGCCACCGTTCACGCGACCGTTCACACTGAAGCTCACGGCGCACAACCCGCGCTCCTGCACCACTTCGCCACCGAAGAGCAGCAGCGCGACTCCGCCAGCCTCGGCATGTGGATCTTCCTCGCCACCGAAGTCATGTTCTTCGGCGGACTGTTCTGCGCCTACCTGATCTACCGCCGCTGGTACTTCGGAGATTTCGCCGCCGCCAGCACCTCCATCAACGCCGCTCTCGGCGGCGCCAACACCGCCGTCCTCATCTGCAGCAGCTTGACCGTCGTGCTCGCCATCTGGGCCGCGCAAACTTCCCGCCGCGCGCTTCTCTCGGCATGCTCGTCGCTCACCATGATCTTCGGCTGCGCCTTCCTCGGCATCAAAGGCATCGAATACAAAGACAAGTTCGAAGAGCATCACGTTCCCGGCGCATCCTTCAGCTTCGATCACGTGCCGATTCCCGGGCCATCCCGATCAATTCGCCAACCCGCAACACGCCCAGATTTTCTTCGCTCTCTACTTCATCATGACCGGCCTGCACGCCCTGCACATGATCATCGGCCTCGGCCTCTTCACCTGGCTCTTCATCATGGCATGGAAAGGCCGCTTCACGCCGGAATATCACACGCCCCTCGAAATGGGCGGCCTCTACTGGCACTTCGTCGACATCGTCTGGATATATCTGTTCCCCTTGCTCTACTTGATCGACCGGCACCCGTAAGCGCATGATTTGAATCTGAGGCTCGGCATGTCTGACCACTCCACAATCATCGCCGTCCTGCCAATCTACTTCGCCGTCTGGGGCGCCCTCTTGCTGGGACACTTTCCTCACCTACGAAGCCGCCAGCATCGACCTCGGCAGATTTCAACGCCGCCGTCGCCCTCACATCGCCACCACCAAAGCCCTGCTCGTCGCCCTCTTCTTCATGCACCTCAAAGGCGCCAGCGAAAAACTCCTCAAGCTGGTCGTCATCTCCACCGTCTTCTTCCTCTTCATCCTGCTGGTCCTCTCCATGGCCGACTACGGCACCCGCCTCTGGCCCTAAAACGCAACTGCAGGGACATGTAAGGTAGGCAAATGTTTATGTAGGGACATATTTGTCAAGAGGAAGTTGTCTATGTGGGGACAGCCGCCTCGACTGTCTAGGTTTTAAACGAAGAGTGCGCCCAGAAAAACCCCTGGAGGAATTCCTTCGTGGACCTTCGTGCCCTGCGTGGTCGAAGCTCTTGATTTTCTGGCATCAGGCTGATCCACTGCCGAACTCCGCTCCCCAATCTGCGGTATACTCGCGCCGTCAAGCTGAACCATTCACCACCCCCGAGGTGACCTATGGCATTCTGCAATTCCTGCGGCGCAACTCTCAATGCCGGAACAAAATTCTGCAACAAATGCGGCGCAGCCATCGCCGCCGCACCAGCCGCTCCCGGCCGTAGTCGCAGCCCCACTCCCGCCGGCTCCTCCAGCCTCCGCAAGGCGGCGGCAGCAGCGCGCTCAAAATCATCCTCATCATCATCGCCATCATCGTCGGCCTCGGCATCCTCAGCGTCGCGAGCCTTCAGCTTCTTCGTCATATCGCGTCGCCAAGAGCGCTCAAAGTCAGCCCAGGAACGGCGATCACGTAAAAGTCGAAACCCCCTTCGGCAACATCGAAACCTCCAAAAACCCCGAACAGGCCGCCAAAGATCTCGGCATCGACATTTATCCCGGAGCCAGGCCCTGAAAAACGGCGCCGCCTCGATAAGTCGTTCGGCAACATGCACACCGTCGCCGCCAATTTCGAAAGCACCGACTCAGTCGACAAAGTCTGCGCCTTCTACAAATCCAAGTTCCCCAACGCCAAAGTCGACGACGTCCGATCAGAACCGCTGCACGATTATCTCCAACGACCAGAAGAACATGATCACCGATCAACGTCCAGGCCAGCGGCGACACCACAAAATTCCAGATCTCCAACGTGAGCAAAAACTGACGCAGTCCAACTAATGCACGGAAGGAGCTCGTCCGTGAACCTTCGTGTCCTTCGTGGTTGAAGCTCTTGATTTTCCGGCACCAGACGGATCCACTGCCAAATTCCGCTCCCGGATCTGCGATATACTCGCGCGTCACACTTCGCAAAACAATCCGACAGATGCACAGCAGATCAGATTCCGGCCCGACGACCTCCTCGACTCGACGCCGCAGGGCTCGCCGAAGCCCTGCGCTCGACCGTTCGTGGTGAAGTCCGCTTCGATCCGGCGCCCGCGCCCTCTACGCCACCGACGGCTCCAACTACCGCCAGGTCCCCATCGGCGTAGTTCTTCCCCGCGATACCGACGACGTCCTCGCCGCAATTTCTGCCTGCCGCGAATTCGGCGCGCCCATTCCTCTGCCGCGGCGGAGGCACCTCTCTCTCCGGCCAATGCTGCAACGTCGCCGTCGTCCTCGATTTCTCCAAGTACATGTCGCGCATCCTCGAGATCGATCCCGCCCGCCGCATCGCCCGCGTGCAGCCCGGCGTCGTCCTCGACCACCTCCGCAACGCCGCCGAAAAACATCACCTCACCTTCGCCCCCGATCCCGCCAGCCACGCCGTTGCACCATCGGCGGCATGATCGGCAACAACTCCTGCGGCGTCCACTCCGTAATGGCCGGAAAAACCGACGACAACATCGAAGAACTAGAAGTAGTCACCTACGACGGCACCCGCCTAGAAGTCGGCGCCGGATTTCATCCGAGATCACGTAGGGACGGAGGCATTCGTCCGTCCGGGTTTTGTAGGGATGGATTATGTGGGGCGGGCGCCCTCGCCCGCCAGCGGCCCGGGGTTATCGGGCCGCAGCAACGAACGCGTCCATCAAATCCACACCGCGCTACAACAAATCGCCGCCAACTACGCCACTCTAATCCGCCAAAAATTCCCCCACATCCCCCGCCGCGTCTCCGGCTACAACCTCAACTATCTCCTCCCCGAAAACGGATTCCACATCGCCCGCGCCCTGGTCGGCTCCGAAGGAACCTGCGCCACAGTCCTCGAAGCCACCTGCCGCCTCGTCGAAAGCCCGCCAGCACGAGTCCTCCTGGTCGTCGCCTATCCCGACATTTTCCAATGCGCCGACCACATCCCCGAAATCATGGCGCACCATCCCATCGGCCTCGAAGGCTTCGACGACCTCCTCGTCTACTACACCCGCACCAAAGGCAGCAATCCCGAAGGCCTCGCCCTGCTCCCCGAAGGCGGAGGCTGGCTCATGGTCGAGTTCGGCGGCCAGACAATTCAAGAAGCCGAATCGCAAGCCCACGCGCCTCATCGAAGCGCTCAACCACAGCGCCAATCCGCCCAACATGCGCCTCTTCGCCGGCCAGCAAGCCAAGCGCATCTGGGAAATTCGCGAAGCCAGCCTCGGCGTAACCTCGCACGTCCCCGGCGAGCCCCTGAACTGGGAAGGCTGGGAAGACGCCGCCGTCGCTCCCGAAAAACTCGGCGCCTATCTTCGCGACCTCCGCAAAATGATGGACGCGTTCCACTACAAAGGCTCACTCTACGGCCACTTCGGCCACGCCTGCGTCCACACGCGCCTCAACTTCGACCTCCAATCGAAAGCCGGCATCGCCAAATTCCGCAAATTCGTCGAAGAAGCCGCCGACCTGGTCGTCAGCTACGGCGGATCCCTCTCCGGCGAACACGGCGACGGACAAGCCCGCGCCGAACTCCTCCCCAAAATGTTCGGCCCCGAACTAATGCAAGCCTTCCGCAAATTCAAATCCGCCTGGGATCCCGACTGGAAAATGAATCCCGGCAAGCTCATCGGTTTGCCTGGACAGACGCCCAACAAACTCGACGAAAATCTTCGCCTCGGCCCCAACTACGCCCCCTGGGAACCCGAGACCGATTTCCAATTTCCCGACGATCACGGCAGCCTCGCCGCCGCCACTCTTCGCTGCGTCGGCGTCGGCAAATGCCGCCGCGAAGAAGGCGGCGTAATGTGCCCCAGTTACCGCGCCACGCACGAAGAAGAACACTCCACCCGCGGCCGCGCTCACCTGCTCTGGGAAATGACGCAAGGCGACCGAGAAGATCATCCGCGACGGCTGGCGCAGCGAAGAAGTAAAAGAATCCCTCGACCTCTGCCTCGCCTGCAAAGGCTGCAAAAGCGATTGCCCCGTCGGCGTCGACGTCGCCACCTACAAAGCCGAATTCCTCTCTCATTATTATGAAGGCCGCCTCCGCCCCCGCAGCGCCTACGCCTTCGGCAACATCGACCTCTGGGCGCGCCTAGCCTCGACACGCCCCAGGTCTAGTGAATCTAACGACGCAACTCCCGTTCCTCAGAGACATCGCAAAAAAAGTCGCCGGAATCCCGCACCAACGCACCATCCCCGCCTTCGCCCCCGAAACTTTCAAACAATGGTTCCACCGCACGCACGAAATCAACTCGCGTAGCGGCGGACGCATTCGTCCGCCGCGCGATGCCAGCGAGCCAGCCGCAAGTGACTTCACGATTGGGAGATTCGTTGCCGCTACCGTCACGGAAGCTTCAACGCGCGAAGAGCGGCCGCCGAAGCCGTGGAAGAGCGGCCCTTCAGGGCCGCGTCAAGCGACAGAAGAAGATCGGGGCTTCAGCCCCCGCCGTCCTCCTCTGGCCCGACACCTTCAACAACTACTTCCACCCCGCCACCGCCCGCGCCGCCGTCGAAGTCCTCGAAGCCGCCGGATACCGCGTCCTAATCCCTCAAGCCAACCTCTGCTGCGGCCGCCCGCTCTACGACTTCGGCATGCTCGACCGCGCCCAATCCCTGCTCCTCAACATCCTCGACGAACTCGCCCCCGAAATCGAAGCCGGAATCCCCGTCATCGGACTCGAGCCCAGTTGCGTCGCCGTCTTCCGCGACGAACTCCTCAACCTCTTCCCCCACGACCACCGCGCCCAAGCCCTCAGCAAACAAACTTTCCTGCTCAGCGAATTCCTAGAGCAGAGCTTGGATCAGAACTCCGCACATGTTCCTCTCCCGCAACTCAACCGCAAAGCCCTCCTCCACGGCCACTGCCATCACAAATCGATCATGAAGATGACCGCCGAAGAATCTCTCCTCCGCCGCCTCGGCATCGACTTCCAGTCTCCCGCGCCCGGATGCTGTGGCATGGCCGGCTCCTTCGGCTTCGAGCGGGATAAAGACAAGTACGACATCTCCCAGGCCATCGGCGAACTCGAACTCCTCCCCGCCGTCCGCAAAGCGCCCGCCGACTGGCTGATCATCGCCGACGGATTCAGCTGTCGCGAGCAGATCGCCCAAGGCACCGACCGCCACGCCCTGCACCTGGCCGAAGTCCTGCAAATGGCGCTCGACCCCTCAGCAGAATCCAACGATCCCTACCCAGAATCCGCCCGAGTTCGCGAACGCAACGGCCAGATCAGCACCTCCATGACCCGCGCCGGACTGGGCTTGGGAGCCCTCGCCACTGCGCCCTACTCCTCTGGCGGTTAGCCGGAAACCGCTGACATATCAACCACTTACATGTCTTATGTGGGAACAGCCGCATCGGCTGTCCGGTCGAGCGAAGCTCGACAGCTTTCCGCCATTGGCCCAACGCTCAACTTTCTGGGACAATAGACAGGTCCCCGGCGCTTCATCCGGCGCCTTCAGCGGCTCGGTCTCAGCCCACAGCGTTACTCGAATGGATCGCGAATTCACCACCGAACTCTCCACCGGCCTATCAACTTTGGCCACCGGCGGTATCGCTCCGGCAACTCGGCGCGCTGAAGCAGTCCTCCGAGGCAACGCCTCTCCGCGGCTCCGTCCTGGTCCTGATCCAGTTCGACGTCTGCGAAGAGATTCGCCTCGACGAACTCCGCAAAATCTTCGGCGCCCGCACCGCCGAAGCCAGCTTCAAGCAACAGGCTCCCGGATACGTCCGCTACCAGCGTCCTCCCGTCGAAGAGAGCCTCGACCCGCTGATCCTCGACAGCGGCGAGCGCCTCGAAGGCCAGATCAAGTATTACGATTACGGCGTCGTCAGCCTGGTCTTCGAACTGCCGTTCTCCGGCGGGTGGGACACGCTCATCCAACTCTCCTGCCGCTGGACCTCCGACACCAACTTCGAAACCCTGGCTTCGCGCATCGTCCAGCCAGAAACTCGAACGCGCCGCGCCCGCCTGGTCAAGCCTACGACGTCAAGCCCTACGATCCAAGCCGACACGCCGACTGGCTGCAGGAGGACTACTTCATCTTCCACGTCCGGAATCTACGGCGCGCCCTCCGCCAACGACCTGCTCGCCGCTCAGGGAGATCACATCGCCCAGGTCGTCCGCGGCGAAATGGCCACGCTCTCCGACGGCGAGCGCCAGGAAATTCTCCAGTCCCGCATTTCCTATTATCCCAACGACCTCGCCGTCATCGGCTGGAACGCCGCCTTCATCTACGACGATCCCGCCGGCGCCGAAACCGCCATCCAGCTTCTGCAATACGCCAACTCGCAGCTGCTCGAATTCCGCCACTACGACGAACTGCTCACCAAAGAACTCGAAAACGTCTACGACTTCCTCGAAGTCGGAGGCACCGGATGGTGGTCGCGCTGGCGCACCGCCCGCGCCGCCTCCAAACTGCACACCGTCCTGCTCGACGTGAACGAACTCACCGAGCGCGCCGACAACGCCATCAAGTTCCTCAGCGACATGTTCTCCGCGCGCCTCTACAAACTCTGCGCCGCCAAAGTCGGAGTCCCCGACTACAAAGACCTGGTCAAAGAAAAACTCCAAACCGCCGAAGACCTCTACCGCTTCATGGTCGAGCAATTCAACCAGTCCCGCGCCTTCGTCCTGGAACTGATGGTGGTCGTAATCCTGATCATCGAACTGATCTACTTCTTCCGAGGCAAACCCATCTAGCGCGCAGAGTGAGCTCCTTAAAGGAGTTCCTTAAAGGGGTTGTCATCCTGAGCGAGGATTGGTCAACCGCCGCGAAGGATCTCTGCACTCTACGATGCTCGTGTGGGGACGGGCGCCTTCGCCCGTCCGGCGGCCCAGGTGTATCGGACCGCCAGGTTTTGACTCTGACTTGGTTAGGATCCTGCCTCGAGGAAGCGTCGGCAAGAACCCGGTCGGTTTTGCTAGTGGAGGCCCGAATGACGTGAACTCGAATGCCTCCACGGATTCTTTGGACACAAAGCGGTCAGAAATCTCCCCTTCAGCTGGAATATTTCTCGAGTCTCTCAGTTTTAGCTTAATGAAGGTAGCGCGTGAAGCCTTGGTGGAACCCACGGCCGACGCGACTTTCAGTACGCCGAAGGGTTACACATCTAGTGCAAAGCCTGGCCAAAGTAGACATGTCAGGCTCAAAGAGTATGGAGAGGAAAGATGAAAGCTCATTGGAGTGCCGTTTTTTGCGCCTTTCTTATATTTGCTCGTTTAGGAACATCCAACCTACAGGCGCAGGAGAGCGCCATTCAGAAGTCCGTTCTGCACATTCAACAAACTCAGACGACTTCACAGGGTTCACAGAATGGCTTTCCGACCTTTTTAGCCATGTATCACGTGCTCGATGGCGCGAAGTCGCCGGCCGAAGCTCTGTCGCTGACGGGAACCATTTCGCTTAAGAACTATGGTCCGAGGTTCAGCGAAGTCCTCTGGATATTGACCTATTGGCAGGGCAAATGCCCTGTCCACGACATCACCCTGAGCGAAGCTACGATGCTTTGGAGCGACATTCTGAAGAATCCCTCCCAGTCGGACTCGACATTCACTGTAAATCTCGATTTTCCGCATCCCCTGCCGATGACTGGATGTGTGGGTCTTTACTATGGGGGCGGGCCGCTGTTTGAAGGCAAGGCTACGATGTCAGCCGATCTGAACCTGACGTATAAGCCAGTGACAAATTCAAATCCGGACACGGTCCTGGATGTGTCAGGCGAATATTGTTTTGGACAGGATTGGGGTTGCCAGAATGCCACGGCGATTGACGGAGAGGGCTTTGCGGTTCCGATCAAGATGCCTGCTGGGCATTTGCTGGAACTGTTTGGAAACATCAGCGACAGCACATTTGATGGGACACAGAACTTCGGGCCACTTCCGACCGGAGAATCGTGGAGCGCTGGGAATGACTTCTACCTGCTCCCTGGAGGATGCGGGATATTCGAGGAGAACCTGAATAGCCAAGGGTTCCCGAATCCGGCGCCGCTATCGACTCTGCACAACTGGCTTCCCCACGATGCGCTGCACCTCGCAAGCATACCCCTAGTAGATAGGATTTCGTCCCGAGACACGCGCGAGGCAACGCTTCAGGGTAAGGTCGAGAATATTTTCTCCGTTCCGGTGACTGTAAATGCGGGAGATTGCATGGTTGTGATTTACGGCAGAAGCGGCAACGGAGCGACCGACAACGAAACCCAGGTACACGCTTTGATGGCGCCGTAAGGAACTATTCCGTAGTCTTCTTGGTGGCGTAGATTGTGGCGTAGATCATGGTGGCGTGGGCTGGCCCGCCTTGGCAGTAGCGCGACGTCGGCTGCCTCATGTTTTGCGATTTTCGAAGCATGGGGACCACGGACGAGGCGTTTATGAGAAATCTGAACGGGAAAAAATTGGGAGCATGCACGAACGCGCTCCCAGGAACTCCGACTCCGCCCCGCACCGCTCGATTCCACCCGATGCTCCGAAGGAACGCAAGCGGGAGAACTTGCTGAGCCGGCCGGACGCGTTTGAGGGTGTACTGCGGTTGGTCTTTGCGCTCAGGATGACAAGGTGACGGATGCGGCATGACAAATCTCGTTCCGACTAATACAGTCTTACCGAGGGAACTTCATGCGAGGGCTCAAAGACAAGCGCGTGCTGATCACCGGGGGCGCGAGCGGCATTGGCGCGGCCACGGCGGCGCGCTTTCTGGAGGAGGGATCGCGCGTGTGCGTGCTCGATCGCGACGCCACGGCCTGCGGCCACATCAAGCACGAACTGCACGGCTTGGGTGAGGCCGGCATTTCTGAGGCGATCATCGCTGACGTCACCGACTTGATGCAGGTGGAGGCCGCGTTCGCCGAGGCGATCCGCCTGATGGATGGCGTCGACGTGCTCATCAACAACGCGGGCATCAGCATCCGGCACAAGTTTCTCGACATCACTCCCGAGGAGTGGGACAAGGTGATCGCCGTGAACCTGACGGGAGTGTTCTACGTGGCGCAGACGGCGGCGCGGCACATGTGGGAGCGCTTCTCTGTCACGGAAGGCAGCGGAGTGATTCTGCAGACCGCGTCAACCAACGGCGTGATGGGATATCCGTATTACGCTGACTACAACGCGACTAAGGCGGGAGTGATTGAGTTGACGCGGTCGATGGCGCTGGAGCTGGCGCCGAAGGTGCGGGTGTGCGCCGTGGCTCCGGGATACGTGCTGACTCCCATGCAGCGCGCGGAGTATTCCGACGCGATGCTCGCGGAAGTGAACCAGAAGATTCCGCTCGGGCGTCATGCGAGGCCGGAGGAGATTGCCGCGTTGTTCGCGTATCTGGCATCGGACGATGCGGCGTTCGCGACCGGTCAAGTATTCACGATGGACGGAGGAGAGACCGCGGGAGGCCTGGCGAGCCGCTAGAGCCAGGGGGTTTCGTGGGCGGGGCTCCGTGGAAGGGGTTTTCGTGGAAGGGCACGACTTCAGTCGTGCCGAAAAAGGCCGACAAACTCCCGGCTTTAGCCGCTGGGGGCAGCTTCGAACACAGAGGCACGAGTCAAGATGCGCCTAAAGGATAAGGTCGCACTCATCACGGGCGGGACTTCCGGGATCGGCGAGGCTACGGCTCTGCTGTTCGCGGCGGAAGGCGCCAGAGTCGCGATTACCGGACGCAACGACGCACGCGGAGCCGCGGTCGTCGAGCGCATCCAGCACGACGGCGGTAACGCGATCTTCATCCGCGCTGACGTCGGCGTGACTGCCGACTGCCAGCGCGCCGTCGCCGAGACTCTCCGCGCGTTCGGCACAATCGACATTCTGTTCAACAATGCGGGAGTCTTCTACGCGCAAACAGCGCTGGAATGTTCCGAGCGCGAGTGGGACGAGCAGATTGACGTCAACCTGAAAGGCACGTTCCTGATGTCGAAGTTCGCGCTGCCCAATATGATTGCGCAGAAGCGCGGAGTCATCGTCAACAACAGTTCGGGGTGGGGCATTGTCGGCGGCGATCACGCCGTGGCATACTGCGCGTCGAAAGGCGGCGTGGTGCTGATGACCAAGGCTATGGCCATTGATCACGGGGCGCAGGGGATTCGCGTGAACTGCGTTTGTCCGGGGGATGTGGAGACTCCAATGCTTCCGGCCGACGCGAAGATGCGCGGGCTGAAGTGGGAGGACTACATTGCGGGATGCGCCAGTCGTCCGCTGGGGCGCGTGGGCACGGTGGAAGAGATTGCTAAGGCGGTGCTGTTTCTGGCGTCGGACGATTCGTCGTTCATGACCGGTGCGGCGCTGGTGGTCGATGGCGGAGGGACCGCGGACTAGCGTCCGCTCATGGACATGAAGGCGACCGTCTTTTTGGGTGGCGGACACATCACTGGAGCCCTGGCCGCGGGCTTACGGCTGGCGGGTTTCTCGGGCGAGATCGTGGTGTATGACCGCAATCCAGAGAAGCTGCGCGCGCTGCGGCGCGAATCGCGGGTGGAGATCGCACGCGACTTGAAGTTCACGGTGGAGCGCGCCGGAATGCTGGTGATCGCAGTGCGTCCGGCGTCGGTCATGGGAATGCTCGGGGAGGTTACGGCTTGCGGAGTTGTTGCGCCGAAGTTGTGCGTCAGTCTCGCGGCCGGGATTCCGCTACGAAATCTGCGCGCATGGCTTGGGCCCGAGGTTCACTGGGCTCGCGCCATGCCCAGTCCGGTGTGCCGCATCGCAAAAGGCTTGACCCCGGTCAGCTTTGCGCGGGACGTGTCAGCGGCCGAGCGCGGGCGAGTGTGCCGGTTCTTTGCATACGTCGGACCTGTGCTGAATCTCCCGGAACGCCGACTCGATGCGATCACCGCGGCCCACTCTCCCACCCACGGGTATCATGCGCTGGCGACGTTGGCGAAGGCGGCGCAAGACGCGGGACTAGATCGCATGACCGCTCTAACCGCAGCGGCTCACGCGCTGAGTGACGGCATCTCCTACTGGCGCGAAAGTGGTCAGCCCCTGGAAGACCTTCTACGTGAGGCGGCAACGCCCGGGGGAATTGCGGCGGCAACGATGTTGGCCATGGACGCGGCGGGATATCAGCGCGTGGTGAAGGCAGGGATCCGCGCGGCCGTAAAGCAGGCGCGTCGGAATGCGCGGCGTTGAAGGTACCGCAGGGGCTAAAGCTCAATGACAACATCACACTCATCGCAGCGCTAAAAGCGCTGCGCCACCCAAAATAATCGCCGGCGAGTATTTTCAGTGGTCCCTCTGGGGAGGGCTTCGCGGCGTGACTGCGTACGCCGTGGTTTCGGGGCGTGAGTTACTTCGGTTATCTCGGGTCGCGAGGCGATTCTGTCACAATATTACGTGCCCTGATCGTGGCACCCTGATGGAAGTTCTGACTCAAAACGCGACTCGACGCAGCACCCGCATTCGGGTGGAGATCCCCGTCGGCGTGATCAGTCTGGACCGCACTCGCCCGTATGGCGAGCAGGTCATGGTGCTGATCGTCAGCGCGCAGGGCTGCGGCTTTCGCAGCTCCGAGGCGCTGAAGATCGGGACACCCATCATGCTCAGCAACCTGCCCGGCGGGGGCAGCGTGACCGCAACGGTTGCGAACTGTCTGCCCTTGGGAAACGACGGACAGTATTTCCTGATCGGTGCATCGCTCTATACGCACGGGAACGTCTGGGGAATCGCGAATGCTCCGGAAGACTGGAAGGCCGCGGCGCAGGACAATCCCACTCCGGCCCGCGCGACCGCTACACCGGCGAGCGCTCCGAAGCTAACGGCGCAGAAGAAGGCGGCCTGGCCGTACAACTTGTTCTCCGAGGACGGCGAAGCTCATCCCGGTCGCCGGTAGAGTCCGCTCGCACCCGGTTTTTCTGCAGCAAATCCCGCGGTCTTGTTCTTTCGTAACTTCTTCAACGCCGCGCACGCTGCCATACTCTGGATAAGCGTATGTCCGAAGAAACCAATTCGACGGCACCGGTTGCAGCCAGCAAAGAAAGCAAGCTGAACGATCGTCCGTTTCGCGTGAAGCTGCGCGGCTCGGTGCTGGTTCTGGTGCGGCTGCCGAACAAGCGCTCGGTGAGAGCAGCGATCCATCAGCTCTCGACTTCCGGTGGAGTCATCCATCTGGAGAAGCCGCTGGACGAGAAGCTGGAAGTCGAACTGATTTTCCATATCCGTGAAGCGACGCTGCGCAGCAAGGCGCAGATGTTGTTCCCCATGTGGGCGACGCAAGGGTGGATGCAACCCTTCCGCTTCGTGGATCTGACGGACGCCAACCGGGAAACGCTGGACGAGAAGCTGAAGTCTTTTGTCGGCGACGCAGCGAAGAGCGCTGCCGCCGGGGCCTGAACTGGACTCGTCTTCTCGCACTCCTGCAATACTCTCCCAACCTTCTTTCATCCGAGCGCGACACCCAAGCCTTTGTTACCGTAGTTACATTGGTAGCTGAAACGGAAGGACTATGATCCGGGAATAGGTCTCACATCATGAAGCGACTCAACTTTCTGGTTTCACTCACCAATAACGATAACGATTACCAGCAGGAGCAGGCGGCGGCGGCGGAGAAGGCAGCGCGGAGACTGGGCGTCGACGTGAAGATCATTCACGCGAACAATGATGCTCTGGCACAAAGCCAGCAGTTGCTGCACTACGTGCAGGATTCTTCCGTGGCGCGTCCCGATGCCATCATGTTCGAGCCGGCGGGCGGCACGGCGTTTCCGCAAGTGGCGCGAGCGGCGGCGGCGGCGGGCATCGGATGGGTCGTACTGAACCACGAAGTGGACTACATCCTCGAGTTGCGCCGCACTCACAAGATTCCGGTGTTTGCCATTAGTTCCGATCATGAAGAGGTGGGAAAGATTCAGGGACAACAGTTTGCGGCGCTGCTGCCGAATGGCGGATCGATTCTGTACATCGAAGGTCCGGCCAACAGCTCCGCGGCAAAAGAACGAACTGTTGGGATGAACCTGAGCAAGCCGGCGAACATCCAGGTAAAGACGATGCGCGCGAACTGGACAGAGGAAAGCGCTTATAAGACGGTAAGTTCATGGCTGCGCTTGAGTACTTCGCAGGAGAGCCATATCGATCTGGTCGGGGCTCAGGATGACAGCATGGCCATGGGCGCGCGCAAAGCGTTCGCCGAGATCCCTGAAAGTGAGCGGGCACGCTGGATGAAGATTCCTATCACCGGATGCGATGGGATGCCGAAGACCGGGCAAGCGTGGGTGCGTAACGGGACGCTGGCGGCGACGATCTTTATTCGTCCGAATACCGATTTGGCGATTGAGATGTTGGTGGAAGCATTTAAGGGCGCAGCCTTGCCGGAGCGGAAGGTGACGGCGCCGGAGTCGGTGCCATCCTTGGTGGAGTTGGCGGGTAAGGCGCGGCGGGCGGCGAGGGTTTAAGGTTTCGAGGTCTCGGTCTTAGGGCGTCCCTGCGGGGACGCCTTTTGTTTTTAGTGCTTGGATAGGCCTGTGGCGGGGGCCGCTCGCCTTCGGCTTCGCTGGACGGCCGCGGCGGCCGTCTCCACAGGAGCCGAGGCGGCCGATTACGCCGAACAAGGAGGGATTTATTCCCAAAATTTATGAAACGAGAGTAAGCTGTCCCCCATCAGTGGTCGCCCCATCCTGAAGTAGCCAGTCCAGAGTGTGAGACGTTTAACACCAGCCACGAGGAGAAGCCTATGGCAAACGGGGTAAGAAATTTGGAAGTCGTGCCACCGCAGCAGTATCAGGCATCGCAGTCGACCTGGGACAAGATTGCCGACAGCAAGGCGTTCCAGGATCTGATGGCGACGAAAAAAACGTTTATCGTGCCGGCATTCATCTTTTTCGTCGTGTATTACTTTGCCTTGCCGGTTCTGGTCGGGTATGCCCCGCAGTTCATGTCCACCAAGGTTGGGTTTGTGAATCTCGCCTACCTGTTCGCGCTGTCGCAGTTTTTTGTGGCATGGGTCATCGCAGCGCTCTACGTGAAAGCTGCCAACAGCTTTGACCAGCTCGCAAAAGACATTCTCGAACAGGCCGAGGATGCAAAGGGAGGGAAGTAAGCCATGGCGAATATTCCACTGATTATGTTTCTGGTGTTCATCGCGATCACCTTGGGAATTACTTACTGGGCGTCGAGGAGATCGGCCGGGGCAAGCGCATATTTTGCGGCGAGCCGGCAGATCAAGGGCTGGCAGAATGGGATCGCGGTGGCCGGCGATTACATGAGTGCGGCGTCGTTTCTGGGGATTGCGGGCATCATCGCGTTCCAGGGGTATGACGGCTTCATGTTTTCGGTGGGGTGGCTGGTGGCTTATCTGACGGTGCTGCTGGTGATTGCGGAACCGCTGCGCAACGCGGGCAAATACACGATGGCGGATGTGCTGGCATACCGGCTGAAGCCGCGTCCGGTGCGGGCGATGGCGTCTTTGAGCACGTTGACGGTCAGCACCTTTTACATGATCGCGCAGATGGTGGGCGCGGGCACGCTCGTGAAGCTACTGCTGGGCGGATCGGTGAGCTACAACAAGGCCGTGATTGGAGTAGGCCTTCTGATGATCGTATACGTGGTGTTCGGCGGCATGCTGGCGACCACGTGGGTGCAAATCATCAAGGCAATCCTGTTGATGGCCGGGACGTTCCTGCTGAGCGTTCTGGTGATGGCGCACTTTCACTTCAGCTTCGGCGAATTTTTCGGAGCTATTTCGCAGGTCACCTATCACGATGCAAAAGGGGCGGTCGTGGTAAAAGATTTTCTGCAGCCCGGGCTTCGTTACAAACCGCCGTACGGGCCGTTGGATTTGATCTCGCTGGGACTGGCGTTGATTTTTGGCACCGCTGGACTGCCGCACATTCTGGTGCGGTTCTATACCGTGCCGGACGCGAAGACGGCGCGACACAGCGTGGTATGGGCGATGGTGCTGATTGGCAGCTTCTACATTATGACGACGTTCCTGGGATTTGGAGCGGCGACGATTGTGGGGCCGGACTTCATCAAGAGTCATGGAGGCACGAACATGAGCGCGCCTTTGCTGGCCAACGCTCTGGCCGGATCGATTTTTTTCGCGTTCATTTCGGCGATCGCGTTTGCCACGATTCTGGCCGTAGTGGCGGGACTGACGATCAGCGCGACGACATCGTTCTCGCACGATTTCTGGACCAACGTGATTCACAACGGAGTCGAGCGGAAGCCGGGGGAAGAAGTGATGGTGGCGCGCATCTCGGCGTTTGTGGTGGGCGGGGTGGCGATCGGCCTCGCGATCGTTTTGCAGACAGCGAACGTGGCGTTCCTAGTGGCGCTGGCCTTTGCAGTGGCTGCGTCGGCGAATCTGCCGGTGATTGTGATGTCGATCTTCTGGCGGCGCTTCAACACTGTGGGCGCCGTGGCGGGACTCGCAGTGGGATTGATGGCCTCAATCGGGCTGATTTTGGTAAGCCCGAGTTTGATGGGGATCGATCCGCCAACGGTAACGGGCGCGGCGCGGCACTTGATCCAAGCCAAGCCCTGGTTCCCGCTGGAGAATCCCGGCATTCTGAGCATTCCGCTGGGATTCATCGGGGCGATCGTCGGGACCCTCGTCAGTCACGAACCGTCATCGCAAGATAAGTTCAACGAACTGCTGGTTCGTTCGAACACAGGACTGGGCGCGGAGAAGGCGACGGCGCACTGAGAACGGTCGTCAATCTAGAAACCAAACGCCCCACCCTTCGACTTCGCTCAGGGGCAGGCTTTCTCGCCAAAAGACGCGAGAAATGGGGCACCTCGGCGTGAGCCATGGGTCTGCGAATATGCTAGATTGGGTTTCGCGGGCCTATAGCTCAACGGTTAGAGCAGCAGACTCATAATCTGTTGGTTCCAGGTTCAAATCCTGGTGGGCCCACCACTTACAACCAACATGCATACACCACTGTAGAGCACTGATTTACTAGACATTCTCTGGCCTCGGTTCCAAAAAGCCCACAATTTCGGCCATTCGGGCATCGTTCAGGTGGGTGTACCGCTTCGCAATAGAAGGGGATTCCCAGCCACAGACGGCCATGAGGTCGGCCGTAGTGCAGCCCCGATTTCCAAGGCGGGAAGCAAACGAGTGCCGAAGACTATGCATAACGGCGCCCTTGGGAAGTTCCAACAGCTTGGCGATCCTTCCGAAGGAGGCCCAGCCCGCCATTAGTGGTTGCTTGCCCCTGTGGTGACAATGCCGACCTTGGCAAGATGGCTAACAATCGTAAGCCAGCACCGGATCCAAACTCCAAAGTGAGCAAGTGAAGCGAAGGGCCGTCTTAAATCGGCGGCCTTTTCTCAGAAGTTCCCCTAGCTGAAGTTACCGTCGTTATCTAGATTTCCTCTACCAAATGGGAGTATCAAGTGAGACACCGAAGTGAGACGTTTAGGTCTCACTTTGAGATGAAAGGCACCAAATGCCTCTCCCGCCGGCGCTTTACTACTTTGCAGCCTGGACTGATTCCGGTTGTCTTTGTGGGTGCGATCACTACCACATGAGCGTTACCTCCGCTGTTTTTTGTACTAGCTCGGCTTGCGCGGGCGCTTACGTCGTGGCTGTAGAAAAGGGCGAATATCGTGAGCTGAACGTCAAAGAGGAAGCAGAGTTTCAACTGCGGATGTATGGATGGGGCAAAGAGAAGAAACTCGAATTTGAGTTGCTGCCATGGCCTAAGCCAAGTCCCGAGACGACCGATTAGCCCGTGCCGACTAAAACAGAACCGCGCCGGTGCCCCATCTGCGGTTTGGATGCCCTAACGTGGAAGATTCTCAACTACTGGCATGATGTTGGAACGGACCACTTCACGGCTGCCGACCTGGTTCTGGTTTGTAATTGGTGCGGTGCCGAGATTTCAAAAGAGACGTGCCGCAAACCATCTTGGTGGACTTGAAAATCTATCGACGGCGATTCGCGCTATGGCACCGAAGTGTAGGTCCGCGTTCCCTGTCAGTGAGTGAGCCTAGGAACTTCGTTGAGGACTGCTCAAGCGTAAGATTGTCATTAGCCATTGATGCGGGACCCTCCAAGCATCTGTGTTTTTTGGTTAGGGAATCTGCAACGCGATCAGGTTGCGGGTTCCCGTCACAACGTAATATTGGTTCAGCACTCCCCTATGTACGTACAATCGAGCACTTACGAAAGTGACTGCTAAGTTGCATGTACCCCTCTTTCTAACTCATAATGTGTTGGTTCCAGGTTCAAATCCTGGTGGGCCCACCAACTTGAAACCAACGCCACTCTTCTCAATCGTGAAATGCTGCTTTTCGACTCTTGCCCATTCCCCACGGAGCATTTGTCTTTCCTGCGGTGTCTCTGGAGTTTGTGCGGTTCCCGACCAGAGCATTACTGCTAGCCATTGTGGGCGTGTGGTTCTTCTTTGCTGTCGTTGCAGTCACATGGAGAAACGGGCCGAGCCTACCAGAGTCTGGCTCAGATTCCTGTTCCGAAACCAGAGCTCTATACCCATGTTCAAGATTTTGAGCACTGGCGAAATCCGTTCCTAGTGGTATTGTCCGATGGAGTCCGTGTTCACTGTTCAGCCGTGGCGTTTGAGAAAGAAGTTCCAGTGGGCGCACGGCATGAGACGTTATCGTCCCTTCCTCTTTCGGCGTGGCCCTATGGCGCCATTGTGGCAGTGCAGGCAGGCGGAGGCCCACAAAACGACACTAATCTAAGGCTGGTCGAGCAAAATCGAGTGCAGGTCGAAGCGATCTTGAAGGCTGCTGGCGTCAAGCTTGACTATTGGCCCTAACGTGCACCTTGTTGCCGATGAAGATTTCACGCAGAGATCGGAATTCCTGATTACGAGCCGATCGACAGTCAGCTCGCCGATGTTTAATTTCTTGAAGAGCCCCCTGCGAATTGCGACTTCCGATCACTCATTGGTTCATCCGTGGTTCCAGGTTCGGATTGCAGTTGGTCGAGCCGCGGTTGTACCAGCGGACCCCTGGCCCATTGGTCTGCGGTCCAATCCGTTCATCGTTGTGGTCCCGGCCGTTGACACTGTTGCACTCGGGAATTAGAGTTGCCTACGTTACTCACTCGACAACACTGAAATTCGCGGGAGGCGGGCATGCGGTCGAAGCTACTCTGGACGGGCGTATTGGTGTGTCTGGCAGCATCTTCCACTCTGGCACAAGACCCCACCAAGGTGGAACCGAAGCACTACAAGCTGGATTTTGAAAATGAGCATGTGCAGGTAGTGTCGGTTCACTACGGGGCTCACGAAAAGTCTGCGCTGCACGAGCACATTGGTGGCGTCGTCGTAAGCCTCACCGAGGCCCACCTCCGCTTTACCGACGAGAACGGGAAGGTGCGCGAAGTGTACTCGAAGCCGGGCGAAGCCCGCTGGTATCCGCCATTCAAGCACAAGGTGGAGAACTTGGGCGACACCTCCTACGAGGCGGTATACATTGGAGTGAAAGGCAAAATCGCGGCCTCCAACGGCACCGCCGATCCCACGACTGCGATGGACGAAGAGACCAGAAAGATCGTCTCGGCTCTTTTGGCGTCCAGCAAGCCGTGAGTGCGTTTCTGCATGAGGAGCCGGGTCCGCGCGGGCTCGGCTCCGCAGGCTGAAGGCGCATTGTTGTAAGCTCAGAAGGCCCGGGCCCCAAACATCCGGGCCTAAACACTCGATGAGCCCCCAGCCAGAAAGTTCTTCCTCCCACCGCAAAACTGCAATCTTGCTAGGGCTGGTGGCATTTCTCTCTTTCAGTTATTTCTATGAAGGCGGCGGGTGGAACCAGAACTCGCGCTTCGATCTGCTGCGCGCGATTGTCGAGCGGCACACCCTGCAGATCGATGCTTACCACGAGAACACGCAGGACAAGGCACACGTCAACGGACATTACTACTCCGACAAGGCTCCGGGGCTGGTGTTTCTGGCGGTGCCGTTTGCGTTGGCGGCGAGGCCAGCGCTGCGCATGGTGGGGATTGATCCGGAATCGCCGCGCGGTGAGTTTGCGCTGTCGTACTTTGTGAGTCTGGGTGCGGTCGGCATTGCCGACTGCGCTGGCGGCGGTGTGTCTGTTTTTTCTAGGCTTGCGATTCGGCGGCGGCGCAGGTGGAGCTGCGTTTGCGGTGCTGGTGATGTGTCTGGGGACTCCGCTGTGGGCGTATGCGGGATTGTTCTGGGCGCATGCGCTGGTGGGGGCTTGCCTGGTTTTTGCGTTTGGGGCTGCGTTGAAGCTGGGCGAGAACTTGAGTGCAGGCGCAGACTTTCTTTGGGCACTAGCGGTGGGATTGGCCGCGGGATGGGCGACGGTGACGGAATATCCCGCAGTTCCGGCTTCGGCGATGCTGGCGTTCTTGGCGCTGTCGCAGGCATGGTCGCGCGGTTCGGCGACGCGCTGGCGAGTGCTCGCGGGCGTGGGACTGGGGGCCGCGATTTGCCTGGCGTGCTGATGGGGTATCTGCATGCGGCGTTTGGAGCGTTTCGTCCGAGCTACTCGTATTACGATCCGAATTCGTTTTCGTTTATGCAACAGCAGGGGTACCTGGGGCTGACGTATCCGCATCCGGACCGGCTGTTGAAGATTCTGTTTGGATGTTCGCGCGGTTTGCTGTTCGCGTCGCCGGTGCTGGTGGGCGTTCCATGGGGATTGTGGTGGTTGTGGAAAGGCAAGACGCATCGAGCCGCGACGTTAGTAGCGGCGGGGATCGCGGGTTATTACTTCTTGTTTAACGCATCTTTTTATTGGTGGAAGGCTGGGCTGACATTTGGTCCGCGGTATGCGGGGGCCTGCATTCCGTTTGTGTGCGTTGGACTCGCCGTGGTGTGGGGACGCGCGACGGCAGGTTGGCGGCGGGTGCTGCTGGGATTGGGTGCGTGCAGTATTTTTCTCGCGCTGATGGTCGTTTCGACGACTTCGCAATTGGCGATGCAGGATAGCTGTCCGATCGTGCATTCGACGTGGCGGGCGTTCTGGTCGGGGCAGGTGGCGTTGAACCGCGAATCGATGTTGACGGTGGCCGAATCCAATAGAGAGTATGGCGCGTTCAATCTCGGTCAGGTGATCGGGTTGCGCGGGCTCGCGAGTTTGATCCCGTTGTTTGCGATTTGGGGAGCGGGCATGGTGGGGTGGTGGCAGATGAGGAGCGCGAAATGATGCGGGTTCAACCCTTCCGATGCTGTGTTTCGCAGACTTTCTTTCGGCCCTGCGGGGCTCTTTGATCTCTCCGCTCATCACCTACAGCTTGCGCTGTGGGCTGTATTCATTCGCCACTCCGCGGCTGGAGGAGAGCGCGGTATGGTTGAGCGTGTAAGATAATTGTCGGGTGTTTTATGGCGGAAGTGCAGGCAGTTGCAGCCGAGATCGAGATGCTGCAGAGGATGTACGCGGCGTTTAATCTGCGGGATATCGAGACGGTGCTGGCGGCGATGCAGAACGACGTCGATTGGCCGAATGGGATGGAGGGCGGTCGCGTGCTGGGCAAGTCGGCCGTGCGCGATTACTGGAAGCGGCAGTTCGAAGTGCTCGACCCCAACGTTGAGCCTAAGAAGTTTACGAGAGAGGCCGACGGCCGAATTGCGATTGACGTGCATCAGGTGGTTCACGACAAGAGCGGCAAGTTGGTTGTGGATCAGATGGTCCAGCATGTGTACGAATTTCGCGATGGGCTGATTCAGAACATGGAGATTCGGGCCGCGGATGCCGTCTGAAGACCTTTACCACGAAGGACACTTGGTGTCGGAGTGAATTCATTACTGAGGGAATTTATGGCGCACACTGTTTTTTGCGTGAAGTTTCAGAAAGAGATGCCGGGGCTGGACGAGGCTCCGTTCGACAACGACCTGGGGAAGAAGGTGTACGACAATGTGTCCCAGGAAGCGTGGAGGATGTGGACGGAGCACTGCAAGATGCTGTTGAACGAGTACCGTCTGAATCCGGCGCGGCGCGAGGATCAAGAAGTCATCGTCAAGCAGTTGGAGCAGTTTTTCTTCGGGGAAGGATCGGCGAAGCCGAAGGAATATGTGCCGCCTCCCGCAAAATAGATCCTATTTGCGTTCGCCTGGCGGTGCTTCCAAGGGTTTAAAGTTCGCTCAATTTTTGTTCCTTAAGGAATGGTGCAGTACCGAACAGCGAAGCAATTCCAGGCGGCACCACCCATACGAAAATTCCCAAGGCATAGAACAGCGGATGGCGTAAGACGAAAGTGTTGTGCTCCATGACGGCGCTCGTGGGAATCCAGAACGCCCACAATCCACACATCACAATCGCAGGAAATATGCCAGCGATGACGCGCGTGGAGCGGGTTCCGCCAGCGCGGCGGGCCAAGGATGCTCCCAACGCCCCGCACAAAATTTGGGTGAAGAGCCATCCGAGATAGAACGACCATCCCAACCCTGAGTTCAAGCGCACGAGAAAGCGCGGCTCCATGCTGATTCGCGTCAAGAGGAGCAGGAACAGGCTGGCGGCTGAAAAGCTGGCGAGTGCTGGCAGCCAAAGACTTTTTGCGCGGTGATTCATGAGTTGCTCCTTTGTACGGGCCACTCGGCAAATATTCTCACTTAGAACATTCCAATTCCCGGCTTCTTGCAGGGCGCAGCGAAAGGCTTCCGTTTCGTTCAAACCACCCGTGCGCGCGGTTTCGTATACCTCTTCGAGGTGGGCAGCCAGCTCCAAAATGATCTCCTCGCGATTGCCTGCTGGCAGGCTGAACGATTGCAAGCGGGCGCCGACGATCTGTTTCCAATCATGCATTTCCATGGCGCTCCGGTTGACGGCAAGGTGGCGCGAGCGCAGTCCCTCTGAGAAACGGTAACGCCCCCAACAGCAACGCTAAACCAGGAAGCGCCACCCAGTTAAGCAGTCCAAGTCCGAAGCTGACGAGCTGCAAGAAGTGAAGGCCATCGATCGCCAGGCCCCAGGGCAAGATCAACAGCATTACGATGAGCATGATGAGGGCCGGGGAAAGACCCGCGGCAAGGCGGGCTCGAATGTGCCCTCGTGCGCGGTGCGAGAGAAGCGCTCCTAGCCCTCCAAAGATTGGCAGTGTGGCCAGCCAGGGCCAGTAAAACCACATTGAAACTTCACCCACCCGAACGATGCGCGGATGCATGCCGAGGAACTGACACAGCATTAGGGAGACGCTGGCACTCAGGAAGGTTGCGAGCGCAGGCAGCCAGAGAGCTTTTGTGCGGCGATTCACGAAGGCCTCCTCAGATTTTGCGCGGCGAATTTGCTTCGCCAGAACCTGCCAGTCTGTTACTTCCTGCAGCGCGCTGTCGATTGCGGCCCGATCGGTCAGTCCGATTGAACGGGCGTGCTCGCAGGTTTCTTCCAAGTGCGCCGCCAGTTCGGAAACTACTGAGTCCGGATCGGCGACGTTCATTTGGCTCGATTGCAATCGTTCGCGCACGATTCTTCTCCAATCAGGCATGGCTGACTCCGGCCAGGCTGTCGAGGGCCTGGAAAAAGTTACGCCACTCGGCGCGCAGCGGGGCGAGTTGGCGGCGGCCGCCGGGGGTGAGCCGGTAGTAGCGGCGGTCGCGGCCGGCGCTGTTGGCTTGCCAGCGGCCTTCGACCCAACCGCGCTTTTCCATTTCATAGAGCAAGGGATAGAGCGAGGCGAGCGTGAATTTCAGCGCGCCGCCGGTGCGTTCGCCAATCTGCTTGGCGATTTCGAAGCCATACAGGGGTTGTTCAGCCAGCAGGGAGAGGATGGCCAGTTCGCCGCTTCCCCGTGAGATTTTGGAGCGAATGCGTTGGGTCATGTCTGTTTCGGAATCGCAGTATAGGATTCCTATGTTTGGAGTATAGGATTCCTATATAGGAGGGTCAACGTTACGGTGGTACCGGCCCAGGAATGTACATGCAGTGTGGGTGCCGGGGCTTGGTCATTCCGGCGCTCGAAACCCACGGCTTGCGCCGCGGGCTGCATTCTTTCGCCGCTTCGCGGCTGGAGTCGGTTCTCTCAGGCCAAGTTTTTTTTGTGCAAGGCTTTTGTTCACCGCCGTTCTCTGTTTTGTTGCGAGTTCTTTCGGCACGGAGGGCGTGAGATGAAAGATCAGCGTGGATTTACCTTGATTGAAATGCTGGTGGTGGTCGCGATCATTCTGATTATTGCGGCGATCACGATTCCGAGCATGACGGCAGCGAAAGTACATGCGGATGAGGCTTCGGCGGTGGCGTCGATTCGGGCCATCAACCAGGCGGAAGTGTCTTACATGGCCGCTTACGGCGGGTATGCGGAATCTCTAGCGAATCTGGGAGGGGCGGAGCCGTGCACGAGGTCAGTAGCCACGGCGTGCATCCTGGATGAGAGCCTGGCGGGCGGAGAGAAATCGGGGTACCACTTTGCGGCGCTGGGGAGCAATCCGGCGGACGGGATGAGCCAAAGCTACTTTGTGGCAGCAGCGCCGGTGGTTTTCGATCGCACGGGGAAGCGGCTGTTTTGTTCGAGCGACAGAAGCGTGATCCGCGCGGATCCGAACACCACGGGCAGCACAGTTCCCCCGGATGGGGAGCAGTGCGCGGGGTTTAAGGCGCTGCAGTGAGCACTGGGGCTTTCGCTCGCCCTTCCGAAGTTCGCTGACTTCAAGACATGCAGCTATGAGGCGGCCATTACTGCGGCTGATGCTGCAGCTTCTTCGGACTGCAGGACGTGGTACCAGGTAAACAGTATCAGAAGACCCAAACGGCTTTCGTATACCGCGGCCCCGGAAGACAATTCCACTGTTTTTTCGCGCCGCTGCAGGCGCAACACTAGTTCATCACTCTCCGCAATCACGCTCCACGCCGGACGCCACCAGCCCTTGCACTGCAGCTGAAAGGTTTGACCATCGTCGAAGGTCAGCTTGCCGCCACGCCCACTCCATGCCGGCTTGAAGGTTGCGATCGGCTGCTGGGAGGCAGACTCAAAAATCTCAGAGCCACCCACCCAACCTCTGCGGCGAAAGGTCCAGCGCCCAGCCTGAGTCTCAGCCTGAAAACTGCATGACCAGAAACTGGGACGCTGTAAACGGCCGATCACTTCGCCGCGTCGATTCAGCTCAAAATTTCGACCGGAGATTTTCGACCAAGTGAGTTCGCTAGAAATTGCGGTAGAGAGAGGAATCATAAACACCTCCGAAAAGGCATTCGATCCAATTCCATGCTAGCAGGCGGTTGTTAACAGAGCGTGAATAACGATGACCTCAGTCATCGGATCGTTTTCGAGGCCTGTGCCCCGTGGCGCATGCGAGAACAGCAGCACTTACAGCGGTGCGCCGCGCTGCTACAATGCCGTGTTCAGTTCAGTAACGACAGGAACGGCGAACTTCAACGCCCTCAATCACGTACTGTCTAGTGGGCAGGGCTTGGAGAGTGTCTCAGTAGTTGCGTTGCCCAAGGTAAGTCCAAGCCGCAGTCTCAAGGTTTCAGCAGATTTCCGGGGAGCGCAAGTGGAAGACGTCCAGGTCGTCGCGATGCTGGTCCGGCGGTGTATTGCCGGCGACTCCGCCGCCTGGGAGGAAATCGTGCAGACCTATAACCGGCGTATCTACAACATCTGCTACCGCTTCGCAGGATCGGGCGACGACGCCCAGGACCTCACCCAGGAGGTCTTCATCAAGATGTACCGCACTCTTTCAAGCTATGACCACACCAAGGGGGCGTTCGTCACCTGGGTGACGACCATCACCCGCAACCTGCTGGTCGACCACTTCCGCAAGACCAAGCAGGACCGGATGACCGACTCGATCGACACTGCGGCGTCAGAGCACGAGGACGCCCAGCCCCTCAGTGAGCAAATTCCTGACCAATCCGCTCCCCCGGACGCGCACGTACGCAGCCGGGAGGTCGGGGAGACGGTTCACGCGGCCTTGGCCAAGCTGTCGCCAGAGCTTCGGGAAGCAGTGATTCTAAGGGACTTACAGGATATGGACTACCGTGAAATTGCCAGCGTTTTGAAGGTTCCGGAGGGTACCGTGAAATCACGAATAAATAGAGGGCGGGCGGAACTTGCCAGGCTCCTACAACGTACCTATAGGCAGGTGATGTGATGCCAGACCAGACCAGCAACGGAATGCAGTGTAACGAGTTCGAAACCCTGCTCTCGGACGCCATTGACGGCGTCCTGACGGGGACGGGACTCGACCGCTTCCAGGCCCATGCCCGGGTATGCGGGGCGTGCGGTCCGCTGTTCGCCGAAGCTGAGGCGGGCCGCAACTGGCTGAAAGGTCTCACGGAGGTGGAGCCTCCAGCCAGCCTGGTCACCAACATTCTGGCATCCACGACGGGCGTTGACACCCAACGCCTGCGAGTGACTGTACGCTCTCCCCAGCCACGCATTTCGTGGTGGGAGCGCGTGCAGGCCTCGCTTCCGGATGCTGGAGCCGATCTGGGCGACGGTCCGCCAGCCGCGTTTTGCCATGTCGTTTGGCATGGCATTCTTCGCGCTGTCGGTGGGTCTGACCGTTGCCGGGGTGAAACCCGGCGACCTGAAGCAGATCAGCTTGCGGCCCTCTGCGATCCGGCACACGTATTACGCCACGCAAGCCAGGTGGTGCACTACTACGAGAACATGCGGATCGTTTACGAAGTCGAGTCGCGCGTGCACGAGATCAAGCGCAACGTGGCTCCCGCCGAACCCGGCCGCAAAGAATCCCGGCCAGCGAAACAGAAAGACGACAAGAACGACACAACACAACAGCCCGAGCAGAAGCAGGAGCGCAATTACAGCCAGACGGATAACCATCTGATTCTGGCCAGCGCTCCTCTGGGTCCATCTTCTTCGCGATCTGCCTGTAGTGTCGGTGACCACTGACAGGAGGTTCGTATGAACTGCGCCACGCACAGCGATACCGCTGCGGTGGCCTTCTGCCGCACTTGCGGCAAGCCACTTTGCAACCAATGCACCCGCGACGTCCGCGGAGTAATCTACTGCGAGGCGTGCCTGGCCGCGCGCATGGAAGGAACCGTGCCGGCCGCGGGATTTGTGCCGCCGGCAGAAACGGTGTATCCGCCGCATGGGCGCACCGTCCACCGCGTACCGGCCTCCCGTTAATGCGGGACCGAATCCCACGGTGGCCGGAATTCTGGGCGCGATCCCCCTTGGTCTGGGCGCGGTGTACTGCGGCCAGTATGCCAAGGGTCTGGCGCATCTCGGCATCGTGGTGCTGGCGATCGTCGGGTTATCGTCCGACTTACCATGGCAAGCCGACACCGCGCTCGGAATCTTTCTCGGATTTTTCTGGGTGTACCAGATTCTCGACGCGGTTCGGACAGCCAGGGCGATTCAGGCGGACGAACCCGCTCCTGATCCGTTTGGACTGGCATCGACCTTCGGCACGGGAGAGAAGATTGACACCACGAAAGTTCCCGCTGCCGCAGCGATCCTAATCGGGCTGGGCGTGCTGTTCCTGATCAACACGGTCTTTGACTTCAGCTTGCACCGATTCTGGCCGATCATTCTGATCGTGATCGGCGTCTGGCTCTTTGCGAAAAGCTGGGGGCTGCTGGGGAGCTATCGCCCGTACTGCGTCTGCGAGCACTGTCGCACGCGAAAACTGATGGGACCTGCGATCCTGGTTACTATCGGCGTGCTCTTTCTGCTCGACAACGTTGGACGATTGGAATTTCACAGGACTTGGCCTGCCATTTTGTTGGTGATCGGCGTAGTGAAGTTGATGCAGAGCAATTCGTCGACGGATGGACACATCGGCCCACCGCCTCCGGGCATGCCGACGAGTGTTCCACCAGGAAGCTCGATGAATGTTCCGCCACCGCCACCGGCGGCGCCGCAGAGCCCGGAGCAGTCCGCTTCTTCTGGCGAGGTGAAAAATGTCTAGCCCAGTCGCACCACCTCCAGCATTTTCACCGCTTCCTCCACTGCCGCCGCGGCGTCACCGTTCGATGGCTGGCGCGTTCGTCCTGATCGTGCTCGGCGTCGTGTTCCTGATGGGAACGATGCACCTCTTGTCGATTGGGCGGTTGGCACACCTGTTCGCGAGCTACTGGCCGCTGCTGCTGATTTTCTGGGGCGTGATCAAGCTGCTCGAGCATCAGCGCGCGCAGCGGGAAGGCACTCGTTCCTCGGGGATTGGCGCAGGCGGAGTTTTCCTGGTGGTCATGATCGTCGTCTTTGGTTTGATTGCGACGCAGTTGGAACGGGTGAACTGGTCTGGAATACGGGACAACATCAACATCGACGACAGCGACTTCAACAACATCTTCGGCCAAAGCTACAACTTTGACGATCATCTCGAGCAGACCTTTCCCGCGGGAGCCAGCCTGAAGATCATCGACACTCGCGGGGCAGTCAGCGTGCACGCAGCGGACGACAATAAGATCACGGTGGTCGTACGCAAGCGCGTGGGGGCCGAGAATCAAAGCGACGCCGACAAGTACAACAACGAAACCAAGCCCACCATTACTACGATCGGCGGATTGGTCACGCTGGACGCCAAGGCGGAGGGAGCGGGCGATCACGCAGTCGAAGTGGATCTTGACGTTTCCCTGCCGCGCAAGGTGGCAGTCTCGATCACTTCGCGCCGCGGAGATATCAACCTGGTGGGGCGCGACGGCAACATCGACATCAGTGCCCAACACTCCGACACGACGCATCGAAGACGTAAACGGCAACGTTAAGGTCAGTCAGGAAAAAGGCTCGGTGAAAATCGAGCAGATCACCGGTGACGTGCATGTGGAAGGCCGGGTGAACGAAGTCTCGGTTGCCGACGTAAAGGGCGCGGTGCAACTCGATGGCGAATTTCAGGAGAGCGTGAAGCTGGCGCGCATCACGAAAAACGTGACCTTCAAGTCTTCGCGTACCGACATGGAGTTCTCGAAGCATCGAGGGTTCTCTGGATCTCGATTCCGACGAACTCCACGCCGAGCAGATCACGGGCCCGCTGCACCTGACCACGCGCTCGAAGAATATCCGGCTGGAAGAAGTGTCGGGCGACGTCCGCCTGCAGAACGATAATGGCGCAATCGAAGTCGGGATGCGTACGGTGGGCAATGTGCAGATCGACAGTCGCAACGGGGACATTCAGCTGAGCCTGCCCGATAAGGCCGGATTCCGCCTAGATGCGCGCACGCGCGATGGCGAGATTCAGTCGGACTTCCCCGAACTGAAGATCAACAATGACGAGCACGAAGCCAAGGCCAGCGGCAGCGTGGGCAACGCTTCGGCTCATATCGTGCTCAACAACGAGCACGACGGCATCGAGATCCGGAAAGCGAGCGCGCAGCCGCCCAAACCACCTGAGCCGCCGAACCCTGCGAAGTCTGGGAAGGCGCTGCCTGCGCCTAAGGAGAAGGTGGAACCGACGGAAAACTGAAGAGGCCAGGTTTTGGGGCTTCAGAGTTTCAAGCTTTCAGAGTTTCGAAAGAGACTCATGGTGGGCGAAGCCCCGCAGCGCTGATAAGCACTCGGCTCGATCAGTGATTTCGTTTCTTGTTCGCTAACTCTTCCACCTTCGCCAACACCTCATCTTCGGTCAACACAGTCGAATTGATCACGACCGCATCGGTGGCAGCTACTAGCGGAGAGGCCGCACGGGTGCGGTCGCGGCGGTCACGCTCGCGCAGTTCTGCGGCGACGCTCGCGGCCACATCGCCTTTGATTTTCTGCTGCTCCATGCGGCGCTGCTCGCGCACCACCGGGTCGGCGTCGAGAAAGATTTTCAAATCGGCGTGGGGAAAAACCTGCGTGCCGATATCACGGCCTTCCATCACCACTCCTCCGCCCGTGCCCATTTCCCGCTGGCGGGCAACCATCCACTCGCGAACCCTGGGATGGATGGAGATGCG
Organism: uncultured Acidobacteriaceae bacterium; assembly: GCA_963710885.1. Lineage (GTDB taxonomy): Bacteria > Acidobacteriota > Terriglobia > Terriglobales > Acidobacteriaceae > Sulfotelmatobacter. The sequence goes on from CAVQCF010000016.1 coordinate 172,605, forward strand.
GGACGCTGCCTCCGTCACATCGCGCTCGCGAATGCGGGAGGACACGTCCTTGCCATCGAGCAGCGTGCGATTTCCCCCAAGCGTGGGCTCGAGTTGAATGCGGGAGTTTCCGGCCAGCTTGACCAGCGCGTCTTCGTCGTCGAAGGAAGCATCGCGGTCGATAGCCTTCAGCGCCAGGGCGCGATACATGGCTCCGCTCTCCAGGTTCACGTATCCCAGCTTGCGCGCCAGGCGCGAGGCGATCGTGCTCTTGCCCGCTCCCGCAGGGCCGTCAATGGCGATCGTCAGCTTGCGGGGAGTGTTCTCTGCTTGCGTACTGTCATTCATGCGAAGCTAACGATTGTACACGGTGAGGGGATGCGGACAGCTCCTTCACTGATGTGGAGACAGCCTCGCGGAAGGCTGCCGTGAGCGAGTCGAAACAGCGAGAGCGCAGCGGAGCTTCGCTCGGCATGACCGGGTCGGAGATCCGATCCCACACACACCCAAAACTGTCCCACATACACCCGGCTCATGAAATCTCACCCGTTCTTACCTGTTCGGGAGTCCATCCTAATTCGCGCAGCTTGCGAATGCTCAACGAATCGTGGCGCTTTGCCAGCCGCACGCCTGCATCGTCTCGAATCAGGTCGCAGTGATAATAGTCCGGCGCTGAGAGCCCGAGCGCGCGGAGTAGCAGAAGCTGGCGTGCCGTTGACTTCAGTAAATCCGCGCCGCGCACGACTTCGGTAATGCGCATAGCGGCATCGTCGACCACGACGGCGAGTTGATACGCCGGGACATCATCGCGGCGCCACACGACGAAGTCTCCGAAGTCCCGCCCCGCGATCATCCGCTGCGGCCCGAGGTGCAGATCGGTGAAGGAGACCTCCTCGTCATCGGGAACGCGAAACCGCCAGTTCCCGCCGGCTGGTTCGAGTTGATTGTGTGGGACCGGGTCTTCGACCCGGTCAGGCGGAGCGGAGCTCCGCTGCACTCCGCGCGGCCGGCATTTCCCCGGATAGACAGGCTCATCGTCGAGATCATTCGGCGCGCCCGCGGATTGCGCCACGTCTTTTCGGGAGCAAGTACACGGATAGATCATCCCAACGTCTCGCAGTTTCCGCCAGGCCTCGAGATAATGCCCACGCCGTTCGCTCTGGGCGTACGGTTCTAGCGGTCCGCCGCAGTCGGGGCCCTCGGTCCACTCGATGCCCAGCCATCGCAAATCTTCGAACATGGCCTTCACAAACTCAGGCCGGCAGCGCTGCGAGTCCAGGTCTTCGTTGCGGAAGATCAGCTGGCCGTGATGCGCGGCGGCGCGCTGGGCCGCGGTCCAGAAAGTGTGCGCATGGCCGAGATGGAGCAGGCCGGTAGGAGATGGCGCGAGGCGTCCGCGGTAAGTCTGGGAATCCGTCGATGAGTGTGCGGTCACGGCGATCTATGCCACAGCCAACATCAGTGGTTTCACGATGGATTCTGAGGCAGCGTACTCGACATGCAAGACTCGCCTTGGCATTCCGGTCTGAGACTTTGATGATGCATGGACAACCAACGGACGCATAGCGACAACGCCACCTTTCGGCGCCACGCAATCCACGGGTGCGATCTGTGTCGATAGCTCGTGCAGGGTGTCATCGCTTAGCACGCCCAGCGCATGCGTACCCGGCAGGACGCGCAGCGGACCATTGACCAAAGTCGAATCGTCGCAGCTTACGCGAAGCGCGAGCACCTGGTTCAGCGCGATTGCGGGCGCGTGAGCGTAGTCGATTCCTTCTTTGATGGACCATGGTCCCCAGCCGGGCTGGTCGATCCGCTCGCGCAGCGGCAAGGCAGTGTCCTGGTGCCAAACCACGAGCCAGTTTGCGGTGGGCGACTTGTCGAAGAGCGTGGCGCGAAATGGAAACGCTTCGGACCCTAAAACCTGACGCGCCAATTCGATCATTTGCGGTTCCTGGGCCACTGCCGTCACCGGAGGGAGACTCAGAGCATGTCGAATGCCGGCGCGACTTCGACGGGGCGATGATTCATCGATGTCATGCAAAAGCTGATCCAGATACTCGCGCGAGAAGAGTGCAGGCAGAATCGCAAACCCTGTATCGCCGATGGCCTCATCCCATTTCACTTTCTAGTCCGAGTCGCGTGACGCGGTTCAGGGGCTGGAGCCGTGACGACCTTCTCCGGCGTAATTTGCAGCATTGATTGTCCGCTGACGTGCACAAAGCTCAGTTCGCGGGCGGCCAGAAGGGCGTTGACGGCGTCCTTCACCCTCGAGCGCGCGATGAAGTTTCCGAAAAAGATTTCGAGGTCGGGCTGCTCGATGGCGATGACGCAGTCTATATACTTCGAGAGCAGCGCGGTCAATGCCTCTTGCACCGAGAGACCGACGCCTTCCTTCACCGCATCCGGTGCCCAGCGGTAGAGCACGTCCCAAACCGAGCCCTCGCTGGCCTTATAATCGACGCGCGTGATGCGCAGCTTCGACCACAACTCACCGAGCGCGCCGTCGAGTGCCGCCAGTGAAACGCTTCCGCCGAGCACTTCCTGCATCTTCTGTTTTGAGATGGGGCCATCGCGGCGGATCAACTCGAAGGCATCGCAAGCCAGCGCAGAATAAGGAGAGCGCGAACCAGCCTTCGGCGCCTGCTTAGGATTGCGCTCCCCGATCAGCGCATAAAAATATGGAAACACCGACGCTGGCACCAGGAATCCATTGTTCTCGTCGAACAGGTTGGCTTCGAACGCCGTGCGCTCGCGCAGCAACCGGATCATCAACTCCGTCGCCTCGGCCGCGCGCGGATCTTTGAATGCATGCTGCCATCCGGGCAAACGATCTTCCGAACCGACAAACGCGCCGATGAAGGTCGGCACGAGCAGAGCAGGCCGTTTGGGATACATCAGGCAGAAGCCCACTTCTTCGAGAAAAGCGCGCGCCTGCTCGATCGTTCGGATCGGCTTGCCATCCAGCCGCCACTTCTCACGCCGCAGTTGCTGAAGCTCCGGGTCAGTCATCTCGTGATTCGATTATAAAGGCCTGTCACCGTATTCACTGGCTTGCATGCTCGCTCGCTATGAAAACACTATGCGCAATGCTTCTGCTCGCATCTTTCGCATTGCCAGTTTCCGCCGGGGCGCACTCACGGCAATCCGATGAACTCGGAGTGCGCAAAATCCTTTCGGGGTTCATCGCGGCATTCGACAACCTCGATTGGGGCCAGTTTCGAGGCTTTTTTGCAGATGACGCGACGGTCTTCTTTCCGCTGGTTTTCCCCCATCGCGCCGACGGACGCAAGGAATTTGAGCGAACATTTCAGCAAGTCTTCGAGCGCATTCGCGCTGGAAGAACGAAGGGTCCACACATGGGACTGCATCCCATTGACCTTAAAATCCAGATTGCGGGGGACGTCGCTATCGCGAGCTTTCATCTCGATGACCGGCTTGGATTTCTGAACCGGCGCACCATCGTTCTGCAGAGAGGGAAGCGCGGATGGAAGATCATCCACCTGCACGCTTCCGAAGTACGGACTGCTGGTGAGTAGTTAAATACGCTTAAATGCTTTTTGAATGTCTTTTACGGAATACCGGAGCACCACCGGTCTGCCGTGCGGACACGACATTGGGTGGTCGGTTTTGGCTAATTCTGTGAGGAGCCATTCCATTTTGTTTTGCTCCAAGGGCATGTTTACTTTGATGGCCGCGTGACATGCGATTGACGCGGCGATGCGGGCGCGGATCTTTTCCAGATTCAGCGACTGCTCTTCGCGGGAGAACTGGTCGAGCAATTCGTGGAGCATGTGCTCAACCGCGGCGGCTTCGACTCCCGCCGGAGCGACCTTCACCGCCACGCTGCGCGCGCCGAAGGGTTCGGCTTCGAATCCGTTGTGCTGCAGCTCGTCGGAGATCTCGGTGAACACCGCCTGCTGCGCGGGAGATAGCTCCAGGACGATCGGCATGAGCAGGCGCTGGCTTTCGACTTTCTGGACTGCGCGCTGCTTCAGAATGCGTTCGAACAACACACGTTCGTGGGCCACGTGCTGGTCGACGATCCAGAGGCCGTCTTCATTCACCGCGAGGATGAACGAGTTTCGAATTTGCCCTAGGGGCTTCAGAGTGCCGAGCGATGACAGCGTGGGCTCTTCTTCGCCGACATCGAGCGCGGGGGCGCAGCCGTTGTCGGGGATCGCTTCCGGGCCGCGAGCGACTGGGATGGCTGCGTTCGCCTCGACTGCAATTCCGCCTTCGAATTGGAAGCGCTGCGAAATTGGCGGGGGCACGGGGGGTTGCAGCGCGAAGCCTGCGCCGACTGCTGGGTCATACGTCGCTGGCCGTTTGGCTGGAACATCGGCTGCGGATGCCACGACGGATGCGGTTTCCCAATCGTGGGCACCGGGAGTCATCGCTCCCGCCGTCAGGGATTGGCTGGCGGTGGCGTGGGCTCGCATCTCCGTCACGAACTGGGGGACGGGGCGGGCTTTCATCAGGGCCACGCGGACCGAATCGCGAACAAAGTCGTGCATCACGCTCTGCTGGCGAAAGCGGACTTCCGTTTTCGAGGGATGAACGTTCACATCGACCTCTGCGGCCGGCATTTCCAGGAATAGCAGGACGACCGGATGGACGCTGGGCGGAATGATGTTGCGATAGGCCTCGGTCAGCGCGTGCTGCACCAGGCGGTCGCGAATGAGGCGGCCGTTGACGAAGACGAAGATGGAATTGCGGTTCAGCTTTTGGATTTCGGGCTTGGAGACGAAGCCGTGGAGATGCATCTCGCCCAATGCCTTGGGCGCGTTGTCCTCGCCACCTTCTTCGTCTTTTTCTCGGCGTCGCCACGGCGGCGGCTGGGGCAGTCCCACGCGCTCGAGTGGCTGGCGCGCCGCTATGGGGATCAATTGATCGAGAGTTTCCTTGCCGAAGACCTGGTAGACGCGCTCGCTGTATCCGGCGACTGGAGGCGCGACCAGCATGGCATTCGTCGCGGAGTGCAGTTCGAAATGCTTCTCAGGATGGGCCAGCGCGTAGTGCGTGACCAGGGACGCGATGTGCGACAACTCGGTCGACTCGGCCTTCAGAAATTTCTTGCGCGCGGGGACGTTGAAGAAGAGATCGCGCACGGTGATGGAGGTCCCCGGCGGCAGGCCGGATTCTTCGACGCGCGCGATTTTCCCTCCGTTGATTTCGACCACCGTACCCGCAGCTTCTTCGGCAGCCCGCGTCTCCAGGCGCAGGCGTGAGACCGAGGCGATCGAGGGCAGGGCCTCCCCGCGGAACCCGAGGGTGGCGATGCTGAGCAGGTCTTCGGCATTCTTGATTTTAGAGGTGGCATGGCGTTCGAAGGCCAGCATGGCGTCGTCGCGGACCATGCCGCATCCGTTGTCGGTGATCTGGATAAGCTTCTTGCCGCCGGCCTCAACGCTGATCTTGATGCGGGTGGCGCCGGCGTCGAGGGAGTTCTCCAGCATTTCTTTCACTACCGAGGCAGGGCGCTCGACCACTTCGCCGGCGGCGATCTGGTTGGCAACGGTCTCGGAGAGCACGTGGATGCGGCCCATGGGGCAGTTCCCAGTTCTTAGTTCTGAGCGGGAGCAACCGTCAGTTTCGCAGATGGGTGGATGGGAAGGCAAAGAGGATGCAACTGTGCGGCGAGGGAAACTCCGCCAGGGGTCTAAAGCGTCGTCCTGTGGAATAGCTTGGACGGCGACCACAGGGGCAGAAGAGTGTGCGGGAGAACTAATCTTTCGCCCCGCTGGGGCCTTTCGGCGACCTTTCCCACGGCTTACACCGTGGGCTGTAATCCTTCGCCGCCTTGCGGCTAGGAGCGGACACGCATTGTTCCACCGCGTGGCTCAATATCTAGTTCTCACGCACACTCTTAAAGCCCCTGACGGTGGAAGGAGTTTTCGTTTTAGGCATGGCACACTCTGAATTAGCCGAAGGCAATCCCGCCCGCCGCTGTTCCCTGTAAAATTGAACCAGCGACCCTGGAGCCACTTCCGCATTGTCTTTTCTCGACCAACTGAACCTGCAGCAGCGCGAAGCCGTTGAAACCACCGAAGGCCCCGTGCTGATCCTCGCCGGCGCCGGAAGCGGCAAAACCCGCGTCATCACCTACCGCATCGCCTACCTGATCGAGCACAAAGGCGTCATGCCGGAATCCATCCTGGCAATGACCTTCACCAACAAGGCCGCCGCCGAAATGGGCGAGCGCGTCGAAAAACTCGTAGGCGGCCTCAGCATCGCCAAACCGGTGATCTCGACTTTCCATTCGTTCTGCGTGCGCGTTCTGCGACGCGACATCGAGGCCATGCGCATTCCCTCGGCCACGCCCGGAAAGCCGCCGATCGGACACACCAAGAATTTCGTCATTTACGACGAGAGCGATCAGCAAGCCGTCGTCAAAAGCGTAATGAAGCGCCTCGGCCTCGACGACAAGCAACTCACTCCCCGCACCGTCCTCGGCCGCATCTCCTGGGCGAAGAACCACATGCTCGACCCGCAGGAACTCTACCTGCAGTCCGCTGATCCCAAGACCGAGAAGATCGCGCACCTCTACGAGGAGTACCGCAAGGAACTGCGCAAAGCGAACGCCCTCGACTTCGATGACCTGCTGGTCGAAGCCGTCCGCCTGCTGAAATCCGCAGCGCAAGTGCGCGACTACTACAACCGCCGCTTTCAATACCTGCTGATCGACGAGTATCAGGACACGAACCGCCCGCAGTACGAACTCATGCGCATGCTTGCCGGAGAGCGCCACAACGTCTGCGCCGTCGGTGACGAGGACCAGTCGATTTATTCCTGGCGCGGCGCCGACATCCGCAACATTCTCGAGTTCGAACAGGATTTCCCCGAAGCCAAGATCATCCGCCTCGAGCAGAATTACCGCTCCACACAGAACATTTTGCAGGCCGCGTCAGCCGTCGTCGCCAACAACATCCGCCGCAAAGGCAAGAACCTCTGGACCGACCGCCAGGGCGGCACCAAGATCGGATACTACGAAGCGCCCGACGGCGAAAACGAGGCCCTCTTTGCCGCCGACCACATCGCCAAATACTTGCGCGAAGCCACCGAAAGAGGCGAGACGCCGCGCGCCGCCGTGCTCTACCGCACCAACTCCCAGTCGCGCCTGTTTGAAGAAGCCATGCGCCGCTACGGCCTTAAATATCACGTGGTTGGCGGATTCTCCTTCTACGAGCGCTCCGAAATCAAAGACTTGATCTCGTACCTCAAAGTCATCCAGAATCCCGACGACACGATCTCTCTTCTGCGCGTGATCAATACCCCCGCCCGCGGCATCGGCAAAGGCAGCATCGACACGCTGGAGCGCCTCGCCCTCGAAACTGGCCTGTCGCTGTGGGGCGCAATTGGCGAGGCCATCCGCCGCCAACTCCTGCCTCAGCGGGCCCTGTTGTCGCTCAAGAATTTCCAGCAACTAATCGAAGACGCAAGAGCGATGCTCGCAGGAAACTTCGTGGAGCAACTGGAAGGAAGTGAACGTGTAGCCACGGACCACTCGCCCGCGCAACTGACAAGCGAATCCGACGACGCCACCGCCTTCGATCCAGGCAACTTCAGCTTCGATTTCGGGGCGAACGCGGAAGAAGAACCTAGTGAATCACCCATAAAACGCCAGTCGCCGTTCCAACAGCCTGTTACTCAAGTGCGTGCTCCTAACCCAGCCCCCGTTACGATCGCGTCGCGGGGCGAAACTTTGGAGAGCAAGGTTTCGAAGTTGCAAAAGGAGATTGAGGAACTGAGGGACGAAGTTTCACGCCTCCGGCTAGCCGGATGGCAGCTCCTCGGCATCCTCCATCACCAAAGTGGCCAGACCACTTGTCATAACATGTTCGGAGTAAGGGTGCCCGAGCATCTGCTAGAGGCTCCGCCGAATTGCGATCACTGTCAGGTGAAAAGGAACCGGAACGATACGTTTGTGCTGCAGAGTGCAGGGGGTCAAATACAGCAGGTAGGCAGGATGTGCCTCAAGAAATTCTTGCCGGGAGAGGATTTCACTCAATACAAACGCCTTTCCGACCGCCTTATGGAATTAACCGATGAGCTGGAAAGGTCGAAGGTCGTCGGGACTCCCGACATTCCTCCTGCATCAATCCAAGCCTCGGACGTGGGCGAAAGGGGAGTCGCCAGCCACACCGAGCCGCCCGCTTGGGACGGCTCCCGGTATGCGGAAGAGGAGGATGAGGCCGACGACTACCGATCCCGACCCACGCCCAACGCGGACTCGTTCCCAACTCCGATTGTTTCCACCGCCGACATCCTCAAATTCCTGATCGACCGCACGAACTACATCAAGCTTCTCGAAGAAGAAGACACGCCGGAAGCGTTCTCCCGCATCGAAAACCTGCGCGAACTCGTCAACGCCGCCATGGATTCCCGCGACCGCGCCGAAACTCTCGACCAGTTCCTCGACCACGCCGCCCTCGTCGCGGACGCTGACGACTACGACGAACGCGCGCAGATCACCCTGATGAGCCTGCACGCCGCCAAGGGCCTCGAATTCCCCCTCGTCTTCCTCAGCGGCCTCGAAGAAGGCCTCTTCCCGCACTCCCGCACCATGCTCGTCCCCGAAGACATCGAGGAAGAGCGCCGCCTCTGCTACGTCGGCATGACCCGCGCCATGGATCAACTCATCCTCACGCGCGCCGTTTACCGCCGCCGCTACGGCACCGACCTCCCCGAAGCCAGCGTCCCATCAAGATTCCTGGAAGAAGTCCCCGCCCCGCTGCTAGAAGAATTGGGAACAAGGCGCGCCACCACGGCTCGCGGGGCGACGGGCGCATTCGCCCTTCCGGGTGTGCGAAACCCCGGCGCCTACGAATCCGAAAGCCCTCACTACTCCTACGAAGACGAAGACCAAAGCACAGCCTGGCACGACTCACGTAGCGACGGACGCATTCGTCCGTCAGCCGGGCCGAAACCCACGGCCCCAGCCCGCCCCTACAACTCCATCGAGAACATCGCCGAGTTTTTCGCCAGTCGCGGCAAGAAGTTCACCGTCCCCAAAACACCGGTCGAAGAGCCCACCGGCAAGCGCGGATTCCGCCCCGGCCAGCGCGTCCGCCACCCAAAATATGGCGAAGGCACGGTCTACCAACGCGAAGGAGAAGGCGAAGAAGCCAAGATTACGGTACAATTTCCTCGCTTCGGCTTAAAGAAGCTGGTAGAGAAGTACGCCCAGCTGGAGCGCGCATAACCCAGTCCGATGCACGACCGATGTGGGGACAGGCGCCTCGGCTGTCCAGCCAAGCAAGCGAGGCGAGTCTAGGCAGTCAACCGCGAAGGCCTGCCCTGAGCTTGTCAAAGGGCGGCGCAAGAGCACAGCCCACGGCGCAAGCCGTGGGCAGCGAGCCAAGAGATTTCAGCCCCGAAGGAGCCTGCCCTGAGCGGACCCGAAGGGGCGAAAAAAAGCCGAGGCCTAACCGCCCCGGACATCCGCACACAGAAGAGGACGTTCACTGCATTCATGGCAAACACATCGAAGTTAACGAAAGAAGAACGCAAGAAAGCCAAACGCACCGCCCGCAAGAAACGCAAGGCGGAAAAACCGCTTAAGCCCCGCGAATATCCCCGCGGATCGAAAAAGCCCAAGGTCAAGAAACTGGCCCGCGGTCAGGCAAAGCGGTAGGTCAGCGCGCTGTATCCGGCAGAACTCGTGTGGGGCGGACACTTTGTCCGCCCCGTCGCGAAGCGCCGCGGAGTTGTACAGCCAACTGCTAGGTCGAATTGGCTGAGAGCTCGTTTTCCAGGAGACCACAACCGCTTGTCACAAGCCACGGAACCCGCCGAAGTCATCCGTACCTCCGACAAACAGATTTTCTGTTGCAAATCGATCGACAAGCTGATCTCCGAGTCTGAAGCGCCCGGCCAGCGCCTGCAAAAGACGCTCGGCCCCTGGTCGCTGACGGCGCTCGGCATCGGCGCCATCATCGGCTCAGGCATCTTTGTGCTCACAGGCACTGCCGCCGCCGGTGAGTATTTCAAGGCGTCCTCTATCTGGCATGCGCAGGTTCTCGACATCATCGTGAACGTCCTGCGCACCGGAAGCACCGCGGGTGTCCTGATGCACGGACGCCCGCCGGCTGGGCCGTCGATCGCGATCTCGTTCTTCCTTGTCGCGTTGGCCTGCAGCTTCGCCGGTCTCTGCTACGCCGAACTGGCGTCTATGATTCCGATCGCCGGCAGCGCGTACACTTACTCGTATGCCACGCTCGGCGAAATCTTTGCCTGGATCATCGGCTGGGACCTGATCCTCGAATACGTCGTCAGCAACGTGGTCGTGGCCATCGGCTTCAGCGCCTACACCAAAGCACAACTCGCATCGTTCGGATTGAACTTACCGGACAAATGGTCGACCCCCGTCTGGGAATCCGGCCACTGGACGGGCGCATACTTCAACGTTCCCGCCTTCCTCATCATTTTCATTCTGACTGTGCTTTTGGTGCGCGGCATCCGCGAGTCGGCCGAAGCTAACAACATCATGGTCGCCATCAAGATTGGCGCCATCCTGATCTTCCTGGTGGTGGGCGGCGCGCTGGTGCACACCTAGCAACTGGAAGCCCTTCGCACCTTCCGGGTTCGGCGGAGTCGTCACCGGAGGCGCAATCGTCTTCTTTACCTACATCGGATTCGATTCCGTCTCCACGGCGGCCGAGGAGGCGCGCAACCCGCAGCGCGACCTGCCTTTCGGCATCATCGCGTCCTTGATCGTCTGCACCGTTCTCTACGTGGGCGTTTCCATCGTGTTGTTGGGCATGATGAAGTACACGACCTTCGTCTCCGGCGAAGCCTCCGAGGCTCCGGTCGCCTATGCCCTGAAGGTTCTTGGTGCCAGCCGCTGGGCGCGCTCCATCATCGTGATCGGTGCGTTGACCGGAATGATCTCGTCCCTGCTTGTCTTCCAGTACGGCCAGGCCCGCATCTGGTACGCCATGTCGCGCGACCGGCTTTTCCCCGCAATCTTCTCGAAAGTTCACTCCAAGTTCAAAACCCCTCATTACTCTACCTGGATAGCGGGCTTCGCCGTCGGTATTCCGTCGGGAATATTCGCCATCAGCGACGCGGCTGATCTATCAAACATCGGCACGCTGTTTGCGTTTGTCCTGGTGTCGCTCGGCGTGATTATTCTCCGACGCACCCAGCCGGACCGTCCCCGCGTCTTCAAAGTGCCCCTGGTGCCGTGGTTTCCGCTCATCTCAATCGTGCTCTGCGGCGGCCTGATGACTGGGCTCACCGTTGTTACATGGGGCCGCTTTGTGGGCTGGCTTGCCATCGGCTTGCTGATCTACATTTTCTACAGCCGCCACCGCAGCGAGTTCGCAAGGAAGTAGCTGTCAGCCATCAGCTCTCAGCCGTCATCAAGAGCGCCTTGTCATCCTGAACGAAGCAGGCCGATTCGCCTAAAGCGAATCGGCCTACGTAGTGAAGGATCCCTGCACTCTGAACTTGCTGCCGACGCCCTACTTCGCCCACACTCCCGCCAGAAACACATACCGATCCCGCGACTCATCCTTATGCGCCGCAGACTTCGCATCCAGAAACATCACCTGCCATCCGTCCGCCGCTGAATACACTGGCCACTTCGCCAATCCCGGCCCGTTCGGATCGCCACTGCGCGCAAAGTTCGCCCAGTATTTCTGCATCTCTTCGCTAAGCTGACGGTCATCCGCTCTCCACGCCACCCCAGCCTTGGAGTCGAGTTGCCCAAACACATACTCGATCTCCGACGAGTGAAACGCGCCCAACTGCGGCCCCTTCGGATCCGACGGCGGCCCCAGATCGAACCGGTAACGATAGATGGGCTGTTTGCCCGTCTTGCCCTGCGACTCCATCCAATCCCACGTCGAGAATGCAATGAACCGGTCTCCCGCGAAATCTTGCGCTGAGCGAAGCACCTGTTCCGGCGTATCGGAAGGATAGAGCTTCAAAAACTCCGCCGCCTTGTCCCCGAACTCTTTCTGCGCCGTCGCTTTCAGACTCTCCGCGGTCGGCTTCTGCGGAGAGAACGCAATCTCGAAGCTGCCTTCATCGTGGTTCCATCCCGCCAGCAGCGGCACGTCATTCTGTTTTCCCGCCGCAAAGATCGCCGGCACCGGCTCCGGCAGAAAATATCCATCCACATCCGGACCAAAATCGAACCCCGGCGACTGCGGCGGCGCGAAAGCATCGAGCAGTTTCTGCGCCGGAAGCGCCCGCAACTCGGCCAGCGTGCTCACTCCAAATTTTGCGCTCACAGCCTTTACGTCCTTCTCTTCCCGCTCAGAAAGCGGTTCGAACGACAGCCCTCCGCTATGAAATGCCGCTCCGCTCTCTCCGATTGCTTTCTGAAAAAGCCCCTTAGCGAGCGGAGACGCCATCTGTGCGCTCACCGAAAATGATCCGGCGCTTTCCCCGAAGACGGTCACATTGCCCGGATCTCCCCCGAACGCCGCAATATTGTCATGCACCCAGTGCAGAGCCGCGACTTGGTCGAGCAGCCCGTAATTTCCGGCCGCATTCCGCCCCGATTCTTTCGCCAGCTCCGGATGCACGAAAAATCCGAAAATACCTAGCCGGTAATTCATCGTAACCACGACCACTCCCTGCTGCGCCAGATGCGTCCCATCCTGCCGTGCTTCGGAAGTGGTCCCTGCGACAAATCCTCCGCCATAAATCCACACCATCACCGGCAGCTTCGCCGCAGAAGCCCTCGCTGGCACCCACACATTCAGGGTCAAGCAGTCTTCACTTCCGCCCGCATCGCGAAAATTCATATCCCCATAAACTCTTCCCTGCATGCAATGCGAGCCAAACTCCGTGGCTTTGCGCACGCCGCCCCACTTCGCCGCCGCCACCGGTGGCTTCCAGCGCAAATCGCCCACCGGAGGCGCTGCGTACGGGATCCCAAGGAATGTGCGAACCGTCCCGTCGCCTTTCCCTTCGACCACACCGGAAGCGGTCTTCACCTGCGGCGCATCCGACGCGCTGAACACAGCCAGTGGCAAAGCCAACATTCCCCATGCGACCAGCATTCTGCGGACGATCTTCGAGTTCATGCGCTCTCCCTCAACTTGATATGAGAACAGCGAATTGTATCGGAAAAAATGCACAGCCAGCGTCGGCGATGTTCCAGATCCAGGCGGCCCCGTCGCCGAGCACCACCCGGCGTCGGGCTTGGCAGAAGCGGCGGCGCGTAGCCTCCCGCCAGACGCGCTGAGCGAAGGGCGAACGTTGGGTAGCGGTATCGAGTGCCGAGGCGCTCTCCAGGGCCGCGGAATAGCTGACCGATCCCTCATCGCGAAGGGGGATACCTTCCTCATCGAGCGATTCCGCACTCCAGACGGTACAGAGTTTTACCTCGCCGCTCTTCGCTGCTCCGTCGACTTGCTTGCCGCTGCGGCCCACGAGTTCCTCGGCACGTAAGGGGATTCCGGTTCCGTCCATGCCGAGATAGAGGGTCTGCGGTAAAGGAACAGTATCACTGAGGTTCGCAGTGATGGCGTTCATCTTGGGCGATTTCTTTCCCAAGGTCTCTGCCGTTCTCTCCACCTGCTTGGCTTCGACCGCCACGCCCGCCAGTTCGGTCAACAGTTGGCTGCCTTCCTGGAAGCTGACCATAGCACCCACGGTGCCCGTCATGCGCGTGAGCGCGGGAGAGAGCGCGGTATCTTCTATCCCCAGATGCTGATCGCGAGGGCAGAAGCCGTGACCGCAGGAGGGGCAGTGATAATAGGCGCGCTCCAGGCGCAATCGGCCCAGCACACTTTGCACCTGCTTAGCTCGGCGACCGGCATAACGCGCTGGCTTCCCGCAACGGCAATCCACCTGCGGACCGGTCTGATCGGAATGGTCGGCATTGAGACGCTGCTCAATCGCTCGTGCCGCTAGCCCCAGAGTTCGCTGGCGAAGAGCCATTTCCAGGGCCTCGAAATCCAACTCCGCAACCGCCTCGCGACCTAGGAGGAGCTTCGACCTCTTGGACCACTTCGGTTTCCAGGGCTGTTTGAAGCCCTTTTTTTGGGCGCTTTCGGAAGCCGCCGCCGGACTCCCGAGTTGGGCATTGGCCCATTGCTCGCAGGCCTCCCAGAAGGCCTCCACTTGGCGCCGGAAATGTTGGCCGGCTTCGACCTGCCGGCGTACCAGCTCCGCCTGCGCCGCTGAGATAAAGCGTGAGCGGGTGCGCCCGCCTACCCCTCGCGTGAGACTAAAGTAGGGGCCGTGGCGTGCCTTCGGGTCGCCGGCGCAGGGACAGCCGGGTTTACCGCACTTGACGTAGCGTTGGGAGAAAGAACCTCGCCGCATTGCCTTGGGCTGAGCAAGTTGTGCGGCAAGATCACGAATGCGAGTAGGGACTTCGTGAGGATCGGGCATAATCTCTCCTTACGGGCTGACCGCTCCCTCGCAAATCCTCCGCTCAAGAATCTACAATCAAAGGGATGACTTCGCTGCCGCTACCGTCCGCCCAATGCCTTCATCCGTCAACTTCCCAAGGCAGAGCTGCACCTGCACCTCGAGGGCGCGGTCGAACCCGCGACCCTGCTCGAACTCCGCAAACTCCACGGCGATCACGTCACCCTCGCCGAGGTCGAATCCCTATACGGCTACACCGACTTCCAAAGTTTCCTGATGGCCTTCAAAGCGGTCAGCGCGCACCTGCGCGGTCCCGACGACTACGAACTGATCACCTACCGCCTCATGCAGCGCCTGAAAGAAGAAAACGTGCTGCACGCCGAAGTCTACGTTGCGGTCGGCGTCTGCCTCTTCCGCAAGCAGGATTTCCCCGCCATCTTCGAAGGCCTGGAACGCGGACGCGCCCGCGGCGCGCGCGATTTCGGCGTTTCGTTGCTTTGGATCTTCGACGCCACCCGCCACTTCGGAATCGAGGAAGCGCAGAAGGTTTTCGAACTGGCGGCGCGCTACCGCGACCGCCACGTCGTCGGCGTCGGCATTGGCGGCGATGAACTGAAAGCTCCGCCGGAACTTTTCCGCAGCGTCTACGCCTACGCCGCCGACCAGGGCCTGCGACTGACCGCGCACGCCGGCGAGACCGGGCCGCCCGAGTCCATCTGGGGAGCGCTCAACCTGCGCGCCGAGCGCATCGGCCATGGTTTCACCGCCGCCCAGGACCCCGACCTGATCGAAGAACTTCGCCCAGCGCCAGATTCCGGTCGAACTCTGCATCACCAGCAACCTCCGCACCGGAGTATGCAAGGCGATCGCCGACCATCCCACGAAAAACTATTTCGACCAGGGCGTCATGATCACGCTCAACACCGACGACCCTGCCCTGTTCGGCACAACGCTTTCGCGCGAATACCAACTCGCCCAGGAAACTTTCGGATTCACCGACGAGCACCTCCGCGAACTGGCCCGCAATTCGTTCGAAGCATCGTTTCTGCCCGCAGAAAAGAAACTGGAGCTGCTGAGCCTGTTCGACGCCGCCGCCGCCGCTGAAGATGAAGAGCGGGTGGCAGTTCGGTGACGCAGCGCTTTCACGCTGTGATAACCGGATTTCGAAGGGCTTTAGCCCTGAGGATCTTCCCGTCCGTCCCATCCTCCAACTCGGCGATCCACTCCTCCGGCAGAAAGCTCTCGCCGGTGGACGATCCTACAGCGCCCGAAATCGACTCCTTGATTCAGGATCTCGCCGACACCCTCGCCCACTGGCGCTCCAAAACCGGCTACGGACGCGGCATCGCCGCTCCCCAACTCGGCGTCCTGCAGCGCGTCATCTTTCTCAAACTCCCCGACGCCGAACCCTGGCCGCTGATCAACCCGGAAATCATCGAACGCAGCCAAGAAAAAATCATCGTCTGGGACGCCTGCCTGAGTTTCCTCTCCATCTTCATGCAGGTCGAACGCCACCGCCAGATCACCGTCCGCTATCAGAATCTCGCCGGCGAAACACTCGAATTCGAAGCCGGAGACGACCGCAACCTCTCCGAACTCCTGCAGCACGAAATCGATCACCTCGACGGCATCCTGGCCATCGACCGCGTCATCGACACGAAAACCATCTGCACCCGCGAAGAATTCGAAAAGCGCTATCGCGACGCCAGCCCGTACGCGGTCACTCCAGCTACAATCAAAAGCTGAACTGGCAACTGGCTCAACTGGCCACTGATGTTACACATCGGCATCGTCGCATCCAGCGCGGAAGGCGCCGCGCTCTGTTACCGCACCATCTGCGTCGAAGGCGCGGATCTGCTCGGCCCCTACAATCATCCCGAAGTGTCGATGCACGGCCATCCCTTCATTCAATACAAGAACTGCATCGATGCCAGCGACTGGGCCGGCATCGCCGAACTCATGCTCTCATCTGCGGAAAAGCTGGCCAAAGCCGGCGCGGATTTCCTCATCGCTCCCGTCAATACGGTCCATCAGGCCTTCGATCTGGTCGCGCACCGCTCGCCGCGCCCCTGGCTGCACATCGCCGTCGAAGTCGCCAACGAAGCCAAGCGCCACAATTACAAACGCCTCGGAGTCCTCGGCACCCGCTCGCTGATGGACGGCCCCGTCTACCGCGAGACTTTAAAAGCAGCGGGTATCGAACACCGCGTCCCCGGCCCCGAGCAGCGCGAGCGCATCCACCGCATCATCTTCGACGAACTGGTCCAGGGAAATTTCCTGCCGCGCACCCAAGCCTATTTCACAGAAGTAATCCGCGGCCTGAAAGATGAAGGCTGCGACGCCGTCGCCCTGGCCTGCACCGAAATCCCGCTGCTGATGACGCCAGAGCAGTCCCCGCTGCCTCATGCTGGACTCCACCCGCATCCTGGCCAGAGCCGCCCTGCGCAAAGCGGTCGAAGGCTAGCTGTGGATTGTGATGTAGTGTGGGACCGGGTCTTCGACCCGGTCATGCCGAGCGAAGTTCGGCTGCGTCGTCGAGGCAAGGCTCGCAGTGACGTAAAATGTCGGCTTCGGAAATCGAGCGCCCCTAAGAATGCAACGCCACCAACTCAAGTTCCGCTGGCTCCCCGGCCCCTACGCGATCGTGCGCTTCGCCCCCGACGCGCCCGTCCCCGACTGGGCCACCAAGGGCGACTTCATCTCCATCACCCGCACCGCTGACGAACTCTCCATCGTCTGCCCAAGCCGACAATCTTCCGCCGGACGTGCACTCGCCGCATCGCTGGATCTGCCTGAAACTCGAAGGCCCGTTCCCGTTCTCGCTAACCGGAGTCCTGCTCTCTTTCATCGAGCCGCTTTCGACGAACGATATCCCCATCTTCGCCATCTCAACCTACGACACGGACTATGTCCTGATCCAGGAAGAACACGCGGCGTGCGCTCGACATTCTGCGCGACGCGGGCCATGAACTATTGGCCGAGAGACGAATCCTGGCGCAAACTCCTTCCTTCCCAGTGATTTCCCGCCCTCGGACCACTGAGATCTTTCCCCATTCGCCCCGCAAATATCGCCAACCACTGTTGCCGCGCATGCGCGAAGCTGTGCCCTATGCTGTAATAGAAGCTAACCCTCATGCCATCTGTACTCACAACCCTGCGCCGCCGCGCCAAAGCCCTGCACCGCAACCTCCGCGGAGCCAACATGGCCGTCCGCGCGCTCGCCTCGACCGACCACCCGCTGCTGGCGCACATCATTCCCATGCGCCGCTGCAATCTGGCCTGCACCTACTGCAACGAGTACGACGATTTCTCCAAGCCCGTGCCGATCGACGAAATGTACCGCCGCATCGACAAGCTGGGCTCACTCGGCACCGCGGTCGTGACGATTTCCGGCGGCGAGCCGCTCATGCATCCCGAACTCGACGACGTCATCCGCCGCATCCGCGGCACGGCAGATGGCAAGATGATCGCCGGACTGATCACCAACGGCTACCTGCTGGTCGCCGATCGCATCCAGCGCCTCAACCGCGCCGGCCTCGAGTGGCTGCAGATTTCCATCGACAACGTGAATCCCGACGAAGTCTCGAAGAAGAGTCTGAAAGTTCTCGACAAGAAATTGCAGTTGCTCGCCGAGCACGCCGACTTTCACGTGAACATTAATTCCGTAGTCGGCGGCGGCATCTCTCATCCGCAGGACGCGCTCACCATCGGCAAGCGCGCGATTGAACTCGGATTCACTTCGACGATCGGAATCATTCACGACGGCAGCGGCCAGCTGCAGCCGCTGAACGACGAAGAGCGCCGCATCTACCACGAAATGCAGGCGCTGGAGAAAAGCAGCTTCACCCGCATCAACTCATTTCAGGACAACATCGCGAAAGGCCAGCCCAACGACTGGCGATGCCGCGCCGGCGGCCGCTATCTCTACATCTGCGAAGACGGCCTGGTGCACTACTGCTCGCAGCAGCGCGGCTATCCCGGAGTCCCGCTCGCCACTTACACCCGCGACGACCTGCGCCGCGAATATCTCACCGAAAAATCCTGCGCCCCGCACTGCACGGTTTCGTGCGTGCACCAGGTTTCCATCTTCGATTCCTGGCGCGCCCCGCAGCAGGTCGCGGCGGCGGCAAACACGGCTCCGCCCGATTTGGTTCAGCTCAAGTAGCAAAAGGGAATCCAGCAGGTGTGCGGTCCGCCAGAAAATCAACGCCGGTTTTGATCTGTCACTGTTTTTCGACAGGCATCTCAGGATTGATTGCTTCATCGTGCTTCTTCGCGGTTAGAAACGTACGATGGACAGTGTTGTGGGCGCATTTCGGTTCCGCAGTTTTCTCACTGCATCTGTCTTTTAGCTGGCGGATGGCGTTGAGGGAATCGTCCGCTCGTGCAAACTCGTCCAGAAAAGCGCTCTCTCCTGCTTGCTCCTAGAGATGTTCCAGTAGATCGAGCTCTTCCAGCGTCTTGCGGCGGGTCTCGAACACGTCCGTAGCGGAGTCGGCGTCACCCCACGTTGAGCCGTCGCTGAATTGAACAAATTCGGCATGTGCCTGCCCTGCAGGATGAGGGTCCTTTTTGTACGGCAACGGCTCGCCATTCACCACACTTGTGCCAAACCTCTGTTCGGGATCGTGGCTAATCTCAGCTTGTCGCGGCGCGAGAGCGTCCCCAAAGAAATACTCCTGTGAATATTTCTCATCCTGTCCCGGGCCACTTGTCGCCTCGAGATGCACAATCATCAGCAGGATACTTTTTGGGAGAAACATTCTTGACCGACGTGCTCTGCTCGTATGAAAAAGGGGAACCGATTCTCGCTGTCATACCGAATTGCCATGTAACCCGATATCTGAATCGGGCTCCCCTTATCCGACAGATTCCTGAATCTCCATGCGCTGTTCGGAGACGGCGCACGAGGCTGAATTGGGACTCAGCACCGCGACGGGATGGAAGAGACACATAAACACAACGAGGCTCCTTCCCATTGCCGTGCGCCGATCTCAATTGATCAAAGCGATCATGGTTCGAAACCGTCACTACTTTTTCGGCTGCGCCGACGGCGGCAGAATGTTGTTCAGCCGCAGATACATAGCTGCGGCCGCGTAATGGTCCGACATGCTGCTGGCTATTGCCAGAACCGCGAGGGAGCGAGGGAATTGGCGTCCTGGAAACAGTTCGATCGTGTCGCCCAGCTTTGAGTCGTCCATCTTGGCCAACGCGTCGCTGCAGAAGGTGAACGACGCTTTTACCGCAGCCACGAGCTGATCCTTGGAATCGGTTTCTTTGGGCTCGTCGACTTTGGGCGCCGGGACATCGGCCGCTTTCGAACAGAAGAGGTCGTTCGAGCTGGCGATGTGCGCGGCCAGATGGGCAAAGGTGATCTGATCGGCTGTGGGCTTGTAAGCGAACTTGTCGGCCGGCATCGCCTCGATGGCGCCGATTGTGTTGTTTTGGAAGCGTTGCAGAATCAGTCGAGCAGCGGCAGCGACCGGGTCTTTGGTCGGCCCCTGAGCCGCAGGCGAAGCCGGGGTCTTCGCGGCTGGAGTTGCAGACTGGGCAACAGCAAGCGTGGCACACACGGCAAAACAGGCAACAGCAAGAGTAAGTTTCACGGAAAGCCTCCTGGGGCTCCCAGCATATACCGGGAATGAGCCCTCGGTCATCTCCAGCCGCACGATCCTCAACCACCGAGGACACAGGACACTGAGGAATTCCAGTTTCCCTCCACGTTTTCCGCGTCCTCCGTGGTTCACAGGTTTTCATGCCACAATATTCGGATGCCCTCATCCCTCCCAGATTTTCTCTACGGCACCGCCTGGAAGGAGGACCGCACCGCCGCTCTCACCGAGCGCGCCCTTTGCATGGGCTTTCTCGCCATCGACACCGCCAACCAGCGCAAGCACTACTTCGAAGCCGCAGTCGGCGAAGGTCTGGCCGCGGCCTATCGCAACGGCATCGTGACCCGCGCCGACCTCTTCCTCCAGACGAAATACACCTACCAACGCGGGCAGGACCACCGCCTGCCCTACGATCCCGAAGCAAGCTTCTCAGCTCAGGTCGCGCAGTCGTTGGCCAGTTCGCTCGAACATCTCGGCACCGACCACGTCGAGAGCTACCTGCTGCACGGGCCGTCCTCCCACGATGATTGGACCGACGCAGACTCCGAAGTCTGGGAGGCGATGCGGAAGGAGCGCGACGCCGGACGCGCTCGGTATCTTGGCGTGAGTAACGTTTCGTTGCAACACCTCGAGCAAATGGAGGCCATTCACCCGGAACTCCCGACCTTCGTCCAGAACCGCTGCTTCGCCCGCCTCGGATGGGATCGCGAGGTGCGCTCCTTCTGCGACCAGCGCAAGATTTTCTATCAGGGATTCTCCCTGCTCACTGCGAACCGAGACGTGCTGAAGAACCCTCAACTCATCGCGCTCGCGGAGCAACTTCACGCAACTTCAGCGCAAGTCATATTCAGCTTCGCCCGCGAAGTCGGAATCCTGCCGCTGACCGGCACGTCCAGCGCAGATCACATGCGGGACGATCTGGCGAGCCTCGACCTGGCTCTTCCGCCGGATGCGTTGCAGGCGATGGAATCCATCGCGAGATGATCGACTTGAAGGCGCGGCCATCCTCCCCTTCCTGAATGCATGTGTAATTCACGAAACATCTCGATAGCACTCAATCGACCCAGGTTCGGAGTCGCGAATATCCTTTGCCACGCATTCACGCAGATGTGCAGTTATCAAGATCAAACAACTGCCGTCTTCCGGCTTCGCTCGTGGCTCAAGCTGGGGTGCCTTCGAAATCTAGCGCACGACGACCATTCTGTTTTTCCAGCCGGCGATCTTCTCCTCGGCTACGGCACTCGCTTCGTGAGCGGATTCGATGAAATCCGGACTAGTACTCACCATTGACCACATAGGAATAGATCAGATCTCCAACCCCACGGTTGAATGTACGAATCGGCACTGCGGCGCACCTGCGCGCTCCTGATGGTTCCTTGCGCGGCCATGAATGGGCATGGCACGTTCTGTACCAGGCCCAGGCTGCAGCGCCTGCCGGGAGGATCAGAAGAACCAGATCCTTAAGGAGCGGCAGAAATCCCCACGGGTCGAAGTGGCGCATGGTGTGGTCAGCTTAACAGCGACAGAGGGTCGGGATCGTAAATTTGCAATCGAGACTTTACAATCATCCGTCCATGACTGTGACGGTGCGATCGTTCGCGAAGATTAATCTCGGGCTGCGCATTGGCGCGGCGCGGGAGGATGGGTTCCATGAGTTGCTCACGGTGTATCAGACGATTGGGCTGCATGATGTGATTCGGATCAGCGTTGGGCGCGGGAGTGGGATCGAGATTCAGTGCGCGGATCCGCGAGTGCCGAAGGACGAATCGAATACCTGCTTCCGCATCGCAGATAGGGCGATGCGGGCGATGCGCGCCAAGGGGCGCGTGGTGATCGAGATTGAGAAGCGGTTGCCGGTGCAGGGTGGGTTGGGTGGGGCTTCAGCCAATGCTGTGGCTACGCTGCTCGGGTTGGAGCCGGCGCTTCGAAAAGCGCTGCCCGCGGCGGAGAGGTTGCGGATTGCGGCGGAGGTTGGGTCGGATCTGCCATTGTTTCTGATGGGGGGAACGGTGCTGGGCGTCGGGCGGGGGGAGCAGGTTTATCCGCTGCCGGAGTTGCCGGTGACGGCTTGTGTGGTGGTGACGCCGAAAGTTGGAGTGTCGACGGCAAAGGCGTTTGCGGATTGGGACCGGTTGCGTGGTGATCGACATGGGCTAAAGCCCGTTCCTTTGGTGGGACTCGACGCTTCCCCTTCCACAGGCTCAGGGCAGGCTCTAAAGGGCCGCTCTTCCATGGCGATGGCGGGAAGCACGATTTACTCCGGCGAAGAGCCAGCCGAGATTCGCTCGGTCGGACAGCCGAGGGCGGCCGTGACACAAACCTGGACGGGCGAAAGCGCCCGTTCCCACACGGGCAAATTCCACGCGAGCAACTCCGACACGGGCAGTGCGGGAAAATTGACGGTATCTACGGGCTCCGATAGAATGGATGAGCTTGGTCGCGGGTTGTCGGCGTGGCTGAGTGAGATGTACTCCAGTGCTCCTTCGGATTTGCTGACAAGAGGGGGCCGGGCCGAGAATCCGCTTCTCTGGCTTGTCCGGGCTGGGATCAAGAACGACTTCGAAGAAGTTGTCTTTCCTGAATATCCCGAGCTGAGTCGTGGAAAGAGTGCGCTTTTGCGCGTGGGCGCGAAGTACGCGTCGTTGTCGGGCTCTGGTTCGACGTTGTACGGGCTGTTTGCCTCTCGCGAAGCGGCTGTGCAGGCTACGGCTAGGCTGCGGAAGCAGGGCTGGGCGGCGCAAACTACGGCGACGATGACGCGGCGGGCTTACTGGAAGCGGATTGTTGTGGGCTAGGGCGTGCCGGTTGGGTTTGTGCCACTGCCGCTCGCCTTCGGCATCGCTGGATGGCCGAGGCGGCCATCCCCACATGCTCCGTGCCACATGGTCCGTGGTGGTGGTCGGCGAATAATTTTTGATTGTTGATTTTGGATTGTTGATTGACAATTGAAGTGCCCCGTTGGGGTTCCAGCAACAATCGAAAGTCGACAATCAACGATTGGTTCACTGGGCCGTCGACTAATGGTAGGTCAAGTGCCTTTGGAGCACTTTGTCTAGGTTCGAATCCTAGCGGCCCAGCCAAAGATCAGCTGCAGTGGAACGGTACAAACTGAAGGCCAGGAGCCCAGAGACAACCATGGCTACTTTAGTGACGCCGCCCGACAAGACAGAGAAAGTTGAAAAGAAGACTCCGCCTGTGACTGATGACAAGACCGAGCGGAAGCAGCGTCCGCGCTCTGACGAGAAGTTCAAGATTTTCAGCGGCACGGCGAATGAACACCTGGCCGATGAAGTCTGCCAATTTCTTGGGATGACGCGCGGACAGGCGCAGGTGATTCGGTTTCGCGACGGCGAGTGTTACGTGCAGATTCAGGAGAACGTACGCGGCGCCGACGTTTTCGTCATGCAACCGACGTGCCGTCCGGTGGACGAGCACCTGATGGAGTTGCTGCTGATGATCGATGCGCTGAAGCGCGCTTCGGCACGGCGTATCACGGCGGTGATTCCCTACTTCGGATATGCCCGACAGGACCGCAAAGACAAGCCGCGCAGTCCGATTTCGTCGAAGCTGGTAGCGGATTTGCTCACGACCGCGGGCGCGCATCGCGCGTTGATTGTCGATTTGCATACGCCGCAGTTGCAGGGGTTTTTCAACATCCCGGTGGATCATTTGTTCGCCTCGCCGGTGCTGGTGGATCACTTCCGCAAGCTGGCTCTGCCGAACTTGACGGTGGTTTCACCGGATGCGGGCGGCGTGGAACGGGCGCGGTTTTTCGCGAAGAAAGTGGACGCGGCCCTGGCCATCGTCGACAAACGGCGCGTCGAGATGAACGTCGCTGAAGTGATGCACGTCATCGGCGACGTGAACGGGCGCACATGCTTGATCATCGACGATTTGATTGACACGGCGGGAACGCTGGTCAAGACCGCGCAGGCTTTGATCGACAATGGAGCGACGTCGGTTTATGCCTGTGCTTCGCATGCGGTGCTTTCGGGGCCGGCGGTGGAGAACATCAAGAACTCGGTGATCAAGGAAGTGGTGGTCACGAACACGATCCCGCTGACAGCCGAGGCGGATGCGGCACGAACTGAAAAGGGAGGAAAGATCAGCGTCCTCTCGATTGCGGGCTTGATTGGCCGGGCGATTCAGGCCAATCACGAAGAGACTTCGGTCAGCAAGTTATTTACGTAAGCTGCGGAGTTTGATAAGGAAGCACGCCAAAGGCACGATTAGTGCGTCGCAAGAACGCGACGCTTCGTGCGGTGCGCTCAGATCCTTCGGCGACAAAAAGCTGTCGCCTCAGGATGACATTCAAGTGAGGAATTGAAATCTATGGCGACTACATTGGAACAGAACGTACTCGAAGCGCAACCGCGCGAAGCAGGGACGAAGAACGACGCGCGCGCCGTGCGCCGTGGTGGAAAAATTCCGGCCGTAGTGTATGGAGCGGGCAAGGAATCGCTCGCGATCACAGTAGATCCGCGGCATGTGGCGCGCATCTTGAACTCCGAGACCGGCCACAACACGATTTTTGACCTCGCGCTGACTGGCGGCGAGCCCACTAAGGCGATGATCGTCGACTGGCAGTATGAGCCCATCAAAGGCAATCTGCTGCACATCGACCTGAAGCGCATTGCGCTCGACAAGGTGCTGAAGGTCAGCGTCCCTGTCTACCTCGTAGGCGAAGCGGCCGGTGTGAAGCAGGAGGGCGGCATCATGGAACAGATGCTGCGCGAAGTCGAGATCGAGTGCTTGCCGGCTGATATTCCGAGCCACATCGATGCCGACGTCAGCCAGTTGACGTTTGGCAAGGTGCTGCGCGTTTCGGAGTTGCCGCATTCGGACAAGATCAAATTCATTACCGACGAGAACCAGCCGGTGGCGCACGTTACGGCGGTGAAGGAAGAAGTGGTGGCCACTCCTGACGCAACAGCAGCGGAAGCGGCAGCTCCGGCCGAGCCTGAACTTATCAAGAAGGGCAAGCAGGAGACGGACGAAGAGGGCGCCGAGGCTCCGGCAGCGAAGGCGGAGAAGGGCGAGAAGAAGGAGAAGAAATAAGGAAGCGGCCGAACGCGCGATTATTGCGCCGCAAAGGGCGCGACGCATCGCGCGGCTCGCCCAGATCCTTCGCGAGACAAAGTCCGTCTCGCTCAGGATGACAAGTGGTTTGAACTGAGGAAGCTATTTAGACGTGAAACTGATCGTTGGTCTGGGCAATCCCGGTATCGAGTATCAGTTCACGCCGCATAACCTGGGCTTTCTGGCGATTGATCGGATCGCGAGCGGCCTGGGAGTGGAAGTCAGAAACCGGCAGTGCCGGGCGCTGACGGCGCGGGCGGTGATTGCCGATCAGACGGTGCTTGCTGGCCAAGCCCGAGACGTTCATGAATTTGAGTGGCGTCTCGGTGCGGGAACTGGTTGAAGAGTACGAGGCGAAGCCGGAGTCGGACCTGATTGTGATTCAGGACGAGCTGGATTTTCCGCTGGGCACGTTGCGCATTCATACGCGGCGGAGTTCGGCGGGGCACAACGGCATCGAGTCGATCATCGGGGCGCTGGGCACGCAGGATTTTCTGCGGATACGGATCGGCGTGGCGCCCGAGCGGAGAGTTGGCGACGGTGCCGAGTACTTGCTGGCTCCGATGCGCAAGCCGGAGCTGGCGATTGTGGATGGCATGCTCGACACCGCCGAAGACGCGGTGAAAGTGATTTTGAAAGAAGGTCCGGCGGCGGCGATGAACCGCTTCAATCGCAAGGAGCCGGACGAGTAGGGAAGCGCGCCAAGCGCACGATTTCGCAATCTCGCAGAAGACGCGAGATTCATCGCGCGGCGCGCCAGATCCTTCGCGAGAGAGAAGTCCGCTAGGATCAAGTTTGGAATTGGAGAAAAGAATGAATCGTACCTATGAATTGATGTTCATTGTTCGGCCGGATATGACGGAAGAGGATCTGGACAAACTGATTTCGACGCTGAGCGGCGTGGTGCCGACCTCAGGCGGAAGCGTGCAGCGCGTCGACAAGATGGGCAAGCGCCGTCTGGCCTATACCGTTCGCCGGTTCCACGAAGGCATTTACGTGCTGATGGTGGTGGAAGGCGGAGGCGCAGTGATTCACGAACTGGAGCGCCGCCTGCGTGTGACCGAACCGGTTATCAAGTTCCTCACCGTGCGTACGGATGAGGAGCAGAAGCGCCTGGACAAGGTGAAGGCGCTGCGGGATGCGAAGAAGAAGGTAAGCGCGCAGCCAGCGGCTCCGGCCCCAGCGGCGGCCGAAGCACCAGCGGCACCGGCGGCGGAAGCTCCGGCGACGGCGTAGGCTCGTCCGCGATTTGTTCCGGCAGACTGACCAACGCAGCGAGCATCTGCGGTTTTCAAAGGGATTACAACGCGAGTCTTCGGCTCGCGCCAGCCGGTGAAGAATCCGGCAGAGAGATGAAGGAGAATTATGGCTGACGAAACGAAAGCACCAGAGCAATCCACTCCGAGCGAGAGGCCGCGTTTCGACGGTCCCCGCCCCGGAGGAGATCGTCCACGGTTCGGCGGTGGTGGTGGCGGACGCGGGCCCGGCGGTCCTCCGCGCGAAGGCGGTGGCGGACGCAAGTTTTTCCGGCGCAAGAAAGTCTGCAAGTTCTGCGTCGAGAAAATCGAAGACATCAACTACAAGGATTACCGCATGCTCGGGCAGTTCGTCGCCGAGAGCGGCAAGATCGTGCCGCGGCGCCTGACCGGCGTTTGCGCACCGCACCAGCACCGTCTGTCGGCGGCCATCAAGAAGGCGCGAAACATCGCGTTGCTGCCATTTGCGGGGCGGGCATCGTAACGCAGCTTTTTGGCCATTGGCCATTAGCCTTTAGCTCTTAGCTCAGTCGAGCCAGAGTGAAGGTTTTGGCTAAAGGCTGAGGGCTAAAAGCTAGTAGCTGAGAGATTGGAGTCATCCCATGGAAGTCATTCTGAAAGAAGATGTTGCGAAGCTAGGATCCCGCGGCGACGTGGTGAAGGTCGCGGAAGGATATGGGCGGAATTATCTGTTGCCGCGCAAGCTGGCCATCCAGGCCAACGAGGGCAACAAGGCCGTCATCGAGCAGATGAAGGCCGCTTCCGTGCGGCGCTCCGCCAAGGAGAAGACGCAGGCCGAGGAACTCGCCAAGCAGTTCGAGAGCGCCTCAGTGTCGTTCCAGCGGCGCACGGGCGAGCACGACCAGCTCTTTGGATCCGTCACGTCGAGCGATATCGGCGAGGCGCTGATCAAGAAGGGCTTCAACATTGACCGTCGCAAAATCCAGCTGCACGAGCCGCTGAAGACCGTCGGCGAGTTCTCGATCCCGGTGAAGCTACACAAGGATGTTACCGCGCACTTGAAGGTGGTTATTGAGAAGGAAGCGGTCGCGGAGTAAGAGCGCTAGGCGTTTTGCGATAGAGTTGGGACGCTCATGCGTATGCGCGTATGTCTTGCCGCCTGCGCGGCGTATGTTTACATAATATGCGCCGCGTTCTTATTGGGCCACACGGAGGCCCCAGAGAAAACGACTGCCCCGCCTAAGCCTCGGGGCGCTTTCCCTTTCAAGTCTCCCGCCCGCACGGCCGGCATTGTTCCGTTTACCCCTGGGTCTTGCTCATGAACTACCCAGACCCCGCCCCCCGAGGGGGGCTGCGCCGTGACCGATCGTCGTCAACCGTTACTCGCAAGTCAGCGTAAACCGGCGCAGGGAGCCATTGGTCCATCCCGTGCCATCGGTCGGCAAGTGCGTGAAATACACGTAGAAACTCTTTCCGAGAATTCGCGGGTCGTCACCCAGTCCTACGGATGTGGGGTAAGCTGCGATCGTCTCGAAGTTGCCGAGCAAGGTGGGTACCGTCCAATTAAGCCCGTCGCGCGATTCGGCATACCCGAACGATGTGTCGTTTGAGATGAGCATCACATAGCGTTGCAGAAAACTGTTGAAGTGGATGTCGAGATAACCCTGGTAGGCGGAGTGGGGATTGAGATCAGTGGAGGCGCCGCCGATGGCAGGTTGCAGGATCCAACGGCCCTGGTAAAACTTCTGAAAGGGGATGGCGTGATGGGGCCCGGGGCCGAAGGCTGCCGCAAGCACGTCGGACACCAGGGCGCGAGCCACCGAGACGTTCGTCGTGGTGTTGGCACCTTGGGCATCGGTCAGGTGAAGCGTGCCGTTGGCGATCCAGTCGGGAAAATAGAGATAGAAATATTTGCGATCCGGAGAGAGGACGAGGGGGCCGTCGCCGATTTCGAAGCCGTCGAGTCCGACGGAATAAGCCTGGTTCAGGCGGATGATTTCGCCGAGGTCGGTCCATGTTCGGCCGTTATCGGTGGAGGCGGCGAGTGCGAGAGCGGCGTAGAGGGCGTCCGTGGGCAGCTCGCCGTGATAGGTTGCCAGAAGATTGCCGGCGCCGGGCAATCCCTCTGGAACTTGATAGACCGGGCCTCCGCCCATGTATCCGTAGCTGGGGTAGATTGGGTTGATCGAAGCGTTGGGGTTCCGCGAAACGCTGACGTCCTCGGGAGCGTCCGTTCCCAGCGGGTTATCGAGCGTTCCAACGGTGGTTGTAAACGAACCCCGCTTATTGTTGCCGACCCAGTGTCCCTGCCACATTTGCCGGGCGTGGTATCCACCGTCGCTGCCGAAAAACTCATAGCCCCTGGCGGTCTTGATGACGCCGAGGGGCGTGTCAGGCCAGTCGAAGGTGTCGGTCAGGGGCGGTTGTACCTTGGCTCCTGCCGCGAGGCGCTGCGCTGGCGTGGCTACGACCGTAGGCCGAGTTAGGGCGGGATGGCAGAGCAGGGAGAGTTCCTGCGCGACTCCGCTAGCTAAAGATAGCGGGAAGAAACCGATGGTTAGCGCGAAAGAGGCGAGAGGGAACCGGGAACGCATGGAAGTAACCTCAACTTCGATTTCGGATGGTCACAAACCTCACCAACCTACCTCGCTAGGAACACGGGAAGCAGCGGAATGTTTTCCGTTGCCTCGTTGGTGGTGCAGTTGCGGTGCCAAAGCGGCGGTCTTTCCCCCTGACGGTTGTTCTGTTTCCCCCTAAATCTTTGGCCCAGAACCACCTAGGCCCCCAAAAAATCCCCGCCCAGCCTATAATTTCTGCTCACGGTTCCGCTGATAACTCGTCTATTCCAATGCAAGCCCGAAGACGATAAATACGGGCGACAGAGGAACGACGACCAATGCCGGCCGGTGTATGGGCACTACCACTTGCGGTTGGCGAACGGGCCCACTCGAAGTCGAAGAGTGAGAGAGCGGAGAGGTTCAGCGAGACCGGACTTACTGAGAACCAGGACCCCGCGCGGGGCCGCATGGCTGGGCAAGAACGCCGCATCGATGACACGATGTTGATCCGAGAGGCTCAGCGCGGAAACCGCGCCGCCTTCGAGGAACTCGTGCGTCACTACGACCAGGCAGTGTTGCGCCTGGCTCTCCATCTCACCGGGACCGAGCAGGACGCGCAGGACGTCTATCAGGACGCCTTCCTCAAAGCCTACAAGAACATTGGAAATTTCCGGTTCGAATGTTCCTTCTACACCTGGATTTATCGGATCGTGACCAACCTGTGTCTCGATCACTTGCGCAAGAAGAACGTGCGCAAAGAGGATGCGCCGGTGGCGAAGGATCCGTCGGGCGGGGAGTACGACCTGCTCGACCAGGTGCCCGACGTGCGTGCGGGAGCGAATCCGGAGCGCGATTTACTGCGCCGGCAGTTGGGAGCGCGCATCGCCGGAGCGCTCGAGAAGCTGACGCCGCGCGAGCGCATGGTGTTTGAGTTGAAGCATTACCACGGATTAAAGCTGCGCACCGTGGGTGAGATTTTGAAGACCACGGAAGAGACCGCCAAGAATACCCTCTTCCGCGCCACGCAGAAATTGCGCGGGGCGCTGGCGGATATGAGATGAAAAAGGCCGAGCGGCGCTCGGCGACCGGGTCAGAGACCGCGGTCCCACATGAGTTGATTAGGGTGCAACGATGAAATGCGAATGGGTTCGAGAGAATATCGTGCTTCAGGTTTATGACGAGTTGGCGGATGACGCCCGCCATGAACTGGAGCAGCACGTAGCCCGCTGCGCTGACTGCGCAGCCGAACTGAAGGCTGAGCAGGATTTTCACGCGCTGCTCGCGCAGGATCGCGCAGCCGATCCATTACTCCGCGATCCGTCGCCCAATCTGCTGGCGGCTTCGCGCATGCGGCTGCAGGAAGCGCTGGAGACGGCCAAGCAAGGCAGCTTCTGGAGCCGGCTGGCGTTCGATCCGGCGAACTGGCTGCTGCAGATGAAGTTCTCGCCGGCACTGGCGGCGGCGATTCTGATTTTCGGGTTTCTGGGGGGAATTCTAACGATGCGAGAGATCGCGCGGCCCACGAACGTCGCGCGCGTTCCTGACATCATCAACCCAAACCACCCAGTTCCCACCGAAGCCTCCATCGCCAGCATCAATTCCATCGTCCAGGATCCGGGTACCAATCAGGTCAGCATCAAGTACAACACCGTATCCACTCAGGAAGCGCAGGGATCGCTGAACGATCAGAAGATTCAGCAGTTGCTGCTGTATGCGGCGCGCAACAACTACAACTCCGGCGTCCGAGTGGACTCGGTCGATCTGCTGGTGCAGAAGACGGGCGACATGCAAGTGCGCGAAGCGCTGATGTACGCGCTGCAGAACGATACGAATCCGGGCGTGCGGCTGAAGTCGCTGGACGCGCTGGGTAATTACGTCAAGAACGACACCAACGTGCGCGACGCTGTGTTGCGAGCGCTGGTAAATGATGGAAATTCGGGAGTGCGCATCGAGGCATTGCGGCTGATCGAGCCGGTGAAGGCCGACGGCAGCGTACGCGGTGTGCTGATGGCATTGGCTGCGAAGGATCAGAGCACGTACATCAAGTCGCAGGCCCGGACCATGCTGGCGCAGTTGCCGGAGATTGATTAGGAAGGCAGAAGTTAAGAAATCAGAATGCAGAAATGAAATAAAGAGACACGAAACGCTTCTGAGTTTTTCGCCGCAGTTGAGATTTAGGAGAGAGGTGAATCAATTGAAACGTGCGCTACAAATCGTCGGGCTGGCTGGTACGCTGGCTCTGCTTGCGCCTCTGGCTTTTGTTCACAAGAGCTGGGCGCAGGAAACACATGTAACCCGCGAAGGTGGAGACTGGGGCCAGGAGATCACGGGCTCGCTGGCAGGGGTCAAGAATCTGAGAATTAAGGTGGACATGGGCTCCGTAGTGGTGCGAGGCGGACAGCAGCAGGGCATCAATTACGTCATTCATACTCGTTTTGGTTCTACTTCCGAGCAAGAAGCACGCCGCCAGTTCGAACAGTACAAAGTCACCGCATACGTGAAAGGCGACACCGCATGGATCGTAGGCGACTGGCAGGGCAGCAAACGGCCTCGTCATTGTTCTTCGGAGTTTTCGGTGATGGTGCCGCGCGAGATTGCGCTAGTGAAGCTGGAAACCGAGGGCGGGAACGTGGACGCTACGGGCGTCTCGGGGCGGGTGGAAGCGGAGAGCGGCGGCGGGACCGTGCGGCTCGACGATATTGGCGGGGGAGCGAATGCCGAGACTGGAGGCGGATCGATCGACGTTGGAACCATCAGCGGCGATCTCGGACTGCATACCGGTGGAGGTTCGATTGAAGTTCGCCAGGCCAATGGCAAACTCATAGCCGAAACCGGCGGAGGGAGCATCGACATTCAGTCCTGCGCGCAGGGGGCCGTCATCGAAACGGGCGGCAGCAGCATCACCGTGCGCCACTGCAACGGAATGGTCAAAGCGTCGACTGGTGGTGGCAGCGTCGACCTCAGCGATATTGGTGGTCCGGCGGAGATCGAGACCGGGGGCGGAAGCATTCGCCTCAACTCGGCCAAGGGACATGTTCACGCGGAGACCGGCGGCGGCGGCATTGAGTTGTATGGCGTGCCTTCGGCGTCGGCCGAGACGGGCGCGGGCGGGATCACCGTGAAGTTGGTAAATACCGGTGGTGAGCGCCGTAATTCCGATCTGGAGACGGGCGCAGGCGACATCACGGTCTATCTGGCTTCGGATGTAGCCGTCAGTGTGCGAGCCAGCGTGGACATGGGCAACGGACACCACATCACGTCTGAGTTTCCCGACATCCACATCAGCGGCGAGGGTGGTCAGTGGGATGCCCGGACACTGACGGCCGAAGGTTCACTGAATGGCGGTGGGCCCACGTTGAAGGTGCGCACCTCGAGTGGCAATATCATTTTTAAGCGTGCCAGCCATTGAGACGCATTGCTGATTGTTGATTTCTCGATTGTTGATTGAAAACCGGCCGTCATTGGAGGCGGCTTCGAATCAACAATCAGAAATCAAACAACCAGAACTTGAATGTGGAACGAACGCCGATCGGAAGGCTGGATATCAGCGAAATTCGCGAGCCACCAACTCACGTTGAGGGAATGACCATGAGCAAATACGTAATGACGAGTATCGTGTTGTTGCCATTGCTCCTTACCTTTTCGCACGCGGCGCAGAACTTCTCGGTCGATCAGCCGGGGCAGCCGTGGGTATTCTCTAGCGAGGACAGTGGGACCAGTTCTTATCTGGGAGTCGATATTTCGGATGTGACCACGGAACGGCTGAGCGCGCTGAAGCTGAAAGAGGAGAAGGGCGTCGAGGTGACGATGGTCGACCAGGACGCTCCCGCCGGGAAGGCTGGTATCAAGGAGCACGATGTCATCCTTACGATGAACGGAACGTCGATCGAGAGCGGAGCGCAGTTGCGGCGGATGATCCACGAAATGCCGCCGGGCCGCGTGGTGACCTTCGGCTTGAGCCGAGATGGCCAGCCGGTGACGGTGAAGGTGCAACTGGCCGACAAGCACAACGAGTTCGCAGTGCACACTCCCCAGCCGGGCGATTTCCATTTCCAGATTCCTGAGATCCACGTGCCGGATATCGACATTCCGCCAATCACGGTCATGGTAACGTCGTCAGCGCGCAGTGGGCTCACCATGGAAAACATTACGCAGCAGTTGGGCGAGTTCTTTGGGGTGAAGAACGGCAATGGCGTGTTAGTACGTTCGGTGGAAAAAGGCAGCCGCGCTGAGAAGGCCGGATTCCGCGCAGGCGACGTGATCGTCAAGGTGAACGATCAGGCGGTGCACGACACCAGCGATTTTTCGCACGGCATGAAGTCGCGCAGTGGCAATACAGCCACCGTGGTTGTGGTGCGCGATAAGAAAGAGCAGACCCTGACGCTGTCGCTGCCGGATCGCAAAGAATCGGGCGACCTTTTGGAAGAAGAAACCTCTGACGATCTATGCATCGACGCGGACTCACGAGTGGAGCTGGGCGAGCTGCGGCACGAAATCGCGAAGCTGCGGCCGCACGCGCTACTGGCGGCCGAAGACTACCGCAAATCCACGGAAGAACTTCGTAAGTCTTTGTTGGACCAGCAGAAAAAAATGCGTGAGGAAGGTGTGAAGCAGCGCACGGAATTCAGGAAGCAGGAACGAGAACTGAGGTTGAAGCTGGATCAGATGCGCCGCAACTCCTTGAAGTTCCGCACCTTGGCAGACATCTAACGAAGTCAAACCGCTAGCCCCCGCTGGCTGCGCCGCGCACAAGACTGGCGAGGCAGACGCGGTTGCGTCCCGCCTGCTTCGCGGCATACAGACCATTGTCCGCCGCCCGAATTAATTCATCCCGGCTCTTGCCGTGCACAGGGAAACTCGCAACGCCCGCGCTGATCGTCACCGTTCTGGGCACTCCCGGGAAGGGATGTGCCTCCACCATTCGCCGCAGCTTTTCAGCGATACCGACTGCCTGAGCTGTCTTGATCTGGGTCAGCAGGATCGCGAATTCCTCGCCGCCGTAGCGGCACACGACATCAATCTTGCGCAACTGCTGGTGAAAGAGCGAGGAAGCCTGGCGCAGGACTTCATCTCCCAGCAGGTGGCCAAACTCATCATTCAGCTTTTTGAACTCATCGATGTCCGCCATGATCACAGCCATACCAGTGCCGTAGCGGCGGGCGCGCTCGATCTCTTCCAGGATCCGAAGCTCGAAGAAGCGACGGTTGAAGATTCCGGTAAGTCCATCGAGGTAGGCCAATTGCTTGACTCTCTCTACGTAGTGCGCATTCTGGATCGAGGTAGCGCAAATGTCTGCAACCGATTCGAGGGACTGCAGTTCGCTCTCGCGAAAAGCATTGGGCTGAGCGCTGTGCAGCGTGAGCACTCCGAGGGTCTGGCCAAATGAAATGAGCGGAATGCTCATGCGCGAGGCGGACTCCTTGAAGAGCCGGACGGACTCGGGCGTGCCCGTCACGTCCTTTTCGATAAGGGTGCCACTGGTTTCGATGATGCGCGACCACGGGTCCTGGCTTACAGGGAAACGTCCGCCAGGTGGAGTGCAGGGGGTGAGCTCGCCCTGATGCGCCCGCATGACCAGATCGCCTTCCTCCCGCAACAAAAGCGAGACGTGGGAGACCTGAAAAGCGTGCTGAATTACTGCGCACACGCGAACCAACAGATCCTCCAGTTCCATGACGGCGGTGCTTTGCTGCGCGATCATGTTGATGGCTTCCAATTGCCGCGCCCGCTTCCGTTCCAGCGAGTACAAGTGGGCATTCTGCAGAGCGATGGAAGCTTGCGTGGAGAACAAAGTCAGCAGTTCGATGGTTTCGTGGTCGAAACGATCGACGCGGTCACTCTGGCAGTCGAGCACTCCGACGACTTCATCGCGCACCATGAGCGGAATGGCCAACTCCGAGCGAGTCGATTGCGCAGCGCAGACATAGCGCGGGTCTTTGGTTACGTCGGGGGCGTAGACCGGTTCCTTCTTCAGGACCGCGGCTCCGGTGAGCCCGTCGTGGTGTCCCAAACAGATTTTGTCCTTGCCCGGATCCCAGCCGATCTGCGAGCGGACCGACAACTGCTGCGCGTCCTTGTCAAGCAGCAAGATGGCCACGTTCGGCAGATGGAAATAGTCCCGTGCGATCGCCAGAATTCTCTGCAACACCTCGTCTAAATCAAAGGTGGAGAGCACGGCCTGGCCGGCATCGTATAGGACCGCGAGTTTCGGCATAGTCGATCGAATTGTACGACGCGGGAAAGAGGTTACTGATGTTCCGAAAGTAACGTCGGATTCGAGGGACGACCCGGGCGGGCTGCGCGGGCACGCTGGGCTAACGCCACCTTCTTGCGCTGCGGATCAAGCCGTAGACCACCAGGCAGAACCAGAAGTCCAGAATTAACCCCAAGTCCACGTGGAAGGGGCGATGGCGAGCGGCAGGCGGCAACTGCGGAATCAGGACGAAGTAGAGCACGTTGCCCAATATGATCGCCAGCAGAGCTTGGAGAAAATTGATGAGCACCGTTGGTTTAGACACCATATAGGGCATCTCCGGATGCCCTCTTTTTACGGGGCTTCCCGAGTGTTTACGAGCATTTTCGCAAACTCAAGGGAACCCGGCAAAACCCATCTAAACACACCTAAATGCGGCCCGTTGGTCTCAGGGATGGCCCACGCCAGTTTAGCCCCCAATTCCCGAGGAAAGTTTCGAGCAATGGCGGCACCGCTGTTCGTATCACAGCAGATTTGTAAACCAAAATCAGTTGTGAGTGATTTGTGTGCGAAATAATGCCCAGATCAGGAGTCCATGCGCTGGGCTGCCCCCCGTTTGGGCCATTCCAACTCGGAGCGAAGGCATTCTGACCCTGCCCCACTGTCCAGCCCGTCCTGGGGCATCCCAGGGGACTGCCCGGCGATCCGCTGTGCGCTGGTCTGGTATCGAGGTGTGCAGAACGCCAACGAAGTTCCGGCACAGTGGGCAGTGACTGCCTCTAGCTGCTGCAGCTTCGCGTACTCTGCCTTGGCTTGCTTCAGGATGGGGATGTCGGGGTCGGCGTCTTTCCAGAGAGTGAGGAAATCCTGATAGGCCGCCGTGGCCTTGGTGGTGTCGCCCCGCACGGCATAAGCGCGGGCAAGCCCTAACCGGGCAAGAGCGCCCCGGAAAGTTCACCACCACTCCTCGCTGGTCGATGAAGTTCTGAAATTCCGCCGCCGCTGCGTTGCAGTCGTGCAGCATGAGGTAGGCTTCCCCCTCCTCCCTCGCGCTCATTGACTTGCCCAGGAGTCAGGCCTACGATTTGCCTCAGCGGGTGGGAGAAAGGAGTGTCTTCTCCTGTGGGGAGCCACGCGGTTGGTCAGCATGTGGTCGTCGGCCAAATCCTGGGTCACTATCGCATCAGCGAGAAGATCGGAGCGGGTGGCATGGGCGAGGTGTATCGCGCTCGCGACAAACATCTCGACCGGGACGTGGCGATCAAGGTACTTCCTCCCGGGACGCTGAACGACGAATCGGCCCGCAAGCGCTTCCGCAAAGAAGCGCACGCGCTCTCCAAGCTGAACCACCCGAACATCGCAACCATCCATGATTTCGACACGCTGCAGGGCCTGGATTTTCTGGTGATGGAGTACATCCCCGGAATCACACTCAGCGAGAAGGTGGCCAAGCGAGCGCTGCCGGCAAAGGAACTCGTCGCTCTTGGAACACAACTTGCAGAAGGCTTGTCTGCAGCTCATGAAAGCGGGGTCATCCACCGGGATGTGAAACCAAGTAATCTGCGCGTGACCGGCGACGGGCGGCTCAAGATCCTGGACTTCGGTCTGGCGAAGTTGCGCCGCTCGGTCGCTGAAAATGCCACCACGGAGAGCCTCATCGAGACGCGTGCGATGGCTGGAACGCTGCCGTATATGGCTCCAGAGCAATTGCTGGGCGAAGAAGTTGACGGCCGTACCGATATTTATGCGGTCGGAGCCGTTCTATACGAAATGGCGACGGGGGTACGCCCCTTTGCCGACGTGGAAAGCTCTCAACTGATTGGCGCCATCCTGCGCAGATCCCCGGGACCGCCCAACAGGTTGAATCGCCAGGGATCGCCAGATCTGGATCGCATTGTCGGCAAGTGCCTGGAAAAGGATCCTGAGAAACGCTATCAGTCAGCCAGGGAACTGGCTGTGGATCTGCGCCGACTTCAACAGCCTCAGACGACCGAACCGACGAAGGCACCCCGTAAGCGGCCGGCGTCCATGTTGATCACGGTGGCTGGAATCCTGATTGCGGTAGCCACAATCGGAAGCTTTTGGGTCTGGCAACACAACTCGTCTGGTCCACGCCAACGGGCCGGAAAGATCATGCTGGCAGTCCTGCCTTTTGAGAACCACAGCGGTGATCCCGCGCAGGATTATTTTGGGGAGGGTCTCACAGAAGAGATGATTTCGCATCTCGGACGGCTGAGCCCGAAACAGCTCGGCGTCATAGCGCGCACGTCAGCTATGCGCTACAAGAACACAGACAAGGCAATTGCCCAGGTCGGAAAGGAGCTGCGAGTCGATTACATTCTGGAAGGCAGCTCTTGGCAGATCGGAG
The DNA here is from genome assembly GCA_963710885.1 of uncultured Acidobacteriaceae bacterium. Classification (GTDB taxonomy): domain Bacteria; phylum Acidobacteriota; class Terriglobia; order Terriglobales; family Acidobacteriaceae; genus Sulfotelmatobacter. The sequence goes on from CAVQCF010000016.1 coordinate 209,948, forward strand.
ATCGAGTCCGCATAACCGCCGAGCTCATTCATGTGAGCGACCAGACCCAGCTCTGGAGCTCGACCTACGATCGAAAGGTGGCAGACGTTCTGGCCGTGCAAAACGCCGTGGCTTTAAGTATCGCGGAAGCTCTGGCGGTGGAACTACTCCCCACAGAGCGTGACGCTCTGAAGAAAGAACTCTCAGTCAACCCGCAGGCGCATGAGTCCTATCTGCGCGGCCGCTTTCATTGGAGCCGCCTGACTGATCCGGAACTGGAGAAGGCGCGTGAGTATTTCGAGGAGGCAATCAGGATAGATCCCAACTATCCTCCGGCCTACATCGGCCTTGCCGACTACTACCGGGCGAAATATTCTCTCCCGCCCATAGTAGCCCTGGCCAAAGCTCGCGAGTACGTGCAGAAGGCTCTGGCACTCGACAACACATTGCCGGAGGCACACCTGGCCTTGGCAGGGATCGAGTATTCCAATTGGAACTGGCTCGAAGCCGAGCAACAATTCAAATGGGCGCTCAAACTCAACCCGAGTTACGCCGAAGCCCATCAATCTTATTCGCTGTTTCAATCGGCGCTTGGCCGCACGGCACAAGCTTGGGATGAGATCCGCATCGCTCAACAACTCGATCCGGTCTCGGTGCCCATCAACACCAGTGCCGGCTGGATCTCCTATTTCGCCCGTAACAACGACAGGGCAATCGAGCAGTGCAAGAAGGCGCTTGACATTGAGCCGAACGCCGCCAATCCCCACGACTGTCTAGGCTCGGCCTACCTTGAGAAACAAATGTACGCAGACGCGATTCGTGAGTGCCGGATCGCAATGACCCTCTCCGAACAGGACCCGGATCGTGCACTTTGCCTAGGACGGGCTTATGTCGCGGCCGGAGAGAACGGGAAAACCCGCGAGATGCTGCAAGGTCTACAGGCTGCAGCCCGTCAAACTCACGTTCCGCCTTATTTCCTAGGCGTTCTCAACGCCGCGCTAGGCGAAAAAGACCAAGCATTTGCCTGGCTGGAAGAGAGCTATCGTGAGCGAGACCCGTACTTGAAGTGGATCAAGGTGAGTCCCGCAGTCGATAGTTTACGGTCGGATCCACGCCTCAAAGATTTGCAGCAGCGGCTGGCATTTCCGCCCTAAACAGGCGGGGCCATATGCATACAGAAGTGCGGCTCTCATTGCGGTGGCTGTTGCCTTGCCGTCAGCCCTTTCCGCCCTCCGACGGAAACGAGGCGCAGCGGGCCCTGCTTTCGCGGTGGATAACCGCAACAGTCCACTGGGCCATGTATTTATTGGCAGGCTTTAGCATCTGGGTGAGTGTCGCGCCGGGACGTACAGATTCAAAAAAGATATTGCGGCTGTCGAGAAAAGCCTTCACGTTCGTTCGAAGCTCTTTGTACTTTTCACTGCTGAGTTGGAGGAGAGCAATCTGGGGTTGCGCAGGTCCTACCGATTCCCACAATCTGAGCACCCGTACACCAGGCTCTATCGTCTTCCATTCGGGTGGAGTGGCGCGGTCCATGGGCGGTTTCCTTTCAAGTTGGATTCTTGGTCCACATCACACACACTGCGGGGTCCGTCGAGAAGCCTACTCTCTCTGCAGGAACATACATAAAGCGGGAGTAGCGACAAATGCGCTAAGGAAATGCTTACAACGCGGAATTTGACTCTCTCAACACACACCCTGTCAAGCGAACAAGGCCGCGATTATTCGATTTTCGCGCACCTCCCGGCCCCACCACCAGCGCTATGGTTGACGATAAATCCTATTACACTCATCCTTGTTCTGGGTGCTCTAGCCTAACCTTTCCCGCGCGGTGAAGTTTGAGGCAGCGCCCCGCGAGCCGGTTCGAATTGGACCGTAATGGACCGGGCTCGGCTGCTAAGTGTAGGCAGGGAAGAGAGATAAGTTGGGAGAGCGCATAACTTCTAAAGCTGCTTTAGCCGATTCATTAGCTCCCTGCGCTCAAAGACCGAAAGCCAAGGTCTGCAATGAACCATTCGGTGACAGTTGGCGCAGAGAAGGGCTAGATCTCTTATGTGAGTCTTACGTTCCTCAGTGAGCATGGCTAGAGTTTGGTGTGATGGCACTCGATCAACCCTTGGCCACGTTCACCGTAGTAGATCGCAAGTCGAAATCGCAAACTTCACAAACCAATTTTCCACGGCTTTTCAAGACTTGTCTGCGCTTGCTCTCGACTAATTTTCGGTTGCGCTCGCGCGCTAGATGTTGGCGAGTCAGCATGCGGCCTTCGACAGCCTCCTGCACGCCTTCATCTAGCTCCGGATCAAGGCAAGTCAATGGAATCTCCGGATCGTCGAGGCTAGCAATGATGGCCTGAGCAACCTGCCGACAATGCAGATCGTCGCCGGCGAATTCTGTCCATACCTCTTGATCGGCCTTCGCACTCCGTGCGAGCCCTGTCTTGCCCTCCGATGTATATTGAGGGTCGAGGCGCCGGAAATTCATAAGCTTCATGTAGATGCCGTTCTCATTGCGAAACGCATCTGCAAGCTCGAAATTTGAGAATAGCCTCTGACCGAGTCGGTTGAGCAGCATGCTCAGCTCATGAATTTCTGGACTGTCCTTGCCGGGCGGACTTGGTCGGTTCTTTAGGTAAAAGTCGAGCGCAAGAATTGGTTCATCCCGCGTCCAGTCCGGATTTGAAGCCTCGAGCTTGATCTTCTGTGGCTCGCCCGCAACTAACGCCTCCAGCTCAGCTGCGATCGATTCTTGCACCTGCACACCGCTCTTCTGACTGCGCCAAACATGTTGAGCCCCAGGTATCGCGAGCAGCTTCTCTCTGTTCGCCAAAACCTCCGTAGTCGGGTCTACTCTAGGGCATCAAATTGAATCATCCGCCAGTTTTCATGCCTGTTCTCAGGTTCGCCAATAACGGTCCCATGTCCGATTACTGCGGGCCCACTCCTCGGCTTGAAGGAGCAAGAACACGCGATCTCCAAGTGAGACATCCTTGCGATTGTTAAACCGCCACTCCTCCTTAACGCGCTCACCCGCGCGCTGACGCCGTACTAAGGCCTGGAGTTCTTCCAGTGGCCAACCACGCGGACTTTCTGTGGCGGGTTTGAACGTGATCAAAAACGATTTCATCAGAACGCACCGCAGAAACACTGAAGCTCGTACTCGCAAACGCTTGCCGCTCCGATTTCGCTCGACCAGTTAGGATCGATTTCAAATGTCATTGTCTGGACTCCAAACTAGACCGTTCCCTGCACAGGCAAAGCGGAAGAAATCAGCGAACGGCTCTTAGAAGGGGATCACACTCCAAACTCTCCCTGCTGTTCGCGTTTGCGCTCCCACTTGCTCACCTCCAATTGGGGCCTATATGGACCGGTTTTTTCACTCTGTTTTGCGTCGTCGAGCTCTGGAATAGCCATTGCGCCACCTGAGCGCAGATGCGGTTTGGGCTCCAGAGGAGCCCCGACAGGCGCATTGTCGGCTTCGTCTGCGTCATCGGTGTCGTCGGCGTGGTGGCGGGTCAGTTCCTGCTCCAGCCCGTAGAAACAACGGGCGATTTCGGAATTTCTTTGGTCCATCACCGGCGTTCCACGGTCGATCGCACCAGAGACCGCGAAATACTGGTTTGGGATTCGCCACAGCAGCTTCGCGCCGACGGCCTCTTCGGCGTCTGCTTCACTGAAGCCCGGCACCTTGCGGAAGCGATTCAACACGAGGCGCACGCGTTCTCGGCTTCCTGTTTCTCCCAAATACTGCTGCACCCGGGCGGCGCTCCACAGCGGAGACTACATCGGTGCAGGCAACCAGCAGAACGGTTTCGGAAAGACTAGCGATGAGGCGGGTGGCTGCGTCGAAGCGTGACGATGCGTCGACCACCACATATCGATAGTGCGTCACCAGCATGTCGAAGAGACGGACGAACTCTGCGGTCGAAGGATCCACAGCGGCTGGCACGTTGGTTCCGGCGAGCAATTGCAAACCTCCGCTGTGTCGCGTCATGAAGCCTTCCGAGCAGGGAAGCGTCCATGCGGTAAAGATTGCGGATGGCGTCCGCAGACATTGAACACCGGCTTGAGGTTCAAGTGCAGCGCGGCGTGTCCAAGACGCGCCAGATCGACTAGCGCAGTTTGTCCGTAGACAGATTGGAGAGCCAGCGCCAGATTGACCGCCACTGTCGTCGCGCCGTTGCCGCCCTTCGCATTGATGACCAAGAAGACTTTGCCGCGGATGCCTCCTGCCGTCCCAGGCGCTGCGCTGTTATGAGGCGCACGAAGGCTGCCAGTAGGCCGGGAGTGTTGGTGGGGCGTTCGATGAATTCGCGGGCCCCAGCGCGCATGGCATTGACGATGATTTGTGGTTTATTCAGGTTGCCGATGGCGAAAATAGCAGCCTCGGGCAGCTCCCGATGCAGGAGTTCAATGGCCCGCAGCGCCACTCGCGGATTGTCGGCGGGGATGTCAACCAGAGTCACATCAGGATTAGCTGTGCGCATTCCCCGCGTGACCGGATCGGAGGCAGCCACCGGAAAGCTTGCGCACGTATGGACCGTGCTCGCCACACTGGTGCCGTCCACCAGTACCTGCAGCACTGCTCGCTGCTCGTTGTCAGTGGACGCAATAACGACGGATAGCATTTTCCTCAACCCTGTCTGCTAACGACTTCATAGCATACGCTCGGGTGACGCAAAATACGCTCTGCGAAGGCAAGAGTCGTCTAGCAATCGTCGCGACCCTCACCAATAAGACGAAACTGGTCTGAATCCGGGAACGCACAGATCCGTGCTGAATGGCCTTTAGACATTCGTCTCACAACCAATGGCGTGCGTATGAGGCCGAGCTTCCGGAGGCTGCGCGCTGCAAAGCCTGCGGCTCGAAGCGCCGCCGCTACTCAGGTCTGATCCCCCATGACATGCGCCGTTCGGCGGCGAAGGCCCTGCGCGCGGCGGGTGTGCCGGAGTCGGTCGTCATGGCGATCGGCGGGTGGAAGACGGCGTCGACGTTCCGCGCCATCGTCAGTAGCGCCGACCAGCACGCCGCCGTCGAAATGCTAGAGCGTGCACGCGAGGCTCGAATGGTCTCAGGAATGGTCTCAGGCGCGGTACCTGCGACCACTTTAGTGCAGTAAAGACGAGGGTTTTCGAGCACAAACTCTCAGGGTTTAGACACCATAGAGGGCATCCAAGGATGCCCACTATTTACGCGGGTAGCTGATTGTTTGCCAGTGGTTAGGGAATGAGGGCGAGTCATTTCAAAACCGAGGGGGCTTCCTGTCAGTCCCTGGGGAGCAACACCCTTAGAACGTAGAAACGAGCCCATTATAGGATTAGAGAATGAACCTACCCGTCAATCCACCCTTGTTGCCTATGCTCGCCAAGCGTGTAGACGATTTGCCAACTTCCGGAGATTGGATATTCGAACCTAAGTGGGATGGGTTTCGCACCTTGGTGTTTCGCGATGGCGATGAAATGCTGATTCAGAGCCGGGATGAAAAGCCTCTCAATCGGTATTTCCCTGAATTGCTCGATCCTTTGAGTCGGAGTTTGCCAGAGCGTTGCGTGCTGGATGGCGAATTGGTCATTGTGCAGGACAATGAACTCGACTTTGACGCCCTACAACTCCGGCTGCACCCTGCCGCCTCACGAGTAAAGCTTCTGTCAAAACAGACACCAGCATCAGTTGTGTTTTTCGATCTGCTTTGCCGCGGCGATCATAACTTGTGCAGTGAACCGTTCGCAGTGCGCCGGCGGGAACTGGAATCACTGCTCGAGAGTACTCCGCCGCCAATTCACCTCACTCCGGCCACGCGTGACAGGAACACGGCGGAGGATTGGTTTCAGCGCTTCGAGGGGGCGGGCCTTGACGGCGTAATCGCGAAACCCGCCAATGGGACCTACGAACCTGATAAACGGGCGATGCTCAAAATCAAACATGAACGGGATTGCGACTGTGTGGTGGCCGGTTTTCGATGGCACAAAAAGGGCGATCGCACTCTGGTCGGCTCCTTGCTGCTTGGCTTGTTCGATACTTCCGGCGCGCTTCAACATGTGGGAGTCTGCGCCAGTTTCAGCAATGTAAAACGACTCGAACTGGCCGAATTTCTCAAACCTTATCGGAAAGATGCGCTTGCGAACCACCCGTGGAAGGCTTGGGCAGAGGTCGATGTTGCTCTGGCCGATGGCCCCAAGCGCATGCCCGGCGGACAAAGCCGATGGAGTCAGGGAAAGGACTTGTCCTGGGAACCGTTGCGCCCCGAACTGGTGGTCGAAGTTGCGTACGATCACATGCAAGGAGATCGCTTCCGTCACACGGCACAGTTTCGCCGCTGGAGATCTGATAAGCAGCCGTCAGACTGCACGTACGCTCAACTCGAGGTGGTCCCACCTCAGGAACTGGCCGCAATCTTTTCTTCTGGACGTTAGCTCTTAGTTTTCTTTTTCTTCGTGCGCGTCTGTTCTTTGCTCCACTCTCGCCACTCGCGCGTGGGATCATCGTCCGGATCTGGCGTTTCTTGTGGTGGACGAAGACTTTCTGGCACGTGTTGCAGATTGACTCGAATGCGCGTCCATGTGGAGGATCTCCCGCGCATGGAATCGACTAGAACGTCCTCCAGCGCGAGAAATTCAACTACGGTAGCATGTCTCGCTTTCCAGCGCTCCAGGCCGGCAAGAGCTGCGCTCTTGTCTGGTGAATTGGCAACCACGATCAGGGGCATTTTGATGCGCGAAGACTTCGGTTCAGATTTTGCTCGAGAAGGCGCAACCCTCGGTCCTTCGGATTCCATCTTGCGAAAATGCGGGGGCCATGGCGCATCGCCCAGTCCTTCCGCTTCATCCCGGGCGGCGAGTTCCAGCAGTGGTTCGAGAGAGCCACATGCACTGTCCATACCGGCGTGGGGATCGCCAATTTCCGCAAACCGCCTGGGCATCGTTAAAATTGTGAACTCGGCCGGATCGCAATCGGGTACCTCCCTCCAACGAAGCGGCGCTGAGACCCGAGCATCCGGCACCGGGCGCACCGAGTAGGCCGAACAGGTGGTCCGGTCTTTCGCGTTCTGGTTGTAATCGAGGAACACACCATGACGTTCTTCTTTCCACCATTTCGAACTTGCAATTTCCGGAGCGCGCCGCTCGATCGCCCGAGACACTGCAACCGCCGCGCGCCGCACCTCGGTGAAGGTCCAGCGCGGTTCGATTCGGACATAAATATGCATGCCGCGTGAGCCACTGGTCTTTGGCCAGCTCTGCAAATCTGCCTCTTGCAAGAGTGTCTGGACCTCAAGCGCGACTCGACATACATCAGACCAGAGAACTCCTGGAACAGGGTCGAGATCAATCCGCAATTCGTCCGGATGTTCCAGATTGCTAGCGCGAACAGGATGGGGGTGGAGTTCGATACAACCGAGATTCACGATCCATGCCAAGCCCGCCGCATCATCAATCACTATTTCTTCCGCGGTTCGGCCGGATGGAAATGACAAGGTGACGGTTCGCAACCAGGGTGGACGCTGCTCCGGCGCACGTTTCTGGTAAAAGGCCGGCTTTCCCGCGCCGTCTACAAATCGCTTCAAAACCATGGGCCGATCCTGAATCGCGGTCAGTGCGCCTGCAGCGACCGACAGGTAATACTGCACAAGGTCGAGCTTGGTGAGCCGCACGTTCTCCGAGAAGTACAGCTTGTCCGGGTGCGTAATACGAACTTCCCGGCCTCCGACCGCGAGTATCTCGCTGGCTTCCTTCTTTCCCATGAATCAAGGCTACCATTCGCAGGAAAGCGACACGATGGGGGTCCCTAGCCGAGGAGTTCGTCTCGCTTGACTTCAAAGTGCCTGGTGGCGGCCATTCAGAATGCAGAGCGGGCGTTCGCTTGCTCCTGCTACCATTCTTTTTCACCGTTATCACGCCCACGGAACCCTAGCGCATGCTCGAACTCTCCACGCCCGTCCAATATGTGAAGGGCGTTGGACCGCGCATCGGGGAAGTTCTGGCCGCCAAAGGGATTTACAGCGTCGGCGACCTGCTCCACTATCTGCCTTTTCGCTATGAAGACCGGCTAAACCCGCGCGGGATTTCCGAGTTGCGCCCGGGCGAGATGGCCACCGTGGTCGGCGAAGTGCGCAATTCGGGGCTGTTCCGCACGCGGAAGATGCCGATTTTTCAGCTGACCGTGGGACAGGGTCGGGCCCGCCTGCGCTGTCTTTTTTTTAACGCAACCTACTTGCAGGACAAGTTCAAGCCAGGGCAGATGATCGCGCTCTACGGCAAGGTGGAAGAAGATGAGCGCAGCCGCGAACTGCAGATCATTCAGCCGCAGTTTGAGTTGCTCGGCGATCCGACCGACTCGGGCGAGAACGGCGCGGAGAAGAAGGCCGCGGAATCGCTGGAGATTGGTCGCATTGTCCCCATCTATGAGGCCATCGGGCGGCTGACGCCACGATGGTTCCGCAAGGCGATTCGCACGGCGCTCGACAACCTCACGCCGGACCTGCCGGACCCGATTCCTGCCGCCGTACGTGCGCATTTGGGACTGATTTCGCCCCGGGCGGCGCTGTGGAATGTGCACTGGCCCGAGCCGGGTGAGAGTTTCGAGGCCCTGCAGTCTTTCCGCACGCCGGCGCACATCCGGATGATTTTCGACGAACTGTTCTTCGTGGAACTGGGAATGGAGCTGAAGCGACGCCAGCAGAAGGCGCAGACCGGAATCGCGTTTCGGCTCGACGACCGGGTGCGGGCGGCAATCAAGAAAATTCTGCCGTTTCATCCCACGGCGGCGCAGAAGCGCGTGCTGAAAGAGATTGCGGGGGACATGGAGAAACCTTATCCCATGCGGCGTTTGCTGCAGGGGGATGTGGGGTCGGGCAAGACGATTGTGGGCTTCGAGGCAGCCATCATTGCGATCGAGAATGGCTGCCAGGTGGCATTGATGGCGCCGACCGAGATTCTGGCACAGCAGCATTATTTTTCGGCGCGGCGAATTCTAGAGAATGCGGGCTACCGCATTGTGCTGCTGACCGGATCGCTGGAAACCGATCGCAAGCGGGAAGTGCGGCGGCATATCGCGCAGGGGAACGCGCAGCTCGTCATTGGGACGCATGCGCTGCTGGAGGAGAAAGTCGAGTTTGCCAAGCTGGGGCTGGTCATTGTGGACGAGCAGCATCGGTTTGGCGTGTTGCAGCGGTTGAAACTGATGCGGAAGTCGGGAGATGTTGAGGAGACCAGCCGAGCTTCGCTCGGCCCGGCCGGGTCAGAGACCCGGCGCCACACAAACCCTTCCCATACCGACCCGGCGGAGTCTGTCAGAGGTGCGGCGGAGCCTGACGTTCTCGTGATGACGGCGACGCCTATTCCGCGCACGCTTGCGCTTACGCTCTATGGCGACCTTGATCTCAGCGTGCTCGATGAGCTGCCGCCGGGGCGCACGCCGGTTGCGACGCACTGCATTGCGGACGACCAATCGCCGAAGGTTTGGGAATTTGTTCGCAAACAGGTGACGGCCGGGCATCAGGTTTATGTGGTGTATCCGGTGATCGCGGAGAACGAAGAGAGCGAATTGAAGGCGGCGATCAAGATGTACCGCGAGCTGAGCGGCAAGATTTTCGCCGATCTGAAAGTTGGACTTCTGCATGGCCGCCTCGACGCCGAGACCAAAGAGCAGGTCATGCGCATGTTTCAGCGCGGCGAGTTGCAGATTCTGGTCGCGACCACGGTCATCGAGGTCGGTGTGGATGTGCCCAACGCGACCGTGATGGTGATTGAGCACGCTGAGCGCTTTGGCCTGGCGCAGTTGCACCAGTTGCGAGGGCGTATCGGACGCGGGGCGGCGAAGTCCTATTGCATTCTCATGACGGGAGGGAAAGTCAGCGAAGAGGGTCACCGCCGTCTCGACGCGATGGTACAGACCAACGATGGGTTCAAGATCGCCGAACTCGATCTCGAACTTCGCGGGCCGGGAGAATTCTTTGGCACGCGCCAGGCGGGCACGCCCAGCTTTCGTGTCGCCAATATCATCCGCGACGCACAGCTTCTGGAGGCGGCGAAGCACGAAGCGGCCTTCGTGATCGCGGGGCCAAACGCGGAGATCTCAGCCGAAGAAATCAGCCGCGCTCTGGTGCACATGCGCGCGCGCTGGCAGCACACGTACGGATTGGTTGAGGTGGGGTAAGCGCCGCAGTCCGAAGAAAACCTCTGAACTGATAGAATCGAAGGGATGGCCGGGTCTTCCCAATTCATTCAGATTGAGCTGGGCGCTCCGCCGCGGATGCCGAAGCCGTCGTGGCTGCGGGCGAAAGCGCCCGTCGGCGACAACTTTCACAATCTGAAGAAACTGGCACGCGGGCATGGGGCTGCACACGGTATGCGAGTCGGCGCAGTGTCCGAACATCGGCGAGTGCTGGAACCATAAGACTGCGACCTTCATGCTGCTGGGCGATATCTGCACGCGGCGCTGCGGTTTCTGCGCCGTGCCCAAAGGCCGCCCGGAGCCGATCGACTGGGACGAACCGCGCCGCGTGGCCGAGGCGGTCGCTACGCTCGGACTGAAACATGCGGTCGTGACCAGCGTGAACCGCGACGACGACAACATTGGCAGCGCTCGAATTTTCGCCGAGACCATCCGCGAGATTCGCGAGCTGACGCCCGATTGCCGCGTGGAAGTGCTGATCCCCGATTTTCAAGGGCTGGAAGAGTCGTTGCGGATCGTGCTCGACGCCAAGCCCGACGTGCTGAACCACAACACCGAGACCGTGCCGCGGCTTTATCGTGCGGTGCGTTCGGGCGCGCGCTACGAACGCACGCTCACCTTGCTGGAGAACGCCAAGAAATTCTCTCCGGGCATGGTCACCAAGAGCGGCGTGATGGTGGGCCTGGGCGAGTCGTCAGAAGAGTTGATCGAAGTGTTCCGCGATCTGGGCACGCGCGGCGTCGATATTCTTACGGTCGGGCAGTACTTGCGGCCGTCGAAGGATCATCTGCCGATCGCCCGCTTCTACGAACCGGCAGAATTTGTTTACCTGCGGGACCAGGCTCTGCGCTTCGGTTTCCGCCACGTCGAATCAGGACCGATGGTGCGGTCCAGCTATCATGCGCACGAGCATGCCGATGCTGCTGCGACGCCGCGGGCGGTGACATAGCTTGCGGCTGACGGGCTTCCCCGCCAACATCGTTTTTCTAAAGACCAACGTTCCCTGTTCTAGTATCCCCATCGAGCAAATCGGCATCCGGAGGGCCCCGCTCCCGTGGTGACTGCTCTCCTGGTTATTCTCGGCTTTTTCGCGGGATTGTTAGGTGCGCTGACAGGTATCGGCGGAGGCGTGCTGCTCACGCCGATCCTGGCGTTGCACTTCGGATATCCGATTCGGCAGGCGATTGGAACGAGCCTGGTCGCGGTGATCACTACTTCGGCGGCAAGTTCGTCGGTGCACTTGCAGCGCCATACGACCGACATCCGGCTCGGCATGACGCTCGAACTGGCGACGGCTTTCGGCGCGGCCGTGACCGCTTACCTGGTGGGCTATTTCAATCGCAATGTGCTCGAAGGATTGTTTGCAGGATTCTTGCTGTACAGCGCGATCACGATCCTGACCAAGGGTGGCAAAGTGAAGCCACTGGACGACGAATCGGCCTTCATTGTGGACGACGCGGTGATTCCACCTTACGAGCCGAAGCGCTATCCGCTAGGACTCGCGGCGTCGCTGGTTGCGGGCGCGCTGTCGGGGTTGCTGGGAATCGGCGGCGGCCCGATTAAAGTTCCGGTCATGTACATCTTTATGAACGTGCCGCTGATGGTGGCCACGGCGACCTCAAATTTCATGATCGGCGTGACCGCGGCGGCCAGCGCCATCGTCTATTACCGCCGCGGCGACATCTTGGTGGAATATGCAGCGCCCCTTGCGGTAGGAGTCTTTGTGGGATCGCTTCTGGGCGCGCGCCTGGCCCCGCGGATTCATACGAAGGTCGTGGTCTATCTGCTGGTCGGTGTGATGTTCTACCTTGCGGGGCACCTGATTCTGCATCTGCTGCGAGGGTGGCTATGAGTGAGGTCCGGGAGCCCGGCTTCGACCGCATCGTAGCGCTGGTGCTGCGGGTTGGCGCGTTCAGTTGCTTCTTCGTTATGCTCGCCGGGTTGATCGTGGGCTGGTTCGTCAGCGGCCGCATTCCGCTCGGCATTGAGCGCGCCGGCGTGCTGCTGATGCTGGCCACGCCGGTGGTGCGTGTCATCGTCGCCTGCTTCTTGTTCTTCCGGGAAAAAGATATGAAATATGGGTGGATATCGCTGGGCGTGCTGGTCATCCTGATGCTGGGGTCAGTGTTCGGGATCGGAGAACACTGAAGAGAGTTTCCTCAGCGGCTAAGGCCCTTGGTCATTGGGCGACTCACCCAGCATGGCTTAAGTTCTGCCCTTCCCAAGTCTTTATCTTTTACAGTACTCAGAAGATGTGCAGCTTGATGCTCAGGTATTTCTTGGGGTTTTCGCGGACGGCCTTCACCAGGTCGCGGGTCTCGACCAGCATCTGGTTCGCGTTGTTGTAGAGAGATTCGTCTTTGAAGAGCTTGCCGGCAGTGCCTTGGCCGGCTTCGAGTTCGGTGGTCAACGCAGAAAGTTTACTGATGGTGTTGTCGAGCTTCTTCGCCAGTTCCTCGTCCTTGGTCAACTTGCCGATCGTGCCTTTGCCGGCGTTGATGTCGTCGGTCAGCTTTTTCACGTTGGCGATGGTGTCGTTGGCGTTGTTGTAGAGCGCCGGATCTTTCAGGAACTTTCCCGCCGTGCCCTTGCCCTGCTGGAGATCGTCAATCACGCCATTCATCTTGTCGAGGGTCGCGATGAATTTTTCATAGGCATCGTTGCGGCTGATCAGCCGTCCCAGGCTGCCTTCGCCGCTGCCCACCTCGTGCACGATTCCCTGGAATTCCGCGACGGTCGAGGAGAAACGGTTGTAGAGCGTCGGATCGTAAATGAGTTTTCCGAGCGATCCCTTGCCGCTTTCGGCGAAGGCCAGAATGCGGTCGGCGCGCTTCAGTAGTGCGTCCATGTTCTCCAGCGTGCTCTGGCTGGCGCGCACTACCTGGTTGAAGTCGGGATGCACCTGCGTGGGCAGCGTGTCTCCATCTTGCGCTGGGGGACCGAGGGCTTGCGCACTCTCAATATCGAGATAGGTTTCTCCGAGCACGCCCGCAGTGTCTAGCGAGGTCACCGAATCGCGGCGCAGGGCATAACTGTATTTCGTGCTGACCTTCATCGTGATTTCGACGGGAGTGAGTTGCTTGTCTTTGTCGGGAACGATGCGAATATTGGTCACGTTGCCGATGTCCACGCCGCTGAGACGTACGGGAGCGCCCTGGCGGAGCCCTTGCGCGTTATCGAAGTAGGATTTCAGAGTGATGCGGGGAGTGAAGAGCCCGGAGGTTCCGGACATTAAGAACAGCAGGAAGCCAGCGTCAGAGTGGCAACGATCACCGTGATCCCAACGCGCAGTTGCGACCACTTGAGCTGCTTCTGGCTAGGCAAATGATTTCCTCATGATGCCAGTCTGGATGGAACGCGCCGGTTGCGCCAACAGCTCAGCGACCGCAACCCGCCCTCGCAGCATGATAACAAAATCGGAGCCGGGCCTAGGCCGCTTTCGTCTGCAGGGCGGGCATCAGCAGCAGGGCGAGCAAGGTAGGCAGTCGCTCCGCAAGCCAGGGTGACCGTCAATCCGAACTGAATGGCGATAACCATGGCCAGAACAGATCCGAGCACGCTGGCCGCTGCGTTCATCGCCCACGCCCACTCGACGGAATTATCGGAGGCGCCTTGACCGCTGGGAAATTCCGGAGCGGGCAGCGCAGCGAGTGCGCGCAGGCCCGTGGGAAAGGGCATGCCCATGACGAATCCCAACGGGATGAGGAGAATGCCGCTCACCAGCAGGCGGTAGCCGAAGTCCAAGCCAACCAGCGCGGCTAGCCGGCCCGGCAGGAAGAATACGTCGGCGAGAAGCGTGACGATGACGAGAACAATGCGGCACCCAACACTGGCTTGTTCGCGGCAGCCAGATGCGCGAAAACAGGCTGCCCGCGCCGCTGGACAGCATCAGCAAGAAAATCACGACCGTGAGAGCATAGGTCGGATGCCCGAGGAATAAGACGAAGCGCTGGATGAAGGCGATCTCCACCAGAATGTAGCCCAGGCCCACGGCAACGAAGTAGAGCAGCGGAAACGGCGACTGCCGGGCGTTTCGGCTCCGCAAAGCGAGTGGCAAAATCAGAAATGCCAGCACGGCAATCAGCGAAATCACCAGCACAAGCAGGAGAACGAGCACACCCAGATTCACTTTCCAGTCGATACCCTCGCTCAAACCTTTTTCGCCGAGGATTTGCCCGGCCTTCAGCGTGAAGAAGAAAAACGGAGCATTGTCGGTGACCGGCGCGACATTGTAGGCATAGCCGCGCGCGAAGGTGTAAGGATCGTTGCTCGCGATCAGATCGGAGAACGGATTGTTCCCGGGCTGCGACGGCAGATACAGCGGGTCGAGTTCCGAGTAGTGATCGAAATGCGTGATGACCGCCTTCTCTTCCTCGGGTGTGAACGGAGTCTTTTTGGCCAACACGACAACCGGAATGCCGTCGGCATCGAGCTCGCCTTGAGAGGCGACGATGAAGTTGCGGGCGGGATTGGCGACACCGAGGCGATGCAGAGCCTCAATTGCCACCGCGACCACTCGTAAGGCTTCCCGCGGCTGGCGGAACTCCCAACGCGTGATGGCGATCATGCCATCGGGTTTGAGGTGATCGAAATATTCGCGGAAGGCGTCGACTGTATAGAGATTATTTTCGCTGAGCGCGAACGCGCCGGCGGCGGTTGAAGCCCAGGTGTCGACCAGCGTCATCTGCACCACATCGAAATGCTGCGGAGTCGAGCGCAGAAACGAGCGGCCATCGGTGACATGGATATGCACATCGGGCCGATCATAAAGATGCTGCGCGTAGTCGGCGTAACGCCCGCGCATGATCGTGGTGGCAATGATGGGATTGATCTCGATCCCCGTCACGCTCGGGCTGCCGTTGGCCACAGCGCGCAAGACGTCAACGCCGCCGCCGGGGCCGATGATCGCGAACTCTCCATGCGGGCGCAGAACGTTGGCCAGCGCGGGCGGCGCAGCCATCAGATTGTGCTCCCACAAGGTCCCCTGCCAGTGCGCCAGATCGGCATTCATGATGTAGGTGGAAGCATCAGCATCAATGACGATTGCCTTGGCTTGCCCCTGCCGATCAACTTCCACGCGCGAGAGCGCATTCCAGCGCGCAAACTCGACCCACGCGGGATCGCGGAACATGCCCTTGGCGTATACCACGTCGATCAGCCGTCCGGAATGGTTCGCGCCGATCAAAGCGACCAGCGCGAGCGCGAGCAGAGCGGCATTTCGCCGCAGCGCATGGAACTCCGCCCAGATCGTGCCGGCGGCAGCCATGGTAGCTCCGGCGACGAGAATCACGTTGGGTCCACCAACCCAATTCAGTAGGGGGACGACAGCGAGGCAGGCCATCGCTCCGCCGCAGAGGTCGGCACCGTAGAGTCGCGGAATACGGCGTGTTTCTCGGGCGAAGACGACCGCGAACAGAAGTCCCGTCAGAAAGAACGGGATGGCCGCGGCCAGATAGAGCACCGTGAGTCGGGCGAAGTTTCCCCAGGAGACCCGCAGCGCGACCGGAACATGCAGCACAACCTCCAGCACCGCGAGGACGACCACAGAATTCGCCAGGCACAACCGGGCAGCCAACGTGCGCGTGTCCGTAGCGGCGAGCTTCGCTTTCAGCAGGTAGGCGAACACGCCTCCTGCGCCCAGTCCAAGGAGAGCGATCGAAATTGCGAGAAAGGCGAAGTGGTAGAAGAGCACGACGGAAAATAGTCGAGTCAGCGCCAGTTCCAACAGCAGGGCGGAGAAACTGGTGAGCGCGAGGCCCCCCAGCAGAGTTTTTTCCGGAATTTCGGTGCTGCTCGTAGTGGAGATGGGGGTCGAAGTGAGTACGGGCATAAATGAATTGGAAGGCGACAGTCTAGCAGATGGCGGACTGCAGACTTGCGTTCGCTGGCGAGTGGCGCGCTCTAACTCTCAAGAATAACCTGCGCGATCGCCTGATCTTGCGTGTGTGAAATGGATAGAGAGGAGTTTTTCACGCCCAGCTTGGCGGCGAATTCTCCCGCCTTGCCGTGGAATGTGATGGTCGGTCGGCCGCCGGCCATACGCGTCACCTCGCAGTCGCGCCATCGCACACCGTGGTTCCAGCCCGTGCCCAGTGCCTTCATGGCGGCTTCCTTTGCGGCGAAGCGGGCGGCATAGCGCTCTGCACGATTCGCCTTGGAGTCGCAATAGCGCATCTCTGCGGGAGTGTAGATGCGCTGCAGGAAACGCTGGCCGAAGCGCTCGATGGACTGGCGGATGCGGGGAACTTCGGCGATGTCGATGCCCGTGCCTACGATCATTGTTGCGGATGCCCTCGGCTTTGAATCTTACAGCAATCGATCTCCACGATAGATCAGGCGCCCGTCGACGAGGCGGCCTTCTGCCGTCAGTGTGTGCGATTTGACTGGGCCTTCAGCGTCGATATGCAGGACTTCATGACCATGTGCGACCAGCCAGTCTGAGATCAGCATGCGGTGGCAGCGAAAATATAGACGCTCAGCGCACATGTATGCGGTGCGCGAGCCTTCGGCGAGCGCCAGCAACTCCGACATGGCGCGGTCAAACTCCGGCGTGAGCATGTAGTCCCCATAATTACGGAAGCTCTGGTTGCGCAGAGCAATGTTCGGAGACTCTTCGAGAGTCTTCTTGCGATAGCCGCCCAGCGCCTTAAACCACGCGTAACGAATTCCCGCTGCCGGCAATGACTGTTCCAGCGAATCACGATTGAACTGGGGCAGTCGCCGTGACATGGGGAACGCGCGAATGTCCGCCAGCGCCTGAACCTGATGCGCCTTCAGCGCGCTAATCAGCTCTTCGATGGCGCGAGTGGAATGCCCGATGGTGTAGAGATCGGCCAACGCCTATTGGATGCCGTCGGTCTAAGACACGATTCGATCGAGCGTGACGGCGATGATCGGATCCTGGTCCGCAAAGACGGTCCGCAAATCGAGCAGGACTCGCCCCTGTTCCACGCGTGCGATGATAGGCGGATCGGCCGAGCGCAAGCGAGCGGACAACTCGTCAGCGCTGACGCCATCGCAACTCAAAGCAAGTAGACGAGTCGGCAGCACCGAAGATGGGGCGGCGCCACCTCCAATGACTGATTCGCCGTCGATGACCTCAATGCTGAGTTTCGAGGGTCGGAGCCCTTCAGCGAGAGATTCAGCGCGTTCGCCGACTTCCTCTTTGCTCACGCGCATCATCTTCAGCGTGGGAATTGCATCGTGGTCGCGCTTCACATAGGCAAGCAACGTTGCTTCGAGAGCGGCGTAAGTGAGTTTGTCGACACGGAGGGCGCGGAAGAGCGAGTTCGAGCGCATGCGGGCGACCAGCTCGGCGCGGCCGCTGATCAATCCCGCTTGCGGGCCGCCCAGCAACTTGTCGCCGCTGTAGGTAACGATGTCGACTCCGGCGCGCAGGCTGTCGAGCACGCTGGGCTCACCGCTGATGCCAAAGTTCTGCAGGTCGACTAGCGCGCCACTGCCGAGATCTTCCATCAACGGCAAGCCGCGACTGCGCGATAGTTCAACGAGTTCCGCCGTGGAAGCCTGTTCGGTGAAGCCGGTGATCTCGAAATTCGATCGGTGCACGCGCAACAGAAGACGCGTCCGGTCGGTAATCGCTTTTTCGTAGTCGGTGACGCGCGTGCGGTTGGTGGTGCCTACCTCGCGGAGTGTTGCGCCCGACTTCGCCATGACGTCGGGGATGCGGAAGGAACCGCCGATCTCTACTAGTTCTCCGCGCGAGACGATAACTTCTCCGCCGTCGGCCAGCGTGTTCAGCGCGAGGAGAACAGCGGCGGCGTTGTTGTTGACCACGATGGTCGAGGCCGTGTGAGGCTCCGACGGGCTCTGCCCTGGCTGGACAGCCGAGGCGACCGTCCCCACATGATCTCTGAGCAGACTGCCGAAGAGGCGGTTTACATGCACGTCGCGTTTGCCGCGTTCGCCCGCTTCGATGTCGAACTCGAGGTTGGAAAAGCGTCCGGCGGTCTCTCGGATGTGTGAAAGCGCCGAATCCGCGAGCGGTGCGCGGCCAAGATTGGTGTGCAGGATCACACCGGTGGCGTTGATCACGGGACGTAGGGAACGTTCGAGTGCCTGACGCAGTTGCCCTTCGATTCCGCCGACGATTCCTTGGAGGGCAAGGCGGAGCGACGACCCATCCAGTAGGCCGGAAGAGATTTCGTTCCGCAGTCGTGCCAGCACGGCGCGCGCTGCGTCGGTCACAGGGACCAGTCCGTGGCTGGAGGCGAGACCATCCACGCCCGCCATCCGCAGAACTTCGTCCACCGACGGCAGTTCCCTAAAAAGCTCCGATTTCGCCGTGGTTTTCATTCCCGGATTATCCCATGAAAACTGCGCCACGCCTCTGTCGGACGCTAAAGCGTATGCAGATACGCGAGCAGATCCTCAATGTCCTGCGCGTTCAGGGTCTGGCTATAGCCTGGCATTTCTTTGCGGCCGAGGCGAATGATATCGGTGACGCGCTCGTCGTTGGCGGGCAGCCCACTGAGAGAAAGATATTTGTTCTGGAAAACGCCCTTGAGGCCTGGACCCTTTTTGCCGCGGGTGGAATACGGCTCGTGGCAGCGGTCGCAGCGCTCGTCGTAGATTCTGCGGCCGGCGGACTGTTGCGCGTTGAGGCCAAGTTCCGCATCGGACTTGCGACGCTCGACGTCGCATGCAGAAGTTATGATCAACGCGAGCAGGAGAAATAGCCCTCCGAGATGAACTTTCTTGTTCCTATTCTCCAAGAACTGACCCGC
The DNA here is from genome assembly GCA_963710885.1 of uncultured Acidobacteriaceae bacterium. Classification (GTDB taxonomy): domain Bacteria; phylum Acidobacteriota; class Terriglobia; order Terriglobales; family Acidobacteriaceae; genus Sulfotelmatobacter. The sequence continues at coordinate 228,843 of CAVQCF010000016.1, forward strand.
CGACCCCAGATCTTGCAATCGCATGAACTATCCCTCGATCGTGCCATATGCGGCGCTGCTAGCCGCTTTACAATAATAAGATAGAGCCCATCCATGACAGTTGCCATCAAGCGGGTCTACGAACCTGCGTCGCGCACCGACGGAACGCGGGTGCTTGTTGACCGTTTGTGGCCGCGCGGTCTCACCAAAATCAAGGCTGCGGTCGACGAATGGCTGCGCGACCTGGCACCATCGGACGAACTGCGCCGCTGGTATCATGCGCGGCCCGATCACTGGCAGGACTTTCGCAAGAAATATCTGAAGGAGTTGACGCAGCCCGAGGCGGAGGACTCGCTGCTCCAGCTCTACCAGCTTGCGCGCAAGAGAAAACGTGTGACCCTGCTGTTTGGTTCGAAGAATGAGACCAGCAACAATGCGGTCGTCTTGAAAGAACTGCTCGACGGAATGCGCAAGCCCCCAACGGGAACGGGACCAGGAGCGGTTCGCGGCATGCGGCGGCGCGAGGCTGCCGTGCGGCGCCGGTAGCGCAATCGCACACAGCGCCTCTGAGCACTCTCCTCGTTTAAAATCGGTGCCGCATGAGATCTGTCTTCCAATGGGATCTGGGTGGGCGCTCGCTCGAACTCGGCAAACGCACACTGATCATGGGGATCGTCAATGTGACGCCGGATTCGTTCTCCGACGGTGGGCAGTTTCTCGACCGCGACCAGGCTGTGGCACACGCCGAGCGATTGCTCAAGGAGGGAGCAGACATCCTCGACATTGGCGGCGAGTCGACACGGCCGGGAGCGCGCGTGGATGCCGATGGTTCGAAGGCGGTCGAGGGGAAGAAGGGTGCGACAGCGGTTAGCGCGCCAACGGTGAGCGCGGAGGAAGAACTCAAGCGTGTGCTTCCCGTGATCGCCGAGTTGAAGAAAAAACATCCTTCGGCGGTGCTGTCGGTCGATACCTACAAAGCCGATGTTGCACGTGCGACCGTGGGCGCCGGTGCAGAGGTCGTCAACGACGTTAGCGGATTCCGTTGGGATGCGCGCATGGCAAAGACCGTCGCTGAACTCAAATGCGGTGCGGTTCTGATGCACATGCGGGGACGTCCCGAAGAGTGGCGCTCGCTGCCTCCGCCGGGGGATATCGTGCTGCTGGTCAAGCGCGAACTTAAGGAGTGGGCGGAGAAGGCCGTGCTGGCAGGCGTGAGGCGCGAGCGGATCGTGCTCGATCCCGGCTTTGGCTTCGGAAAAAGTTTCGATGAGAACTTTCCGTTGATCAGCCACTTCGGCGATCTGCAGGCGACGGGATTTCCGGTGCTGGCGGGCACTTCGCGGAAGTCCTTCATTGGGCGGACGCTCGGACGAGATGGTAAGGACGTTCCACCTGAGAGCCGCATCTATGGGACGCTCGCTACCGAGACTGCGCTCATTCTCAAGGGTGCGCATATTTTGCGCACGCACGACGTGAAGGCGTCGGCGGAAGCGGCGCGTGTAGCGGATGCGATTCTGCAGGCGCATTAGTCTTAGGAAATAGAAAAGGCGTCCGGAACATCGGACGCCTTTTCTATTGTGTGATCTACGCCCACTCCTTAGTGGGGTTTCTCGTCCTGCTTTTTCTTGTCTTGAGGCGGTTGCGGGTGCTGTTGCTGCGGCGCCGGATGTGCTTGCGGTGGAGGCGCCGGATGCTGCTGGGGCTCCGGCCGATTCGGTTCTGGCCGATTGTTGGGCTGCGGCTGAGTCGGTTCCGGCCGATTGTTCGGTTGCGCTGCAGGCGGACGATCATTGCGCACCGGCGGTTCTGCCGGATGGCTGTTCGCCGGTGGATTCGCTTCCGGCCGATTCGGTTCTGGACGGTTGTTGGGCTGCGGCTGAGCTGGCTCCGGCCGATTGTTCGGTTGTGCCGCCGGCGGACGATCATTGCGCGCCGGTGGTTCTGCCGGACGGTTGTTCGCCGGTGAATTCGCTTCCGGCCGATTCGGCTCGGGACGGTTGTTGGGCTGCGGCTGAGCTGGCTCTGGCCGATTCGGTTGCGCGGCAGGCGGACGATCATTGCGCGCCGGTGGTTCAAACGGACGATTGTTCGCCGGTGGTTGATTGGCCGGCGCCGGACGATTGGGCTGTACCGGAGTCGCTCCCGGCCGCTCATAGCCAGCCGGCTGAGTTTCCGGGCGGTTCGCTGGTTGGTTCGCGGGCGCGCTCGCCGGTTGATTCATTGGCCGCCCCATCGTCGGTGTCGCTGGCTTTCCCGGAGGCGCTTGCTTCACCTGAGGCTGCGCAGTTGGCGTATTCGCAGGACGCAAACGTGCCAGGTCCTGCCGCGCGATGGGCTGCCCGGGATGCGCTGCCATCGCCTGCTGCTGGGCTGCGAAGGATACCGGCCGAGGCGGCGGAGTCACCTTAGCTACCACCGAGCGATTCGCCACGGCCGCCGGAGGCGCTGCCACGCGGTTCGCCGTATTGGCATGAACTCCCAACACACTGTTGGAAGTTGGCGCGACGACCGCCCTGGCATTCACCGGGGCGCCGGCAATTTCCCGGGCATTGACTCGCACGGCCACGCGGCTCACAGGCTGTCCGCTGGTGAAAGCCTGTTGCGAAACCGCGGTGACGGCACCAGAAACATTCTTGTTCACATAGGTGACGTTGTTGATGACGGTCGTCTTGTTCACGATCGTGGTGTTGTAGACATTCGTCACCTGCGTGACATTCACCGTAGTGTTGCTGACGTTGACACGATTCACGTAGCCTTGGCTTACGTGATACGACGGCACGTAGACTTCGCGAGGGCCTAACGGGAACCATCCCATGTTGCCGCCGAAGCCGCCGCCTCCGCCTACAAACACGACGAGAGCAGGCGCATAGACGGGCCGAACTTCTACCGGTCCCGGCACCCATCCCCAACGTCCGCCAATCGACAGCCAGCGGCCGTAGTGGAAGGGAGCGTAGCCCCACGGTTCCTCATCGACCCAAGTCCATCCCCAGGGATTGATCCAGGCCCAGTGCCCATCGCGATACGGAGCCCAGCCCGCATCCACGCGCGGGTACCATACGTTTCCATAAGAGGGATCTGGCCGCCAGTCGCCGTGATCGTCCAAGTCTTCATATCCGACGACATCGTGAGAAACGTAGCGCGCCGAAGGGGAATTCTCGTAGCGGTGGTCCCGAGCGTAAGTCCAATTGTCGAAGTCATCAGGATTGCCGAGTTCTTCCACATCTGCATTCAGACGGTCTGTGCCTTCGAAGGTCGCTCTCTGTCCCGCATGCACCCGGTAGGTTTGGCCGTTACCCGTTGATTCACCTTCGCCTTCGCGGATGCTGACAACCGTGTAACGTCCATCCTCAGTGGCTTCGACGCGGTACCGGCCCGGCCGAAATATAGAGAAAGCCTGGTTCGGGGTGTCAATTTCAAACACTTCGTCGCGGTCCAGATCGCGGACGCGCACGCTGATCGATCCGGAACTCAGCTGGATCTGTGCCGTGCGGTCGTCGAGATTCAGGAACGAGATACCGGTATTGCTGTTCAGATCAATCACCGCTGACCCAAGTGACAGTTCGGCGCGCGAGTCGCGATCAGACCAGAGCTGGTCGCCCGTGGTCATGGGCCGGTTCTGGGCGGCTTCCACCCATTGCGATTCGCCTGCCGGCTGGAACGAAATGGAGCCTTGCATGTAGCCGAGACGCGCCACACGGCTCGGTGGATCGTCCTGATCCGGCTGATCTTGTGCGACAACCCGCTGCACAACCGCAATGCTTACCAACGCGATGGCCAGTACGGAAATTGTCCGCCGCAGGTTCTTCGTAAACTGGTTCATAAATGATGCCATCCTTTTGGAGCGGAGATTTCTATCCCCGCTCGCACGTGCTGCGAGCGCTGGCCCCACATCCCGGGCGCACTCGTTCGCGCGAGCTTCGGACGTAGACCCCGAACTAAGATGCATTTGGAGAACAGGGTGCCCCTACAGCCAAAACCCGATGATTGAATTGTCAATCTTGGCGTGTGGCCCCGCAATAACCGAAAGGGCGCTTTAGGATGCGTACCTTTGATTGCCCGTTTGGGCCTCGATGGAGGATGCGCTAGAACGCTTTACTCGAATCCAGCAGGATGGTAACCGGTCCCTCGTTTACGAGTTCGACTTGCATCATTGCCTGGAAGCGGCCGGTTTCGCAGCGCAGATTTGAGGCCCGGATGCTTTCCACAAAACACTCATACAGACGGCGGGCGTGTGCTGGCGGGGCCGCGGCATCGAAGGATGGTCGCTTGCCGCGGCGCACATCCCCGTACAGAGTGAACTGCGAGACCGCGAGTACGCTGCCGCCCACCTCTTGCAGGCTGCGGTTCATCTTCCCGTCGACATCTTCGAAGATGCGCAGGCCAGCGACTTTTTCGGCGAGATATGCGGCGTCGGCTTCGGTGTCTTCGTGCCCCACGCCCAGCAGAACCAGCAAGCCGAGGCCGATCTCGCCGCTGGTGCACCCATTGTTGGTCCGATCGTTGATCGTGACTTTGGCGCGGCTGACCCGTTGCACGACAGCGCGCATACGACTTCCCCCGCCTCTTTAGTGACCTGTCTCGGTCAGCATCGATTCATGTCCGGCAACACACTGCCAGCGCCCGTGGCGGTACACATACACATCGGTGAAGCGCACCCTGACCACGACTTTGCCCTGTGCATTTTTGGCCGTAGCCAGTCCGCGTATGTAGCCGAAATCACCCTCTACGTGCGCGTGCAGATCCGTGAGGTCGTGATGTACAGCAGGATGCTCGCTGGCCTTTGCCAAAGTGGTGGGGCGGTTGCTCAGCGTGCCGTCCGGTCCGGCATCCTCGAACTCGTCCGCGAGAATACAGTTTAGAGTTGCCGAGTCCCGCTGCTCCAGGGCGTGGGCCCATGTCTGCTCAATATGAATCAAGGCATCGTTGTCCTTCGCTTGGCCAGCCGGGCACGGGCCGGCAAATGCCAGGGGACAAAGCAGAAACATCCACACTGCGTATTTCACTCCGGACTCCTCGGATAAGCCGCAACCCACTCATCATAACCCCGCCCAACGTTTGACCCCGGCATTGTCCTGCCTTTAGGATTCAAGTGTGCGATTCCAAGTCAGCCGAGGCTTTGCCGAAAGTGGCAAGGCCCTTCCTTTACACTAATTCACCGGGACAATTACACTACACACTCGCCTTTTTTCGTATCGCAGTGCGTAAGACGTAGCGGAGTTGTGGAGGGCCAAGGCCCGAGCAGAAGTCAGCGCTGCAATTGCGCAACGGAAGTAACGAATTCAAATCTAATGGTGGCAAACGAAGGAGAAACATGGCAGACGTAGCCGAGAAGGTAAAACAGATTATCGTGGAGCAGTTGGGAGTAGATGAGGGCGAAGTGACATCCAGCGCGTCGTTTGTGGACGATCTGGGAGCGGATTCGCTGGACACCGTCGAATTAGTGATGGCTTTCGAAGAGGCCTTCGACATCGAGATTCCCGACGAGGATGCGGAGAAGATCCGGACCGTGCAGGACGCGGTCGACTACATCTCCAAACACGGGAAGGCGAAATAGTTGGGACGCAGGGTCGTAGTCACGGGTCTCGGCTTGGTCTGTGGCGTGGGCAATTCCACCGACGTGGTGTGGAAGGCCCTGCTTGCAGGCCAGAGCGGTGTCGCACGCATTACGGGGTTCGACTCCACTGCCTTTGCCTGCCAGATTGCCGCCGAGGTTAAGAACTTCGACCCTCTGAATTTCATCGAGAAAAAAGAAGTTAAGAAGATGGGGCGCTTCATTCATCTGGGCATCGCCGCCGCGGATGAGGCGCTGAAGATGTCGGAACTGAAGATCACTCCAGAGAACGACGAACGCGTTGGCGTTCACATCGGCTCGGGGATCGGAGGGTTCGACATCATCGAACGCGAGCACCTCGCGCTGATGGAAGGCGGACCGCGCAAGATCTCTCCCTTCTTCATTCCGGCCGCCATCATTAACCTCGCTGCCGGACAAGTTTCCATGCGGTGCGGCGCCAAGGGGCCGAACGAAGCCACGGCCACAGCCTGCACCACCAGCGCGCATTCCATTGGAGATTCGTTCCGCATCATCCAGCACAACGATGCCGATGTGATGATTGCCGGCGGCGCGGAGGCCGCGATCACTCCCATGGGTGTGGGAGGATTCGCTGCCATGCGCGCGCTCTCCACGCGCAACGATGCTCCCGAGAAAGCCAGCCGTCCCTGGGATCGCGACCGCGATGGCTTCGTGATCGGCGAAGGCGCGGGTATCCTGATCCTGGAAGAACTGGAATTTGCTCGCAAGCGCGGTGCTCGCATCCTCGCGGAGATCGCGGGATACGGTATGAGCGGCGATGCCTATCACATGACCCAGCCGGCACCCGAGCATGAAGGCGGATTCCGGGTGATGCGCAATGCGGTGCGCGATGCCGGCGTGAATCCCGACGTTGTGGGATACGTGAACGCCCACGGCACCTCGACGCCGATCGGCGACACGCTCGAGGCGCATGCCATTCGCAACTTTTTTGGCGACCGCAAGATCGCAGTGAGTTCCACGAAATCGATGACCGGGCATCTGCTCGGAGGGGCGGGAGGACTGGAGGCCGGCATTACGGTGCTGGCCTTGCGCGATCAGATTCTGCCTCCGACCATCAATCTGGAAAACCCCGAACCTGATACTGCGGGGATGGATCTGGTCCCCAATCACGCGCGCAAAGCGGAACTCGAATACGCGATGTCGAACTCCTTCGGCTTCGGCGGGACCAACGGCGCGCTGTTATTTCGGCGCTGGACCGAGTAAGAATCTTAAAATTTCCTCGTTGGCGTTTTTTCATCCTCTCCGTCATTCACTCCAAACCCCTGATTCCGCGCTGGTTTTGGCCCGTAATGTACTCTCTCCTGCATCCGCTGAAAAAGTAACGCGACTTTGGTACTTCACCCGTTGGCCCTTTGTGTCTTTTCAACGAGGGCGACGGCATCCACAATGGGTTTCGAAAGTGGAGTCTTTCCCCCAAACTTTATGGATAAAGCTTTCGCCACACACTTCACACCCGCCCCGTTCACCCGAAAAGCAGCTGCCCGCACCGCACTGGTAGGCCTGGACGAACCGGCTCGCGCACTGCTGGCGGAAGGCTTTCGCCAATTCGGCATTGAAACCGTGGTCGTGACTACCGATGCCGCTGAGCGTTTGAAGAAGGAAAAGTTCGAGGCTTGCGTGCTGAGCCTGGGAGAGGGCGCCGGTGCCGTAATGGAAGCGGCCCGTTCATCCCCATCCAACAGCCGCTGCGTGATTTACGGAGTGGGCGGCAACGCGCAAGAAGCCATGAGCTACTCCAAATACGGCATCAACGCCATGTTTAACGAGCCGCTGGAGCGGCCGGCCGCGCTCAAGCTGATCCGCGCCACGCGCCTGCTGGTGCTTCATGAATTCCGCCGCTACGTGCGCATCCCAGTGATGACTGCAGTCTCCCTGGTCGGCGACGGCCGGCGCATCGCCACCAGCAGCATCGAAATCAGCAGCGGGGGCATGTCGGTGAAGACTGCCGAAGATTTTTCGATCGGGGCGAATGTGGAGGTTTCCTTCGCACTGATGACTCTGCCCCGCGTCAACCTCAAAGCGGTCGTGAGTTGGTGCAAGCCCAAGTCGATCGGAGTGCGCTTCGCCTCCGCCGACGACCACCGCCAGAGGATCAAGACCTGGATCGATTCGTACCTGGAAAACTGAGTCCGACCGATCTGAACGTTCTCTGCGACGATTTTCGTTGTGCCGCAGCCGAAACGCTATCCCAAAAATGCACCCGGCCGTTCTACGTTGAGGCTGACCTCTGCATCAGCTGTAGAGCGCCGGAGGCCGTTTCCCCGAATCTAGTTGGCGGAACTGCACACCATTGCTATTTCAAGAAGCAACCACAAACAGCAGAAGAACTAGAGCAGGCGATTCGAGCGGTTGATTACTGCTGCTGTGGCGCATATCGCTATGCAGGTGATGATCCGAACGTGATGGCTCGTTTGGGAGAGTTAGCCTGCGACAAATGAAAGGGCGATTCGTAGATTTTCGCGTGAGGCCCAACGACCGTGCCTTAGATATTTCCCTTCCTCCCTGCCATTACAATATCTTCGTGCCCGAAGCCAGCACTCGCATTGCCGCGCCACCCGCACTGCCTCCCATCGACCCGCAGCGCTTCACCCTTCGCCAGCGCATCGTGCTTCGCATCATCATTTTTCTAGGACACCGCATCATTCGCCTGATCGGGCCGACCCTGCGTATCTCGGTGTTCTACGAAGAAGGCGCGCAGCAGACGCTGGACCAGCGTCCCCTGATCGCTTCTTTTTGGCACTCCTGTATGATCCCGGCGACCTACATCTTCCGCGACATGGGCATCCGGGTGATGAGCAGTGATAGCTACGACGGCCAGTACATGGGCCGAATTATCCACAAGTTCGGCTTTGTCGCAGTGAAAGGATCGAGCAGTCGCAACGCCGTGCGCGCCCTGCTCGGCCTGCGCCGCGCCCTGGAAGAGGGCTGGACCGTAGCCTTCACTCTCGATGGTCCACGAGGTCCGTGCCGCAAAGTAAAGCCTGGACCGGTGGCTCTCGCTCGCTCGTCTGGATTGGCGATGACCATGTTCCACGCGGCCGTCGACAAAGCCTGGGTCCTCAACAGCTGGGACCGCCTGATGATCCCGAAGCCTTTCTCCCGCGTACTTGTGTACTTCGGTAAGCTAATCCCCGTGCCAAAAGGTGCGACCGACGAAGACCTGGAGCGCTACGCTGGGGAACTGCAGGCATCAATGGATCGAGTATGCGATTCTTCCGAGGCGAACGTGAGCCGAGTGGGAACGAGCGAGTTCCCCTACTACAAGAGCAACGGGGAGAAGAAGAGTCGGGAAATTTCTGATTGTTGATTGAAGATTGTTGATTGAAAAACTCTGGGTGCAATCATCAATCAACAATCAACGATACGGATCACCTTATTCCATGGTCGATCCCAGCTGCTGGTATTTGTATTTCTTTCCGTCCCAATAGACGACAGACGACGTGTCTTCGCCCTCGCCCCTTTCCTCCATGTAAATCCCGAGGATCGTCTTTTTCTTCTGGGCGAGCCTTTTCACCGTCAGAGTCTTGAAGGGCAGGTTGATCAAAAGAAATTTGGCCTTGGGTTTCTCAGCGCGCCATGCGTCCTTATCGGCGCCGTGAATGATGAGCAGACTGATGCCGCGGCGATCGGGTTCGTCGGAAGCGAATGTGGATGTGACCTTCACATCACCATAACCCAGCGCGCCGTTGTAAGGATCGGCGACGACGAAACCGTATTCGTCCTTGTCGGCCATCGGATTCTTGCATTTGGCGGCGACGAGCAGGTCGTCGACACCGTCGTCATCCAGGTCGGCGACAAACTGCGGTGGCCCCGGCAGCAGCGAACAGTTATCTCCGAACTGTTTATGGATGAGTTCGTCGGTGACTGCGGGCGACGGAGACTTCGCGTGCGCTGGTGGCGGAGGCGGCTGTTTCTTTTGAGCAGCGGCGGCGACCGTTAACAAAAGACCGAGAGCTGGGAGGAGAAGCCATTTACTGGACGACATGGATTAACTTTAGTCCCGTTTTGTCGGACCGGGAAGAGACAGAGTAGTGACGGAGGTAACGGCGGGCAGGATTTGCCGGCGGCAGCCCCTCACATCACTTCACTTGTCATCCTGAGCAAGGCGAAGGATCCGTGCATCTTGCTGGCGCCACACACCAGCTGCCCACAAAGTGCACGGATCCTTCGGCCCGCACAGGAACGCGGGCCTCAGGATGACAAGGCTGTAGAGAACGCGGACCTCCTCGATGACAAAGTCTTATCGTTTGCGGAAGTGCTCCCACCCTCGCGGCTCAAATTGGTAAGCGACACCTTTGAGATTGCGCACGAGAATGAGTCGCGAGCGGGTGATGTGGCCGATGTGGGTCAGCGCCACTCCGGCGATGTGGGCGGGAATGCGCTTACCGGGCCGAGCCGTGAACAGCAGTTCGTAATCCTCGCCACCGTGTAGGGCCAGGTCCAGATCCACCTCGCGGGCAGGCTTGCCCACACTGGCGCGAGGGATCAGTACCGATTCCACTTCGGCTCCGACGTTGCTTTCCTCGCAGAGGTGGGCGAGGTCGGTGGATAGCCCATCGCTGGTGTCAATCATGGCGGAGGCCAGACCCTTCTCGCGTAGAATGCGTCCGAGTTCGACGCGCGGCTCAGGATAAAAATGGCGGGGATAGTCGCCGGGCCTCACCTTCTTTTTAGGCTTGGCCTTCATTTGCACGACTGCGGCCGCCGATCCACCGAGTTCAGCGCTGACGAAGATGCGGTCGCCGGGCTGGGCGCCAGAGCGAAGGACGGACTTTCCTCTGGGCGCGATGCCGACCACGATGATGTCGGCGAGGATCCCGCTGGGCGATTCGGCTGTATCGCCTCCTGCGAGCGTGACGCCAAATCGCTCCCCCAGACTGATCAGACTGCGGGCAAAGCGTCCCACCCAAGATTGAGGTAAATCCCGCGGCAACGCGAGAGAGAGGAACGCCGCCACCGGCTCGCCGCCCATAGCGGCAATATCGCTTAGTCCGCGCGCCAGGCAGCGATGGCCGACCGATTCCGGCGGATGCCAGCCGCGCCGGAAGTGAATGCCTTCCAGCGTGAAGTCGGTCGTGACCAGGGATTCGCGTCCTGGTAGCAGGCGCAGCACGGCGCAGTCATCTCCAATTCCGGTGAAGATCGCACGGTTCGAGCCGAGAACACGCCCACGAGTGGAGAATTTCGCCATACGGCGAACCTGGGCAATCAGCGCTTTTTCGGGAAGCGGCACGGCGCAACTACTATACCGCCGGTCGTGAGATGGCAGGTTTTGTCCGCAGGATTCACAGATCCGAGACTTGGGAAAGCGTACATCCGTAACCTGTCCCTCGGAGCCCTGGTTACCCCGCCTTCGGTAACCGGAAAAGCCCTACTGCCTCGTTGACAGGGGGAACCCAGTTTGTTACCGTTAACCAGTCATTCACATTAACCTTTGGCCGAGCTAAGTTCTGCAGGCGGTAGTAATTGCAGACGAGTACGAATTCAAGTTTGGCTTGTAGTTCTCGGTAGGCGTAGGGCGCGAGAAAGTTTCCATTCCCAAGATGGGAGCGTAGCCCGAAAAAAGTCAGGTGGTCCGAACAGGCGTTTCTGCAACTAAGAAACTGGGCCTGGAGTTCCGGACCTGATGTTTCAAAAACTAGAGGAGCGAATTGCAGAAACGCTTTTACATCCTTTTTGTGGCCCGCGGGGACGACGGCCAGCTGCGCAAGATCTCCATCCCCGTGCACTACCTTTACGTCTTTGTCGTGGGCGCCGCAATCGGATTCCTCAGCCTGACAGGCATTGCCAGCTCCTATACCCGCATGCTCCTGAAAGTTTCTCGCTACAACGAGTTGCGGACGGAAAAAGATCAGCTGAAAAACAATTATTCGCGCCTGGAGCAGGTTGCCAAAGAGCGCGACGTGCAGGTCGCGTCGCTGGGCTCGATCGCCGGAGAAGTTTCTGCTCTTTACGGGCTAAAAGCGCAGCCTACGCTGGTGACGGCAACCTCAGAGCAGATTCAGGATGCCGATGTGAGTTCTTCACTCGACCAGTTGCATGCCTTGCGGACTTCGGCCCTGACCGGGGCGACGATGGTCGGCCTGACCATGGGTCTGACACGCAATGCGACGACGGCCGACTGGTTCAAGGCCAATTCGGCTCCTAACCTATGGCCGGTCGAAGGCCAGGTGACAGGCAGCTTCGGCGAACGGATTGATCCATTCAACGGTGAAGGCGCATTTCACAGCGGCGTGGATATCGGCAGCAGCTATGGCGCCCCGATTATCGCTCCGGCGGATGGCAAGGTTGTCTTCAGCGACTTGATGGGCGGCTACGGCAAAGCCATCATGATCGATCACGGCAACGGCATCAGCACCCGCTTCGGCCACCTCTCCGGATACGCGGTGACAGCCGGCCAGTCCGTGCACCGCGGCGACGTGATCGGCTATGTAGGAGAGAGCGGACGCTCCACCGGGCCCCATCTTCACTACGAAGTCCGCATCAACGACACTCCAGTCAATCCCTACAAGTACCTCCGCATGACCGTCGCGCACAGCGGCGGCTTCGCGGCGGGAAGCTAGAAACCAGCCTTCAGCTCTCAGCCTTCAGCTCTCAGTAAAGGCAAAATCTCGTCCTGCCAGCGTCAAGTCATGAGAAGTCAGCGAACAAGAACTTGAGGGCAACAAAGCGGCCGAGTTCCAGGTCTTCGGCTTTATAGACCACACTCATCCCGCCGCTGCCGAGGCGCTCCAAGACCCAGTAGTGGGAGATGGACTGGCCCGCAATGGCGTGCAGAGTAGACACTGGTACAGTCCCCCTTGGAATGCTTCGAAATGTCTCCGCGGGGGTAAGTGCCCAAAGTCACACGAGCCTGTGATTCGAGGAACCCTCGGCGAGCCTCGTCGACGCCTGAAGATCCCGCCTCAGAAACGTCGTTTCCCCTGGTTTGGAGCGGCAGGAGGGGCGTTACCGGGGTAATGGATCGATTCAAACATGGTGCGGGATCACGGTGTTCCGCAGGCTACCATACTGGAGGTCCCCTTCCATTTGGTGGCAGTTCGAACGCGTGACCCAAGGACGATTCCATGGAGAATCCCGAGATCAAGCGGTTTGGCCGGTACGAGATTGTGGCTGAATTGGGCCGCGGGGCCATGGGTGTGGTCTATAAGGCTCTGGACCCGCAGATCGGTCGCACGGTCGCGGTGAAAACCGTTTCGCTGTTGGGCCAGGAACCGGACGAGGAAAAAGAATTTCGCCTGCGGTTTAACCACGAGGCGCAGGCCGCGGGACGTCTGCACCATCCCGGCATTGTCGCCATTTTTGATGTCGGAGAGAATCCCGAGAACGGCGATCCCTACATCGTGCTGGAGTATGTTGCCGGCGAGTCCCTGAACCGGATTCTGGCGCGCGAAAAAAAACTCCCGTTGGGCACGGCGCTGCAACTGGTGGAAGAGGTGGCAGAGGCGCTTGACTATGCCCATGCCCAGGGTGTGATTCATCGCGACGTCAAGCCCGGTAACATTCTTCTGACCGAGGATGGCCACGCCAAGATCGCCGACTTCGGCATCGCCAAGCTGAACCTCGCGCATTTCACGCTGCCTGGAAAGGTGCTGGGAACTCCAGCCTACATGTCGCCGGAGCAGTTGAGCGGTGAAGGAGTGGACGGGCGCTCGGACCTGTTTTCGCTTGGCGTCATTCTGTATGCCATGGTCACCGGCCATTCTCCGTTCCAGGGGAACAGCGCCACCACGGTTTGCTTCAAGGTGGCGAATCGCGAGCCCGTGGCCGCAAGCGCACTGGACCTGACCTTGCCTCGAGAGCTGGATGAAGTGATTGCGCGCGCGATGGCGAAGAATCCGGAAGAACGCTACCAGCGCGGCGCGGAATTGGCAGAGGACGTACGCCTGGTGCAGCAGATGTTCAAGCCGGGTTCGACGACGACATCGCTCCGGGCAGTCGCACCCCTTGCGACGGCCTCGACGGGAACGCGCAATCGAACGACCCGCCAGGCGGCGGCCCCAGGAACCAGTCGTGTGGCACAGGTTGCGAAGGCTGACAAGGCAGTGCGCACCGCGGTTCGGAAAGCGCCGATTCGCGATCTGATTCTGGGCGCGTCCACGCTGATTGTGCTGGTGTTTGTTGCGGCTCAAACCAGACTGCAAGTTACGTCCTCCAGAGAGATGAGCGCGTACGTTGCTCCCGCCGCCGTGGGTTCCAGTCCGAACTCTGCGAAGGACGTGCCTGGTGCGGCGGCAGTTGGAGTTCCGGCGACGCCAGCCCCCGCCAGCACCCCGCCGCGGAAGCGTCGTCCCCCAACTGCACATGCGACCAGTCCGATCGTTGTGCCCCTTTCCAATCTCGATCTCGCGGTTCAGCATCAGTTCAAAGATGCCACCTTGTTCGTTTGGGTCGATGACAAGCTGATGTTGACGAAGCCGTTGCACGGCGCCGCGCAGAAGCATCTGGTCGTGTTCAATGGATTGAAGGGTGTGGAGTCGGAGACTCTCAAGGTCCCTGCGGGAAAGCATGTGATCCGCGTGAGGGCACTCTCGGCCGATGAGACGGTCGACCTGTCCCGCACGGCTTCAGGTGAGTTCATCGGGGGCGCCGACAAAGCCCTGCACGTCACCATCGACAAGCACAACACTGTGATGAAGCTGAGTTGGGATCAGTAGGCTGCCTCCACGTGTTTTAGCTCGGATGCGTTGAATTGCAATGCCCCCTACTCGTCCCGCAAAGCCACCATCGGATCTACTTTCGTTGCGCGCCTCGCCGGGATGTAACAAGCCAGCAACGCCACCGTGATTAGCAACAGTGTTACTCCGCCGAACGTGACAGGATCGGTTGCCGTCACGCCGAATAGCAGCGACGACACCGCCCGCGTCAGCGCCAACGATCCTACGATTCCAATCGCCACGCCAATCAAGATCGTACGCATGCCTTGTCCCAGAACCATGCGCAGCACGTCGCTTGATGTGGCGCCCAGCGCGACACGCACGCCGAACTCGCGAGTGCGCCGGCTGACTGAATACGCCATCACGCCAAACACTCCGGCGGCCGCCAGCAACAGCGCTGTGACTCCGAAGAATCCGATCAGGATCACATTAAACTTTCGCGAGCCCAGCGACGCGGAATACACCTGCTGAAATGTCTGGAACTTCGCGGGAATCTCCGGATTGAGATCCCGCAGAATCGCCCGCGCGGCCGAGGTTACCAGGCGCGTGTCGGCGTCGCTCAGCATCGTCACGGTCATCTCGGCGCGGGGTCGTTGGAACAAATTCACATAGACCGTCGGCCGCGCGGGCTCATCGAGACCGTATTCGTGGGTGTCGCCCACGATTCCTACGATCGTGAGCAGGCGCACATCACCATCCATATTTCCAAACTCAATGGTGTGTCCGATCGGGTCCTGGTGGGGCCAGCGATCGTGCGCCAGCGACTCGCTGATGACCGCCACGTGCGGCGCGTTCGCGCTGTCGCGCTTGTCAAACATTCGTCCGCGGATCAGCGGAATTCCCAGTATCCGGAAATATCCGTTGGTCGCGACGCAAAAATCAGCGGTCCCGCGGCGTTCCTTTTGCTGGAAAAACGCCTCGAAACCATCCATGGTCTTGGGAGCCTCCTCCGAGGTCATCAGCAAAAACCCACCGTCAGGCAAGCCGCCAGTCAGGGGCAGTGCGCTGGCCGCTCCTACGCCTCGCACGCCAGGGATTTGTGCGAGCCGATCGATCAAATTCGAAAAGAAAACTCCCTGAGGGACCTTCGCTTTGGGATCTTCCACCCAGGGCAATGACACGTCCATCGCCACGATTTTTTCCACTCGGAAGCCCGGATCCACCTCGAGCACTTTCAGCAAGCTGCGGCCCAGCAGCCCAGCGCCGATCACCAGCACCAACGTGATGGCGATCTGCGCCGCGACAAGGGCACGCCCCACGCGTTGGCTCCCCTGCGAACCAGACTGCCCGCGCCCGCCTTCAATCAGGCCCTTCCTCAGATCGCCGCGTGTCGCCCGTGCAGCCGTAAACGCGCCGAGTCCGATAGCCACCGCAGCAGAGAGCAAAAGCGCGAACAACAGCACCGGCAAGCTTACGGAAACACTGTCAAGCCGCGGCAATTGCTCCGGAGCCAGCGCCAGCAGTCCGGCGACGCCCCAAAACGCAGCGAGCACTCCCAAAACCCCGCCGACCAGCGACAGCAGGAATGCCCCGCTCAAGAATTGGCGGATCAAACGGCCGCGTGCAGCGCCCAGCGCAATGCGGATCGAAAGTTCGCGCTCGCGCGCCGACGCCTGCGCCAGCAGCAGGTTTGCAACGTTCGCGCAAGCAACGAGCAGCAGGAAGCCCACCGCCCCCAACAAAATCAACAGAGGCGAGCGCACAGCGCCTGTAATCGAATCCTGAAGCCGAACCACTCGCCCATCCCTGAGCAGATAGTCGCTCTTCTCATTCGTCTGGTAGATCCTGCGCGCAATTGTGCGGATATCTTCGCGAGCCTGTTCGACGCTGACGCCATCCTTCAGCCGGCCAACGCCGTCGTAGTTGTGCGAAGTTCGGCTCGGATTCTCGCCCTCGGTGTCGGCGGCAAACCAGACATCCGCGTCTTCCGGAAATCGGAATCCCGGCGGCAGCACGCCGATCACAGAGTAGACGGAGTTGTTGATCTTCAGGCGAGCGCGCGAAAGATCCTGCGCCGATCCCAAAGATTGCCGCCAGTAACCGTAACTCACGAGCGCGACTGGCTCGGCTCCCTTCTTGTCGTCAGTCGCCGAAAAATCCCGGCCCATGATCGGCTCCACGCCCAATACCGTCAGAAATTCCGGCGTTACCGCGGCCGCAGTCGTGCGTGTCGGCTGCGACGCTCCGGAGATGGAAACTGGATAGGCCGAGTACTTCGCGATGGATTGAAAGCTGTGGCTCTGGTCGCGGAAGTCGTCGAAGTTCGGGTCCGCGAGCCGCGATGGCCTGCCGTGCGGGTTCACTTCCGAGATCGCCATGATGCGATCGGCGCCGGGATAAGGGAACGGGCGCAGCAAAACTCCATACACGACGCTGAAGATCGCCGTGGCCGCCCCGATCGCCAGGGCCAGCGTGAACACCATGATGGAGGTGACGCCGGGATTCTTGGCAAACCCCCGCGCCGCGTACCGGAAATCCTGCCAGAGTCTGCGCATATTCGCCTCGCGGATATGATCCACCCGCAATGCTTACTGGCGCAACCCCATCCAGTTTTCCGAAACGACCAGGGAATTTCCAGGATTTTGCGGATCGTATTTTACCGAAGTGTTCAGCCCGAGGCGGCAGGAGTGCAGATTGATCCAGTGTCGCAGGTAGGTCACATCCTGCGAACATTCGTAGGTTACGCCCGCCACGTCGTACTTATAGATGAGCATGATGGCGGCGTGGTAGCTGCTCGTGACCGCCAGTTCCTGAACGTCGATCACCGTGCCGTCGGTGATGCGGCCCGTGCCCTCCAGCCATGCCCTGCGTTCGCGTTCCAGCTGATCGGCCGTCCTCGGCTTGCGTCGCAGCAACACGTACGCGGCGACCAATGCTGCGCCGCCCCCTGCAACCAGTTCATACAGTCGAAGTGAATCCATACGTGAGGTGGGTCGAAAGCGGTTCGTGTTCCGCCGACTTCTCTATCAGCATAAGCTGAAAGCCGAATGCGTGGAAGTAGTTGTGGGGTTACGGAGGTGCCACAGGCTGTGAAAAACTTACGGACAACGGAAATCTCCCATCTTGATCTAGAATCAGCCGCGGGTTTGTTCAGCGGAGGCAGATGAATTCAGCAACGATCTGTGCATTCGTTCTGGCTGTCGGGGTGGCGACCACGGCCGGTGAAGGGCCGGGGCACTGGCAGGCAAAGTCCGCGGAAAAGAATTCACACTACGACTGGGCCGTGTACGGCGGGACGTCTGAGAATAATCACTTCTCCCCGCTCAAACTGATCAATCGCAGCAACGTGAAGCAACTGTCTATCGCTTGGACTTTCGATACCGAGGAAGAGGGTGGACTCCAAACCAGCCCGATTGTGGTTGACGGAGTGCTCTATGGATTGACGCCATCGCAGAAAGTATTTGCCCTCAATGCCGCGACCGGGAAGCTGCTCTGGAAGTTCGACTCCGGACTTAAAGGAACGCAGCCGGATCGAGGGCTGGCTTACTGGACTGATAACAAAGAGCGCCGAATCCTGGTCGCTGTGATGAACTTCGTCTACGCGCTCGACGCCGCGAACGGCAAGCCGATTTCGAGTTTCGGTAAGGACGGGCGCATCGATCTCCGCGAGGACCTGGGGCGCGAACCTGCGGCGCAGTCGATTTATGTGACCAGCCCACCAGTGATTTACAAAGATCTGATGATCGCAGGCGGGCGCGAGTCTGAGACCCTGCCGGCATCTCCGGGCGACGTCCGGGCCTACGACGTGCGCACTGGAAAGCTGTGCTGGTCGTTCCACACCATCCCACATCCCGACGAATTTGGCTACGACACGTGGCCGAAGGAAGCTTGGAAGACCAGCGGCGCGGCCAACAACTGGGCCGGAATGACGGTCGATATTCAGCGCGGAATCGTCTACGTTCCGACCGGTTCGGCCGCGTTCGACTTCTACGGAGCAGACCGCGTCGGCGACGATCTATTCGCAAACTCTCTGATCGCGCTAAACGCCGCGACCGGCGAGCGCATCTGGCATTTTCAGGCAGTGAAGCACGATCTCTGGGACCGTGATTTCCCCGCGCCCCCGGTGCTCTTAACCGTGGAGCGCGACGGTAAAAAAGTGGACGCGCTCGCTCAGACCACCAAGCAGGGATTCGTCTTCCTCTTCGACCGGACGAATGGCAAGCCACTGTTTCCCATCGAGTGCCGCAAGTACCCTGCCAGCGATGTTCCGGGAGAAGTGGCCGCGCAACAGCAATGTCTGCCTGTGAAGCCGGCGCCGTTTGCGCGCCAATTGCTGAGCGAGAATCTCCTCAGCGAACGCACGCCGGAAGTGCATCAATGGGCGCTGGAAAAATTTCGCAGCTTTCGCAGCGAAGGTCAGTTCGTGCCCTTCGCCGTGGGGAAAGACACGGTCATCTTTCCGGGATTCGATGGTGGGGCGGAATGGGGCGGCGCGGCGGCCGATCCGGAGACGGGAATTCTCTACGTCAACGCGAACGACGTAGCCTGGACAGGAGCGCTCGCCGAGAACACCGACCAAAACACCCCGAAGGCTGTGTACCTGAGTCAGTGCGCAGTGTGCCACGGTGAAAAGATGGCTGGATCACCTCCGGCGATTCCGTCTCTGGTGGGCGTTGGCGATCGGATGTCGGCCGCAGACGTCGCCGCCACGATCAGGAACGGCAAGGGTCGCATGCCTGGCTTCGCCAACCGCGAGACTGACAGCGACCAGTGGTACGGATTGCTCTCATATGTCATGAGCGGGGGCAAAGACGTCGGCATTAGAGAAAACAACGCCAAGGAAGTGGCCAGTTCCGGGCCCGCACTTCCGGCGATGAAATATCACTTCACGGGGTACCACAAGTTTCTCGACCCAGAAGGCTACCCCGCCGTGGCACCTCCATGGGGAACGCTGAACGCCATCAATCTCAACACCGGCGAATATGTCTGGAAGATTCCTCTGGGCGAATATCCCGATCTCGCGGCCAAAGGCCAGAAAAACACCGGCACGGAGAACTACGGAGGGCCGGTGGTAACCGCAGGTGGTCTGCTATTCATCGGGGCGACCAACTTCGACAAAAAATTCCGCGCCTTCGATACGACAACCGGAGCGCTGCTCTGGGAAACCACGCTGCCGTTCTCTGCGAACACGACTCCCGCAATCTATGAAGTGGATGGCAGGGAGTTCGTCGCAATCGCAGCGGGGGGAGGAAAAGATCCGAAGTCGAAGTCGGGCGGAGTGTACGTGGCGTTTGCGCTGAAGCAATAAGACCCCGATCGCTTGGCGCATCCCTCGTGAACCGGGGCCTGGCCCGAGCGAAGTGTCCTTAGTGGTTAGAGCTTTTGTGCAGCTACTTGGTCTGACTGCAAACGTCCTTGCTTACAAGATCGACGAACCCGCCCTCTGGAAGCTTGCCGAACTGGTCGTCGTGCGTGGCCTTCTTGCTAACGACGAAACGTCCACTGTGATCGCGGGAGTAGAACCATTCTGAAGTGGGAGCAGCCGTCCCGCTGCTGCAATTGAAGCGCACGCGCGCGCGCATTTCCACGAACGGGCCGCCCTGTGGAAGTTCCGCCGGATCTTTATATTCAATGCGAACCAGCGCCAGCCGCTGATTGTTCTTTAGAACGCGCACGGAACTGACGTAAACCTTGTCGCCGGCTTCGGTCTGGCCGACGGTGCGCCAGTCTCCAGCAGCCCGGACTGCCAGGCTAACTACAAGCACGACCGCCATGACGGCGAAGACGATGAGAGCTTTTTTCAACGCTGGATTTTCCCAAGCTCCGATTGCACGACACACTTTCGTCGAAAACTGCGATTCTGTCAACCTTTGTCAACAGGCCTGCAATTTAAAGGGCGGCGCGGACCGCACGCTCGTGCTATGGTAATGGGCGCTGCTGGCCGGGTAAAGGTTGGCTGCAATCGTGGGTCACTATGGAAACCCTTCATTCCACGACGTTTACATCGCCCGTGGGGCCGTTATTCCTGGCCGCCTCGAAGCGTGGCCTGGTCGCGCTGGAGTTCGACGCGCGCCTGCCCGGCCAGCAGACGATTCGCCCCAACCCGCGCGATCTGCGAGCTGAGTCCAAGGCCGTCCGCTTCGAAGAGTCCCCCAGCGCATTTCGTCCGTATGTGCGTGAGTTAGAGGAATATTTTGCGGGCAAGAGGCGCGCGTTCGAATTTGCCCTTGATCTCCGGGGTACGGATTTTCAACTCGCCTGCTGGCGCGCTCTGCTGGCGATTCCCTATGGCGAAACCCGATCCTACGGTGACATCGCGCGCGCGGTGGGCAGGCCCCAGGGATTTCGCGCCGTGGGTATGGCCAACAATCGCAATCCGGTCGCGATCGTCGTCCCCTGCCATCGCGTGATCGCCTCCGACGGCACGCTGTGCGGCTACGGCGGCGGCCTCGACGTGAAGCGGCAGTTGCTGGAATTGGAAGGCGCGCTGAGTGGGACGCTGGCGGCGTAGCGATCCAATTCCCTGATTCTTGATTGATGATTGCTGATTGAAACGCGAGAGCGGGTTTCCATCAGCAATCAACCATCGCCAATCAACAATTCCCATTGACCACGAACGACAAATCCTCCACTCTGCGCAAGGCCGGCCTCTTCTACCTCGTCTTCGTCATGTTCTCCTACACGACGGGCGGCCCCTTCGGACTCGAGGACATGGTCACCACCGCGGGTCCGGGGATGACGCTGATCTACCTGCTGATCCTGCCGTTTTTCTGGTGCATTCCGGTGTCGCTGGTGTCGGCAGAGTTGACTACCGCTATGCCCGTCGAAGGCGGCTTCTACCGCTGGACGCGCGCCGCCTTCGGTGACTTCTGGGGATTCCTCGCCGGCTGGTGGAATTGGACGGCATCCTTCCTTCTGGGCGGCGCCTATGCCGTGTTGTTCACGGACTATCTCGTTTACTACTTTCCGAAGATGACATGGTGGGAGCACTACCTCGTCTCGGTCGCGTTGATCGTAGTGTTGACGTGGATCAATGTACGCGGCATCGAAATGGTCGGCCAACTCGCGACCGCGCTAGAAATTTTCATTTTCATTCCCGTGATGACCATGATTGTCATCGCGCTCGTCCACTGGCACCACAATCCTTTCCTGCCATGGGTACCTCCGCATCAAGCGACCTTCAAAGTTTTCGGAGTGGGTCTGGCGCTCGGGCTCTGGCTCTACTCCGGCTACGAGCAACTCTCGACGGTGGCCGAAGAGGTAGAGAACCCACAACGTTCCTATCCGCGAGCGCTCGCCCTGGTTGTGCCGCTTTCCATTGCGGCGTACTTTCTGCCAACCCTTGCGGGACTCGCGTCGGCCGGCAACTGGGAAAAGTGGCATACCGGATTCTTCTCCGAGGCCGCCAGCATGATCGGCGGCCCGTGGCTGGGTACGTGGATGACCCTGGCCGCAATGGTCGGCAACGTCGCTTTGCTGAACAGCACCGTGCTGACCACGACTCGTATGCCCTTCGCCATGGCCGAAGACGGATACCTCCCGCAAATCCTCACCCGCAAGCACTCGCGCTACGGGACGCCATGGCTGGCGATTGTCGTCTCAGCAGTGATTTACGGCCTGCTGGCGTGGCAGAGCCTGGCCGAACTGATCTCGGTATACATCTGGCTGCGTTCAGCGACGACTGTGTTGACGGTTCTGTCCGCTTGGAAATTACGGCGCACGCGGCCCGAGCTAGAACGCTCGTTCAAGATTCCGGGCGGGCGCATGGGATTGCTTTACGTGGTGGGCGCGCCTGTGGTGATGGCGCTGGTTGCTTTGTTAGGCAGCGATCGCTTCGGCCTGATCGGCGGCGCCATTGCGATTGTGGTAGGGCCGTTGGTGTACTTCGGACTGCGGCGAACCGTGAATCGAGATGTTCTGTCATCCTGAGGTCCGCGTTCTCTGCGGGCCGAAGGATCTACGAACTCGCCGTCAGCCTCTATGCTGTAAGAGACATGCGCAGATCCTTCGCGGTCCTCACAATGACAGGTTCCGTGTCGAGTGAGCGGTGTCCCGCTCGCGTCAACTGACCCAATCCAAAAACTTGTACCACGCCCCCGCGAACGGCAGAAACCACGGCTTCCCGTTGTACATCCCGAGCGGCGCACCCGGAAACGGAATGCCCACGAACGGATTCTCCGGCTTGTCTCCCGCCATCAGTTCGGCGATCTTCTGGCCCTGATAGGTCGCCATGGCCACGCCGTGCCCCGCATAACCCACCGCGTAGTACATGCCGTCCATCTGCCCCGCATGCGGCATAATGTCGAACGCGAAGTCGAGCGTGCCGCCCCATACGTAGTCGATCTTAGCGTCGCTCAACTGCGGATACACATCGATCATGCCGCTCCGCAGAATACCCGCGCTCTGGCGAACAGTCTGATCCGTCTCAGGGAAGAACGCGGCGCGGCCGCCGAACAGCATGCGGCGATCAGGGGTGAGACGGTAGTAGTACAGAAAATTCTTCGAATCGTAGATCATGCGATTGCGCGGGCTGAGTTCTCGGGCCAGCGCTTCGGGAAGCACTTCCGTTGTAATGATGAAAGACCCGATGGGGATAAGCTTCTTCTGCAGAGCAGGCGTGGCCCGACCCGTATATCCGCTGGTGCCGACGAACACCTCGTGCGCCCATAGGGGGCCGCGGGACGTTTCCAACTTCCATCCCAGCTCTCCCTGTCGCGAATCTCGCACGATGCTTTCCGCTCGCGCATGCTCGTAGATCTGCGCTCCCGCCTCCATGGCGGCCCGGGCAAGACCTGCGACATAGCGCGCAGGATTGCACCCGGCGCTGACTTCATCGACCATGCCACCGTAGTAAATGGTCGATCCGATCTCGGCACTCAACTCGTGTTTTTGAACCACCCGCAGCGTGTGGTTGAACTCGCGGGCGATAACCTCAGCCTGCCGGGCATAATCATCGAAGTGCTTCTGCTTGCACGCAATTTCCAGATGCCCGCACCGGGCGAAGTCGCAGTCAATCTTTTCCTCGCGAACGATCTGTTCCACGCAGTCGAGCGAAGCCAGCGAAGCAGCATACATACGCTGGGTCCGTTCCCGTCCGTACATCGAGATGAGCTTGTTGACCCCGAGCTTCATCCCGGTGAGCACCATCCCCCCGTTGCGCGAACTCGCTCCCCAACCGATGGTCTCGGATTCGAGCACAGCCACCTTCGCGCCACGTTGGGCGAGGGTGCGCGCGGCGGAGAGCCCGGTAAGGCCTGCTCCAATCACGGCCACATCCACAACCTCAGGGATCGGCCGCGAGGCATCGACGGCGGGGAACTCAACGGTGGTGAGCCAGTAGTTATGTTCTTGCAGGGGCATAGAGTTACGGATCCGAACCTCAATCAACTGCGCGCGCGCGACCGAGCATTCTACCAAGCACTCGCCATCAGTACATGTACCTCCGACCGCCAGAGCACTGGCCATACGGCCCCTCGGTAATCTTGCCCTCGTTACTGGCTGCCCCTAGTCTGAAAGAGCATGGCCCTTCGCTGCCTCTTGTTCTGCTCAGACGCGGGGACGGCTACCCCTGTTCTTCAGGTGCTAGCCGGTCTCGACGTTGAGGGAGAGCACTGCTCCGACCCGGTAGCCACAGTCGAGAAAGTCACTCACCAGAGTTTTCAGATCGTCATCATTGATTGGGATCAGCAGCCAGAAGCCGGGCTGCTGCTCACGGCAGCTCGCGACCGCAAGGCCTCCGAACGTCCCCTAACCCTGGCCATCGTGAGCGATGACGTCAGCGTTCCGCAGGCTCTGCAGGCGGGTGCCAACTCGATTTTGCGCAAGCCGATCATGCTCAATCAGGTCAAAGATACTTTGACCACGGCGCGCGATCTGTTGCGTTCGAAGCAGGAATCATCGGCGCAGGCCGCTGCGGCAGGCGCGTCTTCCGGTTCGGTTTCGACGATACCATCCAGCCTGGAGCCGTCCAAAGACAAGACGCTGCGCGCCGGAGAATTCTTGCATTCCGCAGGTACGGCACCGGGCGGCCAGTTCGAGACCGATTCGGATGTGCATGAGTCCTTGGCCCCGACCGCGGCCGAGCCCGTGGATCCTCTGAAAGACTTGGAACCGATGGCTGCGACGGTGGCCGCGAGCGTCGCGGATTCGAAATCCGCGCCGGCCCCGCCGCCGGCTCCGCCGCCTCCACCCGTGCCGAGCGAACCTCGCGGGCTGGAGTGGTATTTGAAGACGCGTGCCGGGGCCACCTCGACTCCCGTTTCAGCGCCGGCCCCGCCACCTGTAGCCCCCGGAAAACCTGAATTGGTCGGCTTCGATCAGCCTTACTCCCCGCCCACTGCTGCGAATTCAAGCGATGCCGCGCAACGGACTGCTCCCGAAGCGAACCCGCACCAGCCTGACGTCCCGAACCCAAGGCGCGAACCGAAACAAGAACAGAAGAGAGAAGCGGAACTCTTCGCCTACATCGACGGCGTAAGCGCCGGCGCCGAAGAAAAGTCCGGCCCGCGTTTTCGCCACAAAGGGGCAATCATCGGTGCGCTAGTGCTAGCCAGTCTTGCGATCGGCATCGCTCCGCAGGCGCCCTGGCATCCGAAACTTCACACGTTCTGGATTCATGAGCAGCAGTCGCTGCGCGGCTGGCTAAACCCGCAGCCGGTCACTCCGCCGCAGGCACCTGCGGCTCACGAAGACTTTGGCCGCGCTGGCGATGAGTACAAGCTCCCCGTCGCTGAGACCATCCCGGACGCAACGACCGATCCTTCGCAGATCCAGGTGCTGCCCGTAGTAGATCCGACGATCAAGAAACCGAACAGCTTGGGTGGAAACGCGATTCAAGCGACGCCGGATGCAACCACCGCGACTCCGGTTGACCAAACGCTCCAGACGGCTCCTCCTGCGCAGGCCCCTGACAACCAGCCGCCACAAACGACTCCTCAGCCGACGCAGCCTTCCACGACGCCTGTTGATCCCCCCCCACAATCGGCGCCCACCACTGTGGCTCCGGTTGTGACCGCGCCGCAGCATGCTGATCCATTTACCGCAGCGCCGCTGCCGGTTGCGTCCGCGCCGGTGCGGCCCGCGCCTCCTAAGAATCAGGAGCAGCACACCGCTTCAACTCCCGCCAACGTTCCGTCGAGCCTGAAGTCCCACATGGCCTCCATGACTCCCGATGCCGGGGGTAACAAATCGCCGGAGTCCGCCATGCAGTCGATTGAACCGGTTAGCATTCCCGAACTCACCGAGCGTGCCCTGCTCGTGGAACAGCCGGAGATCGCCTATCCCACCAACCCCAAGGCGCAGCCGGGAACGGTCATCCTGCAGGTCTTGATTGGTCGCGACGGCACGGTGCAAGATGCCAAATTCATGCAGGGATCGCTGGCCTTTGCGCACGCCGCCATCGACGGCGTGAAGCTGTGGAAGTTCAAGCCCTATGTCATGAACGGGCGCCCGGTATCGGTGCAGACCATGCTCACCATCAGCTTCCAACCAGTGTCGCAATAAGTTGTTTGTTTTGTTTAAGATCGTCGGAAAACGCCTCCGCCCAAGGTTCCTGCCGAAATGACAGAAGTCGGTTTCGTCCGTCTATTGAGATGAGCGCCGGAGCTAGAGTCCCGGCGTTACCGATGGGGCACAAAAGCAAGCACCCTCGGGATCGAATTCCGCATCTAGAGAGATATAATAGGCAGAGTTTCTCAGGAAGCAGTTCCTTCCGGAAGAAGATCAAAAACAGATGTCCATGAAAACCAAAGCAGCGATTCTCGTCACCTCCTTTGCCGTACTACTGTTCGTCGTTATGGGCTCGATGGGCGGCGTCCACGCCTCCTCGAGCGACGGCTCTTACCGTCAACTGCAGGTCTACAGTGAAGTGCTGTCGCGCGTGCGCAGTGAGTACGTCGAAGAGCCGAACATTCCCAAGGTGACGGATGGCGCGTTGCACGGACTTCTGGAGTCGCTCGATTCCAACTCCAGCTACATGTCGGCCGAGGCCTACAAGGCATTCAAGAGTCACAAGGCGGAATCGAAGGGTGGCATCGGCGCGGTGGTTTCGAAGCGCTTCGGCTACGCCGCGGTGGTGGCCGTGTTGCCGGGATCCCCAGCCGAGAAGGCGGGCATTGAACAGACCGACATCTTCGAATCAATTGAAGGCCTGAGCACGCGGGATATGTCGCTCCCCGAAATCCGCAACCTGCTGGCCGGAGCGCCCGGATCCACGCTGAACGTTGCCGTAGTGCGTGCCCGCAAGGCCGAACCGCAGAAGGTCGTCATCACGCGCGACGTGGTCAACATTCCCGCGGTCACGGAAAAGATGATGGACGACGGCATCGGCTACGTGAAGGTCGAAGCCCTCACCAAGGGCAAGACGCAAGAGATCGCCGCGAAGATCAAGTCGCTCGAGAAGTCAGGAGCGAAGAAGGTGCTGCTCGACCTCCGCAACTGCGCCGAGGGTGACGAGAGTGAAGGCGTCGCAACGGCAAACCTGTTCCTCAATCACGGAACCATCACTTATCTGCAGGGCCAGAAATTTCCGCGAGAGGCCTTCAATGCCGATCCCGCGAAAGCCATCACAACTCTGCCGGTCGCGGTTCTCGTAAATCGCGGAACTTCGGGCGCAGCTGAGATTGTCGCTGCCGCGCTTCTGGAGAACGCGCGCGGCGACGTTGTCGGCGACAAAACTTTCGGCGATGGCTCCGTACAGAGGACGATTGACCTGCCCGATGGTGGCGCGTTGATCCTCTCGGTCGCGAAATACTACTCGCCCAGCGGCAAAGCCATTCAAGACGTGGCCATCACGCCCAACGTTCTAGTAGCGGACGTCGCCGACGACTCCGTGGGTCCAGACGACGAAGACGGTGCGGCTGCTACTCCTGACCAGGACGCCAAGCCCAAGAACACGGTCGACGATCAGTTGAAGAAGGCCGTAGAAGTGCTGAAGAGCCGCGCTAGCTAAGGCGCTTCTCGAAAAAAGATGCTTCAAGAAATCGCGCGCCTTCAGGTGCGCGATCGTCTTTTACCCTGCGGTTGATCTGATAGAGTTGCTCCGATTTCCCTGAAATTTCCGGTCCCATTAGACGGAGGCTAGTCCTACACAGTGGAGACGATTACCCATTCGCCACTCTTGCTCGCGCTTCTCTTCCTGATCTCCGCTGTTGCCCTCTACGTCGTCCACCTCGTGTTCAAGGGATTGCAAGAAACAACTCCGGCCTCCCACGGTCAAGAAGTCCCAATCGCAGGTCTCGATCGTTTTAGCTATCGCCAGCTCGTGCTGGTCAGCTTTCTCGGCTTATTTCTAGAAATGTTGATGATCCGCTGGGTGTCGTCCGAGATCAGAATCTTCGCCTACTTTAAAAACTTCGTTCTGGTCGCATGCTTCCTGGGATTCGGGCTGGGCTGCTATCTTTGCCGGCGGCGCCTTCAGCCGCGCGCGATGATTGCTCCCCTCGTGCTGCTGACCGTGATCCTGAAGACTCCGATCTCCCCGCTGCGCCGCACCATGTTTGCTCTCCCGCAGTTGCTGGGCAGCGGTGTCGAGGTCCACGTCTGGGGCGTGCCGGCTGCGCCCACAAGTTGGATTGGGATGCTGCTCGCGCTGGCTGTGGTGGTCCCGCTGTTTGCCGTCATTGCGACTATCTTCATTCCCTTCGGCCAGTTCGTGGGGTGGTATTTGGAAAATGCACCGAATGGAGTTGCGGCTTACAGCATCAATGTCCTGGCGAGTCTCGCGGGAATCGCCGCATTTACCCTGCTCTGCTTCCTTTATCAGCCGCCGTGGGTTTGGTTTGTGGTGGCAGGCGTCTTCTCCTTGCTGGTGTTCTGGCGAAATGCGGCAGGGCGCAAAGCTCTCGGTTTCACTTTCCTCGCATGCGTACTCCTGCTGGCAATTCCAGACCACCGCAATGCGAGTACATACTGGTCGCCCTATCAAAAGCTGGTGATACGGCCGGTGTACAGCAACGGGCAGCTGGAAACCTATTCGCTGACCACGAACGATTCCTTGTATCAAACGATCCTGAACCTCTCACCGGCGTTCGTTCAGTCGCACGCCGAGGAATTTCGGCTACACCCGGTGGAATCGAACTCCTACAACATGCCTTACCGCTTCTATCCGTCTCCTCCCTCGGTTCTGGTCTTGGGCTCCGGGATGGGCAACGATGTTGCCGCCGCTCTTCGCAACGGTGCCGGACGCGTCATTGCTGTCGAAATCGATCCCCTGATTCTGAAGCTTGGCCGTGAACTCCACTTTGAGCATCCGTATCAAGACCCGCGCACGCATGTTGTGCTCGACGACGCCCGCAGCTACATCCAGAACAGCCACGATCACTTCGATCTCATCGTCTTCTCTCTCCTCGATTCCCACACCACGACGTCGCACTTCACCAACATCCGCATCGACAACTACGTCTATACCCGCGAAGCCATGCAGCGGGCCAAGCGTCTGCTTAAGCCGGACGGCTTGTTCATCGTAAAATTTCAGGTCGACAACCCCTGGATCGCCGGCCGCCTATTCAACCTGATGCGAGACACGTTCGGCCAGGATCCAATTCAGTTTCAGACCGATATTGGTGGCTACGACACTTCCGGCCGATTCTTCGTCGGAGGATCTCGCGAGCGGTTGGCCCAGGCCACGTCCGATCCGGCACTCGCTGGCTACTTAGCCACCCATTCGAAAATGCCGATGCAGGAAGCCAGGCTGACCACCGACGACTGGCCCTACTTCTACCAGCATGAGCCGGGACTGCCGATTTCTGTGACCCTGGTTTCCGTCGCGGTCCTGATCATCTGTGGGTGGTTCCTTCGCCAAACCAGCGGAGAGCGCAGCGGCGGTGAACTTCACTTCCTCTTCCTGGGCGCAGGCTTCATGCTGCTCGAGGCGCAGATCGTCAGCAAGATGGCTCTTCTCTTCGGCACCACGTGGGTCGTCAACGCCATCGTTGTCTCCGGCTTGTTATGTCTCATCGTGGCCGCCAATCTCTTTTACGGCGCGATGCCGCGGATTCCACTCTGGATCCCCTGTGCCGGCCTGTTCCTTACTCTGGCCGTGATGTTTGCCGTCCCCGTAGAAAAGCTGTTCTTCGCATCGTGGCTGGTGCGCGCGATCGTGGCCACGCTGGCTTTGTGCGTTCCTGTGTTTTTTGCCGGCATCATTTTCGTCTCTAGCTTTGCCCGAGCTGGTTTTCGGGGAAGCGCTCTCGGGTCGAACTTGTTCGGCTCGCTGCTGGGCGGCCTGCTGGAATCGTTCTCCCTGTGGTTCGGCCTGCGGTCGTTGGCGATTCTTGCAGCCGCCTTGTATCTGCTGTCGGCGGTTTTTCTTCGTCGAGTCGGCACCGCCGCCAACGAAGTCCCCGCGGCCCAACCAATCCGCTCCGCTTGAAGTGCTATCCTGACTTCGACGGATGAAGTCTCTCTACGAAAATCTTCCATCAGTCGAAATCGGCGGACGCAGGCTCGTCGGGCGCGTCTTATTCGCCCTGCTCATGCTGGTTGCCGTGCTCGTCGGAGCGACCGCCGGTTTGCTGCTGGTCTATACCACCGACCTGCCCCAGGTCGACGCCCTCGAAGCCTACCGCCCCAGCTCCATCACCGAACTCTACGACGATCATGGACGCGTCATCGGCTCGTTCGCGCTGCAACGCCGCGTAGTCGTCGGCTACGACGATTTCCCTCGGGTATTGCGCGACGCACTTGTCTCTATCGAAGACAAAGATTTCTACAAACATTCTGGAATTAACTTCTGGCGCATCGTGGGCGCCGCCTATCGCGACGTTGAGTCGGGTGGCCGGGTGCAGGGAGCGTCGACCCTCACCATGCAACTCGCGCGCAATCTCTTTCTGTCTCCCGACCGGGCCTTCCACCGCAAGGTGCAGGAAACGATGCTCGCGATCCAGATCGAGCGCCGCTTCACCAAACCACAAATCTTAACTCTGTACGCAAACCAGATCGCTCTTGGCCACGGAGTGTTCGGCTTCGAAGCCGCCTCGGAGTTCTACTTCAGCAAGCCGGCGAAGCAGCTGACTCTGGAAGAAGCTGCCCTGCTCGCGGGACTTCCCAAGGGCCCCAGCCTGTATTCGCCGATCAACCATCCCGACCGCGCGCAGAAGCGGCGTAATCTGGTCATCAACGCCATGCTGGAAGACGGCAAGATCACGGCTGCGCAGGCCGCCGACGCGCGCTCCGCACCGCTGGTCCTGCGCCTGGCCCACGATCCCAATTCGCTGGCACCCTATTTTGTCGAGGAGATTCGCCGCTACCTGGAAAACAAATACGGCACAGACCAAGTACACGAGGGCGGGTTGAAAGTCTATACCACGCTCGATGTGGATTTGCAGAAAGCCGCGAACCAGTCCGTGCTCGACGGCCTGGCCGCTTACGAGCGAAGGCATGGTTGGAAGGAGCATCTCGAAAACATCGTTGCCGAAGGTGCGGTTGCCGACAAGTATGTTCATCCCGACTGGGACGACGAACCCGAAGTCAACGGCTATGTCCACGCTTTGGTCACATTTGCGGGCACCGGCATCGCAACGTTGAAGTTTGGACGATACACCGCAGCGGTTGGACAGCCCGAGGTTGCCTGGACGCAGCACAAACTCGCGGACATTCTCAAAACCGGCGACATCTGCTACGTCAAGATTTTGTCGCTCGGTGCCAATGGTGCGGCGCACGTCAGCCTCGAACAGGATTCCGGAGCCCAGGGATCGCTCCTGGCCATCGACAACACGACCGGCGGGATCAAGGCCATGGTTGGCGGCCGCGACTTTAACGAATCGAAGTTTGATCGCGCCACGCAAGCCATGCGCCAGGTGGGATCGTCGTTCAAGCCGTACGTCTACACCACGGTCATCGACCAGGGCGCAACTCCTGACGATACGATTCTGGATGAGCCCATTAGTTTTGAAACTCAGTCCGGGCCGTACATTCCCCATAACTACGACGAAAAATTCGAAGGCATTATCACGCTGCGGCGCGCCCTCGCCCAATCCCGCAACATCCCGGCGCTGAAACTCGCGAACAAAGTCGGCATCAAGAGCGTCATCGACTACGCCGGACGCTTCGGCATCACTGCGAAGCTGCCGCCCTACTTGCCAGTGGCGCTGGGAGCGGCGGAAATTACATTGATGGAGCAGACATCGGCCTATAGCGTTTTTCCCAACGACGGAGTGCGCGTGATCCCGCGCTACATCACGCGCGTGACCGACTACGAAGGCCGCGTGCTCGAGGAAGATTTTCCCGACGTGAAAGATGTGATCAGTGAGCGCACTGCGCGCATCATGACTTCGATGCTGCGCGAAGTCGTGCTGCACGGCACGGGAGTGGCAGCCGCGAAGCTGCCGTTTCCTGTGGCGGGCAAGACCGGCACGACCAACGATTTCACCGACGCTTGGTTTATGGGATTCACGCCGACCATGACCTGCGGAGTCTGGGTCGGCTACGACGAGAAGAAATCGCTAGGCGCGAAAGAGACCGGCGCACACGCGGCTCTACCGATCTGGATGAACTTCATGACGGTAGCCATGGCCGGAAAAGATCCCGGAGACTTCCAGCCGCCGCCAGTAGTGCCACACACGGTAGCGCAAAAAGTAGATACTCCAGACGCCGCCCCAGCCGCGGA
The DNA here is from genome assembly GCA_963710885.1 of uncultured Acidobacteriaceae bacterium. GTDB lineage: Bacteria > Acidobacteriota > Terriglobia > Terriglobales > Acidobacteriaceae > Sulfotelmatobacter. The sequence continues at coordinate 260,614 of CAVQCF010000016.1, forward strand.
AGAATCGCATTGACGGTAGCGCCGGCGACTCGCCGGCGGTCGCGGGGGCGTCCCGCCCGCGTACGCAGTAGTAAAACTGAAGAGTCTGTTTTTATTCGCGCAGTGGTAGCAAGATTCTTGGAGGACCTCATGCCTAGACATGCTCTCAAAGCCTTGCCAATTGCTTTTGCGCTAATCGCCGCCCTCGTGGCCGCGCAAACTCCCCAGAAGAACGAAGGTGCCAAGGCCGTCGAACAAGTCGTCCACACCCAGCAAGATGCCTGGAATCATCACGACCTCGACGCGTTCATGTCGGGATACTGGAACTCCGCCGACCTGACGTTCTTCTCCGGCGCCAGGCAGACCAGCGGCTGGCAGGCGACCCTCGACCGCTACAAAGCAACCTACGCCAGTCCGGGGCACGAGATGGGTACGCTGGAGTTCTCTGCTATGCGCATCGAGATGCTGGGGCCAGAGGCGGCCTTCGTTCGCGGCGCCTGGCACTTGACCATGTCCGACGGCAAGACTCCCCACGGACTCTTCACCCTGGTCTTCCGCAAATTCCCCGACGGATGGAAAATCATCCACGACCATACGTCGGCGGCGGAGGGAGCATGAAAAATCCGGTCCGTTTCCTGCTGCACGCACCTGTCCCCTGGGTATTCGTTCTGAACTATCTGCTCGGGGTAGCGGTGGAACGTATGTTCCCTCCTGTGGTCTCTGCTCAAGCCGCCCAAGTGAGCACGGTTGCTGGAGCGGTTCTTTTTGCGGCGGGTGCCGTGATTGCAGGGTGGGGCCTCGTGCTCTTCCGCAAGGCGAAGACCACGACCGTTCCGGGTAAGTCGTCGGCGCAACTGGTGACCTCCGGACCTTATCGCTTCACGCGCAACCCTATGTATGTGGGCCTCACTCTTGCTTACCTCGGGGAAGCGGGACTACTGAGACAGATCTGGCCTGCCATTCTTCTGCCTCTCACGATTGCTTATGTCAATTGGACCGTGATTCCTGTGGAAGAAGCAAAGTTGAACGAGGTCTTCCCGGGCGCATACCAAAAGTACCGCTCACGCGTGCGTCGTTGGATCTAGGGAGCAAGCGTAGAGCGCATACACGAAAACAGGCGCGAGACTTCGCAATCACCTACTTCTTCACCCGCACTTGGACGCGGGTTCCTTCCGGCAGTTTCCCATTCAGGAGTGCCACCGTTCCGTTCCGCACCACGCCTTCGAACTCTTGCTGAACTGGCGGCTGGTTCGAAACCCGCGCGGGCGAGTCGCCCGCGCCCACACGTGCACTGCTCCTTCCCGTGCCCTTGTCCATGGCATCGTTCGCCAGTTGGTCGGCTTCCTGATTCTGCTCGCGGAACGCGTGTCCGATCGAGAACCAGTCCATCTGCTCAATCAATTCTTTGGCCCGCCCGTGCAGATCCTGCAGGACCGCATTCTTCACCTTGTAGATGCCCTTGATCTGTCGCACTAGCAACTCCGAATCGCTGATCAGCTTGAGCGCCTTTGGCCCGTGCTTGATCGCATACTCGAGCGCGGCAATCAGTCCCTGGTATTCGGCGAAGTTGTTGGTTTGGTGTCCGAGATATTCGCTAAGCGCTGCGACCTTCCGCCCAGATTCGTCTTTGATCACCACGCCGTATCCGGCGGGACCGGGGTTTCCGCGTGCCCCTCCGTCGCTGTGCGCGATCAGATAGTGCTCGGGAGGATTCTGGCGGGATTCGAACAGAGGCTTGCTGCCAGCGCTGCGGGAAGGGTATGAAGGCATGATTCGAGTTTACAACGGAAGAGTTTTCGCCGGAGCTGAAGCCCTGGCCGTTTGAGGCGTGGCCTCGGTCCTGAAAGGTACCGGGCTTGTACGCTTCCGGTCCGTATCAGGGCACGCCTTCCAGGCATGCCGTAAATGCGCTCGAAGCAGGAATTCGGCTTTAGCCGCAGCGTCATCGTTCCGGCCCAGTTCAGCGGCTAAAGCCGGGCGAATTTGCTGTCTGGTCGCGCTTCGGGAACCGCGAACAGCAGAGGGAGTGCCTTCGCAACGATCTTCCATGACTTATTAGGTTTTAGGCCGGGAACGATCAGCGTCCGGCGGCCAGCCGCGTGGCCAGCCGCGGCGGAAGCTTCGCGGCGAAGATGCGGTCTTGCGCTTCTTTCAGATTGTAGGGCGTCCGATGGAAGTGGACGATCTGCGCGTCGGTATCGAACAGCGCGAACGCCGCCCGCCAGTCGCCATCGCGCGGCTGCCCGACCGACCCGGGATTGATCAAATATCGCGCATTGGACTTCAGCTGCAGCGCTACCGATTCCGCTTGCCCCACCGTGCGGTACTCGGGCCGGAAACCATCGGCCGAAGCGCCGTTCGCAAAAAATCCCCCCTGCAAATGCGTGTGCCCGAAGAATGTCAAAGGAATGGTCAGAGTGATCAGCGGCGCCAGCGCATCCCCGAGCGAGACTACGTACTCATCTTCATCGTTGGGAGACCCGTGGACCAACTGCACCTCCGGAAAATCCGGCAACGAAACCGGCCCGTGCGGCAGGTTGCGCAGCCAGTCGAGATTCTCCGGCGTCAGTTCATTGCGCGTCCACATCGCGGCTGCTGCGGCCATGGGATTGAAATCGTCGAGGTCCATCACACCGGTCGCGGCCTTGTCATGATTGCCACGCACAAAGACCGTCCCCAACTTCCGCGACCGCTCGGCCACGTCGTTCGGACTGGCGCCGTAGCCGACAATGTCCCCCAGGTTCACCACCGAGTCAAAGGGTGGCGCGCCGGCGAGCACAGCGTCGAGGGCTTCGAGATTGGCGTGGATGTCGCTTAGAAGCAGTATGCGCACGAATCACCGGACAAACTGCCGATTATAGACTGGATGGAAGAAATATGGAGCATCCAGCAGATGTGGAGATGGCCGCCTCCGCCGTCCAAGCCGCAGCCTGCCCTGAGCGAGCGCAGCGAGCCGAAGGGGCGTGGCCCGGCGCCACGGTCATCGACTGCCGAAGGCCCCGACCATCCTCACTGAGCGGGTGAGTTGACGACCGGGCATCTTGCCCAGTGGCCGTCGCTCACCTCGACCAGCGCCGGCAATTCGCGCGCACACTGAGGAACGCGGAATTCGCAGCGCGGCTCGAAACTGCAGCCCGGAGGCAGCGCGTGCAGCGCCGGAACCGTGCCCTCAATGGTTTCCAAGGGACGAGCGCGGTCCGTCTTGAGATCAGGCACGGCGTGCAGCAACCCCCGCGTGTAAGGATGCGCCGGAGCCTGGAAGATGTCTTGCTTGGCGCCAAGTTCCACCAGGCTGCCCGAATACATCACCGCTACGCGATCGGCGACTCTCGACACCACTGCCAGGTCGTGGGAAATGAAGAGCATGGCCAGACCGAACTTGGCGCGCAACTCGGCCAGCAGATCAAGAATCTGCGCCTGGATGGTGACGTCGAGCGCCGTGGTCGGCTCGTCGGCAATCAGCAGTTGCGGCCGATTGACGATGGCCATCGCGATCATGATGCGCTGCCGCATCCCGCCGGATAGCTGATGAGGATAGTCGCGGGCGCGGCGCGCGGCGTCGGGAATGGCAACATCGTTCATCGCGTCGACGGCCCGCTGCCAGGCGTCGGCCTTCGAAATGGCATTGTGCGCGACGACAGCTTCCGCGATCTGATCTCCCACGCGCATCACCGGATTGAGCGCAGTCATCGGCTCCTGAAAAATCATTGCAATACGCGAGCCGCGCAACTGGCGCATGGCGTCGTCATCAAGCGCAGGTAGATTCCGCGGGCCGGCGCCATTTTGCGTAAACAGAATTTCGCCCGAGACGCGGGCCTGCGGCGGCAGCAGCCGCATGATGGCCAAAGATGTGATCGACTTGCCCGACCCCGATTCGCCCACCAGCCCCAGAACTTCGCCGGGGGCGAGGGAAAAACTGAGATCGCGAACTGCCATTAAAGTTTGTGTGGGGACAGCCGCCAGAGCCTGCCCTGAGCGCAGTCGAAGGGGCTGTCCCGCAGCCCGAAGGGCAGCGAGGTTTCCTTGCTGTATGGGAAATTCGATGTTTAATTTGCGGACGTCGAGCAGAGGCAGCACAACCTTATGGTAGCAAGTAGCCTGTAAGGGCGCAGTCACACCGTGCCACGCCAGTATCTAGTGAAGGAACCATCCGACGGCAATCGCGACGATCGCGAGTTTTGCGAGCCAGCCGGTGGCGTACGACGCCACGAACACGCGGTGCAGCTTCATGAACGCGGCGTTGGTGAGAATCAACGGCAACGGGCCCATCAGCCAGATCGCAAGCGCCAGTTTAAGCGCACTGCCCACAGAGTGAAGACCCAGCCGTGCTGAGATATAGGCGAAGATCCCGCAGGTCAGAAAAGGCAGCGGGCTGGTCAGAGCGATCGCTCTCGACTCCGCGCCTTGCCGCCAGATTTCAGGATATGTGAAGCGGCGATGGATCCAATCGCCAGCGAAAAACCAGTCCGTCAGCGAGGTGATAACACCGGTACCGATCGCGATCAGGGCGAATCGTGTCCAGTTCATACAGAACCTCCCGATGAGGAGGCATTGTAAGCCATGCCCCGCAAATCCGAATTCCGATTGCGGCTATTGCCCCAGTATCAACGGCAGCCCGTTCTTGTTGTTCCCGATCACGACAACCTTCGAGTTCGGGCTCTTGGCCAGATTCTCCGTGGCCTCGATTCCCTTCCACTCGAGCAGCGATGGTGTGATGCCTTGCGCCACGATCTGCTGGAAGTCGCGGACTCCGGCGGCTTCGATCCGTTTGCGTTGCGCTTCCTGCGTCTCTTTCTGCAGGCGGAAGTTCATGGCCAGCGACTCCTGCTCGGCTTGCTGCTTGGCCTCGATTGCCGCCTTGAGTGTTGTCGGCAACTGGATATCGCGCAGCAGAACATTCTCCACGGTCAACCCGCGCTCCTTGAGTTGCGTGCTCACCTGATCGTAAATTTGCTTCGCCACCATTTCCCGCTCGCCGGTGTAGAGTGCGTTTGCGGTGTGCGAAGCGGTAGCCTCGCGGATAGCGGACCGCAGCGTCGGCTCGACCACGACGTTTTCATAATCAGCGCCAATCCTCTGAAAGACTTCTGCGGCGCGGTCGGGATTGAGATGGTAGATGAGCGAAGTGTCGAGGCTCATCATCAGGCCTTCGCTCGAAGGAACGCTGGCGGATTCCTTGAGTGTCTGCGTTTGGATCGAGAGCTCGTTATTGGTTTTGAGCGGGCTGATGAGGTGGATCCCCTCTCCCAGAGTCCCATCGGTTTGAACTTTGCCAAAAAGAGTGAGCACTCCCACATGCCCCGTTCCCACTCGGGTCACGGAACTGAACAGTAGGATCACAAGCAGAAATGCCGCGATTCCCAAGCCAATCAGCCGAAGAAAGGTGCCGCTACTGCCTCCGCCACCGTCAATAATTCTGCCGCGAGCTGGATCGAAAATCGTCATCGGAATTCTCCCTGAGAGATTCTAGGGTGTTCGGGTAGGGCACATAAGTGGCTCGTCTGGCTCCGCTGGAGATTGCAGTCGGTGTTCACTTAGACTGGACTGTTGTGGCGGTCAGAGGTTCAGAGGGTTCCGACGCAGACTGCCAGTTCTGCCAGTTTACGATCGGGAGCCGCTGCCTGTAGATTGCACCCTTATATGAGGAATCGAGCGGTGGGAATCCGACGACTGGGCTGGACACGTTTTGCGTGGAGCACTTGTGTTCTTGTCGCTTTCCTGGCACGCCTTGGGACCGCGCAGCAAACCGACATCCAGACGCTGGTCGCGAGCGGCAACCTCGACGGAATGCGCTGGCCGAACTTCACCGACTATCGAACCGCTCTCCAGAAATTCTACGAGCCCACAGGATATGCTCCTGCCTGGGTCCAGGGCACGCAACCGGTACCGCAAGCCCTGTCACTGATCGAACGCTTCAAGGACGCATGGAAAAAAGGGCTCAACCCGGAAGACTACGACGCGTCGCGATGGGAGGAGAGATTCCGCGCGCTGCCCACGGGCGGTACGGCCGTGGCCCGTTTTGATGTGGCGCTCAGCGTTTGCACCATGCGCTATGTATCCGACTTGCGCATCGGACGGGTCAATCCGGTGCATTTCGATTTCGGGCTCAACGTGCAACAGAAGAAATACGACCTTGCCCAGTTCCTGCGCGATCGGATCCTCACCGCTGCAGACCCGCAAACGGTCTTGGATGAAGTGGAGCCGCCGTTTGCCGCATATCGCCGCACCGAGCAGGCGCTGGCACGATACGTCGAGCTGGCACCTACCGATGATGGCGAGAAGCTTCCCACAGTTACCAAGCCCATCGATCCGGGACAGACCTATGCAGGCGCGCCTCGTCTGGCCCGATTCTTGCGACTCGTGGGCGATCTCCCGCCCGACGCGGTGCTCCCCGCAGATCCACAAGTCTACAGCGGGCCCTTGGTGGATGCGGTCAAGCACTTCCAGCTTCGCCACGGTCTCGATGCCGACGGCCGTCTTGGTCCCGCCACCATCAAACAACTGAATGTTCCGCTCCACGATCGCGTCGTCCAACTGCAACTCACCTTGGAACGCTGGCGATGGTTGCCGGCCGAGTTTTCTGCGCCGCCGATCGTCGTGAATATTCCCGATTTCCACTTGCGCGCTCTCGACGAAAAAAATAATGTCGTGATGGATACGCGCGTGGTGGTCGGGAAAGCGATGCGCACGCAAACGCCGATCTTCACGCGCGAGATGACGTACGTTGTCATGCGGCCCTACTGGAACGTTCCTCCCAGCATTCTGCGCGGCGAGATTGTTCCCGCCATCCAGCGCGACCGAACCTATATCGCGCGCAAGAATTACGAGGTCACCACGCATGACGGAAAGGTGGTCACCTCAGGAGAGATTTCCGATGACGTATTGGCCCAACTACGGGCGGGAAAACTGGCGGTGCGGCAAAAGCCTGGCCCCACCAACGCCCTCGGGCTGGTCAAACTGATTTTCCCCAACGAATTTAACGTGTACCTGCATAGCACGCCCGCTCCGGAACTGTTTTCACGTTCACGCCGTGATTTCAGCCACGGCTGCATTCGCGTCGAAAAGCCCGCAGAACTGGCCACGTGGGCGCTGCGCAACAATCCGGGATGGACGCTCGAAAAAGTCCAGCAGGCCATGCAGAGTGGAAAAGACAACGTCACAGTGAACTTGCTGAAGCCTGTGCCCGTCTTCATCGTCTACGGGACCGCGCTCGCCTACGAAAACGGCGACGTCCATTTCAGCGATGACATCTACGGGCACGACGCAAGACTGGCGGCGGCGTTGGCGAAAGGTTATCCCTACAAGTAACTCAGCCGCCACCTACCAGCGCCGCACACGCCCCACATCAACGTGCACGAAATCAGAAGCGGCATAGTAGCCCACGCCGCCACGACGCAGCGCCAACGCTGCATCCCTCAACTGCGCGGTAGGAACTCCAGGCACGCGAATGTCGATGGCCATCGCCTGCATGTGGAGGCTGTGACGGGCTACGCCGTGTCCATGGGTGCGCAGGAATTCGTTGCTCCAGGGCGTGCGGTAGCCGCAGACGACATCGATCTCAAGATCGGGATTCCCCAATGCAGTCGTCAGGTCGTGGAGCAGGTCGAACACCCGGGGATCGTACTGGTGAACGTCGCCAGTGCGGTGATCCCGCAGATAACTGTTCAGGCGCGCCAGCGATTCCGGGTCGTAGCCTTCGCCATTGCGGTAAACGACCTTCAGTCGCTCTCCGGTGTGGGTGTGAAAAAAATGCAGTTGGTAAGGAACGCTAGAACGATCCTGAAGTTTTGGCTCAGCGGCACGGGAAAACTGCCCCGCAGAAATCAGAACCAAGAGAAGAAAACTGGAAATAATCCTTGACGACGACAGCAAAGGCAACAGGCTCCGGATAATAGACTGGCCACCCCGTCAGTGGCGTGAAATCTATTGTACCAAGCCTCAGGCCGGCAGATCTGAATCTTGCCCTCCCTCCACCGCATCTCTTACAGTACATCTATGAGCAAAATTCACATTCCTACGCCTTTGCGGCAGTATGTGGGCAAGCAGTCGTCCGTGGACGTTCAGGGATCAACCGTCGGCGAAGCCATGACCGCGCTGGTGGCGCAACACCCCGATCTCAAGAAGCACCTCTATACCGAGGACGGCAAACTGCGGGCCTTCGTCAACCTTTACGTCAACGACGAAGACATTCGCTACATGCAGAAAGAAGCGACCGCCCTGAAGGAAGGTGATAACATTTCCATCGTGCCTTCCATCGCCGGAGGCGCTGCCTGATTGGGGATTTCTGATTTGACTCCTGTCGCTACAATGCGCTGTTGTTGCTGTTGCCCTTCCTGTTGCTAGCCCGCATTCGCGCGGTCGTCGATTCCATTCCAGCGAGAGTTTCGTGGGTTCGGCGAGGAAAATCTTTCAACCACCAAGGGCACGAAGGTACACGGAGGAAATTCAACCGAGGACATTATGGCCACCACCACCGAACTTCCCGTAACGCTGAACAAGGACGAAATTCTGCGGTACTCGCGCCACCTGATCATGCCCGAGGTCGGCATGGAGGGGCAGCAGAAGCTGAAAGCGGCGCGAGTGCTGTGCATCGGCACGGGCGGACTGGGATCGCCGCTGGCGCTGTATCTTGCGGCGGCAGGGGTCGGCACCCTGGGCCTCGTCGACTTCGATGTGGTGGACTACACCAACCTGCAGCGCCAGATCATCCACTCGACCGCCGACGTGGGCCGCAAGAAGCTCGATTCCGCTGCCGACAAGCTGAAAGGCATCAATCCCTTCCTGAACCTGCGGACTTTCGACACGCGCCTGAGCAGCGCCAATGCGCTTGAACTGTTTCGCGACTTCGACATCATCGCCGACGGCACCGACAACTTTCCCACGCGCTATCTGGTGAACGATGCTTGCGTCCTTACCGGCAAGCCCAACGTGTACGGATCGATCTTCCGCTTCGAGGGCCAAGCCAGCGTCTTTGCCACCGAAGACGGCCCGTGCTACCGCTGCCTCTATCCCGAGCCGCCACCGCCGGGTCTGGTACCTTCTTGCGCGGAGGGCGGGGTGCTCGGCATTCTCCCAGGTCTCGTCGGGGTAATGCAGGCCACCGAAGTCATCAAGCTGATTCTCGGCATCGGCGATCCCCTGATCGGGCGCCTGCTGCTGATCGACGCGCTGGGCATGAAGTTCCGCGAACTCAAGCTGCGCAAGAATCCGGATTGCCCGGTTTGCGGCACCCATCCCACGGTCACCAAGCTGATAGACTACAACGAGTTTTGCGGCGTTCGTGGGGAGGAAAAGCCTGTGAGCAGCGGAGTCCCTGAGATTCAAGTCGAAGACCTGAAGCGTCGTCTCGACGCCAAAGACGACCTCTTTGTGCTTGACGTTCGCGAGCCCCACGAGTACCAGATCTGCAACATCGGCGGATATCTGATCCCGCTGAACGATTTGCCCAAGCGCGTGAACGAACTGGATTCGAGCCGCGAGATCGTCGTCCACTGCAAAATGGGCGGACGCAGCGCCAAGGCCGTTGCCTTCCTGCAGCAAGCCGGATTCAAGAAAGTGCACAACCTGGCGGGCGGCATCACAGCCTGGTCCGACCGCGTCGATCCGAAGGTCCCGAAGTACTAAAGTAACTCTCAGTTCCTGGTTACGAGGGAGCGCCAAGGCGCTCCCTTTTTGTTGTGTGCCTGATCATGTTGTGTGCCTGATCATTGCCATATCACAATCATGAGGGCATAATTACGGGTTCTTTGGCCTGTTCCCTCAGGCCATTCCCGCAAATGTTCTTTCGATACGGAGGCTTATGAAAGCGTTCATTGCAGTCTTCCTGTGTCTCGCGATCCCACTTGCAGTTCTCGCTGGTGACAACAGCTACAAAGTTAACTACGACGGCGGCTCGATTCCCGATACCAAGGCGGGGACCGGCATGAAGTTGTACATCGAGGCGAAGCAGATTCGGCTCGTAAAGGACAAAACAGATGTGATTACGATTCCCGCAGAATCTGTTACAGAGATCAGCTAGGGCCAGGATGTGCATCGACGAGTTGGAGCCGCGATCGGACTAGCGGTGGTTTCCTTTGGGATTGGAGCGCTCATGGCTCTTACCAAGTCAAAAAAGCATTTCGTCGGATTGACGTGGGCTGATGGTGACAAAAAAGGTGGCTTCGCCATGCAATGCGATAAGAATGACTACCGCGGAGTACTGGCCGGACTCGAAGGTGTTACGGGCAAGAAGGCCGTGGACTCCGACGCCATGACGGTGAAGAACTAAAGCCTGTCCGCCTTATCCCGAGGTTAAACCCGAAACCAGTGGCATGGGAGCGCGAATGCGCTTTCATTTGCTTTCCAAGAATGGGGACGCATCACGGCCTTATACCGCGGCTCGCCAGTTCGTTCCTCAGCCGCCCTGGCCGCCTCTGATCTCCGCACTTGCATTTTTGCCGAAACTGCCGATAATTACGCTTTCCTTCCCCCCGGGAGGCTTCATGCCGTTTCTTGTCCGCACCTTGCGCCCAGCCGCACACGTGTCTCTGGCTGGCGTGCTTGCCCTGTTGTCACTGTTGGCTTCCGTTCTTGCTAGCCATGCCTTCGCGCAAAATGCCGCTGCGCCCGGCCCCAACTCCGACCCCACTTATCAAGCCTTGCGCAATTTGACCTTGGGCAGCGAGGCCGTGAGCGTCAGCAATCTGGAACTCAAGCGCGAAACCGGAACTTTTCATTTGCGCTCCGGCACAGTCTGCTTTGTGGCTCCCGTGGCAAGCAAAGTAACGGGAGCTGTGTTCACGGGAGATGGGAATTTCATTCTCGACCCACCAGACTCGGAAAAGGGCATGCTGAAACTGCTGACCAAGGAAAACGAGTTCAGCGAAAACTTCAGCCAGTTGGTTCTGCGCTTCACCGACTCGACGTATGACGACATCAAACGAGGTGGCAGCGTCGTCTCGTCCGGTTGCGACTCCGGACTCCTGAAAGACAGCCAGCACACCACGCGGCACAAGCTCAAGGACAATCTCGACTCCCGCATCTTGGAAGACTTGCTCAGCACTCAGCCCGGCGGCTACTTCATCGCCTTCATTCGCGGCAAGCACTACAACGGGCAGGAGCTGTACACCATCGATCCGCATGAAGGACGCGATCAGGTCGATTTCATGACCTACGATGAGAACAAGTTCGGAGACTGGGCTTCGTTCCCCATGGCGGGCGTGCACAAGAGGGACACGATTGGACAGCCGATCCGCATCGACCATCAGCAACTGGAGACCACGCTCGAGAAGAATGCCAACCTCATTGGCAAGTCCACAACCACGTTCACCGCGCAGCTCAATGGTGTGCGGGTCGTGCCCTTCAACCTGTTCCGGACTCTCAGGGTGCGCAAAGTCACGACCACCGATGGCCAGCCGTTGGCGTTCATTCAGGAAGACAAGAATGATGATGCCCAGTTCGCCGTAATTCTTCCCAAGGCCTTGGCCGCCGGGGAGCAGTTCACAATTGTCACCGAGTACGAAGGTAAAGAAGCGGTCACCAACGAGGGTGGAGGCAACTACTTCCCCGTCGCTCGCGAGAATTGGTACCCGAACAATCCCGGTGGCAGCCTTGGGGAGTACACCAACTACGACATGACCTTCCGCATCCCAAAAGGAATGCAGATTGCGGCCACCGGAGCGCGTGTCAGCGAGTCCAACGATGGCGGACAAAATGTGACGGTGTGGAAGAGCGAAGCCCCACAAACCGTGGCGGGATTCAACTTTGGCAGGTTCAAGGTCGAAGAAGGAAAGCTCGACAAGCCGGAGTACGACGTGCAGTCATTTGCCAACCAGGAATCTCCCAGCTGGGTGCAGGCCCTGCAGCACGAGGCCAGTGGCGATGACCTGCCGACCATGGGATCGCACACATCGGGAGTCGCTCTGGGCTCGATGAGCACCACCGGCCTCAACAAGAAATCCCTCGCCGAGGGTGAACTCGCAGTGCAACTCTACACCGACTATTTCGGCCCCTCGTTATTCAAGCATTTGCAACTAACACAGCAGACTGCGTGCGGTTTTGGTCAGTCCTGGCCCGAGCTCGTCTGGATTCCCATCTGCTACTACTTCGATACCACGGTTCGTCATCAACTTGGAATGGACTGGGGCGACCGCGGTTACTGGAAAGTTGTGACTCCTCACGAAGTGGCACACCAGTGGTGGGGGCACACGGTCGGCTTCAGTTCCTATCGCGATCAGTGGATGAGCGAGGGCTTCGCCGACATGTCCGCCTCTCTCTATCTGACGATGATCGAGAAGAATCCGAAAAAGTTCATCGCCTTCTGGAATGACGAGCGCGAACTGCTGCTGGAGCGCGATGCCCAGGGTTTCCGCGCCATTGATGCCGGGCCGCTGACCATGGGTTACCGCACCAGCAACTCCCGCACCGGATTTGACACCACCCGCCGCCTCATCTATCCCAAGGGCGCGTACGTTTTGCACATGCTCCGCATGATGATGCAGGATAACCGCACGCACGACCAGCGCTTCAAGGACACGATGCAGGATTTCGTCAACACCTACCGTGGCAAAGCTGCGACCACCGAAGATTTCAAGGCCATCGTGGAAAAACACATGACCCAGGATATGGACCTGGAGGGTAACCACAAGATGGATTGGTTCTTCAACGAGTACGTCTATGGGACTCAGTTGCCTACCTACCAAGTGAATGCGACTTTCGACACCGGAGCCGATGGGGATGTGGTGATGAGCGTCAAGCTGTCGCAGTCAAATGTGAATGACAGCTTTCGCATGCTGGTGCCGATCTATCTGGAACTGCCGAATGGCATGTTCTTCCTGGGAAGAGCGCACCTTACTGGCAACAGCACGTTTGATCAGAAAATTCCCTTGAAAGGGCTGAAGGAAAAACCCAAGCGAGCCGCGATCAACTACTACGACGATGTACTCGCGTCGCCGAACTAGAAATCGAGTGCAAGAAAAAAGGGAGCACCTAAGTGCTCCCCCCCTTTCTTTTGCGGACAGTGATATTACTTGCTCGACCCTGGTTGCATGCCCTCGCTCGAGTCGCCGAGTTCGAGAGCGTACTTCTTGCCTTCGAAACGCGCGCCGGCCAGAGTGGTCGTCCCGTCCTCGTTGTGCTTCACCACCGCTGCGTTGTTTTGCGCTGGCGAACTCAGATCCACAACTTTAGCGGGTACTTTGGCGAGCACTTTCTTGCCTTGCATAATGCTGACTTCCACGTTTGGACCGCTGCCATCCCACTCCAGCCTGTAGTCGCCGGCCTTGAGTTTGGTCCCGTTGATCGTCGTGGGATTCTGCAAGGTCATGTTGGCTTTGTTGGCCGCAAATGCGCTGGAGGCCAACAGTAGAGCCAACCCCATCACCAGACTCTTCGAAACTGTCGCGAACTTCATAGCCTGCTCCTTATTTTCTTTCCCGAAAACACGTCGGGAAGCGGTTGGGGCGGCCCGGTTCGCGACCACGCGAGAAAACACTTGTGTTTCCCCACGAATCGCATAGAATGCTGCCGCCGGGGTTGTGCGAACAGGTCACAAGCCTGTTCTGCCGCGATGGGGGTTTTCTCACCTGGGCCGCCAAACCGAGTGTGAGAGAATCCCCAGACCCCGCAAATATCAAATCTATTCGGACCAGCGTCATCTCTGCGCCAGCCTTACCCACTCTGACTCATTACGAATCTGCCCCTGCCGAAGTTCCCAGTATTTGCGAATCTCTTCGTACTTTCTTGGACGATTGCCACCTCGTTCCGGTAGCAAGGAATGACCGCGATTTCATTGCTGATTCACAACGAAAAAGGGAACATCAGGCGTGTGTTTTGTGAGTAAGAATCATGTGGCGCGGGCGCCCTCGCCCGCGTCTAACCACAGACAAGAACGAAGATCCTAGTTTGGACCGCGTGGTCGAAGTGCGAGCGCTAAATTCGTTAGTCGGCGTCGCCGTGCTGCCGCTCGACCGACCAGACGTTCGCCTGATCTTTCTCGAACGGATACACGTGCACCATCCAGTTGAAGATCACGGGATGAAATGTTCCACCGGCCGCGTCGCAGGCTTCCTGCGTAGTGATTGATCCCCGCAAACCAAACTGCGGATGTGGCGCCAGCATTTCTTTCCTCTTGTCCGCCGGTGGCAAGCAGAAGTTCACGTGCTCGTGCCACTGCGCCACGCTGAGCGGAATGCGCTCGTCGAGTTGCTCTTCCGTGTAGCGCTTGGGCGCGGTGTACATCACGCCGATCAGCTTGTAGTCGTCGCCGTGTTTTTCATAGAGCAACGACGTGGGATGCTCCGGATTGAAACGGAAAGCCGCTTCCATCGCGTATCCGTAATTGGTGAAGTGGTACATCTTCTGCGGAACTTCCGGATGAAAGATCTTGTAACCGTCGGCCAGGGCCTTGTGATAATCCGTATATTTTTCCGAAGCCGTGCGTGCTTGTTCAGCGACTTGCTGCGCGCGTTTCGCATCACCTTCTTTGGGCTGCCGCAAAGCGGTCATCTTCATGTGCGGACCCATGTCCATGTGCCCTTCCATGGACTTCATGACGTGAGCGCTGGCGTCGCTGTCCGCTTCCTTCTCGCCACTCATGGGCATGTCTTTCATCTTCGACATGTCGTGGCCGGACCCAGCCGACATATCCATGCCGGGCATGGACTGCTGGCCGCCGGACTGCGCGCCGCTCGACGGAGTGCTGGGCGTTTGTCCCCACGCGACGCTGCACACAGTGCTACACATTAAGAGACCTGCGAAAATCACCAGACGCTTCTGCATAAGAAAGTCCCCCATAATCACTTGGTATTAACCCTGCCGCAGAATGGATGTTTCGGCAAGAAATCGGCGATTACCCACGATTACAAAGGTAATTCGAGCATCAGGAGGGATGTCAGCTTCTGCGCTTGTAATGGATTGCCCACTGTACTTGCCAGCTTTTGCCGTCGTCATGCGAGGCTTCCCAGTTCCAGTCGAAGTCGCTCGCGGCAATATTTTTCCACACCATGCGTTGCAGGAATTTCGCGCCATGCGGCCCCGTGGCTTCGCGTTGCAGAATCATCTGGCCGTCCTTGAATTCGCCGACGAAGTCGAGATACGAGCCTTGATTGTCGACCCACGTCTGCTTCCACTTGCCGGCTTTCAGGTCGAAGATGGAAAGACTTGTTCCGCGCAAGGGTGGCGTGCCTTCGCCGACAAAACTCTCCTGCACAACGCACCCATCGAGAACGCGTGTGATGCTATTTGTTCCGTGTCCCGCGGCGCTGCCGTTTTGTCCGGGCCAGGTCGCATCCCACTCGCCTACCCAGAAATCCAGTTGTTTCTGTTGCGCGGCTGTGCACGGATTCGGCGGTGCTTGTGGGCTGGACTGCGCCAGCGTCACCCCGCACAGCAGTGTGAAGAGAGGCACGCTCAGAAGTCGGTTCATGTTCTTGGCTCAGCCATCAGACGGCGCAGAGCGCGAAAGGTCATGTCTGTTGGCGGGCTGGCGCCGTTTCTGGTACACCTAACTGCTTGACCCTGGAAACCATCGTCTTTCTCTTTTTTGCCGGAGTGCTCGGCGGCGCGCTGAATTCCGTCGCCGGCGGCGGCAGCTTCATCGCCTTTCCGGCTCTGCTTTTCACGGGCGTGCCTCCCATCCCCGCGAATGCCACAAACACGATCGCGCTGTGGACTGGAGCGGCAGCCAGCGGAGGCGCGTATCGCAATCGGCTCGACGTCCCGAGACGAGTAATGATTCCGTTGCTGACGGCGAGTCTGATCGGCGGCCTGGCCGGTGCTTTCCTGCTACTGAAGACGCCGGCCCACACCTTCATGCGCGTCCTGCCATGGCTGACGCTGGGCGCGACCCTGCTTTTCGCTTTCGGCAAGAAAATCGCCGGCGGCCGCAGGTCGGTTATCGAGCACGAGGCTTCCACGGCTGCGCTCGCCGGGACCACGTTGTTTCAGTTGTGCGTTGCCGTCTACGGAGGCTACTTCGGCGGCGGGATGGGAATCGTGATGCTCGCGATGCTGGCCGCGCTTGGCATGACCGACATCCACGCCATGAATGCGCTGAAGAGCGTGCTCGGATTTGTGATCAATGGTGTCGCGGTCGTCACGTTCGTCTTCGCTCGCGCCGTGTACTGGAAGCACGGCCTCATCATGATCGTCGGCGGAATTGCGGGAGGCTACCTCGGCGCGCACTACGCGCTCAAGATGCCGCAGAAATGGATCCGCATGTTTGTCGTGCTGGTCGGCGCCGGTATGACGGTGTACTTCTTCTGGAAGTCGTATTGAAAGGCGAGTCAGCCACGGATCGCACGGATCTTAACGGATCAAACCTAAGCGCTAAAGCTATCTTTCCCAATCCCCGCTTCATGGTCCTGGCCTCTCCTCTCGATTCTCCTCGGTGCTTCCTGGCGAGTATAGTGCGGGACCATGGAAGAGTTCACGCAGTTATTCGGAAACCTGCTGGCCTTCGTCTATCACTGCTTCGACCGCATCGTCATTCACGGCTACTTGAGCGGTCTGTCTCGACCCGAGCAGGTGGTGTATTTCGTCCGTCAGGTTCTGGGCCTCCCGGTGGTGAACAAAGAAGTGCTCAGCCAACGCACCGGGGATTACCGGGACTGGGTGGAAGCCTACGCCCGCAACCATCACCTCCCTATGGAGTGGGCGGAAAAGGGAGTGCGCAAAGAAGATTACGTGTCCCCCCGCCTGCATCGTCTGATCAAGAACAATGCCTACGGGGTCTATTTCATCTTCAAGAGCATGGAACAGGGTCGGACCTTCCGCATCAGCGTCCCGAAATATCCCACTGCCGATCCGAACTATCGCATCCTGGCCCACCAGCGCAGCCGTTTCACGCACTACTACTTCTATATCCGGGATGAGGTTCTGGGGCCGATCGTGCTGCGCGTAGGCTCCTTCTTTCCCTTTCATGCCACCTACTGGCTCAACGGCCACTCCTTCATGGAGCAGGAGCTGAATCGATCTCGCATCGGCTTCCATAAGAGCGACAACGCCTTTCTCGCCGTCGACGACGTGGCTGCTCTGCAGGCAGCGGCGGATCGGCTGAGCCCGCAGATCATCCGCAAACAGCTGGATTACTGGACCTTCCTATTGGGCCCGAAGTTCTCCAAAAAAGAACGCAGCCAGATGAACCTGTCCCGCTTCTACGCCATCACTCAGATTGAGTATTGCCGCAACTTTATTTTTAAGCGCCACTTTCCCATTCACAAGATCTTCGAGCGCAGCTGCGAGATCGGCTTGTGGCGCCTCACCGCCAACCGCATTAGTGAGATCTTCGGCGTCCGACTGAACAAGAGGCTACGGGGAAAGCTGGCCACCGTCCTCGATCAGATCGAGCATGGCCATCACGTCTTCCGCGCCTACTGGAAGAACGCCTTTCTCAAACAGTACGAAAAGTTCTCGCGCTACCTGCGCAATGAACTCTGCTCCAACAATCTGCGCGACTTTGGTCTGAAGAAAGGCCTCGATCATCTCGACGCCGTGCGTACCCGATTCCAGATCATTACCGACCGCTTTGCCGGCTTCCAGGCCCAGTGCCTCAATGTCCACGTCGACTTTCCCTTGCTGCAGCGCCTGGCCCTGCCCCTCACCGTGGGCACGGTCCGCTATCCCGGAATCAAGATCCACGACGCCCGCATGATCCGTTTACTTGAGGTCTTGCTCCATGGCGGCAATACCGTCGGCGGATGGACCGCGAAACAGATCCACCAAGCCGTCCTCACCACCTTTCAGCTTTCCCCCAAAACCTACGGCCTCAACCAGCTCCGCTACGATCTGCGAAAACTCAAGGGCCACGACCTGCTGCAACGCGACGGCTCCCGCTATGCCTACCGGCTCACCCCAAAAGGCGTTCAGGTCGCACTGCTGTTTCTGTTCTTCCACAAGCGCCTCTGCGGCCCCCTCGCAAACAGCCGTTTTCACCACACTCCCGACCCGGCTCACGCACCCGACAGCAAACTCGAACTTGCCTACTACAAAGCCGACAAGGCCATCCAGAACATCGTCGACTTACTCGCCGCTGCATGATGTTACACATTCAAATGTTGAAGTATTCTTGTTTAAGATCTTTGATCCAAGAATCTAAGACCCAAAGCCTAAGACGCAAGAACTTGGAATTGATCCGTGACGATCCGTGAAAATCCGTGGCCGAAGTTCTTACTGCAGTGGCGCGGACACGTGTTCGTGCACGATAAGCCACTTGCCGTCTTCGTTCTCCCAGATCACAGTCCAGCGGAAGTTGCCCATCTCCACTTTTCCGCCTTTGGCAGTCATCTCTTCATGTATCGTCGCCGTGGCCCAGACCACGTCGCCTTGCGGATGGATGGCAGCATCATCATTCACGGTGAACTTCGCGCTCTTGTAACCGGCGAGAACTCCCTTGACGCCCTTCTCGTACTCATCCCAACTGTTGTACTTGAGCGGTGCGATGTCGAAAAACGTATGCGTCCCGGTCGCGTAATACTTGGCGGTGTTCGCGGGGTCGAGCGTGGACCATCCGTCCCAAACCTTCTGCAGCATAGCTTTGTCGGGAGCAGGGCCGGCGGACGCCTTCTTCATCGTGGATTTCTTCGTTTGCGCGAAACCACACAGGGTGACAGCGAGCAGGCACAATGAAACGGTCAAGAGACGCTTCATGGATTTGGATTCCTCCGGAGATTCGCCGAGATTCTCGCATAAGCGCGCGAAAAGAAAAAGTCTAGGCGCTTCCTCGAAACAGGGCATACGCGTCGACGCACAGGTGCGCCAGCACCACCGGCGCGAGCCGGCGCGTCTTCCAGAAATAAATGGAGAATACGGCAAAGGTCGTTGCGAGCACGATCCCGTTGGTGAATCCCTGGTAGAGGTGGTAACTCATCTGCACCGCGACACTGATCACGATTGCCAACACGCCGCTGCCGCCCAGTTCGATGATCTCCGTCATCAGGTACCCGCGCACGATCAGCTCTTCGAAGAATGGATTCAGGCAGATGAATGCGATGGAGAGCGCAGAGATCCCAACGCCGAGCACGCCATGCGTGGATTTCGGCGTCAGATAATGGCCAGAGTACCCATGAACAACGATCTGCACCGGGAGGAAGGTCGCATACGTGGCAACAGTCGCGCCGAAGGTCAGGATCAGGGCTCGGGGAACGTCCGTCCAGTGGAGCTCCCAGCCAATATTCTTCCAACCTCTTCGTTGCCCTGACAGCACGTACCAGAGAACCGCCAGCGAACCGGCTTCGGCGATCATGGCTCCCACCAACCGCATTTTGAGTTGCGGCAAATCGGTCGATGAGGCCGCAGTGGTCTCCATCAGGTAATAGGCCGAGGCCGCGATGAAGTGTCCAAAGCTGACAAACAGCACAATCCCAAGCGCCAGCAGACGACGCTTGCGATCTTCGGGAGTCACGACACGCAGTTGAGGGCCAGGCTCGCTGACGTCGGCGTGGGCCTCTTGCGGGGTCGTCGGAGTCAGAGACATTTCCTGCCGATGCTACAACACCAGACTCGCTCGTGAAACGATTCCTTAGAATGGGGAGCATTCCCCGCTCCCCAAAAAGGGCGTCATCCTGACCGTAGCCGTTTTTCAGGCGGAGGGAAGGATCTCGCGCGTATACCTCGCGCTTCCCGATGAGACCCGCGCGAGATCCCTCACCCGGCTGAACTGCGCCGAGTTTGGGATGATGCCCCCAAGCGAGAACAGGGATTCAGTTTGACCGATTTCCACAGCGCACGTTAGAATAGTGAAGTTTGCCTGTACTGGCCGACCCGTTCTGGGGACGCTTGTCTCGGCTGCTGAAGCGCCGCGACGGAAAACACAGCAAGCAAAGGAAAATCAGCAGGCCCCTTGGTTGCGCCCGTGTGCGCCCTGGGGTTCCGATTACGGGCTGAATTTCAACGACATTCTTGGAGGCAGGCGTATGTACGCGGTTATCCGCGCCGGTGGAAAGCAATACCGGGTGGCGCCCGGAGATGTGATTCGAGTGGAAAAAGTCGGCACCGGTACTGACGGTGTGGTGGAGTTCCCCGTCCTGGCCGTTTCCGGCGAAGAGGGTCAGGTCGGCCAGCAGTCGGATGCGCGCGTAGTCGGCGAGGTCGTAGAAGAAGGCCGCGGCGCAAAGATCCTAGTTTTTCATTATAAACGCAAGAAGCAATACAAGAAACTACGCGGGCACCGGCAGGCGTACACGGCAGTGCGCATCTCTGAGATCGCTTTCGGCGGACAGAGCTTCAAGGCTCCC
The DNA here is from genome assembly GCA_963710885.1 of uncultured Acidobacteriaceae bacterium. Taxonomy (GTDB): domain Bacteria; phylum Acidobacteriota; class Terriglobia; order Terriglobales; family Acidobacteriaceae; genus Sulfotelmatobacter. The sequence goes on from CAVQCF010000016.1 coordinate 280,803, forward strand.
GAGCTGCCCAAAAAAGTAGCGAAGCCGAAGAAGGTGAAGCCGGCCGAAGAAGCACCGGAAGCACACGAAGCGCACGCGCCCGCGAAGAAGAGCTTCGGCCAAAAAGAAGGCCGCGCCGAAGAAGGCCGCCAAGAAGTCTCCGAAGAAGAAATAGGACCACGTAGGGACGGGCGCATTCGTCCGTCCAGGTTTTAACTGAGAACTGACAACCGAGAACTGAGAATAGTCTTATGGCACATAAAAAAGGGCAAGGAACTTCACGAAACGGCCGCGATTCAAACGCGCAGCGGCTTGGATTCAAGGCTTTCGGTGGACAGCTCGTCCCCGGCGGCACCATCATCGTTCGCCAGCGCGGCACCCGCGTGAAGCCCGGCCTGAACGTCGGCCGCGGCAAAGACGACACCCTCTTCGCCAAGATCACCGGACGCATCAAGTTCCTGAACAAGGGCTCGATGGGCAAGTTCGTCATGGTCGAACCCGTCGAAGTCGAGTAGCCGCTTCCATCGGGATTCCTTCTGGGCCAATTCGGTTCCCGGGTTGCGATCATAGACCGCGGGCGGTGTGACGAGTACACTGCCCCGTCTACCGTGATTTCGACCTCCCAATCCTTCCCGCGGTTTGCAGGCTGCGGAGGTAGCCTGCCTGCTGATTGTTCTGGCGCTGCAGCTTGCCCTCTCCGCGCGCCGGGAGTCCCAGACATGGGACGAAGCCTGCCACATCTTCGCTGGCTACAACTACTGGAAGAACGCGGACTTTGGGGACAATCCTGAGCATCCTCCGCTGGTCAAACTGCTCGCGACCCTGCCTCTGCTGCGCCTGCCGCTGAACGTGCCACCTCATCCCGGAGTGTTCTCGAAGGAAGAAGACTTTCTGACGGCGACGGAGTTTGTCTACTCTAACGACGCGGAGATGATCCTGTTCCGCACTCGCATGGCGGCGGCGCTGCTCACCTTGCTGTTGGGCTTGCTCGTGTTCGCGGCAGCCACGGAAATGTTCGGCCTGATCCCGGCGTTCCTTGCGCTCGCGTTGCTCGTGTTTGAGCCGAACATTCTCGCTCACGGCGCCGTAGTGACCACTGATGTTGGGTTCAGTTGCTTCCTGCTGGCCACGGTCTATGCCTTCTATCGCTACGTGAAGAAGACCGGCGCGGGACGGCTGGCTTTGACTAGATTGGCGGCGGGATTCGGCCTCGCGACCAAGCACTCGGCGATTCTGATCCCCCGACCCTGTTCGCCCTGCCCCTGTGTGAAGTGGTACGAGCACAAACCCGCCCGGAGCCGGCACAAAGTCGAGAACGCTGGGTCGAGCAGGCGAGTCGGTTGGTGGGGGCGGTTGCGATCATTGGCATCGTTGCGGTTGCGGTGTTGGGGCATTCTACGGCTTCCATTTCCATCCGAAAGCGCGAGTCGACGCCGGAACAAGAGTGCTCGAGTATGCCGGACATCTAAAGAGCCCCGTGCAAGCGAAGATGATTCAGACGGCTGCCCGTTGGCGCCTGCTGCCCGAAGCGCAAGCCGCCGACGCGCTCGCGCCGCCGTCGGTCCAGGCGCAGGCCGAGTTGGGGGATGTCCTGCGGCAGTTGAACCGGCCTGCGGAAATCGCGCCAGGCGTTCCAAAAGGCGTTGGACGCGGCTGAGACGATCCGTCCCGAGTTTCAGAGTGGATGGATTCCCGGCCTGAGGAGAGTCGCGCTCGAAATCCGCTAAACAGTCTGTTAAAGATTGCCCGTTAGACATTCCCGCTGGCTTCCCTGATCATAGAGAATGAAGACAAAACGAGAAGAGACGTAGGAAACGCATGTTTATTGATGAGGCGAAAATCAAGGTCAAAGCTGGCGACGGCGGGAACGGTTGCATGGCCTTCCGGCGCGAGAAGTTTGTCCCGCGCGGCGGACCTTCGGGCGGTGACGGAGGCAAGGGCGGCGACATCGTCATGGAATCGAGCGAGCGCCACAACACGCTGGTGCACTTCCGCTTCAATCCCGAGCACACCGCGCAGCGCGGACGCCACGGCGAAGGTTCGAACAAGACCGGACGCGACGGCGACGGGATCGTTCTGAAAGTTCCGGTCGGCACGATCGTCTTTGACGATGAAACCGGCGACAAGCTTTTCGAGTTCACGCAACCCGACCAGAGATTCGTGATTGCCCGCGGAGGGCGCGGCGGACGCGGCAATGCGCGCTTTGCAACCTCGGTACATCAAGCCCCGCGCGAGCATGAAGAGGGGCGTCCCGGCGAGGAGCATGTCTACCGCCTCGAACTCAAGCTGCTGGCCGACGTGGGTCTCGTGGGATATCCGAACGTGGGCAAGTCGACGTTGATCTCGCGCATCTCGGCGGCGCGTCCGAAGATTGCGGATTATCCGTTCACCACGCTCCAGCCAAACCTGGGCGTGGTCGCGGTCGGCGACGCCAAGAATGAAATCAGTTTCGTGGTCGCCGACATTCCCGGATTGATCGAGGGCGCGCACACCGGCGCCGGACTGGGCACGCAGTTCCTGCGGCACATTGAGCGCACCCGCCTGCTGGTGCATCTGGTCGATGTCTCCGACTCGAGCGGACGCCCGGATGTGGCCAAGGACGTCGAAGTGATCATGGGTGAGCTGAGCAGCTTCGGCGCGCATCTTGAAGAGAAGCCGATGATCATGGCGGCCTCGAAGATCGACGCCGTGAACAAAGACAAGCTGGCCGCCCTCAAGCGCTATTGCAAGAAACACAGTCTGAAGCTCTACGAGATCTCTGCGGTGACGGGAAAAGGGATCGAAGACTTGAAGTATGTCATGGCCGACGAGGTGCAAAAGTTCCGCGAGCGGGAGCTGAAGGAAGCGGTGGGGGAGAGTTCGTAGGGGAGAGACCTTCCAATTTTTCCTTCGCGATTTCGTAAAATATTCAATTCATTGAGGTTACGGTCGACTGACCGGCGGCTTTCCCGGCAAGATATTTGAGCCGGAAGGATTTACACGTAAAATATTCTGGAATAAGGGGTTAGCGGGTGGTTTTGGGGCGCTGTTCAGCGCCGACTTCTGTAAAATATTGGATTTGTTAGGGTCGCGCTTCGATGACTGGGCGGTTTGACGGCAAAATATTGCGGAATAAGGAAGTTCAAACGGTAGGCCAGTCCCCCTTTGTCTATTCGTTGCGCAAGGCCTGGATAGGGTCTACCTGCGTTGCCCGGAGCGCCGGGAGGCACATGGCGGAGAGGGCGACCAAAAGCAGGATCAGCGCCGAAATGCCGTAGGCAGAAGGGTCAAAAGCATCGATATGCATCCATGAATCCTTTGTGAGGCGCATCCAAGCCCATGCGGCGGGCATGGCGATTGCCAGTCCGAGGAGAAAGCCGAGAGCGATCTGGCGAACACCTCTTTTCATCACGGAGCGGAAGATCGATTGGCGGGTTGCTCCCAGCGTCATCTGAATGCCGAACTCGCGCGTGCGCTGGCTGATGGCGAAAGTGAAGACGCTATAGACGCTGGTGATGGCCAGGACTACGGCGATGCCGGCCATGAAGAGGATGATCTTAGCCAGGGAGCGCATGTCGGTGGCGTTGCTTTCGAGGAACTCCCAGATGGTCGACGGAGCGCCCTCTTGTGTTGCATCCAGACTCTTGACGATCTGTTCGATGGATGCAGCGACAGGCATGGCGCTGCCGCTGAACCGTACAAAGAGCTGGCCATCGAGCGCTTGCTCATTGCGCAGCGTATAGAGCCGGGGCCCGTCGAGGACGCTGAAGCGTTCCGAGCGCGTGTCGGCGGCTACCCCAATTACAACCAGATGCCAGTCATCCGGTGTGACGACGATTTTGCCGACAGGGTCGCTATGGCCCCAGAATGCTTTCGCGAATGCCTGGGAGACGATGGCGACCTGGGTGCCACCGTTGGCGGAGACGTCGGAGCGCAGGAAGGAGCGGCCATGCATCAGGGGGATGCCGAAGGTGGAAAAGAACTCCGGAGACACGTTGTCGATGGTTGCTGGACTGCCCTTGGCCCGCGCTCTGCGTGTCGAGGCGAACTTCGCTGATGGGCGCCACCCTGAAGGGCGCGAGGCTCTCCCATGCCAGGGACTGCACTCCGGGGACCTGGAGGATGCGCGACTCCACGAGCGCTCGAACGCCAGCGCCGAAGTCTGGGTGTAGGGAGGAATCTCGACTTCAAAAGGAACGGTCATCGTGTGACGGGTTTCAAAGCCCGGATCGGTGTTGACGATCGAAAAAGGCAGACGCCCGAAGAGAACGGCAATGGCAAGAAGCACGAAGCTCATGGCAAGCTGCACGACGATCAGAGCGCTGGTGGTATGCGAGCGCATGGTCGCCGAACCTTCGCGACCCTTGAGCGCAGTGACCAGATCGAATCGAAATGACTCGCGCATCGGCGCGAGCGCGGAAGCCGCAGTGGCAATGAGTACAAGAGCAGCAAGATAGCCAAAGACCTTCCAGTCCGGCCGTATGACGGAGGCGAACTGGGCCGCTACCGGATCGATGGCTGAGAAGAGGAGAAACGGAAAACGGGCGGCCAGGTAAATGCTCGTCAGGCCTGCGGCGGCAGCGGTAAAGAAACTCTCAAGGGCCAGCATGCGGATGAGCCGCGCGCGTCCGGCGCCGAGGGCAAGACGGACCGCGATTTCTCCGCGGCGCACGATGGAGCGCGAGAGGAAGAGCATCGTCACGTTGGTGCACGCCAGCAACAGTACCAAGGCGAGCGGGCCCAAAATCAGGGCCATGAGAATCATCGCTATCGATTGCAATGCCGGATTGCGAATGGACGATCCATCGGTGAGCACCAGGGAGGTCTTCCGGTCCAGCGTGAATACTTCTGCTCAAAGTAGGACCGGTCCCGCTGGCGCATGATGGTTTGCAACTCCGCTGTTGCATCTGCGCGCGAGTATCCATGGCGCAGGCGCCCGGCCACCGTAAGCCAGGCCCAGTCGGGCTTCTGGAAGGCGCTGTTGCCATGATTAAAAGCGGGCTGCAGGCTGTAGGGGATCCATAGCCCCGCGGACAGCATGTTGGCGGAGTGATCGGAGGCGATGCCGACCACGGTCAGCGCCTGGCCGCTCATATGGATGATCTTTCCAAGGATGAGTGGATCGGACGAGTAATAGTTTCTCCAGACATGCTCGCCGAGCACGGCAATTTGCGTCGCGGTTCCCGGGGTGCATTCATCGGGATTGAAAAAGCGTCCCATGAGCGGACGATCGATTCCGAAAACGCGAAAGTAGTTACAGGTGACGAGGACCGAATCACCACCCGGCCGGCGTACGTCGTCGAGCGTGGTGCGGATCGTCTGCCATGCCGCTACGTCGGCGAGTGACCGCGTCTGGGCTTGGATCGCGTCGTAGTCTTCTGCGTTGAAGGAAGTGTCCCGGATCGGCCCGATATACCAGCCTTGATAGCGGGGATAGATTTGGACAAAGCTGGCGGGGTCCTTCTTCGTTGGAGGGGTGAGGAACAGGAAGTTGAGGATGGCGAAAACACCGGCATTCAATCCGATGCCGACGGACAGAGCCAGCACCACGACAAAGGTTAAGAGCGGTGTCCGGCGGACTGAGCGGATAGCGTAGAGAATGTCTTGCCGGTCAATCAACATCCCGGCGCCTCCTCAAGAACGGAGCGAGACAAGCTTCGCAAAAGCAGCGTCGGTTGACAAGATTTCGCGCTCGGCTGAGATGCCCCACTTTCGAACGGCTATTCGTAATAGCTGCGAACGGGCGGTTGGACGGGCGTCGCTCAAGAGGACACCCTCACCATCGGTGGTTTCATCGGGGGAATTGGGTGTCCTTGTTGGCAATAAGAAAGGCGGCCCGAGAGAAGCCGCCTTTCTGATCCGCTTTTACCGTCCACAAAACCGAGGATCCTTTACGCCCTTGGGAGCGGGCCGTGTTGGAAGTGATACTGCAGAATCCGTGCGGCCAGCGCGGGAGTCAAGGTTGATCCGTTGTGCTCGACCGTGCGGACGACTTCGCCACGGCAGACGACTTCCGTGGAGGAGAGTCCGGCAATTTCTTGCGGGAGCACCAGATTGATTTCCAGCTGCGAGTTCGGCTGGAGAACTTCGTCGGCCTGGAAGAGCATTCCCGACCGGCTGATGTTCTCGGTTGTGCCCACATGCCAATCCTTCTCGCCGAGACGGCGATAACGCAGAGGCAAGTGAAGATGGAATCGTTGCGCGCGCGCGGGTGGAGCTTCTTTGGCCCGCGTAGCATGTTGGGGTTCGGCGGATTGCATGGACATAGCGACCTCCGGGGGAGTTGGTGTAGCGTCGAGCACTTCGCGGACCTTGCTCTTCAGGTCGCGAAGGTTAAAGGGCTTCTGGAGCAGGCGGATGCCCGCGTCCAGCATGCCGTTGTGTCCGATCACATTTTCGGTGTAGCCGGACATGTAGAGAATTTTCACGTTGGGACGAATCTCCGCGATGCGCTGTGCCAGCTCGCGTCCGTTCATGCCGGGCATGATGACGTCGGTGAGCAGCAGGTGAATCATGGCCTCGTGGGCGACCGCGATCTGCATGGCGACGGCACCGTCGGCGGCCTCGATGACTTTGTACCCTTGCTTCTCCAGATATTGGCGCGCGAGGTAACGGAGGTTGGCCTCGTCTTCCACCAATAGGATGGTTTCGGTGCCGGGCTCCACTTTGCGATATTCGACGGGCGCGGCGACTTGCGCGGCAGGTTCGCCAATCGAGGCGACGCGCGGCAGGTAGATTTTGAAGGTCGTTCCGCGGCCGACTTCGCTGAAGACCCAGATGTATCCGCCGCTTTGTTTGACGATGCCGTAGACCGTCGACAGGCCGAGTCCGGTTCCTTTCGTGCCCTTGGTGGTGAAGAAGGGCTCGAAGATATGCGACTGCGTGTCGCTGTCCATGCCATTGCCAGTGTCGCTGATGGCGATCATGACGTAATCGCCGGGGCGCAACGGAGCGTGGAAACGGGCGTATTCGTCGTCGAGCGTGACGTTGCACGTCTCGATGGTCAGCTTGCCGCCGGAGGGCATGGCATCCCGGGCGTTGACGGCGAGGTTCATGATGACCTGGTCGATCTGCCCAGCATCGGCGCGGATGGGCCAGAGATTGGGGGCAGGCACCATGACCAGGTCGATGTCCTCGCCAATCATGCGGGTCAGCATCTTGATGTTTTCGGTGGCCACGTCGTTGAGGTTGACGATGCGGGGGGCGAGCATCTGCTTGCGACTGAAGGCGAGGAGCTGGCGGGTCAGCGAGGAGGCGCGTTCGGCGGCGCCGGCGATTTCCTGGGCGGGTCCGCGCAGGTGAGGCTCGGCGCCAAGGCGTTCGAGCAGGAACTCCGAGTAGCCAAGAATCACCATCAGCAGGTTGTTGAAGTCGTGGGCAATGCCTCCGGCGAGACGGCCAACGGCTTCCATCTTCTGCGACTGGCGAAGCTGATGCTCGAGGGCGCGGCGTTCGGTGACGTCTTCGGCGAAGAGTTCGAAGATGATGCCTTCTCCTCCGTTCAACACCGAGCGTCCGGAGACGCGGACCACCGTGGCGGTGTTGTTCTTGCGCTTCCATTCGGCGGTCAGGCCTTTGAAGGGCTCGGAGGAGCGAAGGTAGTCGGCGAGATCGAACCACTTGTCGTTGTCGGCGTAGAGTCCAAAAATGTGCTGGCCGATCAGCTCGTCGGGAGACGTGTGGCCAAGCAGTTCGAGGAAGGCGGGGTTGGCGTCGAGAATCTTGCCGGTGGAATCGCAGCGGCAAATCCCGTAGGGGGCATTGGTGACTAGCGAGCGGAAGTTCAGCTCGGAGCGGCGCAGGTTCTCCTGGGCGGCACGCAAGGCTGCGTTGAGCCAGCAGATGCACATGGCGATGAAGAAGAAGAGCGACAGGCGGAGGATGGCGGTGCGCAATTGCTCAGGGCTATGCTCGCCGACGAGGGAGAAATAGGCGCTGACGGTGAGGGCGAAGGCAGTGGCAACCACTCCTGGCTTCCAACCGCCATACCATGCGCTGACCATGACGGCGACACCGAACAGCGCGAGGCGGCTTTCTGACACGTTCGCCAGCAAGACCGTGGGGATCAACGCCAGGGCCGTACTGAGCACTGCCACTCCGTAGCGAAGAATGGGAGCACGTGCGGGCGGGGTGCGGAGTAGGGGGAGGGTTACTCGCATGTCAACCATGGTAGTGCCAAATTGGGAAATGCGGAACATTACAGGAGTTCATTTCGGTTTCACGGAATCCGAATTGTGCACTGTCCGTTGGCTGAGCGGATGAGGGCCGGTCGGACACTGGTGCTTGATTCGGCTTGCATATGGAGCTGGGAATCTGGACACTAGGCGGGGCTGACCTCACCTCATGAATATTGGACTCTTTGGCGGGACATTCGATCCGGTTCACCGCGGCCATATAGCGTTGGCACGTGCGGCGCTGGAACAGTACAAACTGCATCGCATTCACTTCGTGCCGGCGAACATTCCTCCGCACAAGCAGCGGCAGCCGCATTCGCCGTTCGTGCACCGCTTTGCCATGCTGGCGCTGGCGACGGCGGAGGAGAAGGCGTTTGTGCCGTCGCTGCTGGAGGCTCCGGAGGAGGGCGTGGTGCCGATCAAGAAGGAGCGCGTCGAGAAGCCGAATTACACCATCGACACGATCCGGCGGCTGAAACAGTCGTTCAAGACGGCTGACAAACTGTTTTTGTTGGTGGGCATGGACGCGTTTGCGGAAATCGCGAAGTGGCACCAGGCGGAGGCACTGTTCCGGGAGTGCGAGTTTGTGGTGGCGAGCCGCCCGGGATATTCGCTGGCCGATGTGGCGAATGCGCTGCCGGAGAACTTGCGTCCGCGGCCGGAGGTGACGCGGCCATTTCAGAAGCAGGCTGCCACCGGGGATCTGGTTCTGAAGGGAGCGACCATTCATCTGCTGGCCGATCTGCATCAACCGGCTTCGGCGACGGCGATCCGGCAGGCTGCGGCTTCGGGGAAAGCTCTGGGACGGTTTGTGGACGCGCCTGTGGCGGAGTATATCCGCAAAATGGGACTTTATCGGTAGGTGGATGTGCTGGCGGATTTCGTGAATCTTTCGGTCGACGGTTATGATGGATTGGAAGCAGCCAAGAGCGTGAGGGGTGACTCGCTTTGGAGATCTTCAACCACCAAGGACACGAAGGTTCACGAAGAAAACCCTTCGATCAATCAGGGGGTGGCGTCCCGAACCGCTTGAATCAGGAGACCCATGGCCCAGAATCACTATGTAACGAAGACCAAACGGCGGAATAAGAGCAAGAAACGTAAGGATCCGGCGCAGGCTACGATGGCGAAGCTGCGTGAGTTGGCGGCGGCCGAGGCGAAGAAGACGGCAAAGTAGCGCTTCGCCCAGGCGGACCCTGGCCGGATTCGGTTTAGTCTGAGATCGGTTCGCTTCGCCTGAAGAACGGCTCCGCTCAGGATGAGATCCTCAGTTTTTGTGCTGAGCTTTTACACCGAGCTACTTGCTGCGCGAATGCGGCGTTGAGGGTCGGTTACAATTAGAGCGGCTCAAAGTTGAAGAAAGAATTACTGACGACTGAATGAAGAAGAGCGAACTCAAACAGCAAATTTCCGCAGCCATTCAAGCCTGCCTCGAGAAGAAGGCCGAAGAACTCAGCATCCTGGAAATGGAAAAAGGGTCGGGAGCGTTTACCGACTACTTTGTGCTGTGCAGCGGAACCAACCCGCGGCAGGTGCAGGCCATTGCCGACGAAGTGGAGCTGCGGCTGAAGGCGGCGAACCTGCGTCCGGCGCACGTTGAAGGCTACAAGCAGGCGGAGTGGGTGCTGCTGGACTACGTGGACTTTGTCGTTCACGTGTTCTCGGAGAAGGCGCGGAAGTTTTACGATCTAGAGCGGCTGTGGAAGACGGCCAAGCGGCTGGAAGTCGGCGATCTGCAAACTGCTCCCAAGAAGAAGAAAGCGGCGGCGCCCAAGCTTGCGATCACGAAGGCTGCGGCGACGAAGAAGAAGAGAAAGACCGCGTAGCTTCTTCGCGATTCTGAAGGATCCCATGACAGCGAAAGCGGACTCCGGGGCGGACTGGGGAAACCCGTACCGCCTGGTTGCGTCTGAAAAATGGAGGGCCAAGTCGGCCGCCATGGGACAGCCCGTGACCGACGCGCTCGTCGAATACGCGCAGCCCTCGCCGGGCATGCGGGTACTCGATGTGGCGAGCGGCACCGTTGAGCCTGCGATCAGTCTGGCGTCGCCCGTGGGCGAGCAGGGGCATGTCACGGCGACGGATGTGAGCGCCGGACTGCTTGAGATCGCCGCGAAGCGCGGGCAAACGCGTGGGCTTAAGAATTTGACAACCCAGGTGGCGGACGCTCACAAGCTGCCTTTTCCCGATAACAGTTTCGATCTTGCGACTTCGCGCTTCGGTGTGATGTTCTTTGACGATCCCATCGGTGCGTTGCAGGAATCGCGCCGTGTGTTGCGCCCGGGAGCGCGGGCGTGTTTTCTGGTGTGGGGGTCGATCGAGCAGTCCCATTGGCAGAGCATGATGGGCGTGGTGCACCGGCATGTGGGGGGCCCTCAGGTGCAGCCGGACGGGCCGGATCCTTTCAAGTTTTCGCAGCCCGGCAGCTTGTCGGCAATTTTTCGTAGCGCGGGGTTCACCGCCGTCGAGGAAGAGACCAAAACATTGCCGCGGACATGGCCGGGCTCCGTCGAAGAATTGTGGGAGTATTCGCAGTCGGTCTCGGTTCCATTTCGTCCGATGCTGGAGCGCGTGCCCGCGGAGAAGTGGCCGCAGATTCATGCCGAGGTGCATGCGGCCATGCGACAGTATTGGGACGGTGAGAAGGTCGCGTTCGGAGTGTCGGTGGTGCAGGGCTCGGGCAGGAAGTGAGAGGCTCATCGCGCCCGTGAAGATCAAGATTGCATGGATCGGGAAGACGAAAGAGCCGGCGATCGGCTCGCTGACGGACGAGTATCTGAAGCGCATCTCACGCTACGTGCCGGTGGAAGGGCTCACGCTGCGAGATGAAGCGGCGCTGCTTGAGAGTTGCGGCCGGAATACTGGATTAAAGGCGGGGTTGAAGGCGGGCGCGAAATCGACGCTGGTGCTAATGGATTCGCGGGGCAAGGAATTTTCGTCCGAGCAGTTCGCCAAGTTTCTGGGGGATTATCAGGACCGCAATCCTGTGCCGCTCATCATCGCGATTGGCGGCGCAGACGGTTTCAGCGAGGCAGCGCGGGCCGCGGCGCAGCATTCGATATCGCTGGGGAAGATGACCCTGGCCCATGAACTGGCACGAGTCGTTCTGTTGGAACAGGTATATCGCGCGTTCACCATTCTCAAAGGTCATCCGTATCATTCGGGGCACTAGGTCGAATCCGCGAACCGCAAATTGCTTCATGAATTGCCCATCATCGCGGACTAGTTTAGTCTTGCGAGCGAAAGGCAGGAGCCATGGCGGAGAACAAAACCCAGGCCACCAAATTGAGTGTGGCGGCATTTATCGATGCCCTCGGGGATCCAGTCAGGCGCGCAGACGCGAAGGCGCTGACCAGGTTGATGCAAAATGCAGCCGGGGAAAAGCCGCGAATGTGGGGGCCATCCATCATTGGCTTCGGCAGTTGCCACTACAAGTACGAGAGCGGGCGGGAGGGCGACATGCCGGTGATCGCTTTTTCGCCGCGAAAGGCCGCAACTGTTTTGTATGGGGTGACTGGGTTTGGTGAGGCTACGGCGCTGCTGGCAAAACTTGGCAAGCATTCGACTGGCAAGGGCTGCCTCTACATCAAGCAGCTCGCGGACGTGGACCAACAGATATTGGCGACCTTGATCGTCAAATCTCTGGCTGGTAAGCGCGCGAGCGCGAACATCCAAAGTGAATTGGCTTAAAGGCTGGTTGCATCAATCGTTAACAAGTTGAGTTCGAACCGTAGTCGTCGCGGCCATTTCGGCTAGAACAGCAGTTTGAGAGTGAACTGTGCCAAGCGCGGGCCCCCGAGCGCGTAGAGAGGACTTTGCCCACATCCGCCATGTCCGCCACCTGCCTCAAGGTTCGTTGTCGACACAGGACAGACCTTGCCGAACGACGGAGAGGCAGCAATGTCTCAGAGTTATCCAGTTTTTAAGTACGTTTGGCGATAACTGTTGACGGTCGCGAACGGGTCGCCCGTTGCCTGGAAGCATGCGTCGCACCCGAGCCAGGGGCGGTCCATACATTCGTGAGCGGGTTCAGCCTTCGATAACGACGGCCGATCAAGGCGCGTGCCTGCGAGCGGCATCACCGCCATCTTTCGCGTCTTGGTGCTATCAGCGTCGGGCAGCATCCTTAACAGGGATGTCAGGAACAAACGCAGTAATCGCATAAACCAAACTCCATATCGATCAGATGCCAGCGGATGATGAAACGAAACTAATCTGCGATCAGATCATGTGACCAAGGTAACCGCGGAAACCGATAGCGGCTCCCGGATGTGCGAGTCTTGAGGCCGACCGCCCTTTATGACTTCGGGCGATTGAACCCGTCGCGGTTCTACTGGCCGAACCCGGCTCATGGGGCGATGAGAACCCTCCGCGCGGGCTACCGGCGGCTTCCAGAACGCATCCTAGTCTGGAGAGGGGCGAACGGCGAGCTAGCCTTTGTCGAGTCGACCGCTCGACGGGTGTCCCAAGACGCGCCGTATTTCGTAGCAAAGAACCTGAAACTGGCGCACTTTGGTGACCTGGATCGCGATCAGGGAGAGGATAGAGTTTAACGATTGATGGCGTTCCAATTCACCGGGCTCACGGGGCTTGCTCTTGTCGTTCTAGGGAGCGCGTGCTGTTTAGGACAGCCAGCTCCGCAAGCGCCAGCGCCTCCGCGGGAAAATAATTCGATCGAAGTGGAAACATTCTCCACCGGCGAAGCTTTGCCCGGAAGCATCAGCGGAACCGTTACGGATCAAAGCGGAGCGGTGGTCTCCGGGGCCCGCGTGAAGCTCACGGGCGCCGCTCTGTCAGGAAGCCAACAGACGGTGTCCGGCACAGACGGCGAGTTCTCGTTTACGAACGTCGCTCCCGGACCTTTTCAGGTCACCATCACGTCGTCCGGATTCGCGGCGCAAACGTCCTCGGGAACTCTGCATTCGGGCGAGAACTATGTAGTCCCCGGTTCCGCGTTGGCGGTGGCAACGACGGTCACGGACGTAGAGGTCGGAGTGACGCTCGTTGAAGTGGCAGAAGATCAGATGAAAGTCGAAGAGCAGCAGCGTGTGTTGGGGGTGCTGCCAAATTTTTACGTGAGCTATATTCCCGATGCCGCGCCGCTTGACGCGAAGCAAAAATTCAAGCTGGCCTCGCGGACGGTGGTCGATCCCTTCACGATCGTTCTTGTCGCGGGCACGGCGGGCGTGCAGCAGGCGCAGAATCATTTCCAGGGATACGGGCAAGGCGCACAGGGCTATGCGAAGCGCTTCGGCGCCGGCTATGCCGACACGGTTGCCGGGACGTTTATTGGGGGCGCGATCCTGCCATCGATCCTGAAGCAGGATCCGCGCTATTTCTATAAGGGAACCGGCAGCATTGGTTCGCGGCTTCTCTATGCGATTGCGAATGCAGTGATCTGCAAGGGCGACAACGGACGCTGGCAGCCGAATTATTCGAATGTTCTAGGAAATTTTGCCGCGGGCGGTATTTCCAATCTTTACTATCCGGCGCAGGATCGCGATGGAGCGGGGTTGACGCTCGCAAACGGAGCCATCGGGATAGGAGCCACTGGCGTCGCCAATATCTTCCAGGAATTCATCATTCGGAAGTTGACGCCGAAAGCTCCGAAAAGCTAGGCCGTCTAAATTCGGCGCGAACGGTACCGATCGTGCCAGCTTGCGGCAGCTTGGGAACTCTCACTTCTGAGGCGACGCTGCCGTTCCGGCCAGCACTTCCAGAATCTCCCAAGCCAGTTTGTTGGGGCCGGCATCTTCCATATTGGTGAGCACAACGACCCCGGCGCGCAGCGCGGGGGCAATGATGAACTGCGTGCTGGTACCTTGCTGGCCTCCGGAGTGGGCGACGACCGCGATGCCGTTCTCCGTCCAGGAGCCCCATCCGAGCGCGTAGTTATCTTTCGATCCGTCAGAGGGCTTCAGCGGTGTCCACATCAGATCGCGCGTGCTGCGCTTGATTAGTTTGTCGTTCAGAATGGCCACTTCAAAGTTTGCCATGTCCTCTGCGGAAGAGAGCCATCCACCGCCGGGAATTTTGTAACTGGAGTCGAGGAAGTCGGTGTTCTGCACGGCGCCCGACTCGGTCTTGCGATAGAAGCGCGTGCGGTAGGGGATGATCGCAAAACGATCATCGACTTGCGTGTGCTCCATACCGGCCGGGACGAAAATAGTTTGCCGCACGAAATCCACATATTTTGCGCCGGAAGCACCTTCGATGACGCAGCCGACCAGCGTGTAGCCCTGGGTCGAATAGTGAAACTGCTTGCCGGGATCGGAAACCAAAGGATCGTTCTTGAAGAAATCGAGTCCGGCCTGGATGGGGTCGTCGAAATGTTTCGTGTTGCCGACTTCGGGATCGTCCTGCGAATCGGATTTGTAGTGGCGGATGCCGGCCAGGTGTCCCATAACTTCGCGCGTGGTAATGGGCGACTGCTTCTGCGGAAATGCTGGACAGTATTTCTGAACGGGGGCGTCGAGATCGAGTTTTCCGCGCTCAACGAGTTGCATCGCGGCTGTGGCGGTGAGCGACTTGGAGATCGAGGCCAGGCGGAAGAGAGTGTGTTCGCTAGCGGGGGCGTTATTTTCGACGTCGGCGAGGCCGAAGCCGGCGGCCCATTCATATTCTCCGTTTTCTACGACTGCGACCGAGAGTCCGGGAACGTGGGTCATCGCCATGAACTTGGTGACGGCAGCTTCGATTTGAGTGCGCTTGGCGGAGGAGAGTTCGGTTTTTTGTGCGGATGCGGTGGCGACCAGGAGTACAAAAATCAAGGGAAGCGAATTACGCCGAGCGTGCGAAGAACGAGATGGCAGCATGGGAGTGCCTTCCAAAAAGAATGAGGCACATTGTATATTGCCGGCGTCTCGAAGGACGATTTGTGGGATGTCGCCGGATGCTTTGGCGACACGGCCAGCGCCACCCACGGCTTGCGCCGTGGGCCGCATTCTTTCGCCGCTACGCGGCTGGATTCGGAGTCGAGACTATTGCGTGACGGTGGCCTGGTAGCTTACGGCTTGCCAGTGGCCGGTGCGGCGGACCCAGACGCGCGTGTAGCGATAGGGGCCGCTGAAGTCTTCGCCGAGCTGGTGTCCTTTTACATCGGCGCGGGCGGTGACGACGGCGGTATCACCGTAGACACGCACGACCATGTCACTCACATCGATGGCTTCATAGCGAAGCTGGCCGCTCTTGCGAGCCGAGACCGTGTCCTGCTTGGTCGTGACCTGTCCTAGAGGAGTAATCGCGACATAATCCTCCGCGAGCGTGCGCTGAGAGAATTCGGGGTCGCGGTGCAGGCTGGCCTCTTTCGCTTGCCGCTCCATCTCCACGATCTCCTTAATCGTGGACTGGTCGCCGGAGTCTATCGCCGTCCGCGGATGCACCGCCACATGCTGGCCCGCAAAGGCCGGCAGGGTTGCAAACAGGGACGACAACAACAACACTGCATACTTGTTGAGCACGATGAGACCTCCGCGGTTTGCGAGGGGACAGAGATCCGCCTAACCGAGCTACGCAACCTAGGATGCGGGAGTTCCGTGGAAAAGTTAGCTGGTGCGAATTTTGTGCCAACATTAACAACGGGCCAGCGTTCCCGAGTCACGCTGAATGCGTTTCCCTAAGCATATGACGGTGTAGCGGCCTGAATTATTTCCAATTATTTTCGGAAAAACACCCGAGCCGTTCGCTCCTCCCGGAGCAGCACCGGCAGCGTCCCCACACCCCACTGCCAATCATTGTTTGCAACTCCGCTTCCATAAAGAGTGCGCGCCAAGGTCTTGAAAAAGGGCTGCGGTCGCTCTGGTGCACCGATTCTATTGTCCACTCCGGGACTGGAGTGTCCGGTATTGGACAGGAATCTTTTTGAGTGGGCCTAGTTTCCGGACTGATCGCTGCCAGGAGAGGGTGGCCCTTGGGTGTGAGAGGGGCGGCATCTAGTAGAATCAAACCTCCGATTCGTGCATGGCTGATATCCGACGTGGTCTGATCATCGTGAACACCGGGCCGGGGAAAGGCAAGACCACGGCGGCAATGGGGACCGCACTGCGAGCCGTAGGCCAGGGGATGCGGGTGCTGATGCTGCAGTTCCTGAAGGGCTCGTGGCATTATGGCGAACTCGACGCGGTGCAAGCCTTCGGCGACAAGTTTGTGATGAAGCAGATGGGGCGCGGCTTCGTGAAGGTGGGCGCCGAGAAGCCCGATCCAGAAGACGTTCGCATGGTCGAAGAAGCCTGGGCCGAGGCCGAGAATGCGATTCAATCAGGCACGTGGGATCTCGTGATTCTCGACGAAATTAACTATGCCATCAGCTATGGCATGCTGGATCCGGCGAAGGTGGTCGAGAGCCTGAATAAGAAGCCGGAGATGGTGCACATCATCTTGACGGGCCGGAACGCGCACCCGACAATTGTCGAGGCTGCCGATACGGTGACCGAAATGCGCCAGGTGAAACACGCGTATGAGAAGGGCGTGATGGCGCAGAGAGGGATCGAATACTAGGAATTGCGATTGCTGATTGCTGATTGAAAGGGCTAAGGCACCGTGTCTCAATCAGAAATCAACAATCGTCAATCAGTAATTTTTTCTTATGGCTTGGTTTAAGCGCGAAGCCGGCGAGTTGGACACTTCGGGGGAGAAACGCGTCAAGACCGAAGGGTTGTGGGTGAAGTGTGAGAACTGCCGGCAGATCATCTGGAAGAAGGATCTGGAAGAGAACATGAACGTGTGTCCGAAGTGCGACAAGCACTTTCGGATCGACGCGCGTACCCGGCTCGCCCAGTTACTCGACGACAACCAGTACGAGACCTTCGACGGGGACATCGCCTCGACGGATCCGCTGAAGTTTGTGGACTTGAAGCCCTATTCCTCCCGGCTAAAACAGGCGCAGGCGGATACGGGCCTGAACGACGCAGTGATCAATGCGCACGGCAAGCTGATGGGTCGGCCGGTGGTGGCCAGTGTGATGGAGTATGCCTTTATCGGTGGCAGCATGGGCGCAGTTGTAGGCGAGGCGATTACACGGGCCGTGGAACGTGCCGCCCAATCGCGTACGCCTCTGATTATTGTGTCGGCATCGGGCGGCGCTCGCATGATGGAAGGTGTGATCAGCCTGATGCAGCTGGCAAAGATTTCCGCGGCACTGGCGCGGCTGGATAAGGCCAAGGTTCCCTACATTTCCTTGCTCACCGATCCTACGACCGGCGGAGTGACCGCATCGTTTGCCATGCTCGGCGATTTGAATATCGCGGAACCGGGCGCCCTGATCGGTTTCGCCGGACCGCGAGTGATCGAGCAGACGATCCGCCAGAAACTGCCGCCGGGCTTCCAGCGCAGCGAATTCCTGCTGCAACACGGTATGCTGGATGCTGTCGTCCCCCGCAAGGAACTGAAGCCCTACATCGCGCGCGCACTGGATTTTATGGGGGAGCTGTTAGCACTTAGCCTTTAGCTCTTCGCTTCAACCCCAGTCTCCGCCGGCCTCATGGCCCATTCCGTCTCATTCTCGTAAACGAGTTCAAGAACAGCCAGCCGGCATCCCGGAGCCGATTTGATAATCTGAACTAAAGAAATTCCAAGCTAACGGCTAAGAGCTAAGAGCTGCTTTCATGTCCTACGAAACCGCAGTCGCGAGCATGTTTGCGCTGGGGCACGAACTGGCCCAGACGCCGTCGAACAAGTTTGACTTGGCGCACATGCGCGTGTTGCTGGCAACCATGGATCATCCGGAAAGAGGGTTTCCCAGCGTTCTGATTGCGGGAACGAACGGGAAAGGCTCGACGGCCGCGACGCTAGCGTCGATCCTGCGGGCGTCCGGTCTGAAGACTGGGCTCTACACTTCGCCGCACTTGTTGCGGATCAACGAACGCATCAGGATCAATGGCGACGAGATCGGCGATGACGATTTCGCCCGGCTGCATGGCGAAGTCGATCGCGTCGCCGAGCGCCTCGTGGAAGAGGGACAGCTGCCGTGGCATCCTAGCTTCTTCGAAATGATGACCGCGATTGCGTTCTCATATTTTGCGCTGGAGCGGGTGGGGATCGCAGTGCTCGAAGTCGGCATGGGCGGGCGGCTGGACGCGACCAATGTTGTCGAGCCGCTGGTCAGCGTGATTGCCGATATCTCGCTCGATCATCAGAAGTTCCTGGGCAATACCGTGGGAGAGATCGCTCGCGAAAAAGTCGGAATCATTCGGCCAGGGGGCGTGGTCGTGACTCTACCGCAGCAGCCTGAGGCCAACGACGTGATCGGCAACACGATTCTTGAGCTGGGAGCGCGGGGGGTGAGCGCGGTGCAGCATGTGCCGCCGGTATCGCCGGGGAGTGGCGAGTACCTGGTTCCAAGTCGCGAGTCGCGAGTTTCGAGCCCCGGGGGATCTTCCTATCGCTATCCGCTGGAGGTGATGGGAAAGCAGATTGTGGTGGAGTCGCCGCTGGTGGGGCGGCACCAGTTGCGAAACGTGGCGCTAGCCGTGGCAGCGGCGGAAGAATTGTCAAAGCTGGGTATTGCTGGCATCACGCCACAATCGATTGAGCGTGGAATTCGCGAAACGCGCTGGCCCGGACGCTTCCAGATGCTTCCGGCTCGGCTGGGCTGGCCTGAGACTGTGCTCGATGTAGCGCACAATCCGGCAGGTGCGTGGGCCCTCCGCTCTGCCCTTTCGGAGCGCTATGACGACCGTCCGCTGATTTTTGTTTTCGGAGCGATGCGCGACAAGGCAATCTCAGAGATGACAGAAATCCTGTTCCCGCTGGCTCTACGGGTAATTGCCACGCGGCCTGACAATCCGAGGGCGGCATCGCCGGAGGAGATTCAGCAGGCCGGAGGCCGCACAGGGGCGGAGATCGAAGCGGTTGCCGACGTCGCGGAAGCTCTGGAGCGTGCACGCGATGCAGCCGGACCTGGGAGCGTGATGGTTGTAACGGGGTCGATTTACCTGGTTGGAGAAGCGATGCGAGTTCTCGGAGTGAGGATTTGAGCCCTATCCAGCCAGCAGTTTCCCCTAGAATGGAAGTGTGCAGGAAGTGAAGACATCGGTCGATCGCGTGGAGAGCGGCGCTGTAGAAACGCGCCAACTCGATAGTGGCCCCCAGGCTGTGGCAATTGCCTCGCCGCCGGCTTTGAGGCGACTCAGTCCCCATGCCATTCCAGGGCTGAAGCACGGCTGGTTGAGCTGTCTGCGCTCGTACCTCATTCTTGATCCGCTGATCTGGCTGTACACGCTGGTGATGGGCCTGGCCGCGATCCCCGGCGGCTTGTTTGACCGCACTGGACGGCGGCTGCACTGGTTCTCCCACGCATGGTCTTGGCTGATCATGAAGACCATCTTTTCGCCTGTGAACGTGATTGGGCTCGACAAAATCGACACTTCCAAGCCGCACGTGTACGCCGTGAATCACGCTTCGGCGCTGGACATTCCGGTTCTATACACATATCTGCCGTTCCAGTTCCGCATCGCCTTCAAAAAAGAATTGCTGTCGTATCCCGTAGTGGGCTGGCAGTTGAAGCGCTCAGGCCAGGTCTGCATCGACCAGCAGAACCCGTCGCACTCCATCAGCAGCATCCGGGCGGCGTTGAAGGGACTGAAAACGGGCCTGCCGCTGGTGATTTATCCGGAGGGTGGTCGAACGCCGGACGGAGAGATCAAGCCGTTTTTGTCAGGAGCGTTCTTTCTGGCGATCAAGGCGCAGGTGGATATTGTGCCTGTGGCGCTGATCGGAACCTACGAACTTCTGCGCATGAACACCTACCACATCAAGTGCCGTCCGCTGGAGATGCGAGTAGGAGAGCCGATCTCGACGACCGGGCTGACGATGAAGGATCTGGAGTCGCTTTCGGCGCGAGTGCAGAAAGCGGTTGAGGAGCTTTATTACAGCTAGAACCCTCCATCAATCAACTGCACTAGTCAGCTACGCTGCCTGCGATGTTTCATCACACCGCTGCTGATAATATTCGCGCCCACGCTGGTAGCCGCGAGTGAATGCTTCCTCCACTTCCGCCCCGGGATGTTCCCGCTGAAGGTCCTCAAGAGCGGCATCCATAGCCGCCGAGACCTGGTCGAATTCCATGCAGCGAGTGCGCGCGTGCAGGGCTGCCTCGAAGCCGCGGCGGAAATATTCTTCGTCCTCGGTGAAGTTCTTGCCTGTGTAGTGGCTCTCTTCGGCGCTGCGCAGGCCGATCCACCATTGCTCGCGGGCCGCGTCGATGGATTCGGCGCCCTGCATCTTCAGCAATTCGCGAAGAAGCGAGGCCTGCTGGTTATCCTCAGCGAGAAGTATGACCACACTTCGGCCCTGCCGCAGGGCGTCTTCGTAGACGAATATCTCGTCTTCTGGAAGCCCTTGGGAGGTCGAGTTCTCCAACTCATCTCCCACAGTCGCGCCAACGGTGGCGCCCGCGGCTCCAAGAATTGCGGCGCCGAGCAGTCCAATCGCCGTGATTGGGCCAAGCCCTGGCACCAAGGCCATCAGAAGCGAACCGCCCGCGAATCCGACGCCTCCCCCGGCCAGCGCGCCAATGGCTTTTCCGATGCCCGGCTGTTCGGCGGCATCCGTGGGGATTGACACTATCTCTTTATTTACCTGATCGACCGTGCCGGGAGTCAGGAGCGTGACTCGGTCGTCAGGAATACCCGCCTTTAGCGCTTCGTTGACGGCGTTTTCGGCGCGAGATCGAGTCTTAAAGACACCACTGACTGCTTCCATAAGCCACCTCCTCACTTTCTGCCACAAGTTAAGGTTTTGGATGCCAGAAACCCGGCGCGGAGTTACATGAAATTTGCATTCAATTTCCGCTAGCCCGTAACCTTTTTGGCGGCTGAAGCGTTTACCCTAATGCGAGACCAAACCGCGGAGATTTCGTTGAAGGCTCTAAAGAAAGAAGCGGATGAGCGGCTTCTGATCGAAGCTGCGCAGAAGGATCCCGCCTGCTTTGCCGACCTCTACGAAATCAACTTCGAGCGCGTATATGCCTACGTGGTGAAACGCGTTCAAGACCGGGCTGAGACGGAAGATCTGACGGCCGAAGTCTTTCATCAAGCACTGGCGAACTTGAAGCGGTTTGAATGGCGTGGGATCCCGTTTGCAGCTTGGTTATTTCGCATTGCGGCCAACCTGATTTCGGATCGCTGGCAGCGCTCCGGGCGGGAAGTGGCCGACAATTCGGGACTGATCGATTCGGTGCAAGTGAGTCCGGCAGAGATTGAAGACGTTGAACGCCGGGCCACCCTGTTTCGACTGGTGGACACGTTGCCGGCCGAACAGCGGCGTGTGGTCGTGCTGCGGTTTGTGGAACAGAAAAGCATTAAAGAAGTGGCGCGAGAGGTCCGCAAGACTGAGGGCGCGGTGAAGCAACTCCAGTTCCGCGCGCTCAGCAGCCTGCGGGCGCGCATGGAGGGTGCCGATGCCTAAGCGCTCTCTGAATCCGGGGAATCCTGATACGAAGCAGATAGAGCAGCTGAACCAAGCTGTGGACGCAATGCTGTCGCGAGTGGATGGTCAGGCTCCGAGGGTGGCAGCGGGCATTGAGCCGCTGTTACAGATTGCCGCGGTGCTGCGTGATTTGCCGCGCGACAGTTTTAAGGATCGTTTGAAGTCCCAATTGGAAGGGAGAAAACCTATGCCTACTGTTGCTGAACCCATCAGAGCCGTTCGCGTGACTGCGACACCAAGGTTGGCGTTCCGGGACCCCGCCAAAGCGATTGAGTTTTACCAGCGCGCTTTGGATGCAAAAGAGACGTTCCGTTTTCAAGTGGGGGATTCCATCCCGCACGCCGAGCTTATGATCGGCGATTCGGCCATCGATGTGACCGGAGAATGGCCCGAAGGAGGCCGCTTCAGCGCAGAAACGCTGGGGCACTCGCCGATTTCGATTTCCATCCAGGTCCCTGACGTAGATGCGTTTGCGGAACATGCCGTGGCCGAGGGTATGAAGTTAGTCCGTGAGCCCAAGGACCAGTTCTACGGACATCGGGACGCGACCGTGGAAGACCCGTTTGGCTACACCTGGGCCGTGTTCACCGTGAAGGAGGATATGTCGGTCGAGGAGATGCACCGGCGCATGCAAGGGATGACTCAAGGGCCCGAGGGTGGCAAGATGCCCGAGCCGAAGAAGGGCGTAAGTCCTATTCCGAGTGGCTACCGCACGGTGACGCCGTATCTGGTTGTGCCCGACGTGGACGCGGTGATCAATCTGGTGAAGAAGACATTCGGCGGCGAAGAAATATTCCGCGCGGTCGGAGGGGCGGGCGGCTACCACTGCGAAGTTCGCGTGGAAGATTCCATGCTGATGATTGGCGGCGGCGGTGCTGATGTTGCGTGGAAGGGCGAGCCCATGCTGGGCGCGTTCCACGCGTATGTTCGCGATTGCGACGCAGCCTACAAGCGGGCGTTGGAGGCCGGCGGGAAGTCGCTCACTGAACCAGCCGACCAGGCGTACGGAGAACGCTCCGCCAGCGTAATCGATGCAGCGGGCAACCACTGGTACATCGCGACGCGCAAGCAGGGGAACTATAAGTGGGAGGGTGCTCCGACGATTCAACCTTGCATGCATCCGTTGCGGGTCGACCCCGTGGTCAGCTTCCTGAAGCGCGCTTTCGGTGCGGAGGAAACCGGTCGACATACTTCACCGGATGGAGTGGTTCATCACAACACGGTGAAGATCGGCGACTCGTACCTGGAGATGGGCGAGGCACACGGGCCGTATCAGCCCATGAAATCTATGTTCTATCTGTACGTACCGAACGTGGATGATGCGTACAAGACGGCTCTGGCCGCAGGCGCGAAATCAATGAATCAGCCTGCGGACCAGCCCTATGGCGACCGCGTCGGAGCGGTGACAGATATCTTCGGCAATCAGTGGTGGATCGCCACGCGCGTGAAGGATGGGGCGCACTGAGACCATCCGATGCTGTGTCACGGAGTATGCGGTTGTTGCCGGCCGAAGAGCCTGGGCAATCCCGGAGCCCGGCTGCACTCAAAAAACAGGCAGGCGATTTCTTTTTGGATGCCTCTTCCCGAGCTCGCCGAGGCCGGGCGGGGAGATTCCCTTGCGAATCGCCGGGTTGGTCGGCCAAGAAACCAAGCATGTCCTTTTTCAATGCGAGTGAAGTCGCAAGACACTCTCGCAGCATGGATTGTTCTTCGGCGTCCAATACTTGCTCGAGCCTGTCTCGAATGGCAATTTCGGCGCTTGCGATCCGTTCCGGAAGATCGCCGCGACCGGGGCCCGCGTGTGCAAACTCAAATTGCTGTCGCCAATGGGTTTCGCGTCCACCACTGGGAGGGTCGAAGGCATCAGAGCAGGAACCTATGTAGCCTTGAAAACTCCCGTCGGAGCCGAAGACAGGACCTCCGAAATCGACGATCTATTTATACCGTCCACCCTTCTGAGGCGTATTCAAGGCGAAACTTGCTGCGGGATCGGAGAGCTTCGGTATATTCGTTCATCACTCGTTGGCTGTCGTTTGGGTGCACATCGCTTAGCCAACCATTTCCCCACGATTCTTCGAATGTACGACCGGTAAATTGAAGCCATCCCGAGTTGAAGTATGTGCAGAGCCCGTCGGTGTCGGAGGCCCAGACGAGCGCAGGCCTGGATTCGGCTAGAGTCCGAAACCACGCTTTGCCGCCGAAGGCTTTGGTTGAACTGATTCCGGAAGACGCCATACATCACCAAAAGGGTTGCGCACTGTTCGAAATCACGGAGGGGCGTCAAACCCGAACGATTTATCCCCAGTCGTACGCGCGATAGACTGAAATTCTGACATTGTCCGTTTCCGGACATCTGATTCCACTACCGCACAAGCTGCGGGGTTTGTGCATACCACAGCGTTCCCCCCGCACCCTAAAATCAACGGCTTGCGGCGATGGCAATTTGGCCCGCGGGATGCAATTCCCGAAGGTATGGAAGCCACACTGCGGCAGGAAACCTATTCGGAAGCACTACCCGCACTGGGCCGAGTGTTGATCGCCGACGATCAGAAGCACATCCTCGACGCCTTGCAATTGCTGTTGAAAGGCCACGGCTTTTCAACCGAAGCCGTCACTCATCCGGCGCGCGTGTTGAGTTTGCTCGAGACCGGCGCATTCGACGCCGTGGTGATGGATCTGAACTATGCGCGCGATACCACCAGCGGGTCTGAAGGTCTGGAGTTGGTGTCGCTGATTCGATTGATGGACCCACTGTTGCCGGTGGTCGTGATGACGGCATGGGGAAATGTGGACCTGGCGGTGGAAGCCATGCGGCGCGGCGCTTCCGATTTTGTCCAGAAACCCTGGGACAACTGGCAGCTTTTGCAAAAGCTGCACAACCTGGTGTCGCGGGGCAAGATGCAGCGATCGGTCGAACGGCAGCACGAGGACGAACTGCGGGAAGCACGCGAGATCCAGGAAAAGCTGCTACCCAAAAGCTTGCCCGAAGTCGCAGGCTACGAGGTGGCGGGGATGACCCAGCCCAAGCGATTTGTAGGCGGCGACTACTACAACGTGGTGCGTATCGACGCGGATCACATCGCGCTCTGCATCGCCGATGTTGCCGGCAAAGGGTTGCCGGCAGCTCTACTGATGTCGAGCTTTCAGGCGACGCTCCGACCACTGATGTCGCAGAGTCTGTCTCCCCGCGAGTTGTGCGGACGGCTGAATCGCATTCTCTGTGAGCTAACTCCGCTGGGAAAATTCATTTCATTCTTTTATGCCGTGCTGAACCCCCTCACTAGACTGCTCACATATTGCAATGCCGGGCACAATCCGCCGCTTCTGATTCGGGCGGACGGGAGATTCACGGAGTTGAATGCCGCGGGAGCGGTCCTGGGACAGTTCCCCAACTGGCGTTATGAACAGAGCGAACTCCAGATGAGTAGCAGCGACAAACTCGTGGTCTTCACGGACGGGCTGGTCGAGGCCTGCGGCATCGACGAAGAGCCGTTCGGCGAAGACAACGTAGTCCGGGTCGCGCGGGAGAATCCGGGTGCCGGCGCCAAGGACCTAATGGGATTGCTGACGCAGGCGGCCTCACAGCATTGCGGCGGACATTTTCAGGATGACGCCAGTGTCATTGTGCTGAAGAGAGTCGAGCACTGAGTTAACTTAGCCTTAGCAGGACAGGGAAAGCCCGACGTCGCTTGTATCGAATTCACGAACTGCTCAGGCATCCTAATTCTTGCTGAATCGACTCCATGCCCCTGCTGATTGCGTCCAACCTCACTTCTCCCCAGTCTTGGACAGATTCGACCTCGTGGAAGATTGGTCCCCAAATTGGCGTCAATCGATCACCTTGGGAGAGCAATCCGGTTTTTTCCCTTCAATGATTTGCCTTACACAATGGTACGGAAGCCTTCCGCCACTTCTTTGCGAGACTAGAGTCAAGTCGGGAACCTGATGCTTAAGAACCACTGAGTCCGGTCCATGCCCTTTTCCATCAGTTCCATGACCTACAGCACAGCGGTGTTGGGGTATTTCTGCTGGTGCTCGTGGCGATGTTGATTTACCAGAGGCTGAACGAAATACAGTAGGGTGGGAAATGGGGACTTGTGACGTCCAGCCAAAATCCTTGCGTGGTGCAAGGCGAGGCCATCGTCGTAGCACATCCCGGCTTGTTCGGAACCATGTCCACGGGTCTTCGAAGGAAACTCACCCCTTGACGACGGCGATAGAGTTACACCGCCCCACTGCAAAGCTTAGTGATCATCGGTAGCAACTTCCGACTTGCTTCAAGCTTCGGCACAAAGGCATCGACAGAGGCCAACGCGGGCCTTGGTACGTCGCTGCCCGACAGCAATATAACCATCAACTCCGGTCGGACGAGCTTTATCGCGCAGGCAACCTCGTGTCCCTTCATTCCGGGCATCTCGAAGTCGACGAGCACAGCATCGCAACTACACGTTGCCACCAGTCTGAGCCCTTGTTCCGGCGACGCCGCCGTGAGAACCGCGTATCCCGACCTTTCCAGCAGCGTCCGTTCGTAGCACAAGATTGCCTCGTCGTCATCAATGCACAGAATGGTTCTTTTAGCAGTGGGAGAAGTTGGAATCAAATTGGCCTCCTGCCAACATCAGGCCCCGAATCTGACGCGTGCCCCGTGCAGATCGCAAACCTGATACTCACTAAGAGATGGTGAGTTGCGGCAGAGAAGCGTTTCAACAAAAGTGAGGGCCAAGGTTACGATACAAAAGCCGATTCTCCCCGCAGGCACTGTTCTGGGACCAATGACCTACGGTTCGCCAGCTACAACCCCTTTACCTTCATTGATTCTTTTTGTGTTGCCGATAGTTCATTCCCTGCTTCCGTTTGACCCTCCCTAATCCGTTCAATAGACTAAAAGATTCAGAACACCTGCAGGTTCCTCAATTATGGCTGATAGCATTCATGTAAAGCTCCCGGATGGGAGCGTCAAGGAAGTTCCCAAAGGTACGACTGCGCTGGACATTGCGAAGTCGATCAGTCCAGGGCTGGCGGATGCGGTGCTGGCGGCGAAAGCCAACGGCGACCTCATCGACCTGACGCGGCCACTGGGAAAAGACACGGACCTTCGTCTCTTGAAGGAGAAAGATCCCGAGGTGCTCGAAGTCTACCGGCATTCGTCCGCGCACTTGCTGGCGGCGGCGGTGCTGGAGCTTTTCCCGGAGACCAAGCTCGGCCACGGTCCGGCGACCGAGACCGGATTCTTCTACGACTTCTACCGGCCCACGCCGTTCACGCCCGAGGATCTCGAGAAGATCGAAAAGAAGATGCAGGAACTGGTGCAGCAGAACCTGCCATATGCGCGCGAGTTTCTGCCACGCGACCAGGGGCTGGCCGAGTTCAAAAAAGACGGCGATTTCATGAAGTGCTACTTCATCGAGCAGTTCACCAAGCCCGATGAAAAGATCTCGATCTACCGCACGGGCAAGTTCACCGACTTCTGCCGCGGTCCGCACATTCCGTCGACCGGAAAGATCAAGGCGTTCAAGCTGTTCAACATCGCGGGCGCCTACTGGCTGGGGGATGAAAAGAATCTGCAACTGCAGCGCATTTACGGGACGTCCTTTTTCTCGAAGAAAGATCTCGACGACTATCTCAAGCAGATCGAGGAGACCAAGAAGCGCGATCACCGCGTGCTAGGTCAGCAGCTGGATCTGTTTTCGATTCAGGAGTTGGCGGGGCCGGGGCTGATTTTCTGGCACCCCAAGGGCGGGATCATTCGCAAAGAGATGGAAGACTGGATGCGCGAGCAGTACCTGAAGCGCGGCTACTCGCTGGTCTACACGCCGCACGTGGCGCGGCGACAGCTCTTCTTCACCTCGGGGCACGAGGGCTACTACTCGCAGAACATGTTCGACGCGATGGAACTCGACGACGCCGAATATCGGCTGAAGCCGATGAACTGCCCCGGGCACATTCTGATTTACAAAGACTCACTGAAGTCGTATCGCGATCTGCCGGTTCGACTGGGCGAGTTGGGTACGGTTTACCGCTACGAGCGCTCCGGCGTGATGCACGGCCTGTTGCGAGTGCGTGGCTTTACCCAGGATGACTCGCACATCTTCTGTACTCCGGAGCAGGTCGAAGGCGAGATTACCGGCTGTCTCGAGTTTGCCCTGGATGTGTTGAAAGATTTTGGCTTCGAGCAGTTCCAGACTGAGCTTTCCACCTGGGATCCGAACGACCGCAAGAATTTTGTGGGCAGCGAAGAGCAATGGAACCACGCCACCGAATCGCTTGAAAATGTGCTGAAGCGCAAGAACGTCGAGTACAAGACCATTCCTGGCGAAGCCGCGTTTTACGGGCCGAAGATCGATATCAAGCTGGTGGACGCGATCGGGCGACTGTGGCAACTTTCGACGGTCCAGGTTGACTTCAACCTGCCGCAGCGCTTTGGGTTGGAGTATGTGGCGGAAGATGGTTCGCGCAAACAGCCGGTGATGGTGCATCGCGCTCTGTTCGGATCGATCGAGCGATTCTTTGGCGTGTTGATCGAGCACTACGCGGGCGCGTTCCCCGTGTGGCTCTCGCCGGTGCAGGCGGTGATGATTCCCATCAGCGAGCGGCATGCGGAGTACGCGAACAAAGTCGCGGCGCAGCTCAAAACGATTGGCGTGCGCGTTGAAGTCGATGCGCGCAACGAGAAGATGAACGCGAAGATCCGCGAGCATGCCATGCAGAAAGTGCCGTTCCTGCTCGTCGTGGGAGATAAAGAAGCCGAGGCAGGGAAGGTGAATGTCCGCTCGCGCGGGAAAGAGAAGACCGAAGACATGCCGGCGGCGGACTTTGTGGAGAAGATTCGGAAGCTGATCGCGGAGAAGAGTCCGAGCGTGTAGATGATCTATGTGGGGACGGCCGCCTTCGATCCTCCGGCTAGCGCCAGCTCGCTTTGCGCATGAGAACGGTAGACCCCTTGCGAAGCTTTGCTCCGCGGACAGCCGATGGCGGCTGTCCCCACATGAGTCGTGCGGTACCATGTTTTCATGCATCCACTGGCGGAGCGCGTGCTTTCCCACCTTCGGCGGCAGGAACTGCTTACGGCTGGGGACCGTGTTGGCGTCGCCGTTTCCGGCGGCATTGATTCAGTTGCGCTGTTGCGGGTGCTGCTGGAGTTGCGGGGCGAGTTGGGGATTGTCCTCTCTGTAGTTCATTTCAATCACAAGTTGCGCGGGACGGAGTCGGACGCGGATCAGGAATTCGTTGCGAGCCGGGCGCGAGAGTTTGATTTGGAATTCCACGTCGATGGCGAGGATGTGGCTCGGCATGCGGCCGACGAGCGCGTCAGCGTGGAGACCGCTGCGCGAGAATTGCGGTATGGATTCTTCCGTTGCCTCCTGGGTTCGGAGGGCGAAGTAGGCCCCTCGGGGGCTGAAGCCCTAGTTCTTAGTGGGTCGGAAAATCGCGGCGCTGAAAGCGCTGCGCCACCCCAAAGCCAGCCACCCGAGAGCCAGTCATCTAAGAGCAGTTCTCAGAGGCTAAAGCCCGATTCGTTTGCGGGGCTTAACGGCACGGCTGAAGCCGTGCCCTGCCACGAAGCACCTGCGCTTCGCTCGACCTCGCACCCGTCGCGAACCGTTCATTTGACCAAGATCGCGACCGGGCACACGCTCGATGACCAGGCTGAGACCGTGCTCATGCGGATGATTCGCGGGGCGGGGGTGCGCGGGCTGGGCGGGATTCATCCGCGGATTCTGGTGGAGGGCGACGACGGGGAAATCTCGGGCGGGATAGTGCGGCCGCTGCTAAGCGTGCGCCGCCGAGAACTGGAGCACTATCTCACGGACATCGGACAATCCTGGCGCGAAGATTCCAGCAACACCGATGAGCGTTTCACACGCAACCGCGTGCGCAAGCTGGTGGTCCCTCTGCTCGAGCAGGAGTTCAATCCTTCCGTTGCCGAGAATCTTGCCGAACTGGCCGAGATTGCGCGTGGCGAGGAAGATTACTGGGAGAACGAAGTCTCGGGCTGGCTCGGAACTACCGTCCAGTGGTCGCAGCCGGAGTGGGCTCCCGCAGTGATTGCACAGAAGAGTCTGGTTCAAATCGCCGGGTTCGGAATCGCCTCCGAGAAGTCGAGTTCCCTTAAGAACCCCACTTCTCACGCAGAAGGCGCGCGAGAAATGGGGCACCCGGAAGACGATAGTCTTCAGTTGAAAATCGATAGCGCTCCATGGCTGGTCATGAACGCGTCGGTGAGCCGTATGTGGTTTCTGGGTGAGCCGATTGCCGTGCAGCGCCGTCTGGTGAAGGCAATCGGCGAGAATGCCGGGATCCCGCTGGAATTCAAGCATGTGGAGGAAGTCCTGCGCATCGCGGCCGAAGACGGCCCGTCGGGCAAGGAGCTGTCGCTGCCGTTGGGTTGGAAAGTGGTACGCGAGCCCGAAGACTTGATCTTTATAACTCCCGACTTGCGCGATCCCGCGCCGCCGCAGGACTACGATTACGAACTCCCAGTCCCCGGGCGGGTCCTCGTTTACGAAGCAGGCTCCGCCATCGAGGCCCGGCCCATTCCAACGGGCGCGGATGCGGGGTATAATCCCGATCACTTACTGGATGCGGAAACTCTGCCCGGACCGTTCAGGGTGCGGAACTGGCGTCCCGGAGACCGGTTCTGGCCGGCCCATACGAAGTCCCCCAAGAAGATTAAAGAGCTGCTGCAAGAGCATCATGTGGCCCAGCCGGAGCGCAAGTCGTGGCCGGTGGTCGAGAGTGGCGACGAAATCGTTTGGCTGCGAGGTTTTCCGACGCCCGCGAAATATCGGGCAAAACCGGGCCGAGCGGTAGTTCTGATCGTGGATGAACCTCTGGCCCACGATCCAGCGACGGAAGAGTAATCAGCGATGCGCCGGGAGGCGCGCAAATTCATGAACGGTCCGCGAGTCGAGCCCCTGCGCCCGGTCATCACCACCGATCAGATTCAGAAGCGAGTGAAGGAACTGGCCCGCCAGATCTCCGACGACTACAAGGGACAGACCGTCCAGATGCTGGCGGTCCTGGAAAACGCGTTCATGTTTCTGGCCGATCTGGTGCGGGCCGTCGAGGTTCCGGTCGTATGCCAGTTCATCAAGCCCAAGTACACGCGGCCGCCAAGTGGTGCCGCCCACGAGGTAATGGAGATTTTCTTCAGCCACGAGCCCGACATCCGGGGGCAACACATTCTTCTGGTCGAGGGACTGGTGCATTCCGGCGTGACTAGCGAATTCCTGATGAGCGATCTGCGCTCGCGCGGGGCAGCTTCGGTGAAACTGGTCACGTTGCTCGACCGGCAGGCGGCGCGCCGGGTCCGCTTGCAGCCGGATTATTTCGGATTCCTTGTGGATGAGACTTTCCTGATCGGCTACGGACTGGGGGAGGTCGAGCAGACTAACCGCAATCTGCCCTACCTGGCTGCGGCAACTCCCAAAGCCTCAGTGACTTAGGTCAACCGCGTGTTGAACGCGCCTTTTTGGCAGGGAAAAGGTAGAATTGAGTCGTTAGAGAGTTTTTACCAATCGAAAGTCGTCGATGGGCATCTAATCGCTGTAGGAGCCTCGGGGGTTGGTGTAGGCAGCTGCCCGTGTCCGGAATTTAGGAGTCTTCTAGGTGAACTCAACTGTAAAGACCGCGCTGTTCTGGTTGCTGATAGGCGTTTCCGCGTTTCTGTTGTGGGAGGTGGTTAAGAGTGCGCGTGACGGCCAGAAGGATGCCGAGTTAAACGTCACCCAGTTCATGAGCTGACGTCGATCAGAGACAATATTCGAGAGCTGTACGGTCAATGGCATGGAAGTGCGCGGCAAGCACAAGCGACGGTTCCGCGTTCCACACCACTGCCCCCAGCAACTACTTCACTCCTGAAATGCTGAAGAACCTGCAGAGCAAGGGTGTGAACATCACTTTCCGCGACGTCAACAGCGGAAGCTTGCCGCTGCAATTGCTGGGCACATGGGCTCCGCTTATCTTGCTGGGCGCACTGTGGTTCTTCATGATCCGCCAGATGCAGACCGGCGGCAACAAGGCCTTATCGTTCGGCAAGAGCCGCGCGCGGCTGCTCTCGATGCAGCAGAAGAAAGTCACGTTCAAAGACGTGGCCGGCGTGGAAGAGGCCAAGGAAGAGCTGCAGGAGATTATCGAGTTTCTGCGCGAGCCGCAGAAGTTCCAGAAGCTGGGCGGACGCATTCCGAAGGGCGTGCTGCTGGTCGGGCCTCCGGGAACCGGCAAGACGCTGCTGGCGCGCGCGATTGCGGGCGAAGCGAATGTTCCGTTCTTCTCGATTTCAGGTTCGGACTTCGTGGAAATGTTCGTCGGCGTGGGCGCGAGCCGCGTGCGCGATCTGTTCGAGCAGGGCAAGAAGAACGCTCCCTGCATCATCTTCATCGACGAAATCGACGCCGTGGGACGCCATCGCGGCGCCGGCCTCGGCGGCGGACACGACGAGCGCGAGCAGACTTTGAATCAGTTGCTGGTGGAGATGGACGGCTTCGAATCGAACGAAGGCGTCATTCTGATGGCGGCGACCAACCGTCCTGACGTGCTGGATCCGGCGCTGCTGCGGCCCGGGCGTTTTGACCGGCGCGTGGTGGTGAGCCGTCCGGACGTGCGGGGGCGCGAGGAGATTCTGCGCGTGCACACCACGCAAGATTCCTCTTGGCGAAGATGTCGATCTCTCCGTGCTGGCGCGCGGAACGCCGGGATTCTCGGGCGCCGACCTGGCCAACATGGTGAACGAAGCGGCGCTGGCGGCGGCGCGGCAGAATCGCAAAGTCGTCCTGCATTACGACTTCGAACTCGCCAAGGACAAGGTGCTGATGGGCGTGGAGCGCAAGTCGCTGCTGCTCACCGACGAAGAGAAGAAGAACACGGCGTACCACGAAGCGGGACACGCGCTGGTGGCGGCGAAGATGCCGAACTCCGATCCGCTGCACAAGGTCACGATCATTCCGCGCGGCATGGCGTTGGGCGTCACCATGCAGTTGCCGACCGACGACCGGCACAACTACTACAAGAACTATCTGCGAGACCGAGATCGCGATCCTGATGGGCGGGCGCATCGCGGAAGAGATGTTCCTGCAACGTGATGACCACGGGCGCGGGCAACGACATTGAGCGGGCCACGGAAATGGCGCGCAAGATGGTTTGCGAGTGGGGCATGAGCGATCTGGGTCCGATGACCTTCGGCAAGAAGGAAGAGCAGATCTTCCTGGGCCGCGAGATTGCGCAGCATCGCGATTACAGCGAAGACACGGCGATCAAGATCGACCAGGAAGTCCGCAAGCTGGTGAACGCTGGTTACACCACGGCCAAGCAAATCATCTCCGACAATCGCGACATGCTCGAGCGAATTGCCCGGGCCTTGATCGAGCGCGAAGTTCTCGACGCGAACGAGATCAAGATGCTCGTCGAGGGCCAGGAACTTCCGCCCATCCAGCCGCCGCCGACGTCGAAGGACGACGGCGTGCAGCACGTCATCAAGCCGGAGCTACAGCCGGGACGCGCCAAGGGCGGGGAACGGCCGGCAACGGCGTAAGAACCATATCAAGATTCACTTTCAGGGCGGCCGCAACGGGCCGCCCTTAGTTTTTTTGGCCGCATCCCTTCGGCTCGACGTTGGGCGATCAGGCGGTCTGGGTTTCAGGAGGCACGATGGGGGACGGGCCATCGGTCTACAAAACCGCAAGGCGTGAGCCAATGAGTGCTGCGACAGTAGTCCGGGAGCACGATGCCCTTCCTGACACCCAGACGCGGATCGTCTTTCACCGACTTGCTTATTACTCACATCGATCCAATTCAAAAGGGAGTCTATTTTTTGGTGTTCAGCGAGATCGGCCTTATTTGTCGTGCCGATCGCTCTTTGTCCTCATTCGCAAGCAGCCTCATTTGATCAAGCAGCTTCATCGAATTTCCATATTGAACGCAACGCTGAGCGGTGGAGAGATCACCTATCGACACCGAGAGAGCCACGAGCGGTTGCAGCGAATAGGGGCTGTCTCAAGCGGATCGAATTGATTTGTCGCGGTAGGAGGCAGCTTGTTTCAGGTACTCCTCACGGCCGGCACCGTCCATCTTTGCCCTTCTCAGATACAACGCGGAGATGCCTTCATAAATCCAGCCGCTGGTGGGGCATCAGGATACTTCTCAGCCAACGCCACCCCGCTGCTTATGGCCTCGTCGTAGCGGCCCCGAGGCGGCCGCGCTCCGCGCAAGTCCCAGCAAGCCGGCGTATAACAGGATCTGTGATGTTGTCGCCCGCATCATCCATGCCAAATCGTCCTGCAGCTCCCCGCATCGCGCTCCTGGCATGCCTCGTTCTAGTTGCCGCTGCGGCTGCAGCCACGCCTCCTGAAATTCGCATCGAGGGATCCGGCGTTCGACCCCAGCTAGGCTTTGCCTGTTGCGACCAGGGAATTGCGCCGATGCAGGCCCTGTTCGCCGATCATGATGTGGTTGCTGCGCTCCACGATCTGCATGCGCAGGTGGCTGTCGCCATCGCCGATTTCTCGCCGGAACGCGCGCAGGTGGTGCGCTTCCTCAATCAGCAGCAGATTCCTGTGATCGCAGGGGTGACGCTGCAGACAAAAGACGGGCCCTATTTCAATGCCGATGATGCGGCCGAGGCTCCAGCCCAATTCGCCGCCTTCGAAAAGTGGACCCGTGAGAACGGCCTGCGCTGGGATGCCGTCGGCCTCGACATCGAGCCCAACTTCGGCGAGCTTGCGGCGCTCAAGAATCATCCGTTGGCGCCTGATCACAACGCTCCTCCGCGACAGCCTCGACGGCAAGCGCATTGAGCGTGCGCAAGAGGCATATTCCGCACTGATCCGCCAGATTCAGTCGCAGGGGTATCCAGTGGAGACCTACACCATGCCTTATGGTCCCGTCGAGCGCAACCTTCACACCACGCTTCTCGACCGCCTGCTCGGCACTGTCGACGTGCGCGGCAACGAAAACGATGTGATGATCTATACGAGTTATGCGCGACCCGTGGGATCGGCCATCATCTTGGATCTCGGTCCCTACGCGCAAGGCATCATCGTCGGCGTCACCGATGGCCTGCCTCCCGCCGGTTCCGGCTTCGGGCCGCTCGATTGGGACGAGTTCTCCAGCGACTTGATCGTCGCGAGCCATTTCGCGCATCACATCGGCGTCTATAACCTCGAGGGCTGCGTGCGCCAGGGGTTTCTGCCGCGGCTCGAGACCATGGATTGGGGCGGGGCCGTGGTCATTCCGGCGGCGTCGGTCTCACGCGCCAAGCGGCACGTGATGGCTCTTAGCATCGCGCTTTGGATCGGCTCGAACCTGCTGTATCTCGCCGCTGCAGCACTCCTGCTCGCAGTCTTCTGCATTTGGTGGTGGCACGCCCGCAGGTTCAGGTCCAAGCCGCGACGTTAGCAGGCGCTCTGACCGGCAGACGCGCCGGATTCCTACAGCGCCGCGCCTTTTTCCGTGGCGCCGTGGAGCGCGCCGCTCAGTTACTAGCTTTTCTCTATAATAATTAAGGACGACTCGCGATGATGAGTGTAATAGGGAGATTTTATCGACAACTGCCGAATGCAGTCCTGATGCGCCATCAAAGGTAACAAAGGTTTACGAGAGAGATCCTCACGACAGGGGCTGTTTCTTCCTCGGCACAGAGTCTTTATCAAATCGTCGTCAAAACGACACGGCAGTGGATGTGTTTTCTACAGTGCATCGCACCAGAAGTATCGTCTGGTCATCGTCCTGCTTACCGAAACTTAGCGAGACGTTCCGCAGGTGTTCGAAGATCTCCGGGAGCGGCCGTTCCGCAGCTTTCAGAAAGGCGCTCTTGATAGGTTCCATCCCTAATTCGGCAGCCTTGGCATCGAACACTTCACTGAACCCATCGGTTAGTAGAAGAAGTACATCGCCAGGATCACACTCCAGCCGATCGGTTGCGAACTGCTGCTCGGGGAGTATGCCCAAGGGTAGGTTTTGAGATGCGTATTCCACGATCGCACGCTGCTGGCTGCAGTAACGCATGAGTGCTGGGTGTCCGGCGAGTGAGTAGGTCACTGACGTGCTCCCCGGCCGGAGTTGCAGAACACCGGCGGTGGCAAACATGTTCGGCATCTTCAAGGGATAAAGCGTGCGATGCACTCCCTCGAGCAACCCGCCCGGCGAACTGTTAGCTCCCAAACCGCTGCGAATCGAAGTCTTGAACATCGCCATCAGCACACCGGAAGCGACGCCGTGCCCGGAAATATCGGCAATATAGACGATCTGTTCGTTGGAGCTTTCAGCGATATCCACCAAATCGCCGCCCACTTCGCCGCTCGGGATCGAAGCGCCGAAGATCTCGTATCCAGAGAGTTTTCGCTCAAAAGTTGGGACCAAGGAGTGGTGTATCTCGTGGGCCAGCTCTATTTCTGTTCGGATTCGAAAATATCGGCTGCCCTCGCGTCGAACGAAATTGATGAAGGCGATATACCCGACAACAATGGCAACGATCGCACATATCCCGAGAACGACCAGCTGTCGTTCGAGCTCTTTGCGGCCCTCGATGATTCCCGCATGAAATATGTTTGCCATCAGAACGCCTGCTGCCCACTGTAACAGCCACCAAACCGGAAGCAGCCAGAACTTACGAGCGATCCAGAGCGCAGCATAGCCGACGGCGAAGCCACCGTAGATGACTACCGTCGCCACGGCGGACTCGACCGTTTGGCGCGCCGGAGACATCAGCATCGAAATTAAGCCGATGGAAGCGAATAGCGAAAAGATTCCGATGATGGCGAGTACTTGCGAACTCCGAGGAATCGACTTCCAGACTTCTGCTCTGGGTCGGCTGAGTGAACTTTGAGTTCGTTTCAAAATCGTTTTCCTCTTTTAACTCAGGGATACACGATCTTCACTTTTGCTATCGCTGCGGGCGGCGGCGACGGAGCAAGTAGATTAGAAGCAGAACGTCACCTGTTGCAAACAGGCCATAACGCTCAAATTGCGACTGCTTCCGATTCACTTCACATCTCAGCGTTTGAAACTGCTCGGAAGATGAGTGGTCGCAAGAGGTAAGAACTCTGCTACTCGAATCCCTTGAGCACAACTCCTCAATTGCCTCCCGGTTTTGCCCCGCGCCGCCGACTTTGCCCCGTCAAGTGTTCGCGCGCCCACATAGACGCACATCAATCTTAATCCACAGCGGGTCACTCGACATTACACCAGGGGGGTAGCAATATCCCCTCACAATGCCGTCAATGAGCGTCGAGGCAATGCCTTATCTGTTCCGTCAAGCTCCGATTGCAGTCTCGGTTGTAAGCTCGAAAATCGACCCATGTTTGCAGGTTCCGCACTCATCGGCCAATGGCGGTCGATGTATCCCTCTTGATTCGTGTGCTTGCTTGGCGCACTCACCACTCTTCCTTCCTGAAAACAGCCTGTTACTCCCTCGATTCAGTGCTTTTCGTGGGGTCCAAAAAACACCATTTTGTGGTATAATTTGAACAGCTGCAAAATGACCCTAAGTATTAAGAATTTCAATAACTTGAGGTCATTTGCGGAGGGCTTCAAGGCGGCCGAGTCGGGGCGAACATTCCAGCCGAATTCCAGGGGCTCGTAACACCAGGTTCACACAATAAATCGGGACATTTTCGCGGAGCGGAATGGCCACCAAAGAGATCAATACTCCCATCGCTGATAGCAAAACAAAAAACGGAAAAGTGACTCCCATCGACGCACCGAACGGCGCGGCCGCGAGCGGCAACGGCGACGGCAGCTATAATGCCGATTCCATCAAAGTGCTGGGTGGCATGGAGGCAGTGCGCAAGCGTCCCGCCATGTACATCGGATCGACGGGCGATCTCGGCCTGCATCACCTGGTGTACGAAGTGGTTGACAACTCCGTCGACGAAGCGCTTGCAGGTTTCGCCACCAAGATCGACGTTACGATTCACCTCGACAACTCGATCACGGTCATCGACGACGGGCGCGGCATTCCGGTCGACGACATGGTGATCGACGGCGAGAAGGTTTCTGCGGCGCAAGTCGTCATGACCACGCTGCATGCCGGCGGGAAATTTGATTCATCCACGTATAAGGTCTCGGGCGGTCTGCACGGCGTCGGTGTTTCGTGCGTCAACGCGCTGAGCGAAGACCTGGAACTCGAAATCTGGCGCGACGGCGCGACCTGGCAGCAGAACTATTCCAAGGGCGAGCCCACCAACAAGCTGAAGAAGACGGGCGCGACCAAG
Organism: uncultured Acidobacteriaceae bacterium; assembly: GCA_963710885.1. Lineage (GTDB taxonomy): Bacteria > Acidobacteriota > Terriglobia > Terriglobales > Acidobacteriaceae > Sulfotelmatobacter. Next base: position 318,568 of record CAVQCF010000016.1, read on the forward strand.
AAGCGCGGGACGAAGGTGCACTTCCTGCCCGACCGTTCCATCTTCACCGCGACCGAGTACAACTACGACACGCTGGCGCAGCGGCTGCGCGAGCTTGCGTTCCTTAACAAGGGACTGCTCATCACGCTGACCGACGAGCGCGCCACCGATTCGAAGACCGGCGAGCCCAAGCAGACCGACTTCAAGTACAACGGCGGCATCGCGGAGTTCATCAAGCATCTCAATCGCGGCAAGCAGACGCTGCACGACAAGCCCATCTACATGGAAGACGACCGCAACGGCGTCCATATGGAGATTGGGCTGCAGTACAACGACGCGTATTCCGAGACGATTTTCAGCTTCGCCAACAACATCAACACGATTGATGGCGGCACGCATCTTTCCGGATTCCGCACCGCGCTGACCCGCACCATCAACTATGCCGGGCAGCAGATGGGGCTCTTCAAGGACGTCAAAGAGAACTTGACCGGTGACGATGTGCGCGAAGGGCTGGTCGCCGTCATCAGCGTGAAGCTGCCGCAGCCGCAGTTTGAAGGCCAGACCAAGGGCAAGCTGAACTCCGACATCGCCGGCACCGTCACGCAGTTTGTCAACGAGCGACTGGGCGCATTCTTCGAGCAGAACGCAACCGTGGGGCGCAAGATCATCAACAAGGCGGTCGACGCCGCGCGCGCCCGCGAAGCGGCCCGCAAAGCACGTGATCTGACCCGCCGGAAAGGCGCGCTCGATTCCGGAGGCCTGCCGGGCAAACTGGCAGATTGTTCTGAACGCGATCCGAACCGCTGCGAGTTGTTCCTGGTCGAGGGCGAGTCCGCAGGCGGCACCGCAAAGCAAGGACGCGACCGTCGCTTTCAGGCGATTCTTCCGCTGAAGGGCAAGATCCTGAACGTAGAGAAAGCCCGCTACGACAAGATGCTCGCTCACGAAGAAATTCGCTGCATGATCACAGCGCTCGGCACCGGCATCTCGAAAGAAGATTTCGATCCGACGAAAGTACGCTACGGCAAGATCATCCTGATGACCGACGCTGACGTCGACGGCAGCCACATCCGCACCCTGCTGCTGACGTTCTTCTTCCGCCACATGCAGGAGCTGATCAAGCGCGGCAATGTGTTCATCGCGCAACCGCCGCTGTTCTCGTTGAAAAAGGGCAAGTCGCAGCAGTACATCAAGGACGAGCGCGAATTCGTAAAAGTCATGGTGAAGCGCGCGGCTGATGGGCTGAGCGTTCGCTACGGCGAAGGCGCAGCCAAGATCGAAGGTAAGGACTTGGCGCGATTCATGACCGTGCTCGATGAGTACTTGGGCTTCTTCGAGAAGCTCGACAAGCGCGTGCGCAACGAGCGCGTGACCGAGCTGATTCCGAAATTTGATCTCGCCAAGCGCGCGGACTTTGAAGGCGACAAGAACACGCCGCCCAAGAAGATCGAGCGCCTGGAGAAAGAACTGAAGAAGCTGCAGAAAGAAGAGGGCTTCAAGAGTGTCGGCACACGCTTCGACGAGGAGCACAACCTGTGGGAAGTGAACTTCGTCAACAAGCACGGGGCCGAGCACGTCATCAATTGGGTATTGGCGTCGAGCGCGGAATGCCGCCAGTTGATCGCGAAATACAAGCAGATCGAGCCCTACATGGAGCCGCCGTTTGTGGTCGAAACGCTGGTTAAGGCCGCGCCCGCCAGCAATGGCGAAGGCGCGGACGGTGAGGCCACCGACGAAGACAAGAGCGAGAAGGCCGACAAGAAGACGGTGAAGCCCGCCAAACGCAAGACTGAAATTGAAGTGGTGGAGAAGACGAACGTCCGCGACCTTCGCGATTACGTCATCAACGAAGGGCGCAAGGACTTCACCATCCAGCGCTACAAGGGTCTTGGCGAAATGACCGCGCCGCAACTCTGGGAGACGACTATGGACCCCGAGCGGCGGACGCTGTTGTCGGTGAAGCTCGAGGACATCGCCGAATGCGAAACCATCTTCACCACGCTCATGGGCGAAGACGTCGAGGCGCGGCGCAAGTTCATTGAAGAGAATGCGCTGGATGTGAAGAACCTGGATATCTAGAATCTGGACATCCAGGGCTACGGATCTTCACGGATTCTGACGGATCGATCACACAAGAACATTTTCGGGCGGCCTTCGGGTCGCCCGTTTTGTTTGCCATAGCAATCAGGCCCTGACGGCTTACAATGTGCCGTGATGATTCGACCGTGCAAGCTCTCCTTCTTCTTTCTGTTACTCGCCCTGATGGCCTCCACGATGCATGCCATTGATCCCTCCGCTCCAACTCCTCCGATGGGCTGGAACAGCTGGGATTCCTACGGGACCACGGTGCGCGAAGCGCAGGTCAAGGCTAACGCCGACTGGATGGCGGAGCATCTCGCGCAGTACGGATGGAAATACATCGTCGTCGACATTCAGTGGTACGAACCGAACGCTCAGGGACATGACTACAAGCCAGGCGCTCCGCTGACCATGGACGAGTTCGGTCGCCTGATGCCCGCGGTGAATCGCTTTCCGTCATCCGCGAACAGCGCGGGGTTCAAGCCGTTGGCGGATTACGTCCACACCAAAGGACTGAAATTCGGTATTCACATCATGCGCGGCATTCCGCGACAGGCCGTCGAAAAGAATGTTCCGATCAAAGGCACGAACCTTCATGCCGCCGATATTGCCGACAAGGACAATGCATGCCGCTGGAATCCTGACATGTGGGGCGTGGACACGACCAAGCCCGGTGCGCAGGCCTATTACGATTCCATCGCGGAACTGTACGCATCGTGGGGCGTCGATTTCATCAAGGCCGATGACATGGGAAGCCACCTCTATCAGCCCGCCGAGATGAAGGCGCTGAGTCTCGCGATCCGCAAGACGGGGCGGCCGATGGTACTGAGCATTTCGCCCGGGCCGGCGCCCGTTTCGGAAGCAGAGTTCTTCGAGAAGTTCGCGCAGATGTGGCGCATCTCCGACGATTTCTGGGACGACTGGAAGCTGCTGCGCCAGCAATTCGACTTCACGCGTGACTGGGCACAGTTCGTGGGCAAAAACGCAACCTGGCCCGACGCCGACATGCTTCCGCTCGGCAAGTTGAAAGTGACCGATAAAGAAGGCGGAGGCACGCCCACCAACTTCACACCCGATGAGCAGCAAACAGTCATGACGCTGTGGAGCATCTTCCGCTCGCCCCTCATATTCGGCGGAGATCTACCCAGCAACGACGCCGCCACTACCGCGCTCATCACCAACGCAGAAGTGCTCGAGGTCAACCAGAACAGCCACGGCGGTCATCAGGCGCTGGATCGCGGAAATATCCGGGCGTGGGTCGCTGACAGCGCAAAACCCGGACAGCATTACGTGGCCGTCTTCAATCTCGCAGACTCTGCCCAGAGAGTAGAACTGCAGTGGAGCGACATCGGACTAGCCGCGAAGGCCGCCGCAATCCGCGATCTGTGGGCGCACAAGGACCTGGGAAAAGCCGACGGGCTGCAGGTCCAGTTACCCGCCCACGCGAGCATTCTGTACCGCGTCGACGAGTAACGCGGGTTTCCCTCCACGCCGGACCATCACAAAATCACACGCAAACTGGGCCCATGGCGCGTTCCATGGGTAGCCACCGCAATCTGTGGGAACAAAATCGCGTGGCCAACGCTCTATTCCCAGCAGAGGACAGCATTCGGAATGAGTGCGAAAGGAACACATATGCCGGTGACTTTGGGACGTTGGAGATCGTTCTTGACCAGTGGCCGGAATTTGAAAGGGGGATGGCTCGTAACTGCAGGAATTGTGGCGCTCTATGTCGGAGTGATTCGACCGCACGAGGGCGTGCGCGGCATCAACAATTCGAGGGCCACCGGGCTCGCGGAACTCAGATCGCAGCCACTCGCCTTGTGGCGCCAAACGCGGTTCTTACAGGAAGGTGGCGCGCGGGATCGGATTCCAGATGCCGACAAATCTTTCGAGGAACCGCATCGGGTCCAGACGATGGCCATGTTGAGCGGGTCGGTGGCTCCGGCCGAAGAGCCTCAGGACGCAGATAGCGATCGAAAGATGGTCCGCACGAGTTCGATCGACCTCATTGTTCAGAAGCCGGCTGAGGCGGCGGAAAACATTCGCAAACTGGCGGAGAGTGTGGGCGGCTTCCTGGTGAGCTCCCAAGTCAGCGGCGGCCCCGATGCCACCAGCGCCTCGCTTACGGCTCGCGTGCCGGCGGCACGTTTCGAAGAGGCGCGTGCGGAGATCCGCAAGCTGGGGCTGCGAGTAGAAAACGAAAGACTCGAGGCGCAGGATGTGACCCGGCAATATGTGGATCAGGCCGCGAGCCTGCGCAATCTGCGGGCGGAAGAAGCACAGTACCTGACGATCCTGAAGCAATCTCGGACAGTAAAGGACACACTCGATGTGAGCGAGAAACTCAGTGCGGTGCGCGGGCAGATTGAGCAGCAGCAGGCGGAGTTCGATGCTCTCTCGAAGCAGATCGAAACCGTTGCCATCAACCTCTTGCTGCGGGCGGAGGCCGAAGCGCGAGTGTTCGGGCTGACCTGGCGCCCGCTTTATCAGATGAAGCTGGCGCTGCGTGAAGGCCTTGACGGCCTGGCCGATTATGCGTCGACTATGACAGCGATCGTTTTTTATCTGCCGACCGTGGCGCTGTGGCTGGCGACGATTATGGTGAGCGCGGCTCTGGGATGGAGGATATTGCGCTGGGCGGCGCGCCGGGCTTTTGGGGTCAAGATCGCTGCGATCGTGCCGCAAGGCTGATGGCGGATCGAGGCGCAGGCCAGTTCTATCTGTTCGCAGGAGGCTTCACTTCCGCCTCTGGCTTCTCGCCGCGAAATACTCGCGAGATGCCGCGGACGATGCGGCGCATGGGCAATTCGCCTTTGGCATCGGCGAAGAAGATTTCGCCGGTGCCGGCTGCCGCGGTAGAACCAGCGCTTGAGCAGGGCGAGATGTTCCATGGTCTCGAGCGCCGATTTTGTCTTCGCCGGCGGGAACGACTGCAGAGCTCTCCTGCACCCGCGCTTCCATCGATTGCGATTTTGCGTGCTCGGCGGGCTGAATGCTGAAAGCGATCGGGCCGGAGATGCGTCCGCACTTCCACGCGGAAAAATGCAACCGAGCCCGCGACATGAACTGGGCTGAATCATGAGCGCCGAGAGCTGGTCGAGGCGCTGCACGATTTCGGGAAGCTGGCTCACGATGGGCTTCAGTTTTCCACGCGCACATGAATTGCGGCCGCGTCTTCAAACGCGAGCCTGGCTGACGCGGCTTCGCGCTCGGCCGAGAGTTCGCGGAGCAGAGAATCTCCTCCGGAATCGAAATAGGCCTGCACGCGGTTCACTTCCGCCGCGTATTCCTCATCGCGTGCATCCCTTGAAGCAGGGGGCCAGGCACATCTTCATCTCGGAATAAATGCAGCCGGGGAACTTGGGGTCGGGATGCAGATCGTCGACGCAGCGCCGCATCTTGAAGAAGTCGAGCGAATCGTTCATGAACTTCTCGGCGGCGACGCGAGAGACGAACGGGCCGTAGTAGAGAGAGCGTCCGCTGAGCCGGCCCAGCCGCGTGGTGATGGAGGCCCGCGGATATTCGTTTTCAAGATGCAGCTTGACCAGCGGCGCGAAGCGGAAGCGCATGCGGTCTGGAGTAGGTCTTGGGAAATGCGGCCCGCAGAACGCTGTAGAGCAGGAATCCGGACTCGAAATCGGATCCGGTGGGCGCGTACTCGATCACGCGAACACGGTCGCGCAGGTTGAGTTTTTTCGTGCGCTCCTCGACGGGCCCGAGCAGGCGCTGCAGGCGGCGTCGCAGATTCGCGGTCTTGCTGACGTAAGGCTCGGCCTGCGCGTCGGCGCCGCGCAGAAGGAACACCGCCGGGGCTGCCGGGACTGCGGCGAAGACTTCCGCATCCCGCTCAGGCGCGAATTCCAGGCGCTCGGTCAGCACAGAATCATTCTAGTATGCAAGTCTGCCTGGAGCACACGGGAGAACTTCGTTCGCCACGGATTTACGCGGATTCGACGGATAAATCGTCAGGAATTGCTCTGTCCGTGCGCATCCGTGGCGAGGCACTTACCGGAAGTTGGCGTTGCGGAATTTCTGGCGGAAGTCGGTGCCTTCGAGCGTGACGATGCGGCACATTTCATGCAGCCGCGAGCGCATGCGTTCGCCGATGCGGTCGCCCAGGGTCTCGCCCCGGGTACGCGGCGCGCGCCGGCGAGATCGAACCCGTGCCGCTCCCGCCGCCGGCTGATCGTCAAAATTCGTAGTGATGATGGTGGTGCGATTGTCGTTATAGCGCGTGTTCAGGATCAGGCTGACCGTGTCCCATACCCACTCCGTCGGCTTCACTGCGCCCAGTTCGTCGAGCACCAGAACGTCGGTTTCGAACACCGGACGAAGCACGTCCAGTTCCGTGGTCTGCACGGTCGAGTTGTAGGAGTTCTGGATCTCTTTCAACAATTCGCGGTAGTCGTAAAACAGGCAAGGGATGCCGCGGTTGACGATCAGTTCCTTGATGATCCCCACCGCCAGGTGAGTTTTGCCGGTGCCGATTTTGCCGATGATCAGCAGTCCTTTGTCGCCGCGAGGATCGCACTTCTTGGCAAAGCCGGACGCAATGAAGTGAGCTTCCTCCAGCGAAGGATGTGGCGCCGGGAAAGTCAGTATCGTAGTTGGAGAGTTCGCAGTGCTCGTAGCGGCGCGGAATGCGGGCTGCGGTCAGCAGGGATTCGCCCCGGGCCCGCAGCCGGCAGTCGCAGCGCGTGACGCGGCGGTCGTTCGCGGCTGCTCGCTGGCTGGCGCTGGCGTGACGGTCTTCCATCCTGTACCCTCGCAGAGCGGGCAAACTCGCTCCGCGTGGAGCCTTCCGATCATCCGTCGAGATCACTTCTCGATTCTTCCGACATCGATCATCTTCGAGCCAATCATTTCAGCAATCTCCTCTTTCGACTTTGCACCCGCGGGCCGGTTCCGCGCAAGCCGGAAACCTTGGCTGCCTGTGTACATCCTGTGAAGGAAGGCGGTGCGGCTGTGGAGGGCGGAGGAAAACCCGCCCGGCGGGGCCGAAAAGCCGCTCGGGTAGCCCCGATTCGGGCCCAAGGAGTGCGAAACAGGCTTCCGGCGCGGATTTTCACAGTTGACTTTCGCCGCAGACGGAGGAGAATACAAGCCGTCAGGTTTCCCAACTCAGCCATAGCCAGTTTTCTCCCGTTGTAGGCTGGGCACGAAAGAGACCTGCGAGGAGAGACTATGAATAAGGCCGATCTGGTTGACAAGATCTCAGGCGCGTGTGAAATCAGCAAAGCGCAGGCCACGACTGCCATTGATACCGCCGTCGAGAGCATTACGTCTGCCCTCCGCAAAGGAGACCGGGTGGCGTTGATAGGCTTCGGCACCTTCTCGGTGTCGCAGAGAAAAGCGCGGAACGGGCGCAATCCGCAAACCGGCGCCACTATCAAAATCGCCGCCCGCAAAGTCGCGAAGTTTAGCCCCGGAGCCGAACTCAAGAAGTCCGTCAACAAGAAGTAGTCCGAAGCCAGGAATGCAAGATCGTCAGAACGGCAGGGGGTCGGCCCTGCCGTTTTTGCTGCTTACCAATCGAGCCATGGGGATCTTTCGTCTTACTCTTCGATCGGCGTTGTACCTGTCGGCGCTCCTCGCGGTCCTGGTTGCGCAGGAGGGTTCACATCAGGCTGGACCGTGGCGGCATCTGTCAGAGACTCCAGTGATCGCTCCGCGCGGCAACGGCTGGGAGTCGGCCGGAACCTTCAATCCTGCGGTGATTGCGCGTGGTGACAAAGTCATCCTGCTCTACCGCGCCCAGGATAAGCAGGGCACATCGCGCCTCGGGTATGCCGAAAGTATGGACGGAATCCATTTCAAGCGACGAGATGAACCAGTTTTTAGCCCAGCTGCCGGATATGAGAGGGACGGAGGAGTCGAGGACCCGCGTCTGGTCCAATTCGGCGACACCTACTATCTGACCTACACGGGCTACAACAAGAAAGATGCGCAACTCTGCCTAGCAACCTCCACGGACCTGATTCACTGGAACCGCAAAGGCGTTATCATCCCGGCAAACAAGGGGAACTGGAATGTGAAGTGGACGAAGTCGGGCGCGATCGTTCCTGAGAAGATCAACGGGAAATACTGGATGTATTTTCTGGGCACGAGCGCGGACGGCAAGGATCAGGCCGGGCTGGCGTCCTCTCTGGATCTGCTCCACTGGACTGAAGCCACGCGTGCGCCGGTTCTGCCCGTCAGGCCGGGAAAGTTTGATGCGCGTGTCGCCGAACCGGGACCATCTCCAATCGTGACTCCCACTGGAATCCTCCTACTCTACAACGGCGCGGACGACAACCTCGTGTACCGCACGGGAATTGCCGTGTACGACAGGCATGATCCCAGCAAACTTCTATGGCGCAGCGGCCAGCCTTTTTTCAGCCCTCAGGAGGCATGGGAGAAAGTGGGTCAAGTGCCCAATGTTGTGTTCGTCGAGGGCATGATACGGCGGGGGAATACCTATCTCTTCTACTATGGCGCTGCTGATACCTACGTTGGCGTTGCGGTCGCGCCGGTGGACCGCTGGACGCCATAGCTTGACCCCAGCCGAGCCGCACCCTAACATCGACTGGGGATCATGCGATTTCAGCTTTCTTCCTTCTCCGCTTGCAATTCTTTTTTTCGCGTACTTGCCTGCGCCTGTCTGCTGCTTCCAGCAACTTTGCAGGCACAGCAAGCGAAGCCTCCCGCGCCTCCGCCCCCGCCCATTGCGAACTTCACCGACATCGCCGAAAAAGCCGGCCTGACCGCGCAGAATATTTTTGGCGGCCTCGACACCAAGAAATACATCATCGAAACCACCGGAACCGGCGTCGCGATCTTCGACTACGACAACGATGGCTGGCCCGACATTTTTCTGGTGAACGGCACCAAGCTCGAAGGATTTCCCGCCGGCACAGGCCCCAGCAACCGTCTCTATCGCAACAATCATGACGGCACTTTCACCGACGTGACCGCCAAAGCCGGCCTGACCGCGACCGGATGGGGCCAGGGCGTTTGCGTCGGCGACTACGACAACGACGGATGGGAAGATCTCTACATCACCTACTACGGCAAGAACCGCCTCTACCACAATCAGACACGGAGTCTTCACCGAAGTCGCCGAGAAAGTCCGGCGTCGCGGGATCAGGCAAGGCGTGGGGCACGGGTTGCGCGTTCGTCGACTACGACCGCGACGGCCGCCTCGATCTGGTCGTGGCGAATTATGTGGATTTCGATCTGGCAACCGCGCCTGCGCCCGGCGATCGTCCCACCTGCATCTGGAAGGGCGTTCCCGTCATGTGCGGTCCGCGCGGACTGCCCGGCGCGAAGAACATTCTCTACCACAATCGCGGCGACGGCACGTTTGAAGACGTCACCACCAAAGCGCACATCGACCGCACCGACGGGCACTATGCTTTCAGCGTCTCGACCCTCGATTTCGACGAAGACGGATGGCCCGATCATTTTCATCGCCTGCGACAGCACGCCCAGCATTCTCTATCGCAACAATCACGACGGAACGTTCACCGATGTTGCGGTCACGTCCGGCGCTGCGTTCAACGAAGACGGGCGCGAGCAGGCAGGCATGGGATCGACCATCGCCGACTACAACGGCGACGGCCATCTCGATATTTTCAAGACGAATTTCTCTGACGACACTTCGACTCTGTACAAGAACAATGGCGACGGCACCTTCACCGACGCTACCTCGGCCGCGGGCCTCGGGCCTCTACACGCAATATCTGGGATGGGGAACCATGTTTTTCGACATGGACAACGACGGCTGGCCGGATTTGATTCTGGTGAACGGCCACGTCTATCCCGAAGTCGACAGCCAGCACCTGGGCAGCAGCTACAAAGAGCCGCGCATTCTTTTTCACAACAACGGCGATGGAACGTTCAGCGACATTTCCGCGTCGGCCGGAGCCGGCATTACGACCGCGGCTTCTTCGCGCGGGCTGGCCGTTGGCGATCTTTGGAACGACGGCAAGATTTCGGCTGTCATCAGCAACATGAACGCCCAGCCCAGCCTGCTGGTGAATCAGATTCGCAATGCGAATCACTGGATTGCGATTCATGCCGTCGGAACGAAATCGAATCGCGACGGCATCGGCGCACGCATTCGCGTGAAGACCGCAGCGCGATTCTGGTCGACGAAGTCCGCAGCGGATCGAGTTATATTTCGAATAGCGACATGCGAGTGCACTTCGGCCTGGGATCGGCCGCGAAAATCGAGTGGGTTGAAATTCGCTGGCCGAGCGGACTGACCGAGCGCTTTGCGAATCTAGCGGTGGATCAGATTCACACCCTCAAGGAAGGTTCGGGCGTTGCCGTCGAACCGGACACCGAAAAAGCAGTAGCCTATTTCCCAGTCTTAGGATTCTTAAGGAACTGCATGCGTGCGATCGATTCCCTCGCCTTCTTTCACGAAGATCACTTGGTTCACTTTCACGTCTTTCAGCGTATCGACCTGGCCGCTGGGCCAGCGAATCTCGAGCACGTCGACTTTCTCAGCCTTCCCAGACCGAAGTGAACCCGCAGATCATTCTGTGAAAAGTAACCGCCGCCGCTGCGAACTTCGTCGATCTGCTGATGCGGCTTCGATTCTCCGGGAGGATGCGTCACGCACATCAGCCGCGCGCCAATTCCGCTGCGGTTTGATTTCGTTCCGATGGTGCGTATCTTGATCCAGTTGTGGTCGAGCTTCGAGTCGCAGCGCAACAGTTGCGGATAGTCGTTGACGGTGTTGACGACGACATCGATGTCGCCGTCGTTATCGAAATCGCCGAAAGCCGCGCCCCGCGACGGACTCGGCTCCGAGATGCCGGGTCCCGCCTGCAACGAAACATCGGCGAAATGGCCGTTGTGCAGATTCTGATAGAGCAACTTGCGCTGCGCATACCCGGCTTCGGTTTTGAGTTGCTCGACCTCGGGATACACGTGGCCATTGCAGATCAGAATGTCGGCCCAGCCGTCGTTGTCCATATCGAAAAAGCCGCAGCCCCAGCCCAGATATTGCGTGTGCGCGCCCAGCCCGGCGGTGAACGTCGCATCTTCGAAATTCGCCGCCGCCCTGATTGTGATAGAGAGAAGGCGTGTCGCCGGCGAAATTCGTTTTGACCATATCGAGGTTGCCGTCGAGATCGTAGTCGGCGGCCGAAACGCCCATGCCGGCTTGCGGCTTGCCGTCTGGGCTGAGCGCGCATCCCGCTTCGATCGCGATGTCCTCGAAACTTTCCGTTTTTTTTGTTCTGGTAGAGCGCGCTGGCGGTGGAATCGTTGGCCACATAAATATCGGGCCAGCCATCGTTGTCGAGATCGGCGGTGAGCACGCCCAAGCCGTACGTGCCGTTGGCGCGAAGAATTCCCGATGCTTCGGAAACGTCGGTGAATGTTCCGTCGCCGTTGTTGTGGTAGAGAATATTCTTGCCGCCCTGCAGTCCCGGCGGCCCGCACGCGACCATCACGCTTTTGTAGAGACACGGGCCGGATTCCGGCACAGGCGCGGTCGCCAGATCGAGATCGATGTAGTTGGCGACGAACAGATCGAGATGGCCGTCGCGATCGTAGTCGACGAAGGCGCAGCCGGTGTTCCACCGCGTGCCTTTGCCCGCCACGCCGGCCTTCTGGCTGACGTCGGTGAATGTGCCGTCGCCGTTGTTGTGGTACAGAACGTTCTTGCCGAAGTAGGTGACGAACAGATCGTCCCAGCCGTCGTTGTCGTAGTCGCCGACGCAAACGCCTTGTCCCCAGCCCGAGTGCGCGACGCCGGCCTTCGCGGTCACATCGGTGAAAGTGCCGTCGCGATTGTTGCGAAACAGATGCGACGTCGGCTCGCTCCCGGCGGGAAAGCCTTCGAGCCGCGTGCCGTTCACTAGAAAAATGTCGAGCCATCCGTCGTTGTCGTAATCGTAGAAGGCGACGCCGCAGCCGGTGGTTTCGAGCAGATACTTGTTCTTGTGCTCGCCGCCAAAGATGGTTTTCGCGTTCAGCCCGGATTCGCGTGCGATGTTGAGGAAGCTGATGCCGAGATCGCCGCGCTCGGCAGTCGGCTCGTCTTTCGGCGGCCCGGCCTTCTGCTGCGCTGCGCTCGCTCGCGACCAGCGCGGACGAGCCATCGCCAGCACGCTTTCCAGCGAAAGCACCAGCGCCGAACGGCTGAGAGATTTCAGAAAAACGCGGCGTGAAGGGAACAAGAGGTCGCTACCTGGCCCGCTCGGCTCGTGCTAGAATTCGCCCCTACTCCTTATATTCAGGGAACCGCGACTTTGCAAGCTCGGGCGCCCGAATCCCCGTTTCATGAGAAGACCGCAATGAATCCCTATCTGGTTCGTGTTCGGCATTTTTGCTTCCTGTCCCGCATTTTGCGCTGCGCTTCTTGGTTGGCGATCTCCTTGCTATTCACGTTTTCTGCCGCGGCCCAGCAGCCTGCTCCAGCGCTCGAACTATCGCGGAACGATTCGTACCTGGGAGTTTCTGCCGGTCGTTGGTACTCGCGCAGGACTCTTCGGCAACGAGACGGGAAGATTTGAAGCCTGGGTCTATCCCCTGAAAATCTTTCGCGACTTTCACTTGACTTTTCATCGTCGGCGACCGCGCTCTGCCCGCGGAGAGTCTGGCGCGTACGCTGACGGTCCGCCCGGAATCTGCATCGATTCTGTACGTCGGCGATTCTTTTCGCGTTCGTGAAACACTCTGCGTTCCGGTGAACGAAGCAGGCGCCATCATTCTGCTGGAGGTCGAGACCGAGCAACCGCTAGAGATCGAAGCCGGATTCACAGCAGACTTCCAACTCGAGTGGCCCGCCGCGCTGGGTGGAACGTATATCGACTGGCCTGCGAAGCAGCGCGCCTTTGTGTTCGGCGAAGAGGCGCGTAAGTATGCCGCATTGGTCGGATCGCCCACCGGGGCAGATGCCCGGCTTTCCTATCAGACGAACTATTCCTCATCCGACCAGAACTCTTTTCGTTTGGGCGTGACGCAAAAAGGCAAAGAGACCAAGACGATCGTGATCGCCGCTTCGGTCGCGGGCCTTGCCGATGCCGAGAAGACTTACCAGCATTTGCTGACCTCGTATGCCGATTCCATGCTCGAGTCCTCGGCCTACTACCGCGCGTATCTCGACAAGACGGTGAGCCTCGAATTGCCCGACGCCGCTTTGCAGCAGGCCTACGATTGGGCGCGCATCAGCACGATTCAGGGCCTGGTCAATAATCCGTACTTGGGCTCCGGGTTGGTCGCGGGATATCGAACTTCCGGAACCGGCCAGCGTCCGGGCTTCGCGTGGTTCTTTGGCCGGGATTCTTTGTGGACCTCGTTCGCGCTCAATGCTGAGGGAGACTACGCCACTACTCGCACCGCGCTCGATTTCATCAGCAAATATCAGCGGGACGATGGCAAAGTGCCGCACGAGATTTCGCAGAGTGCGAGCTTGGTGCCGTGGTTCAAGGATTATCCCTACGCCTACGTCTCCGCCGATGCGACGCCACTATTCATCATCGCGATGAATGATTATGCAGTTCAGAGCGGCGACCTCGCTTTTGCTCGCGACAAGTGGAACAACGTTTGGCGCGCCTACCAGTTTCTGCAGTCCACCTATGATGCGCAAGGCTTCGCGCAAAACGCAGGCGTCGGCCATGGCTGGGTGGAAGGCGGGCCGCTGCTTCCCGTAAAAAACGAGTATTACCAGGCGGGGCTTGGCGTCGAGGCGCTGCAGGCGCTTTCCAATCTCGCGCGACTCGTAGGCAAAGACGACGTCAGCAAGCAACTTGCGGCGGAGTTTGAGCGCAGCAACCCGGCGCTCGATCAAGCCTTCTGGTCGCCCGAAATGAAAAGCTATGCATTTGCCTTGAAGCAGGACAACCAACGCGCGGACGAGGCGAGCGTGCTCGCAACCGTTCCCATGTGGTTCGGCCTGCCCGACTGCGGATCATGCCGACCAGACCATCACGCGACTCGCGGGCGCTGATCACCAGACGGACTGGGGCATGCGCATCATTTCGCAGAACTCGAGAGTCTACGACGGGTCCGGCTATCACTACGGCTCGGTCTGGCCGCTGTTTACCGGATGGGCTTCGGTAGGCGAATACCGCTACCATCGCGCGTTTCCGGCGTACTCCAATCTGCGGTCTAACGCGCTGCTCGGCGCAGACGGCGCGCTTGGCCACTTCACCGAAGTACTGTCCGGAGACTACTACCAGTCGTTCGCGACCAGTTCGCCCCATCAGATCTGGTCGTCGGCGATGGTCGTCAGTCCGATCTTGCGCGGGATGTTTGGCCTGCAGACCGACGCTGGGGACACATGAGATCACGCTGGCCCCCCACGTTCCCGCCGACTGGACTTCGTTTGCGATGCGGAATGTTCACGTCGCCGGCGTCGCCGTCGATTTCCAATATCAAAAAACGGCAGACAGCATAACGCTCGAAGCCAGGCGCACGGGCACGGGTGATTGCTGGGTCGAATTCTCTCCCGCGTTCAGCCTGCGCACGCAGGTGGTCAGCGTCCAGATGAACGGCCGACCTTCGCCTTTCAAGATGCAGCCCAACGGCAACGACCAGCACTTATCGGCCGATTCCCCGTCACGACGGGACGAACAGTCTGGTCATCCGCATAAAGAACGATTTTGGCCTGGCGCTTTCGAACGAACTTCCGGCACTGGGCAGCGCCAGCCAAGGTCTGCGCGTGCTGTCCGAATCGTGGAATGCCTCGAAGACGCAGTTGACGCTCGAAGTGTCTGGCCGTGCGGGAATGAGCTACAGATGGACGTTTGGAATCCCAGGCAGATCTCTTCCGAAGAGGGCGCAGCCCTCAACAAACTCGGCAAACTGGAAATTAAAATGCCGCAGGGGACGGACGGCTACGTGCAGCAGAAAGTCGTGATTCATTTTGGACGGTCCTGACGCGTCTCGCCGCCTTCCTGGCCATCGCGGCAACCGGGCCGATGCTTACCGCATCCACTGTACTTCGATCAAGCTTCAAGGAGCCACTCTATGCAACGCAAGTTCGCTTCGATTCTGCTGTGGGTGTTCCTCCCTCTGTCGCTGCTCTCCGCGTCTGCGCAAAATGCGAACAAGCCAGTCGACGCGGAGGGTCATCAATGGTGGCAGCATGCGGTCTTTTACGAGATCTATCCCCGCAGCTTTGCCGACAGCAACAACGACGGGGTAGGCGACCTCAACGGCATTACGTCGAAGCTGGATTACCTGAAAGACTTGGGCGTGGACGCGATCTGGATCTCGCCTTGCTTTCCGTCGCCGCAAGTGGACTTCGGTTACGACGTTTCCGACTACGAAAATATCGATCCCATGTACGGAACCTTGGCCGACTTTGATGTCCTGGCCAGAGAGGCCAAGCAGCGCGGCATTCATATCATCCTTGACTTCGTGGTGAATCACACTTCCGACCAGCACAAATGGTTCCTCGATTCGAAGTCGTCGCGCACGTCGGAACACCGCGACTGGTACATTTGGCGCGACGGAAAGGCGCCAGGACGGCCCCCCAATAACTGGACTTCCACCTTCGGTGGCTCCGCGTGGAAGTTCGATTCGACCACAAATCAGTACTACTACCATTACTTTTATGTCGAACAGCCAGACCTGAACTGGCGCAACCCCGCGGTAAAGGATGCGATGTTTGACGTGATGCGCTGGTGGTACAAGCGTGGCGTTTCCGGGCTCCGCCTGGATGCGGTCGACACGCTGTACGAAGATCCCAAGCTTCGCGACAATCCTGTTCTGCCCGGCACGAATGCTTTTGGCGATCCCAACGAAGAGAGGAAATACAACGACAAGCTGGCCGAGGTGCACGATACGCTGCGCGGGTTGCGCAAAGTGGCTGACGAAAACAACGCCGTCCTGATCGGCGAAACCTGGACGGCCAACATCGCGGAGCTGAACTTGTATTACGGCGAGGGCAACAACGAACTACAGATGCCCATGGATTTTCTATTCACCACAGTCAACAAACTTTCTCCAGCCGACTTTCGCAAGCAGATCGCGGCTGTCGATTCCGCTTCGGGCTGGCCTACGTTTGTCATCAGCAATCACGACATCGCGCGCTCCTACGATCGCTATGGCGACGGCCAGCACAACGACCAGATTGCGAAGTTGATCGCCGGACTGTACCTCACGCTGCGCGGAACGCCGATCATGTATTACGGCGAAGAGATTGGAATGAAGACGACGACGCCCACGCGTAAGGAAGATGTGAAAGACCCGATCGGCCGCACCGGCTGGCCCAAAGAAAAGGGTCGCGATGGCGAGCGTACCCCCATGCAGTGGGACCAGAGTACGAACGCCGGTTTCTCGACGGCCTCGCCGTGGCTGCCCGTTCCTCCGACGGCCAGGACCCAAAACGTTGCCGATGAAGCGAAAGATCCTGACTCGGTGCTCTCGTTCTACAAGAAGGTGCTCAAGCTGCGCCGAACGAGTCGGGCCCTGCTGGATGGCAGCTATGTTCCACTGAATGAGAACGATCAGAACGTGCTGTCGTACCTGCGCGTTTACAAAGATCAGGCGGTTCTGGTCGCGTTGAACATGTCAGGCGCGGAGCGGAAAGTCAACTTTGAGATGAGCAAACACGGCTTCACGTCAGCGAAGAGTCTTGTGGCCACCGGAAAGTCTTTGGTGAACGGCGACCTCGTCACGCTCGAGCCCTACGGAGTCTTCATCGGCCAGCTGGTGAAGTGAAGCTTCTGAAGTGAGGCTGCCTGCTGACTGCGTTCAAATACTGCGCGCTCAAGCTCTTCGCGATCGGGTATAGCATACGCACGGCGAGCGGATGCACGAACTCTCGATTACGAGGGGCATTGTGGAGGCTGCGATGGATGGATCTCAGCGGCGCGGCGTCCAGGTGAGTGCCGTGCACCTCAGGCTGGGCGCGCTTTCTGACGTGGTCAAGGGTGCGCTGCTGTTCTCTTAGGAAGTCGCGTGCCTGGACACGGCACGGCAAGGCTCGCAGTTAATCGTCGAGGCATGCCCGTGATAGTTTTCTGCGCGTAATGCAAGGACACGCGGCAACTCGAGTCAGTGCAGTTATTTCAGTGTCCGGAGTGCGGCACGCCGACCATGGACGTGCGTCAAGGCAAAGAACTTGAGGTATTTGCATTGGAGGTCGAGGAATAGCGCGCCGCGTCTGCTCGAGGTCCGCAGAAATGTCTTGAAAGAGAACGCCGTGATCGCTCGCTCTCTGCGTGAGCAGTTCCGCGCCGCGGGAGTCTTTGTGGTGAGTTGGTCTCCAGTCCAGGTTCAGGGAAGACGATGTTTCTGGAGAAGACACTCGCGCAACTCCAGCCTGGCTGTCGTGTGGCGGCGTGGGTTGGCGATCTCGCCACGGAGAACGATGCAGTGCGCCTGGCCCGCGGTAAAGCGCCCGTCAAGCAGATCACGACTGGTACGCTATGCCATCTGGAAGCGGCAATGGTTCAGAACGCCCGGCAGGAGTGGGATCTGCATCAACTCGATTTCCTGTTTATCGAGAACGTGGGGAACCTGGTTTGTCCGTCGTCCTACGCTCTGGGGGAGTATCTTCGGCTGGTGCTGACGTCGCTGACCGAAGGCGAAGACAAGCCGCTGAAAGATCCCACGATCTTCAACAGTGCCGACTATGCCGTTATCAGCAAGAACGCCGTCGCTCAAATCTAGTTTCGCCGCCGCATTCCAATTCCTTGGCGCGCATGATCCGCACCCGGCGGTACCTACTTCTTTAGCGCTTCAAATGCCTGCTTCGCAGTTGCAATCGTGCGCTGCACATCCTCTTCTGTGTGCGCCGCCCCCAGAAACGCCGCCTCATACTGCGAAGGTGGCAGGTACACGCCACGGTCGAGCATGCTGCGGAAGAATATCCCGAACGCCTCGGTGTTCGATTTCGATGCTGAATCCCAATCCGTCACCGGTCCCTTCGTGAAGAACCATGTGAACATCGAGCCCACGCGGTTGTAGCAGAGCGCCGCACCAGCTTCTCTCGCGGCCGCCGCGACACCCTCGACGAGCTGTCCACTCAACTTCTCCAGCCGCGGATAAATTTCCTCCTTGCGGTCCCGCAACTGCTTCAACATCGCACACCCGGCGGCCATTGCCAGCGGATTCCCCGATAGCGTTCCCGCCTGATACATCGGCCCCAGCGGCGCCACCATGTCCATAATCTCTTTCGTTCCGCCATACGCACCCACCGGCAGGCCTCCACCAATAATCTTTCCCATCGTCGTCAAGTCGGGACGGATGTTGTACAACTCCTGCGCTCCGCCGAACGACACGCGGAACCCCGTCATCACTTCATCAAAAATCAGCACCGACCGCTCGCGCTCCGTCAGCATTCTCAGTCCCACCAGATAATCGTCGGCCGCGGGAACGCATCCCATGTTCCCCACAACCGGCTCCACGATTACACACGCAATCTGGTGCTTGAATTTCTGAAACGCATGCTCAACCACTGAAAGATTGTTGAAGGGCAACGCCAGCGTGAACTGCGTGAATTCTTCGGGCACGCCCGCCGATCCCGGAATTCCCAGCGTCGCCACGCCTGAGCCAGCTTTCACCAGCAGCGCGTCCGCATGCCCGTGATAGCAGCCTTCAAACTTCACAATGTATTTGCGTTTTGTATAAGCCCGCGCCAGCCGGATTGCCGACATCGTCGCTTCCGTGCCAGAACTGACGAAGCGCACCTTCTGTATGTGCGGAAATGCTCCCAGTACCAACTCCGCCAGATCGCCCTCGGAAGGTGTGGACGCACCGAAACTGGTGCCATTGCAAGCAGCGCCCACAATCGCGTCGAGCACGTTCGGCTCGGCGTGCCCCAGAATCAGTGGCCCCCACGATCCGATGTAGTCGATGAATTCGTTCTCGTCGGCGTCCCATATGTGCGACCCTTTGCCGCGCACGATGAACGGCGGATCTCCTCCCACCGATCGAAACGCTCTCACTGGAGAGTTCACGCCCCCCGGAATCATGCTCTCCGCCCGCTGCTGCAAGCGTCGTGACTGCTCGGTTTTTCGCGATGTTGTGGACGGCATCGAATCCTCTCAACCAGGAATGAAGAGAAAGATGTCAACAGATGCAAAGAATCAACCGAATACTATAGCAGCGCCCGCCCAACCAAATTCATCAGATATTCATCGTTCTGCAATCCCTTTGCAACATGCCCACAGTACCTTAAGGTCATCAAGTTACCCTTCTAACCGGGAGGGTTTTGAGGGACAGTCTCGGGGGCTCCGGACTGTCCCTTTTGATTTTTGCTGATACATCGCTCGGATCATGCAGGGCCGGGCAGGCTAGTGTGGTGCGACCCGGCACTTGTGGGGTGGGTTCGATTTTGATTGTGTGGGTCCGGTCTCTGACCCGGCCGCGGCGCGTCAGAACAGCTGTTTTCCCATCCACTTGCACTCGCGCGTTAACCACAATTAACCCGCCATCGTATAATCACCCTCAATGATCACCGTCTCCAAGGAGGACTACCTCAAGTCGATCCTCGAAGCGGAGAGCGAAGGCGAACAGGTCATCTCTGCCCGCCTCGCGGACCTGCTCAAGGTCTCCCCACCCGCTGTGACCATGGCCCTCCGCCGCCTGAAAAAGGATGGACTCGTGCGCGTCGAGACGACCGGCGAAGTCCGCCTTACCGCGACCGGACGCAAGATCGCTCGCAAGCTGACCCTCCGCCATCACCTGATCGAACGGATGCTCTCGGAACTCTTTGGCATGGAGTGGTGGAAGGTCCACGACGAGGCCGAGCGCCTAGAGCACGCGGTGTCCCCAGACTTCGAAGCCAAGCTCCTGGCGAAGCTAGGTTCGGGCGGCGCGTGCCCGCACGGAAATCTCAGCGAACTCGAAGGCCCCGCCAGCCGCCGCCGCCGTGGCCTGGTTCTTCTCGCCGACGCCGAACTCGACAACACGTACACCGTCAGCGGAATCTACGAACGCGACCGCCAACTCCTGGAATTTCTGGAGCAGCGCGGCATTCGGCCCGGAGCCAAGCTGCGCCTGCTCGAACGCAACTACGATCAGACCCTCACGCTCTCCACGCCCGCGGGAGCCGTATCGCTAGGCCCCGCAGCCTCCGAGCGAGTCTGGCTCGCTCCCGCCGCCAGGGCCAAGCGCTGATCCCTCAGAAAAGTGCTCCGTCGTGACCGACCCACCAAGGTAGGCCGCTACTTTTTCATGTCTCCGGTCCAGTTCGTCACCAGCACCATCGGCGTGGACACGCCTTCCGGAAAAGTGCTGACCACCAGACGCTGACCATCCGAGGACACGTCGTAGGGATATCCAACCGGAGCGACATAGTTGATCTGAAAAACTTCACGCACCGGATCCAATTCAAACTCTTCGCTCTTCGCGTTCACGCCGGCAGCATGCAAGGAACCGTCCACGCCGAAAAACCAGATTTCCTTGCTATCTCCTCGCCACGCGGGAAACGTGCCGCCATTCTGTGAGACCTGCCAGCGGCCCTGTCCGCTGGGAAAATGCGTGACGTAAACTTCCTCGCGCCCCGACTCCGTCGAACTGTACGCCAGCCACCGGCCGTCGGGAGACAGGCGGTACTGGACCACTCTCGATTGCGGAACCTGCGGCTGCACGATGGGGAATGGTTTCTTCTCTCCCGTCAGCGGCAACGCCCAAACGCCCGCGCCTGTCGGTCCGCTTTGTTCCAGGTGGACGAGGTAACGTCCGTCTGGCGACCACTGCGGCGACAACAGTACGACCGGGGTGGAAGGATTCGTCTCCATCAATACTTCTTCCTGCCCGCCACCGTTGGCCACCCGCGCGCGCAGCGAAGTCCCGGTCATCACCGTGGTGCCGTTCTGCCTCGTGTAACAAACCCGCTGGCCGTCGGCCGACCACGACGGCTCCAGGTGCGTGGCGCCGCCAAACGTCAGCCGGGTTCGCGATCCCCGATCCAGGTCCAATACCCAGATATCCGCTTGCGGATCTCCCATCGATAGGGCCAGCCTCTTGCCGTCCGGAGAGATTCGACCCGCGCCCTTGTAAAATGCCCGCTCCGCGACTTTGCTCAGGACCTTGCCGCTGCGGTCCATCCAGTACACATCCGTCCCCAGTGTCTTCGAACCCGGTTCATAGACCAACAGGCCGTTCTGGCTCGCGGTGAATGTGGCGTGCCACGTTCCCGTGTCGTATTCCACCAGATTGGCCAGCGTCACCGGTTCCCCGGAAACTGTTCCCGTGGCATCGTCAAATTTCTGCGCCTGCAATTGCGACTGCAGTTGGTAGATCAGATATCCCGACGCATACTGCCCGCCCGAATCCGCGTCGAGCACGTGCTTATAGGTTCCATCTACCAGCGATCCGAAATATATCCCGTGCTCCGAATCGCCTGAGTGATTCGTTGCGAAGAACAGAAAATGCTTGCCATCCGGCAGGAACTGCGGCCAGCGGTGCGTGGTGTGCTTGTCGTTTTCAAACTTGGTCAGGCGCACGGGCGGTCCACCGGCCGCGCTGATGCGCCACAACGTGTCGCGGTAATCCGGCTCGTAGATGATGACATTGTCCTGGTTCCACGATCCTCCTCGCGGATTCGGGGCCTCCGCCAGAATCGTGACCGGCCCGCCCCCTGCCGGAATCTTCTTCAGATGGCTGTCCGCGAAGAATCCCAGGAACTTCCCGTCGGCCGACCAGAAAGGAAACGAGGCGCCCTCGGTGCCATCGACCTTCTTGGGCGTGAGTTCGCCCAACGACTGTACCCAAATTGAGTCTCGTTCCCTCTGCGTGCGCGCGCAGAACGCGACCGCCGTGCCATCCGCCGAAATCGCAGGAGGCCCCGAAAAGTCGCCCGTGAAATCGAAACTCATCTGCGCCGGCGGAGGCAGAAACGACCTCACCGTTCGTTCCGTCTCGTGCCCGCGCAAGTTCGACCACGCAAGCGCCGCCAGTAGCACCGCGGCCATCCCAGCCCAAATCATGTGCTCGCGCCACCGCGGCCCCACCTTCACCGGAGTCGCCACGCCTATGCCGGAACCACCACTCGCAATCCAGCGCAACTCACGCGCAATGTCAGCTACACTCTGCCAGCGGGCTTCTGGATCTTTCGCAAGGCATCCCTGCACCACGTGATCGAGCGCCGTTGGCGACATCGGCTGCACCGAGGAAATCGGCGACGGTTCCCGCTCCAGCACCGCCGCCATCGCGCTGGCCGCCGTCTTGCCCTCGAATGCACGCTTCGCGGTCGCCATTTCGTATAGCACTGCGCCTAGAGCGAAGATGTCCGAGCGCGGGTCGGCCTCTTTGCCTTCCACCTGCTCTGGCGCCATATACTGAAACGTTCCAACCACGGTGCCCTGCGCCGTCAGCGGATGGCTCCCCACCGGCGTCGTCATGGTCACTGTCAGCCCCGACGTCGCATCCGCGCGTGCCACCAGCGCCTTCGCCAGGCCGAAATCCATCAGTTTCGCCCCGGTCTTGGTCAGCATGATGTTGCCGGGTTTCAAATCGCGGTGCGTCACCCCGCTGCGATGCGCCTTCTCGAGTCCCTCGCAAATTTCAATTCCACACTTCAAGACCTGCGCAATCGGCAGCGGTCCTTTGCGCAAACGCTCCGCCAGCGTCTCGCCTTCCAGGTATTCCATCACCAGGTAATCGGCGCCATCCTGGCAGCCGACATCGTGCAGCGTGCAGATATTGGGATGGTTCAACGAAGAAATCGTGCGCGCTTCCCGCTCGAAGCGTTGCTTGGCCTCAGGGTTCTCAGAAAGATGAGAGGGGAGAATCTTGATGGCGACGGTGCGATCGAGTCGCGTGTCCCGCGCGCGATAGACCTCACCCATGCCGCCGGCCCCAAGCGGCGATTGAATCTCATATGGACCAAGTCTCGTGCCAGAGTTAAGCCCCATGTGCGCGCAATTATAAGTCATGCTCCGTCTTTCGTCTGGAGGGTGTCCCACCCTTGTCGCGTCTTTTGCGACAGAGCCTGCCCTGAGCGAAGTCGAAGGGGGGATTTTGATCTCGCCCGTGCCACTCCCACATGGCGTCAGGCTGACCGGAGCCGCTTTTCAGGCGAAGTGAATCCTTCGCGATCCTTAGTGTACTTCGTGGTTAACGATCTTGTTCGACCTCCCGTCCCGTAAAATACTTAACTATAGTTTATATTTTGTTGTATACTTGCGCTAACACTCGGGCCTGTAAGCACTCCTTCTGCATGAACGAGACGACCACAACTTCGAAACCGCAGAGGGAATTGCCGTTGCACGCACCACCGACCTCCGACAGCGTGGTCATCACCCACGAAGACATCGACCGCGCCCACGACCGCGATCGTGTTCGTACCACCCGCACTCAGCACGGGCCGTGGTCCCGCGCGCGCCTCTTGTGGCTGCTGGTGGGTCCCGGCATCCTCGTCATGCTCGGCGAGAACGACGGCCCCAGCATGCTGTCGTACGCCGCCACCGGAGCCCGCTACGGCATCGGCTTCTTCCTCCCCTTCGTAGTCCTCACCTTCCTCATGGCCTGCGTCGTACAGGAGATGACTGTACGCCTCGGTGCCGCCACTCACCGCGGTCACGCCGAACTCATCTTCGACCGCTTCGGCCCCTTCTGGGGATGGTTCTCCATGATCGACCTCATGGTCGGCAACTTCCTCACGTTGGTCACCGAGTTCATCGCCATCCGCGCCGGCCTGGGATTCTTCGGCGTCCCTCCCGCCGTTTCCGTCCTTGGCGCCTGGCTGGTCCTCTTCGTCGCCTTGATGGCCCACCGCTATTGGACATGGGAGCGCATTACGCTCGTCGCCGCCATGTTCAATCTGGTGTTCATTCCAGTCGCCCTGCTGAGTCATCCGCATTGGCGCGCGATCGGCAGTGCGCTCATCACCTTCAAGCCACTCCCCGGCGGACTCACACAGGAAACTGTCCTCATTCTTCTCTCCAACATCGGAGCCACCGTCACTCCCTGGATGCTTTTCTTCCAGCAAAGCGCCATCGCCGACAAAGGACTAACCACCCACGACATCCGCTTCGGCCGCGTCGATACCGTTCTCGGCGCCACGCTCGCCGCCCTGGCCGCGCTGGCCACGATCGTCGCCACCGCCCCGCTATTTGCCCACGGCATGTCCGTCGCGAACTTCGAAGGCGCTCAATTCGCGCAAGCCCTGCAGCCCTTCGTCGGACATTGGGGTTCCGCACTCTTCGCTCTCGGCATGTTTGAAGCAGGCATGGTCGCGGCCGTAACTATCTCCACCTCGTCGGCCTACGCCTTCGGAGAAGTCGCCCACCGCCCGCACAGCCTGAATCTCCCTTTCCAGCAAGGAAAATCTTTCTACCTCGTGTTGATTCTCGAAGCCGCAGCCGCCGCTGGACTCGTCCTGATTCCCGGCATCCCCCTCGTATACATCGTGCTCGTCGTGAACGTGATCGCAGTCCTCGCCATGCCTCCCGCGCTGCTCTTCCTCTACATGCTGGTCAACGACCGCGAAATCATGGGAGACCTCGTTAGCCCGCTCTGGGCCAACATCTTTGCGCTGGGAGTGGTTGTGATCCTCGTCGGCGCCGGAATCCTGTTTGGCGTCAGCGTAGTCGCGCCCCACACCCTGGCGCTGATCGGAGGAAACTAGAATGGACCCACACTTCGATTCTGCTCCCAGCGGCGAAGTCAGCCGCGCCGATCTCGCCTCAGTCGTCGCATCTCTTGAACCCGACCAACTGATCTCCACCAAAGCAAAGCATCACTGCCCTCGCCGCCAGCTGACCAACACGGAAATGGTGCTCTTCTGGGCTCTGAGGTTCTATCTAGTCTTCATGTTCGGAGTGGTGATCTACCAAGTCTGGACCGGGGCTCGCTAGTTCCGGGAGCGGTCGGACCGATCCCGCACCGCGATGAACCCACGAGAGAAACCGCACAAGAATCCGCAGGAGTCCGCGTAGGAATTCAAGATGCGTGCATCGCCGTGGAAGAGCGGTCCTTCGAGGGCCGCGTTCCGCCGCCCAGATTCGAACCGGGCTTTAGCTCGACGGTTAAATCGGCCGATCCGGATAAATCGCTTTCGGAAACCGCAGATGAATCAGCAGCGCACCAAGGAGAAGAATGAAGAACGCAAACACGCTGCCCTCCGGGCCCGCAGACCCTCCGGTGAGCCAATTCGGCCCTCGCACCGAGCTGTTCAAGAACCGCCCTGCCCCGAGTAATCCGCTGTCGGGCGTGCCATAGAAAAAAGTTTCCGCCCAATCCCACGCCGCGTGAAATCCGATCGCGAACCAGAGATTGCCTGTGCGTCGGATCATCAGGCAAAACAGCAAGCCCGTCGCCACCACCTGCACAATGCCGAGCACGTTCTCTCCCTTGTTGCCGAGGTGCGCGACCCCGAACACCGCTGAGAGAAAGAAAGCTGCCGGCCAAAAGCGCAAGCGCCTCGCCGTTGAAAACAGCCAGTATCCTCGAAACGCCAACTCCTCGCTCAGCGACACCGCCAGAAATGTCACGCCCCACGCCAGCGCCCACAGGACGACTGCGCCTCCCGACAGCGCCACCGAGTCAATTTGGAAGCGGCCCAACGCGCGCAGCATCAGCAGAATCGCCGACAGCATGGCAAAGCCCCAGACCGTCCCCTCCCAGAATCGCCATCCAAACGCCTGCCCAAGAGGAATCCCGTACTCGTCGATCGAGCGCTTCTCCATGCGCGCCACGGTCCAAGTCGCCAAGAAAACAAAAAACACCATCACTACCTTGACTGGCAGCTCGCTCCGCACGCTGAATGCGGAACTCCCCCCGCCCCCGGCCAGACGCACCGCCAAAAGCAAAACTCCTGGACCACCAAAGGCGATTCCCGCCCAGATCAACAGTCGTTTGCGATCCGTTCGCCCCCAAGGTGTCGGTTCCTCGCCCTGGGTGTCGTTCCACCGATCCGTTCCATCGGCCTTAGCGTGCTCGTTGCGCAGTTCTTCGGAAAGCCCAGGAGCAGATTGATCAGGCAAGGAATGCCTCCAGCAGGGGAAACGCGAGTATGACAGCCGCCCCGAGACGACGCCACAAGTATTCGTCCACCAGCGGCGCATTCGGGGTATGGACTGGGTGCATCGTCAGCCGCAAGCCGGTCATTCACCAGGCGTAAATCGCCTCTCCGGTACAGGAAACGCTGTATGTGTTCTGCTTCCCCCGTACGGCTACGATGCAGCGGGGGCGTGAGCTAAAGGCATCAAGCTTTGCCTCAATCGCACCGGATTACGGTCGCAGAGATCATCCCAGTAGAAAGGAAGGAGTTCGCTCGGGAGAATCGATGTCCGGAAACATCCTCATCGTCGACGACCATGAAATCGTCCGCCGCGGACTGCGTTCCTTGCTTTCCTCCCGCCCTGAGTGGCACATTTGCGGCGAAGCAGCAGACGGTCTTCAAGGTGTAGAAAAAGCGAAGACACTGCGCCCCGCCCTCGTCCTGATGGACATCTCCATGCCTCGCATGAACGGGCTCGAGGCGACTCGCATTCTCCGCCGGGATCTCCCCGACACCAAAGTCGTCATCATCAGCCAGAACGAGCCAGAAGTCGCCCGCTGCCAGGCGCAAGAAGTGGACGCGGCGGCTTATATCTCCAAGAGTGATCTGTCCCGCGACCTGCTCCCGACGGTGTCCAGGTTTCTCGATCGTGCGGAATCGGAAACAAGAATCGCTCCGCAACCCACGCAACCGGCGCCTTCTTCCTCCGCGCCGGACTGGCTCGCCGGAGGTGGAACCCTCGGGCGCCTGATTAAGGAACATGACTGGTCTCGGACCTCGCTTGGTCCCATCGAACGCTGGCCGCAGAGCCTGAAGACGTCGGTCAACTTGATCCTCAATGCTCGCCACCCCATGTGGCTCGGATGGGGCAAAGACGTCTCCTTCCTCTACAACGACGCCTACATCCAGGTCCTTAGTCTGGCAAAACACCCGTCGGCGCTCGGCAAGCCCACCGCCGAAGTCTGGCCTGAGATTTGGGACATCTGTGGGCCTCTGGTCGACAAAGTTTTTCAAAAGGGCGAGGCATCCTTTCTGGACGACGTCCAGTTCCTCATGAACCGCGGCGATTTCGTCGAGGAAACTTACTACTCGTTTTCCTACAGCCCGATTCGTGACGAAGCCGGAACCGTGGCGGGCCTGTTCTGTCCCTCGACGGAAGTCACTCCAAAAGTCATCAATGCGCGAAGGCTGCGTACCTTGTCGGAACTCTCTGCGAACGCCTTGGTACAAAAGACAACCGACGCCGCCTGCGCCTCGGTTGCCGTCACCTTGAGCAAGAATCCAGCGGATATCCCTTTTGCCGCGCTCTATCTCATCGACGGCGACGGAAAGCTCGCCCGCCTCGCGCAAACCTGCGGAATTCCCAGAAATCTCGAAGGCCTGACGCCGGATTTGGTTCAGTTATCCGGCGAGAACTGTCAACCTTGTTTGTGGCCACTCGCCGAAGTCGTGAAGACCGGGCAGTCACAGGCCTTCTCGGTTGCGGACGTGGATGAACTGCCTTTTGGCCTGGCGCAGCAACGGCTTTCGCAAGCGATGGTTCTGCCCGTAACATCGCGGGGCGAGGGCGGCCTTGTTGGCGTCCTGGTCGCTGGCGTAAGTCCCGCTCGCAAACTCGATGTGGAGTATCTCACCTTCTACGAATTGGTCGCCGGCCAGATCGCGACCGCCATCCAAAACGTTCGTGCCTCGGAAGAAGAGAGAAAGCGTCTCGAATCCCTGGCGGAACTTGATCGCGCCAAAACCACCTTCTTCAGCAATGTCAGCCATGAATTCCGCACTCCCCTTACGCTCATGCTCGGCCCCGTGGAGGACTTGCTGGCCAATAGCTATACCGGCCTTTCACCCGCCGCCAAGAGCCAACTCGAACTGGTGAACCGCAACGGCCTGCGTCTGCTCCGCTTGGTTAACACCTTGCTCGATTTCTCGCGGATTGAAGCCGACCGGATGCAAGCGATTTATCTACCCACCGATCTCGCGGCCTTCACCGTGGAACTCGCCAGCGTCTTCCGCTCGGCCACCGAAAAGGCCGGCCTCCAGCTCGAACTGGATTGCCCCAAGCTTGACGAGCCGGTCTTTGTCGACCGCGGCATGTGGGAGAAGATCGTCCTCAACCTGATCTCTAATGCCTTCAAATTCACCTTCGAAGGTAGCATCGCCGTGTTGTTGACCAAGTCAGGAAGCGACGTCGAATTGCGGGTTCGCGACACCGGAGTGGGCATTCCTTCCAAGGAGCTTTCCCGCCTCTTCGACCGATTTCATCGCATTGAGAGCACGCGCAGCCGCACCCACGAAGGCAGCGGCATCGGGTTGGCGCTTGTGCAAGAACTCGTCCAACTTCACGGCGGATTGGTGCGAGTGGAAAGCGAACTCGGAGTAGGCAGCACCTTCATGGTGAGCCTGCCTCTCGGAAGCGCTCATCTGCCCGCCGACAGAATTGGAGGAAATCGCACGCTGGCTACCACTGCCCTGGGTGCGGCTCCCTATCTAGAGGAAGCGCTGCGCTGGCTTCCCGACTCCGGCGAAAGCAATGGCGTCGAGGAAATTCTTCCCGCTCACGAACTACTGCCGGTTCCGTGCCCGCCTCTTACTGGGGTCAAAGCCGTTGCCGATAACCGCCCCCGCATCCTCGTTGCCGACGATAATGCCGACATGCGGCAATATCTCGTTCGTCTGCTGTCGGAGCGCTATGACGTGCAGGCGGTTCCCGACGGTCAGGCCGCATTGGCCGCAGTCCGCGAGCGGTCCCCCGAGTTGGTATTGTCCGATGTGATGATGCCCAATCTCGATGGTTTCGGCCTGCTGCATGAATTGCGCTCCGATCCTGCGACCCAAACCGTTCCCATCATCTTGCTCTCCGCGCGCGCGGGTGAGGAGTCCCGCGTCGAAGGCATGGAGCACGGTGCCGACGACTATCTGATCAAGCCCTTCAGCGCCCGCGAATTGCTGGCCCGAGTGCAAACTCATTTGGAGATGGCCCGCATGCGCAAGCAGGCCGAGGAGGATTTGCGCCGCCGTACTGAGCAGTTCGAAACCCTGCTCAACGCGGCCCCGCTCGGTGTGTACCTGGTGGATGGTGACTTCCGGATACGGGCCGTGAATCCTCCCGCCTTATCTGCATTCGAAAATATTCCGAATCTGATCGGCACCGATTTTGAGGGATTCATGCGTGTACGGTGGCCGCAAGAGTACGCGGATGAAATCCTGAACCGCTTCCGGCATACCCTTGAAACCGGAGAACCCTACCTTGTCTCCGAGTGGAGCCGATGGGGCTCACAGGACGGTGACCGCACGACTTACGAGTGGCAGATCAACCGCATCCCACTTCCGGAAGGCGGCTACGGTGTCGTTTGCTATTTCCGCGACATCACCGATCGCAAGCGTATCGAAGATCGAGAACGGCAGATGACGACCGAGGCCGTCGCCGCCACCGCCAAATTCCGCGCTGTCTTCGAGCAGACCCCGGTCTTCGCCGGCATCATGGCTCTTGACGGCACCGTCATCGACGCGAATCAGTTGAGCCTGCAGGCCTGTGGCTACCGTTCCGAAGACGTCCTCGGTCATCTGTTCTGGGAGACCGGCTGGTGGCGCCACTCCAAGGAAGTGCAGGTTAAAATTCGCCAAGCTACTATGCTGGCCGCGCAAGGCTGCCCCTTCCGCGAGACTCTGACCTACCACTGGGCCGACGATACCGAGCGCGTGGTGGACTTCGCCCTTCATCCCATTCGCGACGATCAGGGCAAGATCCTTTTCCTCCATCCGACCGGGGTCGACATTACCGACCTCAAACGCGCCGAGGAAAAATACCGGACGCTGGCGGAATCCCTGGATGCGGAAGTGCGCATTCGGACCACCGAGGTCGTGCAGCAGGCTGAGCAACTTCGCGATCTCTCCAGTCGTCTGCTGCAAGCTCAGGACGAAGAACGGCGACACATTGCCCGCGAGCTCCATGACAGCGCAGGTCAAATCCTCACCGCTCTGTCGATGAGTCTCGCGCTGGCCTCTCAGCATGCTCCTCAAGAGTCCGCCGTCCTGGCCAAGCAGATGGAGCAGAGCGAGCAACTTGTGCGGCAACTCAGCCAGGAGATCCGGACGATGTCGTATTTGCTTCATCCGCCCCTGTTGGATGAGACCGGATTATCCGAAGCCCTCCGCTGGTACATCCAGGGCTTGAGCGAACGCAGCGGATTGGAAATCGCACTCGATGTTCCTGCTGACTTCCAACGCCTCTCCCGCGAAATGGAGTTGGTTATGTTCCGCCTGGTCCAGGAATCTCTCACCAACATCCATCGCCACAGCGGCAGCAAGAGCGCGGCCATCCGTCTTGCCCGCAACGATTCCTATGTCTCTCTCGAAGTTCAGGACAGCGGCAAAGGAATCACCGCGGAAAAACTTTCTGAGATTCAATCGCAAGGCTCCGGTGTAGGCATCCGCGGCATGCGCGAACGCGCCCGCCACTTTGGCGGACATATGATGATTGAATCGAATCAGAAAGGCACCAGGATATCCTTTCAGTTTCCCCTGTCCGCCAAATCCGCCTCGAAATTCGAGAATGTTGTCGACCGAGAGAGCACAGATCAACCCGCCCAGATCGCCAGGTGATATTCTCTTTGCGACGCGACGTGATGATCACAATCCATGAGAATCCTCATCGCTGACGACAGCGAGTCGGTGCGGCGTGGCGTAAGGAACATTCTCACGATGAGCACCAGTTGGGAAATCTGCGGCGAAGCCGAAGATGGCGCCGGAGCCATTCAGCGCGCCACAGATCTTCTGCCCGACGTAGTCCTTCTCGACGTCAGCATGCCGGGCATGAGTGGATTGCAAGTGGCTCGAATCCTGCGGGAAAAAGTTCCCATCGTCAAGATTGTGGTCATGAGCCAGCACGACCCCGCGCTGCTGTTACCGCGCGCGCTGGAAGCCGGTGCCCATGCCTGCATCGACAAGACCCGCCTGGCCATCGATCTCGTCCCCACCATCGAACGCATCCAGGTCATCTGACGCACTACTCATTTCGCGCCCAAACGCATTACACTAATAGGTTGCGATCCGCAGCCGGGAACAGCCGCCCTGGCCCGCCCTGAGCGGAGCCGAAGGGGCTGTCCGGCGGAACTTCGCTCCGCGGTAGAGCCCGAATTCATACCTCGAGGAAGGCCATCATGTCTGTGAATAGTTTCAACAGCAAATCCACCCTCAAAGTTGGCAACAAAGAATACGAAATCTACCGCCTCGACTCCCTCGACAAGCAAGGCATCTCGACCAAGCACCTGCCGTTTTCGCTCCGCATCCTGCTCGAGAACCAGCTCCGCACCGAGGACGGACGCAACGTTACCAAGGAAGAAGTGCGCGCCCTCGCCAGCTGGAACATCAAATCAAAGCCCGAAAAGGAAATCGCCTTCACTCCCAGCCGCGTTCTCCTTCAGGACTTCACTGGCGTCCCCTGCATAGTCGACCTCGCCGCCATGCGCGACGCCATGAAAACTCTCGGCGGCGATCCCTCGCTGATCAACCCGCTGCAACCAGTGGAGCTAGTCATCGACCATTCGGTCCAGGTAGACGAATTCGGCACCGCTCAAGCTTTTGACATGAATGCCCTGCTCGAATTCCAGCGCAACAAAGAGCGCTACTCCTTCCTGCGCTGGGGCCAAACCGGATTCCGAAATCTCGCCATCGTTCCCCCTGACACCGGCATCGTTCATCAAGTCAATCTCGAATATCTCGCCCGCGTAGTCTTCGTCCACGAGAGCCCCGGCAAGCGCGTAGCCTACCCCGACACCCTGGTCGGTACTGATAGTCATACGGTCATGGTGAATGGGCTGGGAGTTCTTGGATGGGGAGTCGGTGGGATTGAGGCTGAGGCGGCGATGTTGGGGCAGCCTGTGTCCATGCTGATTCCGCCGGTTGTTGGCGTGAAGCTTACCGGGCGCTTGCGCGAAGGCGCTACTGCTACGGATTTTGTTCTGACGGTTACCGAGATGTTGCGCAAGCATGGAGTCGTTGGAAAGTTTGTTGAGTACTTTGGGCCGGGATTGAAGGACTTGTCGCTCGCCGATCGGGCCACCGTCGCGAACATGGCGCCGGAGTATGGCGCGACTTGCGGCATCTTCCCCATTGATAAAGAGACGCTGCGCTATCTGCGGCTCACCGGGCGTTCGGAGGAACAGATTGCTTTGGTCGAGGCTTACAGCCGCGAGCAGGGACTGTTCCATGACGACAAGACTCCGGAGGCGGAGTATTCGGAACTGCTCACGCTCGATCTTGCGACAGTTGAGCCGAGTGTGGCTGGGCCGAAGCGTCCGCAGGATCGTGTTGTGCTGTCGCAGGCGGGAGAGTCATTCACGAAAGCGTTGCCTTCACTGATCAAGCCGAAGTCTGCCAAGACTGCGGCAACGACGACCACTGCTGCGAATAGCGCGAAGTGGGAGCAGGAAGGCGGAAGTCCTGCGGCGATCGGCGTGGAAGATCCCAACGTGCACGAGCATGTACCGGCTTCGGTGAAAGATTCGCTGAAGCACGGCAGCGTCGTGATCGCCGCGATTACTTCCTGCACCAACACTTCGAATCCGTCGGTGCTCATCGGCGCTGGCCTGCTCGCGAAGAAGGCCGTCGAGAAAGGCCTTTCGGTTCCGCCGTGGGTGAAGACCTCGCTGGCTCCGGGATCGAAGACCGTGACCGACTATCTGGCGAAGGCCGGATTGACTCCGTATCTTGAGAAGCTGAAGTTTCATCTTGTCGGCTACGGATGCACGACCTGCATCGGCAACTCCGGACCGCTGCCCGAAGAAGTGTCGAAGGCCATCGACGAAAAAGAATTGGTCGTCGCCTCGGTGCTGTCCGGGAACCGCAACTTTGAAGGACGCATCAACTCCGAGGTGCGCGCCAACTATCTGATGTCGCCGCCGCTCGTGGTGGCGTTTGCGCTCGCCGGGCGCATCGATATCGACTTGCGCAAAGATCCCCTCGGCAAGGGCCGCGACGGGCAGCCCGTCTACATGGCCGACATCTGGCCATCGCAGCGCGAGATCGAAGAGACCATGCAGCAGTCGATCACTTCGGAAATGTTCTCGAAGTCGTACGCGGAAGTTTTCGCGGGCGACGAGCGCTGGCGCGGCCTCTCGGTGCCCAAAGGAGAGACCTACGCATGGGAAAAAGATTCGACCTACATCCGGCAGGCTCCGTACTTCGACGACATGTCGGTGAAGCCCTCGCCCGTGCACGACATCAAAAAAGCGCGCGTGCTGGCGGTGCTCGGCGACAGCGTCACCACCGACCACATCTCGCCCGCCGGATCGATCAAGAAGGATGGTCCCGCCGGAAAATATCTGCAGGAACATGGCGTGAAGCCGGGGGATTTCAACTCCTACGGATCGCGCCGCGGCAATCATCAAGTGATGGTGCGGGGCACGTTCGCCAACGTCCGCCTCCGCAACAAGCTGGTCGCGACCGAAGGCGGGTTCACGCGGCACCTGCCGACGAACACCGAAATGTCGATCTTCGACGCGTCGGAAAAATATCACGCCGCGGGGACGCCGCTCATCATTCTCGCGGGCAAGGAATACGGATCGGGCTCGTCGCGCGATTGGGCGGCCAAGGGTCCGGCGCTGCTGGGCGTGCGCGCCGTGATCGCCGAGAGTTACGAACGCATTCACCGCTCGAACCTGGTGGGCATGGGAGTCCTGCCGCTGCAGTACTCTGCGGGCCAGAACGCGGAGTCGCTCAAGCTGACCGGCGAGGAAGTGTTCGAGATCGGTGGCGTCCGCGAACTGGTCGAGCACTTCGCCGCAGGAAGCACGGCAAAAGTACGCGCTACCGCGAAAGGCCAACCGGATATCGAGTTCGACGCGCTGGTCCGCATCGACACGCCGCAAGAAGCGCTGTACTACGCGAACGGCGGGATTCTGCAGTATGTGCTGCGGCAGTTGCTGGCGACGAAGAAGGAGCCGGTGGGCGTGTAGGCGTCATCGAGTCCTCGTACAACAAACACCCTGTCATCTCGACCGGAGCCGGAGCGCCAGCGACGGCGGAGTGGAGGGACCTGCTGTTCTTTTCGATGAGTTGGAAAAGGTTGCATCAAGAATCAAGGGGTCTTGTGCAGGCGGCATGTCAGGTCCTAATTGCTGTGGTCAGCATCCAGCCTGTTTAAATGGATATTGCCAGGCGGTGGCTGGCACTCTTAGGATCGACCATGGAGCAAACGTCATGAAGAAAGCGATCTCGATTCTGTTCGTCGTTTCGTGTTTGGCCGGAGCGACCTCCTCGCAAACTGCGGATACGCCCGCCGCTAACCCGGTGCTGATCGAGTTGTTCACTTCCGAGGGTTGTTCCAGTTGTCCCCCTGCAGACGCGTGGCTGCAACGCCTTGACTCTGCCCAACCAATTCCGGGAGCGCAACTGATTGTGCTCAGCGAACATGTAGATTACTGGAACCACGACGGATGGAAGGATCCGTACTCTTCCTCTTCCAACACGGAGCGGCAGACTGAATATGTGCGTGCTCTCGGACTGGACTCCCCGGCTACTCCTGAGGTCATTGTCGATGGAGCGGTCAAGCTGCATCTCGCCGACGCACAACAGGTCAAAGTGACCCTGCAACAGGCCGCCAACGCAACTGTGGTTCCCATACGCATTGCTTCCGTCGCGGTCGAGCCTGGAACTGCGGCTGCCGTTCGGGCACGTGTTGAAGTGGATGGCAGTTCCGCGCCGCATAGTGCCGACATCTACGAGGCGGTCGCTCTTAATCACGCAGAGTCACAGGTATTGCACGGGGAAAACAGCGGCAAACATCTTGAGCACACCGCGGTGCTGCAGAGCCTGACCAAAATCGGCAAGGTGGAGAAGGGAAAGAATTTCAGCCGCGAGGTGGAGATTAAGCTCAAATCGGGCACCGATCCTAAGGACATACGTCTGATAGTTTTTGCCCAGCAGCCGGGCCCGGGCAAAGTGCTGGGAGCAGCGATGCAACAAGGAATTCACTAACTCGTCTTCGATCCCTGACCCTGCCTGACTCGGCCCATTCTTTGATCTCGCCGACACCAGCAACACACAGGTGCCCCATCCTTCGCACGCAGTTTGCGAAGGGCGGGAGTCGCGAACGTTCGCCTCAGGAAACCGGAACTCTTATGCAGGCAGCGTCGCTTCCCACCCTTCGAAAACCGCGAAAGGTGACGCAGCCGCGGATCTCGGATGATGGTGCGGCGTGTTTGTTATGTCATCCTGAGGTCCACATTTTTTGCGGGCCTAAGGATCTATCTAGTCTGCCAGCAATTACATATATCCTTCGCTCAGGATGACAAGGTGGAGGTGGCAGGGGGGCCACCGGTCGGGATCGTTTCCATCTTTTCTGTCGTCCCTCGGGACTAGTTCCAATTCTTTCTGGCCTACCCCGGATTTGCCCTTCGACTTCGCTCAGGGCAGGCTGGCGCTGCATTCTTTGCGCGCTCCGCGGCTGGAGTTAGCCACGCTTACTGCTGCGGGCTAGGTCGCGTCTGTTTTTGGATAACAACCCCCTGGCTTCGCGGTAGTGTTCGTATTTGTAGCGGTCTTTTCTCAGGGTGGTTATGAGATAGAGAGTAACGCCGTCTTTTACTTTGGATTTGAGGATTACGTTGGCGGGGACAACAACGATCTACGCTAACTAAGTGCCGAGACCTTCGCGTTGCTCAGGATGAGAGAACGTTGCTCAACCAGGGCAGAGCTTACTGGAACAGTAAGCTCCCCGACCCCCTCGCGTCGAGCGCGAGAGGGTTGGGGAGCAGCGGCCTGACCGGGCTTCCGGTCAGGTGGGGGGACGACTTCGCGGCACTTCATCCGCTGCAGCGGGTGAAGGCGATTCGGGCTCATCGGCGGATGCAGTCTGCGCGGAGTCGGAAGCGATGGGAGGAAGGGCTGTGATATCAGGCGGGGAAAGCGCCGCGGGGATGATCCCGGTGAGGGCTGCGACTGCGGCGGGAGGCTCAGCGGCGAGTGCCTCCTGGATGGCCGACACAAGATTCTTGCTATCGGCCTTGGGGATCACTTTTCGCACGCCGACTTTCTGTGCCTCCAGCTCGACCTGCGGCGACCAGTGCAGGGTGTGCATGAGCAGGGGGAGATCGGGAAAGAGTTTCGAGAGCTCGCGGGCGGCGACCAAGCCGTCCATGATGGGCATGACCAGATCCAGAATGACGATCTTAGGCCGTAGTTCCTGGGCCTTGGCGATGGCCAACTGGCCATTTTCGACGTCCTCGATCTGCCAGTCACCGGCATTCTCGAGCAGGTGGCGCAGAGCCGTTCGAACCGCCGGATTGTCGTCGGCAATCAGAATTCGGGTCGGCATGCAAATGCCAGAACAACTCGAGACGGGCGGCGGCCAGTATTCCTAATTTCCCGCAATCGTTTGATGCCCTACCAACCTATCCCGGAGGACTGAAGCCCGAAAATACAGGAAAGCCTGTACCACCTTCGGGCATTCCCCGCCACACGTTGCGGGATTTGTTGGAGAGATGGCTTCAAGGTTCGCGGCATCCAAGAGGTGCCGGAAGAGTCTCCACACATGGAGGTAGTCATGCGCAAAGTGCGTAAGGATAGTGCAACCGGGGCGGCCAACCGAAGCGCGGAGCCGGTGCACCCGGGGGAACGAACGGGTCCTGAGGGAAGGGCGGTGGTGAACAACCTACTGCTGGCGATTCCCGACGACGAGTTTCACGTGATCCGCCCGTACCTGCAGTTCGTCTGTCTGCCCCAGCGCAGCAGCCTGCACGAGGCCAACACAAAACTGGAAGACGCATACTTTCTGAATGCGGGGATGGTGTCTCTGGTTTTTACGACCCGCGGTGGGGAAAGTGTTGAGGTTGGGGTGGTGGGAAACGAAGGGTTTACGCCGATTCCGATCGCAGCTGGCTTCCGGAGAAGCCCTCACTGCGCGGTCATGCAGATCGGCGGCGAGGGATTTAAGGTGAGCGTCGATGCGCTGGAGACGGTTCTGCCGGCGAGTCCGAGACTGCAGGCATTGCTGCACCGCTATGCGGCGGTGCATGGATTGCAAGTGGCGCAGACGGCGGGCTGTAATCGACTGCACGATCTGGAGCAGCGTCTGTGCCGGTGGTTGCTGCTGACCCAGGATCGGGTCGGGTCGGGCTTGTTGCGCATTACGCACGATTTTCTGGCGACGATGCTGGGGACGGATCGTCCGAGCGTGAGCCTGGCGGCGGGCGTGCTGCAGAAGAAGCGCATCATCGAGTACGCGCACGGATCGGTAAGGATTCTGAACCGCAAGAAACTCGAAGGCTCGGCGTGCGAATGCTACGGCATCATTCAAGCCTTTAATGGGGAGTTAGCGCTGCGCTAGGTTCGGCGCAATCGAACTTGTCGCGCTAAAACTCGAAGTGCGCGCGGAACGTGGGCACGACGACGGGGCCGCGGTCGCGGTTGTAGCCGGGATTGTTGATGTGCTGCACACCCGGCGCGACATAAATGCCGCGCCAGACGTGCACGGTGTAATAAGACTCGAAGATGTTTTCGCGGCCGTAGGTGAGGCGGCCGTCGCCGAGGAGAAATCCAAGGCCTCCGGCGGCGAGATAGTTTTGATGATCCTTCTTGATGCCGTTACCGATGAAGGCGACGCCGGCGCGGTCCTGGCTGCGATGCCACCACGCGCCATCAGCACCCAGGCCTTCGGCGAAGGTTTGATCGACTTCGGTATAGGCAAAAGACTCGGTGCGGCCGTCGTCCCATCCGAAACGGGCGAAGGCGGAGAGATAGCGCGTGAGATTCTGCTCAAGGTTGATTCCAAAGCCGTACTTGCGCGTGATGTTCCAGGGATGGTTGGTGATGTCGGGAGTCGTATGGGCCGCGGCGGCCTGGATGACCTGGTCGCGATAGATACCCATGTTGGCGGAGTTCGTATAGGCCAGTAGGCGAACGGCGCCCTGCTTTTTCGGAATGAAGCCGTGACGCAGTTCGTACTCGAAGTTCTCAGCGTGGACCTGCCAGGGACGCCAGACCAGGTCGATGCCATTGGCAACCTTGGGCATGAGGGCTTCGGCGAAACGGAATCCCCAGTTGCGATCTTCGTAGTCGGCGGTGAGTCCGACGGTGTACCCGCGTGTGTCGGCGGCGTAGTCCCAGGCGCCGTTATTGTCAGTGGTCCAGTTGAGGAACTGTAGGTGCGTGTCAGAGCCGACAGAATTGATGTCAAAGAAGTCCGGCATACTGAACTTGCCGAAGCGGAGTTCGAGGCGGCGACGCGGCAGTTCGTCGAAGAGCGAGAGATAGCTGCGCCGGTTTTCAATTTTGTCTTTGCTGAGCGCGATCACGGTATGGATCATGGCGCGGCCGACGTAGGGAGCTTTGCTCAGCGAAGGGTTGCGCACGATGTCGAGGTCGGTGTTGCCCGCCAGGCCGAAGCCGAGGCTGAGCGCCGCGCCCCCTGCCTCTTCAATGTCGACCAGGATCTCGGTGGAGTTGTCGAGGCGCGCTCCGGTGTAGAGCGTCATCACGCGGGAGGTGGCCTTCTCGTAGTTCGGTCCGAGACTGTGCGGGCCGCTGTAGAGCGCGGAGAAACTGGGAAGGGCTTGGAAAACGAAGTTCGCCTGACCGGAAAGCCAGAAATGCGTGGCCTTGAGATGCGGGAACATTGCTTCGGTGGCGTTGTCCGCGGAAGGAGGGTCGACGGCCGTTGGAGTCGTTGCGGGAGAAACGGCAGGAGTCGGCGGCGGGGGACCGGAATTGCCCGGTTGTTGGGCGTACGCCGAACCGGCAAGGGCGGCGACGGCCAGAAGTGCCGGGGCTGGGGAGCAGTATTGGCGCGCAAACTGGCGGAGGATCGCCAGGGCCGGGACGCCGGCCAAGACTCCTGCCATATTGAAGATGAATTTCAATTTCAAGTTCATGCTCTCAAAGTAATTTGGCGGCGACAGCGCTCCGTGGTGCAGGTCACGGGCGGATGTGACCGCAATCACGCCCGTTCGTAAGCCCTCCAATCCAACTGCGGAACCCCGGTCTCGATGATGAACTGCCTTAATCGTTTTATGTTAACCACAGCTAACTGTATTTCTGGATCGAGTGTCAACCGAGCGTTGCGATTTCTGGATTTAACGAGCTTACCCACGATGAATTACAGGAATGTTACAAGTGCACGTTGGTGACGGCCCGCATTCTTTTCGCAAGGCCCCTGGTGCCGGTTGCGTCACGCTCGGGCACGCGGAAGAACCCTCAAGCGAGACTGGAATCCGCTTGCGCGTTCCTGACTAAAGTTGCTGGGTCGAAGAAGCAGAGGTGAGACGATAGCAGACAACGTCAATTTCTATCGGGTCACATCCACTGCTGCTACACCGGCAGGCCGCGGAAGACTTCCCCCGACTGGCCCCCACTGCTAGTATTCTTATGTCCTTAAAGGTTCGGGCGGAATGACTTCGGCGTAAGAATTTTATATGATACCCCCCTAGGGTATCTGTCAAGAAGAAAGTGCAGGCATCCGCTCAAAAGTTATGGCCAAGATCCTATGAAAGATAAGTTGCCGGAAATTTCCAAAGAAAAGCAGAAATTGTTTTCACGCATCAAGCGCCTGGGTGGACAGATCGGGGCGGTGGAGCGTGCAGTCGCCGAGGGGGATGAATGCGCGGACATCCTGATGCTGCTGGCGGCCATTCGCGGTGGCGTCAACAGCCTGATGGCTGAAATTCTGGAGGATCATATCCGGCTGCATATTACACATCCGGAGCGCGGGCCGGACTCGCCGGAGGAGTTGACGGAGGATTTGATTTCGCTGGTGCGGGCGTACTTGAAGTGAGGGAACTTGAGAGACAGAAGCGACGCGGTCGAGCTCGCGCTCGACGGACAGCGAGGGAAGCTGTCCCTACATGTTGTTTTGGTAGGTTTGACAGCATTCCTCTTCAACCCCTAACCTTAATTTTCTCTGGCTTATGAAAGTTCTGGTTCTCGGAAACGGCGGGCGCGAGCATGCGCTGGTATGGAAGCTGCGGCAGTCGCCGCGCGTTTCGCAACTCTACTGCGCACCCGGGAACGGCGGCATCGCCGATGACGCGGAGTGCGTAGCGGCGGATCTGAAGAGCTTGCAGTCGATCACCACTCTGGCGACGCGCTTGCAGCCCGATCTTACGGTGGTGGGGCCGGAACTGCCTCTTACGCTCGGCGTGGTCGATGAGTTCACGCAGCGAGGGTGGCGGGCGTTTGGTCCGACGCGCGCCGCAGCGCAGCTCGAGTCGAGCAAGAGCTTCGCCAAAGAATTTCTGCAGCGGCACCACATCCCGACGGCCCCCTTTGCGATTTGTGATTCGATCGAGCAGGTGCGATCGGCGCTGGGGCATTTTCATGTGCCGGTAGTGGTGAAGGCTGACGGGCTCGCGGCGGGCAAGGGCGTGGTCATCGCCAAGAGCAAGGAAGAGGCGGCTAGCGTAGCGGCGGAAATGCTCAGCGGGAAGATGCTGGGCGAAGCCGGCGGGCGCGTGGTGCTGGAAGAGTGTTTGAAGGGGGACGAGCTTTCGTTCCTGGTGTTCAGCGACGGCGAGCGCGTGGCTCCACTGGTGGCGGCGCAGGATCACAAGCGCATGGGCGACGGCGACACCGGTCCGAATACTGGTGGCATGGGAGCTTACTCGACTGCCGATATTGTCGACGATCGCATGCGCGACTGGCTGGTGCACCACATTGCGCGGCCGGTGGTGGCGGGCATGAAGGCTGAGGGCGCCGAGTTCAAGGGCGTGCTGTACTGCGGGCTGATGATGACGGCGCGCGGGCCGATGGTTTTGGAGTTCAACTGCCGCTTTGGCGATCCGGAGACGCAGCCGATCCTGATGCGGCTGGAAAGCGATCTGACCGAGGCGCTGGAGGCTTCGATTGAAGGGCGCGTGAGTGACGGGGACTTCAAGTGGTCGCAGAATGCGTCGGTCTGCGTGGTGATGTCGTCGGGAGGGTATCCGGGGACCTATGAGGTAGGCAAGCGGATTGATGGCCTCGAGGAAGCCGCGGCGATTTCGGGCGTGAGAGTTTTTCATGCAGGGACTTCGAAGCGCGACGGAATCTACTACACAGCGGGCGGGCGCGTGTTGGGAGTGACGGCGCGGGCGGGAGATCTGGAGACGGCGGTCGAGCGCGCTTATGAGGCTTGCGCAAAGATTAGTTTTGATGGGGCGCATTATCGGAAGGATATTGCGGGGCGGGCGCTGAAGAAATAGCGCACCGGCTGGCTAAGTGGTCATGATAGGGATCCCTCGACTGCGGATTTGCTTCGCATTCGCGAAGCGAATCCCTCACTCAGGATACAAATCAATAGAGATACCATCTGGAGAAAAGCTCGATGAGTAAGACACTGGTTTCGATTGTGATGGGTAGCGATTCCGATCTGGAGATTATGCGGGAGGCCGGAAAGGCGCTCGACGAGTTTGGGATCGCGTATGAAATTGACGTCACGTCGGCGCACCGCTCGCCGGATCGCACCGCTGATTTCGCGCGCAAGGCCGCCGGGCGTGGGATTCAGGTGATCATTGCGGGAGCGGGCGGGGCGGCCCATTTGGCAGGGGTAATTGCGGCACATACGACTTTGCCGGTGATTGGAGTGCCGATTCCTTCGACATCGCTGAACGGTATGGATTCGTTGCTGGCGACGGTGCAGATGCCGGCGGGTATTCCAGTCGCTACTGTTGCGATTGGGAAACCGGGGGCCACCAATGCCGGAATTCTAGCGGCGCAGATGATTGCTTTGGGCGACCCTGCCCTGGGGAAGAAGCTGGACGCGCATAAGGAGAAACTGGCGCGTGGGGTGGAGGAGAAGTCGCGGAAGTTGAAGGGATTATAGATTGGTGAAGATTGGTGATTGCAGATTCTAAGAGCAAGACCTCTTAGAATGTTCAATCCCGAACCTGCACTCTTCAATTCTTTCACTGTCAGTGGCTCGCTTCGCTTCGGCCAGCCGAGGCGGCGGTCTCCACATGACTCGAGTGAAGCGCCTAGAGTTCCAAGCCTTTGAGATATTCGCGGAAGGGACCGCCCAGGTCGCTGCGCTTTAACGCGAATTCCACTGTGGCTTTCAGGAATCCCAGCTTGTCGCCCGTGTCGTAGCGCTTGCCTTCGTAGACGTAGGCGTACATTTTTTCTTGCTTCAACAATATTCTCATTCCGTCGGTGAGTTGAAGCTCTCCACCGCTGCCAGTGGGAGTTTTCGCAAGGCAATCGAAAATCGCAGGCGTCAAGATGTAGCGGCCGATGATCGCCAGGTTTGATGGGGCTTCTTCGGGCTTCGGCTTTTCCACCATGTTGCGGATCTCGAAGAGGCGTCCGTTGAATCCCTCGGCGGGTTGGGCGTCAAAGACTCCGTAGGAGGAAATCATCTTTCCTTCGACGACCTGCGCGGCGATTACCGAGCATTGTTTCTCGTCGAAGACGTTAACCATCTGCTTGAGGCAGGGGACAGGGTGGTCGATGACGTCGTCGGCGAGCAGGACGGCGAAGGGCTCGTTGCCCACGAGTTCGCGCGCCATGAGCACGGCGTGGCCGAGGCCGAGCGCTTCTTTCTGGCGAACGTAGGCGACGTGCATCATGTCGGAGATGTTGCGGACGATCTTGAGCAGGTCGGTCTTGCGGCGCTCCTCGAGCATTTTCTCGAGTTCGTAGCTGACATCGAAGTGGTCTTCGATGGCCTGCTTGCCGCGTCCGGTGATGATGATGATCTGGTCGCATCCGGAAGCCATGGCCTCTTCGACTCCGTATTGAATGATCGGCTTGTCGACGACGGGCAGCATTTCTTTGGGCTGAGCTTTGGTGGCGGGCAGGAAGCGGGTGCCGAGGCCGGCGGCGGGAAAGACGGCTTTGCGGACTTTCATGGGCATGGGTCGTTGGTGCTGGCTCTTATGTCGTGGGCCCTGGTTTCGGCGAACGGACAATTGTAAATGGTCGCGTTGCAGGTGGCGATGGTTCTATAAACCGTTCCTACGAGAGTCCCGGAAGTGCTCTGCCGTTCCTCGGTACGCCCGTAGGTTCTTACATCTGGTGCTTCGCGGCTTAACTCAGCGACGGGCCGCTCGTTTTCGATCCCACTTCTGATGCCGATTCCTCGCTCGCCAGTTGCTCTAGAACTGTGCGCAGGGCTCGGAGGACCTCGTCTGCGGCGGTAGCTTTCAGGACGAACTTCAGCATTCCGTCTGGAGTGAACTGGGCGCTCGCGCTGGGCCGAGACGAAGCGGGCGAGCTGTTCGGGATCGACCGCGGCGTTCTGGCGGAATTTGAAAGTCACGAAGTCGCGCTTGCGCTCGATGGCGTTCACGCCCACGCGCATGCAGAGGAGTTTGAGGCTCGCGTAGTCGAGCAGGTTGCGGACCGGGGGTGGCGGTGGGCCGTAGCGGTCTTGCAGTTCGGCGC
This sequence comes from uncultured Acidobacteriaceae bacterium, assembly GCA_963710885.1. Classification (GTDB taxonomy): domain Bacteria; phylum Acidobacteriota; class Terriglobia; order Terriglobales; family Acidobacteriaceae; genus Sulfotelmatobacter. The sequence goes on from CAVQCF010000016.1 coordinate 361,883, forward strand.
CGACGTCACCAAGTTGCGATTCGGTTTCCACGCGGGCTACGCGCTTGTACATCTGCAGGCGCTGATTTTCTTCGGGAATGTAGTCCGCGTTGATGCGGATGTTGAGACCGAGGTTAAGCTGCGTTTCGGCCTCGTCGGGTGCAGCCTCGCCTTTCATTTCGCGGACGGCCCGTTCGAGCATTTGCGTGTAGAGTTCGAAGCCGATGGCCTCGATGTGTCCGCTCTGCTCGCCGCCCAACAAGATTCCCGGCGCCGCGCAATTCCAAATCGAAAGCGGCGATTTTGAATCCGGCGCCGAGGTCGGAGAATTCTTTCAACGCGGCGAGTCTTCGGCGCGCGATCGGCGTGAGTTCGACTTCCTTCGGAATCAGCAGATAAGCATAGGCGCGGCGGTTGGAGCGGCCGACGCGTCCGCGAAGCTGGTAGAGCTCGGAAAGGCCCAGGCGGTCGGCGCGATTGATCAGGATCGTGTTGCAGAGCGGGATGTCGAGGCCATTCTCGATAATCGTTGTGGCGACGAGGATGTCGGCTTCGTGATGCATGAAGCCCAGCATCACTTTTTCGAGTTCGGTTTCGCCCATCTGTCCGTGGCCGACGATGATTTTCGCTTTCGGGACAAGTTCCTGCAGCTTGGCCGCGATCTCCCAGATGCTCTCGACGCGGTTGTGGACGAAGTAGACCTGGCCGCCGCGTTCGAGTTCCTGTTCGATCGCGGACTGGATTAATTTGTCGTCCCAACTGGCGACGACGGTTTGAATCGCCATGCGATCTTTGGGCGGAGTTTCGATGACGCTCATGTCGCGCAGGCCGACCAGCGACATGTGCAGCGTGCGCGGAATCGGTGTCGCCGACATGGTGAGGACGTCGACCTGCTTGCGCATCTGCTTGATGCGTTCTTTGTGGCGGACGCCGAAGCGCTGTTCTTCGTCGACGATGAGCAGGCCGAGGTCGGCGAACTTGAGGTCCTTCGAGAGAATGCGGTGGGTGCCGATGAGAATGTCGATCTTGCCGGCTTCCGTTTTCTGCAGAATTTCTTTCTGCTGCTTGGGGTTGCGGAAGCGGCTGATCATTTCGATGGTGACGGGGAACGGTCCGAAGCGCTGCTTGAAAGTTTCGTAGTGCTGGAAGGCGAGGACCGTGGTGGGCGCGAGCACGGCGACCTGCTTGTTGTCGCCGATGGCCTTGAACGCCGCGCGCATGGCGACTTCTGTCTTGCCGTAGCCGACGTCGCCGCAGAGCAGGCGATCCATGGGCTGGGACGATTCCATGTCGCGCATGACGTCTTTGATCGCCTGCGCCTGATCTTCGGTTTCGTTGAACTCGAAGGCGTCTTCGAACTCGCGCACGAATTCGTTGCCCGCCGGGAAGGAGTGGCCCCGGGCGATTTTTCGTTCGGCGTAGAGTTTCAGGAGTTCGTCGGCCATGTCTTTCATGGCCTTGCGCACGCGGGCTTTCGTTTTGGACCACGCCTGCGTGCCGAGATGACTAAGGGCGGGCTTCGCCCCTTCCGAAGACCGGTATTTCTGAATCAGGTCCAACCGGGTGAGCGGGACGTACAGGCGTGCGCCCTCGGCGTACTCGAGCAGCATGAATTCCGCATTGCCATCGCCCTGATTGATTTCTTTCAGGCCATGATACTGACCAATGCCGTGCTCGACGTGGACGACGTAGTCTCCGACTTGCAGGTCGCGGAAGTCCGAGAGGAAGGCCGAAACTTTCGACTTCTGGCGCTGCGGACGCGAGGCAACGGTGTCGGATTCGTCGAAGAGATCGCGCGCGCCGAAGATGGCGAGATGCGCGTCGGGAAACATCACACCGTCGGGAACGTAGGCTTTGGCGAGCGTGGTGGTCAGAACCTCACCGGCGAAGTAGCTGGTTTCGTCGGCGTAACTTTCGCCGCCGCGCGTGCGGCTGCCCAGGCGGAACGAGACGTTGTACTCCGTGAAGATGTCGGCGAGGCGCTCGACTTCGCCGGTGTTGGGGACGGAAAACAGAACTTGATTTCCTTGTCCGGTGAGCTTCTGGACTTCCTCCAGCATCGTGGGGACCGCGCCGTGGAAGCGGGGAGTCGGTTGCGTCAGGAAACTTACGGTCGAATCGGCATCATCTTGACTTGTAGTGATGCCGAGATGTTCGACGTCGGCTCCCGTGAGGGTTGCGGCTTTCTTCCACCAATCGTCTGGGGGAAAATACAAATCCACGGGGCGGACTAGGTTGCCTACACCGCTGCGTTCGTGGGCTTCTTCGACTCGGCTCCAGAAGCGGTCGAATTCTGAGCGGAGCAGATCGGGTTCGTCGAGCAGCACGGCGGCGTGAGGAAGTAAATCGAACACGGTGCGGTCAGCTCCAGCGACGGGGGCGTAAAACTCCCAGCCGGGGAAGACAGTAACTCCGCCAGAGCGCACGGCGGCTTCGACAATTTCTTCCGAACCTGTGATCCGCTTGCCAGAGAGCCGAGTATGAATCGCGCCCAGCAGATGATCGCTGACTGGGGTTTCGGTGAGCGGCAGCAGCAGCGCTTCGTCGATGGGATTCGAGGAACGCTGCGAAGTGGGATCGAAGCGCCGGATCGAATCGACTTCGTCGCCGAAGAATTCGATGCGGACGGGGCGCTCGGCCTCGGGCGAGTAGACGTCGAGGATGCCGCCGCGTAGGGCGTACTGTCCGGGCATCTCGACCACGTCTGCGGACTCGTAGCCCACGGTGTTGAGATGGGCGAGCACTTTCTCGACATCGAAGGACTCGCCGCGGCGCAGAATGCGTGCGAGGTCCGTGTAGTACTCGGCGGAGCGCAGCAGAATGGCCGTAGCTGCGACCGGAGTGACCACAATCGAAGCCTTGCCGGTGGCAATTTTCCACAGGGCGGTCGCGCGCTCTTCCTGAAGTTCAGGATGCGGGGAGAGATTTTGGAACGGGAGCACGTCGCGGGCAGGTAGGGCGACGACGCCTTCGGGATCGCTAGCGCTGGTGAGTTCACAGAAGCCGCGCAGAATCGGGACGAAATCCTCGACGGCGCGGTTGTCGTTGACGACGACGATGAGCGGGCGGTCGGCGCTTCGCCGCAAAAGCACGAACAGCAGGGCTTTCGCGGTGGGCGAGAGTCCGGAGACACGAATGCGCCCCGTGCCCTCCCGCAGGTGGGAGGCAACACGCGTAAAGGCGGGAAGCGTTTCTACGTCCGCGAAGAGCTCGCGGACGAAGGGAAGCAGCATGCGGACTTAATTTTAGCAGGAACTAGTGTGTGCATGCCGCAGGGGATCGACTTGTTGGTGGGCGATCTGTGACTTCTTCTCGCCCTGGACGCTCGCGTACACGACTGTCTCCTCCGCTTGGGGACGCAATGCGACCCTATCAGATTTGACAGTTGCAATTACAGTCGCTGGTTCTTAATCTTCTGCTTGTAAAATCAGCTCCATTTTGGATGCAGACGTTTGCGTTCTTCCTTCAGCACAACTCGCGTGATGTAGTGGGAAGGACAACTGCAGACCAGTTCGATGTTCTGCCCGGTGAGTCTGCGCCCCAATTATCAACCGTACCAATCCAGCCTGGTTGTCAAAGGAGCACTATGGCGTTAACTGCCGAACAAGTTGCATCGGTCACAAGTGAACTCAAGAGATTTGGCGCCGATCTGAATCTCTCGGAGGATCAGAAACAGAAACTGCACACCTTCATGAGCGAAGCCTACGAGAAAGTGCAGGAATACAAACAGCAAAATCCCAACGCGACAAAAGAGGATTTATTCAAGAAACTCGCGGACAATCGAGCATCGATTCGCCAGCGGCTGGTAGGTTTCCTGAGTCCCGAACAGCTGACCAAGTGGGACGCGGAACTGGGAAAGGCCAAGGAGTTCCTGGGCCAGAAGCTAGCGGCTTGACCCACACTCAGAGCTGATGGTGACCGGCGGAAGACCGCCGGCCACCGATTTTTCCAACTGTTTCACATAGAGCCGCGCTGTCAGAAATGAGCGGGTTCGCGCGGCGTGCGCAAGAAAACACCCCAGGGATGACGTTCGACTTCGACGACTCCTTACAAATTCAGGATACAACCGTAAGCCGACCCGTTGCAGAACCAAGCATTTGTCATGGTGTCTACCACCCACTTTCGTTGCGCTTGGGTCCTGCGCGCCGCTTTTTTCTTTATGTTTCCTCCGCCGTCGCTGGCCGCGGGCGCATGAATCCCGTCCTATTTGAGGTGTGCCATGCAGAGACTCACAAGGCAAATGGCTTCAACGGTAAAAGGTTTGAAATGCTGTCTCGAACAGTGGCCTTACTTGTTCATTGTCATTTCGATCGTGGGCCTTAGCTATCTCGCGCTGAGTGCCGCCCGATGACGAATTGGTGACCAGAGTTTCTAAGCGCCACGCAAACATGAGTTCGAGTAGCGAGACAGGTGTGCACATTTCCGGTCGGCCTTATGCGGGCGGACCCAAGGAGGGTCATCATGGGATTTCTCGTATGGATTGTGGTTGGACTGATTGCGGGTTGGCTTGCTGGACAAGTGATGAAGGGCGGTGGCTATGGCCTTCTCGTGGACATCATCCTCGGCATCCTCGGGGGCTTCCTGGGCGGCTGGATCTTTGGGCTTTTGGGGCTCTGGCCAGGTGGCGGCATGATCGGCTCCATCATTGTGTCATTTATTGGCGCGGTTATTTTGATCTGGATTACCCGCTTACTGAAGAAAGCCTGATGGTTGAAGCAACTCGAGCCTACGCTTGCCGGTATCCAAGGAGTATCAAGGCCCTCGTGCGGCAATATCAGGCTTTGTGAATTTGTCGGTTGGGCCCATATGAAAACTTTCTCGGGCCGCGCCGTTCATCAACCCCTTGGGTTTACAGCGAATGGGATGTCAAGTTCGCGCGAACGAAACATCCTGCGGGTTGCGGTACCATAAATTTATTGCGTACCGCGTTCCTTTGTGTCGGTGTTGTTGTATGGGCAGAATTTCCTTCAGCGAGTGCCCCTACTGCCGTAGCTCAGAAGCGTATCGCTCGCGCCGAAAGACCTGGGGGGACCTTGCCAGTCTGCTCTTTCTGCCCGGACTCGCCCGATCTCATGGCTGCATGCGCCGCCACTTTCCGTCCTTTCTTCTTACCGCTCCCAAGCATGCTCCCCCGATCGCGAAGAGGCCCGTCCCAATCCGTGCAGACGAGGACGACTGGGAGCGCTCGGCGTAGCTCTCTCACGATCCAGAGCTCTGGCTACTGCGGCCGATGGGTTCAATGAGTGGACCTGCCGCGCACGGTGAGTTCAGCCTCTGCCGGCACATCGGCCAGCGTCATGTGCAGCGCGTGCTGCTTCGGGTCGTAGGTCGTCTTCAAAGGATATGTGCTGCTCGAGAACTTGGCCTCGGCATGGGCCGACGGCCAGTCGTAAATCACCACCTCGAAAAACTTCCACCACGGAACGAAGGAGCCTTCGCGCTTGTGGAAAGTCAGGCGAATCGCTTTGTCATTGGATTCACAAGTAAAGCTCTGCCGCAGGTACTCGCCTTTCTGGTAGCGGAAGGTGTGTCCATCGTCGAGATAGATGGAGCCGCTGCACTGCGGGCCGGGATAGACATGAAGCTCGAGCGGGCCTTTGGGAATTTCATCCGTGTTCTGGATCAACGGTTGAGTCGGGATGATGCTTCCGGCGCGCACGTAGACGGGCATGGTTTCAAGCGGAGGATGGATGGCACGCGGGTAGGCGATTTCCGCTCCAATGTTCTGGGCGGTAACGACTGCCGCGATCGGAGGCGCTTGCGGGGAAGGCGGCGCTTTGAGTCCAGTCCAGAAGTCGTACCACTCGTGAGTTTTCGGGAAGGACACGGAGTAGTCGTCAAGCGTCTCGGCGAAGGGCGGGGGAGCGATCAGCAGACCGGGGCCGAGAAGAAATTCGGTGTCGAGATGTTCGAAGCCGCCGGAGTTGGGCGCGAAGATCTCGGGGTAGTCGAGGAACACGGGGCGCATCATGGGAAGTCCTGTGCGCGAGGACTCGTCGGCGAGCGAATAGATGTAGGGCAGAAGCTTGTATCGAGTTTCGATATAACGGCGGCGAATGGATTCCTGCTCGGGCCCGTTGGCCCAGAGTTCGTGGGGCTGCGTGCCTTTGGCGGCGTGATCGCGGCAGAGCGGCGAGAAAACTGCGAGTTCAACCCAGCGTGTGAGCAGCGCAGGCGCAGGCGAACTGCCGAAGCCGCCAACATCGGCGCCCACCATCGAGATGCCGCTGACGCCGAGATTGAGCACCATCTGCGTCGCGAGACGAAGATGGTTCCATGTCGCGGAGTTGTCTCCGGTCCAGGTGAAGCCGTAGCGCTGGCCACCGGCGTATGTGGCGCGCGTGAGGACGAAGGGGCGCTCATCCGGACGCAGCGTGAGCAGGCCCTCGTAGGTGGCGCGGGCGTTCTCGAGGCCGACGATGTTGTGAATCTCGGCATGCGTCGCGGTGCGTGTGGTGAAGCCGGGCTCTTCGATGTGGTGAACCGTATCGAGTGGCATGGTCATGCCGGGGCCGTCAAAGACCGAAGGCTCGTTCATGTCGTTCCAGAATCCAGCAACGCCGTCTTTCACGAACTGAGTGTAGAGGCTGCCCCACCACTCGCGGGTCTGGGCGCGCGTGAAGTCGGGAAAGACCGCGGGACCGGGCCAGACGATGCCGATGAAGTCGGTGCCATCGGGATTCTTCACGAAGTGGTTGCCCGCTTCTCCCGTGTCGAAGGGTGAATAGCCCTGGTTGGCGACGTGCGCGATGTGCAGGTCGGTGATGGTGACGGTGCGGAAATGATCCTTTCGGAGATCGGAAACGAGTCCGGGAAAGTCAGGGAACTTTTTAGGATCGACGGTGAAGGGCCGGTTCTTGAACTGGTAGTCGATGTCGAGATAGAGCACGTCGGAGGGAATTGCGTCGGCGCGCAGACGTTTGGCGACGTCACGCACTTGTGATTCGGGAGTGTAGCTGTAGCGCGACTGCTGGAATCCGAAAGCCCAGAGCGGCGGGAGCGGCGGTGTTCCCGTGAGATAGGCATAACTTTCTACGACCTGTTTCGGAGTGGGGCCGTAGAGGAAGTAGTAATCGAGTGACCCGCCCTCGGAGCCGAACATAATCGCGTCACGTGCTTGCTTGCCAAAGTCGAACCAAGTGCGCCAGGTGTTGTCCAGGAAGAGGCCGTAACTGCGTGTGCCGTTGATGCCGAGAAAAAAAGGGATGGCCTTGTAGAGCGGGTCGGTCGACTCCTGCGGGCCGATGTCGGTGTTCCAGAGCGCATAGGCCTGATTGCGGCGGTCGAAGGATCCGGCCTTGTCGCCGAGACCGAAGTAGTGCTCGCCGCCAGGCATCTGCTTGGAGACGGTGAAGCCGCCGAGTAGGAATCGGACGGGGCGGCCCGGGGCGTCGGCGGAGATGACGTTGCCGGCGAGATCGCGGATGACCAGTCGAAGAGGATTGCGCTCGACGCGGACGTCGAGTGCCGCGGTGTGGAAGCCGACGGAGGCGTCGTCCTGGACCGGTTGCACATCGATGGACTTCGTACGTGCGGCGGAGAGAACTGCCCACGAAGCGTCCTCGGGGAGAGGGCCCGGAGAGATCCGCACGCGGATGATGTCATCGCCCAGGGCGGTGATGCGCAGAGTTGCGGAGCCTGCTTGGATTTCAACGCCATCGCGCAGGGGCTGGGAACCGGTTACAGCGGCGATGGTGGTTGCAGGTTGCGAGGAGGGCTGCCCCGACGCGGAAATCGAGGCAACGACTGCTATCACGAGACACACGATCAGGAGGCGGAGGTATGAATATGGCATCCGTAAACTCTTTCCCGAAGCGATTTTCTATGAGTAGAAAGATCATACTAATCCTAAAGGTAATTCCGGTTGAACGATTCCGACAGACTGAAGTGACGTTTAGCTGCGGATGCATCGAGAAATCTGTTGACAAGAGACTCTGCGAGATGTATTTAACCTAATAGTTATTTAACTTAAAGGTTTATTACGGCGATGCCTGATCGACTCAGCGAAACCTTCGGAGCACTCGCGGACCCCACGCGGCGGGCGATTCTGGCGCGGCTGGCGTCGGGCGATGCGTCGGTGACGGAGTTGGCATCGCCGTTTGCGATGAGCATGCCGGCGATTTCCAAGCATCTGAAAGTGCTGGAGCGTGCCGGGCTGATTGCCCGTGGGCGCGAGGCGCAGTGGCGACCGTGCCGGCTGCGGGTGGCTCCCCTGCAGGATGTGGCGGGGTGGGTGGATTACTACCGCCGGTTCTGGGAGGAGAGTTTCGACCGGCTGGATGACTATCTGCAGGGACTGAGGGCGCAGGATTCGAAGAACAAAGCGAAGGAGAAGAAGCATGTCCGCACAAAACGCAAAGACTAGCGCCGCGAAGGCATCTTCGGAATGGGATCTGGTGATGACGCGCGTGTTCGACGCGCCCAGAGAGCTTGTGTTCAAGGCATGGACCGAGACCAAACACGTCGCGCAATGGTGGGGACCGAAGAGGTTTACGAATCCTGTGTGCGAGATGGATGTGCGGCCGGGGGGCACGATCCGGATTCATATGCGGGCGCCCGATGGAGTGGTCTATCCGATGACGGGCGTGTTTCAGGAAATCGTCGTGCCCGAGCGGCTGGTGTTTGTCAGCAGCGCGTTGGATGACAAAGGCAACTCGATGTTCGACGTGCTGAGCACCGTGACCTTTGCAGACCAGGGCGCGAAAACCGCGCTGACTTTGCAGCTTCGTGTAATTAAGTCAACCGCGGCCGCTCCGCAGTATCTCAAAGGTATGGAGACGGGGTGGATGCAGAGTTTGGATCGTCTGGGAGAGCTGCTCGGCGCGCTTTCCGGCACGACTCAGTGATGAGACAACCAAAACACGTTTGGAGAAGGATATGGAATCAGCGACCCTAGGTATTCGGTTTCAAGGGCGAGGCTGTGAACGGGTGCAGCTGCCACGATGACTGGGGATGCAGGCGACGAGGCGGAGATTCGGCGGCTGATCGCGGATCAGCAGCGTGCTGTGTGCGCGAAGGATATCGACGCGATCATGGCGCACTACGGGGATGAGTTTGCCGTGTTCAATGTGAAGCCGCCGTTTCAGATTCGTGACGCGAGGGAGTGGCGGCGGGTTTGGGAGACGTCTCTGGCGCACTTCCCCGCTGCGTTTGGCGCGGAGACGAAGGATGTCGTCGTTACGGCGAGCGGAGACCTGGCGGTGGCGCATTACCTCTTGCGGTTTACAGGGCTGCCGGGCGAGCCTTCGTGGATTCGGGCGACGGTGGTGTACAGGCGGATCAGCGGACGATGGCTGATCGTGCATGAGCATAGCTCGGTGCCCTTTGATCCGGAGACGTTGAGGCCTGTGTTTGCTCTCGAGTAGGCCCGAAGAGTGTGGGGAAGGGCACGAAACATGTGGGATCGGGCGCCTTCGCCCGTTCAGCAGGCGCAGCGAGCGCACCCGACCACAGACCTCGCGGAGTTGCCGACGCCTGCACAATCCCCCTGTGCCGAGCTGCTCACCCTCGCAACAGCGGACGCGTGAGGCAGGTGGGGCCGCCGCTGCCGTTGATGCAGAGCTCGCTGCCGGGGAAGGTGCGGACGTCGAACCCGGCCTGGCTCAGGCGGTCGTTGGTCTTGCGATTCTCTTCAATCGCAAGCAGGCGCTTCCCACCTAGTGCGAGTACGTTGCAGGCTAGCGTGTCGCGCTCGGAATCGTCGATCTGGATGAAGTGGTAGCCGCGGGCCTTCAGCAGTTCGACTGTTTCAACCGCCAGCCACGGAAGATCCACCAGCGCCGTCTGTTCGTCGAGCAGGCTGATCAATGACATGAGGTGCAGACACGCGGATGGGCCCGGGCCGTAGGGGAGCGGAGCGGAGAGAGCGGTCACGCCTCTTGGCGCGAGGAGATCACGCAACTGAGCGATGCCGGCGGCGTTAGTGCGGTAGCCGTGCCCGACGAGCAGAGTCTTGGAGTCGAGCCAGAGAATGTCTCCGGCTTCGGTGGTGCCGGGCGCGAGGATCTCCGCGAGCATGGGAATCCCGAACCGCAGGCAGTACGCGCCGTGGTGCTGGCCTTCGAAAACGCGATTGGACTTGCCGGGACGCATGACAACGAGGCCAAAATCGGTGGCGAGGGAAGCGTCGTGGGTATAGGCGGCGTCCAGTGAGAGTTCCGGCGCGGGTGCCAGCTCTAAGATCTCCGCGCCGGCCGCGGCGAGTTCGCGGCAAACGGTTTCATGCTGCGCCTGAGCCGTGGCGAAATCGGGTGCGTGATGGAATCCGAGATCGCGCCAGCGCGCGACGCGTTCCGGCTGGTCCCATCCTGCGGTGCGGGGCGAGCAGACCAGCACGCGTTGAAGTGTCCCGACCATGGAGCGGCCGTTGCAGGCAATGCCGGTTTCAGGTGTGGTGGACAGCGCGTGCCTCCTGTAATGGCAGCATTCTAAGGTGCGCGCGGCTGATTTTCCAACCGACAGGAGACCCTTAACCACTAAGGACACGAAGGTTCACTAAGGAAACACTTATAAAACCTTCGTGATACTTCGTGTCCTTCGTGGTTCACGGGCTGTCTTGCTGCGCTTATTCGGAGGCGGCGAATTCGACGTGAGCATCTTCAGTCGGCATCAGGTCGCGCACGGTGTGGTCGTCTTTGTCCTGGCTGTGAGCGCTGCGCTTGTGCAGCCAGCTCTTGAGATGTTTGCGGGCTGTGGTGCTGAGCTTGGAGAAGAACAGTCCGGCGCGGCCTTGATCGCTGGCCCAGATCACATCGGCGTGCCCCTGCAGCGTCACGTTCGTGCCGGGCAGGACGCAGCGAAAGGCCAGGTTCGAGGCCATGGGGACGGTTTCGGTGGCCTGTACGGCGAGTCCGTGCTCACCAATGTCGATACTGACGCCAGGAATCGTTCCGCCTTCCAGGTCCAAGTAAACCAGCGTCTTCACATCGTAACGAGTGGCCTTGCGGCGATTTGATTTCCGCGATTTCTTTTCCTCTTTGAGCGCTTCCTTGATTTGCTCGGGCTCGACGGGCCGGTACAGGATGCGGCTGGCGCCAGACTGGAAGGCCTGTCCTGTGCCGGGCCACGCACGGCAGGCGATCGCCAGCAGCGTAGGCTTTTGGGCCGGCGGCAACAGCGACGCCGTGCGGATGACTTCATCGGCCCCGGGCAAATCAAAATCCACGATCAGCGTGGAGCAGCGGCCGGTCATGACCATCTCGAGCGCCGCCTGCCCAGTGGGGCAGTTAACCAGTTCGATCTCAAGCTCTTCGAGGGTGGTTTTCAGCGTTGGAAGGGATCGTTTGTCGTGACACAAAATTGCTGCAGACTGGGGCATGAGCTACAAAGTACGGGCTCGGGCGAGGCGGGTAAATGTCACAGCGGTAATCTACGGAGTGGTTACTGAAGCGCTCTATAAATAGCGGAAATTACTGGTGTTAACGGCTGCAGGGGCCCGATACGCAGGCGCTGTTATAATCAAGAATTGCGCTCATGACTACGAAGCGACTGATTCGATCCACTACAGTTTTGTCGGTCCGGCGGGACGGGAAGGTCGTCCTGGCGGGCGACGGCCAGGTCACGCTCGGAGAGTCGGTAATCAAACATTCGGCCAAGAAGATCCGGCGCCTGTACAACGACAAGATTGTTGCCGGGTTTGCTGGGTCGACGGCGGACGCGTTCACTTTGTTCAGCCGGTTCGAGGCGAAGCTCGAGCAATATCACGGAAATTTGGGACGGGGTGCGGTCGAGTTGGCCCGCGACTGGCGCACGGACAAGTTTCTGCGGCATCTGGAAGCGCTGTTGCTGGTGTGTGACAAAGAGCAGACGTTTTTGCTCAGCGGGCAAGGCGATGTGATTGAACCCGACGGAGCGGTCGCGGCAATTGGCAGCGGCGGTCCTTACGCGCAAGCTGCGGCGCAGGCGCTGGCGGAGCATACGGAACTTTCTGCCCGGCAGATTGCTGAAGAAGCAATGAAGATCGCGGGCAAGATGTGCATCTATACCAATGACCGGGTAACGATTGAAGAGTTGTAGGGCTCATGCGGGGACAGCCGCCCTCGACTGTGTCGGCTGGGCCGAAGACCCAGCAGCTTCATTCCGCTGAGATCGAGTTAGGAGTTACAGTCGAGCTTCGCTCGACGGACAGCCGAGGGCGGCTGTCCCCACATGAGTATCTATGGCCATTTATCTTCCCTCTTCCGCTGAAGAAGAACAGCTTGCGCTGGATGAACTGACTCCGCGCGAGATTGTCGTCGAGCTCGACAAACATGTGATTGGCCAGAAGGACGCCAAGCGCGCCGTGGCCATTGCGCTGCGCAACCGCATGCGCCGGCAGAAATTGTCGCCGGAACTCGCCGAAGAAATTATCCCCAAGAACATCATCATGATCGGGCCTACGGGCGTGGGCAAGACCGAGATTGCGCGGCGGCTGGCGAAGCTGGCGAATTCTCCGTTTCTGAAAGTTGAGGCCTCGAAGTTTACCGAGGTTGGCTACGTGGGGCGCGACGTGGAGTCGATGGTGCGCGATCTGGTGGAGATTGCCATCGACAACGTGCGCGAGGAGAAACTGGAAGACGTTGCCGACAAGGCCGAACTGAATGCGGAAGAGCGGCTGCTGGATATTCTATTGCCGCCATCTCCTCCGCCACGTGCGGACGGGAGTTCGACCACTGCCGGTGGCGTGGTGATTGATGGGAGCACGGCGTTACCGAGTCGTCGAGCCGAACGCGCGAGAAAAACTGCGGCAGCAGCTGCGCGAAGGCAAGCTCGATGATCGCACGGTCGAAATCGACGTGCGCGAACGTAATTTCCCATCATTTGAAATTCTGACCAATCAAGGCGTGGAGGAGATGGACGTCAACCTCAAAGACATGTTGCCGAACATCTTCGGGCAGCGCACCAAGAAGCGGAAGATGAAGGTCAACGAGGCCTTCGAGTATCTGATTCAGGAAGAAGAGCAGCGACTGATCGATATGGATCAGGTCACGCGCATGGCGATTGATCGCGTGGAAAATTCCGGCATCGTGTTCCTGGACGAGATCGACAAGATCGCCGGACGCGAAGGCGGACATGGGCCGGACGTTTCGCGGGAAGGCGTGCAGCGAGACATTCTGCCAATTGTCGAAGGAACGACCGTTAATACCCGCTACGGGATGGTTCGCACCGATCACATTCTTTTCATTGCTGCCGGAGCGTTTCACGTTTCGAAGCCGAGCGACCTGATTCCAGAACTGCAGGGGCGGTTTCCGATTCGCGTGGAACTGCAGTCGCTGACCATGGACGATTTCGTGCGGATTCTTACGGAGCCGAAGTCGTCGCTGGTGAAGCAGTACACGGCGCTACTCGAGACCGAGGGCGTGAAGCTGGAGTTCACGAAAGAAGCGCTGGATGAGATTGCCCACTTTGCCTTCCGCGTGAACGAGAGCACCGAGAACATCGGAGCGCGCCGGCTGCATACGATCATGGAGCGGGTGCTCGATGAGTTAAGCTTCAACGCGCCCGAGAAGAAGGGCGAACACGTTACGATCGACGCGGAATATGTGCGCAAGATGCTGACAGACATTGTGAAGGATCAGGATCTGTCGCGCTACATTCTGTAGAAGAACGAGATGTGCTTGTGTGGCCGCGGACGACTCGCCCGCGCGGTTTTCGAAGTTCGCTTCTTTTTGAGGTTTCAGCTGCCACTTCCAAGCTCTTCGCCCGTCAGCATCACTTTCCGTTTTGGATCACAAAACCTGCGCGGGCGAGTCGCCCGCGCCCACACGAGCCTTGCGCAGTGCTGCTCTCCTCGGTGCAAAGGAAGTACGAGTATCGCCGCAATCTTCCTCACTCTCAAAAAGACAACCGAGTCCTTTTCATCCCCTACTCCACATGGCACCGCTGGAAACTGCCGGAGATCGCGAAGGATCTCGCTCTGGACTCCTGCCGACGAGCTGATGGTAGGAAGTGTTCACTCTGCGCACGGTCGAAATGCCCGATCATGTTCACCTAATTTGCATACCGCTCATCGATGAGAATGGCTCGATCTCAATCCCGGAAATCACTCGGACCATCAAGAGTGAGTCGGCCCACCGGATCAACAACGCTCTAACGCGCACTGGAGGCGCGTTTGGCAGGATGAGTCCTTCGATCATGTTTTGCGTGGCGACAAGAGTCTCCGAAAGAAGGCGATGTATATTCTGGAGAGTCCGGTCCGAGCGGGATTGGCTGTTAGTCCTTGCGAGTATCGGTGGTTGTGGTGGGACGTGAGGCTGATTGAATCGGTAGCAAAACCTCGCGGGCGAGTCGCCCGCGGCCACACGAGTCTCTTTCTGTCTGGTATCCTGCCGCCATCAAACATGAAAAGTATCGATCGCAGCCGCCTGCAGTCCCTGATGCACCGCGAACAGAAGAAGTTTGTAGACGACCGTCCGAAGTCGAAGGCTCTGTTGGCGCGGACGCTCATATCGTTGCTGTTGGCAGGATGCGCCACTGGTCAAGTTGCTTCTCAACCGCCGAAATTGAGCACCCTGCTGCCGGCGAATACTCCTTCCGACAAGTTTGAGGTCCGCTATCTCTTGTACGGATCCTTTGGCGCGAACGGAGGGTATATTTTGCCAAACCCTGATTCGACAGGGGTAGTTAAGATTCCGTTGTCAGTGGACGGGAAGATCGCGAGTGCAGTCAAACTATTCGCTTGGGCGCCGGGGTGTCAGTTCGCGACCTACGATCTCAGCGTGCATGAGTCGGATATGCAGGACCTTTATACCTGCAAGCCGTTGTCGACGGTCACGTTGCGCGGGCAGATCGCCGACAAACGTCTGGTTCGGGAAGCTTCGTCCGAGATTCGCGTAGACTACTTTGCCGGCTGGGCATGCGAGTTCTTTGGGTTGGCTGACTGCATGGTTCCCCAGATTTCGTTAGGCACGGTCACGGCTGACGCGGACGGCCGCTTCGAGATCGAACTCCCCGACTTTGCGCAGGATCCTGCCTCCTCCGATTCCAAATCCCCTTCGACATTTCAGTTTGCACTTCGCAAAGTCAAAACTTGGAATCGCATTGCGCTCTTAGATCCTGAATTGAAGACGCTGCGCGCTGGCGGCGGAGGATTGCGACCAGCTTCGTCGTACGCGGAACCCGTACTTTTCAACGCGCGGAAGACAAACTGATCGAGTCTGCAAATGGCTCATACTGTCTTTCAGGGATTGTTGGGCAGAGTTTGAGGCGTGAGCGGAGACAGGGTTGGCGGAGATATACTTCTTCACAACCCGATCATGAAGCGCCACGTCCTCATCTTCGGTCTCCTCGGCGGCCTCCTCATCGCCACCCTCCAATACACCGAATACCGCTTCGTCATCATCGAGCACTCCGTCGAACTCTACAGCGCGCTCGTCGCCATCCTGTTCGCGACCTTCGGCATCTGGCTGGGCCTCCGCATCACGCGCAGTCGCGAAACCATCCGCGAAACGGTCGTGGTGAGGGAAGTGCTTGTCCCCGCTGAAGCTCCCGCCCTCAAACCCTTCGCTCCCAATACGGCCCACCAGCAGAAACTCGGTATCACGGCACGCGAGCTCGAAATCCTCACCCTGGTCGCCCGCGGCTTCAGCAATCGCGAGATCGCCACGCAGCTTTTCGTTTCCGAAAACACCGTCAAGACACACTGTGCCCGCGCCTTCGACAAGCTCGGAGCCGCCCGCCGCACCCAGGCCGTCCAGCGCGGCAAAGAACTGGGTCTGCTGCCGTGACCGCGTCACCCGAAAGCATGATTTCCGCTCCATTCCTGCAAAATCATCAGAAAGGGTGACGACATCCGTTCCCTTTTCACCGTATCGTGACTTCTTTCGGACTCGCACCAGGAGACTCCTATGAAGAGAACCGTCCTCACCTTCGGCCTCATCTCCGGCGTCATGATCTCCGTCCTTATGGCCGGCTCGCTTCTTCTCGCCGACAAGATCGGGTACGGCCACAGCATGGCTCTCGGCTACACCATCATGGTGGCGTCGTTCCTGCTCATCTACTCCGGCATCCGCAGCTACCGCGACAACACCCTCGGCGGCCAAATCTCCTTCGGCCGCGCCTTCGCCTGCGGCATCCTGATCGCCCTCATCACCACCGTCTGCTACGTCGCCATGTGGGAGGTTCTCTACTTCAAATTCATGCCCCACTTCATGGACAGCTACTTCGCCGCGCAGATTCACAAGGTCCAGTCCTCTGGACTTGACCCCGCCACCACCGCCGCGCAGGTCGCTGCCATACAGCGCTCCCAGCAGCTCTACCAGAATCCCTTCGTCAACATGGCCTACACTTTCATGGAGCCGCTGCCCGTCGGCCTTATCATTACTCTCATCTCCGCTGCCATTCTCCGCCGCAAAGCCCCGGCCGAACCCACCGCCGCTTCCGCAGTCATGACCACATAAATCAAAAGGCCGGGGGTAAGAGTGTGCGTGAGCACTGGGATACTCAGTGATGCGGTGGAACAATTGGTGTCCGCCCCTAGCCGCATAGCGGCGTTAGAATGCAGCCCACGGGCGCAAGCCGTGGAGAAAAGTGGGATACGGAAAAGCCCCGGTGGGGCGACAAATTAGTTCTCACGCGCACTCGTAGGCCCAGACCTTCCCTCTTCTGAACTGTCAGCCTACCTTCCCATGCTCCGGAACCTGCGGCTTCCACTACCGCCCCAGCTCCGACGTGCCCTCTTCACGATGATCGTGGTGACTCATGTTTACTAGGAAAGGGTCGGGACATGTTCAAGGCCAAGGTTTTCCACAGCTCCAGAGTGTGACGAACGACCTTTACTCAGGAAATTGAAACGTGCACACTGGCATGGTGCGTGCGGACTGTCTCCAACTGATCGCTGACAAACGAGCCTCTGCCAAGCTGTGCTGCTCCTGCAGTGCCTCTAACTCCTTATCTTTGAAGATTTGGCCTCTAACCCCTTTAGATCCAGGATTTTGGCAGATCAAGCTGATCCCTGGTCAGCGTAACCCTAATAAATCCAAGATTTTACAGATTCAAGAGAAAAAAAGTTGCGAGATCCAATTCGCGCCCTCGTCCTCGGCTTCCCTCCGTTTCCTCGGCGTCGTCCGTGATTTATCTTTGGCTAGCCAATGAAAACCATCGATCGTGCCCGCCTGCACTCCCTGATGCAACGTGAACAGAAGAAGTTTGTCGACGAGCGTCCAAAGTCGAAGGCGTTGTTTGAGCGGGCGCGGAAGTCGCAGCTCGCCGGCGTGCCCATGAACTGGATGGTGAAGTGGGCGGGGGCGTTTCCACCGTTTGTGCGCGAGGCGCAGGGCACACATTTCTTTGACGTGGACGGACATCGCTACATCGATTTCTGCCTGGGCGATACCGGAGCGATGACGGGACATTCTCCATCCGCCACGGTAAAGGCTGTGGAAGACCAGGCGCGGCGCGGGATTACGCTGATGCTACCGGGGGAAGATTCGATTTTTGTGGCGGAGGAACTGCAGAAGCGCTTCAACCTGCCGTACTGGCAGTTCGCGCTGACGGCGACGGATGCGAACCGGTTTTCGATCCGGCTAGCACGGCAGATCACGGGCCGGCCGAAGATTCTGGTTTTCAACTGGTGCTATCACGGGACGGTCGATGAGACCTTCATCACACTGGATGCGAATGGCGCCGCGGGTCCGCGGCCCGGGAACATTGGTCCGCCCGTGAATCCCGCGGTCACGACCAAGGTTGTCGAGTTCAACGACGTCGACGCGCTGGAGGCGGCGCTCGTCTCGGGCGACGTGGCTTGCGTCCTGGCCGAGCCTGCGATGACGAATGTGGGCATCGTTTGTCCGCAGGACGGATATCACAAGGCGCTGCGGGAACTCACGCGCGAGTACGGGACGTTGCTCATTATTGACGAGACGCACACGATCTGCGCCGGGCCAGGCGGATTTACGCAGGCGGAGAATCTTGAGGCCGACATTTTGGTTTTTGGAAAGGCCATTGGGGGAGGCATTCCGGGCGCGGCTTACGGGTTTTCGCAGGAGGTTGCCGACCGGATTGCGGCCAAGCAGGAACTCGAGAACTGCGACGTTGGCGGGATCGGGGGCACGCTGGCCGGGAATGCGTTGTCGCTTGCGGCGATGCGCGCCACATTGACGAAAGTTCTTACGAAACAGGCGTTCGACCGCATGATTCCCATGGCGGAGCGCTGGACGGCGGGTGTGTTCAAAGCGATTACTGATGCGGAGTTGCCGTGGCATGTGACTCGCCTCGGGTGCAGGGCGGAATATCTGTTTGGTCCCACGAAGCCGAAGAATGGCGCCGAGGCGCACGATGCCATGGATTTTGAGATGGAACGGTTCATGCATTTGTATGCGATGAACCGGGGGATTCTGCTCACACCGTTTCATAATATGGCGCTGATGTCGCCGCAGACGGGGGCGGACGATGTAGACCGGCATACGAAAGTGTTTCGCGAGGCTGTGCGGGAATTGGCGGGGTAGTCCCCACCTTTGCCGCAAGAGACGCGGCAGGGACCCCGCGCGCAAACTTGGGGGCCACGATCATGTCATCCTGAGCGAAGCGAGCTCAAATGAGCTCGCACAGTCGAAGGATCCCCAAGTGCAGGACGACATTGGTGTGGCGGAAGAGTCTGGTAGTCTGTTGTTCGTCTGCATGAGACGCTCTGCCTCGACGCTTTTGATGGCCCTGGGTATGCCGTTGATGTTTACGGCGTGCGCCACGATTGGGCCGCCACAGCCTCCGTCGCTGGAGTTGCCCAAGCCACCTACGGATCTGCGGGCGCTGCGCAAGGGCGATCGCGTGATTCTTAACTGGACCGCTCCCACTGTTACGACCGATCGGCAGAGCGTGCGGAGCGTGGGTCCGACGCGGATCTGCCGCGGACTGGAACCCGACTTGACGAGTTGTGAAACGACGGTGGGCGAGGCGACTGCGCCGGCGATGGTTGTCGCGGCTCAGTCTTCTGCGCAGAACGCTTCGAGATCGTACACCGACTCCCTCGGCGTGACGTTGCAGAGCAACAATCCTTCGAGCTTCGTAACCTACGCGGTGGAAGTGCTCAATGCGGGTGGCCGTAGCGCGGGGCTTTCGAATCAGGTGCGGGTTTCGCTGGTTCGAACATTGCCACCGGCGCGGGAGTTTGCCGCGCGCGTCACGGGTCAGGGTGTGGTGCTGACTTGGGCGAATGATGTTCCACCGGCGAGTTCGGCAGCAGTGCATTATGTGTATCGGGTTTATCGCCGCCAGGAAGGGAGCACGGCTCAGATTCTGGCGGGGCAGCTTCCAGCAAGCAGCGATCCTATTCTTACTCTGACTGATTCGAACATCGAGTGGCAGAAGACATACGAGTATCACGCGGAGACGGATACGGTTGTGGCTCAGGAGAATAAGCCTGAGATCCAGGTCGAAGGCGCCGACACGCCGGAGATCAAGGTTTTCGCGGATGATGTTTTTCCGCCGGCAGTGCCTTCAGGCCTGCAGGCCGTGGCTTCCGGGCCAGGACAGAAGACGTTTGTCGATCTGGTGTGGGCTCCGGTGACCGATGTCGATCTGGATGGATATAACGTGTATCGGCGCGAAGAAGGTGGGGCGGCGGTGAAGGTGAACGCGTCGCTTTTGAAAACTCCGGCGTACCGGGATGAGTCGGTCGTTGCGGGAAAGAGTTATTTGTATTCGGTGTCGGCGGTGGATGTGCGCGGTAACGAGAGCGCGCAGTCGGAGGAGGCGGGCGAGACGGTGCCATGAAGACCGGCCGATCTTCCGCGATCTAAGCGTGTTGGCCTGGCAGTTAGTTGGGGGACGCGATCCGAGTGTGGTAGCCCTTGCGAGCCCGAACCAGCAGATGTTTTCCGTCTTTTTCGGCACTGACGCTGATCGTTCGATAGCTTCCATTCGGCATAAAATTGGCGGGTTTATAGGCGACGAAGTAACGGCTGCGAATCAAATCATGCAACTTATCGAAGGACTTGCCCAGCGTCAGAATGTTGTCGGGAAAGATCGCATCGCCTCCGCTACGCTCGGCGAGCATTTCCAGCACCCGGTCGGCATCTGATTTGTCTCCCACGCCCTCTCTCGTGCTGACAGTATAGATCGCGACGCCCGAAAGCTCGGCAGCGCGGATGCTTCGTTTCAAGGTACCGTTGCTGGAATTATCTTCGCCATCGCTCAATATCACCAAGACTCGAGCCACCTGCTGGTCTTCAGGATAAGCCGCCAGCTTCTCGCACGCGTAGGAGACGGCGTCAAAGAGCGCGGTTCCTCCTCCGTTCGCGAGCTTCTCAATGCCTTTCCCCAGCTCAGCTTGTTGACCGGTGAAATCCTGAGTTACGGTTGTCTTCTCGGAGAAGCCGGCAATGAACCCGAGGTCGGACGTGCCGTTGAGCATTTTTTCCACGAATTTCGTCGCGGCGTGCTTCTCAAACGCGAATCGGTCATGCACCGAACCGCTGGTGTCGACGAGCAAAGCTAGACGCAAAGGGAGCTTCGATTGCGGGGAAAATTGCACCACTCTCTCTGGGGGCTTGTTGTCATCGAGTATCCGCACGTCGGACTGCTGCAAGTCGTTCACCATGCGTCCGTGGCTGCTGACGGAGAAAAACATGGTTACCTGATCGACATTTGCGCGAATCGTCCATGCTGCTGCAGAGCGAGTGGGAAGACCTGGGACCAGAGCTGCGCCGCTGTTTCCCTCTGCAGCGGCAGGTGCCGGCTCGGCCACGGCCCCGCAATCTTCGCATGCACTCGCATCAGATTCATTCCCCACGGCACTCAACTGCGCTTTCAATCTTTCAGTGTTGGGAAAGGTCTGGGGACGGAGCGAAGCGACCATGGTTGTGGTTCGTGGAGGATTCGTCGAATCAGCCGCGCGGACAAGCTTGTTATGAGTGAGAGCGGCTAGATTCTGGCGGGCCACGGGAGCGAAAGCGTTGGCTGGGTCTTCGCTCAAGAAGAAACCGAGTTCACGCTCCATGTTGTCGAAATCATTCAGAGACATGGCTGCCGAGGCAGCGACATAGTGAACATTTGCCATCCCTTTGTGTTCGAGCGCATGCACTCGCTGCGCCGTATCGAGGGTCTGTTGGTACTGATGGGTTCCGTTTTGCGCGTACGCCAGGGTGGAGAGGATGCGGGGGTCCTTGGGACGGAGAGATGCCGCCTGCTCGAGCTCGGATTGCGCGGTCGTAAAGTCGTTCAGTGACAATGCCACCAGACCGAGATTCAGGAACGATCCTGGAAATTTCTGGTCAAGCTTGGCAGCCGTTTCAAATTCAGTCCCGGCCAGGACGGCGTCTTCCTGATCGAGGTAGGCGAGGCCGAGACCAACATGGGCTGAAACAAAACTGGGATAGACGTGGATCGCTTTTTGCAGATGCGCGATCGCTTCCTTCGAATGCTGGGCTTTCAGCAACGAGGTAGCGCGGTTAAACTCGTCGACGGCTTTGCTGGGGGCTTGCAGGTCGAGCGCGGAGACCACACCGGAATCGATCAGATTCTGGTTTTGCTTCCGTCGCTGCTCGCTCTCCTTCGCGTGCCGGTTCATCTGATCGAGGTACATCAGTTGGAAGTCTATTTGCGCGAGGGGATCAGGGCCCACATTAACACCGGTAGTCACTTGACCTGGGCCCTCCGGATCGCTCCGCTGGGCTGTGGCGCAGATCCCGAGGCACACACAGAGCAGAACGCAAGCGATCGAGCGCTCAAGAATCCGGCGCGATTGGCGGCGAACCTCGCACTTCACGGAATTGCTCCTGAGAAAACCTGGGCATCCGTCGGCAAGCACTCGCGGACGGCCAGGGCTGGCTTCGGGCGGGTCTTCAGTTCGCCCAGCCGCCCTAGGGCAGCTACTATAGCACGCTATTTTCCTGCTTTGGTTCGGTTTTCGGGTGCGTTCGCCACGGCGAGAATGCCGTCCACCATCCCGAGGTACACTCCGTGTCACAAAATATTTTCCACCTTTGCGCCTCAAATTCAAAGGATATGGTTAGATAGAGGGCGATGAAATATTGCCGATTTCAATTCAATGGCCAGGCCCAGTATGGGCTGGTCGAGTCCGTTGGCGGGCGGGACGCGATTGTGCGCGTGCTGCTCACTGCTCCTGAAGAGGCTGACGGGGACATGGAAAGCTTGCGCACGCGGAAGATCGAGGCGATTCCGCTGGAGGAGGCGGCGCTGCTGCCTCCGGTGCGTCCGTCAAAGATCGTGTGCGTGGGGCGGAATTATCGCGAGCACGCGGCGGAATTGGGCCACGACGTGCCGCAGGAGCCGCTGATTTTTCTGAAGGCCACGTCGGCGCTGCTATCGCCGGGTGGAGTCGTTCGTCGTCCGAAGATTTCGCAGCGGGTTGATCACGAGGGCGAACTCGGCGTGGTGATTGGGAAGACTTGCTACCAGCCGGCGGCGGATGCGGACATCCGGCAATACATTTTGGGATACACGTGCGTGAATGACGTGACGGCGCGCGACCTGCAGAATAAAGATGGGCAGTGGAGCCGGGCCAAGGGGTTTGACACGTTTTGTCCGGTGGGGCCGGTGGTGACCGATGAGATCGATCCGCGTACGGGCGTAGGCGTGGAAACTCGCGTCAACGGCGAGGTGCGGCAGAAGGGGAATACGCGGGATTTTATCTTTGCGCTGGATGTGGTGATCCGGCATATTGCGCAGGCGATGACGCTGTTTCCCGGAGACTTGATTCCGAGCGGGACGCCGGCGGGAGTGGGGCCGCTGGTGGCGGGGGATGTGGTCGAGGTGAGCGTCGAGGGCGTGGGGACGCTTAGGAATTCGGTGGTGGACGAGTAAGGGGAGCCCGCTATTGTTTCCTCTAACTCGTAAACAACAGAATCTCTAGCATATGGCTCAAGTATTGCTTTGCCGACCAACCGTTCACGCTGCTATGGTCACACTCCTCCTGCTCCTATGCTGTAGTTCCCCTGCCGACAGCGTTCGTTTCACTACGGTTCCGCGCCAACTTATCGAGGCCCGACTTGGAAAGTACGGGGGCCACAACAAGCAACGGGAAGCAAATCTCAAGCAAATGTTTAATGAGGCCGGTTGCGACGACCGGCACGTTGCCGAACAGCCGGTGAAGGGATCGAAACTTCCCAACGTCATTTGCGTGCTGCCCGGTAGCTCGGACAAAGCGATCATCGTCGGGGCGCACTTTGATAGAGACTCCGAGGGTGATGGCGTAGTCGACAACTGGAGCGGTGCATCGCTGTTGCCGTCCTTGTACGAAGCCGTAAAGATCGCGCCGCGCAAGCACACCTACATTTTCGTCGGGTTCACCGATGAAGAGCGAGGCGATATCGGGTCCAGTTTTTATGTCCGACAGATGACCAAGCGGCAGGTCGACGCCATCGATGCAATGGTCAACATGGACACGCTCGGCCTAGGGCCCAGCAAGGTCTGGGCCAGCCATTCTGATGAGCGGTTAACTGGCGCACTCGCCTACATCGCGAATCAGCTGAACGCACCCCTTGCGCGCGTAGATGTTGAGCAGGTGGGCTCGACCGACGCTGAGACATTTGCCGCGCGCAATATTCCGCGCATTACGATTCACTCCTTAACGCAGAGGACCTGGGATGCCCACATCCTCCACTCGTCAAAGGACAAGATTTCGGCCATCCAACTCGATGACTACTACCAAACCTACCGACTGCTTGCGGCTTACGCCGCGTACTTAGATCAGATTGGCAGCGCACCCGCACTCCACACCGTCCCTTAGCGGCGCGCACGGGGCCGCGCAGCGTTACTGCAGTCTGAACCTTTCTTTCATCAGCCTTTGCAGGCGGGGTTTGTAGAGGAGATCGAAGGCGAGTTCTTTGTCGGGGAACATGGCGAGGGCGGCGCGTTTGGCTCCGGCGGCCAGTTCTGAGGCTTCTTCCACGGTGAGGTTGGGGTCCTGGCCGATGACCGACATCACCATGCTGATCATCACTTGCAGGCGGCGGATTTTGCGGGCTTCCTCTTGGCGCTCGGGAAGGGATTGCTGCTCGGCGATCGGAAAGCTCGATTCGTGTCCGGCCTGGTGATGTATGTTCATGGGTGTCCCCTTTTTCTTCCCAGGTAAATGTACCCACAGCTTTGGATGACGCGGCGCGGTCGGGCGTTGCGCCGATGGTTCCTGCCATTCTGCCCGATTTGCGGCAGAAAGCAACTGCACAAAGGTGTCGTTCTGGGATCATTGCTGTAGATTCGTGGCGAGCGAGAAGCGGTAGCATGGAAGAGTTGCGGCGTTGTATTGTTTTGTGGGCTTTAGAACAAAGCACCTAGCCCCGGACGCATTCGTCCGGGAGCGTTGGGGGGAAAGAGAAATCCCCACTTCTCGCAATAACGCGAGAAAATGGGGCACCCCGTAAAATACGTGGAGCTTCGCTCCTGGACAGCCGAGGGCGGCTGTCCCCACATGAGCAGGGGAAGAGTAAAATTGCGGGGCAAGGTGGAGTCGATCGGGTCGATTCCAGATTGGAGATGTCATGGCAGAACCTGGCAATTCGGCCGCTGATGCGCAGCCGCGTCCTGATCCTAATGAGAAGCTGGTGAAGGTGTTTGATTCGGAGCAGGAACCGGAGGCTCTGGTGGTGAAGGGGTTGCTTGATTCAGCGCGCATCGACAGCGATCTCACATCGGCGTCGATGGTGCAGGACGCGTTCCCGGGGCTGGGCGGGATGGTCATCCTGGTCCGCGAAGAGGATGCGGACGAGGCGCGCCGGGTGATTGCCGAAGGGCGGCAGTCGGCGCCGGACGACGAGACGGCGGAGTATCCGGCTATTGAAGAGCCACCACAGAAGGCGTGACGGAGTGGCCGTCGAGATAGGAGGTGACGGCTCCATCGAGATCGGTGCGGTAGACGCGGGCTCCCGCGTCGGCCAGGCGGCCAAGAGTTTCCATGCGTGGCTGGCCGAACGAATTTCCTGATCCTACAGAAATCACAGCGAACTGCGGGCTGGCCGAGTTGAATGTGGAGCGCGCCTGCCAGGAAGAACGGCTAGAGCGAGAAGCCAGGCGACCCCGCTCGGCGTGGCGCGAAGTAGGCTGCCGCTGTCAGGAACGCGCTGACGGCGACGATCAACCATAGCGCGGGGCGCCATAGGTAGACTCCCGCGACGATGCCGAGGGGATAGAACAGGGCGGATGAGATCCCTCGTGCAATTCGCAGCGAAATCTCTTCACCCCCTCCGATTCTTGCTGATCTTTCAATTCGTTCCCACGGCTTGTGCCGTGGGCTGCATTCTTCCGCCGCGTCGCGGCTGTCCCCGACATGGACCAAGGGGCTGGGGTTCGCCCGGCGGACAGCCGAAGGCAGCTGTCCCCACATCAGCCCGGCGCGGCCACCGGCGACCGCCCCGACATAAGTCTCAGCGGGCCAGGTGCACGACGCTTTCCAGGTGGTAGGTTTGCGGAAACAGGTCCACCATATGCACTTGCTCGACGCGATAACCGGCGGCGAGCAGGGGCACGAGGTCGCGGGCCAGCGTGGCCGGATCGCACGAGACATAAACAACGCGTGGCGCGCCCAGGGTAGCCAACATTCGCGCCACGCGTTCTCCCAGGCCACTTCGAGGCGGGTCCACCACCGCTAGGTCGGGCTTATTAAGGATATGAGGGAGGACTGAACCCTTCCCGACTCGCCCGGAATTTTCCGCACGGGCCAGGTACTGCTCCGTGGTGGCCTGAACTGCCTCTCCATTCGAGGACTGATTGTAGGAAAGATCGGCTGTGGAAGTCTGTGACGACTCAACAGAAACGATGTGATGAAAGTCGCTGGCCAGAGCTGTGGAAAACAATCCCGCGCCAGCGTAGAGGTCGAGCGCCAATTTGCCGGATTGGCCGGCGGTGACGATCTTTACCAGTTCGTCGGTGAGGTGACGGTTGGTTTGAAAGAAGGAACCGGCGCTCACGCGGTAGCACGCGCGCTGGGTCTGATAGGTCAAGTGCGCGGCGCCAACGGTGACGAGGATTTCCTGCGCGCTGGCTTTGCGGTCGCCGGGATTGGGCTCGCGGAAGGCGACTACCCCGGCGATCTCGGGCAATGCCGCGCGGAAATCTTCCGCCCATTCGCGGATCGCCGCCCTACGGGCTTCGCGGGTGCCGCTGACATCAATCAGAAGTTGCGTGTCGTCTGCATTGGCGAAGAACTCGACTTCACGGATGCCGTCGGGAACTTCGCCCGCGCGTCCATTTCGCCACAGGGACGCGATGCCACGGTTGATGAGCGGCGAACTGATGGGACAGTCTTCGACGGCGAGCAGGTCATGCGAGGCCATCTTGAAATATCCGGCGGCGAATGTGGGTTTGATGCGAACTTGCAGGCGCGAGCGGTTGCGATAGTTCCACGGCGGCGAGGGATGAACCTCGATGTCGAATGGCAATTCCAACTTGGCGAGGCGGCGCAGGCTCTCGCGCAGGATTTCTTTTTTGATTTCGATCTGGTGCTCGTAGTCGGTATGCTGGTAGTGGCATCCGCCGCAGCGGGTGAAGTGTGGGCAGGGCGGCGTCAGACGATGCGGGGAATACGCGATGATCGAGTCCGCCCTGGCCCGTGCGAAGCCTGACTTCTGCTCGGTGAGGGAGGCTTCGATTTTTTCATCAGCCAGGACAAAGGGGACGAACACGGTCTTGCCGCGTCTGCGAGGGTCATCACCCGACGAACCAGTCGGCGAGTCTGCGGGCGAATCGGCAGGCAGATGGGCCAAGCCGTCGCCGCCGTAGATCAGCTTTTCGATTGTGAGGAGCAAGACTCGATTCTACGGCATACGGAAGGAGATTCCCGGAGTGGAGGCACAGCACCAGTGAACCACCGGAATGCTGACGCCAGTGTTGGCTCGAGGTTTCTTGCCAGCGGCGCCTTCTATTTGATGGCGGTGCAAGTACCACCGCCAGTCTTGCAGTTGGTTCGCGTGCTGTTATTTGCGGATTGCCCAGGCCAAGCCGTCGGGCTGCTTGCCGGCGTCGATTTGTCCAATGACTTCCAGAGTCTTCAGATCGAGGACGGCGACTTTGTCGGCCATGCTAACTGCGACGTAAGCGCGGGAACCGTCCGGCGCGATCAGGATTCCTGCGGAGCCACCTCCGAGGTTCAACTGCTTCGCTTCTTTTCGAGTGGTGGCCTCGAGCACGAGAAGGCTCGCGTCGCCCGCTCGCGCACCCAGGGCGGAGATCAGGACCCGTTTTCCGTCGGGAGTGAACTTCAAGCGGTTGGCGCCCTTCACCGGAATAGGAAGCGTTTGGACCGCTTTCTTCGAGGCGACGTCGATGATGGTGACGGTTGCGTCACGGGCGTTGGCGGCCCAGAGTTCCTTTCCGTCGGGTGAGATGTCGAAGCCTTCGCAGCCTTGACCACCGGGAATGTTCGTCACTTCCCAGGTGAGGCGCGGACCGCCAGGCGGAGTGAAGCCTCCGCTGGGGGGGGACACTTGCTCGATGATGCTGACCGTGGCGGAATTCACGTTTGAAGTGAATATCCTGTTGCCTCCGCTGGTCACAATGATCATGTGGGTTCGATCTTGACCGGTGCCGAGGACCCAATCGACGTGTTGCGTGGCGGGGTCGTAGCGGCCAATGATCTTATTTGTCTCGGCCGTGAAATAGAGCTTGCCCCCAGCGAAATCTAAGCCGTGAGTGGAACGCAGCGCGCCGAGATCGATAGCAGGCAGCGCCTTGCGGGCGACCAGATCGACGACCGAAATCGTGTTCAGAGTGCTGTCGGGGCCCCCGTAGTTGGAGATGTAGGCGAGTTTGCCGTCGTCGGAAGCGCTGATCTCGTGGGGGTCGGGGCCAGAGGGGATTCGTGCGAGAACCTGCAAAGTCGCGGGATCGACGATGGAGACCGTGTGATCACTTTTCGACAGGACGAGAAGAGTAGCTGAGGGCTGCTGCCCAAATGCGAGACTCCCCACCAGTGCCACTATCAGACAAAGCATGCTGTGCCGAAACATCCTTGCTGCGCTCATCATCTCCTCCAGACTCCTGGTCCTGGCTAATCTCCGGCAGCTAGTCTACAACGCTCGGCCAGCCGCCGCGCCAGAAGCCCAGGCCCACTGAAAGTTGAAGCCGCCGAGGTGGCCGGTCACGTCCACAACCTCGCCGATGAAAAACAGGCCGGGAACTTTGCGGCACTCCATGGTTTTGGCCGAGAGTTCGTCGGTGTCGATTCCGCCGCAGGTGACTTCGGCCTTCTCGTAGTCTTCGGTGCCTGCAGGGAGAATGGTCCAGGCATGGACCTGCTGCTCGAGATCGGCAAGCGCGGTGTTCGTCCAGGATTGCGGCGAGTGGTGATCGAGCCAGCGGTCGGCGAGGCGAGCCGGCAAAGTTTTGCGGAGTTCTGAACGAAGGGCCGTGAGGGTGCGTGGCGCCTTTGGGTCGTGGAAAACCGCCGTGAGTTCGCTATTCGGTGCTAAATCGATGACGACGCTGTGCGATTTTTTCCAGTAGGACGAGATTTGCAGGATGGCGGGGCCGCTCAAGCCGCGATGAGTAATCAGCATTTTTTCGCGGAATTGTTGTCCGCCGCATGAGGCGATCACGTCGGCAGAGACGCCGGATAAATCGCAGTAGCCGGAACGGTCTTTTTCGTCGAGTACGAGAGGCACGAGGCCGGGCCAGGGGTCGCGAATCTTGAGGCCGAACTGGCGTGCCAGATCGTAGCCGAATGGAGTAGCGCCGATCTTGGGAATCGAAAGTCCGCCGGTAGCCACGACTAACGCGGGCGCTTGGAATTCCGCGCCGTTTGTGCTTAGGGCAAATCCTGCGGTCCGGGTTACTTCTTGAGTTCTTGTGTTCAAAAAGATGCTCACATTGGCAGCGCGGCATTCTTCTTCGAGCATGCTCAAGATGTCACGGGCGGAACTGTCACAGAATAATTGTCCGAGGGTCTTCTCGTGATACGGAATGCGATGCTTCTCGACCAGCGCGATGAAATCGGCGGGAGTGTAGCGGGCCAGAGCGGACTTCGCGAAATGCGGATTGGACGAGAGGAAATTTTCGGGGTGAGCATGGAGGTTGGTGAAATTGCAGCGGCCGCCGCCGGAGATGAGGATCTTTTTGCCGAGGCGGTCGGCGCGGTCGAGAACGGCGACGCGGCGTCCGCGCTTGCCGGCCTCGATGGCGCACATCAGGCCTGCAGCACCTCCGCCGACAATCAGTGCGTCGAAGTGATGGATCACGTTGGAGTGAACAGCTTACCTTAGTGGGCAAGGGTGGTCGGAACGTGCGGCTCCAGACCCAACGTAATCGGCTGCCATCGCTCTTACACGCAGTGATCGTCTCATGCCTCTTGCAGCGAGCGCGACCTTCCTGCGGATGATTGACCTGGCCCTACTGGGGACATAGCATCAGGCAGCCAATTATTGCCGACTCGTAGCGCGGGTTTGAAGGTGAGGTAACCTGACCCACCGGAGACATCATGCTGACCCATGACCAAGTCAGCAGCACATTAGCGAACTAGACGCTCAAATCCCCAAAGGGGAATGCGGAACTCGCGATCTGGTATGAAATTCTACCGACTGTGAAATCGTCGGGAACTGTATTGGATGCTTGCGCTTTGGCATCGAGATGCTGTAGGCAGCCGTGGTGCAACTCGAGCCCGGGGCCGTCGGCACCAGCATTTCGATGAATTACATGGAACTGGATCGATGGAGCCTGCACGTCAAGAGAATTATCCGGCGAGAAGATGGAGGACGTACTTCGAGAGAGCTTTTGCGGCGAAGTTTCCCTCTGTTACGTGGAAGACCAGGGTGACCATGTCCTATGAAATTCTTCTCGGCATATTTGCCTGCTTATGCTTGCTGATCGGACTTGGGGAAGTGGTCGGCTGGGTCTGGCATCTGTTTTTCTGAGCCCTTCGAATAAACTGCCAGCACAATTGTCGCGCGTTTGCTTCGGGCTCCGTGCTGGCAGTCACGCGCGAATCCGCCTGGTCACGGGCCAATTGTTGGAGTCCTCGAGGCGTATCTGAATGTCCGAAACGAACAAAACTGTGATCCGTAGTTTCGTTAGCGCTATGAACACCCAGAATTGGGACTGGAGATGCGCATCCTGCTCGCTTCGCACTTCGTGCGACATAGTAATACCAGAGGCGTCCGGAAGTTCGTTCCGCGGAGGAACTGATCACCTATCTGAAGAACGACTACATCATGGTTCCGGTCGCAGAAGACCCTGCTCGATCTCGTCGCCGAGGGCGAGGGCGTGGCACCTGAGGAGTCGCGTTCATAAGTTGCTGCGACAGCGATTGGCAGCCGTTCAGATCACACAGTGCTAACAACTTCCTTCAGTCGTGGCCAGGCGGTCAAGGGTCAAGCCCACGATCAGGATACCGACGCAGCAGATTGAGTTATGTCAGGCTGCTGTCAATAGTTTGGAGATGACTGTAAAAGCGGCATGAGTGAGAAGACTCTCTCGCCAGTATTTAGCGACAGATTGATCACAGGGCCAAGCACACACTGAATTCCATATGTTTAGCGCGGAAAGAGCCGCTCGTCCACGGTGGGGCCACGATCGTTAGTTTTTTCGCAAACTTGGAGCCGTTTCTTCCCCGAACTCTCGCGTAGTCTGGTCACATATAGAACAGGCTGACGCGTGGCAGTCGATATTTTTCCAGCAAGCGTTTGTGGACGTATTGTTTTTGGAGCTGGTCGATCTGGGCTCCGGACATTTTGCTTCGGTAGGGGGCGAGATCGCGGTCGGCTTCGGCGCGCACGGTCACGATCTCTTCATCCGGCGTTGACGCCAGCAACGTGGCGAAGAGTTTTTCCTCCAGCACCGAGAGGCGGCGCTCCAGATCTTCTAGACGTGCTGCCGGTTTCGCTTCGATTTCTTCGGCGAGATGACGCAGCGTCTTCGCAGCATCGAGGGCGACCGAGCGCGCGGAGATTCCGCCTGATTCAGGCAACTTCACGGCTTCCAGCAGGTCGGCGTTGCGCCGCAGGAAAGGCACGACCACGGCCGGCTCAAACCCTTGGCTGGCGCTTGGTTTCGGAGACGCGGCGTCAGCCCCCGATGCGCCTACTGCTGCTTCTTTCATGTCTTCGGCCGCCGACAGCACCAACTGCGAACAGTACGCCAGGCTGTTCACTTTCTTCGTTTTCGACGGACGCTGGTCGTAGTGGTCGAAGGCTTCGTCGATGCCTCGCACCACCGCCTCCAGCGGGATGCCCGCATCTTTCCAGGTCTCGATCAGGGCCCAATCGAGCGTGGAGAGTAGCAGGCCGCCGCCGCGTCGGCGCAGGAAGCGGTCCTCAATCTCTGTGAAATAGTTGAAGTAATTTTCCACGGCGGGTCAGCGGGAGGAACGCGTTGGCGAAGAGGTTGGCGCCCCGCCGCCGTTTTTGGATTTCGGCGACGATGCCTTCGGTTCGGTCTTAGACGTGGCTTTGGCCGCTACGGAGTCCTTGCGCGCGGAGCCATTTCGCTCCCAGATAATGCGCAAGCCTTCGAGCGTCAGAAAGTCGTCGACGTGCTTGATGTATTTCGATCCGGTGCCGATCATGAGTCCGAGGCCGCCGGTGGCAAGCACGCGCGTTTCCGAGCCCAGCTCCGCGAGCAGCAGTTCGAGGATACCGTCGACCAAGCCGAGATATCCATAATAGAGGCCCGATTGCAGGCTGCCGACGGTGTTGGATCCGATCACGCGGGCGGGCTTGCGGATTTCGACGCGCGGCAGGCGCGCGGTGCGCTCGAATAATGCGTCGGCGGAAATGCCGATGCCGGGGCAGATGACGCCGCCGAGATATTCGCCCTTTGCCGATACGCAATCGAACGTGGTCGCGGTGCCGAAATCCACGATGACGCAGGGGCCGCCGTATTTCTCGAAAGCGGCGACGGCGTTGACGATGCGATCCGCGCCGACTTCGGCGGGATTGTCGTAATGCACCGGCATGCCGGTCTTGACTCCGGGCTCAATATAAAGAGGACGGAGGTTGAAATAGCGCTCGCAGACTTGCCGCAGCACCGGATCGAGAGGCGGGACAACGGACGAGATCACGATACCGTGAATGCCGTTCGACTCGAGGCCGGCCATGGAAAATAAATTGCGGAACAGCACGCCGTATTCGTCGACGGTGCTGGTGCGCGAGGTGGCTACGCGCCAGTTGGCCACCAGGCGCTCGTAGCGCGGAGCCTTGTCGGAGTCGCCGGCAGTGTTGACCTTGGCGACGCGGGCGAAGACGCCCAGAACCGTGTTCGTGTTGCCGACGTCGATGACGAAAAGCATGGGACTCTTAGCTCTTATGCTGAACCTGAATACTGAAACTTCGTTTACTGTTCCCGTACAGTTCCGCTCAGCACTGTTTTCGTTCCCTTCGCAGTGCGTACCCGCAAGAATCCACGCTGATCCAGACCTTCGGTTGTGCCCTCGAAGGCGGCGCCATTTTCTTCGATGCGAACCGGCTTGCCTGGCACCCACGATGAACTCTCGGCGAAGCGGCGCAGAATGTCCTCCGTCGCCTCGGGATCGTCGCACAAGTGGCGATACTCGCGGTCGAGTGATTTTAACAAAGCTGCCACCAACTCAACGCGCGACCACTCGCTACCGGTCACAAGACGCAGCGAGGTCGCTCCCAATTCCTTGGGAAAGCTTGCCTGATTCACGTTGATACCCATTCCGACCACGATGTAGCGAACGCGGGTGGCTTCGGCATTCATCTCGGCGAGGATTCCGCAGACTTTCTTGCCGTCGAGCAGAAGATCATTGGGCCATTTCAGGTCCGCGATCACGCGCGAGTCGACTTGTTCAATCGCGGCGCGCACAGCGAGTCCTGCCGCGAGCGAGAGTGCCAAAACTTCCGAGGGTGGAAGCGCTGGCCGCAGGATCACCGAACAATAGATTCCGGTCGAGCGTTGGGACTGCCACGTGTTGGCTCCGCGGCCACGGCCAGCGGTTTGCTCTTCGGCCAGAAAGACGCTGCCTTCAGGAGCGCCTTCCGCTGCTGCGGTCATGGCCGCAGTGTTGGTCGATCCAATCTTGTAGAAGTGGTGGAGATGCTCGTTGAAGATGGTGCCGCGCACGAGCGGCCGCAGAATCTCAGGCAGTAGCAGGTCAGGAACGGAGCGCAGTTGATATCCGGTAGCGGGATGGCCGGCGACGTCCAGACCGAGGCCGCGCAGTTGCTGCATCAGGCGCCAGACTTCGGATCGGTTCGACGTAATCTCCTGGGCAATTTTCGTTCCGCTGACCACGACGGTAGCGTGTTCCATCAACAGGCGCACAATACGACCAAGCCGCAGATCGGTGGGCTGTGGTTGGTGCGCAGCGGGCGCTTTGGCCCGCGTCGCGCCCTCACGAATTGTGCCAGTCTTGCTGATGCGGTGATTATGCGCGAATCCCCGCGAAACAACAAACTTCAACGCTATTGCGCCGTTTCGGTGAACGTGGCTACCGGATGTCCGAGTGCATATTGGCCCTCGGCCGTGACGCTTACGCTCCTTGCATTCGTGGGTAACGTCAGCACGACCGTTGCCTTTCCGGTTGAGTCGGTTGTAACGATGCGGCTCGACAACGAGCCCGCGTTGGTGGTAAATAGAACTGTCCCGCCCGATGCCCTTCCTCCGGAGTGCCCTGGAACCAGCGTTACCGCCAAAGTCAATTGGCTGCCCGCGGCGCCTTTCTGCTTGTCGCCCGTTTTAGTAAATGTCGCCGGAGGATTGCCCACGAGGATGTAGCCGCCCTGCTGCAGCGCAACTCCGGCGGTATCGGTGCTGGGCACGCTGTAGTGATAAAAGCCCGGCGCGGTTCCGGCGGTCACGGTGATCTTTCCGTTGAGACCTTTGCTCAGCGTGGGCTGCGATATAACAACAGTAATTCCGCTGTCCGACGTCGCGGCCCCTAAGGTCACGGTGGCCGTTCCTGACGTGACCTTTGGCTGGAGCACAATCTTACCGCCGGCCGGAACCATAATTGTGTCGGGAGTCAAGTCCCATTCCGCGCCTGGCAGCTGCGTCGTGCCGCTGACTACCAGAAGCGTCGCGGTATAGGGTGCAAACGTCCGTGTGGCGGACCACGAACTGGTTGTGGATGCCACGATCTTGGCGGGATTGGTTGAGGCGAGAGTGTACGAGGTCACGTGTGAAGGCGTGAAGCCATTGGTGGTGAACTGCGCCTGCACGGAGTTTGACGGGTCTTTATTCAGGACTAACAGCGTGAGAGTTGTGCCGGGCGAGTTGAGCGCGGCGTAGCTACTGAAAAGATCAGGATCGCCATTGTTGGTGGCGGAGACAGAGGTTGTGGCGAATACGTGATGATGGCCGTCGTAGTTGGTGAAAAGCTTCAGCGCGAGGTAGTTCGGGTTCGTCGGCGAAGGAGCGGTCCAACGTGACGCGAGATACATCCGCTCGCGGCCTAAAATGCCGTAGGCGTCGGCGTCTCCAAGGGCGGTCGAAAAATCGGATTCTCCGGCGAATGCCGCACTCCACTCGGTGAAGCTGATGGGCGTTCCAGGATAAATCATGTTTGCTGTCGCGAGAATGCGCGGAATGCGGAAACGGGATGGTTTTGTTCGGTTGAATAAACGTCGCCCAGTTCTGATTGATCGAGCCCGACTCGCTGACATAGGTGGGATCCCAGTAATCGCGATAGATGCGCGCGCCAAGAGCCTGCTTCTGAGCCTGTGTCCAGGTTGAGGTGTCGGGGCCGTCGGGATAGGCGTGGACATCGAGAACCTCCACCGAGGGCAAGCCGGCGACTTTGTCTTCCCAATAAACTTCGTTCAGCCACCAGGGCAGGAGATCGACGCCTGCATGAGCGCCCTTGTCCGAGCCATTCGCGCCGTTCCAGTAGAACCACCAGCAACAACTTACCGGACCGAAGCGCATGACCTTCGCATCCCAGCCCTTGAGCTTGCGCGCTTCCATCACAAATGTGTCGGGCATTTCGTTATAGGCCGTGGGCGCGGGATGGACATCGCGATGCGTGCTGCCCCAAATGTCGATCTCGTTATCCATGTTGTAGAAGTGAGGTCCAGAGCCGAAGGCCGAGGCCGGCGCAGCCGCCCACTGG
Organism: uncultured Acidobacteriaceae bacterium; assembly: GCA_963710885.1. GTDB lineage: Bacteria > Acidobacteriota > Terriglobia > Terriglobales > Acidobacteriaceae > Sulfotelmatobacter. Next base: position 396,789 of record CAVQCF010000016.1, read on the forward strand.
TTGCGGTAGACGCTGCCGGGAGGATCGCAGGTGCCGGGTTGATCCAGAAGAGGCACATTGGCGTCGTTGGGATTGGCGGTGAGAATTGTGCTGCAATCGGTCTTCAGCCCGTCGCCGGCATCAGTATTGAAGGGATCGACCCCGCACTGCGATCCATACTTCGCTACGGAAAAACTCCAGTGGCCGTTGCTTCCATTCTCTGCGCTCTTCGCAACCCAGGGCAGCATGACCATGGTCATTAGAGGATGGCTGCCGGCGCTCTTCACGTCGGTGATGAATTGTGTGGAATTCGCGTCGCCGATCTCGGAGTAGTTGAAGTCCTCGAAGTAATGGTCGTTCGCGGCGTTGTAGGTGAAGAGTTGCCAGTTGTAGCGCGACGGGGCATTGCCGCCCCAGCGCACCACGCTCAAACCACTGTCGGTGATGGTCGGCGCATCCTGCGGGTAAGCACTGCCGTAAACATAGGGGCTGATGGTGTGACGGTTGCTGAGCGCGTCAACGGTCACATTGATGTTGGTGATGGCTGGTGTGTTGGCTGATTGGGGATCATTTGAAGCGGGGGGAGAAGTTGAGGTTGAAATTGAAGATGATTGAGGATCGTCTGCGGGGCCACTTTGAGATTTCGATTCGGGAGCGCGCGCGAGAGAAACAACGACCGCGAATTCGACTCGGCATAGGCCTGTAAGAAAACGAGCAAAGGGATACATAAGGGGGAGGACCTCCGTTGAGGCTAGTCTAGCGCCGGCGTAGCGCTGCGAACGCACAGTCGTACATCTGTTCTGAAATCTGGAATTATGGAATGCATATTCGGCGGTCGACACACCGCCTTAGGTGGTTTGCAAACCGGAGCGACCTCCTCAGGCGGGTACGACGCGCATGCTCATGTCGACGGCCTGGGGCGAGTGTGTCAGGAGGCCGACCGAGATGAAGTCGACACCAGTCTCGGCGTAGGCGCGAACGTTCTCGAGGCGAATTCCGCCGGAACACTCCACCGGAATGGGGCGGACGTCTTTGCGGACATCGGGCTGGGAGCAGCGCTCGACGGCGCAGCGCACATCTTCCACTGACATGTTGTCGAGCAAGATCGCTTCGCCGCCATGCGTCAGGGCCAGTTCCAGTTCCTCGAGGGTACGGACTTCCACTTCGATGATTTGGGAGCCGCGGCGGTTGCGGATGGCGCGCTCAAGGGCGGGAACAATGCCTCCCGCCAGCGTAATGTGATTGTTCTTGATGAGGACGCCATCGGAGAGGTCGAGTCGGTGGTTCTGTCCGCCGCCGCAGCGCACGGCATTCTTGTCGATCACGCGCAGGCCGGGTGCGGTTTTGCGGGTATCGAGAATTCGGGCCTTCGTGCCTGACACGGCTTCCACAAACTTGCGGGTCAGAGTCGCGATGCCGCTCATGCGCTGCAGGAAATTGAGGATGACGCGCTCGCAGGAAAGAATCACGCGTGCATTGTGACGGATCACAGAGACGGATTGTCCCTTGTGCAAGCGCACGCCATCGAAAATTTCCGGATGCGTGGTGACTTCATAGTGGGCCGTGACGGCTCCGTCGAGGGCGGCGTAGACATCGAGAATGCGTGCGACACAGCCGATGCCGGCGACGATGCAATCCTGCTTGGAAATGATGGTCGCCGTCGCGCGCTGGTTGGGATCGATGCAGGCGTAGCTAGTGGCATCGCGCGTTGCCCGGTCTTCGAGCAGCGCGTTCTCGAGGATTGCGGTGATGCGTCTTGAATTCCAGTCCATAAACAGTTGTCGCGTGCCTGTACGAAACATGTGGGGACAGCCGCCTTCGGTTGTCCGCGGGCCGAAGGCCCGCCTTTATCATTGCCGAACCCAAGTCGAGCTGCGCTCGACAGGACAGCCGAAAGTGGCTGTCCCCACATTCAACATCCTAATTCTTTTAGCTTGCTCTTTGTTTTGTCTTGCAGGACGAGGAGTTCATGGCCTCGCCTGCGTAAGCCTTCGACCACTCTCTCGGGGGCCTTGGCCAGAAACTGCTCGTTGCCGAGCTGCTTCTGATTATTGCCCAACTCTTTTTCAATCTTCTCCAGTTCCTTTTTCAGGCGATCGCATTCAGCGGCTACGTCGATCTTTCGCTCGTAGATGACGTGCACGTCGAAGCGGGCGGTGCCGCGAGCGCCGGCCCGGTTGGCGAGGGATGTCTCCACAAAGGTGATCTTCTCTACATTCCCTAATCGTTCGACCGCGCCGTGATTCTGCTCGATCATCTTGCGGATCGCGGGTTCGTGCGCGAAGACTTCGACCGGCACCTTGACCTTGGGTTCGACCTTCAGCTCCGCGCGCAGGTTGCGCACGCTGACGATCAGATCTTGCAGGATCGCCATCTCGGTCTCGGCGGCAGGATCAAATTGCCTTTCGTTCGCCTGCGGATAGGCTGCCAGCGCAATGGATTTCAGCGGAGGGTTGCCTTCGTAGAGCGCCTGCCAAATTTCTTCCGTGATGAACGGCATGACGGGATGGAGCAAGCGCAGCGATGCGTCGAACAGATTCACCAGGTTCCCGCAGGCCGCACGCCCCAAGCTCTTGTCGGCGCCCTCCTCGAAATTCAACCGCGGCTTGATCAGTTCCAAATACCAGTCGCAGAACTCTCCCCAGAAAAAATCGTAGATGCGGTTCGCCGCCTCGTGGAAGCGGTAGGTTGCGAGTGCGTCGTTCACGTCCACCAGAACGCGATTGAAGCGGGAAAGAATCCACCGGTCTTCAAGACTCGCAGCCTGGAATTCGGCAACGCCGGCAGCTGCGTTGCTTGTGTGGGACCGGGTCTCAGACCCGGTCCCAGGGCGCAGGCCGGGTTCGATCCTGTCCACGTTCATGAACATGAACCGAGCGGCATTCCAGATCTTATTAGCGAAGGCGCGGTAGCCCTCGGTACGGCTCTCGTTAAAGGCGATATCCGTGCCGGGAGCGGCCATGGCAGCGAGAGTGAAGCGTGTGGCATCCGTGCCGAAGCGCTCAATTATCTCCAGCGGATCGATCACGTTCCCCTTCGTCTTCGACATCTTCTGCCGCTCGGCATCCCGCACCAGCGAATGAATGTAAACATGGCGGAAGGGCACGCTGTCATTTTTTTTGTCGGCCCAGCCGTTGGCCTTCTTGATGGCTGGATCCTGTTCGTGATCCTGCATGAAGTGGCAACCGAACATGATCATGCGAGCCACCCAGAAGAACAGAATCTCGTAGGCGGTGATGAGCAGCGTGGTCGGATAAAAAACCGCCTGATCGCGCGTCTTCTGCGGCCAGCCTAGCGTAGTGAACGGCAGCAAGCCCGACGAAAACCAGGTATCGAGCACGTCGGAGACCTGCTCCAGTTTCGCTCCGCCACACTTCGTGCAATTGGTCGGAGCCTCGCGAGCGACAATGATCTCTTTGCAGTCTCCGCAGGTCCACGCGGGAATGCGATGTCCCCACCACAACTGGCGCGAAATGCACCAGTCATAAATGTTGTTCATCCAGTTCAGATAAATCTGGCGGTAGTTGTCGGGGACGATGGTGATCTCGCCGCTTTCGACGGCTTCTCGGGCGCGATCGGCCAGCGGCTTGATTTTGATGAACCACTGCTCTGACAGGCGCGGCTCGACGATTGTCCCGCAGCGCTCGCACTTGCCGATCGAGAGCGCGTGGTCCTTCTCGGAAATCAGGAATCCCTGCTCCTGCAAATCGGCCAGCACCCGCTTGCGCGCTTCGAACCGGTCGAGTCCGGCGTAGGGCCCGGCGTTCTGGTTCATGTGCGCGTGCTCATCCATCACATCGATCTGCGGAAGGTTGTGACGCTTTCCCGCCTGAAAATCGTTGGGGTCGTGCGCCGGCGTCACCTTCACCGCTCCGGTGCCGAACTCCGGCTGCGCGAGTTCGTCGGTGATGATGGGAATCTCGCGCTTGATCAGCGGGACCAGCACATGCTTGCCATGCAGATGCGTGTAGCGCTCATCTTTTGCGTTCACGGCGATGGCCGTGTCGCCCAGCATGGTCTCAGGGCGCGTCGTCGCGACCGTGATGAATTCCTTTGTGCCGGGCTTCGATTCAACGACCGGATAGCGAATTTCCCACAACTTTCCGGCTACGTCTTCGTGCTTCACCTCGAGATCGGAAATCGCGGTCTCGTGCCACGGGCACCAGTTCACGATGTAGTGTCCGCGATAAATCAGGCCCTGCTCATACAGGCGGACGAACACCTCGCGAACCGCGTACGAAAGATTTTCGTCCATGGTGAAATATTCGCGGTCCCAGTCGACGGAGGCGCCGAGGCGCTTCATCTGGTCGAGGATGGCGCCGCCGTAGAGCTTCTTCCATTCCCAAACGCGCTCGATGAATTTCTCGCGTCCCAGGTCGCGGCGCTTCTTGCCTTCCTTGGCGAGGTCGCGTTCCACCATCATCTGCGTGGCAATGCCGGCGTGATCGGTGCCGGGCAGCCACAGCGTGATAAAGCCCCGCATGCGATGCCAGCGCACAATGATGTCCATCTGCGTCTGGTTGAGCATGTGGCCCATGTGCAGGCGGCCCGTGACGTTCGGCGGTGGCAGCAGCAGGGTGAACACCGGGCGCGTCTCGCCGGGAGGCGGCGTCTTGACGGAGAAGAGTTTTTCTTTGATCCAATAGTCGGCCCAGCGCGTTTCAATCGCGCCCGGCTCGTAAGACTTAGGCAATTCGTGCGGCATGAGTGTGTGCTATCGAAATCCTGTGGGGACGGCCGCTCCTACGGCTTCGCTCAGAACAGGCCCCGGCTGTCCGTCCGGGGCCCGCCCGGCAATTTCAGCAGCGAGAGGAGGAACTTTTGATCTTACAGGTCAGAGAAAAGAAGGGTCAAACGCGCGCCGGGTTAGGAGATAGAGAAAATGAAACGACACATCTCTGTTAACTAGATGATAAACATGTGGAGATATTTGGGATGAAATGACGCGTCTGGGGTGTGGATTTTGATGTGGATGAGACGCGTGGGCTGCTAGTTTTGTCAGTTCCGAGCAACCAATGATGTCTCATATGATCACAACGGTGCCCAACAATTCGCTCTACGCCGCAAAGGGGACCTTATGCTTCAGAGATCGATCGTTACAGCGGCAGCGTGGCTCGAAATCGTTGTGGGCGCGTGCTTCGTGGCACTTCCTGACCTCCCTTGTGTACTCTTGTTCGGGGTGAAGCCTGAGGGGGTTGCCAGCCCGCTTGCGCGCTTTGCGGGTTTTGGGCTCTTCGCGCTCGGAATTGCCTGTCTGCCTTCGCCGACCACAGGGGCACGTCGCGGCGTTGTGGGTCTTTTCGTTTTTAACGTCGGCGTGACTATCCTGTTCGCTTGGATAGGCGTCGCAACCACCTTCCACGGCTATCTGCTGTGGCCGGTCGTCATTCTGCATGGCGTGATTGCGACTGCGTTGCTGCCACAGACCATGACCAGCAAGGATTGATGAATCGTAGTCCCTTACCCCAAGACCCTGTCCGGCGACAGTGATTGCAGTAGGATTCCTTCGCGCAAAAGCAATTCCAGTATTTCAAAATAAGAATCCCCGGGAGACATTCGTCCACCGGGGAAACAAGTTTAGCAATCTTGCCGAACCGACTCACTTCCCGTTCAATCCACCGTCGAACTGCAGATCGGTTCGTTCGGGAAGTTCACGCGTGGGAGGGGCACCCAACGCAGGCATCTGGACTAACTCGCAGAACCCGTCGGCCACAATCGGCCCGTCAATCGAGTCCTTTCGAAGGTGCAAAGCGCCCTCGATGAATGCGCCAGCAAGAGCCGCACTTTCCTGAGCCGGAAAGGTCGGTGAAAGGTAAAAGGTTCCTTTCGGAGTCTTCATTTCACCCCACCACGGGTATTCCACTCCGGATTGCGGAGATTTCCACCATTTGAGCGGAGTAAACAGGAACGACGGCCCAAATGAATACTGAGGCGCTAGTCCCTTGGGGATAAAGGCAAACCGGTTCACTTCGGGATGCGGGTCGTCCCACCCTTTGCGGGCAGCTACGGTATCGAATGGCACTTCCACGTTCAGTTTGCCAACTGGATTGCCGTAGTACTGGCGCCAGGTAATGGTGTCGCCGTTTTGAAAGCGAGCATATCCCCAGAAGTACCGGGCCTGCTCGGTGTTGCGAAAGTTGCCCCACTGATGTTCGAACCATGCCTGACCCTCGATCTGGTGAACGCCATCGGCGAGTGTTACGCTTCCCTTCATTTCCATGTCAGGAGCGGTGTAGTAGTAAGTCAGCCCGTACATGGTCTCGGGATTCTGGTTGTAGAGCTTTTGGAAGCCAATGCTCTCCAGCCCCCAATACGCGCTCGGAATGTACCCGGGAGCCTTGACCGTGGCAGTGACGTCCAACTCGTGGGGTTGGCCATCAATCTTGCTCTTTTGCGGAGCAGATGATTTGAAGTGCCACTGTTCCCCGGCGTGTCGGTAGCCGATCTCAAACCCTTTCCCGTCGGGATCGTCGAGAGCGTATTTGAACCCGAAGCGCGGGTCGCCAGACCCGGTGGATTGAAACTTGCCAAACGGGACAATAGTAGTATGAATGAACTCGCCGGTCACTTTGTCGTGCCATGCGAAGAACAGGGGCATGACCGGACGGTTAAGCTGGGTAGAAAATCCCTGCGACATCGCACACCAGAAGAGCGAGATGTCATGGCCGGTCTTCTGGTCCTTCCCGAGGAAGGTGAAGTAGTGCCACTCGAAGTAGTCATTACAGAAATAGGTTGGGCCGCTATGCCAGGCGTGATCTTTGGGGAGATGGTATAGACCTTGTTCTCCGCATTCCAGTCCGTCGGCGACCAACCATCCTGCTGGTTTTTCCATAATCGCTGTAGACATTTCGATACTCCTTTTCATTCGTGTTGGGTTTTGATTCAGAAAAAATGGGAGGCCTTTCTCGACCTCCCACTTTGCAGACCTCGTAGTCGCCTGCCAATTAGTCGCCTGCCAATGCGTGCTCTTGCTGTGCCGCTTTAGAAGCCTTGCTACCCTGCGGACCGGCCTTTGCGGCAGCCTGCGTGCCAGTCTGCACGGCCTTTTGCGCTTCCGCCAGTTTGTGCATAACCGTGTCGAGGTTGAATGACGCCGGCTTCTGACGCGGCGGATACTTAATGAAATCCGCGATCTGTTCCGCCACAACCTCCTGCATCTTGTACAACTGGGGAACCTTGCTGAGGCACCAGTCGTAGTAAGTGTTCGAGTTTTCCTCGGCCCGCTCGCAAGGATCGCGGCGCAAGTGCGCGAACTTCGGTGAGCGAAGCTTCACGAATGGTTCTTCCCAGCACGCCAGTTGCTTGGCCCGCTGCTCCATCAAAATGATCTTCCAATCACCCATCCGGACCCCTAAGACGTCTCCGTCATCGCTGATGTAGAAGAAGTTCTTTCGCGGACTCTCCTTTTACTTCGCCAGTCAGGTAAGGGAGAACGTTAAAGCCATCGATGTGGACCGTGTAGGTTTTGTCGCCGACCTTATATCCTTTAAGCAGCTTTTGGCTGACGTTCGGATCTCCAGCAGCGGCCAGGAGCGTAGGCAACATATCCTGGTGACCTACGATGTCGTTGAGGACGGTACCGGCCTTGAATTTTCCGGGCCAGCGCATCACGCAGGGAACCCTCCATCCGCCTTCCCAGTTCGTGTCTTTCTCGGAACGGAAAGGTGTGATCCCGCCATCGGGCCAGGCGTTGAAATGCGGCCCGTTATCGGTCGAGTACATGACGATGGTGTCGTTCGCAATCCCCAAGTCGTCAAGCTTGTTCAGCAGTTCCCCGACGTGATCATCATGAGCTGCCATGACATCGTTGTAGAACCCCTGACCTGTCCTGCCGGCATGCTTCGGGGCGCAGTGGGTTCTGAAGTGCATGGCTGTTGTGTTGAACCACATAAAGAAAGGCTTACCGGACTTGTGGCTCTGGTCGATGAAGCCGAGGGCTCGTTCGGTAATCTCATCGTCAACCGTTTCCATACGTTTCTTGGTAAGGGTACCGGTGTCCTTAACCGTCTGCTTGCCTACTCGGCCAAAACGGGGATCGGTCGTTGGATCATCCTTGTCGGTCGCGACGCAGTCCAGCACTCCTCTGGGCCCGAATTTCTCGAAGAATCCCTGATCTTTGGGATAGTCAACGTCTTCCGGTTCCTCTTCCGCGTTGAGGTGATAGAGGATGCCGAAGAACTCATCGAATCCGCGCACCGTAGGCAGATATTCATTCCTGTCGCCAAGGTGGTTCTTTCCGAACTGGCCTGTAACGTAGCCCAGAGGTTTGAGCAGTTCCGCGATGGTTGGATCTTCCGGCTGCAAGCCGAGAGTCGAACCCGGCATCCCGACCTTCGTCATGCCCGTGCGGAGTGGATTCTGGCCCGTGATGAAGGCTGCACGTCCAGCGGTACAGCTCTGCTGTCCGTAGTAGTCTGTGAAGGCGATGCCCTCGTTAGCGATGCGGTCGATATTTGGCGTGCGGTAGCCCATTAAGCCTCGGCTGTACCAACTGATGTTCCACATGCCGATGTCATCGCCCCAAATGATCAGAATATTGGGTTGTTTTGCCGCCATAAGTGTCCTTTCTTCAAGTTGTTTGCGTTGAGGCGCGAATCTTCAGCGCAGGGTCGTTTGTTTAGCAGTGCATCGCAGCCGACAAGCAGCTCCAACGGTTTCTAGTTACAGTCTCTATGGAAATGTCGGCCCGTCTTCGGTCAATCAAAAAAGCCCCGCCGCCCCAAAGCTTGACGAGGCTAAAGGAAGGAACTCGTGCATTCTGGAGCACGTCTAGTGAATGGACAACTGTCAAAATTTACATGCAAAATTTACATGACAAGGGAAATCTGAATGCTCCTTGGACCCGCGCGGGACACTAGACCAATCCAAGACGGTGAAGGATTGACTTTAGAAGTTGCTGATTCCTTTTCCGTGGTCGACTGCGCCCAGCCAATGCTTTTACGAGCATCGAACGGGATCTGCCGCTGAGCGTCATTAGTGCGCCCGCTGGGATTTTGTTTAGTAGAGGCAGAATCTTGGTCTGCCACTCATCTCGGCGGAGGTCCGGGTATTCCGTATAAACGCTCTCGGGTGAGTGGATTACACCCGCTTCTATTTCTTCGAGCCGGTTCGATTCCTTGCCGATGTAGATGATTCGTTCGACCCGCACGTGTCGTCGGCGCAGCAGCCCGATGGTTTGCTTGCCGCTGGGCTTTCCCTTTGCATCCGCGCTCTTCGCGCCGGAATGGTATTCGTACTCGCGCAAAACTTCCCCGTAGGTCTTTACCCGTGCGACGCCCCGTCTGCCGTGGAAGCCCTCCGTCGTGATCTCATACTGCGTTCCTGAGTATTGGTCGATCCACGGCAAATCAACCCAGCACTCCGGGTCGGGCTACATAGGGCGCAACCAGATGAAATTTCTCGGGGTCAACTTCGGGTGGATAACCAAACTGTTTCACATGGCACGACAACAGGAAGTCGAACGGTTTTAGCCGGTTGCGATATTTCTTGCCACGATTGAGCTTTGCTAATGAACGCATCGCCTTCGGACTCGTAATCGGCACCCGTCCCATAGCAGGCACCTCCTCAAAACCCAGCGGTTGTGTAGGTAGACCCAACATCCTACGAATGATGGTGATCCAGGCCTGCGGAATCCAATCGCGATCATCACTGTCGGGCTTCAGCGGATTTCTCAGGTGACCGAGACCGTGCTCGGACCAGCGGTCTTCGTGATTGTTAACGCCCTTCTGAAGAAGGACGGGATTGCCGTGCTCATCGTGCAGGAAAAGCGCATACCGTTTGGAGGCGATTGCCAGACAGTAAACCTGCCGTTGTTTGCCCGTCTCTGGGTCATAGTTGTCACGTTCGATTTTGAGGATCGAGCGGGATTTGTCTGCATACGGAGTGAGTTTCGCAAAACGTGCTGCAATCTGATCGACTTCCGTCCATGACAGTGCCCTGACAGCAGAGTGACCATCCGGCATCTCGAATGGACCTCCCGGACAAGGAACAAACCCGCCATGCTCCGTTGCGACGAGCGCCATCGAATCGGTGTCCTCCATTACATACGATCCATGGAGCTCAGAAACGCAGTGGTCAAGTAATGCCAGCATCAGGCGGGCCCCTGCCGTGATCAACGAACCCAGCGGCGAGAACCAGAATTCACCAGGAAATTCGGGATGGGCCACTGTGCACGTATATGGTTCAGGATCGATGCCATGGCACATGACCTCAACCTTGTCGTCATCATCTTTGCGATCCATCTGCGCGTAGATGCCAAAACAAGTTGCGCTTGCAAGGATCTTCAACGCTTTATCAAGCCTCTTGGCTGCGATGTCGGAGAGTTCGCCGCGAGACGACAAGCGGAGACGTTCGTCCACGATCACTCGGAAGAAATCGTCGTGCTCTGGGTCAACAGGAACCATTCCCCGCAGCTTCGTCGGGATGGCTTCAAACAAAGTTCCCGACGGCTCGATCAAGAATGCGTCGACAATTTCGGGTACGCGGCCAGTTGCAAGGATGGAGGCGACAAGATCGGGGATCGAATACCACAGCGCGTCTTCTTTCTTGGCGTAAACGTGGTTGAAGCCGACCTGCCAATCGTTGCTTGCCGGACTGTATTTGCTTCGGATTGGCAACACATCTCCATTCGGCACTAGCTTTGACGAAGCCGTTCATACGTGTCCATGTTTCCGGCTCGAATAGCATGTTGGGAGTGAGTTCTCGGAGGAATGCTTCGACCTGATCTTTGCAATGCTCTATGACGCGAATTTCACGGGCAACGACGAAGGACCACAGACGCATCAGGACATTTATGGTCGAATACATCGACAAGAAATCCGTGTACACGACCGGGCAGATAACTTTGCGAATATTCACTCCAGTCTTCCCGCCAAAGAACGCAGTTTGTGCGTACCCAAGATATTCCTTTGGAAAGTTCGGCTGTCGCTTGAGAATGGGCTTGATGTTCATCGATTTCAGGTAGCCCTTCCCCACTCCAGCTGGCGACAAGATATGCGTAGGTGAGCCTGGTATCGGGTGCTGTGCGAATTCTCCGATCAACTTCGCGGCCAGTTCAGAAATGGCCAAAACATCGTGCCAAATGTTGTCAATGGATTCGTGGGTGATGGAGCCGTGCACTATAGCCTGCTTTTTCCGATGCTCCACGCCAAACGCTTCACAGGCTGCTTCGAATGAATACGCTTCATCCGTAAGTGCAAATGCAAACGCCCGCAGATCCAGAAAATGACCGCGGAATTTGTATCCCGGCTGTGGTTTGCCCGATTGGGAGCCTTCAGGAATAAGGTCACACCTGATCTGGAGAGTTCCTGCCAGTAAAGCCGATTAGCGAGCGTTTGCTATCGATATGCTTGACGCAGATCCTGGGTCTGAATCCATTGGGACGTTCGCGACCTCGGCGGTCTTTGTACGACCACAAGCAAAATGAGAATCCTCCGGCGTAGAAGCGACGCGCTGGTTTGGAATCACATGCTAAACGTGAGATGTCGCAGGGGAGGTCAAAGCCGACAACGTGGCACCGGGCCTTGTACGCGAGCTGAAAGAACAAATCCAGGAATTCACGGTGAGTGGGCAGTCGCAGGCGTCGGGTCATCTCCCGGTGATGCGCCTACGTTATAGCGAAGGACGTAGTCCTGCAAAACCTGAAGCTCGCGCCTCGGCAGGTCATCAGCGTAGAACAAGCCTTCTTCGAGGCACTGACCGCCAACGATAAGCCGGAAAGATCCGATCGTGAGTTTCTGCGACGAGCCACTACGGCCGGCAGTGTGGATCACGAGCATTCCCTTCGGAAGCAGGGATGATCTCGTCCGACGATGGTCTTTCCCGATGTCGGCGGCATATGGGAAGACGCGGACTGCAACAGTCAACGGCTTGATCTCAGCCTTTCGCATCGGGCTTCCTCTTTGGGGAAAACTGTGTTATTGCCGTGTTCGCCCACCATTTCGGCCCAAGCTTGTTCACCAGAGCTTCATCCAGCTTTTCCAGCATATCCGCTAGCCAAGGCAGGCCCTTTTCGATCAAGTAGAGGATGGTGTCGATGCAGCCCCGCAAACATGCAGCACCAGCTAGTAGTGGACTCCCTTCTGTATTGCTCAGAGTTGATTTCGGCCATTCTGCCTGGGCAACGCTTAGGATGGCGCGATGGTCATTAATCGGAATGGGTATCGTCCCGGGATTGTTTGCGCTGCCAGCGAAATGATGCTGGTCGATTGTTGAACGTCCTTTCGTCGCCCGTTGGCACGCTGCGCATATTGTTGGGTTACTGCCTGTAATTAGAGCCTCTGGTCGATCCTCGCCACATGCACAACGGGCTCCGACACCGACACGCCGAGCGGCGACGACCTTCCGGCGATAAGCGCCGCTGGGATCACGTCTTGGGAATTTGCGCGACATCACCGGCCCCTCAGATATAGAGATTCAAACGAGAGCTCACCGGCAGAACCCAACTCGTCCAAATCGTCGGTGTCGGTCAGCAAGGTGACACGGTTCCCCTGCGCATCCTTGACGTGCCTGCCGTTGAAGCTTCGGAGAGCCGAGTCATCCCCCGTTTCGAGGTAATGCTGAACTGCTGCGGAATGTTTTCCTGCCTTGCTGGCCTCGCGGAAGTTACGCGTGGCGACCTCCACTGGCCCTTTGTTTGAAACCACAATCACAGGACGGAACAAATGGTCGTTACGCTTGGCAGCGTATCGCCCGTTGGCGAGTTTCTTTAGCGCTGATCCGCCTCTACGTATTAGAGTGCTCGGTGAAATTCCGGCCGCGCGCGCTGCCCTCCGAGCGGGGATACCGTTGGATCTCATCAACGAGACCGCTTCCGGCAACCCGAGCACCATGTCCTGAGCGCTTTTTGACAGAGCAACAAACTGCTCTACCGTCGTGATGTTCCAGGCATTGCTTCTTGGTTTAGACGGGCTGCGTCTACTGCTTTTGCGAAATACCCTTTGATTGACGCTTCACTTTTCATCCCTCCAACCAGGCCGATAGGACAGCCTGTCTCGGTTCTGCGTGTCCTGGCAAAAGGGAGTATAGGAGATTTCAGGGTGTATACTATTACTCATTAAACTCATTATGAGTTAAGAAGCCATATGTTAGAGAGAGATGAAGCGACAAGACGACGACTGGAGAGAGGCGCACATCGCTGATTCTGTCCTCACTGTTTCCCTCACCCTATTCAACGATCTCCCAAGGTTCCTGAATGGCGACGAGAGCTTCAGACGGGAAGCGGGTTGTTCGGATTCTCGAAGGAATGCTTGAATTGGAGAGGCTGTCGAGTCCAGTCAGTGGCGTGGTCTGGCCGCCGATGGAATTGAAACGAACCGACCCTGAAAGATTCAAAGCATTGTGTGAGATACAGGACAAAAATGCTGTCATTACGAGGGAACTGGCAAAATTCAAGTTCGTGCCCAATGCGGACGTTGATGGTCGGTGGAGGCGGTGGGCCGAGCGAATGGTCTGCGCTGTGGCGATGGTCGAACAAGAAATTCGAGAGAGCATCTGCGCATGGATGCAGGGGAAGCGTTGCAGGTGATTCTGAAGCTGACACAAATCGGTGACTTAACGCGCTTGCGTCATTGTGCACAGTGTCAAAAATGGTTGTATGCGAGATTTCGACATCAAGTGTTCTGTTCAACAACTTGTCAGCAGAAGAAATACACGAAGAGTGAACAATTCAAAGCTCATCGGAGTCGGTATATGCGAGATCGCTACCAGAAACTGATAAAAAATCCATTTGGCCGAAGGAAAAGGATAACGAACCAAAACATGCGGAGTCCCTGACCCGCAATTGGATGAAACAACTTTCGACAGAATAAAGCGAGCCTGCCAAGTCTGTTACGAGCAGCCGACAGGCCCTGACCGACACCAGGAGATGCAACTCCGATGGCAGCTACAGAAAACGTACGCCAACTCCCGCAATCCCACAATTCAGTTCCACGTCACGGTGTCCTTACCCTGGTCGGCTACGGCATTCAGGTCCGTGTCGATCGTGGACATCTAGTCTCCTGTCCCAGTGGTTCGTGTCATAAGTTAGAAGCGGTCGTGCGTTGCGCGTAACGAGCGATGCTGGCCAGGATTTGGTCCGCGGTTTTAGTCCAAACGAAGGGCTTGGGATCTTCATTGTGCATGTCGATGAATTCGCGGATGGCTGCTTCCAGGTCTTTTACACTGCGGAACACGCCCCGTCGAATTCGCTTGTTGGTGAGTTCGGCGAACCAGCGCTCCACCAGGTTGATCCAGGATCCGTAGGTGGGAGTGAAGTGGATATGAAAGCGTGGACGTTTGGCGAACCATTTCCGGATGATGGCAGTTTTGTGGGTTCCGTAGTTGTCCACAATAATATGCACATCGAGTCCGGCGGGCACTTGCGCCTCGATCCCATCGAGGAACTGGCGAAATTCCTGCGAGCGGTGGCGGTGGTGCAGTTGGCCAATCACTCGACTGGTCTTCAATTCCAGCGCGGCAAACAGCGACGTCGTGCCATGGCGTTTGTAGTCATGCGTGCCGCGCTCCAGTTGCCCCGGCCGCATCGGCAACAGTGGCTGGGTGCGGTCTAACGCCTGGATTTGGCTCTTCTCATCGACACAGAACACCACCGCGTGCTCGGGCGGGTTCATGTACAAACCCACGATGTCGCGTACTTTTTCAATCAGTTGCGGATCCGGCGACAGCTTGAACGTGTCCGCTCGGTGCGGCTGCAATCCGAAGGCCTGCCAAATCCGGCTAATGGTCATCCGGCTCAGTCCGCTGGCTTTGGCTAAACCGCGCGTGCTCCAGTGGGTTTGGCCGCGAGGCGTGCTTTCCAGAGTTTGAATCACGACCTTCTCGACCTGATCATCGCTGATCTGGCGTGGCGCTCCGGGACGTGGTTCGTCGTATAGCCCTGCCAAGCGTGCTTGCAGGAAGCGCGCCCGCCACTTGCCCACCATGCCCAACGAGCAGCGCAACTTCTTGGCGACCGCTTTGTTATCCAGTCCTTCAGCACAGCCCAACACCACCGCACGACGGCATCGGTGCTTCCCGTTATGACTACCGACTTCCGCGCGTGGGGCATGGGCTGAAACGACTCGTCGTCGTTGGTTCTGATGGCCAAATTTCGCTGGCGGCACTGAGGTGGATACGGGATCAAGATATTGCATTCTCTTTTCTTGAGCGCAATGGCAAGGTGTTATGCGTCACAGGGCCAGTCGGATCATCGGATGCAAAATTGAGACGTGCTCAAGCTTTCGCCATCAATAACGGCGTGGGACTTGAAATCTGCCGCCGACTCATCGACGCCAAACTTCAAGGTCAGGAACAAGTCCTGCGGGACCTCCTTGATCGTGGGGCGACGGCGGACGTGATCGCCCGCTTTCGTAATAGGTTGGATTCAGCAGAAAACTTTGACGCGCTCCGAATTCTCGAATCGAACGCGGCGGCATCGTATTTTCGCGAGTGGCGGGATATTCCTGTGAGTTGGCCGAAAGCTGATCTACCAAAAATCCCGGAACACTGGCGATTTGTTGGAAGTAGGCAATCGTCGCTAAGTGGCGGTCCGCGCCTGGCCGTGACGCCAGTCCACGCCATCCTTAATTATTGCAGCGCCTTGCTCGAGGCCGAGACCAGACTGGCTATCTCGGCCCTTGGTATGGACCCCGGATTGGGATTGGGTTTGCATACCGACACAGCCAACCGTGATTCCGCGGTTTTCGACGTACTCGAACCCATACGACCAAGAATTGAGGCGTGGTTACTTGACTGGATCGCGAAAGAGCCCTTGCGCCGGGCCGACTTTTTCGAAACCGCAAGGGGGAATGTACGGCTCATGGCTCCGATGTGCGCCAAGCTTAGCGAGACCGCCCCTGTCTGGGGAAAGCTGGTTGCGCCGTGGGCTGAATATGTGGCGCGAACCCTCTGGGCAGGAGTCACCTCTGGACGCACTCGCAATTCAATTCTCCCGACACGTCTTACTCAGCAGCGACGTACTGAAGCCAAAGGGAAGGTCTGGATGATCGCGCCTAAACCGCCCAAGACAGAACATTTCTGTCGAGGCTGTGGAAAGAAGATCGCGAACGGGAGATTGAACTGCGCGAGTTGCGCTGTGGAAGGAGCGACCGAACGGCTGGCGGGCGCTGCCAAGTTAGGTCGTGCCGCTGCTCAGAGCCCGCAAGCTCGTACTAAACATGTCGCTTCCCGTAGGCGGCACGCACAGGCGTGTTCGGCATGGGATGAATCAACTCAACCCGCTTGGCTTACGAGCGAAGTGTTCTCGCAACAAATCCAGCCGCTGCTCTCCGCTGTTTCGACTTCAGTCATTCGGTCGAGGATTGGAGTATCTCGCTGGTACGCAGGCCGAATCCGTGAGGGCTACCGCCCGCATCCGAGGCACTGGAGAATCCTTGCGGAACTGGCTGGAATCTCGGCGGAAGGTCAATGAGCGGAATTGTAACGAAATCGTCCCGACCGGCCTACGCAATCCATCTCCGTTGCGGATACTTTTGAACAAGACATTCTTTTGGCGGAGACCGAGCCCATGATTCGACGCCTTTTAGAGAAGCTTTGGTCGGTTTCGCACAAGGCATCACGGATTGCTCGCTCCGTCGCTCTCAAAACTGCAGACGAGCCAGTCAAGATTCTTGCCCGCAGCCATACGGCGGATTCCTCTTCATCATCCTGCGAAGAATTGACTGAAGTCGCCCTGAGCTGCGGGAGCGCGTGAACCTTGGCCGAGACAACGCTATCGACTAGTGGGCGTCGGGCTGAGCAATTTTCGCGAACCGGACGCGACGACGGCACAACCAAATGCCTTTCGAATGAAGGGTTCTCAGTCAGCTGCGGCGGTTCCAGTTGGCTGATGCTTCATCATCTCCTCCATTCCTTTCTTCATCTCTTTGGCCGTCGGTTCTGCTTTGTGCGTACCGACCATCCACGCGTAGCCGTCTGGATCAACAACAGTGCCGCAGCGATCGCCCCAGAACATGTCCATCACGGGACCTTGGCGTGTTGCGCCAAGCTTAGCCGCCTTTTCGACGACCTTATCCGCGTTCTCCACGTAAATGTAGAGCGTAGCAGGAGAGGCACCGACGCTCTTGGCGCTGCGTGTCCCCATTTGCTCGCTCTCCGGCCCCAGCATCAGCGTCGTGCCACGCAACGTGAGTTCAGCGTGAACGGGTTTGCCATCAGGTCCATTCATGATCCCCCGTTTGGAAAAGCCAAATGCCTTTTGGTAAAAACTCACCGCGGCCGGAATGTTGGAGACGTTAGCGCGGCCGAGACAGCGCCGTACTGCTTCCTGTTTAGCGGATCGATTTTTTTTCTTGCCATTGGTGCTCCTTTCGTGCGTCTGAGATTTTAGCGGAAAGAAATGAATGCCGCACCCGGACCAACGAAAACATGGTAACGCCTTGGCAGGCGGCACGAGCTTTAGAACAAGTGTGCAGATCCCGGCAGGCTCGTATTCTCCGCCGTCCGCCAACGACGGTGACGCGGTTGGCTGACGACACGTAACACCGATACGGTGCAAATATAGGAGCGACAGCACGCCTTCACTTCTCCCTTACGCGTCATACCGCCCGTGTGATCTCTTCCTTTGCAAATAGTGAAGCCTCGTTGTGGCGGAGGAATTCGTTCAGGGCCGAGCTTCGTAAACAATGTTGAAAGGCGTTTCTGTGGCTCGCCGGAAACGACTGAACCCGGCCGACGTTACCACCTCTCGGATGCGGGCTTCTCCGGATTGCGCGCCCAGGCACAGTCCTACCTCCTGCGATCGTGAACAGGGAGTGCACAGCAGTGTCGAAAATGAGTAATACACCCGGCCCACAGGATTCAGGTTGTCCTTCAACTCGTCGTTCGCGAATGGTTCCACGATCATCCATGTCGCGTCATTTCTTATGGAGCGTCGCACGTGAGCGGCGGCGCCGACGGGGTCGCCCATGTCGTGCAAGCAGTCGAACACGGCGACGAAGTCGTAGTCCTTCCCGGGAAAGTCCTTGGCCTTAGCCACCTCGAAGGTGACCCGGTCCGCAAGTCCTTCCCGCTTCGCCGTATCACGAGCTCCTTCGATCGATTTGTCGTGGTAATCGAATCCGAAGAAGGTGGAATTGGGAAATGCCTTCGCCAGCAACATAGTGGATGCGCCTTTCCCGCAGCCCACGTCGGCCACTCGCGCGCCGGTTTCGAGCTTTTGCTTTACGTCATGGAGTGACGGAATCCAAGAGCTCACCAGATTGGCTGCGTAGCCGGGCCGGAAAAACTTTTCGCACCCGTGAAACACCCCGTCATCATGTTCGTGCCATCCCATCCCCGCACCGGTGCGAAAAGAATCAGCGATTCTCGGAACCGCTGCGAGCGACCCCAGAGCTAACTGGAAGGCGCCAGGCAGATACGCCGGGCTATCCTCGTTCGCGAGGGCAAAGGCCTGCTCCTCGGTGAGGCTAAACTTGTTGCTTTTCTCATCGTAAGAGACGTAGCCACCCGCCGCCTGTGACGACAGCCATTCCCGCACGTAACGTTCATCGGTCGCCGTCTTGGCCGCCAGTTCGGCCGATGTCATGGGATGCGCTGCCAGCGCCTTGTACAATCCTAACCTTTCGCCTATTACCACCATTCCTGCATGCACCGCTGCGCCGAGATCGCCGACAAACCTCCCCATAAATGCGTTGAGCTTGTCCATGTCGATTGCCATAGGTTGCACTCCCTTCCGCAGAATTCTAGCTCACCTCGTACCAATTCGGCGTTGTTGACGCGTTAACGGGCCATTTCACTCAAAACCCCGACTGACCGTTAAATGCGTCCTGCCTCTGTTTTCCGGCTCATGTGTTGCCTTTACGTTGCACAATGATAGGTTGGAACCGCCTTTGCGACTGAAACCAATCTTCGACACGAATGTGTTCGGTCACGTTCAGAGCGGACTGATTCCGCAGCCTGACTGGCAGTTTCTGCTCCTGCGTCGACCGCGGCACTGCTGGCCTCTGAGTGTGATCACTGTGCTCGAGCTTCTCGCGGGCCTCGATGGTATCCCATCAGAGAAATTCCTGGATCTTAAGGCGCAGGTCAGTCTCGCGTTCGATCTGTCGAGAGGACGAGTACTCGAAGACCCAACGCGTATGCTTTGCAGAGATGTACTTCACGTTCCGATCCCAGCTGACCTAGTTGCTCCGAGTGGTTCAGCGCTTCAGCGTCACATGGACCTATTGCGCCGTGCCGTTACGCTCGAGCAGCTTCTCCAAGGCCTGCCATACAAGGGCCTTCACGCTCGTTTCCAGGAGCTATCTGCTGTAAACGATATCGTCTGCGATCTCAAAAGCAAATGGGTGAGCGGGTTGGAAGTGATAGCTACTGCGCACAATCCTACGTGGCGCGAACTCTTTCGCGAGCGGGGCCGGCGTCTCCCGCCCGAAAACCGGCGGGAGATTGACCCGCCGTCTGCGTGGAATACAGAAAAACGAGCGTTTATCGAAATTCTTCTGCGCGACCTGCTCAAGACAAAACCCGAACCGGCGTTAGTCGATGTGATGATAAAAAAACTCAGTGCCGTTGTCGAATTCACTATGTTTGTTCTGCACGCATTCTTGACCGGGAATTATTCGATCGAGAAAAACTCGTCCGACGTCTTCGATCAATTCCAGCTTCGCTATCTAGCACAGGATAGCTTCGTCCTTGTCACTGGCGACCCTGATCTATCGAACCGAACAGTCCCGTCGTCGCAAGCTCACCGCGTCATGACCTTTCACGACTTCCTGAAAACGCTCTAAGTGTCGTGTTCAGGCCATTACAGTGCGCCGGGATAAACCGGCATGAAGCAGAGGATGAAAGTTCCTCACGAGAAAGGAGTAGCGATCTGCTCGGCCTCGAGTCTTGCGCTGGGTATCGCGAGGTACTCAGCGAAGCGTAGACAGGGGATAGGCGGGGTGGGTATTCAGCTCCGTAAACTGTCAACCCGGACGCCGACGCCCTTGTAATGTGCGGAAGGCAACATGAACAGGCGCGATAGCGCGAGCTCCTGTTTGGTCCGGCGTAGTCGAAGACCCCAGACACGCCTAGAAACTTCATGCACGAGAACCGGGAGACCTCGGAGACACCTGCGGCTCAGGCCGCAGGTCGGCGGGCGAAGGCCAGAGCCACAAGGCCCGCGCGTACGTCTACGAGGAGTCACACAGCGGAATAGTACCTATGAACCATTCGAACAAAGACGGGAAATTGTCGGCGGAGAGTGGGGAGGGAAGGCCGTTGATCAAGGAGAACGCTCGTCAACCTAACACGTACTCGACTCAGAGCGGGAAGGGCGTGTCCCAGGGGTTGGCGGACGTGCGGAAAGCAGCAAGGGACAATAAGGAGATGAAGTTCACCGCCTTGCTCCACCACCTGACCGTTGATCTGCTGCGGGAAAGCTTTTACTCCCTCAAGAGGAAAGCCGCACCCGGAGTGGACGGGGTTACCTGGCAGGAGTATGAAGACGGGCTAGAGGATCGGCTGACCGATCTTCATGGCCGAGTTCATCGCGGAGCCTATCGAGCGACGCCATCGAGAAGAGTGTACATAGAGAAAGCGGATGGGCGGCAACGCCCACTCGCGGTCCCGGCTATCGAAGACAAACTTGTCCAACAGGCCGTGGTTACCATCCTCAACCAGATCTATGAAGAGGAGTTTCTCGGCTTTTCGTATGGGTTTCGCCCGGGGCGCAGCCAGCATCAAGCACTGGATGCGTTGTCGTACGCGCTCCTGAAGAAGAAGGTGAACTACGTTCTGGATGCCGATATCCGAGGATTTTTCGATAACCTCG